>NZ_SNXR01000010.1 GCF_004362665.1 Flavobacterium dankookense | reverse complement strand
TGGGATGGAAGTTACAACGGTCAACCACTACCATCAACCGATTACTGGTTTAGTGTACAGTATTTAGAACAAAATGTAAGTAAGGAGTTTAAGGCGCACTTCTCGCTTAAACGATAAATGATTAAATAAAAAAACCACTCGATTGAGTGGTTTTTTTGTTTTATAAAAGTTAAAAATAAAATTTTATTTAAATTCCTTTTTTATTCTATCTATATCTCGTTTAACATCTTGTTCCTTGAGTGATTCACGTTTGTCATAGGTTTTCTTTCCTCTACAAAGACCAATATCAAGTTTGGCAATTCCTTTTTCGTTAGTAAACAATTTTAATGGAATAATTGTTAATCCTTTGGTTTCAATCGCTCTTTCAAGTTTTTTTAGTTCTTTTTTGTTGAGCAATAATTTGCGTTCACTTTTTGCTTTATGATTAAATTGATTTCCATACAAATATTCATCAATTTGTGTATTTATGGCAAATAATTCTCCATTATTAAATTCGCAAAAACCTTCTGTTATGTTAGCTTTTCCTAAGCGAATAGATTTTATCTCTGTTCCAGTTAGAACAATTCCAGCCGTGTAGGTTTCGATTATTTCATAATCAAATTTGGCACGTTTATTTAATATGTTTATTGTTTTTAGCATCGGATGGCAAATGTAACAACAAATGCGTAAAGCAGCAATACTTTTGTAACTTTGCTTTATGATAAAAAATTCTTCCAATAATCCGCTTCATGGAATTACACTTCAAAAAATCCTTGAAGAACTAGTTGCTTTTTATAGTTTTGACACCTTGGGCGAATTGATAAACATTCGTTGTTTTAAAGAAAATCCATCCATCAAATCCAGTTTAACTTTTCTACGAAAAACCGATTGGGCAAGAAAAAAAGTGGAAGAATTGTATATTAGAACATTACCAAAGTTACCATAATAATTATTTTTTAAAATTTCTTCTCAATAACGAATAGATAACGGTATCCCAAAATTTTCCTTCCCATAATTCATTTTCTAAAATGTGAGCTTCTTTTACAAAGCCATTTTTTTGTAAAACTTTCTCTGACGCACTATTTTCAGGATCAATAACGGCTTCTATGGAATGAAGTTGCATTTGTTCAAATCCATAGTTTATAACCGCTTTTATAGCCTCAGAAGTTATTCCTTTGCCATTGTATTCTGGTAAAATCATATAGCCAATTTCAGAACGATGATTTTCGGGTTGAATTCTATAATGTCCGATGATGCCAATTAATTTAGTGCTTTCTTTTAAAGTAATAGCCCAATTTATGCCAATATTAGCATCAATTTTTTCATTGATCATGTTGATATGTTCCATTGCTTCTTCAATGGTTTTTATAATTGGTCGTGGAATGTATTTCATTGTTTCAGGATTTCCGCGAAGTGCTAAAACTTCATGAACATCTTCAACAGAAACTCTACGAAGAAGTAGTCGTTCTGTTTCTAAATTTTGAAAAGGCAAAAAATTAATTGTTATCATATTTTAAATCTTTAAAACATCAATACTAAATTCTGCTGTTTTTTGACAGCCTGGTTGAAGCAAATATATTCCTTCTTTTTTAAGAATATTTCCATTGCTTATAGTTGTATCGGCATATCCAAGCCAAGGTTCAAGACAAATAAATGGAGCATTTTGTTTGGTCCAAATACCAAAGTTTGGAAAATCATTAAAACTAAAATCTAATATTGGTTTATCATTTTCAAGTAAACTTATCTTTTTAGAATTCAATTGTTTAAAAACTAATGCGTCATTCTTAAAAAGCGAATAGGATAGAGGAAGATTTTTTTCTTTTAATTCTATTTTTAATGTTTTTTGTGATAGTAAATCATTTTCAAGAAGGTAGCATTCTATTACTTCGTCGTTTTCAAATTGAAGCGAATAGTTATCAAAGTTGTTATTTAATGCAAAAGCCGGATGACCACCAATTGAAAAAGGCATTTCAAATTGATTTTCATTAAAAACTTTGTAGCAAACTGTCAAATAGCTTTCCGATAAAGTATAAATGAGTTGCAGTTCAAAGTTAAATGGATACTTTTTTAGAGTTTCATCATATGATTTTAATGAAAAGATAGCTTCACAATCGGATTTATAAATTAATTCAAAATTCAAATCTCTAGCAAAACCATGTCTTGGTAGTTCATAATTTTTATCATTATAGGAATAGCTATTGTTCTTTAATGTTCCAACAATTGGAAATAGAATAGGTGAGTGCTTTCCCCAAAATTCAGGATTTCCATTCCAGATGTATTCTCTTTTTGTTTGACTGTTGCTAAGTGACTTTAATTCAGCACCTTTTGAGCTAATTGTAGCAGATAAATTTGATTTTGAAATAGTTATTTCCAAATTATTTTAATATTTTTTTGTTAAACAATCATTTTTACAAATATATTTTATTAATTTTATTTTCCCTTAATCTAAATCTATTAACCTAAAAACTATTCTTATGGAAACAAATTTTGAAATCATAGAAAAAGAAAAAATACAATCATTGTCTTTCCCTAATGGCGAAGTTCTTATTTCTGACGAAGATATTAAACAACGATTCGTTGATTTAAACCGAGCTTTATCACTTGGTAATTTAGAGCATTCTAAAATTAAAATTTATTTTGAAGACAATGAGTCTAAAAAAGTAGTCGAAACCACTGTGTGGGCTTTGACTGATCAGCGAGTTATTCTCAAACAAGGATTTACGATACCCATAAATCGGATTTATTTATCCGCATAATTTATTTAAAACCACTTTTAGAGTGGTTTTTTTGTTTTTATGCCTAAATAAAAATATCGACGAACTGCATTTAAGTAGGAAATTATCTTTTTTAAAATTAA
>NZ_SNXR01000009.1 GCF_004362665.1 Flavobacterium dankookense | reverse complement strand
GAATATTTTTTTTGGTCAAGAATCGTTGAGTAATTAAAATAAATCCATTCGAAAAATATTGTTTTACTATATAAAGTAAATCTTATAAGTTTGTCTTAATAAAAAACAACTGCAGTTTAAGTTTTGTTAGAAATTATTATAATTCATCAACTTTAAACATTTAAAAATGAAAAAATTATTTTTTAGTGCAGTTGCACTAGTTGCATTCAGTAGTGTTAGTATGGCAAATACTATTGACATTAAAAATGTTTGTACTGAACAAAAAGAAGAGAAAATAGAAATTTTAAATACTACTCCTACTGAATGTCTTACATACAAGTTTTTCTATTACAACCACTTAATATCACAAGGTGCTACACAACAACAAGCGTCAGCAGGTGCATCTAGTGTCTATTTTAATTGTATGGGAAAAGCTTTAAAACTTAACTAATTAAACAAGGCATATTAAATTAAAATATTTAATTTAATATGCCTACAAAAACTATGAAATCTAAAAATTTAATAATTATAATTTTATTGTCAATTCAATTCTGTTTTGGTCAAAAAAACAGTGCCTATATTGAATATGGTGTAAAAATATATGATGATAATGGTTCATTTACAAAAGATAAAATGTTTGCAGATACATTTTTAAATGCTGTAAAGGAAGCTAATAAATTAACTTTTGGTTTAATAATTAGTGACAAAGGTTCAAAATTTTATGAAGTTAATAACGGAATTGAGCAAAATTATGAAATTGGATTAGCAAAAATCTATGCAAATTATATGGGTATTATATATAACATAGAAAATGACATAATTAAAGAATCTCAACTGCTAGGAAATAATATTTTTACTAAAGAGAATAAAATAGAAAATTGGATACTAACTACTGAAACAAAGATAATTGATAGCTATATATGTTTTAAAGCCACTAACACGTATACTGTAATAAATCCTAAAGGAACTTTCAAATATCCTGTAACAGCTTGGTATTGTCCTAAACTGCCTTATAGTTATGGTCCTAATGGTTATGGTAATCTCCCAGGTTTGATACTAGAATTACAAGTAAGAAATGTAAATTTTGGTATAAAAAAAATAACTTTAGAAAGTGATTTACAATTTAATTTAGAATTCCTGAAAACTGCAAAAATACTCACAGAAGAAGAATTAAATAAGAAACTAGATGAGTTTAATAATTTTGAAGGAAAATAATATGATGAATGACTAGAATTCTTTTTTTACTTTTTTTTTCTCTTTCCTTCTCCCAAACCCACACTATTACTGGTGTGGTTTCTGATTAATCAAATAAGGTTTAACACATCAACAAAAAGCAATAATTCCTTATAAATCTAATTTAATTATTAAAAAAACACTCTGCTTTTTATATGATATTATTTTAACTGCTTTGCCATAACAATTGGATTTTAATCAAATTAATTTAGTTAAAAATGACTTATTTAAAAATTTATACTAATTCTAAATAATCGACAAAATAATATACTGCCAAAAAAATGAATTCATTTTTTACGTTAATCGATTTTTAAAAGCACTTTATTGAATATTTTTTTTGGTCAAGAATCGATGAGTAATTAAAATAAATCCATTCGAAAAATATTGTTTTACTATATAAAGTAAATCTTATAAGTTTGTCTTAACAAAAAACATCTGCAGAAAAGTTTTGTTAGAAATTATTATAATTCATTAACTTTAAACATTTAAAAATGAAAAAATTATTTTTTAGTGCAGTGGCACTAATAGCTTTTAGTAGTGTTTCGATGGGAAATACTATTAATCTTAAAGAAAAAAAAATTGTTGATGTCAGTAGCAAAACAAAAATTGTAGTAAATAGTGCTTGTCATTCGTTGAGTTTTTCTGTTTACATAGCTTCTAGAGAATCAGGTTACAGTGTATCACAATCGACTGCTAATGCAAATAGCGCTTATTTTCAATGTATGAGTGCTGCACTACCAAAAAGTGTTTCAATAAAGTAATAATTATTAAGAACAATAACCCATGTTGCATAGATAATTTTTATCTACCGACATGGGTTTAAAATAAAATCAAAATGTATAAATTTAAATATTTAGTAATTTTATTTTCCTATTTTTCAATTTTTTCTCAAGAAAAAACAATTGAAGTTGAATATGGTATTGCAATACTTCATGAGGAAAATTTATTTGAAAACAATCAAACCTTGAAATCAATGCTTGAAAGATCTATGTTAAATGCAAAAAAAGAGACATTTAAACTTCTATTAAAAAACGGCAATTCTAAGTTCTTTCATTACAATAAACTAACTGATGATAATAGTAATTATTCTACTCCACTTTTTGTAAATTATTCAGGTAAAGTATTTATTAACAAAGACTCTGTTTTTACACAATGTAGTATTCTTGGTGAAAATATTTATGTAAAAAATAAACAAAAAGAGAATTGGATTATAACCACTGAAACTAAATTAATTGACAATTATAAATGCTATAAAGCGACAAATACTTATCAAGTTATAAGCCCAAATAAAGTATTTAATCATCCTGTAACGGCATGGTTTTGCCCTGATATACCCTATAATCATGGTCCAAATGGATATGGAAATCTTCCCGGTCTAATTTTAGAATTACAAGAAAGAAATGCCGTATATGGAGTGCGTAAAATAAATTTTAATTCCCAGCTAAACTTTAGTTTAAATGAATTACAAAATATAAAAGTTTTAACAGAAAATGAAAGAGATGAAATAGTAGAAAAAGGGATATTAGAAAATAAATAGTTATTTACATATAAATGATAAAAATGCTTCTTTTATTTAGTTGAACTTTTTCTTCTACTACAAACATATTTTAACTGTGTTAATTTAAAAGTACTTAAAAAATCCTCTCTAAAGGACTAATAGCAATACATTATTAAAACAATAAAAATGCAAAATTAAAATATAAAATTGTTATCTACCATCAACAATTTATAGGCTTACTAAATTTTTGGTAGTATAAAATTTATAAAATAAAAAAATACTTCTATTAATAATCGTGTTTTTCAACATTACTTTATATTCACAAAAAAAAATAACTTCAGAAGAAAATAAAATTACAAAAGTCATCTATAAGTCCAACTTATATGATGATAATTCAGAACAATCCAATAAAAATACTGAACTAAGAAATAGTATTGC
>NZ_SNXR01000008.1 GCF_004362665.1 Flavobacterium dankookense | reverse complement strand
GCCTTAAACTCCTTACTTACATTTTGTTCTAAATACTGTACACTAAACCAGTAATCAGTTGATGGTAGTGGTTGACCGTTGTAACTTCCATCCCATCCATCGCCTGTGGAACTGATTTGTTTTAGTAGTTTTCCATAGCGGTCAAATATATAAATTTTTGCCGTTGGTTGGTTACTTAATCCAACAATATTCCACGTGTCGTGTATACCATCGCCGTTTGGTGTAAAATAGTGTGGATAGTCTATAATCTGAACATTGTTGATTTCTAATACTTCACAGCTGTAAGCAATGCCTCCTTCGGTATCCCAAACATAAATCGTATGTTCTCCAAAACTTACGTTTTCAAAAATGTTGCTGTCTTGTCGTGGTCCATCATCAATGCTGTATTGGTAGGTGCCATAACCTTCAACCGTTACAGTGATGATTTGGTTCTCAGAAAATGCATTGGTCACCGTATATCCTGTTGTTCCAGCGGCTACAACCGCTGGTCCGGATTGAATGACTTCAAAAGCGGTTGATGTTGTTGAACATCCTAAAGCACTAATACTCGTTACCTTGACCGTATAACTTCTCGTTGCTCCTGATGGTTCGGCTGTGTCTACTATATAGTTTGGATCGGTGCCTATCACTGTAGTGGATGTGCCTTCAAACCATTCGAAGGTGTAATCCGATGGATTAGTAATGCCACTTTCTAAGGTCAATGGTCTAATAACTTGGTCGTTTTCATAATTAACACAGATGGTATTTACTCCATTCTCTGTATCTATAATTGGGTTTGGATAACGCTCAATGTCGATATCTATCGTAGTAATGGCATAACATAATGGAACTATCGTATTACTGCTGTTTTCTACTTTTACCCAAATAGTATCGGTATCAGCATCTGTGGTATAGCTTTGTGCTTCGGCTAATGATAATGCGTTGGTTCCTGCAATGGCATCTACTTGACTAGTATAATAGCTTACTAAGAATATCGCTGGGTCTTGGCCTGCTAATATGGCATCGGTTAGTGTTGTTGTTAAATCCAATTGATATACGCCATCATAAGGATTGTCATAGTCATCGCAAGTAGATACAATTTGTGGTCCTGTTGCAAAGGCTGCTTCTTCTACCGCTAAGGTCATTGGTGCTGCATCGCTTTGACAGCCTGTAAGGTTGTTGGTTGCTACCACATAAATGATTTGTGGATCGCTGGTATTGGTAAAAGCACTTGGTGTAGTGATTTGACTTGCTGCTGATAAACTCGCGTCGGTATAATAAGTTAAACTATACGTAGAGCTTGGCGTTGTAGCATTACCTGCCAAAAGACTTGCTGCTTGTGAGGTTAAATCAAAGGTTTCTGTTTGGTCTATCGGTGCTGTTTCACATAGTCGATACGTGATGGTATTGACTGTTGGCAACGGATTAACAATATATCCTTGTTTGACAATGGTATAACAATCTCTTCCCGTATAATCGGTATAGTTTGGACTAGAAACAGCAATGTAAACGTATTGTACTAAATCAATTGGATCGCCTGTCAACGTCGTATCGCCTACTAAGGCAGCATTTGGCGTAAGCAATTCATTAGTATTGTTCTCTAAATCAGTCAGCGTTGGGAAGTAATGCAACGCTAAGGTTGTTTCTCCGTTTTTGATGTACGCTTCGTTGAGAGTTAAATCCAAGGTTTGTTGTCCTGAGTTGGTCGCGTTTTCACACTCCGCTGGTAAAACCAATTCTGGCGTAGCAGTACTTGGGTCTAACGGCTCTGGAATTGGTAATACTCTAATGTTTAACGTCGTATAACTAACACATCCTGCTGGTGTAGTGATTTTTACGCCTAAGGTTTGCACGGCTGGTGCTGTGTTGGTATAGTTGGTAAAGTTGGTGATTTCATTGGTATTACTCTGTGCCATAGCTGGACTTGGATAGTAGTGTAGCGTATGGTCTGCTGGTGCAATACTGCGAACGGTTAAATCAAAGCTCGTAAACTGGTCGTTCGGGTTGGCATCGTCATCACATTTGCTAATTGGTGTTGGTGTGGCTACAACAAGTGGTATGTTGATAATCACTTGGAATGAGCCTACATTATAACAACCTGTAGCGATGTTTTCTACGCGTACCCAAATCGTTTGTCCGTTAGTGGCATTGTAACTGGTGATAGGTACAATTTCACTATTACCTGTTGCTGCATCGGTTGGATTAATGTGGTACGTAACGATATAACTCGTGGCTGGTAGTGGTTGTTGTGCCAATATTGTTGCGGTTTGTTGTGCCAAATTTACATTGGTAATAGCGTTTTGCGTATTGGTATCGGTGTCACACACTACTATATTTGGAACATTGATTGGTGCGCTTGGTGATGGGTTTACATTTAATTCTATTGGTAGTGTACTCCAACATCCGGTTAGATTGTCTACCGCTCTAACATAAAGTGTTTGTATATAAGCTCTGATATTGCAGTAGTTTATCGTCGTGTTGATAGCATCCACTCCATCATCAGCGTTCTCTTGTGTTTCGTGGAAGGTGATGGTATAATTAGCCGATTGTACTAAATCGGCAACCAAAGTCGTTAAGTCAAAAGCACAGCTTACACCATCTTGGTCGTCGTCACAAACCGTATACGGCTCAATTGGTGGTATTGGACTTGGTAGTGGTTCTACACGGATATCCATCGTGGAGATGACATAACAATTGGTCGCGGTATTGGTGATACGGATACCTAAGGTTTGAACATAAATCGCTGTGTTCTCATAATTTAAATTCGTAATGGCATTGGTATTATTTTGCGCATCGGTTAGACTTGGATAGAACGTAACGGACATACCTGTTTGTCCCAAAAGGATATCGGCTACTTTGCTATTTAAATCAAAAATCTCGTAACCAATTTTACTTTGGTCCTTGTCACATAAACTGTATTGTGGATAATTCGGCTGGGTGATTAACGGTAGTGGATCTACAATAATATCAAAATCTACTATGTCAAAACAACCTGTAGCTATCGTTTCTACTCGAACGTATATCGTTTCTTGGTTGATTATACCATTGATATAACCCGATGTTGAAGTGATGTTGTTTATGCCTTGTTGCGCATTAGTTAAATCGTTATAAAACGTTACTACATGCGTTGCTGGGTTTATCGAACCTAATACTTCTGGAATGACTAACGTTAAATCAAAAGGCTCGTAACCTACTGCGCCTGTATAATCACATAGATGTAAATCCTCTGGAACCGTTGCCTCTGGCGTTGGGTTAACGATGAGTTCTAGTTCGACAA
>NZ_SNXR01000007.1 GCF_004362665.1 Flavobacterium dankookense | reverse complement strand
GTTATCCAACTGGAGTTTACAACGTAGTTGTTAGCCAAGATGGTAATGCTAAATCATTACGTATGATTAAGAGATAAGTTTCTCATTAGAACTTAAATAAAGGAAACCGCCTCAAGCAATTGAGGCGGTTTTTGTTTTGTTAAATGGTTAACAATTATATAATATCTATTTAGTTATCTAATTGAATTAATGACTAATTTTGTATCAAATCAAACTATTTTTTTTATGAAACAATTATTACACAACAAGGTAAGTATGTTATTACTTTTTGTAATGTGTTTTTTTGTGACTGGTTTATGGTCACAAATAAGCATTTCTAGCGGCACTACCTTATCGCAAAATTTTGATGGAATTGGCTCGACGACTACAGCTTCGCTTCCATCAAATTGGAAAATGTCAGTTGCAGGAACTTCTTCTCCAACATGGTCTGCTGGAGGGAACTTTACAGCAACAACAGCGCAAGCTAGTTCGGGATCACCATCTGCAGGTGGTCGTTACAACTGGGGTAATGGAACAACGACAACTGATAGAGCAGTTGGTTTTATGACTTCTGGAAGTTATGCAAATCCAAATTCAATTATGGTACATTTTCAAAACACTTCTGGTGTTCAGATGAATGATGTTGCTTTTACTTTTGATTATGAGCGTTATAGAGTGAATTCTACAGCTTGTAGTATAACTTTTTTCACCTCTACAGATGGATCTACTTGGACAGCTAGAACAGCAGGAGATAGTGGTGCTTTTGCCACTGGAGCGAATGCATATAATTTTACTACTGGAACTGTTGTTAGTAAATCATTTGCATTAACAGGTATTAATATTCCTAATAATGGTAATTTATATTTGAGATGGAATTTTAATAGTGGAAGTTCAAATTCGCAAGGTGTTGGATTGGATAATTTTACACTAACACCTACATTAGCTCCAGTTGGACCTGTTGTTACTACATCAGCTCCAACTGGTCTTACTAGTTCGTCAGTTACTTTGAATGGAACGATTGATGCTAATGGAAGTTCGGTAGATGGTTCGTTCGATTTTGGTACATCAACTTCTCCTTATAGTAATTCTTATGCTTCAACGCCAGGAGTTATTACTGGTACTGATGCTACCGCAGTTTCTGCTACTGTAAGTGGTTTGAATCCAAATGTACAATATAATTTTAGAGCTGTTGGAAAAGTAGGTTCGGATGTTACTAATGGTTCAAATGTTGCTTTTTATACTTTGGCAAATGATCCTGTAATTGCAGATGAAGCAGTAGTTGTTACTTCTACTAGTTTTGATTTTAACTTCAATGGTTCGGGGAATCCTTTTATTACAGAATATGCCATTAAAGTAGGTAGTAGTTTTTTACAATCTAATGGTACATTAGGTGCAACTCCGTTTTGGAGAACAGAATTGGATTGGCAAATACAACCGGTTCCGGGTTTAATAACTGTATCTGGTTTAACACCAAATACTACTTATCTTTATGCTGTAAAAGCTAGAAATGGTGCTGGTGTTGAAACGGCATTTGGTCCAGATCAAACGGTTACCACTTTACCTAATACGTCACCTTCATTAGAGGCAGATCCTTTAACTGGTTTTGGTTCTGTTTGTACAGGTATAACTACTACTGCTGGAAGTTTTGGTCTTTTGGGAGAGTTTTTAACTGGTGATGTTACTGTTGGTCCATTAGATGGATTTAGTTTTTCGACAACAGAAGCAAATCCTTCTTATTCTTCTTCATTGACTTTATCACCAGATGCTAATGATGAGATTTTAGAGGTTATTTATGTTAAGTTTTCACCGACTTTAGTTCAATCTTATGATGGTACTATTTTAATTTCGGGTGGTGGAGCAAGTAACATTATTGTTGCTGCAACTGGAACTGGGATAAATAATCCAGTAACTGCTGCTACAGTAGGAAGTTCTTCTGTCACTAGTACTAGCGCAACAATTACAGGAACTATTACGCCTGGATGTTCAACCGTTAGTTCTTCAGGTTTAGAATATAGTACTTCAAATGATATGTCAGGAAGTATTCAGGTTTCAAATCCTGCTACTCTTACTGGTCTAGAGCCAAACACGCAATATTTTTATAGAGCTTATGCAATTGATGGAACAGGAACTGTGAATGGTACTGTACTTAATTTTACTACATCTCAATTGTCTGCTCCTGTTGGATTACCAGCGTCGGATATTACTTCAACTAGTTTTGTGGCTAATTGGGAGGCTGTTGATGGAGCTGATGCCTATAGATTGGATGTAAGTGCTTCGCCTTTTACTACTGTATCTAGCACACCTTGGATAAATGAATTCCATTATGATGATCTTGGTGCTGATGGTAATGAATTTGTTGAAATTGTTGTTCCTTCAACTTATGCAGGAACTGGATTGACATTAACTTTTTATAATGGTTCTGGTGGAGGTACTTATGGAACTAGTTATACTTTGGGTTCAATGGTTGAGGGAGAAACAAATGGTAACTTTACTTTCTATTCTGTAACTACTGCTGCGGACGGTGTTCAAAATGGTGCACCAGATGGTTTTGCCTTGTCAGATAGTTCTGGATTGATTAGCTTCTTGAGTTATGAAGGTTCTTTTACTGCAACAAATGGACCAGCAAGTGGGCAAACGTCAACTGCCGTAAGTATTTCTGAAACTAATTCTACTCCAGAAAACTCAAGTATTCATTTAGTAGGAAGTGGTTCGTCTTCTTCTAGTTTTACTTGGGCAGCTTCAATAGGAGCAAATACAAAAGGTTTGACTAATAGTGGTCAAGAATTAATTTCTGCAGGTGTTTATTTAGTAAATGATTTAGATGTAGCTGCTAATTTATCACATGAGGTTACAGGTTTGAATGCTCAAACTACTTATTATTATAGAGTAAGAGCGACAAGTACTAACAGTACTTCTGCGAATTCAAATCCTATTACTGTTATTACTGCTGCAGCACCACCAACTTTTGGAAGTGTTTCTCAAAGTGTGAATATAGCCTGTGATGATTCTGATGCCACATTTTTTATAAATGGTTTAATTCCAAATAGTACTTCAAGTATCACTTATACTATTGATAATGGTGATGCTGTTGTTATTACTAATGTTGTAGCTAATGGTTCAGGTTCCGCTTCGGTATTAATTCGTCTTTTTTTGGAGAATGATGGTCAAGTATTGAGAATTACTCAAATTGAAAGAACAGATGCAGTAACTGATGCTCTTGTTTTAACTGAAAATAATACTGCATCTATTTCTGTAAGCTCTAATTCTAATTTTTATGAAGATTCGGACAATGATGGTTATGGTAATGCTTTAGTAGTAATATCTGCTTGTGAAGCACCACCGGGTTATGTAGCCGACAACACCGACTGTGATGATGCAAACCCAGGTGCAAACCCAGGATTGGCTGAAGTTCCATATGATGGTGTTGACAATGATTGTGTTGGTGGATTAGATAATGGATTTGCTCCATTTACATCAACTATGTTAAATTGTGGAACTACATTATCAAATATTGGTTCTGTTATTTCATGTGTTGGAACAGCAAATGCTGTTGAATATCAATTTGAGATTACTGGACCAAATGGTGTTCAGACTATCAATAGAAATGTTCAGTACTTTAGTTTAACACAATTGGCAAACTATCAATATGCTACTACTTATTCAGTTAGAGTAATGTTGAGAAGAGCAGGACAAACGAACTTTGTAGGTTATTATGGACCAGCATGTTCTTATTCTACACCGCCAGTTACTTCACCAGTAGGAGGAGTTGGTTCAACACAGTTACAGTCTTACTGTGGAGAAACATTGCCAACGTTAGCAACTTTAATTGCTACAACTAGCTTACCAGGAGTTACACAGTACCGTTTTAGAGTTACTAACACTCAAACAGGAACTGTTCAAACTTTAGATAGAAGCTTACACTGGTTCTCTTTAACAATGTTAAACGAATTCCACTATGGTACTACTTATTTGGTTGATGTAGCCGTTAGAACAACTGCTCCATTCCCTGCTGAACCAACATTTGGAGCACCATGTACAGTTACTA
>NZ_SNXR01000006.1 GCF_004362665.1 Flavobacterium dankookense | reverse complement strand
TACGTCAGTTCGAGTGATTTTCTGTTTTTAAAACGGTAGTTTTAGAAACAGAAAATTGTATCGAGAACCCTTAGAAGGATATTTTTTTATAATTGTTTCTCAATACAATTTTACTCGATTATATTCAGTAAAATCACTCGAAGTGACGTTCTCAGAATAATTTCCCTTTTTCTACCATCGTCAGTTCGAGTGATTTTCTATTTTTAAAACGCCAGTTTTAGAAATAGAAAATAATATCGAGAACGCCTAGAAGCATATTTGTTTATCTCTTCTCTATACAATTTTACTCCATTGTATTCCGTAAAATCACTCAAAGTGACGTTCTGAGGATAATTTCCTTTTTTCCACACTCGTCAGTTCGAGTGATTTTCTATTTTTAAAACGCCAGTTTTAGAAATAGAAAATAATATCGAGAACGCTTAGAAGGAAAATCTTCTCAATACAATTTTACGCCACTGCATTCAGTAAAATCACTCGAAGTGACGTTCTCAGAATAATTTTCCTTTTTCTACCATCGTCAGTTCGAGTGATTTTCTGTTTTAAAAAACACCAGTTTTTTGAAACAGAAAATACACCCGAGGCAAAGCCGAACGGAGCGAAGCTAATCGAGAACCTTTAGAAGGATATTTGTTAAATAATATCGATAATCATTAAATTACTCAATATTCCACCATTTTGTCATCCTTTTTTTATCGAAAAGTACTATCAAGTCCGCTTATTATTCTAAAGTCATGAATAAACACAAAACTTATTTATATTTGATAATACTTAAAGTTTCTGAAATTACAAATCATACAAATTGATTTGGGATATACCAATACGATGACCAACAAAAAAATCACAGTTACTATCGGTGAAGCCATCAGACAAGGCAAATACCTCAGCATAACCTATAAAAACAAACAGGACGAGGTAAAGCATTTCTGGATTTCCATTTTAGACATTACTAGTAATGATAAAATTGTGGTAAACATGTTCAATGTAATGAAAGACGAGCCAATATTGAATACAACAATTTCAATTTCGGCCATACAAAGAGCGGAACTTTTAAAGTTCTCTCATTATGATGTTCCAGACCAATTAGTAAAAAAAATTAACGAAGAGGAAAGCTTACAAGTATATGAATTTGATAGGTATAACAATAATATTCTCAATTATTATTTAGAGTGTTACAAAGCCAATAATGATCCATTTCTTCACAAAACCCATTTGATTCCTGAAATTGATTTAACCGAATTAATTAAACAAAACCCATATCAATTATCCAGAGAGCAACAAAAGCATATTATCACAGAAATCTATAACAACGATTATAGCAAGTTCCACGATTACAAATTGGCATTATGCGAATTTTCAATAGATATAGAGTCCAAAGGAAAATTTGTAGTTGCCTATCGAGAATTAACCTATGATCCAGTTAAGAAAACAATTCTAATCAATAGAACAACCCATTTTAACCCAAATTTCTACATAAAAGATGTAAAATATTCATTGTCTTATTATACCGATTTAAGCAATTCCGATTTTGAAGAACACTATTTAAGTAATAAAGAACAAACAATAGAATTACTCAGCGGCAACTTCAAATCAGGAGAATTAATTAATACTAGACCAGAAGTAGTTGTTTTAGGTTATTCAAAAATTGATATAGCCCCAATTTATGATGGTATAAATACAGAATATGAAAACAAAGAAATGCAAATACCCCTTAAAGCTTTCTTTAAAAATTCCTCATTATTAGATAGAAAGAATAGGAAAGAACCCCACATTGTGCTCTATGACAATAATGTCAATATTGACCAACTACGAACCATTTATAATTCGTTAAAATATCCAGTAACCTATGTACAAGGTCCGCCAGGAACCGGAAAAACACAAACCATTCTAAACATAGTAGTCAACTGTTTGACCAATAACAAAACACTATTAATCACCTCAAATAATAATGTGCCAATTGATGGTATTAAAGAAAAACTAAGTTTAGGAAAATACCAAAACAAAGAGATTTTGCTTCCTTTCATACGGCTTGGAAACAAACAAAGCACTTTAGAAGCCTTGCAAACCATAAAAAAGCTGTACCAGTTTAAAACCTTTGATGTGCCCAAAGAAGCCTTATTACACAATCTAAAAGAAAAGTCTAAAGAGAATAACAAACTACTGCTTGAAAAATTACAGCAATACGAAGAAATAACAGACCTAGAACAAAATTTAGAATTCATTGAAGGACTGCTTTCAAAAGGAAGCTATTGGCTACTCGAACAAGAAAGACAAAAACTAGAAAATAAAATAAACGCCATCCCAAAAATCAAAGATGAGGAGGTAAAAGGAATATTTGAAATTATTGACGGTAATTTTAAATTACTACAATTCTTTTACTACGAGTCTTTAAAATTCATCAAGCGATTAAGAACAAAGGACTATATTGAACTCATTGAAATACTCTATATTCTTGACGAAAAGGAGCAAGTAAAGGAATTTAATACTTGGTTGAGCAATGACAGAAACCTTGAAAAATTCACCAAAGTATTCCCAATCATATTGACAACCAATATATCAAGCAGAAGGCTAGGACAGAAGTTCAAATTTGATTTATTGACCATCGATGAAGCAGGACAATGCGATATTCCAACAAGCTTACTACCCATTTCAAAGTGCAAAAACATGGTTTTGATAGGCGATACCAACCAATTGAAACCCATAATCGTTTTCGAAGAAAGCAAGAATGAAAAACTAATGCATCAGTTCAATATCGATAAAGATTATAATTACTACAATAACTCAATACTCTCAATCTATAAAAAAATAGATTCCATTTCTAGAGAAATTTTATTAAGTTATCACTACCGCTGTGGCAAAAAAATAATCGATTATTCCAACAAACGATTTTACGAACAACGATTGAACCTATCCGCTGTCAATACCAACGGCACAGTAAAACTATTAGCAGTTACCAATGTCAATCAAATAAATAAAAATGCACAAATAGAAGAAGCAGTCGCAATAGTAGACTATATAAAAGACAATACACTATCAGATGTATTTATTCTAACGCCATTTAGAAACCAAGAAGACGTAATCAATCATTACCTCAATCAAGCAAAAGAAATAGGAGCCATTGATAGTTCCATTAGTTGTGGCACCATCCACAAAGTGCAAGGACAAGAAAACAAAACCATCATCATTTCCACTGCCATTTCAAAAAAAACCACACAAAAAACATACGACTGGATTAAAAACAACAGCGAACTAATAAATGTAGGTATAACTAGAGCAAAAGAAAATTTAATTGTAGTAACTGACTTGTATGCAATAGACATTTTATCAAAAAAAGAAGACGATTTATATGCCCTGATTAATTATGCTACAACCAACGGAACTACTGAAATAGCCCAAAGCACAGTCAATAAATTCACTATTGGTTTTTCAAACAATTCCAAGTTCGAAGACGAATTCTATAAAACCATGCAGCATTACTGCTCACTAAAAGACACCCGTTTCAAAAGAAATGTAAAAGTAATCGACCTATTTCCCGAGGAAAAGAACAACAAACTTGTCAATAAAAAAGAGTTCGATGGTGTCCTTTTTCAAAACAATAACCCCAAAGTAGTTTTTGAAATAAACGGACAAGAACATTATAACAACAAAAGAACCATGCAGTCCGATTCTATCAAAATGGAATTACTAGCCCAAAAAGATATTCATTTACTCTTCATCCCCAATCAATACGTCAAGCATTATGAGTTTATTCGAGAATTGATTAATAAATTCAATGGTGATGTGTACCAAAAGACACTTTTTGATGGTTATGATGAGGCTAATTGATTAAATTAGAAAATAGACCTTAGCTAAAGCCGAACGGAGTGAAGCTAATAGAGAACCCGTGAAGGAAAAACTTCTCGATATAATTATACACTACGGCATTCCGTAAAATCACTCGAAGTGACGAACTGAGAATGATTTCCCTTTTTCTACATACGTCAGTTCGAGTGATTTTCTATTTCAAAAACGCCAGTTTTTTGAATTAGAAAATAATATCGAGAACGCTTAGAAGGAAAAACATCTCTATACAATTTTACACCACTGCATTCAGTAAAATCACTCGAAGTGACGTTCTCAGGATAATTTCCCTTTTTCTACCATCGTCAGTTCGAGTGATTTTCTAATTCAAAAACACCA
>NZ_SNXR01000005.1 GCF_004362665.1 Flavobacterium dankookense | reverse complement strand
AAAATAATTTTAAAAAATATTTTCAAAAAAGCTTGTTTGGTAAAAAGAAATGCTTACTTTTGCACCCGCTAAACGAAAGAATAGCGATATAGAATTAAAGAATACGTTCATAGACATATTGGATTGACAGCCGTCTCGTTTTTAAAGACGAGACAAATAAAAAGAGAGTAAGAAAATTTAGAGATTTGAAATGACTAGCCTTTGTCTAACATACGATGCAGAATTTATTCAGCATAACAATATACGATGAAGAGTTTGATCCTGGCTCAGGATGAACGCTAGCGGCAGGCCTAACACATGCAAGTCGAGGGGTATTCTAGCAATAGAAGAGACCGGCGCACGGGTGCGTAACGCGTATGCAACCTACCTTTTACAGGGGAATAGCCCAGAGAAATTTGGATTAATGCCCCATGGTATAATTTAATGGCATCATTTAATTATTAAAGTTCCAACGGTAAAAGATGGGCATGCGTCCTATTAGCTAGATGGTAAGGTAACGGCTTACCATGGCTACGATAGGTAGGGGTCCTGAGAGGGAGATCCCCCACACTGGTACTGAGACACGGACCAGACTCCTACGGGAGGCAGCAGTGAGGAATATTGGACAATGGGCGCAAGCCTGATCCAGCCATGCCGCGTGCAGGAAGACGCATCTATGGTGTGTAAACTGCTTTTGTACGGGAAGAAACACTCCCTCGTGAGGGAGCTTGACGGTACCGTAAGAATAAGGATCGGCTAACTCCGTGCCAGCAGCCGCGGTAATACGGAGGATCCAAGCGTTATCCGGAATCATTGGGTTTAAAGGGTCCGTAGGCGGTTTAATAAGTCAGTGGTGAAAGCCCATCGCTCAACGATGGAACGGCCATTGATACTGTTAGACTTGAATTACAAGGAAGTAACTAGAATATGTAGTGTAGCGGTGAAATGCTTAGATATTACATGGAATACCAATTGCGAAGGCAGGTTACTACTTGTGGATTGACGCTGATGGACGAAAGCGTGGGGAGCGAACAGGATTAGATACCCTGGTAGTCCACGCCGTAAACGATGGATACTAGCTGTTCGGAGCAATCTGAGTGGCTAAGCGAAAGTGATAAGTATCCCACCTGGGGAGTACGTTCGCAAGAATGAAACTCAAAGGAATTGACGGGGGCCCGCACAAGCGGTGGAGCATGTGGTTTAATTCGATGATACGCGAGGAACCTTACCAAGGCTTAAATGTAGATTGACAGGTTTGGAAACAGACTTTTCTTCGGACAATTTACAAGGTGCTGCATGGTTGTCGTCAGCTCGTGCCGTGAGGTGTCAGGTTAAGTCCTATAACGAGCGCAACCCCTGTTGTTAGTTGCCAGCGAGTCATGTCGGGAACTCTAACAAGACTGCCAGTGTAAACTGTGAGGAAGGTGGGGATGACGTCAAATCATCACGGCCCTTACGCCTTGGGCTACACACGTGCTACAATGGACGGTACAGAGAGCAGCCACTGGGTGACCAGGAGCAAATCTATAAAACCGTTCTCAGTTCGGATCGGAGTCTGCAACTCGACTCCGTGAAGCTGGAATCGCTAGTAATCGGATATCAGCCATGATCCGGTGAATACGTTCCCGGGCCTTGTACACACCGCCCGTCAAGCCATGGAAGCTGGGGGTACCTGAAGTCGGTGACCGTAAGGAGCTGCCTAGGGTAAAACTGGTAACTGGGGCTAAGTCGTAACAAGGTAGCCGTACCGGAAGGTGCGGCTGGAACACCTCCTTTCTAGAGACATATATAAGGATAGTTTAAAATAATTTAAAAATTTAATTACTCTCGCTGTTAGTTCAAATAATACAAAAAGCAAAATAAAACAGAGTCTCGTAGCTCAGCTGGTTAGAGTACTACACTGATAATGTAGGGGTCCCCAGTTCGAGTCTGGGCGGGACTACTAAGTTTTTTTTGTTTTAAGGAAATTTTAGAGGTTGAGTTAAACCGTTTGAAGTGCTGTTAACTGAAAACTGTTAACTGTCCACTAGAAATACGGGGGATTAGCTCAGCTGGCTAGAGCGCCTGCCTTGCACGCAGGAGGTCATCGGTTCGACTCCGATATTCTCCACAAAATGCTGAATAAGTTTAGCATAAAAGTTCATTGACATATTGAGATAAGAAAATATTTAAAAAGTAGAAAGAACACGTTATGTGCATTTATGTATATAACAAATAGTACAATAAGCAAAATAAGGGCGTATGGGGGATGCCTAGGCTCTCAGAGGCGAAGAAGGACGTGATAAGCTGCGAAAAGCTACGGGGATTGGCACACACGAATTGATCCGTAGATATCCGAATGGGGCAACCCACTATGTTGAAGACATAGTACACCGATAGGTGAGCAAACCCGCTGAACTGAAACATCTAAGTAGGCGGAGGAGAAGAAAACAAAAGTGATTCCGTAAGTAGTGGCGAGCGAACGCGGATTAGCCCAAACCAGTGTTGTTACGGCAATACTGGGGTTGTAGGACCACGACATTTGTTGCGGATTGAATTAGAATAACCTGGAAAGGTTAACCAAAGAGGGTGATAGTCCCGTATAAGTAAGAGAAGATAACGATAGTGGTATCCTGAGTAGGGCGGGGCACGTGAAACCCTGTCTGAATTTGGCGGGACCATCCGCTAAGGCTAAATACTCCTGAGAGACCGATAGTGAACCAGTACCGTGAGGGAAAGGTGAAAAGAACCGTGAATAACGGAGTGAAATAGATCCTGAAACCATACGCTTACAAGCGGTCGGAGCCCTTTAGTGGGGTGACGGCGTGCCTTTTGCATAATGAGCCTACGAGTTAACGTTGCTGGCAAGGTTAAGTGATTAAGTCACGGATCCGTAGCGAAAGCGAGTCTGAATAGGGCGCTTTAGTCAGTAGTGTTAGACGCGAAACCGTGTGATCTACCCATGGGCAGGATGAAGCTGTGGTAACACATAGTGGAGGTCCGAACCGGTTGACGTTGAAAAGTCTTCGGATGACCTGTGGGTAGGGGTGAAAGGCCAATCAAACTCGGAAATAGCTCGTACTCCCCGAAATGCATTTAGGTGCAGCGTTAGTCGTAAAGTTATATAGAGGTAGAGCTACTGATTGGATGCGGGGGCTTCACCGCCTACCAATTCCTGACAAACTCCGAATGCTATATAATGTTTACTAACAGTGAGGGCTTGGGTGCTAAGGTCCAAGTCCGAGAGGGAAAGAACCCAGACCATCAGCTAAGGTCCCCAAATATATGCTAAGTTGAAAAAACGAGGTTTGTCTGCCCAGACAGCTAGGATGTTGGCTTGGAAGCAGCCATTCATTTAAAGAGTGCGTAACAGCTCACTAGTCGAGCGGACGAGCATGGATAATAATCGGGCATAAGCATATTACCGAAGCTATGGATTTATACGTAAGTATAAGTGGTAGGGGAGCATTCTAACAGGGTTGAAGGTGTATCGTAAGGTATGCTGGACTGGTTAGAAAAGAAAATGTAGGCATAAGTAACGATAATGCGGGCGAGAAACCCGCACACCGAAAGACTAAGGTTTCCTCAGCTATGCTAATCAGCTGAGGGTTAGTCGGGTCCTAAGGCGAATCCGAAAGGAACAGTCGATGGCCAACGGGTTAATATTCCCGTACTTCTTATAATTGTGATGGGGTGACGGAGTGATGAAAGCACCGCGAACTGACGGAATAGTTCGTTGAAGTACCTACCTATAAGCTGCGCAGGCAAATCCACGCGGCTTGGGGAAATACGATAGTACTCGGAGCCTTCGGGCAAAGAGATAGTGTGCCTAAGGGCTTCCAAGAAAAACCTCTAAACTTAGATTATAAGAACCCGTACCGTAAACCGACACAGGTAGTCGAGGAGAGAATCCTAAGGTGCTCGAGAGATTCATGGCTAAGGAATTAGGCAAAATAGACCTGTAACTTCGGGAGAAAGGTCGCCAGCAGCAATGCTGGCCGCAGTGAAAAGGTCCAGGCGACTGTTTATCAAAAACACAGGGCTCTGCAAAATCGTAAGATGAAGTATAGGGCCTGACACCTGCCCGGTGCTGGAAGGTTAAGAGGAGATGTTATCTTCGGAGAAGCATTGAATTGAAGCCCCAGTAAACGGCGGCCGTAACTATAACGGTCCTAAGGTAGCGAAATTCCTTGTCGGGTAAGTTCCGACCTGCACGAATGGTGTAACGATCTGGACACTGTCTCAGCCATGAGCTCGGTGAAATTGTAGTATCGGTGAAGATGCCGATTACCCGCAGTGGGACGAAAAGACCCTGTGCACCTTTACTATAGCTTAGTATTGGTCTTGGATAAGTGATGTGTAGGATAGGTGGGAGACTGTGAAGTGGCGTCGCTAGGCGTTGTGGAGTCATTGTTGAAATACCACCCTTTGCTTATCTGAGGTCTAACCCCGCGTATGTGGGGGACATTGCTTGGTGGGTAGTTTGACTGGGGTGGTCGCCTCCAAAAGAGTAACGGAGGCTTCTAAAGGTTCCCTCAGCACGCTTGGTAACCGTGCGTAGAGTGCAATGGCATAAGGGAGCTTGACTGAGAGACATACAGGTCGATCAGGTACGAAAGTAGAGCATAGTGATCCGGTGGTTCCGCATGGAAGGGCCATCGCTCAAAGGATAAAAGGTACGCCGGGGATAACAGGCTGATCTCCCCCAAGAGCTCATATCGACGGGGGGGTTTGGCACCTCGATGTCGGCTCGTCACATCCTGGGGCTGGAGAAGGTCCCAAGGGTTGGGCTGTTCGCCCATTAAAGTGGCACGCGAGCTGGGTTCAGAACGTCGTGAGACAGTTCGGTCTCTATCTACTGTGGGCGTTAGAAATTTGAGTGGATCTGATTCTAGTACGAGAGGACCGAATTGGACAAACCTCTGGTGTATCTGTTGTTCCGCCAGGAGCACCGCAGAGTAGCTACGTTTGGAAGGGATAAGCGCTGAAAGCATATAAGCGCGAAACCCACCACAAGATGAGATTTCTTTTAAGGATCGTGGAAGATGACCACGTTGATAGGCTATAGATGTAAAGGCAGTAATGTCATAGTCGAGTAGTACTAATAATCCGTAAGCTTATGTACACTTTTCTCCCGTCACAAGACGGGAGAAGAAACTTTCTTTTAAATTTTCTTTATCTCAGTGTGTTAAGATATTATTGTAGTTATTAATTATAAATGTTTAATTATTAATGCAAATGTTGTCAAAAGCAACATAACCTCTTAAGGTGGTTATTGCGTCGGGGCTCACCTCTTCCCATTCCGAACAGAGAAGTTAAGTCCGACTGCGCAGATGGTACTGCAATTTGTGGGAGAGTATGTCGCCGCCTTTTTTTGAAAAGCCTATCCGTATTGGATGGGCTTTTTTGTTTTTAGT
>NZ_SNXR01000004.1 GCF_004362665.1 Flavobacterium dankookense | reverse complement strand
TGGGATGGAAGTTACAACGGTCAACCACTACCATCAACTGATTACTGGTTTAGTGTACAGTATTTAGAACAAAATGTAAGTAAGGAGTTTAAGGCGCACTTCTCGCTTAAACGATAAATGATTAAATAAAAAAAACCACTCGATTGAGTGGTTTTTTATTTACTGAAAACAACTTAGAGTTATTTCTAAATTTAAGTTGAGTATTTAAAATTGTTTTTAGAAGCAAGAAAGACATTCAAACCCAACTTTTTTTTATGATTTGTTTGTTTGTTAAATCGTTTTCTATAAAGTACCTTTGCACAAATTCTGATACTTCGGAGTAAAAACAAAAAGAATACAGCATTGAGCGCTACTGCAAAACCATTTTCATTACAAACTATCGCTACTGATTTTAAAGAAATCACTAAAGCAGGTTTAGCTATTAGTGTGCTTTTTTCTTCAATTGCAGGATATCTTTTAGGTGTTGAAGATTATCATGATTTAAACTGGATAACACTATTAATGCTTTCAATTGGCGGATATTGTATGGTTGGAGCATCAAATGCATATAATCAAGTTATAGAAAAAGACCTTGATGCACTTATGGACAGAACAAAAAATCGTCCAGTTGCATCAGGAAGAATGGCAGTCAATCACGCACTTTTTATCGCAAGTTTGTTGACCATCATCGGTTTGATATTACTGTATTTAATCAATCCAAAATCCGCAATGTTTGGAGCTATTTCCATTTTTCTTTATACTAGTGTTTATACGCCTTTAAAGACATATACTCCTTTATCGGTTTTCGTTGGAGCTTTTCCAGGAGCAATACCATTTATGTTGGGTTGGGTTGCTGCCACAGATCATTTTGGTATTGAAGCAGGAACACTATTTCTAATCCAATTCTTTTGGCAATTTCCTCATTTTTGGGCAATCGGTTGGTTTCTTTATGACGACTATGCTAAAGCAGGTTTTTATATGCTTCCAACAGGAAAAAGAGACAATTCAACAGCATTACAAACCGTCTTGTATTCATTTTGGCTTTTGGTTGCATCGCTATTGCCAGCGTTAGGATATACAGGACGATTATTTATTTCGCCAATAGCAGCAATACTTGTATTTTTGCTTGGTGTTTGGATGGTTTTTTATGCTATAAAATTATACCAACTCCGAACAACCAAAGCAGCACGAACATTAATGTTAGTGAGTGTTTCGTATATTAGTTTGTTACAAATAATTTATATAGTAGATAAATTTTTAAGATAGTTACTATGACAATGACAGCCGAAGAACACAAAGCAAGAACAGCAAGGTCATATAAATTGATTTTGTTATTTGCAATGTTAAGTATGACAATGATGTTTGCAGGACTAACCAGTGCTTTTGTAGTCAGCAAATCACGTGGAGACTGGATGGAAAACTTCCAATTACCATTAGCATTTTATTTTAGCACTGTAGCAATAATCTTGTGTAGTGTTACATTTTATTTAGCAAAAAAAGCAATACAGAAAGATAATCGAACCGCTACATCTGGTTTTTTATTAACAACATTAGCACTTGGAGTTCTTTTTGTTTTACTTCAATTTAAAGGATTTGAAGAAATAGTGCAGCAAGGCTATTTTTTTACTGGACCAGAGAGTAATATAACTACAACCTTCTTGTATGTGGTTACAGTAGTTCATTTGGCTCACCTTGCTGGAGGGATAATTTCGCTTTTAATCATAATTTATAATCATTTTAAACAAAAATACAATTCAAGTCAAACACTTGGAATTGAGCTTGGTGCAATGTATTGGCACTTTCTTGATTTCTTATGGATTTATTTGTTTTTGTTTTTATATTTCTTTAAATAAGAAAAAAAATCTAAATTTGGGAACTTTTTAACGAATAACTTTTATGGGAGCTACAGTTACTACTGCAAATAAGACTGAAAACACTTGGGGTGGCGGAAACGAACCAATGGGAGCAAGTTATGGCAAATTGATGATGTGGTTTTTTATCGTATCAGATGCTTTAACATTCTCAGGATTCCTTGCTGCGTATGGTTTTTCAAGATTTAAATTTATAGACAATTGGCCAATCGCCGACGAAGTGTTTACTCACTTCCCGTTTTTACATGGTGTTGAAGCACCAATGTATTATGTGGCATTGATGACATTTATCCTTATCTTCTCATCAGTTACCATGGTGTTAGCCGTAGATGCTGGTCACCAAATGAAACAAAAGAAAGTTGCTTTCTACATGCTTTTAACTATCATTGGCGGTTTAATATTTGTTGGTTCACAAGCATGGGAATGGAAAAACTTCATCAAAGGTGAATTTGGAGCAGTAGAAACAAAAGGTGGAAGCATACTTCAATTCGTAAACAAAGAAGGTGAAAGAGTAAAGTTAGCTGATTTCGCTTCAACACTTCAAGAAGACAGAACACAACATAAAAGTAGTAATGGAGTTTGGTTTGATGAAGAATCGGCATTACCAACTTATTCCGTTGCTGAAGTACAAGCGGGTTTTAAAGCGCATCCTGATTTGTTAATCAGAACAGAAAAAATTTACAGAGACACTGAAGAAGATAGAGCTAATAAAGGTCTTGAAAAAGGTCTTAATGTAAACAAAAAGAGAGAAATATTAAACAGAGCCGAATCTGAGAGAATGCTTGCTAATGCTACGTTGGTGGTAGAAGGAGCAAACTTGACACGCAACGAGTATGGAAGCAAACTATTTGCTGATTTCTTTTTCTTTATTACTGGTTTTCACGGTTTCCACGTATTCTCAGGAGTAATTATCAACATTATTATTTTCTTCAACGTATTGTTAGGAACTTATGAAAAAAGAAGAAGCTACGAAATGGTAGAAAAAGTTGGTCTATATTGGCACTTTGTCGATTTAGTTTGGGTGTTCGTATTTACATTCTTCTATTTAGTTTAATTTTTGAAATAACATATTATTATGTCACAAGATAATCACACACACGAGTCGCACACTAAAAAAATCTGGATAGTTTTTGGTATTTTATCTATTGTAACGATAGTTGAGGTTTGGCTAGGTATCATCAGACCTGACTTTTTGGTTATGACTGATTTTATATCAATGAACTTACTAAACTGGATTTTCATTATTTTAACATTATACAAAGCGTACAAAATTACATGGGCTTTCATGCACATGGATGGCGAAAAAGCAAGCTTGCGTTGGGCAGTTGTTGCAACTGTTATTTTCTTAGTTTTATATTTACTATTTATACTTTTGGTTGAAGGAAATTACATTTATGAGATTTTTAAAAACTCTACCATTAAATGGAATTTTTAACACTATATTAATTCAAAAAAAGTCCCAATGTTATTGGGACTTTTTTTATTTTTGTACAACAATTTTTTTGAAGTCATTCCATGAAAAAAAATGCTGTTCTAATTACGCTCTTTATTCTTCCACTTGTCGTTTATTTGTTTTTTGCAACAGGAGTTAACAGTTTCATGCAACTTCCAGTACTTACAACTAATATTCCAGATATTAATCCAAATTGGACAACTCACAATGGCGAAAAAGTTACACTAAATGATAAAATAACTATTCTAGGTTTTTCTGGTGAAGAAGTGCTAAAGAACAGAGGAAACTATTTCCTCTTCAATCAAAAAATTTACAATAGAAACAGTCCTTTCAAAGATTTTCAAGTTGTTTTCATTGCGCCAGAAGGAACAAAAGATTCAGTAGATATAATTCTCAACCGACTAAAAAAATTATCGGACATTTCTCGTTACCATTTTGTTTACGCTAAACCAAACGAAATTCAAGATTACTTCAAAAAATTAAAATTGATTGGAGCACTCGATTCCAGCTATGGTACGTCTAGTGTTTATATCATTGATAAAAACAGAAATCTCAGAGGAAGAAAAGGCGAGAGTGTTCAAGGAAAACCAGAATACAAAGAAGGATATGATATTCAATCTTCTGCCGATTTGCACAACAAAATGACAGACGATGTTAAAATTATTTTAGCAGAATATAGGTTAGCTCTAAAAAAGAATAACAAACGAAAAGATGCTTTCCGCGATAAAATAACTGAGGAAGTAGAAAACAATAAAGAGTAAAATGAAAAGCAAAGCATATATAGGCGTTTCACTAGTAGTTCTAGTTTTTGGAATTATTTTTATTCCAAAAATCATAGATAGAATAAAAAACGGTACCGTTGTCCAAGGCGATAGAATTGATGCTGTTTCCAATCATAAAAACAAAAATGTAGAAACAGGTTTAGTTAATATTGGTCCAGCACCAAAATTTGAACTTACAAACCAAAACGGTAAAACCATTTCTAACAAAACGTATGAAGGAAAAGTATATGTAGTAGAGTTTTTCTTCACGACTTGTCCAACCATTTGTCCAATCATGAATAAAAACATGATAACTATCCAAAACGAGTTTTTTGGAAATCCAAATTTTGGAATTGCTTCCGTTTCGATTAATCCAGAGAACGATACTGCGGAAGTATTAAAGAAACACGCAGAAGATCTTGGTGTGAAATCAACTAACTGGCATTTTTTAACAGGAGATAAAAAATACATTTTTGAAATAGCCAACAAAGGGTTCAATCTTTATGCAGGCGAAAATAAAAATGTAAACGGTGGTTTTGAACACTCAGGATTGTTTGCATTAATTGATAAAGAAGGAAACATTCGTTGTAGAAAAGATCAATTTGGCAATCCAATTCTATACTATGATGGATTAGAACCAAAAGGTGTGAAAGCAATTATGGACGATATAAAAAAATTACTAAATGAGTAGTCAAGATAAAAACAGTTTAGAATACAGATTTAAAAACGCAATAGTAGTTGTTTCAATTTTAATTCCTGTTGCAGTAGCAATACTATTTAATATAAAGCTCAAAGACTTTGGAATTAAAGTAGAACCTTTTTCGTTTTTGCCACCAATTTATGCCACAATAAACGGAATTACAGCATTACTTTTAATTTTCGGAGTAACGGCTATTAAAAACGGAAACAGAGCTAGACACCAAAAGTTAATGACTTATGCAATTGCTTGTTCCGTTGCATTTTTAGTGATGTATGTGGCTTATCACCTAACTGCAGATTCTACTAAATTTGGCGATAGTAACCACGACGGAATTCTGAGCGATGCTGAAAAACTAGCTGTTGGTTCCATGAGATTAGTGTATTTTTTCATTCTAATTTCACATATCTTACTTTCAATCATCATCATTCCTCTTGTATTGTTCACTTATGTAAGAGCTTTGGCAGAGCGATTTGACAGACATAAAAAACTTGCAAAAATAACCTTTCCAATATGGTTATACGTAGCAATAACAGGCGTAGTAGTATATCTTATGATTTCACCTTATTATGCAAACTAAGTCAAATATCAAAAGTCAAAAATCAAAAGATAGCAGATACAAAGGAATTCTCTTTTTTCTTTTTTCTTTTTTCTTTTCCCTCACAGCAAGTGCTCAATGCGCCATGTGTCGTGCATCCTTAGAAAGTAATGGCGATACTAAACAAGCAGAAGCAGTTAATGACGGAATTGTTTACCTAATGGCATTACCATATATTCTGGTTGGTTTGTTGGGGTTTATAATTTACAAAATGTACAATAACAGAAAAAAAGTATAGAGATTTAAAAAAGCTTTATTGTTTTAGCAACTAATTTTCCAGTTTTAGCAATTCAATTACTGCTATTAGCAACTCATTTTTTTATGTTAGCAGAACATTTTCCGCCTCTAGTAACTAATTTTACAACGTTAGCAGATAATTTTCTATCGTTAGCAACTAGTTTTCAACTGTTGGCAGTCAATTTTCCCGTGTTAGCAATTCATTTTCTACTGTTAGCAGAACGTTTTTACGCTTTAGCAGTTAATTATTATTCCATACCATCAATCAAGACCTTCATTTTCCCAGTGGTTTTGATAAAAGCAATCATGGCTTTATCGGTCAATTCTACTTTTTCAAATTCAAAATCGTTCATTGTTCCGTTAACGAAAACACCTTTCATCGGCGAATAATTATTCAAATAGGGCAACATGCTTTTCTTTCCTTCGTCCAAATTTTCTTTGATAGAATAACGACAATTTTCCTGAATTTTTCTCAAAATAGTGCCTTGCATTAACCAATTTGCTGTTTTGGTTAATAAACCTTTGGTGTTCAAAACATAATCCATTTGGTCGAAATAAATCTCTTTTGTAATCGCATTATAATTCGGAATTCCCGACAAGTAAATCGTTCCGTTAATCGTTCCGCTCATATCAAGCGCAATAATGATTTTTCCGTCTTTGTGCCAAATCGAAACGCCTTCAACAATAATTTTTCTTTTTCCCGAAGCAAATTCTTTTCCCTTAAAATTAGAAGTAATAATTTTTGAAGCACTATCATAGGTTGAAATAGCCGCAATATTTGCAGTAATTTTATCAGGAACACTAGCTACAGGTTTGAAGACAATTTTACTTCTATCAAAACTATTTTTAGGTTGTTGTCCAACCATTGTTTCCATATTGCATTTTAAACCCAAATCCATATTGATTTTTGTTTTGCTCAAAACAGCATCAGTAACGTAAACTTCAATCGGAATAAGTTTAAACCAAGTTTGATATTGCTCGCTAGTAACAAATGGCGTACTCATTTTTTCTAAAACATCCAGAACATAAGGTTTAAAATCGGATGTTTCATTAATAGCTTCATCGATTTTCTTTGCCATTTTAGATTTAAAAATGGATAATGTAGGATTGATAATATAGGTTATGGGAACATTTTTTCCGGCAACCGAAATCGTTGGGCTTTCACTCCATTCAAAATCTTCAATCTTAGAAACCGTATTCATTTTAAAATTCGATAACTTCACATCACTAATTAATGTAAATGTACCATTCAAATTTATTTCTTTAGTATCATTCAATCCCATGAAATCGGTGCCATATTTGAATTTTGACCAAATTTTCAAAGGCAAAGTCGTTTGAATTTTTCCGTTTTTTTCAACAATTCGAATCGGAGCTGTTTTTGTAATCTTCATTTCCGTTTTATCATCGTTAATGTTTGTATCGTTATAAATCTCACCATTCAATGTTTTGTTCAATTGATGTTCAATTTCTTTTAGCGAAATTTCTAATGGCATACTAACAAATGATGTAGAAGTTTTATAAATCATTGGCGAGTCATCACTTGGTTGTGGTTTCAACGCTTCTATTTTTTGAGTTGTTGAACATCTAGCAAAGAGTAGGATTGCAAAAAGCAAAATCAGTAATAACGAACTTATTTTCATAGGGATAAATAATTGTGCTCAAATTTATAAATAAAAATCTGTAACATTTTTAAAAAACAATAGTCTAAACAATAAGATTTTTGATATAATTATTTAACAAAAACTATACCTTTGTTATACGAAGTCTTAAAAGCTTTCTAACAGCCAAATTATGAAAAATAAAGCAACCTTTTTTTTCTTATTATTGCTTCTAACGGGTTTTGCTACACAAGCACAAACCAAAAAGTGGACAATTCAAGAATGTGTTGATTATGCTTTGAAGAATAACATTTCAATAAAGCAATCCGAACTTGATTTAAAAATTTCAGATACTGAAAAATTAGAAGCCATTGGAAGCTTTCTTCCAAGTGTCTCGGGATCGGCAAATTATGGTGTGAATACAGGAGCCAACATTAACCCTGCAACCAACCAGTTTGAAAATGAATCGTTTCGCTCTGCTTCGGCAAGCATAAATTCTGGAGTAAATTTGTTTAATGGTTTAGCCAATTGGAAAACTCTCCAAAGAGTGAAACTTAATAAACTAGCTAATACTTATAAATTAGATAAAATGAAAGACGATATTGCTCTTTCTGTTGCCAATTCTTATTTGCAAATTCTATTTAACAAAGAGCAACTAAAAGTATTAGTCAATCAAAATAAAATCACTAAAGAAAATATTGTTAGAACCAATGAGTTGATTCAAGCAGGAACAGTTCCGGCTGGTGATATTTATGAATTAAAAGCAACAGATGCAGCACAAGAACAGCAAATCATTAATGCGGAAAACACTTTGTTGATTTCAAAATTAGGCTTAGCCCAAACACTTTTGCTAAAAGAATATGCAAGTTTTGATATAGCGACAGATGAAATGGATATTCCGCCAACAACTATTCTTCTGCAATCTCCTGAAGCTATAGCTACAAAAGCAAGAGAAGTTGTTAATGATTTAAAAATTGCCAATTCTAATCTTGATATTGCTAAAAAAGATGTTCAGCTTTCACGAACAGGTTATCTACCAACGCTTTCAGGTTTTATGGGTTATAACACACGTTGGTCACAAAGTATTCCAATAGGTTTTGTAGATCAGCTTTCTATTTTTGATGGAACAAATATTGGTTTGCAATTAAATGTTCCAATTTTGAATGGTTTTGCAACTCGTGGTCGTGTGCAAAGAAGTAAAATCAATCAAGAACGAACTAAATTATCGTTAGACCAAGCCGAACTTGATTTAGAAAGAACAGTTTATCAAGCATATAATGATTTAAAAAATGCAAAATCGGCTTATGAAGCAGCACTAAAAACTGCCGAAGCACGTAAATTTGCACAAGAGTTTTCAAAAGAAAGATATAATGTTGGACTTTTGAACTCCTTTGATTACAGCCAAGCATTATTAACTTATGAAAATGCACAATCTGAAGTTTTAAGAACAAAATACGATTACATTTTTAAAATTAAATTACTTGAGTTTTATTTCGGAATACCAATCATACAAAAACAATAAGCCATGTCAAAAAAGAGAATATATTGGATAATAGGAATCGTAGTTGCCTTAATTGCTGTACTCGTAATTCTAAAAAAGAACGGTAAAATTGGTAACAATGATGATGCTATCGAAATTGAAACTGCAGCCGTAAACGAAATTACAATTGTAGAAACTGTTTCTGCAACTGGAAAAATACAACCCGAAATTGAAGTAAAAATTTCTTCCGAAGTTTCTGGAGAAATTATCGCATTGCCAATTAAAGAAGGACAAGTGGTAAAAAAAGGTGATTTATTAGTAAAAATCAATCCCGATTTATATACCTCTGGGTACAACAGAACTATTTCAAATCTTTCAGGAACAAAAGCTAGTTTAAGCCAAGCTGATGCTACTTTCAAAGAAGCAAAAGCAAGCTATGATAGAAGCAAAACACTTTTCGACAAAGGAATTATTTCTCGTTCGGAATGGGATAAAGCTGTAGCTGTTTTTGAAGGTGCAAAAGCAACTAAAGAAAACGCTTATTATAACGTACAAAGTGCAAATGCAACAGTAAAAGAAGCAAAAGACAATCTCGGAAGAACAACCATTTATTCGCCAGCTGATGGAACTATTTCTTCTCTTGGAGTTGAATTAGGTGAAAGAGTTTTAGGAACACAACAAATGACTGGAACCGAAATTCTTCGTGTGGCAAATCTCAACAACATGGAAGTGGAAGTTGATGTAAACGAAAATGACATTGTAAAAGTAAGTATTGGCGATAGCACAAATATTGAAGTCGATGCTTATTTAAAAAAGAAATTTAAAGGAATTGTAACTAGTATTTCCAATTCGGCTAGTACGGCTACAACTGCTGATCAAGTCACTAATTTCAAAGTAAAAGTCAGAATTCTTAAAGAATCCTATTTGGATTTAATTGAAGGAAAACCAGCAACTTATTCGCCTTTTCGTCCTGGTATGACTGCAACAGTTGATATTATTACCAAAAGAAAAGAAAAGGTTATTGGTGTGCCAATTAGTTCAGTAGTAGTAAAATCAGATACTACAGCAACTAAAAAGTATGAAGCAAAAGAAGATGAAGAAGGTAAGGTAACTTCTAAAAGTGATAAAAAATACGAATGTGTTTTCGTAAAAGTTGGTGACAAAGCTAAAATCAGAATTATCAAAACCGGAATTCAAGACGATACTAATATAGAAGTAATTTCAGGATTGAAAAAAGGCGATGTTGTCATCACTGGTCCATATACGACAGTTACGAAAGATTTAAATTCTGGAGACAAAGTCAAAACAAAAAACAACGCTGATACCAAGAAAACAGATAAAAAGTAATGGCTTATATTCTTAACCTAGAAACCGCAACAAAAAATTGTTCAGTGTCTTTAGCTAATGAGGGGAAAACTATTTTCTGCAAAGAAATGGCAGAAGAAGGTTATTCTCACGCTGAAAGATTGCACGTTTTTATTGAGGAAATTCTAAAAGAAAATGCAATTAATTTCGGTCAGATTGACGCAATTGCCGTTAGCAAAGGTCCAGGTTCTTATACTGGTTTGCGAATTGGCGTTTCAGCTGCCAAAGGATTGTGTTATGCCGCTGGAATTCCGCTAATCGCTGTAGATACTTTAGCAGTTTTAGCCAATCAAGTTCAAGTTGCCGATGGTTTAATTGTTCCGATGATTGACGCGAGAAGAATGGAAGTCTATAGTGCTGTTTTTGATGCTAGTCACAAAAAAATAAGCGAAGTAAAAGCCGAAATTCTTTCTCAGGAAAGTTATAATGAAACTTCTGAAAAAGTCTATTTTATTGGCGATTGTCAAGAAAAATGTAAAACAGTTTTAACAAAAGATAACTTCATTTTTTTGCCTGAAATAGTATATCCATCAGCAAACGAAATGAGCAAATTGAGTTATGAAAAATTCCAAAATAACGAATTTGAAGACGTAGCTTATTTTGAGCCGTTTTACTTGAAAGATTTTATGATGGTGAAATAATTATTCTCCCGAAAACTCTCTAACATAAGGTTGAATAACGATTCCAGCAGCATCAAAAGCAGTTTTGCAATTTTCTAAAATATCCGAAGTCATAATGCCAAAATCTTCATTTTTTGACCATGGTCGAATTCCAATTTGAATTGCCGAATCGGTTAGGTTTTTTACAACAATACTTGGTTCTGGTGTTTTCAATACTAATGGATGATTTTGCATCACTTGCATAACAATATCTTTAGCATTTTTGATATTGGTATCATACGAAAGTGAAAACATTAAATCAGCTCTACGAAATCCTTGTTTCGAGTGATTAATTATAATTCCGTTGGACAAAATTCCGTTTGGAATAAAAATGGTTAAGTTGTTTGACGTGATTAATTTGGTTACAAAAATTTGAATTTCACAAACCGTTCCAATTACATTTTGAAATTCAATAGTATCATCAACACGAAAAGGCTTGAAAAGAATAATCAACATTCCACCAGCAAAATTCGATAATGAACCTTGTAGAGAAAGTCCAATGGCCAAACCAGCCGCGCCAAGAATGGTGATAAAAGAAGAAGTTTCAATTCCTAATTTTGAAATAAAAGTCACAAAAAGTAAAAGACGCATTGCCCAAAGCAAACTATCCGCTAAGAATTTTGATAATGTTGGATCAATTTCTCGTCTTATCATCGTTTTTCTGACTAATCGATTTATCAATCGAATAGCGTAAAGCCCAACAAAAAGAATGATAAAAGCTGAAATTAATTTTGGAGAATAATCCAATAATAAATTGAAAAATTTATCCAAGTAAGCTTCAAACGACTGAATATACAAAGTATGTTTCATTTTTAAGTCATAAAAAATCCCGATAAATCGGGATTAAATAATTTGACGCAAAAATAATACTATTTTAGATTAATCGGCATTTTCATCAGCAGGTTTAACAATATCTTCTGCTTTTGTTCTTACTTCATCTGCGGTTTCTGAAGCATCATCAGCAAATGAATTTACTTTTTCTTTTACACTAGCTACAGCACTTCCAGCAAATTCTTCTGCTTTGTCTGCAAATTCGCTAGCTTTTTCTTTTACTGTTTCTACTGCATTTTCAATAGCTTCACTTGCTTGTGGAACAAATTCGCTTACTTTTTCTTTGGCAGTTTCTGTAAGTTCTTCTACTTTTTCGATCATTGGCGCAGCAGCTTCTTTTGCTTTTTCAATTGTTTCCTCAGCAAATGTTTCTGCTTTATCAGCCATTTCGCTTACTTTTTCTTTGGACGAACCAAACAAATTTTTAAAAAATCCTCCAATTCCCATAGTTGTAGTTTTTTATTGATTAATAATAATCAATATTACAAAATTTTATGCTTGTATTTTTAATTTTTCGAAGATTTCTCCTAAATCAGTTGTTGGCTTTTGGCAAGATTTGTTTTGACACAAATAAAGCAGTGTTTCGTTTTCTTCGTATTGATTTTGAAGAAAAGGTAGCTTTGATGGTTTTTCACTTCCAGCAATGATACAGTTTGGATAGTAGTTCTGGTTGATTTTTTGAAGTATTTCTATAGCATTTTCACCACAAATAGCTAATTCCTTGTTTTGTTCGGAAAAATGTAACAATACATTCAACCAATTCGAAAATGCTGAAGGATAATCGATTGTTGGGATGATATGATGTAGCATCTGTTGACAGATTTTTTCATAATATCCATTTTCAAAATAAATACTTAATTTATAAAGACATTCAGCAATTACTGAGTTTGAAGCAGGAATAACATTGTCTTCTACTTCAAAATGAGTAGTAATTAATGCTGAATCTTCCGTTGAAGTAAAAGCGAAAAACTGTTCTTTTTCATCATAGAAATAATCAAAACAATAATCCATGAGTTGCTTAGCATCGTGCAACCATTTTTCATTTAAAGTAGCTTCATATAAACTGATGAATGCTGCAATAACATGACCATAATCTTCAAGATATCCATTGATGGTAGCTTTTCCGTTTTTGTATGTTCGAAATAAATTTCCGTTTGAACTCCATAGATTTTTTTGGATGAAATTCGCATTTTGCAATGCAATTTCTAAATATTTTTTGTTATTCAAAGCTTTGTATGCTTCTATAAATCCTTTGAGCATAATGGCATTCCACGAGGTTAAACATTTATCGTCTAAACGTGGTTTGTTTCTTTTTTCTCTTTCGAGATAGAGTAGTTGTTCCCACGATTTTTTCTGTTGTTCCAATGTTTCCAATGAAATATTATGCTGTTTTGCTATTTGTTCTAAAGTTTGATTTTGGATTAAAACATAATTTTCGTGTTCCCAAAATCCGAATTCATTAACATTAAAAACTTCTGAAAATAACTCGAAATCTTCCTGTAAAATGGCTTGAAGTTCTGGTTTTGTCCAAACGTAAAATGCGCCTTCTTCCAAATGATTTTTTTGGTTTAAACTATCAGCATCAAGCGCAGAATAAAAACTTCCTTCGGGTGTTAACCATTCTTTTTCGACAAATTTTAAGGTTTTTTCAATGACTTCTTTATAGAGATTTTTTTTTGTCAATTTATAAGCATGGGCATAAAGTGTAACCAATTGTCCATTGTCGTAAAGCATTTTTTCAAAATGAGGAACGTGCCATTTCATGTCGACCGAATAGCGAGCAAATCCCCCATCGAGAGTGTCAAACAATCCTCCAAATGCCATTTTTGTCAACGTAAGATTTACAAATTCAGCTATTTCTGTATTGTTTGTTTGATAACCATACCGCATTAAAAATTCATAATTGGTTGGCATCATGAATTTTGGTGCTCGCGCCATTCCGCCAAATTCCCAATCGAAACTTTTTGTCCATTTTTTGAGTAATGTTTCTAGAATTTCGAAATTAAAGTCGGTTGCAGTTTCATTTTTTGGAATTATACTTATTGTTTGTAAACCTTCATAAAGTTTTTCAGCATATTCGAAAATGGTCTCAGGCTTTTGAATATAAAGTTCTTGAAGTTTTTCTAGTGAATTTATCCAATCGTTTTTTCTAAAATAAGTTCCACCCCAAATTGGTCTTCCGTCGGGTAAAGTTACAACGTTCATTGGCCAACCACCATGACCAGTCATCATTTGAACAGCTTTCATGTAAATAGCGTCAATATCTGGACGTTCTTCTCGGTCAATTTTTATGTTTACGAAGCTGGAATTCATTACTGTTGCCACGTCTTCATCTTCAAAACTTTCGTGTTCCATAACATGACACCAATGACAAGCGGAATAGCCAATGCTGATGATGATGAGTTTGTTTTCTTTTTTGGCTTCAGCCAATGTTTTTTCGTTCCAAGCTTTCCAATGTACTGGATTATTGGCGTGTTGTAGTAAATAAGGACTGGTTTCTAGGTTTAGCTCGTTCATTGTTGTAATTTAGCCCCGATAGAGCCGATATCCTCGCGTAGTTTACGGAGCGAGATAAAGGCGAAAGCGGGAAATGGCTTCAAAAAATAAAAAAAAGCGCCAAAATTTATTGACGCTTAAAGGTATAATTTTATTTGAAATAGTTATCCGTTTAGTGCTTCTACGACAATATCTTTATCGTTTAGCATGTCTTTTAGCATGTTTTCAATTCCGTTTTTTAGTGTAAATGTTGACGATGGACAACCATTGCACGAACCTTGAAGTACTACTTTTACACGTTTTTCTTTTTCGTCAAAAGAGTCAAAAAGAATGTTTCCACCATCGGCAGCAACGGCTGGTTTTACATATTCTTCGAGTATGTTGATTATTTGTTGGGAAGTAGTGTCAAGATTGTCAAAATTTTTGATTTGTTGTTTTTCTTGTTTTTCGTCATTAACAACTAGAGTTTCATCTATAACAGTTCCGCCATTTTCGATAAATTGTTTGATGAATGTTCGTAATTCTAGCGTAATTTCATCCCAAGAAATACTATCATATTTTGTTATAGAAATGTAGTTTTCGGTTATGAAAATTTCTTTGACAAAATGAAATTTGAATAATTCTTGTGCTAGTGGTGAAGCTTTTGTTTCGTCAATATTTTTGAATTCTACGGCAGTTTTTGTTAGTGCTTTGTTGACTACAAATTTTAATGATGCAGGATTTGGAGTTGTTTCGCCATAGACAGAAATGGGTTGTTTTTTTGTTGGGTTTTCTGAAGGCAGAACGATGACGCCGCCATTTGCGATATATTCCTCAATTTGTTCAGCGACAGCATCTTGTACCTCTGACCATTCAACAATACTAAATCGTTCAATGGCAATAAAATTTCCAGAAATGTAAACTGTTTTTACAAATGGAAGGTAGAAAAGTTGTTGGGCTAAAGGGGAATTTTTAGCTTCATCGATGTTCTTGAATTCAAAATTTTCATTTTGAGTTATAAAATCGGGAAATTCGAATTTTATTATAGTAGGATTTTGCGTCTCTTTGATACTTACTTTCATGATTGGGTTGTAATTTTTTACAAATTTAACAAAGTTATTTTCTATGAATAGTTATATTTGGGCTTTTAAACAAATTATTAACATTTGAGGAGCAAAAAGAGTTTTTTAAGTTCTTCATAATCCAGATATATGAAAAGAATTTTACCCCTTTTTCTGTTTTTTATATACACAAATTCGTTTGCTCAACCAATAACGGTTAATACTACAACTTACACAGTTCCACAATTAGTTCAAGATGTTTTGTTTGGTAATGGAAGTGTTGGTTCGTCTTGCGTTGGTACTATTGAAAACATTACTTGGAAAACTGGAAGTGGTTCAAGTGATGGAACAACTTTTAATTCTTCAAACGGTATTGGATATTTTACAAACACAAATCCAAATTTTCCAATAGCAAATGGTGTTATTTTGAGTACTGGAAGTGTTCTTCCAATTTCCACGATGAATCGTGGAGCAGCTGGACCAAACAATACTACACAAAGTAATGGTAATGCCGCTTGGACCGGTGATAATCAACTCTTTAATTACATGCAAGGTTTAGGTATTGTAAATCCAGGTACTCCAGATTTTAATAGTTATAATAACGCAACAGTTCTTGAGTTTGATTTTGTTCCTCTAACAGATGAAATGAGTTTTGATTTCTTGTTTGCTTCTGAGGAATATGGTACTTTCCAGTGTAGGTTTTCAGATGCTTTTGCATTTTTTTTAACTAATGTTACTGCGGCAACTCCTGCGATTAATTTAGCATTAGTTCCAGGAACATCTGAACCAATTTCAGTAACTACAATTAGAGACGATTCTCAATTACCAATTTGTGATGAAGCAAATCCAACTTATTTTGGATTTAATAATGAAGGTGGAAATGCTGGAAGTGCTGCTATAAATTTTAATGGTCAAACAAAATTAATGACCGCAACATCTCCAGTTATTCCTGGGAATACCTATCATATTAAATTAGTCATTGCAGATTTAGATGATCAACAATTTGACTCAGCTGTTTTTCTTGGTGGAGGAAGTTTTAATATTGGAACTCTCAGTATAGCTGAGCCCGGAGATATAGACGGATTAGATGATTTAACAATTGCTGATGGAACCGCTCTTTGTGGTAATGCTTCAATAACAATAGAAGCAGGAACAGTTACAATTCCGGGAGTTACATATAATTGGTATTTAGATGGAGGCTTAATTCCTGGAGCTAATACGAATGTTTATACAGTTGATGAACCTGGAGTTTATGATGTGGAAATTAATTATCCTGGCGGATGTCAACAAACCGATTCGTTGATTGTTGAATTTTTTCCTGATTTAATTTTAGGAACACCAAGTGATATTATTCAATGTTCTCAGCCTTTTGATGTTACTCAAAACGAAAGTACAATTTTAGCAGGAAATACTTGGGATATTAGTTATCATACTACATTAAGTGATGCAGAAATTCGTGTTAATAGTATTTCAAACCCATCCAATTATGATGGTTCTAGTGGAACTACAATTTATGCCTCTGTTGAAGATCCTGATTATGGCTGTGTAACAGTTACTTCTTTTGAATTAATCTCTGATGCAACTTTGTGTATTCCGCCGGTTATACCAGTAACTCCTCCAGATTTAACTTTGTGTGAGGTTACTAATGGAAGTAACTCAGCAATTTTTAATTTTACCTCGCAATTAGGAGTTGCATATGGAACTTATAGTGTTACAGATTATACTTTAACTTTTCATACCTCTCAAATTGATGCTGATTCTGGAAATAATCCAATTAGTCCAATAAATTCTTTTTCTGGAAATAATAATCAAGAGATTTATATTAGGCTAGAAGATAATGCAAATCCAACTACTTATGGAACTACAAGTTTTACATTGTTTATTAATCCACTCCCAACCGTTTCCATTACCAGTGATTCTCCAACCTGTACAGGAACATCAGCCACGATAACATTTACAGGAACACCAGATTCAACGGTTACGTTTAACTATGATTCAAATCCAAACGAGACAATTTTGCTCAACAATTTAGGAACAGCAAATATCGTAACACCTATCTTAACTTCCGATTCTACATACACTTTAGTTAGTATTCAAGACAGTAATTCGCCGTCATGTTCACAACCCCAAACCGCATCCACAACGGTCATAGTCAACGACGCGCCAATCATCAACACACCAACTGCCTATGAAGTTTGTGATGAGAACACAGACGGATTATCCTGTTTATTTGATTTAACGACTAAGATAAATCAGATTACAGGAGGCGATCCAAATGTTGTGGTTGAGTTTTTTGAAACATCAACAAGTGGTGTTGTTTTACCC
>NZ_SNXR01000003.1 GCF_004362665.1 Flavobacterium dankookense | reverse complement strand
TTTTAATTCAAAAACTGGCGTTTATGAATTGTATTGTGAAACTATGTTTAAAATATCCTTCTAAGCGTTCTCGATATTATTTTCTAATTCAAAAACTGGCGTTTTTGAAATAGAAAATCACTCGAACTGACGAGTGTGGAAAAAAGGATATCATCCTCAGAGCGTCACTTCGAGTGATTTTACGTAATACAATGGAGTAAAATTTTATCGAGAAGTTTTTCCTTCTAAAGGTTCTCGATATTATTTTCTAATTCAAAAAACTGGTGTTTTTGAATTAGAAAATCACTCGAACTGACGATGGTAGAAAAAGGGAAATTATCCTGAGAACGTCACTTCGAGTGATTTTACTGAATGCATTGGCGTAAAATTTTATCGAGAAGCAATTATAAAAAAATATCCTTCTAAGGGTTCTCGATACAATTTTCTGTTTCTAAAACTACCGTTTTAAAAACAGAAAATCACTCGAACTGACGAGTGTGGAAAAAAGGAAATCATCCTCAGAAAGTCACTTCGAGTGAATTTACTGAATGTAGTGGAGTAAAATTGTATTGAGAAGCAATTATAAAAAAATATCCTTCTAAGGGTTCTCGATACAATTTTCTGTTTCTAAAACTACCGTTTTAAAAACAGAAAATCACTCGAACTGACGTATGTAGAAAAAGGGATGCTGTCCTCAGAACGTCACTTCGAGTGATTTTACTGAATGCTGTGGCGTAAAATTGTATAGAGAAGCAATTATAAAAAAATATCCTTCTAAGGGTTCTCGATACAATTTTCTGTTTCTAAAACTACCGTTTTAAAAACAGAAAATCACTCGAACTGACGAGTGTAGAAAAAAGGAAATCATCCACAGAACGTCACTTCGAATGATTTTACTGAATGCAGTGGCGTAAAATTGTATCGAGAAGCAATTACCTCTAATTGAAGTATAGATAAGAATTCAAATTCACTATTTATACGATACATCTCGATTTTTTGAATAATTTTGGCACGATAAATTACTAGTGCTAATCTATAATTTGTATTTAATTAAAAAAACTGCTAGATACTCAAAATGGCCAAACTTATATTTACTGTTATATTATTAGTATCTTACTCTTTAACGGCTGCTCAAGAGCTGAATAACCTAGAAATAAAACAAACACGAAGTATTCAAGAACAACTCATTTCAAATCCAGAAAAAGCATACAGCGAAGCTTTAGAAATTAGTAAATCAAAAAACGAGCTGCTACGTTTTCATGGTAACTATTACGTAGCCAATTACTATTATAATAAGTCAGAATTGATTTATTCAAAAAAATTGCTCCTACAACTTATTGATAGTATTGAAAAAAGTAACCTTCCTAAATCAAGTAAAGCGTATCAAGATTTGCTCGGAATGTGTATCAACAAACTGTTCTATATCCATAAAAATTTAGGCGAATACGATAGGGCATTGTTTTATCTTAATAAGTATAAAACAAGTGTGCCTGATAATCATTTTAACGAACAATATGGTGCCATAAAAGTAGCCATGGGCGATTATGTAGATGGAATTGCTTTGTTAAAGAGAGGATTGCAAACTACGCCACACTTAAAACTCGGTGTGGGAGAAAAAAAGACAATGAACAACAAATTGTTTGCTGATAAATACAATAGTATTGGAGATGCCTATCAAGCCTATTATTTACAATCAAAAAAAACAATTTTCTTAGATTCTGCCAATTACTATTTCAATGCTGCGGCAGCACTAATGCTGAAGGATAATTTTTATCCTGAGTATACCAATGCATTATTGCGCATGCGGTTAGCAAAAAGTGCAGCCTTAAAAGGAAATTACACTCAATCATTGTCTTTATACAAAGAGCGAAAAAAGTATCCTGTTATTAAAGACAACTTAAGAACACAGCAATTATTTGATTTAGGAATGGGTGATTGTTTCTATCATTTAAAACAATCCGATTCAGCCATTTTCTATTGCAAGAAATATGTTGAAAACTATGAAATAACAAAGGTTTCAAAAGAAAATTTATTGATGGCCTACAACATTATGACCCAGTGTTATAATGAAAAAAAAGATACTAAAAACGCCTACCGTTATGCTAATAAAAGTTTAGAATTAATTCAATCCATAGAAGGGATAAAAAGTAAATCGTTAAACTTTCTTCACAACTATGATCTTTCTATTATAAAAAAAGAATCAAACCAAATTATTGCTTCAAAAAATTACTTCAAAATGTCACTTCTTGGCATTTCTATTATACTGCTACTAGTTAGTATCGGCTTTTATTATTATTACAAACTTCAAAAGGAAAAGCAAATCCGCTTTTTAAAAATTATCGAAAATCTCAAAGAATCAAAAACTACTGATACGCACAACCTACATTCAAATAGCACCGAAGAACTTCCAAAACAACTCATTGATGAGGAACTTATTGAAAAAATTGCTATCGGTTTAAAAAAGTTAGAGCAAAAAGAAGCCTTTCTAAATCCGAACTTCAAGTTAGCCTTTGTAGCTAAAAAAGTAAACACGAATACAGCCTATTTGTCACAATATTTCAATCAAACGATTCAAAAAACCTTTTCGGAATATACCCAAGAATTGCGAGTTCAATATGTATTGCAAAAGCTCAATGATGCGCCCTATTTTCGTAAATATACCTTGCAAGCCATTGCAGAAGAAGTAGGTTATAAAGATGCCAAAACCTTTGTTCGGGTATTTAAAAAGCAAACGGGTATTTCTCCCAATTATTATATTGAAAAATTGGAAAACACCAATTAAGTAATTAAAAACCAATATAATAAGCTCTTCTTTTAACTAGATTTTTTATAAATAGTCCAATACATAAATTGGTCTAGTGCTTCGTATCGTATAGTTTTGGTGAGGATTTAATCAAGTTCAAAAATCAAATTCAAAAATCAAGTTCAATATCAAAATTCGAAATAAAACGTTAATCAACTATACTAAAACGTTTTTATTCCAAAACGCAACGTTCATACATTCATCAAAAATACATCTACTAATTTATGTACTATTGCTGTCAAATTTCCAATAGGGCTCTTAATAACTTTTCGAATTCTAAATAAAATAGCGTTGCTATTAGTTATGTGTTTGCAATCCGAAAAATAAATATCAATTAAAATTTTAAACTAAATCAATTAAAAACATTTTATGAAAAAACAATTATTTTTTATTGCAATTGCAAGTTTATTTACCTCAATGGCATCAGCTGCCGATTTATATGTGAGAGATTTAGGTGCTGGTGGTTCTTATTCAACAATTAGTGCGGCTATTACAGCTGCTGCTGATGGCGACCGTATTATCATCAGACCAAAAGCAGGAAGTCTTCCTTTCATTGAAAATTTAACAATTGACAAATCATTATCATTTGTTTCTGAAATCAATTTCTCAAAATATATTTTACAAGGAACAATAACAGTAACACCAGCTGCAGGAAGAGTAGTTTCAATTCATAATTTACAAATATCAGGAACTAATACTATATCCGTTTCAGCAGATACAACTGGAGGAAGAACCACACTTAATTTATTAAATTCGATAACTTCAGCTGTAAATGCTGGTGTAGCCAATACGACTTTAAATATGTCTGGATGTACTGGTACAGTAATAACAATGACTCATGGAAGGGTTACTGGAAATAAGGTAACATTTATTACCATCAATACGCCAACAATTGATACCGATCCTTCTACTGATGATATTGAAATAATTGCTAATGCTATTTCAGGAACGGGTAGCGCCATCTTCTTAAGTCAGAAGAATTATAATTTTAGGATATTGAATAATTTTATTGGAACTGGTTTTATGATTATCAGTACCGTGAAAAATGATAGTACAAATGAAATTATTAATAACGTTATATCTTCTACCAATACTTCAAATGCTGCTAATAATAGTATTCAAGTAAGCTCACCTGCAGGATTTACTGGTCTTGTTTCAATATTAAACAATGTCTTTTATTATATAGGACCAACTTTTGGTAGTTACTATCCTGTAACTGCAAGTGGCGTGAGCTGTTATGTGTATTACAACCTTTCTAATTATTCAGTTACAATGCCTACTATTACTAATTCAGGCAACAACATTGTAGCTACAGTTTCATTAAATTCTACAAATTATACTGTAAATGGATTAACCCCAAATACTGGAAGCCCAGAAGATGATTTTGCTGATATTGACTTAAGCAGAAATGATAGAGGTAACTTTGGTGGTTCTAACAGCTGGACTAATTATTGGCCAACAACTGTTGGAAATAAGCCGCAAGTAAATTATTTGAACACTCCAAGAAGGATTTATACTGGTACAACAGAGATGAATGCAACAGGTTCGGGTTATTCTAAATAATATAATATCTGAATCTAAGATGAAAAAATATATTTATAGTCTATTGGCCGTTATGACAATGAGTTTATCCTCTGCCCAATTGTCATCGTTAAGCCAAGCCGAATATTTTTGGGATGCCGATCCTGGCGAAGGAAACGGAACCGCCATTACAGCAGTAGATGGAAGTTTTAATAGCGTTTTTGAGAAAATAGCTGTTTCTGGGTTAAATGCTCCCAGTATTGGTTTACACAAGTTTAGTGTTAGAATAAAAGATAATTCAGGGGTTTGGGGACCAGTTTTTACTAATGTCATAATTGTGGAGTCTACGACTACTCCAAACCCTATAACACTAACGCAAGCAGAATATTTCTGGGATGCCGATCCCGGTGAAGGAAGTGCCACGCCACTTTTAGCTGTTGATGGTGATTTTAACAGTGCTTTCGAAAAAGTAGCTGTTGCGGGTTTAGGAGCGCCAAGTGTTGGGCTGCATACATTCTCTATCCGAGTGAAAGACAACCAAGGAGTTTGGGGACCAACGTTTACCAATAGTATTACTGTTGAAAGCACTACCACTCCACTACCGGTAAGTCTTACCCAAGCTGAGTATTTCTGGGATGTCGACCCGGGAGAAGGAAGCGCTACACCTCTTTTAGCTTTTGACGGAAATTTTAATACTGCTTTTGAAAAGTTTCTTGGTAATGCTGTTCCAATTGTAAATCCTGTAGGATTGCATAAATTCTGTGTTCGTGTCAAAGACAACCAAGGAACTTGGGGACCAATCTTTACTAATGTAATTTACATTGAATCAGTTTTGGGTGTAAATCCTCATGATATGGCTGATAATTATTATTTTATTCCAAATCCAGCAACTTCAGTTATTCGTTTTAATAAAGACATAAAGAATATAACAATAGTTGATATGAATGGAAGACAAATAGCGGCTTCTATATCAAATAATGAGGTTAACATTGAAGGATTGGCTAAAGGAACTTATATTCTAAAAGTTACTACCCCAGAAGGTAAAACGTTTAATAAAAAAATGATTAAAAGATAATTTTAGTTTTGCTTTTAAAAATCCCAAACGCCAAAATGATGAAGTTTGAGATTTGATTCTGCAATTCATTAACATATTTTGAACTCATCAATTAAAATTTAATAAAAAAAGGAAAAAATTGGACTTCGCCAAAAAACGTTAATTAACAATACCCAAACGTTTTTATTCCAAAACTTAACGTTCATACATTCATCAAAAATACATCTATTAATTTATGTACTATTGTTGTCAAATTTTCAACAAGGCTCTTAATAACTTTTTAAATTCTAAACAAAATAACGTTGTTATTAGTTATATGTTTGCAATCCAAAAAATTAATTATCAATTAAAAAATTTAAACTAAATCAAATCAATTAAAAACACTACATGAAAAAAATCTATTCTTTACTTTTTGCGCTGTGTAGCTTAACCGCCTTTAGTCAATCGTATGACTACACGGTTTACGACACGTCCAACTCTGCCATTGGGACCAATTATATTGGCGACATCAAAACCGATGCTAATGGGTTACTATGGCTTTCCACTACCAACGGTGTGGTTACGTTCAATGGAACTACGTTTACAAAATACAACACGAGCAATTCGGGTATTCCTTCCAACATCATTTTGGAAACAGAAATTGATGGACAAGGAAGAAAATGGATGGCAACTCAAAACAACGGTATAGCGCGTTTAATTGGAACTACTTGGACCAACTTTACCACTGCCAATTCAGGATTGCCTAATAATGCCATTACCTGTATCGCTGTAGATAGTGCTAACAATCTTTGGGCAGCTACGCCATCGGGTCTTACACGTTTTAATGGAACGACTTGGACAACATATAATGCGTTGACTAATATCAATTCTCTTGAAATTGATGCTGCAAATGGAGTTTGGGTAACAAACAACGGTATTTTATATAAATTTAATGGTACTGATTACAACCTAATCGACCAAGGAACACAAGAAATTCTTGATATTGCTAACAATATATTGTATTGTTCTACTGGTGATGGATTATTGACTTATTCTACCGCAGGAACTTTTTTAAATGTTCAGTATCAAAGTAACTCTTGTTTAGCAGGTTATCAATATGATGCTTTAGATGTTAGTAGTACAAATAAAGTTTGGATTGCCTTTAGTGGTAATGGCGTGCAAAACTTTACGGATTGTTTATCCTATACTACTAGCAACGGTTTACCAGACACTTATTTTAATGCTTTGAGAACACAGGCTAATGGTACTATTTGGTTAGGTCATTTGCAATTGGGTTTAATTAAAATGACTCCAAGAGCTTCTTCTTGTGCTGCTCCATCACAACCCTCGTCAAATAACATTACGGCTACAACAGCTACGTTAAATTGGGCTCCAGGAGTTCCTGCTCCTGATAGTTATGTTATTCGATATAACACAACCAACGTGATTGGTGGTTTGCAAGGTGCTACATCTGCTACTTCTTTATCATTAACAAATTTAACGCCAAATACAGATTACTACTGGTGGGTAGCTTCTGTTTGTGGTGAAGAACAATCCAATTGGGTTGAAGGCGGTTACTTTTTTACGCCCCAAATAAGCTGTAATGCGCCAACAGGAACTGCTGTGGCTAACTTAGGATCTACATCATGTTTGGTTTATTGTACAGCACAGACACCAGCACCAAGTGGTGGATATGAAGTTTATATATCTACTACTAATGTTAGTCCAACAGCTACAACAACACCAACACATACTTCTACTACAAACCAAGTTTCTGTTACTAATTTATCACCGGCTACTTCTTATTTCGCATGGATGCGTTCCAATTGTGGTGCTACAAAAAGTACTTGGACTCCAGTAGGTAATTTTGTTACCAATGTAGCTGGTTGTACAACAGCTGGCTTTGGTCTTTTCCCAGATAACACTTTTGCACCAGCTTGTACTGGAGCTAGTGAAACCATAGCACTCAATGCTTATGCTGGAGAATATACTAACGTTAATGTAATCGCTAATAGACAATATACTTTTTCAACTTCTGTTGCAACGGATTATATTACCATAACCAATGAAAACAATGCTATTTTAGCTAGTGGTACAACACCTGTTAGTTGGGCTTCTGGTTCTTTTGCAGGAGTAATTCGTTACTATACCCATTTGAATGCCAATTGCGGTGAACAAAACGCAAACAGAGGTAAATATATTCAATGTACCGTACCAGTAAACTGTGGATTACCAACTAATTTAGTAGTTTCCAACATTACTACTACTACCTGTCAATTAAGTTGGACAGCACCATCACCTGCACCAAGTACAGGATATGAAGTGTATATCTCAACCCTAAATGCTGCTCCAGGTGCAAATACTACACCATCACAAGTAACAAACGCAGTAAGTACAACAATATCAAACGGATTAGTAGCTGGAACTACTTACTACTACTGGGTTCGTTCTAATTGTGGTGCTACAAAAAGTAATTGGGTAGCTGGTGCTAGCTTTACTACAAACTTTACATCAGGCTGTACAACGGCTACTTATAATCAATGGCCAGCTGCTACATTTACCCCAACTTGTGGTATAGGTAGTGAAACTATAGTAACTAATGCTTACGCTGGAGAATATTCTCTAGTAAATGTAATAGCCGATAGACAATATACATTTACAACCTCTGTGACAACTGATTTTATTACCATAACCAATAGCTCCAATGTTATTTTAGCTAGTGGAACAGTACCTTTAGTTTGGAATTCTGGTTCCTTTGCTGGAGTAATTCGTTATTACACTCATTTGAATGCAAACTGTGGTGAACAAAACACTAACCGAGTTAAAGCTGTTCAGTGTGCAACAATTTCTACTAATTGTGGATTACCGACTAACTTGTCCGTTTCAAACATTACTTCAAATTCAATCAGACTAACTTGGACTGCGCCAAATCCTGCTGCAACTTCTTATGACATTTATGTAAACGTTTCAAATACAGCTCCAGTAGCGGCCACTAACGCTACTCAAACAAGTCTTGGTAATGTAGTTCGAACCCTAACTGGTTTAACTTCTTCTATTACTTATTACTATTGGATTCGCTCTAATTGTAATGGAACAAAAAGTGACTGGGTTTCAGGAGGAAGTTTTACTACTATTGCTGCTTTAAACTGTAATGGTGCTTTCTATGGATTGTATCCAGATGCAACCTTTACTCCAGCATGTACAGGAAATACAGAACAAATCAACGCCGATGCTTGGGCAGGTGAATTTACTAATGTAAACATACAATCTAATAAGCAATATACCTTTACTAGTTCTGTTGCTACCGATTATATTACTATAACTAATGCTACAGGAACAACCGTTTTTGCTAGCGGAGTTACTCCAGTAGTTTGGAATTCTGCTTCTAATACAGGTACTATTCGATATCATTTAAACGTTAATGCAAATTGTAGTACACAAGGTTCTTCAAGAACTCGTTCAATTAAATGTGAAAATCCAACATCTTCTTGTAACCCACCAACCAATCTTACTGTTGGTGAAATAGAATCAACCTCGGCTTATATTTACTGGACTGCTCCTACACCTGCACCAGACAGTTATCTTTTTGTCTATAATACTACCAACGAAATTGGAGGTACAGACGGAAGTACTACCCAAACAGGTGAATTAATTGAAGGATTACAACCTAATACAGATTACCACTGGTGGGTTGCCTCAGTATGTGGCAATAATCAAACGGAATGGATATATGGTGGTGTGTTCACTACATTACCATCCACAACGATTTGTTTTGAAAAAGTAGCTGCTGGACGTACGTTTACCTTGGCTATAAAAGAAGATGGTACACTTTGGGCATGGGGAGATAATGAAAATGGACAATTGGGTGATGGTACAACGGTAAGCAAAAACGTTCCAACACAAATAGGAACAGCAACAGATTGGGCTAAAATTTCATGTGGTTCTAACCATGCTGTAGCGATTAAAAACAATGGTACTTTATGGACTTGGGGTGTTAACCTTCAAGGACAATTGGGTGATGGTACTACAACCAGCAAATCTGTACCAACTCAAGTAGGAACAGATACCAACTGGGCAGAAGTAGTTACTAAAAATCGACACAATATTGCTAGAAAAACTAATGGAACCCTGTGGGCATGGGGAAGTAATGCTTTTGCTCAACTAGGTGACGGTTCAACCATCAATCGTTTAATACCTACTCAAATTGGTACGGCTAATAACTGGCAAAGTATTGGTACTGGTACTGCACACGCAATGGCTATAAAAACCAACGGAACTTTATGGACTTGGGGTTTCAACTCCAATGGTCAATTAGGTGATGGTACTATTATCAGTAAAAGTTCGCCTGTTCAAATTGGTACGGCTACCGACTGGAAGAGTGTAACAGGTGGTGCATATCACACAGTTGCAACAAAAACAAATAATTCACTTTGGACTTGGGGAAGAAACAACAACGGTCAATTAGGTTTGAATGACACTACCGACAGAACTACGCCTACACAAGTAGGAACAGCTACCAATTGGGATAAAATTTCATCTGGTGAAGATCATGTGTTAGGTTCTAGAACTTATGGTGCGCTATTTGCTTGGGGATATGACGTCAACGGACAAATTGGAAATGATGAAGCGGCTACAAACATGCTTACTCCTACTTTACTTTTGAATGTGAATTTCTGGCCTGATGTTCAAGCGGGTAATATTCACTCTACGGCTATAGACGATACAGGAAAATTATATACTTGGGGTTCTAACTTCTATGGTCAATTAGGAAATGGTTCGTTTACAGATGATTTCTATATTTTTGGTCCACTACCTTGTCCTGAATCAACATTATCTAATGATGATGTAGTATTGAAAAATTCAGTAAAAGTGTATCCTAACCCAGTAAGTAATTTGTTAAATATCACCTCAGAAGAAACTATTTCTGAAGTGGTTATCTATAATATGCTTGGGCAAATAATGATGACGAAAACGATGAATGATAACCAAGGTACTATCGATGTAGCGAACCTAAAATCGGGAAGTTATTTTGTAAAAATGCAATCGGCTTCGGGTTCACAAACCGTAAAAATTATCAAACAATAAGTAGGTACAACTACTAGAATTTAAAAACTCCAAATGATGTTACATCGTTTGGAGTTTTTTTATGCACTCTATTTGATCGCGAAAAAGGAAAAACGATGGTAATAATTAAACCATTTATTGCTAAAAGAAGAATACTCTTTTGATTATATGAAACTTTTTAACGTAATTTGAGTTGTAAACTTATGGTTATATTTTAAGTATGAGATTGTTACTACAGGTTTCATTATTGCTGTTTTCTTCTTTAGTTTTTAGTCAAAACACTAATTCTAAAGAAAGGTACAGTGGTCTAAAGCCTCATGTTTGGATGAGTATTTGGGACAAGAAAAATTCGAGTAACTCTATTGCTATCGACACTTTACGTTATAACGACATTCCTAAATATCTGGATTTTAAAGGTACAGTAGTTGAAGCTTTGCAGTGGAAAGACCAACTGGGCAGTCATATTTTAATTCAAACGGTTACAGGACATTTTGTTAGAAAAGTTCATGATGACAACCTCTCGAAAGACTATACACTAGAAGACAAATCAGAACTCTACTGCTATCTTTTTACCAAAACTGATACTGACAATGAATTCAAAAGAAAATGGCGTATCTATGATTATAACGACTGTTTTGGTGTAGATTGGTTTACTGGATTTATTCCTAGTGCAACTACCATAACTGATGTTAATAATAATGGCATAGCTGAGGTATGCATTCCTTATGTTCTGATTTGTAGAGGCGGAATGGATCCAGGCGCCATGAAAATCATTTTATATGAAGATACTACAAAATATGTTCTTCGAGGCAGTACTATGCTGATGTGTGACAGTAAAAACCCTTATGGTGGTGAATTTACTGAAAGTGAAAACTTAAAGAACAATAAAACCTTTAGCGCTTTTTTGAAAGCCCATTGGGAAAGAAATAAATGTGAAAATGGAAAGTATTATTAATTCTTCTTTTATCCTCTATTAATCCTTGTAGGATTAAAAACCCTGCGAGAGTTAAATACAAAATTACACCGCTACCGTTTTCCACTTCCCTTTCTTAAAATAATAAAAAGCCAATAACGCTAAAACCGTTTCCGCTGAAGGTATTGCGATAAAAGCACCAAGTGGTCCAAGTTCAAAATAAACCGCCAACAACCAAGCCAACGGAATTTGAATCATCCAAAAACAAATAATATTAATCCAAGTCGGTGTTTTGGTATCGCCAGCACCATTGAGCGCTTGTATCATCACCATTCCGATACCATAGAAAACATACCCAAAACCAATAATCTGCAAAGCCTGACTACCGTATGCTAAAATAATAGCATTGGTTGTGTAAAATCCAATAATAAAGTCGGAGAAAAAGACAAACAACAGGGTTACCAAACTCATAAAAATAACGTTGTACTTAGTAGTAAGCATCACACTTTTTTGGGCTCTTTCGGGTTGTTTGGCTCCAAGGTTCTGCCCTACTAAAGTTGCTGCTGCATTACTCAATCCCCAAGCGGGTAAAATGAAAAACACCACATTGCGAATGGCTATTTGATAACCAGCACTAGCATCAGTACTTCCGGTAATAGAAACTAAATACGTGAGTACTATCCAGCTACCGCTTTGAATAAAAAACTGAAACATGGCTGGTGTTGCAATGCTCAACAACGATGTAATGATTTCAAAATTGGGCTTGAAATACTGTTTGTAAATTTTAATCGTTCGGCTTTTAAAGAAAAGATGATAACATTGGTACAGCACACCAACCGTTCGACCAATAGCCGTAGCAATAGCAGCGCCAACCAATCCAAATTCTGGAAATGGTCCATAGCCATAAATTAACAATGGACACAAAACAATATTAATCAAACTGGCTATCCACAAACTGCGCATCGCCATAGCCGCATCGCCAGCACCACGAAAAACTCCATTGATAAGAAACAATAAAATAATAGCAGGACTACTCGCAAAAATGATTTGGGCAAAAGATGTTCCTTCACTGATTACTTCGGGTTGCGCACCCATCAACGCTAATATGTCTGAGGCAAAATAAACACCTAGCATTGCCACTATTAACGATACTAGAAAAGAAACTAAAATGGCTTGCGCTCCTGACTTAGAAGCTGCTTCAAGATCTTTTTCGCCAACGCGTCGAGCCACAATGGCTGTAGCTCCAACACTCAAACCAATTCCCAAGGTATAAACCAAAGAAATTACAGCTTCGGTCAAACCAACAGTGGCAACGGCTACATCGGCATTAGGTAAATGACCAACAAAATAGATATCCACAATTGCAAAAACAGATTCCAAACTGAGTTCCAATATCATAGGAACAGCAAGCAAAAGGATGGCTACTTTTACATTACCTTGTGTATAATCGTGTTCCTCGCCTTTTATGGATTGCTTAATGAGTTGAAAAACTCGACTGATTTTGGATTGTTCGGTTACCATGATTGTGATAGTTTGTAGTTCAAAAATAGTTTTTTTTTCCAAAACCAAACAGAATTTTAAACTCTACTAGGATTGTGGAAGGTTTTAAACTCAACGAGGGTTAATTCAAACATATCGCTCTTCAATCACCTTTCTAATCGACACAAAACCAATTTTATTTAAATCTATTTCGCTACGTTTTGTCCAAACAAGCTCGTTGATTTCATCCTGAGCAGTTATGGAAACATCATCACTTCCTAAGGCACATTCGTAGAAAATATCCATTGTACGATAAGCTACATTTTTATACATGTAATTATTTGGTTCTGTGATAATATATCGTAAATCATTTGAAGTAATCTCTAAACCTAATTCTTCCTTAATTTCCCGACAAGCAGCTACTTCTGCTGTTTCATTTGGATCAATAAAACCACCTGGTAAGTCGAGTTTTCCTTTATCGGGATTTACATTTCTAACCGTGAAAAGTATTTTATCTTCAAAAGTAAAAACAACAGCTACTGCGGCAGCAATATTATGGTACAAAACAAAATCACAATCAAAACAATGGAACTTGAAGTTGTTGTGGTAAGTGAAATTTTTGCTGGCGCAATTGGGACAGTATTGAAAGAAGTTGGTTTCGGTTGACATAAACACAGATTGCACAGATTAGCACAGATTTTTATAAAAATAATGAATTGTTTTTGCCACAGATTACAAAGATTACAACAGATTACTTTTGGATAATTAAAAATTAATTGGTGAAGATTTGTGAAATTTGTGTTAGTTTACAATTTCCCAAAAACCGTATTTTCCTGTTCCGTTACGCGAATGAAAGTCGTTCTTTTAGTGAGTTCCTTTAATTTGGATGCTCCAACATACGTACAAGTGCTTCGAATTCCACCAAGAATATCGTGAAGTGTTTCAACTACATCGCCTTTGAATGGCACTTGAACTGTCTTTCCTTCGCTGGCTCTGTATTCAGCAACGCCACCGACGTGCTTTTTCATGGCTGTTTCTGAACTCATGCCATAGAACTGTTTGTACTTTTCTCCATTGATTTCTACTAATTTTCCACCGCTTTCTGTATGTCCAGCAAGCATTCCTCCTAACATTACAAAATCAGCTCCAGCTCCAAATGCTTTAGCCACATCGCCAGGAATAGCACAACCACCATCGCTGATGATGTGTCCGCCTAATCCGTGAGCCGCATCAGCACATTCAATAATAGCCGAAAGTTGCGGATATCCAACGCCTGTTTTTACTCTAGTCGTACAAACAGAACCTGGACCAATACCTACTTTTACAATATCTGCACCTTCCAAAAGAAGTTCTTCTACCATTTCACCAGTAACTACATTACCTGCAATGATTACTTTATTTGGGTATTGCTTACGTGCTTGTTTTAAGAAGTTTACAAAATGTTCTGAATAGCCATTAGCTACATCAATACAGATGAATTTCAACTCCGAATGGAGTTCCATAATTTCGGCGAGTTTCTTAAAATCTTGCTTTCCAGTTCCGGTACTAACTGCAATATAATTAACGATTTCTGCTGGCGCTTTTTGAAGAAAACCACTCCATTCTTCCACCGAATAATGTTTGTGAATACAGGAAAACAGTTTTTCTTTGGCTAATTCAATTGCCATTTCGAATGTTCCGACCGTATCCATATTGGCTGCCATAATCGGAACGCCTGTCCAAGTTAATGTACTGTGCTTGAATTTGAATTCGCGTTCCAATGACACTTGCGCTCTACTATTAAGTGTAGAACGTTTTGGTCGAATCATTACATCTTTAAATCCTAGTTTTAGTTCGGTTTCAATTCTCATAAAGCAGTAATTTGAATAACTTCAAATGTATTGTTTTCAAGAGTTATAAATGAAAAAAATTGGTTTTTAAAAAAGAAAAATTATCAACAATTGTTAGTAAGGCTATTGGGATTTAATTTACTAGTTTTACACTCAAAATTTACTTTATGTCTTCAGATTATATAATTGACCAAGAGTTCAAGGATGAGTTTTTTTTAGATGCCGATATTAAATACAAAGAGTTCGAGAACTGTACTTTTCATTATTGTGATTTCACCGATTGTACTTTTCAAACGGTAACTTTTGTAGATTGTAGTTTCTTTGACTGCAATTTTAAAGATACTAAAATCAATTATGTTTCCCTGCGAGGCGTTTGGTTCAATCGATGCAACTTTACAGCGGTAAACTTTGCGATGACAGATCAAGTGATTTTTGAATTTCACTTTAAAGACTGTTTGCTAGATTACGCTCAATTTTATGCTTTGAAATTAAAGAAAATGCAGTTCATCAATTGCAGTATGATAGCCGTTGACTTTATGGGAAGTGATTTAACTGAAGTTCTATTTGATAATTGCAACCTCAGAAGAACGGTTTTTATTGATACCATTCTAAACAAAGCCGATTTTTATACTAGTTATGACTATACCATAGATTTAGAGAAAAACAAAAGCAAGAAAGCAATTTTCTCCTCTGATGGCCTAAAAGGTTTACTGGAGAAATATGATTTAATAATCAAAAATTAAGAAAACTGCTTGTCTTTTTAGTGTAAATTTGATAATTAAAACACCTATTCAATGGAAACACCTAACTACTCCAAAGTCTATCGCATCATGCACTGGTTAATCGCTGTATGCTTTATGCTATTGCTTCTCACTATTTTTCTTCGAATGACATGGATGAATAAAAACAATGTTGGCGACATTATTGAAGAGTTTTTAAGAGAGAAAAAACAAAATTTATCGAGAGATGAGATAATCATTTTAGCCAAAAAAATTAGGAAACCAATGTGGAATTGGCATATTTACTTCGGATATGCATTAGTTGCGCTTTATTCTATTCGATTATTGCTTCCGTTTTTTGGAGAAATGAAATTCAAAAATCCGTTTCAAAAAAATATCGATTCTAAAACGAAATTCCAGTTTGGCGTTTATATCGTGTTTTATGTTTGTGTAGCAGTTTCATTAATCTCTGGATTAATCATTGAACTGGGTCCAAAAAATTTGAAAGAATCGATGGAAAGTATTCACGTTCTGTCAATTTATTACCTATTAGCTTTTATTGTAGTTCATCTTGGCGGTGTTCTGATGGCGGAATTCACCAACAGAAAAGGCATAATTTCTAGCGTGATTAGTGGTGAAAAGAAATAGGTTGGAAAAATATATAACTAAAAAAACCTTCAGAAATCTGAAGGTTTTTTTGTAGTTTTTTTATCAATTAATAAACGAAAATGGCTCTTTCGCTCATAATATCGTTTACTTCATCTGCAATTTCTTCTAAAAATTCGTCATTAGTAGCATTCATCAAAATTCTGTCGATTAAATCAACAATCTTTTCCATTGATAATTAAATAATCCTTCCGTCTTCCATTGTAATTGTTCTTTGTGTTCGTTGGGCAAAATCAGTATCGTGAGTAACAATTAGGAGTGTTTGTTTGTTTTCTTCGGTTAATTTATTGAAGATGTCAAAAACCAAATCGCTATTTTTCTTATCTAAATTTCCTGTTGGCTCATCACCCATTATAATCAAAGGATTATTGATTAACGCTCTTGCAATGGCTACACGTTGCTTTTGTCCGCCACTTAGTTGATTGGGCATTTTTAAAGCTTGGTCTTCCATATCTAAAGTTCTTAAATGTTCCATAGCATTATACTCGATTTCCTTTTCAGATAGTTTTCCGAGTTTCATTCCTGGCAACATGACGTTTTTCAAGACACTATATTCCGCTAATAAGTAATGAAACTGAAATACAAAACCTATTTTTTCGTTTCTAATTTGAGCCAATTCTTTGTCTGGTTTTCCAGTTATTAAATCGTCATGAATAAATAATTCTCCTTCATAATCGGTATCCATCGTAGAAAGTAAATATAACAACGTTGATTTTCCGCAACCTGATTTTCCTACGATTGAAACAAATTCGCCATGATTGATACTCATATCGATTTCCTTCAATACTTGAAATTGTATTGGATCGTAAAAGTATTTGGTTAACTTTTTTGTTTCTAAAACTATGTTGCTCATGTTTGCTTTTTATAAAATTTGGCTAGTTCTCATTTTCCTCTAATAATTTCAACTGGATCAATTTTGCTGGCTTTCATGGCAGGTAAAAGTCCAGCAATACCTGTTGTAATTATCGCAAAAGAAATTCCGATTATATAAAACAAGGGATCATAATTGATGGGATAAGTAGAAATTGTGGGCAAGGATGCGGTATTAAAAGGAATGTTATCAATAATTACAGTAAAAGCAAACCCGAACAGCAATCCAAAAACACCACCAGTCAAACCAATAATCATAGAAAGTGATATGAAAATCCACTTGACATCGCTACCCGAAAATCCAGTTGCTTTTAGAATGGCAATGCTATCCATTTTTTCAAAAATCATCATATTCAAGATGTTGTAAATTCCAAAACCAGCTACTATCAACAGTACAATTCCAACGGCATACGAAATTATACTTCTTACTGAACTTCCAGTTTCAAATTGGGAATTGGCTGTTTGGTAATCGACAGCATCCAACTCAAATTTCTCTTGAAACTCTTTTGCAACCGATGGTGAAGTGGATATATCGAATAGTTTTATTTGAATATCTGTAATGTAATTAGTGGCTTCGCCTAATAATTTTTGCGCAGTTTCTAACGAGGTATAACTACTAGTATCGTCAATTTCAGAAATACCAATTTGAGAAATACCCACAATTTTTAGTGATGCTAAGTTTCCTTTGGCTGTAGTAATCTTAATGATGTCGCCTTTAACCAAGAGCATTTTATCGGCTAAACCTTTTCCGATGATGATACTGTTGTTTTGCTCTAAATCAATAACATTGCCTTCGATAACATAATCGCTTATTTTGAATAGCTTCTCTTCGGCAGTAACATCAATACCACTAATAACTCCTGAAATTTCGATGGTTCCCGAATTAAAAAAAACAGGTGTTGTTATTTTAGAGGCTACATCAATAATGCGTTGATCTTGTTTTAAAAAATGGACAATGGCTTTGCTGTTATAGATGGCTTTACCTCTATCTTTTGGTTTCACTGAGGAAATAAAATGGATATCATTTTTATATTTTTCTGAAAGTGAAATAGGTTGGTTTTCAGAAGGTTTAATCTCGTTATATAAACGGACATGTGGCGTTCGATTGAGCATTAATCCGTCGAGTAAATCGTTCAATCCATTCATAAAACTGACTAAAGCAATAAACATAGCAATTCCAAAAGTTACGCCTACAGCAGCTACAATAGACTGTTTCAATCGAGCTCGAAGCAAGTGGATGGCAATATTTAGAATGAGTTTGAAATTCATTATTTGGGTTTGTAAATGGTTTCGCCAGCGGTTAACCCTTCTAGAATTTCAACGTTTTGATAATCGTTTAATCCAATTTTTACTTGGCGTTTTTCGTCTTCATTTACTAACACAAATTTATCGTCAATCAAATAGCTTTTCGGAATGGTTAATGCGTTTTTTTTGGTTTGAATAATGATGTTGGCTTCGGCAGTTAGATTGGGATATAATTTTGCTGGAGGATTGTCGAAATATGCTTCTATTTTAAAGGTTCGTGAGCGTTCGTCCATGATAGGGTAAATTTTATCTACTTTCGCTTCAAATACTTTGCCTTTATAACTATCTAGCGTAACTACTATTTTTTGTCCTAAAATCACTTTGACCATATCGTTTTCATCTACATCGAGTTCGAGCAGGTATTTATTTTTCTCTCCAATAACAGCTAAAGGCATTTGAGAGGTAATAAGCGTTCCTTCTTTAACAAGAACATCAAATAGTTCTCCGGAAAAAGCGCTTTTTACTTCAAAATCGCTTTGGGATTTTTCACTTATCTTAAGATTATTGCTGTTTCTGTTTTGGTCATTTTTTAATTGTAGTTTCAATTGTGACAATTGTTTTACAGCAGACTCGTAATTGGATTTTGAGTTTTTATAGGTTAGTTCTACCCGTTCGTATTCTACTTCAGAGATTACTTTGTATTGTTTTATGTTTTTATTGCGATTATAAACCGATTGGTCCACTATTAATTTATCTTTTGCCATTTGTACTTTGGTTTCCATTTCAGCAATTTTATCTTGAATGTACCGACTGTTTTCGTTACTTAGTTGATAAGCCAAGCGGGCATTTTCAGTAGTGAGTGATGCTTTATCGCTTTCGATTTGAAATAATGTCTGTCCTTTGGCTATAGTTTGTCCAGGAGTAACCTTTATTTTTTGCAACACACCACTGACTGTAGCATATACGGTATATTGATTTTCGGATTTTATGACACCCGAAGCATAAACACTTTCGGTAATAGATCCAACTGTAGGTTTCATTTCCTCAGTGTCATTTTTAGAACAGGAAACAATCAAAATGGTAATGGAGAAACAAAAGACTTTCGTTAATTTCATTTGAAATGAATTGAGTTGTGTTACTCAAATTTACAACATAAAAAGGTAAATTAAATAGCTTTTGGAATAAAAAAAACCTTCAGAAATCTGAAGGTTTTTTTAATATAGTTTTTATATCAATTAATAGACGAAAATGGCTCTTTCGCTCATCATTTCGTTTACTTCATCTGCAATTTCTTCTAACAATTCATCATTAGTAGCATTCGTCAAAACTCTATCGATTAAATCAACAATCGTTTCCATGTCAGCTTCTACCAATCCACGAGTAGTGATTGCAGGTGTTCCAACACGAATACCTGAAGTTACAAATGGTGATTTATCATCAAATGGCACCATGTTTTTATTTACAGTGATTTCGGCTTTACCTAAAGCGGTTTCTGCATCTTTACCCGAGATATTTTTGTTGCGCAAATCAATCAACATCATGTGGTTGTCTGTTCCACCAGAGATAATATCATAACCTCTTTTTACAAAAGCTGCTGCCATAGCTTTAGCGTTTTTCTGCACTTGCATTTGATAAGCAAAAAACTCATCTGACAATGCTTCGCCAAACGCTACTGCTTTCGCCGCAATAATATGCTCTAATGGTCCACCTTGATTACCAGGAAAAACAGACATATCCAAAACATGCGACATCATTCTGATTTCTCCTTTTGGCGTAGTTAAACCCCAAGGATTTGGGAAATCTTTCCCCATCATAATAATTCCACCTCTCGGTCCACGTAGTGTTTTATGAGTTGTAGTAGTTACGATATGACAATGTGGAATTGGATCGTTCATCAATCCTTTCGCAATTAATCCCGCAGGATGCGAAATATCAGCTAAAAGTAATGCTCCAACACTATCAGCAATTTCACGGAAACGTTTAAAATCCATATCACGTGAATAGGCTGATGCACCAGCAATAATCATTTTAGGTTGTTCCTTAGTTGCTATTTCTTGAATTTTATCATAGTTCAAAACACCTGTTTCTTTTTCCACACCATAAAAACTTGGAGTATATAATTTCCCTGAGAAATTTACGGGAGAACCATGCGTTAAGTGTCCACCGTGAGACAAATCAAATCCTAAGATTTTGTCACCTGGTTTTAAACAAGCGGCAAAAACAGCAGTGTTGGCTTGTGAACCTGAGTGTGGTTGAACGTTTACATATTCGGCACCAAATAATGCTTTGGCTCTATCGATAGCGATTTGCTCAATCACATCTACTACTTCACAGCCACCATAATAGCGTTTACCTGGATAACCTTCGGCATATTTATTTGTTAAAACAGAACCTGCTGCTTCCATCACTTGATCACTCACAAAGTTTTCAGAGGCGATAAGTTCAATTCCGTGAATTTGTCTGTCTTGTTCTTCTAGAATAAGGTCAAAAATTTGTTCGTCGCGTTGCATTTCTAAATATTTCGTTAAATTGAGTTCAAAATTACAAAAATCGTTTGGTAAATTAATAGTAAATGATATATTTGATTAGAATTTTTTCAACAAAATAAATCTTCATAAAATGCCCATAACAACCAACAATCCTAAAAGAAAATCGTGGCTTACTGTATTAGAAAACAGCGACTTTCCTATTCAAAATATTCCTTTTGGTGTTTTCTTGACTAAAGATGATGTCATCACAATTGGAACACGAATTGGAGATTATGCTATCGATTTAGGTGCTTTGCAACAACTAAACTATTTTGATGGTATAGAATTAACTGACGATATGTTCATGCAAGACACGCTGAACGATTTTATTTCGGACGGAAAAAAAACATGGCGATTGGTTAGAAATCGTATTGGAGATATTTTTGACAGCAACAATCCAGAACTAAGAGATAATCAAGAACACAGAGATATTGTCATTTTCAAAATGGATGAAGTAGAAATGCAACTTCCTGTTTTGATTGGTGATTATACTGATTTTTATTCCAGTAAAGAACACGCTACCAATGTGGGTAAAATGTTCCGTGATCCTGAAAATGCTTTATTGCCAAACTGGCTTCACATTCCTGTTGGCTATCATGGTAGAAGTTCTACGATTATACCTTCTGGAATTCCTATTCATCGACCAATGGGACAAACGTTGCCTAATGGCGAAACAACACCTGTTTTTGGTCCGTCACGTTCGGTTGATTTTGAATTAGAAACTGCTTTTATTACTACAGATGCCAACATTATGGGTGAAAACATTCCTATCAATGAAGCAGAAGATTATATATTCGGGATGGTTTTATTGAACGATTGGAGCGCAAGAGACATTCAAAAATGGGAATATGTTCCGCTTGGACCATTTTTAGCCAAAAACTTTGCTTGCTCCATTTCTCCTTGGATAGTAACCATGGATGCTTTGGAACCGTTTAGAGCTAAAGGTCCAGTTCAAGAACCAACACCACTTCCCTATTTGCAACAAAAAGGAAAACATACTTTTGACATCAATTTGGAAGTATATCTTGAACCTGAAAATGTAGAACCAACGCTACTTTCTAAATCCAATTTTAAATATATGTATTGGTCAATGGCGCAACAATTAGCACATCACACTTCAAACGGTTGTCGCGTAAATTCGGGTGATATGATGGGTTCTGGAACGATTTCTGGTCCAACTCCAGACAGCTTTGGCTCTATGCTTGAATTAACTTGGGGTGGAAAAAATCCAATCAAAATGAATGATGGTTCAGAACGTAAATTCATAAATGACAACGATACCGTTACGTTTAAAGGCTATTGCCAAAACAGTTCAGTGAGAATTGGATTTGGTGAAGTAACCACTAAACTGTTACCGCCTTTTGTTAGAAAATAAATAGTAGATTTTAAATATTTAATATTAGATATCTAAAATCTAATATTCATATAAAACAACACAAACAAACTAAATTATAATAAAACGAATGAAAAATACCGCTTTAACGCATATTCACGAAAGTCTCGGAGCAAAAATGGTTCCGTTTGCAGGATACAATATGCCTGTACAATATGAAGGAGTAAATGCTGAACACGAAATTGTTCGCACTGGTGTTGGAGTTTTTGATGTTTCACACATGGGCGAATTTTTGCTAACTGGTGAAAATGCCTTGGCTTTGATACAAAAAGTAACTTCAAACGATGCTTCTACTCTAGAAATCGGAAAAGCACAATATTCTTGTTTACCTAATAAAGATGGTGGAATTGTTGACGATTTAATTGTTTACAAAATGAAAGAAAACCAATATTTATTAGTGGTTAACGCTTCTAATATTGAAAAAGATTGGAACTGGATTTCTTCTTTTAATGACTTAGGAGTTGAAATGAAAGACCTTTCAGATGATTATTCATTACTTGCAATTCAAGGTCCGAAAGCGGTTGAAGCTATGCAATCGTTGACTTCTATCAATTTATCTGAAATAAAATATTACCATTTTGAAGTAGGCAATTTTGCTGGAATTGATGATGTAATTATTTCTGCTACAGGTTATACAGGTTCGGGTGGATTTGAAATTTATTGCAAAAATGAAGAAGTAGAACACGTTTGGAACCAAGTTTTTGAAGCAGGAAAATCATTCGGGATAAAACCTGTTGGATTAGCTGCTCGCGATACTTTGCGTTTGGAAATGGGTTTTTGTTTGTATGGAAACGACATCAACGATACGACTTCGCCACTTGAAGCTGGTTTGGGTTGGATTACTAAATTCACTAAAGAATTTACGAATTCTGAAAATCTGAAAAAACAAAAAGAAGCTGGAGTTTCTAGAAAATTAGTTGGTTTTGAATTAACCGAAAGAGGCATTCCAAGACATGATTATGAAATTGTAGATGCAAACGGAACCAACATAGGCATTGTAACATCGGGAACAATGGCACCAAGTTTAGGAAAAGCAATCGGAATGGGTTATGTTACAACCGAATTTTCAACAGTAGATAGCGAAATTTTTATTGTAATTAGAGATAAAAAAATTGCGGCTAAAGTGGTGAAAATGCCTTTTTATAAAAAATAATCCATAATCCTACTGAAAAAAATACTTTTTATACTCTTGTTTACACCCGTTTTGCTTTTGGCCCAAAGCGAACAAATTCCTTGTGTAACGCTATCAAAAGTTAATGACTTATTTCAGAAACTACATTACAGTACAAAACCTGTTGATGATAGTTTATCTACTTATGTTTACACTAATTTCCTGAGTGAATTAGACGAAAACAATAGGTTGTTTACTGAAGTTGATTTAGAAAAACTCAACGATTTCAAGTATAAAATTGATGATTATATCAAAAGTAAAGACTGTAACTTTCTTGAAGTTATGTATCAAAGTTACACACAGGTTATAAACCGATATGTAGCTACTATTAAAGAACTTAACAATGAAAATTTTCCAACGAGTAGTACTGAAACTATTACTTTGTCACGAAAAAGTTTTCCACATTTGAAAAATGAAATTGAGTTAAAAAAACTTTATAAAAAAAGACTTCTATTTTCAATTCTAAGAGAAATTAGCGAAATTAACTCAAACAAAGACTCCTTGGTTACTAATTTTAAATCTATTTATGATACAAAAAAAGGCAAGCTGTTTGAAAAATTCCTGTGCAAAGCAGCTGATTTACATTTAAGCAAAGAAGATTTTAACGAAAAATTCTTCACTGTTTTTTGTTCCTATTTTGATCCACATTCTACCTATTTTTCACAAAAATCAAGATCAAGTTTTTACTCTCATTTAAGTTCAGACAATTTAAGTTTTGGCTTTTATATTGCTCAAAATGATTCTGATGAAATTTATGTAGCCGAAATACTTCCGGGAAGTTCAGCCTACTACAGTGAAAAAATAGAAAAAAACGATATTCTTTTAAAAATTGTTCACAATGAAACTGAATATGTTATTGATTGCATATCTGTAGAAAAATTATTTGAAATACTAAATTCTGACACCTATAAAACAGCCGAATTTACTTTTAGAAAAATAAACGGTTCTGTATATAGCATTCGATTAGATAAAAAGATTTTGAAAGATGTTCAAAACAATGTCTATAGTTTTATTCTAAACAACAATGACAAAAAGTTTGGTTACATAAAAATCCCATCTTTTTATGCAGCTTTCGACAATGGCAAATCAAATATAAGTGATGATGTAGCTAAAGAAGTTTTTAAATTAAACGAAGAAAAAATCGATGGCTTAATCATTGATTTGCAAAACAATGGTGGAGGTTCTTTGGAAGAAGCTATTCGACTTTGCGGTTTGTTTATTGACATTGGACCAGTTGCAGTCATGAATGATAAAAACAATAAAAAAAATATTTTAAAAGATACAAATCGCGGTACTATCTTCAATGGAAACATGGCTGTACTGGTTAATGGTTTCTCGGCATCAGCAAGCGAATTATTTGGAAATACCATGCAAGATTACCAAAGAGCAATCATCGTTGGAAACACTACTTTAGGAAAAGCAACCATGCAACAAGTTTTTCCAATTGAAAATTCAAATAACGAATTTGTTAAAATCACTTTAGAAAAATTTTATAGAATAACTGGAAAAAGTAATCAATTCATTGGACTTACTCCTGATGTGGAAATACATTCAATTCTTGACAAGCAAATACCAAGAGAAAAAACCAATAAATCGGCATTAAAAAGTGATGAAATTGAAGTAAAACTTAAATATGAGTTGTACAAAAACAATAATTATACTGCTGCCATTCAAAAAAGTAAAGAGAGAATACTAAATTCCGAAGAAGTAAAAAAAATTATTTCTTTGAACGAAAAGATAAATCCATTTTATGAGACACAATTTCCGCCAATTGTTTTAAATTTCGAAAATGTTTACAACGATATTTCTAAAATAAATACGCTTTGGAAAGAACTAAAAGCGTATTCCGAAATAGAACATCCTATTAATGTTCAACTGAATAAAATTGATTTAGATTATCAAAAATATGATTCATTTCTAAAAACTATTTCTGAAACTCGAGTTAAAATGGTAAAACAAAATTTTGCTATTTTAGAAGCTGTAAACATATTAACCGATTTAACAACTCCATAAACATGAAATTAAAAATAATAGTAGCATTTGTGCTTTTAAGTTCATTAAGTGTTTTTTCACAAGAATTTAATAAACCATCCGATTATCTAACATTTATAAATAAAGAACAAGAACTGATTTCCCGAAGCACTTGGAAATATACATCTGCTGTGGCTCATTCCAAAAGTGCTCGAAAAATTGATGCTACTCGAAAACAATTAATAAAAAGCATCCAAACCTCAAGAAAGAAAATAACCGATATAAAAAATGGTTATAAAGGCGATACTGATTACCAAAAGAAAGTTATTGATTATCTGAATTTTTGTGAAATAAGCCTCAACGAAGAGTATGATAAAATCATTAACATGCAAGAAGTTGCAGAACAGTCGTATGATGCAATGGAAGCCTATCTTATGATGAGAGATTTGGTTAATAAAAAAATTGACGAAGAAAATGATAAAGCAACTCTTGCCTTCAACGAATTTGCCCAAAAATATAGCATCACAATAAATAATCAAGAAACAGAATTGTCAAAAAAGATAAACATTTCTGGAAAAGTATTTGATTATCACACTGCACTTTATCTTTTATTCTTTAAAACTAATATTACCGATTTAAACTTGTCATTAGCAATTGAAAAGAAAGATTTGGGAGCAATTCAACAAAATGGAAACGCTTTACTTCAATATGCTAATGAAGGATTAGAAAAAATTAAAGTGATACAACCATATGAAAAAGACAATTCATTGCTACTAGCAACAAAAAAATGCTTGGAATTTTACAAAAAAGAAGCTGAAGTTTTTGTGCCAAAAATGGTTGACTTTTATATGTTCAATGAAAAATTTGAAAATGCTAAAAAATCATTAGAAAGCAAAGCAGCAAAAGACAAAACAAAAGAAGAAATTGATAACTACAATGCTATGGTAAAACAAGTTAACAAAGAAATTGAAAACTTCAACAAAACAAACAATAGCAATTATCAAGAAAAAAACAGTCTACTAAATAATTGGAATTCAACAGGTGATATGTTTATTTCTAAACATGTTCCGGCAAATTAAAAATAGAATACAGAAATTGGGAATAAAATAATATTACCTTATTTTTGCAAAAAAATATACACCAAGAAATGGGAAGAGCATTCGAATTTAGAAAAGCACGTAAAATGAAACGTTGGTCAGCCATGGCCAAAACGTTTACTCGCATTGGAAAAGATATTGTAATGGCAGTAAAAGAAGGTGGACCAAATCCAGAGTCCAACTCACGCTTAAGAGCTGTCATTCAGAATGCAAAAGCGGCAAACATGCCGAAAGAAAATGTAGAACGTGCTATAAAAAAAGCATCCGATAAAGACTCAGCTAACTTCAAAGAAGTACTTTTTGAAGGTTATGCACCACACGGAATTGCTATTTTAATTGAAACGGCAACAGACAATAATAATAGAACAGTTGCCAACATCAGAAGTTATTTCAATAAATGTAACGGAACACTGGGAACACAAGGTTCGGTGGAATTCATGTTTGACCATACTTGTAATTTCCGCATACCTTCCGAAGGTCAAGATGTAGAAGAACTTGAATTGGAAATGATTGACTTTGGTGTGGAAGAAATTTTTGCTGATGAAGACGGAATTTTAATGTATGCGCCTTTCGAAAGTTTTGGTGCTATTCAAAAAGAATTGGAAACAAGAGGTTTAGAAATATTGTCTTCAGGATTTGAACGTATTCCTCAAATAACCAAGGAACTTACTGCTGAGCAAGTGGCAGATGTTGAAAAACTTTTAGAAAAAATTGAAGAAGACGATGATGTGATGAACGTTTATCATACAATGCAAGAATAAAATAGATAGTTAGATTTTTAGATAACTAGATTATTAGATAATAAACGCTGTGATTTTCTCGGCGTTTTTTTTATTCCTCTATTCCATAATTGGTAGGAAGCAAATCACCAATTCGTTTATCACTCATATCGCCAGCAAATAAAATATCTTGCACATTAGAATGAATTCCAAATTGATCAACATTAAAAACAGGTGTTAAGAAAGTAACAGCAGAGGTTCTGCTTTTGTCAAAAGAAATTTGATAATGCGAATAAAACTTCGTGTCGACCAATGCGTTTTTAGAAGTAATTTGAACGGGTTTGTCGGTCAGGTTTACCTCTTTTAAACCTGAATTGTCTTTAAAAATAAAATTACTTTTCACAGAAGCAACTTTCTTGTTTTTTACGAGCAAAAACTGATTTTCAGCCATTTTATCACTAACCAAACTTCGGAAAAAATGCAACACCGAACCACGATAGGATTTCAAGCGTTCGTTAATCACTTTGGCTGATTTATCCGTTTCTGTAAATCGAGAAACGCCTGTGAACAAAATTTTATGAACATCTCTTGACTCAATACTCAGCGAATGAAACTCTACTACAAATGAACTGATTTCATACGCCACTTCATATCCCAAAACTGGATTTTGTATAATCAACGGTTTATCCGAAGTAGCTACAAGCACTTTATATTTTTCGTCATATTCAAAATCAATATCTGCTTCGTTAGTGATAATTGCTTTCCGCCCAGCTTTGGTATCGCCAAGAAACTGCTCTCGGAATAGCTTCAACATTTGTTTTCGAGTAAACCGATTTTTTTTCACCACAACTTCTTTCAAAGTGTTTGTTGATGGTTGCAATTTGATTTGTAACTCTTCCGTAGCCGAATACGAATCGACCGTTACCGATTGATAACCGATATAACTAATCACCAAACTCGCATTGATTTTTGAAGGTACAGTAAGCTGGAAAACACCATTTTCGTTACTCACCGTTGCAATAGACGTTCCATCTAGATAAATATTGGCTCCAAAAAGCGGCTGATTGGTTTCGTCAAGAATTCTACCCTTAATAGTTTGAGCCAAAACAATAGAGGAACAAAAAAGTAACAAAAGTGAAAAAAGCTTTTTCAAAATAACGGTTTTAATTTGCCACAAGATACTATTTTTTGTTTTTCAAAATATAGGGCTGATGTTTTATTTTATATATTTACGAATATAATTACTTGTAAACGTTTGTAATTGTTTACAAGTAATTACAAAGGGAATTTGAGGTAATCTGCTAGTTAGCAGACATTTTTCCATCGTGATGGAACAATTCGGTAAATTGAAAAACAAAAATTAAGTTTTATGATATATAATATAATTGGCTTATCGCTTGATTTAATTGGTGTTATTTTATTATTCAAATATGGAATATTACCCGACAATCTTTGGGAACATATCTTGATGGATAATGGAATGAGCGAAGAAGATGAAAAAAAACATAAAATATGGTCTAAAGTTGCAATGTCATTCCTTGTATTAGGATTTCTATTTCAATTAACTGGTTCGTTCATTCAAAATCAAGAAAGTAAAGCTGCAAATAAAGAAACTCAATTTGAAAATATAAATTTAGGCACAGACACTAATATTACGACAGGAATAAAGGGTAATCTTAAAGTAAAATATGACAATAGAAAACTATTCTACCAATTGAAAATTAATACTAAAATAAAAACCTTAGATAGTATAAATAATCTTATAATTGAACTAAAAGATAAAGATGGTTTTAGAATTTCTAAGATTAACATTTCTCTTTTAGAAGATGAAAATATTATTAGTAGTTTAATAAAAAAAGACAGTATTAGTTTGGAAATCAACAACAATGAGCCGTTCTCAGCAAAAAATTATTTGCAAATTAACAAATGGGAATTATTGACAAATAAAAAATAATTAATGGAAATACTACACAAATACGAAACAGAAATTGAAGAATGGTTTTTAAAAGATTTAAATCAATTTATTGGAAGTAATACTGACAATTTAGAATATGAGTTTGGTATTTCACCTCAAGATCCAAATGAACCTGATTGTTGTTATTTTAATGTTGGTATTATTAAAACTATAAGGAATTCAACAAATGGTATTGTATTTTCAGCTAAAGTGAATACCTGTTTTAAAGTTCGAAATAATAATAAAATCCCAACAATTGAATTTTGTTTTGATATAATTGATAGTGGAACATTTGAATTTGCGAAAATTTTTAATGACAGAAAAAAGCAAACACATATTTCAAACAAAAATATTGCAATCCCTATGATTGAAGACTTTAGAAACGAAATTCAAAAAACAATAAACTTTTGGTTAAGAAACATCCGTAATACTGGAATCAACTAAAAACGTCTGCTAACAGCAGATTTCGCGCTATTGCTAGTTTTCCTTGAATTGAACTTCTTTCTTCACGAAAATATTTTATCTTAGCAATCAATACGCAGTTCATTGGTATCGCAACTGTCGCCAAGCAAAAAAACAACAAGCTAGCTTCTCAAAAATTTTGCGATAAAGGAAATTCACGTTAGAACAAACCTAAAAAGTACCTTTGAAACTAACTTTTTAAAAAATAAACAAGACACTGGCCAAAGTGAACAAAGCACCGGCCAAAGTAAACAAGGCACTGGCCAAACTAAACAAGACACTGGCCAAAGTGAACAAGACATTGGCCAAAGTAAACAAGACACTGGCCAAAGTGAACAAGACATTGGCCAAAGTAAACAAGACACCGGCCAAAGTGAACAAGGCATCCGCCAAAGTAAACAAAGCATCCGCCAAAGTAAACAAGACATCCGCCAAAGTGAACAAGACATCCGCCAAACTAAACAAAGCATCCGCCAAAGTGAACAAGACATCCGCCAAAGTAAACAAAGCATCCGCCAAAGTAAACAAGGTATCCGCCAAAGTCAAAAACCAATTATAAAAAACAATGAAACAAAAAATCCTTAACAAAATAACACTAATAGCGACAGTGCTTTGCTCCTACTGTAATGCACAACAATCTGATTTTATCGTTACAAAATCTTTGGATACTATTTATGTAGAAAAAGTAACTACTACAGACGATAAAGTAAAAACGATAAAAAACGGTAAAAAAGTAAAATACAATATTGACGAAATCATCAGTTATTATGATGCAAAGGAAAATAAACATTACGAAAGAGTAAAAAATCCTTTGGTTGATAAAATTAAAGCCAAAGAAGTAGATAGATACGATTATCGTGCATTAGAAACTGCACATATAGATGATTATAAAAAACGAGTTGAGTATAAATTTTTTCATAGAGTAACGGTTGGGAAAGTAAAACTATTTAAAAACGTAGTTTTAATTGCCGCTAGTGGAAATGCCTATCAAGGAACTTTTTATAATTCTCAAGAAGATATAACCTATTACATATCCATTTACGACTCAAAATTAGAAGTAATCAACCAAAAAAATAAATTAGAACTGACAGATGAACTGTATGAATTATTAAAAGTATATCTTCATGGAAATGAGGACATCGACAAAAAACTGGAAAAATTATACGCATCAAAACTCATGGTAAAAGAAGCGCAGATTATTGATTTGATTAATGAATACAATATTGCCGTAGCAAGGAAAAAACAGTAATCTAACAACTAAAATATATCTGGATCGCCTTTTCCTTCTCTAACAATAACAGGTTCATAACCCGATAAATCAATAATCGTAGAACCAATATTATCGCCATAACCACCATCGATTACCAAATCTACAAGATGTTGCCATTTCTCAAAAATCAGTTCCGGATCAGTTGAATATTCTAATACTTCATCTTCGTCGTGAATGGAAGTAGAAACGATTGGATTTCCCAAAAGTTTAACAATTTCTAAAGCAATATTATTATCCGGAACACGAATTCCGACGGTTTTTTTCTTGCGAAATTCTTTCGGTAAATCGTTGTTTCCTGGCAAAATAAAAGTATATGGTCCAGGCAAAGTACGTTTTAATATCTTAAATGTAGCAGTATCAATCTGGCGAACGTAGTCAGAAAGATTACTCAAATCATGACAAATAAAAGAGAAGTTGGCTTTTTCAAGTTTAATTCCTTTAATCTTTGCAATGCGTTCCAAAGCTCGTGAATTGGTAATATCGCAACCCAAACCATATACGGTATCGGTTGGATAAATCACCAATCCACCATCGCGCAAAACTTGCACTACTTTTTTAATAGCCGCTTCGCTGGGTTTGTCTTCGTATATTTTAATGAATTCTGCCATTTAGATATTAAATTTTAGATATTAAATATTAGATATTTGAAGCTAGATTTATGATTTATGATTTTCGATATTTAATATTTCATATCAAATATTATCTAACCAATCACATCCAATTTCGCAAAACGCAACAACAATTTTTTAATTCCGCCAACGTCAAATTTAATTTCCGCTTTTTTATCAGCGCCAACACCTTCAAGGTTGATGATTTGTCCTTTTCCAAATCGCTCGTGCATCACAACATCGCCTACGGTTAATTTGCTGTCAAATAAATTAGTATTGTTTGGAGCATTACTCGAAACTGGTTTCAATTTACGAATTGTTGCCGAGGAAACAGGTTCGTTATCATTTCTTTTTGGTGGTGTTCCAGCCAAAGGTTTTGCCAAACGCAATTTTGATTTATCAACATCGCCAAAAATATCCAAATCAATGGATGGTTTGTATCGATAACCTCCAGCATCAGATGGATTTATATATTCTAAATAGTCGTCTTTTATTTCTTCAATAAAGCGCGAAGGTTCAGCATCAGTGAGTTTTCCCCAACGATATCGTGATTGCGCGTAGGTTAAATACGCTTGATGTTCAGCTCTTGTTAAAGCAACATAAAATAGACGACGTTCTTCTTCTAGTTCGCTGCGCGTATTTAAACTCATCGCACTTGGAAATAAATCTTCTTCCAAACCAACGATAAAAACATATGGAAATTCTAATCCTTTCGCCAAATGTATCGTCATCAAAGCTACTCTATCGTCATCGCCAGTATCTTTATCTAAATCAGTAGCTAAGGCAACATCTTCTAGAAATTCAGACAAAGCACCTCGAGCACCGTCAATTTCTTTTTGACCTTCGGTGAAATCTTTGATACCATTCAAAAGCTCTTCGATATTTTCTATACGAGCAATACCTTCGGGAGTTCCATCTTTTTTCAGTTCTTGAACCAAACCTGTTTTTTTAGAAACATGATCGGCAAGATAAAAAGCATCTTGACTTTCGTTAATGACTTGAAAACTCTTAATCATTGTCACAAAATCTTGCAATTTTGCTTTTGTTCCAGAGTTAAGCTTTAAATCGATTTTATCAATATGTTCCATTACTTCAAAAATGGAACGCTTGTAATGATTAGCAGCAATGGTTAATTTTTCAATCGTTGTGTCTCCAATACCTCGAGCAGGATAATTAATCACTCGAACCAACGCTTCTTCATCCTTTGGATTAATTACTAATCGTAGATAACACAATACGTCTTTGATTTCTTTTCTTTGGTAGAAAGACAAACCTCCATAAATTCGATACGGAATATCTCTTTTTCGCAATGCATCTTCCATGGCACGCGATTGTGCATTGGTTCGATATAATATAGCAAATTGACCGTTGAGCATTTGATTTCTCATTTTGAGGTCAAAGATTTCACTGGCAACAAATCGTCCTTCTTCTCCATCAGTAACACTGCGGTGTACTTTTATTTTTGGACCAAAATCATTGGCAGTCCAAACAATTTTGTCAAGCTTAGTCTTGTTTTTGTCAATAATAGAATTGGCTGCTTCTACTATGTTTTTGGTTGAACGATAATTTTGTTCAAGCCTATAGGTTTTTACATTTTCATAATCTTTTTGAAAATTGAGAATGTTATTGATATTCGCTCCACGAAACGCATAAATACTTTGCGCGTCATCACCAACCACACATATATTCTGAAATCTATCCGATAAAGCGCGAACAATTAAGTATTGTGAATGGTTCGTATCTTGGTACTCATCCACTAATATATAACGAAACCTATCTTGATACTTCGCCAAAACATCTGGAAAACGATTAAGCAATTCGTTGGTTTTTAATAATAAATCATCAAAATCCATTGCTCCACTTTTAAAACAACGTTCCACATAATGCTGATAAATTTCACCCATTCGTGGCTTTTTGCTCATAGCATCTGCTTCTTGCAATTCGGGATTATTGAAATAGGCTTTTACGGTAATCAACGAATTTTTATAGGAAGAAATTCGACTAAAAACTTGTTTGGGTTTATAAATATCTTTGTCTAATTGTTGCTCTTTTATAATTGCCGAAATCAATCGAACGCTATCTTGCGAATCATAAATCGTGAAATTAGAAGGATAACCTAACTTATCGGCTTCGCTTCTCAAAATACGTGCAAAAACTGAGTGAAATGTTCCCATCCAAAGGTTTTTGGCTTCATTGTTTCCAACGATATCAGCAATACGTTTTTTCATTTCACGTGCTGCTTTGTTGGTAAATGTTAAAGCTAAAATATTGAACGCATCAACACCTAAACTCATCAAATAGGAAATACGAACAGTCAATACACGAGTTTTTCCAGAACCTGCACCAGCAATAATAATCATTGGTCCATCCTTTTGAAAAACAGGTGCTTGTTGAGCTTCGTTAAGTTGAGAAATATATTTTTGCATTATAATTTTTTCAGAAAGTTCAAATTTATGATTACTACTACTTAATTACAATATATTTCATGCCTATTTCTATTATATTTGTCAACAATTTAAAAATTACGAATATGGATATTGACAAAATTTTAGAAGTTGTACTTTATATGGTTCCTGCGTTGCTAACTGGTGCAATTGCTTTTACCTTTTTTAAAAAATTTGTTGACAATGAAGAAAACAGAAGACGATTCCAGTTGCTTCGTGAAAATCAAAAACATTCCTTACCATTGCGTTTACAAGCTTATGAAAGAATGGCTTTGCTATTAGAAAGAATAAATCCTGCAAAATTGCTACTCAGAGTTGCACCTTTAAACGATAATAAAATGGATTATCAAAATCTTTTGATCCATCATATTGAGCAGGAATATGAACATAATTTAGCTCAGCAAATTTACATTTCAGACGATTGTTGGACGATGATTTTAACTGCAAAAAATACTATCATTCAAAACATAAGAAAAACAGCTTTAGACGAAACGGTTATTAATTCTGATAAATTAAGAGAAAAGATTTTGAGTAATTTATTAGAAAGCGAATCCGCAAGTTCATTAGCACTAAGTTATTTAAAAACAGAAGTCACACAACTTTTATAAAACAAAAAAAACCACTCAATCGAGTGGTTTTTTTATTTAATCATTTATCGTTTCAGCGAGAAATGGGCCTTAAACTCCTTACTTACATTTTGTTCTAAATACTGTACACTAAACCAGTAATCAGTTGATGGTAGTGGTTGACCGTTGTAACT
>NZ_SNXR01000002.1 GCF_004362665.1 Flavobacterium dankookense | reverse complement strand
AGCTATCGGAGAGCGTTATCCAACTGGAGTTTACAACGTAGTTGTTAGCCAAGATGGTAATGCTAAATCATTACGTATGATTAAGAGATAAGTTTAGATTAAATATTGATAATAAAAATGCCTCTCTTTATTGAGAGGCGTTTTTAATTTTTAAAAAAGAATAAAAAAAATGAAAAAGTTGAAAACCAAGTTATTTACAGTATTACTATTAGCATCCATTGGTACATACGCACAAGTTGGAATTGGAACTACAACACCTCAGTCAACATTAGATATAACGGCAACCAGTTTGACGGGAACATCAGTTGATGGCTTGTTAATTCCTAGAGTTTCTAGATTAAGAGCTCAAACAATGACAGGAACTCCAACCTCAACAATGATCTATGTAGATGATATATCAAATGGCTCGGCAACTTTAACAACAATAAATGTAACGTCAGTAGGATATTACTATTTTGACGGAACAGTTTGGATTAAATTGACAACTGGAAATGATAATGATAGTTGGAAAATTAGTGGAAATAACGGAACAAATCCATCTACAAATTTCATTGGAACAACGGATAATCAAGATTTTGTAATTAGAAGAAATAATTTTAGAGCTGGTTATATTGGTGATCCTATTTTCACACCAGTTACTTTTGTTTTTAATAATAGTAATACTTCATTTGGAGCCAACTCATTAGTAAATCCAACAATCAATGTTGGTTCACAAACAGGAATTAGAAATACTGCATTTGGAGCAAACACAATGCCTAGTTTAACTTCTGGAAGAAGAAATACAGGTTTTGGAGAGTCTGTTTTATTTTCAAACATAAGCGGAAGTGAAAATACGGCCGTTGGCGTTGGTGCTCTATATGCTAACACAAATGCTAATGCTAATGTTGCAATTGGTCGAAACGCATTAACAAATTCAAATGCAAATAATAATACTGCTGTCGGTTTTACATCACTAAGAGATAACTTAACTGGTACAGGTAATAGCGCACTTGGATATCGAAGTTTACAAACAAGTACAGGTTCAAACAACACAGCCATTGGATTTGATGCTGGTTTTGCTTTAACTACTGGTTCAAATAATATAATGATTGGAGCCAATACTGTTGCTCCAGTAGCAAGTGGAAGTGATCAATTAAATATTGGAAATACCATTTATGGAAGTGTCGGAGCAACAAAAAATATTGGTATTAGTCAACCAAATCCACAAGGTATTTTAGATATTACCTCTACAAATGACGGATTGTTAATTCCAAGAGTAGCATTAACAACAACAACAAGCGCATTACCCTTAACACTACCAACAATTTCCGAATTAGTATATAATACAGCGAATGTTTCAGATGTTACATCAGGCTTTTATTATTGGAACGGAACTATATGGGTACGTTTGGCAACAGGAGTAACAACAAATGATTGGACAACTACTGGTAATGCTGGATTATCAGGAACAACTAATTTTATGGGAACAACCGATGATGTGGATGTATCATTTAGAAGAAACAATATAGCATCTGGGAAAATTCAATCCACAAATACATCACTAGGAGTTGGCGCATTAAATATAGCAACTACAGGAACAAATAATGCTGCTTTTGGAACAAGTTCATTAGGAGCAAATACAACAGGATCTTCTAATGTAGCAATTGGAACAAGTGCTTTAACTGCTAATTCAACTGCTTCAAATAACACTGCAGTTGGTGCTTCAGCATTAGCTGCAAATACAACAGGACAGAATAATACAGCAATTGGACAAAGAGCATTAGTTACCAATATACTTGGTGGTTCTAATACAGCTATTGGAACAAACGCATTGGCAGTAAATACAGCAAGCGATAATACAGCTGTTGGCTTTAGTGCATTAACTGCAAATACAATTGGAACTAAAAACACTGCCTTAGGTACGCAAGCATCTTCATCAATCACATCTGGTACTTCAAATACGGCTGTTGGATATCAAGCGCAAACATCTAATACAGCTGGTTCTTCTAATGTAGCAATCGGAGAACGTGCTTTAGGAAGAAATTCAGGTAGCTCAAATACTGTAGTTGGTTTTGAAGCTATGTGGGGAACAACATCAACATCAAGTAATTCAACAGCAATTGGATGGCATGCACTATTTTCCAATTCAGGAAATAACAATACTGCTATTGGGTATGATGCGCTACAAGGTAATACAAACGCATTAGGTAATACTGCTGTTGGATCAAGCACTTTAAGAATAAATACTGGTGCTAATAATACCGCTATGGGAACTCTTGCTGGAGATGAACATGGTTCTGGTGCAAATAATACCTATGTAGGTTTCGAGGCTGGAAGATACAATACTGGTGCAGCAAATAATAATGCTTTTTTTGGTCATCAAGCTGGTTTAAGAACAACAGGTTCATTTAATACAGCAATTGGTTCAAATTCATTACTAGTATTTGGAGCTTCAGCAAATAACGTTGCCGTTGGATATAATGCTTTAAGAAATAATACTGGTACAGGTAATGTTGCATTAGGATATCAAGCTGGATTAAATGAAACAACTTCCAACAAATTATATATAGAAAATTCCAATGCAAATGCAGACGCTGCTTTGATTTATGGTGAATTTGATAACAATATTGTTCGTATTAATGGAACGCTTCAAATTAGTAATCCAGCAGCAGCTCCAGGATATTCCCTACCAAATGTTCGTGGTACAGTTGGACAAGTATTACAAACCAATGGTGCTGGAACAACATCTTGGGTAAATGCTTCAACACTAGCAATAGCCGAAGTAGATCCAAAAGTACAAACAACTACAATAAACACTATATCAAAATGGAATGGAACTGGATTAGTAAATAGTATTATACAAGACGATGGAACAAATGTTGGAATTGGAATTCCTCCATCAGCTGGAAACAAATTAGAAATAGCAGGAAAAACAAGAACAACCGATTTTCAAATGACAAATGGTGCAGCAGCCAATTATATCATGCAAAGTGATGCTACTGGAAATGCTTCGTGGGTTCAAAATCCTGTAAACACGTATTCTTATACAAAAGTAAATCTAAGTGCCAACCAAAGTTTAACAACGTCTAATTGGCAAAAAATAAATTTCGATAGTGAAGTAATAGATACTAATTCAGAATTTGCTGGTGGAACTTTTACTGCATCTAAAGCTGGTCTATATCAAGTTAATGCTTCATTTCATACAAATGATCAAAGTAATCAAGAATTTTATTCTATTGGAGTATATGTGAATGGAGTTCTATATCAACAGATGACAGGTAACCATTCCAATCTTGGCCCTGTTTTTAGAAACATCAGTTGTGCAGTTAATCTAGCAATAGGTGGAACTATCGAAATATTTGCAGAAAACTATCAAACATCAGTAAATGTTGATGCATTTCCTGCTAAAACATTCTTTGAAATAATTCAAATTAGGTAAAAAAGATAAGAGCGATACTCAAACGTGGAGTTATCGCTCTAATCAACCTAACCAATAAAACAATTAAAATTATGGAATATATTTTTCGTATGTTTTTGTTTCTATTCTTGCTTTCAAATCGTGTAATAAATTATACAATCCAAAGAACGTTCTGTTAATATATAAAAAATGTTTTGAACCTCTGTTGCCATTCATTTTTCTCAATTGTGTGTCTTTTGAAAATTCTTCACCCATTTCTGCTATTTTTCCAAAAAAATCATCATCCGAAAAGTCAAAATAATCTCCATGAAACGGTTTTGTAAACAAACTCAGTAAATCATGGAATATCTTGGTAAAATACTCAATCTCTTCTTTGCTATCATCGAGACGTAAAATTTCTAATTCGAATAATTTTTCATTAAAAATCTTTGGGTTATCAATAACTTCTGGTTTAGCCAATTCAAAATAAGGAACATAAAACTCCTCAGGAACTTGCTTTATACAACCAAAATCTATCGCTACCAGATTGTCATCTTTATCAATTAAAAAATTACCAGGATGTGGATCGGCATGTACTTGTCGTAAATGATGCATTTGAAACATATAAAAATCCCAAAGTGCTTGACCAATTTTATCTCCTTTTACTCTATCGTCATTCTGTGATGTAAACTCCGAAAGATGTTTCCCTTCAATCCATTCCATCGTTAAAATCTTCTCTGAAGAATATTCAGAATAATACTTTGGAAAACACAAATTTTCAATTTTACTACACCAATCAGATACTTCCAAACTTTGTTTTAATTCTAAAACATAATCCGTTTCTTCGAGTAATTTATTTTCAACTTCAATGAAATATTTCTCTGAATCCTTTCCTTTCAAATTAAACATTCTCGTTGCAAATGGTTTAACTAAAGCTAAATCTGAACTAATACTTTCTGCAACACCAGGATATTGAATTTTCACTGCAAAACTCTTACCATTTTTTGTTGCTTTATGCACCTGACCAATACTGGCCGCATTCATGGCATCTGGTGTAAACGTATCATATATTTCTTCAGGATATTTTCCTAAATATTTTTTAAATGTTTTTCTCACCAATGGCGCTGATAATGGCGGAACCGAAAATTGAGAAAGTGAAAACTTATCAACATAAGCTTGTGGCATAATACTTTTATCCATGCTCAACATTTGAGCCACTTTTAAAGCACTTCCTTTTAAATTCTTTAATCCATCATAAATATCTTCAGCATTGTCTTCATTCAATTTATCTTTTGTTAAGTTTGGATTAACCAGTTTCTCACCATAGTAAGCAACATAATTTCCTCCAACTTTAATGCCAGTTTTGACTAATTGGGTTGCACGTTCAATTTTTCCTGTTGGAATTTTGTCTAATGTTTTCATTAATTAAATTTTTCTTTCCAAAGAAATTTACCCAAATCAAATAAATTCTCTAATTGTTTTGTATCTAATAAATCAACAACAGTATTAACCGATTTCTCAATCAAGACATCTGTTTTTTCAAAACTTTTTGATGTATCGTCAATCCAAAATTTCAATAAAAATAAAAACTGTATCCATGCTCCTTCTGAAAAAACAGGTTCAGTAACTTTATTAATTCTTCCTGAAACCATTGTCTCATTTGAATTAATTATACTTACGATATATTCTTTAAAATGGTTTCTGAATTGTTTTAAGCTTTTTAAATTTTTCAATCCTTCCTTGTTTTCTTTCAAATAAAACAACACATAAGTCCTATTCAACGTTAAAATTTCAAACAAAGTAAAATATAAAGTCAATAATTTTTCTTTGTTAGAATAACTTTCAATTTTTGGGTCTTTTGACATCGCTGCAGATGCATTTTCAAAAAACTTCAACCATATAGCTTCTTTTAACGATTCGAACGAACCAAAAAAAGAATAAAACTGACTTTCGTCTAAATCGTGTTTTTTACAAAAAGTATAAATATTCTTTGGTTCTTCATTGTTTTCTAAAACATCTGTCATGAAATGACTCATAATACTCAAATCATCAATTATTTCTTTTTTAGAACTTGTCTTTTTAGCTGTTGCCATTTTATTGATTTTAAATACATTGTAAAGTTACAAATTGTTTAACAAATTAAGCAAATAATTAAACAAAAAGTTTTGTTAAAGTTTTAAATAATAAAAAAGCGACTAAAAATATAGTCGCTTTAGATTAATTACATGAGGCTTAATTATTTCCCTGCTTCTTTCTGAGCATCTTGAACCATTTTCTCATTTGCCGTAATAGCAAATTCTACTCTACGGTTTTTGCTTCTTCCATCAGGAGTATCATTTGTTGCAATTGGATCAGCAATTCCTAGACCAGTAGTATTAAATCTAGAAGCTGCAAGACCTTTACCTGCCAAATAAGATTTAACAGATGCTGCTCTTTGTTCTGATAATTTTAAATTATAATCAGCTGCACCAGTGCTATCAGTATAACCATAAATTTGGATATTGGTATCTGGATAATGTTCAAAAACAGAAACAAGTTTATCCAAATTCGCTTTAGCATTAGAAGTTAAAGTTGATTTGTTTGTATCAAAACGAACTGCATTTTCACCCAAAACTAATTTAATTCCTTCACCTACTCTTTCAACTTCAACACCAGGTAAAACTGTTTCAATTTCGCGTGCTTGTTTGTCCATTTTGTTTCCAATAACACCACCAGCAACACCACCAATTACGCCACCAAGAACAGCACCAAGAGCACCGTTTCCACCTTTTCCAAGGTTATTTCCTAAAACTGCACCTAGAACAGCTCCAGCGGCAACACCAATTCCAGCACCACGTTGTGTATTATTTGTGTTTTTTACAGCTTCACAACTTGTAAAAACTGTCGATAGTAGCATTAAACATGCTACAAAAATAGAAGTATACTTTTTCATAATTTTTTAATTTAATCTTTCAAATTGATAAACAACATCTGTTATTTTTCCAGCAACATCCACTTTTTCAATAAGTTGAAATGAACTTGCAGTTTGGTTAGCCACTTTCAATACATAACCAGATTTAACTTTTTTAGCTTTTGCTTCATCTAAAATTTTCATAACAAACTCACCTTCTTTATTGATAAACCATGTAATTGGTGTTGAATAAGAAGTACAACTTGGACTATTCAAAGTAAAATTTCCTTTGTTATTATTGGAAACAAATTTCCACGTACTTCCAATAAAACATTTAGAATCAGCCAAATCAAAAGATGTCAATTTCATAACATCTGAACCAGGAAATCCAACTGAAGCAATTCTCCAATTTCCTTTAATCGCAACTTCAGATTTATTATCAAGCTTTGTATTGGTTGCCGATTTTGATTTGCATCCCAATAGTAAAACCGAAAATAAGACTGTTAAAATAATTTTTTTCATCTCTATAATATTTTACATTTAATTATTGGCAAAGATACGCCCATTTTCAATTGCATTTTATAAATTAGTTCTATTTGATTGTAGAATTGTTACTACGTCAATTTGTCATAGAAATAGATTTTGGTATTAGATTTGACTAGTAATTAGTATTAAAATTATTTAAACATAAAATCAAAGAATATGACAACAGGAAAAATTAATGTATCAGTAGAAAACATCTTTCCACTAATCAAGAAGTTTTTATACAGCGACCACGAAATTTTCTTGCGTGAATTGGTTTCCAATGCAACAGATGCTACTTTAAAACTAAAACATCTAACTTCTATTGGAGAAGCCAAAGTGGAATATGGTAATCCTATTATTGAAGTTAAAATCGACAAAGACGGAAAAAAACTTCATATTATTGATCAAGGTTTAGGAATGACTGCGGACGAAGTAGAAAAATACATCAACCAAGTTGCGTTTTCTGGTGCCGAGGAATTTTTAGAAAAATATAAAGACTCTGCCAAAGATTCAGGAATTATTGGTCATTTTGGTCTTGGTTTTTATTCCGCCTTTATGGTAGCCGAAAAAGTGGAAATCATTACAAAATCATTCAAAGATGAACCTGCTGCACATTGGACATGTGACGGAAGTCCAGAATTTACGCTTGTACCACATGACAAAACTGACAGAGGAACAGAGATAATTCTTCACATAGCAGAAGATTCATTAGATTTCTTGGAAGAATATAAAATTCGTGAATTGTTGACTAAGTACAATAAATTCATGCCAATTCCAATCAAATTTGGAACAAGAAAAGAATCGCTTCCTTTATCTGAAGATGCCGCTGAAAATGCAAAACCAGAACAAATTGAAGTTGACAACATCATCAATAATCCAAATCCAGCTTGGACAAAACAACCTGTTGATTTGACTGATGAAGATTATAAAAACTTCTATAGAGAGTTGTATCCAATGCAGTTTGAAGAACCATTGTTCAACATTCATTTAAATGTAGATTATCCATTCAATTTGACTGGTATTTTATATTTCCCGAAGATGTCTTCGGATTTGCAACTGCAAAAAGACAAAATTCAATTATACCAAAATCAAGTTTATGTTACTGATAATGTAGAAGGAATTGTTCCTGAATTTTTAGGAATGTTGAAAGGTGTAATTGATTCGCCAGATATTCCATTAAATGTTTCTCGTTCCTATCTTCAAGCTGATGGAAATGTGAAGAAAATTTCAAATTACATCACCCGAAAAGTTGCTGATAAATTGAAATCACTTTTTAATGAGAACCGTGAAGATTTTGAACAAAAATGGAACGACATTAAAATCGTTTTAGAATATGGAATGCTTTCAGAACCAAAGTTCTATGAAAAAGCTGGTGATTTTGTTCTGTATCCAACTGTTGATGACAAGTATTATACGTTAGCGGAATTGAAAGAAACAATTGCAACAAATCAAACAGATAAAAATGGAAAACTAGTTGTGCTTTATGCTTCAAACAAAGATGCGCAACACAGTTACATTGAAATTGCAAAGCAAAAAGGATATCAAGTAGTATTGCTAGACTCTCCAATTGTTTCGCATTTGATACAAAAATTGGAAGCGGATAACGAAAATTTAACATTTACTCGTGTTGACTCAGATCATATTGAAAAATTAATCCAAAAAGAGGAAACTCAAATTTCTAAACTTTCTGAAGATGAATCGACACAATTGAAAACTGTTTTAGAAGAAATTGTTCCAAAAACAAATTATTCAGTTCAACTCGAACCTCTGGACAGCACTGCTGCACCATTTATAATTACGCAACCCGAATTTATGAGAAGAATGAAAGAAATGAGCCAATCTGGTGGTGGCGGAATGTTTGGCATGGGTAATTTCCCTGAAATGTATAACTTGGTTGTAAATACCAACTCGGAATTAGCCACAACAATTTTAAATACTGGAGATAAATCAGTACAAGAAAGTTTAGTAAAACAAGCCTTAGATTTAGCTAAAATTTCTCAAGGATTATTGAAAGGTGAAGAATTGACCGCTTTTGTAAAAAGAAGTTTCGAGTTGATTAAATAGCTTTCAGATAATTCACTAATAGATAAAAGACCTGTGAGTGATAACTTGCAGGTTTTTTTATTGAATTTATTTGTCGTACTTCGTACCTCGTAAATCAAACTTCGAATATAACATGACACTATCTATAGAAACTCCTGCTCTACTCTTTTCTGCTACATCATTGATTTTATTGGCTTATACCAATCGATTTTTAACAATTGCTCAAATTGTTAGAAGTTTAAAAAGTCATTATGACGAGAAACATACCAAAAGTATTTTACTTCAAATCAACAACTTGAATTTGCGACTTTCTTTGATTAGATACATGCAACTTTTTGGAGTTTTGTGCTTGTTTCTTTCAGTATTTGCAATGTTTTTATTGTTTTTAGAACAACAAATTTTTGGAATTTATCTTTTTTCAGCAAGTTTGCTCTGCTTATTGATATCGTTAGCTATTTCGTTTTGGGAAATAAGTATTTCTGTAACCGCTTTACGATTGCATTTAAGTGATTTATTAGAAGAAAAAAACTAAGCTGGATAGCTAAAAATTGTTTTCAAATCTTCGGCTGTCATTGGTTTTAAGTAATAATCTTTGACTTCATCTTGGTATTCATTAGCTTTACTCATATCCGACTGATTATCGGATGAGCTAACAATATAGATTATAATTTCTTTGGCTAATTTATCTTTAATTATTTTAAATTCTTCCAAAAACTGCCAACCGTCAAGAATTGGCATATTGATATCTAATAAAATTAGATCGGGCGGATTTTCACCTCTATCCATTTTGGATTTTATTCCTTCAATGGCAAGTAATCCATTTTCAAAAAACTTTGGGGTAACATTTATATTATTGTTCAATAATAATTTTTTGATGATGAAATGAAAAATTTTATCATCATCGACTACAAAAACATCATTAAACTTCATTGCTAAAAAAGATTTTAAAAGTTGTCCCAATATTTGTTTTACTCTCTACTTCTATATTTCCACCCATTGATTCGATCTGATTTTTAGTGATAAACAATCCAATTCCTCTTGAATTTTTATTTTTGTGAAACGTTTTATACATCCCGAAAAGCTTTCTTCCGTGCTTTTCTAAATCAATTCCTAATCCATTATCCTTAATTTCTAAAACACATTTCCCATCTTCTTTTCTCATGGAATAATAGATTTCTGGTGTTCGGTCAGGATGTGAATATTTAATTGCGTTAGTGGTAAAATTAAGCAAAATACTTTCTAAATAAGAAGGATTAAAAGCAATATTGCATTTTTTTGGAATCTGCTTAAAAATTTTCACTTTGTTGTTGCTTATTTCTTCACTTAAAATTCCTAAAACTTTATTTAAATAGAGGTTCAAATCCAAATTTTCTTTTTTATGAACCATGTGTGTATTGATGTCAACCAACTCTTTTAAATGTTCAATTGTTTGATTTAAAGCGTTTGACGAAGTTTTTAAATGCTCAAAAATTTCAAGAACAGTTTCCGAGTCATTTTCAGTTTCAATCAAATCTAGAAGCATTTTAAAATTGCCTGTGTGCGAGCTTAAATTGTGGGAAACGATGTGCGCAAAATTTAACAATCGACTATTTTGCTCGTTAATTATTTGCGAATTTTTTAATATTGCAGTTTCGTTTTCTTTTTGAGAGGTTATATCGGTATGTGTTCCTGTTAATCTGGTTGGAAGTCCATTTTTGTCTCGCTCTATGATTTTACCACTACTCAAAATCCATTTATAATTACCCGATTTAGTCTTCATTCGCTTTGCGTTTTCAAAATAATCGGTTTCACTTTTAATGTGCATATTAAAATCTTTCAAATATTTTTCTAAATCATCAGGGTGAATTCGCTCATCCCATTTTTCGTTTGTATCAATTACATCATCTTGAGTTAATTCAAGTATTCGTAATGATTGGGGAGAAAAAAAGACCTTACCTGTTCTTAAATCTAAATCCCAGATACCATTTGAAGATGCTTCCATAGCAAATTGAAAACGCTCTTCAGAAATTTTTAGCTCAATATCTCTTTGCTTTTCTTCAGTTATGTCAGATATTCTTCCATATAGAGAAATATAATTGTAAATATCCCGTTCAACATTAGCCACAGCTTTAAACCAACGTAATCCTTTAGTTGGAAGAATGGCTCTGAATTCATGAGACCAAAAATCAGTGTTTTTATCTAAACTTTGGATAGAACTTAAAAGTTTTTGAAAATCATCAGGAACGATTCGTTGGCTTAAATCAAAGTTTCGCAACTCTTGTCTGGAGAGTTCGAAATAATTAATGACGGCTTTGTTAAGAAAAGGAGAACTCAAATCGCCAGTTGGCGATAACGAAAGCTGAAAAATTAAATCCGGAATTTTAGTTACAAGTTTCTTGTAAAAAATACCGTTGTCGCTATTAAATTTTTTTTCAGCATATGGTTTTTGTAACATAGCTTTAGTGGTTAAGTTTATAGTTTTTTACAAATTTCAACCTTTGGGGAAAATTGAAATTCGTTTCAAATATAATAAAAATATCGACAAACTACATTTTTCTCGGATGAAATGCATTAATTATTTGTGAAAGATGCATTTTATCGAGATGAACATAAATTTCTGTTGTGGTGATTGACTCGTGACCGAGCATGATTTGAATAGAACGAAGATCGGCTCCATTTTCTAACAAATGTGTTGCAAATGAATGCCTTAGCGTATGAGGACTTATATTTTTCTGTAAATTAATTGCAACTGCTAAATTTTTAATAATCGTAAAAATCATTGCTCGAGTTAATTGTTTTCCTCTTCGATTTAAAAATAATGTATCTTCATGATTTTTAGAAATTTGCAAATGATTTCTGATAGTGCTTCTGTAAATGTCAATATATTTTTTAGTAGAATTGGCAATTGGAACAAATCGTTGTTTGTTTCCTTTACCTGTAATTTTGATAAAATCTTCATCAAAAAATAAGTCTGATATTTTTAAAGTTACTAATTCAGAAACGCGTAATCCACAGCCATAAAGGGTTTCGAGCATAGCTCTATTTCTTTCTCCTTCAGGTTTTGATAAATCAATGGCGCTAATGAGTGCATCAATTTCTTCTAGTGAAAGTGTATCGGGTAATTTTCGTCCTATTCTTGGGGCTTCAATTAACTCCATAGGGTTATCCGTTCTATAGTCTTCAAAAATCAGGTAGTTAAAGAAACTTTTTAGCCCGGAAAGAATTCTAGCTTGCGAACGTGCATTGAGTTCTTTAGAAATGGTATAGATGAATTGTTGAATGGTTTCATCTTTTATAGTAATAGGAGAAACTTCTATTTGGTTTTGAGATAAAAAAAGTAATAACCGTTCTAAATCGAAAGTGTAGTTATCAATGGTGTTTTTTGATAATCCTCTTTCTATCTTTAGGTAATTTTGAAAACTTTTGATATAACTATTCCAATTCATACAGCAAAGTAACGAAATGAAATGATATAAAAAAACCTCTCCAATGGAGAGGTTCTCATTATAAGTATTACAACTTCTTAGAAGTGTAAAGCGAAACCAATATTAAATTGAATAACAGCTTTATCAGTATAATTTTCATTCAAACTGTGGTTGTAACGTAAACCTGGCTCAATAGAAACGTTTTCACCTAAAAACCAAGCATAACCAGCACCAATACCTAACCACATTGGTGTTTCATTAGCAATCTCTACTGCATCACCAGAAGCTCCAGTTAAATCAAGAGTAACAGGTATCATGCTTTCAACATAATATTTAGCACCTAAACGGTAAGAAAAAGAACTAGTAGAATTTGCACTATTACTTCCGTAACCTAAACCAGCTTTAATAGCTAAATCATCCATAATGAAATAACCACCATCTAAACCTAAGTTCATTGTAGACTCACCATCTTGTGATGCAAAATAGAAACCTGTAGTTCCTAACATAGCATTACCTGTGTTAGCTTCGATTAACCATTTTCCTTCTGATGTTTGACCACCAGCAGATTCTTTTTTGTCTTGAGCGTTAGCAACACCAAAAGCGAAAACCGCAGCTACTGTTAAAATAATTTTTTTCATGTTTGTTTAATTTTAAAATTAATAGAAACAAAGTTATAAGTTTCATTTATTAGGAATAATAAGTCGTTTTGTAGTTATTAACAAGTTTATCAACAATTATTAATATTTATAAAGCTCTTTTTCAACAAAATAGCAATTTCAACACCAATATGAACAAATCTAGCCTAACTTAAAAACAGCGCTAAAATGAGAATTCTTAAAACTATTTGTCTAAGAGAAACAATAAAATCATTCACAATTCGTTATATATTTGTATCAATTCTAAAACTCAAATCCATGAAAAAAGTAATTGTTTTATTCATTTTATTGTTGAGCGCAAACTCTTTACACGCTCAAATGCTGAAATTTGGTGTAAAAGCTGGTGCTAACTTTGCTAATCTTGAAGGCGATAATGTTGAAGGTTCAATTTATACAAGCTTTCATTTTGGTGCTGTTGCAGAAATCAGTCTTTTGGAAAATTTATCATTACAACCAGAACTTTTGTATTCTTCGCAAGGGACAAAGGTTGATGAAGCAGGAATTAAGGATATTAACTATAATTACATTACTGTTCCAGTATTGGCTAAATTTTATTTAACTAGTAAAAAGTTAAGTTTAGAAGCTGGACCACAGTTTTCGTTTTTAGTAAACGAAAACGTTGAAGAACAATTTGAAGGCGAAAGTTTTGATTTTGCAGCTGCTGCAGGATTAGGGTATAACATTACTGAAAACTTCTTTGTTCAAGCTCGATATGTCATGGGATTAACGGAAGCTAACAAAGACGCTGAAGTTACGAACAGAGTTATCCAGTTTTCTGTTGGTTATACATTCTAATAAAATCATAAGTTTATCACAAAACCGTTGCTAATTTCGCAACGGTTTTTTTATTTTTACTAAAAATTCATCTCATGAAAATCATCATCATCAACGGACCCAATCTAAATTTATTAGGAAAACGCGAACCCGAAATTTATGGCAGTCAAACATTTGAGGATTATTTCAACGAATTAAGATCAAAGTTTAAACATGTTGAATTGGACTATTTTCAAAGTAATATTGAAGGCGAACTGATTGATAAAATTCAAGAAGTTGGTTTTAGTTATGATGGTATTATCCTTAATGCAGCAGCTTATACTCATACATCAGTTGGAATTGCCGATGCAGTGAAAGCTATTTCTACTCCTGTTATTGAAGTGCACATCTCAAATACTTTTGCTAGAGAAGAGTTTAGACATCATTCGTTTATTTCGCCAAATGTTAAAGGAATAATAATTGGTTTTGGAATGAAAAGTTATGAATTAGCTTTACAATCGTTTTTGTAATTTCACTTCTATCCAAATGAAATCATAGTTTTTTTTCTTGTGTTAAAAAGAACTATTTTAGAAACTACGTTTTTCACAAAAGCGATTTTCTTTGTTCTTACTAAAAGTAGTATACAACCATTTTATATTTTTTTACGTCTAAATAATAATACCACTCAACTATTAAATTCTAATCCATGAAAAAAAACTTTACTCTCTTATTACTGTTCCTGATTGCTGTTGCAACACAAGCCCAAATTAAAGGTGTTGTAAAAGATGTTACCGGAAAACCGCTTCCGTTTGTGAACATTTTTGAAGAAAACACCTATACCGCTACTACTACCAACGAGTTAGGGAAATTTGAACTGAACATCAAAACACCTGGAAAGCATGTCATTCTTTTTCAATATCTCGGTTATAAAACAGGTAAACAAGTTGTTGATATTGCTGAAAATCCAATATCGATTGAGGTTGTTCTTTTGGAGGAAGAAATTTCGTTGAACGAAGTAGTTATCAATCCAAATGATAATCCCGCGAACGAAATTATTAGAAATGCTATAAAGAATAAAAAGACAAATGCAGCTAAAACTGCTAGATACACTGCTGATTTTTATTCGAGAGGTATTTTTAGAGTTAAGAATTTACCAAAAACTATCTTAGGACAAAAACTCGATTTCTTTGATGAAATTATCGACTCGACTCGTAGTGGCATTTTATATTTATCGGAAACGGTTTCAAAAGTTACTTTCCAAAAACCAGACAAGTTGAAAGAAGTAATTTTAGCTTCAAAAGTGAGTGGAAACGACAATGGTTTTAGTTTTAACAATGCTTCTTCAGCTAATTTTGATTTCTATGACAATTATTTAGAATTTGACACCAATGTAGTTTCACCAATTGCTGACAATGCCTTTAATTACTACAAATACTCATTTGAAGGTTCATTCTTTAACGAAAACCGTCAGCAAATCAATAAAATCAAAATCATTCCACGTAGAGAAACCGAACCAGTAATGTCGGGTTACATCTATATCGTTGATGATACGTATGCGGTTTATGCTGTAGATGTTTCACTTACTGGAAAGCAAATGCAAAACCCAGCGATTAATGTTTTGAACTTAAAACAAAGTTTTAGTTATAATAATCTATCAAAAATCTGGACTAAAAACACCCAAACTTTAGACTTTGATGCTGGAATGTTTGGTGTAAATATTTCGGGTGGATTTACCTATGTGTTTTCGAATTTTGAGTTTCCAGAAAAATTTGATAAAAAAACCTTCACTGCCGAAGTCATTCGATTTGAAGAAAATGCCAATAAAAAGGAAGACTCTTTTTGGAACACCATTCGTCCTGTGCCTTTGACCGAAGAAGAAACTACCGATTATTTGAAAAAAGATGCCTTGCAAGAGAAGAAAAAATCGCAAGTCTATCTAGATTCCATCGATAAAAAGAAAAACAAGTTTGGCTTGTTGGATATTATAAACGGTTACTCCTATTCCAACTCATTCAAAAAATGGACTATCAATTATAACGGTCCAGCGTTAAATACTTCGTTCAACACCGTTCAAGGTTATAACACTAGCATTGGTTTGTCGTATTTTAAAAATAATGAAGACAAAAAAACCTACTATCAGTTTGGTTCTAACCTAGCTTATGGATTTTCAGATGAAAAATTTAGACCAACTGGTTATTTTTCGGCAAAATTAGACAACAAATCCAAATCATTTTTGACTGTTTTTGGTGGAAATGTAGCAACACAATTCAATCCAGAAGAACCAATTGCAAGAATAGTTAACATGGTTAGCACCTTGTTTTTCAAAGACAATTACATGAAATTGTATGAAAAGAATTTTGTGACGGCTAATTTTTCAAGAGAAATATTCAATGGTTTGAACATGACTGCGGCTGTTGAATATGCAGAAAGAAAACCGCTTTTCAACACTAGTGATTATACTTTGATTAAAAATGACGATTTATATACTTCCAATAATCCGTTGTTGCCATTAGACGAAACTGTTGCTGCAATCGACAGACACAATTTAGTAAAACTGAATATTGCTGGTAGAATTAAATTTGGACAAGAATACATCACGCGTCCTGATGGAAAATACAACCTTGGAAATGACAAATATCCAACACTTCTTTTTGGATATGAAAAAGGATTTGCTTCTAATAATGACAACTATAATTATGATAAAGTAACGGCTAGAATTACACAAAACTTAACGCTTGGCAACAAAGGTGAAACTGGAATAAACATCAGAGCAGGAAAGTTTTTTAACGCCGAAAACATTTCATTTGTAGATTATAAACATTTCAATGGAAATGAAACGCACGTTTCGATTGGAACATCGTTCATCAACTCGTTCAATTTATTGCCTTATTATGCTGCTAGTACAAATGACAGTTATTTAGAAACACATTTTGAACACAATGACAAAGGATATATTATGAATAAAATTCCGTTGTTGAACAAACTGCAATCAAAATTGATGCTTGGCTTTAAAAACTTAGCAGTTCCAGATAGAAAACCATACCAAGAGTTTTCGGTTGGATTGAGCAACCTTGGTTTTGGAAAAGTTAGGATATTCCGAGTGGATTATGTTCGCTCTTACCAAGGCGGATTTCAAGGCGATGGCGTAATGTTTGGAATTAATTTTTAATCGAAACTAACAATAAAAAGTAATTTTATCCGTTTTACTCTTAATACTAAAATGGATAAAATTATGAAGAAAGTTTTTTACATTACATTTACCTTGATCATTGTCTTTTTAATCTCAGGACTTATTCCTATGAATAAAGGCAAAGACAACTGTATTGAAATTTCAGGCATCATTAAATCTGTATCTGAAGGTGGTGTTAAAGATTTGGTCTTTGAATTGGAAAACGATGAGATAAAATATTACATCAACCGCGGTTTTGAAAACGGATTTGAAATAAGTAAAGCCAAAAAAGATTTTGAGGGAAAGAAAATAACTTTATTTTATGTTAATTCATGGACGCTATTAGCACCATTGGGAACTACAAGTAAGCATGTTGCCAATGCAGTCATAAACGACTCAGTTATTTATAATGAATGGTGATTATTTAAAAAACCACAAGAATACATTTTATAAAATTACCCGTTTGCTATACCTAAAGCAAACGGGTATTTTTTTTAATTTATTATACTACGCGCTCAGGTAATATATAAAACCAAACTACTTTATTATACTACGCGCTCAGGTAATATAGGTCTACAAACTATTTTACTATACTACTCGCTCAGGACATATATGTCTACAAACTGTTTTACTATACCACTCGCTCAGGGAATAAATATCTACAAACTATTTTGCTATACTACGCGCTCAGGACATATATATCTACAAACTGTTTTACTATACCACACGCTCAGGATGTATATATCTGAAATCTTAATTTCTTACTGTTTTAAAAAAACACATCATATCCGAAACGGATTAACGTTAGGATTACTACAAAAAGGAAAAACTTTCTAATGAATGTATTGCCTTTTTTTATTGCTAATTTTGCACCGATAAAACCACCAAGTGCATTGCAAAAAGCCATCGGAATAGCGATTGCCCAAATTATTTTTCCTTTGATAACAAAAAGACAAATCGAACCAAAATTAGTAGCAAGATTAACCATTTTGGCATTAGCCGAAGCATGAAGAAAATCAAAACCCAAAACGGTTACAAATGCCAAGACTAAAAAACTTCCTGTTCCAGGACCAATAAATCCATCATAGAAACCAATAACTATACTAATGGCAATGGCTAGAAATAGTTGTTTGTTTTGACTAAAATCTTTTTCTTGATGTTGTCCAAAGTTCTTTTTGGCAAACGTATAAATGGCTATTCCAATCAAAACCACTAAGAGCAATGGTTTCATAAAATCGTTACTCACTTTGGTCAACAAATACGAACCAAAAAATGCGGAACCAAAGGCAACAATAGCCATCAATGCTAATAACTTCCAGTTCATTGTTACCTTTTTTAAGTATTGAAAAGCGGCAAAACTTGTTCCGCTAAAGGCTGGAATTTTTAGAGAACCAATAACATTCGCCACAGGCAATTGTGGCAACAATATCATCGTTACAGGTGTTTGAATTAAACCGCCACCGCCAACAATAGCATCTACAAATCCGGCGAAGAAAGACGCAATGCAAAGAAATATAATGATATAAGTTTCCATTTGTGTAATTAAAAATCCCAATCTACAGTAGTAAATTGGGATTAGATTATTTATGAGGTATGTAATCGTCTTTCCATTCTTTCCAAATAATTCCGGCAAACTTTCCGTCAGTATTCAACCAAATTCGAACTTCGTTTACAAAATCATTTCTTTCAAAATTTGCTTTATAGCGATATATTTTTGAACCTCTTGTAAAAGTATCGTCAATAACTTCAATCAGTTTCATGTCGATAAATTTTCCGTTTCTTTTGTCTAATACATCACAAGCATGTTGCATTTCTGCAAGTGAAAGTTCCGAAAGACTTTTAGTTACTTCTCTTTGAGTTAATTGAATAAATTGTCGCGTTTTACAAGTTTCTACAATTCGTTTACCAAAATTGTAAACCTTCTGTTTTTCAGTCTCAGAAATTGAATTAACATCAATTCTCCTGAAGGTTGTTTTACAAGAAGAAAGCAACAAAAAAAGGAGGCAAAAGGCTGTAAATCGCATTTATTTATACTCTAACGATGTTTGCTCCTAAAGCTCTCAATCGTTCGTCAATTCGTTCGTAACCTCTATCAATTTGTTCAATATTTTGAATAGTTGACGTTCCTTTTGCAGAAAGCGCCGCAATCAATAATGAAATTCCTGCTCTGATATCTGGTGAACTCATTACGGTTGCTTTCAATTGTGATTTAAAATTGTGTCCCATAACTACAGCTCTGTGTGGATCACACAACATAATTTTGGCACCCATATCAATTAATTTATCCACAAAGAACAGACGGCTTTCAAACATTTTTTGGTGAATTAACACATCTCCATTAGCTTGCGTTGCAGTAACGAGAACAATGCTCAACAAATCGGGTGTAAATCCTGGCCAAGGCGCATCAGCGATAGTAAGAATAGAACCGTCAATATCTGTTTTTACTTCATAGTTTTCGTGTGTTGGAATATAAATATCATCGCCACGACGTTCAAGTGTAATTCCTAATTTTCTAAACACACTTGGAATAACACCTAAGTTATCCCAAGAAACATTTTTAATAGTTATTTCACTTCTTGTCATCGCCGCAAGACCAATCCACGAACCAATTTCAATCATATCAGGAAGAATTCGGTGTTCGCATCCGCCAAGACTTTCTACTCCTTCTATGGTCAATAAGTTTGAACCAACTCCGGTGATTTTTGCACCCATAGAGTTCAACATTTTACACAACTGTTGCAAATAGGGTTCGCAAGCAGCGTTATAAATTGTAGTTGTTCCTTCGGCTAAAACTGCCGCCATAACAATGTTTGCTGTTCCAGTAACTGATGCTTCGTCCAATAACATATAAGCACCTTTCAATCGTCCATCAATTTCTACTCCATAAAAATGGTCTTCTCTTTCATAACGGAATTTTGCACCAAGATTGATAAAACCTTCGAAGTGTGTATCTAATCTACGACGGCCAATTTTATCACCACCTGGTTTTGGAATATAACCACAACCAAAACGAGCCAATAGTGGACCAACAATCATAATCGAACCACGAAGACTTCCGCCTTCTTTTTTGAAAGCGTCTGTTTTTAGATAATCAACATTTACCTCATCGGCTTGGAACGTATAATCGCCAGGACCATTTTTCTGAATTTTTACTCCTAGATTTCCTAGTAGCGTAATTAATTTATTGACATCAATAATATCGGGAATATTAGTTACTCTAACTTTTTCTGAGGTTAATAAAGCTGGACATAAAACTTGCAACGCTTCGTTTTTTGCGCCTTGTGGTGTTACATCTCCTTTTAGTCTAATTCCGCCTTCTATTTTAAATGTTCCCATTTCTTTTCTGTATAATGTATAATTGTATAGTGTATAATGTTGTATCGATTTACAATTTTACATTATACAGTATACAAATTAAGGTTTTGTATTGTTATTATTGTTTTTTACAAAAGGTTTTTTACCTATTTTATTGTTTTTAATCTTAAGGTTTTGAGGCATCGTTTTATTCGACATCTTTTTGTTTGTTCGCATTAAATCAGTAGTCGTTAGTAACTCTTCGCTACTTTGCAACAAGTTCAATTTACCATCAGACAGTTCGAATAAATGCTCAAAAATCACCACATCAGTAACAGTATCTTTGTTCCAACTCAAGTACGATTTTTTCATGTGATTGGCAATTACTTTCACCAACGCACTTTTCATTTCGCCTTCTTCCCAACTATTAGCTACATTAATCATGTACTTAATATTGTTACCATAAAAACGGTATTTTGGGTTTTTTTGAGGATAAGCTAATCGTTCTGGCTTTAGATTAATTACATCGCGAGTTGGCACAGGATAAGGTGAATCTACTTCCAACTTAAAATCCGACATAATAAAAAGTTGATCCCACAGTTTGTGCTGAAAATCGGGAACATCTCTCAAGTGAGGATTCAAACTTCCCATTACTTGAATGATGTATTTAGCTGCTTTGTTGCGTTCTTCTTTGTCTGCAATTTCAGTAGCTTGATCAATCAGTTTTTGCAAATGACGGCCATATTCTGGAATAATTAAATGCGGACGTTCCGCATTATATTCAAGATGATGCACCACTTCATTGGCATTTTCTTTGATATATTTTTCTAACATTTTATAATGATATTATGCCTTCAATTGTAGAAACTTCGATGTATTTTTCAACCACACTATCCGGGTTTTCCATCATCACGTTGATAGAAATACTTGTGTATTTCCCTGTTTTAGATTGCGTTGTTTGAATAACAGCGCCAAGATTGTCAAAAGCATTTTCCACTTCCTCAATTTTCTTAGCATCCGTCGGCACAATAAATTTGTATAAGTATTCGTTAGGCCAAGTTGATGTATTGTTCAACTCTTCACGCAGTCTGATATAAAATTCCTCTGTCTTCTTATCCATCCAATTAAAAAATAAAAGCAAATATACAGTATTGATTTTAGATTATAAACAGAAGTTGTTTTGAATTTGTTTTGAAGTAAAGTATTTGCTGAACTTTCAAGTAAAAGTTATTGTTCAGCAAAATAAAAGGAAGAGATTTTGAAAATTTGATTTACTAAAAACATTAATAAAATTCCGCACTAGATGTATCAATAACCATCCATTTTTTATCACTATTGAGTTTGAATGTACCAATAAATTGTTTGTTCCATTCCGTTGGTGATATAAGTGAAAGAAACTCTCTTCCATCATCACCTAAATACATATGATACGTCTCGCCAATCACAGGTTCAAATGAAAATTTAGCATTATAAACCAACTCATTCCATTTATATTCCTCCATTAATTTTTTGTATTCCAACTTAAGCTCACTAAACTTATTTTCAAATTCTTTATTAACAGCGTGAATACCTCTATTTTTCCAGGCAACAACATCATCAGTTTTAATAACTGGCGCACCAACATTGGTTGCATAAGGTAGAAAACTTGAATTGTATCCTTCTTTTTCAGAATAAACTACGTTGTCTGGTTTTTTCTCTTCCATGAAATTGGTTAAAATTGGTTTTGAATTTTAAAAATTAAACGTGTAAAATTAATTCAATTTAGCTCCCAACTCTATTTTTTTATATTTTTCATAACGTTTGTTGAGGAAAGTAAAATTATCACTTTCTTTCATTGTGTTGTTTTTTTAGCACACTTACAAGAGTCTACATTTAATTACAGATAAAAAATAAAAGTTGTTTTGAATTTCTTTTGAAGCGAAACTTTATCGCTTTCTTGCTTTCCATATTCCTGCTGTTCGTTACAATCTGTCATTGCGAGGAAGAAAGCAGTAACATCTCACAATTCAAAATCGCAATGACAGGATTTCCACTTCCATCAGGGCTAAAAGAGTAACTATTTGAATTTTAAAAAACTATTACATCTATAAATTAGGTTAAGTCTATAAAGTAATTCAAATAAAGTATTTGTATTTGACACAAAATTGTCAGCCAAACAAACATATTGTTAAATATTCTACAAAAAAATAATCCAAAAAGAAATCCAAATAAATCCCAAAACACTTTCGCTATTCTAAATACTTTCAATAAATTTGCGGCTTATTTTTTAAAACCCTTGGAAAAAGAATTAGTTGTAATCACTGGCGGTCCAGGAACGGGCAAAACCACAATCATCGATGGATTAATCGAACAAGGCTACTCGTGTTTCCCCGAAATTTCACGCCAAATTACCCTTGAAGCTAAGAAACAAGGCATCGAACAACTATTTCTAGAAAAACCGTTACTCTTTAGCGAACTCCTTCTCGAAGGAAGAAGAAAACAATACCAAAGTGCACTTCAAGACCAAGCCGAAATAGTTTTCTTAGACCGCGGAATACCCGATATTTTAGCTTACATGCATTACATCGGCGATAGTTATCCGGCATTTTTTGACCAAGCATGTCATGAACATAAATACTCAAAAATATTTGTCCTTCCACCATGGGAAGAAATCTACGAAAGTGACGAAGCGCGCTACGAAAACTTTGAACAAGCCACACTCCTATTCGACCATTTAAAGGAAACCTACCAAAACTACAACTACGAATTGATAGAAGTGCCAACAGGAACAGTAGAAGAACGCATCCAATTTATCTTAAACCAATTATCATAAAAAAGAAGATAGTAATTGCATCCATTATCTATATGTCTATTATCTTTTTTCTCTAGTCTAAAATAAAATAAGTAGTTTTGGACAACCGACAATCGTAAAAATGTCAAAAGCTTTAGAAATTCTAAAACAATATTGGAAACACGACTCTTTTAGATCACTTCAAGAGGAAGTAATCAATTCCGTTCTAGAAGGCAAAGACACACTCGCATTGATGCCAACTGGCGGTGGAAAATCCATTTGTTTCCAAGTTCCAGCAATGATAAACGAAGGACTGTGTTTGGTCATTTCGCCATTGATTGCCTTAATGAAAGACCAAGTACAAAACTTGCAAAATAAAGGTATAAAAGCCATTGCCTTAACTGGTGGAATTAGTGAAAATGATATCATCGATTTACTAGACAATTGCCAATTTGGCAACTACAAATTCCTCTATCTTTCTCCAGAACGATTACAAAACGATTGGATTGTTGAGCGAATCAAAAACTTACCCATCAATCTAATTGCGATAGACGAAGCACACTGTATTTCGCATTGGGGACATGATTTTCGCCCAGCTTATTTGAAGATTAATAAGTTAAAAGAGTATTTCCCAAAAGTTCCTTTCTTGGCTTTAACAGCAACAGCAACAGCTCGAGTTCAAAAAGACATACTAAACCAATTAGCAATTAGTGATGCCGCATTTTTTTCAAAATCATTTTCGAGAGAAAACCTCAGCTACATGGTTTTTGAAGTAGAAGACAAATTCCATTTGGCAGAACAAATCCTTCGAAAAAACCCAGAACCTTCCATTATATATGTAACCAATAGAAAATCATGTACGGATACTGTGTCGCAACTCGAAAGTCTTGGTTTCAAAGCAACCTACTATCACGGTGGATTATTACCCAGGGATAAAGAAAACCACATGAAACTTTGGATGGAAGAAAAAGTTCAAATTATGGTTGCAACCAATGCTTTTGGGATGGGAATAGACAAAGCCAATGTAAAAACAATCATCCATTTGCATTTGCCAAGCAATCTTGAAAATTATTATCAAGAAGCTGGTCGCGCAGGACGAAATGAAGAAAAAGCCTTTGCCGTTCTTTTAGCAAATCCAACCGATATAGCACATGCCGAGTCGCAGTTTTTGAGTATTTTGCCCGATAAAGCGTTTTTAAATCTAGTGTTTGTAAAACTCTGCAACTTCTTTAGAATTGGTTATGGTGAAGGAATTGACGAAAAATTTAGCTTTAATCTCAACCAATTTTGCACACATTATAATTTGCCAACTTTAAAAACTTATAATGCATTACAATTTTTAGACAACCAAGGAATTATTTCCATCTCGCAAGAGTTTTCAGAAAAAATAACGATGCAATTTATAATTTCTTCCAAAGAAGTCATTCGCTATATGAGTTTAAACCCAAGTGATGAGGAAATAGTACTAACTATTTTAAGAACTTATCCTGGGATTTATGATATGCAAACGTCTTTCAACACTCAATTAGTGGCAAAAAAATCCAACACGTCAGAAATTAAAGTAAGTGCTTTGTTAACCAAGTTGAAAGAAAAAAACATCATTGAACTTCTTGCCAAAAAAAATGACACTTCAATAATTTTTAACGAAGTTCGAGAAGACGACAAGACCATCAATCGAGTTACAAAACATTTAGAAGCCCAAAACAATTTAAAAATCGAACAACTCAAATCGGTTTTGGATTATGTAAAAACTAAAAACGTTTGCAAAAACAAATTGCTATTAAGTTATTTTGGCGAAATAGCTTCAAAAGATTGTGGTATTTGTTCGTATTGTATTCAAAAAAAGAATATCAAAAAAGATAGCTCAACCTTACCTAACAAAATCATTGAGTTATTAAAAATGCAAGAATTCAATGCAAGAGATATTCAAAAGTTAACTAGGTTTCCAAAAGACGATGTTATCTTTGCACTTCAAAATTTATTGGAAAACGATGAGATTATCATCCAACCCAACAATTTATACGCAATAAAAAAATAAATATGGAAAAGTTACGAATTGTTTTTATGGGAACACCCGACTTTGCTGTTGGTATTCTAGATACAATTGTAAAAAACAATTATGAAATTGTTGGTGTCATTACCGCTGCAGACAAACCTGCTGGACGTGGACAAAAAGTAAAATACTCTGCTGTTAAAGAATATGCTTTAGCAAATAACTTGCATTTATTACAACCAACAAATTTAAAAGACGAACAATTTTTAGCCGAATTAAAAGAACTAAACGCCAATCTTCAAGTAGTGGTTGCCTTTAGAATGCTACCAGAAGTAGTATGGCGAATGCCAAAAATTGGCACATTTAATCTTCACGCTTCTTTATTACCAAATTATCGAGGCGCAGCACCAATCAATTGGGCAATTATCAATGGAGAAACCAAAACTGGTGTTACAACCTTCTTCATTGATGATAAAATCGATACAGGCGCGATGATTTTATCCAATGAAATAAAAATTTCAGAAAATGAAACCGCAGGAGAATTGCACGATAAACTGATGCATTTAGGGAGTAAAACCGTTATTGAAACATTGAAACTAATAGAAAAAGGTAATGTAAAAACAACTATCCAAACAGAAACTGCAGAAATAAAAACAGCTTATAAATTAAATAAAGAAAACTGTAAAATCGATTGGACAAAAAGTGGAAAAGAAATTCATAACCTCATCCGTGGACTTTCTCCTTATCCATGTGCGTGGTGTTTTTTTGAAGATAATAACGAAGAATGGAATGTAAAAATCTTTGATGCTGCATTTATCAAAGAAAAGCATGATAAAAAAAGTGGCACGTTAATTACGACCAAAAAAGAAATTATGGTTGCGATAGAAGATGGTTTTATTAAAATTTTAAGTTTACAATTTCCAGGAAAGAAAAAAATGTTAGCATCAGATGTCTTAAATGGAAGTAGTTTTTCTGAAACAGCACTAGTAAAATAAGGCTTTGAATAGATTTTTACATAAAAAAATCGACGAACAACCACGGTTTATCAACAAAAGAATTAAGTTATCAACAAAAACCTCAAAAAAAACTCAAATCGCTTGCGTGATATGCTATTCCTACTAAATTTGTTATCTATAACATAATGTTTAACCAACAATTAATAACTATTATTATGAACAAATCAGAATTAATCGATGCAATTGCAGCTGATGCTGGTATCACGAAAGCTGCTGCAAAATTAGCTTTAGAATCATTTTTAGGAAATGTAAGCGGAACTTTGAAAAAAGGAGGAAGAATTTCTTTAGTAGGTTTTGGATCATGGTCAGTATCAAAAAGAGCTGCAAGAGATGGAAGAAATCCACAAACAGGTAAAACTATCAAGATTGCTGCTAAAAATGTAGTAAAATTCAAAGCTGGTGCTGAATTAGACGGAGCAGTTAACTAATAAATAGTTCTACTTTAAAATATTAAAACCACATCGTAAGATGTGGTTTTTTATTTTTTACAACAAAAATTTAGGAATTTTAAATAGTTTTTATTAGTTTTAATAAAATTTAATGAAAATGATTTCAGAAAAATTAAAAAAAGGATGCCTTTTGATTGCTGAGCCATCAATAATTGGTGACTTGTCATTTAATCGTTCTGTAATATTATTAGCCGATCACAACGATGAAGGTTCTGTTGGCTTTATAATCAACAAACCGCTAAAATATAAAATCAAAGATTTACTTCCAGATATAGACTCCAACTTCAAAATTTATAACGGTGGACCAGTTGAACAAGATAATCTTTATTTTATTCATACAATCCCAGATTTAATTCCGAATAGTATAGAAATTTCAAACGGTATTTTTTGGGGTGGTGATTTTGAAACTACCAAAACATTAATCAACAACGGCGTTATTAAGAAAAAAAACATTCGCTTTTTTCTTGGTTATTCAGGCTGGGATCAAAGACAACTTGAAGATGAAATGCAAGCCAACTCATGGATTTTACTCAAGAATGCTTATGGCAATAAAATTTTAGGAAAAGCTGGAAATGATTTTTGGAAAGAAAAAATCATTGAACTAGGTGGCGAATATCTTATTTGGTCTAATGCACCAGAAAATCCAATCTTGAATTAATTAAAAATTGTCTCGTTTATTTTATCCAATAGCTTTTGTGATAAATCACTTTTGTATTCTTTTTTGCGATATTTCGATATTGGTTGAATTCCAATTATAACATTAGTGATGAATAATTCGTCTGCTTTTTGTAAATCAAATGGTGAAATCGTACTTTCTTCTAATTGAATATCGGGAAATTGGTTAATTAATTTTAGAACTTGCTTTCTCATTATCCCATTCAAACAACCATCTGATATAGGTGGTGTGATTAGTTTATTTCCCATTAACATAAATAAATTTCCAGAGATAGCTTCTACAACATTTTTATCATCATTAAGCAGTATACAAGAATCTAAATCATTTTCCTTTGCGAATATACTAGCTGTAACATTTAGAATTTTACTCGTAGTTTTGAGAGTTGAAAGCAATTGTTTGCTAATATAACTATCTTTAAAAAGATCAACTTCATAGTTTGAAGTACTAATTTTATATTCTTTAGAAGTTAATTCACTTCCTTCAATTATATATGAAACCGAATTTTCCTTAGGTAAATATAAACCTCCATCATTTCTAAAAACAGTAACTCTAACACGAGCAGAAACGCTGATAGCAAGTGTTTCAGTTAACAATAAAATTTGACTTTCAAAAAATTCCATCGTGAAGTTAATTGGAATTTTCATCCTAACAATTCGCATCGAAGCCATTAATCTAAAATAATGATCTTCAAGAAAAAGTATTTTTCCGTCAACTACTTTAATAGTCTCAAAAATTCCATCTCCGTATAGAAAAGAACGATTAGAGGTTGTTATTTGATTAGTAACTTGTTGCAGAATTCCGTTAAAATTTATCATAAAAAAAACCAACTCGATGATAGAACGAGTTGGGACAAATATACTTTATTAATAAGAATTAATTAGAACCTATAACATGTTTCAAATCAGAAATTTGATTTTCCCACAATAATTTTGACTCAGCGAGTTCGTCTTCAAAAGCAAAATCAATTACCATTAACGAAACATCTTTTGTTATCTCATCTTCAAGAATTCTTAATTCAAAATAAAACTCTGTGTCTTTTTTGTCTTCGTCAATCCATTTAAATTTTACTTTTTCACCTGATTTTTTTGAAGCAAGTCGCGCATTTTCCTCACTGTCATTCCAAATAAAAGTGAAAAACTCACCTCTTGAATTTACGTTATCCGCAAACCATTCCTGAAGTCCAGAAGGTGTAGAAATATATTGATATAATAATTGAGGTGATGAATTTATTGGAAACTCTAGCTCGTATCTAATTTTGCTTTCCATAATGCAGAAATTTTTTCGAAATATATAGAATATAATATCAAAAAAAAAACGTTTTTAAAAAATAAAAAAAATAGTTGATATTAGTTTGCAACCAAGTATAATAATTTTATATTTGCACCCGCATTCAGGGAATGCCCATTAATGGCGAGGTAGCTCAGTCGGTTAGAGCGCAGGATTCATAACCCTGAGGTCGGGAGTTCAAATCTCCCTCTCGCTACTACAAACCCTACTATTTATATAGTAGGGTTTTTTTATGCTTAAAAAAATTCAAATCTAATGATAATTAGATATAGATTTCTTCTTCATACATCTTTCACTTTTGGCTTAATTAATAATTTATTATGTAATAAATCCTCAATTGTATTTATTACGTAAATCACCTGACACAATTTAAAATGTGAGTTGAAAATTACTTTAAAAGCATAAAACAAAATGATTACAAATAAATAATTTGTAAGTTATTACTTTTTTATATAGTACAAAATATGTATTTCATCGATTATTTTATGCTTTTTATCGATAATTTAATTTTCTCCTATACTTTTGGATTGTCAAAATTAAATACAAGAATAACTAAACCCAAAGGTTATGAAAAAAGCATTACTTAAATTAGAAAAAAACAGGTTTATATTTTTACTCCTATTGTTCTCGATGTTGAGTTTTTCTCAAACAACAATAGAAAGTCAAGGATTTGAAAGCGCAACAGCCGACAATCTAAGTTACACCGTTTCTTCTGCGACAAATGTTACTACATCCACAACAACTGCTATGAGTGGAACAAGATCGCTTAGATTCGCTAATGGTGATAGAAATGTAGTTTTTGAAAATGTTGATATTTCAGGTTACACAAGTGTACAGGTTTCTATTGCATTTGCAGCAACAGGAGTTGATGATAGTGAAGATTTATTTATTGATTTTTCATATGACAATGGAGGAAGTTATCCAACAACTGTTAAACTTGTTGACGGAAACACTGGTAGTGGTGGACAAAATTTAGCATTTGGAACTGGTGATGCAACTCCAGGTCAATCATCAAATCCATATACATTCAATGTTCCTGCAGGTAACAATAGCATAAGAGTTAGAGTAAGATCTTTTGGGCTTGACTCTGGAGAGTTTTATTATATTGATAATGTTATTATTCGTGGTATTGGTTCTCCAGAAATAAATTTACAAGGAAATGGAAATAACATTGCCTCTGGAAGCACAACTATTTCATCAACAATAAATACCGATTTTGGTAGCACAGATATAAACTCAGGATCTGTAAATAGAACTTACACAGTACAAAATATTGGTACTGCAGATTTAACCATAAGTTCAGTGTATACTAACAGTGGAGATTTTTCAGCATCAATTTCATCAGGAACGATTGTACCTGGTGGAACTGCTACATTAACAGTAACATTCAATCCTACAAATGCTGGAACCAGAACAGGAATTGCCTATTTGTCAAATAGTGATAGTGACGAACCTACTTATGGCTTTGCCGTTGAAGGAATTGGTACTGAACAAGAAATAAACATTCAAGGTGGAAGTCCTGCAACTGATATCCCAAATGGTTCAACTTTAATTTCAAACAGTATTAATACTGATTTTGGAACTTCTGCTGGAACTAGAACATACACAATCCAAAATTTAGGAACAAGTAATTTAACTTTATCATCAGCTTGGTCATCGCTTACTGATTACACTATTAGTTACAGTCCAAGTACAGTAACCCCTGGAGGAACAGCAACGCTTACAGTAGTTTTTAATCCAACTGGAACGGGAACAAGAACTGCAACTATCTCATTATCTAATAATGATGCAGATGAAGGAACATATTCATTCAATGTAAGTGCAATGGTTACAGCACAAGAAATTAATGTAGAAGGAAATGGAATTACTATTTTAACAGGATCTACTGCCTATTCAACGGCTGATAATACTGATTTTGGTAGTATTGTATATGGCTCAGGAAGTATTGTAAAAACATTTACTATTCAAAATACTGGTGGTTTTCCACTATCAATTTGGTCTGTTTATGATAATTCAGGAGAATTTTCAGTTAGTTCATCAGCATCAACAATTCCAGCAGGTGGAACAGCAACATTAACAGTTACTTTTAGTCCAACATCTACTGGACCAAAAAATGCGATAATATCAATATCAAATAATGACTCAAATGAAGGAACTTATTCATTTAATGTTACAGCTAATAGTTTCACTGCAAGCCCTGAAATCAATATTCAATCAAATGGAAATGATATATTGGATGGAAGTACTACTTATGCAACTACTAACAATACTGAATATGGAACTACTTATATTGGAGTTACTGTTTCTAAAACTTTTACCATTCAAAACATTGGAACATCAAATCTAAATATCAGTTCATATTCTATAACTGGTACTAATCCTGCTGAGTTTACCATCACAACACCTCCAAGTGCAACTATTACTCCAGGATCATCAACAAATATGGTTATAAGATATAATGCTACAACTGTTGGTGCGAATATGAATGCTACAATAAACGTTATCAGCAACGATAGTAATGAAGCTACCTATAATTTTAATATTAGAGGAACAACTTTAAATCCAGAAATTGATCTTGAAGGTAATTCTACTTCAATAACAAACAACGATACTACCCCAACAACAATTGATTGGACAGACTTTGGCGATACCGATATAGCAAGTGGAACAGTTTCTAGAGTTTTTACTATTAGAAATAATGGAACAACTCCTTTAACAATTACTAATCCGACTATATCAGGAACTCATGCTGGAGATTTTACGGTAACAGTTAACCCAACTTCAACTTCAATTAACGCAGGAAATAATAGAACTTTTACAGTTGTATTCAATCCATCGGCTATCGGTGTAAGAAATGCAACAATTACTATAACGAATAATGATGCCGATGAAAACCCATATGTATTCAACATTAGCGGGAATGGTACAAGTGCTGAAATAAATGTTACAGGAAACTCAAATAACATTGTTGATGGAGGTACAACAACTTCAACAACAAATGCTACTGATTTTGGATCAACTGACTTAAATTTAGGAACAGTAGCTGTTACTTATACTATTAATAACACTGGAACAACTCCTCTTATAATTTCAAATCCTGTTATTAATGGTACAAATGCAAGTGATTTTACTGTTACAGCAAATCCAACAGTTTTAAGTATTGCGGCAGGAAGTAGTACAACTTTTACAGTAACTTTCAATCCAAGTGCAACAGGAACTAGAGTTGCGTTTATAACATTCAACACAAATGACAGTGATGAAAACCCTTTTAATTATACCATTTCAGGAACAGGAACAGATAGAGAGATAGATGTACAAGGAAATAGTGTGACAATTGTTAATGGTGATAATACTCCTAGCGTAACAGATTGGACAGACTTTGGACAAACTGACATCAATGTTGGGACAGTAGCCAGAACTTTTAGAATTCTAAACACAGCAACAACTGGGTTAACAATATCAAATCCAACAATTTCTGGAGTAAATGCAAGTGATTTTACTGTTACAGCTAATCCAGCTTCAACTGGAATAATAGGTGGCGATTTTAGAACATTTACGATTACTTTCAATCCAACAACAACAGGAACTAAAACAGCAATAGTTACTATAAATAACAATGATTTTAATGAAAACCCATACACTTTTACTATTCAAGGTTATGGTGCAAATGTAGAAATAAATGTTACCGGACTAGGAGAAACAATTGTAAACGGCGACACAACACCTTCATCAACAGATGGTACGGCATTTGGTAACATCTTGTTACCATCAGGAACTTCTTCAAGAACATTTGTAATTCAAAACTCAGGAACAACACCTTTAAATATTTCAAACCCTGTAATTTCAGGAATAAATGCTGCTGATTTTACAGTAACATCAAATCCTTCTGTTCTTTCAATTCCAGCTGGAGGAAATACATCATTTACGGTCTTATTTTCGACTACATCTAATGGTCAACGAAATGCTATCATTACAGTGAACAATGATGATGCCAATGAAAATCCTTATGTTTTTTTCATCAATGGTTTTGGTGATATTGACACTGATGGTGATGGAATAACAAATAATGTCGACACTGATGATGACAATGATGGTATAACTGATGTTATTGAATGTAGTACTTGTTTAAGTGACCCATTTCAAAATGGAAGTTTCGAAAACCCAACTATTGCTGCAGGTAGTTTTGCAATCCTACCTACATCTAGTGTTACAGGATGGCAAACAAGTGCAGAAAATTTTATTGAAATATGGAGTTCAGGTTTTAATGGAGTTCCAGCAGCAGCAGGAAATCAATTTGCTGAACTAAATGCTAATATTCCTGGTATTTTATATCAAACATTTTGTTTAAACGGAGCTGGCGGAACTATAAACTGGTCAATAAAACACAGAGGTCGTGGTGGTGTAGATCAAGCTTTTGTTAAATTTGGTTCAAGTTTAACAAATGCAATTGCATCAACACCAATTGCAACAATGGTAGATGGAACATCAGCATGGGGAACTTATTCAGGAGTATATACAATTCCTGTTGGTCAAACTCAAATTGTAATGACATTCCAAGCAGGTTATACTGGTTCAGGAAGTGCTTCTGTTGGAAATTTTATTGATGATGTTCAAATTGTAATTAATCAAAATTGTGTTGATACTGACGGTGATGGCGTAACTGATGTAACTGATGTAGATGACGAAAATGATGGAATTCCAGATATTGAAGAAGCTGGATTTAAAGCATATAGCAACAAAAAATCAACAATGGACATGTCAAGCCCTGCTACTTGGATGGATGCTAATGGAAATGGAATGAACGATTACATTGATAGTATGATTTCAGCAGGAACATATGTAATGATAAATACAGATGGAGATTTCAGACCTGATTATTTAGACCTAGATAGTGATAATGATACTTTATTTGATGTTGATGAAGCAAATCTATTGAATGGTGATGGAGATATCAATGGTGATGGAACAGGAGATTTATTAGACACTGATAGAGATGGTTTATTAGATTTATACGATAACTCAACTGCTTTTGGAACTATCAATAGAGATTACACCCAAGACACTGATAATGATGGAATAGCAAATTATAGAGAATTAGACTCTGATAACAACGGAACTTTTGACATTACTACATCACTATACGCAAGTTATGACACAAACAATGATGGAAAAATAGATGGTGTAAGTGATAATGACAGAGATGGAATAATGGATGCTTTTGATACCAATAATACTATAAAAGGCTCACCAAGAAATTTAGACAGAAAATTGTTTCTAGAATTTGATGGACGTAATGATTATGGTGAAGCTACAGGTGTTCTTAGTGGATTAGCGAATGCTTCATTAATGTCATGGATTGATTTGGCTCCAGGATACAATGCTGTTGGAGTAGTTGTTGGGCAAGGTAATTTCTTGATTAGAGTTAGTGGTGGAAGACAACTTCAAGCTATTTTAAATGGAACTACACTTACTTATGCAACTCCACTAAGTACATCAAGATGGTATCATGTTGCAGCAATCTATAATGGCAGTACTTTAAAACTTTATTTAAACGGAAGTGAAGTAGCGACTACAAACATAAGTGGTTCTTTAAATGCTGACACTAATCCTTTAACTATTGGAAAACAACCATCATCGGCTATAAGATACTTTAAAGGAAAAATTGATGAAGTAAGAATATTTAATGTTGCACTATCTCCAACTCAACTTCAAAGAATGGTTTATCAAGAAATTCAAAATAATAGTTCTCAAGTTAGAGGTGCTATCGTCCCTAGAGATATTGAAGCATTGCCTTTTGCAAATTTATTGAGATATTATAGAATGGATGCATACAAAGACGATATAGTTGATGATTTAACAACTCCTGCAATTGATGTTGCTTCAGGTATGAAAATTTACAATAATAAAGTAATTAACTATCAACAAGCTCCGATGCCTTTCGTAACAAGAGCAACTGGAACATTGGCAACAGCTGTTAATGATACAACTAACGATGTACGTGGAATGGACGTTATTGACTATGATTATTCAATAATAAGAGTTCAACATGACATAACAGAAACAGCAAATCATACTAATATGGGAATGTTTGTTGACAATGGTGTAACAGTTAGTATGACTAATGATAATAAATTGCAAAATGATTGGTACTTAAAATTAGATGGAAAAATAGACTTAGTTGGAAAATCTCAATTAATACAATCAACAAACAGTGAGCTTGATGTAACAAGTATGGGTTCTATTGAAAGAGACCAACAAGGACAATCTAATCGTTTTAACTATAACTATTGGTCTTCACCTGTTAGTTCTATAAACAATTCAACAATCAATCATGGTTATACTGTGGCTGGAGTTATGAAAGATGGAACAAACCCAAATAGCATTCAAAACTTAAATTGGACTTCTGGCACTAATAGTTCTGCAACAAGCCCAATCACTTTGAGCAGCTATTGGATTTACAAATTCCAAAACGTAGGAAACAATTATTACAACTGGTCATCAGTTGGTCAAAATGGCACTTTATTAGCTGGACAAGGTTTCACACTAAAAGGTAGTAATGCAAGTACTCCTGATCAAAATTATACTTTTGTTGGAAAACCAAACAACGGAACTATAACAACACCTGTTGGAGCAAATAACCTAATGTTAGCAGGAAATCCATATCCATCTGCTATTGACGCTGACAAATTCATTAATGATAATTTATCAACAATAACAGGAACATTATATTTCTGGGAACATTATGCAACAAATACCTCTCATAATACTATTCAGTATCAAGGTGGTTATGCAACAAGAAATCTTACTGGAAGTACTGCACCTTCTGCTCCTGCAATAGTGAGTGGTTTAGGTTCAAGCACTAAAGAACCTGGAAGATTTATCCCTGTAGGACAAGGTTTCTTTGTAGCTGGTAACACAACTGGTGGAACATTAACTTTCCAAAATGACCAACGTCTTTTTATAAAAGAAAGCAATGTTCAATCTAATACATTGTTCAGAGAAAATAATATGATGAACTCTGCAAACCCTCTTTTTGATAATACTGAAGATACGTTTGCAGATGAGCAATACATGAAGATAAAATTAGGTTTCAAATCAAGCAATAATTATTATAGACAAGTATTAATTGGATTTATGAACGATAAAGCAACTAGTGAAATCGATCCAGGATACGATGCTGCTCATTTAGATGACAAACCTAACGATATGTATTTCATGCAAAATAGTGCCAAATTAAATATTCTTGGTGATGGTTACTTTAACATAAACAACATTTATCCTCTAGGTGTAAAAGTTGCTGCTGCAGGAAATACAACAATTGGAATTGACAAAAAAGAAAACGTTGAAGAAAATGTTGAAATTTACATCCATGACAATGTTACAAATACATACAATAGTATTAAAGAAAATCCATTTGTAATTTCATTACCAGCTGGAACATATGAAAATAGATTCTCATTACGTTTTGTTGACACAAGCAGTCTTGCAGTTGGTGATGTTGATTTACAAAAAGGTATTTCTGTAACCAATTCTCAAGCGAACAGCACTATCAACATCAAAAATCAATTGATGGAAACAACAATAAAATCGGTAATACTATTCAATATGTTAGGACAACAAATCACTTCTTGGGATGTTGAAAACATTGACCAAGCAAGTATTGAATTACCAACAAACACTATCAGTACAGGTGCTTACATCGTAAAAGTAAATACTGAAAATGGTAGTATCAGTAAGAAAATTTTAATTAAGTAGTTTTTTAAATAAATTTTGACACCCCAAATCTAAAAACTCCACTATTGCTAGTGGAGTTTTTTTTATTGTATCTTCTTTATCAAATCGTCAAGTGTGACTTCAACTTGTTCTCCTGAAATGATATTTCGTAATGTGAACAAATTATTATTTATTCCTTTAACAATAAAAGGAATATTTCGCCTTTGTGCATGTTTAAATTGCTTTTCATCTTTAGCTGCATCTGGATACATTTCTGCTTTGATATTGTTATTTCTCAAAGTTGTAATAGCTTTCATTGCTTCAAAAGCTTGGCTTTCGCCAAAATTCAAAAACAAAACTTTGGTAGAACTTGTAACCGTTTCTGGAAATAAATCTAACTCCTCCAAAACTAAATAAATTCTATCCAATCCAAATGAAATTCCAACGCCACTCATGTTCTTCAACCCGAAAATGCCCGTCAAATCATCATATCGTCCGCCACCACCAATTGAACCCATTGAAACTCCTGCTGGTGCAGCAACTTCAAAAATAGCTCCAGTATAATAATTCAAACCACGAGCCAATGTAACGTCTAAATCCAAAATAGCTTTCTTCAATCCTAGTTTAATAACGTTGTCACAAATAAATCGCAATTCTTCAATTCCTTTTTTCCCTTCTTCTGATGACGAAAGCAACTCCGATAATTTTTCTAATTTTTCGTTGATACTTCCAGTGAAATTAAATAATGGTTGCACTTTTTCTATAGCCGTTTCCAAGATTCCTTTTTCGACCATTTCTTTTTTTACGCCTTCCTCACCTATTTTGTCCAATTTATCTAAAGCAACTGTAAAATCAATTAATTTATCAGAAGCGCCAATAACTTCGGCAATTCCAGTTAAAATTTTTCTGTTATTGATTTTAATCGTAACACCATTCAAACCTAAATCAGAAAAAACACTGTCATAAAGTTGGACCAACTCTACTTCTTGCCACAGCGATGTGGAACCAACAACATCAGCATCACATTGATAAAACTCTCTAAAACGACCTTTTTGTGGTCTATCAGCACGCCAAACGGGTTGAATTTGATAGCGTTTAAATGGAAACTCAATTTCATTTTGATGTTGTACAACATAGCGCGCAAAAGGAACAGTTAAGTCGTAGCGAAGTGCTTTTTCTGAGATTTTAGATGTTAGCTTTTTTAATTTTTTTTCAACTAATTCTTCTTCAGAAACTTTTTCCAAAAAATCTCCACTATTCAATATCTTAAAAATCAAACGATCACCTTCTTCACCATATTTTCCCATCAAAGTTTCGGAATTTTCAAAACTTGGTGTTTCAATAGGTTGATAACCAAAATTCTCAAAATGATTTCGCATTATAGAAACGATATAATTTCGTTTGGAAACCTCAACGGGTGAAAAATCTCTTGTGCCTTTTGGAATACTTGGTTTTTGTGCCATTTTTTTAAATTAAAAATTGAGGATTAAAAATTAAGGATTACGTTTAAATAACTAACTATTTCAAATTCGTAATTTTTAATTCGTAATTATTTTGCAAATATCTTATTTTTTAAAACTATTTTCTAGACCAATGTGAAGAAACTTGTAACAAATGATGTATTTTAGTGTCAAATTACCATCATGATAGGATTATTCAAAGAAAATTTAAAAATCGCAGGAAGTTCCATCCGAACGCAACTACTTAGAACTGTGTTAACTATTTTAATCATTGCCCTTGGTATTTGGGCATTGGTTGGTATTTTAACAGTCGTTTCCGCTTTAGAAAATACACTTTCGAGCAATTTTGCCTCAATGGGTTCAAATACTTTCAACATTAATCAATACGATTACACCTCGAGAAGAAGTGGCGGCAATGAAATAGAAAAAATCAACCCTATTATTTCCTATCCTGAAGCGAAAGCTTTTAAAGAAAATTATAAATTTCCGCTAACTCAAACCTCTTTGTCGTTTACTGCAACTTCAAAGGCTGAAGTAAAGTTTGAAAATGAAAAAACAGATCCCGAAGTTTCTGTTATTGGCGTTGATGAATATTTTGTTCCCAACTCAGGTTTAGAGTTAACAACCGGTAGAAATTTCAATAATTTTGATATACAAAACAACACTTATTCCTGTGTTGTTGGTTCGGATTTTGCTACAAAAGGTTTGCTAAAAGATGTTAATCCAATTGATAAAATCATTTCTGTTCGAGGTGCAAAATTCAGAGTTATCGGTGTTTTAAAAGAAAAAGGTTCCACTTTTGGCAACAGCCAAGATTTACGAATGTTAATTCCAATTCAAGTAGCTCGTTCCATGTTTTCGGCACCAAACATTAATTACACCATTAGTTCAATGGTTCAAAAAAAAGAAATTCTAGACGAAGCTATTGATAATGCTTTAATCACAATGCGAAAAGTTAGAAAGTTAAATCCTGTCGAAGAAAATAATTTTGGCACATCAAGAAGCGACGATTTAATCAACCGTATTGCGGAAATGACTGGTGTTTTGAATATTTCTGCATGGATAATTGGTATTATCACAATTTTCGGTTCATCCATCGCTTTAATGAATATAATGTTAGTTTCTGTAACCGAAAGAACACGCGAAATTGGCGTTAGAAAAGCACTTGGTGCCAAACGTGGAACTATTGCTTTTCAGTTTTTTGTAGAAACACTAATTATCGGTCAACTTGGTGGATTAGTTGGCATTATCTTAGGAATTCTAACAGGATATTTAATTGCTATTGCTATTGATTTTAGTTTTGTAATTCCTTGGTTAGCTATTATGGCTGCTGTAATTACAACCTTTATTGTAGCTGTTGTTTCTGGTTCATATCCAGCCATTAAAGCTTCGAAATTAGACCCGATTGAAGCATTACGTTATGAATAATCTGCCGAAATCATTCGGTCGTTTCCATAAATATCTTTACGTAACTGAACGTTTTTAAAACCATAACTTTCAACCAAAGCTACCGTTTCTTTGCCGAGATATTGATTGATTTCGAAATACAATTTTCCGTTTTCAGCTAAATGCTTTTTGGCTAATTCGGTAATTTTTCGATAAAAAAGTAAAGCATCGTTATCTTCTACAAACAAAGCCAAATGCGGCTCATATTCTAGAACATTTGGATTGATTTCTGCTTTTTCCAAATTCCGAACATACGGCGGATTGGAAACGATAATATCAAGTGAGGTTGCGAGTTGCGAGTTGCAAGTTATAAGTTTTGTTAAATCATCAACTTGCAAAATATCTGCTTTTACAAAAGTTACTTCTACTCCATTAATTTCAGCATTTTTTTGAGCAACTTCCAAAGCGTTTACAGAAACATCAATAGCAAAAACTTCCGCCGAAGGCAAATTCTTTTTCAACGAAATAGGAATACAACCCGAACCCGTTCCAATATCTAGAATTTTTACTTTTCTCTTTTCTCTTTTCCCTTTTATCTCATTACTAACAATCAATTCCACCAATTCTTCCGTTTCTGGTCGAGGAATTAATACGTTTTCATTCACTAAAAATGGCAAACCGTAAAACTCTGTTTCGCCTAAAATATATTGTATCGGTTTGTAGGTTTTTAATTCCGCTAAAACAGTTTCCCATTGAGTTAACTGCACTTCATCCATTGTTAAATCAGGTTGTAACGCTAAGTTAATTCGCTTTTTTTGATGTAATTTTTCTAAGGTGAGAAAAAAAAAACTCTCAATTTCCTTTTCATCATATAAAGAAGAAAGCGCTTGAAGAAAAATGGTTTTATAATTTTTAAGTAGCATTATTAATTATTCATTATCAATTGTCAATTCCTTCAACATCCAAACTGGACAAGTCGAATGACCAGTATTTCCCAAGGGCGAACAAAGGTATTCAAAACCAAATTTGTTATACAAGTTTTGAGCCGCTTTCATTTCAGGTAAAGTTTCGAGATAGCAACTGGAATAGCCAAATTCAATTGCTTTTTTCAAACATTTTTCAATCAATTTGAAGCCAATTCCTTTGCCTCGAGCTTCTTGTAGAAAATACATTTTTTGGAGTTCGCATATATTTTCATTAGAATTTTCCAACTGACTAATTCCTGCGCCGCCAATAATTTTGCCTTCGGTTTCAACTACAAAATAAATTGCTTTTGATTTATTATACGTTTCAAACATGAAATCCAATTGAACATCAGCAAAAGCAGTTCCAGTTTTTGGAAAATCGTCATCGATAAAGACTTGTCTAATTACTGCAGCAATTTGGGCATTGTCGTCAGGTTGTATTGGTCGAATTATTATACTACACATTCTAAAAGTAAAGTGTTATTTTTGTGACGTGAAGATACATGAAATTTACATAAAACGCTGTATTGAATTAGCAAAAAACGGTTTTGGAACTACTTATCCTAATCCGTTGGTTGGTAGCGTAATTGTCCATAACGGAACGATTATCGGCGAAGGTTGGCACCAAAAATCAGGCGAAGCACATGCGGAAGTTCACGCTATAAATTCAGTAAAAGACCAATCGCTTTTATCAAAATCTACTATTTATGTATCGCTTGAACCTTGTAGTCATTTTGGAAAAACGCCACCGTGTTGTGATTTAATTATCAAACATAAAATTCCGAATGTCGTGATTGGAACCATTGATCCTAACGAAAAAGTAGCTGGAAATGGTATCAAACGATTACTAGAAAATGAAGCGAATGTCACTGTTGGTGTTCTTGAAAACGAATGCAACGAATTGAACAAACGCTTTTTTACTTTTCACAACAAAAAACGTCCTTATATTATATTAAAATGGGCAGAAAGTGCCGATGGTTTTATTGCACCATTGCATCGTGAAAAAAAAGAACCTGTTTGGTTGTCTAATGAATTTTCGAGACAGTTAGTTCATAAATGGCGTAGCGAAGAACAAGCTATTTTGGTTGGAACCAAAACCGTTCTTGATGATAATCCAAAACTCGATGTTCGAGATTGGAACAGAAAAAACCCTATTCGAATTATTATTGATAGAATCGGAAAAATTGATAGTTCTTTTTCCGTTAAAGACAAAAAAACCAAAACAATTTTCATAACTGAACAAGAAAATATGCCATCAGATGAAAATTGTATATATGAAAATGTTATCTTTGAGAATCAACTTGCCGAAAAAATTTGTTCTATTTTGTATAAAAACAACATTCAATCGGTTATTGTTGAAGGAGGAAAAATGACTTTGGAAACTTTTATCAAAGCAAATCTTTGGGACGAAGCAAGAGTTTTTAAAAGTCAAATCTGTTTAAAAGAAGGTGTAAAATCGCCCGAAATAAATGGAAATTATCAGGAAAGCAAAATTCAAAACGACCAATTAAAACTATTTTACAATCATGATTAACGCTATAATTTTTGATTTTGGTGATGTTTTCATCAATTTAGAAAAAGAGAAATCTATTGAAGAGTTTAAAAAACTTGGACTTGATGGACCAAATGAAGAATTATTGGCGCAAAATGATTTATTTGAAAAAGGTAAGATAACCGAACTTCAGTTTATCGAAAGTTTCCAGAAATTTATCCCGAATGCAAGTGTGGAAGAAATTGTAAAAGCATGGAATTCACTTATTGGAGATTTTCCATTATACCGATTGGAGTTTTTACAGATGCTTTCTTCCCGTTATCGTTTATTTTTACTAACAAACACGGATTCTATTCACATTAGTCGTTTTGAACACAAGGTTGGCATGTCTTTCTATTCTGATTTTTATCGCTGTTTTGAAAAAGTGTATTATTCTTATGAAATGGGAATGCGAAAACCACAACCCGAAATTTTCACAACTATTTTGAACAAACATGATTTATCACCAAAAAGAACATTATTTGTAGATGATAAAAAAATCAATACAGACATGGCGGAAAACTTGGGATTATACGTTTGGAATTTGCAAGTTGGCAAAGAAGATGTAGTTGATTTATTTGAACAAAAACATCTTCCACTATAAATAAGTATTTCTATCAATCAAAAAAATTGATAGCTCAAAAAAATGAATGATACTTATAAAACGATTGAAAAACGTTCGGAAGAGATTCTTTTTAAAGAAAAAAACAGCAAGTTTTATGGTTATGCTTTTCCAGTAACTTCTGAGGAAGAAATCAAAAATCATTTAGATAGTTTAAGAAAACAACATCATGGAGCAGTTCATTTTTGTTATGCTTTCCAACTTGGAACCGACAAAATTCAATATCGAGCCAATGATGATGGTGAACCGAGCAACTCAGCAGGAATGCCGATTTATGGACAAATTCAGTCATTTGGTATAACCAATGTTTTGGTAGTGGTTGTTCGTTTTTTTGGTGGTGTAAAACTGGGCGTTGGCGGATTAATTTCGGCTTATCGAACAGCAGCACAAATGGCTTTGGAAGAATCTCAAATCATAGAAAAAACGATTGATGTATCATTTGAAATTTCATTCGATTATAAAAACATGAATAAAGTAATGCGAGTCATCAAAGAAAAAAATCTAGAAATTGTTTCCCAAGAAATGAATGAAAGTTGTAAAATTGTCATCGCAACCCGAAAAAAAAATGCCGAAATGATTTTCGACATTTTTAGTAATTTATTTGAGGTTGGGATAGAAATTAAAGATTAACAGTAATGCATAAAAATTATATTATTCTTGTTCATAATAATCCTGACCAACTTGTACGATTAGTTAATAAATTGAATGATAAATATTCTTCTTTTTTTATACATGTTGACAAAACATCGGATATTTCAGTTTTTATAAGTAAATTTTCTACTTATTCAAATGTAAAATTCATTACTAAACGTGAAATCGGAACTTGGGGCGGAATCGGTATAGTAAAAGCAACACTTAATGCTATTGGAGAAATTTTGGAAAATTCTGAAAATGACGGTCATCTAATTTTATTGAGTGGACAAGATTATCCATTAAAAAACAATGAGTACATAAATCATTTTTTTAGTACAAACAAAGAATTTGATTTTATAGACATTTCACCAATAAAGGAAGTTTTTCCAAAAGAATGGAAAAAAAGAGTTTTATTCTATAAATATGATTTTTCAAATAAAAAAGGAAACTACATTTTAGTACCACCACTTTTTTCAAAAGAAATATTAGATTTGAATAGTATAAAAATAATTGTAAAAATTTTTCTAAATCTTAAAAACTTCACTTTCTATAAAGCATTTTTCAAAAATCTCACAAAAAAAAGAGCAATTCCAAAAAACTTAACCCTAATGGCAGGTGGTCAATGGTGGTCAATATCAACTGTAACAGCAAAAAAAATATACGAATTTTCGAGACAAAATAATGAATTATTAGAATACTTTGAATATTCCATTTTACCAGATGAGGTATACTTCCAAACTGTTATAAATCATTTAAAAAGAAGTGATGTTTCAATAAAAACAAAGTCTATGGTAACTTATGTTAATTGGGAAAGAAAAGATTGTATGTTACCAGTCACATTCGTGAGTTCAGATTTTGAAGAGTTAACATCTCAGGATGAAACAAAACTGTTTGCTAGAAAATTTGACTTTAAATTAGATAATGAAATTTTCAACTTGATTGATAAATTACATAATGAGAATAATTAAAAAATCTCGAAATTATCTCCCAAGAAATGAATGAAAGTTGTAAAATTGTCATCGCAACACGAAAAAAAAATGCCGAAATGATTTTCGACATTTTTGCTAATTTGTTTGAGGTTGAGATAAAAAAATATTAACTCTTCATCACTTCCAAAATATGCTTTGGCGGAGCAATAGGTTTTCCTGAATTTATGTCCACAAAAACAAGTATAAAATGCGCAGTTGTTAATAACTCATCATTTTCACTACGAATTTCGCAATCAAATTCCACCTTTACAGAACTCTGCGATTTGAATTTAGTTATGACTGTAAGTAAGTCATCATAACGTGCTGGTTTTTTGTAATTTAAATGCATAGAAACTATGGGCAATGCAATGCCACTTTCTTCTAGCTCTTTATATGAAATCCCTTTGTTTCTAAGCCATTCAACCCTACCAATCTCAAAATAAGGCACATAATTTCCATGATAAACGACTCCCATTTGATCCGTTTCTGAGTATCGAACTCTTACATCAACTTTTGATTCTAACATCCTACTTTATTTACAGTGTTTTACATTCAATTAATGTTCTTTACGACAATATTTTTAAAAAATCAATACGATTTTCTTTTTTTTTAATAAATTTTATTCACATATTTGTTATCCCAAAAAAACGATAAGAATTTCATCCTTTTCGAGAGAATAAAACCTAACAATAAATACAATAATTATAAGAGCAATATGAACAAAACTGCGCAATCGGTATGGGAAAACTGTCTAGAATTTATTAAAGACAATATTCAAGAGCAAGCTTACAAAACTTGGTTTGAACCGATTAAATCAGTCGAACTTACTGATAATGCTCTATACATTCAAGTGCCTAGCAAATTTTTCTATGAATGGCTAGAAGAACACTATGTGAAATTATTAAAAGTTGCGTTAACTAAAGAACTTGGTAAAAATGCAAAGTTACTCTATAAAATCAAAATGGAGAACACTTATGGCAACAAACAACCTTTTACAGAACAATTACCAAGCGCACACAGAAGTCCGATCAAATCACAAGATGTTGATGCACCATATAAAAATCTAAATCCTGAACTTAAAAATCCTTTTGTAATTCCAGGAATTAGAAATTTAAAAATTGAATCGCAACTAAATCCAAACTATAGTTTTGATAATTTCCTTGAAGGAGATTCTAACCGTTTAGCACGTTCTGCTGGTATGGCAGTTGCCAATAAACCTGGTGGAACTTCATTCAATCCACTTTTAATTTTTGGTGGTGTTGGTTTAGGAAAAACCCATCTAGCGCATGCTATTGGTGTGGAAATCAAAGACAAATATCCAGAAAAAACCGTTTTATACATTTCTGCCGAAGTATTTACACAACAATACATCGATTCGGTGAAGAAAAATAACCGAAACGATTTCATTCATTTCTATCAATTAATTGACGTTTTAATCATTGATGATGTCCAATTCCTTTCAGGAAAATCAGGAACTCAAGATGTATTTTTCCACATTTTCAATTACTTACATCAAAATGGCAAACAAGTAATTCTTACTTCAGACAAAGCACCAGTTGACATGCAAGACATTGAACAACGTTTATTGTCGCGTTTTAAATGGGGTTTATCTGCTGAATTACACCAACCCGATTATGAAACAAGAATTTCAATTTTGAAAAACATCTTGTATCGTGATGGCGTTGAAATGCCTGATGAAATAATTGAGTATGTAGCAAGAAATATCAAATCAAACGTTCGTGAACTGGAAGGTGCGATAATTTCTTTAATTGCGCAGTCTTCTTTTAATAAAAAAGAAGTAACACTAGATTTAGCTAAAAACGTTGTTGAGAAATTCGTTAAAAACGTAAAAAGAGAAATCTCAATCGACTACATTCAAAAAGTGGTTTCCGATTATTTCCAACTTGACATTGATACTTTACAATCAAAAACAAGAAAACGTCATGTGGTTCAAGCCAGACAGTTAGCAATGTTTTTTGCGAAGAAATTTACTAAAGCATCCTTGGCAAATATTGGTTCACAAATTGGAGATAGAGATCATGCAACAGTGCTTCACGCCTGCAAAACAGTTGATAATTTAGTTTCTACAGACAAACAATTCAAAAAATTTGTAGAAGACATACATAAAAAACTATCCTTATAATAGCGAGTTTTACTCGCTTTTTTTATTCAGATTATGTCAGTAAAAATTCTAATGGTATGTTTAGGAAACATTTGTCGTTCGCCTTTGGCAGAAGGACTTTTATCTTCTAAGCTTCCTTCCGATACTTTTTTTGTAGACTCTGCTGGAACAGGAAATTATCATGTTGGGAAACAACCAGACAAGCGTTCCATTGACACAGCTTATAAAAATGGTTTGGATATTTCAAACCAAAAAGCTAGACAATTTTCGACTAACGATTTTGAAGAGTTTGATTATATCTTCGTTATGGACAATGATAATTATAAAGATGTAATTAAATTAGCCAAAACAGAAGAACAAAAAAATAAAGTGGATTTAATTTTAAATCAATTATTTCCAAAAGAAAATGTAGATGTTCCCGATCCTTATTATGGTTTGCAAAACGGATTTGATATGGTTTACAATATGCTCGACGAAACGTGTGACATTCTTGCTAAAAAATTAAAAGATAAGCACTTATGAATTCCACAATAATAAAAGGAAAGCTGTATTTAATTCCAACAACTTTAGGAGAAATGAATCCTGAAGACGTTTTACCTCATACCGTCAAAAGAGCAATTGATTTTATAGATGATTATATTGTTGAGAATGAAAAAACAGCAAGAAAATTTATAAAATCAGTTCATCCCGAAAAAATACAATCCAGTTTACGAATTTCATTACTCAACAAAAGAACTGAATCTTCCGAGTTAAAATCGATGATAACTCCTTGTTCAAATGGGCAAAATATTGGTTTGATGAGCGAAGCTGGTTGTCCAGGCGTAGCTGATCCTGGTGCAGTAATTGTAAAATTGGCGCATGAAAATGGCATTCAAGTTATTCCTCTAGTTGGTCCATCTTCTATCCTATTGGCAATGATGGCAAGCGGAATGAATGGACAAAGTTTTGCCTTCAATGGTTATTTACCTATTGATAAAGGCGAAAAAAAATCGGCATTAAAAAGTTTTGAAAATCTATCAAATTCCAAAAATCAATCGCAAATTTTTATTGAAACGCCATATAGAAACAACAAATTGTTAGAAGATTTAGTGCAAATCTTGCAACCCAACACCCATTTGTGCATTGCTACAGACATCACTTTACCAACAGAATACATCAAAACCTTTCGAGTGGCTGATTGGAAAAAAATAAAGGTCGATTTACACAACCGACCTACTATTTTTATAATTCATAAAATGTGATTATTTCACTTTTGCGTTTTTAACCGCTTCAATTCCTTTGGTTTCATAACCGCCAAAATCTCTTAGATACGTTCTAACGGAAGTTCCGTAAGCATCTTTTTTGGCTCGTTCGCCATTGGAATTCAAAAACTTTTTCACAGAACCTACACCGCCAAGATGAGCAGCAGCAAGAATTCCGGATTCAGTGATTTTAACACCATCAACTACTTTTCCGTTGAATTTTGAGATATAATCCGCTAATTCATATTTATTCTTGGAAAGTAAAGTAACAAATGCTTTTTCTTGTAATCTAGGATTACTCATAAAATGCAAACTATCTTCAACTCCGATGGTTTTGAGTGTTTCTAGCCCAAATTGGTATTTTCCTAGATAACCTAAAGTGTTTACTTTATTGTATTTTCCTTGCGACTCCTTAAAAGCAAGCGCTTCTTTAAAGCCAATAAAAAACTTACCCACAAAAGGAACATTTAGATTGACATAATCATCATTCTTTTGTGAAGGGAAAATGTAGCGTAACGATGCGCTATCTTCCATACGAAGCCATTCTGAGATTTGAGAATTGTAAGGTTTAAAACCTGAGCTAACTATAGCAATTATAAGTAGGATTGAAGTGTAATAAATACTCTTTTTTATCATCAAATGTTATTTCTCAAGCGCTGTCACCGACATGAAATTTCTGGTGCAAAGATACAACTAAAAAATACAAATCTGAATATCAGATACTTAAAAATACAAGAAGTGAAATTTAGTTCCGCCTAAACCGTTGATTTCAAACGTTGGAGCAGGGATTTTGATGGTGTTAAAAACTGTTAAAATTGTCTTAACAAAATGCGATTTTGTTTCAATTTTGGTCAAATCGATATCCAAACTCAAGTAAAATTGACGGTATCTTTCATCGGTAGGAAGAAAAACGGTATTGACAAACTCGTCTTTTCCTGTAATCATACCTTCAGCACCATAACCAACAGCAACGTTTAACCATTTAGGAATTGTTTTTGATGATTTAAAAAACGAATGAATATTTGCTGACAACCAATACGTTTGACCATTATAGTCTTTTAGAATTTGTTCCGGCAATGAACTTCCTAAAACATTTGGTCTTGCGGATGCATAAGGCGTTGTGTGAAAGGAAAACTTCGGTACAATTCGTTGTTCTTCCCAAAGCATTTCTTGTGAAACAAATAATGCCGTTCCCGAAACATTGGCAGCAACATCACCAAGCGATGCACCCCAATTTGCCGAAAATCCATCAAAAACCTCAACCGCAGTTAAAAACGTTAATCCCAATGTTGAACCATAAAGCAATTGGGATTTTTTGTCTGCACCAGACCATTTCAAAGCGTTTGAACCAAAACTTCCCAAATGATACGCTGAAAAAACGTGTCCAGCTTTGTCCATTTGCAACCATTCGGCATTGTCGTTAATAAAATGAAAATCAGAACGCGGATAATCAGCATACCAAGCTTGATTTAATGCAATCAAAGTCGCCGAGCCAACTATCGCTTCAGAAACGATGACGGTATTTAATCGTTGTTTATTTAAACTATCGGATGGTTTGAAAAAATTGTCGAAGTTATTTTGGGCTTTCGCTTTGAAGCAAAAACCAATAAAAAAAAGAAAAAATAAAATGTTTCTAATTTTCAAAACTATCGTTTCGTTCCTTGAGCGTTCAGCCAATCGGCATATTTTTTTGCATTTACTTGATGATCTTCATACGAAGCGGCAAAAACGTGATATCCAAATTTTTCCACACTAGCACAAAAATAGATATAATCGTGTTTTTCGGCATTTAAAACCGCATCGATAGCATCCACATCTGGCATTGCAATTGGTCCTGGAGGTAAACCTGTATTTTGATACGTATTGTAAGGCGAAGCAATAAATAAGTCATTATACAAAACGCGTTTAATTACTTGGTCAAAATCGTTGTCTCTTAATTTTAAAGCATAAATTACCGTTGGATCAGCTTGCAAAGGCATTTCTTTTGCTAATCTATTCAAATAAACACCTGCAACGGTTGGTCGTTCACTCTTTTTGGCAGATTCCTTTTGCACAATCGAAGCTAAAGTTGTGACTTGAACTGGAGTTAAATTAAGCGCTGTGGCTTTAGTAATTCGTTCTTTATTCCAAAATTTATTGTATTCTTCGAGCATTTTATCTCTGAATTTTTCTGCCGAAATGTTCCAATACACTTGATACGTGTTAGGTAAAAACATGGAAAAAACAGTTTCGTTTGAAAAGCCATTTTTTTGTAAAAAAGTTGTATCTCTAAACGCTGCCAATAATTTTGTAGTATCAGGTTCAATTTGAGAACTTAATCGTTCGCAAAGATTTTCCAATCGTTCTTGGTTGTTGAAAGCTAAATCTACTGGAACATTTCTTCGCATTGCGCCAACTATCTGAAAGGTATTCATGCCTTTTTTCAATAAAAATCGTCCTGGTTTTACATTGTCTGGATAGGAACGAAGTTTTGCCATGATTTCAAAACTACTCATGCTTTTTACATAAGGCGAAAGTAATTTTTTGGCATCGTCATAGTTTGAACCTGTTGGAATTTCAACAAAAAACTCTTCTTTTTCTAGTTGTGTATTGTTAGTAAAAAAAAGAAAAAAAACAGCCAAAACGGCTACTAAAAAAAGTCCGATTATGACTTTGATGATTTTTGATTTTTGCATTATTGTTGATTTATTTTTGATTGATTAATTGAAATAATGCTTCGTCAGAGAATTTCCCATTGTGCAAATTCCAATCTTTTTTTGTTCCTATTTTTTGAAACCCAAATGTAGTAAAAAGTGAAATACTGGCTGTATTTTCTGCTTGAATATTGGCATATAATTGATGTAATTGCAATTGTTTGAACGAATACGCTATCACTAATGAAAGTGCTTCTTTACCAAAACCTGAATTTCGATTGGCTTCATTTTGAATAATAATTCCAACGCCAGCACGTTTATTTTTGGCATCAAAATCAAATAAATCAATCAAACCAATAGCTTCCGAAGTTTGATTTTTACAAATGGCTAGACGAAGTTGTTTCGCTTCATAAATATCTTGGTGCGCATTTTCTAGGTATTGACGAATAAGGAATTTGCTATATGGCGTTTGCGTATTGCTAACTTCCCAAATAGTTTCATCGTTTTCAATAGCATATACAAACTCCAAATCTTCGGGTTCGAGCGCACGTAAAAAAATAGTTTGTCCTTTAAGTGTCATGGGAATTACGAATTTTAAATTACGAATTACGAACTGTCTTTTGAATAGAACCAATAATTTTCAAAAGTTCTTCTACATCTTTTAATAAATCTTCTGCTTGATCAACTGTAAGATATTCTGAATCTCGTAAAAGTCTAATCCAATATTTTGATTCTCTGGTTTCTTTATAAGCAATTGTCAGTTTAGCAAAAAAATCTGCTTTCGATTGTCCGCCAATTGATTCCTCAATATTAGCTCCAATAGAAGTTCCACTTCGTAATAATTGTTTTGACAAGATAAATTCTTTTTTCTCTTGACTTAAATATTTATATACTTTTATTATTCTTAAAGCAAAACCATAACTCTTTGTTTGGATTATATTTTCAGATTTCATAATTCGTAATTTCTAATTCGTAATTATAACTCTATTTCGCCTTCAAAAACAAAAGTCGCTGGACCAATTAAATGCACATTTGTGTATACTCCATTGTTTTTTTCAAATGAAACTTCAAGTTTTCCGCCTTGAACATCCAATTCGATTTTGTTTGCTATTGTTTTTCCTATTGCATTCATAGCAATAGCAACAGCTGCTACGCCAGTTCCGCATGACAAAGTTTCATCTTCAACTCCACGTTCATAGGTTCGAACTGCAAAATGATTAGACTGCTTTGAATCTTGTACATCCATTTGTTTTACAAAATTAACATTACTACCCGCTTTTCCATACAAATCGCTATAACGAATTTTGGCTCCATTAGTTGCCACATCAAAATGTTCTAAATCGTCAATCAAAGTTACATGATGAGGCGAACCTGTATTTAAAAAAACATAATCTGTGTGAATATTTACTTGGTCAACATCTTTCATTTGTAGCGAAACAATTCCGTTTTCAGAAATGGTAGCGTGATGCAAACCATCCGTTGCTATAAAAGTAGTTTCGTTGTTAATCACGTTCATTTTTTTGGCAAAAGCAACCAAACATCGTCCACCATTGCCACACATTGAGCTTTCGTTTCCATCAGAATTGTAATAAACCATTTTAAAATCTGTCGAATTGTCATTTTCTAATAAAATCAATCCGTCAGCACCAATGCCAAAACGTCTATCGCAAAGTTTTTCTATGAGTTTGGTATCATTTTTGGGAAAAATATTTTGACGATTATCAATCATAACAAAATCGTTTCCAGTTCCCTGATATTTATAAAATTTGACTTTCATACCCACAAAGATATAAATATTAAAGAGAAGTTAAACTCTGTTAAACGAGCGTTAAAAGATATTTGTCGAAATTGTTAAAATTATAATTTTACTTCAAATAATTTAAATGTTATAGACAATGAAACAGTTATCAAGTTTATTTTTAGTTTCTTTATTAAGTGGCGCGACCACACTTGGTGCGTACAAATTATTTATTGAAAAAGACAATCGAAATTCAATTGTTACAACTTCCTCAAATTCATTTGGACGAACTGTTGGTTTGAACGGAGAAACTGTCGATTTTACCTCAGCAGCAGAAAATGCTGTACATTCAGTAGTTCACGTAAAAAATGTTTCTGTTAGAACCGTTTACAATCCGATTTTAGAATATTTTTATGGTACTCGCGGCGGACAACAACAAGAACAAGTTGGAACTGGTTCAGGAGTAATCATTTCGGAAGATGGATATATCGTAACTAATAATCACGTGATTAAAGACGCAACCGAACTGGAAGTAACTTTAAATAACAACAAATCATACAAAGCAAAACTCATTGGAACTGATTCAAAAATGGATATTGCGCTGTTAAAAATTGATGCCGACGAAAAATTGCCTTATTCTGCTTTTGCCGATTCTGATGCGGTAAAAGTTGGCGAATGGGTTTTGGCGGTTGGAAATCCTTATAACTTGAATTCAACTGTAACTGCCGGAATTGTTTCGGCGAAAGCCAGAAATCTTGACACACGCGGAATTCAATCGTTTATTCAAACCGACGCTGCTGTGAATCCAGGAAATTCGGGTGGTGCATTGGTCAACACTCGTGGTGAGTTGATTGGAATTAACACCATGATTTCTTCACCAACAGGAAGTTATGCTGGTTATTCATTTGCTGTTCCATCAAATATCACTAGAAAAATTATTGAGGATTTAATGGAATTCGGAAACGTTCAACGAGGAATTCTAGGAGTTGAAGGTGGCGAATTGAACAGTAAAGTTTCACAAGAAATTGGCATCGACGATACCGAAGGATTTTATGTTGAAAAAGTGACTAAAAATTCAGGAGCTGAAAAAGCAGGTTTAAAAACGGGTGACATTATCAAAAAATTAGATAACCAAAAAGTGAGTTCTTATGCTGAGCTTTCAGGTTACATTAATTCAAAACGACCAGATGATAAAGTACAAGTTACGTTTGTTCGCGATGGAAAAATAAAAGTTGTTCCAGTTACTTTAGTCAAAAAAGAATTGATTAATACCGAGTTTAAAGGTTTAGAATTGGAAGATATTGAAGCTTCTGACAAAAAGAAATACCGAATTGACTATGGTGTTAAAATCAAAGATGTAACTAGTGATGCTTTGAAACCGTATTATGACCAGTTAAAAGGAAATATTATTCTAAAAGTTGACAATCAAAAAGCAACTGATGTTGAAACAGTTTCCGCTTTCTTAAACAGAAAAGGCGAAGATAAAAGCGTCAACATTCAAATGATTAATCGATTAGGTCAAGTGATGCAAATTATAATTCAATAAAAGTTAGTATAAAAGGTTGGAAAAAACAATCCATTCGTGGGTTGGTTTTTTTTATTTAAAAATTTTTACGAAATCGTTTTCGTTAGTAACTTGATTATACTATTTTTGCGCCAAAATTTAATTCACACAACTAAAACTTATCTTTTTATGAGTAATCACAATTCATACGAAAAAGAATTATCCTTTCAAGCAGACCGAAGAAAGGCTGGCGTTGAACTAATTAAAATCATCAGCGATTTATGGTATGACAAATCCATTGAATTAGTTCTTTTTAGAAATCAATTAATTGATAGAAACGTTAGCGATATTATTAACTTTCATGAATATGCTGGCGAATTTGTAAACAAACCTATCAATATTTTCGATTCAGTTGAAATTGCAAGAGCGATTCAAAATTTAGATTTACCACCATCACGAATTGATATTGGAAAATTAACTTACGAATACCATCTAGAAGACAATAAATACAACGATAGCAAAGCTTTTGTTATCGATAAATTAAGAAACGCAAAAGACTTCAATAACCTAAAACCAAAAGATGTTGTATTGTATGGTTTTGGAAGAATTGGTCGATTATTAGCTCGTGAAATGATGAGCAAAATTGGGAAAGGTCAACAACTTCGTCTTAGAGCTATTGTAACAAGAGATAAAAACGATGCCGTACTTTTAGAAAAAAGAGCTTCATTATTACGCTACGATTCTGTTCATGGTGATTTTCAAGGTTCGGTTTCTGCAGATGTTGAAAATAGCGCTTTGATTATCAATGGTACAACTGTTCATATCATCACAGCTAATGCTCCAGAAGAAATTGATTATACACAATATGGAATTGAAGATGCGTTGGTTATCGACAACACTGGTGTTTTCACTACTGAAGAAGCGCTTAAACGTCATTTGGTTTCAAAAGGTGTTGATAAAGTTTTATTGACTGCGCCAGGAAAAGGCGTTCCAAATATTGTTTATGGTGTAAATCACGATGATTTTAATCCAGATGACGTTTCTATATTTTCTGCCGCTTCTTGTACAACCAATGCAATTACTCCAGTTCTTGCAGTAATTGAAGAAACGCTTGGCGTAGTTAAAGGTCATATCGAAACCATTCATGCTTATACTAACGACCAAAATTTGGTTGACAATATGCACAAAAAATACCGTCGTGGTCGTTCAGCTGCATTAAATATGGTTATAACCGAAACTGGCGCTGGAAGTGCTGTCGCAAAAGCATTGCCGAGTTTGGCAGGAAAATTAACTTCAAATGCTATTCGTGTTCCAGTTCCTAACGGTTCATTAGTAGTTTTGAATTTAGAAGTTGGACAAGAAACTTCTTTAGAAGAAGTAAATACAATTATGAAAAAATATGCTTTAGAAGGCAATCTTGTAGAGCAAATCAGGTATTCACTAAACAACGAATTGGTTTCATCCGATATTGTTGGAACGGCACAACCATCAATTTATGATAGTAATGCTACGATTGTTTCTCCCGATGGAAAAAGCATCGTAATGTATGTTTGGTATGACAACGAATATGGTTATAGTCATCAAGTCATTCGCTTGGCAAAATATATAGCAAAAGTAAGACGCTATACTTATTATTAATAGAAAGAGAAATTATTGGTTCAAGGTAAATCCGCTGTAAGTAATTATAGCGGATTTTATTTTTTATGATTTTTAAAAATAATTCTTACCAAATAATGCAAAGCTTGATTTTATAACGTTTAATCATAAAAAAATATCGATTAAAAACACCTTTTAAGAAAAAAAGTAGGGTTTTTGATAAATTAATTGTTTCATTATTAAATAAAGTTGAACATTATTTTATATTATTGCAATGTCAAAAATCAAACTCCTACTAATGAAGAAATTAATTCTTAGCATACTATTGCTAACTCAAATCGCTTTTGCTCAAGAGAAAAAAAAGATTGAAACTTATAGTTTTGGTCAAAACGGAATGGAATTAATAGCTAAGTCTTCAAAGGATGTTGTTATTATTAGTACTTTCAATGCAAAAATGACCATTAGAGAAGAAATAGCAAGAAAAGTATATTCATTGTATGCTGAGAACAAATTAGAAACTAATAAAAAATATACTATTTCTGGAAATGAAGCAAGTGTCACTGGAAATTGTGTAATTAGAAAAAAGAACAATTTAATTGCTATCGATTTTTATTATGAAAAAATAGAATGGTATTCTGGATTAATAGAGATTTATAAAAAATTCTTAGGATAAAAAAAGGCTCAACTTACTGGTTGAGCCTTTTTTTTTAATTTGATAATTTAATCAATTCATTTCTTTTCAGAATTATAATTTTTTTTCCAACTAACTCTATAAGACCTTCTTTTTTATAATCCGATAATAATCGAATACAACTCTCAGTTGCCGTACCGATCAAACCAGCTATTTCTTCTCTAGAAAGTTGAAGATATAACGAACCATCATCGTTTTTTCCAAAAGTATCTTCGAGATAAATCAATGTTTCTGCCAATCGTGACTTTACTGATTTTTGTGCCATCGAAACCATATGATCGTCAGCTTCTTTTAAATCGCCACAAATGGTTTTCATTACATTCATAGAAAACTCATTGTTTTTGTCAAAAAATCCAAGTATTTCTTTTCTAGGAATGAAGCAAACTTCCATATCATTCAGAGCAATAGCACTCAAATTGGCAGACTCTTCACTAATCATGGAACGTTGACCAAGTAACTCACCAGATTTTACCAATTTTACAATTTGGTCTTTACCATTTGAACTTAGTTTTGATAATTTTCCAACACCATCTTTTATACAAAAAACACCTTTTAATGTTTCTCCTTCTTCAAAAATAGGTTCACCTTTTTTTATGGTATACGATGTTTTACAATTCGCCATCTTTAAAAGCTCTTCCTTACCTAAAGCCTTTAAAGAACTAAACTGTCTAACAATACATTGTTCGCATTTACTCATAACAAAAGATTTCGTTCGAGCAAAATTACACTTTTATATGATAAAAATCATATTTCTTGTAAAAGCTTTAACCAACCTTTGCTCCAGGTAAAATGAGTAAAGTTATGGACACACCAAATTGTTTCCATTGTGGTTTAGATATTGTAAAAGAAGACGAAATTATTTTTGACGAGAAAAAATTCTGCTGTAGTGGTTGTAAAACTGTCTACGAGATTTTTGCTCTCAATGATATGACTTGTTACTATGATTTCGAAAACTCACCTGGAGCAACACCACAAGATATAAAAGGAAAATATGATTTTTTAGAAAATGAAAGCATTGTTTCAAAACTCCTTGAATTTAAAGAAGACACAACCGCTATTGTTTCACTTAATATTCCTCATATTCATTGCAGTTCGTGCATTTGGATTTTGGAAAATCTACAACGTCTTCAAGAAGGAATAATTTCCTCTCAGGTTAATTTTCCTGAAAAAACAGTACGAGTTACTTTCAATCCAACAAAAACCAATTTAAAAGCAATTGTTAATTTATTAAGTTCCATTGGATATGAACCATACATCAGTTTAGAGAATTATGAAAGTGGCAAAATTAACCATGATAGAAGTTTAACCTATCGACTTGGTGTGGCTTTCTTTTCTTTTGGAAACATAATGTTATTGTCCTTTCCTGAATATTTTGAAGTCGGAGAATATTGGCTGGAACATTACAAAGGATTTTTTAGATGGTTAATTTTTGCTTTATCGCTTCCAAGTTTTTTTTATTCCGCAAATATCTACTATGTTTCTGCCTATAAAAGCATTAAATCTGGAATGTTGAATATTGATATTCCAATTGCTTTAGGAATCATAATATTTTTTATACGAAGTACTTTTGATATTGTGATGGATTATGGTTCAGGATTTTTTGATAGTCTAACTGGATTGATTTTCTTCATGCTTTTAGGCAAAATGTTTCAAATAAAAACATACAGTTTCCTAAGCTTTGAAAGAGATTTTAAATCGTATTTCCCAATTGCAATTACAAGAATTAAAGACACAGTAGAGGAAAGTATTCCAATTTATGATATTCAAAAAGGTGACAGATTATTGATTCGCAATCAGGAACTCATTCCTGTTGACGGAATTTTAATTACTGAAAAAGCAGCTATAGATTACAGTTTTGTTACCGGTGAAGCTATTCCAATCACAAAAAAATCGGGAGACAAAGTTTTTGCTGGTGGAAAACAAATTGGAAAAGCCATAGAAATGGATGTTTTACATACTGTTTCACAAAGCTATTTAACCCAACTTTGGAGCAACGATGTTTTTCAAAAAAAAGTTGAACAAAAACACAAAACGATAACAGATAAAGTTAGTCGCTACTTCACTCCTATTCTATTAATCATTTCGTTTTTAGGTTTTGGCTATTGGATATTTATTGATTTAAATACTGCATTCAATGTCTTTACTGCAGTTTTAATTGTTGCTTGTCCATGTGCATTGGCATTGACTGCTCCATTCACTTTTGGTAACGTTTTAAGAATTTTAGGAAAAAAGAAATTTTATCTAAAAAACGCGCTAGTTATTGAGCAATTAGCAAAAGTAACGACAATAGTTTTTGATAAAACGGGAACAATAACTACCAATAAAAAATCAAATATTACCTATGAAGGAAAGTCACTTTCGACAATACAATTAGGCATTTTAAAAAATAGTCTACAAGCATCCAATCATCCATTAAGCAGAATGTTATATGATTTTCTTCCCGATGCTAAAAAAATGAAAATTTCCCATTTTAATGAAATCACAGGAAAAGGAATTGAAGCAAACATTGATAATCATAAAATTCAAGTTGGCTCTTCAAATTTTGTTAAAAAGACGGAAGAAACTTCAATACAGCAAACAACGGTTCATATAAAAATCGACGAGGAATATTATGGGAAATTCATTTTCAACAATGAATATCGAAAAGGATTGTCAGAATTATTTAATCACTTAAGTTCCAATTATCAAATAAAAGTTTTATCAGGCGATAATGAAGGTGAACGACCTATTTTGGAGAAATTATTACCTAAAAATACTGAATTGGTTTTTAATCAAAAGCCAGAGCAAAAATTAGAGTTCATAAAAAAACTTCAAGAAAAAGGCGAAAATGTAATGATGGTTGGCGACGGATTAAATGATGCTGGAGCATTAGCACAAAGTAATATTGGGATTTCTATTTCTGAAAATGTAAATGTCTTTTCTCCCGCTTGTGATGCCATTTTAGATGCAAGCCAATTTCAAAAACTGAACTATTTTTTAAAACTATCAAAAAAGGCAATCACAACGATAAAAATGAGTTTTGGACTATCAATTCTCTACAACATTATTGGTTTAACCTATGCTTTAACTGGTAATCTTCTTCCATTAGTTGCCGCTATAATCATGCCGTTGAGCACAATAACAATTGTAAGTTTCGTAACGATAATGAGCAATTTTTACAGCAAAAATTTAAAATAAAATTGAAGAGTAAGGTATGATAAATATCATGTTTATTGAGGATTCGCAATAGTAACTTTGTTAACACAAATTAAGGTATGAGTGTCATTTATTTATTAATCTCTATTAGCATCATCGTTGCCGTTTGTTTTTTTGTTGCCTTCATATGGGCAGTTAAAAACGGACAGTATGATGACGATTATACACCATCAGTCAGAATGCTTTTTGACGATGAACTGAAAAAAGTAAAACCAAAATCAAAACGAATAACTAAAGAAAAACAAATTTAATTATGGAAATGCAACAATTTTATTATGACAACAAAATTGTAAAGAAGTTCATTTATGCTACAATCGTTTTTGGTGTAGTAGGAATGCTTGTTGGGCTTTTACTAGCCTTTTTGTTTCTCTTTCCAAACCTAACCGAAGGAATTTCTTGGTTGAGTTTTGGGAGATTAAGACCTTTACATACCAATGCGGTTATTTTTGCCTTTGTTGGAAATGCAATGTTCGCGGGAATTTATTATTCTCTACAACGATTGCTAAAAGCTAGAATGTTTAGCGACTTATTGAGTAATATCAATTTCTGGGGTTGGCAATTAATTATTGTCGCTGCAGCCATTTCTTTACCATTAGGCTACACTTCTTCAAAAGAATATGCTGAATTAGAATGGCCAATCGACATAGCTATTGCGCTAATTTGGGTAGTTTTTGGCATCAATATGATTGGTACAATTCTCAAAAGAAGAGAACGACACTTGTACGTAGCAATTTGGTTTTATCTCGCAACTTTTGTAACCGTTGCCGTTTTACATATTTTCAACAGTTTAGAATTACCTGTTTCTGCCATGAAAAGCTACTCTGTATATGCAGGTGTTCAAGATGCATTAGTACAATGGTGGTATGGTCATAATGCTGTTGCTTTTTTCTTAACAACTCCTTTTTTAGGATTAATGTATTACTATCTACCGAAAGCTGCTAATCGTCCGGTTTATTCTTACCGATTATCGATTGTCCATTTTTGGTCGTTAATTTTCATCTACATATGGGCTGGACCACATCATTTATTATATTCTGCATTGCCAAATTGGGCTCAAAATCTAGGAGTTGTATTTTCAATTATGCTAATTGCTCCATCTTGGGGTGGAATGATTAACGGACTTTTGACACTTAGAGGTGCATGGGATAAAGTTAGAACTGAACCCGTTTTGAAATTTTTCGTAGTAGCCATTACTGGTTATGGTATGGCAACTTTTGAAGGACCAATGCTATCACTAAAAAATGTTAACGCTATTGCTCACTTCACCGATTGGATTGTCGCTCACGTTCACGTTGGTGCTTTAGCCTGGAATGGATTTATGGCTTTTGGTATCATTTATTGGTTAATTCCAAGAATGACAAAAGGAAAACTATATTCAACCAAACTAGCCAATTTTCACTTTTGGATTGGAACTTTAGGAATTATACTTTATGCTCTTCCAATGTATGTTGCAGGATTTCTTCAAGCTTCAATGTGGAAACAATTCAATCCTGATGGAACATTAACTTATGGAAATTTCCTTGAAACAGTTACTCAAATTATGCCAATGTATTGGATGAGAGCAATTGGTGGAACAATGTATTTAATTGGAATGTTCATCTTAGTTTATAACATCATTCAAACTGTTAGAGCTAATGCCAATGTAGAGGATGAATTTGCTGAAGCACCCGAATTAGTAAAAATAAATGCTGCAAGATTAAAAGGAGAAAAATATCACTCTTGGTTAGAAAGAAAACCTATACAATTAACACTTTTAGCAACAGTTGCAATTCTAATTGGTGGAATAATTCAAATCGTACCAACTATCATGGTTAAATCTAATATTCCAACCATTGCAAGTGTAAAACCATACACACCGTTAGAATTAGAAGGTCGCGATTTATATATAAGAGAAGGTTGTGTTGGTTGTCATTCACAAATGATTAGACCATTCCGAAGTGAAGTAGAACGTTATGGACCACAATCAAAAGCTGGCGAATATGTTTATGATCATCCATTCCTTTGGGGTTCAAAACGGACAGGACCAGATTTACAACGTGAAGGTGGAAAATACAATGATAACTGGCATTTTAACCACATGTGGAGTCCGCAAAGCACATCATCGGGCTCGATTATGCCAAGCTATAAATGGTTATTTGATAATGAGCCTTTGGATATTTCTTTAACGCAAAAGAAAATGCAAGCTATGGTTACTCTTGGAGTTCCTTATTCCAAAAATGAAATTGAAAACGGTCTAAAAGATTTAAGAACTCAAGCATTAAAAATTGAAGAAAATTTAAAAACAGATCCTGACTTTGTAAAAAGTTATGATGAAAGCAAGAAAAAAGCAGCAGCAAAAGGCGAAGAATTTGTTCCAATGAACGAGAGAGAAATCGTGGCTTTGATAGCCTATCTTCAAAGATTAGGAACAGATATTAAAGTAAAAGATAACGCAAAAAAATAAAGTCATGTTTGAGCAAATAAAACACAATATGGAAACAATTGCTGGTGTTGAAATATATCCAATAGTTTCATTAGTCATTTTCTTTTCCTTTTTTGTTGGATTAACAATCTGGGTTTCATCGTATAGAAAAGAAAAAATAGAAGAATTAAGCAACATTCCTTTAAAGGACAATTAATATAATTTTTAAATCTAAAGAAATGAAAAAATTAATCCCATCATATATCAGAATTCCTGTCATTTTCTTTTCAGTTGGTGCAGCGATGGAGTATTTTATCGACTCAGGTGATAGACCTGCATTCATCAAATACCCTATGATACTATTGTTTTTAGGTGTATTTCTTTTTCTACTCATCGCAATTGAAATCGTGAATAAAGCAGTTGATAATGTAACCTATCATTTATTAACAGAAGAACAAAAAGAAAAACTAAAACAAGCTCAAAACTTGAGTTTCAGAGACAGTGAATGGTATAAAAGTCTAATGCACAAATTGACCAGAACTGTTCCTATTGATAAAGAAAATCAACTTTTATTAGATCATGATTATGACGGAATAAAAGAATTAGACAATACTTTACCTCCATGGTGGGTTTATCTATTCTATATAACCATTGTTTTTGCAGGTATTTATCTGTTTCGTTTTCATTTCGCTGGTGCTGATGACCAAGAAATGGAACTCCAAAAAGAAATGGCACAAGCTAAAATTGAGATTGCAGAATACATGAAAACAGCACCCGATATGATGGATGAAAAATCGGTGACTTTGTTAACTGACAAACCAAGTTTAGCTGAGGGAAAAACCATTTTTGATACAAATTGTGCTGCTTGTCACAGAGCAGATGGCGGTGGAACAATTGGTCCAAACTTAACTGATGACCATTGGATTTTAGGTGGCGGAATTAAAAATGTTTTCCATACCATAATGAATGGTGGTCGCGATAGTAAAGGAATGATTTCTTGGAAAGGAACTCTAAAACCTAAAGAAATGCAAAAAGTAGCGAGTTATATTTTATCACTACAAGGCACTAATCCTAAAGATGCAAAAGTAGCTGAAGGAGAAATTTGGGCAGAAAAAGTTACAACTAAAATTGATAGCACAAATATCAAATCAGATAGTTTAAAAACAAAAAATTAAAAAAATGCCAAATTTGCCAGACGAATCATTTCGCGATAGTATCGGAACAATTGACGAAAAAGGTCAAAGGAAATTTATTTTTCCAAAAAAACCTTCTGGGAAATTTTATGACTATAGGAAATGGGTTAGTTATGTATTGTTATTGATTTTAATTGCTAATCCATTTTTAAAAGTAAATGGCAACCAATTCATGATGTTTAATGTCCTTGAAAGACGATTCAACATCTTTGGATTTCCTTTTTGGCCACAAGACTTTTACATTTTTGTTCTTTTTATGATAATTGGCGTTGTATTCGTCATCCTGTTTACAGTCATTTTTGGACGAATTTTTTGCGGATGGATTTGTCCACAAACTATTTTTCTTGAAATGGTTTTCAGAAGAATTGAATACTGGATTGAAGGCGATCGTGGTGCTCAAATTAGACTTTCTAAACAAGAATGGAATGCCGAAAAAATTAGAAAAAAAGGGCTAAAATGGTTGATTTTTTTAATAATATCATTCTTTATTGCTAACGTTTTCCTCGCCTATTTAATAAGCAGCGATGAACTGTTTAAAATGATTGAAGATGGTCCAAAAAATCATCTTGGAACACTAATCGCTTTATTGATTTTTACTGGTGTTTTCTATTTTATTTTCGCTTGGTTCAGAGAACAAGTCTGTATCATTGCTTGTCCTTATGGAAGATTACAAGGCGTACTTTTGGATAATAAATCTATAAATGTTGCTTACGATTTTGTTCGAGGCGAAAAAGAAACCGGTAGAGCTAAATTTAATAAAAATGAAGATCGTTCAACCACTGGAAAAGGTGATTGTATTGACTGTAAACTATGTGTTCACGTTTGTCCAACAGGAATTGATATTAGAAATGGAACACAGTTAGAATGCATCAATTGTACTGCTTGTATTGATGAGTGTGATACAATTATGGAAAGTGTTGGACTGCCAAAAGGTCTTATTCGATATGCTTCTGAAGATGAAATTGAGAAAAAAGAAAAGTTCAAATTCACAACTAGGATGAAAGGTTACACTGCTGTTTTATTCATTTTAATTGGAATTTTAAGTGGTCTTTTATTTCTTAGGACTGAAGTAGAAGCGGTTATTCTGAGATTACCAGGTCAACTTTATCAACACAAAGGCGATAATATAAGCAATGTATATACTTTCAAAATCATAAATAAAACTAATGAAGATTTTAATGATATTCATTTAAAACTAATCAATATCAAAGGAACTTTAACAGTAGTCGGACAAAAAGATTTTAAAGTAAAAAAACAAGGAATGTCAAAAGGAACTTTGTTTGTTGAAATAAATAGTGCACTACTAGAAAACGATAAAACTAAAATAAAGATTGAAGTTTATAATGGAACCAAAAAAATAGAAACAACAACCACTAGTTTTTTAAGTCCGAGAAGTTTTGATTAATCTAAAACAAATAGCATGAAAATTAATTGGGGAACAGGAATCGTAATTGCATTCACACTTTTTATGTCTTTTATATTGTATTTTGTTATCAAAGTGCAATCGAATTCAAAATATGACAACGAACTTGTGGTTGAAGAATATTATAAACATGATGCCAAATTTGGTGATGAAATGGTTCGAATACAGAATGCTCAAAATTTAGTTGAAAAACCACAAATAATCAATGAAGCTGGAGAAATAAAAATCATCTTTCCTCCAAAATTTGATCCAAAAAATATTAAGGGAAAAGTGTCCTTATACAGACCGTCTAACAAAAAATTAGATTTTGAAATTCCGATTTCGCTATCTAATTCTACTTTGCTCATACCTAAAAAAAGTTTGGTAGGCGGTCGTTGGGACATTAATTTGAATTGGGAATATAACAATAAAGAATACCAGTCAAAAAACACCATTTATCTTAACTAAAAATGCTATTCACTGCTTTACTTTTTGGATTAATTTCTAGTTTACACTGCATTGGTATGTGTGGACCAATTGCTATGATGCTTCCTGTTGATAGAAACAATCAAGCAAAAAAAGTAACTCAAATTATAACTTATCATTTAGGTCGATTAACAGCCTACGCTACTATCGGATTGTTATTTGGATTGTTAGGTAGAGGTTTTTATCTGGCTGGAATTCAACAAAATCTATCTATTGCAATTGGAGTATTAATGATAGCTGTAATTCTAATTCCTGAACGCCTTTTTGCTAAATATAATTTTTCAAAACCAATATTTCAAATTATTTCAAAAATAAAAACCAAGCTAGGAAGTCAATTTAAAAACAAAAGCTATAAATCACTTTTTACTATTGGATTACTCAATGGATTTTTACCCTGCGGAATGGTTTATGTCGCGCTATTTGGAGCCATTGCAATGCAAAGTGCAAGTCTAGGTGTTTTGTATATGTTTTTCTTCGGGTTGGGAACAATTCCAATGATGAGCAGTGTGGTTTATATCAACTCGTTTTTAACTATATCCATTCGCAATAAAATTCAAAAAGCAATTCCTTATGTTGGTGTTTTTATTGGAATACTATTTATAGTTAGAGGTTTAGCAATTGGAATTCCTTATGTTTCACCAAGTAGCATCAATTTATTTGTTCAACAAAAAGCAAACTGTCATTAATTCTAAATTTACAATTATGGAAAAACACGATTTACTACATGAATTCCCCGAATATCAAGACAAAATTCATCAACTAAAAATTGAGAACAATCACTTCAAAAAATTATTTGAAGAATATGATGAAATAGAACATCAAATTCTTCGTATTAATAAAGGCATAGAAATTATGACCGACGAAGCATTCAAAGAAATTAAGGTAAAAATGCTACATTTGAAAGATGAAATTTATACTTACTTAAAAAAGTAAAACAAAAAAAATCACGAAAATCGTGATTTTTTTTGTTTTAAATCGTCATTGAAAATAATTGATTTTCAGGAATTTTTCGCTTTAATCGTAAATCAAAAGCCATGCAGATATTTCTAATAAATGGTTTACCTTTTTCATGAATTCGAATTGTTTTATCTTCAATAGTCAGTAAACCATCGTCTTGCATTTCTTGCAATTGAATAATGACATCCGGAAGTTCTTCAAAATAAGCTGAAGTATTTTCCCAAGAAGTTTCAAATTGGCACATTAAATTTAAAATATGTTTTCTAATGATTAAATCTTCATTGGTTAAAAAATGTCCTTTTACAACTGGTAATTTATTCCATTCCAAAAGCTGATAATAATCTTCAATATTTTTTTCATTTTGAGCAAAACTATACCAACTATCACTAATAGACGAAACACCTAATCCAATCATAAGTTGCGTTTTTGAAGAACTATAACCCATAAAATTTCGATGCAAACTTCCATTTTCAAACGATTGGTATAAACTATCTGTTTCAAGTGCAAAATGATCCATCCCAATTTCATAATATCCTTTTTCACGCAATATTTTTTTTCCAACTTCATAGAACATTCGCTTTTTTTCATCTTTTGGAACATCTTCATCTTTAAATCCTCGTTGCCCATTCCCTTTTATCCAAGGAACATGTGCATAACTATAAAACGCTAATCGATCTGGTTGTAGTGATTTTGTTTTTTCTATGGTATCAACTATATCTTCAATTTCTTGAAATGGTAATCCAAAAATAATATCGTGCCCAATTGATGTATACCCAATTTCACGTGCTTGAAGTGTTACTTTTGCTACGTTGTGAAAAGGTTGAACTCGATGTATCGCTTTTTGGACTGTTTCAGAATAATCTTGAACACCAAAACTTACTCTTCTAAAACCTAAATCATATAGTTTTTGCAAATGTTCTCTTGTCGTATTGTTTGGATGTCCTTCAAAACTAAATTCATAAGATGTCGCTTTTTTTGCACTAGTAAAAATCCCATTAATCAAATCTTCTAAATTTTTTATTGAAAAAAAAGTTGGTGTTCCGCCACCAAGATGAATTTCTTTAATAATTGGTTTTTCATCAAACAACTGGCAGTATAAATACCACTCTTTCAAAAGAGCTTCAATATAAGGATGTTCTACACTGTGATTTTTTGTTATTCGTTTATGACATCCACAAAAAGTACACATGCTTTCGCAAAAAGGTAAATGAATGTATAAACTAATTCCTTCTTTGGCATTACTTTCTGAAAAAGATTTCTTCAATGTATCTTTCCAAATTTGATATGAAAAAGTCTGTTCATCCCAATAAGGTACAGTTGGATAACTGGTATATCTTGGTCCAGGAACATTGTATTTTTGGATTAAAGAAGCTGACATAAAATTGAAATTTAATTTTCAAAATTAGACTATCTCAATTCCATACAAAATGATAATTATCATATTAACTATTTAGAAATAGTAACTATTTCATACCACAAATTGATTAAGTAAACTATAAATTCATCAATCATAAAATCGATTAAAGTCAAAAAAATACAGATTAAAAACTGTTTTTAATTAAAAAAGTAAGTTTTTATATTAAATATTTTTGTTTTATTTCATTTTTTTTCTTTTACTTTGTATTGCCCCAAATTAAAATACCTACTAATGAAAAATTTATTCATTGGCATTCTATTACTTTGTCAAGTAATATTTGCCCAAGAGAAAAAAGTTTTTGATACTTACAACTATGGTCAAGACGGAATTGAATACATTGTCAAGACTAAAAAAAGTACTGTTATAGTAAGTACGTTCAATGCTAAATTGGATATTAGACAAGAAATTGCCCAAAAAATATATTTGCTTTACGCAGAAAACAAATTAGAAAGCGATAAAGTCTATACAATAATTGGTGATGAAGCAAATGTTACCGGAAACTGTATTATCAAAAAGAAAGATACGCTAACTTCGATTGAATTTTTTTATGAAAAAGTCGATTGGAAATCAGGACTAACAGAATTGTATAGAAATCCAAATAATCCAATAATTTCAACAGCAATTGCTGATAGTGATTAATAATAAAAAACGCTCCAATAATTGGAGCGTTTTTTATATAATATATTGTTTAGCAAAAACTTATGCATTAGCAGCAATTAAGTTCAAAGCAGAACCAGCAACAAACCAACCAATTTGACTTTCGTTGTAAGTATGATTTGCTAAAATTATATCTTTCGAACCATCAGCATGAACGAATTCTAATGATAATGGTTTTCCAGGAGCAAATTCTTTTAAATCTAAGAAGTTAATAGTATCGTCTTCTTTGATTTTGTCATAATCAGCTTCGTTAGCAAAAGTTAACGCTAACATACCTTGTTTTTTCAAATTTGTTTCGTGAATACGAGCAAATGATTTTACCAAAACCGCTTTCACACCCAAGAAACGCGGTTCCATTGCAGCGTGCTCTCTTGAAGAACCTTCACCATAGTTTTGATCACCAACAACTATTGAAGGAACACCAGCAGCTTTATAAGCTCTTGCAACAGCAGGAACAGCAGCATATTCTCCAGTTAATTGATTTTTAACTTTATTAGCTTCTTGGTTAAAAGCATTTACAGCTCCAATCAACATGTTATTTGAAATATTATCTAAATGTCCGCGGAAACGCAACCATGGTCCAGCCATAGAAATGTGGTCAGTAGTACATTTTCCGAACGCTTTAATAAGCAATTTTGCACCAGTAATATTTTGTCCATCCCAAGCATCAAATGGAGCTAAAAGTTGTAATCTATCAGACGTTGGAGAAACCACTACTTCAACACTACTTCCATCTGCGGCTGGAGCTTGAAAACCTGCATCTTCAACATCAAATCCTCTTTTAGGAAGTTCATCACCAGTTGGCGGATTTAATTTTACAGCTTCACCGTTATCGTTTAACAATGTATCTGTAATTGGGTTGAACGATAAATCTCCTGAAATTGCTAATGCAGCTACCATTTCTGGAGAAGTTACAAAGGCGTGAGTATTTGGATTTCCATCAGCACGTTTAGAGAAATTTCTGTTAAACGAATGTACGATAGTATTTTTTTCTTCTTTATCTGCTCCAGCTCTATCCCATTGTCCGATACATGGTCCGCAAGCATTGGTAAATACTTTAGTTCCCATTTTTTCGAAAGTAGCAATAATTCCGTCTCTTTCAATAGTGTAACGAATTTGCTCAGAACCTGGATTGATTCCGAATTCAGCTTTTGGAGTAATTCCGTGAGCAACCGCTTGTTCTACAATTGATGCAGCACGCGCCATATCTTCGTAAGATGAGTTAGTACAAGAACCAATTAAACCCCATTCTACTTTTAGAGGCCAACCATTTCTAGCAGCTTCTTCTTTCATTTTAGAAACAGGCGTTCCTCTATCTGGAGTAAACGGACCATTAATGTGTGGTTCTAATTCTGATAAATTGATTTCGATTAACTCATCAAAATACTGACTCGGATTAGCATAAACCTCAGCATCACCTGTTAAATAATCGGCAACTTTATCGGCAGCATCAACAACATCTTGACGACCAGTTGCTGCTAAATATCTTCTCATTGAATCATCGTATCCGAAAGTGGAAGTAGTTGCTCCAATTTCGGCACCCATGTTACAAATTGTTCCTTTACCAGTACATGACATATTTATTGCGCCTTCGCCAAAATATTCTACGATAGCACCTGTACCGCCTTTTACAGTAAGGATATCGGCAACTTTTAGAATTACGTCTTTTGGAGCTGACCAACCGTTTAATTTACCAGTCAATTTTACTCCGATAAGTTTTGGAAATTTCAATTCCCATGACATCCCAGACATAACATCTACAGCGTCAGCACCACCAACACCAATAGCTAACATACCTAAACCACCAGCATTTACTGTATGAGAATCGGTACCAATCATCATTCCACCTGGAAATGCGTAATTTTCTAAAACGATTTGGTGAATAATTCCTGAACCTGGTTTCCAGAAACCAATTCCATATTTATTAGAAACTGAAGAAAGGAAATCAAAAACTTCTTTAGATTGAGAATTTGCTACAGCTAAATCGGTAGTTGCACCAACTTTAGCCTGGATTAAGTGATCACAGTGAACTGTTGTTGGAACAGCAACTGTCTTTTTTCCTGCGTGCATGAATTGCAACAATGCCATTTGAGCTGTTGCATCTTGACAAGCAACTCTATCTGGAGCAAAATCTACGTAATCTTTTCCTCTTGTAAAAGATTGAGAAGGCGTTCCTTCCCATAAGTGAGAATATAAAATCTTTTCTGAAAGTGTTAACGGACGACCAACTAATTCGCGCGCTTTATCCACACGTTCTGCCATAGTTCCGTAAACTTTTTTAATCATTTCAATATCAAAAGCCATATATCTTTAAGGTTAAATTGTTTGCGGTGCAAATTTACGAAAACGTTATTTTATTTTAAAAAAAACAGAAAAATATATTGTTTTATTAAAGATTATTACGAAAATAACAAAATACACACCGCAATAATGCTAAATATATAATTAAAATTAGGAAAAATGATTTTAATTAAAATTTATCTCTTAAATTCATCATTGGTTTTTCAAAATATTTATAATTTAAGTACGATAAACTTAGACTAATTATCAAGAAACTTAAAGTGAAAAGATGATATTCATACAATTGAAAATAATCCGTTTTTATAAAGTGTTTCATCAATTGCATCACAATACTGTAATGAATCAAGTAAAAGGAATAAGAAATTAAACTCAAGATAACTATTATTCTTTTGAATGGTAATTTTGTACTTTTCCACTGTGATAAAAAAGGTAAAAAGAATGACATTGTTATCGATGACATAGGTAAATAGAAGACATTCCAAAAAGTTGGATTTTTTTCAATAGACACTCCAAAATACCCTAAAACAATATTTACTATGAACAAAAGAAAAAGAGCAAAAAACACAAAATAATTTTTGTATTTGATCATAAAATCATTGCAGTTAATCATTAACCAACTAATCAAAACACCATAAAGAATTGCATCAATTCTATAGATAACAACATTTTTTAAAGAAACATTCCATTGGTTCAATGAAATATTGGTTGTAGTTATATTGTAAAACCATTTGGTTAATATAAATACTAGTATAAGTGAAATTATTATCGTTAAAAAAGTGTATTTTTTATTTTTGGGTTTGAAGAAAATAGTAACTAAATATACTGAAAAAGGCAAAATTAAATAGGTATATTCCTCAACAGACAGACTCCATGCTTCTGGATATATAGCTGGCATTTGAGATGCGAAATTTTGTATAAAAAATATATATTTCCAAATATCAGCATAAGAATAACCAATAATAATAGCTACAATTACATTTAGAATTAAATATAAATAATAATTGGGCAGCGTTCTAAACCATCTTCTTTTTAAAAAATAAAGAACCTCTTTGAAGGTAAAATCATCTTGAATGTAAAGTTTATAAAAAATGGTTCCAATCAAAAAACCACTTAAAACAAAAAACATTTCAACTCCAAGAAATCCTACTAAGCGAAAAAAATAGGTGAAAACGGAGTCATTAGGTGGATATATCCATAGTGTATGAGAACTCATGACCAACATCAAAGCTGATGCTCTCATTAAATCGAGACCAAAAATTCTTGAACTTTCTGGGTTAGAACTCATCTATTTGTCAATTTTATGGCACTAAAATAGACAATATCTGGGTACTGTGTTAAAAAAAATTAGGTAGAAATTTATAAAACAGAGTAATTGATGTACCAAAACCTATGACACATAAAAACAATCCAAAACCGAGCAATTGAAATGCTTCTGATGTAGCCACAGGAAAATCCTTAAATTCAGATATTACTGCAAAAAACATGTATATTGAAAATAAGGAAATGAAAGTAGCTATCAAAAAAACAACATATTTATTTTGAAAAAAAACTTGAAATAACAGTATAACAAATACTCAAAAGCAAATGAATGAAGTGTTTTGTTCCAATAAAATTGTCTAAAAACCAATAACAACTCAAGCCAAGAAGAGTAAGCTCAGGTAAAAGGAATAAATATCTTTTCACAATCCAATTATTTTAAACGGAAAACGCAAAAAAATAGAAATTATTATAACAACTTATCAATAATCATTTCTTCGGTAATTCCTTCAGCATCAGCCTTGTAGTTTTTAATTATTCTATGACGCAAAATCCCAGTTGCAACTGCTTTTACATCTTCAATATCTGGTGAAAACTTTCCGTTGAAAGCCGCATTTGCTTTGGCTGCCAAAATTAAATTTTGTGAAGCTCTTGGTCCTGCACCCCAATCTAAATAATTTTTCACATAATCGTTAGAGAGTGGATTGTTTGGACGTGTTTTACTAACTAAGGTTACAGCATATTCAATAACATTATCAGCTACAGGAATACGACGAAGTAAATGTTGAAAATCTATTATCTCTTGAGCTGTAAACAATGCATTTATAGTTGGTTTTGCATCAGAAGTAGTACTTTTTACCACATCAACCTCTTCTGAAAACGAAGGATAATCCAGTTTTATAGCAAACATAAAACGGTCTAATTGTGCTTCTGGCAATGGATATGTTCCTTCTTGCTCAATTGGATTTTGAGTGGCTAAAACAAAATAAGGCAAAGACAACTTATAATGTTGACCAGCAATTGTAACAGCACGTTCTTGCATGGCTTCAAGTAAAGCAGCTTGAGTTTTTGGTGGCGTTCTGTTTATCTCGTCAGCAAGAATAATATTAGAAAATATTGGTCCTTTAATAAACTTAAACTGTCTGTTTTCATCTAAAATTTCACTTCCTAAAATATCAGATGGCATCAAATCGGGTGTAAACTGAATTCTTTTGAAATCTAAGCCTAATGCTTGTGCAATAGTATTAACCATCAATGTTTTTGCTAATCCTGGAACACCAACAAGAAGTGCATGTCCGCCAGAAAAAATACTCAGCAAGATTTGGTCAACAACAACATCTTGCCCAATAATGATTTTAGAAATTTCTTTTTTAAGTTCAATTCTTTTTTGAACCAAATTATTTATAGCTGTTACGTCAGACATTGTAGATTTTAGATTATTAGGTTTTTAGACAAACTAAAACGCTAAGTTATACTATTTATTATTTTATCCATTTATTCATGAAAGTACAATCTCTGTATTCACCATTTATTTTGATGTAAGTTTCTTTAATTTTTTCATCAGTCCATTTGGCAATTTCTTTGATTTGTTTTTCTTGCAATGCTAAATCTTTGATCTTGATATAATCTTTTGAATAATCGGCTGTATGCTCTTCAATTCTATTTGTAACGGTGATTATTTTATATTTTTTTCCGGTTCTTGGATCATCATCAAGTATCACTGGAGTAATAGCACCACTTTTTAAATTTGATACTTCGCTATACAAACTTGGATCCATTTTTGTCAACTCAAACTTAGTGTCTTGTGTTTTTGGATTAATTAAAATTCCACCATTGGCACGAGTTTCTTTTTCGTCTGACATTGTTCTAGCAGCTTCAGCAAAAGTTATTTCACCATCTTCAATTCTTTTTTTGATAAGGTTGATTTTTTCTTTAGCTTCTTTTAAGGATTGTTCAGAAACTTTTGGCATCATCAAAATATGACGTAATTCAACTTCTTGTCCTTTAATTTTTTCAACCATAATGATGTGAAAACCATATTCTGTTTCAAATGGTTCTGAAATTTCTCCTTCGTTTAAAGAGAATGCCACATCTTTGAATTCTTTAACGAATTGTGTTTTTCTATTAATTTTGTAAAAACCGCCACTTGCTGCCGAACCTCTATCATCAGAATAAATTACAGCTCTTGTTTTAAAACTTGAACCTGCCAAAACTTCTGCTTTTAGTTCTTTTAGTCTTGCAATTACTCTTTGTTTTTCTTCATCAGATATTTTTGGAGTTACTACAATTTGCGCTACTTCCATTTCGGCACCAAAAAGCGGCAAATCATTTTGTGGAATTGATTTAAAGAAATTTCTAGTTTCTTCTGGAGTAATTTCAACAGCATCAATAATCTTGCGTTGCATTTCAGCTGTCAACTTATTGGTTTTAATAATCTCAAAAAGCTCTGTTCTAAATTCATCTTCAGTATCTTTTTTGAAATATTGTAGCACTTTTTCCATTGAGCCAAGTTGCTCAACCATGTATGCTATTTGCTCTGCTTGTTTTTCTTTTACTTCTTCATCTCTAATAACGATACTATCCTGAATAGCTTGGTGTGCATAAAGTTTACCTTCCAACAACGTTCCTAACATTTGACAGCGTGTAATATCTTTTATTGATTTTCCTTGACTTGAAAGTTCTAAATATGTTTTATCAATATCTGAATCGAGTATGGTATAATCTCCAACTGTAGCGATGATTCCGTCAACTTTTTGCTTTTTTGGACTAATGGTTTTCGCCACTGGTTTTTCAACATCTTTTATAATCTCTTGAGCATTTGTTGCAATTGTTGTGCAAAAAATAGCAGCAAAAACTATACTCAATCGGCTATTCATAAATTTCATAATCATTATTTTTAATGGCATCATCGGTAATTTCTTTTTCAAATTTTTTTATTAATTCTAATTTTCTTTTGTTTAGAATTATCTCTTTTACTGTTGGTTTAATATATTCAAACGGCGAAATTTGATTTTTATCAATAACATTGGTTACTTTTATTAAATACAAATCTTCATTGTCGAGCACTTGCATTTTTTTTCCTGGCTGAATATATTCATCTCTATTATCAGGATTTATGATTGGCAATTTATTATAAACCTGATCCATTCCAACCCAAATACTATCATTAAATGCAAAACTTTTGAACTGTAGACTATAGGTTTCCCAAAACTTTTTATCTTTTTTGTTGTAGTTAAAAAATTTATCTCTGATGGTTGCCAGTTTCGGATTGTCTTTAGCAATATTGATGTATCGCATTCGAACTAATGTTCCGTTTGTTTTAAAATTCTCTTTGTTTTCTTTATAAAATTGCTTCAGTTCATCGCTAGAAACAATAGTATCGACAGTTCTTTTTACAATTTCTTCAATATAAGCTTTTGTATATAAATCGATTTTATATTGCTTAATTAACGAACTATATTCATTCTTCTTACTTTCGCTTAAATTTCTTTCGGCTGCATCAATAAGTAATTTTTGAGTTGCCCATCTATCAATAAAATTTTTAACTATCAAAATGCTATCCGCTTTTGGTGTTCCAGCAGGAACTAAATTTTGAATATCACTTTTATACAAATAGTTTTTTCCAACTCTGGCAATTGACTCGGCTTTTTTTTCTTTCTTGAACAAATCACAAGAGGAAAAAGTCATTATCAAAAAGCAAAGAAGGATTTTTTTCATTTATTGTTTTAATTCTTTTTTGACTTTTTCAAAAACGTCTTTGTTTACCTTAATGTTAAACTCTTGTTTTAGATCATCAACCCATCTTTGTTCAAGATATTGTTGGTATTCGTTGGTTAATTTTCCTTTACATTCTTCAAGAGTTTTAACACCTTCTGGCAAAACTTTATCTACTTTAGTAACAAAATAATATTCTCCTTCTTTTACGACTGGTGAAATGCCAACTTCAAATTTTGTTTCTTTAGGTAAAGAATTGTTTCCTTCTTCATAAACATTAGAATTAATCATCACGTTTACAACTTCTTTTGTATTTAATTTATCTTTAATTTCTTGTGCCGAAGTACCTTTTTTCAACATAGAAACAACTTTATCTATCATATCTTTTTTGGTTGAAGAAATGACAGTTGCTTCTACTCTTTTTTTCCACATATGATTGTATTTGTGTGAACCGTAGAAATTTTGCAATCCAATAGTATCTGTTTTTGAACGTTCCCAAATTTCTTTTTCCATCAAGTCGAAAAGCAATAATCCATCACGATATTCGTCCATTACATGAGCAAAATCAGCAAATTCGTTTTCTAAATTTTCGTCATAATAATTTTTCAACTGTTCGTCTAAAAAAGCATTATATGCATTGTCTAACATTCTTGCTAATGGCTTAACATTGTTTGGAGCTTTTTGTTGTTTTTCAATGTATTCTAAGAATGTTTTTCCTTCAACTTTTTTATTATCTATAGTTAAAATTGGTGAAGTAAAGTCTTTTGCATTGGCTGGCAAAGTCCATTTTGCGTCATAAAAATCATTTGTTACTAACTTTGAAATAGCAGCAAACTGTTTGTTGTCTTTTTTATGGGTATATTTTTTTCTAAGTTTTTCGTTTAACGAAGCTGTAATTTTTCTAGAGCGATCGTCTTTACCAATTTTATTTTCTAACTCTGGCTTCATTTCATCCAATGTTTTTACTGGATGTCTTTCGATAAGTTTTACAATATGCCAACCAAATTGTGATTGAAACGGTTGCGAAATGTCGTTAGGATTTTTAAGCGAAAAAGCAACATTCTCGAACTCTGTAGAACTCAATTGACCAGAACCAAATTTGTTTAAAACACCACCTTTTGCAGACGATGATTTATCTTCGGAGAATTGTTTAGCAATTTCTTCAAATTTTTCGCCTTGATTAATTTTTTTGTATAAATCGTTGATGGTATTTTTTGCTTTATCTTGATCTGTATCTTCAGGTTTTGGATTTAAAATCATGATATGAGCTACAGTAACTTCTCCTCTGTTTGGTCTAACATCAGTCACTTTTAGAATATGATACCCAAAACGTGTTCTAAAAATTTTAGAAACAGAACCAATTGGAGTTGTAAAAGCAGCATTTTCAAAAGCATAAACCATTCTAAAAGCAGTAAAATAGCCTAAATCACCTTTATTTTCTTTGGCTGATGGATCTTCAGAAAGTTGAGAAGCCAAAGCATCAAAATCCTCACCTTTTGAAATTCTATCCTTGATTTCTTTAATTTTTTTATAGGCTTTTAAAGTATCTTCGACTGAGGCATTTTCGTCAACAAGAATTAAAATGTGTGATGCTTTTACTTCTTTCTGCAAACGATTATAACTTTCTTCAATAAGTTCTTCAGTAATTTTTGTATCGTTGAAATAATTTTTAGCTAGTTGCGAACGATACGATTTTAGTTCATTTTTATAGGTTTCATTATTTTGTAAACCTAATTTATAAGCTTTATTTACTTTTAACTTATATCCAATAAATAATTCTAAATATTGGTCTAAATCTTTTTGAGATTCGTCTTTTACTAAATCCAAATTCTTTTTATAAACTCTTGAAAATTCTTCGGTGTAGTATGGTTTTTCATTGACAGTAAACAATACTTCTTTTGTATTTTTTTGAGCAAAAAGCACCGTTGTCATTAAAAATAAAAATCCGAAAAGCAGTTGTTTCAATTTCATTTCCATTAAGTTGTTTCTATTAAAAATGGTTTTCATAAATTTTATTAAAATTATCTTTTTTGATAGGATGTCATTTTGTGCAATAACAATCAACAAAAGTAACAATTCAATTATATTAAACAAATCTCAAGGTTAGTATTAACAAAATTTTATTAACACAAAATGTATCACAATTAACCAATGATTTCTCGGAACTTTTCTAGATGAAGAAATAAGTCGTATTTTTGCAAACTATTTATAAAAAAATATGAGTTTTTTAAAAGAAATACAACGCCGAAGAACCTTTGGAATTATCTCGCATCCAGATGCTGGAAAAACAACTTTAACTGAAAAATTACTTCTTTTTGGAGGAGCAATTCAAGAAGCTGGAGCTGTTAAAAACAATAAAATTAAAAAAGGAGCTACTTCCGATTTTATGGAAATTGAACGTCAAAGAGGAATTTCGGTAGCAACTTCCGTACTTGCGTTTAATTACCAAAACAAGAAAATCAATATTCTTGATACGCCAGGTCACAAAGATTTTGCCGAAGATACCTTTAGAACATTAACTGCTGTTGATAGTGTAATTGTAGTGATTGACGTAGCAAAAGGTGTTGAGGAACAAACCGAAAAATTAGTAGAAGTTTGTAGAATGCGAAACATTCCAATGATTGTTTTTATCAATAAATTGGACAGAGAAGGAAAAGACGCCTTCGATTTGATGGATGAAGTGGAACAAAAACTAAAATTAAGCGTTACTCCTTTAAGTTTTCCTATTGGAATGGGTTATGATTTTCAAGGAATTTATAACATTTGGGAACAAAACATCAATCTTTTTAGTGGTGATAGTCGTAAGAATATTGAAGATACGATTGCATTTTCAGACATTACAAGCCCTGAATTAGAAAAAATAATTGGCGAAAAACCTGCTGTAAAACTCAGAGAAGAATTAGAATTAATCGACGAAGTATATCCAAAGTTTGATAGAGAGGAATATTTAAACGGTAATTTACAACCTGTTTTTTTTGGCTCTGCGTTGAACAACTTTGGAGTTAGAGAATTATTGGACTGTTTTATAGAAATTGCTCCATCTCCAAGACCAAAAGAGTCAGAAACCCGACTAGTGAAACCTGAGGAAGAAAAAATGGCTGGATTTGTTTTTAAAATTCATGCCAACATGGATCCAAAACATCGCGACAGATTAGCATTTGTAAAAATAGTTTCAGGAACATTTGAAAGAAACAAACCATACACACATGTTAGATTAAATAAAAATTTAAAATTCTCTAGCCCGAATGCTTTCTTTGCTGAAAAAAAAGAAATTGTAGACATATCTTATCCTGGTGACATTGTTGGACTTCATGATACAGGAAATTTCAAAATTGGCGATACACTTACGGAAGGTGAAATGATGAGTTTTAAAGGAATTCCAAGTTTTTCACCAGAGCATTTTAGATATATTAATAATGCCGATCCGCTAAAAGCAAAACAACTAGAAAAAGGAGTTGATCAATTAATGGATGAAGGAGTTGCACAGCTTTTCACTCTCGAGATGAATAATAGAAAAGTAATTGGTACGGTTGGAGCTTTACAATATGAAGTTATTCAATACCGATTAGAACATGAATATGGCGCAAAGTGTAGCTATGAAAATTTCCCAGTCCACAAAGCATGTTGGGTAAAACCAAATGATGCAAAAAGTGAAGAGTTCAAAGAATTTAAAAGAATCAAACAAAAGTTTTTAGCTCACGATAAATATGGACAATTGGTTTTCCTAGCTGATTCTGACTTCACCATACAAATGACACAAAGCAAATTCCCAAATGTAAAACTATTTTTCACCTCTGAATTTGATTAATAAACCATTAAATAATCAATTATATTTTTGAAGTATAAAAATGATTACTATATTTACCGACTGAAATAGAAGTTTTTATGAAGAACATATTAAAATTTGCCCTTTTAGCATTTATAATGTTATATGATTTTACTGCATTTGCACAACCAGGAGACGACGATGGTGGCGGTGGCGTTGAAGATGTTGACCCACAACCTGCTCCAATTAATTCTAAATTAATTTTATTGTTAGTTGTAGGTTTAATATTTGCATATTACTCTTTCAAGAAAAACAGAAAACACGTTTAAATATAAAAATCTCCTCAAAGGAGATTTTTTTTTATCTATTAATTTGAGATTTTATCTAATCCTTTTTTTAATTAATAAAAACAAAAAACCGCCTCAAACAATTGAGGCGGTCTCTTTTTTTATAAGTTTTATTTACTATACTTATCTCTTAATCATACGTAATGATTTAGCATTACCATCTTGGCTAACAACTACGTTGTAAACTCCAGTTGGATAACGCTCTCCGATAGCTTGTACAGGAATGTCAGTTGGTGCAACTTCTCTTTGCTCGATTAGTTTTCCAATCATGTCATAAACCCTAATACTTATCATACTATCACTAGTAGTGTCTAATTTGATACCAAACTCATAATCGTATGGATTTGGATAACCAACAGCTTCAAACCTACTTGTTGCAACTGGTGTAGCTTCTCTAGCAATATTTGGAGACATAATAATACAAGCATCACCATATAAGAACTGACCTAGAACTGATGAACCAGGGAAAGAACCTGATGTCATTACACTAACTCTCACGCCATATATTCCATTTGGAACATAATCAGTAACAAGATTAAAATTAAACCAGTGTTTTGTTCTATCAATTTGTTGTGTGCTTAAGATAGTTTCTAAAGTTTCATCAGCATAACGTGTTACTTCAAAACGATACAAAGTCGCTCTGTTTAAACTACTAGTTGGAATAATAATTCCTTTGTTTGGAACAACGCTATCACAATAAGCCGTTAAACTTGGTAACGCTGGTGTAGTAACTGTACATGGCGCTCCAAAAGAAGGTTCAGCAGGGAATGGAGCAGTTGTTCTAACCGCTACATCTACTAAATAAGTAGTGCCATAGTGGAATTCGTTTAACATAGTTAATGAGAACCAATGTAAATTTCTATCCAATGTTTGAACAGTTCCTGTTTCAGTGTTAGTAACTCTAAAACGGTATTGTGTAACTCCTGGTAAACTAGTTGTAGCAATTAAAGTTGCTAAGGTTGGTAAACTTTCTCCACAATAAGATTGCAATTGAGTTGAACCAACTCCTCCAACTGGTGAAGTAACTGGTGGCGTAGAATATAAACAAGCATCACCATAATAACCCACAAAGTTCGTTTGTCCTGCTCTTCTCAACATTACTCTTACTGAATAAGTAGTGGCGTATTGATAGTTTGCCAATTGTGTCAAACTAAAGTAATGAACATTTCTATCAATAGTTACTGTTCCGTTTGGTCCTGTAATCTCAAATTTATATTCAACAGCATTAGCTGTGCCTAAACAAGAAATAAACGAACCTATATTAGACAACGTTGAACCACAATTTAACATCGTTGATGTGAATAGTGGGAAACCATTATCTAAATTACCGTCACAATCATTATCTAAACCATCGTATGGAATTTCTGCCATACCAGGATTAACTGCTGCAATAGTATCATCACAATCTAATCCAAGATTCAAAAGACTATAACCAGCTGGTTCAGTTGCTCCATAACACAATTCAATAGTAGTTCCACTAGTAGAATAATTATCATCATCAGCATCAACATAAAAATCACCTAATTGATAAATCGCTACATTAGTATCATCACAATCAATACCCAACGAAACCATACTATAACCAACTGGTTCAGTTGCTCCATAACATAATTCAATAGTTGTTGCACTTGTAGAATAATTATCCCCATCTGCATCAACATAAAAATCACCTAGTTGATAAATTGCTACATTAGAATCATCACAATCTGTATTATTTAACGAAAAACCTACTGGTGGCGATAATGCATCGACAGCACAAACATCAACCAAACTACCTACACCAAAACCATCCTGATCAGCATCAACATAAAAAGGGAAAGTTGCATTTATTAATAAGTTAGTATCATCACAATCAGTATTGTTTAAGGAATAACCAATTGGTGGTGTCAATGCATCTACAGCACAAACATCAACCAAACTGCCTACACCAAAACCATCAGTGTCTGCATCAACATAGAATGGAAAAGTTTCATTTATTGCTATATTAATATCATCACAATCGGTATTATTTAATGAATAACCAGTTGGTGGTGTTAATGCATCTATAGCACAAACGTTTATCAAGCTACCAACTCCAAAACCATCGCCATCATTATCAGCGTAGAAAGGAAATTGTGCATTTTTAGTACCATCAGCATCATTACAATCGGTACTGTTTGTAACCCCAGGATTACCACCAGCCATTATTGGAGCACCTGTACAGCTTACTTGACTAATTGAAGCATCTCCAAAACCATCAGCATCAGCATCAGCATAATAAGTAACATTGGTTAAAATCTCAAAAGTAGTCGCTGTTCTTGCGCAAGATGCATTCAGCGAATTAGCCGCATAAAATGTTGTCGTACCTGATGTATTAGTATTTGAAAGTCCTGAACCAGCAACCCCAACAGGATTGAATGATGTTCCAGTTCCCAAAAGTGTTCCTCCAGAAGAAGCAGTATACCATTCAACGACTGGCAATAATTTCCCTCCAGATGGTGGTGTTATTGTCCATTGATAATCACCAATATACGTTCCACTACTTGTGGAATAGGTTGTAGAAATTAAAGTATAAACGACCCCAGCTGTCAAATTAGTAGTAATTTGTGGTTCATCATCTGGACCTCCATCATCATCTCTTCTTATAAAAGTTCCTGTAGAACAACTTCCCGGAGTAAAATTACCAGACACAATATATCCCATTCCATCATAAGCGTTATTTTGTGTCATAGTAAACGTATAACTACCTGTTGTACTTACTTGAAAGTTTGTTGCTGTATAATTTCGTATATCAGCACCACCACTATATGAAAAATCACATGTAGTTGAATTATCTCCTGTATCTGGTCTAGCAGCATTAGGTGTGGCAGCCCAAGTACCATTCAACTGTAAAGCTCCACCGCTAAGTGCAGCTGACGTTAAACTACCCGATGCACCTTGGCAAATAGAAACACCTGTTGTGCTTGGCGAGGAATACAATGATAAAATTTTAGTTGAAGTTACATCACCACATGGAGAATTTCCACTTGCGGTTAATGTCAAAGTCACAAAACCAGCTGCAATATCATCAACGCTTGGTGTATATTCACATAATGTTAATGAATTAGCATCAGTAAAACTTCCTGTTCCACTTGAAGTCCAAGTAATTCCTGAGTTATTTGTTGCAGTTGAACCAGCTGTAATATTTATTCCTCCAGAAGTATAACAAGTTGAAATAGCAGTTCCAGCAGCAGCAGTAGCTCCTAAAGTAACATTAATTACAACAGTGTTTAATGAACCTATTGAATTTGTACATCCACCTGATGCTAAATTTGTTATAGTAATTGTAGAATTACCCGCCGAAGTAAAACCTACAGCAGTAAAAGTTCCCGTTCCAGCTGTTGTTACAGACATAGTTGCAGTCAAACCACTTGCATTTGGCAAACTTCTATTATAAGTAACAGTGTAATTACCTACGGGCAAAGAAACCGCAGAACCAGTTAATGTAATAACTGTTGAAGTTCCAGCAGTTGTACAAATATTATTTCCTGTTGGACTACTTGTTAAAGAATACGTTGGACAAGTATAAGTTACTATTACTTGACCTCTAAAACCATTTCCTCCGTCTCTATCAGTATTACTGGTACTTCTACCTCCAGCACCTCCAGCAGCTAAATTACTTGCATCAGCACCATCTCCATTGTCAGTTCTACCATTGGCACCTGCACCACCACCACCAGATCCACCAGATCCACCCGTAGTTCCAGAAGCATTTCCTCCATCACCAGAAGAACCTGCTCCACCACCACCAGCACCACTTCTTCCTCCTGAGGTACTTGTACCAGCAGAACCAGCTCCACCATCATTAGTTACTCCTACTCTAACAGCTCCACCATTCCCATATTGTGGAGAACCATCTGCTGATTGACCTCCATTACCTCCAACAGCCGTTACAGGACTTGCAGAAGCAAATGTAGATGTTCCTCCTGTTGAACCATCTGAGTTATCATCGCCACCTTGTCCGCCTAGTCCAACTGTAACAGTTATAGCCGAACCAAGTGGATTTACACTAACAGTATTATTGTTAGTATAAGTTCCACCACCGCCACCGCCACCAGCACGAGTCTGCGAGTTTGATCCATTAACGCCGCCGCCGCCGCCGCCGCCGCCCCAAGCTTGCACTCGAACGGTGGTAACACCAGCAGGAACTGTAAATGAACCACTTGACGTATAAGTTTGTGTTTGTCCAAGAGCACTAACTCCAAAAAGACCAAACAAAAAAAGCAAAATGTAATTTATCAACAAACTAAAATTGGTTTGCTGAATTATAAAAATTCTATTTGTAATATATTTCATGGTATTTGATTTTATATTATTTTTTTAAGATAAGTAAACAACAGCCATATAAAATATAGCACGTAAAATAAAGAGACTTTGTTTTTAAAAGAATAAAATGCATTTTAGCATTTTTAAAAAGTAATTTTAAACTACTTTTTAACGGGAAGAATAAATATCATTTCTCATATTTTATAATTTAAAAGATTAAACAATAAACAACTACTAGACACATAAAATGCGCTAAATAATTTTAGTTATAAGAAATTAATTTTTGGAAATCGAGTTAAATTTAACTTAATATCAGTGAGTTGCACAAAAAAAACGTTAAATTACCATTATACTCGTTAACAAACCTTTAATAAGGTATTTAATAATATTGTTATAAACAAAAACCGCCTCAATTGCTTGAGGCGGTTTCCTTTATATAAGTTCTAATGAGAAACTTATCTCTTAATCATACGTAATGATTTAGCATTACCATCTTGGCTAACAACTACGTTGTAAACTCCAGTTGGATAACGCTCTCCGATAGCT
>NZ_SNXR01000001.1:42547-109444 GCF_004362665.1 Flavobacterium dankookense | reverse complement strand
TCTATCGATCCTGAGACAGGAAGAAAATATTACACGAATATATTTATGAAGGAAAAATAGTTTGATTATTGTTTTGTTTGATTTTGACAGATCGTTAAACCCATCACCTCTAATGATGGGTTTTTTTATTTGTTATTAACTAACAATTATATCTGCAAATGGTTAATAAAATATGTTTTCTTCTTTGGTAAGCTAAAATATTACTCATACATTTGCGTATAATTCAAAAAAATCCGGAAAACATGTTTGAATTTCAACAGTATTTAGGTTTCTTAGCTTTCTTGACCATACTAACTATAGGGTTTTGGTTAATGATTTTCTTAATAACTGCCATTATTCCTTATTGGATTTTTGGTGGCGTTAGAGAATTCTTGAAAGAAAGAAAAGCTAATAAAGCTTTAGAACAATAGTTAAATCTTTGTTCAAAAAAAAGTCCCGAAATTTTCGGGACTTTTTTTTATAAGTTTTTTTAATAAACTAGGCTCATTTTATATTCCCAATTGGTGAAATAACCAAGTAACAAAATGAATATAAATGCAATTTCTATTAATAAAAATAAGATAAAGAGAAATACCCGTGAACTAATCTCAAATTTCGATCTATAATCTGCAGAAAAGGTTTTATTATAATTAATGATTAGAAATAGAAGAATAGTAATTGGAGTTGCATAATTTGCTATTTTCGAAAGAATATTTAAATACTCTAAATAATCAGTGAAGTAGATAAAAGTACAAACGGTTTGTATAATCATTACGCCAAGAAACATCATTCCCGAAATGATAAAATGCTCGCTGAAGTTTAATTTTTTTTCTTTGAAAAGTAAAAAACTGTTAAATGCAAAAAGAGGAATAAAGGAAAAAATGATAAGCTTTGAATAATCAGATAAAAAATTATCAAATCGTTGACCTGCAGTATCTGCTTCCGGGACAAGTCGAGTTTGAAAATAATAATGTGATAATTCATCTTGAATGTGGTTTAAATAAATATTCAAACCAATCAATAATAATGTTAGATAGAAAACATTGTAATATCGAATTCTTTTTCCAGAAATATAATCCAATGCCGCTTTGCCTGGACGAAAAATTGCTTCTTTCAATGTAAATAAAATGCCTTTTTCAAAATGCCAAACACCATGAATAATATCGTGAAAAACGAAGTGACTAAAAGTTATTCTATGTATGGATGTTTTTTGTCCACAATGGGAACAAAAGTTATCCGATGTTGGTTTATTACAGTTTAAACAATTTGTCATAATTTATTGTTTGAGAAGGAAAAATTTAATTATCGTTCCAAGAATTCTTAAATAAATGAAAATTAAAATTATAAATAACAAAAGTCGGAAAGAGAATTTTAAAAGAGTGTAATCTTTACCAAATGCTCCATAAAAACCATTAATCAAGTAGATGAATGTCACTACAGGTGTAAAGTAATAACCAAACTCGGTTAGAAAAGCTATGCTTTCTATAAACTCAAAAAAGTAAAATAAATTTCCAACAATTGATATTAAAATAATTCCTAAGTAAAGCATTCCAAACAATATGATATGTTCACTATAATTCAATTTTTTTCTATTGAATATAAAATAAGAATTAAAAGAGAAAACAGGGATTGCTAATAATAGAAACAGTTTTGCATATTTAGCAATAAATCCAAGAACAATGGTGTCTGATGTAGGTTCGGGTGGTTCAACAATAAAAGAAACATAATTCTGTTTGGCGTTCGTGTATATAGAATCGATAAAAATACCAAGTCCAATTACTAATAGAATTAAATAAAATACATTATAATATCGAATTCTTTTTCCAGAAATATAATCTAATGCTGCCTTACCAGGTCTAAAAAGAGATTCTTTTAATGTGAAAAGAATTCCTCTTTCTAAATGCCAAACACCATGGAGAATGTCGTGAAAAACAAAATGTTTAAATGTGATTCTGTGCGTATCGGTTTTTTGTCCACAGTTCGGACAGAATTTTTTAGAAATAGGTTCGTTACAATTTAAACAATTTAGTGATTTTGACATTTTCAACCCTATACTTTACAATTAAAAAGTTTTAACTCGTTCGCCATTAATGAACATTTTCATTGAGTTGAAATGTACTGAAAATTCTACTTTGTTCCAAACGGGTTCATTTTCCGCTAGTTCACCATTGGTATATTTATAAAAAAAAGTATACTCAGCACTGTCAAAACCTTTTTTAAATAGTAATTGACCATCAGAATTGCATTCAAATCCCCAAATAATTTCTCTTTTAGGATTTTCATGTTGTTGATAAATTCCTGTTCCATTAGTATTTAATTCTACAATTGGTTCTGCACCTTTAAAGAAATAAGTTCCTGCAACGGGATATTCAATGGAGTTACTAATAAACTTTATACCATCTTTAGTTGCTATTTCTACAGCTGAATTTTGTGCAAAAACAGCAGTCGAAATAAATAAAATCATAAAAATCAGAATTCTTTTTGCTACTATCATATTATTTTGATTTAGTTTTTTCAATCCAAAGTCTAGCATTTACAAAGGCTTCAATCCATGGTGAAACTTCGTCTTTTTTATCGCTTGGATAATAAGCCCAATTCCAAGGAAACGTAGAACGCTCAATGTGTGGCATCATTACCAAGTGTCTTCCTGTTGTGTCGCATAGCATTGCTGTATTGAAATCAGAACCATTTGGATTGGCAGGATAACCTTCGTAACCATATTTGGCTACAATATTGTACTGACTTTCGTCATAAGGCAATTTGAATTTTCCTTCACCATGCGAAACCCAAACACCCAATGTCGTTCCAGCCAATGTAGATAACATCACTGAATGATTTTCTTGCACTTTCACCGAGGTAAAAATACTTTCGTGTTTGTGTGAATCGTTGTGTTGCATTTTTCCGTGAATTTCATGCTTTGGATTTATCAATTCTAATTCCATAAACAATTGGCAACCATTGCAAATTCCGACTGATAATGTGTCTTCACGTTTAAAGAAATTCTTCAAAGCCGTATTTGCTTTTTCGTTGTATTTGAATGCTCCAGCCCAACCTTTTGCACTTCCTAAAACATCAGAATTTGAAAATCCTCCAACAGCTCCAATAAATTGAATGTCTTCCAAAGTTTCTCTTCCCGAAATCAAATCGGTCATGTGAACGTCTTTTACATCAAATCCGGCTAAGTACATCGCATTGGCCATTTCTCGCTCGGAATTACTTCCTTTTTCACGAATAATAGCTGCTTTTGGACGTGCATTATTAGGTAACGAAGGAAGTTTTCCAGTAAAATGACTTGGAAAAGTATAGTGTAACGCTTGATTTTTGTAGTTATCAAATCGCTCTTTGGCTTTGTTATTTTTTGTTTGTTTTTGGTCGAGTAGGAACGAAGTCTTGAACCAAGTATCTCTCAAATTTGAAACTTGAAACTTGAAACCTGAAACTTCTAGCATATCGCCATCAACAACAGTTCCAATTTTTGAGAAACTTACATTGTTTGAATTTAATGTTTTTTCAAAAGTTGCATCGTCTTTCGCTTGAAGAACAACGGCAATATTTTCTGAAAATAAAATCTTAACTAAATCTTTTTCTTCAAATGCATCAAATGAAATCTTCGCACCCAAATTCACATCAGCAAAACATAGTTCTAATAATGTTGTGATTAATCCACCGCTTCCAATGTCATGTCCAGCAACTATTTGTCTATCTTTTATTAAATTTTGAATGGTATTGAAAGCACGTTTAAAGAAATCTGCATCTTTAATCGTTGGTGTTTCAGATCCAATTTTATTTAAAGTTTGCGCAAATGAACTTCCACCTAATTTAAAATCGTCTTGCGATAAATTGATGTAATAAATGGAACCACCATCAAGTTGTAAAACAGGTTCAACGACTTTAGTAATATTCGAACAATTTCCTGCAGCTGAAATAATTACCGTTCCAGGTGCAATAACTTCATCATTCGGATATTTTTGTTTCATGGAAAGCGAATCTTTTCCAGTTGGAATATTGATTCCTAATTCGATAGCAAATTGGGAACAAGCTTCAACAGCTTCGTATAATCGTGCGTCTTCACCTTCGTTTTTACAAGCCCACATCCAGTTGGCAGAAAGCGAAACACTTTTTAAATTATCTTTTAAAGGAGCAAAAACAATATTCGATAACGCTTCTGCAATAGCATTTCTACTTCCAGCTTTTGGATTAATCAATGCCGAAATTGGCGCATGACCAATAGAAGTTGCAATTCCTTCTTTTCCGTTATAATCTAAAGCCATAACACCAACATTGTTTAATGGCAATTGCAATGGTCCAACACATTGTTGTTTGGCCACTTTTCCACCAACACAACGGTCGACTTTATTAGTCAACCAATCTTTACAAGCAACGGCTTCAAGTTGTAAAACATTTTCTAAATAGGTTGGAATTTTTTCTTGAGAATATTCTAAATCACTGTAATTTCTAACAATGGTTTTGTCTTCCATTATCGTTTTTGGCGAACTACCAAAAAAATCTTCCAAAGCATAATCCATTGGCTTTTCGCCAGTAGATTTTGATTGAAAAGTAAATCTGTGATCGTTGGTAACGTCACCCACTTGATACATTGGAGAACGTTCTCTATCGGCTATTTTCTGTAAAATTTCGATGTCTTTTTCACCAATTACCAATCCCATTCTTTCTTGCGATTCGTTTCCAATAATTTCCTTAGCAGAAAGCGTTGGATCACCAATCGGTAATCTATCTAAATCGATTAATCCACCAGTTTCTTCTACTAATTCAGATAGACAATTAAGATGTCCACCAGCACCATGATCATGAATAGAAACAATTGGATTATTATCGCTTTCAACCAAACCACGAATGGCATTGGCAGCACGTTTTTGCATTTCTGGATTCGAACGTTGAATGGCATTCAATTCAATTCCAGAACCAAAAGCTCCAGTATCAGCAGAGGAAACTGCAGCGCCACCCATTCCAATTCTATAATTTTCACCACCAAGAATTACAATTTTATCGCCTTCTTGTGGTTTCTTTTTTATAGCTTGATCTAATTTTCCGTAACCAATTCCACCAGCTTGCATGATTACTTTATCGTAACCAAGTTTTCTGTTCTGCTCTTCGTGTTCAAAAGTCAAAATCGAACCAGTAATTAAAGGTTGTCCAAATTTATTTCCAAAATCGGATGCTCCATTGGATGCTTTTATCAAAATGTCCATAGGTGTTTGATACAACCATTTGCGTTCTGCCATTCCATTTTCCCAATTTTTGTCACCCTGAGCGCAGTCGAAGGGTTGCAAACGTGAGTAAGCCGTCATATAAACCGCAGTTCCAGCTAGAGGTAACGAACCTTGTCCGCCAGCTAATCTATCTCTAATTTCTCCACCAGAACCTGTTGCGGCTCCGTTAAATGGTTCAACTGTTGTTGGGAAATTGTGGGTTTCTGCTTTTAATGAAAGTACAGAATCAAATTCTTTTTCTTCATAAAAATCAGGTTTGTCGGCACTTTTTGGAGCAAATTGTGTCACTTTTGGACCTTTTACAAAAGCCACATTATCTTTATATGCCGAAACAATATCGTTCGGGTTTTCAGATGAGGTTTTCTTAATCAGTTTGAAAAGAGAAGTTTCTTTTTCTATGCCATCGATAATAAAAGTTCCGTTGAAAATTTTATGGCGACAATGTTCCGAATTGGCTTGTGAGAAAGCGAAAACTTCTGAATCAGTAAGTTTTCTGTTTAATTTTTTGGATAAATTGTCTAAATAAATTACTTCTTCATTGTTTAAAGCCAAACCTTCTTGTTTGTTGTAAGTGGCAATGTCTTCAATCTCTAAAATAGCTTCGGGTTGAATGTTTATCGTAAAAATATCTTGATTTAAATTGGAATATTTCTGAAAAAGCATCGGGTCAAAATCAGAGAAATCTTCTGTAACTTTTTCAAATTCTTCAATTCTGATGATACCTTCAATACCCATATTTTGAGTAATTTCCACGGCATTTGTACTCCAAGGCGTTACCATTGCGGCTCTTGGTCCAATAAAAAAATCCGTCAGGACGGATTTTTCTATTTTATGAGCGTTGCCAAAAAGCCAGTTTAATTTTGAGATAGTTTCTGCCGAAAGTTCGCTTGCTGATTGTAAAGCAAATACAGTAGAACTCTCGTTTCCGAAGAAATGAATCATTGTATATAAATTAGTTGTTGTTGTAGGTGCAAATTTAGTTATAAATTATGAAAACCAAAATCTGTTTTTAAAATTAATCCTCCGGAAAAATTTCGTGTTGGTAAGCTCCTAAATCATACTTTCCAATAGTTGTTGTTCTAATTCTTCCTAAAATATCATTTGGAACACCAATATCATCGCCAAAACCTCTTGCAGCCGAATCATCTCCGATATTTAGTTTATTTTTTTGAATATCAAGGAATCTTGGATTTTCGCTTAACTTTATATTGTTTTCATCGGCATAAATAAAACTATAAAGCGAATTTGTTGTCGTTCCAAATTTGATTAAACACTTAGTAAACGAATAATTAAAATCTTCTGTAGAATCTGGATCTAACGATAATTCAAATGTATTGCTACCATAAATAATGCAATTTTTGAAATAAGCTTGGGTTAATGGTTCGGTTTGAATTACACCATCAATGTCTTCATAATAATTATTTAAAGCAACAGCAACTTGTCTTGAGCTTGACCAATTGTTATTAAATGTGCAATGTTTAAAATCATAACTTCCACCAATTGCGCAATATAAACTAGCAATTCCGGCATTGTTTATCACTATATTTTCGCCTTGAATTTTCGCCGTTTTGGCATACAATCCAATTAAAGAAGAATTGTAAATTTCGGTATTTTTAATTGGCATAAAATTTCCGTCGTTACTATCAATGTTTAATCCAACAATAGCATTTTTTATGATTACGTGCTCAATTTCATTATTGGTACTTCCAGCAGTTAACCAAATAGTTTCCCATTGTCCAGCAACATTGTCAAAATTAGGTTCTAATCTATCACCTTCAAAAATGATTTTATCTTCAAGTGTTCCAACAGCTTTTAGTGTTGCTCCGTTTCCAACAATTATTCCTGATTCCGCATGAAAATGAACTCGTGCGCCAGGATCAATAGTCAATGTTTTTGAAGAAGCAACCGCTGCATATCCATAAACGACATAGGGTTTGTCATTTCCCCAATGATATTCATTTCCATTTGCGGGATCATTTTCATCGAGAACAAAACCATATACAGGCTTTTCTATTCCTTCAATTGTAAGCGTTTCGGTAGTTCCATCACTAAAACGTTTTGGAAATAAAAAATAAGCATCTTGAATTAGTGTAACCAATTCCACTTTTTGTTGATTAGTTCCTTCATCAAAAAGAATTTGATCAGTGTAAAGAAAATCAGTTGGATTACTTGAGGCTACATCAGCTGTGACTTCTATAAAAATATACATACTGTCTTTTGCCAACAATTCTACATCTCTAAATACACGATTGTTTTCGCCAACCATTCCATCAACGGTAATTCGGTATTTAGAATCTTCTTTTCCAAGTTTGATAACAGGTATTTTTATGTCTTTGTTACTTTTGTTATAGACTTTTAATGAATAAGTACTTGAACCGATGTTAGTGAAGACGGTATCACAATAAACGGTGTCTTTGGAAAAAGTTAAATTGCCTGTACTTGGTTCAAATTCAAAGTCTTCACGACACGAACTCATAGAAATAATAAAACCAACTAAAAGAAGAATAATGTAATTGCGCATTTTTAAATGAATTTTGGTAAATGTATGTATTAATTTGAAAATTTAAAAATAGATTGATTTTCAAGTTAACATTATTAAATAACGTAAAACAGCACATTTTATTATTTAAACTTTTGAAAAAGTAGTTAGACAATTCTCAAATAATAGTATTTTTACAAAAAAAAAAGAAATGACTTTTGATAAAGAAAAAATGTTGGAACTCTGCAATACTTGGAGTGAAAACACCTTGATGGAAACATTAGAAATTAAATATATTGACGCAGGAGAAGGTTTTTTAACGGCTTCTATGCCAGTAAATCCCAGAGTTCATCAACCAATGGGGTTATTGCATGGTGGTGCAAGCGTTGCTCTGGCGGAAAGTGTTGGAAGTGCTGCTTCGATGATGTTTATAAATCCAGAAAAGCAAGAAGCTAGAGGAATTGAAATTTCAGCAAATCACCTACGAAGTAAAAGAGAAGGAATGGTTTATGCTACAGCAAAAATTATACATCAAGGAAAAAGCATTCATCTTTGGGAAATCAAAATCGTTGATGAGGCTGGAAAATTAGTTTCGCTTTGCAAATTGTCAAATATGATTTTACCACGACGATAAAATGACTGATTTATTTGTAAAAGTAAAAATTCATCAAGAGCAAAATTTACCTTTTTGTATTTTCTCTAAACCCAATTCGGAAACTATTGTTGGTCTTTTTCAAAAAAACGATCATCTTTATTTTCTAGATGATTTTAGTGAAAAAGGTTTTGTTTTCGCTCCTTTTGATGCCAACGATTTTCCGTTTATACCTCTAGAATATTCAGATGTTTTTGTTGAAAAAAAGCAAGTAACTGATTTTTTTTATGATAATGAAGTTACTCATTCCACTTCTGATTTGGGAAATGATTTTTTTGAAAACTTGGTTGCAAAAGGCGTTCATGCCATAAAAGAAAAGCAATTTTCAAAAGTTGTTTTATCACGAAAAGAAGAAATTGAGCTTACTGATTTTGATTTGGAAAAGGTGTTTAAAAAAATGCTAAATCAATATCCAACAGCTTTTAAATATTGTTTTTATCATCCAAAAATTGGGATGTGGATTGGAGCAACTCCAGAACAGTTCATACAAACAAACGGAACAGAATTAAAAACAGTTGCTTTGGCTGGAACTCAAATTGATACAGGAAAAAAAGAGGTTCATTGGCAAGAAAAAGAAAAGCAAGAGCAACAATTAGTGACCGATTTTATACTTGATAGTTTAAACGATTTAGTAAAAGAAATTACTATTTCAAGTCCTTATTCGGTAAAAGCTGGTGCAATTTGGCACATAAAAACAGATATAACTGCGAAGATTAATAATAAAAATTCATTGCAGAAAATTATAACTTCTTTGCATCCAACATCAGCGGTTTGTGGTTTGCCAAAACTTGCTGCGAAACAATTCATTCTCGAAAATGAAGGCTATGATAGAGATTATTATTCTGGATTTTTAGGAGAATTGAATATTGATTTAATGACTTATAAAACGCAACAATCTGATTTGTTTGTAAATTTGCGTTGTATGAAAATTGATGATTTAAAAGCACAAATTTTCATTGGTTGTGGTATTACAGAACAGAGTATTCCACACGATGAATTTATCGAAACAGTCAATAAATCAATGACAATGAAAAAGATTTTGTAAAACAGAATACAAATAAAATAAATAATATGAAATTAGATATTCTTGCTTTTGGTGCGCATCCTGATGATGTTGAATTGGGTTGTAGCGGAACGATAGCTAAAGAAATTTCACTTGGAAAAAGTGTTGGAATAATTGATTTAACTCGCGGTGAATTAGGAACTCGTGGTTCAGCAGAGATTAGAGATGCCGAAGCAAAAGCTGCTTCCAAAATACTTGGAATTTCTGTTAGAGAAAATCTAAATATGCGTGATGGTTTTTTTATAAACGACGAAGCTCATCAACTAGAAATCATAAAAAGAATTAGAAAATACCAACCCGAAATTGTGCTTTGCAATGCAATAGAAGACAGGCATATTGATCATGGAAAAGGAAGTAAATTAGTCTCAGACGCATGTTTTTTATCGGGTTTACGAAGAATAGAAACGGTTCATGAAGGTGTTTCTCAAAATGCTTGGCGACCAAAAGTAGTTTATCATTACATCCAATGGAAAAACATTGAACCCGATTTTGTAGTTGATATTACTGATTTTATTGACCAAAAGACCGATTCAATATTAGCCTACAGTTCGCAGTTTTATTCTGAAAATTCAAATGAGCCAATCACACCAATTGCTACTAAAAACTTCTTAGAAAGTATTCATTATCGTTCAAAAGATTTTGGAAGAATAGTTGGAGTAGAATATGCCGAAGGTTTTACTGCAGAAAGGTATTTGGCGGTCAATAGCTTAGAAGATTTGATGTAAAAAAATAAAAATAATCTTTGCAAAAGAAAAGATTTATAATATATTTGCACTCGTAAACAAATGGTGGTTGTAGCTCAGCTGGTTAGAGCATCGGTTTGTGGTGCCGAGGGTCGTGGGTTCGAACCCCATCATCCACCCAAAATAAAAAAGCTCCGAAATTTTTCGGAGCTTTTTTTATACTTCATTTTTAAATTAGAATCTGTATCTAATCCCTAAAGCGATATCTGGACCAAAATTATCTTCTCTGTAATCATCAGAGTTAAAATAAAGCTCAGGTCTTAAATCTAAAGACAATTGAATTGGAGCTTCTTTAAAGTTGTACTCAATTCCAATATCTCCAGCAGCAAGTAGAATAGTTCCACTATCATTTGCACCAGAATAATCATAACTCCAACTTCCAACTCCACCACCAACACCAGCGTACCAATTAAAACCTCCATCAATGTTCCAAACCCATTGGTATAAACCAACTAATTTAAATGCATCAACATTTTTACTACTTCTCCAACCCAAATCTAATTCTAAACGGTTGTTGTCGCCTAATCCTCTTTGGTATGAAACTTCACCACCAAATCCGTCGTTGTCACCTAAACGCAATCCTAGTGCATTTTTTGAAATGTCTTGTGCTTGTGCGCTAAATGCTAATCCTAGTAGCATTAAAGCAGATAAAACGATTTTTTTCATAAGTTTAATTTAACGTTATTATGTTATAACGCAAAGGTGTACTAAAAATTGTGCCAAACTCGTTTTATTTAGTTAAAATCGTCTTAAATTTCTTTATGAACAAATATTGATGCTACCAATTGATGTTTAATTAAGTCATCCATTTCAAATAAATCTTCCTCTTCTTTTTCTGTGTGTTCTTCATATCGATACATTTTCCATCTTTTTTTGTTGTATTCTAATGCAGTTAAATTTTCTACCCAATCACCAGAGTTCAAATACATAGTGCTACCGTTTTTGGTTTCTTTACGTATCATTTTTGGTTCATGAATGTGTCCGCAAATGACATAATCATATTCTTTTTCAATCGCTAGTTCAGTAGCAGTGTTTTCAAAATCAGAAATATGTTTAACTGCTTTTTTCACACTAGCTTTTATTTTTTTGGAAAAAGAATAAGGTTCTTTACCCATTTTTTTCAAACACCAATTCACAAATCGATTGATTAAAATCAAATAATCATAACCAATACCTCCCAATTTTGCTATCCATTTGGAATGCTGAACTGAAGCATCGAAAACATCTCCATGAAAAATCCATGCTTTTTTATAATCAAGGTCAAGAACTAATTTATCAACTACAGAAAAATTCCCGATAGAAGTATCACTAAATTTTCTCAAAAACTCATCGTGATTACCTGTTACATAATACACTTTAGTGCCTTTGGCGGCTAAATCAATTATTTTCTTGATGACTTTTAAATGAGATTTTGGAAAATACGATTTCCTAAATTGCCAAATATCGATTATGTCGCCGTTCAAGACTAATGTTTTGGGCTTTATAGTATTCAGATAATAACAAAGTTCTGTTGCATGAGAACCAAAAGTGCCAAGATGTACATCTGAAATAACAACTAAGTCTAATTTTCTCTTTTTCAAGTTGTTTCGATTTAAAGTTTTACAAATTAGCTGAATTCATGTTAATTGGATTTTATCCTATTATTAAGTTTTGAATCAATATTATTTTAATAACACTTTACAATGTTTATATTTGTTCAAAACAATTCTGATATGGCAGGAAATAGTTACGGAACACTTTTTAGAATCACCACATTTGGCGAATCACACGGTGAAGCACTTGGCGGAATTATTGACGGTTGTCCTGCAGGAATTCAAATCGATTTGGATGCCATTCAAAAAGAAATGCAACGCCGTAAACCAGGTCAATCCACAATAGTTACTCAGCGAAAAGAAGAAGACGAAGTGCAATTTCTTTCTGGAATTTTTGAAGGAAAAACAACCGGAACACCAATAGGTTTTATCATTCCAAATACCAATCAAAAGTCGGATGATTATTCACATATAAAAGATACCTATCGACCAAGTCATGCCGATTATGTCTATGAAAAAAAATATGGAATTCGCGATTATCGCGGTGGCGGAAGAAGTTCGGCTCGCGAAACCGCTTCTCGTGTTGTTGCTGGAGCAATCGCAAAACAAGTAATTTCCGAAATAAAAATCAACGCTTTTGTATCATCAGTTGGCGAAATTTTTATAGACAAACCCTATCAAGATTTAGATTTTTCATTAACCGAAACAAATGCTGTTCGTTGTCCCGATTTGGCTTCTGCCGAAAAAATGGAAGCTTACATTAAAGAAATAAAAAAACAAGGCGATACCGTTGGCGGAACAATAACCTGCGTCATCCAAAATGTTCCCATCGGATTGGGCGAACCCGTTTTCGATAAACTCCATGCCGAACTAGGAAAAGCCATGTTGTCCATCAATGCCGTTCACGGTTTTGAATACGGCAGCGGATTTTGTGGCGCACGAATGAAAGGCAGTGAACACAACGACTTGTACAACGAAGACGGAACAACAAAGAGTAATCTCTCTGGTGGAATTCAAGGCGGAATTTCCAACGGAATGGATATTTATTTTCGCGTAGCCTTCAAACCCGTAGCTACATTAATCCAAAAACAAGAAGTTTTAACCAATCAAAATACCATTATAGAACAACAAGGAAAAGGGCGTCACGATCCGTGTGTTGTGCCAAGAGCAGTGCCAATTGTAGAAGCAATGGCAGCAATTGTCTTAGCCGACTTTTACTTAATAAACAAAATCAATAAATCAAATTATTAGAAGCAATTCCAGCTATTCCTTGCAAGTTTGTTTGCAAAACACTTTTTTTCTAAGGCCAAAAACGTGCTTCCGTTGGTCGCAGTTTTTAACCAAGAAAAAATAGTGTTTTCCTTCACAAAGCTTTCCACTACTATCTGGGCTAACACAAAACAATCGATATGAACACTACCGAAAACAATCACGAACCAAAAAAATCATTCCTCAGCAATTTAACCGTTCAAATACTAATTGCCATGCTTCTTGGAGCAGTTCTCGGAATTTACATTCATAATAACTTTGATGCCGAATTTGCCAAAAACTTTAGCGACAAAATAAAAATGTTGGCAACCATCTTCATTCGATTAGTTCAAATGATTATTGCACCATTAGTAATCACAACATTAGTAGTAGGAATTGCAAAACTCGGCGATATAAAATCCGTTGGACGAATAGGAGGAAAGGCAATGGGATGGTTTTTCACAGCATCATTTGTTTCTTTATTAATCGGATTATTTTGGATAAATATTTTGCAACCTGGAGTTGGATTAAATCTTACCGATGTAGATGTTGCTACTGCATCAGAAGTAACAGACAAAACTAAAGTTTTTTCGGCTCAAAATTTTGTCGAACACATCATCCCAAAAAGTGTTTTTGAAGCATTAGCCACCAACGAAATTCTTCAAATTGTAATTTTTTCAATCTTCTTCGGTTTAGCTGCAGCATCAATTGGAGATCATGCTAAACCAGTAGTAAAAGCGTTAGATGTTATTTCGCATATCATTCTAAAAATGGTAAATTATGTTATGAAATTTGCTCCGCTAGGCGTTTTTGGAGCCATTGCTGGTGTATTTGCAATAAGAGATTTACAAGAATTATTAATTACTTATGCTAAATTTTTCGGTTCATTCTTAGTCGGAATTTCTTCTCTATGGGTAGTTTTATTATTGGTTGGATATTTATTTTTAAAAGGCCACATGACTACTTTATTAAAACGAATAGTTGGCCCGTTAATCATTGCCTTTGGAACAACAAGTAGTGAAGCCGTTTTCCCAAAACTAACTGAAGAATTAGAACGATTAGGAGTAAAAGACAAAATTGTATCCTTTATGTTACCGCTTGGCTATTCATTCAATCTAGACGGAAGTATGATGTACATGACTTTTGCTAGTATTTTCATTGCTCAAGCGTATGGCGTTCATTTAGATTTACCAACACAAATGACGATGTTGTTAGTGTTAATGCTTACCAGTAAAGGAATTGCAGGAGTTCCAAGAGCCAGTTTAGTAGTTGTTGCAGCAACTTGCGGCATGTTTGATATTCCAATAGAAGGAATTGCACTAATTCTTCCAATAGACCATTTTTGTGATATGTTTAGAAGTGCAACCAATGTTCTAGGAAATGCATTAGCAACAACTGTAGTAGGAAAATGGGAAAAAGAAAGTTAAATAATTATTATTTTTAAATTACTTTATTATATTTGTACTTCAATTAAAAAACTACTTTATGAAAAAATTATTACTTTCTTTAACTGTTTTATTCAGTTACTTTAATGTGCATGCACAAGCTGATTGTGCAAACGCAATTGCAATTACAACTAACGGAACAATTTCAGTTCCAACAATAACAGGAACTTTTTTAGGAAATTGTGCAGGTACAACAAACGCTACTCAAAATGCTATGTGGTATGTTTATACACCATCAGCAAATGGTGAAGTAACAGTGTCATCCGATTTAGTTGCAAATGCTGGAGGCGACACAACTGTTTCAATTATTACTACAACAGGTTCATGTACAGGTTATCAGTGTTATAACGGTTCAGATGATGTTTCTGGGACAAATTATTTAACTACATTGACTTTCCCTGTACAAGCAGGACAAGCTTATTATATAGTATGGGATGATGGTTGGTCAGATGCGGCTTTTAGTTTTGATTTTAATTTCACTCCTTCCACATGTGTGAGACCAAATGATTTTGCTGTTTTTAATCCAACGGCTATTACTACAACTTCTGCAAACGTCAATTGGACAGAAGCCATAGGTGTTCCAGCTGGTTATGATGTTCAATATGGTGATGAAGACTTTGTTCTTGGTTCGGGCACAACAGTAAATGTAACTGCCGCTGTTACAACAAATTTAACTGGGTTGACATCAAGTGGAATTATTGATTATTATCTTAGAAGTAACTGCGGTACATTGGAACAAAGTGGTTGGATTGGACCATTTAAAATTTATTTGGCAGATGTTTTACCATATTCTAATGGATTTGAAACTCCTCAATTTGCGGATGGTTTTACTAGTTCAGGAGGTTCTTGGTCACTAGGTAATGCTGCTAATGGTGCTCAAGGAGGTTCAACAAATTATTATTTTAGTTTTTCAAGTACTACAGAAGCTGTAGACGACAGTCTATTTTCAAGAGCAATTTCTTTACAAGCAAATGAACAAGTAACTTTAACTTTCTTTACAAGATTAGGTGCAGCTACAGGTAGTCCACAAACCCTAAAAGTATGGGCTAATACAGATACTAATTTAATTGGAGCAACTCAATTAGGTGCAAATATTACTGTATCTGGTGTTACTTATGTTTCTCAAACTAGAACATTTACAGCAACAACTGCTGGAACATATTATTTTATTTTTAATAATGCTTCACCAATTGTCACTACTGCTACTTCTTTAAGATTAGATACAGTAAGTATGACTTCAGTTTTATCAAATAACGAATTCTTAGCATCTAATTTATCTGTTTACCCTAATCCAACTAAAAATATCATTTATATAAACAACAACTTAAATGCTGTTGTTAATTCAATTGAAATGTCGGATTTAAACGGTAGAGTTGTTAAAACACAAATGATAAATGCTGCTGAAGGACAAGTTTCTATTAGTGATTTATCTGCTGGAGTTTACTTGATGAAAGTTGTTACAGATCAAGGTACAGCAACTAAAAAAGTTATTAAAGAATAATTTTTTAAAGTATAAAAAAAAAGCCGAAACATTTGTTTCGGCTTTTTTTTTGTCTAAAATTTTGTCAAAAATTAAATTATTAACAATACAATTTTCATTTAATAAATTTATTAAATTTAAGAAATTAACAATTAATAACTTATTTTATGAAAACTAAATCTTTTTTAATCCTTTTTTTAATTTTTTTATCAAATGGGAATGCACAAATTAATACCAGTACAGGTGGTGCAACTAATGTTTTATCTAATAGCCCTACAACTAATACTAATGTGGGTATCGGAACTAATACGCCTAAATCAAAATTAGATGTTGAAGGAGGTGTTTCAATAGGAGTTAATTATTCTGGCACTACAGCTTCGCCTACAAATGGTGCCATTATTGAAGGAAATGTCGGCATTGGAACAAATGCTCCTACAGCTAAGTTAGAACTGGCAAGTGGTGTATCAAATACATCTGGTTTAAAATTTAAAAACTTGTTAGGTTCTTTAAATCAATTAGATTTAAGAGATAGTTTTCTATATGTAGATCAATCAGGTAATGTTAAAATGAACAGACCATATGATTTTTATAAAGACTCTAGGAACTTAGCAGGAACTAGAAAAGTTGGATTAAATGGCAATAGTTTACTTTTTTTACAAGGAGATGTTTTTGCTACTCAAATTATTGGAGAACCAAGCCCATTTAATTATATCATGTCTATTTCTGCTGAAGATAATGGTAGAGTTGGAATTGGAGATTTTACTGTCTTTCCAACAACTTCAGGCGGAGTTGATGTATCTAATTATAAGCTTTTTGTAAAAGGAGGAATATTAGCTGAAGAAGTTCGAGTGAGTACAACATGGGCAGATTATGTATTCTTAAAAGACTATAAACTTAAATCATTAAAAGAAGTAGAACAATTTATCAATGACAATGGTCACTTACCTAATGTTCCATCAGCAAAACAAGTAAAAGAAGAAGGAATAGAACTAGGTGAAATGGCTAAAATTCAACAAGAAAAAATTGAAGAATTAACGCTATACATAATTGAGCAAAATAAAGTTAACGAAAAACAAACTCAAGAAATCGAAGAGCTAAAACAACTAGTAAAAGATTTAATTGCTAAAAAATAACAACTGATGAAAAAAATACTTTTTTATACAGCATTGTTATGGGCTAATATAGCCTTAGCACAATACAGAGAATGGCATGTAAAGCCCTATCCAAGTCAAATAGAAAACGAAACTAGCACCGCAGGAGATGGAACATCATTTGAAACAGCTTGGGCATTACAACATGCCTTGAATAATCCTGGCGGAGTTATCCAACCTGGAGATACAGTTTGGTTGCATGGTGGTGTTTATAAAGGTCGTTACCTTAGTAACTCAAATCTTTCTGGAACTGAAACAGATTATATTAGAATAGCATCATATCCTGGTGAATGGGCTATTTTAAATGGTAACGTTAACAATAATCGATTACCACCCAGTCCACCTTACAATCAAGAAAATGATCCAAACTATATTCCACCAACTATTGAAGAAGAATTATCTACTTACAGTGTGAGTGCAGAAAATTCAAGTACATATAATAATACAGTATTATATGTGGAGAGTGGATATATTCACTATGATAATTTTGAAATTACATTTTTAGGTGATTTTGATCGTTTACTTGTAGCACATAGTGCTAATCCACCTTTATGTAGTAATTCTTTCAAACAAGTAGTGGGTATCAATCATTTTGCTGAAACTGTTAACAAATATTCCAATTTAGTTATACGAAATTTACCTGGTTCTGGTATTGGTTCTTGGAAAGCATCCGCAGATACTGAAATTTATGGTTGTTTAATTTATAACAACGGATACATACAAAGATTATATGAAAACTGTAATGGTTCACCCAAAATTGAGGGAAAGGGTCTTGGAATTTATGCTCAAAATATTGATCTTTTTAAGAGAAGAAGATTAGAAAATAATATACTTATTAATAATTACGACTCAGGAATTGGTATTTGGTCTTCGGCAGAAAATCCTGGTGCAACAGTAGATTATTTAAAAAACTTTGATGTTTATGATAATGTCCTTATAAATAATGGTGGTCCACAAAGAGATGACACAGCTAATATGCTTGTTTTTTCTTACGATACTACAAATGTAAACCATCCACATGATGTTGAAATTAAAAGAAACGTTTTTTATATAAATTCATATCATTCGCATGTCTCAGGTATATATGTTGGAAATTCTACAGGAGTTACTATTAAAAACAATAACATTTTTAAGGGTACAGCGGGAATTGCAGCATTACTATCCAATACAAATTTAACATTTAGGGAAAATTTTTATTTTGGCAAAAGACTTCAAACATTCATCAATCCTACAGATTACTTAAATAAAAATTGGGATTTTGATTATAATAAATACTATACTGATTTTCATGCTGAAAACATGTATAATATAATTAGTCCAATCCCAAATGTGACTCCTGGTTTACGATATAAATTACCTCAATTTAAATCTATTTATAATGACGAATTAAATTCAACTAGACTTGGATGTTGGAACATTGAAGTCATACCTGAAATTCTTTATACTCTGGCTGCAACTGAATCAACTCAAAAAAATTTTGTTAAACAAAATAAATACAATCCCAATGTTTTTTATGTTACAATATTTAATCCACGTTCGGATTTAAATAGTACCATTAATGTTGATTTTTCCTCTTATGGCTATAGTATTCCTAATAATAAATACTACAAGATTAAAGATGCTGAAAATTATTTTGGAACTGAAATTACAGGAACAATTCAAAATAATGTAATTTCATTTCCTATGACATTAACAGCAATTGAAGCTCCAACCGGAACTTTAAATATAGACTTTACTCATCCTGTGCACCATTCATTACCTGATTTAAGTGTTTTTGTTGTCGAATTCACCTGTCCAAACCTTGAATACGACAAACAAATTCAAAGTCAAACAGACACTACTTCGAAAAGTTATTTAATAAAAAACAACATAACTTTAGGTACTAACTATATTGCTGATGTAAACGCAGACGTAATCGCTAATGCAAGCAAACAAATAAAAGTAATTTCAAATGCGCATTTCAAAGCAGGTAGTAAAGTTCACTTAAAAATCCAAGATCCATGTCCTGATATTGAATATGTAAATCAAGGAGCACAAAGCAGGATGGCTAATTCAAATCAAGAAACGGAGACTAAAAAAACAGAAGAAGAATTAGTTTTAATATATCCTAATCCAAACTCAGGAGTTTTTATAGTTGAAAGCCAAAGCGAACAAAAAATTAAAAATATCAAAATAAGTGATATAAACACGGCTAAAATAATTTTTGAACAAAACTACGAGCCAAAAAAAGCAATAGATATCAATATCTCCAGTGAAAGAGATGGCTTATACATTGTTCAAGCCACGTTCGAAGACAATTCAACAGTTATAAAAACAATAATTAAAAAGTAAACATCAAATTCCCCGACATAACAAATCGGGGAATTTTATTTTTCATATTTAAGTAATCATTGTTAAACCTCAAACAAACCTTGAACAATCGATTGAATGAATTAAACGCCTAAACAAAAACCTTGAATAGATAAACAAAAACCTTGAACAGGCTAGTGTAAACCTTGAATAGGTAAATGCAATCAATAAACAAGTCAATGAATATAGAGTTTAACTAATCCAAATTATTGGTGAAATACAAACACATAAATTTCTAAAAACACAAATTTCTGTTAAAAATATAAATTGTACTAAAAATGGCATACGACTTGTATTCGATAAAATATCTAATATTTAAAATACAAAATCATGTTTAGCAAATCAGAAAGATCCTTTGGATCAAGAATTGAAAAAGCCAAAAAGTTAAAAACACTAATTAGTGGCTTTACAAATTACCAGCCTGAAACAGGAGAATTTAGCATCGATGATTTACAACAATCAATCGAAGTAGCTGAAAACCTTAATCCTCAAGTGGCTACAGCATTATTCAACTACCGACAAGTAGTAGCACAAAGAAGAGAAATTTATACAAAGTCGCCATTATCAATCAAAAAGATAATAACACCTGTTAATGCATTTTTTAGAGCTAAATTCGGTAAAACTTCCTCAAACTATTTAACAACAAAATCACTTGTTGCAAAAATAAGAGGAGTAAAGCTAAAAAGTCAAGCAAAAGTTGACGAAGAAACACACAGCGTTTCTCAACAATCTTACGGAAGTATTCTTCTCAATTTTCAAAACCTAATTAATGATATAGAAGCATTAGAGTTAGTTTATAATCCAGTCAACGACTCCATTAAACTAGACAAACTAATTGATTTAAAAATTTTAGCACAAAAAAGCAACGATGATGTTACAGAAGCATTTGGTATCTTAACTCCAAAACAAGACCAACGCCTAGCTGCTTTTAAAACTCTATCAGAAAAAGCACAACGTATAAAAGATTATGTACAATCCCAATACGGAATCAACTCTTCTGAATATAAATTAGTTAAAGGATTAAATATCTAAAGTTTTTTAGGTATTTAAAAAAAACAAAAAATCCGTCTTGTTTTTTAACAAGACGGATTTTTTTATCATTTCGTACTTCATATTTCTAACTTCGTACTTATAAATGTATTACTTCATCATAAGCAGCAGCTACAGCTTCCATAACCGCTTCACTCATAGTTGGGTGTGGATGAATTGCTTTTAGAATTTCGTGTCCTGTAGTTTCTAGTTTTCTTGCTACAACTGCTTCAGCAATCATATCAGTCACGCCAGCACCAATCATGTGACAACCCAACCATTCGCCATATTTTGCATCGAAAATTACTTTTACAAATCCATCTGCAGCACCAGAAGCTTTTGCTTTTCCAGAAGCTGAGAATGGGAATTTACCAATTTTCAATTCGTATCCTTTTTCTTTAGCTTGTTTTTCTGTTAAACCAACAGAAGCAATTTCTGGAGTTGCATAAGTACAACCTGGAACATTTCCATAATCAATTGGTTCTACATGTAAACCTGCAATTTTTTCAACACAATTAATTCCTTCTGCTGAAGCAACGTGAGCCAAAGCTTGACCTGGAGTTACATCACCAATAGCGTAATATCCTGGAACATTAGTTTGGTTGTACGCGTTTACTAAAATTTTGTCTCTATCTGTTGCAATTCCAACTTCTTCAAGACCAATATTTTCGATATTTGTTTTAATTCCAACAGCCGAAAGTAAAATATCAGCTTCAAGAACTTCTTCACCTTTTGCTGTTTTCACATAAGCTTTTACTCCATTTCCAGTAGTATCAATGCGTTCTACAGAAGCATTTGTCATGATGTTTACACCTGCTTTTTTCATAGAACGTTCCATTTGTTTCGAAATATCTTCGTCTTCAACGGGAACAATATTTGGCATAAATTCAACAATAGTCACATCAGTTCCCATTGAATTATAGAAATGTGCAAATTCAACTCCAATTGCACCAGAACCAACTACAATCATTTTCTTTGGTTGAGTAGGTAAAGTCATTGCTTGTCTGTATCCAATAACTTTTACACCATCTTGAGGAAGATTTGGTAATTCTCTTGAACGTGCGCCAGTAGCAATTATGATGTGGTCTGCAGAATATTCAGTAACTTTTCCGTCAGCAGCAGTAACATCAACTTTTTTGCCTGATTTTATTTTACCAAAACCATCAATAACATCGATTTTATTTTTCTTCATTAAGAATTGAACGCCTTTGCTCATGCCATCGGCAACATCACGTGAACGTTTTACAACAGCAGAAAAGTCTTTGTCAAATTCTTTAATGGTTAATCCATAATCGGAAGCATGTTTTAGGTAATCAAATACTTGAGCTGATTTTAAAAGTGCTTTTGTTGGAATACAACCCCAATTAAGGCAAATTCCGCCTAGGCTTTCTTTTTCTATTACGGCTACTTTAAAGCCCAATTGTGATGCACGAATAGCTGTAACATATCCGCCTGGACCACTTCCTAAAACTATAATATCGTATTTCATTTTTCGTTTGTTTATTTTAATTTGTAAAAAATGCAGTCGCTTACGCTCGTGTCATTGTATAAAATTTTTTAAATTAGTTGAGATTGCGAATTTAAGGATTTATTCTCTTTTAATAAAGTATCAAAATTGTTTATTTTTTGGAGCGAATCGCTTGGGAAATTTTGCAATCCGTTTTCCCGCTTTTCGTTTTTATCGTTCTAAAAAACGATACCACTTCAATCGGGGCTAAATTGTATACCATTTTAATTTCTGCGCTATTCTAATTTTTCCACAGCAAACTGCGAATCATATAGATTTTTATAATATCCATCTTCTTTAATTACTAATTCTTGGTGTGAACCTTCCTCTACAATCATTCCTTTGTCCATCACTATGATCTTGTCCGCATTAACAATCGTTGCCAATCGATGTGCAATAACAATTGATGTTCTACCTTTTGTGATAGTTTCTGTAGCTTTTTGAATTAATTCTTCGCTGTAAGTGTCAATAGATGATGTTGCTTCGTCCAAAATTAAGATACTTGGATTACTGACATAAGCACGAAGAAATGCAATCAATTGACGTTGTCCTGAAGATAACATTACGCCACGTTCTTTTACATCATAATCATATCCATCGGGCAAACTTTTGATAAATTTATGAACGCCAATTTTTTTTGCAGCAGCAATGACTTCATCTCTTGAAATTGCAGGATTATTAAGTGTAATATTATTGTGAATAGTGTCAGCAAAAAGAAAAACATCTTGCAAAACAATTGCTATTTGAGTTCGTAAATTCTCTAATTTAAAGTCGTTAATATTTTGATTGTCAATATAAATTGCACCAGAATTAATTTCGTAAAATCGGTTCAAAAGATTAATAATAGTTGATTTTCCCGCGCCAGTTGAACCAACAATAGCTATGGTTTCTCCAGCATTTACACTAAGATTAATTCCTTTAAGCACTTCTTGATTGTCAACATAACTAAATCGAACGTTTTCAAAACGAATATTTCCTTCAAAATGGCTAATTGTTTTTTCACCATCAGTTTGAACGTCTGCCGTACTATCAAGAATGTCAAAAACACGATTGGCAGCAATCATTCCCATTTGCATTTCGTTGAATTTATCCGCAATTTGACGTAACGGATTGAACAACATTCCAATAAACATAGTATAGGAAATCATTTGACCAACTGTTGTAAATGGATTTCCATCAATAATTTGAAAACCACCATATAAAACAACAATTCCCAAGGTTATGGATGAAATAATATCAGCAATTGGAAAGAAAATGGAGTTGTAAAGAATGGTTTTTATCCAAGCTTTATTATGTTTTTGATTTATTTCTTTAAAGTTTTCATATTCAATTTGTTCTCTATTGAACAATTGTACAATCTTCATTCCTGTTACTCTTTCTTGAACAAAAGTATTCATGTTAGCCACTTGCGTTCTTACTTCTTCAAAAGCTACTTGCATTTTTTTCTGAAAAATTCGAGTGAAATATACCAAAACAGGCATCGCAAGAACAACTATCATCGAAAGTTGCCAATTCATATAAAACATAATGAGTAAACAAACGAGCATTTTCATCAAATCACTTATAATCATGAATAATCCTTGACTAAATATGCGAGCAATTTGTTCGATATCAGAAACAGAACGAGTAACGAGTTGACCAACAGGTGCGTTGTCAAAATATTTCATTCTAAAACTCAACATGTGTTTGAAAAGTTTCTTTCGAATATCTTTGATGATATCTTGTCCAAGCCAGTTTGCCCAATACACAAAGTAAAATTGCGACAAAACTTCCAGAATTAATGCCAATCCCATAATGGTAACATAAAGCAATAATCCCGATTTGCTAGCGGATTTTATATAAGTATCAACTGTTATTTGAAGTAAATAAGGACGAAGTGCCGCAAAAATGGATAATAAGATTGCAAAAACAATCACACCATAATACCTGTTTTTATAAGGTTTAGTATAGCGTAAAATCTTCTTAAAAAGGTTTACATCAAATGCTTTGGCTTTCATTTATTTTATATAAGGATATTCAATTTTTGTTAAATATAAACCATGTGCTGGAACTGAAAAACCAGCTTGACTTCTGTCTTTACTTTCAATAATTTTTCTAAAATCATCCAAAGATACTTTTTCTAGACCAATATTTATCATAGTTCCAACAATGGCTCGAACCATATTTCTTAAAAACCTATCGGCGGAAATCGTGAAAAGTAATTTATCTTCCGATTGTTGCCAGAAAGCTTCTTGAATACTACAATTAAAAGTATTTACATCAGAATTGGTTTTTGAAAAACATTCAAAATCAGTATATTCAAAAAGAATTTTACAAGCATCATTCATTAAATCTGTACGCAATGGCAAACCATATTGCCAACTATCATCGGCTTCAAAAGCATTTTTTTTAGTATGAATTTGATATTCGTAAGTTCTTTTTGTAGCATCAAATCGAGCATGTGCTTCAGGATGAACAGCATGAATTTTGAAAACAGCAATATCTTTGGGTAAAAACGAATTGAGTTTGTGAACTAATTTTTCTTTGTCAAAGTCACTATCAAAGTCAAAATGCGCAAACATCTGTTTGGCATGAACGCCAGCATCTGTTCGTCCTGCGCCAAGAATATCAATTTCAGATTTTAAAAGTATAGATAACGCTTTGTTGAGTGTTTCTTGTACGGATTTTGCATCAGGTTGAATTTGCCAACCATGATAATTTGTTCCTTTATAAGCTAACTCGATAAAATATCTCAAATCCGATTTTAATTTTTTGAAGTTACAAATTTACAAAATTCACCAGCAATGACAATTTCAAAATTCAATTATTAACCTACTTTTGTGATATGAAAAAGATCCTCTTGCTTTCCGATACGCACAATCATATTGATGATACTATTTTAAAGTATGTGAATCAAGCGGACGAAGTTTGGCATGCTGGCGATATTGGCGATTTGGTAGTAACGGATACAATAAAAAGGCTAAAACCACTTCGTGCTGTTTATGGCAATATTGATGATGACAAAGCCCGAATGGAATTCCCTTTGAACAATCGTTTTTTTTGTGAAGGAGTTGATGTTTGGATTACACATATTGGCGGTTATCCTGGAAAATACAACCAAGCTATTCGTGCTGAAATTCAGCAAAATCCGCCAAAACTTTTTATCTGCGGACATTCACATATTTTAAAAGTACAGTTTGATAAAACCTTGAATTTACTTCACATGAATCCCGGAGCTTGTGGCATTTATGGTTTTCACCAAGTGCGAACGATGCTTCGATTTGAAATTGATGGCGATAAAATCCAGAATTTGGAGATTGTTGAAATAGGTAAGAAGTAGTTTTTAGTGCTCAGTTTTCAGTTTTCAGTTATCAGTGCTCAATGTTTAGTTTATTGAAAATTGCTGCAATAGCCCAGATTGCAATGGAAAGCTTTTTCTAAAAATAATTTAGTTTTTCTTATTTTTAAAAAGCGACCAACAGAAGCTCTTTTAAAAATTTTAGAAAAACAGATTACTTTAGAAAAACTTGTAATGGAAAGCTGGAGTGGCTTTCAACAAAAAAATCCCAAACTTTCGTTCGGGATTTTCGCAGCACTAAAAAACTAAGTTTATAGGTTTATCGTAATCGATCCACAGATTTTACGAGATCTTCGTCCTTTTTGATGGCTTTGTTTGCCAAAACCAAAAATACGATAGAAATAATAGGTAAGAATATCCCAACACCTTTCTCAGAAATAGCTGTTTCTCCAGATGCGTTTAGTGTTCGATACACAAATAATCCTAATAAAATTAAATTCAATATCATATTCAATCTGCCCATGACAAATTGTTGTTGTCTTTTTTTGTGTGATAATATGCTCAAAAGCGATAAAGTTGTACTTAATCCAAACAAAGCACTATAAACAATGTCCATCATAAAATAAAATGGTGTACCAGCATTATCTTTCCAAAGTGGAAAAACAAAAGGTAACACGCCAGTTATCAGTAATGAAACTATTAAAAAATAAGTTTGTGGTCTAAACATTGTTCAAATTTGATGCACAAAAATAAAGTTTCTTTTTAAAAAATACTATTGCATGATAAAATATTATTTGTATTATTGCATAACATTTCCGTAAGTACTTCATCCTTCGGACTATTCAATTAAAATTTTTCTACACAATTTTTTTAATTTTTTAATTCAAATTAAAAATCACATTTTATATACATGTTTGATATTTCTGCCCTAAAAGAAATGAAGCTTGCTGAGCTTCAAGAAATTGCTAAATTAGCAAAAACAATAAAAGTTGCTGGTGCCAAAAAAGACACACTTATTACCCAAATTTTAGAACATCAGAACAAAACAACTGAAACTGAAACGGTAAAACCCAAAGAAGCAAAAGTTGTTGAAAATAAAACCAAAAGAGCTAGGATTTTGCCCGAACCCAAAGTATCGGTTCAAAAAACTCAAAATGATTTATTCGATACTTCTTCAAATGATGCAGAAGAAGTAAAGCCAACTTCAAATGAAACAGTACTAGAAGAAACAAAACCAGCTATTCAAAATAAAAATCCTAAGTTCAAAAAACCACTTTTTGACAAAAAAAATAGGGCTACAGAAAAAAACAATGTAGCCGAAACTATTTCCCAAGAAGCAAAACCTATTGAAGAAGCTACTGAAAAATCTACAGTTGAAACTTCAAACGATAGCGAAGCAACGAAGCAACCGGAAGCTAATCCAAATCAAAACAAAGACGGTAACCGTGAACCAAGACCAAAACATCAAAATGGCAACGGAAACCACAACGCCAATAATAACAATCCAAATTTTAAAGGTAAAAAGCAAAATAATTTCCGAGATTCAGATTATGAATTTGATGGAATTATAGAAAGTGAAGGTGTCCTTGAAATGATGCCTGATGGTTATGGTTTTTTACGCTCATCGGATTACAATTATTTAGCTTCGCCAGACGATATTTATTTGTCAACCTCGCAAATTCGTTTGTTTGGATTAAAAACAGGTGATACAGTTAAAGGAGTTGTTCGTCCACCAAAAGAAGGAGAAAAATTCTTTCCACTAGTTAGAGTTTTAAAAATCAATGGACATGATCCACAAGTGGTTCGCGATAGAGTTTCATTTGAACATTTGACACCAATTTTCCCAAAAGAAAAATTCAATATTGCCGATAAACAAGCTAGTGTTTCTACACGCGTAATCGATTTATTTTCACCAATTGGAAAAGGTCAAAGGGGAATGATTGTTGCGCAGCCAAAAACGGGTAAAACCATGTTGTTAAAAGACATTGCAAATGCCATTGCTGCCAATCATCCTGAAGTATATCTAATCGTTTTACTAATTGACGAACGTCCAGAGGAAGTTACAGATATGCAACGAAGCGTTAGAGGTGAAGTTATTGCTTCAACTTTTGACCGTGAACCAATGGAACACGTAAAAATAGCCAATATCGTTCTCGAGAAAGCAAAAAGATTAGTAGAATGCGGACATGATGTGGTTATTCTTTTAGATTCCATTACACGTTTAGCAAGAGCTTACAATACGGTTCAACCAGCTTCTGGAAAAGTACTCTCGGGTGGTGTTGATGCCAATGCATTACAAAAACCAAAACGATTTTTCGGTGCTGCGCGTAATGTAGAAAATGGTGGTTCGTTGAGCATCATTGCCACAGCTTTAACCGAAACAGGTTCTAAAATGGACGAAGTAATTTTCGAAGAATTTAAAGGAACAGGAAACATGGAGTTGCAATTGGATAGAAAAATTGCCAACCGTAGAATTTTCCCTGCTATTGATTTAACGTCTTCAAGTACACGTCGTGATGATTTACTTCTTGACGAAAAAACACTACAAAGAATGTGGATTTTGCGTAAATTCTTAGCCGATATGAATCCGGTTGAAGCAATGGATACTATAAATGATAAAATTAAGAAAACACGAAACAACGACGAGTTTCTGATTTCGATGAATGATTAAAAATTCAATCCCAGCTTAACGGTTGGGATTTTTTTTGGCAAATATTTATCTAAACACATAATTTCTATTCTTTACATTTGCATCAAAAATTACTCTGTGCAAATCAATAAATATTATCTCTCGGCGTTTTCGGCTTTCATCATTTGGGGATTTTTCAGTTTGGCGTTGAAACCTTTGCACGATTATCCTTCGTTGGATATTTTGTTTTATCGGGTATTTTTAGCAACGGTTTTAATGCTTTTTATTTCTCTATTTTTAAGAAAAAAAGTTGTTTCAAACGACATTCAGTTTATTAAAAGCTTGACTAAATCTCAACGTAAAAAAGCGTTTTTTCTAACTATAGTTGGTGGTTTTCTGTTGATTTTAAATTGGTTTTTATTTATTTACGCCATAAACCATGTTAGTTTGCAGTCGGCATCATTTGCTTATATGATTTGCCCAATTCTGACCACAATTTTAGCTTTTTTTATATTAAAAGAAAAATTATCTAAATGGCAATGGCTTTCTGTTTTATTATGTGTAATCAGTTGTTTCATATTGTCTTATGGTCATTTATTGGATTTAATTTATAGTGTAACTATCGCTTTATCATTTGCATTTTATTTAATTAGCCAACGAAAGAATAGTTTGTTCGATCGTTTTAATGTGTTAACTGTTCAGATGATTATTGCATCCATAGTAATTATTCCTTTTTTTCCAAAATATAGTGGCGATGTTCCAACGGCATCATTGTTTTATATTTTGTTGCTAATTATAGTTGTAGTTTTTACTATCATTCCTTTATTCTTAAATTTATATGCATTAAAAGGGATGAACTCGTCCGCTGTTGGGATATTAATGTACACCAATCCATTAATCCATTTCATATTAGCCGTTTTATATTTTAAAGAACACATCCATGCAACACAAATAGTTTCTTATATTTTGATTTTACTTTCAATTGTTATTTTTAACGAAAAGATACTTTTCAAAAGAAAATCGGTAGATGTTTAAATGGTGTTTCAATAGAAATTATTTTTTATCTTTTTTACTTCTTTTTGTTATTGAAGTTCTGATTGCATTGTATGTTCATGATGATTTTATTCGTCCCTATTTTGGCGATTTTTTAGTTGTTTTGTTGCTATATTGTTTTTTAATGGGTTTTATAAAATCTAACAAATATATAATTGCAGTAATTGTTTTGATTTTTGCTTTTTTAATAGAATTTGCTCAGTTTCTCAACGTCATAAAGTTATTTGGTTTGCAAAACAATACGTTGGCAAGAACTGTAATTGGAACATCTTTCTCCAATCATGATCTATTAATTTACTTCTTAGCATTCATTATTGTCATTGGATTTGAATATGTTTCAACTAAAAAGATAAACTAAGTGTCATCTTGTCATATTTTTTTATTGAAAACTGACAATTTATGTTTTCATACTGCTTGGCATAAAAGTTGACTTATGCAATTCAAGTTTAAAAATAATAAACAGAATTAATTTAATATAACAATGGGAAAAATTATTGGTATCGATTTAGGTACAACGAATTCTTGTGTGTCAGTTATGGAAGGTGGAGAACCAGTTGTAATTGCTAATGCAGAAGGAAAGAGAACTACACCGTCTGTAATTGCATTTGTAGAAGGTGGCGAAATTAAAGTAGGTGATCCAGCAAAAAGACAAGCTGTAACAAATCCTACTAAGACCATAGCGTCTATCAAACGTTTTATGGGTAATAAATACTCAGAAAGTGCTAAAGAAGCATCGACTGTTGCTTATAAAGTAGTAAAAGGAGATAACGATACTCCACGTGTTGATATCGACGGAAGACTTTACACACCACAAGAATTGTCAGCAATGACACTTCAAAAAATGAAAAAAACTGCAGAAGACTATTTAGGTCAAACAGTTACTGAAGCAGTTATTACTGTTCCTGCTTACTTTAACGATGCGCAACGTCAAGCTACTAAAGAAGCTGGTGAAATTGCAGGTTTAAAAGTAATGCGTATCATCAATGAGCCAACTGCTGCGGCATTAGCTTACGGATTGGATAAAAAAGGAATTGACCAAAAAATTGCAGTTTACGATTTAGGTGGTGGAACTTTTGATATTTCTGTTCTTGAATTAGGAGACGGAGTTTTTGAAGTATTATCTACAAATGGAGATACTCACTTAGGTGGAGACGATTTTGACCAAGTAATCATCGATTGGATGGCAAACGAATTTAATTCTGAAGAAGGAATTGATTTGAGAAAAGATCCAATGGCTTTACAACGTTTGAAAGAAGCTGCTGAAAAAGCTAAAATTGAATTGTCATCTTCAACTCAAACAGAAATTAACTTACCATACGTTACTGCAACAGCCACAGGTCCAAAACACTTAGTTAAAACATTAACTCGTGCTAAATTTGAGCAATTAGCTGAAACTTTAGTAAAACGTTCTATGGATCCAGTTGCTAAAGCGTTGAAAGATGCAGGTTTATCTGTTTCTGATATTGACGAAGTAATCTTGGTTGGAGGTTCTACAAGAATCCCAGTTATTCAAGAACAAGTTGAAAAATTCTTTGGAAAAAAACCATCAAAAGGTGTAAACCCTGATGAAGTTGTTGCCATTGGAGCTGCAATTCAAGGTGGAGTTTTAACTGGTGATGTAAAAGATGTATTGTTACTTGACGTTACACCTTTATCATTAGGAATTGAAACTATGGGTAATGTAATGACAAAATTAATTGAGTCTAACACAACCATTCCAACAAAAAAATCTCAAGTATTCTCTACAGCTGCTGACAATCAACCAAGTGTGGAAATCCACGTTATTCAAGGTGAAAGAACAATGGCTGCAGACAATAAAACCATCGGTCGTTTCCACTTAGATGGAATTCCACCAGCACCAAGAGGTGTTCCCCAAATTGAAGTAACTTTTGATATTGATGCTAATGGTATCATCAAAGTTTCTGCTACAGATAAAGGAACAGGAAAATCACATGATATTCGTATTGAAGCTTCTTCAGGTCTTACTCCAGAAGAAATCGAAAGAATGAAGAAAGATGCCGAAATGAATGCTGAAAGCGACAGATTAGCAAAAGAAAAAGCAGATAAATTAAACGAAGCTGACAGTATGATTTTCCAAACAGAAAGTCAGTTAAAAGAATTAGGCGATAAATTATCTGATGATCATAAAGTAGGTATCGAATCCGCTTTAACTGAATTGAGAATGGCGCACCAAAATCAAGATTTAGAAGCAATTCAAAAAGGTCTTGACAATGTAAACGCTGCTTGGAAAGTTGCTACTGCGATGTATGCTCAAGGAGAACAAGGACAACCACAAGAAGCACAACCACAAGCTGATGCTCAAGGCGATAATACGCAAGACGTAGAGTTTGAAGAAGTGAAGTAATACTTTTTGTATCATATTGAAAAGCCGAGTAATTAGTTACTCGGCTTTTTTTATTTTAAACATATTCAAAATAACAATAGTATGAGGAAAAGTTACTGCTGCTAAAAATGAAAATAAAAGAGCTTCAAAAAGTTTTGTGGAATGAAACAATGAGTAAAAAATGGCCAAACTAACGAGCGAAATTATCCAATATAAAAGAGCTGTTTTTATATATCGAAGTAGTTTTTTCATTGTAAATCCGCCATAAAGAAATTTTATTTGATCTACTAATGATGGTACACTATGCCAAACGATAAAATATATAGCAAAACCCCAAATTAAACTTGATACTTTGAAGAGAATTGAAAGAACAATCAAATACAGAAGTTCAGCTATGGCATTTGATTTGAAGATTTTATCATTTGCATACAAGTAAATCCAATTTAGAGCTAATAAAACTAATAAAACATAAAATGCATACTCTATTACATTAGAATTTAATTTATGTGATGTTATTGATTCAACTATGATGATTACTTCTGTTGAGTTGAAATAAAACAGAAGCAACAAAACAAACAAACCATAAGTTAATTGAAAAGCACTTTTGATTTTTGAAGTCTCATTTGAAATCATACTACTCCAATGTTGCTCGCCGAAATGATATCCACTTGCTGTAATAAATAAAATCAAAGTGATTAATGGAATGTAGAAAAATAATATAGCAGAAATTATTACTGTCAAAACATAATTGAATATCATTTTTGAACTATTTAATGTTTTATTGTCAGTATTTATTTTATTTATTATAGCGATATCGTTTGCGCCATGCACAATGCCGAAAGTTAAAATAAGTATAATTCCTACTATAATTTGATTTTCTTCTTGTAAAAAAGAAGTTAACCAAAGTCCAAGAAAGCTTGTTATTATTGATATCGAATGATTTTTCACTTTATTTTAACTTTTGTTTTTGTTTAAATAATTCCAAATATAATTAAACAAAATGATTTTTTGTTTAACTTTATAACATATTAATTAAACAAATTAACTTATTAAAAATTTTTACCATGACAAATTTAATGCTAATTCAATCAGCAATTTCAAAATTGTTGCCTACAGATTATGTAGGGTTTACTTTTTTTGTCGGATGTATGGCTATGATGGCTGCTTCCGCTTTTTTCTTTTTATCGTTAAGCCAATTTGATAAGAAATGGCGTACGTCGGTTCTTGTTTCAGGTTTAATTACTTTCATTGCAGCTGTTCATTATTATTACATGAGAGATTATTGGGCAGCATTTCAAGAATCACCAACATTTTTTAGGTATGTGGATTGGATTTTAACAGTGCCATTGATGTGTTTGGAATTCTATTTAATCTTAAAAGTTGCTGGTGCAAAAACAAATCTACTTTGGAGAATGATTTTCTTATCTGTAGTGATGTTAGTAACAGGATATTTGGGCGAAGCTGTATTTCCTGAAAGCGCAGCATTATGGGGTTTTATTTCTGGTGTCGCTTACTTTATTATTGTTTTGGACATCTGGGTTGGACCAGCTTCGAAGTTAGCAAAATCAGCTGGTGGAAACGTTTTAGCAGCGCACAAGATTTTGTGTTGGTTCGTATTAGTTGGATGGGCAATTTATCCATTAGGTTACATGTTAGGAACTGATGGTTGGTACACAAGTCTATTAGGTTCTGGTAGTGTTGATGTAGCTTATAATATTGCTGATGCAATAAACAAGATAGGTTTTGGTTTGGTTATATATAATTTAGCTGTAAAATCACAACCTAATTAGTTTTTTAAATTGATTAGTTTTAAAACCGAGTTAGCAATAGCTCGGTTTTTTTATTTTAACAATAGTCGAAAAGATAATTTTGTATATTGGCAATCTATTAAAATAAAAACCATTTATGAAACGACTACTAATTCTTTTAGCCATTGCATTATCAACAACTACAGGTTTTGCACAAAAGAAAAAAACACCTTTAAAATCAACCAAAACCGCTACTACATCTTCTACAGCTAAAGTGGATAATTTGACTGCCGAAATCAAAGGAAATGCATTTCAATTAACCATTGCCGAAAAAGGAAAAGCAGCTGACGCTATCACCATAAAAGAATTAGTTGGCGATGTAAAACCAACAGATATTAAACTTTCTGGATTTACTGCCAATGGAACAAAATTATATTTATTGCAATGGACAGAAAAAATTAATAGTAAAACTGAAATAAAAACAGAAGACATAACGACGATTTATTCGGTGATTTATGAAATCCCTAATAAAAAACAAGTGTTTTCAAACTATCAAAAAACTACGAATATAGTTGAAAAAGTTTTCTTAGACCGAAATAAAACAGCTTCCGAAACACAGGAAAAGGTGAGAAGAGAAGGTTTTGAATTTGTTTTAAATCCTGACGGTTCGGTTACTCAGAAAAGTAAAAATCAGGAAAATAAATGGACGTATGATGTTGCAAAACAAGAATTTGTTGATGTGAAGAAAAAGAAGTAAAGCTAACTTTTTCACCAACTTTAAAAACAAACTTTGTCATTCCGAGGAACGAGGAATCTCATAATATTTGGATGCGATTCCTCGTTCCTCGGAATGACAAAATATAGATTACTCACTAACCTTAATCTCAAATGCTTTATCCCAATTTTTTCCAGTAACAAATATTGTTTTTGTTTTTGGGTTGTAGGCAATTCCGTTAAGAACCTTTTCGGCATCTGCATTGGTTACTTTCGCTCTTAAACCTGATAAATCAAGAACAGCTTCTACTGTACCGTTTTCAGGATTTATTACAGCAATTGCATCTTTAAACCAAATATTGCCATAGATTTTTCCTTCTATCCACTCGATTTCGTTAACACTTTTTATTTTGCTTTCATTCGTGTAAACATTAATGTAGTCAATTAGTTTTTGAGTTTCTGGATCCATTCGCCAAATTTTCTCCGTTCCGTCCGATTGATAAAGATATTTTCCATCATTGGTCAAACCCCAACCTTCAATTTTTTTATCATAAGCAAAAGACTTGATTTTTTTCATTGATTTTGCTTCATAAATAAATCCTTCCGCATTTTGCCATGTTAGTTGGTAGATTTTGTCATTAAGAACCGTTATTCCTTCACCGAAATATTGTTGGTCTAAATCTAATTTTTTATAAGTTTTTCCAGTTTTGAAATCGGTTTTTGCTACATATGATTTTCCGTTTTGTCCCGTACTTTCAATTAAAGTATCGTTATAAAATTCATATCCTTGCGTAAATGCATTAGAGTCGTGTGGATAAGTATTTACTATAGTATATTTTAATAATTTTGGAGCAATATCAGCTACTAATTCCACACGAGTTGTAGTAGAAATGGTGTCACCTTCAAAATAAACCAATGCTCTTAGGTTTTGATAGCCTAGTTTTTTGCCTTTTAAATCAATTGTAGCTTTTCCATTTCCTTTTGCAGAAGTTATCTTTTCATTATTAGAGAAGTAAATAATGCTGTCAATTGTTTTATTTTTGGAGTTTAAAAGTTCCAAATTTATCTTTTCGGTTGAATTATATTTCGACTTCAAAACGTTTTCATTGAAGCTAAAATAGGTTTCTCTGTCTTTTGGGTCATCACCACAATTAGCTAAAGTTAACGCTAATAAAATGGTTACTAATAGTTTATAATTTTTCATTCGTGCTAAATAATTTTATCCACACAAATATATTTATAAAGCTCTTAAATTCTTGCAAAAAAATAAAAAGATTGTATCTTTGCATCGGCAAGTCCTACACGACCAGCTCCTGCAAAATCCTCCAGGATGGGAACATAGCAAAGGTATGTGGTTGAGCGGTGCGATGTAGGTCGCTTGCCATTTTTTATAAAATTAAGTCTTCCAAATAGGAAGATTTTTTTGTTTAAAGAAGTTAATAATTCTATCTTCGTGCTATGAGTAAAGTAGTTTTAATTACTGGCGGTTCATCTGGAATTGGAAAAGCAATTGGGGAGTTTTTGTTTCATAAAGGTTTTACAGTTTACGGAACGAGTAGAAATCCCGAAAAAATAACGAATTCTGTTTTTCCACTAATAGCATTAGATGTTCGCAATGTGGAAAGTGTAAAACACGCAGTTGAAAAAATCATTTCAATTTCTAACCGAATTGATGTAGTGATAAACAATGCTGGTGTTGGAATAACAGGACCAATTGAAGAAATTCCAACAGAAGAAATAAAGAATAATTTCGAAACTAATTTTTTTGGACCAATTGAAGTCATTAAAGCTGTTTTGCCACAAATGCGAGAACAAAATTCAGGTTTAATAATCAATATAACGTCCATTGCTGGCTATATTGGTTTGCCTTATCGCGGAGTTTATTCAGCTTCAAAAGGCGCTCTCGAAATTATTACCGAATCTATTAGCATGGAAGTAAAAAGCTTTGGTGTTGACATAGTTAATGTTGCGCCTGGGGATTTTGCTACAAATATTGCCTCTGGAAGATATCATGCACCAGTTGTAAAAGGTTCAGCTTATGAGAAACCTTATGGAAATACGCTAAAACAAATGGATGAACATGTTGATAGTGGAAGCAATCCAGATGAAATGGCAATGGCTATTTATCAGATTATCAATGATAAAAACCCTAAAATTCATTATAAAATCGGTGCGTTTATGCAAAAATTTTCGATTGTTTTAAAAAGAATTTTGCCTGATAGAATTTATGAAAAAATGCTTATGAACCATTATGGATTAAAATAACAAAATCAACTATAGGAATGTTTGATTTTGAATTTGTTATTACTATTGAAATTGACTCTTACAATTGATTCTTGACATTGTAATTGATATTGAAATTGATTTCGTAATTTTGCACCACTCAAAATTGTAAACACAACTTATATATAAATACAAACTATGAAATTTTTTATTGACACGGCCAATTTAGATGACATCAAAGAAGCACAATCACTAGGTGTATTGGATGGCGTTACTACAAACCCTTCATTAATGGCCAAAGAAGGAATCACTGGAAAGAATAATATTTTAAAGCATTATGTTGACATTTGTAATATTGTTGATGGAGAAGTAAGCGCTGAAGTTATTGCAACTGACTATGATGGAATGATTAAAGAAGGTGAAGAATTAGCAGAATTACACGAACAAATAGTGGTAAAATTACCTATGACTAAAGAAGGAGTAAAAGCATGTAAATATTTCTCTGATAAAGGAATTAAAACGAATGTTACTTTAGTTTTTTCTGCAGGACAAGCAATATTGGCTGCAAAAGCTGGAGCAACTTTTGTTTCTCCATTCATAGGTCGTTTGGATGATATTTCAACGGATGGTTTGGCTTTGATTGAAGAAATTCGCCAGATTTATGACAATTATGGTTATGAAACTCAAATTTTAGCAGCATCTGTTCGTCACACTATGCACGTTGTTAATTGCGCAAAAATTGGAGCTGATGTTATGACTGGACCATTATCATCAATTTTAGGTTTATTAAAACATCCTTTAACTGATATTGGATTAGCGCAGTTTTTAGCTGATTATGCTAAAGGAAATCAATAATACAATAAATTCAAAACAAAAATGGCTTTCAATTTTGAAAGCCATTTTTGTTTTTATAAGTAAGTAATTTTATTTTAAACTTTCTTCAAATTGCGAGTCGAAAATATTAGCAAAAGCATTTTTTATTTTTCCTTGTTCATCAAGAATGATTGTTCTGTATATTTTGTTAATAGCCCATTTTTCTTTTAAATCTTCAAAATCTGAACAATGCAATTCTCTAATACCATTGAATTTATAAGATACTAATGTTTTTTTCCATTTTTCCTCGCTGTCATTGATATTTACAGCTATGAAGTTATAGTTTGGAAATTTATTTTTAAAAGCAATTACTTTTTTATGTGCGGCTTCAAAATGCGATATAGCCGACGATGTCCAAAAGAAAATTATTGTATTTTTTTTATCAAAACTTTCAGAAGAAACCGTATTTCCTGTATTATCTATTAAATTGATTTGCGGAAGAAAATTCCCTACTTTCAACGATTGTATAGCATTTCCAATTTTTGTGATTTCATTTTTCTGACTTTTATCCGTCGAAAATTTATGATAATTAACTAAAAACTCTTGGTTGTAAACCACGTTTTGGTCTTCTAATAAATAACTGAAGGCAATTGTGTTTAATATAGTATTTTTTACTTTTTCGTTTTTTATCAAAGTATCAGCAATACTCATTTTGTTGATATTGGTTTTCAATGCCAAATCAGCTTCCGTAAAATGATTGTGATAATTTATTGTTCCCATATTGTTGAGCATGTGACCAATATACATCATATAAGGAGCAAAACTCGACAACTCTGAATTACTGAAATCAATGGATTTTCTGTAATTGTAAAAATCTTTTGGTAATTTTTCAATAACATCATTACCAGTTCTAATTTTATGAACAATAGGATATAATTCTTTTTTGGAATATTGATGCATATTGAGCGATGCTTTCGCATAAACATCAAATTCATCACTCCATTTTATAAGCTCTTTATTTTTTTTATAAAAACTTTCCGCAACTAAATAAGTTGAATCAATATTTTTTGTGAATTTTTCTAAATTATAGTCAAAAAGATCAAACATATTGTTTTTATCCTTTTCATTTTTCAAATACAATTCCATTAAGAAATTATTTTTTTCATCACCACGACCACAAAAAACAACAGATTCATCAAAATCTCTTGAATTTACTCGAACCATCAAACTATCATTTTTATCGAAATAAACATATTGATATTCAGGTTCATGTCTAAAAGAATACATGCCAGGAGCAAGAGAATCAAACTTGATAAAAAATCGATTTTTTTTGTCTAACTTCAAGGTATCAATAACCTCATTGTCCTTGCAAAATAATACGTAGGGATTGTTTGGATTGACAATTTCGCCACCAAAATAGGCAACATATTCACCATCTCCAGATTTGTTTTTACAAGATGTAATTGCTAGTGTGATGAAGAATGTGTAGAATAAAAATTTTATAGAATTGGGCGTACTCATTTTTTTCGAAACCTTGTAAACAAAAGTATTTACTCCAAATGGATTTTTCTGTTAATCATTAGTTAAAGTTATTTGGTGGAAAACCTGTTTGTTCATCCCAAAAAAACTAATCACAAATCATTAATAACTAATAACGAATGTTTACTTTTGCACCAAATTTAATAAAATATATTTCATGCTTACAGTTTCTAATTTATCAGTTCAATTTGGTAAAAGAATTTTATTCGACGAAGTTAATACAACCTTTACGCAAGGCAATTGTTATGGAGTTATTGGTGCAAATGGTGCAGGTAAATCTACATTTCTTAAAATTCTTGCTGGTGATATTGATCCAACTTCGGGACGAGTTATTCTTGAACCAGGTAAACGTATGTCGGTTTTAAATCAAAATCACAACATGTTTGACGAGCATACGGTTTTAGAAACAGTTATGATGGGTAACAAAGTTTTGTTTGCGGTTAAGTCTGAAATGGATGCGCTTTATGCAGATTATGATGATAAAAACGCTGATAGAATAGGTGAGTTACAAGTACAATTTGAAGAAATGAATGGTTGGAATGCAGAGTCAGATGCTGGTGCTATGCTATCCAATTTAGGTATTTCTGCTGATATGCATTACACTTTGATGAGTGAAATGGAAGGAAAAATGAAAGTTCGTGTTCTTTTAGCACAAGCACTTTTTGGAAATCCTGATGTATTAGTGATGGATGAGCCAACGAATGACTTGGATTTTGAAACCATCACTTGGTTAGAAAATTTCTTAGCAAATTATGAAAATACGGTAATTGTTGTTTCTCACGATAGACACTTTCTAGATTCAGTTTGTACACATATTTCAGATATTGATTTTTCTAAAATTAATCATTATTCTGGAAATTATACTTTTTGGTATGAATCTAGTCAATTAGCGGCACGCCAAAAAGCACAACAAAACAAAAAAGCAGAAGAGAAAAAAGCTGAGTTGGAAGAGTTTATTCGTCGTTTTAGTGCGAATGTGGCAAAATCAAAACAAGCGACTTCTCGTAAAAAAATGATTGAAAAATTAAATCTTGACGAAATTAAACCGTCGAGTAGAAGATATCCGGCAATTATTTTTGATGTAGAAAGAGAAGCTGGCGATCAAATTCTTCATGTTCAAAATCTTGCAGCATCTGTTGATGGTGAAGTATTGTTTAAGAATGTAGATTTAAACATGGCTAAAGGTGATAAAGTTGTCGTTTTTTCCAAAGACTCTCGTGCTACAACGGCTTTTTATGAAATCTTAAATGGAAATCAAAAAGCGGATGAAGGAACTTTTGACTGGGGAATCACAACAACACAATCGTATTTACCAAATGATAACAGTTCATTTTTTACGGATGGAAGTTTGAATTTAGTAGATTGGTTACGTCAATTTGTAAAAACCGAAGAAGAGCGTGACGAAGTTTATGTTCGTGGATTTTTAGGGAAAATGATTTTCTCTGGAGAAGAAGCGTTAAAAAAATGTACTGTTCTTTCTGGAGGCGAAAAAGTACGTTGTATGTTATCTCGTATGATGATGATTCGTGCTAATGTTTTAATGTTGGACGAACCGACAAATCACTTGGATTTGGAATCAATCACGGCATTTAATAATTCATTGAAAAACTTCAAAGGTTCCGTTTTGTTTACAACTCATGACCATGAATTTGCACAAACGGTTGCCAATCGGGTTCTAGAAATCACACCAAATGGGGTTATTGACAGATACATGACATTTGATGAATATCTTGAAGATGATAAAATTCAAGAAATGAGAAAGAAAATGTATAATTAATATAAAACTCCTAAGCAAAAGCTTGGGAGTTTTTGTTTTTTTTAATCATGAAAAAATATAGCAGAAATCGTCAAAAAAGTAAAGGTTTTTTTGGAGAAAAACAGTTTGTTTTACAATACAATTTTTCCCGATATTTGCATTCTTTAAATCTAAAACAAAGTGATTATGGCAATGAATAAAAATACAGTATTAGGTTGGGCTACTTTCATTATGATTGTAATGGGATTAATACTAATTGGATTGGGAATTTATCGCTATGCAGATACTGCTGGTTGGGGTTTTGGAACGGTTGGAGTAGGCTTTTTAGCAAATGCATGGGTTTTTAGTTCATTAAAGGGAAGAGTATAATATACTAACGATTAATAAAATATAAAATGTCAGACGATAAAAAAGTAATTTTCTCAATGCAACGTTTGAGCAAATCCTATCAAGGAAGTGACAAACAAGTATTGAAAAACATCTATCTAAGTTTCTTTTATGGAGCGAAAATTGGAATTCTAGGACTTAATGGTTCAGGAAAATCATCATTGTTAAAAATCATTGCTGGAGTTGATAAAAACTATCAAGGAGATGTGGTCTTTCAACCTGGTTATACTGTAGGTTATTTAGAACAAGAGCCGCAATTAGACGATTCCAAAACGGTTATAGAAATTGTAAAAGAAGGTGTTGCTGAAACAGTTGCAATTCTAGAAGAGTTCAACAAAATCAACGATATGTTTGGTTTGCCAGAAGTTTATGAAGATGCAGATAAAATGCAAAAATTGATGGACAGACAAGCCGATTTACAAGATAAAATCGATGCTTCTGGTGCTTGGGAATTAGATACCAAGCTAGAAATTGCAATGGATGCTTTGCGCACTCCAGAAGGCGATACGCCAATTAAACATTTATCTGGTGGTGAACGTCGTCGCGTGGCTTTGTGTCGCTTATTATTGCAACAACCAGATGTTTTATTATTGGACGAGCCAACGAATCACTTGGATGCTGAATCAGTTCTTTGGTTAGAACAACATTTAGCGCAATATGCTGGAACTGTAATTGCAGTTACGCACGACAGGTATTTCCTTGATAATGTTGCTGGTTGGATTCTTGAACTTGATAGAGGTGAAGGAATTCCATGGAAAGGAAACTATTCTTCTTGGTTGGATCAAAAATCGAAACGTATGGAACAAGAAGAAAAAACAGCTTCCAAACGTAGAAAGACACTGGAACGCGAGTTGGATTGGGTTCGTCAAGGAGCAAAAGGAAGACAAACCAAACAAAAAGCACGTCTTCAAAATTATGATAAGTTATTGAATGAAGACCAAAAAGAATTAGACGAAAAATTAGAAATCTACATTCCAAATGGTCCACGTTTAGGAACAAATGTTATTGAAGCTAAAGGAGTTGCGAAAGCATTTGGCGACAAATTATTATATGATGATTTAAATTTTACATTGCCTCAAGCAGGAATTGTTGGAATTATCGGGCCAAATGGAGCTGGAAAATCAACTATTTTCAGAATGATTATGGGCGAAGAAACTTCTGATGGAGGAATTTTCTCAATTGGTGAAACAGTAAAAATTGCATACGTTGATCAAGCACATTCTAATATTGATCCGAATAAATCTATTTGGGAAAATTTCTGCGATGGTCAAGAATTAATAATGATGGGCGGAAGACAAGTAAATTCAAGAGCTTATCTTTCACGATTTAACTTTGGCGGAAGCGAGCAAAACAAAAAAGTTTCAGCACTCTCTGGAGGAGAAAGAAACCGTTTGCACTTAGCCATGACTTTGAAAGAAGAAGGTAATGTTTTACTTTTAGATGAGCCAACTAATGATTTGGATATCAATACACTTCGTGCTTTGGAAGAAGGTCTTGAAAATTTTGCTGGTTGTGCCGTAGTTATCTCTCACGACAGATGGTTTTTAGATAGAATTTGTACGCACATTTTAGCTTTTGAAGGCGATTCACAAGTGTATTACTTCGAAGGTGGTTTCTCTGAATATGAAGAAAATAAAAAGAAACGTCTTGGTGGAGATTTAACGCCAAAAAGACTTAAGTATAAAAAGTTAATCAGAAATTAACAATGATTTAAAAATCCTGAGAAATCAGGATTTTTTTTTGAATAAATATTTTATATTTGAAAACTTAACTAAACTAATGAATATAACCAGATTATTTTTTTTCTGTGGTTTTTTTTTGATTTGTTTTCAAAGCTCCTTTGCCCAAGAAGATTTTAAAGCAGAAAAGAAGGAAATCAAAAATTATCTTAATAAAGCCGTTGTTGAATTTAGCAATGCTAATTATGACAAAGCATTAGAACTTTCTAAATTTGCTTTGGTTAATTCCTTTGCAATAAATGATAATTCCTATATAGCTCAATCTTACAATACTATTGGCGTTATTTACGATGAATGTTCTGAAACAAAAAAAGCAATAGAGTTCTATCAAAAAGCACTAAGATATGCAGCTCCAGTTAAAAACGACACGCTAAATAATTGGATTTATGGTAACTTAGGAAGTGCTTATTATTTTAATCAAATTGATGTTCCAAAAGGGATTGGTTATTATAAAAAAGCATTGTTTTTTGCCGAGAAAATAAAAGATTCTAATCAAATAGTTTTATCCAAATTAAACCTAGCAAGTGCTTATTTCTCAATCGATAGTATTTCACTAGGGAACAATGAAATTAAAGATATTCAAAAGAAAATTTTGAATAGCGGTTCTGAAAACACAAAGCTTTCACTTTACGTGCTTTTAGGAATTCAATCAAGTAATAACAATCAAATCAAGAAAGCTGAGGATTATTATTTTAAAGCGATGAAAATTGCTAAGGATAATGATTACACTTCTTTTTTAATTAACGTTTATGAAAACCTTTCAAGACATTACAAACTTCATGGAAGAAAGTCCGAGTCAGAAAAATACACACAAAAAATAGACTCAATCAACAAAGTAATTTTTACGGAAGAAAAAATTAATAGTTTGAACACAGAGTCGTTGCAAATTGAACTTGATGAACATAAAATTCAATTGGAACGAATAGAAGTTGAAAACGAAAAAAGTCAAAAAGTTGTAAAGGATTCCAAACTAGTTGTCATTCTTTTTATAATCGTAGTTATCATTTTATTGCTATTACTTCTAACACTTTATAAGAATATAATCTATAGAGAAAAAACAAATTATGAATTAAAAAAAGCTAACGAAGAACTACAATTAGCTAAAGAAAAAGCGGAAGAAGCATCTTTGTTAAAGTCGCAGTTTGTTTCAACAATAACCCATGAATTAAGAACACCACTTTATGGAGTGATTGGAATTACAAACATAATTTTGGACGAACATAAGGAGTTAAATAACAGTCCACATTTAAAGTCATTAAAGTTTTCAGCAAAATATTTATTATCGCTCGTTAATGATATTCTTCAAATTAATAAAATTGAGGAGAAAAAAATCGTTTTAGAAAATCTTATTTTCAATTTATCAGATGAAATTAATACCATTTGTAATTCGGTTGAATATATTGCTGATAAGAACAATAACAAATTAATAGTTGAAATTGACACTGCTATTCCGGAGTTTTTAATTGGAGATAAACTTCGCTTGTCGCAAATTATAATGAACTTGATAAGCAATGCATTAAAATTTACCAAAAACGGAGAGGTTTATATTTTAGCAGATTTAGAAAAACAAGAAGGTTCAAATTACTTCATTACTTTCAAAATAAGAGACAACGGAATTGGAATTCCAAAAGAGCATCAAGATAAAATTTTTGATAAGTTTGTTCAAATCGAACGTAAAGAGGAAGATTATCAAGGAACTGGACTTGGGCTATCCATTGTTACTAGTTTAATTCAATTATTTAAAAGCGAAATCCATCTGGAAAGTGAAGAGAATGTGGGTACAACTTTCAGTTTCACTATTGGTTTTGAATACAATGAAGAAAAATCTAGAGAGATAATCAATAATATAGAAGTTGATTTATCTTCAAACTATATATACAACATATTAGTTGTTGAGGACAACAAAATCAATCAAATGGTAACCAAAAAGATAATTCAAAATAGTAATTTGAATTGTACTATAGTTGATGATGGTTATGCGGCTTTAGTTGCTATTGAAAGAGAGCATTTCGATTTGATTTTGATGGATATCAACATGCCGTTAATTAATGGATTTGATACTACTAGAAAAATTAGAGAAAAAGGATATACCGTTCCAGTAATTGCATTAACTGCTTTTGACAAACAAGAAGTTTCAGAAGAAGCAATGGCATCAGGAATGAATGACATACTCATCAAACCATTCGAACCCACAAAATTGTATCAAATCATTTCCAATCAAATAATAAAAAAAGAAAACGCTGATTAATACCAGCGTTTTTTTATAGTTTATAACTAATAGAAAACAAAGCTATTCGCGGTAAAACAAAGGTGCTTCGCTGACTAATTACAAAATCGGAGAATGAAAAATCGTTCTTGGCTTTTATATCAAATAAATTATTGATGGATAATTCAAAACCAAAAGGACTGTTCTTTTTTTGATATCTTAGCGAAGTATTAGCCACTTCAAAAAAGTTACTTTGGTTGCTGTTGTCTGAATTTTTTAGATTGTAATAATCTATTTTATAAATCCAATTTTTTAAGATAGTGATTTCAAAATCGGCATTGATGCCATCTGTTTCAAAGTTGGATTTGGTTAAACCCGAAAATTGACTAAAACCTTTGGTGTAGCCAATACTAAAATCGGGCCATTTTTTATAAGCGGTTTTTATTGAAATTCCTAAATCTTGACTGTTTCTATTGTTGGTTGTGGTCACGGAGTTTAATTCCTGAATGTAACTGAACCAGCTCAAATTACTATCTAATTTTAATGAAAATCGGTATATTTTTTTACTTATGGAACCAAAAAAACGATAATTTGTTTCTGGATTATCTGTTAGTATTGGTGTGTTGAATTGATTAATTCCATCAAGTTCTATGACGTTTCTAGTAGTTTTAACTTTCTTGTTCATACTTGCGTTGGCAGTAACTATTATGCCACGATACATATTCATTTTGGAATAACGCAAGCTTGCCGAGTGGTATCTTTCGTTTTCTAAAAGCGCATTTCCTTTGAAAACCGAATTGTAACTTTGTAAACTAAATCTATTTGCCATTTGACTAACTTCGGAAAAATCATTTACTAATCGATAGGTAAAATTTAGATTTTCCGATTTATTGAACTCAAAATCACTATTCCATTGAGGTTGCAAAAGTGTTTTTGACAACGAATAATTACCATCCAACTGATTGGTTTTTAGGTTATATTGATGCAAATACAAACCAGGTTTGTTCGTCCATTTACCAATTTTGAATTTGTATTCTACACCAACATAAGCATCATTTAAATTATAAATGCTATTGTTTCCAAATCCTGCGGAAGCAAAATCATTAATTGTACCATCGGTTAATAATTGTTTTTCTGAGGTTAACAAATTAGAATAACCATAATTATTTCCAATAACCGAATACAGATGATTAAAATTATTGATAATCCAATAATGTTTAAATAACGCATCAACGCTGTTGTTTTTTACTTTTTTGATTTGTTCTATGGTATAATCAGTATCGCTTTGCAACGGAATTAATCCTGCTAAAAACGGTTGATCAGTCAACCAAAGTTTTGAAGGTCTATTGTTTTCATACGCTTGATTGACTACAAATGTTGTGGTATGATTACTGTTTTTGTATTGTTTGTGCCATTCGACATATTGTTTTATAGAAACGTTGTCGGCTTTACTAATGGCCTCAAAAGTATTCGAATTGATATTGGTTATAGAATTAATCACGTTGTCCATATCATTAGTACTCGATTGATATTGGGCATTGTAGTACCATTTTTCTTTTTTGTTAGGATTGTAATCTAACTTGACATTACCAATTCCTAAAACCGAACGATTATCATTGTTTTGAGTTTGATTTTCAAAAGCAACTGTACTATTTTGAAGGTATTCATTGTTGCTTTCTGATTGTGATGCCATGAACACTTTAGAAAAAATAGAATAACCCGAAATGGCTAACTTGGGCGAAGCATCAATACTAAAATTGAGTGCGCCAAACTGAGATTTGTTTTCCACTACATCGGTATTGTCATTAGTAAACGAATACAAATTAGTAAACGATTTTCTACCCGAAAGAAAACTACTCACACCACCATCAAAACGCATTAAATCTTCAAACGTGAATGTGCTTCGACCAATGTTGTTGCTATCGCCAATGAAACTCAGATTGGTTTTGGGCGAATAATAAAACAAACCTGCATGTAGCAAATTATAACCAGTATCGTTTGCCACGCCAACGCCAGCTTCAATATCGCCAAAGATGAATTTCTTTTTGTCTTCTTTTAGTTTTACGTTCATCGCAAGGTCTTCACTGTCGGACACTTGTTTCATAAAACCTACTTCGTTAAAATGATCAATAACTTCTATTTTGTCTAGCGCATCAGCAGGAATATTTTCTACGGCAAGCTTGCTTCCGCCACCAAAGAATGATTTACCTTCCACAAGCATTTTAGTTACTTTTTTTCCTTGAACGGTTACGTTTCCTTTTTTATCTACTTCAACACCAGGAAGCTTTTCAAGTACTTCTTTCATCTTCCTTTCGTTACCGTTAGCAAATGATTTTACGTCATAAGTAAGCGTATCTTTTTTAATAATGATGGGTTTATACTCGTGCTTGATTATGATTTCTTTGAGTTGTTGTCCTGTTGCTTTTAGTTTGAAATTATGAGAAGTGATAGTAGAATTTGGCTCAATGAGTAGTACTTGTTCATTAAAGCCAATATAAGAAGCAGTAACTTCATATTTTACGTTTTTATCTAATTCTAACTTGTATCGACCTTTGTTATCTGCAATAGCAAATTTAAGTTGTGCATTTTCGCTCTTTGGTAACGCAATAATATTAGCACTTTCTAACGGATTGTTTAAAGAATCAGAAACCACACCAGTGATAGTGTGGGTTTGGGAGAAGGAAAGAGAACAAAAAAATAAAAAAAGAATTCTAATCATTTAATTTCCTGATAACACTTTTCGTTCATATTCTTCTTGTGTTATAGTTTTTCCTTTTGGTAAATCTATTACTATTTCTTTGTCGGATAACTCAATTTTAGTTGCTAAAAAAGTTGTATCCCAATCTTGTAATTCAAGAATTAATCCAGGCAAACCATTATAATTTTTTGGTCCAAATGAATAAGGTAAACTTGGAGCGAACCATGCCGTTATAATTCTTTCCTTCATTTTATTATTTCTTGCTAAATACTCATATTTATGTGTTGCTTGATAGCATAAATATCCATCTATTTCTTTTGTTTCTTTTGATATTAACCATTTTTTTTGAGAGTTGTCATGGACAATAGTTCCATCAGAATATAGATAATAATTTTTATTTTGATTATTATCTGAAAAGAATGTAAAATTACAGGTAAATCGAATAGCTGCCATTTTCTCTAGAAAATCATTCATAGGATTTTCTTCTTTAGACATAGTGTTAACCATTTCAAAATTTGATAAATTTTTTTCATTGAAAAGCAATATAAAGGTTTGTTTTTTTGCTTTTTCAATCATTTCATCTACTTCTGAGTTTTGTTCTTTCGGAACAAAATCAATTGACTTTATTTCATATACCACTTTTCCATTTTTTTGACTTAGAGCAATATTCAAAAAGAATATGTTAAAGAATAAAATCACTAATAATTTATTTTTTTTCATAAATATAGATTTAACCAACCCTAGAAGGGTTGGTGTTTTTCTTTATTTTATCTTGGTGGAATTGCTGGTCTGCCTAAACAAGCATCAACATAACCTCTGTAATACATAAAAGCGTCCATTGCAGATAAATTATCATTAGGATCTATTAGAGTTAAAAAAGCAATTGCTTTTTTTGCGCAAGTAGTTTCGTCGTTATTAACTACAGATAACTCAATTTTAGGATCTTCAATCTCAATAGTATTTCCCATCGATACACTACTAAAAGCCACTAGTGCGATCGCACTAAAAAATAATTTTTTCATTTTTAAATGTTTAAAGTTAATGAATTATAATAATTTCTAACAAAACTTTTCTGTAGATGTTTTTTGTTGATGCAAACTTATAAGAATTACTTTAATTAAAAAATGTTTTTGAATAAAAATAAATATTTTCAATCGGTATAAAAAAATAATTAGCAAAATATAATCGATTAAATGTTATTTAAAATCGATTAAAAACACAAGATATTTTTTTTTATTTGTATTTCATCGATAAATTGGTTTTTTGGTCGATTATCTAAAGTGAATATAAATTATAGTTTTTCACTAAAAATCAACGACAAGTGTTTCGGCAATAGCAAATTTTAATTGTGCATTTTCGCTTTTGGGCAAGGCAATGATATTAGCACTTTCCAGTGGATTGTTTAAAGAATCAGAAACCACACCAGTAATAGTGTGGGTTTGGGAGAAGGAAAGAGAACAAATAAATAAAATGAATAGATTTTTAAGCATTTAAAATTAGTTCTTTATACTATTTATATAGTCTTCTCTCATTTTTGTAATCTCTTCCTCTGTTTTAATAATTGATAAATCAGGTTTCAAAATAGTCAATATTTCTTTTGGATTTAAGTCTATTTTTGTTGCACCATAAACAACATTTCTTCTGTTAAGTTCTAAAATTAATCCTGGTAAACCATTGTAAAGTAATGGACCATAAGGTATAGGGATTTCAGGGCAATACCAAGCAGTTACCAAAAAATTAAATTTACCAGACCTATTTTGTACAACATCTGTAGTGACAGCTTTGAAACATTTAAATCCTGATATTATTTTTGATTCATTTTCTAATTTCCATTCATATTTTGATATTTGTTTTTCAACAGTATATTTACCCAAAATAAGATCGTCAAAACTTTGATAAATTTTATTTGTATTTAACAACATATAAAATGGATTTTTTGAGCCACTAAATATTTTTGCTAATTCTACACCTGAATCTGAATTTTCTAATTTGTTCTCAGAAAAGAAACAGATTTCTTTTTCATTTAAATTTAACTTAAAATTGATTTGATTAGCATATTCTGCTGCATTTTTATACGCTACCTTTAAATCACCATTTGAGTATAGATCATCTTCGCCAATTGTTAATATATAATCTATTGAAGCATTTTTTATTTGAGAAAATGATGATAATGATATTAAAAAAATCAGTAATTTCATATTGATAATTTTTTTAAAAGGGGAAATTATCCCCTTTTATTTTTTTAGAATAAACGAACTTCTTTTAGACAAAAATATTGAGCAACAGAAGCAAACATCCATGCATCTGCTTCTGAAGCACCGTTACTTGTTGCAGTATCTAAAGCTGCTAGAAATACTTTTGTGCATTCTTTTCCAGTCCCTGACTCTTTAGTTTCAGCCATCGAAACACTACTAAACGCTACTAGTGCTACTGCACTAAAAAATAATTTTTTCATTTTTAAATCTTTAAAGTTAATGAATTATAATAATTTCTAACAAAACTTTTCTGCAGATGTTTTTTGTTGATGCAAACTTATAAGAATTACTTTAATTAAAAAATGTTTTTGGATAAAAATAAATATTTTCAATCGGTATAAAAAAATAACTAGCAAAATATAATCGATTAAATGTTATTTAAAATCGATTAAAAACACAAGATATTTTTTTTTATTTGTATTTCATCGATAAATTGGTTTTTGGTCGATTATCTAAAGTGAATGTAAATTATAGTTTTTCACTAAAAATCAACGACAAGTGTTTCGGCTATAGCAAATTTAAGTTGTGCATTTTCGCTCTTTGGTAACGCAATAATATTAGCACTTTCTAACGGATTGTTTAAAGAATCAGAAACCACACCAGTAATAGTGTGGGTTTGGGAGAAGGAAAGAGATGAGAAAAGAAGAAATATGAAAAGTTTATACATTTAATTGTAATTATTTACTTGGAGAAACAACAAATAATTTTATAAACATTTATTGATTTTATATAAAAACATTATTTTTCAGTTAATTCCATTCTTTTCATTACTCTTTCTTTTAAAATTTGAAGATATTCATTATATTCAACTTTGACACCTTTTGTAGGTAACTCTATTTTTATTGATTTATCGAAAAACGATATTTCTTTTAAACCAAAAACGATATTTCTATCTTGAAGTTCAACAATTAAACCAGGCAAATCACAATATCCTTTTGGACCAAATGTAAATGGTATTTCTGGGCAATACCATGCTGTAATAGTTTTGAAAAATGTTCCTTCATCATTGACAATAGAAATTTGTTGAGTTGCTTTATAACATTTGAAATTTTGAATATATTTACTTTCGTTAACAAATGTCCAATTATTTTCAATTTTTTTTTGAATTAAAAATTCATTTTTTTTAAATATAGCTTTTTTTTCCGCATTATTAAAAATGATTTCATTGTTGTTTAAATTCGTATATATAATTTTTTCACAATCCGCTAACTTCAATGCAAATTCAGTAACATCACTTATGTTTTTATTTTGATAATTTTTAAAAACAGAAAGAGTGTCATCAAATACTAATTCTAAAAATAAATTAGCTATTTCTTTTTCAGCCCTTTCATATCGATCTCTAATTTGAGGTCTGAGCGTTTTTTTTAATATGCTATCGCTTTGAATAGTAATTGAATAAATTGCTTTCCCTCCTTTTCTTTGAGCAAATGAAGGAGAGGAAATAAATAAAAGCAAAAGAGCAAAGTAAGTATACTCAATTTTAAGAATTCTACCAATCCGTATGAATTGGTAGAATTTTTTTAAATGATTAATCTCCATATAATTCATCCATACAAATATCCCAAGCTTCATCTGAAAAGGCCAATGCCTCTTCAAATGTGTACCCATATTTTTGGTAAATTTTCATATCAGCTACCCAATGGTCAGTACACGGGGTTTCCGTTACTTTTGTTTGAGTTTCATTTTCTTCAGCAATAGTATTCGCCATCGAAACACTACTAAAAGCCACTAGTGCAATTGCACTAAAAAATAATTTTTTCATTTTTAACAAGTTTTAAAATTAATAAATTTTTTACAATTCGCAACAAAAGTTTTTTCTGCAGAAGTTTTTTGTCACGACAAACTTATAAGATTTACTTTATATAGTAAAACAATATTTTTTGAGTGGATTTATTTTAATTACTCAACGATTCTTGACCAAAAAAAATATTCAATGAAGTGCTTTTTAAAATCGATGAACGTAAATAATGAATTCATTTTTTTGACAGGATATCATTTTGTCGATTATTTAGAATTAGTATAAATTTTTAAATAAGTCATTTTTTAACTAAATAAATTTGATTAAAATCCAATTGTTATGGCAAAGAAGTTAAAATTATATCATATAAAAAGCAGAGTGTTTTTTAATAATTAAATTAGATTTATCAGAATTTTTGCTTTTTGTTGATGTGTTAAACCTTATTTGATTAATCAGAAACCACACCAGTAATAGTGTGGGTTTGGGAGAAGGAAAGGGTTGAGAGAAGAAAAAAATATAGAATTCGATACATTAATTTTTATTGTTATTCTAAAAACCTAATTCATCAGCGGCTTTTTCTAGTATTTTTTTATATCCTTCTTCTGTTATCTTTTTTCCTTTTACAGGTTTTTCAATAATAATGGTTTGTTGACTGTTTAGTTGAATCTTAGTTGCTGTAAACCTTATTTTTCCTGCAATTACTTCTATAACTAAACCAGGAAAACCAATATATTTATTTGGTCCAAATTGAACAGGTATTTCTGGCGTGTACCAAATCTCATCAATCGAATTTCGATTACCATTTTTGGATATATATTTAGCTTTAAAACATGTATAATTACCTATTTTTTTTGTTTCATTTGTTAATTCCCACTCTGGAAATTTTGATGAAATAAGAAAAAGTTCACCAACACTATTTTGTTGGATTAATGAATTTTTTTCTAAACTATCAGAATAAAATACAGCATCGCCACCAGCATAAACTTCTAAAAATCTTGGCTTTTTCTTATTTATTGCCTCAGATTGCATAACGTTTTTAGCATTTTTATAAATAGCTTCATTGCCGTTAAATTCTAAAATAAATAGCGCAGGATCATTAGAAAACATTTCGAGCAATGCTTTTTGCTCTGAGTTATTTTTACCAACTTTGGCAATTTCATTTGTGATTTCTGAAGAAGTTGCTTCAATTGTATACTCTACAACACCCGAAGTTGGGTGTTGTGAATATACTACACTAGTTATTAATAAGATTAATAATCTTCTCATAATTTTAATTGTTTAGACAATCGTTATAAATTAGTAGGTACATTTGCATCATTGCATTAAAATCTTTTCATCCCTGCTTATATCTAAGTTATAAGTTAATGCTGCTCCTAAGACTGCATTTCTCGCTGTTTGAACACATGCAGAAGGAGTACCAACTAAACTAACTTGCTCAACTTTTTCTCTAACTTCAATTGTTTCTACTTTTTTCTCCTCAATCTCTACAGTATTTGCCATCGATACACCACTAAAAGCCACAGGTGCAATTGCACTAAAAAATAATTTTTTTATTTTTAATACGTTTTAAAATTAATAATTTTTTTACAATTCGCAACAAAAGTTTTTTCTGCTGAAGTTTTTTGTCACGACAAACTTATAAGATTTACTTTATATAGTAAAACAATATTTTTCGAATGGATTTATTTTAATTACTCAACGATTCTTGACCAAAAAAAATATTCAATAAAGTGCTTTTAAAAATCGATGAACGTAAAAAATGAATTCATTTTTTTGCAAAGATGTCGTTTTATCGATTATTTAGAATTGGTATGAATTATATAATAAACTATTTTTTTTAAAACTATCTTATATGCAAAGACTATTACTTTAAAATGAGAATATAGTTTTTAAAATGAGATGTATTTTTTAAAATAATAAAATATAGACAATTACAATTTTAAATTAATTGTTATGATTACATTATTACATAAAAAAAACGCTGATTAATACCAGCGTTTTTTATTTTTTTTAATAATCTAACTATTTCTATCTGCCATCATTCAACTTATTATAATATTCTTTTTCAATTTTTTGATATTCCTCTTCTGTAACATATTCACCGTTATTGAATTTATCAATTTTTTTTATCGTATTGTCGTTTAAATTAATTTTGGTAGCATAAAAGTACAATCTACCATTGAATGTACCCTCTAAAACAAGACCAGGTAATCCATCTAAACCTGCAGGACCAAAAGAATGTGGTAGAGAAGGAGCAAACCATACGAAAGGAGTAAATGTTAACATTTTTTTTCTGTTTTCATCATATTCTTGATAAATGCAACTTGCTTTATAACAAGTATAGCCATCAATAATTTTAGTTTCGTTTGAAATAGACCATTTGTATTCTTCAAACGGTAAAATAATATTTACTATTTTTTCTAAAGAAGTATTTTGCTTGATCTTTTCTTTTTTAAAATTATCTTTAAAATAAGAATCATTAACCAGTTGACGTGTAATTTTAGTCTCCAAACTTTCATCTGTATCTATTACGTCAACCATACTAAAAAGGCTTTTGTTTTTATCAAAATAGAGTACATATTCAAATGCGTTATGAGCATTCGCAATACTATTTCTTAGTTCAGTATTTTTATTGGATTGTTCTGAATTATCATCATATAAGTTGGACTTATAGATGACTTTTGTAATTTTATTTTCCTCTGGTGTTGTTTTTTGTGAATGTGATGTATTGTTGAAAAAGAGTATAATTAACAGAAGTATTTTTTTCATTGTATAATTTTTACCATCAATATATAATTCATGTGTTAGAAATTGAACATATCAAAGTTTCTTATCATTAGAAATTGTCGAACCATATTCTAATACTTTATTTAACGTAGAATATTTAAATTAATTATAAAAGAAAAAAAGTATCTTAAGTATTTAATTTCCTGATAACACTTTTCGTTCATATTCTTCTTGTGTTATAGTTTTTCCTTTTGGTAAATCTATTTCTATTTCTTTATCAAATAATTCAATTTTAGTTGCTAAAAAAGTTGTATCCCAATCTTGTAATTCAAGAATTAATCCAGGCAAACCATTATAATTTTTTGGTCCATATGAATAAGGTAAACTTGGAGCAAACCATGCTGTTATAATTCTTTCTTTTGTTTTGTTATCTCTTCCTAAATAGGTGTAGCTGTAAGTAGCTTTATAACAAAGATAGGAGTCGATTTTTTTTGACTCAGAAGTAATTTTCCATTCTTTTTTTTTGTATTCGTTTTTAATCAATGCACCATCTTCTTTTTTAAATAATTCAATGGATAAACTAATATCCAAAAAATAATCAAAATCACAAGTAAACATAAGTAATGCGAGTTGATTAAGCATTTTTTCTTTCATGTCTTCCTCCATTTTTCCAGAATTACTTGTGAAGGATGATTTTAAATCACTAAATAAGAGTGTGAAAGTTTGAGATTTTGCAGTTGAAATGCTTAAATCAATCAATTCATTTTGTTTAGCATCTTTTTTAGGTTCAAAATTAATTGCTTTTATTTCATATGTAATTTTTCCAGAGGATTGAGCAGAGGATTTAAATGAGGTAAGAAAAAAAAGGGATAGAACCGAAATTAGAATTTTCATTTTTTATAATTTTAAAAACAAGTCAATCTAAATTAATAATTACTTTAGATTGACAATCAAAAGTTTATTTTTTAATAAAGTTCAAACAAGCGTTAAGAGATATTTGATATATTCTATATGCTTCTACTGAGGATAGTTTATTATCAGGATCACGAGATGAAAGTACATCAGCTGCAATATTTGAACAAAAATCTGTTTTCGGATCATCTAATATTCTTTTTTGTTCGATTTTATTAATATTTGATATTGATTCTTCTTCAATAGTTATATTATTCGCCATCGAAACACTACTAAAAGCTATTAGTGCAACTGCACTAAAAAATAATTTTTTCATTTTTAAATGTTTAAAGTTAATGAATTATAATAATTTCTAACAAAACATAAACTGCAGTTGTTTTTTGTTAAGACAAACTTATAAGATTTACTTTATATAATAAAACAATATTTTTCGAATGGATTTATTTTAATTACTCATCGATTCTTGACCAAAAAAAATATTCAATAAAGTGCTTTTAAAAATCGATGAACGTAAAAAATGAATTCATTTTTTTGCAAAGATGTCGTTTTATCGATTATTTAGAATTGGTGTGAATTATATAATAAACTATTTTTTTTAAAACTATCTTATATGCAAAGACTATTACTTTAAAATGAGAATATAGTTTTTAAAATGAGATGTATTTTTTAAAATATTAAAATATAGACAATTACAATTTTAAATTAATTGTTATGATAACATTATTACATAAAAAAAACACTGATTAATACCAGCGTTTTTTATTTTTTTTAGAAGCTTCAGATTTTCTGGAGTTCGTTCCTTCAGGTTTCTTTTTGTTTCTCAAATCAGGTTTTGCATCGGGATTTGGTTCAGTATCTTTCCATGGAAAAGGGTGATCTTTGATGGTTTTCACATTCACTTTTATCAATTTTTGAATGTCTTTCCAGTATGGTTCTTCGTCTTTACCGCAGAATGAAATCGATATTCCACCATTTCCAGCTCGACCAGTTCTTCCTATTCTATGCACATAGGTTTCAGGAATATTTGGTAAATCAAAATTGATAACATAAGGTAAACTTTCAATGTCAATGCCTCGAGCAGCAATATCGGTTGCTACTAAAACCGTAATTTCTTTGTTCTTAAAACTATCTAAAACGCGTTGTCTTGCATTTTGTGATTTGTCACCATGAATGGCTTCTGCATTGACACCTTGTTTTTTTAACGCCTTTACAACATTGTCTGCACCATGTTTGGTTCTAACAAAAACCAAAACATTGCTTAGGTTTTCATTTCGTATTAAATGGTATAACAAACCTCTTTTATCAGATTTGTCAACAAAATAAATTTGTTGCTCAATAATTTCCGCAGTAGAGGAAACTGGCGTAACCGAAACATATTCAGGTTTATTTAAAAAAGTATCAGCTAATTCACGAATGGCCATTGGCATTGTTGCCGAGAACAAAAGTGTTTGTCTATTAGTTGGAACCAATTTGACAATTTTTCTAACATCATTGATAAAGCCCATGTCGAGCATCAAATCCGATTCGTCTAAAACTAAGTAGTGAAGGCTATCAAAATTAACGAAGCCTTGTTTGTGCAAATCCAATAATCTTCCTGGAGTTGCAATTAGAATATCAACACCTTTTTTGAGTTGGTCAACTTGCGGCACTTGAGAAACGCCACCAAAAATGGTTAGTTGTCTCAAATTAGTATATTTTCCATAGGTATCAAAGCTTTCACCAATTTGAACTGCAAGTTCGCGAGTTGGTGTTACTACTAGACAACGAATTTCTTTAGTTTTTTTTGATGAACCCACCATTCGGTGAAGGTTGTGAATAATAGGAATGGCAAAGGCTGCCGTTTTCCCTGTTCCTGTTTGCGCGCAACCAACCAAGTCTTTTCCAGCTAAAATAAATGGAATAGCTTTTTCTTGAATTGGCGTTGGGCTAGTATATCCTTCTTCAAAAACGGCTCTTTGAATACTTTTGGACAATGATAAATCTTCGAATAACATAAATAATACTTACTATTTTTTGTAAGTTGGGGCAAAGATAAGCTTTAATGAATTACGAATTACGAATTAAGATTTACGAAATAAAAATCACGAAATAATCATTAAATAGTAATACACAATTCTTTTTTCGATTTGATGAAATCAGTAACCAAATAGCCTATCAGTTTTCCGATGAGGTGATTGTTTTTTTCTTCACCAAGTTCTGGCGCTCCTTCACAAATATGGATATAAGTTGCATTTTTTTCTTTACCAAAAAAGGAAACAAATTGGCGTAATTCTTCTACTGAAAAACCACTCATTGTCATAGCACTGGAAGCAATATTTGGCAATGCATCCAAATCAATTTCAATTCCAAATGGTTGTTCCTTAATAAAATTTAAAGCCAATGCCAATTCGTCCGAAAAGTTTTTTTCTTTCCTAACTTTTATTTGGTCATAAGTATTAAATGTAACTCTATTTTCGATGTCTTTTAGAATATCTAATACTTTTTTTGAAGTATAATTTTCGTGCAAACCAAAAATGAAGTATTTATTGAGAAAACCTTCTTCGAATGCATAAGAAAATCCATTTCCACTGTGTCTTCCTTCTAAAATTCTAAAATCAGAATGCGCATCAAAGTTTATGGCATTGATTGGCTTTTTTAATCCTAGAGCTGTTCCTTTTATGTTTCCGTAGGCATTATTATGTCCGCCACCAATAATTATAGGAGTTTTACCATGCTTAATAATTGTAGTAATAATATGAACTACTTCTTTATCGATTTGTTCAACAAGCTGGCTTAATTTTTTTCTATCAGCTGTCGAATTAAAATCCAAATCCTTTGCATCTTCCATTTCTTTTTGAACATCGATTGTTCCAAGAACTAGGATTTGATTTCCTTTGCAAAATCGATTGTGTTGGATATTTGCAATACTACTAATTGTGCTTTTCCAAGCTGAAGCTGCTCCTGGACGACCATAATTAGCTCGAACACCAACATCTTCTGGAATTCCAAATAGAACAAAATTTGCTTCACAATTTTGCATAAAAGTAACCCAATTTTCACCTTTTGGAATGGTAAACATTTTTTCGCCAAATTTTATTTCGCCGCTTCGGTGGTTGGTAACTTTTGCCAAATCTGTAATCGAAAAAGGAATTAGTTTGTCCATATGTTAAAAAAAATAGTTGTCCAAAAATATAATATAATTAACTAATTAACGTTACTATAATAAATATTATTAATTTTGTAATAATTCAAAAACCCCTAAATTATGGAAAATCAAAACAGTAATTCAAAATTAAAGTCGATAATAGCGTTACTTGCTGTATTATTGATTGGTAGTTTGATTTATATTTTTAAATTAACCTCTGACGCTAAAGAGCTTCAAAGTGTTGTTACCACTACAAAATCTGAAAAGGAATCAGTTTTAAAGGATTTGGAAGCACTCAAAACGTCTTATGACCAAGCTATTGCTGAAAACACGTCAATGTCTGACGAATTAATCGCTGAAAGAGACAAAGTAGTTAAATTAATGGAAGATTTGAAGCGCTCCAAAGGAGATGTTGCTGCTATGTCAAAATACAAACAACAATATTTTGCCTTAGAATCAAAAATGAAGAATTTAATGGAAGAAGTTGCCGTTCTAAAAGTGAAAAACGAGCAATTGACTACCAATTTGGACAGTACTAAAGTTGTACTGGAAGATTCTAAAAAATACAACCAAGTTTTAGTTGGTCAAAATGAAGAGTTAGCAAAAACAGTTGAAAAAGGGTCAAAACTTACTTTGACTAATTTAAAAACTGCAGCTTACAAACTCAGAAGTTCTGGAAAACAAATTGAAACTGACAAAGCTAGTAGAGCAGATGTATTGCAAGTTAAATTTACAATAGCCGAAAATAAAATCGCTAAATCTGGTGATAAAACGTATTATGTTCAAGTGATTGATGCTAAAAATAATGTTTTGGGAGATAAAGCTACTATTACTTTTGGCGATACTTCTCTAACGTATAGTTTCACCACTACTGTTCAATATGAAAATAAAACGGTTGATGTAACTGAACAATTGAAAGGGAAAGACTTTGCTAAAGGAACCTACTTCGTAAATGTATTCGATAAAGGAGAGTTAGTATCAAAAAGCAGTTTCAGCTTGAGATAAATTGAATATAAATAAAAATATAAAATCCCGAGAAATCGGGATTTTTTTATGCTTGTAATTTTCCGTCTAAAATAATTTGTTCCACTAGATTACTTCCGAAGCAATAAGGTATTTCATAAAATGAATGCAATGGTTTTGTAATAATCAAATTGGCTTTTTTTCCTCTGGTAATACTTCCATGTGTTTTGGAAATTCCCATAGCATAAGCACCATTTATTGTTGCAGCATTAATGGCTTCTTCAGGCGTCATTTTCATTTTGATACAAGCAGTTGCAACTACAAAATTCATATTTCCTGATGGTGTTGTTCCAGGATTAAAATCAGATGCTAATGCTAATGGCAAACCAGCATTTAACATTTTTCTGGCTGGCGTATAAGGAATGCTAATAAAAAAAGAACAACTCGGCAGCGCAACTGGCATTGTTTCGGTGTCTTTTAAAACTTCAATATCTTCATCGGTTACAATTTCTAAATGATCAACAGTAAGTGCGTTATGTTTTACACAAGCTGCAATTCCGCTGATGGCTGTAAACTGATTGACATGTATTTTGGAAGGCAAGCCATATCGTTTTCCAGCTTCCATAATTTTTTCGGTTTCTTCTACTGAAAAATAACCTGTTTCTAAGAAAACATCAATAAAGTCGGCTAAATTTTCTTCGGCAATTTTTGGAAGCATTTCATCAATGATTAAATCGATGTATCCGGAATGATTTTCTTTAAATTCCTTCGGAAAAGCATGCGCACCAAGAAATGTTGATTTGATTGTAATGGAATAATTTTCAGCTAGTTTTTTGATAACACGAAGCATTTTCAATTCGCCTTCCACTGTTAATCCATAACCTGATTTAATTTCGACTGCACCTGTTCCTTGACTGATAACCTCTTCCAAACGTTTTTTGGATTGGTTGTAAATTTCTTCCTCTGAAGTTTCGTTGAGTTTTTTTGCCGAATTCAAAATTCCACCACCACGATTGGCAATTTCTTCATAAGTTAAACCATTAATTCTATCAACAAATTCTTGTTCGCGATTTCCGGCATAAACGATGTGTGTATGACTGTCGCACCAAGATGGAAGTACAATTTTTCCATTAGCATCAATGGTTTTATCCACATTTATCTTTGGACAATCATCCATTGCTCCAAAATCTTTTATAATATCGTTCTCAATCAAAAGAAATGCATTTTTTAATGATGGCAAATCTGCCATTTCTTTTCCAGAAACTTTTTCAATATGATTTTCTCTAACTTGAAGTAGTTCTTTAATATTGATAATTAAGGTTTGCATAGAATCATTTTTGGTAAAAATAGTTTGAAAAAAATAAATATTCTTAATTTTAGACAAATTTAGAATTCGTGAGAAAAATTAAATACAAAAAAGGGAGAAAAGTTCAGCCAACATTTTTAGAATATACAGGTTCACATAAGCACGTGAAAACGGAGATGCAATTGTTTGTTTATGACACTAATGATTTATCGGAGTTTGCTTCTTTCAATGTATCTCAGCTAGAGCATTGTTTGGATTCGCAAAAGGTGAATTGGTTGAATATTCATGGATTGAATGACATTGAATTAATTGCAGCAGTTGGAGAATTTTTGGGTGTTGATCATTTTATGCTTGGCGATATTCTGAATACTACCAAAAGAACAAAATTAGAAGAGTATCACGACATTTTATTTTTTAATATAAAATCATTATTACCCGTTGAAAACTCGGATAATATTCATGTGGAGCAAATTAGTTTTTTGTTAAAAGATGGAATTCTCATTTCTTTTCAAGAAAAAAGAAGTGATTTTTTCACTCACATACGCGAACGAATTAGAACACATTCAGGAATTGTTAGAGACAAAAAAGCTGATTATTTATTGTATCTATTATTGGATGCAATAATGGAGAATTTTTATTTAACCATCGAAAATGAAGAGGATAGAGTAGAAGCCTTGATGGATTTATCTAAGACAAGTACCAAACCACAAATTTTAGAACAGATCGAAAAACACAGGGATAATTTTAATTTTTTAAAACGCTCTATTATTCCACTTCGTGATTCCTTGTATTCTATAAAAAGTATTAAAGATGATAATGTTTTTAATGCAATTGAGCAGGAAAATTATAGCTTCTTCTCTCGTTTACATCAAAAATGTTTGGAACTTTTGGAGCAAATTGAATACGATTTAATTTCATTGGATAGTGCTTCCAATTTTTATTTTTCGGCACAAAACAATAAAATGAATGAAGTGATGAAAACGTTAACCGTTGTGTCTGTCTTTTTTATGCCACTGACATTTATAGTTGGAGTTTATGGAATGAATTTTGACAACATGCCAGAACTTCATTGGAAATATGGCTATTTTATTATTTTAGGATTTATGTTTCTTCTTTTGCTGGGAATGATATATTATTTCAAAAAGAAAAAATGGTATTAAGGTTCAATTTCTTCCACTTCATTCTTTTTTAAAATTGCTTTTAAATATAAAAGACCAATTAAACCAGCAATCAAAGATGAGATTAATATCATTATTTTTGAATTGCTAATATGCTCTTCATCGGAAAAGGCTAGGAGTGTGATGAAAATTGACATTGTAAATCCAATACCACTTAAAAAACTAACTCCAATTACTTTTTTCCAATTTAGATCATCTGGAAGTTTACATAATTTTGATTTTACGGCAACGAAACTAAATAGTGTAACTCCAAGCGGTTTCCCAATTATTAATCCTAATGCAATGCCAAGAGTGTAATGATGTGTTAATGCATAATGCCAATCGGTATTCATTATTATTGCGGTATTCGCCAATGCAAATAAGGGCAGAATTATAAAAGCAACGGGTTTATGTAACCAATGTTGTAATAAGTATGATGTCGACTTTTTATCTCCATTTCCAAATGGAATTGCAAAAGCGAGTAAAACACCAGTTATTGTAGCATGAACACCAGAGTTAAGCATAAAATACCACATGACAACACCACTAACTAGATACGGAATTAAGTTTCTAACTTTTAATCTATTTAAAATTAATAAGAATGCAAATATGCCTAAAGCGGTAGAAAGATTTAAAACGTTTAAATCATCAGTATAGAATATTGCAATAACCAAAATTGCGCCTAAGTCATCAATAACAGCCAATGCGGTTAAAAATATTTTTAAAGATGTTGGAACTCTATTTCCCAATAACGATAATATACCAAGAGCAAAGGCAATATCAGTAGCCATTGGAATTCCAGCACCAGATTGTGTATCAGTTCCAAAATTCAACAGTAAATATAAACCAGCAGGAATCAGCATTCCTCCAAGTGCAGCAAAAATTGGTAATGAAGCTTTTTTGATATCGGAAAGTTCGCCAATGTATATTTCTCTTTCTAGTTCAAGACCAATGAGCAAAAAGAAAATTGCCATTAAGCCATCGTTAATCCAATGTTCAATAGAATGTTTATTAATTTGATAATGCCAAATACTTAAATAGTCATTTGAAAAACTAGAATTGGCTAATAGGAGTGAAATTATGGTGCAGATGATCAAAAGGAAACCTCCAATTTTTTCACTTTCAAAAAAGTCTTTGAATAGGCGAGTTATTTTCATATTTACAAAAATAAAAAAAAGCACTCGATAAAGAGTGCTTTTTTAGTTTGTTTATTGTTTTGGATTATAATTCAGTTATTATAAACTCACTTCTTCTATTTGCTTGGTGTTGTTCTTCGGAGCACGAAGATTCGTTAGTTGGTTCACAACCGCAATCGTTTACTAATTGCGATTCGCCATAACCTTTACCAGTTAATCTGTTTTTCGCAATTCCTTTGCTAACTAACCAAGCCATTGTTGATTTTGCTCTTCGGTCAGACAAGGCAGCATTGTATTTTGCAGTTTGACGACAGTCAGTATGTGAACGCACATCAATTTTCATTGTTGGATATTGTTCCATTACGTCAAGGATTTTAGCTAATTCTACTGCTGCATCAGGACGAATGTTTGATTTGTCTAAGTCAAAATAAATAAGTTTAATACCAAAAGCTTGAGCTAAATCATCACCAGGTTGAACAGGTTTAACTGTTTTTTCTAGTTCTATATTCACTTCGGTTTTACCTTCTTCTTTTCCTGTTATGGCAGCTGTTTCTTTAGTGTCATATTCTGGACGTTCTGTTCTCAAATAGTATTTCGTATTTGGTTCAAGTTTTAAGAATTCATAAAACCCTTTATCATCTGTAGTAGTTTCAGCAATTTTATTGAATTTTTCGTCTAACAAAGTGATTTTTGTATTTGGCAAAACTTCTTTTGATGTTACATCGGTTACCACTCCAAAAATAGCTTGTTCGATAAATAATTCTCTTGTTTCGATGAATTTATAAATATCGTCATTTCCTTCGCCACCATCGCGGTTAGAACTTAAGAAACCTCTTTTGTTAGCATTAATGATATAAGCAAAATCGTCTTTTGGACTGTTAGCTTCTTCACCAATGTTTACAATTTTTTTGAAAATACCATCTTCAGGAATTTGAGCTGCGAAAATATCCAATCCTCCAAGTCCTGGATGCGCATCAGAAGCAAAATACAATTCGTTTTTCTCGTTGACGAATGGATACGTTTCTCGTCCTTCGGTATTAATTGTTTTTCCTAAATTCTCAGGTGTTCCAAAAGTTCCGTCGTCGTTGATTTTTACTTTGTAGATGTCAGATTTACCAAAAGAACCTGGCATATCGGAAGCAAAATACATTGTTTTTTCATCTGGACTTAACGTTGGATGAGCCGTTTGATAGCTATCACTGTTGAATGGAAGTGGAGTTACATTAATCCATTTTCCTTCTTCGTCTAGATTGGCTTTGAAAATTTTTAGGAGCGTAACTTTACCGGCATCATAACCTCTTTTGTCAAGATAATTGTTACGAGTGAAATATACTGTTTTACCGTCTTTGGTGAAAATTGGTGTAGCTTCGTGGAATTTAGAATTGATTTTTTTTCCAAATTTAGTTACTTCGCCAAGTGAACCATCTTCAGCCATATCAGCACTGTAAAGATTGGTGAAATATTCTCCTGTCCAAGTGTGAATTCTTTTAGAAAAATTACCTGTATCACGAGCCGAACTGAATACTACTTTTTTCTCTACAAATGATGGACCATAATCAGAATATTTTGAATTGATACCTGCATTTTCAAGTTTATATCGTCCTGAGTTCTTTTTGATTTCAGCTAAATAATCTCTGTTTTTATCAAAAAGTTGTGCTCTGGCATCATTACCACTTTTAGCATTGAACTTATTCATCATTTCATCCGCTTTGGTATAGTCTTTAGTTGCTCTAAGTGACTGTGAATAGCGGTAGTAAAACTCTGGTTCTTGTTCAGGATTGGTTGCATATAATTCGCCATACCACTTTGATGCTTTTTCTAATTCGGCATTAAAATAATAGGCATTACCCAATTTCAAAAGCATTTCAGGCGATTTGTATCCCTTTTCATAAAGTCTTTCGTAAGTTTTGATGGCATCAACATAAGCGTACTTATCGTAATCTTTGTTTCCTCTAGACTCTTTGACTTTCGTTTGCGAATAACAGTTTAAAGATGTTAATGCAATGACTACTAAGTATATAATTTTGTTTTTCATGATTGTCGTGTATTAGAAGAATCTAGGTGATACCAATTTGCTTACTTTGTTGAATAACTCAAATCTTAAGAATACCTCATGTGAACCCGAGTTAAATCGTCTAAGATTTGTAGTTTCTCTGTCATATCCGTAACCAATAAATAGTCCATCAGTAACTTGAAAACCAGCCATCGCACTTACAGCTGCATCCCAACGGTAAGCTGCACCTAACATGAATTTATCCATGAATAAAAAGTTGGCAGAAGCATCAACCTGTAGCGGTGAACCTGTAACTAATTTGGTTAAAAAAGCAGGTTTGAATTTTACGTCTTGAGAAATATCAAAAACATATCCTCCAATAGCATAAAAGTTCATTCTTTCTTGGAATACAGCATATTGGTTATCGTTGTATTTTTTGTCTTGCAAGAAATTTGGAACCGATAATCCAAAATACATTTTATCAGAATGAAGGTAAAGACCAGCACCAATATTAGGAGAAAATTCATTATCAAATGGTTGTAAATTATCATCAGCTGGATCAGCTGGATTTAATTTATTTACATCTAGATTAAAGAAATTACCAGAAGCTTTTACTCCAAAAGATAATTTAAAAGTATCAGAAGTATTGATAGTATATGATAAATCAGCTGAAATAGTGTTATCCGAAGTTGGTCCAATTTTATCATTAACAAATGATAAACCTAATCCTAGATTGCTATCATTTATTGGTGTGTTAAGCGAGAAAGCATTCGTAGTTGGTGCACCATCAAGTCCAACCCATTGGGTACGATGCAATCCGAAAATGCTCATAACTCCTCTTGATCCAGCATAAGCAGGATTTATGTTAATTGTGTTATACATGTATTGGGTGTACTGTGCGTCTTGCTGTGCAAAACTTGTATAACACACTAACGACAAAGCGAAAATTAAAAATTTTGTTTTCATATTTTTCTTTATTTAACTTGAGGGTTTTGCAACCCTCAAGTTGTTAGTAGGTTTATCGTGTTAAATATAAGTATTTAGATTCAGATATTGTATCTCCATCGGATGTTGTGTACTGAAGTATGTAGAAATACGTTCCAGTAGGTAATTCAGCCGATTTGTCTACAGTAACTCTTCCTTCAGAAATACCTTCAAATCTTCTTAATGCATTATCATATTGTTCAGTTTCATATACTAAAACTCCCCAACGATTGTAAATCTCAACTTTATTTGTTGGGTAACAAACAAAGTTTTCAATGTTTTCAATATCAAAGTATTCGTTAACACCATCGCCATTTGGTGTAAAGGCATTGTGAACAATTATATTACCACAGTCTAATGGTTTACAAATATCATTTACATTGATTATTACATTAACTCTACTTGGACAAGCTGTACCATCATTATAAACATAACTGAAAGTATAGTTACCAACTGGAACCAAAGTTCCACCATTATATGGACTGAAGGTCGTTCCTGTTAATCCAGCAACATTATCAACGTTTATCCAAGTTCCACCTGTTGGAGTTCCTGCAGGTAATTCTTCTGGTAATTCAATTACATCAAATTCAGCTGCATTACAAATTTCACTGTTTTCTGTAGCGACAATTTCTGCAATTACGTCAACATAAATAACTTGTTCTATTTCTTCTGATGCATTTCCACAAGCGTCTTTTGCAATCCAAGTTCTTGTTATAGAATATTGATTGTTAATAACTTCAGTTTGTGTTTCTTCAAAAGCAACAGTTATTACACCAGAACAATTATCTACAAAAACTGGTTCTGGAGCATCTGGAATAGAAGCACAGTTTACTTGTAATTTAAGATCTATAGTAGATGTTAAAACTGGACCTGCATTGTCAACCACAGTAATAATTTGTGTTTGCGTTGGTGCTGCATTTCCGTTCGCATCAGTAACATCCCATGTTCTTGTTATAGTATATCTATTAGGACAATCACCTGGTGTTATTTGCTCGTTTGGCACAACAGTTACTGGACCACAAGCATCCGTTGCAGTAAGAACTGCCATTGGAGGAATGTTATCACAAGAAACTTCTAAATCTGCTGGAGCAACTTGATCAAATGTTGGTGCAATCATATCGTCAACAATTACATTTTGAGTAAGTACTTGGAAGAAACCATTGTTGTTATCAAAAGTCCAAGTTATTGTATATGCACCTTGATTGTTGTAAACCAATGGATCTGTTGTTGTTGCTGTAATTACTTCACCAGAACATCCAAGAGTGAATGTTGGAGCTGTTACAGTTGCAGAACAAAGACCAACAACATCTCCTAAACTTGGAATTGTTGGTTGTGTTCCAGTTACATCCCAAACACAAGTAGTCGTATTGAAAGTTGCAGTTTGGTAACAAGCTACAGTTGGTTGAACAGGTTGAGTACCTTCATTTACCCATGTACAAGATGTAGTATTGAATTGGTAGTTATCCCAACAGTTAACCGCAGTTGGTTGAACAGGTTGAGTACCTTCATTTACCCATGTACAAGATGTAGTATTGAATTGGTAGTTATCCCAACAGTTAACCGCAGTTGGTTGAACAGGTTGAGTACC
>NZ_SNXR01000001.1:0-42522 GCF_004362665.1 Flavobacterium dankookense | reverse complement strand
TACAAGATGTAGTATTGAATTGGTAGTTATCCCAACAGTTAACCGCAGTTGGTTGAACAGGTTGAGTACCTTCATTTACCCATGTACAAGATGTAGTATTGAATTGGTAGTTATCCCAACAGTTAACCGCAGTTGGTTGAACAGGTTGAGTACCTTCATTTACCCATGAACAAGATGTAGTATTGAATTGGTAGTTATCCCAACAGTTAACCGCAGTTGGTTGAACAGGTTGAGTACCTTCATTTACCCATGAACAAGATGTAGTATTGAATTGGTAGTTATCCCAACAGTTAACCGCAGTTGGTTGAACAGGTTGAGTACCTTCATTTACCCATGTACAAGATGTAGTATTGAATTGGTAGTTATCCCAACAGTTAACCGCAGTTGGTTGAACAGGTTGAGTACCTTCATTTACCCATGTACAAGATGTAGTATTGAATTGGTAGTTATCCCAACAGTTAACCGCAGTTGGTTGAACAGGTTGAGTGCCAGTTACATCATATTTACATGTAGTCGGATTAAACGTTGCTATTTGGTAACATTTTAATTCTGTTGGAGGATCAGGTTGTGTACCCGTTATATCCCAAACACAAGTTGTTGTATTAAACACAGCTGTTTGATAACATTCTAATGTTGGTTGAGGAACAACAGGACAAACAACAGTAATAGTTACTATTGCAGTATCACAGTTAGTTAAATTCCCAATTTCACATATTTCGTAAGTGATTGTATAAGTTCCAGAAGGAGTTCCAGCAGGAACACTAACTTGACCATTTGCAGTATCTATTGTTGGAACTGGACCACCATTTATTGGAGTAGCTGGAGTGACAATTGTCAAATTAACTTGAGAAGTATTTGTTTGATTATTGTTTAAAGTATCAGGACCATTTCCATTAGTATTGAAAACATTTCCAATGTTTGGATTTCCAATAGCACCATTTCCACCGTTTAAAGTATCATCTTGAGCTATAATTCTTGGACATTTGCTAACAGTAAAAGGGAAATTACATCCACTTCCACCACCAGCTGGTACAGCAAAGTAGTCTTCAGTTGAACCAGCAACAAGAGGAATTGGATTTGCATCACTATACTGAATTGAGTTTACAGTTACAGGAAATTCGTTATAGAACAATGATCCTGGAGGAAAATTAGATGCTATTTCAGATGTACCTACAGTTGTATTTGAGCTACAGTATGTAAAGTTTCTAACTATGTTAGTATTAGGACAATTCTGTTTCACATAAGTAGAACCATTAATTCCTAGGTTAAGTGGAGTAGGTATTGGTTCACCCAAACAACTTCCGTTTTGTGTAAATCCTTGAATTAAATTCGAGTTTCTTAAATCAACATTTGTTGTATTTCCTTTTCCTGTAGAATTACCAGTTATAGCAATTGTACTTGCACAAGTAGCATTATTTAAAATGGCACAATCTGTTGTTGCTTTTAATTTAAAAGTCAATTTTGCAAGTAAAACACTTGGATTTGCAGGTAAAGGTAAAGTTCCAAAATTCCAAACAATTGAACCTGTAGTTCCTAGTGAAGGATCAAATGATCCAGTTATTGTTGTATCTGGAGTTGTATAATATAATGTACCCGAAGCACTTCCCGGAACATAACTAGCATTGTAAGGAACAGGAACAATAACTTTATAATTATTAATTGCTTCAGTACCTAAGTTTCTAATGTCTATACTAAAACCAGCATCTTGTCCTGGCAATACTTCAAATGGAGCAACAGCTGGAAGATTATTGATAGTTGTAGTAGTTAATACACCTTCAGTTTCTGGAACATAGGCGTCGATTGCCATAGCAATTGCAAAAATCGAATACGTATCAGATGTTGTTCCATATCTGAAATTAGTGTTTTGATCTCCATTATTAATAATAGCGTTTCCAGTATTATCAATATTAAACATGGCTACATCAATTCCTGTGTTGTTAATCAATTGAGGATTTCTTGCTCCGCCTGAGTTTATAGACGAGTTAAAAAAGTTACCAGTTGAATTTCCAGAGTGACTTAAGTCAGTGTAAACAGCAGTATTTCGATTGCTTATTCTGAAGTAATCTCCAGTAAAACTAACATCACCTTCACTGGCAATAGTTCCTAGTTTCACACCAACATTTCCATATTGAACTGCATTGAACCCAGAAACAGGTAAATCAAATCCAGTTGTATTGCTTGCACTTACATAAGCATAACCATCAAAAATAGTTATATCTCTCCATTTCATTTTGGAGTTTTCATAAATAATAATCATTCCCCAACCACCAGAGTATCCTGTTCCAGTTACATTTCCTTCTAACAAAGGCATATCAGCAACCCAGTATTCACCAATTCCGTTATTTTTAACATAATCAGTAATTTCAGTGTAAGCTGAAAAAATATTATCATCAGAACCCGATGGATAATAGATATCATTAGTTGAAGCTGTTACTGTTGTATAACTTGAAGAATTTGGACCTTTTAAAGAAACTTGTCTTTTGTTGAAGCTCTTAGTAACATTACCAAAAACGGGTGCATTACCTGTAACATTAACACTTGCAGAAGAGGTTGATTGTGTATCACCTGTACTTAAATTTGTTGCAGCACTTCTAGTTAAACTTCTAATAGTTAAAACTACACCACCATCGTTTATAGTGTAAGGTGTTGTTAGTGTAGCTAGAGTTCCAGTACCATTAACAGTAACTGGAATAGCAATAGCCGTTGCACCATTTATTGATAAAGTAACTCTATTTGTTGCTCCATTATTGAAAAAATTGAAAACATAAGAATTACCATTTCCATTGAATGTGTAAATAGGATTTCTATTATTGTTACTTGGATTATTTCTTCCAATAGATAGGGCATAATTTGTATTAGCAATATTTTGATTGTGAACCACAGTCAAATTGTTATTTACAAATTGTGTTCCAGTTTGAACATTTTTAGTTACAGAGAAAGTTTCATTAGCAGATGATTTACCTGTCCAATACAAACCTGCATAAACAATGTTTGAACAAGATGGAATAGCTCCATTTTCAGTTGATAAAACTAAAGTAGAAGATGAAGAGTTAAAAGTGTTCAAATCTGAATCCTTGTCAACATAAGTCATAAACTGGCCATTGTTGTTTTGTGTATCAGAATAGTTTTGAGGTGTTAAACTCGTATTACCCAACATTGTAAAATCACCTTTTACATTATAAATTTTCTTAGTAGGTGAATATGCTGATGTTCTTTGAGTAAAAGTCTTTTTTACCTGAGCATTAGTTTCAATAGTATTTCCAAAAAGAAGTACAAATAATAAAACTAAACACGACAGTAGATTATTTATCTTATTTGTGTATAAATTTTTCATAATAGTCTCTTTAAAATATTATTGATTTGTATCTCTATCTTCAACTCTGAAGAAAACACTATATTTCTCGTTGTTGTTTTGTATCATTCTAGAAATTGTTCTATCACTTACATTAACCTTTGAAGTAAGGAATATGTATTTTAAATTTTTATAACTAGAAAATAAAGACATGTCCAAAGTACCATTCAACTCGCTTGAATTTGAAATTGAAATTATGATAATCTCAATGTTGTTTTTCAAAATACTTGGATTGGAAAGTTGGCTCAAACTACTTAAATCTGTAAATAGATTTTTTGGTTTTTCACCATACGTTTTTACATTTCCAGAATAGAAATAAACTGACGGCTGAACATTGGAAATTAAATCTTCCAAATTCTTCACATCAGAATAAGTGTTACTGGAACTAAGGCGCATTCCTCTTTCAGAGTTTAGAAAAGTGTTTAACTCTCTTATTACAGGAGCGTCTTCACTTTCTAATCTTACTTGAGCTGACATGTTTGCACAGATCATAGCAAACATTAAAAGTAGCATTACTTTTATTCTCATAGTTACATTAGATTTTTCAAACATTTTATTCGTTTGAAGGTTAATTAATTGGTTTGGGATATTTGTTTTCATGATATTAAAATTTTTAATTCATTACTATTTCTATGTTCTTCGTCACGCTTAGCTATACTATTTTAATAGTTTTAGCACAACTTATCACGTTGCTAATTTAGATACATCATTCAGTAATGGTTAATTTTTTCTACAAGTAGCTTGAAAACTCGATAAAATGTTATTTTTTGTCGAATTTGTTCTATTCGTCGATACTTTTTTCGCTTTTTTCATCGTTTTAATTGTTTGTTTTTTGACATAAACGCATATTTCCATCATCGAAATTAGATTTAATTTATCACTTCACCAAAAAAAATATCGATAAAACGCATTATTTTCCAGTTAAAGTGCATTATTTAACAAATAATAAAATAAAAATACTACAAATATTTGTTAACACGATTTTGTTTATAACATTTTTATCGCATTATTAATTCATTTAAAAGTAATTCGACAAAATGCAATCTCGATAAAAAAAAATAAGACTAACTATTACTTAATATTTTTGAATAAAAAATAATTCATTCACACTAAATTTTAGTAATTTTATGGATTATGTTATTTTGGAAAAACTATGAAAAAACTAATCCTCATAAGACATGCAAAATCTAGTTGGAATGCACCATTAAAAGATTTTGATAGACCTTTAACTTCTGGTGGAATTGCAGATGCACATCTAGTATCATCAGCTGTTGTAAATTATCTCCCAAAAAATTTTTTACTTTGGAGTAGTGCAGCTAAGAGAGCTTCAGAAACTGCAATGATTTTTGCTCAGAATATTTCGTTCCCAGTTGAAAGTATTGTCTTTAAAGATGAGTTGTATACTTTTGATGACTACAAACTTGAACAAATAATTTCAAATTGTTCTGATAAAATCGATAACCTAGTTGTTTTTGGTCATAATGAAGCAATTACAAACTTTGTCAATAAATTTGGAAATATATTTATTGATAACGTAACAACATCTGGATTTGTTTCTATTACTTTTGAAACAAATTCATGGAACGATTTAAAAAATGGAACAACTTCAAAAGTTTTGTTTCCCAGAGATTTAAGATAAAATATGAGCGAACAGAAAAACTACAAATATATAGATAGAGAAAAAAGCTGGTTAGCTTTTAATGCAAGAGTACTACAAGAAGCTGCTGATGAAGCAGTTCCATTATTAGAAAGATTACGTTTTTTGGGAATTTTTTCCAATAATCTTGACGAATTTTTTAGAGTTCGTTTTGCCGCTGTACGTCGTTTATCGCTTTCGGGAGTTTCTGGAGAGAAAGTTCTAGGTGGAATTTCTGCTCAACAATTAGTAAAAGACATTACCGAAATTGTAATTAAACAGCAATCAGAAAGTCTAAAAGTTCTCAAAAAAATTGAACAACAACTAGAAAAAGAAAATATTATTATTCTCAACGAAACCCAAGTTGATGCCGATCAAGCTGAATTTATAAAAGATTATTTCATTCAAACCGTAAGTCCTGAATTAGTTACCATTATATTAAATGACTTAGCCGAATTTCCTTTACTAAAAGACACATCCGGTTATTTAGCCCTGAAGTTAGTCATGAAAAATGAAGTCGAAGTAACATCCTCTGTTCTTGGTTTAATAAAAAAGAGAAAGAAAGAAGTTCGATATGCCTTAATCGAAATTCCTAGAACATTTAATCGTGTATTAGTTTTACCTCCAAAAGCTGGGAAACAATATATAATGTTACTTGATGATGTTATTCGCTTCAATCTAAGCAGTATTTTCAATATTTTTGATTACGAAAGCATCTCGGCTCACATGATAAAAATTACTCGTGATGCGCAGCTCGATATTGATAGCGACATGAGTAAAAGTATGCTTGAAAAAATTGCTACTTCCGTAAAAGAAAGACGAATTGGCGAACCTGTTCGTTTTGTGTATGATACCGAAATAGAAAAAGACACGCTACAATTTTTTCTAACCAAAATGAATATTGATGCTTCGGATAGTATTATTCCAGGTGGAAGATATCACAACCGTCGTGATTATATGTCTTTTCCAAATTTAGGAAGATTTGATTTATTGTACCAACCAAAAGTACCACTTCCTGTTGAAGGTCTTTCGCTAGATGGTAGTATTTTGAGTAAAATTGCCAAAAAAGATTATCTAATAAATACACCTTATCAATCCTATTCGTATTTAATCAAATTTTTGAGAGAAGCAGCTTTAGACCCAAAAGTTACTTCAATAAAAATTACGTTATACCGTTTAGCAAAAAATTCGCAGATAATAAGTTCTTTAATTAATGCTGCCAAAAACGGAAAACGTGTTGTGGTGCAAATCGAACTTCAAGCCCGATTTGACGAGGCTAGTAATATTTCTTATGCCGAAATAATGCAACAAGAAGGAATTGAACTTATTTTTGGTGTAAAAGGATTAAAAGTTCACAGTAAAATTTGTATTATCGAAAGAACCGAAAGCGGAAAATCAAAACGTTACGGCTTTATTTCGACAGGAAATTTCAACGAGTCAACGGCTAAAATTTATACCGACCTAACACTTTTTACAAGCCATCAACAAATATTGAAAGATGTAGATAAGATATTTGAGTTTTTCAATGTTAATTATCGTTTGCATCGATACAAACATTTAATCGTTTCACCACATTATACAAGATCAAAAATTAATAAGCTTATCGATAGAGAAATTATGAATGCACAATTAGGTAGAAATGCCTATATGCATTTAAAAATGAATAGCTTATCCGATTTTGCTATTATTGACAAATTGTACGATGCAAGCAATGCAGGTGTGAAAATAAAACTCCAAGTTAGAGGTATTTGTTCTCTAATTCCGGGCGTAAAAGGAATGAGCGAAAATATTGAAGCCATCAGTATTGTAGATAATTTTTTAGAACATTCACGTTGTTTTATTTTTTGCAATAATGACGAACCCGAAGTATTTATTTCTTCTGCCGATTTTATGACTCGTAATCTTGACGGTCGAGTAGAAGTAACTTGTCCAATATATGATGAAGATTGCAAAAATCAAATTATTAATTCCTTCAATGTGGGTTGGAAAGGAAACGTAAAAGCGCGTTTGCATTCAGAAAAATTAGATAATATATATAGAAAACGAAAAGAAAATGAACCAATTTTCAGAGCACAATTTGAAACCTATAATTATTTTTTAAACCAAAATAAAGACGTATTAAACTCTAATTGCCCAATACCAAACTCCAAGCCCGAATGATAACCATAAAAAAATATGCCGCAATTGATATTGGTTCCAATGCCATGCGATTGCTTATTTCCAATATAGTTGAACAACAAGACAAGGAAACACAATTTAATAAAAGTGCTTTAATTCGTGTGCCAATTCGTCTTGGGCAAGATGCTTTTACCGTTGGCGAAATATCAGACGAAAACATTGACCGAATGATTGATGCCATGAAAGCTTTTAAACTGTTGATGAAAGTTTATAAAGTCGAGAAATATAAAGCGTGTGCAACTTCTGCCATGCGCGAAGCCTACAACGGAAAAGAGGTAGCGGAAATCATAAAGGCAAAAGCCGAAATCGACATCGAAATAATTGACGGTAAAAACGAAGCAGCAATTATTGCCTCATCTGATTTGCATTCATTCCTAAAAACAGACCAAACCTATTTATATGTAGATGTTGGTGGCGGAAGTTCGGAGTTTTCTCTTTTTAACAACGGAAAAATGGTAGCTTCCAAATCTTTCAAAAACGGAACCGTTCGCTTACTCAACAATATGGTAAACGAAGTTGTTTGGGAAGAAATTGAAAAATGGATTAGAACCCATACTGCCGAATTTGAAAACGTTACACTTATTGGTTCAGGAGGAAACATCAATAAATTATTCAAACTTTCTGGCAAAATGCAAGACAAACCCTTGTCGTTTCTCTATTTGAACTCACAATACCAATATTTAAGTTCACTTACCTATGAGCAGCGAATTGCGGAACTTGGACTGAATACTGATAGAGCTGACGTAATTATTCCTGCCACAAGAATTTATCTGAATGCCATGAAATGGAGTGGAGCAAGACATTTGTATGTGCCAAAAATTGGATTAGCTGACGGAATTGTAAAAGCAATGTATCAGGGATTAATATAAATCGGATAATATGAAATATTTTAATTTAGCAGTTATGATTATTGCAGTTGTAGTTTTAGTATTTACCATTCAAAAAATAAATTTTTCTGATTTGAGTTTTGAAACTAATTACAGAAACTATATTAGGATTGTGTTGAGTATTGGTATCTTTTTAATTTACTGGGGAAAAGTGTTTAATAAAAAAAATCATTAAATCTATTATGAATAAATTGAAATACATTCTTGCATTAACCATTACTTTATTGATGATATCTTGCAAACAAGAGCCAATTTCATCTACTTATTTTAATTCAGAGGAAACAGGAGTGAAAATTGGTGGAACAAAAATGATAACTATTGAAACTTCAAAAGGTAAATTTAAAGTATGGACAAAACGTATTGGTAACAATCCCAAAATTAAATTATTGTTGCTAAATGGCGGACCAGGTATGTCGCATGAATATTTTGAATGTATGGAAAGTTTTCTCCCAAAAGAAGGAATTGAATTCATTTATTACGACCAACTAGGAACTGGTTTTTCTGAAAATCCAAATGATACTTTAATGTGGGATTTACCAAGATATGTCGAAGAATTAGAACAAGTTCGAGTAGCTTTAAAGTTGAATAAAGATAATTTCTACTTGCTTGGACATTCTTGGGGAGGAATTCTTGGGATGCAATATGCACTTAAATATCAAGATAATTTAAAAGGATTAGTTGTTTCTAACATGATGGCAAGTTGTCCAAAATATGGAGAATATTCTAAAGTTTTGGCAAAACAAATGGATCCGAAAATCCTAAAAACAATCCAAGACCTAGAAGCTATAAAAGACTACGGTAATCCAAAATATATGGAATTATTAATGGCAAACTTTTACAATCAACATATTTTAAGAAAACCAGTTAACGATTGGCCAGAACCTGTAAATAGAGCTTTCGGAAGACTAAATCAATCCTTATATATTACAATGCAAGGTCCAAGTGAATTAGGAATATCTGGAAAACTGACCAACTGGGATGTTTCTAAAGAACTTAAAAATATAAAAGTCCCAACTTTAGTTATAGGAGCAAAATACGATACAATGGATCCTGAATATATGAAATGGATGGCAAGCGAATTTCCTAATGGTTCTTACTTATATTGTCCAAATGGTAGTCACATGAGTATGTATGATGACCAAGAAATTTATATGAAAGGATTAATCGAGTTCTTGAAAAAATAGTTTTAAAAAGAAGTGATAATTTTAAAATGTATTGCTAAACATCCAAATCAAACATCTTTCTTAATAAATCAAGATTAGGATTAATTTCCCTCAATCTATTGTATTTGTCTTGTGGCGTAAATGCTTTTTTAACCTCGATGCTTTCGTTTACATTTACCGTAATACTTATTTCGTGGTTGTGAAGTTTACCACGCAAGTAACCCAATAAATCGTGTTTCTCTTTTTCAAAATCGATTTTTGAACTCTCGTTTGGCAATTCATGAATAATGGTTGTGCCGTCAAGTTTAGGATCGTTAATAGTTAACAGTGAAGCAATAATGCGATAACCTTTATCTTCCATTCGTTGGGCATATTTCATCCATTGTTCAAGCATTTCAGTTTCAGTGAATGCTTCGCTTGGCAAATGAACATGTTCAACTATTTTCCCTTTTTGTTGTTCCAATAATTCTTTCTTGGCTCTAATACTAGCTAACGATAAAGCGGAAACTTTTGGTTGCACTTCGACTGCGCTCGGTGTGACAGAAGTTGGTTTTTGTGAGTTTGGATTTTGGATTTCTTCGTTTTTAACGACAACATTTTCAACTTGAGGAACAATTTCTTCCGTTTTTTGTTCTTCAACTTTTACTATATCATTATTCGTATTTTGTACTTCTAACTTCGTACTTTTTGGCACTTCTGCAATCGAATAACCTGAATTTCTATAATAAGTTGGCGGAATTATGAAATTAGCTTTTTTTTTTCTCCGTCGAAGTTGACAGAGCACAATTGCATCAAGCAAAGTTCAACTAGCAATCGTTGATTTTGACTTACTTTATATTTTAAATCACAATCATTTGCTAAATCAATTCCTTTAAGTAAAAATTCTGAAGAGGCTTTTTTGGCTTGTTCAAAATACAATCGTTGTGCTTGTTCGCCAACTTCCAATAAGGAAAGTGTCGCTGGATTTTTAGCCACTAAAACATCTCTAAAATGCGAAGCCAATCCAGCAATAAAATGATGTCCGTCGAATCCTTTTGCTAAAATTTCGTTGTAAGCCAATAAAACTTCAGGAATATTATTTTCCAAAATCAAATCAGTTACTCGAGTATAGGTTTCATAATCAAGAACGTTCAAATTTTCAGTTACGGCTTGACGTGTTAAATTATTTCCGCAATAAGAAACCACTCGGTCAAAAATAGATAAAGCATCACGCATCGCACCATCTGCTTTTTGGGCAATAATATGCAAAGCATCGTCTTCAAATGCAACACCTTGACTTTTGGCAACTTCAGCTAAATGTTCTTTAGCGTCTTTTACAGTAATACGTTTGAAATCAAAAATCTGACAACGTGATAAAATAGTTGGAATGATTTTATGTTTCTCGGTCGTTGCCAAAATAAAAATGGCATGTTTTGGTGGTTCTTCTAATGTTTTTAGGAAAGCATTAAATGCCGCCGATGATAACATGTGAACCTCGTCAATAATATACACTTTGTATTGTCCTGTTTGTGGCGGAATTCGAACTTGGTCAATTAAGTTTCTAATATCATCCACCGAATTATTGGAAGCCGCATCGAGTTCAAAAACATTGAAAGCAAAATCCTCAAATGGATCGTCATATCCAGGTTGATTGATTTTTCGAGCCAAAATCCTCGCACAAGTTGTTTTTCCAACACCTCTTGGACCAGTAAATAATAGGGCAGAAGCTAGGTGATTATTTTCTATAGCATTCAGCAACGTATTGGTAATCGCTTGTTGTCCAACAACGTCTTTAAACGTTTGCGGACGATACTTTCGAGCTGATACTACAAATTGTTCCATTAGCAAATTATTGGATTACAAATATAGGTTTTGAAATATCAAATATCAAATATTAGATGTCAAATATTTTAAATGACTGAAAATTTAAATCGTTTCTTATTGATTGTTTTGTCATTTCGACGAAGGAGAAATCACATAATCTTTTGTTGATGCGATTTCTCCTTCGTCGAAATGACAAATGATGTGTTTTTTGTGGCAAATAAAAAATATAAAATTATATCAAACATTTCAAATTACTAAATTTTTTAAATCTAATATCTAATATCTAAAATCTAATATTCTACCTTTGCCGCGCAGACCGCCTTATCGTCTCAATTTATTGAGGAGGAAAGTCCGGACACCAAAGAGTAGCATATTGGGTAACGCCCAACCGTCGAAAGGCGAGGACAAGTGCAACAGAAAGTATGTACAGTTCGGCTGTAGTGAAACCAGGTAAACTCTATGCGGTGAAATTCCAAGTATATCGGCATTTAAGGATTACTCGTCCGTTGTCGAAGGGTAGGAAGATTGATTCCGTGAGTAATTGCGGAACTAGATAAATGATAAGGGTTCGTTTCGGCGAATACAGAATCCGGCTTACAGGTCTGCTTTTTTAATTTAAAATCTAATTTATGTTAAATTTATTAAAGTTAATTTTTGGAGGTTTCTCAAAGAAAAAATCTACAAAGTCTATTATAGATTCTAAATTAGGTAAACTTACAAATGAGTATTCTGAAAAGGATAATTATTATTCTTGGGATTTTGAGTTGAAAATAAAAAAAGGTAAAAAGATTGCTTTTTCATTGGATGGAAATTTGAATGGTCCATTTAATGACGTTTTACAAAAAGCATATCAAATGGTAGATTTTGTTGAAGATTTATTTTCCGAAGTGCAAATGGAACTTGATACAAAATTTGCTGAAAAGAAAATAAATTTAGCTAATGATTATGCTTTAGAAGATGTTTTTATTTATAAAAATGAAGAAACTGGTTCAGTAGATTTTGAATTAGAATTTTATACTGAGGGTTCAGAAATAATGATTTCAGTTGAATTTGTAAATGATAAAATTGAAAAGATAGAGTTTTATTAGTCTTCAATCTTTTTATATTTTTACCTTAAACTCCAAACCAATATTTCGAATACTTTCTATCGAAATTGTTTTATCATCAGCAAAATATTTCCGCAATTTACTGATGTAAACGTCCATACTTCGTCCAGAGAAATAATCTTCATTATTCCAAACGGAGCGCAACACTTCTTCTCGTTTTAGTAACTGGTTTCTGTTTTCAAATAAAAAAGTGAGCAAAGCGGCTTCTTTTTCCGTGAGTTGTTGTTTGCTGTTTTCGGTTCTTAATTCCAAACGTTTGGTATCAAAAAGATATAAACCAATTTGAATGTCATTTTGGATTACGTCCAATGGTTTTTGTCGTGAAGTTCGTTTTAAAATATTAGTCAAACGCAAAACCAATTCGTCGGCTTCAAATGGTTTCACGATATAATCATCGGCGCCAAGTTTCAGTCCTTTGATTTTGTCTTCACTTTGATTTCTTGCAGTTAGGAATAGAAAAGGAACTTCGGGTTTTAGCTCTACGCATTTTTCAGCTAAAGTAAATCCGTCGATTTTAGGCATCATCACATCAAAAATACAAATGTCAACATCTTTGGTGTTGAATGTTTGCCAAGCTTCTTCGCCATCTTTTGCCCAATGAATTTCAAACTGATGAATTTCAAGATAGTGCTTCAAAACAGTAGCAAAATCGATATCATCTTCGGCTAAAAGTACTTTTTTCATAGGTTGAAAGACTAGGTTTTGGCGTAATTAAAAAATTAAATATTTAAAACTCACAAAACCATTAAGAAATTAAGTTTCATTAAGGATGGTTTTACTTAATTACCTTAATTCCTTAATGGTTTATATTAAAATATTTTTATGTTAAAGACATATCAAAAAGTTGGTAAACTGATAGTAAATGAAGCACCTTTTCCCAATTCGCTCATGACATTAACCGAACCTTTATGGGCTTTTACAATTTGATCTACATAATATAAACCCAATCCAAGACCTTTTGTATTGTGCAAATTGCCTTGTTCTACACGATAGAATTTTTCAAAGAGTAAATGTTGTTTTGCTTTCGAAATTCCAATGCCATCGTCTTGTATGCGCAATTGAAAATTACCATTTTCGTTTTGCGTGCTGATAGTAATGTTTTGACAACCATATTTTACGGCATTTTCCAAAACATTAGTCACTGCAGTAGTCAAATGAAACTTATCCAAGGTTAGCGATGTTTCATTTTGGTCAAAATGAGTATGAATATTGATGTTAGGAAATGCTAAATTAAAATCGGCGATGATAGTTTTTAATAACGAATTGATTTTGATTTTTTCTTTCTGCAATTCAATTTCTTCAAAACCTAGCGAGTTGCTCATTACTTGGTCGATGATGTTTTGCAAACGGTTATTTTGTCGTTCTACTGTATCGATTATGGTATTGAAAATGGCTTCATTCTCTTTGATTTCGGGTCTTGACAACATTTTAGTAGAAACACTCAAAGTCGATAAAGGTGTTTTTAATTCGTGAGTGATATTATTAATAAAATCGGTTTTAACATCGCTTACTTTTTTCTGTTTGATTAGTGATTTTATGGTGATGACAAAAAGCGTTATCAAAACCACCATCGAAAAAATAGCCAGAATTAGGATGGATGTCATTCGACCTAAAATAATTTGTTCTGCGTTGTGCACTGAGACATATAGACTGTCTTCTGTTAGAAGTTTATAATTTCCATTTTGGATGGCGCTAGTTGTTCCCACATAATTTCGAACCAAAAAAGCATTGTCCAGAGAAGCCAAATCGCCATAAATTGAATTACCAATCAATGGTTTTTCAGAAAAAATAGTGTCAGTTTCAGTAGTATTATTGAAGACAATAAATTTATTGACTACAACGGCAAAGGTAATTTCGCTTTCGGGAAATTCTTTGTTCAGTTTTTCCTTTAAACGTAGCGTTAAAATATCACGATATTCATTGGCTAACAAATCACTTTTAACGTTGTATCGATAGCTTTTGTTATGGATTATTTTTTCTAATAAACTTTTGTACAATACATCTTTTTTGAGAAAAACACTGGAATCGAGTTCGGTGTAATTATTGGTGATGTTGCCAATTTTTTCTTTTACTTCGGTGTGAAATTGTTCTACTTTATAATCATAAGTAGTTTTGACCAGATAAAACTGAATCGCGCAAAGCAGCAACAAAACCAGTGCTGAAAAACCAATTAACAAATTTATTTTTTTCTTCATACGAATAAATGATACTTCAAAAATAGCGGATTTGTTTTAGAAAATGCGTTTTAACTTCGGATTAACTTTGAATTAACGTAGAAATTAAAAAATCAGAGTTCAAGGAAAAAAGTATTGATGAAAATTCAGGAAGGATAAATGAACAATTTTTGGGTTGTAAGAGTTAAACCGTCAGTTCGAGTGTTTTTTGTGCAGAGAAACGGAACAAAAAATGTATCGAGAACCCGTTTTTAATGAAATTTTTCTTTTTCTCGGTACGATTTTTTTTCAAAAAATCACTCGAACTGACGAAAACTTGTCATCAAAAACTATGTAAGAATAAAAAAACTATTCTTCCTCACTTTCCAAACTATCCTCATCATCATTTTCCTCATCACTTTCGAACTCAAAAAAAGTAAACACCGAACCACCATAATTCTTCTGAAATGAAAAATTACTCATTTGATCCAGTTTGGTATATTTAGAATGTTCTACAACCAGCATTCCTTCTTCGTCTAGCAGTTCGTTTTCAAAAATAAGTTCGATGATTTTTTCGAATTCCTTTTGGTTCATTCCATACGGCGGATCAGCAAATATGATATCGTAGTTTCCTTTGTGTTTTTCTAAAAATTTAAAAACATCACTTTTCAAAGCGGTAATGTCAAAGTCAAATTCTTTGGCAGTTTTCTTGATGAAGTTCACACAACCCATATCGCCATCGACACATAAAATAGGAGTACAACCACGCGATGCAAATTCATAACTAATACTTCCAGTTCCTGCAAAAAGTTCCAAGACTTTTAGTTCCGAAAAGTTGAAATGATTGTTCAGCACATTGAAAACGGCTTCTTTGCTCATATCAGTTGTTGGACGAACCGGTAAGTTTTTTGGCGGTGCAATTCGTCTGCCTTTGTATTTGCCAGAGATTATTCTCATGAGTGGAGTAGGATGAAGTGTTCTCTATTCTGTGTTTCGGTAAAGGAATTAAACATAAAACTCACATTCATCAACGAAGTGTTTCTCACATATTTATACGCCATTTGAAACAGCGAACTTTCCTCGTTTATTTTTCCTAACAGTTCCAATTTGAAATGTTCTGGATTGAGATGTAATTGTTCCGCAGTGAAGAGAATATAATAGATAAAATCTTCGGGCGTTTTATAGTCGAACGAATTGTAAAATTCTAGTTTTTGATTTTGAATGACCACAATTTCAAAATGAGTTTCGCTCACGTGAACAAACATTTTTCTATCGTCGATATTTTTTGAAAGGTCTAGCAGTTTTTCAATCAAAATGGTATTGGCGTGACGGTAATCAAAAGTACCAAACTGATCGATGAAATAGTTGTTCATATTCACATAAGGAATGTACACATTGTTCATCTCATAGTTAGGCAATTGGTCAAAGGCAAAGAAATCGGTTTCAAAAACTTTAGTATTGAATTGCAGATAACTGCCAAGGTATTCTTCATCAAACAAAGCCGTAGGGACAAAAGTCGATAAATTATTACTATGGATAATCACCACTTCGTCATAGCCTGATTTAAGTTCAGGATATTTTAAAAACGCCTCACTGAATAGTGATTCAATTTTAGTGTTAATTTGAAAATTAGTAACCAGTATTTTGTCAAGCCCAATGGGTTTATTGGTCAAAGTATCAAAAATAGCAAACGACAAACCATTCAAGGAAACTTGAATTGCTAGTTTTTTATACATTTTGTCGATAACGCTCGTGTTTTGCCACATGATTTTATAGAAAAAGCAAACTTACAAATTTAACCACAAAAGAACACAAAAGAATTTCACAAAAGCAAAATGCAGTATAAAGAACAAACATTATTACTTTTCCCTTTTCCCTCTTTCATCTTTCATCTTTCATCTTTCATCTCTTCGTCTATTATCTATTATCTAAATCACTATCTTTGAACTTTCCAAAAAAACCAACAATTCTCAATGACTTCATCTCAGTTTTACAGCGTTTTGAAAAACCAATTTCCGTTTCAACCCACCGTAAAACAGGATATCTTTTTCCAGCAAATTGCACAGTTTCTGATTAATAAAAACACCAACGAAGTCTTTGTTCTAAAAGGCTATGCTGGAACGGGGAAAACCACTGTTGTTTCCACTATAGTCAATAACTTGGTCGAGATAAAAATGAAATATGTTTTGCTGGCGCCAACAGGTCGTGCGGCAAAAGTCATTGCCAACTATTCTAATAAACCAGCTTTTACTATCCACAAAAAAATCTATTATCCTAAAAAAGGAAGTTCGGGTGGCGTTTCTTTTACGATGAAAGAAAACAAACACACCAATACGATTTTCATAGTAGATGAATCATCCATGATATCGGATGTGAATACAGAATCGAAACTCTATGAAAACGGTTCGCTGCTCGACGATTTGATGTCTTATGTGTATAACGGAACCAACTGCAAGTTGATACTTATTGGTGATACGGCACAGTTGCCGCCAGTTCAATTGGATGTTAGTCCTGCGCTTGACACGAATGCCTTGGCGATGCACTACAACAAAGAAGTATTTTCCATTGAGCTAGACGAAGTAATGCGTCAGGAAGAAAAATCAGGGATTTTATATAACGCTACCGAGTTGCGCGAATTGCTGAAAAGTGATTTTGTAGATACGTTTCAGTTTAATGTAAAATCGTTTAAAGATATCGTTCGGCTAACGGATGGTTTTGATATTCAAGATGCCATTCAAGGTGCGTATAGTAATTATAGTATAGAAGACACGTGTTTTATTGTGCGTTCCAACAAGCGCGCCAACCAGTACAACCAACAAATCCGCAGCAAGATATTAGACAAAGAAAGCGATCTTTCCGTTGGCGATTATCTCATGGTGGTGAAGAACAACTATTTTTGGCTTAAAGAAACAGACGAAGCTGGATTTATTGCCAATGGTGATATTGTCGAAGTATTGCAAATTTTCAATTTCAAAGAGTTGTATGGTTTTCGGTTTGCAAATGTCAAAATCAGGATGGTCGATTACCCGAACCAAAAACCGTTAGAAACCATCGTTTTGCTCGATACGATTACCAGCGAGTCGCCGTCATTAACTTATGAAGAAAGCAACAAACTCTACCAAGAAGTGATGAAAGACTACGAAGGCGAACCGCAATACCGCAAATTCCTCAAAGTGAAAAACAACGAATACTTCAACGCTTTGCAAGTGAAATTCTCTTATGCGATTACGTGTCACAAAAGCCAAGGCGGACAATGGAACACCGTTTTTATTGAGCAACCGTATTTACCCGATGGCATTACTGTAGATTATATTCGTTGGCTCTACACTGCCGTTACTCGTGCCAAAGACAAATTGTATTTGATTGGGTTTAAGGAAGAGAGTTTTGAGGAGTGATTTCCTAAACCTGACAGGTTTTCAAAACCTGTCAGGTTTCAGTAATATCTAACAATAATTCCCGCCAAATTCCGTTATTTTGCTCTTTAATACTATAACTTTGAAGATAATCATCCTTACTCCAATGGACATAGAGCGCGACAAAGTGCTAAACGCTTTGGCTCGTATTCCTAATTTGAATGCTACTTATGACGTAATTGTTTCTGGTATTGGTCGGGAAAGCACGGCTAAAACCATGATGGCATTGCCACCACACGATGTTTGCATCTTAATGGGTTTTGCCGCTGTGGTGGGAAAAGCCACGTACTTGCCTGATTATCTCCAACTGGGGAAACCTATCGAAATCACCAATGCTTCGCTCTATGGCTATGAAGGTGGTTTGTTTGAAAACGGTGCGCCAATCCTTGCCGAACCTAAGTTAGGTTTGTCGTGCTTGGCATCGTTAACCTCAGATAAATTTGTGCGCACTACCGATTTAGCCGAAAAGACGGTAGTCAACATGGAAGATTATACCTTTATGTATTTAAAAAAGCCACAGGATTTTATTGTTAGAATTATTTCTGATTTTTTACCTCACGAAACGGAAATCGATTTTTTTGAAGAAGTAAAAACGATTGACTTTTTGGAGGGAGTGAAGGCAGTGGATGTTTTTATAAAAACTACCAATACGTAACATCAAACACAGTTTTTCCAACTAGTTTTCCGTTATAGAATTTTTTTCTAGTGATGATATTCCCTGTTTTGTCATAGGTGTTTTGATAGCTAAACGTTTCTTTGATAGTTCCATCACTATAATGAGAAGTCTTTTGAATTAGATTTCCTGCTTTATCAATTTTGTATTGGTCAAAATTATTTGGAGCGTTTTCTTTTATGATTTCTGAGCGGGTGATAAAACCGTTTTTATTAAACTTCATTTTGGTTTTCATTGTTACCATATAAAGAGTATCAAAAGATTTTTCAGTAACGATTGTTTTTTCTTTGTAGTTGTAAGTCGTTTTTGTTGTGTGGTTCATCTTGCCAAAATAAACTCTTTTCTCTTCAATTGGATTATTATAGACATCAAAAACTTTTGTTAGCGTATGAAAGGTTCTGTCGTCATTAAATGCTTTTTCCTCCATGCAGTTTTGGTTACTATCATAAGTATAGACCGTTTTATAATTGTTTTTGTCTTCTGGCGAAGTCATTTCGGTTACTAAACCATTCGTATATTTATAGTTGAGTTCCGTTGTGTAATGTTCATTTGTTTTAGTTTCTTTAATTAAAAGATTATTCCTGTCAAACTCCATAACATGGCTTTTGCTCCAAACACTAGTGTCTTTATCAACAATGCGGTACTCATATATAGTAGCATGAATTGATTTTACTTTTCCTACTAAAGGTTGTGTATAATCGTCTTTGAGTTCTTTTATTTTTACTGAACCACACGAACACAAAAGAAAAAATAGAAGTAAAGGTATGTATCTCATTTTTTTAGTTTGGCTTTTTCTAACCAGAGAGGTATTAGTAATTTGTTTACTTGTGTTAATGGGCACGGATTGCAAATCCGCGCTATCGGGGTGTTAGCAGAAGATTTAATTCTTGTTCAGTTTTTTAGTTTCTATAAATCTGTTTTTTGTTTCAATTTGAATGATATAATTTCCAGTTTTTAAACTTTCAATATTTATTGTTTCATTATATTTAGAATTGCCACTTAAAATAATTCTTCCTGTTAAATCTATAATATTGTAAACAAAATTTTCTGTATATAATTCTTTGTTTTCAATTACAAAATAGCTGTTGGAAGGATTTGGATAGATTATACTATTTTTAACGAATTCAAATTCAGATGTGTCAAGATTATCTGTAGTAAGTTTTACTACCCAATAATCACCATTACCATGATTTCCTGTAACATTACCATCGTTTGAACTAGTAGTACCAGCTAAAATATAGCCATTGTCAGATGTTTGTTGTATGCAAGTTGCAAAATCACCATCTGTTCCTCCTAATGTTTTTTGCCAAACAAGCTCTCCCAATGTATTTAATTTAATTACCCAAAAATCGTTAAGGCTATTGTCAGTGGTGTGATTTCCTGAAACATCACCATTGTTAGAGTAAGTATATCCAGCTACAATATAACTGCCATCTAATCTTTGCTGAATACTATTAGCATGATCTGTACCTGTTCCTCCAAATGCTTTTTGCCAAACAATTGTTCCTGATGCATTTAACTTTATTATCCAAACATCTAAATCTCCATGATTTCCAGATACATCACCATCGTTTGAATAAGTATTTCCGGCAACAATATATCCTCTATCTAAAGTTTGTTGAATACTCGTAGCGCTGTCTTGATTTGTTCCTCCATAAGTTTTTTGCCAAATAATTTCCCCGATGCTATTTAATTTTACAATCCAACAATCAGTAATTCCTTGTTGTTGAGTGATATCACCATTATTTGAAGCAGTTAAACCAGCAATAATATATCCACCATCTAACGTTTGTTGAATTTGGGATGCTATATCATCATTGCTTCCTCCCAAGGCTTTTTGCCAAGTAATTTCACCAATACTGCTTAATTTTACAATCCAACAATCATAAAAAAAGCTATGATTACCAGATACATCACCATCATTAGAATAGGTGTGTCCGGCAACTATATAACCACCATCTAAAGTTTGTTGAATGCTTTTCGCTATGTCGTGATCTGTTCCTCCAAGTGTTTTTTGCCAAACGATTGCTCCTGTTGCATTTAATTTTACTACCCAAACATCATCAAAATAAACTGTACCTGTATTATGATTACCTGTAACATCACCATTATTTGACTGAGTACTTCCTGCAACTATATAACCGCCATCTGATGTTTGCTGAATACTATTAGCATACTCTGAAAGTGTTCCTCCAAGTGCTTTTTGCCAAATAATAACTCCGGTTGCATTTAATTTTACTACCCAAACATCATTTTCACCATGATTTCCTGTAACATCACCATCATTGCACACAGTATTTCCAGCAACAATATAACCCCCATCTGATGTTTGTTGGATGCAAGTTGCTCCATCATAATCAGTTCCTCCCAATGTTTTTTGCCATTGTATATTTGGTGATTGGGCTAAAGAATTTAAACTAATTAGAATAGCAAATGCAATTTTTTTCATAATAAATAGGTGATTTAGTTTATTTCCTTTAAGTTTTTTTTCTTTATTAAACGGTGTAAAATTTTCTGCTAACTAGTTTATATGTGCATAAAATTAACTAATTAAGTTCTATATCGTCATGTTATGCGCATGTTTTTTTATTTTACAAACGCATAATTTTTACGTAATTATGCTATCGAGTTTTTAAGTTTGAGTTTAAAAGCTACTAACTAATCCCAAATATAAAAAAACAACCACAACTATTTTAAAAAGTAAGAATACTTTATCCACATAAAGTAAGTTGCTGCTTGTTGATAAAAAAATAGCAATCACAATTCAAACCAATTCACAATTCTAACAAAAAACGCCAACGATGGCGTCAAGAACGTCAAACTTGACGTCAACAACGTCAAACTTGGCGTCAAGAACGTCAAACTTGACGTCAACAACGTCAAATTTGGCATCAACAACGTCAAACTTGGCGTCAACAACGTCAAACTTGGCGTCAACAACGTCAAATTTGGCATCAAAAACGTCAAACTTGGCGTCAACAACGTCAAACTTGGCATCAACAACGTCAAACTTGACGTCAACAACGTCAAAGATGACGTCAACAACGTTAAACTTGACGTCAAGAACGTCAAATTTGGCATCAACAACGTCAAACTTGACGTCAACAACGTCAAACTTGGCATCTACAACGTCAAACTTGACGTCAACAACGTCAAATTTGACATAAACAACGCCATCGTTGGGGTTCAAGCCAATAAAATAGAGAAGAAGTGCTATGCGAACCAAGAATTGGACTATTCTATAATTTATCATTCATCATTCATTCTCTATTCTCTATTCTCTTTCTTCTTTCTTCTTTCTTCTTTCCTCTTTTCCCTTTTCCCTTTTCCCTTTTCCCTTTCCTCTTTTCCCTACTCCCTTCTCCCTTTTAAAAAAAATCTTAGTACCTTAGCCTTTCAAAATCATAGTTACTCAAAAAAAATGAAAACCATCGCTGTTATTCCTGCTCGCTATGCTTCCACACGATTTCCTGCCAAGCTGATGCAGGATTTGGGAGGCAAAACAGTCATTACCCGAACGTATGAAGCTGCTGTAAACACGGGCTTGTTTGACGATGTGTTTGTGGTAACGGACAGCATTTTGATTTATGACGAAATCATCAGCCAAGGCGGCAAAGCCATCATGAGTGTGAAGGAACACGAAAGCGGCAGCGATAGAATAGCCGAAGCGGTAGAACATCTCGATGTGGATTTAGTAGTCAATGTGCAAGGCGATGAACCGTTTATCAACGCCGAACCTTTGGCAAAAGTACTGGAAGTATTTAGAAATGACTTTGACCAGAAAGTAGATTTAGCCTCGCTGATGGTTGAAATTACTAACGAAGACGATATCAACAATCCGAATAATGTTAAAGTAGTAACCGATCAAAGTGGTTTTGCCTTATACTTTTCACGTTCGGTAATTCCTTATCCACGCGACAAAAACGTTGGTGTTCGTTATATGAAACACATCGGGATTTATGCTTTCCGCAAAGAAGCCTTGCTGGCGTTTTATCACTTGCCAATGAAATCCCTAGAAGCTTCTGAAAAACTAGAACAACTGCGCTACCTAGAATATGGCAAACGCATCAAAATGGTCGAAACTACTCATGTTGGCATTGGTATTGATACTGTGGAAGATTTGGAGAAAGCTAGGAAGATGATTTAAGCAAAGCGCTTTAAGCTTTGGGCAATAAGAGGTAAGCAATAAGTTATAGGAAACCATTTTGAAACTCTGCATAAACAATAAGAAATGAAAGAAATTGAATTGAGAAGAGAAGTTTTAATATCAATGCAGAGAGCATTATGGGGAATGATTTATCCCGAAATCAGAGCAATTTCTGTTGGATATGAAGGAACTCAAAAACTTATTGTAAACTGTTATTTAGATAGAAAACCGAATGAAGATGATTATGAAAATATTGCGGTGGTAACGGCGGAAGTAATTTCGGATATAAATTTTATGGAAATAGAAGAAAATTGCATTTATTCACTGGAACCAATTTCGAAGTTAGACAACTTAATGAGTTGGGTTTATGTCAGAAAAGAAAATTAACTTTGATAAACTAATGTTAAAATATAAAAACTGTACCTAACGCTTTTGTAACAAATCTGAATAATTGAATTTAAGTAGGTATTGACACTGTGGAGGATTTGGAGAAGACGAGGAGGATGATTTGTGTGGTCAGTGTTCAGTTTTTAGTGTTCAGTCTCAGATTGCAGTCTCAGTTATAGTAATTTTAAAAAACAGAAATTCAAATGAACTTTTTTCGTAAAATTAAAGATCTATTCGATAGAAGAAAAGCGATTAATGAAATCTACGACGACATAAAAAATTTAGATGAAGTTTTATTAGAGAAAAGACTTGAGATTTTAAATGAAATTGCAACACCAAAGTTTGCTGAAATTGGACTAAACCATTGGAACGGAAAATATTTATGGTTTAGTGATTTTAACGAAGATGGAATTAAATTTGTTGTAGAATATAATGTTTTAAAAGGTTTTGGCGGTTCTTTTTCTTTTGGTATTTGTTACGATTTTATTCCTACCATTTCCTCACAAAATAAATTGATATATCATAAAACGGATAAGTCAACTAAAATCATTTATTATAAAAGATTTGAAGGTTGGCAAAAAAGCTATGAAAATAACAGTCGAATAAATCCAGACAGGATAAGTACTGTGAATGAAGAAAAATTTAAAAAAAGTTTAAAAAATGTTATTGAGAATAATATACCTAAACTAAAAAAATGGTTTGAAGAAAATAAGACAATTGAACAAAATATAACAAGTCTTTTAGGTGAAATAAAAAATCCGACTTATGAAATAGGAAGGCGAACAATTTCGTTTGAATATATACTTGGTTTTATAAATGCTAGAAATAATGATTTTGATTCTGCTGAATTTTGGATAAACAAACATTTTGACAGCAGTAGTGATGAAGTCGAACAAAATTTAGTATTAGAAAAATTAAAAGCTAATTGCTAACAGCCAAGAGCTAATCGCTACTTTAACTTCTTAATTTACAATAGCAACAAAACTTGAGACAGTTCTCGATACATCCCGATAAAAAAATCGGGATACTCGAACAGACGGACGTTCGTTCTAAATAAAGACGCGCGTCACTTCGAGTTTTTCAAAATTTATAATTTTGAAAAGTATCGAGAAGCCTTAAACTAGCAACTTCAATTTCTTAATCGTAAACAACTTTTTATGTACTTCTACTTTAAAAACTTTTTAAGCGTTTGCGATAATGATTGTTTTTTTGATTTCTTAATCTACAACAGCAACAAAACATCAGACAGTTCTCGATACATCCCGATAAAAAATCGGGATACTCGAACAGACGGACGTTCGTTCTAAATAAAGACGCGCGTCACTTCGAGTTTTTCAAAATTTATAATTTTGAAAAGTATCGAGAAGCCTTAAACTAGTTATTTCAACTTCTTAATCGTAAACAATTCATTGTGAACTTCTACTTTCGGGTACATACGTAGGGAATAATTTCCGCCAAATTTTGATTTGTAGTTGCGGTTGCGTTCTTCGTCGGCTTTGTTGATAACCATAGTGTTGAACAATATAAAACCGTTTACATTGAGGATATCATGAATCCGTTGTATGAAAAAATCTTGGAATAAAAAATTGGGCATCGTCGTGTCTTGAAAGATATCGATAATGATTAAATCATAAGTGGCTTTGGTTTTTAGAACATACTCAAACGCATCGTCTATGATGATAGAGCAATTAGGGATTTTGTTGAGTTCAAAATAGTGGTTGGCAAGGTCAATTACGCTTTCGTCTATTTCTACACCAATAATTTTGCCTTTGTATTTTATTTCGTCCACTAGGGTTTTGATAACACTTCCGCCTGCCACACCAAGTACTAGTACCGTTTCAAAATTGCGGATGCGCTCAAACCCAATGTATTTTAAACCTTTGCGAAGAATGCGTTGCAAACTGCCATAAGAGTAGTTCGTGTTTTTACTATCCAATACCAATTCGCCATTGTTCCAAGTTACTTCCAGGGTTTTGCTCACGGGAGAGTTTTTCTTGTGGATGTTGATGGGAATAAAATAACTGAACAGCTTTCTAAGCATGGTAAATAATTTTCTCAAATATAAATCATAAATAGTAATTTTGTGAAAATTTATACCATGAAAAAACGATTGTACCAATTTATATTTATCCGCTTGATGGGATGGAAAATCGTTGGCACCATTGAACCTGAAGTTAAAAAATGTGTCATGGCAGTAATTCCGCATACGTCTAACTTTGATTTCTTCCTTGGATTGTTCACTCGTGGTATTATAGGTTTGGAAATGAATTTTGTGGGCAAAAAAGAATTGTTTGTCTTTCCGTTTGGCTATTATTTTAGAAGTATTGGTGGCGCAGCATTAGACCGTTCTGGTGGAAAAAACAATGTTGATGCTACTGTAGATGTTTTCAACTCCAGAGAAACTTTCCGAATGGCTATTGCACCGGAAGGCACTCGAAAAAAAGTAACCGAACTCAAAACAGGCTTTTATTATATTGCACACAAAGCCAATGTGCCAATAATTCCCGTAGCATTTGACTATGGAAAAAAAGAAGTAAACATTGGCGCACCATTCTATACTACAGGCGATTATAGTACAGATATTGCTATCATTCTACAACACTTTAAAGGTGTAAAAGGAAAAATTTTAGAAAAACAATACATTTTTTAAAACCAAGATGAATTTGTTCTCGTAAATGATTAAAATTTTAAAACCTAATTATTTATGAAAACAAAAATTGTAACATCCGCTTTGCTATCATTAGCTTTATTTTCGTGTTCAGATAGTGACAACGAATCTAAAAAAGAATTCAAACTTTTCACCACTAGTAACACGACTGGAAAAGTATCGGTAACCGATATGTCAACTACTACACCAATGACGTATAGTTTTACTGTAGCGTCAACAGATGCTGACGGTGCGTATTATTTTGACGATACAGACGAATTTATCTTGGCATCAAGAACGAATAATAAAGTAGAACTTTATGATAATGTTTCGGAAGCAATCTCTTCAGGTGCTACTAGCTTATTATTGGGTGCTTCTAGTACAGTTGATTTTAACAACGCAAGAGAAATTGCTGTTATGGGCGATAAAGTTGTGGTAACACAAGATCAAAACGCAGCGAATAGTAATACGAATAAACTAATCGTATATCAAAAAACCGCTACTGGATTTACACTATTAAATTCGTATACTGTTAATTTCAAAACTTGGGGAATTCATTTAGTTGGAAACACTTTATATGCTGTTGCTGATTTAACGGCTGATTTAGTAGTTTTTGAAAACTTCTTTGCCAATGCCAATGGTGCAATTACACCAACAAAACGTGTTGCTATTGAAGGATTAGTAAGAACACACGGAATTACCTATTCTACTAGCGATGATACTATGGTATTAACCGACGTTGGTGATGCTGCTTCTAATTCAGATGGTGGTGTTATCGTGATTAAAAATTTCAAATCTACATTAATGTCCACTTCAAATATGGGAATGATTGCTATGAACAAACAAATCAGAATCTACGGAAGTGCCACAATGTTAGGAAATCCTGTTGACGTAGCTTATGATTCTAGAACGAAAAAAATATATGTTGCTGAAAGACTTTTTGGTGGCGGAAAAGTATTAGAATTTGACACACCAACAACCAATGTAAATGCTACACCAACAAGCTCAAGAGACGAAGCAGGTGTATCTAGCGTTTACTTATTGAGAAAATAAAATTTGGTTTTGTTTTTTTGTTAGAGAAAACCTTTGGTAGTTTTACTATCAAAGGTTTTTATTTTGTGTAGGGAAACCAACTTTTATTTAAATTTGGAACATGAACTACGAAAAATTACATCAGCACTACAAAGAAGAGCAACTTTTTGGTCGGTATATTACCTTAGAACATATTGAGCCTTTGCTTTCTTCTCTTCCAAAACAAGTCATAGGACAATCGGTTTTGGGAAAACCAATTTATAAAATAACCTTAGGAAAAGGTAAAACAAAAATCCTAATGTGGTCACAAATGCACGGAAACGAAAGCACGACTACTAAAGCATTGTTTGATTTTATCAACTACATCCAAAGCGATGAAGCCGTTAGTATTTTAGAAAACTTCACTTTTTGTTTGTTACCAATGCTCAATCCAGATGGTGCAGCACTTTACACTCGCGAAAATGCCGATAGAGTGGATTTAAACCGCGATGCACAAAATCTTACGCAACCCGAGAGCAAACTACTTAGAAAAACTTTTGAAGAATTCCAACCCGATTTTTGTTATAATCTCCACGACCAACGTACTATTTTTGGTGCTGGTGGCGATGGAAATCCAGCTACGGTTTCTTTTTTAGCTCCAGCATATAACGAAGCAAGAGAAGTTAACGAAGTTAGGAGCAAAGCAATCGAAGTGATTGTAGCGATGAATAATGAATTGCAAAAACACATTCCAAATCAAGTCGGTCGTTTTGATGATTCGTTCAATTTAAATTGTGCTGGTGAAACATTTCAATCGATGAATGTGCCAACGATTCTTTTTGAAGCGGGTCATTATCAAGGAGATTATGATAGAGAAATCACACGAAAATATATTTTTATTGCTTTAATTTCCGGAATTAAGTATATCAGCGAAAACGATATAGTTCTTAATGAAATGATAAATTATTTGCATATTCCTCAAAATAAAGTGGCTTTTTATGATTTTGTTTATAAAAATGTCAAAATAAATTATGATAATATAGAAAAAAGCATCAATTTTGCAGCACAATACAAAGAGGTTCTAAACCAAGGCAAAATTACTTTTGAAGCACAAATTGTCAAAATTGATTACTTGGATGATTTTTATGGACATGTTGAAATAGATGCGAAAGGCGAAACTTATTCTGATGAAGAATATAATTTTCCAATAATCGAAAGAAAAGCAACTTTTTCAATTGGTAAAAACCTGAAAATCGTTAATGGTTTGCCACAATAATAGAAATGCCTTTTTGTAGTTGAAAATTAAGATTAGTAAAACATCCGAATAAAAATAAAATAATACTTTTAAAATGAGCAAGTTTAAACTAGATGAAGTTGATCTACAGATATTAGATATGTTGATTGATAACACCAGAATTCCTTTTACCGATATTGCCAAAAAACTTTTAATTTCTGCTGGAACAGTTCATGTTAGAGTAAAAAAATTAGAAGATCAAGGAATAATTATGGGTTCATCATTAACGCTTGATTATGAAAAAATCGGTTATTCTTTTATCGCTTACGTTGGTGTGTTTTTAAATAATACTTCTCAAACTAAATTTGTTTTAGAAAGAATTAATGACATTCCTTATGTAACTGTTGCACATGTAACGACTGGAAAATTTAATATTTTCTGTAAAATAAGAGCAAAAGATACTAAACATGCTAAAGATGTAATCTTCATGATTGATGATATTGAAGGTGTCTACAGAACCGAAACAATGATTTCGTTAGAAGAAAGTATCAACGACAAAAAACGTTTGATGCATACCATCTTTCAAGATTTAGATTAGTCATTTAAAAAAATATATTTAAGACCTCAAGTGAAAGCTTGAGGTTTTTTTATTAATTTAAGCCAAAATTATTCTGCTATGTACACACTTCCAAAAATTGAGCGTTTCAACCAAAACGTATTGTCGAAATACCAAATATACAATAGTGTTTTCATCACATTGCCTTTTGATGCTATTGACAATACAGGAGTTTTGTTGCCATTATTTGCTGAGGTTTGTGATAATGGTTTCAAGAAAAACTGGACGCCAAAACAAATGGTAGATTTTTTTGCAGACAAATACATGGATAAACCATCAGAGGAAGAAAAAATTAGTTTGTTGTTTCGCTTCATACAATATGTAGAGCGGCAAATTGTGCTTTTTGACGCGATTGAAGATGCAGCATTTCCTGTAGTTAATAATCTAGAAGGAAGAGGTTCGCTTCGTGATGTTAAAGAAAAAACAGAAGCCAAAAACAAACGCGAAGAACTTATTAATTTCTTAGAAAATTTTAAAGTTAGAACAGTTTTAACAGCACATCCAACACAATTTTATCCGGGTTCTGTACTAGGAATTATTACCGATTTAACTGATGCAGTTCGCGATAATGATTTGACAAAAATCAAACAATTATTATCGCAACTAGGCAAGACTCCTTTTATAAAAAAAGAAAAACCAACGCCTTTTGATGAAGCCGTGAGCTTGATTTGGTATCTTGAAAATGTATTTTATCAAACAGTTGGCGATATGATGCATTATCTGCAGAAGAATATTTATGATGATAAAATAATTGATAATCAAATTATTAATTTAGGGTTTTGGCCTGGTGGCGATAGAGATGGAAATCCTTTTGTAACTACAGAAATCACTTTGAAAGTGGCAGAACGTTTACGAACTTCTATTTTGAAATGCTACTATTTTGATGTTAGAAAGCTAAGAAGAAATTTAACTTTTACAGGCGTTGATACTCTAATTGCTGAACTTGAGAACAAATTGTATCGTTCCGTTTTTTACTCGCAAGGAGAAATTTTTATTACCATTTCGGAATTAAAAAATCAGCTCAATGTGATTAGAGAAATTATAATCAATAAACACCAATCTTTGTATCTTGATTCTGTGAATTCGTTGATACAAAAAGTGAATACTTTTGGTTTCCATTTTGCCTCATTAGATATTCGTCAGAATAGTAAAATCCATAATAAAGTTTTCAAAGATATTGTTAATCAATTGGTTTTAGACGAAAAAAGTAATTTTCCTAAGAACTATTTTGAACTTTCAGAAGTAGAAAAGTTTTTGGTTTTAGAAAAAATAAACTGTGATGTATCGCCACAACTTTTTAAAGACGAAATAACTATTTCTACACTAGAATCTATTCGAGCCATAAAAACAATTCAAGAAAATAATGGCGAACTAGGAGCAAACCGCTACATTATCAGTAACAACGAAAGCGCTTTGAACGTAATGGAAACGTTATCATTGTTTAAACTTTCCAATTGGGAGAATCCATCAGTTGATATTGTGCCACTTTTTGAATCGGTAGATGATTTACAAAATGCACACACAATTTTGGAGCAATTATATACTAATGAAAGTTATAGAAATCATTTGAAACAGCGAGAAGACAAACAAACAGTGATGCTTGGCTTTTCTGATGGTACAAAAGATGGTGGCTATTTGATGGCAAATTGGAGTATTTTTAAAGCCAAAGAAAACATAACGGAAATGTCTAGAAAATTTGGAATAAAGGTAGTTTTCTTTGATGGTCGTGGTGGACCGCCAGCTCGTGGTGGTGGAAAAACACATAAATTTTATGCTTCACTCGGTTCAACTATTGAAAATCAAGAAATCCAAGTTACTGTTCAAGGGCAAACCATAAGTTCTAATTTTGGTACATTAGATTCCTGTCGACTGAATTTGGAAAATCTGTTAAGTGCTGGTGTTACCAATCAGATTTTTAATAAAGATGAAAATAATTTGTCCAAAGAGGACAAGAAAATAATAGATTCGTTAGCTGAAATTGGGTATAAAAAATATTCGGATTTTAAAAATCATCCTAAATTTTTACCTTATTTGGAACAAATGAGTACGCTTAAATATTATTCTAAAACCAATATTGGTAGTCGTCCATCCAAAAGGAATACAGATGAAAAATTAGATTTTGCTGATTTGCGCGCCATTCCATTTGTGAGTTCGTGGAGCCAATTAAAACAAAACGTTCCCGGTTTTTTTGGTGTTGGAACAGCGTTAAAACATTTTGAAGACACCAATCGATGGGAAGAAGTGCAATCACTTTATGATAACTCGTTATTTTTTAAAACCTTGTTGGAAAACAGTATGATGTCGTTGGCAAAATCATTTTTTCCGTTGACGTCATATATGAAAGACGATAAAGACTTTGGCGATTTTTGGCAGATTATTTATGATGAATTTTTAGAAACCAAACGATTGTTACTCAAAATAGCTGGACACAAAGAATTAATGGAAAATTATCCAGATGGAAAAGCTTCTATAGTGATGCGAGAGCAAATTGTACGTCCGTTATTGACAATTCAACAGTATGCTTTATCACAGATTAGAAGTAATAATTATGAAAACTTAAAAGAGATTTACGAAAAACTAGTCACACGTTCGTTATTTGGAAATACGAATGCGAGTAGAAATTCGGCTTAAAAATAAATATATGAAAATATCCCAACTACAATCTAATGAGTACGGACAATGGTACGCTAACTATTTAACACAAGTTTCCGATGAATATACCTTAATAGAAGAACTTGAAATTTCGGTACATCGATTAGTGAAATTTGTTCGTGAAATACCGATGGATAAATTTGATTATCGCTATGCAGAAGGAAAATGGACCATCAAAGACATACTATTACATTTGATTGATGCGGAAAGAATTTTTGCATATCGGGCTTTGCGTTTTGCTAGAAATGACAATACGGAATTGCCTGGTTTTGAAGAAAATAGTTATGTTGATGAAGCCAACGCCAACCAAAGAAGTATTCAAGATTTGTTGACAGAATTGTTGGTTGTACGTCAAGCTAGTTTGTCTTTATTCAAGTCTTTTTCTAATGAACAATTACTGCGAAAAGGAATTGCGTCTAATAATTCAATGTCAGTTCGAGCATTGGGTTTTATCATTATTGGTCATCAAAATCATCATCAAAAGGTTTTTGAAGAGAGATATTTATGATAATTACGAATTAAAAATTACGAATTATGAAGAGGTAATAGTGTAAAGGACTACTATTTGTGCTAATTAAAAAATCCCAAATTCTTTATGGAACTTGGGATTTTTTATATTTCGTAATTCGTAAATTTTAATTCGTAATTGACTATTCTTCGTCGTCTTCGTCATCAAAGTTATCGCTATCTGCAAAATCATCATCGTCAACATCGTCATCGTCACCATCATCAGAACCACCTTTATCTTTTAGCAAATCTTCATCTTCATCATCATCAGAAGCAATGTCATCGTCGTCAAGATCTAAGCCTTTTATTGGTACAATTGGTTCAACAACAGAGTCGATGTCTTCTTCATCAAATTTTTCCATTCTGCTAGCAAGTTTAGTACTAACTTTTACTAAATAAATAGTGTCTTCAGTTCTAACTTCCACAGCTTCAATCAATTCGTTTTGTGCATTTCTAAAACGGATAATGTCTGAATCGTCATATCCTTCTGGAAATTTTTCTACTAATAGGTTTAAAATGTCACCAGTTAGTTTGGCATAGTCTACAATAATTCTTCTCATAAAAAAATCTTTTATAAATCTAGTATATAAGCAAAAATCAGTGGCACAACAATAGTTGCATCTGATTCTACAATAAATTTGGGTGTCGTAATATCAAGTTTTCCCCAAGTAATTTTTTCGTTGGGAACAGCTCCAGAATAGGAACCATAACTTGTTGTTGAGTCCGATATTTGGCAAAAATAACTCCAAAAAGGAACATCGTGCATTTCCATGTCTTGGTATAACATTGGTACAACGCATATTGGGAAATCTCCTGCAATTCCTCCACCAACTTGGAAGAAACCAATTCCTTTTCCTGAACAATTGTTTGTGTACCAATCGGCTAACCACATCATGTATTCAATTCCACTTTTTGTAGTAGTAGGTTTGAATGTTCCTTTAATGCAATAGGAAGCAAAAATATTTCCCATTGTACTGTCTTCCCAACCTGGAACTACGATTGGTAAGTTTTTTTCTGCAGCGGCAACCATCCACGAATCTTTTGGATCGATTTCGTAGTATTGTTCTAAAACTCCAGAATTAATCATTTGATACATAAATTCATGTGGAAAATAGCGTTCTCCATTACTATCAGCATTATTCCAAATATCATATAAATGCGATTGTAATCTGCGGAAAGCTTCTTCTTCCGGAATACAAGTATCAGTTACTCTATTATAATGGTTTTCTAATAAATCCCATTCTTCTTGTGGTGATAAATCTCGATAATTTGGTACTCTTTTATAGGAGTTGTGTGCAACCAAATTCATAATATCTTCCTCCAAGTTGGCACCAGTACAAGAAATAATATGAACTTTATCTTGGCGTATCATTTCTGCTAACGATTTTCCAAGTTCGGCCGTACTCATAGCGCCAGCCAAAGTAATCATCATTTTACCATTGTCAAGTAAGTGTTCTTCATAACCTTTTGCGGCGTCAACTAATGCAGCAGCATTGAAGTGAAGGTAGTTTTTTTCTATAAACTGACTAATTGGTCCTTTGCTCATTTTCGTTTGTTTGAAGTTTGTCGTTTAGGCTTCAAAGAAAATCTTTTTTTCTATAACGGCAAACAGTTTTTTTTAAAATTATTTTAAATTTAAAACTATTCTGAATAGTTTATTTTTTATCGTATCCCAATATTCTCAAGACATCTTCCGAACTTTGTTGTTCAGAGAAAACTTCGGTAGCCAAAATACCATTTTCATCTCTATCGATCAAAATGTGTTTTGGTTGTGGAATTAAACAGTGATGTAATCCGCCAAAACCTCCAATGGTTTCTTGATAAGCACCAGTATTGAAAAATCCAATGTATAAGGGTTTTTCTTTGTTGTATTTTGGAAGATATACGGCATTCATGTTTTGTTCCGAGTTGTAATAATCATCACTGTCACAAGTCATTCCGCCTAGGAGAACTCGTTCATAGGTATCATTCCAACGGTTGATTGCCATCATCACAAAACGTTTGTTAATTGCCCAAGTATCAGGTAAAGTGGTAATGAAAGACGAATCAATCATGTTCCATTTTTCTCTGTCATTTTGTTGTTTTTGATACAAAACTTGGTAGATTGCGCCACCCGATTCGCCAACGGTAAAAGAACCAAATTCGGTAAAAATATGTGGTACATCAACTTCTGCTTCTTCACATGAAATTTTTATTTGATTTACAATTTCGTCAATCATGTATTGATAATCATATTCAAACGCAAGTGAGTTTTTAATTGGAAATCCACCACCAATATTCAAACTATCAAGTGTTGGACATTCTTTTTTTAATGCTACATATACTTTCATACATTTTAGCAATTCGTTCCAATAGTATGCAGTATCACGAATACCGGTATTGATAAAGAAGTGAAGCATTTTTAGTTCCACTTGTTTGTTTTCCTGAATTTGTTTTCTGTAGAATGGAACAATATTCTTGTAGCCAATTCCTAGACGAGAAGTATAGAACTCAAATTTTGGTTCTTCTTCGGCTGCAATTCGGATTCCAATTTTGAATTTTCCTTTTATTTGTTCTTGTAACAAATCAAGTTCTTCAAAATTATCAATAACGGGAACGGTTTTTGAATGACCATTATTAATTAATCGAGCAATATTTTCAACATACTCATCGCGTTTAAAACCATTGCAAACAACATAAGTGTTTTTATTGATTTTGCCTTCTTCCATTAATTTTTCAACAATATTGATGTCGTATGCAGAAGAAGTTTCGATGTGAATATTATTTTTAAAAGCTTCATTCATGATAAATTTAAAATGAGAACTTTTTGTACAATAGCAATAATAATATTTAGCTTCATACTTGTTTTTTTCCATCGCTTTTCTAAACCAACCTTTTGCTTTGTTGATGTTATTAGAAATTTGTGGCAAGTAGGTAAATTTTAATGGTGTTCCATATTGTTCTACCAATTTCATCAAATCAATATTATGAAATTGTAGATTGTCTTTGTTTAATGTAAATTCTTCTTGAGGAAAGTAGAAAGTCTGATTAATTAAGTCGTAATATTTAGTATTCATTAGGTTTTTGAGTATTTTATATAGATTATGATATTTTAGTTAAAACAAAATAATCCATCATTCAAACCCTAATATTGGCGTAAATAATCGGTAACTTTTCTTGAAATAAAAAGATGATAGGAGAACACATGCTATTAAAAACATTTTTCGAACTTAAAAAATGAGAGGTAGAAGTTGAGAAACTAGAATTAATTTCTTGGCTGTAGCTACGATAGTTAGGAGTGTTATCACTTTTTTTCATTAGGGCAAATGTAAAAAATATTATTATCGAAATACAACTATTGGTGTGAAAAAAATATTAAGTTTTATAGTCTCCAAAAGCTGCTGCAATTAATTCTGTATCAACTTTTTGATTGATTTTCGATTTTCCTATTCTTTCAAGTAATGAAAATTGGATTTCTCCATATTCATTTTTTTTGTCATGAATGAGTAAATCGAGTATGGGTTGCAGGTCATTTTCATTGAACTCAATAACTTCAAAAATTGAATTTATAGTAGATTTAATTTGGTAATATTCTTCTTTGGTAAGTAGCTTTTTTTGCCACGAAATATAACTTTCTAAAATCATTCCAACAGCAATAGCCTCGCCGTGTAGAAGTGTTTTTTTGTTTTCATTCTCAAGGAAAAAACTTTCTATCGCATGTCCAAGTGTATGTCCAAAATTTAAAGTTTTTCGGATGCCATTTTCAGTTGGGTCATGCATCACAATTTCATTTTTTATTTCTATCGAACGATGGATTAAACTATCAAAATCGGCAAAATCAATTTGGCTTAATTGTTGAAACTTTGACCAGTAGGAAGTATCATAAATCAAACCATGTTTTATCATTTCGGCTAATCCTGAACGCATTTCGTTTTGCGGTAATGTGGTTAAGTATTCGGTATCAATAAGTACCATTTTTGGAATATTGATAACGCCAATTTGATTTTTTAAGTTGCCTAAATCTACACCATTTTTTCCTCCAATTGAAGCATCAACCATTGCTAAAAGAGTTGTTGGAATATTGACAAAATCAATACCTCTTTTGAATGTTGAGGCAATAAATCCACCGATATCTGTGATAACGCCTCCGCCAACATTGATTAAAAGTGTTTTTCTGTCAGCGCCAAGTTCCGTTAATATATTCCAAATTTCAACGCAAGTAGTTATATTTTTTTCGGTTTCACCAGGTTCAATTTCAATGATTTCAATTCGAACATCCGTTTCTAGTGAAGAAAGAAATCTGGTAGAACATAATTCATTGGAATTACTATCAAATAAGATAAATAGAGAAGAATAATTATTTTCTCTAATGATTTTATTTAATGAAATATATCCATTATTGCTGAAAGAAATGTGGTAACCGTTGGCTTGAATAGACTGCATTTTTTTATTGAAATTGAGAGCCAAAAATAAGATAAAAATTGCTAATTAATCGCCAAAGACTATTTATATTTGCTACAATATTTTTACTATAAATGGACAAGATTTTTAACAATACCCAAGTTGCTTTTTCGCTAAAAACAGATACCGAATTAGATAGAGCTTATTTTCTCTTTAAAATGATTGCTAATGAGCCGTTAGTTCGAATTGGAACAGCGGTTACCAACTTTGCTTTGAAAGCACATTTACCTGTAGAAGGTTTGATTAGAGCAACAGTTTTTGATCATTTTTGTGGTGGAACAACAGAGGAAGATTGTCTCACTGTGGTGGATAAAATGTTCACTAAAGGCGTTTCTTCTGTTTTAGATTATTCTGTTGAAGGAAAAGAAGAAGAGGAACAATTTGATGCCGCTTTAGAAATGACATTAAAAACAGTTGAATTTGCTAAAGAACGAGAAGCTATTCCTTTTGCCGTATTTAAACCAACAGGATTAGGACGAATTGATTTGTATACAAAAATAGGTGAGAAGCAAACATTAACTAATGAAGAACAAGCGGAATGGAGTAGAGTGAAAGAGCGCTTTGAAATCATTTGTAAAACAGCTCATCAAAAAGATGTTGCTTTGTTAATTGATGGAGAAGAAAGTTGGATGCAAGATGCAGCAGATGATTTGGTTACAGAAATGATGCAGAAATACAATAAAGAAAAAGCCATTGTTTATAATACTTTACAATTATATCGTTGGGATAGAGTTGATTATCTTAAAAAACTTCATCAACAAGCTATTGCTGAAGGATTTCATATTGGGATGAAATTAGTTCGTGGCGCATACATGGAAAAAGAAAATAAACGTGCCGAGGAAAATAATTATCCAACACCAATTTGTGCGTCAAAAGAAGCAACGGATGAAAATTATGATGCTGCAGTTGTTTACATGATGAATAACTTGGATAGAATGGCAATTTTTGCTGGTACGCACAACGAAGAAAGTTCGTATAAATTGATGGATTTGATGCAAAAAATGAATATTGCAAAGAATGATTCTAGGATTTGTTTTGGACAATTGTATGGAATGAGTGATAACATCAGTTATAATTTAGCTCAAAGTGGTTATAATGTTGCAAAATATTTGCCTTTTGGTCCAGTTAGAGATGTGATGCCTTATTTAATACGAAGAGCGGAAGAAAACACATCGGTTGCTGGTCAAACTAGTAGGGAATTAAACTTACTCAAGACAGAAAGAAATAGAAGAAAGACAGAAAAATAATAATGAACCTCATTAATTTGAGGTTTTTTTATTCACATTTCTACTAAAAGACTAAATTTGATACTGGAAATTTTACTATTAGTTAACTAGTGTTTAAGGTAATATAATTATATTGCTGCCCGTTTTTAACCTCAAATTATAAATTAAAATAATTCATAATGAATTGTAAATCAATACTTAAAAATATATTTTTATTTGCATTATTGTTTAATGTAGCTCAAATAAAATCCCAAAACCTATTAGTCAACGGTGACTTCGAAACAGGAACTGTCGTAGGTTTCTTTTCAAACGGTGCAGGTTATGTTAGAATTTTTCCTCCGTTTACAGGAACGACTAACTCAGGTAATTGGGCTTTTACAAATGATCCACAACCAATGAACACGGCTTCCTTTGTTTCAGGTGGTGATCATACAACAGGTTCTGGACTAATGTTGGTTTTTGACGGAAACACAACTGGTGGTCAACAAAATTTTTGGGAAGCAGGAAATGGTGGCGGTGGAGTTTGTGGATTGACCATTGGAGGAACATACACCTTTAGTTATTGGATTAAATCAGTTTATGGAAACGTTGCAGGAAATCCAACACCAGCAGATATTAGAGTAGATATTTTAAATGCAAATTCAGTCACACTAGTTTCAGGAAGTACAGTTGCTCCTCCAACCTCAAGTGGATGGCAACAAGTGACTTATACTTTTGTTGCAGCTGGGAATTGTGCAAATATTAAAATGTATAATAATAATACAAGCTCAGATGGTAATGATTTTGCAATTGATGATATGGCAGTAAATCCACCTCCAATTGCACTTTCTATAACAACTTCTTCAAATAATCCTACTTGTAATAATGCAAGTGATGGATTTATAATAGGATATGGAGTTGGTGGAGTTCAACCGTATACACTTTATAATTTAACAGGAACAGTTACTGCTAATAATTCAACTGGAATTTTCACAGGACTTCCTGCTGGACCATATACTATAAAAGTTACAGATTCAAATGGAGCTACAGCGCAAAGAAATGTTACTTTAGTAAATCCACCAGGAATTAATGCTATTGCAAATACAGCAATTTGTCTTGGACAGCAAACAACTCTTAATGTTAGTGGAAGTACATCTGGATATACTTGGACTTCATCACCAAATGATGTATCACTAACGACACCAAATATTGCTAATCCTATAGTATCACCAACACAGACAACTACTTATACTGTTACATCAACAAATAATGTTCCTGTAAATCTAATTACTAACGGAGATTTTTCTAGTGGGAATGTTGCTTTTCAATCTGATTATCAATTTTTGACAACAACTGTTCCTGCTGGAACTCAAAAAACTTATGGACTGACTACGAATTCAAATACATGGTTTGGAGGTTTCGCTAATTGTACAGATCGTTCAGGAACTGGAATAATGATGGTTGTAGATGGTTCCATTACTAACGCAGGAAATGATATGGTTTGGGGACAAACAGTTGTGGTAAATCCAAATCAGAATTATAATTTTTCCTTTTGGATGCAATCAGTAGCACAACCCAATCCAGCTCAGATAAGAGTTGTTATAAATGGAGTTACTTTAGGAACATTTACCGCATCAACAAATAATTGTGATTGGAATAATTATGCTCAAGGATGGAATTCAGGAACAGCTACAACTGCTGTTATTGAATTATTTGACTCAAGAGTAACTGCTGCTGGAAATGATTTTGCGTTAGATGATATAACTTTTACAACTAATAACACCTGTGTTTTAACCGATCAAGTTGTGGTGACAGTTAACTCATTAAGTCCAACAATAACATGTGGAACAGCTACACCAACTTCACAGGCATTTAATTGGTCAACTGTTACTGGAGCAACAAATTATACTGTTTCATACACTATTAACAACGGAACACCTGTAAATGTTGGAATTGTAAATCCTACAACCTATAATGTAACAGGAATTAATCCAACGGATAGTATACGAATTACGGTAACTCCAAATGGAACTGGTTGTTTTACAGCAGCAAGTTTGACTTGTGGTTCAGTTCCAGTTTGTCCTCAACCAATTGTTAGTGTAACTCAACAGCCAACATGTGCAGTCCCAACAGGAACAATTGTTTTTACAAGTCCATTAAATACAAGTCCATTACCAGTTCCGTCAGAATTATTTATTTCTGAAGTTACAGATGAAAGTGTTGGTTCATTGACTTATATAGAAATTTATAACGGAACAGGAACTACAAAAAATTTGAGTAATTATAAAATCAAAGTTTACAATAACGGAAATAATTTTATCTCACCGAATTGTGATATTCAACTTTCTGGGACTCTAAATAACAATGATGTATTTGTTTTAGCGATTGGTTCTAATGCCAATCAAGGTGGTGTTGTTCCTGATTTGGTTGTTGGAAATTGTGGAGCCATAAATGAAAATGATAATATCAGACTTACATCAAATACCGATGTTGAAATTGATAATTTTGGTAGAAGAGATGGAGTTAATTATACTCCTGCTAATCAACCTGGTTATACTTTTAGACGATTGCAAACAGCTCCAAAACCAACTAATACTTGGAATATAAATGATTGGACTGCTCTTGATCCACAGGACTATACCGAGGTTGGAGGATATGTCTATCAAACATCGAATTATGAGTATAGTGTAAATGGAGGAATAAATTATCAAAGTAATCCAATTTTTGCAGGTTTAGCTCCTGGAAATTATAGTGCAGTTATTAGAGATATAGTTTCAGGTTGTGTTTCTACTCCAATTCCTTTAGTTATAAATGCTTTACCAACGGTCACACCACCAACTGTATTACCTGTAACGTATTGTCAAAATGCAACTGCAGTTCCTTTAACAGCAACTCCATCAGCTGGCGGAACATTAAATTGGTATTTAACCAATAATACTAGTGAAACGCCTCTAGCCACAGCACCCACACCAACAACAGGAACTCTTGGCGATACAACTTATTATGTTAGTCAAACTATTGGAGGTTGTGAAAGTGTTCGAGTTGCATTAACTGTTAGAGTGACAAATCAACCACCAAATGCAACGCCTATTTTATTTTGCGCAAACTCTACACCAACTTCTGCGGAGTTTGACTTTAACAGTATTGGACAAACAAATTATACTTTTAGTTATACTATTGATGGTGGAACTCCTGTAACAGGTGTAATTCCAACATTTCCATCAAGTTATATAGTAAATGGACTTACAGCAGGTCAATCTGTTACATTAACAATTACTTGGAATGGCTTATGTACTACTTCCAGAACAGAAACTTGTTTTGCATCTTGTACATCACCAACATTAATTACAACTCCACCAGCTGCAGTTTGTACTCCAAATACAGTTGATTTAACACTACCAGCTGTTACAGCAGGTAGTACTACCGGGACAACATTAACTTATTGGACAAATGCTGCAGCTACAATTGCTCTTGCAAATCCTAATGCTGTTTCAGCAGGTGGAATTTATTACATAAAAAGTACCATTGGAACATGTTCTACTATACAATCAGTTTCAGTTACTATAAATACAACTCCTGTACTTAGTGTAACAAATCCTCCAGCAGTTTGTGCTCCTAATACTGTTGACATCACTTTGCCAGCTATAACAGCCGGAAGCTTTGGTGTTGGAACATTATCCTATTGGACTGATAGTAGCGCAACAATTCCTTTGGCAAATCCTTCGTCAATTTCAAGTGGTGGAACGTACTACATTAAAGGCACTCATGTTACTTGCTTTGATATTGAGCCAGTTACGGTTACGATTAATCCTAATGTAAATTTGATTATCACAAATCCGCCAGCATTATGTTCGGGTATTGCTGTTGCTGTCGATTTGACTTTACCTAATGTTACTGTTGGAAGTACAACAGGAACATTGACCTATTGGACTAATGCATTAGCTACTTTTCCTCTGAATAATCCTAGTACTGTTACTATTGGTGGAACTTATTATATAATGTTAACTATTGGAACTTGTTCGGTGATTAAACCAGTAATAGTTACTATAGATCAATCGCCTGTATTAGAAATAACTAATCCAAGTCCTATTTGTTCTCCAGGAAGTATTGATTTGACAGTTCCAGCGTTAACTGTTGGAAGTTCTTCTGGAGTAAAAACTTATTGGACAGACTCAGCAGCTACAATCCCTTTGGCTAGTCCAAATAGTATTACTTCAAGTGGTGTATTTTATATTAAGTTAACCTTTGGTTCTTGTTACGATATAAAACCAGTAACAGTTACAATTAATCAAACACCTTCTTTAGTTATCACAAATCCAGCATCAGTTTGTTCTCCTGCAACTCTAAATCTCCAAGCACCTGCAATAACAATTGGGAGTACAGGAAGTGGAGTTTTATCCTATTGGACTAATTTAGCAGCCACTAACTCTTTAACTAACCCAAATGCAGTTTCCTCTTCAGGAACTTATTACATTAAAAGTACAGTAGGTGATTGTTTTGATATTGAACCGGTAAATGTGATAGTAAATCCTAGAAATAACCCAACTTTTAGTTCTTTTGGACCTTATTGTGAAGGAGTTACTATTCCAGCTTTACCGACTACTTCAAATAATAGTATTCCCGGTACTTGGAATCCTGCTGTTGTTGATAATACCACTACAACAACTTATACATTTACGCCAAATACAAACCAATGTGCAAATACTTATTCAGTACAAATTGTGATTATTCCTCAAGTAACTCCAACTATTGATATTGTTCAGAGCTGTGGTTCAAATACGGTTACAGTTACAAGTCCATTGGGTAGTCAATATGCTTATTCACTAGATAGTTTACCAGTACAACCATCACCATTCTTTAACAATTTATCAGCTGGAAATCATTCAATTGTTGCTATTCAAACTACGGCCAATTGTACTTCCAACCCAGTAAATTTTACAATTAATACAATTATTAATGATGTTGTAATCAATCCGAACCCATTACCATTAGAGATTTGTGATTTAAATAATGATGGTTTTGGAGCTTTTGATTTAACATCTGCTATACCTAGTATTGTCGGGGCAAATACTTATACGATAACTTATCATGAAACAGAGGATGATGCAAATTTAGATGGAACTACAATACCAAATCCTTCAAACTACAACAGTATTGATCCGTCAACCCAAACTATTTATATAAGAATAGAGTCTACAACAACTTCTTGTTTTGAAGTTGTCGAACTAGAACTCATCGTTAACCCAACGCCAGAGGCAACGGTTCCAGAGGATTTACATCTATGTGATTATACAGGCGCAGTAGGTTACGAG
>NZ_SNXR01000019.1 GCF_004362665.1 Flavobacterium dankookense | reverse complement strand
ATTCTATATCGCTATTCTTTCGTTTAGCGGGTGCAAAAGTAAGCATTTCTTTTTACCAAACAAGCTTTTTTGAAAATATTTTTTAAAATTATTTTAAAGAAAATAAAAGCATATTGACAATCAGAATTTTAAACAATTAATTTTTTTCTATTTTACTTTGCCAATATTCGGTCAGTTCATCTATATCAACAGGATTTGCTGATTTCTGACGAACAAGTCTTCCTCTATTAAATGCTCTATCAAGTATAGATTCAATAAGAAAATCTTCATTAACCTGATAGGGTTGATATTTTGTCTTTAGATTAATATCAAATAATTTCGCAGTATTGTTGGCCCAAAAAGCTTTCCATCCACTTTTATAATCTTTAATTAAATCAAATGTTGTAATTCCTGTCTGTCTATGTATAAGTTTTATTAGAATTTGACCTTGTTTTCGAGAAAGTTTTTTTAATTGTCCTGTAAATTCATTTTCCATGTAATTTTCAACAATTTTAAAATACTTCTTTTTTTCTTTATTGGTTTTAAGCTTATCCATATTTTTGTTCAATAATGTCAATCTTTCTGAAGCTGCTTTTGCAAAAGGATAAACTTTATAAACTCTATTTTGAAGCAATAAAAACTCTTTTCTTTCGTCAGAAGTTGATTTATCTCTATAAATAACAACCTCCTCTAATTGAATTAGTTCTTTAAAAGTTGTATCGATTTCTTTTTCTTCAATTTCTTTTTTAATAGTATCAGTTGACACTTGTGAAAAAGCATTAAAAGAAATCAAAAAAAGGAATAGGGTGAAAACTACTTTAGTCATATAAAATAAATTTAGTGTAAAAATATAAATATACTTAACAACTGTAATGCCAAATTTATATTTTAGCAAAAAAAAATATGACAACAAAATCTATCCTCACAAAAAACTCGTTACTTTTTTTAGAAAAATACTTAAATAATGCATCGCCAACAGGATATGAATCAGAAGGACAAAAACTTTGGATGGACTATTTAAAACCTTATGTGGATACATTTGAAACTGACACCTATGGAAACGCTTTTGGAGTTATAAATCCAGATGCGAAATTCAAAGTCGTTATTGAAGGGCATTCTGATGAAATTTCATGGTATGTAAATTATATTACGGATAACGGTTTAATATACGTAATTAGAAACGGTGGTTCTGATCACCAAATTGCACCATCAAAAAGAGTAAACATTCATACAAAAAACGGAATAGTAAAAGGTGTCTTTGGTTGGCCAGCAATTCATACTAGAAATCGTGGCAAAGAGGAAACTGCAACGTTACACAATATCTTTATTGACTGTGGTTGTTCGACAAAAGAAGAAGTTGAAAAACTTGGCGTTCATGTAGGCTGTGTAATTACTTATCCAGATGAATTTATGATTTTAAACAATGATAAATTTGTTTGTAGAGCAATAGACAACAGAATGGGTGGATTTATGATTGCAGAAGTTGCTCGTTTATTAAAAGAAAACAAAAAGAAATTACCTTTTGGATTATATATCGTAAACTCAGTTCAAGAAGAAATTGGTCTTCGTGGTGCAGAAATGATTACTCAAACCATAAAGCCAAATGTAGCAATTGTTACAGATGTATGTCATGACACAACTACTCCAATGATTGACAAAAAAATTGAAGGTGATTTACAAATGGGAAAAGGACCAGTAATCGCTTATGCTCCTGCAACTCAAAATGTTTTGCGAGAATTAATCGTATCAACAGCTGAGAAAAACAAAATTCCTTTTCAACGTCATGCTACTTCACGTGTAACTGGAACTGACACTGATGCTTTTGCATACAGTAACGGAGGTGTTGCTTCTGCGTTAATTTCACTTCCATTAAGATACATGCATACAACAGTCGAAATGGTTCATAAAGAAGATGTAGAAAACGTTATCAAGCTAATTTATGAAACGTTACTTCAAATTGAAGACAATCATAATTTTTCATACTTCAAATAAAAAAATCCCGTATCATTCATCGATACGGGATTTTTTTAAACTTGCCATTCTCGCAACTTATTTAATCGTTCTTGTTCTTCAATTTCTTCGACAGGAATAACTTTTAAAAACGATGAATGTTGCTCAATTGCGTATTCCACTTTTTCTACAATTTGCTCAATAGTTTCGTTTTCATAATCAATTTCTAATGGCTCTTTGATGATAAAAGACTGCAGTATATTTTTCTTTTTCACTCGTAATCCTTTTTTATCAAAAGCACGACGGAAACCATCTATGACAATTGGCACTACAATAGGTTTATGTTGCTTAATAATGTGTGCTGTTCCTTTTCTAACTGGTTTAAAAGATTTTGTTGTTCCTTGTGGAAAAGTAATTACCCAGCCATCTTCTAGAGCAATTTTAATATTTTCAGTATCATTTGGGTTAATTTCTCTTTTTTCTGTAACATCTTTTCCGCCTGAACGCCAAGTTCTCTCCACTGTAATTGCTCCAACATAAGCCAAAATCCTTGGCAATAATCCAGCTCTCATCGTTTCGCTAGCGGCAACATAATAGATATTCATTTTGGGTTGCCACAAATAGCCAACATTTTTTATGTTATCAACTCTTCCTGATAAACTTGCGTTAAAAACATGAAACATGGCTACTACATCAGCAAAATATGTTTGGTGATTTGAAATAAAAAGTACGTTTTTATCTGGTAAAGATTTTATTATTTCTGAACCTTCTATATGCAATTCATTAAAACCTCGATATCTTCTGTGAGTTAAAACCCCAAAGATGCGGATTAACCATTTTTTTATGAATAATATATGACCAAAAGGATTTCGTTTGAATAAACCCATGTTATTTTTATTTGAATTTAATTCCGATATTAGGGATGCAAATTTACAAAAACAATAACTTTAAAATACACTTTTTAGGGTTTCTTTCAATTCACTGAGCATCATAGCAGTTGCACCCCAAACAAAATGATTATCTACCATAAAACCAGGAACTTCTATCGCTCCAGCATAAGATGTATCCATAGTTTTAGAAGTTATTGTTTTCTCGTCTAAAAACTCTTTTAAGGAAAGTTCTACAATCCCAGCAACTTCCTCGTCTTGTTTTTGAAATTCCAATTCGTGATAACTAATTCCCATAAAAGGATAGACCATAAAATTACTCGGCGGTATGTACACTTCTGTAAATGAACGAATTATTTCAACTTTACTTGGATGAATACCTATTTCTTCATGAGTTTCTCTTAAAGCCGTTACCATTAAATCTTCATCTTCAATTTCAGGTTTACCTCCAGGAAATGCTATTTGCGAGGAATGAACACCATTGTAGGAAGTTCTGTGAATTAATACCAAATGTGTATCGAGTTGTTTCGGATAAAAAAGCATTAAAACTGCTGCTTTTTTAGGATTCATCACTTTAGAATTCATTTCCCTTAAAAGCTCCATTCTATTTGACGGTGCCATTTTTTCATGAGCAATCGTAGCAAAAGTTACTTCTTTTGCTATTTTTGGCGTATATTTCAAAAAATCGTCAAATTTCATGTTTAAGGAATAAAAACATAAAATTAGTCCAAAAAAATAAAGCACTCAAATTTAATTCTATAAAATGTATAGCAAAGAAGAAGCACTTCGTATAAAAAAAGATTTTTGGATAGCTTTTGCCGAAGCATATCCGAGAAAATGGATGTTGTATGATACTAAAATAAAAGACGTTACATTTAAATTTTTTATAGATAATAAAAAGGCACAAGTTTTATTGGACATCGAACCTAAAGACGAAGAAAAACGCAAAATTTACTTTGAAAAAATCGAATCGCTAAAAACTATTTTACTAGAGGAATATTTACCTGATGCAATTTTAGAACGAAATTATTATTTAGAAAGTGGGAAAGTTATCAGTAGAATTTGGGTAGAAAAAACTGGCGTTAGCTTGAATAATAAAAGTAATTGGCAAAGTATTTTTGACTTTTTCAACGAAACCATGTCGCAATTTGAATACTTTTTCTACGAACATCAAGATTATATAAAAGATTTAGAAATAAACACTTAACGCAGAATTATTGCCGTAACAACTTCTTTTCTTAGTTCTTCGTTAATCATTTTGATGATTTTTTCTTTTCCATAGCTTAATTCTTCTCGCAAAACAGCCGATGTCAATGACACATAAAGTGTTGAACCTTTTAGCATTACTTCTTTTGTATAACTATTGACTCCATTTCCCATGAGTGATTTCCAAGCTGCTTGCACATCAATTTTGTCCATGCCATTTTGGAGTTTATTAACTTCTATAAACTCTTTCAAAACATCACTGATAGAACTTTCGTTACTCAATCGTTTTGCCATTTTCTTTTAATTTAAATGAACTGAATTCATTTTAATACTTCTGAATTATTTTATTGAAAAAGGAATGTGTCTTTTATATTCGTATTCCATTTTTTGTTGATTTTTTAAAACCAAAAGCGAATCCTCTAAAGCAATAATTTCCTCTTCCCATTTGCCATAATCTGTTTTGTATTCAACAAAAAACTTATTTTCTTTTGCTACAATTTTGATATTTTCTTTAATGCCATTAGTTTTAAATTTTCCGTCAAATTGAGGCATTACCTTTTGACGAAAACCTACAGCATTCTTTAGCGCAAAAAAATCAATAGTTTCATTGACTTTATACTCTTTTTCTTCACCATCGGGAAGAGTTACATTTTTAATCTCCCAATAACCATTAAGCTTATTTAAATCCTCTTTTTTAATTTCAGTTTGACAAGAAATCAATAAAAACACGACAACTATTCCAACTATTCTTTTCATTTTATTTCAAATATTGTTTAGCAAAATCTTCTCTCAAATCATCAATTAAAATCAATTTCCCTTTTTGTTTCACATACCAATAGGTCCATCCATTATTGCTTTCTTTTCCAAGAAGTTGTGCGCTAACTTTATGAATAGAACCAACAAAGCCATTACTTTCCAAAGACGAATCGGCTTGAATTTGAGCTTTATATTTTTTATCTTTTGAAAAAACAAAGTCACCTACGTTTATAAATCCTTTATCAATTAAATTCACGAAAGGAACTTTTGGTTTTTTCACTTCAACTTTATACTCCAACAAATCGTCTTTTATTGGAACAATTTCTTTCAAACGATTATTGGCAACATCAATATAAAATTGCTCTCTTTCAAAAGCAATAAAATTTCGACCTAACTTTTTGGCAACTGCAGCTGTTGTTCCGCTTCCTGAAAATGGATCAAGAACAATATCGCCAACATTTGACGTTGATAAAATTACTCGATACAATAATTCTTCAGGCTTTTGTGTTGAATGTGCTTTTTGTCCATTGACTTTTATTCGTTCATCGCCTTGACAAATCGGGATTAACCAATCACTTCGCATCTGCAAATCTTCATTCATCGTTTTCATCGAATGATAATGAAATGTGTATTTAGATTTTTCTGATTTGGTTGCCCAAAGCATGGTTTCATGCGCATTATTGAAACGTGTTCCTTTGAAATTTGGCATCGGATTTGACTTTATCCACACTACATCATTCAACATCCAAAATCCCAAATCTTGCAACTTGGCACCAACTCTAAAAATATTATGATAGGTTCCAATAACCCAAATGCTTCCAGTAGTTTTTAAAATTCTTTTACACTCTTTGAGCCAATCGTTTGTAAATTGGTCATAAATTGCCATGCTTTCAAACTTGTCCCATGCGTCATTTACAGCATCTACTTTTGTTTGATTAGGTCTTGTTAGCTCACCGTTTAACTGCAAATTATATGGTGGATCAGCAAAAATTAAGTCAACCGAATTATCAGGGATTTTTTTTAATAAAGCAATGCAATCACCTTGATGAATTGTATTTATTGCTAATGAACCTAACTTTGACATGAATTGTAATTATTATTACAAAATTAATTTTTTAAGCTGATAAAGTAATCGAAATTAAAAATAAATAGTAGATGATTTTTACTTTTTATTTCATCAGTCAAAATAAAGTTAGCTTTGCAGGAAGTTATCGAAATTTAAATATCGTGATTTCTCTATTGATGAGAAAAATTTATGCTAATTAATTCTTAGAATTAAAATATTTTATAATAGCATAAACGAATAAAGAGAAACTTACTATTCTTAGAAATAAGAAAATATTCTTGAAAGAGTCTTCAAAAAAAGTAGCTAAAATTCCAAGAACAACTGATATAACAACAAATAATATTGGTGACGTTTCTCTGAAAAATGATTTTATTTTGTTCATCTGACTGCAATTATTTAAAAAACGAATCTACAAATTCAAATTTATTAAAAACTTGTAAATCTTCAATACCTTCTCCAACACCAATATATTTTACAGGTATTTGAAACTGATCAGAAATTCCAATAACAACGCCACCTTTTGCAGTTCCATCTAATTTAGTAACCGCTAAGCAAGAAACTTCGGTTGCTGCTGTGAATTGTTTTGCTTGTTCGAAAGCATTTTGACCAGTGGAACCATCTAGAACTAATAATACATCGTGTGGCGCATCTTCTACCACTTTTTGCATTACGCGTTTTACTTTGGTCAACTCGTTCATCAAATTTACTTTATTATGTAAACGTCCAGCGGTATCAATAATCACAACATCTGCGTTTTGAGTAACAGCACTTTGCAATGTGTCAAAAGCTACAGATGCTGGATCGCTTCCCATTTGTTGTTTTACAATTGGTACACCAACTCTATTGGCCCAAATTTGCAATTGATCGATTGCTGCAGCACGAAACGTATCGGCTGCGCCAAGAACAACTTTGTAACCTGCTTTGTTGAACTGATAAGCCAATTTACCAATTGTAGTTGTTTTACCAACACCATTTACACCAACTACCATAATAACATAGGGTTTCTTGTTGGCCGGAATGGTGAATTCGGTTTCTTCTCCAGATTTAGTTTCAGATAATAATCCTGCGATTTCATCCCTTAGAATTTGATTTAATTCATCTGTTCCAAGATATTTATCACGAGAAACTCTTTCTTCAATTCTTTCAATGATTTTTAATGTGGTATTTACGCCAACATCAGAAGAAACTAAAACTTCTTCAAGATTGTCTAAAACCTCATCATCTACTTTTGATTTTCCGGCAACTGCTTTGGTTAACTTGGAAAAAAAAGAAGTTTTGGTTTGTTCTAAACCTTTATCTAAAGTCTCCTTTTTTTCGGAGGAAAATATTCTTTTGAAAAAACTCATTTGTTATGGATTGGAATTCAAAAATCTTGAGACAAATATAAAAATAAAAAAGCTACTTCCGAATGAAAGTAGCTTTGATATATATAATTATTGGAATTATTTCTTTGCTAAGAAACTATCCACTTCTTCTGGTGTCATAATGCTTTCAACAAAAGTATACGCTCCAGTTTTTGGAGATCTTACCATTTTGATAGCTTTTGATAATCTTTTAGAAGCTGTTTGTAACGTTGCAACGGTTTTCTTTGCCATGACTAATATTGTTTTAATATTTTAATAAATCTCTAATGTGACCATTTGAGATTTTATTAAAATCTCTAATTATTTAATTTCTTTGTGAACAGTCATTCTCTTTAAGATTGGATTAAATTTTTTAATCTCTAATCTGTCTGGAGTATTTTTTTTGTTTTTGTTTGTGATGTAACGAGAAGTTCCAGGAAGACCTGTTCCTTTATGCTCAGTACACTCTAAAATAACTTGTATTCTATTACCTTTCTTTGCCATCTTACTATATTTTTATTGGGATAGAATTATTTAATAAATCCTTCAACTTTTGCTTTTTTCAAAACAGCAGCCAATCCATTTTTATTGATTGTTTTAATTGTAGACGCAGCTACTCTAAGAGTAATCCATCTGTCTTCTTCAGCAAGATAGAAACGTTTTTTTACTAAGTTTACAGAAAATTTTCTCTTAGTTTTGTTCATCGCGTGAGAAACATTATTTCCCACCATCGCTCTTTTACCTGTAAGGTCACAAACTCTTGACATTATGCTTATCTTTATATCGTTATTCAATTCGAGGGTGCAAACTTAAGAAAAATAAATCATTGTAACAAAATAATTATTGCAGATTTTTTAAAATTTCTTTTTGCATCATTTCTAATGCTTTATTTGAGGTTCTATCGATGACTTTTTCACGTGGTTGACCGAAGTTAAATTCTTCAACAAGTACAGTATTTGGAGTTGCTAACGCAATAAAAACCGTTCCTACTTCTGCTTTAGAATCGCCTTTGCTTGGTCCAGCATTGCCCGTTGTAGCTATTGCATAATCGGATTTCATTATTTTTTGAACACCAATTGCCATTGCTCTAGCAACTTCTGCACTCACAACTGAAAAATCATCTATTGTTTTAGAAGAAACATTTAAAATATCAATTTTAGTATCTGTTGCATAACTCACAACGCTTCCACGAAAATAATTGGAACTTCCTGCAACTGACGTTAGCATTTGTGCAATTTTTCCACCTGAACAACTTTCAGCAGTAGCAATTGTTTTATTTTGAGAAGTTAATAACTTACCTATTATTACTTCAATAGTTTCCTCTTCATCAAAGCCAACAATTATTTCACTTATAATTTTAGTTAACGACTCTACATTTTCTTGAATAGATTTTTCTAATAACTCTTTGTTTTCTCCTCGAGCTGTTAATCGCAGACGAACTTTTCCTGGACTTGGCAGATAGGCTAGTTTGATAAAATCAGGCAAGTTGTTTTCCCAACTTTCTATTTTTTCAGCTATTCGACTTTCGCCTTCGCCATAGGTCATTATTGTTTTGTGGATGATGTAAGGTCGTTTATACTCATTAACAATTTTTGGTATGATTTCATTCTCAACCAAATACTTCATTTCATAAGGAACGCCAGGCAAAGAAACATATACTGTATTTTCTTTTTTCATCCACATTCCTGGTGCTGTTCCCATTTTATTGAAAAGCACTTCACATTTTGAAGGAACTAATGCTTGGTCTCTATTTAACTGTGTTATTGGACGTTTATAAAAACCTTCAATAATATCAATTACATGATCTAAAACGGCTTTATTTTCAACTAAAACATCGTCAAAATAATCGCAAAATGTTTTCTTCGTAATATCATCTTTTGTTGGTCCAAGTCCGCCAGTAATCACAACTAAATCTACTTTATTTTGAAGTGAGGAAAACGTATCTAAAATATGCTTTTTATCATCTGAAATCGAAAGCATTTCATGTGTTTGCACACCAATTTTATCTAACGCTTTGGCTATAAAACCAGAATTTGTATCAACGATTTGACCAATAAGAATTTCATCACCAATAGTTACGATAGTTGCTTTCATAAAGTTGTTTTTTCAAAAGGCAAAGGTCGTAAAGTTTTTAAGATGAAAAAATTAAAACCCAAAGAACATTTTTATCAACAATTAGCATTACGAAATACATAATTCATAATTTAAATTTTACCTTTGTCGGCTCATTAAAAGTTAGATTATGATTTATAAATTTCGTGTTATTCTGGATGCTGAAGAAGATGTTTTCAGAGATATTGCTATTCAAGAAGAAGATACTTTAGAAGATTTACACAACGCTATTGTCAATGCATTTGGCTTTGACGGAATGGAAGTTGCTTCATTTTACACTTGTGACGATACATGGAATCAGGAAGACGAAATTCCAATGTTTGACGCAGGAGATGTTCCAGGCGAACAAAAAACAATGAGTGATTATCAACTTAATGATATACTAAATACAGACCAAACCAAAATTATCTATGTTTATGATTTCATCAACATGTGGACCTTTTTAGTAGAACTAGCCGCAGTTGAAGAAGCCGAAATTGGGATAATATATCCAAGTTTGCTTTTCTCTCATGGAGAACTTCCAGCAGAAGCAATGGAAAAAAAGTTTGAAGCAGACAACGATGATGATATGTTCTCTGAATTTGAAGATGATTTAGATGAAGATGACCTCGATATGTTTGGTGGCGATGAAAGTTTCGAGGATTTTGGATTTGAAGAAAATTGGAATTAAAAATAGAGAAATATAGAGAATAGAAAATAGATTTTTAAAGTCTTTATTCTATGTTCTTTTTTTATTGCTCTTAAAAATAAAAAAATGATTAACCTATTCAACGCTCATATTGAGAGCTTATCAATACACCGAGTTGGAAATAAAAGCCGCAACGAAGCTATTTTTATTTCTGAAACTCCTTATGCTTTAAATGATGAAATTGTTCCTTTATTAAAGGAATATTTCTTCAAACCATTTCGTGAAAAAGAGGAAAACTATTTTCAGTTTGCTCATGAAGTAGATTTAGAGTATAACGATATGTTTAATTTGGCAACAGAACTTTTTACAAGCCCAAGTGACTGTCACGAAGTTTCTAAAAAAATCACCAAACATCTTTTTGAACAATCAAATCATCCGCATATTAAAAATGGTGAAGTCTATGTAGCTTATTTGACAAACGTTAATATTGACAACAATGTAGTTGATGCGATAGGCGTATTTAAAAGCGAAATCAAATCAGACTTTATGCAGTTTGAAGAAAAAGATTCAACTTTAGAAATGATTCTGCAACAAGGAATTAACCTCAACAAACTGGACAAAGGTTGTTTAATTTTTAATCACAAAAAAGAAGAAGGTTATAAAATCCTTACTGTAGATAGCAACCGATATGACGCACGTTATTGGTTAGAACATTTCCTTTCGGTTGATGCTTTTCAAGACGAAAACTTTATGACTAAGAAGTATTTGAAGTTTTGTCAAGGTTTTGCTAAAGATGTCGTTTTTCCTGCAGAAGATAAAAAAGAAGAAGTAATGTTTATGAATCGTTCTGTGAATTATTTTGCTAAAAACGATGAGTTTGAAGAAAGTAATTTTCTAAACGAAGTCTTAGTAAACCCAGATTTAATTCCGGAATTCAAAAACTACAAAGTAGATAAAGGAGAAAAATATAGCATTGAAGATGTTACTTCCTTTCCAATTGCTAATGCTGCCGTTAGCGATGCTCGACGAAGTATCAAAAACGTCATTAATTTAGATACAAATATTCAAATCAAATTGGATTTTATCAATCCAGAAAGTGCCGAAAAATTTGTTGAAAAAGGTTGGGATGAAGAAAAACAAATGTACTATTACTTAGTCTATTTCAATAAAGAGCAAAAAAGCTAACACTCAAAAAAACAAATAAATTCAATTATTAAATCCTCAATAGTAAAAGCTGTTGAGGATTTTTTATATTTGGTTCAAACAAAAACAATTAAAACAAATTAATGCTCTTTAATTCGCTAGATTTTGCACTTTTTCTTCCAATCGTTTTTGTGCTATATTGGTTTGTATTTCATAAAACCTATAAATCACAAAATTTAGTATTGCTTGTAGCGAGCTATTTCTTTTATGCATGTTGGGATTGGCGATTTATGTTTCTGTTGCTATTTTCAACACTACTGGATTATTTCACTGGACTAAAAATGTGTGAGTCGACTAACCACAACAATAAAAAAATTTGGTTCTGGCTGAGCATAATAATCAATTTAGGATTTTTAGGTGTATTCAAATATTATAATTTCTTTGCTCAATCATTAGCCGATTCTGTTGCTCATATTGGCATAACATTACATCCTTGGATGCTCGATATTGTGTTACCTGTTGGGATTTCATTTTACACTTTTCACGGATTATCCTATGTCATTGATATTTACAAAAACCGAATAAAAGCAGAAAAAAACATAGTCGATTATGCTGTTTTTGTAAGCTACTTTCCACTGTTAGTAGCAGGTCCAATTGAACGAGCAACTCATCTTTTACCTCAACTTCAGATTAAAAGAAGCTTTAATTATCAAAATGCTGTTGATGGAATGCGGCAAATTCTTTGGGGATTTTTCAAAAAAGTAGTTATTGCGGATAATTGCGCTCGTTTTGCCGATATGATTTTCAACAATTCTGAAGACTATTCTGGAAGTACGTTAATTGCCGGAGCATTATTCTTTTCACTACAAATTTATGGCGATTTCTCCGGTTATTCCGATATTGCTATTGGTGTTTCAAAACTTTTTGGAATTGATTTATTACGCAATTTTGCTTTCCCCTATTTTTCGAGAGATATTGCTGAATTTTGGAGACGATGGCACATTTCGCTTTCTTCATGGTTTAGAGATTATCTCTATTTTCCACTTGGAGGAAGTCAAGGAAATACATGGATAAAAGTTCGAAACACATTCATTATTTTTGGAGTGAGCGGTTTTTGGCATGGCGCCAATTGGACATTTATCTTTTGGGGAATTTTAAATGCGCTTTATTTTCTTCCTTTACTACTAACTCAAAAAAACAGAACTAATATTGATATTGTTGCCAAAGGAAAAGTGTTTCCAAGCCTGAAAGAACTTTTTCAAATGACAACCACATTTGCTTTAGTGACTTTAGCATGGATATTTTTTAGAGCAGAAAAGATGAGTCATGCGTTAAATTATATTGGTGAGATATTCTCTTCTTCCCTATTTACTATTCCAAAATTTGAAAAAATGGGAGTCGCATTGACCTTAATTCAAGTAATTTTATTTTTCATAATAGTTGAGTGGTTAGGTAGAGAAAACAAACATGCGTTAGAAAAAATCGGTTTGAAATGGAATAGGTTTTTTAGATGGTTTTTTTACACGTTTATTCTATTTTTGATAGGAATGTTTATTTCAAATGAAGAAACACCATTTATTTATTTTCAATTCTAATGAAACAGTTTATCTCCACATTTGCAAAATTCATAGTCTGTGCATTTATAATGTATTGTGGAATTTTATTCGTTTGGGGAAGAACACTTTCAGCAAGATTCAAACCCAATCTTTATTATTGTGTAGCTGCATATGGACATACTTTTTCAAGATTAAAGGAAGTAAAAACTAAAAAAAACATAGACATCCTATTCCTAGGTTCATCACATGCTTATCGTGGTTTTGATACTCGAATTTTTGAGAAAAGCGGATATGAAACTTTCAATCTTGGTTCAAGCGCACAAACACCAATGCAGACAAAAATTCTTTTGAAAAGATATTTGGAAAAGCTAAAACCAAAACTAATTATCTACGAAGTCTATCCTGCCACATTTAGCATTGATGGTGTTGAATCTGCTTTGGACATAATATCGAATGATTACAATGACTTAGGTTCAGCAAAAATGGCATTAGAATTAAATAATATTAAAATTTATAATACCTTTTTATATGGAACTTACATCGATTTTATTGATTTAAACGCAAATTACAAAGAACAGAGAAGAAAAAAATATGACAATTATATTCCTGGTGGTTTTGTAGAACGTGACATGAAAATCACAAAAATTAAAACTTATAATCAATCCGAATGGGTTTTCAAAGAAAATCAACTTTTACATTTTGAGGAAATTATTTCCTATTTAAAATCCGAAAAAATTGAAGTTAAATTAGTTTACGCACCAATTCCCAAATCAAAATATAAAAGTTATGTCAATTCAAAAGAATTTGATAGTATAATGAAAAGTCAGGGTGAGTATATAAATTTTAATGAAAACCCTTTTCTGAATGACTCATTACATTATTATGATAATGATCATTTAAATCAAGAAGGAGTTACGATTTTTAACCAAAAACTAATTGAATTATTAAAAAGTAAAAAATAGCGATAAAACAACTTGTTTCATATATTTGCTCTAACCCAAATTGTTGCAATGAAATTTAAAGTTTTCATATTTTTATTATTCTTTTGTTGTACAAGTCCAAATGTTCTTGCACAAAACAATACCGAAAACAAAACTAATGACACAACAAAGGTTTTCAAAGATCTTGGAAGTTTTTCTAAAAAAAGTAAGTTTGGAAAATTCATTCATAAACTACTTTTTAAATCTACTCGACAAAAAAAAGTTTCAAAAAAGATTACTCGAAAAAAAATGTTCATCAAAAAAGCTTTTGATAAACACGAAGGTAAAATCATCAGAAACATTATTATTGAAACTCTAGATCCATTTGGCTTTTCAGCAGAAAACGAACAAGAAAAACCAAACAAAGGTTTCGAACGATTTGGAAACAATCTTCACATGAAAAGTAAAAACTGGACAATTAAAAACTACTTACTTTTCAAAAAAAATGAGCCATTAGACTCGGTAGTTGCTAAAGAATCGGAACGTTTAGTCCGTCGTCAACGATTTGCTAGAAGTGTTGTTATAAAACCAGTTGCAATTCCAGATAGCAAAGACTCTGTAGATATATCCGTAAGAGTTTTAGACTCTTGGAGTTTAATTCCAACAGGTTCAATTTCAGGATCAAAAGGAAACTTAGAACTTACGGAAAGAAACTTTTTTGGACTTGGACATGAACTTTCAAACGATGTCACGACACGTTTTGCAGATGGTGCAAATGCATATAGCGCTCGATATAGTATTAACAATCTTAGAAACAGTTTTATAAACACAACTTTCCTTTATTCTAATTCATTGGAAGATAATGTTCGTAAAAGTGCAAGAACAGAGCGACTTTTTGTTTCTCCTTTAACCCGATTTGCAGGAGGTGTTTTTTTTGAAAATAGAACTTTCATAGATTCATTACCCAACTCCATCAATGAATTTGAAAAAACAGCTTTCAAAAACGAAACTCGGGATTATTGGTTTGGTCATTCATTTAAAGTTTTTGATGGAAAAAATGAAGATTATCGCGCTACAAATTTAGTTACAACCTTAGGTTATAAAAAAGTAAATTACATTAAAGCGCCAACAACATCCTTAGATCCAAGCCGTTATTTTTCGGACGAAGAATTATATTTGGCGAGCATTGGTCTAAATGTTAGAAAGTTTGCTGAAGACAAGTATTTATTCAATTTTGGAATTATTGAAGACGTTCCATATGGTCAAGTTTACTCTATTACAGGAGGTTTTCAAAATAAAAACCAAAAGACAAGAAGTTATTTTGGTGGTCGATTTGCTTATGGTGATTATTTCAAAATTGGCTATTTTGGAGCAAATATCGAATGGGGAAGCTTTTTTGAAGGCAAAAAATCTGAAGAAACTGTTTTTAAAATTCAAGGAACTTATTTCACAAATTTATTTTCTATTGGTAGCTGGAAAATTCGTCAATTTATTAATCCAACATTAGTTGTAGGAAGTCATCGAGTTCCAATAATTGAAGATAGAGTTACACTTGATGGCGAAAATGAAATTAGCGGCTTTTCAAATCCATTGATTAACGGTACTCGAAAGTTGACCTTAATTCTACAAACGCAAACCTATACACCCGGAACTTGGCGAGGATTCCGTTTTAGTCCTTTTTACAATATGTCATTTGGATTTTTAGGTGATAAAAACGATACTTTTTTTAATCCAAAAGTATATTCTAAATTAAGTATAGGTGTTTTAATAAATAACGATTATTTAGTTTTTAATAGCTTTCAAATTTCGCTATCCTTTTTTCCTAACATTCCTTATAATGGAACAAACGTTTTCAAAACTAACAGCCTAAGCAACGACGAATTAGGATTGCCAAATTACGAAATCAATCAACCAACTATTGTTCCTTATCGATAATTTAGTCATCTGAAAATCAATATTTTGTAAGATTTACATATTACTAAATAAAAAAAATATGCTTTTTATCGATTTTTTTATACTTTTTATCTGTTTTTAAATACATTTATTACAGTAATCATAACTGTATTATTATGAAAACGAGCCTATTAACCGAAAAACTTATTGGAAAATATAATTTGTGTTCACTCTTTGGACATCGATTTGTAGTTACAAAAAAAGTGAATGATCATTTCAGTGAATATGAATGTCCAGTTTGCAAACAGCAAGCCACAAATGACCCAATTGGAAAAAAAATAATGCTTACCTCAGAGTTGAAAGACATCAATGAGACCTTGTTTTATCTTCGTTTAAAAAAGGAATTTTTAAATCATTTTTATTTCTCAAAAAAAGAATAGTAACAAATTAAGGTTATAATCGTCATACATTAAACCTTAAAAACTAACTCTTGGAATCACCTATTCTTACTATTAAAAACTTGCACAAACGTTATGGCAAAGTTCATGCTGTAAACGATGTGTCGCTCGAAATCCACAAAGGAAATGTATATGGAATTTTAGGACCAAATGGTTCAGGAAAATCCACAACTTTAGGCATTGTTTTGAATGTTGTAAACAAAACCTCTGGCGAATACAACTGGTTTGGCGGTACAATGGCTACCCATGAAGCTCTGAAAAAAGTTGGTGCTATCATTGAACGTCCAAACTTTTATCCTTATATGACGGCGCAAGAAAACCTAGAATTGGTTTGCAAAATCAAAGGAATTAATTATTCTAAAGTAAAAGAAAAATTAGAAATTGTTGGACTTATCGATCGAAAAGATAGCAAATTTAAGACTTTTTCACTCGGAATGAAACAACGTTTAGCTATCGCTTCTGCCTTATTAAATGATCCAGAAATTTTAATTTTAGACGAACCAACTAACGGTTTAGATCCACAAGGAATTCATCAAATTCGTGATATAATTCGTTTAATTGCTTCGCAAGGCACAACTATTTTGTTAGCTTCTCACCTTTTAGACGAAGTAGAAAAAGTATGTAGTCATGTATTAGTTTTGCGCTTTGGCGAAATTTTATACAACGGAAAAGTGGATGAAATGAGTAACAAAAGTGGTTATTTTGAACTACAATCAAACGACTCACAAAGACTAATTGAAGTTTTAAAAAATCATACAGAGCTAGAAAGTATAAAAGAAACAGAGGGGAAAATTATCGCTTATTTCAAAGCTCAAATTGATGCAACAGAACTAAACAAATTCTTATTTGAAAAAGGAATTATCCTTAATCATTTAGTAAAAAGAAAACTGAGTTTAGAAGAACAATTCCTTGAATTAACTAACCAATAATAGCCAAAATCATGAAAAGATTATTAGCCATAGAATTACAAAAAATATGGAAAAATAGAGCTAGCAAAGTACTGACAATTGGATATTTTGTTATTCTTTCCTTCATCGCATTAATTGCTTCTATCAAATTTGATATTGGAAATTTTAAATTACACTTTGCAGAAATGGGAATATTCAATTTCCCTTTTATTTGGCATTTTAACACATGGATTGCTTCTGGATTAAAATTTTTCTTAGCAATTGTAATAGTTTCCATGATGGCAAACGAATATAGTTATGGAACATTGAAACAAAACTTAATCGATGGAATGAGTAAAAAAGAATTTATTCTTTCAAAATTCTTAACCGTTGTTTTATTTGCTAGTGTTTCGACATTATTTATTTTTTTAATGTCATTAGTTTTAGGATTAAGTTTTTCATCTTACACAGAATTTGGAATTATTTTTTCAGATTTAGAATATTTGTTGGCCTATTTTGTTAAACTACTCGGATTTTTCTCTTTCTGTTTATTTCTTGGAGTATTAATTAAGCGTTCAGCTTTTGCACTTGGCTTTTTATTCATTTGGTTCTTGGTAGAAAAAATATCTTACGGAATATTTAAGTTTGAAATATTTAACAGAAGTCCTATAGTTGATGATGTTTATGCTTTTATGCCATTGGAGTCGATTAGTAATTTAATTATAGAACCTATCACACGATTAAATGCCATTAGAAGTATTCAAGAAGCTGTTGGAGAAAACAGTACGAAAGATTATGACATTCATTTTTCATCAATTGTAATAGTTTTAGTTTGGACAATCATCTTTATTTATTCTTCCTATGCAATAATCAAAAAGCGAGATTTATAAATTCAATCATCAATCAAATCTTAAAGAAAACATAATAGGGTTAACTTCTCTTTTATGTTTTCTTTTTATTTGCTAATTTTAGCGAATGAAAAAGAATGCCCTATTATTGTTTACTTTTATATTATTTATTACCAATTGTTTTTCGCAATTCAGTAAAACTCATTACATTCCACCTTTATCTGGTGCTTCTAGCGTTTCTCCAGGAGAACAATTTTTGTACATTTCTACACCAAATACGATTCCTGTCAACTTCAAAATTATCGAACTTGGAGGTAGTATTATAACTGGAACGGTTTCAAAAACACAACCATATATATATAATATAGGATTTGGAAGTAATACGCAACTTCATGTAGATGCCAACATATCCTCGTCAATTTTTAATAATAAAGGATATATTATTGAGGCTGAAGATTTAGTTTACGTTTCTGCAAGAGTAATTGATACATCTGGTAACCAAGCAGGACAATTAGTATCTAAAGGAAAAGCTTCTCTAGGTTTACGCTTTAGGATTGGTGCATTTACAAATACAAACGTTCAAAATTATGTAGATATTCACACCACTTTCATATCTGTTCTAGCCTCGGAAAATAATACTGTTGTTAATTTCAGTAATTTCAAACAAGGAGTAACACTCGTAAATGGAACAACTGGTGATTCTCCTTTTAGTGTAACATTAAATAGTGGAGAAAGTTATGTTCTAGCTGTTCAAGGTCCAAATGATGCAAATAGAGATGGTCTAATCGGTGCCTTAGTAACTGCCGATAAACCAATTGCTGTAAATTGTGGTTCATTTGGAGGAAGTAATGCTGTTGGTAACTTAGATTTAGGTTTTGATCAAATTGTTCCTGCAGAAAGAATTGTAACAAATGCTTTAGGAACGAATGAATATATTTTTATCAAAAGTACAGGTGTTGACTCTGTTGAAAAAGTTGTTTTAGTCGCAGATGAAGATGGTACCGAAATTTCATTACAAGGAAACTCAGCACCAAGTTTTATAATAAATGCAGGGGATTATATCACCCTAAATGGTGATAGTTTTGACTCAGGTGGTAATTTATACGTTTTTTCAAATAAAATACTATTTGCTTATCAAAGTGTTGGTGATGGAGGTGCCGTAGATCAGCGAAACCAGGAGTTATTCTTTGTTCCACCGTTAAGTTGTCAGACGCCCAGAGTTATTGATAATATACCACAAATTGATTTTATAGGTTCAAGACAATTTAATGGTAGAGTAACTATAGTAACGCAAACTAATGCAATACTTAATTTTACTATTGATGGAGATAATTATACAGTAGCAAATTTACCTTATCCAATTTCAGGACCAAATCCAGTTGAGGGAAATCCAAATTACGAAACATATATCATTACAGGATTATCTGGAAATGTTTCTGTTTTCTCATCTGGTGAAATATATTTAGCTGCTTATGGTTCTGAACAAGCAGCAACATTTGGTGGTTTTTATTCTGGATTTACTTTTGAACCAGAAATTTCTTTTAATAAACTTGACTTAGCCCAAGCTAGTTGTATTCCAAATACACGATTATCTGTTAACACATTAAGTCCATTTGATGTATTTGAATGGTATTTTAACGGTTCGCTAATTCCTGGAACAAATAATGACAGTTTTTATGTTCCAACACAACCTGGTTATTATAAAGTATCTGCAACAATTAGCAGTTGCACACTTCCAAAAGAGTCTGCCGAAATTCCAGTTAGTACTTGTTCAACCGATAGTGATAATGATGGTGTAATCGACAATGTTGACTCGGACAATGATAATGATGGATTAACAAATTGTACAGAATCTTACGGCAATAAAAATATCGATTTAACCAATCCGAATTCTGGCTCAATTGCCGCTGGAAACTATTCAAATTCATTTACTGGTTCTGTAACTTTTGCAGGAACTGGAACTCCAAGTGCAACTCCAATTGTTGGTGATGCTGATGGTAATTTTGCTACAGAAGCTGTTACAGGAAAAGAAAATTCGGTAAGTTATACCCAAAACTACTTGCTACCGATGAGTGTTTCACTAGAATATGCAACAGATATTACACCCGGAAATTTATTTTCTTCTGCAACTGAAATTAATGTAGTTTGTCCTGTTAACAAAACACTAACTATATTAAATCCAGACGATTTACTTTTAATAGATACAAATTATGATGGAATTTTCGAAAGTGGAATTACAGAATACTCCTCTTTTGATATTCGTTTTAGATTAAATGGAAATACTGATTTAGCTATCGGAACTGGAAATTTTTCTATAAAAGGAAACTTAATTTCTTCTATTAAAATTACCAATAAAAATATAGTTGACAGTAATCCAAGTAAAGTTGCATTGAAACTAATTGCCACTTGTATTCCTATAGACACTGACAACGACGGAATTCCTGACAGTAATGATTTTGATAGCGACAATGATGGTATTCCAGATGTAATTGAAAGTCAAGGAGCAGATTTTGTTGCACTAACAAATGTAGATGCTAATAATGATGGAATTGATGATATATTCGGAACAGGAATTTCGCCAGCCGATTCCGATGATGATACTGTTTTTGATTACTTAGATTTAGATTCAGACAACGATGGAATATACGATATTGACGAATCTGGAAGTAGTGCCATTGATAACAACAATGATGGTCGAATTGACGGAATTAATTTTGGAACAAATGGATTATCTAATTCTTTAGAGACAACTGCAAATAGTGGAGTTTTAAATTATACAATTACTGATACTAATTCTGATGGTTTGTATAATGCAATTGATTTAGATAGTGATGATGATTTATGTAATGATGTAATTGAAGCTGGCTATTTAGACAGTAATCAAGATGGCATACTAGGTTCTATTGCTCCTCCAACAGTTGATATCAATGGTGTCGTAACTAGTGGAACTGGATATATCAATCCAAATGGAAATTATACAATTGCTGCTCCGATTTCTATAACAACTCAACCTCAAGATTTTACAACTTGTGAATTACAAACTGCAAAGTTCACGATAGTTTCTCCCACTGTTGATAGCTATCAATGGCAATTATCAACTGATAATGGAACAACTTGGAGCAACTTAACTAATAATGCGACTTATTCTGGAGTTACAACAATTGAATTAACCGTTTCCAACGTTTCTCCAACTATGGCAGGAAATCAATATCGTGTGTTTTTAAACAGAATTGGAAACTCTTGCGGACTATTTTCTACAGGTGCAATATTGACCACTTATGCACTTCCAGTAGTAACTTCGCCAATAACATTAAGACAATGTGACGATGATATTGATGGAATATCAACTTTCAATTTAACGCAAAAAAATGATTTCATTTCGGCTAATTATCTAAACGAAATATTCACTTATTATACCAATTCATTAGCGGCAGAAAATGAAGATGCAAATTTCGAAATTACAAATCCAATTACTCATACTGCAGCAACCTCAAACGTTTTTGCACGAGTTGAAAATGCAAATGGTTGTTATAGAGTTGCGCAAATTAGTTTAATAGTTGCCGTAAGTCAAATTCCGCCAAATTTTGTAATTCCAAATCAATATTTATGTGACGATTTTCTTGATGCAGCAAATGATGATAGAGATGGAATTTCAGGACCATTTAACTTTAGTAGTATTCAATCGAGTTTAGCGGCTATACTTCCAGCTAATGTTACAATAAAATTCTACAAAAACGAAGCTGATTTTCTTGCTGAAACTGATATAGATGGAAACTCATTGGAAATAACCAACATCACAAACTATAGAAATATTGGTTATCCAAATACGCAAAAAATTTGGATTCGTGTTGATAGCACTATTGACAATTCTTGTTTTGGATTTAAAACTTTTGATGTAGTAGTTGAATCGCTTCCTTTTGCTAATAATGTCAATCCTCTTAATATAATTCGTCATTGTGATGATGATCAAGATGGAATTTATGGCTTTGACACGACTGGCATCGAGAGCTCAATTCTAAATGGTCAAACTGGAGTAAATATGCGATATACAAGAGCAAATGGAACTCAAACAAATACACTTCCAAATCCGTTGTTCATTAATACTTCAGAAATAATCACAGTTAGAGTTTCTAATAATACTACACAAACAACTACAGGAGCATGTTTTGATGAAGTACAAATTCAATTTATTGTTGACGATTTACCTGAAGCATTTGCAGTAAATTCAAATTTAACTACAACATGTGATGATGAAGAAAATCCGTTAGACCAGGATGGAATTTTTGATTTCGATACAACCGGATTTTTAAATACGATTATTGGAAGTCAAACAGGAATGAACGTTTATTATTTTGATGAAAATAATATTTTAATACCCAATTTAATTCCAAACGAACTTCCAAATCCTTTTAGAACTGGAACACAAAATGTTCGAGTTGTGGTAGAAAACCCTATTAATAAAGATTGTACAGACGAAGTGATTTTACCATTTATAGTTAATCCAACACCAAAAATAGATTTACAAGAACAAGTTTTAATTTGTCTTCCAGAAACACAAACTACACTCGATGCAGGAATTCTTGATGGAACTCCAACTTCTGATTATAATTTCCAATGGTTTCTTGAAGGAAATCCGCTTACTGGCGAAAATAATCCAACATTAACTATTTCATCAGAAGGAAATTATAGTGTTGAAGTAACTAATATTTTTAATTGTTCAAAAACAAGGAAAATCGGAGTTGTAGGTTCCGAAATAGCATCACTGCAAGAGATTATAATTAAAGATTTGTCATCTGAGCCGAATACCGTTTTAATAAATGTAATTGGTTCGGGAAATTATGAATATGCTTTAGACGATATCGCAGGACCATATCGCGATAGTAATTTCTTTTCAAATGTCCCGATGGGTTTACATGATGTCTATGTTCGAGATATCAATGGTTGTGGAATTTTAGGTCCATTATCAATTGCCGTTTTAGGAATTCCTCAATATTTCACGCCAAATAGTGATGGTTATAATGATACTTGGAATGTAAAAGGTGTTAGTCAAGACTTTAATTATCGTTCAACAATTTATATTTTTGATCGATATGGAAAACTACTAAAACAAATTGGAACAAAAGGTTCTGGTTGGGATGGAACATACAACGGACAACCCATGCCAGCCGACGATTATTGGTATTCCATATTTTTTGAAGATGGAAGAAGTGCAAAAGGACATTTCTCTTTAAAAAGATAATAAAACTATTAAAAATTAAAAACATGCAAAATATTATAGACAGATTCATAAGTTATGTAACTATTGATACCGAATCTGATCCAAACTCTCAAACAACGCCAAGCACAGAAAAACAATGGGTTTTAGCTAAAAAATTAGTTGAAGAATTAAAAGCCATAGGTATGGAAGATGTAACAATTGACGACCATTCATATGTCATGGCAACTCTACCTTCCAATGTTGAGCATGATGTTCCAACGATAGGTTTCGTTTCTCATTTTGACACCACACCCGATTTTACTGGAGCCAATGTAAAACCGCAAATCATTGAAAATTATGATGGTGGTGATATTCTATTAAATGCAGAACAAAACATTGTGCTTTCACCAAATTATTTCAAAGATTTATTACAGTACAAAGGGCAAACATTAATCACAACAAATGGATTGACTTTGCTCGGTGCTGATGACAAAGCTGGAATTACAGAAATAGTTACAGCAATGGAATATCTCATCAAAAATCCAAAAATTAAACATGGGAAAATTAGAATTTGTTTCACCCCTGATGAAGAAATTGGTCGTGGAGCTGATTTATTTGATGTAGAAAAATTTGGAGCAAAATGGGCTTACACCATGGATGGAAGTCAAATTGGCGAACTAGAATATGAAAATTTTAATGCCGCAGGTGTAAAAATTACATTCAAAGGAAAATCAGTTCACCCAGGATATGCCAAAGGAAAAATGATAAATTCAATGCTAATTGCCAATGACTTTATTAATCAATTACCAAAAGGAGAAACGCCACAAGAAACTAAAGGTTATGAAGGTTTTTTTCACGTAACACAGCTTTCTGGTAGTATTGAAGAAACAAAACTGGAATTAATTATTCGTGATCATGACATGAAAAAATTTCTCAAAAGGAAAGAACTAGTGCATAAAATCACAAAAAAAATCAATAAGGATTTTGCTAAACAATTTGGTGAAGATATTGTAATTACTGAAATAAAAGATCAATATTACAATATGAAAGAGAAAGTTGAACCAGTATTTTTCATAATTGATTTAGCAGAAAAAGCAATGAAATCGCTCAACATAAAACCATTAATAAAACCAATTCGAGGTGGAACTGACGGTTGCCGTTTATCCTATATGGGTTTACCGTGTCCAAATATCTTTGCTGGTGGGCATAATTTTCACGGAAAGTATGAATATGTACCTGTAGAAAGTATGCAAAAAGCAGTTGAAGTTATCGTGAAAATTGCTGAGCTAACCGCAACAACCGATTTTTCTGAATTAGAAAAAAAATCTAAAGGGAAAAAGAAAAAAGAGAAAAAATAACTTCCTCCGAATAAATAAAAAATCCAAGTTCCAAAATCTTTAAACGATATTGGAATTTGGATTTTTAGTATAAAAATTTATGCTTTTTTATTCAAAGCAGCTGTTAACTCTAATGAAATTGCAGAACGCTCCATTTTAAGTTTTCCCGACATAGTTTCTACAACAACAGTTGTTTCTGCTAATTCCGCAACTTTTCCGTGAAGACCACTTTTGGTGATAATTTTATCTCCAACTTTTAATCCTGCTTCAAATTCTTTTTCTTGTTTTATTTTCTTTTGTTGTGGTCTAATCATAAAGAAGTACATCACAACAATGATTAATAAAAACGGTAAAAACTGACTTAATTGTCCCATAATAATTGATTTTATGCTCCTTTTTCAGAAACTTTAATATTGGTTTTTATTATTAATTTTTCATTAACATTCGCTGTATTACAAGTGATAATAACATTTTTTGAAACCGAACCATTTTTTCCAGTTGAATCAAATTTAACTTTAATATCTCCGCTCATTCCAGGTTTAATAGCAGTTTTTGGATATTCTGGAACGGTACAACCGCATGAAGCTTTTGCATTTGAAATTAACAAATCAGCTTCACCAGTATTTTTGAATATAAAAATGTGTTCTACTTTATCACCTTGCTTGATATCCCCAAAATCATATTCCGTTTCTTCAAAAGTCATTACAGGATATTTTCCATCCACTGGTGGTGCTGGTTTTTCGCTTTCCGTTTTTGGTAAAGCTAAAGTTCCATCTGGATTTAATGCATTTGGATCAGCAGGTGCTATTCCCGTTTTTGTAGCATCAATTTTTGAAGAAGCATCCTCTTTTTTACAAGCTGTTGCAAAAAATAAAACGGTAATAATCATTAAAAAATTAATTCTTCTTTTCATATTATAAATTTTATAGTAAACCTCTACCCGATTTTTTGATTTTATTTTCTTTGCTAAATTCTTTCACTAAATTATCTAAAATTCCGTTGATAAAAATACTGCTTTTTGGTGTTGAATATTCTTTTGCAATTTCTAAATATTCATTAATGGTAACTTTCACAGGAATGGATGGGAATTTTAAAAATTCACAAATTGCCATTTTCAAAATAATGGTATCAAGTTCAGCTATTCGTTCCGTATCCCAGTTTGGAGTTTTATCAATGTATTCTTTGGCCAAATCAACTTCATTCAAAACGGTTTTTCTAAACAACAAGCTAACGTATTCTTTGTCTTCTTCGTCTTTGTATAATTTGGTAACTCTAAATTCTTCCTCTTGAGTTATTGCTTTCAACTGCTTTAAGATTTGAGTGTTGACCATAGGAATATCGTCAATCCAAGTCAATTTATTATCTTCAATGTATTCGTAAAGCTTTTCGTTGGGTGCGATAATTTCGGTAAACATATCAACGACAAATTGTTTGTCTTCTTCAAAAGAATTTGTTCTACTCAACATGTATTTTTCATACAAACTACTTTGTTTAACTTCGTTAAGCAAGATTAGAATGTAATCATCATTCATTATCCAATTGTCAATTTTTCTTTTTTCAATAGCAATACTTATTGAATTGCTATCTTCAAGATTTTGCAAAACCGCATTATTAACAAATTTTCTATTTGGATTTCGTTCTTCTGGAGTTGCAAGGTGTTTTTTGCTAGAAGTTTCTAAAAAAAGAATTTCTTTTTTGCGAAGTTCAATTAGCGATGATATCATTATCAAATATAAATTTGAAATATTGTCAATACTATTGATTAGAAATTTTTCTTCTTTTTCAATATCATCTGAATTTTTTTGGTGCAAAGCATAAATGGATTGCATCACTTTTACTCTAATATGTCTTCGGTTTAACACAGATAAGAACTTTTAAAAATTAACAAAGCGAAAGAAGTTCTTTCGCTTTGCAAAAATAGTATTATTTTAAAAACTGACTATTATTTATTAGCGTTTTCTTTTTTCCTTTCGGCAATTCTGTTCTCAGCAATTTGCATTGCAGCTTGTTGCGTTGTCAAATTATTTTGGTCAGCAAAATTGAAAATCTCTAAAGTAGTATTGTAGATATTTTCAGTTCTACGCATTGCTTCTGCTTTATCATATTTCACAATCTCACCATAAACATTGATAATTCCACCTGCATTAATCAAGAAATCAGGCGCATAAGCAATTTTTCTTTCTCTCAAAATTTTTCCATGAACAGCTTCAACTGCTAATTGATTGTTGGCTGCACCAGCAATTACTTTTGCTTGTATTTTATAAACCGTATCATCATTAATTGTTGCACCAAGAGCACATGGTGAATAAATATCTACATCAGCTGAATATAAATCAGCTCCATCAAAAATTTTGGCTCCATATTTTGCAACCATATTTTCCATTTTATCTTGATGAATATCAGCAACATAAACAATTGCTCCTTCATTTGTTAAATAGCTAATCAAAGTTTCACCAACATGTCCTGTTCCTTGAACTAAAACTTTTTTTCCTGCAAGATTTTCAGTTCCAAATTGATACTTTGCAGCAGCTTTCATTCCCATAAAAACACCATAAGCAGTAACCGGAGAAGGATTTCCAGAACCTCCAATTGATTCAGATATTCCCGTTACGTGTGGTGTTACTTTTCTAATTAAATCCATGTCGGCTGTTGTTGAACCAACATCTTCTGCAGTGATATATTTTCCACTTAATGAATTTACAAATTCACCAAATCGAGTAATCATTTCTGGAGTTTTATCTAATTTAGAATCGCCAATAATAACTGCTTTTCCACCACCAAGATTTAATCCTGTAATAGCTGATTTATAAGTCATTCCGCGTGAAAGTCTAAGAACATCATTCAAAGCTTCCCATTCGTTAGCATAATTCCACATTCTTGTTCCGCCCAAAGCTGGTCCCATAACTGTGTTGTGAATACCAATTATTGCCTTTAATCCTGTATCTTTGTCATTACAAAAAACGATTTGTTCATGATTATCAAATGACACTTGACCAAATACTGGATCCATTTTTTTTAGTTCTACAGGAGTTAAAATTTCTGAAGTCATAGAATAAATTTTAATTGGTATTTTAGTTTTTTCATAAAAACCTTTGGCAAAATTAAAATATTATTCAATAATATTCGATTATATTAGAAATAATTATGAAATTGTTAATAAAATCAATTAATGATAACATATCAATAAATTAATTAAAATCATTTATTTAACATAAAATACAAACATAACGCAGAGTTTAAAACATAAACATGAAAGAACTTCAATATCTCAATAAATATTTTGTAAAATATAAATACCATTTCTTATTAGGTATTTTTATCACTATAGTTGCACAAATCTTTTCGCTGTTCACACCAAAATTAATCAGTAAATCGTTTAAAGCAATTGAAGAATTTCATAAGAATGATATTAGCGCAAGTGTTGTTAAAAACGATTTAGTCAGCAACATTCTTTTAATCATTGCTACAACATTGATTGCTGGTATTTTAACTTTTTTGATGCGTCAAACATTAATCGTAATGTCGAGACACGTTGAATTTGATTTAAAAAATGAAGTCTTCCAACATTATGAAGTATTGGATCAAAATTTCTATAAACGAAATAGAACTGGTGATTTAATGAGTAGAATTAGTGAAGATGTTGGAAAGGTGAGAATGTATGTTGGTCCAGCTGTGATGTACACAATTAACACTATCATCCGATTTGCTGTAGTAATTATTTATATGTTTAATGTTTCACCGCGACTGACCTTGTACTCACTTCTACCATTACCTTTTTTGGCTTACATTATTTTTAAACTAAGTACAGAAATTAATATACGAAGCACTGTTTTTCAGCAATATTTATCGAAAATATCCACTTTTTCACAAGAAATTTTTTCTGGAATTAGAGTGGTTAAAGCCTATTCGATGGAGAATCAGTACCAAGAAAAAATGCATGATTTAGCTATTGAAAGTAAAACCAAAAGTATGAAATTGGCAACAGTTCAATCTTTATTTGGACCATTAATGGTTGCATTGATTGGTATTAGCAATTTGATTGTTATTTACTTCGGTGGAATGATGTACATTAATAAAGAACACGGAATGGAAAACATTGGAACCATTGCGGAGTTTATCCTTTACATCAATATGCTCACTTGGCCTGTGGCATCTATCGGTTGGGTTTCGTCTTTAGTTCAAGAAGCTGAAGCATCACAAAAACGTATTAATGAATTCTTAAAAATAGAACCTGAAATTAAAAATAAAACAACTGAAAACATTACTATTCATGGCGAAATAGAATTCAAAAACGTAACTTTTACTTATGAAGATACTGAAATTACAGCTTTAGAAAACATTTCATTTACTGTAAAAAAAGGGGAAACATTAGCAATTTTAGGAAAAACAGGTTCAGGAAAATCAACTATCCTTTCACTAATAACTAGAATGTATGACATCAAAAATGGAAAAATAACCATTGATAACACCGAAATCGACAAAATCAATTTAAATGATTTAAGAAACAGCATTGGAATTGTGCCACAAGATGCCTTTCTTTTTTCGGATACTATAAAAAATAACATCAAGTTTGGTAAAGAAAATGCAACGGATGAAGAAGTTTTCGATGCCGCAAAAATAGCAGTTGTTCATGACAATATTATAAATTTCAACAAGCAATACGAAACCATTCTTGGTGAAAGAGGAATCACACTTTCTGGTGGACAAAAACAACGTGTTTCTATTGCAAGAGCTGTTATAAAAAATCCAGAAATTTTACTTTTTGACGATTGTCTTTCAGCAGTTGATACCGAAACCGAAGAGCAAATTTTGAACAATTTACTAAAAATTTCAAAGGGCAAAACAACTATTATTGTCAGTCATAGGGTTTCTTCAGCGAAAAATGCAGACAAAATTATCATTCTTGAGGAAGGAAAAATTATTCAAGAAGGTTCTCATAATCAATTAATAAACCAAGAAGGATATTATGCCGAATTATATTTGAAACAACTTTCGGAAAAAGAATTAAATTAATTGTTGTTTGGTAACAAAAAATTTACCATTTTTGAACTATATAGAAACACTACTAATTGACCGAAAGAATATGAGAGAAAATGATATGTTAGAAAAAGATGAAATTTTTTCTAAAGTTTTAAGAGCAGGAAGACGAACTTATTTCTTTGATGTAAGAGCAACAAAAGCTGATGATTATTACATTACTATCACCGAAAGTAAAAAATTTACTGAAGAAGATGGTTCGTTTCATTTCAAAAAACACAAAATCTATTTATACAAAGAAGACTTTGCTGCTTTCACCGAAATTCTAGAAGAAATGACTTCTTATGTTTTAAATAACAAAGGAGAAGAAGTTATTTCAGAAAGACACCAAAAAGACTTCAAAAAAGAATACCAACAAGAAAATAGTACAGAAAAAACGCCAACCGAAAAAAGTTTCACTGATATTGATTTTGACGATATTTAATAAAATAACCGAAGCCCAAAAGTATTTTTTTTGGGCTTTTTTATAACTTCAACCATGCAAAAAATTCTAGCCATTCTTAATAAATACAGTATTTTAATAAATTCTATTTGTATCGTATTTTGGCTATACATCATCTACGAAAATTACAAAGCATCTCAAGAAGGAAATTCATTTGACGAAAGAAAAAGTTATTTTATCATTCCAACACTTTTCATTCTATTGTCCGTATTCAATATGTATATGGTTGAAAAAAGAAAAAGACGTAATTAATCTTAAAGAATAAAAATGGAAGCAATTTGGATGATGTTTTTTTGTTTTCCGATTGATACAATAGTAATCCTTATTTCTTACCTCCTAAAAACATCTCTAAACTGATACAATAACCGTTCAATAAGTCGTAAATCTTCGGTAACTATTTCAGCCGAACCAGACATTTCCTGTTGAAATGTGATTTGTTTTTTATAAGATGTTCTTAAACCTTCGGGCAATGAAACATCGATCAAAAGATTTCCTTCTTTGTCAGGAGTCAATGAAATTGTATTAATTTTTCCTTTTAACATTCCAAATTCACGATCTGGGAAATTAGCTAAACGGATATTTACATCTTGACCAACTTGTATCTTTCCTGAATTTTGTGCTGGAGCTTTAACTTTACCTATATAATTTTTCCTAACAGATGGAATTATTGCAAATACATTATCTCCTGCATTTACCGTTTGATTTTCTGTCCATATTTGAAGAAAAGTTACTTTTCCGTCAATAGAAGAACGCAAAACATAATTCAATTCCCAATTTTTTATTACTTTTTTTAGTTCATAAAAAGACTGAAATACATTTCGTTCAAGAGTTACGGTTTCTTTAGTGGCGTTTATTTTGGTTGTTTCAGTTGTTCTGTTCAAGTCATTCAAAGAAGATTTCATTTGAGAAACTGAACTCAATAAGCTTTTATAATTCTTTTCGGCTTGCAGATACAGTAATCGTTGTTTTTCAATTTCCTGCGCTGCAATAATTCCTTTTTTGAATAAACTTTCATAACGCTCCAAATCATTTTTTTGCAATACCAGTTCATTTTGGGTGATTGCTTTTTGCGCTTCCAATAATTGCAAACGTTCTCTCAATTGATGACTTTCATAGTTTTGCGCATTATTCTCAACTTTATAGGGTTGCAATTTTGAGTTAAGCTCATCGGCTATATATTCCTTTTGAAATAATGCAAAGGAACTTTCCACTTCACCCAATTGAGTTGTTTTAAGCAAATGAAATGGAAATGAAGTTTTGTCTAAATTAATAGTATCAACTATACTTTTTAAAAGAAAAATATCTTTATAATTTGCCGCATTTTCTATTATTGCTAAAGGTGTATTCTTCGAAATAATTTCTTTATCCTCAATTAAAATAGCTTCTATCCTTCCCGAAGTTCGAGCAATTAATTTTTCTGGTGGTATTTGGGTTGTAATGACGATTTCAGTTGCAATGATATCAGGATATTTCACAAACCAGGAAACTAAAAACACTAAAAAAAGTAACAATAGAATAAAAACATTTCCCCAACGAATCATCCAATGAGGAACACGCGTCAAGATTTCTTGTACTTCTTCGCTTCTTAATTCTATTTCTTTAATTTCTGGCATTTTACTTCTTAAATCTAAAATCGTTAATCTTCAATCTAAAATCCTATGTTCCTAACTGTAATTGATTTTTCACTAACTCATAGTAGTTTCCTTTTCGTTTTATTAGCTCTTGATGATTTCCAGTTTCAATAATTTTTCCTTTTTCCAACACTACAATTTGGTCGGCATTCATCACAGTACTCAATCGGTGAGCAATTACAACAACTGTTTTGTCTTTGAAAAACACATTTAATTTTTCCATAATTTCCTTTTCATTATTGGCATCAAGTGCCGATGTCGCTTCGTCAAAAAACAACATTTCAGGATTTTTATAAACGGCTCTTGCAATCAATAATCGTTGCTTTTGACCAGTACTCATCCCAACGCCTTCCATACCAATTTTGGTATTAAAACCAAGCGGATAATCTTCAATGAAATTTTTAATATTGGCAACATCAGCTGCATAAAGTAGTTTTTCCTTATCAACACTATCAACACCTATAGCAATATTATTGGCAATAGTATCATTAAAAATATAACCTTCTTGCATGACAGAACCAATATGGCTTCGCCAATACTTTGGAGCGATTTTACTTAAAGACGTTTTCCCTACTAAAATTTCCCCAGCATGAGGTTCATAAAATTGTTGAAGCAATTTCATTAAAGTAGTTTTTCCACTTCCACTAGTTCCTACTATCGCTGTTATTTTATTCGGTGGAATCGTTAAGTTTAGATTTTCTAAAACATTTACATCAGAACCAATATAACGGAATGACAAATCCCTAATAGTAATTGTGGCATCTTTAGGAATTTCTTTTATTTTTTCATCGAGACTAGCTGTTTCATCTTCTTTATCGTGAATTTCAGAAAGACGTGCTAATGAAATCTTAGCATCTTGTGCTTCTCTAATAAAGCTTATTAATTGAACAATTGGTCCATTCAAACTTCCTACTATACTACTGATTGCCATCATCATTCCTAGAGTAATTTGTCCATCAATCACCAGTTTGGCCGATAGAAAAATAATGATGATATTCTTCAATTCATTAATAAAATTGGAACCAATACTTTGTGTTTGTTCTAAAACCAACCCTTTCATCGAGACTTTAAAAAGTCGTGCTTGAACATATTCCCAACCCCAACGCTTTTGTTTTTCGGCATTGTGCAGTTTTATTTCCTGCATGCCATTAATGAGTTCAATTACTTTACTTTGCTCCTGGCTAACTTCTGAAAAACGTTTGTAGTCTAGAGCTTCTCTTCGCTTGAGAAAAAGTGTTACCCACAAAAAATACAGTAAGCTTCCAACAAAAAAACAGTAAAAATTTTCAAATTATAATAAGCCAAAACACCGCCCATGATAAACATATTGAAAATCGAAAACAAAACATTCAACGACGAAGTAGTTAATATTCGTTCAATTCTATGATGATCATTGATGCGTTGCATGATATCTCCAGTCATCCTAACATCAAAGAAGGATATAGGCAAGTTCATCAGTTTGATGAAAAAATCGGATATCAGAGAAATGTTAATCCGAGTAGAAAGATGAAGTAATATCCAACTTCTAATAAGTTCCAAAGCCGTTTTTCCAAAAAACAAAAACAATTGTGCCGCCAACACCATATAGATAAAATGGATATTTTGATTTTGGATACCTACATCAACAACACTCTGCGTTAAAAACGGAAAAATAAGTTGCAACAAACTTCCTGCCAGCAGACCGATTATTAACTGAATTACAAAAGATTTATAAGGAAATATGTAATTGAATAATAATCCAAAACCAAATGCTTTTTCTTCTTTGTCAAATTCAGATTGATGAAACCTAGGTGTAGGTTCTAGTAATAAAGCAATACCTTCCTCGGTATAATCATCGGCATTTCCACCTATCCAGTTTTTTATAAACGCTTCTTTATTATATTCAAGAAACCCAAAAGCAGGATCAGAAATAAATATCCTATCTTTTTTTATTTTATACAATACTACATAGTGATTAGCATTCCAATGCAAAATACAAGGCAAAGGTGCTTCGTTTACTTTTTCAAAAGAAAGTTTCACACCCAAAGTTCTAAAACCAATTTGTTCAGCAGCTTCGGATAGGTTTAATAAATTGCTTCCTTCTCGGGTTGTTTCAGATAAACTACGTAGCTGTTGTATATTGAGATTCTTACCATAGTGTTTGGCTATGATTTTAAGGCAAGTTGGACCGCAGTCTTTGGCATCGGCTTGTTTGTAATAAGGAAATGACTGTGTCATTCATTTAATCCTTTTATTTAAATTTTACTGGGTCAGTTTATAATTAGTTTTTTTCAACTTTTACATAAAACTATTTTTATATTTTTTTCTTTAAGTCAAAAATCAAAAAGATTTAATAAAACTAATTACTAATGTTTTTTAATCTAATTTTGTCTTGTTTTACTAACTCTTCAAATTCAATATTATTGGTGAAATTATGTAGTGTTTCCCAATACTTTAAATCAAATACAGAATCCTTTTCCACTCTACACTCAACTACAATATTATATTTGCCAAAACCACCTTGGGTGTAGGCTAGTCGCCAAGTATTTTTATTTTTTGCCACATACTTTAATTGTTTGTCGGGTAAAGAATCTACTATAAAATCAGTAGAATTGTATTTTTCATCTGGATTAGCTATTTTAAAATCACTTTTTAAAGACAATACATTTTTCAATACTGGAGGTATAGAATCTTTTGTCTTATATTCCAACCAGATATTATCTTTACTTTTTGTACAACAAATGATTGTGAACAAACATAAAAGCATAATTTTTTTCATTTTTCTATTTTAATCTTAAATATAATATAATTAAAATTAATGAGAAAGAAAAATTAATTTTTCTTTCTCATTAATTTATCGAAGTATAATAGATATACCCTAAACGCACCACGGTAATGAACCAGGAGGACAATTAGGCCTTGAATTCCAATTCATTCATGAGTATATCCAGCATCCATACTCGTTTTGCCAGCCAACCTCGACCTCCTGACCTCCTTTTCTTAAATCAACAATGTTTCCATGTCTTTTTGCACACCAAGTTCTAAATCCACCATTAACACTTTTTTGCTCCTCTTTACTTAGAACAGCAATACCTTTTAAATCTAAAATTTTTTCAATCATAAATATTTCATATAAAATTATTCTTCTCAATCATTTTAAGTCATTTGAATTTCTGACTTTAGTTGTAAAATGTTTTTTTAATCTTTTAAAAAATAGATTATATCCTTTAAATCATAATTCTCATTTAATAAGTAGTTATTAAAAATTCTAACTGGTGTGTATTGTAGATCATTATCTAAACACCAATAATAATGTGATTGAAGTATTTTGTCTGGTTCTTTGTTATTTATTGTCCATTTATGTATCCAATCTTCAATCTTTAGTTTTTTTATATGCCAATCAATTAATGCGTTTTTATAGTCTTTCTTTAAAAAATATAAATTTTGAATAGTTACAGCAATATTAACATATGGGTTCTCATTATTGTTAATATTAACATTAAATCCTATCATTAGGTTGAATTTATTTTTGTTTTTTTCAATAATTTCTAATGATTCTTTAAAAGCAACATCACAAAAAGAGCAACTCGGGCTAATGAAAAGAACAATTGTATTGTTTGCATTATCATCACCTAATTTTATTAAATTCAGTCCTTCATAATCAAGTTGTACTTTCGTAGAAACTTTTTCAAATACCTCAATATTTCTTTTAAAACGTAATAAACTATTAACATGTTTTTTTAAAATAATGGATTTTAAAGTTATGGATTTGATTGAGTACCAGAATAAATAAACCATAACTAATAATATCAAAGATTTATAAACATCAATACTTTCAACTTTAATAAATTTAAAATTTAATAATAACAAAATCGTGTTAATAGAAAGCGTTAAAGAAATAACCAAACACAAGACGCACCACCTTTTGGCTATATAACTCTGATAATAAATGGAATAAATAACAATTGGAATTGAAAATAAACTTAATATCCCAACAATTATTATCAGCGTTGGAAATAGTATTTGTAATAAAAATGAAAATGAAAAAAAGATTATAGGCAAGTCAACAAAAAAAAAATATTTTTTAAAAACCACAAGATTTGATTTTATAATTTCATTACAAGAAAAATTTGTTTTTTTATTGCAGAATTTAGATCCATTAGTTAACCCTTCATTGTGAAAAATTGATTTAGTAATTTCCACAGAGAAAAACAGGCCAATTACTGTAAATAATAATTGTAAAAAAGAATATACTGTTTTGTTTTGTTCAATTATTGAATATAGCCCGATTGTGAAAAGTAAAAAATAAAAATACTGATAAGATTTTTTCTCAACATCATTTTTACTATCATTTTCCTCTAAAAGTAAAACTAAACCAGTCCAATGATTTCTAATTTCCTCAATTTGATATTTATTTTTTTTATGATTGTCATAAAAAATAAAATAATTATCTTCAATCTTTTCAACTATAAAAAACTCTTTATCATCATCAATAATGAACTGAGTAACAAAAACATCTGGTAGATTTCCAATTTGATTAAATGGCACATTTACAGCAACATTTACAATTTCTAATTGAGTTAATGAATCTGTAACTGCCAATAAACTTGGATAGTTCGGATGAGAAAGATATTTATCATTGAAGCCATCTATTTTATTAGCGTATCCCAATTTTAAAAGATATTTATTTACAGTTTCTTGCATTTATTTTCTTGAAATCTATGTATATCATTTTTGACTATCTATGTTAAGTGTAGAACAATAAAAAGTCAACAAACCTTGATGTTTTACAAATTTCAAATATTATTTTCAAACAGTTTAGTTTTGTTTAGGATATTTTAGGAAAAATTTATGCGACTATTTTTAATGTAAGAAATTTGTTTAAATTTGGTTTTTGTAACTCTATTAGTATGAAATTCGAAAAATTGATAAATCTCCGAAAAAACAAAGGATTAACTCAAAAACAAGTAGCAAATAAAATGGCTATGGAACAAACTACATATTCTAAAAAAGAAAGAGGTTTGTCTCCGATAAGTGATGAAGAATGGTTTCGTTTAGCAAAAATACTTGAAGTTGCCGTTGAAGAAATAAAAGAAATCGACAACTCTAGTTGTTCTAAAAATGAAAATTCAACATTTAGTGATAATTCGATTACTATTCAATATGTAAACATTCCCCAGAATGCTTTTGACTTGATCCTAAAATATAATGCTAAACTTGAAAAAGAAAATTCAGTTTTAAAAACTCAACTAAAAAAAATTAAAAAAATTTAAGAATTTTCAACCTATTCTCAATCCATTTTCAACTTCAATATCCGAAGTCAATAAAACAATATCATTATCATCTCCAACAGAACCAAGAACCAAGCATTCACTCATAAAAGTGCCAATTTGTTTTCTTGGAAAATTGACAACGGCTACAATTTGTTTCCCAACCAATTCTTCTTTAGTATATCGTTTCGTTATTTGTGCTGAAGATTTTTTTATTCCAATTGCCGAACCAAAATCAATCAACAACTGAAAAGCAGGTTTTCTAGCTTCGGGGAAATCGTTAACTTCAAGAATAGTTCCTATTCGCATTTCAACTTTTTCAAAATCATTCCAATTAATTTCCATGTTTCATATTGGTTTTATCCTAATAACAAACCTATGAATTATAAAAACATACTATTAAATTCTATAACCTTTTTTTTTGTCAGATGATTAATTTTATAATCAAACATAAAAAAAAGTCATGAACGAAAATCAAGTAGAAAATTATTCCAAAGTAAACGAGGAGAATTATTTAATTTTAGAAAACTCATCCGATAAATTTATTGAAACGGCTCCAAACGTGAGATTGTATGTTAAAGATTATGGCTATGGAAAACCCGTTATTCTTATTCATGGTTGGCCGCTTTCTAATGAAATGTGGGAATATCAAGTCGAAGAGTTAGTCAATAGCGGATTTAGAGTTATTACTTATGATCGTCGTGGTTTTGGAAAATCATCACAACCATGGAATGGTTACAATTATGACACACTAACTGATGATTTAAAAGCTATCATTGTACAATTAGAATTAAGCGATATTACGCTTGTGGGATTTTCAATGGGCGGAGGCGAAGTCGTTAGATATTTCAGTAGATATGGCGGAAAAAATGTTTCAAAAGCTGTTTTAATTTCCTCAATAACACCATTTAGGTTGAGAACAGAAAATAATCCAGACGGAACAACTCCCGAAAAAAATGAAGAAACAGCCAATGCAATTAAAAAAGATAGAATTGGATTTCTAAATGATTTTGGGAAGTCATTTTTTGGCGTTAGTTTGATTAATAACCCAATGAGTTCGTCATTGCTGGACTATTTTAAAATGTTATGCTCTTTTGCTTCACCACATGCAACTCTTGAGTGCGCAAAAGCATTTTCAACCACCGATTTTCGCAATGAAATGGCTACTGTAAATGTACCTACTTTAATCATTCATGGTGATGAAGACAATATAGTTGCTATTGAAGTTTCTTCCGAGAAATCGACCAAAATGATACAAAATAATACATTCCTAGTTTATGAAGAAGCGCCACACGGATTGTTCTATACCGAAAGAGAAAGATTGAATAAAGATTTAATTGAGTTTCTAAATTCATAATTCAAAAAGCAATAATAAAAACCCGAAGCACTCATCAAAAAGTGCTTCGGGTTTTTATTTAGTAAATATCTCGGTTTATATTTATTATACATGTGCAAAAGTTGATAATATTTTATACTTTTAAGTTTTATTTTCATTATGTGAAAATCAATTAAATGTATTTTTATGAAAATAGCTCTTTTCACCAATGAATTTCCGCCTAATATTTATGGTGGCGCAGGTGTTCACATCGATTTTTTAAGCCACGAATTAAAGAAACTTGCCCAAGTAGAAGTTCGCTGTTTTGGTAATCAAAAAGAACTAACAGAACAACTCAATGTGTTAGGAATTCAACCTTCGCTGAACGTAATGAATGACGAAAATAATCCGCACATTAAAATGTTTCAGAACTTGAGCCGAAATGTAGAAATGTCGCAACATACATTGGACGCTGATGTTATTCATTGTCATACTTGGTACACGAATTTGGCTGGAATATTTTCAAGAGAGTTATTACAATCGCCGTTAATTTTAACAACACATAGTTTAGAAACGCATCGACCATGGAAAGTAGAACAACTCGGCAACGGATATTTCCTTTCAAGATGGATTGAACACCATGCATACAATACCGCCGACGGAATTATTGCCGTAAGCGAACAAATGAAAACCGATGTTGTTGAAGCCTATGGCGTTTCGCCCGAAAAAGTTACGGTAATTCACAACGGTATTGATCCTGAGTTTTATAAACCAACGTTTGATAATAATTTATTAGTCGAATTAGGAATAAATCCCGATATTCCGTTTGTACTTTTCGTTGGCAGAATTACACGTCAAAAAGGAATTTCTCAACTCATTGAAGCGGCACAATATTTCGACAAAAACTGTCAAATTGTACTTTGTGCTGGTGCGCCAGACACACCAGAAATTGCAGCAGAAACAGAAGAATTAATTTCGAAACTAAAATCAAATCGTGATGGAGTCATCTTGATTTCGGAAATGTTGCCAAGAGAAAAAATAAAAGTATTGTATAGTCATGCGCGCGTTTTTGCTTGTCCATCGCTATATGAACCGTTTGGGATTATCAATCTCGAAGCGATGTCGTGTGAAACTCCAGTGGTTGGAAGTGCTGTTGGCGGCATTCCAGAAATCATTGTTGAGAATGAAACGGGATATTTAATTCCGTTGGAAAGTATATCTCGAACTGATTTTAATCCAAAAAATCCAGAGGCATTTCAGAGAAATTTTGCTGAAAAAATAAATAGTTTATTAGCTGATGAAGCTTTGGCTAACGCAATGGGAAAAGCTGGAAGACAAAGAGTTTTAGAAAAATTCAGCTGGGAATCCATCGCTAAAACCACTTTCAATTATTATGAAGAAGTAATCAATAGATTTGAAAAAGAAAAAGCTTGAGTTTGAAGAGGAATTATTTATGACTGCCTACTAAGAATACAAAAGAAAGTAAGAATACAATAATAAATAGGGTAAATTTAAGTTTAAATAGTACATATTGATTAATAATTGATATAAATTGTTTAATAAATACTATAAATTGTTTAATAATTAGTACAAAATATATTAATAAATAGTGTAAATTGTTTAATAAATAGTACAAAATACATTAATAAATAGTATAAATTGTTTAATAAATAGTAGAAAATATATTAATAAATAGTACAAAATATACTAATAAATAGTACAAATTTTTGATTAAAGAGTGTTGATTTATGAATGAATGACCATTTTAGTTTAAGACTACCGACCGCAACCCGACTTGAACGGAGCTCTTTTTATCTTTTCTTTTTTTAGAAAAGATAAAAAAGCGGGAGTGGAAGGCGGAATAGTTGCCCAAAAAAAATAATAAAAATAATAAAGAGGATGGTTTTTTTAGTTCCTCATAATGACATAGAAAATGATAAATAAATCAACATTAGCCATTATTCTTGGTGGCGGACAAGGTTCAAGATTGGCACCATTGACAGAAAGTCGTTCGAAACCAGCTGTTCCCATTGCTGGAAAATACCGTTTGGTTGACATTCCGATTTCTAATTGTATTAATTCAGATATCAAACGTATGTTTGTTTTGACGCAATTTAACTCGGCTTCGCTGAACCAACACATTAAAAACACTTATCATTTTAGCCATTTCAGTACGGCTTTTGTGGACATTCTAGCTGCTGAACAAACGCCAGATAATCCAACGTGGTTTCAAGGAACTGCCGATGCCGTTCGACAATGTATGACGCATTTTTTAAACCATGATTTTGATTATGCTTTGATACTTTCGGGCGATCAATTATATCAAATGGATTTTAATGAAATGATTAAAGCGCATCATGATTCTGGCGCTTCGATTTCTATCGCTACATTGCCTGTAACGGCAAAAGAAGCTCCAGAATTTGGAATTTTGAAAACCGATACGGAAAATTTTATTACTTCGTTTATAGAAAAACCAAAAGCTGATTTGTTGCCACAATGGACATCGGAAGTTAGTGAAGAATCCAAAGCGGAAGGCAAACACTATTTAGCATCGATGGGAATTTATATCTTCAATCGGGATTTGTTGGTGGAATTGATGAAAAATCAAGAAACGAAAGATTTTGGTAAAGAAATTATTCCGCAAGCCATTGGAAAACAAAAAATATTGAGCTATCAATATGAAGGATATTGGACTGATATTGGGAACATCGATTCGTTTTTTGAAGCTAATTTAGGTTTGACAGATGACATTCCAAAATTCAATTTATTTGATAATTCGAGTAAAATTTACACTCGTGCAAGGGTTTTGCCACCATCAAAAATTACTGGTGCTTCCACTATTGATAAATCAGTTATAGCTGAAGGTTGTATCATAAATGGTGTTACGGTAGAACATTCGGTGGTTGGAATTAGAAGTAGAATTGGTTTTGGTTCAACTATCATTGACTCTTATCTTATGGGTAATGATTATTATCAAAATCTAGAAGAAATCAGAACGAATGTTGAACATGGAATTATTAATATTGGTATTGGCGAACGTTGTTTTATTAGCAATACCATCGTTGATAAAAATTGTAGAATTGGAAATGATGTTCGACTCAATGGCGGCAAGCATTTAGAGGATACAAATACTGATTTATATACTGTAAAAGACGGAATTATTGTAGTTAAAAAAGGTGCCGTTTTACCAAATGGATTTAGTGTTTAAAAACTAATTATGCTGTTTATTGAGAATTAGCTGTTAAATATTTATAAATTTTTTCTCTATCAACATCTGTAATACCTGCTTCTTTTTGCATTCGATATACTATTGGTGACCATTGAGAAGCAGTGAAACGTTTAGGTTCAAATAATTCGTGACATTTATTACAATTGTTTTCATACAACATTTTACCCTCGGTTAATTCAGTATCCAGAATTGTCGCAAAAACCATAACTTTTGGTTCTTCTTTTTTAGCCACTTCTGTTGGAACACTTGATTTTGTAGCACAGGAATAAATTATTAGAGATAAAATCGAGAGTAAAGTAATTTTTAATTTCATGATTTATTGGTTTTTAAGTTAAAGTAAAACTATAAAAAAACCCGACAGAAGTTCTATCGGGTTGATTTATTAAGTAAAAATTAAGTAAAAGATTAATCTTCTATCCTATTCTTCACTTGTATTAAATATATAAAAATATCCCAAACCGTTCAGCTTTGGGATATTTAAAATTTAATATTTGAATATTTAATATTACTTCACATCCATCAATTCTACATCAAAAATTAATGTCGCATTTGGTGGAATTACACCTCCAGCACCTGCAGAACCATAGGCTAAATAAGATGGTATAACAAAACGAGCTTTATCGCCTACTTTTAAAAGAGCAATACCTTCATCCCAACCTTCAATAACATGACCTTTTCCTAATGGAAATTCGATTGGTTTTTTTCTAGGATACGATGAATCGAAAGTTTTACCATTATCTAATTGTCCTGTGTAATGAACTGAAACTGTTTTTCCTTTTTCAGCTTGTTTTCCGTTACCATTTTGGATTAATTTATAACGCAATCCGCTTTCCGTTTTTTCAAAACCAGCAGCTAACTTCTCCATGGCTTCTTCAGCTTGCTTTTTTGCCTCTTCAATTCTTTTTAATCGTGAACCTTCAAAAGTTCTAAACGCTTCGATAGCATTCCATTTTTGTGCTTCTTCACCAACTCTAACAATTTCAAGAGTTTCTAAAACATCACCTTGAGCTACAGCATCAACAACTTCTTGTCCTTCAACAACATGACCAAAAACAGTATGCTTATTATCTAACCAATTGGTTGGAACATGCGTTATAAAAAACTGAGAACCGTTACTTGCTGGTCCAGAATTTGCCATTGATAAAACTCCTGGTCTATCGTGTTTTAACGAAGGATGAAATTCGTCATCAAAACTATAACCTGGTCCGCCAGTTCCAATACCTTGAGGACAACCACCTTGAATCATAAAATCAGGAATTACTCTGTGGAATTTTAATCCGTCGTAATATTGCTTTCCCATCGGACGAGCTGAATTTTCTAATTGTCCTTCTGCTAAACCAACAAAGTTACCAACTGTTCCTGGAGTTAAATCGTGAGTTAGTTTTACTAAAATTGAACCTTTTGAGGTGTTGAATTTTGCGTATATTCCGTTTTCCATTGTATTTTTTTAAAAAATTTTGGTGCAAATTTACGAATAAAATTCATTAGAAACTATTTCCAAAACTGTACATTTGGCTAAATAATCAATTTAAACACGATGAAAAATACGGATAATTATATTGAACTAAACAAACAAACTTGGAACAATAAAACAGACGTTCACATTACCTCTGAATTTTATGATAACGAAAGTTTTCTGAAGGGAAAATCAACGTTAAACGATATTGAATTACAACTTCTTGGCGATGTTTCTGGTAAAAAGATTTTGCATTTGCAATGTCATTTTGGTCAAGATACTTTGTCATTAACACGACTTGGAGCAACCGTTACAGGACTAGATTTATCGGATAAAGCTATTGAAAAAGCTACTGAAATAGCAACAAAATTAAAGCTTGACGCCAATTTTGTTTGTTGCAATATCTATGATGCTATGGATTATATCAATGAAAAATTTGATATTGTTTTTACAAGTTATGGAACAATTGGTTGGTTTCCTGATCTAGATAAATGGGCAAAAATCGTTTCACACTTTTTACATCCAAAAGGTCAATTTATCATAGCTGATTTTCATCCTGTAGTTTGGATGTTTGACAATGATTTCAAAGAAGTTTTTTATAATTATTTTAATGTAGAACCAATTATTGAAGACGAATCTGGAACGTATGCTGATAGAAATTCCGAGATTTCATCGAAAACAGTTACATGGAACCATCCAACGAGTGAAATTTTAAATGCTTTAATACAATCGGGTTTAGAAATTAATTCATTTAATGAATATGATTATTCTCCGTATAATTGTTTTAATGAAACCGAAGAATTTGCACCTAGTAAATACAGAATTAAACATTTAGAAAATAAAATTCCAATGGTATATTCTATTTTGGCAACCAAAAAGTAAAACTTATCTTTGCCAAATGCGAATAGATATTATCACCATTTTACCCGATTTATTACGAAGTCCTTTTGAAGGTTCAATCATGAAACGTGCAATCGATAAAGGATTAGTGGAAGTTCATTTTCATAATTTAAGAGATTACACAACCAACAAACAAAAATCGGTTGACGATTATCCGTTTGGTGGTGGAGCTGGAATGGTAATGAATATTCAACCAATCGATGATTGTATTGCGCATTTAAAATCTCAAAGAAACTACGATGAAGTAATTTACATGTCACCTGATGGTGAAACTTTAAACCAGAAAATGGCAAACACAGCTTCTATGTATGAAAATATCATCATTCTTTGTGGACATTACAAAGGTGTGGATCAACGTGTTCGCGACCATTTAATAACCAAAGAAATCTCTATTGGTGATTATGTTCTTTCTGGTGGCGAAATTGGTGCCATTGTTTTCTGTGATGCTATCATTAGACTAATTCCAGGTGTTTTATCAGATGAAACTTCGGCTTTGACGGATAGTTTTCAAGACGGATTACTTTCTGGACCAATCTACACAAGACCTGCAGATTATAAAGGTTGGAAAGTTCCAGAAATTTTAACTAGCGGACATTTTGCCAAAATAGAAAAATGGCGCGAAGACAAAGCCTACGAACATACTAAAAATCGTCGTCCTGATTTACTTGAAGAATAGTTTTTTAAAAATATTCTTCAATTTATAATTCATAATTCATAATTTATAATTAATTTTGCACCCACATTTGACCAACCTCTGGCGAAAACCGTGAATGTTGCTCAGATTTTAAACCATAATAATCATAAAAATGGCAAATTTAGTAGATTTCGTTAATAACGAATTGTCAACAAAAAAAGATTTCCCTGCGTTCGGTGCTGGTGATACTATCACAGTTTACTACGAAATTAAAGAGGGTGAAAAAACAAGAACTCAGTTTTTTAAAGGAGTTGTTATCCAAAGAAAAGGTTCAGGATTAACTGAAACTTTCACAATCCGTAAAATGTCTGGTGCAGTTGGAGTTGAGCGTATCTTTCCAGTAAACATGCCAGCTTTACAAAAAGTTGAAGTGAACCAAAGAGGTAAAGTTAGAAGAGCTAGAATTTACTACTTCAGAGAACTTACTGGTAAAAAAGCAAAAATCAAAGAAAGAAGATATAAAAACTAATTCTTTCTTATATTGTATAAAAAAGTCTTCTTGCACAAACAAGGAGACTTTTTTTTTTGACAAAAAATTCACGTTTTGTCCAAACAAAAAATAATTTAAACATCAATTTTTAATTAATCCTCAATTTTATTGATTTGTATAGTAATTTTACACTTAATTCTACTCAATTTTATATATTTGTGTTCCACAGATTATTCTAAAACAAATAAACGAATACCTAATGTTAGATTCTAAAATTATTTATACCATTACGGATGAAGCACCTATGCTCGCCACACATTCTTTATTACCAATTATTCAAGCCTTCACAAAACCTGCAGGAATTTCAGTTGAAACAAGAGATATTTCATTAGCAGGAAGAATTTTGGCGAATTTTCCAGAATATTTAAACGACAATCAAAAACAATCGGATGATTTAGCTGAATTAGGACTTTTGGCAACAACTCAAGAAGCAAATATTATAAAATTACCAAATATCTCAGCTTCGGTTCCTCAATTGAAAGAAGCTATAAAAGAATTACAGGCAAAAGGATATAAAATTCCTGATTTTCCTGAAGATGCTCAAACCGATGATGAAAAAGCAGCTAAAGCAAAGTACGCAAAAGTATTAGGTTCTGCAGTAAATCCAGTTCTTCGTGAAGGAAACTCTGACCGTAGAGCGCCAAAAGCGGTTAAAAATTACGCTAAAAAGAATCCCCACAAAATGGGTGTTTGGAGTTCTGATAGTAAAACAGAAGTAGCTCATATGGAAACGGGAGATTTTTTTGGAACTGAAAATTCTACCACGATTGATAACGATACTAAATATAAAATTGTTTTTACAAGCAAAGCAGGTCAAACTAAAGTTTTAAAAGATTTAGCTAACCTAAAAGCTGGCGAAGTAATCGATAGTTCAGTAATGAATATGCACGCTTTGAAAGCTTATGCGAAAAAAGTGATTTCTGATGCAAAAGCTAAAAATGTAATGCTATCCGTTCATCTGAAATCAACGATGATGAAAGTTTCTGACCCAATTATTTTTGGAGCGATTGTAGAAGCCTATTTTGAAGAAGTTTACACAAAATATTCCGAAACTTTTAAAGCATTAGATATAACTCCTGATTATGGTTTGCAAGATTTGTACAATAAAATTGCAGGACATTCATTAGAAGCTGAAATTAAACAAGCAATTTCAGATGCTATTACCAATGGACCAAGAATTGCTATGGTAAATAGCGATAAAGGAATTACAAATTTCCATGTTTCTTCAGATGTTATTGTTGATGCGTCAATGGCTGCATTAGCAAGAAATGGAGGGAAAATGTGGAATGCAGAAGGAAAAGAAGAAGACACAATTGCTATGATTCCGGATCGTTCGTATGCAGGATTTTACAGCGCTTGCATTGAAGAAATGAGAAAAAATGGCGCCTTAGATCCAAAAACAATTGGTTCTGTTCCAAATGTAGGCTTGATGGCACAAAAAGCAGAAGAATATGGTTCGCACGATAAAACATTCCAACTTTCTGAAGATGGATTAGTAACAATTGAAACTGAAAACGGTACAGTTTTACTATCGCAAACTGTTTCTGCTGGCGATATATTTAGAATGTGCCAAACTAAAGATGCGCCAATTCAAGATTGGGTAAAACTTGCTGTAAACAGAGCGAAATTATCCGATACAACTGCTATTTTTTGGTTAGATAAAGATAGAGCTCACGATAGAGAAATTATCAAAAAAGTTGAAAAATACTTAAAAGATTTTGATACAAACGGACTGGATATTCGCATCATGGATGTAAAAGATGCAATGACAGAAACGTTACGAATTATTAGAACTGGTAAAGATGTCATTTCAGTATCAGGAAATGTTTTACGTGATTATCTAACTGATTTATTCCCGATTTTAGAATTGGGTACATCAGCAAAAATGCTATCTATAGTACCATTGATGAATGGTGGTGGATTATTTGAAACTGGCGCTGGTGGTTCGGCTCCAAAACACGTAGAACAATTTATAGAAGAAGGATATTTACGTTGGGATTCTTTAGGAGAATTTTTAGCATTACAAGCTTCTTTAGAACATTTGGCTCAAACCTTAAATAATTCTAAAGCACAAGTTTTAGCTGATACCTTAGATGAAGCGAATGCTAAATTCTTAGAAAATGACAAATCTCCTGCTAGAAAAGTTGGTGAATTAGATAATAGAGGTTCGCATTTCTTTTTAACGTTGTATTGGGCACAAGCTTTAGCAAACCAAAATAACGATACTGAATTAAAAGCAATCTTCACTCCTATTGCAAATGAATTAACAACAAATGAAAGCAAAATAAATCAAGAGTTAATCGATAGTCAAGGAATTAAAAATGACATTGGAGGTTATTATAAACCAAATACTGATTTACTCAATGCCAAGATGCGTCCGAGCAAAACATTGAATGAAATTTTAGCTCAACTGAATTAAATTTCATCAATCATTTAAATATAAAAAAGACGACTTTCAGTCGTCTTTTTTATTTCTGTTCTTCTAAAACACCTTTTTCTTTTAGGATAATCAATTTGGCTTTTACTCCAGTTGTTAAATTCCATTTATTGGTAGTAATCATCCCTTTTTTCTGATCATAAATTACAAATTGAGCAGTATTAGGTCCAGACTCGCCTTGATTTAAAGCTTCTATTTCGATTTTATTTATTCCTTCGTCTAAGTCTAAAAAAACCTCTCTAAATTCAACATCAAGAAGAATTGCATCAACTACAATTTTATCATTAAGCCAAATTCTAACTACATCACCATCAGGAGCTTCATGGTCACGACAAGCAATACTGATTATCTTTGTTCCTACTTTAAAATTACCTAAAAAGCTATCACTTTTGAATTTTTCGAGAATTTTACCATCACTTTTTTTATTCATCTTTTCAGTATAATCAGCAGCTGGATTTTCGAATTTCTCCGTTTCCATTATACTTTTTTCAGGTTCCTGTTTTTTATTTAAAAGAGAAACACTTTCAGATAGTTTATCTTTTTTATCAAAAATGCTTGGATAAGTTATTGCTCGTGATGATGTGGGAGAAACTTGCCCACTCGGATTTGAAATAGGCGCAATTTTTAATGTCTTCTTTGGCATTTCAAACTGTGAAAAACCATTGAAGCAAAAAAATAATGTAAACATTAGTGCAAAACCTGCTTTCATCATAGTAAAAAATTTATGGTAAAAGTATCTAATTAAAAGAAAACTAGTATTTTTAATTAACCAAATCTTAACAAATGATTATGATTAACTAAACCGATTAATGTTGAATTTTGCTAAACTAACATCCAAATTTATGCCAAAAAATATTTTAGCCATTTTTTTTATCTTTTTTGCTACACTTCAAGCAATTTCACAAGAAAAATTTACTATTAGCGGCGTAGTTTCTGATAGTAGAAATAAAGAAACACTCATTGGCGTTTCCGTTTATATTCAAGAAACTAAAACAGGTATAGTCACAAACGAGTATGGATTTTACTCCATCACATTGCCAAAAGGCGATTATACAATTTCAACAAGTTATGTTGGTTATCAAACTGTTGAAGAAAAAATTAGTCTAAATCAAAATACCAAAAAAAACTTTTTACTTTCAGAAAGTAGCCAAGTCCTTAACGAAGTAATTATTGTTGACAATAAAAAACGCATCGACATCAGAAAACCGGAAATGAGTGTCAACAAACTGACCATTCAGGAAATCAAAGAAATGCCTGTTATTTTTGGAGAAGTTGATATTATTAAATCCATTTTAACTTTACCTGGAGTTACCAATGCTGGCGAAGGACAATCGGGTTTTAACGTTCGTGGCGGTGGCGCGGATCAAAATTTGGTTTTACTAGACGAAGCTACGATTTATAATTCTTCTCACCTATTTGGATTATTTTCGGTTTTTAACCCAGATGCTATCAAAGATTTAAAATTATATAAAGGCGGAATTCCAGCTCGTTATGGTGGAAGATTGTCTTCTATTTTGGATATTTATCAAAAAGAAGGAAACAAAAACGATTTTCATATGAATGGTGGAATTGGTTTAATTTCCAGTAGAATTCTTGCCGAAGGTCCAATTGTAAAAGACAAAGGTTCTTTTGTTGTTGCCGGAAGAGCATCGTATGCACATCTTTTTCTAAAATTAATTGACAATCCAAATTCGGCATATTTCTATGATTTGAATACCAAATTGAGTTATTCGTTAAACGAAAAAAACAACATTTATCTTTCGGGTTATTTTGGAAGAGATGTTTTTCAGTTGAATGATAGTTTTGTTAATACGTATGGAAATTCGGTGTTAAATTTCCGTTGGAACCATTTATTTTCGGATAAATTATTTTCCAATTTATCCATGATTTATTCTGATTATTATTATGGATTAAAATTAGACATCATCGGTTTCAATTGGGATAGCGGTATCAAAAACTACAACATCAAATATGATTTCAAACATTATATTTCTGACAAATTCAAATTAACCTATGGAATTCAATCGAATTATTATGATTTCAATCCAGGGAAAATTGAACCAACACGTCCCGATTCTGGAATTAATGCTGACCAACTTGACAAAAAATATGCTTTAGAAAATTCGATTTACATCGATGCGGAACATCAAATTACTAAAAATTTAACCTTATCCTATGGACTTCGCGGAAGTTCATTTCTTCGATTAGGTCAGCAAACATTGAATACATACGCTAATAATCAACCTGTAACGTTCAACCAAAATTTCCAAATCTATGAAAGTGCTGAACCAATAGGAACTGTGAGTTATGGGAAAAATCAAACCATTGCTAAGTTTGACAATCTAGAACCACGTTTTTCTGTTTCTTATGCTTTAAATGACGATCAATCTATCAAAGCAAGTTACAACAGAATGACACAATATTTGCATTTAATTTCTAATACGCAATCACCAACTCCTTTGGATGTTTGGGCGCCAAGCGATCAATATTTAAAACCACAACTACTCGACCAAGTTGCCGTTGGTTATTTCCAAAATTTCAAAGACGATGAATATTCACTGGAAACCGAAACGTTTTATAAAACCATCAAAAACCGTGTAGATTACATTGATGGTGCAAATTTAATTGCGAACGAAGCAATCGAAAGAGTGGTTTTAAATGGAAATGCACGAGCGTATGGTTTAGAAGTTTTGTTCCGAAAAAATACTGGTCAATTTAAAGGTTGGCTTTCTTATACACTCTCCAGAACCGAACAACAAGTTGAAGGCAGAACGCCAGTCGAAACTGGAATTAATAACGGCGATTGGTATAAAACAGGTTTTGATAAAACCCACAATTTATCATTAGTTGGAAATTATAAATTGAATGAAAAATGGCGATTTGGTGCTAATTTCATTTTTCAAACAGGACAACCAGTAACGTTCCCAGATGGACAATATGAATACGAAGGAATTACGGTTCCGAATTTCAGTTCGAGAAACGAAAACAACTTACCCTCATATCATCGATTGGATGTTTCGGCAACCTTAACTCCAAGAAAAAATAAAGGCAGAAAATGGCAAGCAGAATGGGTTTTTGGAATTTATAACATCTACAACCGCATGAATGCTGCATCGATTACGTTCAGACAAAATCAAGAAACCGCTTCAAACGAAGCCATTCGATTATCAATTTTTGGATTTGTACCAAGTGCAACCTATAATATCAAATTTTAAGCTATGAAAAAGTTATCCTATATAAGTTTCCTTTTAATTTTGATTGCTTTCACTTCGTGTGAGGAAGTAATTGATGTTAATTTAGAAAATGGCGAACCACGATTGGTCATCGAAGCTTCCATCAATTGGTATGCTGAAACTAGTGGAAATGAACAACGAATAAAACTCTCTACTACAACCGATTATTTTTCAAATACTATTCCACCAGTTAGCGGAGCAATCGTTTTTATAACCAATAGTTCATCGCAAGTATTTACCTTTGTTGAAGAAGAAACTGCTGGAACTTACAAATGTTATGATTTTGTTCCTGTTGTAAACGAAACCTATACATTAACAGTTATTCACGAAGGTGAAACCTATATTTCCACCGAAAAACTTTTAAATACGCCTGTCGTTACTAGAATTGAACAAAAAGATGATGGTGGAATTCTTGGACAAGACATCGAAGTAAAATTCTTTTTTGATGATTTAGAAAATGAAACGAATCACTATTTCTTGCGAATTGATGATCCTTATAAAGTAATTCCAGAATATGGTGTTCTTGAAGATAAATTCTTTGAAAATAATGAAATGTTTGGTTTGTATTTCAGCGAAGATTTAAAAGCTGGCGATACTATAAAATTCACCTTAAACGGTGTTACTTTAAACTATTACAACTACATGAATATTCTTTTGGCACAAACAGGAACTAATAGCGCTGGACCATTTTCTACACCAACATCAACTATTAGAGGAAATATTGTAAACCAAACCAATTTCAATAACTTTGCTCTAGGTTATTTCCGTGTAAGTAAAACCGAAGTAAAAGAATATGTTATTGAGTAAAATGAAAAGATTTTAGGTTATATTTAAAATCTAATATTTAAAAAATGTCATCACACCACATTGTTCGCGACGACCAAGAACCCGCATTAATCATTGCCAATGGTGCCGAATGTAGCAACGAGCTTTTAGGACAACTTTTAGAATGGTCACCAATGGTGATTGTACTTGATAGCGCAATGGAACGAGTAGTCGACTTGGGAATTAAAGTTGATGTGTTGTTAGGTGATTTTGATGGCGATTTTAATCCCGAAATTTATAAGGAAAAACAGTTTCCTCTCGAAATCGTTCATTCGCCAAACCAAGACAAAACTGATTTGGAGAAAGCTTTCGACTATTTAATCGAAAAAGGACACAAGGCTGTAAATGTGATTTGGGCAACTGGACGAAGAATTGATCATACACTTCATAATTTGACCATTTCTGCTAACTATCAAAATCAATTGAAAATTGTTTTTTGGGATGATTATTCCAAAGCATTTTTATTGCCAAAAAAATATCAAAAATGGTACACAAAAGACACCATACTTTCCTTAATTCCAATTGGAACAGTTGAAAATATTACTACAGAAAATCTTTTTTACCCACTTCAAAAAGAAAATCTAAAACTAGGATATAGAACTGGAAGTAGCAATCATGTCGCCAATGACGGAATTGTTTCTATTGAATTTGAAAAAGGCGATTTAATCTTAATCGAAAGTTAAGCCTATTTTTGAACATCGGTTGGTTAATGTGAATACATTTACTCTACTTTAATTCCATAACCGATGAAAACCAATTTATTTTTATGTCTGTTTTTATTAACACAGATGTCCTTCAGCCAACAAGTTAACACGCTTGAAAAATCAATTGCTATTGCCAAAGAAGAAAACAAAAAAGTACTATTCTATTTTTCAGGTTCCGATTGGTGTTCACCTTGCGTAAAGTTCAAAAAAAACTACATCGAAACGGAAGTCTTTAAGGAATTTGCTCAAAAAAACCTTATCCTTTTTAATGCTGACTTTCCCAAACTGAAAAAAAATCAATTATCAAAAGAGCAAACTATCGAAAACGAGCAGCTTGCTGAAAAATACAATTCCAAAGGACTTTTTCCATTAATACTTCTTTTAGACCAAAACGGTACTATTTTAAAAAAATGGGAAAAAGCACCATCGGAAACTTTAGAAGAATTTATCGCTCAATTACAATAGAACTTTCCTGAGATGTTATTCAAAAAAAACATACGATTAATGGGTAATCAATTCGAATTCACTTTGATTGATGAAAATGAAAATCGTGCGGAAGAAAACTTTGAAATTGCTATTGAAGAAATCAGAAGAATTGAAACGCTTTTAACCACATTCTCAGATACTAGCATCACATACAAAATAAACGAAAATGCAGGTATAAAGCCTATCGAAGTGGATAATGAAGTTTTTGAATTGATAAAAAGATGTCAATTTATTTCTAAGATTACGCAAGGTGCTTTTGACATCAGTTACGGAAGTTTAGATAAACGATTTTGGAATTTTGATTTGAAAATGACTTCACTTCCAGAACCCGAAACCGCTAAAAAGGCGGTAGCATTAATCAATTATGAAAACATTCTTTTAGACGAAAATAACAAAACCGTTTTTTTAAAGAATAAAGGAATGCGAATTGGTTTTGGTGGCATTGGTAAAGGTTATGCCGCAGAAATGGCAAAGAAAAAACTCATTGAAAACAATGTTTTAAATGGTATTGTTAATGCATCAGGCGATTTATCCGCTTGGGGTTTTCAAGAAAATGGCGAGGCTTGGACTATCGGCGTTGCCGATCCTAATCAGAAGAAATCCATTTTTTCTACGTTTAAAATTACGAATAAAGCAGTGGCAACATCTGGTAACTATGAAAAATTTATTGTGATTGACAACAAACGTTATTCGCATACTATAGATCCAAAAACAGGTTATCCTATTTCGGGTATAAAAAGCGTTACTATTCTTGCCGACAATGCCGAGATAGCTGATGCACTTGCAACTCCTGTGACCGTAATGGGAATTGAAGTTGGATTAAATTTTATAAATCAATTGAAGACGATTGGTTGCATCATTATTGACGATAACGATAAAACCTATTTCTCCAAAAATATTACTATTAACTAATACCTCAAACCAATGAAAAAGACTTTTATTGCTTTTCTTTCGCTAGTTGCCTTTTGCTCTTGTAGCTCCGTGAAAGAATACCAAAAATCAAAAATTAATGATGCTGAAATGGCATTGACCGCAAAAAAAACCGAAAAATTTGAAAATACTTTTCAACTCTACAGAGAAGCAAGTTCAGGTGCTAACGGTGGAAAAACTGGCGGTGGATGCGGTTGTAATTAAATTATAATTAAAAATGAAAAAAAGATTAATAACAGCAGCATGTTTGGCTTTTTTGTTTGCACATCAAGGTAAAGCGCAAAATGACAGTATTTCTAGCAATTACAAAAAACAAAAGCTAAAAATAGAAGAAATCAATTTCATCACAAGTTATTATACCCAAGACGGAAATAATTCTGCTGTAACTGGTGGTGAAGGAACTGAAAAATTAACGGATATCGCTACTAATTTTGAAGTTATTTTATCGAAAAAAGATAAAAAAAATAATGTCCATACTTTAGGTGTTAATGTTGGTATAGACAGTTATTCTTCTGCTTCTTCTGACAAGATAGACCCAAGCACAGTTACTTCGGCTTCATATCAAGATATCCGAATTTATCCTTCGGCAAATTACAGTTATGCAAACGAAGAAAAGAAAACAGTTTATAATGCTGGAGTTTCATTTTCTGCCGAATATGATTATTTTTCAATTGGTGCCAATGTTGGTTTTGCAAAAACTTCCAAAGACAACAATCGCGAATTCTCCGTTAAAGGAATGGCTTTTTTTGATACTTGGAAAGTAATTTTACCAATTGAACTGCGGAATAATCCATCCGATAATGATGCAAGGCACAACGATTCAAAACCGAGGAATTCCTATAATCTTGGACTATCATTGTCACAAGTAATCAATAAAAATTTCCAAATTGCATTACTTGCTGATATTGGTTATCAAGAAGGACTTTTGGCTACTAAATTTAATCGTGTCTATTTTGAAGACCTTTCGGTACGTTCAGAAAAATTGCCAAATACACGTTTCAAAATCCCAATTGGAATTCGAGGAAATTATTTCCTAAATGATAAAATTGTGCTTAGAACTTTTTATAGATATTACTACGATAATTGGAATATCAATTCACATACTTTTAGTTTTGAACCAAGTTATAAGTTAACCGAATTCTCCTCTTTATCAATTCCATATCGATTTTATCAGCAAAGTCAAGCCAAGTATTTTGATTCCAAAAATCAACACGAACTCACCAATGAATATTACACAAGCGATTATGATTTATCAAAATTCTCCAGTAATATGATTGGTCTAGGTTACCATGTTGTGGATAGTAATAAGGGAATTTTTAATATCAAACGAATTCACAGTTTCGATATTCGATATGGATATTACACCAGAACTGATGGATTGGACTCGCATATTATCACCTTGGCGCTACAATTCAAATAGAATTTAAACCGATAAAATCACCAATAATAAACCATCGAGAAATAGATAAATCTGGATGGTTTTTTTATTTTATTAAGATAAAAGGCTATGAATTTTACTGTTGTCCAACCCATACTAATTACTTATATTTGGTATTGAGAAATGACAAAATGAAGAACAAAATAATTCCCGAAAAAACAACACTACATCCTAGAAATCCTCATAGATTTAGATACGATTTTGAAAAATTAATTTACAATTATCCTATTTTAAAAAATTATATTTTCGTCAATGAATTTGATGTTGACACGAGCAAAAGCAAACAGGCGAAGCAAACTATTGATTTTGCCAATCCTGAAGCCGTAAAAGCTTTAAACAAAGCTATTTTAATCTCAGATTATGGAGTACAATATTGGGATATTCCTAAAAATTATTTGTGTCCGCCAATTCCTGGAAGAGCTGATTATATTCATTATTTAGCTGATTTATTAGCCAAATCAAACAATGACATTATCCCCGAAGGTGAAAATGTAATCGGTCTAGATGTCGGAATTGGTGCCAATTGTGTCTATCCGATTATAGGAAATCACGAATACCAATGGAGTTTTGTTGGAACTGACATTGATGAAAATGCACTTCAAAATTGCAAAAAAATCATTGCTAAAAATCCGCATTTGATTGAAGTCATTAGCTTGCAATTGCAAGTGGAACCAAGATTTATTTTCAAAAATATTATTTTACCCGAAGATAAATTTGCTTTTACTATTTGCAATCCACCATTTCACTCATCGCAAGACGAAGCAACTAAGGCCGCTTTGAGAAAAGTAAATAATTTGGAAGATACGAAGACAAGCAAACCTATCTTAAATTTTGGCGGTCAAAACGCCGAACTTTGGTGTACTGGTGGCGAAATTGGTTTCATAACTCAAATGATTTACGAAAGCGTAAAATATCCGTTGCAAGTGTTTTGGTTTACCACTTTAGTTTCCAAAAAAGACAATTTAAGAAGCATTTACAAAACGTTGAACAAAGTTGGAGCAGTTGAAATTAAAACAATAGAAATGGCTCAAGGTCAAAAAATAAGCCGTTTTGTAGCATGGACTTTCTTAAGCGAAAAACAACAGAAAGACTGGAAGTTTAACATTGATTGATGCTTTTTTTATTAAATTTGTATAAACTATATTCATCATGAGTACAATTGAACTAAAAAACTTGGTAATTTCTAAGATATCAGAAATTAACGACGAAGCATTTTTGGCTGCTATAAACACAATTTTGGATAGTAAATCTGAAAGTGTTGAGGATTATAATTTAGATTTAAAAAAATCTGAAGATGATATTGCACATGAAAATGTAGCAACACATAACCAATTTTTAGAAAAAATAGCTCAATGGAAAAAGAGATAATTTGGACACAAACTTCTCAAAATCAATTAGAAGATATTTATTTTTATTTATTGGAGGAAACAAAGAACTTTGAAATCGCAGACAAAGTAATTGACACATTAGCAACTTCTGTAGAAATTCTTAAAAGAAATTGTGAAATTTATGAAATAGATGAAATGCGAATTCCAATTGATGAAAATTATCGTGCTTTTGAAAAATTTAATTATCGAATTTCATATAAAATAGATTTTGACAAAATCTATATTCTTAGAGTAAGACACACTAGTAGAAATCCGAAATTTTATCGATAATCAACTTTATTTAAGTTGATATTTAGTCAAAATCAATACATGAAATTCCAAGTCGCATCCGATTATAAACCCACAGGCGATCAGCCACAAGCCATTGAAAAACTTTCAAACGGAATTATCAATGGCGAAAAATACCAAACTTTATTAGGAGTTACTGGTTCAGGAAAGACATTTACCGTTGCCAATGTAATTCAGAATGTAGAAAAACCAACGCTAGTTTTGGCACACAACAAAACATTAGCTGCTCAATTATACTCCGAATTCAAGCAATTTTTTCCAAATAATTCGGTGCAATATTTCGTTTCTTACTATGATTATTATCAACCAGAAGCGTTTATTCCGGTAACTGGAACGTATATTGAGAAAGATTTATCCATCAATGAAGAACTAGAAAAACTGCGTTTAAGCACAACTTCTGCCCTACTTTCCGGTCGTCGTGACATCATTGTAATTTCCTCTGTTTCTTGTCTTTATGGTATTGGAAATCCGGTTGAATTTCAGAAAAATGTAGTTTCAGTTGAGAAAAATCAAGTAATTTCTAGAACCAAATTATTACATCGATTGGTTCAAAGTTTATATTCACGAACCGAAGTCGAATTCACTCCAGGAACATTCAGAATTAAGGGCGATACCGTTGATATATTTCCAAGTTATGGCGATGAACCGTTCCGAATTCACTTTTTTGGTGATGAAATTGAAGATATTGAAGCCTTTGATGCAAGAAGTTCGAAAGTTTTAGAAAAATACGAAAAACTGACTATTTATCCGGCGAATATGTTTGTGACTTCACCCGATGTATTGCAAGCTGCCATTTGGGACATTCAACAAGATTTGGTAAAACAAGTCGATTATTTTAAGGAAATCGGGAAACATTTAGAAGCAAAACGATTGGAAGAACGCACCAATTTCGATTTAGAAATGATACGCGAACTTGGTTATTGCTCAGGAATTGAGAATTATTCTCGTTACCTAGACCGACGTTTGCCGGGAACACGACCTTTCTGTTTACTCGATTATTTTCCAGATGATTTCTTGATGGTAGTGGATGAAAGTCACGTTACCATTTCCCAAGTTCATGCCATGTATGGCGGCGATAGAAGTCGAAAAGAGAATTTGGTGGAATATGGTTTCCGACTTCCTGCAGCGATGGACAATCGTCCGTTGAAATTTGAAGAATTCGAAAGTATGCAAAATCAAGTCATTTATGTTTCGGCTACACCTGCCGATTATGAATTGCAAAAATCAGAAGGAATTTATGTTGAGCAAGTCATTCGTCCAACAGGATTGCTGGATCCAATTATAGAAGTTCGACCGAGTTTGAACCAAATTGACGATTTAATTGAAGAAATTCAACAACGTTGTGAAGTGGACGAACGTGTTTTGGTCACTACTTTAACCAAAAGAATGGCAGAAGAACTGACCAAATATTTGACGAAAGTTTCCATTCGTTGCCGTTATATTCACTCTGATGTTGATACTCTAGAACGTGTAGAAATCATGCAAGATTTGCGTAAAGGTTTGTTTGATGTTTTGATTGGTGTGAACTTACTTCGTGAAGGTTTGGATTTACCCGAAGTTTCATTGGTTGCCATTCTTGATGCTGACAAAGAAGGTTTTTTACGAAGTCATCGTTCATTGACGCAAACTGTTGGTCGTGCCGCTAGAAACGTAAACGGAAAAGCTATTATGTATGGTGATAAAATCACAGCTTCTATGCAAAAAACAATTGACGAAACCAATTACCGTCGTGAAAAACAAATCAATTACAATACCAAACACGGATTGGAACCAAAAGCATTAAATAAAAGTTTGGGAAGTGCTTTAGCTGGAAATTCAGTTTCAACGCAATATTATGAAAACCAAGTTTTAAAAGCCGCCGAACCCGAAAGCGAATACTTATCAAAACCCGAAATCGAAAAGAAAATTCGCGATGCCAGAAAAGCGATGGAAAATGCAGCCAAAGATTTAGACTTCATGCAAGCAGCAAAATTCCGTGATGAGATTAAAGCGCTACAAGACAGGATTTAATAAAAGACAATGTAACATCAAAATGTTACATATTTACTATTTACATTAAGTTTTATTAGGTAAAATTGTATAGATTTACTTAACAAAACTTTTTTTATGAAAAAGATATTCTTTCTACTTTTATTTTTCACATTGATTTCTTTTGGACAATATGAAAAAGAAATTGATTCTTTAAATAAAATTATTTCTACAACAAAAGACACTCAGATTAAAGTTGATAATTATAGAGAACTAGTTCAAATTTTATATGTTACCGATTTAGAGGAAGCTCAAAAAAAGATAAATATACTTTACAAACAAAATCAAAATAATTCATGTGAAAAATGTGAAGCAATGGCCGATTTTTTACAAGCAAAACATAACAATATAACTAAAAATGAAGAAGATGAGACTATAAATCTCTTTAAAAAAAGTACTGAAAGATCCTATCGCATTAAAGATTATAACTTTTACTCCATCGCTATGATGCATTTCATCAATCATTATATAAATAAAAATAAGATGAATGAAGCGGATTTGGAACTAAAAAAATATTTCGAGTTAACAAAAAAAATAAACTACACCGATTATTACAATAGTATTTATTATCTCTATGGAAAGTTGTACAAAAAAATGGGATACAACAATTTAGCTCTTAAAAACTTTTTATTAGCCCAAAAATATTTTGTTTTCAAAGAACCTGATGATATAAGTATAAAAATCAATGATCTTCAAGAAATAGCATTATTTTACACTGATTTAAAAAATTACAAAAAAGCCGATTATTACCTAAAACAAGCTGACCAATTAATTAAAAAAAATAAAAACATTGTTAATTATGTAAACTCAAATTTTCGACTAGGTGAAATAGAACTAAAGCGAAAAAATTATAAAAAATCACTGAGTTATCTAACTAATATATTGAACCCTAAAGATACTGCCGTCACTGTTTCTTTCAAATATGACATCGCACTTCTTTTAGGGCAAAACTATCAAGAAATCAACGACTTAAAGAACGCAAGTCTTTTTACTGAAATGGCTATTAAACAATTCACTAAAAAAAATGACACAATTTATTTAGTAAACTCTTTAAACAATAATGCAAAAATTAATCTTAAGAAAAATAATTTTTCAGCCGCAAAAAAAGACATTGATTTAGCTAAAAAACTATTATCAAAACAAGAAGTTACTTTAGATTTTTTGGATGTTTACAATACAGACATCAATTATTATAAAAAAACTAAAAACTATGAAAGCGCTATTAAAGCTATCAGTGAAAAAGACTTTTATCAAGAAAAATATAACCAGAAAACAAACTTAGCGAACCTTAACGAGCAAGACATTATATACCAAACCGAGAAAAAAGAACAACAAATCAAACTGCTTTCAACCCAAAACGAATTAGCACAAAAACAAAAATACATCTACATTGGATTACTCGGATTATTCGTTTTAATTGGTGGAAGTTTGTTCTACAGTTATCGAAATAAAATCAAAACAGCACAAAAACTCAAAGAATTAAACGAATTAAAATCACGCTTTTTTGCCAATATCTCACACGAATTTAGAACTCCGTTGACATTGATTAAAAGTCCGGTTCAAAGTTTACAAAGTGAACTATCAGATGAAAATCAAAAAAACAAATTGCAGTTAATCGATACCAATTCTTCAAGAATGTTAGAATTAGTTGATCAACTTCTTGAACTATCCAAAATTGACAGTGGTAACTTGAAGCTTATTTTAAAAGACGGAAACGTTGGTTCATTTTTAAATTCTATCATAGAACCTTTTGAATTTGAAGCCAAAGAAAAAGGAATTCATTTTATTTCAAATATCCAAAAAAACACCACAAATCATTTATTTGACAAAGATGTAGTTGAAAAAATCATAACCAATTTAGTTTCGAATGCCTTCAAATATTCAAATAAAAATGAAACAATTACTTTTACTTCATCAGAAACGGAAACTAATTTTAAGTTTATCATTTCAAACACTGGAAGTGATGTCAAAAAAGAAGATTTACCAAAACTTTTTGAGCGATTTTATCAAAAAAATGAAACCAATCAAGGTGTTGGAATTGGTTTGGCACTAGTGAAAGAATTGATTGACTTATATAAAGGAACAATTGAAACAACTTTAGAAAACGGTAAATTATCGTTTATTGTACAATTACCATTATCCATTTCAAATGAAAATGCAATCGTAATTTCATCTAAACCTGACGAACAAATCGTTCCCAATTCTATTGATAACGATAGCGAACTTCCAATACTATTATTGGTTGATGACAATACTGAAATTCGTTCTGTGCTGAAAGACATTTTTAAAAACAACTATAAAATTCTGGAAGCGGCTGATGGCGAAATTGCTTTGAAATTAGCCCAAAAAGAAATTCCAGATTGCATTATCAGTGATGTAATGATGCCCAAAATGGATGGATTTGAATTTACCAAAAAAATTAAAAACAACGAACTAACATCCTTTATTCCAGTCATTTTACTCACCGCAAAAACTTCAGACGAAGCACATCTTGAAGGATTAAAAAGCACCGCCGATGCTTTCTTAACCAAACCATTTAATAACGACATTGTAAAAGCAACAGTAGTACAACTAATAGAAGAACGCAAAAAACTTCACAAACGATATAGCCAAGAATTGGTTTTACGACCTGTGGATATTGTTATCAATTCGGTAGATGAAAAATTTATTGAAAAACTACAAACAGTTCTCGAAAAACAATTGTCGAACTCCGAGTTTTCATCTGAAGATTTTGCTACAGAAATTGGCATGAGTAGAATGCAATTGCACCGAAAACTAAAATCACTATTGGGAGTTTCTGCAACGGAGTTTTTAAGAAACGAACGATTAAAAGTTAGCACCGAATTACTTAAACAAGGCAACGGTACTATTTCTGAAATTGCTTACTCGGTTGGGTTTAATGATGTGTCTTATTTTTCAAAATGTTTCAAAGAAATGTATCATTGTACCCCAACAGAATACATAGAGAGAAACTAAAACTTCTCGCTTAACCCTTTATTTTATTGACTTGTAACACCATGTTACATATATCATAATCCCTGTTACAATAGTCACAGGGATTTTTTTGTGCTTATCCTAGTTTTACATTAACGAAAAACAAAGGTTACATGTCAAAGAAAGAAAACGCAAAATATGAAGCAAATATCAATCAGTTTCTTGACAAGAAAATATACATCAATGTAAATCATCTTGAAAAAGGCGACTACGAATTGAGAGTCATTAACAAAAATAAACTAATCGTTAAAACTACTTTTAAAAAGAAATAAACATGAAAAAAATTCTAACGCTACTTCTTGTATTTCCCTTTCTATCTTTAGCTCAAGTTGGTATAGGTACCACAACACCAAAAGCCGCTTTAGATGTAGAATCTACCAATAACGGAATGTTAATTCCTCGTGTTCAACTAACTTCTACACTAGATGCAACAACAGTAGTCAACCCCAATGCTGGTCCATTAGAAACCTCAACATTAGTTTATAATATCGCTGCGGCTGGAACAGTACCTAATAATGTAGTAGCGGGATTTTACTATTGGAATGGTTCACAATGGACAGCTATTTCTGGAAATACAGTAAATAATTGGTCATTAACAGGTAATGCTGGAACAAATCCGACCACTTTATTTGGAAGCAATTTTTCAGCAACAGAGAATTTTATTGGTACTTCAGACTACGAAGATCTTCTTTTTGGAACAGATAATAGACCGTTACTCAAGATGACTGCTTTTGGAAATATAGGCATTGGTGTAAATAATCCAAATGCAAAATTTGAAATTGAAGATAATTCACCCTATATAACAGGTTGGATTAAAAAGACAAACTCGTCAGGTTCAATATTTGGTGGTAGTTATGTGTCTCCTACTTTTGTTGTAAGTACAACGTCAACAAATGGAGGAACAAATGAAATTTATCGTAATGCTGAATTTCATGCTAATGGTATAAATACAGCCACAAATGTAGCTGCTTATTTTAGAGCTACTCAAGCATCTAATAATTATGCTGTAATTGTACCCGAAAATGGCGGCTATGTTGGTATAGGAACAGAAATACCAACCAGTAAACTCAATGTTCAAACCATCGACGAAAACATTGGAATAACTAATAATTTGATTAAAAACTCTGGTGCAGGAACTAGTTCCAACCTTGATAATAACATGACTATAAATAATAACAACCAAGCTTATGGTATTAGAAACTCATTTTTAGGAACTGGAAACGGACTTAAAATTGGTGTTAGAAATACTGCTGCTTCTGGAATTTTAGGTTCTAAAATTGGTTTTGAAAACAACTTTCAAGCATCTGGTAATAGTTTTTTATATGGTTTAAGCAACACTCTGACGCATACAGGAAGCGATTTAACTTTAGGCGTCTACAATCAAATTACAAATCCGCTAGGTTCAACAGGAACAACACACGGTATTGAGAATAGAATGACTAATAACAGTACTCTTGAAGCAACTGGAGTTTTTACTGAAATAAATTCACCTGATGGTGGCTCTGGAGGAAGTTTTGGCGTACAGAATATCATTGGCGGTAGAAAAACAGGAGGAAAAATTGGTATGCGAAATCAATTATCTACAAACATAAGTACACCAGATAATATTTATGGTGTAGAAAATTTAATAAATGCTTCCTCAACCAGTGTTATTATTGGTTTAAAAAATAACTTGACAGCCAATGGAGATGCTCTTGTTACTGGAAATGATAATTATATAGATGGAAATACAAGTTTTAGAGCAAGTGGAGTTTCAACTGTAATAACAAACTCAGGTAATGGTGTTCATTGTGGTACTAGTAATATACTTAACGGTAGTGGTAATGGAGCAAAATATGGAGTTTTTTCAAATATCAGTCCTACAGCTGGAGGACAACATTTTGGTGTTTTTGCTCAAGTATTAAAATCAGGAAATAATTATGCTGGTTATTTTAATGGTAAAGTAGCCATTGGCTCAAACGTCAATTTAGGTATTGACGACTACGTTTTCCCGATGGCTCGCGGAACCAACGGTCAAATCATGCAAACCGATGGCTCTGGAAATCTTTCTTGGCAAAATCCAAGCACTGTCTTAGGATCGGCTGTATGGTCATTAACAGGAAACAGCATCACCGCTGGAACTCATTTTATTGGTTCGACTAATAATGTCGACGTTAGTTTTAGAAGAAACGGTACTAATATCGGTTATTTAGGTCAAACCAATCTTGCTTTTGGAATTGGAGCTTTACAACCTTCTGTTGGACTATACAACGTTGCTATTGGGGTAGATGCTTTATCTTCTTTAACTGCTGCCGATCAAAATGTAGCAGTCGGTTGGAATGCACTATCAAACGTAACCACTGGCGGAAACAATATTGGTATTGGTACAGGTGCAACAGTACCCGTTGCAGCTAACAACAATCAAATCCGAATGGGAAATGTAAATATTGCTTATGCCGGAGTTCAAGTGGCGTGGTCTGTAACATCCGATAGTAGATGGAAAGACAATATCAAACCATCAAATTTAGGATTGGATTTTATCAACAAACTAAACCCTGTTTTTTACACTCGAAAAAACGACGAAACCCAAAAAACAGAATACGGTTTCATTGCTCAAGAATTGGACAAAACTTTAAATGAAGCTGGCGCAACCAACAACGGAATTATTACTAAAGACGATCAAGGAATGCTCAGCGTTCGCTATAACGATCTAATAGCACCAATGGTAAAAGCCATTCAAGAACTAAAAGAAGAAAACAACAAACTAAAAACCCAAAATGAAAACTTAGAAGAACGATTGAAAAAAATAGAAGAAAAATTAAGTCGATAATAATACAATCTCATAAAAAACTCCTCAAAGAAAAACCCTTTTTGAGGAGTTTTTTTATACTTGATAACTACTTTCTAGCCAACTCAAAACCATCTTTTCGACATAAACACCACTTTACTGGTTAGTTTTCACTATATTTGAGTACGTCAGCAATAAAACAACTCTAGCCAAAAAACTAAAATCAGTTGTTTATACCCAAAAGACGATATACCCAACCCAAGCTTTTCTCAAAAAACTCCCAAGAGAAGTAATACCCAAAGTCAATCAATCAAAAAAATCATTGCTCAATTGTTGAGCAACTATACCCTATTCCAATACATTAAAACATCATTTATGAAAATTTATATTAAAAACATGGCTTGCGAAAGCTGTAAAGTCTTTGTTAAAGAAGCTCTAGAAGAGTTAGAAATTAGTACCGTAAAAATTGACATGGGCGAAGTAGAAACCAAGCAAGAAATGACCGACGACGAGAAAAGAAAACTTAACACCATCATCAAAAAAGTAGGATTAGAACTTCTAGAAAAAAAACAAGGCGTACTCATTGAAAAAATTAGACAAATCATGGTGGATTATGTCTATAACTCAGAGGAAAAACCAAACGTAAAATTCTCGGTGCTACTTTCTGAACAAATGGGTAACAGCTACACCTATCTTGCTAATTTCTTCTCAGAAGTAGAAGCGACTACTATTGAGCAATACATCATTGCATTAAAAATTGAGCGCGTAAAAGAACTCATTATTTTTGGCGACCATACTTTTTCTGAAATTGCCGATAAGCTTCACTACAGCAGCGTTGCGCACCTATCGGCACAATTCAAAAAATCAACGGGACTAACACCTTCACATTTCAAAGCACTCAAAGAAAAAAGAAGGATATCCATCCAAAACATATAATTTATACCCATAAAAAAAGCGTTCATCCCTGAACGCTTTTTTCAATCTAACCTAACTATTTACCCAATTTCAATTAATCGTTTTGGTTTTGGCAACGCTTCTTCTCGCTTTGGAAGTGCTACGTGTAAAACACCATTTTCATAAGTAGCATTGATGTTTTCCGTATTTACACTTTCTGGTAAGGTGAACGCTCTTCTAAAAGACGAATAACTAAATTCTCTTCTAGTATATTTTCCTTCTGTCTCTTCGCTCTCTGATTTATTTTCAGAGAAAATAGTCAATACATTGTGATCAATTTCGATGTTGAAATCTTCTTTTTTCTTTCCTGGAGCAGCCAATTCTATGCCAAAACTTGTGTCGGTTTCTTTAATATTTACCGCAGGCACATTGGTGCTAAAATTTTGAATTCCTCCCAACCAATCTGGTTTTAATAATTCATCAATAAGTGATGGAAAGGGTACTGTGTTTCTTTTAATTAAGTTCATAATTGTATATTTTAAATTAAACATGTATTAGTTATGCTTCTCCAAAAAACAAATTACATACCAATCCAAAAACAAAGACATTTTGACTTATTTTCACCCAAATCAATACCCAAAAACTGAATTTTTGACCGTTTTAACAATTTTTTAACTGACTGATTTACAGTATTATTACCTCATAGATTATCATAATACTATCGTAAAGCTACAGAAGTGAAAGCGTTATTACGAACATTGCATGCGAAGTAAAATCTTCGTGGAAATGCTCCGTGGTACATTTTTTTATAAAAACACTTTATTTGATTTGAATTTAAAAAGGGATTAATTAATGATTAAAATAATTTTATATATTTGGTAGCATTGTAAAGTAAAATACTTGTATAACTAAATTATCTGCATTGATTATATATTTTAACCAAATTTATAAGTTAGCAGTGATTTTGTAGCTACATTCAAAAACTTGAGATAATAAATTAAAATAAAATGATTTACTTAAAATACATATTAATATTTTTTTCTAGTTGGATAATTTCAGTAATTATTGGAGGAATAATAGGTGCTATATTTAACTCTAATAAATCAAAAATTGGTGGATTTATAGCAGGTTTAATAATTCCATTTACAGTAGTTTTTTTAGTTTCAAAAGTTTTATTGGAAAAAAATTCAGAAAACAAATATGATTTATTACCAATTATATTGATTTTAATTCCATACATATTAATTAACACTCGAGCACTTTACAACAGTGGTGTACAAGATGGAAGCGGAAATAATAAATTTGGAGTGACAGGAATTGAAATGAAAGTTAACAAAGGACTAGTTGTAGGTGGCTTAATTGGATCTGTATTAACATTATATTGTTTTGTACAATATTCTTTTTAATAAATGTTAAGCATTTAATTGATACATCAATAGCTCAAATTTAATTTTATCCAACACTCTAACCTATAAAATATGGGCAACAAAATTTTTGATACTATTTTAACACGCAAAATTGAAAACTTTGTTTCAACATTTGTTGACGATAGCAAATCATTATTTTATAACGAAACTCAAAAATTAATTCATCCTGGAGAATTTGGGAGATATAGGGAAAATTCAATTAAGGAATTATTAAAAATGTTGACTCAATATAAAGTTTCCGATGGATTTATAATTACTTCTAAAGAAGGTGTTAGCAAACAATGTGATATTATCATTTATGATAACGAGGATTTACCAATATTAGATGACAATTTTATTAATTTCTTTACTATTGAAAGTGTTGTTGCTATTGGTGAAGTAAAATCAAAACTTGATCATACAAATTTTTCAAAAGCTTTGAGAACTTTAGCTGAAAATAAAAAATTATCGGATGATATTGATGGTGTTGTTAAAAAACAACATAACCCTAAATGTACGGAATATGATTTACCTGTATCTTTTTTAGTTTTTAAAGAAGCTTCTTTTGAACTTAACAATATAAATTTTGAAAAAATTTATGAAGGTATTGATCGTAAATATTGGCACAACTTTATTCTTTCAATTGAGCAAGGTTATTTTGCTTATAGTTTTGGCTTTAAAAATTTACAAGAACCAGAAAGAACAGAGTTTATAAATAAAAATGTAAACATAAATTCTGGAGCAACATTTGAATATTCGTATTTAACTTTTGGACTAAATAAATATGCATCTACACCATATTTTGAAGGAATAAATAAATTAAATAAATTTGACCATATTCAAATGTTTTTAGCTGGTATATCTCAAGCTATATCAAATAAAACCTTATTTAAATCACATATTTTACATTATTCAAACCTTGAACAAGCTCAAATCTTAAATTCTAAAAAATAAGAAGATACAACCCGATAGCGCGGATTTGCAATCCGTGCCCGCAAACAAAATCTCAATAGCGCAAATTTACAATCCGTATCCACAACCCAATAACTTTCGTTATTGGGTTTTTTATTGTCCGCAAAAAAGTAGCACACTTTCCTACTGTCCTATTTATATTTTCAAGCACATTGACGCTCAAATTATCGTCAGTTAGCACAAATAGTATAATTAGTTGGTTGTTTTAACCAACTTAGTTGGTTCTTATACCTAAGTTAGTTGGTTCTTTTAACCAACTTTATTGGTTCTTATAACTAATTTACTTGGTTCTTATACCTAAGTCAGTTGGTTCTTTTAACCAACTATGTTAGTTATTTTAACCAACTTTATTGGTTCTTTTACATAATTTACTTGGTTTTTATACCTATGTTACTTGGTTCTTATACCTAAGTTTTTTGGTTTTTATGCCTAAATAGTGAGGATTTGCAATACGTGACAGGAAACAAAAGTGAATAACACAATACTAAAAAACCCTGTCATTACCAGCGACAGGGTTTTTATATATCTCAGTCTTGCTTGATGTGAGAATGATATAACTCTTATTTTTAATTGTGTATCATTCTAGGTAACAATAAACTTAACCTTTGTGCTGTTGTGAAAATTCATTCACAATGTAAAAAAAATTCAGAATGAAAAACAATTCAGAATTACAGACAGACGTTCAGAACGCCATCAAATGGGAACCGTTATTAAATGCTGCAGAAATTGGAGTTACAGCAAAAGACGGAGTTGTTTCTTTGACAGGTGTGGTAGACAGCTATGCAAAAAAATTGGAAGCAGAAAATGCAGCCAAAAAAGTTATCGGAGTGAAAGCCTTGGTTGAAAAAATTGAAGTGAAATTTCCGAACACATGGACAAAAACAAATGCAGAAATTGCAAACGAAGTTTTGACTGGTTTAAAAAATAACTGGGCAGTTCCTAATGACAAGATTACTGTAAAAGTGGAAGACGGCTGGGTTACTTTGGAAGGTGAACTACCTTGGAACTATCAAAAAGAAGCTGCAAAAAGTGCAGTTAATTACTTGATGGGTGTTAAGGGTGTAACCAACAATATCAAAATCAAATCGGAAAGTCAAGATGCGATTGAAAAGAAAGATGTTGAAGATGCAATTCGCAGAAGCTGGTCAGTTGATGATAGTGATATTAACGTATCAGTATCTGGAACAACAGTTACTTTAACTGGAACAGTTGACTCTTGGTATCAAAGAGAAGAAGCTGGTCGAATTGCTTGGAAAACTTCAGGTATATGGCATGTGAAAAACGAATTGGTAGTTGACTATGAATATGCTTATAGTTAATTAAAAATGCCTAAACGTTGGGGATTATACCCAATAGCACAAATTCACAATCCATCACCAAAAACAAAACCCAAAAACACAAAACTAAAAAACCCTGTCACTACCAACGACAGGGTTTTTATATGTAAAGCAATAGCGCATGCTATACAAAACCTCAAAACTACCTCTTCTACATTAAAATTACATCATTTTACTATTTATAAAACAACAACAATTACACCTTTAACTCATTGATTTTTAACCATTAGATAATTTAAAAAAGGATATAAAATTAGAAAGTCATGCTAACTTTGACACAGTATAATCAAAACCTTATTCATCATGAAAAAAATTATCTTTTATGCGTTATCACTAACGTTTTTGGTCTTCGGACAAACTTTTGCTCAATCAGTAGCAGAACAAAATTTAAATGAGGCTAAAGTTGTTGCGGAAGACATTAAAGTGCAAGTAACCAACTCTAGAAAAGCGATTAACCTATTGGTCAAACAATTAACTGTTTTAGGAAATCCAAATGTAACTTCGTTCTCTAACAACATGAACGCTGCTTACAATAATAGAGATGCCAATGCAAATGATGTTATTACTTATGTAAACACTGCAAGTGCAGCATCGGCTATTCAATTTGATGCCACAGTGGTTTTAACTACTGCCGACCAAATTATTGATGAGAATGATTTTGTTACTTTCAATTTAACCAATCAAATGATTGCGGCTGTAACTAGTAATAATACTACTCTTGCACTTAATTTAGTTGCTCCTTTGAGAAGTTCTTTAACAAGACAATTTAATAAAGCTAACAAAATTATTACGGATGTAAACGCCATCATTAGCCAAATCAAAACCTATAATGTGTGCATCAATATAGTTGATAATAATGGAAATCCATCTACTTACAACGCTGGATTTTATGCTCAAAATGAAGCCACAGGAGAATATTTTTATACAGGTAATCCAAGTGATCAAGATTATGGCTATGGAAATTGCTTTTACAATTTAGCGCCAGGAACTTATATTTTTGGTTCTTTTCAAGATTATTTTTGTGGAACAAGTTCAGCAACAGTTACTCTATCGGACAGTTTGTTAAACGAAGACAATACTATAGAAGTTACCCTAGTAGTATGGTGTGAATAATTGATTTAATTTGAGTTAGTTGTTGATAAGAACAGAAATTACGTTTGTGATTTCTGTTCTCTTGTTTAAAATCCTCAAGTAATTTTGAGGATTTTTTTTTATATTTACCTTTTGCGTGAAGTCTTATGACTTTGCGTCATTGCATAAACGTTATCAAGGACGTTAAACTAAATTAAAAATAAAATTGGATAAAATAAAAGCAACAATTAGAGAACAGAATTTTATGTTTATAATTTGTGCTATTGTAATTTTATATTCAATATATAGTAGTTCAAAACATGAAAATTACCTCAGTAGTGAATATGGATATACTGTTGGCAAAACAATAAAATATAATTTTGCCGATGGACAGAAAAATTGTATTAAATACAAGTATTATGTAAACAATGTAAAGTTTGTTAACTGTGTAGTGATTGATCCTAAAATCAGCTGCCCTATTAATAAATTTTACAGAGTAAAATATTCAAAAATAAAACCAGAAATTAGTGAACTTTATTTTACTAAACGGGTAATAGATACTGGAGAAGTTTTTAAAGCAGGTTTGAATTTTGAAAAAGAAGAATCAAAATAAAACCCGATAGCGCATATATACAAGTTATAAGAAATTAAACAAATGAACCCACAAGAGCTAATAGGACGAACTTTAACAAACATTTTCGAGACAAAACCTTCACTTGTTCAAGAAGGTATTCCTGGACCTGCTTCTTATTTTGATATAGTGATAGAGATTGACGGTTCAGACCTTTTTGAATTAGGAGCTCACGAGATTTTGGATTGGACAAAAAAAGACAAATTGACTTCATATGAGAAATCAGCTTGGGAAGTTCAAAATAATTTTAATGTTATTGGAAAAAAAGTAACCAAAGTTATTCAAAGGGACTCTGAAGAATATTACGATGGTTCATTGATTTTGCTTCTGGAAAATAATCTCATGATTGAACATCAGACAACAAATGGCGACCAATTGTTTATTAACAAATATAAAGCAGAGGATTAACTGCTTATAAACCCAAGCTACGCAAAGTCTCCCGACTTTGCGCCATTATATAAACGCTATCGGATAAGTAAGACAGTTATCATACCTATTTAAAAGTTACGTTTTATTGCTAACAAAACCTCAAAAACAGTTCAATGCAAAGAACAATCAAATCTAAATTCATTCTAGTATTGATGGCGATATTTATATTTCTTTGTTGGTATTCCATATCCGTAAAAGATAGCGAAGCGAATGCTTATAAATGCAAAACAAAAACATACGCTTTAAAAGGAATTATTGACCAAGTATATCGTAAATCTGGTTATTCGCGAGCTCATGTAAAAGGAATGAATAACTGGATAAGTCTGACGATATCCGAAACAATAAAAGTCAAAGGATTTCCTGAGTATTATTCTTTTGAAGTTGGCGACTCGATTATAAAAATTGCTAACTCAAAAGAATATAAAATTGTGAATGGCGAAAAATATGCTATACACGTTTTAAGTTGTGAAGATTAAACCGAATAGCAAGGATTTGCAAAAACTAAAACAACGTTATTTATGAAAATTATTATTTGTTTATTAATTTTAACTTCAAACTTAAGTTTTGCTCAAAATTTTGAGCCGATAATTAACGACACTGATCCTGATTATAATTGTAAAAAAACAAAAAATACTCCTTTTGAAAAACTAGTAACTAATTTTCCGTTAAATGAAACAATTACTATTCAATTAGTTTCTTTTACTTATGATAATACAATTTATATTGACGAGAATGGCAATGAAAAACATCCCATCATTGATAGCATTGCGCGCATCGGTGAAAAATTAAATCTTAAAAACCTAAAGGAAATTAAAACTCTCGAATTGCCAAAAATTATTGAACTAGCTGACTTACTTTATAATTTTAATTATAATCCTAAAAAAAACATGACAAATCTTGCCTTTAGTTGTTATGACCCTAGAAATGCAATTGTTTTTCTGGATAAACAGAATAATGTTATTGAATACATAGAAATTTGTTTTTCATGTCTTGGATATCATATTTTTAATAAAAGTAATTTTGGAGAATTTTGCACTGGAAAAATTGATTTAATCAAAAATTTCTTTTTTCTAAATGGAATTAAATATGGTGTGATAAAAGATTAAAACCCGATAGTGGGGATTTGTAAACCATAATCAATAACAAAAGTCACTAACATAAAACAAAAAAAACAGAGATAAATGAAAAATCTTGTAAAATCTTTAATTTTAAATCTATTCTTATTTTTGACATCACAATTAGCTTTGGCGCAGAGCATAAACGAACTTTTTATTGACGGATATTCAACGAATCCGGATAGTTCAAAAACATATTCTTTAACTTTAATAACGCCCAATAAAATTGACAATTTTTTAAAAGCATTAGAACAGGATTTTAAAGCGCCAATAATAAACGGAAATCTATATGAATATAAAACATACAATAACAATTGGAGCGCCAACCAGGTCACTATTCGATTAAACCTTAATACTGCGACCAATCTGGACAAAAGTCAAGACTTTCATGTTTTCATCTATGCGATTGATAATGATAACGTCGATTTATTAGCGCCTTCAACAAAGTCAAAAGAATTAATTGCACAATATTTTTTAAATCTTTTTGAAAAGTACGTAAAATATGGAAAGCCAGAATTGTTTGATTCGTCAGAGGATTAGCATACAACCCCAATAGCGCGGATTCACAATCCATACTCAAAACATTTTCCAAAAATATAAAACTAAAAAACCCTATCACTACCAGCGACAGGGTTTTTATATATCTTCTAAAATCTAATTGTCTAAAAATCTAACTATCTAATAATCTAATTTAGCTGCTCATGAAATACTTCCAGTAAAAACTCAGGAGAAATCATTTTGGTTGGTGAAGTTTCCATAGCTTTCAATACGCGCTTGATGGCATGAGGATTTAAACCCATATTAATCCCAATTTCGTGGATTTTTATATGCTCGCGCTCGTGCAACACACCATCGCAATGCATCAACAAAGCCAAACGATAAAATTGCTGAATGCGTTCAAACTCACTTTTAATTACTTCGCTTCTGTGCTCTTCATGAAAAAGTTGGTTCAATTGCGTCTTGTCTATCCCAAGTTCAGTGGCAATAATCGATAGAAATAGATATTCTCTTTCGTGCAATTCGCCATCAACAATAGCAAAAGCAATCATATCCGATAATAAAGCTATTTTTTCTTCTTGCTTATTCATCAATTTATTATTTTTAGCTAAAATATAATTTTTTGTTAAAAATAATAAATAAACACTGTGAAATTTCTCCTCGTCCTTTTTTGCTTTTTAAGTTTTTTGCTAACCTATGCGCAGCAAACAAACACCAATCAGCGGTATTCTACCTTTACTATCGATGCGCCACAATTGAAAACCAAAAAGAAAATTTGGGTCTATCTACCCGAAGAGTATGACAAAACAACCAAAAAATATCCCGTGATTTATATGCACGATGGTCAAAATCTGTTTGATGCCAAAACGTCCTATGTTGGAGAATGGAACGTAGATGAAACCTTAGACAGTATCAAGGCAAAAGTAATCGTCATAGGCATTGAACACGGCGGCGACAAACGAATTGAAGAACTAACACCTTTTCCACATGTTAAATATGGCGGTGGAAAAGCCGATGAGTATTTGGATTTTTTAGTCAATACATTAAAACCTCATGTTGACAAAACCTATCGAACCAAAACCAGTGCTAAAAACACAGCCATTTTTGGCAGTTCACTCGGCGGATTAATTTCTTTTTACGCTTCGATAAAATATCCAAAAGTTTTTGGGAAAGTAGGTTGCTTCTCGCCTGCTTTTTGGTTCAACCGAAAAGAACTAAACGAACTCATGACAAAAACCGAAGACTACAAAACCAAAATTTACTTCCTTTGTGGCGACAACGAAGGCGATGCTGATGTCATTCCCGACATGGAAAACGTCATCCAATGGGTCAACTCCAAACGTTGTGAATGCAAAAAATTAAATAAAAAAGTAATCATCAAAGGCGGACAACACAACGAAAAATTATGGCGTGAGAATTTCAAAAACGCTTACCTTTGGCTTTTTTAAAAAACTTTAAAGAAAGATAAATGCTGTTCAATACCATCAGTTTTGCGCTATTCCTTCCGTTAGTATTTCTACTTTATTGGTTTGTTACTAACAAATCTATCAAAGCTCAAAACATACTTTTACTTGTTTCCAGTTATTTTTTCTATGCTTGCTGGGATTGGCGTTTTCTTTTTCTGTTGGTTTTTTCCACGCTGCTAGACTATTTTACTGGTTTAAAAATGGAAGAAGCAAAGAACCAAACCGCCAAGAAATTTTGGTTTTGGCTCAGTATTAGTATCAACTTAGGTTTTCTGGGCGTTTTTAAATACTATGATTTCTTTGCCACTTCTTTTGCAGAAGCTTTAGCTCAAGTTGGCATAAACACTAGTCCAATAACCTTAAACGTAATACTTCCTGTTGGAATTTCGTTCTATACTTTTCATGGATTGTCGTATGTAATTGATATTTATTACTCAAAAATAAAAGCCGAAAAGAATTTCATCGACTATTCTGTTTTTGTTAGTTTCTTTCCGCTGTTAGTAGCAGGACCAATCGAAAGAGCAACGCATTTATTGCCACAAATTCAAAGAGAACGCGTATTCGATTACAACAAAGCCGTTGATGGTTTAAAACAAATTCTTTGGGGATTGTTCAAAAAAGTAATCATCGCCGACCAATGTGCCATTTATGCCAACTTGATTTTCAATAACTCTGACGATTATTCGGGTAGCACGCTTTTCCTTGGAGCTGTTTTATTCACATTCCAAATTTATGGCGATTTCTCGGGCTATTCCGATATTGCTTTAGGAACTGCTCGATTGTTTGGCATCGAATTACTTCAAAATTTTTCTTTCCCCTATTTCTCTAGAGATATTGCTGAGTTTTGGCGTCGTTGGCACATTTCGCTTTCCACCTGGTTCAGAGATTATCTCTACATTCCATTAGGCGGAAGCAAAGGCGGCACATGGATGAAAGTTAGAAACACTTTTATAATCTTTATCGTTAGTGGGTTTTGGCATGGAGCCAATTGGACATTCATCGCTTGGGGATTTTTAAATGCAGTTTACTTTTTACCATTATTACTTTCAAATTCCAACAGAAATAACCTAGACATTGTAGCTAAAGGAAAAAACTTTCCATCACTAAAAGAATTCGCAATGATGCTCACCACTTTTACTTTAACGGTAATAGCTTGGATATTCTTTAGAGCCGAAAACCTAGGTCATGCGCTACATTATATTACAGATATGACGACCAATATTTTCAATTACAAATTTTATGTACAAACCTATCAAATGTTATCAAAAATTGGTTTCCAATTTCTCTATCTTTTGTTTATATTCATCTTAATTGAATGGAACGGTCGCGAGGGAAAATATGCTCTTGAGAACTTTGGCGTAAAATGGTACAAACCTGTTCGTTATAGTTTTTATTATGGTGTGATTTTACTTTTATTTCTCTACGGAGGAAAAGAACAACAGTTTATTTATTTTCAATTCTAAAGATGAAAAAGTTTCTTAAAAAACTATTCCTTTTTGCACTTCCACTGATGGTTTTATCAATTCCATTGGATTTCATACTGTCTAATTATCTAAAAAAATCAAACGACTATAACGGCGAGATGGAAGTGATGAACGACATCTACAGTGGGAAAGCATCTTGTGATATTGCCATATATGGTTCATCAAGAGCAATGGTTCATTTTAATTCTGAAATAATCGAAAAAAAAACTAACCAATCAGTCTATAACTTTGGTCATGATGGTCACAACTTTTGGTTACAATACATGCGCAACTTGGAATACAACAAACACAATAAAAAATCAAAAATCATTATTTTATCGGTTGATATCTTTTCAATTCAAAAAAGAAAAAACTTGTATTTATATGAGCAATTTCTACCTTATATGCTTTGGAATTCGAATATGGCAAAATATACTTCTACCTATGAAGGTTATGATTTCTTTGATTATTATATTCCAATGGTGCGTTATTGTGGTGAAAAAGAAGTGCTAAAAGAAGCTTACTCCTACTGGAGAGGAACAAAAAACCCAAACGAAAAAACAAGAACAAAAGGATATGTTGGAAGAAATAGAGTTTGGAATTCTGATTTAAAAAAAGCAGCAGCAAAAAATGACACTTACGTTATCACAATTGATAAACCTAGTGAAGAGTTATTAGAAAAGTTTATCATTGAATGTAGAGAAAACAACACTACTTTATTACTTGTTTACACACCTGAATATATTGATGGTCAAAAGTTTGCAAAAGACCGAAACAAAGTAATTGATGTGTATAAAAAGTTAAGCAAAAAATACGCTATTCCATTTTGGGATTACTCTTCTGATAGTATTAGTTATAATAAAGACTACTTTTACAACGCCAGTCATTTAAATAAAACGGGAGCCGATTTATTTACGGCAAAATTTGCAGAACGATTTAAAAAAGAAATAACAATTAAATAAATTAAAATGAACAACAACGATATATTTAAAAAACTACGTGTAGCACTACAGTTGCGCGATGATCAAATAGAAGAAATTCTAATGCTTGTAGATTTCCGAATGTCAAAAGGAGAAATAGGTAACTTTTTTCGAAATGCTGACCATCCAAAATTTGTGGAATGTGGTGATCAAGTATTGCGCAACTTCCTCAACGGACTAGTTATTTATCTTCGTGGCACAAAAGAAAATCCAACTAACGCAATGGATGTTATCAAACAAAACCAAGCCGAAGTTAGAAAAAACATCGCCGCCAAAGCAAAACCTGATGCCAAACCAAAAACGGAAGTAAAAAGCAAACCAACGACAAACGCTAAGCCAAAACCAAAGGCAAAAGCTCCTAAAATTCAAGTGGTTGAAAAGTTTCAATACAAAAGCGGAAAAAACAAAAAGTAATTGTGAATGAAAGAAATCGATGAACTAATAAATCAACTTGAAGCCAACATTGAATTTGAAAATCTAACTGATTTAACTATTTCAAAAGTAGCTGTTGGTTGGCATATTGACCATAGTTTAAAAGTGCTAAATGGTGTAATTGCGGTATTGAAAAACTCCAATCCTGAGGAATACAAAAAGAAATTTAACCTAATGAAAGAATTGATTTTCTTGCTAGGTTTTATTCCAAGAGGAAAAGCTAAAGCACCTAAAGCCGTCAGAAGTTTTGAAATAATAACAAAAGAGGATTTACTTTCACAAGTGGCAACCGCTAAAAAAAGTAGCACCGAAATTCAAAATCTAAATTCAAAATCATTCTTCAAACATCCTCATTTTAATGATTTGAATTTAAAAGAAACGCTATACTTTTTGAAACTTCACACAAAACACCATCTAAAAATTATTGATGACATAAAAAAGGGTAGCAAATAATAGCAATCCTTTAAAGTTTGTAAAAAAAATTAATTCTTTTAAAATGATTTTTAAAGAAAAATATAGTAATTTTATATTTCAATTTTCAAGTCAAACTTAAATAATTAAACATGGGGAAATTTGTAATTACAAAAAGAACAAATGGTGAATTTCAATTCAATTTAAAAGCTGGAAACGGTCAAACAATTTTAGCCAGCGAAGGATATACAACTAAAGCAGCTTGTGAAAACGGTATAGAATCAGTTAGAAAGAATTCGCAAGAAGATGCAAGATACGATAGAAAAGAATCTTCAAATGGAAAACCTTATTTCAATCTAAAAGCTACTAACGGTCAAATAATTGGAAATAGCGAAATGTATGAAAGTGTTGCTGCTCGCGAAAACGGAATTGAATCAGTGAAAAAAAATGCACCTGATGCAACTATTGATGACCAATCAGCATAATTAAAAAAATAACTAAAAAGAACAGTTTGGATTCGCAAACTGTTTTTTTTTGCCACATATAACAAAAGACTATGTATCATTCAAAAATAACAGGATTAGGTTTTTATGTTCCTGACAATGTCGTAACTAATGATGATTTATCAAAAATAATTGACACCAACGACGAATGGATTCAAGAACGCACCGGAATAAAAGAAAGAAGACATATCATCAGAGGCGAAGACACAACCACTTCAATGGGAGTAAAAGCCGCTAAAATAGCCATTGAACGTTCAGGAATTTCAAAAGATGAAATCGATTTTATAGTTTTTGCCACCTTGAGTCCTGATTATTATTTTCCTGGTCCAGGCGTTTTAGTCCAAAGAGATTTAGGACTAAAAACTGTTGGTGCTTTGGATGTAAGAAATCAATGTTCGGGTTTTGTTTACGCTCTATCCGTTGCTGATCAATATATCAAAACAGGAATGTATAAAAACATTCTAATTATTGGTTCCGAAGTACATTCAACAGGATTAGATATGACAACTCGCGGTAGAGGTGTTTCAGTTATTTTTGGTGATGGTGCTGGAGCAGCAATTGTAAGCCGAGAAGAAGACCTAACCAAAGGTATTTTATCAACACATCTACATTCCGAAGGAATACATGCAGAAGAGTTAATTGTAAAAGCTCCAGGAATGGGTGGTCGATGGATTACAGATATCATAGCAGATAATGATCCAGCTGATGAAAGTTATTTCCCTTACATGAACGGTCAGTTTGTTTTCAAAAATGCTGTAGTTCGTTTTAGCGAAGTAATCAATGAAGGCTTACAAGCTAACAACTTGCAGGTTTCTGATATTGATATGCTTATTCCACATCAAGCCAATTTGAGAATAGCACAATTTATTCAGCAAAAATTCAAATTAACGGATGAACAAGTGTATAACAACATCCAAAAATATGGAAATACAACGGCAGCTTCAATTCCGATTGCGCTGACTGAAGCTTGGGAACAAGGAAAAATCAAATCTGGAGATACGGTTGTCTTAGCTGCTTTTGGAAGCGGATTTACTTGGGCAAGTGCTATAATAAAATGGTAAATAGAAATCTATTTACCATTTTAAATTTATTGTAAAAGTCGTTTTTGTTCTCTTGCCAATAATGTGTTTTTTAGCAACATAGCAATTGTCATTGGTCCAACTCCACCTGGAACTGGCGTAATGTAAGATGCTTTTTTGGAAACATTTTCAAAGTCAACATCACCAGTTATTCGATAACCTCTTGAATCGTTTTCGTCAGGAACTCGAGTGATTCCAACATCAATAACAACGGCATCGTCTTTAATCATTTCCGCTTTAAGATAATTTGGAACACCTAGTGCTGTGATGATAATATCAGCTTGTGTAGTTATTTGTGCTATGTTTTTTGTGTAGCTATGTGTTAACGTTACGGTAGAATTACCTGGAAAACCTTTTCTTCCCATCAAAATGCTCATTGGTCGTCCAACAATGTGACTTCTTCCAATTACAACCGTATGTTTTCCTTGAGTTTCAACGCCATATCGTTCAAGCAACTCTAGAATTCCAAAAGGTGTAGCAGGAATAAAAGTCGTCATGTCTAAAGCCATTTTTCCAAAATTTTCTGGATGAAAACCATCTACATCTTTACTTGGATCGATTGCCATTAATATTTTTTGGGTATCAATTTGTTTTGGCAGCGGAAGTTGCACTATGAAACCGTCAATGTTGTCGTCTTCATTCAACTCAATAATTTTTTTCAATAATTCAGTTTCTGAAGTTGTACTTGGCATTTTAATCAAGGTAGATTCAAAACCTACCAATTCACACGATTTTACTTTACTTCCAACATAGGTCAAACTTGCTCCATCGTTACCAACAATAATTGCGGCTAGATGTGGTACTTTCTCACCGTTGGCTTTCATTTTGTTAACTTCCTGTGTGATTTCGGCTTTGATATCGTTAGAGACTTTTTTTCCGTCTAATAATTCCATTTGTAGTTGTGTTGTGTAGTTATTGTAAAAAAACAAGACGCGAATAAACGCGTCTTACTATTATCTCATTCCTTTCATTCCACCCATCATCTTCATCATATTCTTTCCTCCTGGACCTTGCATCATTTTCATCATTTTGCTCATTTGGTCAAATTGTTTCATCAATTGATTTACTTCTTCCAATTTTCTTCCAGAACCTTTTGCAATTCTGGTTTTTCTTTTCATATCGATGATTGATGGTTTTGTTCTTTCTTTTGGTGTCATTGAATAAATTATGGCTTCAACATGTTTGAAAGCATCATCTTCAATTTCAACATCTTTCAATGCTTTTCCAGCTCCAGGTATCATTCCGACTAAGTCTTTCATATTACCCATTTTTTTAACTTGTTGAATTTGGGCTAAGAAATCATCAAAACCAAATTCATTTTTAGCAATTTTCTTTTGAATTTTTCTAGCTTCTTCCTCGTCATATTGTTCTTGAGCTCTTTCTACTAAGGAAACAACATCACCCATTCCGAGAATTCTATCAGCCATACGTGAAGGATAGAAAACATCAATAGCTTCCATTTTTTCACCAGTTCCGATGAATTTGATTGGTTTATCAACTACCGATTTAATCGAAATTGCTGCTCCACCACGAGTATCACCATCTAATTTAGTAAGGATAACTCCATCAAAATTTAATCTATCATTAAATGCTTTTGCCGTATTAACAGCATCTTGACCCGTCATAGAGTCAACTACAAATAATGTTTCTTGTGGTTTTATTGCCGCATGAACATTGGCAATTTCGTCCATCATTTGTTCGTCAATAGCCAAACGACCAGCTGTATCGACAATTACTACATTAAATCCATTGGCTTTTGCATAAGCAATTGCTTTTAAAGAAATATCAACAGGATTTTTGTTTTCAGGTTCAGAATATACTTCTACTCCAACTTGATCTCCAACTACATGCAACTGATTGATAGCTGCAGGACGATAGATATCACAAGCTACTAAAAGTGGTTTTTTTCCTTTTTTTGTTTTTAAATAATTAGCTAATTTTCCAGAGAAAGTTGTTTTTCCTGAACCTTGAAGTCCAGACATTAGTATAACAGAAGGATTTCCAGAAAGGTTAATTCCTGTAGCTTCTCCACCCATTAATTCCGTCAATTCATCTTTTACAATTTTGACTAATAATTGCCCAGGTTGCAGAGTAGTTAAAACATTTTCCCCAATAGCTTTTTCTTTAACTCTAGTGGTAAAATCTTTTGCAATTTTAAAATTAACATCGGCATCAAGCAAAGCACGACGAACTTCTTTTAGGGTTTCGGCTACGTTTACCTCTGTAATTTTTCCATGTCCTTTTAGGATATGTAATGCTTTATCTAGTTTCTCACTTAAATTATTGAACATAATGCAATGCTTTGTTTTATGAAGTTGCAAAGATAACTTAAAGTTAGAAAGTTGCCAAGTAACAAAGTTGGAAAAATTTGAATTGTTGAAATAAAAAAACCAGCTTAAAAAAGCTGGCATCATTAGTAATCAAAATTAAAATTGGAAGATTTAATTTTTTTCAAAAGTTAAGAAATCAACACTTCCGTCACCGCCACTGGTGTGTTTTAGTTCAAGTTTTGATGTTGTAGAAGACAACACTCTCCAATCTTCACTGATTTCTTCAAATGGTCCATTGTTGTCTAGAAAAACAATATCAAACTTTGTAGAGCCACTGTCTGAATAGGTTGACCAATTTCCATTTTTGGTTGTTGAGCCGTTTACGGCAACTATAGTTCCATTGGAATTTATTGAAAAATTATAACCATTAAAATTGCTGGTTTGGTTTGAACCGTCTTCTTGAAAAAGAGTTACGCGCCAAGTTCCAGAAGTTGTATTATCAGTTACTGTTGAAGTCGATGGACTATTTCCATTGGAATTATCGTCATCATCAGAACTACATGTAGATGCTACGTTTAGCATAAAAAGACAAAATAAAGCTGGTATTAAAATTAGTTTTTTCATTGGGTTAGGTTTTAAAATTTAATTAATTAGTATTGAACTGGTGGTTATTAAGAAAATAACTGTGAAGATGATTATCCATATAAGCGCTTGAAGTATGGAATAGGCAACAACATTATTTTTAAAATAACTCCATTTCGTTTCTTTTGAAATGAGTTTATCATTTTTTTGTTGTTCAAGAAATTTTTGATGATAAAACTTCATGACAGAATTTAGTTTTTAGTAAAAGTCAAATAGTCGATACTTCCATCACCGCCACTAACGTGTTTTAATTTTATTACAGTTGTTGAAAACTCAATTATTCTCCAATCTTCTTCTATTTCATCAAGATCGTCTCCATTAAAAGTAAGTTCTAATTTATTTTGACCACTATCAACAAACTGATTCCATGTACCATTTGTAGTTGTTGCATTTTTTACCGCAATTGATGTTCCATTACTTGCAAACGTGAAATTATATCCAGCAAAATCATCCGTTTCTATATCATCATCTTCTTGAAAATAGGAAATATACCAAGTTCCTGAAGTCAATACTTCTGAAAAATCAGGATTACTTCCACCACCTGAATTATCATCACAATCATCAATTGAATCTTCAATAAAATCTTCTAATTGTAAATTTGAATTGATTGTTATGGTTTGACCATTAGAATTAACCGCTGAAATTGGATAACTAATTGCTACAAAAGTATTGGAAGACAAGTTTGATAAAAAATTAAAAAACATTGAGTTACTAGTTATTGTCACAGTATCAGCTATCTGATTATTGCTATCATAAACATTAATTACAATTGGATATACTAGTGCAATACAATCAATTTCATCAAAACCATCATCGTCGCCACAATCGTCTAAAACATCATCTAGTTGATTACTATTTTGAAGTACTTCAGTTTGAAAATTTTGAAAACGAATTGTAATTGGATATATAAAATTAACCAAATCATCATCATCAGAAAAAGCATCGATAGCATCTTGAACAACTTGATAATCAGTTTGGCTCGTTACTGTTATTTGCTGTGAATTAACAATAACAGTAACTGGAAGCACAACGCTGAAACAACTTGAATTGTCTACTATATTATCGATAGATGTTGGGTTCTGAGATGTTCTTGCTAACAAACTAGCTATTGGCGATGTTTTTGCAAAACTTTGCGTGTTGTCTTGAATTATAGTTTCCTCTTCTTTTTGACAGCTCGTCAACGAAAGAAATAAAAGACAAATTAGAATATAAAATGATGTTTTCATACGATATAAATCCGTTTGATTTACTAGTTAAACAATTGATTTCAAAGTTACCCTACTTTAATTAAAAAAAATAATTATTTTTACTTCAAGTTTATCACAAAAAAACATGTCAAAAGACGAAATTACAGGTATTTGCAAAGAAAATATTTTTTCTTCTTTTTTTAAAAGCCACGCTAAATCACTCCGAAACTATTTGTATTATAAGTTTGGAAATGAAGACCAAGCCGAAGATATAACCCAAGAAGCTTTTATCAAGTTATGGCAAAACTGTGCTGATGTTCCTTTAGAAAAAGCAAAATCTTACCTATATACTATTGCCAACAATGCTTCTTTGAATGTAATTGCTCATCAAAAAGTTGTGTTGAATTATGCCAAAAGTTCTCCAAATAAAGAAAGCACCAACGAAAGTCCTGAATTTTTATTAGAAGAAGAACAATTCAAATCAAAATTGTTACAAGTAATAGAAAAACTGAACGAAAAACAGCGAGTTGCCTTTTTGATGCATCGCATTGATGGAAAAAAATATGCAGAGATTGCTAAAGAATTAGAAATATCAGTAAAAGCAGTTGAGAAAAGAATTCACTTAGCTCTGATAGAACTTAGAAAAGAATTTGAAAATTTTAAGTAGGGTAAAATTACTTTAATATGTTTTAGTATTGAAACGCATTAGATTATGGAAGAAAATTACAAATTATCAAAATGGCTAAACGATGAAATGTCTGCCGAGGAATTGTCTGAATTTCAAGCAGACAAGGACTTTGCCATTTTTGAAAAAATAAAAAAATATTCCTCAGAGTTGGAAACTCCAGCTTTTGACGAACAAAAAATGCTTTCCAAAATTGTAACTTCACCTAAAAAAGAAGTCAAAATTATTCCGTTATTTAAAAACTGGATGGTTAGAGTTGCCGCAATTTTATTGATTGGAATGGGATTACTGTTCACTTTTAGAAATGTTGCTTCCTCTACTGAATTTGCTGATTATGGTGTTCAAAATACATTTTCACTTCCAGATAATTCAGAGGTTGTTTTAAATTCTGGTTCTGAAATTCAGTATAAAAAATGGAATTGGGACAACAACAGAAGTTTAAATCTTGAAGGCGAAGCTTTTTTCAAAGTAGCAAAAGGGAAAAAATTTGAAGTTAATACAACTGTTGGAAAAGTTACTGTTCTTGGTACTCAATTTAACGTAAAACAACGAGGAAATTACTTTGATGTAAGCTGTTATGAAGGTAAAGTAAAAGTAAATTTTGGCAATAACGAATTTATCTTAACCAAAGGAATGAGCGTAGCTGTTCGAGATGGAAAAACAATTCCAATTCCAACTAAAAACAATTTGAAACCAGAATGGCTAGAGCAAGAAATGGTTTTTCATCAAGAAAGTTTACCATCAATAGTAGCCGAATTTGAAAGACATTTTAATATAGAATTAGAATTAAATGCTACTGGAAATGGACAATTATTCACAGGAACAATTCCAGCTAAAAATAGTGACACAGCGCTCCAAATTTTGTGTACTACTTATCATTTGAAACCTACAAAAGTAACTAAAACCAAAATTATTTTAGAAAACGATTAATGTTTCAAAACAGAGCGGTTGTTCTATTTATTTTTTTATTCTTTTCAATTTTGAGTTTTGCTCAAAATGATAAGAAAGCTATTCCTTTGAAAAACATTCTAAACCTTATCACTTCGCAACACGATGTGAGATTTAACTACATTGAAGATGAAATTGTAGTTTATGCTATTGTTTCTCCCAACAAAAAATGGTCATTAGAACAAAAAATAAAATACCTAGAAAAACAGACTAATCTACAATTTAAACTTATTAGTCAAAAATATTATTCTATATACAATGACGAAAAACTAGACAAACCACTTTGTGGTTTTTTGCTTGATTATGATACTGGAAAACCGATTGAAAATGCGTTACTAACAATTGAAGGCACAACTAATACAACATTTACTGATGCTAATGGTCATTTTAAATTGCCGAAGGTTTCTTCAAATACTATTCAAATTCAACATCCAGGTTATAATGCTATCGAAATAAACCCAAAAGAACTATACGTTGTGGATTGTCCAAAATTTAAATTACAAGCAATCATTCAGTCGTTAGACGAAGTTATAACACAACGCTATTTAGCTACTGGTATCAGTAAAAAAAATGATGGAACTATTCAAATTAAACCCAAAAAATTTGGAATGCTTCCTGGTCTAATTGAGCCCGATGTTTTACAAACCATGCAACAAGTTCCTGGAATTATTAGTGTTGACGAAACCATATCTAACATTAATGTTCGGGGCGGAACACATGACCAAAACTTATTTCTTTGGAATGGTATTCGAATGTTTCAAACAGGACATTTTTTCGGATTAATATCAGCATTTAATTCTTCTTTGGCACAAACGATTTCAATTTCGAAAAATGGTAGTTCGGCTTTTTTTGGCGAAAGCGTTTCAAGTTTAGTTGCAATTTCCTCACGAACAAATGATATTGAAAAAACAAATTCTAGTTTTAGTTCAAACCTGATTAGTGCTGAACTTTATTCAAAAATAAAACTTTCAGACAGAGCAAATCTTACACTATCGGGAAGACGTTCGCTGACCGATGTCTTTTCATCACCAACCTATAAAAATTACAGTAATCGAATTTTTCAAAACACAGAAATCACCAATCTAAATAATAATCAAATTGTTAACTATAAAAGTGATGTCGATTTCTATTTCTATGATTTCACGATTCAATACCAACAAAAAATTGGACAAAAAAGCAATTTGAACATAGATGTAATTGCCATTGAAAACTCGCTAGATTTTAATCAATCAACCATAGATTTAAATAAAAACAGTAAACTCGAACAAGAAAATCTCGGTAGCACAATCCAATGGAAAACGCAATGGAATAAAAATAATTTTACCGAAATTTTAGGTTATTTTTCACTTTATGATTTAAATTCAAACAACAAAACTTTAGAAAGCGAACAAGTTTTATCTCAACGAAATAAAGTATTGGATTATGGTTTAAGAATTAAAAATTCAAACACTATTAACAATACATTGACAGTAAACACAGGTTACCAATTTAACGAAACTGGTGTTACTAATTTTGATGAGATAAATTTGCCGATATTCTCAAGAACAATTACAAATGTTTTGCTTTCACATGTTGGAATTGTTGAAGGAGTTTATGAAACAGAAAGCAAAAAGACTTTTTTAGTTGCTGGATTACGAGCCAATTATTTTGACAAATTTGGAACGTTGCTTTTTGAACCGAGATTGCAAATTAATCAATCATTAACTTCAAGTATTAGATTGGAAATTTTAGCCGAACAAAAAAGCCAAACCTTATCACAAATTATTGATTTACAACAAGATTTTTTAGGAGTTGAAAAACGCCGATGGACGTTAGCTAACAACAGTACAATTCCCGTTCAAAAAAGCAATCAAGTTTCACTTGGTTTTAGTTTTAAGAAGAGAAATTGGTTGATTACTTTAGATAATTTTTACAAAAAAATTGATGGAATAACAAGCAGTAGTCAAGGATTCCAAAATCAATTTGAATTAGAAAGAACCATTGGAAATTATCAAGTTTTTGGTACAGAGTTTTTAATTCAAAAATCCTTTAACCGATTTTATACTTGGTTAAGTTATTCTTACAATGACAACAAATATGAGTTTGACGAATTAACAAACGTTAATTTTCCAAATAATTTTGAAGTTACACATGCCATTTCTTGGGCTGGAATTTATGAATGGAATAAAGTAAAGTTTGCTCTTGGAGCCAAGTGGCATACTGGAAGACCAATCACTACGCCAATTGCTTTTTCAGTAATAGAAACCGATCCCAATATTGTATATAATTCACCAAACAACAGTCAGCTTGAAGACTATTTTCAAGTTAATTTTTCTGCTTCAAAAAATTGGAAAGTAAGCGAAAAAATTAAATTAGAAACTGCTGTTTCTGTTTTAAATCTATTGAATACCAAAAATAGTATTAATCGTTTTTACAGAGTAAATTCAACAGACAATTCGGTAGAAAGTGTTGACACCTATTCGTTAGAAATGACACCAAATTTTAATATCAAACTAAGTTTTTAACAAAAAAGCGATTGAAAATTTCAATCGCTTTTTTGTTTAATTTTTCTCAAAAACCAGATAATCAATATCACCAGTTTCTAAATTTTCGTCTTCAAGTTTTAACTTAGTCGAAGTGCTTTCAACAATATACCAATCATCTGAAATATTTGTAAATCTTGGTTCAGCACTTGTTAACGCTAATGTAAAAACTAAATCTGGATCGTTATCAAATCCTTCATTAAAAACAGCCCAACTTCCTGCAACAGGAACTGTTCCTGTATTGCTTAGCATCACCGCAATTGCATCAAAATCAAATAAAACACCATTGTAATCGGCTGTTTTAGTTGTGTTTTGATAAATGAATTTTGTTACTTTCCAATTTCCACTAGTCATTTTACTAACCACATTGGCTTCGTTCACTAAAGGAAGATCGTCTGTTTCTGAACAACTTGCGAACAATAACACTACGATTGATAGACTAACGAGTAATTTTTTTTTCATACTTAACGTTTTTATATTTTACATTCTTTCTGGTACTTCAATTCCTAGCAATTTAAATGCCAATTTTATAGTTTCGGCTACTTTTTTTGAAAGTTGTACTCTGAATACCTTCTTATTCATGTCTTCTTCTCCAAGGATGGAAACCGATTGGTAGAAAGAATTGTATTCTTTAACCAACTCATAAGTATAGTTTGCCACTAAAGCTGGACTATGATTTTGAGCTGCATTCTGAATTACTTCAGGAAAAAGTTCCAATTGTTTTATCAATTCTTTTTCTTTTTGATGCAAATCAATTGCAATAGTTGATGAAATATCAAAAGTTGCTTTTCTCAAAATAGATTGAATTCTGGCATAGGTATATTGGATAAACGGGCCAGTATTTCCTGCAAAATCGACTGACTCCTCTGGATTAAAGAGAATTTGTTTTTTAGGATCAACCTTAAGTATATAATATTTCAATGCACCAAGACCAATGGTTTTGAATAATTTGGCTTTTTCTTCCTCTGAATAACCTTCTAATTTCCCTAATTCGGTTGAAATTTTTCCAGCAGTTTCGGTCATTTCTTCCATTAAATCATCAGCATCAACTACGGTTCCTTCGCGTGATTTCATTTTTCCAGAAGGCAATTCTACCATGCCATAGGATAGATGATATAAACTTTCCGCCCATTCAAAACCTAGTTTTTTCAGAATTAAAAACAATACTTTGAAATGATAATCCTGTTCATTTCCAACGGTATAAACCATTCCTCCAACATCTGGGAAATCCTTCACACGTTGAATTGCCGTACCAATATCTTGTGTCATATAAACCGCTGTTCCATCAGAACGAAGCACAATTTTTCTATCCAATCCATCTGGAGTTAAATCAATCCAAACCGAACCATCAGGATCTTTTTCGAAAATGCCTTTTTCTAATCCAAATTGAACGACTTCTTTTCCTAATAAATACGTGTTGGATTCGTAATAATAACTATCGAAATCAACACCAAGATTTTGATATGTTTGCGCAAAACCATCATAAACCCATTGGTTCATTTTTTTCCAAAGTTCGATTACTTCTGGTTTTCCAGCTTCCCAATCGAGGAGCATTTGTTGTGCTTCAACAATAATTGGTGCTATTTTTTTTGCTTCATCTTCTGATTTACCTTGGGTAATTAATTCGCTTATTTCTAATTTGTATTGTTTATCAAATTGAACATAAAAATTCCCAACTAACTTATCACCTTTCAAACCTGATGTTTCCGGCGTTTGTTCTTTTCCGAATTTTTGCCAAGCCAACATCGATTTACAGATATGAATTCCTCTATCGTTGATGATTTGCGTTTTAAAGACTTTTTTACCAGAAGCTTTAATGATTTCGGCAACTGAATAGCCTAAAAGATTGTTTCGAACATGTCCAAGATGCAATGGTTTATTGGTATTTGGAGAAGAATATTCAACCATTACCGCTTTTTCATTTGGCGAAGCCGAAACAAATCCAAAATTTTGATTTTCTTTTATTGTATTGAAAAAATTCAAATAATAATCATCCGAAATCACTAAGTTCAAAAATCCTGAAACCACATTAAATTTTTCAACCTCAGCGACATTTTCAACCAAATACGTTCCAATTTTTGTTCCAATATCCATCGGATTGCCTTTAATAACTTTCAATAATGGAAAAATTACCATTGTAATATCGCCTTCAAAATCTTTTCTAGTTATTTGAAATTCAACTTTTTCGATAGAAGTAGAAAATAACAATTCAATAGATTTGATAATTTGAGGAGAAAGGATTTCGGATAAATTCATGATTTTTCATTTGAATGGACAAATATAATCATTAATAAAAAAAAGATTCCTACTAAAAAAACTAAAAATTTTAGTTAAAAAAACATCGACGAACGGTTATTTTGTAAGTTTATTGTATATTTATTTTTAGTTTTTATGCATTTCATCGATTTAATTTGCATTTAAACGTCGTTTTAACACATATTTGCAATGTCAAAAACCCTCAAATCATGAAAAAACTATTACTATTAACAATTTTACTGTTATCTACAGTTGGTTTTTCACAACCAATTACAGTAAGCTCGTCAAACTACACTGTTCCACAGTTAGTTAACAATGTACTAATCAATTCACCATGTGTTTCTGCTACTAATATTACGTGGAGAACAGGAACTAATTTTGGTTCATCAAACGGAATTGGTTATTTTCAAAACACAAATCCTAATTTTCCAATGCAAAGTGGTGTTGTATTGAGTACAGGAAGCGCTATGAATGCTGCAGGTCCAAACACAAGCATGCTTAATGATGGTTCCGCTGCGTGGACTGGTGATGCTTCACTTGAGGCAACTCTGGCAGCAGCAGGAATTCCAATGACATCATCAAATGCATCGGTATTGGAATTTGACTTTACACCAATTTCACCAAACTTTAGTTTTGATTTCATCTTTGCTTCTGAGGAATATGGAAATTTTCAATGTCAATATTCTGATGCTTTTGCTTTTCTTTTAACAAATTTGAATACAGGAGTAACTACTAATTTAGCTGTAGTTCCGGGTACAAATGATCCAATTTCAGTTATCACAATTAGAGACTTTTTATATAATTCGTCTTGTTCATCTGAAAATGCTCAATATTTTGGAAGTTTTAATGGTGGTTCACAAGCAAATACATCTGCAACTAACTTTAATGGGCAAACAAAAGTTTTAACAGCATCATCAGTTTTAACTCCAAACGTTCCTTATCACATTAAATTAGTTATCGCCGATAGACTTGATCCTCAATCTGACTCCACAATATTTATATCATCAGATAGTTTTAATATTGGTCAAGATGTTTTGGGTGAAGATTTAACTAGAACGACTAACACTGCACTTTGTTTTGGAACAACACACACGTTAGAAACTGGATTAGATTCAGCTAATTATGAATTTTCTTGGTCGTATGGTGAAGATGTTTTAGAAAATGAAACTGGCTCTACTTTAACAATTAATCAGTCTGGAACTTACAGCGTTACATACAGAAATTTATTCGGAAGTTGTTTACCAATAACTGATGTTGTTACTGTTGAATACTATCCTCAAATTTCATCTCCAAATCCAACAACAATTTATAAATGTGATTCGGGAGCTGCAACAAATACATTCAATTTAGATTTGAATACAGCAATTGTAAAGCAAGGATTAGATGCACAAACATTAGTTACTTATCATGCTTCACAAAATGATGCAGACAATAATCTGAATCCTTTACCACTACAATATAACACTACATCTGGACAAACTATTTTTGTTAGAATTCAATCACACAATAGTCCATGTTATACAGTAAAAAGTTTTCAAGTTCAATCTTCACCAGCTCCAGTTGCTAATCAAGCACCAGATATCACAATGTGTGCTAGAAGCCAAAGTATTAATAATGCTTTCTTTAATTTAAATGCACAAACTCCATTAATATTAAATGGACAGTCGAGTGCAATAAATATTGTAAATTATTACACAACACAAAATGATGCAACAAATGGAACAAATCCTATAACTGGAAACTTAAACTTATTAATTTTTCCAAGCACAACAATATATGTAAGAGTTCAAAATGTGAGTGATTCAAGTTGTTTTAGTTTATCAAGTTTTAATCTTATTGTTAATCCAGCACCAGATGTTGATACTTTAGAAAATATAATCGTATGTGACAGTTATACATTAGAACCTTTAACAAATGGTAATTACTATACTCAATTCAATGGGTTAGGAACAATGTTAAATGCTGGAGATATAATTACTGAAACAACTACTCTATTTATTTATAATCAACCAAATGGACCAAACACATGTGGTTCTAATAGTTCATTTAAAATAACAATTATTGATCCTAATACACTTTCACCATCAAACGTGACTAGTTGTGGAAGTTTTACATTACAAAGCCAACAATTTGGTAAATATTACACACAACCAGGTGGAAATGGAACAGTTATTCCAGCTGGAACAGTTATCACATCTTCACAAACTGTGTATTTTTATTTCACAACAGAAGTTGAGCCATTTTGTGTAATCGATACTGACTTTGATGTAACAATACTATCTAATATCGAAGTTGGAGTAAGAAACGATGTTTTTGAATGTAGTTCATATACTCTACCTGCATTAACATCTGGAAATTATTACACAGGACCTAACGGAACAGGAACGCAACTTACTGCTGGAACTGTAATTACAAATGACCAAACAATTTATGTTTATTCAACATCAGGTGGTGACTCACCATGTTCTGACCAAGATATTTTTGAAGTATTTATTGGTATTAATCAACCTGCAAACGTAAATCAATGTAATGGTTATACTTTGCCTCAACTACAATTTGGAAAATATTTTAGTGGACCAAATGGTACAGGAACAGAAATTGCTCCAGGAACAGTTATTGAAACCAATATGACAATCTATATTTATGCACAAACAACTAGCGGAAACGGAAACTGTGCTGATAATATATTCTTTACTTTAAATTTTGCTCAACCACAAGTTGACAGTTTGGATGATATTGCTGCATGTGAAACTTTTACTTTACCTGCTTTAACAAATGGAGCTTATTATACACAACCAAACGGAGCAGGAACTAACCTTTCTGCTGGTGATGTAATACTTTCAACACAAACCATTTATATATTCAGAAGATTAAATGCAAGTTGTGCTAATGAGTCAGATTTTACAGTAACCATAAATCCTTTGCCACTAATTGACTCTCGCTCGGATATTGATATCTGTGATCAATATGTATTAACGGCCTTAAACGTTGGAAATTATTATACTGGTCCAAATGGAACTGGAACATTACTTCCTGCAGGAACTGTAATAACTACAACTCAAAGAATTTATATTTATGGAATTTCAAATTCAACACCACCATGTAGTGCTCAAAATAGTTTTCAAATAAATGTATTTTCTACTCAAGCTGATGATTTAGCTGATGTTACAGAATGTGACAGCTATGTTTTACCTGCCTTGAGTGCTGATAATCATTATTATACTCAATCTGGTGGTCCAAATGGAACAGGAATCGAGTTATTACCTGGACATGTTATTACAACTACGCAAACATTGTTTATTTATAAAGAAGCATTAATCAGAACTTCTTTTTCATGTGCTGATGAAAATACTTTTACAGTAACCATTCAATATACTCCAGTTGTACCAACAATGCCAGATGTAAATGCTTGTAATGCTTATGTATTGCCAACATTAACTTTAGGGAATTATTACACAGGAACAAACGGAACAGGAACAATGTTACAAGCTGGAGATGAAATTACATCAACACAAACAGTATATGTTTTTGCCAGTACAAATACACCACATCCATGTACAAATGAAAAAAGCTTCTTAGTAACAATATTCAACGTAGATGATGTAGCAGATGTAACCATTTGTGAAAACTATACTTTACCAGCAATTACTATTGGAAAATATTACACAGGTACAAATGGAACAGGAACAATTTTAAATCCTGGTACAGTAATTTCAACAAGTCAAACGATTTACATTTATGCAGTAGCGCCATTCTTACCAAGATGTACAGATGAAAGTTCATTTAATGTGACTATAATTGATACACCTGTTGCCAATTCAATTCCGGTAGCTTCAAGAACAATTTGTGATGAAGATGGAACAAATGATGGCGTAACAACTTTTGATGTTACAACTTTAAATACGATAGTTCTTGGAACACAAGTTGGTACTGAATTTAGCGTTGCTTATTACGAAAATAATGCAGATGCACAAACTGAAAGTAACGCCATTACAAATACCACATTAACAACTGTATTTGTTCGAGTAAACAATAGTTTAGCACCAAATTGTTTTGATGTAAAACCATTCACGATTATTGTTAATAAATTACCAGAACCTACTCCAGTTGATGGTGTTGTATGTATCGATAGTGAAACTGGAGATTTATTAAATGCATATACAATTTACAGTGGATTAAGTGCTTCAACTCATAGTTTCGAATGGAAAAATGAAGCTGGAATAGTAGTTGGAACTAATACTTCTTATGCTGCTATTCTTCCAGGTGTTTATTCGGTAATAGCAACAAATAATGCTACTGGTTGTTCATCAGAGCCAACAGAAGTTACAGTTATCCAATCGGAACCAGCAGTTATAACCTATGAAGTTGAAGAAGATTTTTCAGACACACAAAGAATTATTATCACTGCAACAGGTCAAGGTGGAGAATATGAATATCAACTAGATGAAGGTTTTTTCCAAGATAGCAATATTTTTGAAGATGTTTCGTCAGGTGTTCATACAATAACAGTTAGAGATAAAAACGGTTGTGGAAACACTACAATTCAAGCTTTGGTAGTTAACTATCCTAAATTTTTCACTCCAAACGGTGATGGATATCATGACACCTGGAACATAAAAGATTTAAAAAATCAACCATCTGCAGTAATTACTATTTATGATCGTTATGGTAAAATTCTAAAACAACTAAAACCAAATAGTGATGGTTGGGATGGAACTTATAACGGAAACCAGATGAATTCTGATGATTATTGGTTTGCAGTTTCTTATCAAGATGAGAATCAAGTAGATCGCGAATTTAGAGCCCATTTCGCCATGAAGCGATAACCTACATAAACCTATGTTTTAAAAACTCTCAATTAACGTTGAGAGTTTTTTATTTTACACCTGTCTTTAAAAAAGAAATACTTACTCTAACCTATCAAAAAGAATTTTAGATGCAATTTCATAATTATTGAAAATACTACTAGGTATTGAACAACTTATTTAAGTATAAAATTAAAGCAATACAGCATTATAAACTGTAATTTGTACAATTATAGAATAAAAAGATAAGTAGGTTTGTATCATAAAAAAATCCGCATGTAGCGGATTTTTTTATGATACATGTATTTGGACTATTTAGCAATATTAACAGCTCTAGTTTCTCTAATAACAGTAATCTTTACTTGACCTGGATAGGTCATCTCTGTTTGAATTTTTTGAGATATTTCAAACGAAAGATTTTGTGCCATATCATCAGATACTTTTTCACTTTCAACAATAACTCTCAATTCACGACCAGCTTGAATTGCATAAGCGTTTTTCACTCCATTAAAAGCAAAAGCAATTTCTTCTAAGTCTTTTAATCTTTGGATGTAAGAGTCTAGAACCTGACGTCTTGCGCCTGGTCTTGCGCCAGATATAGCATCACAAACTTGAATAATTGGAGAAATCAAATATTTCATTTCAATTTCGTCATGATGCGCTCCAATCGCATTGCAAACTTCTTCTTTTTCACCATATTTTTCAGCCCATTGCATTCCTAATAATGCGTGTGGCAAGTCACTTTCTGCATCGGGCACTTTTCCAATATCATGAAGTAAACCAGCACGTTTGGCCAATTTTACATTCAATCCTAATTCGGCTGCCATAATTCCACAAAGTTTTGCTACTTCTCTTGAGTGTTGCAATAAATTTTGACCATAAGAAGAACGGTATTTCATTCTACCAACAACTTTTATCAACTCAGGATGCAAACCGTGAATACCTAAATCAATCACTGTTCGTTTTCCAACTTCAGCAATTTCTTCATCAATTTGTTTAGTCGTTTTTGCTACAACTTCCTCAATTCTTGCTGGGTGAATTCTTCCATCTGTAACTAATTTATGTAATGATAATCGAGCTATCTCTCTTCTAACTGGATCAAAACAAGAAAGAATAATTGCCTCTGGCGTATCATCTACAATAATTTCTACCCCAGTTGCTGCTTCAAGTGCGCGAATATTTCTTCCTTCACGACCAATAATTCTTCCTTTAACATCATCCGATTCAATATTAAAAACCGATACACAATTCTCAACCGCTTCTTCAGTTCCAACACGTTGAATTGTGTTGATGATAACTTTTTTAGCTTCTTGTTGCGCTGTTAATTTTGCTTCTTCAATAGTATCTTGAATATGCGACATTGCTTTGGTTTTAGCTTCAGCTTTTAAGCTTTCAACTAATTGTTCTTTAGCTTCTTCAGCAGAAAGACCAGAAATAACCTCAAGCTGTTCTACTTGACTTTTATGCAGCTTTTCTAATTCTTGCTGCTTCTTATCAAGGAATTCTATTTTAGTGGTATATTCTTTAGTTTTAGCTTCAAAATCATCATTCACTTTTTTAGCTTTTGACAATTCGCTTGAAACTTGTGACTCTTTATCACGAATACGCTTTTCAACCTCAGCCATTCTTTTGTCTTTGGCCAAAATCTCTTTTTCATGCTCTGATTTTAATTCTAAAAACTTTTCTTTTGCTTGAAGCAATTTGTCTTTCTTGATGTTTTCAGCTTCAAGATTTGCATCTTTCAAGATTGATGATGCTTCTTTTTTAGCATTTTTAATCATATTTGAGACATTGCTTTTTTCTAAGAATTTTGCAATTCCAAAACCTCCACCAATTCCAACTATTGCGGCGAGTATAATAAATGTAATTTCCATTTTTTGTTTGTATTTAGGTATAAAAAAAGCCTACATTAGGTGAATGCATAAACTCGTAAGGACAAGTTTTGAGCTAACTCACTGTTCAAGTTTCCTCGATATAGAGGCATACTTTAGTAGCGATGATTTGCTCATTCTAAATTGTTAGTGTTGAGTTTACCAATTAAAATCTAATGTAGGCAGTGTTGTAATTTATGTATAAGAACGTTATTTTTTTTCGAGATAATCGAATAACAAATCATTAATTTTTTTTAACCTTTCCAATGTTTCAGTTCCATCAATTGCGTTATCCAATTGCTTTTGTTCCACTTGAGAAGCAAATTGTAAAGCACACATAGCCAATACATCTTGCTTATCTCTAACGGCATAATTTTCTTCGAATTGCTTAATCATTGTATCAATTTTCTTAGAAGCACTTCGCAATCCTTCTTCTTGAGACATTTCCACAGTAAGTGGATAAACTCTATCGGCAATTGATATTTTTATTTTAAGCTTTTCACTCATTGTTTTAGTCGGACAATTGCGCTATACAATAGTCTATTTCTCTGATTAATGAATTTATTTTCAGTTTTGTATCTCGTTTATTTTCTTCACTGCCAAGCAATGAATTAGCCATTTTGAGCGTTTCACATTCTTTTTTCAATCGTTCAATCTCTTGATTTTGAGCGGCGATTTGATTGTTCGCTTTACTCAATTTATCTTGTAATTCTACAGAATGATTTTGCAAACTATTGATTTTACCAAATAGTTTAGCTATTCTAGCTTCAACTGAATCAATAATGGTAACAATTTCACTCATCAAATGGTTTTATTCATTTCTTAATTCACAAAGTTAGTATTCTATTTTAGTAATGCAATAGTTTTTGATTTTTATTTACTTCTTTTTTTGATTGGCTGTTTTTAATTTTTTGCAAATGAATAAATTATATTTTTTTACATATTGTAATTTATTACTCACTTTTTTATTTACTTTAGCAAAAATATTTTTAATATGAAATATCTTATTACTATTTTGTTTTTTGCAACTACATGCCATAGTCAAACTACTTATCCCAAAGATTATTTCGGTTCTCCATTGGATATTCCACTTCTGCTATCGGGTAATTTTGGAGAATTAAGACCAAATCATTTTCATGCAGGTTTGGATTTTAAAACCCAGAAAAAGGAAGGATTTAATGTTTATGCCGCAGCTGAAGGTTATGTTTCAAGAATAAAAATTGCTCATAGTGGCTACGGAAAAGCAATTTATATTACACATCCAAATGGTTTTACAACTGTTTACGGTCATCTACAATCTGGGTTTGGAAAAATTCAAAACTACATCATACAACAGCAATACAATCTTAAAACTTATGAACTTGATATTAATCTTAATCCAACTGATTTACTAATTAAAAAAGGAGAAATCATTGCAATTTCTGGAAATACTGGTGGTTCGGATGGTCCACATTTACATTTTGAAATTAGAGATACTCAATCTGAAAAAATTATTAATCCACTTTTTTTTGGATTTAATGCTACAATTGAAGACACAAAATCACCATTAATTTCTACAATAATTGGCTATCCAATTGATGAAAACGCTACTATCAATCAATCTAAAAGACCAATTGCAATTGGATTTCATTTGCAACCCGACGGAAATTATTTAGCAGAAAAAGTAATCGCAAACGGTCGAATTGGCTTCGGAATTACAACTATTGATTATGATAATGTTTCATGGAACGCCAATGGAATTTTCAAAATTCAAACTTACTTAAACGGAAAGAAAAGTTTTGGTTATCAATTTGACACTTTTGCATTCGATGAAACTAGATACATAAACGCGCTAATTGATTATCATCGATATAAAACTCACAAGCAACGAGTTCAAAAATTATTCATGAAAAACCCTTACGATTTAAGTATTATTCAAACCGATGAAAGCAATGGAATTATTGATGCGACTTCTACTCTTCCAAAAATTCTAAAAATTGAAGTTGTGGATTATGATCAAAACTATTCTAAAATTCACATTCCTATTGAATATTCTAATCTACCAGCGAAAGTGCAAGAAATTCCACAAACATCAAAGTATCATGTAAAAGCAAATCGCGATAATATTTTTTCATTAGAAAATGTAACTGTAACTATTCCAAGCAAAACATTCTATGACGATTTTTATATGGATTTTGAAGTAAAAAATAATAGTATAAAAATTCATGACGATATCGTTCCAGCACATTCGAGCTTTCAAATTGCCATTGAAGACAGTATTTCTAGTGAAAAAGACAGAGAAAAAATGTTTATTGGCTATTTTGACGGAAAAAAATTCAATCATTACACAACAAAAAGGTATAAAAATACGTTCTCTATATATTCTAAAACATTAGGAGAATATCAATTATTAAAAGATACTATTGCTCCAAAGATTTCTATGCCAAAAAAAATAGAAGGAAAATGGATTTCTGAGCAAGAAAATCTACAACTAACCATCACGGATGATTTATCTGGAATAAAAAGTTATGAAGGATATCTCAACGAAAAATGGATTTTATTAGAATATGAAAATAAATTAAACCGATTAACCCATAACTTCTCCGATGGCATTGTAGCCGAGGGAAAAAACGATTTAAAAGTAGTAGTTACTGATAATGTTGGAAATTCTACTATATTTGAAACACATTTTTATAGAAGTCAAAAACAATAACACTACAGTTTGAAAACAAAACATTTATTCTTTTCGTTCCTATTTTTTATCCTTTGTATAAAATCATTTTCGCAAAACGCAACCGCAAAAGTAGCTGGAATTGTGCTAGACGAAAATAACAAACCCATTGAAAACGTTAACGTTAGCTATCTTTCAAAATCATCCGTTACTGATAAAAATGGTTTTTACACGATTACCGTTCCAGCAAATCAAAAAGTAGTTTTAGTTTTTACACACGTTGCACTAAAAAACATAACAGCAACATTGCAACTAAAACCTAATGAGGAATTTGAATATCATATTGTCATGTCTGATAAAGCTGAACAACTAAGCGACGTGGTGATTACCAGTAGCCGAAGACGAGTTCAAGGAATTACAAGTATCGAACCCGAAGTCATCAGAAAAAATCCTAGTGCAATGCCTGGAATAGAAAGTGTTTTAAAAGTACTTCCAGGCGTAAATTCTAATAGTGAATTGAGTTCTCAATATTCCGTTCGTGGTGGAAATTATGATGAAAACTTAGTTTATGTAAACGAAATTGAAGTCTATCGTCCGTTTTTAGTTCGTTCTGGTCAGCAAGAAGGTTTGAGTTTTACCAATACTGACATGGTGAAAAACATTGATTTTTCCGCTGGAGGTTTTCAAGCTAAATTTGGAGATAAATTGTCCTCGGTTTTGGACATTACCTATCGTCAACCTAAAAAATTTGCTCTTGCTGCTGAAGCTAGTTTTCTTGGTGGAAGTGTAACTGCCGATTTAGTTTCTAAAAATAAAAAATGGTCAAGTATTACTGGCGTTCGCTATCGAGACAATTCGCTTTTAGTAAATAGTCAAGAAACGCAAACTAACTTTCGACCTACATTTATGGATGTTCAATCGATTGTGAATTTTACTCCAAATGACAAATGGAATTTTAGTTTTTTAGGAAATGCTTCTCGAAATGTGTACAACTACCAACCGTTGACACGTCAAACCAATTTTGGAACGATTGACGAACCGATTGCATTGCAAGTTTTTTATGAAGGACAAGAAAATGACAAATACGAAACTCTTTTTGGCGCTTTCAAAACGGTTTTTAATGCCGATGAAAACAATACCTATAAATTCATAAGTTCTGTTTATCATACCAAAGAGCAAGAGTATTTTGATATTTATGCTGCCTATTTTTTAGGTGAAGTTGATACAAATATTGGTTCAGACACTGTTGGTGAAGTTACATTTAGTCAAGGAGTTGGAACACAATTAAATCACGCTCGAAATGACTTGGATGCTTTATTTTTTAATGCTGAAATAAAAGGTGTTCATCAAATCAACAACAAAAAACATCAAATAGATTGGGGTTTTAAATACACTCGCGAAAATATTCGAGATAGAATTGTAGAATGGGAAGTAATCGATTCGGCAGGATTTTCAATCAATCCGCCAAATCTAGATTTTCAAGGAAATGATCAACCTTACAATCCTTATGTTGGTCCATTAGTTCCATATCAAAATGTTAGAGCAACCAATTTTATTGATATCAATAGACTTTCGGGTTATGCACAATGGAGTTTTAAAGACCAAATTGGCTCGACCGATTATTGGTTCAACTTTGGAGTTCGCGCACACAATTGGAAAGTAACTGGCGACAATATTTCATCGTCAAAAAACCAAACTACTTTTAGTCCAAGAGCGCAATTGACTTTAAAACCAAATTGGGAGAAAGACATGATTTTCCGATTTGCCGTTGGATATTATCATCAACCACCTTTGTACCGTGAGCTACGAGATTTAAATGGTGTGGTTAATCCAAATGTAAAAGCACAACAGTCCATTCATTTTGTATTGAGTAATGATTACAATTTCAAAATGAACAATCGACCTTTTAAATTAGTGACAGAAGCTTATTATAAATCAATGGATGATGTCAACACCTATACGTTGGAAAATGTTAGAATTCGCTATCGTGCCAATAATGATGCAACCGCTTATGCACAAGGTTTAGACATGCGTTTGAATGGTGCTTTCGTTCCAGGAACGGAGTCTTGGTTGAGTTTTGGATACATGAAAACCGAAGAAAATCAAAACGGTAGAGGAAATATTGCTCGTCCAACCGATCAACGATTAAAATTTGGACTTTTATTCCAAGATTATATGCCAAATCTTCCGAGCATGAAATTATATATGAATTTGGTTTACAACACTGGTTTACCTGGTGGTTCGCCATCTTATGCTGATGTTTACACCTATCAAAGTCGCTTGAGAGATTATCGTCGTGCTGATGTTGGTTTCTCCTATGTATTAACAGAAAAAAACACCGAACGACCAGATGGACATTGGCTAAAACGTTTTGAAGACTTGTCGTTTGGCTTTGAGATTTTTAATATTTTCAATAATCAAAATGCCATTACCAACACTTGGGTTCGAGATGTTTATACCAAAACCCAATACGGAATTCCAAATTATATGACAACTCGTGTTTTCAATTTGAAATTGAGTGTGAAATTGTAGAAATAATTCGTTATTTTTGAATACCAATTCAATTTTGTTATGAAAAACATTTTTTTCTTTCTGATAGTAAGTCTGGCTTTTGTTTCTTGTAAAAAAGAAGAACAAGAAAAACCAAAAGTGATTTATGAATCAAAGTCGCAAGCAAAACCACAAATCGATACTACAAAGGTTGTTGTTGCGGATTTACCAGTTCACATGGAAGGAACGAATGTGTTGATTTTTCCTGTTGGCGATTTGAATTTCTTTAAAAAACAAGGTTATTCCAAAAGTGACAAAAATATTAGCTATACTATTTCAAATTATGGCGAATATGAAATTACTGGTTATTTAGATAATTTGAAATTTCAAGAAATTGGGAAAGACACTATTGTTTCATTAACAGATAAACCCGTTTTAATTCAATCGGCTACTTATTTAAAAAATCATGCTGATAAAACAAAACAACAATTAATGGTTTATGTATTGGAAGATTTAGATACTAATAAAGACGGAAAACTAAATGATGCTGACATTAAATCATTATACATAAGCTCAATTGACGGCAAAAACTTTACTAAACTAACTTCTGATTTTCAAGAACTAATTGATTGGAAATATATTGCTGTTAAAAACTCATTATACTTGAGAACCATTGAAGACACAAACAAAAATGGCGAATTCGACAAAGACGATACAACTCATTATCATTTAGTTGATTTATTGTCCAAAGAATGGAAAGCTACTGAGTTCAATCCTATTTGATAAAAAAACTTTTATCAATATATCCAAAATTAATCATTGCAACTAAAAGTACAGTTGCTAAAAGTAATATTACCACAAATACTGTAAACAATATTGCTCCAAAAAGTAGAAATCTTAAAATTATGCTTCCAAGATTTTTATTATTGTAATTATACAAATCAATGAACAACCAGATAGTCAATAAGTAAACTGGAAAACTCAATATAGAACTTACTATAAAGAAGTATTTAGAATCATTGAATAAATATAATATAGGAAAAGTTGCTATCCCAAAAAGCAATCTTTGACCACTTGCAAAACAATTTATTATTATATTTTCAATATAGTTATATCCCCATTTTTTGAAAGCTAACCACGAACAAAATGAAATAATCGGAAGAAAAGTTAGCTCAATTAAAGCGTAATGTGATGCAATCCAATCGAAAAATTTCACAGGATCAAAAGCGATCTTTTTGTCTGTTCCAGTGTTGGACATTTGCATTACTCTGCCCAAATTCAAATAATGCGTTAATAATCCATTCAAACCTGCAAGTACAAAAACCAATAAAATAGGTTTGTAATGTTGCACTCGTTTACCGTCGATGTAGTCGCTAACCGTTTTTCCTGGTCGAGTAAATAATTGTTTTGCAGTATATAGTAATCCTTTATTGATGTGTAAAAACGTGTATTGAATTTCTTCTTTAACAAAATGCCAATTCAAACGTACTGTATTGGTTTTTTGCCCGCAATTGGAACAATAATTTCCTTTATATACGTGATTACAATTTTTACAAAGTTCTTGGTGCATGATTAGAGAGTTTAGACAAATCTATTCAAAACTTTGCATAGAAACAAGTTTAGCATACATACCATTTTTAGCTAAAAGTTCGTCGTGATTTCCTTGTTCAACAATTTCTCCTTTTTGCATTACCACTATTACATCAGCTTTTTGAATAGTAGAAAGTCGGTGCGCAATGACTATTGAAGTTCGATTTTGCATCATATTTTCTAAAGCCACTTGAACAAATTTTTCACTTTCAGTATCCAATGCCGAAGTAGCTTCGTCTAAAATCATAATTGGTGGATTTTTCAAAACGGCTCGTGCAATAGAAAGTCGTTGCTTTTGTCCACCTGACAGTTTGTTTCCGCTATCGCCAATGTTGGTTTCTATTCCATTTGGTAAATCTTTAACGAATTCATAAGCATTAGCGATTTTTAAAGCATCGATAATTTCATCGTCGGTTGCGTCTAATTTTCCTAAGCGAATGTTGTCCTTAATCGTTCCATTAAACATGATACTGTCTTGCGTGACTAAACCTGTCAAAGCTCGCAACGATTTCATAGTTACGTCTTTTATATTCTGATTGTCAATCAAAATTTCTCCTTTATTTACATCATAAAATCGTGTCAACAAGTTAGCAATAGTACTTTTCCCTGAACCCGATTGACCAACTAAAGCAACGGTTTTTCCTTTTGGAATAACTAAAGAAAAATCCTTTAAAACAGATTCATCATTATAGGCAAAAGTGATATTTTTCAATTGAATTTCTTTGCCAAAATGTTTTAGTTCAGTAGCATCAATTTTATCAGTAATGGTATTTTCTACCTCTAAAACTTCAAAAACACGTTCGGCAGCAGCCAATCCATTTTTTACTTGATAAGAAGCTTTTGAAATGGCTTTCGCAGGAGTTAAAATATTGTAAGCCAATGCTATATATGAAATAAACAATGAGCCGTCTAAAGATTTTTCTACCAAAACTAAATTTCCACCGTAAAAAAGTAAAATGGAAATTACTATGATTCCAAGAAACTCAGACATTGGTGAAGCCAAATTATTTTTCTTCCCTATACTGTTAGTCAACTTATACAATCGATTTACTGAATCGTTGAAGGTTTTTGTAAAATAATTTTCTGCATTATAACTTTTCACCACCTTTAAACCCGATAATGATTCTTCAACAATAGAAATTAATTGACCATTTTCCTGTTGTGCTTTTGAGGATTTTCCTTTAAGCGATTTTCCTATTTTAGAAATTATAAAGCCCGAAATTGGAATGAAAATGAAAACAAAAAGTGTTAATTTCCAACTTATATTAATCATAGCAATTAGTGAGAATACAATCGTAAGCGGTTCTTTAACAATGAGTTCCAAAACCATGAAAAACGAATTTTGTACTTCGTTAATATCACCAAGCATTCTCGCCATGATGTCGCCTTTTCTCTTTTCTGAATAATAAGGAACAGGAAGTTCAATTATTTTTTTGAACATTTTTTCTCGTAAATCACGCAGAACACCCGTTTTTAATTTGGTTAAATGTTGCAATCCTAAATAGCCAAATACATTTTTGAATAAGAAGGTAATTACAACCAATGAAACCGTCAATAATAGCGCATAATTATCTCCATAAGTTTCAGAATAATAATTCACATAGTAAAAAAGTGTGTCATTTAGGTAAGAATCTATTGTTGTAATTCCTTCATAAACGGGTAATTCAGTAATTTTTTCTTCATTACCAAAAAGAACTTTTAACACTGGAAAAATCATAACCATTCCAATTGTTCCAAAAAGTGCGTATAATACATTATGAATAACATTCCAAGCAACGTTACTCTTATACTTTTTTGCAAAAGGAATAATTTTCTTTAAATTTTCATCCATTAGATCAAATTCATTCCAGCGATTATATTTTTAATTTTTTCATCCAATTCAGCTTCTACTGCTTTAGCATTTTCTACTGAATCTAAATTGGCATTTACACTAAAATAGAATTTTATTTTTGGTTCTGTTCCGCTTGGACGTGCACAAATTTTAGATCCATCTTCGAGGTAATAAATCAAAACATTCGACTTTGGAATGTTCAATGTTTCTATTTCGCCCGAAAACATATTTTTAGAAGTAGAATTGTCATAATCTTCAATACAAACCACACGTTGACCGTCAATTTCTGAAACTGGATTTTCACGTAAATCAATCATCATTTGATTAATTGTTGCCAATCCATCGATACCTTTTTTGGTTAATGAAATTAGGTATTCTTTGTAAAATCCATGATCAACATAAAGGTTCAGTAATTCTTGATATAATGTACTTCCAGCAGCTTTTGCTTGAGCGGCAATTTCGCAAACCAACAACGTTGCTCCAACGGCATCTTTATCACGAACCGCATCGCCAACCATAAATCCAAAGCTTTCTTCGCCACCGCCAATAAATTTCTGATTTGGAAAATCTTTAATCATTTTGGCAATCCATTTAAAACCGGTCAATCCCACTTTGCATTCTACACCATAAGCTGAAGCTAACTCTTGCATCATTGGTGTTGAAACGATTGTTGAGCCAATAAATTCAGTTCCAGTGATTTTTCCAGCGCGTTTCCATTGTTCCAGTAAAAAAGCCGTCATGATAACCATGGTTTGGTTTCCATTTAACAAAACCATTTTACCTTCAGTATTTCTAACCGCTACACCAAGTCTGTCCGAATCTGGATCGGTTCCAATAACAATATCAGCATTTGTTTTTTCTGCTAAAGCTAAAGCCATTGTCAACGCTTCTGGTTCCTCTGGATTTGGAGATTTTACAGTTGGAAAATTACCGTTTGGTTCGGCTTGTTCGGCAACAATATTTACATCAGTATAGCCAGCTTTTGCCAAAACGTTCGGAATCGACTTAATCGAAGTTCCGTGTAATGATGTATAAACTATTTTTAAATTTTCTTTAGCTGATGTTGGCGTGTTGAAACTACAATTTTGAACTGTAGAATTTTCAAATGCTGCATCAACTTCAATATCAACATATTCAATTAAATTTTCATTGGCTTCAAACTTAATTTCGTCATAATTCAACTCTTCAATTAGCTGAATAATTTCGCCATCTTGCGGTGGAACTAATTGTCCGCCATCTTGCCAATATACTTTGTATCCATTATATTCCGGAGGATTGTGTGAAGCAGTCAATACAATTCCTGCATGACAATTTAAATGTTTTACAGCAAATGATAATTCGGGAGTAGTTCGCATATCCGAAAATAAATACACATGAATTCCATTAGCCGAAAAAACATCTGCAACTACTTTTGCTAAAGTGTTAGAATTATGACGACAATCATAAGCAATAGCCACTTTTAGTTGTTCGCCAGGAAAAGATTTTATCATGTAATTCGATAAACCTTGTGTATTTTTTCCTAACGTATATTTGTTAATTCGGTTGGTTCCAACGCCCATAATTCCACGCATTCCGCCAGTTCCAAATTCTAAATTTTTATAAAAACTCTCTTCTAAATCTTTTGGAGATGAAGTCATCATTTCCTTGATTGCCTCTTGTGTTGCTTTGTCAAAATTTGGCGAAAGCCACTCGTTAACTTTATCTAATATGTTTTGTTCAATGTGCATTTTGAAATATTTTTTTGAAGATAACTTACTATAAATTTACTTTTTCAGAAACCTTATATCGTTCTTCATTACTTTTTGTTCTAAGAATAATTTCGCCTAAAAATCCAGCTAAAAACAATTGAGTTCCAATAATCATAGTTGTTAAAGCGATATAAAACAATGGATTTTGTGTTACCAAAATGGTCTCAAATCCAGAATATAATTTAATGAGTTTAACAACAATAATAAATCCTGTGGATAAAAATCCAATAATAAACATCAAAACGCCTGCTGCACCAAAAAGATGCATTGGACGTTTTCCGTAACGTGATAAAAACCAAATCGTTATTAAATCTAGAAAGCCATTTATAAAACGACTCATTCCAAATTTGGACTCGCCATATTTTCGAGCTTGATGAATAACAACCTTCTCTCCTATTTTTCCAAAACCAGCATTTTTTGCCAAAACTGGAATATAGCGATGCATTTCACCCGAAACTTCAATGTTCTTGATGACTACATTTTTATAAGCTTTCAATCCACAATTAAAATCATTCAAATAAACACCAGACGTTTTTCTTGCTGCCCAATTGAATAATTTAGAAGGAAGATTTTTAGTTACCGCATTATCATAACGTTTCTTTTTCCATCCTGAAACTAAATCAAAATTCTGATTCATTACCATGTTGTATAAATCAGGAATTTCATCAGGACTATCCTGTAAATCAGCATCCATTGTAATAATTACATCACCTTGCGCTTTTGCAAAACCAGCATGTAAGGCTTGCGATTTTCCATAATTTCGCAAAAACCGAATTCCTTTTACATTTGTATCTTCGTTTGAAAGTTTCTCAATTATTTGCCATGATTCGTCAGTACTTCCATCATCGATGAAAATAATTTCATAAGAATAATTATGAGTTGTCATCACTTTGACAATCCATTGGTGTAATTCGGGTAAAGATTCCTGTTCGTTAAGTAATGGAATTACTATTGATATATTCATTAATATTCTTCTCTAGTTTTTGATTTAAAAATTGCTGCTAAAATTAGTCCAAAAACTGTGGCACCAAGAAGAGCTTGAGCAATCCCTAAAAGTTGACCATTTATAGAAAATTGCGAGTTCTCTTTTAGTTTAGAAACAGTTTCTGCAATTTGATCACTTGGTGCATTGTATTTTTCTAACATTTCAACTTGAAATTCAATAAAATGTTCTGTTATTTTATCTCTTGCTTCTGTATCAAAAAAGTTTAAAAGAAATATATTAAAAGCAGTAGAAATTAGAATACCAATCAATGCAGAAAGAAAATAAGTAGTAAAACCTTCTTTAAAAGTTAAAACTCCAGCTCTTTCCTTTTTACTTTTTGACAATAAAACACAACCGATTACAATCCAAATTATTAACATCCCAAACAAAACCCACATGTTAACAAAAAGCTTTAAATCAACTAAATACATCAACGTGTATAAAGCAATTGATATTAAACCTGAAATAACTCCGAAGTTTATTGCATTTTTTTTCAATATTGCATCCATTTTACTTTTTTTTTAAATTAAACAACAAATATAGTAATTCCATTATTACTTAACAGTAAGTTCGATTTATTTAAAAAAAGTTACAGTTCGCTTTGAAGTTTGTAAAAAAGTTGTATTTTTGCACTCTCAAATTAAAAACAAGAGTATTAAAAGTTGTAGCTAGTTTATACCTTTCAAGAAGAAAGCATCAAAACAAACTACTTCAAAAACATAAAAAAGATTTATCATGAAAAAAGGAATTCACCCAGAAAATTACAGATTAGTTGCTTTTAAAGACATGTCGAACGAAGACGTTTTTATTACTAAATCAACAGTAGATACTAAAGAAACTATCACACACGAAGGTGTTGAATATCCAGTTTTCAAAATGGAGATTTCTAGAACTTCTCACCCATTTTACACAGGTAAATCTAAACTTATTGATACTGCAGGACGTATCGATAAATTCAAAACTAAATACGCTAAACATTCAAAATAATAGTTTCAGTGTTCAAATTTTTATTAAGACCATTCACGAAAGTGAGTGGTTTTTTTATTGATTAAATCTTTGTACTTTTGACTATAGTTAATGTTTTTTATAAACTTTTAAACTTCATAAACCTTATAAACTTTTAAAATGAACTACATACTCTTCGACGGAACCGTTAGAAACAAACTTTTACCCTTTACATTTACTCGACCAGTTGCAGAAATCCGAGTTGGAATTCTAACCATTCGTGAAAAATGGGAAAAATATTTGGGCTATACAACTACAACTTTAACCGAAGAATATCTTTCAGAAAAATACCCAATGGTAGAAATGGAAGACAATATTATGATTAACGCCTCTTTTTTACCAAATGATATTTTATCTGAAATGGTAAAAAATTTGGAGAAAAATCAAGCCATTTTCAAAGATGATGAAGTAATTGCTTTTTACACTAATGATACGCAAGAAGAAGTAGATTTTGATACGTATGAAATCATCGAATTCAATGAAGATTGCATCACAATTGAAAATACTTGGGATATTTTTGCCAAAAACGATATCGCACTTAGAGAAGATTTCGAATTGATTACTGATGGAAGACATTCACAACCTATTCCCAAAAGTGTAAATGTCATTTCTCCCGAAAACATCTTTATTGAAGAAGGCGCAAAACTAGAATTTGTAACTTTAAACGCTTCAACTGGACCAATTTACATCGGTAAAAATGCCGAAATTATGGAAGGTTCAGTCATTCGCGGACCATTTGCTTTATGCGAATCTGGAAGAGTGAAATTAGCATCTAAAGTTTATGGCGCAACGACCGTTGGACCACATTCTGTTATTGGTGGCGAAGTAAGTAATTCGGTACTTTTTGGTTATTCTAATAAAGGTCACGACGGATTTTTAGGTAATTCAGTTCTTGGAGAATGGTGTAATATTGGAGCAGACAGCAACAATTCAAATCTTAAAAATAATTACGAAGAAGTTAAGTTATGGAGTTATGAAACAGAAAACTTTGCCAAAACTGGATTGCAATTCTGCGGATTAATGATGGGTGATCACTCAAAATGCGGCATCAATACCATGTTCAATACAGGAACAGTTGTTGGTGTTTCAACAAATATTTTTGGAAGTGGTTTTCCTAGAAATTTTGTACCAAGTTTTTCATGGGGTGGAAGTTCTGGATTTACAACTTACTTAACCAACAAAGCTTTTCAAACAGCTAAAATCGTAATGGCAAGAAGAAATGTAGAATTTTCGGAAGAAGATGCTAAAATTTTAGAACACGTTTTTGAGGAAACTAAGAAATATAGAAAAGAATAGTTATGCTAGGATTTCTTTTTATTTACTTCATAGGAAAATATTTTTACGAATTAGCTAACCAGTTCAATAAAAACAAATGGCTTTTTGTGATATTAGGCATATTGTCCTATTACAGCGGAGCTTTTATAGGCGGAATAATATTAGGTTTAATTAGTTTAATTTTCGCAATCGAAATTGATTGGGATAATCAAATATTGATGAATGCTATTGCAATTCCTTTTGGATTTGGAATAACATACCTACTTTACTTTCTACTGAAGAGAAAATGGAATTCAGAAATAAAATTAGAAGATAGTATCGATGATATTGGAGCAAACTAACAAAACCAAAATTAGTTTAATTCTTTACAAAATTCTATCTAAATTTGCACTCTCAATTTTTTGACAACGATTTCATTAATTGAGTTTACTTATGGAAAATAAAAAGAAAGTCGCATTCTATACTTTGGGATGCAAATTGAACTTCTCAGAAACTTCTACTATTGCAAGAAATTTTCAAGACGAAGGTTTTGAACGAGTTGATTTTGAAGAAGTTGCCGATATGTACGTAATCAACACTTGCTCGGTAACCGAAAACGCCGATAAACAGTTCAAACAAATTGTAAAAAAAGCCATGAAACTCAACGACAAAGCATTCGTTGCTGCAGTTGGTTGTTATGCGCAATTAAAACCAGAAGAATTAGCCGCTGTTGATGGCGTTGATTTAGTTCTTGGTGCTACCGAAAAATTCAAAATCACTGATTATATTAACGATTTAACCAAAAATAATTTTGGCGAAGTACATTCTTGTGAAATTGAAGAAGCCGATTTCTACGTAGGAAGTTATTCTATTGGCGACAGAACTCGTGCTTTCTTAAAAGTGCAAGATGGTTGCGATTACAAATGTACGTATTGCACAATTCCGTTGGCAAGAGGAATTTCAAGAAGTGATGCTTTGGAAAATGTGCTAAAAAACGCTTACGAAATTTCACAGCAAGGTATAAAAGAAATTGTGCTAACTGGTGTAAATATAGGTGATTACGGAAAAGGAGAATTCGGAAATAAAAAACACGAACATACTTTTCTAGATTTAGTAAAAGCGTTGGATGAAGTAGAAGGAATTGAACGTTTGAGAATTTCGTCTATCGAACCTAATTTGTTGAAAAATGAAACTATAGAGTTTGTTTCAAAAAGCAGAACGTTTGTTCCTCATTTTCATATTCCATTACAATCGGGAAGTAATGAAATTTTGGGCAAAATGAAACGCCGTTACCAACGTGAAGTTTATGTTGATAGAGTGAATAAAATTCGAAAAGTAATGCCACATGCTTGTATTGGTGTTGACGTAATTGTTGGTTTTCCTGGCGAAACCGATGAACATTTCTTAGAAACATATAATTTCTTAAATGAGTTAGACATTTCCTATTTACACGTTTTTACGTATTCTGAAAGAGATAATACCGAAGCAGCAACCATGGAAAATGTGGTTCCGATGAACGTGCGTTCGAAAAGAAGTAAAATGCTTCGTGGGTTATCGGTTAAAAAACGTCGTGCTTTTTACGAAAGTCAAATTGGAACCAATCACACAGTGCTTTTTGAAAGTGAAAATAAAGAAGGTTACATTCACGGATTTACAGAAAATTACGTAAAAGTAAAAACACCTTGGAATCCTGAATTAGTGAATACTTTACATGAAATCAATTTGACTAGAATTGACGAAGATGGTGCTGTTCGAATGGAGTTCACTGAAATTATGAATTACGAATTATGAATTCCAAATTATCGTAATTCGTAATTTTTAATTCGTAATCAATTTAATACTTATAATGAAACCTAATTTTAGTAATCCTAAAAAACGTTTCATTATATTGTTCTATAAATTCAAATTTATTTCTTCCGTTTTGATTAAAAAGAATGATTTTTTCTGCAGAAATTTCATAATAAGTTCCGTTACCTTCCAGCATAAATTTTCCACCTAAATTACGATAAGCCGAACGGATTAATTCAAATTCCGATAAATTCCAAGTCGTTTGGTTAGCATCAAGATCGTCAATATCAACAAACAATCCTTGCATTATTTCGGTTTTACTGCCATAATATTTTTGAATTTCTTCAAAAAAATGAATGACATCAGAATTTAGATTTTCGGAACTCATTTGATAAAGATAGAAAATAAAAATTCCAAATTCCAAGCTTTGATAATTGGAATTTGGAATTTAACTCTAGTTTTTATTTAACTATATTTTTATTCCCGGAGGAAGTAAATCTCTATAAGTTGTATTTTTTCTAAAGAAAAGCGCAATTTTTGGGAGAATTGGAACTACTTTTAGCTTTCGTTGATAGGCGATTTCCATGATGTTTTTCAATAAATCATTAATAAACTCCTCATTATCAAAACCATCAAAAGTATTTATTCTTGTTAGAAATATTTTCTTTTCTTGAAATGAATATTCAACAGAAACCATGTTTCCATCGATGAAAGTTTCAAATTGACGCGCAAAAGTGTTGTCTTTAATTTCCATTTTTTCTGAAAATACTATTTCGTTCATCTACAAATAAAATAAAAGGATTAATTTTAGGCAAAATTACTAATTTTAAACGAGTTTACAGTTAAAAATGTCTAAAATTCATGTTTACTTCATGCCCGGAATGGCGGCGAGTTCAACAATATTTGAACGAATTCAATTGCCTGAAGACCAATTTGAAACCCATCTGTTAGAATGGTTTATCCCAGAGAAAAATCAATCGCTGACTTCGTATGCAAAAAAAATGGCTGAAAACATTCATCACGAAAACTGCATATTGATTGGTGTTTCCTTTGGAGGTATTTTGGTTCAAGAGATGAAACCCTTTGTCAAAGCAAAAAAAATAGTCATTATTTCGAGCGTAAAATCGAATGTAGAATTCCCAAAACGATTTAAAATCGCCAAAACTACCAAAGCTTATAAGTTGATGCCAACTAAATTATTCGAAAACATTGAGTTGCTAACCAAATTTTCCTTTGGTTCATCCATTGTAAAACAACGATTGGCTTTGTATGAAAAATTTCTAGCCGTTAGAGACAAACGCTATTTAGATTGGGCAATAGAACAAATCATCAATTGGGAACGAACCGAAATTGACAACGAGATTATTCACATTCACGGCGATGCTGATGAAGTTTTTCCACCAAAATATATTAATGATTTTATTCCCGTAAAAGGCGGAACGCACATCATGATTTTAAGCAAATACAAATGGTTGAATGAAAATTTACCTAAAATTTTGTTAGGAGATTAACAATTTTGGAGCGATTTTTGTAGCTTTACCATTATACGATTACAATTTTTTATTATGAAAAAGACAAATGCTTTAGTAACAACACTTAGTCTAGTTTTAATTTCCGGAATTTTCGTTTTTGGAATTTCAAGTGAAAAAAAAGAAAACTTGCTACACGAAGGAACAGCAATGTATTTTCCAACAAACATTGATTTTGCTGGAGAAACTGCACCTTTAACTATAGTTGACGTGAGAGAACGATTGGATAGAGAATTGCTAATCAATGCTAATCTTCATTCAACCACTACATTAATTCTAAAAAGAGCCAACCGAGCTTTTCCTGTAATTGAACCTATTTTAGCCAAATATGGTGTTCCAGATGATTTCAAATATTTAGCTGTAATCGAAAGTGGTTTGGTCAATGCAGTTTCTTCGGCTGGTGCGAGAGGAATTTGGCAGTTTATGCCAGACACAGCCAAAGAAAAAGGAATGGAAGTCAACGATTTTGTTGACGAACGCTATCATTTAGAAAAATCGACCGAAGCAGCTTGTAAATATTTACTAACTGCTAAAAATAAGTTTGGGTCATGGACAATGGCTGCAGCTTCCTATAATGGTGGAATGAATGGAGTAAATAAAAAAATTGAAGAACAACAAGTTACCAATTATTATGATTTAGCGTTAACCGAAGAAACTTCTCGCTATATTTTTAGGATTTTAGCCTTAAAAGAAATCATGAAAAATCCAGCAAAATACGGTTTCAATATTTATCCAACTGATTTATATAGACCAATTCCAACTAAAAAAATCGAAATTGACAGCGCTATTACAGATTTAGCCAGTTTTGCTAAAACACAAGGCATCAATTATAAAATCTTAAAAATTCACAATCCGTGGTTGCGCGACAAGAAATTAGTCAATCCAAGTAAAAAGAAATACGAAATCGAAATTCCAACGGAAGGTTATTAAACACAGATTTCACAAATTTTCACAGATAAAAAAAGAGCTTTAGAAATATCTAAAGCTCTTTTTTTATACTCAATTCTGAATACTATTCACTGAAAACTGAAAACTAGATTTTCTTCATCTGCTCTTTCATCATGCTAATCTGATCTTTCAACATACCTTGTTTGTCTAGCTTTTTAGCTTCGTTCAATAAAGTTGTCGCTTCCATTTTACGCCTTCTAGACATGGCAATTCCAGCTAAATTTAATTTTGCAACCGCCAAATCCATATCCATATTCAAACCTAACTCAATCGCTTTTCTAAAAAATTTCTCCGATTGATTTAAATTAGTTTGCGATAACATTAAACCATTTAAATAGTTATAATAACCTTGTTGTTTTCTAACCAAAGCTGTTTCAGGATTTTTAATCTTATCCAACCAATTTTTAGCTCCAGGAAAATCTTGCTTTCTCAACTTCAAGAACGCCAAAAGAATATATTCATTTTTAAAATAAAGAAAAACTGGAATCAAAGATAAAAGAATAAGGAAAATACCATTTCCGATATTACTTTCAGTAAATTGCCAAATAGCAGTTGCAAAGATTAGAACCGCTAAAACTATTTTAATATTTTTGTGAAACATGATTAAAAATTATTAGGTCGCAAAGGTAATAAAATCAATTAAAAATATTTTTAAAAAAGTACTTGCCAGAAAAAAAAAGGTTTGTATATTTGCACTCGGTTTTGAAAGAACCACTTATAAAGTTTAATATACGATTTTAAAGATAAATAGCAATGAGCAAAAGAACATTTCAACCATCGAAAAGAAAAAGAAGAAATAAACACGGATTTATGGACAGAATGGCTTCTGCAAATGGAAGAAAAGTCCTTGCTCGTCGTAGAGCTAAAGGAAGACATAAGCTAACAGTATCTTCTGAACCAAGACACAAAAAATAATGATTAGGAATTAATCAATATAAAGCCGTTACTTTTATTAGTAGCGGCTTTTTTTTAAAGTCATTGCGAGACACGAAGCAATCTCACGATATTGTTAATAATTTTTAGAAGCTATTTCCCGCTATCCGTTGCAATCTTTTTAATTTTAAAGAAAAAATTAAAAAGGATTTCCACTACTATCGGGGCTAAAAATAACAATAACAATTGCAATTGCTAAACACAATTTCAAAAAAACACACAACACACAACAAACCTTCTCAGAAGTCTAAATTTCTAAGAAGTCTAAAAGTCTAACTATCTAAGAAGTCTAAAAAATGCCAAAAGACAATTCAATCAAATCGGTTTTAATTATTGGTTCAGGTCCAATCGTTATTGGGCAAGCATGCGAATTTGACTACGCAGGTTCACAATCGGCACGTTCCATTCGCGAAGAAGGAATTGAAGTAATCCTTATCAATTCCAATCCAGCAACCATCATGACCGACCCAAGTATGGCCGATCATGTGTATTTATTACCATTAACAACCAAATCAATCATCCAAATTCTAAAAGAACATCCTCAAATCGATGCTGTTCTTCCAACAATGGGTGGACAAACTGCTTTAAATCTTTGTTTAGAAGCCGACGAAAAAGGAATTTGGGAAGATTTTAATGTTCGTATGATTGGTGTCGATGTAAATGCCATCAATATTACCGAAGACAGAGAGCAATTCAAACAATTATTAGAGAAAATCGGAATTCCAGCCGCGCCAGCCAAAACAGCAACTTCCTTCTTAAAAGGAAAAGAAATTGCTCAAGAATTTGGTTTTCCATTAGTAATACGTCCATCGTTTACACTTGGTGGAACTGGAGCAGCTTTTGTTCACAGTAAAGAAGAATTTGACGAAAAACTAACCTACGGTTTAGAAATGTCACCAATTCATGAAGTATTGATTGACAAAGCTTTGTTGGGTTGGAAAGAATACGAATTAGAACTTTTACGTGATAAAAACGACAACGTAGTAATCATCTGTTCTATAGAAAATATGGATCCAATGGGAATTCATACAGGAGATTCAATTACGGTTGCGCCAGCAATGACTTTATCGGATACAACGTTTCAAAAGATGCGCGACATGGCCATTTTGATGATGCGTTCAATCGGAAATTTTGCTGGAGGTTGTAACGTACAATTCGCCGTTTCACCAGATGAAAAAGAAGATATTGTGGCCATCGAAATCAATCCGAGAGTTTCTCGTTCTTCTGCTTTAGCATCAAAAGCTACAGGTTATCCAATTGCAAAAATTGCTTCGAAACTAGCTTTGGGTTATCATTTAGATGAACTTCAAAATCAAATTACTAAATCAACTTCAGCGTTATTCGAACCAACTTTAGATTACGTAATCGTAAAAATACCAAGATGGAATTTCGACAAATTTGAAGGTGCCGATAGAACGTTAGGACTTCAAATGAAATCGGTTGGAGAAGTTATGGGAATTGGTCGTTCGTTTCAAGAAGCGCTTCATAAAGCTACACAATCACTTGAAATCAAGAGAAATGGTCTTGGAGCAGATGGAAAAGGTTATAAAAACTACGAACAAATTATTGAAAAACTAACTTACGCAAGTTGGGATAGAGTTTTTGTAATTTACGATGCCATTGCAATGGGAATTCCGTTGAGTAGAATTCATGAAATTACTAAAATCGATATGTGGTTTTTGAAACAATACGAAGAATTATATTTGTTGGAGAGAGAAATCACAAACTACAAAATAGATACTTTGCCAAAAGAATTATTACTTGAAGCAAAGCAAAAAGGTTACGGCGACAGACAAATTGCGCACATGTTGAGCTGTTTGGAAAGTCAGGTTTATAAATTGCGTGATGAAATGAACATCAAGCGTGTTTATAAATTGGTGGATACTTGTGCTGCCGAATTTAAAGCAAAAACTCCTTATTACTATTCGACTTTTGAGGCAGAAATTCAAACAGCAAATGGCGAAAGATACGTTCATAACGAAAGTATTGTAACCGATAGAAAGAAAGTTGTAGTTTTAGGTTCTGGACCAAATAGAATTGGGCAAGGTATTGAATTTGACTACTCTTGTGTTCACGGAGTTTTGGCGGCTAAAGAATGTGGTTACGAAACAATTATGATAAACTGTAATCCAGAAACGGTTTCTACTGATTTTGATACGGCTGATAAGTTGTATTTCGAACCAGTTTTTTGGGAACACATTTACGACATCATTCGTCATGAAAAACCAGAAGGCGTAATCGTGCAATTGGGTGGACAAACCGCTTTGAAGCTAGCAGAAAAATTATCTAAATACGGAATTAAAATTCTTGGTACTTCGTTCGACGCTTTAGATTTAGCCGAAGACAGAGGACGTTTTTCAGAATTATTAACTGAATTAAATATTCCGTTTCCAAAATTCGGAATTGCGGAAAGTGCTGACGAAGCTTCTAAATTAGCTGATAGTTTAGACTTTCCATTGTTGGTTCGTCCATCGTATGTTTTAGGTGGACAAGGAATGAAAATTGTCATCAACAAACAAGAATTAGAAGAACATGTAATTGATTTATTGAAATCGATTCCAGGAAATAAATTATTGCTTGACCATTATTTAGATGGCGCAATTGAAGCAGAAGCTGATGCGATTTGCGATGGAGAAAATGTGTACATCATAGGAATTATGGAACACATCGAACCTTGCGGAATCCACTCAGGTGATTCCAACGCGACTTTGCCACCGTTTAATTTAGGTGAATTTGTAATGCAACAAATAAAAGACCATACTAAGAAAATCGCTTTGGCATTACGAACAGTTGGTTTGATAAACATCCAATTTGCTATAAAAGATGATACGGTTTACATTATTGAAGCCAATCCAAGAGCATCAAGAACGGTTCCGTTTATAGCAAAAGCTTATGGCGAACCTTATGTAAATTATGCGACCAAAGTAATGCTTGGTGAAAACAAAGTAACCGATTTTACCTTCAATCCGCAGTTGAAAGGTTATGCGATTAAGCAACCGGTTTTCTCTTTCAGTAAATTTAAAGATGTAAATAAAGCACTCGGTCCGGAAATGAAATCTACCGGAGAAAGTATTTTGTTTATTGATGATTTAAAAGACGATCAGTTCTACGAGTTGTACAGCAGACGAAAAATGTATTTGAGTAAATAATTAAAATCTCCCAAGTTGAATCTTGGGAGTTTTTATTTTATAAAAAAAATTAAATTAAGAATTTAACTGTAACAATACTTCAAAAATAAATACCAATATTTTAAAATATACTAATATGAAATCAAAACTATTTCTATTGTTAAGTTTTTTGAGTTTTTCTATTTATGCTCAAGAAAATGTAACATTTCAAAAACCATCTTCAGAAATATTGGCTTTAGCCGATTATGAAAGAACACCTGGCGTGAACATGGATTCCAAAAAAGAATACATGTTGTTGAGTTATCGAAGTACGTATAAAACATTAGACGATTTAAATCAAGAGGAAATGCGACTTGGAGGATTGCGAATTAATCCAATCACTAATATATCTAGTACTGTCACTTATATCAATAATTTGAAATTAAGAAAAGTAGCCGATAAAGTAGAAACACAGGTTAGTGGTTTGCCACAAAATCCTAAAATTACCAATATAAGCTGGTCACAAAATGAAAAGAAAATTGCTTTTACTAATACAACTGCAACAGGAGTTGAATTATGGGTAATTGATGTTGCTTCAGCTTCAGCAAAAAAAATAACGGATGACAATTTGAATGCTAACCTTGGCAATCCATTCAATTGGATGAAAGACAACGAAACGTTATTGGTGAAAATGTTACCAAAAAACCGACCAGCACTGATTGATAGCAAAAAAGATTTACCAAAAGGTCCAACTGTTTCTAATAGTGATGGTTCAAAATCACAAAACAGAACGTATCAAGATTTATTAAAAAATAAAACAGACGAAGCTAACTTTGATGCACTTGTAACTTCCGAATTATACAAAGTTTCCCTTTCCGGAAAAACGGAATTATTCAAAACTGCAGCAATTTATGCTGGTGAAAGTTTTTCGCCAGATGGTAATTATTTAATGGTAACAACAATTCAGAAACCGTATTCCTATATTGTTCCGTTGAGCCGTTTTCCACAAAAATCTGTAGTCTATGATTTGACTGGAAAAGAAATCAAAGTAGTTAATGAAGTTCCTTTAAATGAAGTAATTCCAAAAGGATTTTCATCGGTTAGAAAAGGAAAAAGAAGTATGAGTTGGCGTACTGACAAAACTTCTACTCTTTCGTATGTAGTTGCACTAGATGAAGGTGACCAAGCCAATAAAGTAGATTTTAGAGATGAAATTTTTGGTTGGGATGCACCATTCTCTTCAGAGCCAAAATCAATTTTAAAAACACAACAACGTTATGCTGGAATAATTTGGGGTAATGAAAACATCGCCATAGCTTATGATGATTGGTATGACACCAGAAATCAAAAAACCTATTTGTTCAATCCTTCCAATGCAAGTCAAGCACCAAAAATAATTTCGGATAGAAACTCACAAGATATTTATTCTGATCCTGGAAATTTTGAAACCAAAAGAAATCAATATAATAAATATGTACTTGCAATAGAAAATGACAACACTTACCTAATTGGTGATGGATATACAAAAGAGGGTCAATTTCCTTTTGTTGATGAATTTAATTTAAAAACGTTGAAATCAAAACGTCTTTACACCTCAAAAATGAAAGATAAAAAGGAAGATTTACTTTCGATAGAAGACTTTAAAAAAGGTGATGCATTGGTACAAATTCAATCAAAAAATGATTTTCCAAATTATTATTTCAGAAATATAAAATCAGGGAAATTAACACCAATTACTTCTTTCAAAAACCCTTTTGAAAGTATAAAAAATGTGTATAAAGAAGTAATTAAATACAAAAGAAAAGATGGTGTTGAATTATCAGGAACATTGTATCTTCCTGCTAGTTATGATAGAACTAAAAAAACTGAAAAATTACCATTATTAATTTGGGCTTATCCAGAAGAATTTAAAGATAAAAATAGCGCTGGACAAAGTAATAAAAATCCAAATGAATTTACATTCCCAAATTATGGATCATTCGTTTATTGGGTAACCAAAGGTTATGCTGTTTTAGACGATGCTTCGTTTCCAATTATTGGAGAAGGAACAACAGAACCAAACGATACATTTATGCCGCAACTTATTGGAAATGCAGAAGCTGCAATTGATGCTGTAGATAATTTAGGTTATATCAATAGAAAAAAAGTAGCGATTGGTGGACATTCGTATGGTGCTTTCATGACTGCTAATTTGTTGACGCATTCCAATCTTTTCGCTTGTGGAATAGCAAGAAGTGGCGCTTACAACAGAACGTTAACACCATTTGGATTTCAAAGTGAACAACGAAATTATTGGGATGTTCCAGAAATTTACAATGGAATGTCTCCTTTTATGAATGCAGATAAAATGAAAACACCAATGCTATTGGTTCATGGTGATGCTGATAATAATCCTGGAACATTCACCTTGCAGTCAGAACGCTATTTTCAAGCATTGAAAAACCTTGGTGCACCAGTTAGATTGGTTTTATTGCCAAAAGAAAGTCATGGATATGCTGCTAAAGATAATATCTTACACTTACTTTGGGAACAAGATCAATTTTTAGAAAAATATTTAAAAAACTAATTATATAAATCGAAAAAGAGCTTCAAAATCAATGGTTTTAAAGCTCTTTTCTCTTTAAGAATATTTCAGAGTTGATTTGTAAATCATTTTCATTTATAAAAAAGAGGATTTGATTTTCAAATTTAGCTTCTACCAAATAATGACTTCCACGAAAATAACAATTCAAAACCGTGATTTTTAAATTTGACTTCTCAACAATTTGTAATTGATGTGGAAAAAACAATTCTTTTTTTCCGTTAATTGTTATTTCATTCACATCATCAAAAAGCGAGGCAACATAGCTGTTTTTAGGGAAATTATAAATTAATTTTGGGTTTCCTTTTTCAATAATTTCTCCATCTTTCATGACAATAACTTCATCAGCATAAGATAAAACATCCGTTGCGTCATGAGTTGCAATAATTGTGGTGATTTGCTTTTCTTTAAGGTAAGAAAATAATTTTCTTCGCAAACTATTTTTTCTAAAATTATCAATATGACTGAAAGGTTCATCAAGCAATAAAATTTCAGGTTCTAAAGCCAAAACTCTAGCAATAGCAACTCTTTGCATCTGTCCACCGCTAAGAAATTGTGCTTTAGTATTCGCAAATTCAGTCATTTCAACAATTTCCAAAAGTTCAGAAATTCGTTCATTCTTCTTTTCTTTATAAATGTTAGAGAGATATTTCCCAACATTTTCTGCAACCGTTATAAATGGCATTAAATCAAAATCTTGCGCCAAATATTTCATATAATCCATGCCTGGTATAAGATTGTATTTTGGTCCTAAAACTTTGTTTTCTTTCCAAAAAATCTGACCATCATTTAAATCATACAAACCATAAATAAGTTTAAGTAACGTACTTTTTCCACAACCGCTTTCGCCTATAATAGAAAGAGTTTTCCCTTTTTTAAGAGCAATAGAAATTGATGTAAGCGTTGGTTTATCTTTATAGGAAAACGAAATATTTTGTATACTAAGCATTGTCAAAAATAATAAATAAAGTTCGATATATCTTGTAGAACAAAGAAACCTTAACTGTAAAAAAAGTTCGACTTTAATTTGACTTATTTCTACTTTAAACTTGGGAATTTAAAATTAATTTTGCAAAAAAATATTATATTCTTTACACAAAGCTATGAAATTGAAAATCTGCTATTTACTGTTACTTTTCATTTTTACTTCGAAAACCATTGCACAAGTTGGTATTGCCACAACTGATCCAAAAGCGCAATTAGATATTCGCTCAAGCAATCAATCAACACCAACAAATACTGATGGAATTCTTATACCAAAAGTCGATGCTTTTCCAACAATAAATCCGACAGTTAATCAAGATGGAATGCTAATATATCTAAGAGTTGCAGCAAGTTTTTCAAGTGTTTTGAGACAACCTGGATTTTATTATTGGCAAAACTCATCGTCTAGTTGGATTGGTTTTCAAAGTAATACAACTAGTGATTGGAGTTTGACAGGTAACTCAGGCACAAATCCATCGACAAATTTTCTAGGAACGACAGATAATATAAACATTGTTTTCAAAAGAAATAATAGAAGAGCAGCTTTTATAGGAGATGGAACATTTGATTTAACAACTTTTAACTATAATAATGGAAATACATCATTTGGAGACAATTCACTTGTAAACCCAACAGTTAATTTTAGTGCTCAAACAGGAGTGAGAAATTCTGCTTTTGGAACTAATGCTTTGCCTAAATTAACATCAGGAAGAAGAAATGTAGCTTTAGGAGATTCTTCCTTATATGAAAACACTACTGGAAGTGAGAACACAGCTGTTGGAGTTGGCGCTTTATATTCAAATACCATTTCTAGTGGAAATACAGCAATTGGTAGAAATGCACTTACAACTTTTAATGGAACAAGTACCGCTAATATTGGAAATACAGCTATAGGCTTTGCTTCATTGCGAAAAACTACAACAGGTATAAGAAATTCTAGTATTGGTTATAATTCAATGTTAGAAAATTTAACTGGGGAAAATAATGTTGCAATAGGTTTTGAGTCGCTAAAAAACAGTGTTGGAAATGGGAATGTTGGAATTGGGTATCAATCAGGTTTGTCAGAAACGGGAAGTAATAAATTATACATTGAAAATTCTAATGCAAATGCAAACGCAGCATTAATTTATGGTGAGTTTGACAATAATATTGTTAGAATCAACGGAACATTGCAAATTAGTAATCCTTCATCATCGCCAGGATATGCTTTACCAAATGTTAGAGGTTCAGCTAATCAAGTGCTTCGAACAGATGGTGCTGGCGCGACTATATGGACAAACGTTTCTACATTAGAAACAGATCCTGAAGTTTCGTCAACTGTCAATAATTCAGTACCTAAATGGAATGGCACAACACTAGTTGATGGTATTATTAGTGATAATGGGGTAAATGTGGGTATTGGGACAACTCCAAGTGTTGGTAATAAATTAGATGTAGCAGGAAATACAAAAACTACCAATTTTCAGATGACAACTGGTGCTAATTCTAATTATATTTTACAAAGTGATGCTGTTGGAAATGCTTCTTGGGTTCAAAATCCAATTAATACTTTATCCGTTGTTAGAGTAAATATTTCAACTCCTCAAATTTTGGCTACAAGTGGTTGGCAAAAAGTAACTTTTGATAGCGAATTGTTTGATACCAATAATGAATTTAATAGTACAACAAATCGATTTGTAGCTACAAAAGCTGGATATTACAGAATAAATGCGTCGATACATACTAATGATCAAAGCAATAATCAGCTATATTCTGTTGGAATTAGAGTTAACGGAAGTTTTTACCAACAAACTACTGCAAATCATTTTGGAAAAGGTCCAGTTGATAGAAATGTAAATTGTATTGTTAATCTTTCAATAAATGACTATGTAGAGGTATTTGTAGAAAATTGGCAAATAGGAGTTAATATTGACAACTTTGTCGGAAAAACTGTCTTTGAAATTGAACAGATAAAATAGTAGCTAAAAAAATTTTTTTTAATCAAATAAAAAAACCTTCGTAGAAATATGAAGGTTTTTTTGTTTTAGATATTTTCCTGTAATTCTAGATTTGACATTTATTAAAAACATAAAAATTTAAACCTATAATTATGTTATTACTATTTTTTAAGTCAAATAATTACGATATTAATTTTATTTTCTACTCAAAAATTCTGTTTTAAGCATCGTTTTACCATTACATTAACTCAACATTTTACTATTTACGATATACTAAAAAGACATATCATACAATGTAATGCTCTGTTTATCATAATAAAACAAAGGATTTCTAAGATTTTAGATATTTTAAAAAAATGTATAGTTTTTATACACCTACTAAAAAAGCAAATAAGCAACACACTATATAAATTTGATAGTCCAATAATCAAACAAATATTAAAAAACCAACAACTCATGAAAATCAAACAATTATGAAAAAAATTTTATTATTATTAGTCTTTTTGACTACATCATTGGGACAATCCCAAAACTTACTCACCAACGGTGATTTTGAAAATGGAAATACCGGTTGGGTATTTGGTTCTCCAGGAGTAGTTTCTTCAGGAGAAGCTTTTTATTCTACAGCAAATGCTGGAGGAGATCCATGGGGTACAGAACTAAAACAGACAAATTTGTCTTTTATAAATGGCTCTTCTTACACACTATCGTTCAGAGCACGTGCAGCAGCAAACAGAACTATGTCTGTAAATATTCAAAACACAAATATTTGGAATGATCAGTTTAGAAACAATGCCGTTGCTCTAACAACTACAATGACATCTTACAGTTATACTTTTAATGCAACATCAACAAACAACAATGCCCAACTTAATTTCCACATGGCAAATATGGGAGTCAATACAACAGAGGCTATTTATATTGATGATGTAGTGCTTGTTTTAAATGGTGGCGGTGGACCAACACCACCATCACAACCTGTTGGGCTTGTTGTAAATAGTCCAACTTCTTCAAGCGTATTTTTTGCTTGCGGTCCAAACAATGCAGGTAGTGAAAATATAGTTTACAGATTATTTTATTCACCTACAGCAACTGCTCCAGCAAATCCAACAACAGCTACAGAATATATTTTTGGCAGTACACCAGGTGATGGAAATGGAGTTAGTGCATTTGGATTTGTTTTAAGTGGATTAAATTCAGGAACACCTTATACTTTTTGGTTGTATCAATACGATAGTACTACAGCTTTATTTTCTCCTCCAACCGCTGTAACAGCAACAACTACATCAGCAGGAAGTGTACCACAACCTGTAGGTTTTGTTTCAAATTCCCCACAATCAACATCTATTTTTTTAGCGGTTGGTCCAAATAATTTAGGTGGAACTATTGTTTATAGATTGTTTTATTCACCAACAGCTACAGCACCTGCCAATCCTTTAACAGCGACACAGCATACTTTTGGAAGTATTGCTGGAGATGGAGGCGGTACTAGTGCATTTGGATTTAGATTAACAGGTTTAAGTTCATCAACACCTTATACTTTCTGGTTGTATCAGTATAATACTGCAACTGCAATTTATTCTCTACCTGCTACTTCTTTTGGTACTACATCAGCAGCTCCTGTTGTTTTGGTGCCTCCAACAACTAACGCACCAGTACCAACACGTAATGCTGCGAATGTAGTTTCAGTTTTTAGTAATACTTACTCAAATATTGCAACAAATTATAATCCAAATTGGGGACAATCAGGTTTTGGCGTTTTAAATCAAGCGTTTGAGGCTGTTCCTGGTTCGGGTAATACTATTTTACATTATGCTAATTTTAATTATCAAGGAACTGAGGTTACTGCAACTAATTTGTCTTCTATGGAATTTTTACATGTTGATCTTTGGACACAAGCTTCAACATCTACTGCAATAATCAAAGTGAGTCCTATTAATTCAGGTACTGGTCCTAATGAAGTTCAAGTGACTATTAATCATACTCCAGGGCAATGGACAAGTATAGATATTCCTAAAAGTGCTTTTGGTGGTCAAACATGGGATAATGTATTTCAAATGATATTTGCAGCAAATGGTCCTGGTAGTACAACACCAATTGACATCTATGTAGATAATGTTTATTTCTGGAATAATCCTGGAGTTAACACAGATGCCACTTTAAGTGATTTACAAGTCGATTCTGCAACTGTTAGCGGATTTAGTTCTTCTCAATTTTCTTACACATATGAAATACCTTTTGGTACTACTGAAATTCCTCAAATTACTTCTGCCACACCAAATGCTGGTACTTCAACAACACAGATTACTCAAGCAAGTGCTTTACCAGGTAGTGCTACTGTTGTAGTTTCATCAGAAGATCCTTCAGTTCAATTAACTTATACTGTAAATTTTTCATTTCCAGCACCACCAGCACAACCCGTTGGTTTTGTTGCAATGAACCCAACAACAACAACTGCATTTTTAGCATGTGGTCCAAACAATGTCGATGGAAATATAGTTTATAGATTATTTTACTCTCCAACGGCATCTGCTCCAATGAACCCAACTACAGCGACAGAATATGTTTTTGGAACAACTGCAGGAGATGGAGCTGGAGCTAGTCCATTTGGATTTAATCTTTCAGGACTTACTCCAAGTACAAACTATACATTCTGGTTATATCAATTTAACATTGCAACAAATCAATTCTCTGCTCCAGGTTCTGCTCTATTAACTACTTTATGTTTACCAGTAAATTGGTATAATGATGTTGATGGTGATGGATATGGAGTTGATTCAACAGTAGTTACTTCTTGTAATGCTCCTAGTGCAACATATGTATTAGTTGGTGGCGATTGTGATGATTCAAACCCAGGTGCAAACCCAGGATTGGCTGAAGTAGCTTACGATGGTATTGACAATGATTGTGATGGTACTTTAGATAATGGATTTGCTCCATTTACATCAACTATGTTAAATTGTGGAACTACATTATCAAATATTGGTTCTGTTATTTCATGTGTTGGAACAGCAAATGCTGTTGAATATCAATTTGAGATTACTGGACCAAATGGTGTTCAGACTATCAATAGAAATGTTCAGTACTTTAGTTTAACACAATTGGCAAACTATCAATATGCTACTACTTATTCAGTTAGAGTAATGTTGAGAAGAGCAGGACAAACGAACTTTGTAGATTATTATGGACCAGCATGTTCTTATTCTACACCGCCAGTTACTTCACCAGTTGGAGGAGTTGGTTCAACACAGTTACAGTCTTACTGTGGAGAAACATTGCCAACGTTAGCAACTTTAATTGCTACAACTAGTTTACCAGG
>NZ_SNXR01000018.1 GCF_004362665.1 Flavobacterium dankookense | reverse complement strand
AGTTCGAGTGATTTTCTGTTTTTAAAACGGTAGTTTTAGAAACAGAAAATTGTATCGAGAACCCTTAGAAGGATATTTTTTTATAATTGCTTCTCGATACAATTTTACTCCACTGCATTCCATAAAATCACTCGAAGTGACGTTCTAAGGATAATTTCCCATAATCAACATACGTCAGTTCGAGTGATTTTCTACTTCAAAAACGCCAGTTTTTGAAGTAGAAAATAGTATCGAGAACGCCCAGAAGGATATTTTAAACATAGCTTCACAATACAATTCAAATACGCTAGTTTTTGAAACAGAAAATACACCCGAGGCAAAGCCGAATGGAGCGAAGCTAATCGAGAACCTTTAGAAGGAAAATCTTCTCGATACAATTTTACTCCATTGTATTAGCAGTTTCATCAAAGAACTGTTCTAGCATAAAGTGGGAGACTTTTCGTAGCTTGGAGAATAATAAAGGGGAAATGGTAGCAGTGGAGTTTAGACCTAACAGGTTTTGGAGACCTGACAGGTCTTAGTTATTTGGATGCATTAAAAATACATCTTTACTGAAATATCATCCCTGACTGGATTAGTTGTTTGGGAGTTTAGAATAATTACAACGCGAAGTGATTCACGCAGTAGCGGAGGAGAGTTTTGGACGATGAGTTATTTAACCTTTAATTGAAATAGCTCAAAACTTTATATTCAATATTGGTATTGGTTGTATTGATTACTTCAAGTCTCAAACCACGAAATCCAATAACTCTACTTTCTGCTAAATCATATTGTAATTCTTGTGTAAAGGCAGGTTTAATATAGTCTTTGGTATATTCTCGATAAATGAACTTAAGCGCTGTCCCAACACGACCATTATAAATTAACTCTTGTTTGATATATTCTCTTTCAGGATCGGGTTTAGAGGTGTTTGTGTATTCTATGATATCTTTATTGAAACTAAAGGTTATGCCGTTTCCGTTATTAGTATAAACTATTGGGTTTCCACCGGCTTTTGGAATAGCAAGTCCAAACGTATTGTCGTTTTCATTTCTATATAGATTATATTTACTGGTGTTGGAATTGTGGTAAAAAATATCACCTTCTTTAATTTCTGTAATTATATAGCCAGGTTTTGGTTTTCTGCCTTTGGTAACTTTTATGGCTTTGTATTTATGTCCTATTTCTTTTAAAACTAGCTCTTCTCCAATTTCAGAATTTATTATTGTGTTAAGTTCTGGATTATTGGATCTTTTACTTTCTGGTAGTACAGAAACCGATTGTACACCACAAGAAATAAATAAAAAGGAAATTAAAAAAAGTGTTATTATTTTAATTTGCATAGTACTGTTTTTAGTAGTTGATATTTTAAATTATTGTAAACGGATAGATCTGTAAAAGAATTTTAAAATTAAATAATAATTTACTCATTAAGCTTCATTAACCTGAATAATTATTTCAGCTATACTATTAATTTCTTCGTATGAAAATATAGGTTTAAAATAATTTACATATCCAATAAGCTCATTGACTGTCAAAATTTTTACATATTGAAATTCCTCTTTAGGTTTTGAGTTGGTAAATACAATAACATTTTTAATGGGTATTTTTTTATCACCCCAATGATGTCTGTCTAAAAGGTTACGCTTCCTTTTTACTTTATTATTTAGTATTTGAAAAAAGGCATAACTGTTTCTTTTAATTTGTTCTACAGGTGAACGCAGGTTTACATTTTCTAATGATTTTTCACTCCAATTCTTCGTTTCAATTAAAAATATTCCTGGCGGACCTATTAGTATGTGGTCAATTTGAATGGATTTTATGTATTCATCTTCTTGGCTATTGTAGATGGCAGTGTAAAATGATACATCAAAATCATTGATTAAAAAGTAGTCATCGGATAATGCTTCTAGTGTTTTAACTACTTTTTGTTCTCCTAATGCTCCGTAGATATAACTTTTCTTTTCCTCTATTATTGTTTTTTTTCTATCGAGTTCTGAAATAGAGTGGAAGGCGCTCTTGGTTACGGCATCATCAAAACGAGTAGATAAATAGTCAAAACGATGACTTTTTAAATTGTATTCTTCAAGAAGTGGACTAATTGCCATTTTTACATTGGTCTCAAAGTTTTGTTCTAGGTTTTTGATTTGTATTTTATAGTTCCAATTTCTAAAAGCAATTTTTAATTTATGAAATAGGTTTGTTGAAGCATTTTGGCTTGAATTGTAGAGTTGTCCTTTTAGTATTTCAATTTCTTCCGTTAGTTTTTGAATTGTTTCTTGTTTTAATGTTTCTGCGGCAGTCTGTAAAACAGGCAAATCAATATTTAGTTGGTTTTTTTCATGCTCTATTTGACTTTCGTGAAACGCAAGCTGTTCTTGCCTTAGTGTTTGATATGAATTTTGAAAAGTAATAACATCTTTTATTGACTTAAAATCATGGATATTGTTTTTCTCTAAATGTATTTTTAAAGACTTTAACGAACCAATCTTATTATAAGTTCTACACATACAAAGAAGTTTTATTTTACTATTTGGTAGTAATAAATAATATAAATCTTTTCTTGTTTGGTTAAATCAAACATTGTAAAGTAAACAAAAAAACTAAACGCATCAAAACACAGTCTCAACTATCTAATACTATTTTTTAGTAGCATCAATAATTGGTTTTAAAACTTTAAACACTTCATTCAAACCATTAAAAAAGCTAGGGTAAAAATCATCATCTTTAGTAGACCATAAACCATGTTCTTTCAATTCATACAAATAGATGGATGATTTGTGATAAGTCCAATACATTCTAAAACAATCAATCGCTCTATAGTCTTTATCATATTTTTTTGTAGATAATGTCTCGAATAGTTTTAGCAATCTACTTTCATTAAAGTTTAAATCAATAACAGCTCTATTTCCTTCAAAAGTTAAATCAACATGGTCAAGAAAATTTTCACACTTGCTATACCAAACTTCACCCGATTGAAAAGGAGTAAACCTCTTGTTTTTGGAAAACTTATTATAGGTTTGACATTTCTCAAGTATAAAATCATAATTAGTCTTAATGATATCCATTTCAAAACCAATAGTTTTTGTTTCCCTGCTTTCTTTTTCAAATTCCGAACTAGTAATAATACTCTTTATTTCAGCTATCGCATCTTGAAATAGACTTTCATCATCTTGACCATTTTTGAAATCATTCCAACCATTAGATTCTGTATCAGTCCGTCTAAACAGAACACCCATTTCTCTGTTATTTCTTTGAGAGTAATCATAGAGATTCATCGAGCAAATTATCAAATATTTTTCATTGTAATAACATTTACAATGCAAGTTAGGATGATGAAGTAAATTAAGATTATCAATACTCTTCAACTTGTCTTTTTCAAACTCTTTTACTTCCTTTTTTTATAAATAAGTGTTGTTTCAACACCTCTTTCGTCAGCAGCTTTCAATAGTTCGATGAAAGTAGCATTTGTTTGAATATACGGACTAATAATCACTAGCTCTTTTTCTGCCGTTTCAATTATTTTACTGATATAGTCTTTTATTTTTTTGGTATTTAAAAACTCTGCCATAAACTATTTTAAATTTTTAATAAATGGACTAAAAGCTTTTTCAAATTTTGGTAGTTTAGTTACTAAAAAGCTATTCATTACTTCCCAATCTGAAATATTAAATATATTCACTCCTTGCATTTCTATTTTGATCCTACTCATCTTGTTATCCGGTAGTTCTTCCCAAACAATTTCATCTCCAAAAGAGTTTTCAATATTTTCTTTATTATACAATAGTTTTTTGAAATACATTTTATTTATTTCCTTACTAGATGTTAGTATAGTAAGTTCAATTCTAACATAAGTTTTCGAAATTACAAAGGTGTATGTAACACCAGCAGTTCCAGCACCACTGCTCAACCAATGGTCTTTGGTTGGATTTACATTAGAAAATAAATCGGTATCTTTTACAAGAGGTAATAATTGTTGCCAATATTTTTTTCTGATACTAAATCGACTTGGTTCAGATTTATTATCTGTGTCTGATGAATATTTCACGTATAATTCATCTTCTAATTGAAATAAGATTAGTAATCTTTTCAAACAAGCAAATTTAGTATTACTATCAATATTAAATTCAACATACCAGCCATTAGATATTTCTTGAGGTGACCTAAAGTCATTAGGGTTTTTAGTAATTTTAAATGTAGATTGATTACTCACTAATAACTGTGAATTTTTTTCATACAAATTTCTAAGGATATTACAGTACATCTGAGCAATTGTATTTTCTTCAACTTTTGTGTTTTCAAAAATGTAATACTCTAACTTTTTATTTTTTGGACTATCAATATCAAAGAGATTTTGTTCTTCTAGTTCCTCATTTTCAGCAATCACGATGTTAGGGTATTCCCATATTTTTATAAATCTTTCATAAATAATTTTTAGCCGTTCTTCATAATTTTTGACATTCCAACGGTCCAATGATTTTAAATAAGAGTTTAACCATAGTCTACTATAATTATATCCTTCTTCTTTACCATCGTTGTTCATTTCTTTTTTTGCTAAAAATGATTTATTACCTAAAGCACCATTATTTCCAGATAAAGTCAAGTTTCCAATAGTATTCAAATATTTTTCCTTGAATAAAAAATATTCTTCTGCCGATAAGTCATCACTCCAATCATCATTCGGATTTCTCGGGAAAATATGCTCTATTGTAATCTGTTCGTTATTAGTATTTACAAACTCTCTATTATTGAAGTTTTCTAGTAATTCAAATAGATAATTTCTATTTTTAGGTTGAGTATTATATAAGTCTTTATCATTCAAAGCGGTTTTTAAATCCTCATTGGTTGGAAACTTTGCACTACCTCTTTTTTTCAATAAAACTTTAGCAATTGAGTCATAATATTCTTCTGTATCAACTTCAGCATATAAACTCATGAATATTTTATTCAATGCGTTAGTAGGTAAACCTAAAATGAATCTTCTCCAAGCATAGCTTTGTATAAGTTTCAGTATTTTAATTAACTCTTCATTACTCAACAATCCATTTTCGGCATCCTCAAATACTTGAAGTAAGAAAGGGTAGGCTACATTAATTTCTAGTCGATTAATATATTCTAACTCTTTTCTTATACTTGGATTATCAACTACAATTGGATTAACCAATTTTTTATAATGTACTGATAATGATTTTATGTTTTCTAACTCTTGATGATAAGCATCTTCTTTTTTGTTACTATAAAGACTTTTAAACTCAGCATAAACATTGTTTTTGTTCGGTATTTTTTTGTTTCGAAGCGTCAAATAATCTCTTATGAAATCAGAAACTAAAGAACTTTGCTTTACTATGTCTTTGGCATTTTCTTCAATTGGATTCCAAATGGTTTCAAAGATTCTATTTTGGTCTCTTGGAGGTAAGTCCATCAAGATAAAGTTACGTATCAAGTCTGATTGGGATAAATCTAAGCCGGTTGAGTTTAAACTTTCAAAAATACGTTGTGGATCATCTTTATCTCTTTCCAACGAAATTTCTACAAATATCAGTCTATTTAATCCCTTTAAAATAGTTTCAAAATTATTCTCATCAATGTAACTTCTAAAATAATTATAATTTTCTGTTACGTTAGAAAAGCTAACAAAACCTTTCTCAGTACCTAGCATAATTGCCTTAAATGCTAATGAATTGTTATCGGTTTGTTTTAATTTCAATTTACTAGATTCGTTTTGTACATATTGGTTGGTTAGAAACATATTATACAACCGTTCTGCATCATTTGGTCTATTATTCTCCTTTGCAAAACGATATAAGGCTACATAAAGAATATTTATTGTTGTTAGTCTTTGTTGACCATCAATAATAACTAACTCTTTTACCTCGCTTGTGCTATAAGTTCCTTCATGCACAAATACTATGCTTCCAATAAAATGAGTGCCTCTTTTTTCGGTTTCAACGGAGATAATGTCGTTTAATAATTCTTTACACTCAACTATTTTCCAATCATAATTCCTTTGATATACCGGAATAACAAATTGCACATTGGGAGATTGTAGAAAGTTATTTATTTGTAGTTCGTTAGCTTTCATAATTTGTTAATGCGTTTTAAAACTATTCCATTTTGTTTTTAATCGTCCAGCTATATACACTTCCATAAAATATAAATCGTAGTCATTTATTTCTGGGATAACAATAAGTCTATAATTTTTAATTTTTTGTTGCTGTGCTTTTAATAACTCTTTGTCTAAATCTATTCTTTTTCCAGTATGTTGTGAAAAATGTTTTGCTTTTAAATAAGAGAAGCTAGTTTCATTATGTTTCTTACCCCAAGTGTGTTGATATAATCTTCTGAAAACTGTTCTTGAAATACCAACATAAATTGGCTCTACATTACCATTGTCTTTTAATTCTCCAAATACATATAAACCTTTTACCTCATCTTCTTTTTTACGCTTATTGTTTAATTTGTTATTACAAACCACTTGCAATTTTTGAATAAAATCTTTTTGTTTATGACCTTTGTCCGAATGATATAAATCTTTTACTATTAGACACTCTGGGCTTGAAAAACGTTCTTGAATTTTGAGTATAATAGTTTCACATTTTTGAATTAATAGCTTAATATCTTCTGGAAATGGTTCTTGGTTGTAGTTCATACTATGTGTTTAAAAAATCTTTCAACTCTTTTATTTTTACAATTGCATCTTTTAGCTCCGTTGTATAAAGTGGGTTTTCTCCTGCGTGTGAAGCAGCATTCATTATTCTGTCTAGTATTTCTTTGGTATTTATTAAAAGAGTTTCTTTCTTATGACTAACGGAATTTAATTCTATCAATAAATCAAATATTCTAGTTTTTGTATTTGTTAAAGCTGTTTTTTCTCCTTCTGATAGAGAACCATCAATTAGATAATCTTCTTTTATTTTCTTTAATTTTTCAAGCTCAATTGAAGATAAAAAATTAGTCTTAAATTTATTGAAACGATTATTATTTATTTCATTAATTGCCTTATTTAGCATTGTACCTAAACTTTCAAAATCTGACTTAAGATTTTTCATATTTGGGTCTAAATATTGAGTTAAAACTTGTTCAGCAGCTTTTCTTAATTCATTACCACAATTCTCTAATTCTGCATCTTCAAAATATTTTTCTGCTTTTTGTAAGTGTGTCAAATCATTACTAATTTTTGGTGCTTCGTTTTTACTTTCGTCTTTTATGAATTTATAATATACCCAATCATTATCATCTGTATGGCGTTGTATTAAATTGAAAAATCCTTTATCGTGAGTGAGTATTATTTTTTGGAAATTATCAAAAAAACTTAATTCAGCTTTATTGTCAACATTTAAAATTAAACGCATTACATCCATACGATTACTCATATCGAGGCTGATAAGCATATCATCTAAAACCAAAATTTTAAATAGACTTTCTAGTCTTGTTTGTGTAGCTCCAATTCTTATAGCAATTGCAACCCTAGTTAGCAATGCTTCATTTAAAAATGAGTGTGGTCTATGAATTGTTTTCCAATCAGTGCTATTTTCTTCTTTAAGTTTAATTGATAACTTAATTTGGAGTTCTTCTCTTCGCTTGTAAGCCATATCTTCTCTCCAGAGCCTTTGTCTAACTTTATTAAAGTTGAATTTTTTTGTATATTTTAAATCTACTTTTATAACATCTTTATTTTCAAAAAACTCTTCCTTTAGAAATTTATTAGCATTTCTTTCAATTTCTTCAAGTAATGCCTCGATCTTTCCATTTAAAACTACCAATTCCTCTTCATATCTTATTTTTCTTCCTCGTGAGGCTACATTCCCTCTTGGTGTTCTAGGTACATCATTTGTTAAACTTTTAATGATATCTTCTAACCAGTTTTGTGTTCCTACCGTCAAAAAAGGAAAGATGTCACGCTCAAATACTGGCCAAAGATTAATTTCTTGTTTGTGAGATGTATTATAAAAATTATGAAGTAGCTTGTAATTAATGAAATCACTCGCCAAATTTAATTCTTGTACTCTGGTATCTGTATTGTTATTTGTATTAATGTTATTATGAGAAATTTGAAAGGATCTTGATATATTATGTTCGTCTTTAAAAGTAATATCAATATAACTATCCGCATTATCAGGCATAAAAACATTTTTTAAACTTTGATGTGTTTGTTTATTTAGTTCATCAAAGGTTTCAAAATATTTTTTTACTTCATCATCGCTTTTAATACTACTTTGCAAAAAAGTATAAAGTGCCCAAAATAAAGATGATTTTCCAGAACCATTAGTACCATATACTAAAACATTCTTACCCTTTATGTCAAAAACTTGTTCTTCCTGAAAAGCTTTAAAGTTTTTTATTTTGATGGTTTCGATAAACTGCTTCATTATTTACTTTCTAGTATTGGTTTTAAAATATCTGGACTACGAACAGCAAATAACTTAATGCGGTTTCTTACTTCATTATCAGAACTTGTCCATCGTTTTTCTAATTGCTCTATACTATTTTGCTTTTCTGTATCAGATAATTTTTCAAAGTTTTTTTCGCCAAGTACCGTTTTTATATCTTCTATAACAAAACTATGTATATCAATATTTTTTTCCTTCATATGTTCTGTGAAATATAATTCAAACACTAATCCATTAATAATTTCTTTGTAATAGGATATTTTACTTTGTATGTCATAAGTTAAAAGTTTAACTAAAAACATAATATTGGCTTCTATATTTGGATTTCTTTTTATTGGAATTTCTTCAATTGGAGCTTTTTTAATTTTTGGAAATGTTTCTTTATTGTCAAAATTCGTATTCAGCCAATAATATTTTATGACACTTGAATTTATTAATCCTAATATAAACTCTAATTCTAACACTTCATTTATTTTATATATATTATAAATTGTATTGAGTGTAAAAACGTTTTCAGGACAAATAGCTCCTTCAGGATATTTTCCAATCTGACGGATAACAATTCTTTTTTTGCTGTATATACTTGCATTGCCACCACTTTTAATGGCATCTGATGTGAATTTAACAAACTCAATAGTATCTTTTATGAAATAAGGAAAGACATTTCCGCCATCAATTACAGGAAGCCATTCTTCACTTTCTTTTAATTTAGATACATATGAGCTTCTATCATAAGTTTGAATGCCAAAATAAGCTCTAGCATAATTTTTTAATTCTATTGAGTTATTTAAAATTAAATTTATAATTAACTCCTTACTATCGTCTATATCTAAATTAAAAGTATAGTTTGGAGCAATTATTTTTGATTGGTCAAATAATCTTTGTGGAGTTGTAATATCATTTATTGTTGTTTGAATTTCATAGACTTTAGAATTTACTTTTCGAGAATTTTTAGAAAATACAAAGACTAAATTATCTACAGAAACACTTTCAAATACTTGAGCATAAAAAAGAATAACAGAATTTATATTACAATTGTCATATATATATTTTCTTAATTTACTATTGTACTTATTCTTAATAAATGTATTTGGAGTTATATACGATATTATACCATTATTATTTGATAAATCAATGGCTTTTTGGATAAATAGATGGTATAAATCTGCTTTATATTGAGCAACTTCATAAGAATTGTATATGTTGATTAATGCTTTACTAATCTTTGGAATGTTTTGAATTAATATATAAGGTGGATTACCAATTACAATATCAAACCCATTTTCAAACCCAAACATCCATTCACTATCAAAAAAATCAGAAGAAGTGTTTTGATTGTATGGATCCCAATTTGCTACTTGGTTAGCACTAATTGTATTCCAGCCGTCATCTATCAATAAATCTCTGATTTCATTTCGCAGTTCTTTATCTCTTGTTCTCCATTTTTCTTTGGTTTTTGGTGTTTTTGCAGAGAAATGATGATGGCGAACAATTGTAAGTTGATCTTCAAGTTCTTTAATGTAAGGATTGCGTAACATTAATTGCTTTGGTTTGTCCAAACCAATTAATGTATTGGCTGCTACAAACTTGGTTTCAAGATTGGGCAAGGGTCTTATGCCTCTGTTTTTGGTAATGTCTTGTGTAGGTTTTTGGTCAACTACTAACGATATAAAGAAACGAAGTTTAGAGATTTGTACTGCAACAGGTTGTATATCTACTCCATAAATACAATTTTCTATTAAGAATAATTTTCTGGCATAATCTGGGTCATTAATTCCTTCGTCAAAGGCATCATTTATTTCAATTAAGCGTGCTTCACGTTCTTCTTTTTCGCCAACTTCAAAAGCTTTTTGAGTTTCTTCTATAGCTTTTTGTTTTTGCAACTCTTTCCAATGTATATTATCAGGATCTAACTTTTGCAAGACGTGAACCATTTTATGCAAAACTCCCATAGGATAAGCTCCCGAACCACAAGCTGGGTCAAGAATTTTACATTTATCTAATGCTACAATGATGCCTTTTTTTACTCTATCGTCATTAAATGGTTGTATGGTTTCATAAGAAAACAATTGATGTAATTGTAATTCTAGGGTTTCTTCGTTTTCCTTAAAAGGGTTTTCTTCAATCTTTGTTTCTAAAGACAATTGTCCTTTTTTGGCTGCGTTACCAAATAAATTGGTTTGCGATTTCCCAAAATCTACATAACCAGGAACTTCTTTGAGTAATTCATTTTTTAGATAGGCTATAAGACTTTCGTCAACCATATAATTAACTATCTCACGAGGTGTATAGAATGAACCTGTTTGTTTTCGAGCAGTAGTTTTAGTTTCGGGATTGTAACTTGCTAATAGGTTTTCAAAAACTTTTCCTAACAACTCTGGGTCAAGTGCAACATCTTCTTCAACAGGAGTGTTTTCTGTAACAGTAAATACGTAATCGTTAAGCAAATTGATTAATCCTTTGACAGGTGCTTTTTCGTATTTTTTGCCTGTTTGTCCGTAATCTTCAGTTAAGTTTTCAAATTGTTCTTCACTAAAGAATAACTCGTTAGGGAAAATCATAATGCAATCTTTTCTTTCTGAAAATCCATCCATTTTATCAAGTCCTTTGTCTAAACACTCAAATAAACCACCATTCAAGAATGGAACATTTTTGAATAATTGTAAAGCTATATTTTCATCATTGAATATTTTTTTGTAACGGAAAAGATTAGTTATCGTTACATTTTGACCTTCTTTACGAAATCCACGATTACCCATTTCTTGGTTGAGTGTTGCAAAGAATAGATTTTGTAATATTGCTTTGTAATAATTACTACTGTCTTTATCGCCAAAATCGATATTATTTTTTAGAAACGACTGGTCAAATAATTCAGTTGGTACAAGGTTTTTTTCTTTGATAAACCAAGTAAACATTAATCGGGTAATTAATCGAATTATATTTTGTGCTCTATGTGCTTTTAATCTTTCAAAATAATCAGAATAGTTTTCATCAGTTTCTTGAATTGGTTCATTTGGGAAAGTAACTTTTTTGATTGCCCAAAAATACCAGTTAACTAATTCTTCGTAAAATGCTTTATTTAATACCGAAACATTTAGCACTTCTTGCCAATGTTTGTATAAACCTTCAAAAGTTTCAATAATCTTACTTCCGCTTTTCTTTATTTCTAAATTACGCAGAATTCTTTCGTGTCCAGAATGAGGCTTATCTATAAAGACATCACGAAGTATGGTTACTTTACCAACCTTTTCACCCTCTCGCCATTGTTGTTTAAATTGTATCCTTTCGCTGTTAGCAAATGCAATATGATTACCATACTTAAAAACAATGGTAATTGGTGTATGTTTGAAAGTTCTACTAAAAGCACGGGTAATATCGGCTAATTGTGCTCTTGTTGGTAGTAAGTTATTTTCTCTTGGATGTAAAGTAATTCCGAAAAGCAAAATACCATCATAATCGGCTTTAAGTGATTTTACGTCAGTAAGATTATTGAAAGTTTCGTTTTGCTCAAAAATAGCATCATCAACAATACCATAAACATAAACACCATTATCTTGAATATATTTGTTTACTTCACTTTCTCCAATAATGTCAATTGCATTTGCAGGATCTGTTGTGATTTCATTTACCGGTACATTCAATTTTTTAAAAAATGATTGTATTGCTTCTATAAATGGTTTGTCTTTAAAATCTTGTAGTAAGTTCATATTAGCTTATTATTAACCAAGTGATTAAATCAAAATTATCAAAATTAAATTTCTTTGAAATGTTACCTTCAATTTTGAGTTTTTCGAGTGTTTGCTTTGGATTGGTTTTTAATTTATTAATTAAATCTAATCCTGCATTTGATATTACTTCTATTTTAGTGCCGTCTTCTAATTCTTTTTCTGCTTTAGCTTGATTACTTATCCAAATTTTCAATGCATTACTTAATTTTTCGATGGCTTTAGTATCTCCACTTTCTACTTTTGGATCAATTGCTCTTGGTAAAGTATAATTTCTATTGAGTTGTTCTAGAATTACCTTTTGATTATTAGAAATTTGATTTCCTTGTAAATCAATATAAATTAACTCATATGAAAGATAACTCGTTTCTGGATTGTATTTTTTTTGTGCAGGATAACCCAAAAGCGAAATAATACCAGGTTGCATCTCTTTATTATTCTCAATTTTAATTCCAGAGAAAACACCATTAGGCATATTTTCAAATTCCTTTTTCTTTTGGTTTAGCATATTTTGTAATAGCTGACGGTAATTATCAAAAGAAAAATCATCAAATCCTAATGTTTGTTCGCCATCAATATCTTGCATTGTGGTTTCCATTTGACGTAACATATTGGCATTTTGTTGATCTTCAAGTTTGTCAGCTTCTGCTAATTCATTAAATTCATCTGTAAACTCATCAATAACCTCCGAGCCTGATATTTTCATTATAGCCATTCTTTTTTCAACTCTAGTTTTTAGATTGATATAAGCATCAATATCTTTAGCCGGCCAAAAATTGATAGTTTGAATTTCGCTATTTGGTGAGCCAATACGATCAATACGACCTACACGTTGAATAACACGAACTGGGTTCCAATGTATGTCATAATTAATAATCATATCAGCATCTTGCAAGTTTTGTCCTTCGCTTAATACATCGGTAGCGATTAGAATGTCTATTTGACTTTCTAATTTATCGAATGTTTTTGGTTCGTTGTCTTGAATGTATTTTTGCCATTCTTGATAACATTCTTCATCTGATAGATGAAGGCTTGATGGTTCAAAATTAGTCCAGTTTTTTTCTTTGAATAATTTAGTGTAAGGAGCAAAACGTTCTAAAACATTTTCGTGTTTTTTGTTGGATTTTGTTTCATTCCAAACTTTATTTTCATCACCAGAAACCATTGCTAAATTTGAAAATCCTCTACAAGTTAATTGGTCGAATAGATATTCAACAGTGTCTTTATATACCGAGAAAATAACAATTTTTTTATTGTTTGTTTTTTGCTTTTTGACGATAATAGCCAATAACTCGTCTAATTTAGTGTCAATAGATTTTAATTCTTTTTCGGGTTTGAATTTTTCTTCAAACTCTAATAAAGCTCTACGAATGTTCCCTAAAATAATTTTGTCATTATTAATTGCTTTTTTGAAATCATCGAGGTTATTAGCATCATCGATAGATTTTAGACTAATTGGAGTTTTCTTTCCTAAAGAAAGAGTGTCTAATAATTGTAATTCCTCTTCGTCTTGTTCCGTTAAAACATCATTTATAAATTCTACATCATCAATAATGACTGTTTGGTTTTTTTTAAGTTCTTGGTATTGATTTATTTTTTTAATAGCATTGTCGTGATGATGGTAAATTCTGTCAACTGTAATTTGAAAAGAACACCAAGAGCTTTCTAATCGTTTGAGCATTAAAATCATCATCATTTTTACAAGGAAATGCTCTCTTTGTACATCATTCTTTAATACTTCGTCTTTCTCTGCTTTAATTCCTTTTTTCTTCTTGTCTGCTTTTTCTTTAGCAAGTCTCTTTCGTTCCTCTTGAGAAATCGTATAATAAGATGGTTGGTAAGCCGATAAATTCAATTTGAAGTTATCCATAAATTCCGCAAAGTTTTCTACGTCGCCAAATTGAAGTGGAGTTTTGAATATATTTATCGGTTTTTTATGCTTAGGAAATGTAAGCGTGTTATCAAAATTAGCTTTAACATTTTTACGTGTTCTTGCTACTAACAAATGGTCAGTTAATCTAAAAAAGGCACTGTCTTTTATTTTGCTATGAAATTCTGATAGCTTTGCTCCAGGCTCAGCACTCCATTTATTAAATACAGTTTGAATTTCTCTAAAAGTACTTTCGATATTGTTTACATCTAAACTTTCTTTAAATCCTGTATTTTCGCCTTTAGTCATCAATTTGAATTGATTTCTAATGTCCTTGAATGAATTATTGATTGGTGTAGCCGATAGTAAAAGTATTTTTATATCGCCTTTGGATTGTTGTAAAATCTCTTCTATTAAATATTTGTAACGGCTGGATTTATCGTTTCTTAAATTGTGACTTTCATCTATGACAAGTAATTTAGATTTGTCGTTCAATAAGTATTGTAAGAAGCTATCTTTGAAGCCACCTTCTCTCAAATCTGTATGAAACTTTACATCAAAATCTAATTTGTCTTCTTCGAAAATTGAATTGTTTTTTTTGATGTATTGTTTCCAGTTTTGTTCTAACTTTTTAGGGCAAAGTAATAGAACATCTGCTTTGTGTTGAAACGACTTCATAACTGCTAATGCACTCCAAGTTTTACCCAATCCTACTGCATCAGCGAGTATAGCACCATTATATTTATTCAACATTCTGATAAGACTATTTACTCCGCCTTTTTGAAAATCGTAAAGCTTATTATAAACAACGGTGTCCTCTAATTTAATTAACTGTTTTTCAACTTCGGGATTGTCTTGTTCTTTATGGAATAATTCAAATAAGATTTTATAATAGATTTGTTCTGGTGTATAAATTTCAAAAAGTTTTGAGATTTCATCTATTAGATATTGTTTAAAATCTTTTTGCGTGAGTTTACCGTTTTCATCAATTAATGTTTTTTTAGAATGTGCTTGCGGTCTATCCCATAAATCATTGAACCAATCCAACAGCTCTTTGTATTGATTGTTATTACCTGTTTCGGCAATGTTTAACTCTACATTACTTGTTGTTTTTTGACCAATTCCAGCTTCGGTTAAATTAGAACTACCAGAAATAAAATAATGGTTTCTATCATCGTTTTTAGCCGTTTTTAAATACAGTTTTGCGTGACAAAAATTTGGTTCAAGTGTTTTAGCCACCACTTTATCTAATTTAAGAAAATTAACTGCTTCTTTTGCTAATTTGTTCAATTGAAAAGAAGTGTCAATATCAATGCTCTCATTTAATAGATTTAGTGCTTTTACCTTTTTATCAAAATTTACAATATCACCCAATACAAAACGATAGTTTTCAATTTTATCATTTGTACTTTTAGACAAATAAGCCAATGCTCCAATAGTAAAATATCCAGTAACTACATCTAGTGTTCCTTCTTCATTATATTTTGTAATCCATTCGTGGACTTTAAGTTTTTGGTTTTCGTTGTCTATTATCATTTGCTACAATAGTAAAAATATATTTTCCAAACCTACCAAAAATAAATCATTTTAACAATCTATCACTACGTAGTTCTACGGATATTTTGTAAACCTAAAACAAAAAAACTTTTTTACTTTACGGGTTTCCGTAATGGTATCAACTATTTTTTTGTATACGCTAACCGCCTTTTTCAATAGGAGAGAAGCATATTGGTTTTGTAATCCGCCAAATGTAGAGTATAGAATAATACAAAAACGGGAGGTTTCTACGGTATTTTCAAAAAAAAGCAAAAAAAAATGTCATTCCCGCGCAGGCGGGAACCCTCTAATAATCAAAAAAAAACTCTTCCCAATCATGAGAAGAGCCTTCAAATTAAACGAACATTAACCTCTTACGAAACATCAACAATATGAAGCACATTAAACTCCTCGTTTTTCAACGAATACTGCACCCCATTAACCGCTTGATAAAACGAAATCATAAGAACATAAATGTTAACACCAGTACCAGTAGGCATAGCCGCAGGAACCAACTCAATAGTGTTAGTCGTCAAATCAATCGGTAAATTCGTAACCGTTGACAAAACCAACTCACTCAAACCAGTCTCAAAATCAAGATTTAAAACCCCACATTGAAAACTAGCAAAGTTCGCACCCTCAGGAAAACGCAACTGTTCTGCCAGCATAATATTAGGGATTTCAACCTTTCCAGTCGCATTATCCAAAGTATAGTTGGCAAAAAGCACACTATCCAACGGCGCATTACTGTTAAAATCAAAACCAGTCAATTGCCTTTTTCCTTCCGGAGTAGCAATACCCAAACTAATAACGCGTTCACCTCTCGCCGAACTAGTGTCCAAATTCTTGATGGCAGACATCGTTTTCATCAGTCGGTTAGACAATCGAGAGTCTTTAGCCTTAAAGACCAAACTCCCAAGCGACAAACGCAACAGTTTACCCGCAGAAATGTTAGTGCTAAACTCACTCATGTTCTCACGAGTACGAACAAAATTAGGATCGTTTTCAATACGCTGTTTTGAAACACCACCTTTTTTTCTAAAAAAACTCTTACCTTCTCGGTTAAAGAAAGTCATGTTGTCATAACTACCTTGTAGATTGACAATACCATTTACTCTAGGCATACTAAAAAAATTTAAAATTAATATAACTTCATAACGCAAGAAGTTGATAACTAGTATTTTGCCCATTCCGAAAACGACAACTCTTGCAGTTTTTTGCACATTTATGTCACTTTTTGCCGATAATTAATAAAAAATTCCAATTCATTAATATAATAAAAAACTTATTTTTTCGTTTATACAAAAAATACAAAAGTTGTAGAGTGCGGTTAGAGTGCGGTATAAGTGCGGTATAAGTGCGGTACAGTTGCCACAAGACTGCCACAAGATTGCAACAAAAATAAAATAGAATAATAACCACTAAGAAAAAACAACATGAACAGGGTATGTGTTTACACAAAAGATGTCCAGATAATCACGGGCAAAAGCGAACGACAAAGTCGCCAAATCATCAAACAAATTAAACAACTAAACAACAAAGAAAAACACCAACTCGTCACACTACAAGAACTCTGTGACTACCTCGGCATCCAAATCAATACAGTACAACACCTCATCCGCTAACACAAACAAAACCCTTCCCAAAATCGCCCCAAACTCCCCAACTCACAACTCCCAACCACAACCCACAAACCAAACCCCAAAAAGAAAAGTAAACTATCCCTTTACTACATACCCCAAACGCCCTAATATAAAAATCATAGAAAACAAGGCAGAAGCGCAACGGCAGCGTTCCACGTGTTGAGCCTGCAAGGCGAACGGCTTGGGGCGTGGAGTGTAGCTTCAACGTAGTTTTCAAGATTTTAATATTGAGGCTTGACTTTTTGTTTCTTTTGGGTCAAGCCAAAAGAAAAGAACCCCAAAAGAAAAGTAAACTATCCCTTTACTACATACCCCAAACGCCCTAATATAAAAATCATAGAAAACAAGGCAGAAGCGCAACGGCAGCGTTCCACGAGTTGAGCCTGCAAGGCGAACGGCTTGGGGCGTGGAGTGTAGCTTCAACGTAGTTTTCAAGATTTTAATATTGAGGCTTGACTTTTTGTTTCTTTTGGGTCAAGCCAAAAGAAAAGAATAAAAAAAGACAAGTCAAACTTTCCCTTTACTACATACCCCAACCGCCCTAATATAAAAATCATAGAAAACAAGGCAGAAGCGCAACGGCAGCGTTCCACGAGTTGAGCCTGCAAGGCGAACGGCTTGGGGCGTGGAGTGCAGCTTCAACGTAGTTTTCAAGATTTTAATATTGAGGCTTGAATTTTTGTTTCTTTTGGGTCAAGCCAAAAGAAAAGAACCCCAAAAGAAAAGTAAACTATCCCTTTACTACAAACCCCAACCGCCCTAATATAAAAATCATAGAAAACAAGGCAGAAGCGCAACGGCAGCGTTCCACGAGTTGAGCCTGCAAGGCGAACGGCTTGGGGCGCGGAGTGCAGCTTCAACGTAGTTTTCAAGATTTTAATATTGAGGCTTGACTTTTTGTTTCTTTTGGGTCAAGCCAAAAGAAAAGAATAAAAAAAGACAAGTCAAACTTTCCCTTTACTACCCACCCCAATCGCCCTAATATAAAAATCATAGAAAACAAGCCAAAAGAAAAGAATAACAAAAAAAAAAATCAAACAAAACACTTTAGCACTTGTTAAACCCCAATACCCTTAACACACAACAAATAGAATACCCCTCAAAGACCGTCAACACCATCATTAACCGCTAACACCCTGATAATGTTGAAGAAATGATAACTCCTTTTTGTTCTTCACAAAGCACAATTATATGTTAATCCACAACATACTCCAACACTATTACCTAACTTTGTTTAAGTATTTAAATAAATAATTAAACAAAAAGAACAACATGAACGCAATTAAAAAAACAATGCTGTCGTTATTCGTAGTAGCCATGACTACAACAGGATGGGCACAAAAAGACAAGAACGTAGTAGAAAACGCTGTAGGCTCAAAAGACCACACTACACTAGTAGCAGCAGTAAAAGCCGCTGGACTAGTAGAAACACTAACTGGAAAAGGACCTTTTACCGTGTTTGCCCCAACCAATGCAGCCTTTGCTAAGCTACCAAAAGGAACAGTAGAAACACTATTGAAACCAGAGAACAAAGCAACACTACAAGCAATATTAACCTATCACGTAGTAGCAGGAAACATTGACAGCAAAGCTTTAGTAGCCGCTATCAAAAAAGGAAACGGAAAAGCAACAGTAACTACCGTACAAGGTGGTACTTTGGTTGCTACGCTAGATGGAAGTAATGTAATCATCACAGACGAGAAAGGAAACAAAGCTACTGTTACTGCAGTGGACATTTATTCGTCAAACGGTGTTATTCACGTATTGGATTCTGTGGTTTTACCTAAATAGTTTTTTGTTTTGCTATTGGAAAAATTCCCGCCTTGTGTGGGAATTTTTTTTGTTAAAAGAGTAGGAGTTGTTGGTTGTAGAATCGTACTTCTTCAATAAGCTTTCGCAAAGGGTTATTTGGACACGTTGTTTTTTTAACTAATTATTAATACTTGTTACCAACCCGAGTTGTTTATTTTTATTTACTTTTAGATTATGGAAAACAACACAAAAAAAGGTTTCTTTTTCAAGCCCTACGAAGCACCGTTTCAAACGCCTTTTGATAAACTGTTTGATGTTTTTAAAGAACTAATCACTTATACTTCAGGCGATTTTGACGAAGCCATTGATTGGTTGCGCCAGTTGGATGTAGAATACAAACTCACGGACGAGAACTATACCATTGACGACTTTATTGAAGATTTAAAGAAGAAAGGCTACATCCGCGAGGAACTAAAAGACGATGGAACGCAAGGCACAGGAATCACAGCTAAAACAGAACGGGCTATCCGCCAAAATGCCCTAGACCAGATATTCGGTAACTTGAAACGAGCCGGCAATGGCAATCACAAAACCAAGTATTCTGGCAGTGGCGACGAACAAACGGGTGATTTCAGAGAATACCACTTTGGCGACAGCCTAGAAAGTATTTCCCTCACGGAGAGTTTGAAGAATGCCCAAATCAATAACGGTTCCGAAGAGTTTCGCTTAACCGAGAATGATTTAATTGTAGAAGAAGCCAAGTTCAAAGCCCAAATGAGCACCGTGTTGATGATAGACATTAGCCACAGCATGATACTTTATGGCGAAGACAGAATTACACCTGCCAAGAAAGTAGCGATGGCACTAGCAGAACTCATCACGACACGCTATCCGAAAGATACGATTGATATACTGGTCTTTGGCAACGATGCTTGGCCTATTAGCATAAAGGAATTACCCTATTTGAAAGTTGGTCCTTATCATACGAATACTGTCGCCGGATTACAACTAGCGATGGACATGCTGCGCCGCAAAAGAAACACCAACAAACAAATCTTCATGATTACCGACGGCAAGCCAAGTTGCGTTCGGGAAAAGAATGGCGAGTACTACATGAACTCCAACGGACTAGACCAATACATAGTGGAACAATGCTACAACCAAGCGGCACAAGCCAGAAAGTTGCACATTCCCATCACTACGTTTATGATTGCCAATGATCCGTATTTACAGCAATTCGTCAACCGTTTCACCGAAGCCAACCAAGGAAAAGCGTTCTACACTGGATTGAAAGGTCTAGGAGAAATGATTTTTGAGGATTATGAAGCAAATAGGAAGAAGAGAGTGAAATAGTGGGCAGTTTCAGTGGTCAGTGGTCAGGTTTTAGTGATCAATTAGGAGTTGAGAGAATAGACAATACTTAGTGAACTTTGCGTAAAACCTTAGTGAACTTTGTGGTTAAATAAAAACAATAAAAAACATTCATGAAAATAGAAAACATAACAACCTTCGGGGAATTAAAGAAAACAGGATATACCTCTAAACGCATTAAAGACGAGTTGAGAGACAACTTGCGAACCAAGATAAAAGCAGGTGAAACTACCTTTGATGGTGTGCATGGATTTGAGAATAGTGTTATTCCAGAGTTGGAGCGCGCTATTTTGTCTAGACACAACATCAATTTATTAGGTTTGCGAGGTCAAGCCAAAACACGTTTAGCAAGAAAGATGGTGGAGTTGTTGGACGAGTACATTCCCGTTGTAGCTGGTTCAGAGATTAATGATGATCCATTCCATCCTATTTCACGCTTTGCAAAAGATTTGCTAGCAGAGAAAGGTGATGCTACCCCAATTACTTGGTTGCACAGAAGTGAACGTTTCTCAGAGAAACTCGCCACACCTGATGTTACCGTTGCCGATTTGATTGGTGATGTTGATCCCATCAAAGCGGCTAACTTAAAACTGTCCTATGCTGATGATAGAGTTATTCATTTTGGTATGATACCAAGAGCTAACCGTTGTATCTTTGTTATCAACGAATTACCCGATTTACAAGCCCGAATTCAAGTAGCGTTGTTCAATATTCTACAAGAAGGCGATATACAAATCCGTGGGTTTAAACTCCGTATGCCATTGGACATGCAGTTTGTGTTTACCGCCAATCCAGAAGATTATACCAACCGTGGAAGCATTGTCACACCATTGAAAGATAGAATTGGTTCCCAAATATTGACTCACTATCCTGAAACAGTAGCCATTGCAAGAACCATCACCCAACAAGAAGCTCGCCTAAACGAAGAACAATCAGATGCGGTGTATGTGCCTAGTTTAGCCAAAGATTTAATAGAACAAATAGCGTTTGAAGCTCGAGAAAGCGATTATATCGATAACAAAAGTGGTGTGAGTGCTAGAATGACTATCACAGCATTTGAAAACCTGATTAGCACAGCCGAACGAAGAGCTTTAAAAGCAGGAAATGATACAACAACAGTTCGTTTATCTGACTTTATGGGTATTATTCCAGCACTTACGGGCAAAGTAGAATTAGTTTATGAAGGCGAGCAAGAAGGAGCAGCTGCGGTGGCACAACATTTAATTAGTGATGCCATTCATACCTTCTTTCCTGCTTATTTTCCAAAAATAGAAAAGCTAGAACGTGATGCTGATTCAAGTCCGTATGCCAAAGTTCTTGAATGGTTCTTTGCCGAAACCGGTTTTGAACTACTTGACGATGCTTCGGATGAGGAATATAGAAAACAGTTGGATGCCATTGAGCCACTAACTGACTTGTTAGAAAAATACCAACCAAGCATTGCACCAGCCGATGTCTATTTCTTTAAGGAATTTGTACTCTGGGGTTTAGTTGAATATGATAAATTGAGTAAAGATAGAGTAGATGTAGGCTATCAGTTTAAAGACTTGTATAGTAGTTATATCAATAAGCTAAAATAAGATTTGGTTGTGTAGTTTGATGTGGTGTTGCTAGTATTTGCTACTATTTTTTCATTTTTCATTTGCAACTTTAACAATAATACCTATATTTGCACCCACAAAAAAGGCCTCGTGGCGCAACTGAATAGCGCATCTGATTACGGCTCAGAAGGTTACTGGTTTGAATCCAGTCGAGGTCACTTAAGAATGGAAAGCTCTGATGTCAATCAGAGCTTTTTTTGTATCCAAACGTGTTGTTGTGCTTGCTTGTAAAAGAAGTTTCGACACAAAAAAAGTCTGCACTTATTGATGCAGACTTTTTTTTATTTAGTTATTTTCTTGTCTATTGCCCTTGAAGTAACATAATACCGCCAAGCAATAATAGCCAGTTGCCATTTCTTTGCTTTTGAAACATCCAGTTGCTGCTTAGTGAAGCTAGGCAAAAGGAGTTTGTTGAGTTTAGCTAGTAGTTTATACATGTTGCAAATATAGAAAGGTTAGTTATTAATTTTTAATGATTAATAAAAAATAGAATAGTAAAGGGAATTTAGTATCTCACTAAAAAATCAATCATTTAACATTAATCATTTAACATCAATCATTTAACATTAATCATTAAAAATTCACCTTTCAAAAACTATCCTTTAACTCGGTTCATTTCATTCTCTGCACCATTGGAATTGTATTGTTTTTTTGGTGCAAACGATTTCCCAAAGCCATACGTAAATGTCATCGCTACAAAGCGACTATCGAGTTTGTTGGTCCAGTTGGCTTCGGTGTTTTGTAGGTTTTTAATAATTCCGTTGTTCATGTTGGAATAGAAAATATCATTAGCCGATAGTTTGATAGTGGCTTTGTCCTTCAGTAGCTTTTTCTGGATACCAAAGTTGATATTGGAACGCGACAATAGAACAAACTGAGCAGAAACGATATCCGTTTGATACGTTCCGCTTAGTTCGGCTGACCAACCTTTGTTGAACTTAAAGCTATTATTCATAGAGAAAAACCAAAACGTTCCCGATGAGTTCAGTTCTTCGGTGTAGAGCTGGCTTTTAAATTTACTATGAGTTAGTTCATTATAAGCATTCGCTGACCACCATTGCGTTAACGTTAGTTGTAGATTGGCATTGATACTGAAAAACTCGCTTTTACCAATGTTTCCTGGACGACTGTAATAAATTCCGTCGTTGATTTCGATTGTTTCATTAATATCATCTTTAGAAGAACCATAACTTAGCGTTGTAGAAAATATCCCTTTGTAGCGATAAGACAGTTCATAATTGTTAGCGAACGATGGATTTAAGAACGGATTTCCAGAATAGAATGTAAACTTATCCAACGGACTAATAAATGGATTTAAGTCTTGAAAATAAGGTCTGTTAATTCGTCTTCCATAATTAGCAACTAACTGATTATTGCCAATAGAATCCAGTTTGTATTCTACATAAACCGTTGGGAATAAATTGGTATAGTTTCTCTTGAATTTTGATGGAGCTTGTTCTATGTTTCCCAATTGATTTCCTCTTGACTCTGTATTTTCCAAGCGCAAACCGGTTTGGAAACCAAAACGCTTGTAGTTAGTATTGAAATTGACATACGCCGCATTGATTATCTCGTCATACTTAAAGTGATTGCTTGTTGCATAATTCGGGATTTCCACACCATTAACAACATCTCTATAATCGGCAATGTTATCGGTTTTGGTATAGCTGACTTTGTAACCCGTTTCGAAAGTACTACCGTTTTTAAAAGGCAAAGTATAATCAGTTTTCAAGGCATAAATATCCAAGTCAGAAGGTAAGAAGCCTTTCAATTGGTCTTGGCTAGATAACGAATTGTCTGGTTGATAGACGAAATTGTTGAATAGTTGTTTGCTCGACGTATCATATTTTAGATAATCCAAATCCATTGTTATGCGTTGTCCTAAACTGTCTAATTCATGGCGAAGATTGAAGTTAATACCGCCGTTTTTAAACTTTTGCTTATTTAAATTGTTCGCCACGATAGAAGAGTCCAATACCAAATTAGCATCAGTCACTTCACTTCGAACATCTGAGAATTGGTTGTTGCTTCTTAAAACCCCAGTCAATCCAAACCCAATTGTGGTTTTATCAGAAGCGTAATAATCCATTCCTACTCGAGCATTCGTTGATTTTACTTTGGTATCGATAAAACTGTTTTGATAAAACAAGCTGTTTGTTGAGCCATCATTGTTTTTAAATTTTCTAAAAATGAATAAGTCGTTGATAGGATTTTGTTGGGCATAACCCACGTTTCCAAAGACACGGATTTTGTCTTCCATATAATTGAAGTTTATTCCTTGTCGGTTTCCGCTACGTTTTCCTTGAGAAAAACGCGAAGTCAAGTTAGCGTTAAATCCTCGAGATTTTGTTCGCTTGGATACGATATTGATAATTCCTGCACCACCAGCGGCATCATATTTTGCTGGCGGATTGGTTATTAATTCTATTTTATCTAATGTACTTGCCGGAAGTGATCTCAGATAGGCTTCCAATTCAGCACCAGAAAGATAGGTTGGTTTGTCGTCAATAAACACTTGAACACCCGATTTTCCTTTGAAGGTAATCGTACCGTTTTGATCTACTATAATACCCGGTGATTTTTCTAAAACATCCATAGCATCGCCACCAGCAGCAGTGATAAAAGCATCTACGTTGACCACTGTTCTGTCGATTTTGTTTTCTACAAAAGGCTTTTTCTTGGTTACAACCACTTCATTCAAATTGGTCGCTGATTTTGATGTTAAAAGAATAGGAGCGAGTTTTGCCAATGGATTAGCAGCATCTAAACTAATAGTTTCGCTTTGGTAAGGCGAATATTCCATATCATCGATAACGACTTTATAGTTTCCTACTTTTAGATTTTGAATAGAAAAGTTTCCATCAGCATCCGTAATTTCAATTTTAGCTACCGAATTGTCTATAGCATTGGTTATCGTAATTTGAATGGAAGGTAAAGCTCTAGTGTCTTTGTCGGTAATTTTTCCAGTGATGCTGAAACCATTTTGAGCCGATACTTTGGTTGCAAATAGTAGCAGAAAAGTAGCGATGATTAGTGATGTTTTGGTCATGGTTGATTGTTGTTGATTGATGATGATTGGGCATAAAAAAAGCCACATTAAGATTAGTGGCTTTTCATTATAAAAAGTTACAAGGTGTTATGCTTTTTTGACTTTTAGGGTAGTTTTTTTCTTTTCTACTTCTTTTTTAGGTTGTTCAGATTCATCAGTTGTTTTATCAATTTCTTCAACCTTTTTTTCTTCTTTATTTTCAAAACTTTTTTGTCTATCTTTTAATTCGTCCAATTGTTTTTGAATTTGTTGTAGTTCTTCTGAAAAATCTTGATTTCCTCTGTAGTTAAATTGTTTGAAACCACCATTTCCGCCTAAATCTTCTTTACTTCTGTTCAAGATTTCATCAATTTCTTCTTTTGAATAGTCATTTCCTCCTTCAATAACTTTTCCGTCTTCTATTACTAAAGGTTCGCGGTCATCTCTTTTTATTATAGTTCTTGATTTGAAGTTGATTTTATCTTTTTCAGATGAATTTGGAAGATAATCTAAACCATAAATTATATCATCTTCATTATTGAAATTTGCAAATGGATTAAATTGACTAAATGCGTTTTCTGGTTCACCAAAGCCAATTTCGTCGTCTTGTTTAAAGAATTTGATGGTAGAAATTGGTTTATTGTTTTTATAACTCAATGATCCTTTATTTCCGTTTTTGTCTTCAAAAGAAACATCAATAGCGGTAATTTCTCTTTTTTCGTTACGTTTTACGTTGGAATATTTGATAGTCACACCGTATTCTGCTAACGCTTTGATATCGTCTTTCATTTCTTGTTCTGGCGTAGTTTTATTCCAAGTCATGACAATGTTTTCTTTGGATGGTTTTTTATTCCATGTAAAGGATTTACTGCTAGTTTGAGCAAAACTAAAAATAGAGGTTAACACTAAGGCAACGGCTAAATTCAATTTGTTTTTCATAATATAAAATAGTTTTAAATTAATACATTATTTTTCAATTCAAACTTAGAAAGTTTACTAATTAGTAAGTGAAGGATTTGCAAAAATTTAACTTTTAGGCTTATCTTCTAGCTTTTCCTTTTTCACTTTTTTCAGCCATTTTAGCTTCTAGTTTTGCAGCATAGATTTCCATTTCCTTTTCGAAAGCTTCCATCTTTTTTTCAAAGGCTTCCATTTCTTTTTCGAACGGTTTCATCTGTTCGTCAATGTTTGCCATTTTTTCTGCATAAGCTTCAATTTCGGGCTCTAAAGCTTCCATTTTTTTCTCGAACTCTTCCATTTTTTTCTCAAACTTTTTCCATTCTTTTTCATTGTTTAATGGTGTTCCAGATGGAGGAGTTGGAGGCGATGGCATGTTTGGAAAAGGAGCGACATCTACTCTTATTACTGGTGCAACAGGTGCTACTGGCGCTACAGGAGGAACTGGAAAATCAGCGTCATATTCGTAATTATAAGCATAAGTTTCATCACCATTATCGCCTTCGCTATTATCATCATTTTCCTCAGAACCTAATTGGTCTAATTGTGCCAAACGAATATTTGAGTTTCTAGTGTCTTGTGTTTTTATTGCAATTGCGTTTTTAGTTTGATAGACTACTATTGTATCTATTGGTTCGCTGCTGTTGATGTGTGAACTACTTTTGTTACCATCTTTACTTTTGCAATCAATTTTGATACCTGTAATTTCCCCATTTGAATTTCTTTTTACCTTAGAGAATTTCACGATTGTACCAGTAGAATTCTTCAACCTCTCGGCTTCAATTTTCATTTCGGTGTCCGTAGTGTTTTTGTTGATTTTAATTCCGTTTGTTGGGTTATTAGATTGTTTTAGTTGGGAATAACTACTTTCTTTTTCTTGCGCAATAGTCTGAATTTGAAATAGTAATACAAAGCCAATTAAAGCTGGAATGATGATTGCATACTTTAATGAATTTCTTTTGTTGGATTGATTTTTGTTTAACATAACGATTCGTTTTTTGATTAATGATTGATAAAAATTATTGGTAATGGATAGGCAGTTTTGATTAGAAACTACTTTTAATAAAGCGCGTTGGTACGACTTTTTGTCTTCAAGTTGTTGCATTGCTTTTTGGTCAGCGATGTATTCAAGATTTTGGATGATTGCTTTTTTGTACAGCCAAACAAACGGATTGAACCAAAACACGATGCAGAATGTTTTTGCAATTAAAACATCTATGGAATGTTTTTCTTGGCTGTGTATTTTTTCATGTAAAAGAATACTTTTTAGCTCGTCTGATGTGTACAAATTTGGGTTTACAACAATATAATTAAAGAACGAAAAAGGAGCGATGTTTTCATTTAAGTTAACTAATTTAAATTGTTCTTTTTTAACAACTTGCTGTTGGTAAAGCATTCGATACAGTGAAATCAAACTAAGCACAATTTTACTCACTAAAAGGAATGCAACTAAAACATAACCCAAACAAAGTAATTGTATCCAATCGAATGCTTCAACAGCGGTGTTAGTGCTACTGATTACAGGTGATTGTTGCGAATAAGCAACAAGATCATCCATAGTATATTTTGGTCGTTCTACATAAACGACTTTCTTGATAAAAAACAAAGGCAATAGGAGTGAAGTAATCAATCCTGACAATAAAAACCAGCGATTGTTATCGAAAAAAGTTTCTTTTCTTACTAAGAAGTAATATGCCAAATAGAACATGGCTATCAATCCGCTGGATTTCAATAAGTAGATAAAAAGTGTTTCCATAGTTTGTTAATTAAAAATTGAGAATTAAGAATTAAAATGTCTATCATCTTTTCTCTATTATCTATCTTCTTTCTTCTCTATAATCGCTAATATTTCGCGAAGTTCCTCTGCAGAAATCTTTTCTTCTTCCGCAAAAAAGGAAACAAGGTTTTTATACGAACTATCAAAATAATTTTCGATTGCTGTATTCATAAAGCGTTTTCTATAGTCTTCCATTTGAACAATGGGAAAGTACTGATGTGTATTTCCAAAAGCATTGTGACTTACAAATCCTTTATCTTCAAGGTTTCTAATGATGGTTGATAGTGTATTGTAATGCGGTTGGTCTTCTGTTATTTCTGCCATTACTTCTTTTACGAAAGCTTTTTCAAGTTTCCATAAAATTTGCATAATTTCCTCTTCTTTGTTTGTTAACTTTTGCATAGTCATTATCATGTTATATTCGACATGACAAACCTATAACTATATTTTTAGTTACGCAACTATTTTTATAGTTATTTAACTATTTTTTAAGAGAGTTGTTTTATAGCTCGTTCTTTTTGAATGAGTTGATAGGTTAGGATGCCCAGTATTGTTCCAATAACACCAATAATTCCCATCAATATCCAATTGGAAAAATAGCTGTAATTGTCAATCATTTGCATTCCTATTTTTGGACTAAGGATATGAGCCAAACTAAAACTCATTGTATAAATGGCCATGTATCTTCCTTCGTGTCCTTTTGGAGCGCGACTTAATGCTACTGAATTAGAGAATGGAAAAGAGAACATTTCGGCAAAAGTCATGAACACCATCATGATGATTAGTATGCTAACAAACTGTGTAAAGAGTAACATAAAAAAACTAATTGCCATTAAAAGACAACCCAAGCTGACTACTTTAACCTTATCAATATTTTTTCGTTCTACATAACTCACGATGGGCATTTCAAGAAAGAAAATTAGAATTCCGTTCATGGTTAGTAATAAACCGGTTTGGAATTCGGTTAAACCAAATTGTTCTTTGTGATAGAGTGGAATAGTATTGAATAGTTGAAAAAATAAAATTCCTGTAATTAAGCAAGTAGCTAGAAACATCCAAAACGGTTTGTCTCTAAAAACGGATGTAGTCAATACTTCGCCTGGATGTTTTTTATCTTGAAAAGATGATTTCTTTTTTTCTTTTACTAAAAACCAAAATACTAAAATAGCAAGAATACAAGTAGCACCATCTACCCAAAATAAACCTTCGTAACCAACACCCATAATAATTAATCCGCCCAAAGCTGGTCCAGCTGCAAAACCAAGATTGATGGCTAAACGAACTAAGGTTAAGGCACGTGTACGATTTTCGGGTTTTGCATACGCGCCAAGCGAAACAAACATGGCAGGACGAAACATATCGGCAATACTCATCAGCACAAACATCCCAACGCAAAGACCAATAAAACTTTTGATGTAAACCAACAAAAACATTCCTAATCCGCTTACGAGTAAACTGAAAATCATAATCCGATAGAAACCAATCTTGTCGCTAAGTTTTCCGCCAAGCCACGAACCAAGGAACGATCCAGCACCAAAACACATCAATATAGTTCCAATTTCATCATAGTCAAATCCTAAATCTTCTTTTAAATATTTAGATAAAAAAGGCAAAACCATTGTTCCCGCTCGATTGATGAAGGTGATAATGGTTAGTATCCAAATTTCTCTTGAAAAACCTTTGAAGTTATTGATGTAGCGTTGAAAAGCTTTTTGTAGCATGATGATTGATTGATAAAGCAAATTTACAAAGTTCTATTTGACTTTATGCTTCCCATCGTAGTACTTTTTGAACTATTTTTGTTGAAAATCCAAAAGCATGAAATCGTTATTTTTAGTCCTACTTATTGCAAACAGTTTTTTAGTATCTGCGCAAGAAAAAGCCAATCAAACAGCACAGGAATTTCAAGACGAACTTAATTTAAATTTTGCAGATAAAGAGAAAAGTCCTTTGATGGAAGAAGATTTGAAGGCGTTTTCTAAACTCGATTTCTTTCCAATATCAGAAGAATTTATAATTAAAGCTAAATTCATTCGTACTCGAAAAGAAAAACCTTTTGAGATGAAAACAACCACTGAACGACTTCCTGTTTATAAAAAATATGGTGAGTTGCATTTTAGTTTTGATAGCAAAACCTTCAAATTAAATGTCTATCAAAATTTGGATTTAATAAAAAAAGAAGGCTATGAAGATTATCTTTTCCTTCCTTTTTCGGACACAACTAATGGAAATGATACTTATATTGGCGGAAGATATATTGACTGTCATATTCAAAAAGACCTTGAATGGACAATAGATTTTAACAAAGCTTACAATCCGTATTGCGCCTATAACTATAAGTATTCATGCCCAATTGTTCCGTTGGAAAATGATTTGCCTATTGCGATTAAAGCTGGTGTTAAAAAATTCCATGACTGATGAAGTTTTATAATTTACACACACACAAATTCACTAATAATCCGAATGTATTTGAGTTGGTTAACCAATATCCTTGGGAATTTGATGCCGCAATTCTGCAGTATTCCATTGGTATTCATCCGTGGTACATCAACGAAAATCGATTAACTTCTGATTTACAAATTATTGAAGAAAAGCTAAAATTATCGGAATGTTTAGCTTTAGGTGAATGCGGTTTAGACAAAAGAATTGATATTCCAATAGCGTTACAAATTGAAGTTTTTGAGAAACAAATAACTTTGGCAGAAAAGTATCAAAAGCCGTTGGTTTTGCATTTGGTTGCCGCTTTTGATGAGTTAATTGAAATTAAAAAACGCCTTAACATTTCCGTTCCACTAATTATTCATGGATTTTCTAAAAGTGAACAACTTGCCAAACAACTCATTGATAATGGTTTTTGTCTTTCTTTTGGAAAATATTTACTTCGTAATAAAGAAATGGAAACCGTTTTTAAATCAATACCAAACGACCGTTTTTTTCTTGAAACCGATACTATTAATGAAACTCTGGAAGAAGTTTATGAAATAGCGGCAAGTTGTAAAGGCATAACAGTTGCGGAGTTACAGAAACTGGTTGAAGTTAATTGGAAACGAGTAATAGGATAACTTATTACAGATTAAACTCTTAAAACACCTCTAAAACCTCTTACGGCATAATACGATTGTGCACCATTGTGGTAAATAAAAATATGACCATAACGACAATCACCAAAAATAGCTCCACCAAGTTTTCTTATCGGTTCGGGAGTTTTTAGCCAACTAGAAGTTTTGGTATCGAAATTGCCTAGTTTTTGCAGTTTTCGGTATTCTTCTTCGGACAGCATTTCAATTCCCATTTGGTTTGCCATATCCATTGCATTGTTTTCGGGTTGAAATTCTTTTCTAGAAATTTGTCCTTCATAATCATAACAGGTACTTCGTCTTCCTTTTGGACTTTCGGGTGAGCAATCGTAAAAGTTATACTCGTTAGTGTTTTCATCAAAAGCAACAACATCGGGTTCGCCACCTGTTTTTTCCATTTCGTTTAGTGACCAAAGTTTTTGTGGATTATCTAGAAGTTTTTCCTCTACAGCATTCCAATCAATATTTTGGTGACGTTTTATATTCTTATCGAACCGCAATTTTAGAATTTGAATTAATTCGGTTTGTTGTTCTGTAGATAATTGTTTTTTCATGATTTTAACTTTAAACAATTTTGATGAAAATGATAATGATGAAATCAAATTTACTTTTTTTTGTAATTTCTTGGAAAATTTATTGTTAGAAATTTTCATAAAATAGATTGACAGATAAGTGAAGTGAAGTCATTTTAATTTTAGTTATTTTTGCAACTTTAAAATACAAATGTACTATGGCAAAGTGGCAAGAAAGAGCAGAATTATTGTTCAAACCAGAAGGATTAAATAATTTAAAAAATGCAAATGTTTTAGTAGTTGGAGTTGGTGGCGTTGGATCATTTGCTGCCGAATTTTTAGCTCGAGCAGGCGTTGGAAATCTTACGATTGTTGACGGCGATGTAGTTGATATTACCAATATTAATCGTCAATTGCCAGCATTGCATTCTACCGTTGGATTTTCAAAAATTGATGTAGTCGGCAATCGATTATTGGATATAAACCCAGAGTTAAATTTGACGAAAGTCCAAGAATTTTTATCGCCAGAACGTGCCTTTGAAATCGTTGACGAAAAATACGATTACGTTTTAGATTGCATTGATAGTGTTACACCAAAATTAAATTTGATAATTGGAGCCAAACGCAAACGAGTAAAAATCATCTCAAGTATGGGCGCAGGCGGAAAAATGGAAGCTTCAAAAGTAAAAGTTGCCGATATAACCAACACAATAAATTGTATGTTTGCCAAAACCATCAGAAGACGATTAAAAGAACACAAAATCGATAAACTAAAAGTGGTTTTCTCTTCAGAAATTCAGGATGAAAGCAGCTTAAAAATGACTGATGGTTCTAATTATAAAAAATCATTTTACGGAACAAATAGTTATATGCCAGGACTTTTTGGGTTGTATATGGCAGAAACTGTGATTAGATATATTATTAAAAAAGGTTAGAAGTTTAAAGTATAGGAGTTTAAAAGAAATTCCAAAACTCATAAACTTTTAACCTCATAAACTCATAATCAAAAAAAATGATACAAACCGTAATATTCGACATGGATGGCGTAATAGTTGATACGGAACCCGTTCATCATTATGCATATAATCAGCATTTTAAACAATTGAATATCATAGTTTCTCCAGAAATGTATGCTTCGTTTACTGGAAATTCCACCAAAAATATCTATGAGCGTTTGAAAGAAGCTTATAATTTAGAAGATGATGTTCCAACTTTAGTTGAAATTAAAAGAAACTTATTCAACGACGCTTTTGACAACAAAGAAGATTTGTATTTGTTGGATGGAGTAGAAGATTTGATTAAAGATTTATACAGTAACGGAATGCAATTGGTTTTGGCTTCTTCATCTGCAAATGTTACTATTGAGCGTATTTTTAATCGATTTAATTTGCATCAATATTTCACTCATAAAGTATCTGGTGAAGATTTTCCGAAGTCGAAACCACATCCAGCTATTTTTTTAAAAGCAGCCGAATTGGCTCAAACTCCAGTAGAAAATTGCATCGTAATTGAAGACAGCACCAACGGAATTCAAGCAGCAAAATCGGCCGAGATTTATTGCATTGGTTATGATAGTTTTCATTCTAAAATGCAAGATTATTCTAAAGCGGATAGAGTGATTAGTCATTTTAATGAATTGGATTTCAATACTATAAAAAATATAAAATAACATGAAAAAGCTGATTGTACTTCTTTTAATATATTTTATTTCATCCAGTATAATTGCTCAAGAAAATCACTTTATCAATGAAATCAAAGCTTTTAGAAAGCAAGATAGTATTCAAAAACCTCAAGATGGAATGCTACTTTTTATTGGCAGTTCTTCTTTTAGACTGTGGAAAGAGGTAAAGTCAGATTTTAATAATTCGAATATTTTAAACCGTGCTTTTGGTGGCGCAACATTATTGGATTTGATTTATTTTCAAAACGATGTAGTTTTAAAATATCAACCCAAAAAAATATTTATTTATTGTGGAGAAAATGACATTGCCAGTTCAGAAAAATTAACTCCAAAGATTGTTTTCAAACGATATAAAACCTTTTATAAAACACTAAGAAAACAATTTCCAGACACACCAATTATCTTTGTTTCCTTGAAACCATCCATTTCACGTTGGCACATGAAAGACCGAATGACAGCTACAAATAAATTGATTTATGGTTTTATGAGAAATAAAAAAAATACTGTATTTGTTGATATTTGGGATGCAATGCTAGAAAACGGCGAACCTAGAAAAGATATTTATATTCAAGACAATCTTCACATGAATGCTAAAGGTTATGCTATTTGGGTTGAAAAAATGAAGCATTTAGTGAATGATTAACTTTTATTTTGACAAAACAAAGCACAAAAAAAAGTCATTAAAAAATGACTTTGATATTAAAAACGATGTAGTAAAATTATTTTTTGATATCTACATCAATGTCTTTGCTGTTTAACTCAACACCATCGCCACTAACTTTAACGCTAGTACCTTTTTTTTCTTCAGGTTTTGCTACTTCCACTGTGTCTCTGATGATTACAGTTTCTTTTTCGATTGTTTCTGTAGTAACATTTTCTACTTCTTTTACTTCTTCCTCTTTTTTACAAGATACCAACACCATCACCGAAAACAATAACACACCTAAATTTGAACATTTCATAAAATTTCATTTAAAATTATGAGTAAATGTAGGTTTAAATAATGATGTAAACTATTAATTATCAATATATTATTATTTGAGTGATTATCCAACTGCTTCTTTATAAACTTTCAGGCATTTTTCACGCGCTTCTTTATGATCTACAATGGGTTTTGGATAATGAATTGTTTCCAGTTCGGGTATCCATTTTTTGATGTATTTCAATTCTTTATCAAATTTTTTTATTTGTTCCGTCGGATTGAAAATTCTAAAATAAGGCGCAGCATCGACGCCACTTCCAGCTGCCCATTGCCAATTGCCAACATTACTTGCTTGTTCGTAATCTAATAATTTTGTAGCAAAATAAGTTTCGCCCCAACGCCAATCGATTAATAAATGTTTGCACAAGAAACTAGCGGTTATCATTCGCACGCGATTATGCATGTGACCTGTTGCGTTTAATTCGCGCATTCCTGCATCTACAAACGGATAACCAGTTTTTCCTTCGCACCATTTTTTATATAATTTTTCGTTGTTTTCCCATTTTACTTCGTCGTATTTTGGTCTAAAACTTGACTTATTTGTGTGCGGAAAATGCCACAAAATTTGCATAAAAAACTCTCTCCAAATCAATTCTTTAAAAAAGGTTTCGTTCTTACTTTCAATCGCTTTAGCAATCATTTTTCGGATGGAAACAGCACCAAATCGGAGATAAATTCCAAGATAAGACGTTTTATTCAATGCTGGAAAATTTCGTGTAGCTTCGTAATTGTCAATTAAACTACTTGATACATCAAACGGTGTCACTTTTATGGATGAAGTTTCAAATCCGATATCCGATAAACTTAAAAGAGGATAGGAGTGAAGCGCTATTTTTGATAAATAATCCTCTGAATTATAATTAATTAACTTTATTTTTTTGAAATTTTCTTTCCATTTATTCGAATACGGAGTATAAACCACATACGGCGTTCCATCGTCTTTCACTACTTCACTTTTTTCGAAAATAACTTGGTCTTTACTCGTTTTAAATTCGATTTTATTTTCTTTAAACAAATGGTATAAATCCAAATCGCGTTTACGAGCGTAAGGTTCATAGTCGTGATTGGTATAAACCGATTTTATTGCGTTTTCTGAAATTAATTTTCGATAAACATCCAATGGTTTTCCATGAAAAACAGCTAATGATTTTCCAATTTCTTGCAGTTGTTTCTGGATTTTTTCTAGCTGATTGTGAATAAAAGTGACACGCGCATCGTCTTTTGGTAATTGCGACAAAATCGTATCATCAAAAATAAATATAGGAAGTACTTCTTCCTCCGCATTTAAGGCATGAAAAAGTCCAACATTGTCGTCTAATCGTAAATCGCGTCGAAACCAGAATATGTTCATATTTTTAAAATTTCAATATCAAAAAACAACTTCAAAAATCAATTTCAATTTTTAAATTTGATTTTTGCAATTGACATTGATTTTTGTTATTTACATTGTTATCCATTTACCAATAAAGTTGACATTCCGCCATCAACATGGAAGATTTGTCCAGATATCCAACTGCTTTTTTCAGATAATAAAAAACTTGCCATTTGCGCCATATCATCAGAAGTTCCAACTCTTTTCAACGGATGTCGTTGTGCTGATTTTTCTTTTTTCTCATCGTTGCTCAAAAACTTCTCTGCCAATGGCGTATCGGTTAATGATGGTGCTATTACATTTACCCTAACTTTTGGAGCGTATTCGGCTGCCAATGCTTTTGCAAATCCTTCGATGGCACCTTTTGCAGCTGCAACCGAAGTATGAAAAGGCATTCCCATACTTGCAGCAACCGAACTAAAGAGCACAATACTAGACTGATTGGATGCTGTCAAATTAGGTAAGACCGATTGGATAACTTTTACCAAACTTATAAAATTTATTTGTAAATCTTGTTCGAATGCTTCTGGTTTTAAACCACGAAACGGACGAAGATTGATACTTCCTGGGCAATACACTAATCCATCGATTACTTCTGGTAATTTGGATGTATCTAATGTATCTGCTGAAGCATCAAAAGGAATGTGCGTAACGTGCATTTCGGCTATTTCGTCATTGGTTCTCGAGGCGATGAATACTTTATTTTCATATTGTAATTCTTTAGCAATAGCTAATCCAATACCGTATGAACCGCCAATAAGTAGTATGTTTTTCATGAGTAAGTTTTAGAATTTATTATTTAGAATTTTGACTGTCAAATTCACCAAACATTTCGATTAATTTTTTTCTTCTGTATTCAAATATTTCATTCAATTTAGGTTTTACCAAAAAAGGATGAACTAGTTGACCTAAAATTCCCATTGGAACTTTGTAATCTACAATGTCTTCCATTTCAACACCACCTGGAATTTCTTTTATAAAATGTTTATGATGCCAAAGCGCATAAGGACCAAAACGTTGCTCATCTACAAAATATTTTTTGTCAACAACATGTGTAATTTCGGTGACCCATTTGGCAGGAATTCCTAAAACTGGAGTAACAATATATTGGATGATTTGGCCGGGAAACATTGGTCTGTCAGCTCCAGAAAGAATTTTGAAACCCATATAATCAGGCGTTATTTTCTGTAAATTCTTTGGATCTGATAATAAATCCCATGCTTCGTCAATTGATATCGGTAAATTTTGTTTGGTATGCAGTCTGTAAATTTTCATTTGAAATATTTTTTGTAAAACTACAAAATGTTTAATTATTATCGGTATTTGTTAAACAAAAAAGAATTGTTTTTAAGTTTATATTAACATTTGAAAGGAATACTATTTGTAATTTTGACAAACTAATTTAAATATCATGAAAAAAATAATTATCGCATTGGCAATTATCATTGCTAATTTTACAATTGAAGCACAAGTAAAAACACCTGCTCCAAGTCCGAAAGCAACTTTAAATCAAGTAGTTGGTTTAACTGATGTAACGGTTGAATACTCAAGACCAAGTGCAAAAGGAAGAACCGTTTTTGGTGATTTAGTTCCATTCGGGAAATTATGGAGAACTGGTGCTAACCAAAATTCTATGGTTACTTTTAGCGAAGATGTAGTTATAAAAGGAACTACATTGAAAAAAGGTAAATATGCTATTTTCACTACACCAAAAGCAGACATGTGGGAAGTTGTTTTTTATAATGACACAGAAAATTGGGGAACACCGGAAAACTGGGACGTAAACAAAGTTGCTTTAAGCACAAATGTTGATCCAATTGCTTTAAATAATTCTGTAGAGACATTTACAATCTCTATTGGAAATTTAACAAATGACAGCGCAAGTTTGGATATTTCATGGGAGAAAACAATGGTTTCTGTGAAGTTTGATGTTCCTACTCAAAAAGCAGCTATGGCTAGTATCAATAAAGTATTAGCTGGACCAACAGCAGGAGATTATTTTTCATCTGCACAATATTTGTTTCAATCTAACGGAGATTTGAATAAAGCTTTAGAATATGTAAACAAAGCAGTTTCTTTAGTGAAAGCTGGTACTGATGTTCCATTTTGGCATTTACGTTTGAAATCATTAATCCAAGGAAAGCTAGGTGATAAAGCAGGTGCAATTGCTACTGCAAAATTATCATTAGCTGGAGCTGAAAAAGAGAAAAATGATGATTATGTCAAAATGAATAACGACAGTATCAAAGAATGGAGTAAAAAATAATTTTACTTAGTTATAGTATAAACCACGAATTAGATTTAATTCGTGGTTTTTTTTATGCGATAACTTTTCTTCTGTCAAACATTTGGAAAAGGATGGAAAGAACAACGGTTAAAGAAGCTCCAATAAAGTTTAGCCACAAATAACCTAGTTTTTCTTCTCCATTTGGATAGATGTGAATTGCAAAATAATAGATAATAAAAATGGTTAATTGACTGATTACAGCACTACAAAATATGGCATTTGCTTTGACAAATTTGATATAAAACCCAACTAAAAAAACACCTAAAACGGTTCCGTAAAAGATTGAACCTACAATGTTTACTAGCTGAATTAAGTTTTCAAATAATGTTCCGACACAAGCAAAAAGAATAGCGATAATTCCCCAAAGTAGTGTGAAATATTTAGTGGCATCTACAAAATGCTTATCTGATTTTTCACCTTTTACATTTCTTTTATAAATATCAATTGCTGTTGTAGAAGCTAATGCTGTTAATCCTGAAGCGGAAGACGACATTGCCGCTGATAAAATTACAGCTAACAAAAGCCCAATCAAACCTGATGGTAAGTAGTTTAAAATGAAATAGATAAAAACGTAATCTTTATCATTAGTTTCTGCTTTACTATCAACTTTTGTTATAATTTCTTTGGCTTGGTCGTGTAAATCTTTCTCTTTTCCTGACAACGAAATTAATTTATTTCTCAAAATTGGGTTGTCATAATTTTGATTTAAATGGTCAATATATAGTAGATTGAATTCCTTTTTTTCTTCGCTTAATTGTTTTAATTGTCTTTCGAGTGAGTTGTAATCTTCTGCATATATTGATTTTGAAATGGCATCACGATTTACAGGATTGAAATGTAACGGAACAGGATTGAATTGAAAAAATACAAAAACCATCACACCAGTTAAAAGGATAAAAAACTGCATTGGCACTTTTAAGAAACCATTCATAATTAAACCCATTTGACTTTCTCTATCAGATTTTCCAGAAAGATAACGTCCAACTTGCGATTGGTCAGTTCCAAAATAAGAAAGCATCAAGAAAAAACCACCAGTAATTCCACTCCAAAAAGTATAACGATTTTCAGGATCAAAAGAAAAATCTAGGATATTCATTTTATCATTGGCGCCAGCAATGTGCATTGCGTTTGAAAAAGTCATATCGTTTGGAAGATAATGTAATATCAAAAAGAAAGTAATAAACATTCCACTCATAATGATAAACATTTGCTGCTTTTGGGTAACGTTTACCGCTTTTGTTCCACCAGTAAAGGTGTAAATGATTACCAAAATTCCAATGATAATATTGAGCATAGTTAAATTCCAGCCTAGAATAGAAGATAAAATTATTGACGGAGCATAAATGGTCAAACCAGTTCCTAAACCTCGTTGAATTAAAAATAAAATTGCTGTAAACGAACGTGTTTTTAAGTCAAAACGCTGTTCCAAATATTCATAAGCAGTATATACTTTTAGTCGATGATAGATTGGAATGAATGTCATGGAAATGACTACCATAGCTATAGGCAATCCAAAATAAAATTGTACAAAACCCATTCCGTCGTGATAGGCTTGTCCAGGCGTTGATAAAAACGTTATGGCACTGGCTTGTGTTGCCATTACCGAAAGTCCAACTGTCCACCAAGGAGTTTCTTTGTTTCCAAGAATGTATTCTTCTACATTGGCACTTCCTTTGGTTTTATAAACACCATAGAACACGATAAAAAGTAGTGTAACCGATAATATAATCCAGTCAAGTTGTTGCATATCAGAAGAATAATTGCATTAAAACAAAAAAGATGATAATATAAATAGCATTGGCTATTAAAACCCATGTATAGCTATTTTTCCAAGAAGATTTTTTTGGTGTTTCCATGTTATTTTCCAATTGCTATCATATTTGCGATTAAACGAAATGCTCCTGAAACGCCTTCTGGCAATTCTCTAAAAAAGCTCAATCCAGTGTAAATGTAGTTTCCTTTGCCATATTTTGCTACAAGTAATGCACCATTTTTTGGTTTTTCTCCATCATCATTTGCGGATAGAATAGGAGTGAAAGCCTTATCCCATTCGTTCGGATAATATAAACCTTGCTCTTGTTTCCAGCCTTTGAAATCATTAACAGTTATTTTATTTGGATAATTTAAAACTGGATGATTTGGTTCTAAAAATCGAACTTCGGCGTCTTCCTCAGTAACTCTATCACGAGAAATTTTCAATGGAAAAGGTGCCATTTCTTTGGAAACTAAATCGTCTAAAGTGTTGTATTGCACAATCATGGTTTTGCCATTTTTAACAAAATCCAAAAGTATTTTTTGTTTATAAGCTAAAGCGTTTACCACATTATAAGCTCGAATTCCCGTGATGATGACATCAAATGAACTTAGCTTTTCAGCCGAAATAGTTTCGGGTTTAATGATTTCTACATCATAACCCATTTGTTGTAAACTCTTTGGAACTTCATCGCCTGCACCCATGATATAAGCGATTTTCTCGTTTTTTGTTTTAATTTTCAATCGAATGGCTTTGGCTTGGGCTGGTTTTAAAACCATTTGTTTGTAGATATGCGAATAGTTGATGTCTATTTTTTCTTTGTCAAATACTTGATTGTCAATTGTTACAATGCTTTTAATTTCTACTTCACTAATTTCTCGTGATGATGAAACATTAAAAACGGCTAAAACTTCTTCACCTTTTCTATCCAATGCAAACGGAATTTCTGTTGGTGAAACCGACCAGTTTTCAGGAAGTTGAAGTTTTACATTCCCTGAGATTTTATCTTTTCCTGCTTTTACTTTTACAGTAACTGTTTTGCTTCGGTCATTATTAAAAATATAAACTTTTTCAGCAATAGACGAAGTTGCAAGTGGAACAATATCAAGCGGTTGATAGACTTCGCCTTTTATATCGTCATTGTATTTATAAATCACTTTTCTGTCAAACGGAATTTCCACGCCAAGAATTTCAATCCAAAATCCAACGGTAACTTGTCGGATTACATCGGGTAAACCAATTTTTTCTTGTTCGTCTACGCGATACATTCCGTCAGTTCCGACTTTATTAAGCCAATATGCATTGGTATAATCAATGGTATTATTTAAGTTTAATGTAGTGGTTTCAGTAAAAGGTAAGTTGTTTTTTAACTCTATAACTTTTTTCTCCTTAGTTTCATAAGTTGGAATAGAACCAATTCCATTAAGTTTCATCGCAATTGAGCTTCTGTTGATGACCTCAAGTTTTACTTTTAATTGACTATCTGGGGTAATTTCTTGAACCTCGGCAACGGCTTCAATATATAATCCTGTACAAGCGGCAATGATTTTTTTTATTTCTTCGGATTTAACTTCTTTCCAATGTTTATCAGATAGATTTTGAATTAAATCATAGGCTTTTACCAATCCAGAAACGCTAGCCGATGGGTTTTTGAAATCGAAGTTTTTCTCAACATTGGCTAAAATTTCTCCAATGGCTTTTCCACCTTGAACTCTATTCCAAGTGGTATCAATTCCTTCGAAAATTGCATTTTTATCGTTTAGTTTTTCACCTTTTAGAAATTCTAAATATTCGTCTTCTTCACCTCGAGTTCCTGTTGAACCAAATCCTTGCGATTGATGACGACTTCGACTTAGTGCAGCAATTTCTTGGTTTGATTTTCCAATGGTTTGGTAATAAGTTCCAATTTGAAGTTGTGCTAAATTGGATTTATCGGCTTTATCAAATTTTTCTTTGCTGCCATAAAACCACCATGATGTGTTGAAGAAAATTCGTTTTGGTTGCCAAGTTTTAACGAATTCCAATTGATTTGGAAAAAAGGAAGCATCATTTACTTTGTCAAAAGCTTCGATGCTCAACATTGCAGAAGCTGTGTGATGACCATGAGTTGTTCCAGGCGAACGATGATCAAAACGATTGATTATAATGTCGGGTTGAAATTTGCGAATGGCTAAAACAACATCGCTTAGTACTTGTTCTTTATCCCAAATTTCCAAAGTTTCCGTTGGGTTTTTAGAATATCCAAAGTCATTGGCACGCGAAAAAAACTGCTCGCCACCATCTATTTTTCTAGCTTCGATAAGTTCTTGTGTTCTAATTACGCCGAGTAACTCACGTAGTTCAGTTCCAATTAAATTTTGACCACCATCACCACGAGTTAGCGATAAATAACCAGTTCGGGCTTTTGTATCGTTGGATAGATAAGAAATTAATCGTGTATTTTCATCGTCAGGATGTGCCGCGACGTAAAGCACTGTGCCGAGAAAATTTAGTTTTTGAATTTGATTATAAATTTCAGCAGAAGTAAGTTTAGCAGGTTGTTGTGCTTGACTTGTTTTAAATGATAAAAGGAAAAATAAAATAGAGTATTTATAAAGCTTTTGCATTTTTCAATCTTTGGTTTGCAATAGCTTCAAATATACATATTAAATAAAAAAAGTTGTTTTATTTAATTGGAATTTAACACTAATTTTATTTAATCGATGGATGCTGTGGCATAAGTAAAATGACCTTTAGCATTATAAGGAAATTGTTTTTTGTGAACTTTTATTTGTGAGTAAGGGTGTTCTTCATCATAATCAGTGATTACAACTCTAACTTTACTATAAAGCGAATAACCACCATAATTGATTGGAAGTTCTTCCGCTTTGATCCATTCACCTTTTTCTTGGAAGATATACACTTTTTCTAATTTGTCAAAATAGGCTTGAAGATTAGGGAAATAGAGATATCGTAATTTACAATTCGTTTTGGAGTTGAACTTTAAATTGTTGGTATTATCCAAATAAGTTACTTGTGCCGAAATAGTGTTACAATAAATAAATGCAAACACTAAAAGTATTTTTTTCGCATTCATAATAATAATTTTAATTCAGATACCTGTTTTTGTAAAACAATATTATTTGCATCTCAGTTATTAAGTACAAAAATACATAAATAATCGATTAAATAAATAAAAACATCGATAAAATGTAATTTTTTATAATATTTGTAAATTTTGTTTTACAATAATGACAGTTTTTATTTTGCTTATCAATCAATTTTTTACAATAGCAAATTGTTAATAAGATTGATAAATTATTAATAACTTATAACAAAGATAAGAAAAATAGTAACTGAAAAGTGATTTTAAGAAAAAAATAGCATTTGAAGTTAATAGCCTTTTTTCTTATAAGGATATTTAATTTTATGTTCTTCGATTAAAAGATAGGGTTCATCATCATCATAATCGGTTATATCAACTCTTGAAAATTTGTAAAGTGAGTAACCACCATAATTTTTAGGAAGTTCTTCAGCGGTAATCCATTCGCCATTTTCTTTATAGTAGAATACTTTTTTTAGCGAATCGTAATACGTTTGAATATTTGGATAGTAGAAATACCTGTAAAGACAGTTGTTTTTTGGATTAATTTCAAGTCTGTAATTTCTCTCCGCGACTTGAGAATATGACAAGTTGGATAACAATGCAAACAGCATAGCTAATATAAAAGGGTATAGCTTCATTATTTTCGTAGATTTGGGATAACAAAAATTCTTTGCAAAGATAGTTTATAATGCATTAATCAACGAAATCTTTATCATCAAAATTTTGATTAATAATTGAAATTCCTTTCTGAAGTAAAAGATTGTTTGGATACGTTATCCTTTCGCCATCGGTAGTTTTTAGATTAACATGAAAAGCACTAATATCTTCAATTTCAGCTTGAATTGGGAAATCTTTATCATGAATTTTGATAATATCACCAATTTTAAAAGGAAAAAAGAAAAACAATATTATGCCAGAGGTTACATTACTTAAAATTGACCATTGAGCAAACATAGCAACACCAATTACGGTTGCCACAGACGAAAATGTAACTAGAATGTCTTTTTTTTCAACACCCCAAATGATTATCAAACCAACAATTGCTAGAAGATTTAAAAGAATATTGATGTATTTTATCACCAAGTTGGTTCGATGCTCAATGATTGAACTCGTTCTAGCATATTTTCTAACCAATTTGGCAATAAAAAAACGCAAAACGATTAGAACTAAAATTACTATTCCAGTAGCAAAAACTTCTTTGGTATATCCGCTTAAGAAATTCATTTTTTTGAATTAAAGTTTGATAAATAGTCATAAACTAAATCGGTTGGAAGTCCAACAACATTAGTATAAGAACCTTCTATTTTTGAAATTGCCATTAATCCAATCCATTCTTGAATACCATAGGCACCAGCTTTATCGAAAGGTTGGTAGTTTTGAATGTAATATAGAATTTCTTCGTCGCTGATTGGATTAAATGTTACTTTAGTTACAGTATGTAAAAGTTCTGATTTTGAAGTTGTTTTAAAACAAACAGAAGTGATTACTTCGTGTGTTTTTCCGGCCATTTTTTTTAGCATTTGGAATGCATCGTTGGCATCTTTTGGTTTTCCTAGTGCTTTATTTTCAAACCAAACTATAGTGTCGCTAGTTACAATTATTTCGTTTGATAGTATTTCGTTATTAAAAGAATTGGCCTTTAGTTCGGCTAAAAAATTAGTGATTTCAACTCCTTGAAGCGTATCAGGATAAATTTCTTCAACGTCTTTTAGTTTGATTTCAAAATCCAAATCGAGGTCTTTAAAGAACTGCTGTCTTCTGGGCGAACCCGATGCTAAAATAATTTTATATCCTTTTAATTTTTCTTTAAGCATTATACAATATGTTTAGTGTAATGATAAAAATTGAAAGTATTCCGAAGAAAATAATCGCCTTTAGAATTGTGCTCAACAAACGAAATTCTTTTGAAGAAGTTGCCGACCATACTTTTATCGCTACAAATATCATTGGACTTATCATAAATAATAAAGCATAAACTGTAGCGATGTATAATTTCGAATTCATCAAATGATGATTCACGTACCAAAGCAGAGCTACTGTTGCTAATAACGAAATAACGGTGACGATTTTTGTTGTTTTTTCAACACCCAAAAGAACAGGTAAAGTTCTCATTCCTTGATTGTAATCGCCATTTAAATCTTGTAAATCTTTCACTATTTCTCTTATAAAATTAATGATAAAAGCAAATACCGCATAGTCAAGAAGAATATACAACCACATCTTCATTTGTTGTTGATTGTTAAAATCGGTAGCTGGAATTATATCAAACATTCCAACGATTAAAACGCTCAATGCTAAAACCAAAGCCACAACGATATTACCTATAACTGCGATTTGTTTTAAACTGGTTGCATAGAGATAAAGCAATACAGATGAAATGATAAAAATGCCAAAAAAACTATTTCTCATGACAAGGTTGGACAAATAAAAACCTATCAAAACACCAATAATTGTAAATCCAAAGTAGCAATTGTAAGCCATGTTTTCTGTCACACTTTTTCCAACGATTACGCTGTTTGGACGATTTTCATTATCTGTTTCTTGATCCATAATATCGTTGATAATGTAACCTCCAGCTGCAATAAAAACTGTGGATAAAACCAACAAAGCAAACTGCCAATCGGCTAAAGCCAATTCAACATTTTGTAGTTTTAAAAAACCATATCTAAGGATTAATTGCATAAAAGCAATTAGGAGTAAATTTTGGTAACGTATTAATTTAAGGTATTTCATTTTATTGTTTAATAATAAAAAAGTCTATTATCTATTTGTCTATCACCTAAAAGTCTATGATTAATCGTGTTTTCCATTGTAATACATATGCCATTTGCCTTGCACTTTCATCACTTGTTCAATAACTTCTCGAACAGCACCTTTTCCTCCGTTTTTGTGTGAAATATATTTTGAAATGGCTTTTATCTCAGGACTTGCATCTTGCGGACAGGTTGGTAAACCTACTAATTGCATTACATGAAAATCAGGAATATCATCGCCCATGTATAAAACTTGTTCCGGCTTGATGTTGTATAACTCTGTATATTCTTTAAAGGTTGCGACTTTGTCTGGTGAAGCTAGATGAATATCGGTTATTCCTAAGTTTCTTAATCGAATACGAACACCTTCATTGTTTCCTCCAGAGATGATGCAAACATTATAACCACTTTCGATAGCTGCTTTCATTGCAAATCCATCTCGAATGTTCATAATGCGAAGCATTTCGCCAGTTGGGGTGATGTGAACCGAACTATCGGTTAAAACGCCATCTACATCAAAAATAAAAGTAGTGATGTCGTTCATGAATTCTTTATAACTTTTTTCCATTATCAATAATTGATTTGGTTAGTGTTTTGTAAATGTTGATTTGATTTTCGTCTTTTAGAAAATTCAAATGTGCGTTAATCGTTGTGGTATCGTTTCTTTTGGCTGGACCCGTTTGTGCTTCGTTTGGTGATAAGGTTTGAATTTTATCCGCCGTTTCTAGAATTAACGGTTTTAATAATTCAAAAGGAAGTTTGTTTTCTTCACAAATAGTTTCGCCAATTTGATATAAATGATTGGTGAAATTGCACACAAAGACTGCAGCAACGTGCAAAGCTTTTCGTTGTTCTGAATTAATTTGATAGACTTCGTTTGAAATGGCTTTTGCTACTTTTTCTAGTAATTTATAATCACTCGTATTTTCACTCTCCAAAGCTATTGGAATTCTACTGAAATCTAATGATTTTGTTTTTGAAAAAGTTTGTAACGGATAAAAAACGCCTTTTCTGTTTTTTGAATGTATCACACTCATATCAGTACTTCCCGAAGTGTGAACCACTAATTTATTGTCAAAAAGTATTTGGCTAGAAACATCATGAATGGCATTATCACTAACAGCGATAATGTACAAATCGGCTTCTTTTAATTGATTAAAATCAGAAGTGATAAGATTAGAATCGAGTAGGCACGATAACTCCATTTTGTTACGAGCTAGTACTTGAATTAGCTGAACTTCTTTGGTTTTTTGGAACGCCAAAATTAAATGTTGGGCAACATTGCCAGCACCAATAACTACTACTCTAATCATGGTGCAAAAGTACTAAAATAGGTTTTAGAAGTAAAAGTTTATTACAATTAATGTAACTCAAAAAAGGAAATTCGTTTTTTCAGAAATCAATTGAGAATTCATCAAAATCTATAATTTCTGATAATTTAAGTAATGGCTCTTTTTTTATAGTGCTCCAAATGTTTTCAAATTTATCTTTATCGACATCATAATCGCTTATATTTCTACTCTCTAATCTTTGGTTTAACCATTTTAATTTTCTTTTAATTAATGCTAGAACGTGTATTTTAACAACAGAACAATTATATCTATTATTTCAATTTTTTTAATAAATACGAATAGATAAGTGCATCAATTTTTGCAGTTTGCTCATTCGTTGAAGCACCAGCATGACCACCTTCCATATTTTCATAATAGAAAGTTTTATAACCCATATCGTTCATCTTGGCTACCATTTTTCGAGCATGACCTGGATGTACTCTATCATCGCGAGTAGAAGTAGTGAAGAAAACTTCGGGATAATTCATTTCTGCTTTTAGATTTTGATAAGGAGAATATTTCTTAATATATTCCCATTCTTCTGGAATATCAGGATTGCCGTATTCACCCATCCAACTTGCGCCAGCTAATAATTTGTTATAACGTTGCATGTCTAATAATGGCACTTCACAAACAATGGCGTTATACAATTCAGGTCGTTGAGTAAAAGCAACACCTACAAGTAAACCTCCGTTGCTTCCACCCATAACACCAAGGTGTTTTGATGATGTTATTTTTTTAGCAATGACATCTTCAGAAACGGCATACAAGTCGTCAAAAACGTTTTGACGCTTTTCTTTTAAACCGGCTTGATGCCAATTCGGTCCAAATTCGCCACCACCACGGATATTGGCTAAAACATAAACACCGCCTTTGTCTAACCATGAAACCCCAACCGCAGAAGCATAGTAGGGTTGAGAAGAAGAACCAAATCCACCATAAGCATAAATTAAAGTAGGATTGTTACCATCGGTTTTAAGATTTTTTGCGGCAACCAAAAAGTAGGGAACAAGCGTACCATCTTTTGATTTGGCTTTGTACTGTTTCACTTCATATTTACTTGCATCAAAAAATGCAGGAAGTGACTTTACTTCTTTTAGAGTATTTTCTTTTGCATCAGCAGCAAATAATGTAGAAGGAGTGATGAAGTTTTGAAAATTAAAGAAATATTCATCCGAAGTATCATCGGTGGTGATTATTCCAATAGTACCATATTCAGGAGCTTTTACTTGTTTGCTTTGCCATTTTTCGCCATCAAAAGAGAAAACAAATAACTTATTCGTCACATTGCTAAGCATATTGATTAACACTTTGTTTTTTGTTGTTGCTACTCCATCGACACTAGAAAATTCATCAGGTACAATAATCGTTTTGATGCTTTTTTTCCCTTTTAGCAATTCGGAAAGCGTTAAACTAATTAGGGTTCCAGATTTAAAAGTACTATTTTCTACTTTCCAGTCGGATTTTAGGGTAACAATCAATTGGTCATTTAACAAACTATTGATGTCAGCATCTAAAGGAATATCTAAGGAAACCATTTGGTTATTGTGCCAAAAAAGTTTTTCTGAATTAAAGATGGTAATTGCTCTAGAAACATAAGTGTACGTTTTGGAACCATCGTGATAAACACCACACCAAACGCCAACATCCTCTTTTTTTCCTTCATAAATGAGTTGTGCCGAGTCTAGACTTGTTCCTCTTTTCCACAATTTTGCAAGTCTTGGATAGCCTGAATCAGTCATTGTTTTTTCTCCAAAGTTGGTAGCAATTGCTATTGTATTTTCGTCAACATAACTTGCCCAACCTTTTGCTTCTTCGGTTTGAAATCCATCTTTGATAAATGCTTTTTTATCTACATCAAATTCTCTAATGATAGTTGCATCGCCGCCGCCATTTGATAGACTTATTAAGAATTTAGTATAGGTTGGATGAAGACCTGAAGCACCTTTGAAAACCCATTTTTTATTATCTTTTTTTGATAATTCATCAATATCCAAAAGTGTTTCCCAGTTGAGTTTACCGCTTTTATAATCCGTTAATAAACAGCGTCGCCAAATTCCTCTTTCATGGTTTTTATCTTTCCAAAAGTTATAAACGTAGTTACCATTTATTGACGGATAAGCTATACGTTCAGATGAATTGAATATAGCTAAACATTGATCATAAATGGATTGGTAATCTTTTTCTTTACTCAATTTATCAAATGTAGCTTTGTTTTGTTCGTTTACAAATGATAAGGCTTTTTCGCCATCAACTTCTTCGAGCCAAAGGTATTTGTCTTCTTGTGCATTGACTGTATTGTTAATTCCAAAAATTGCCAATAGGAGTAAAGTGTATTTTGCCATGATTATATTGTTTAGTCTGTGTTTTGTTCAATTCAAATTTACACAATTGTAATCAGTAAACAAATAACATCTATAAATCATTTAATTACTGTTTTGTTTTAATGTTTTTTTGAAATCATTTATATATATAAAATAGGTTAACTAAATCTTCTTTTTAAAGGAATTATATAATAAATTAATAAAATTATATAACTCCACTATGATTGAGTAATATAATTTTGTTGGATGTGAATTAGGATCAATAAGAATTTACGATTACCAAAATTGACTATCAATAATGACTATTAAATGAATAAAATCTTCGAAGAGCAATGCGTGCCCAGTGCCGAATTCTATAGTTTGGTAATAGACAGTTTACAAGACTACTGTATTTTTACAGTTGATAAGGAGTTGAAGATAAACAGCTGGAATTCGGGTGCTACGAAGATATTTAAATATGAAACAGAGGAAATTTTAGGTAAACCATTTGAAATTATTTTCACAAAAGAAGACAAAGAAAAAGGTATTCCTAAAATAGAAATTGATACCGCTTTAAATTCAGGACGATGCAAGGACATTCGTTGGCATCAATGTAAAGACGGAAAAACATTTTATGCAGATGGTTTAGTTTTTCCATTAAAGAATGCTAGCGGAGAAGTAATCGGTTTTGTTAAAATATTACGCGATATTACGACTAGAAAAGCTTCAGAAGATGCTATAAAAAAATATGCTAAAGAATTAGAAGAACTCAACGCTCATAAAGAAACCGTTTTGGCTATACTCTCGCACGATTTAAGAAGTCCATTGGCAGCAATTATACAAGGTGCTGATTATCTGAAATCAAATTTTGAGACCATAGAACCCGAATTGGCTAAAAATTTGTTGCATGAATTTTATAACGCTACGGTAAACCAATTAAACATGTTGGATTATCTAGTTGAATGGGCTAGAATCAAATATGCCTCTGATGCTTTTGTTCCTGCTCAAATTGAACTAACGGATTATGTTGATAAAGTTTTTGAATCTTTAAAAGAAACAGCTGCTATCAACTCAATCCGCTTTCATAATAAAATAGAGGAGAACAATTATGTGTTTGCCGATGGGAAAATGGTCTTGTCCATTCTTCAAAATATAATTACCAATGCTATAAAACATTCGAATACTGGTGGAGAAATAACCTTGTCTGCCAAAAAAAGCGATGATATGATTGTTGTTGAAATTAAAGACACTGGAATTGGAATGTCTAAAGAAACTAAAGATTTACTCTTTACTCCACAAGTAAAATCGTTATCCAAAGCAGTAGAAGAAAACAAAGGCGCAGGCATTGGACTTTTATTAGTTAAAGGATTTTTAGAAAAAAATGGTGGACATATTTGGGTTGTAAGCGAAGAAGGAAAGGGTTCTTCTTTTTATTTTTCTTTACCTATCAAAAAGTGTTCGGATAAAATCAATGTTTCAGAAGAAATTCACTAACAAAAACTCGAGAAAATTACTTCTTTACAACACCAATTTTAAATGTAAGATTACTATTTTTCTATATCATTACTATATTCCAAAATATCACCTGGTTGGCAATCTAAAGCTTTACAAATAGCGTCTAACGTGCTAAAACGAATTGCTTTTGCTTTACCTGTCTTAAGAATAGAAAGGTTAGATAGTGTTAAATCAACTCTTTCTGAAAGCTCGTTTAGCGAAATTTTTCGCTTTGCCATCATCACATCTAAGTTTACAATTATTGCCATAGTTTAAACAGTTAAATCGTTTTCAATTTGAATAGCTACTCCTTTTTTGAAAATAATAGCAATAATATATACAACTGCTCCCATTAAAATAAAAGCTTCACTGTCTGTCCAAAACGGATTTAAATTGTCAGTTACAAAACCGTAATGTTTTAAATCAGTGACTAATTCTTTGGCAATGAAACTAAGCACTCCGATGGAAAGTGTAAAATAGCTTACTTGTAAAATTTTTTTCGAAACAAAACTGGTGAATGGTTTTGACAAATCCATTTTGTGCATCAGACTGATAACGGTATAAAATAGCCGAGCTTTTAAAATTGAAATGATTAACACGAAGCTATACACACCAAAGAAAGCTAATTTACTGGCGGCATACATTGCTGACAAGTCTAACTTTTGATAAAGATTTTGGACAAATTCAGGGTTATACAAACTGAAAAAGAAGTTTACGAGTAAGCCACCAGCTTCAATAGACAAGCCCACAAAAATAAGCCAGGCAATAACATATAAGCCCCAAAATACGATGTTGTTTGTTTTTGACATAATTAAAAAGTTTTAAAATTATTACGCAAATATAATAAATTTTTATTGATAAACAATAAATATGTATTACTATTCAAAATATTTTTTAGAAATGAAACTTTTTAGTGTCAAAATAAAGAGAGCGTTTTCATGCTTTGTACTCTTGTTATCTAAGGGATTTATAATCAATTGAAGATAAAATTTTTTGTGAAATGTAAATTTGAATTTACCACAAAATTCGTAATTGCGAGTAATGTCTGTTATAAGGTGGCTTTGTATTCGATTTGGTAAGTTTTATTTTTTCTGTTGTATACTTTCTGTTTCATTTGTGCCAATGCTTATTCGGTTTTGGCGGATGTCTTGTTCACTTTGGACAATGTCTTGTTCACTTTGGACAATGCCTTGTTTACTTTGGCCAGTGTCTTGTTCACTTTGGCCGGTGTCTTGTTTATTTGAGCCAAAGGCTTGTTCACTTTGGCGGATGCCTTGTTCACTTTGGCGGATGCCTTGTTCACTTTGGCGGATGCTTTGTTTAGTTTGGCGGATGCCTTGTTTACTTTGGCGGATGTCTTGTTCACTTTGGCGGATGCCTTGTTTACTTTGGCGGATGTCTTGTTTAGTTTGGCGGGTGTCTTGTTCACTTTGGCGGAAGCCTTGTTCACTTTGGCGGAAGGCTTGTTTAGTTTGGCGGATGCCTTGTTTACTTTGGCGGATGTCTTGTTCACTTTGGCGGATGTCTTGTTCACTTTGGCGGATGCCTTGTTTACTTTGGCGGATGCCTTGTTCACTTTGGCGGAAGGCTTGTTCACTTTGGCGGATGTCTTGTTTACTTTGGCGGATGCCTTGTTTACTTTGGCGGATGCCTTGTTTACTTTGGCGGATGTCTTGTTCACTTTGGCGGGTGCTTTGTTCACTTTGGCCGATGTCTTGTTCACTTTGGCGGATGCCTTGTTTACTTTGGCGGATGTCTTGTTTATTTTTTGAAAAGTTAGTTTCAAAGCTACTTTTCGGTTTCTTCCAACGTGAATTTCCTTTACCGCAAAATTTTTGTGAAGCTAGGTTGTAACGTTTTGCAGCTTTGCGTCAGTGGAGATGTCAGCGAATGGATTAGTTTCTGTTTAAGATAAAATTTTTTCGTGAAGAAAAAACGTCAAGGTAACTAAGCAACCAGCCATTGTACAAACCGTTATTATAATCTGGCTTTAATTTTCTTTGGCCACTAAAATATTCTCACCATTCCCAATTGGAACTAAAACAATATCCCTTTTATATTCGGCTTTAGTAACAGTTTTCAAAAAAGTTCCACATATAGGATTATTTTTCTTTTTATAATTTCTGCCGCCAACAATTCCCGAAAGGTTAAGTATTGGTTTTCCGCTATCACACACAATCTTTGGAGTAATGATTGTTTTAGTAGCATCTTTTTCAATTGTTCCTACAAACGTATTGCCAATCATAAGAGAGACAATTCTTTGTCCAGTATTGTTTTTCAATTCAATCTTGACCTGTGCACTTAAAGTTGAAGAAAATAGTACAATTAAAGTTGAAAATATCAATTTCATTATAGGTGTTTTTAAGGTTGCACATAACGTTCTGGTACTACAGCGGGTTTGGGACTAAATTAAGCCCTATTTTCGGATTTGCCAAATATCACAAATACAAAACCAACTTTCTATTAAACCAATTGCCCAAATCCGTTGTAGTGGCTGTTACTGGCTGGTTTTCTAGCTTCTACTTTCGGTTTCCACTTTCGGTTTCCACTTTTTTATGATATAAAACATTATAGCGATCATTAAAAGTCCAATCAAAATAATGAAATAAATTATTAGATATGAGTTCCACAAATTAGTATTTTCATTAAGTTTTAATGCACCAAAATATGTTGTATAATTGTAAATTAAGTGAGCAATAAAGCTTAACATTAAACTCTTTGTTTTCAGAAATATATAGCCTAAAACTAAACCGCCTAAAAAAGCACTTAGTAAACCTGTGCTTGAAAAGAAATGACCAATACAAAAAGCCAATGCCGACAACCAAATTGATTTTCTAAACCCCTTTTCATTTAATATTTTTTGAGCAATTATTCTTCTATAATATAATTCTTCTAAGAATACGCTCAAAACCATCATAATTAAAAATCTTGGTAAATTTGTAATTGATTTTAAGATGTCATTATTAAAATTCCAGTCCATTAATTTGTAAACCAATGCAGGAATGAAATAATTCAGCAAGCATAAACCAATAATTCCAAATGAGATTGGAAACAAATATTTATAATAAATTTCTAAATCAACTTTCTTCGGTAAGTTTTTAAAACTAAAGCCTGTTAAAAATAAACTTGCCAAAACTATAGAAGTTATATTTACAATTTTATTTCCCCAATAAGTTGTGATTTCTGTTGCGGAATAATATCCTATCAACAATATTGTTAAGCTTATAAATAAATTTAAATAAAGTCGATTAGTCATTAATGTTTTTTGTAATTCGGTTTTTTAAACTTGCCAGTAACGGTTTGCAGCTTGGAGAAGTGGCGGAATTTGAAGCACTTACTATCATTTTAGCACTAAACTTCTTTTGAAAACCAAATGTTCAATTTAGCACTGAACCCGCCATTTTGCCAAACTGCTGTTGGCAGAAGTTTTTTTATTCAATTTTTACTGCTTCCTTTCTTACGCCTTGTTCAGGTTGTGTGACAATATATTTTTTTACTTTATCGTTTTCAAAAACAAATTCATATCGTACTTCAGGACTAAACCCAATAACTGTAAATAGTGTTTTAGTAATGGGTTCCAACTCGAATTTTTCTTCGGCAAACATTGGAATATATAACTTTCCATTTTCATATAGTACTTTCTTAATATTACCCTGCTCTGTTTTATAATCTCCGCTAATTTTCTTTAGATAGTCATCGCTAAAAGTTACTGGTTCTATATTGTAAAGAATATTTCTAATTAATTTTGATGGAATTTTTGTATTTCTATTGTCATTATTCTGCAATAATATTATGGTTTTATCATTATCAATATGTCTTTCGATATAAGAAATGTAACCTGGCCAGCTTCCACTATGATAAACAATTTTTCCGAAAGTTTCGTTGTTCTCTAAAAACCAACCGAAACCATATTTTGTTTTTGTTCCGTTATTTAGAGTGGTCGGATTAAAAATTTCATTAATGTCATTTTTTGACACTAATTTACTTGTATTTAAACTTCTATCCCATTTTAACAAATCATCTATCGTTGAGTTAACAGTTCCGTCGCCAACAATTCCGTCCAATGTGTACACATATAAGTCCATTCCTTTAACTTGATCTGGAAGTTGGTTTATTTTTAAACTATCGGAATAAACATAACCAAAAGCGTAATTGTTAATTTTTTGTGGTTTTAACCTTCTTGTGTAAACAAAGGTATTCTTCATTTTTAGCGGTTTGAAAATTTCTGCTTTTAAAAATTCAGCGTATGATTTACCGCTTACTTTTTCAATGATTGATCCTAATATTGCATAACCTGTATTACTATATTCCCATTTTTCATTAGTTTCAAATAGTAAACTTGGTTTATGTTTTTCAAAAACATCTAAAATATCCTTATTAGTAGCAATTTTAGTTTTGTTATTCCACGTTTTGTCTATTAATAAACTATCTAAAATTTTCATATAGTCAGGTAAACCGCTGGTGTGGTTTAATAAATTGCGAACTGTAATATTTTTGTAGAATGATAATTGGGGCAAAATGTCTCCAATTTTATCTTCATATTTTAATTTTCCTTTTTCTTTTAGAATTACAATTGCAAAAGCAGTAAATTGTTTGGAAACTGATGCCAATTCAAAAATTGAATTTTCATTTAATTCTTCTTTGGTAGTTTCGTTCGCTAGACCAAAACTATTTTTATAAATTACTTTTCCTTTTTCTGCGATTAGCACATTTCCATTAAATTCTTTATTAGAACTTAATTTTTTAAATAAGCTGTCTAATTTTTGAGTTTTTTGAGCCAATAGATTGTTAGCAATTAATACTAATAAAATTAAGAATATTTTTTTCATTTTTTTTTAAATTACAATTTTTCGTTTGTTAGGTAAAATTTCTGCCAACTTGTTTATATGTTCAGTTTTTTATTGTTTAGTTGAGCAAAGCTAACCATTTTTAGATAGCTTTGCTCAACGGCTATTGCGTTTTATTTTTTTATAAATCATCAAAAGGACTTTTTATTTGCTGGATATTTTTTGTACTAACGTGAGTATAAATTTCAGTTGTTTTACTACTATTATGTCCTAATAATTCTTGAATATATCTTAAATCGGTTCCACTTTCTAATAAATGCGTAGCATAACTATGCCTAAGCCAATGAAGGGTAACAGGTTTATTTATAGAAGCTAATCTAACACTTTTTTTTAATACTTCCTCTAAACTTCTAGCAGAATATTGGGTGTTTTTTTCTTGTCTTTCAAATAGATAAGTTGTCGGTTTGTATGGAGTAAAATATTCTATTAGCAGCACCAATTTTTTTGTAGATAAAAAGTATAAAGGTCTTTTTGATCTTTGCATTTTTTACTGTTCATCAAATATTTTACTTCTTTGCTAATTCACAAAAAAAAGTAACCAAATTCAATACTACATTCTTAATTCACCTATTACCATTCTCAATTCTTTTTCACACTTGTTAAACAATCTATAAAACCATTTCTGCAATGATAAAAAGTCACAATTTTAAATTACTTTTGTATCACTTTTTTAAAAACTCAACAATTCCTCCATGGAAAAAAAATTATACGCATTTCTTTTTTCAACACGCTTAATGGCAGTCTTATTTATCGGTTATGCACTCGCCATGATTTTTGGAACTTTTATAGAAAGCAAATACAACACCGATACCGCTCGAATTTGGATTTACAACGCTTGGTGGTTTGAAGCCATTCACCTGTTTTTCCTCGTTAATTTCATCGGAAACATCAAACGCTATCAGTTGTATAAAAAAGAAAAATGGGTAACGCTTTTGCTTCACTTGTCTTTCATTTTTATCATCATCGGAGCATTCATCACTCGCTACATAAGCTACGAAGGTGTAATGCCCATCCGTGAAACCGAAATGTCAAATCAAATCTATTCCGACAAAGCCTTTCTAACTGTTTTTGTAGATGGCGAATACGAAGGAAAAACAAAACGCCGAACCATAGAAAAGCCATTGTTACTATCACCAGTAACGAATAATCACTTTTCAATCAATAAAAAGTTTGGAGAAATTCCATTCGAAATCGAATACAAAGACTTCGTTCTTGATGCCAAAGAAACCATCAAACCCGATGCAAATGGTGTTATTTATTTGAAGCTAGTAGAATCTGGCGATGGAACGCGTCACGAACACATGCTCAAAGACGGTGATGTACAAAACATACACAATGTACTGTTTGCACTCAACAAACCAACACAAGGCGCTATTAACATTGATACAAAAAACAATACCATCACAGCGCCATTTAGCGGAACGTTTATGAGAATGGCGGACAAGATGCAAGGAAACGTTACCAAAGATTCGACTCAAGCCTTGATGTATCGTTCGCTATACAACCTTGGCGGAAGCCAATTTGTAATTCCAGAATTGCCTGAGAAAGGCGTAAAAGCGTTTATTTCTAGTGGTGATTTTAAAGCAAAAGAACACGATGACGCGCTTACACTTAACATCAAAGTAGGGAACGAGCAAAAAGAGGTAACAATTGTAGGTTCTAAAGGAAAAACCGGTGAACCGGTTGCCGTTAAAGTAGGGAATTTAGATTTTACATTATTCTTTGGTAGTAAATCGTATACGTTGCCGTTCAATATCAAACTAAACGATTTCATTGCCGAAAAATATCCTGGAACGGAGAAGAGTTATTCGTCTTTTGAAAGCAAAGTAACCGTTATTGATTCCACGGAAAAATTTGATGCTCGAATTTATATGAATAACATTCTCGACTACAAAGGCTATCGTTTCTTTCAAGCCTCGTTTTCTCCTGATGAAAAAGGAACAGTGCTATCTGTTAGCCACGATTTTTGGGGAACAAGCATCACGTATTTAGGTTATTTTATTTTATACGCTTGTATGATGTTGATTATGTTTACTAAAAATACCCGCTTTGCCGACTTAAAACGTAAACTGGAAGTAGTGAAGAAAAAGAAAGCCAAACTGACGGTTATTCTTTTGTTATTATCGTTCTCGGTAACTGGTTTTGCACAAAATCATGCGCACGAACCAAAAGGAAACATCAATTTTAAAGATTCCATTCTAAAATATAAAGTTCCTGAACTACAAGCGTCTCGCTTTGGACGATTGGTGATCCAAGACGACGGCGGACGAATGAAACCCATCAATACATTTTCCTCTGAATTACTGCGAAAAGTAAGTAAAAGCGATACGTATGAAGGAATGAATTCTGACCAAGTATTCCTTTCCATGAAACAATTTCCATTCGCATGGATAGAAATGCCGTTGATTTATGTGAAAAAAGGAAACGACAGCATCCGAAAAATAATAGGAGTAGAGTCTGATGTGAAATATATTCCGTTTAAGAAATTTTTTGATGATAAAGGTAATTATAAACTAGCACCGTATCTTGAAAACGCTTATAAAGTAGCCAATCCAAATCAGTTTGAAAAGGACTTTGTTGAAACGGATAAAAAAGTAAATCTGTTGAACTCGGCTTTGTTTGGTAGTATTGTTAAGATTTATCCTGTTCCAAATGATAAGAATAACAAATGGATTTCAAATCTTGAATTAAGTCACGCTACAGGAACAGCGTTGGACACTATCAAAACGGCTTTCCCGTTATATCTTGATGCCTTGGCGAAAGCTAGCAAAACCAACGATTATACGATGGCAAACACGATGCTGAATGGTCTGGAAAAATTCCAAATGATTTATGGAAAGGAGGTAAGACCAACGGATAAAAAAATAGATTATGAGATACTCTATAACAAATATGATGTGTTTCAAAAGTTACCGTATTGGTATATTGGTGTAGCGATTTTTATGTTTGTTTTGGTCATTTTGCAAATCTTCAAAGAGCGTAAGTTCCTCACGGTTACTATAAATATTCTCCATATTGTTATTGGATTATTATTTGCGGTTCATACCTTGGGTTTAATTGCTCGTTGGTACATTTCGGGTCACGCACCTTGGAGTAATGCTTACGAGAGTATCATCTATGTGGCTTGGGCAACGATGTTCTTCGGACTAGCATTTGATAGAAAATCAAAATTAACCGTTGCTTCATCAGCTTTTGTAACCGCGATGATTTTAGCAGCAGCGTATGCCAACTGGATTGATCCTGAAATAGCCAATTTAGTTCCGGTGTTAAACTCTTATTGGTTGATGATTCACGTTGCGGTGATTGTAGCGAGTTACGGACCATTTGCCCTTGGATTTATCCTAGGTTTTGTATCGCTGCTTTTAATGTTCTTCACTAACGAAAAGAACAAAAAGAAGATGGAATTAAATATCAAAGAGTTGAGCTATATTAACGAACTAGCTTTAACTGTAGGTTTGATTATGCTAACCATCGGTAATTTCCTTGGCGGACAATGGGCGAACGAAAGTTGGGGTAGATATTGGGGTTGGGATCCAAAAGAAACTTGGGCATTAATCAGTATTATGGTCTATGCGTTTGTTATTCACGCTCGTTTCGTACCAGGAATGCGCAACAAATGGATTTTTAACCTAATGGCAATGTTTGCTTTCACATCTATTTTGTTTACCTATTATGGAGTAAACTTCCACTTAGTTGGATTACATTCTTATGCTAGTGGAGAAGCTAAATCCTTGAGTTGGATTTATTACATGCTTGGAACAATCTCTTTAATCGGATTGATTACTTATCCAAAATTCAAAAAGTATTACAAACGATAATAAAAAAGGTTCAACATCACGTTGAACCTTTTTTTTAAATTATTAAGAGTTGAAATTATACTTTTCCTAACGTATACAGTTGTTCCATCGTTGGCGATGCACTTCCGCCAGCTGGTTCAAGTGTAATTCCAAAAGCTTCTGCTCCTGAGGTTTTATCCACAGCGAATACTTTCGTATCATTAGCATTGAAATCAGCCAAAAGACCAATACTTGTTGGTGTTAGAGTAGGTTGCAGTTTAAGCGACCATATTTGATATACCTTTCCTTCTGGTGGTTCAGGCAATCCGCTTGCATCTACATATACTGCGTCTGTTTTTTGATTCCAATAAATTTTTGCTTTTGCTGTTGGAGCAACCGCTTGTCCACCAAGTGGAATAACTTTATTGTTTTCGTCTCTAACGATAGTTAATACTTCTTTGGTCGTTTTATTTTGCAATTCTAAAGTAACCACAGCTTCTTCTAGTTTGCTTTTTTCTTGTTCAACCGTTACCACTTGGTTTTTGGATTTATCCAATTCAAAATATTGATAGGATAGTCCAATTAACAAAGCAACCGATGCAGCCCAACCGATATATTGCGATCGATTTGGTTTCATAGTGATTACCTTGCTGTGTTTGATTTCGAGTTGCGCTTTGATTTTCTCAAATTGACTGTTCGAAATAAATGGCGAGAAACTACTCGATAAATTGAGTACAGCTCTTTCTATAGCTACAATCTCTTTTTTAATTTCGGGATGTTGTTTGGCCATTTCATTGACTTCTTGTATTTCGGTCTCACTAAGTAAACCATACACATAAAGTTCTAAAATTCCTGATTCTATAAATTCTTTTGCTTCCATTATACTTGAAGATACGTTCTTAAATCATTAATACAATTTCGATTTTGTGTTTTAACAGTTCCCAACGGAATTTCAAGTTCTTCTGAAGCTTCTTGTTGTGTAAATCCTTTGAAAAATAATAAATCTAACAATTGAATGCATTTTGGTTTTAGTTTTTTTACAAACTCTTGAATTCCGATGGTGTCAATTCTATTGGTCAATTTATTACTGTCGTCTAACAGATGTACGAAATTATCAGAAGAGAGGTTTTTTTGTTTGTTATTAAAACCTTTCGAACGCAATTTATCAATAGCTGTATTACGAGTTATATTAAGCATCCAAGTATATAATCTTCCTTTAGAATCATTATAGGTTTCGATGTTTTTCCATATTTTAACAAAACTCTCCTGAAGCACATCTTCGGCTTCTTCGCGATCGCTGATTAAATTGGAGATTACTGAAAACAAACTCTTCGAATACATGTCATAGAGTAGTGTAAATGCTCTGTCGTCCTTCCTCAGGACTAAGGGTAATAGTTCTTCTTGTGTCATACCTATAATTTTGTGTGGATTGTAAATTTATTAAAAGAATTTCGTAAAACCATTTTAAATTATTTTTTTAATAAATGATTAGCTTTTTAAAACCAATTAAATACTTCTCTCGTAAATAGAATTGAAGGTTAGATTTTTGTTTTAATGATAGCAAAAACTAATGGTTAGGATAGTTTTTGTTATGTTTGTTGAAGCCCAATGTCCCCAATTCATTGGGCTTCTCTTTTTAACATTGTTTAGCATAACTTTATCATTTGTATAACACCTGCAGTCAAATACATTTTGTACTTTTAAAAAAAATAATTTATGAAAAAAATCTCTTTATTTCTAATTACTTCTTTCTTGGTAATGAGTTGTCAAAATCAGGCTCAGAACCAAGCGTCAACAACTAAAAAAACAGATTTTACAACAACAAAAATGGAAAAACAAACGATTTATCAATTCAAAATAACCGACTTAAACGGAAATGAATTTGATTTCGAAACCTTAAAAGGTAAAAAAATATTGATTGTCAATACAGCTTCAGAATGTGGATTAACACCACAGTACAAAGACTTAGAATCGATTTATGGAAAATACAAAGACAAAAATTTTGTAATAGTTGGTTTCCCTGCCAATAATTTTGGTGGGCAAGAGCCTGGAAGCAATGAACAAATTGCTGCTTTTTGTCAAAAAAATTATGGTGTAACTTTTCCAATGATGGAAAAGATTTCAGTAAAAGGAAATGACAAACACGAAATCTATCAATTCTTAACAGAAAAAAGTAAAAACGGTTTACAAGACAGCGAAGTAGAGTGGAACTTTCAAAAGTATCTAATCAATGAACAAGGCGAATTGGTAAAAGTGCTTTCGCCAAGAGTACTTCCAACAGATGCTGCTATCGTAGATTGGATAAACGGAAAATAAAACTAAGTTACTCAAATAAAAAAAACCTCTTTAATTTTTAAAGAGGTTTTTTATTGTTAAAGAAATTCGAATTAGAATTGCTCTCTTCCTGCAAAGTGAAAAGCACTTTCTATAGCAGCATTTTCATCAGAGTCAGAACCGTGAACAGCATTTTCTCCAATTGAAGTTGCATATTTTTTACGAATTGTTCCTTCAGCAGCATCAGCAGGATTGGTAGAACCAATTAAAGTTCTGAAATCTTCAACAGCATTGTCTTTTTCTAAAATTGCTGCTACGATTGGTCCACGTGTCATGAACTCAACCAATTCACCAAAAAATGGTCTAGCAGAGTGAACTGCATAAAATTTTTGAGCATCAGCTACTGTCAATTGTGTTAATTTCATTGCTACAATTCTGAAACCACCTTCAGTAATCATATTTAAAATTCCACCGATGTGTCCGTTTTCAACACCATCAGGTTTAATCATTGTAAAAGTTCTGTTTGTTGCCATTTTGATATAAATGATTTTAAATTCGGGTGCAAAAGTAACGTTTTTAAATCAGTATAAAAAATGGAATAATTATCAATTTTTAATAATTTTCTGCACAGAGAAATCCAATCCAGACGAAATCTTCAAGAAATATACACCTTGCGATAAACCATTGCTCGAAATAGCAAAATCGTTAGCAATAGGAGTGAAGCTTTGCAACTCTTTTCCTGTAACATCAAACAATTGAATGCGATCAATAGTAGCCGTATGTGTAATAGTCCAATCAGTTGAAGATGGATTTGGATACACTTTTAAATTTTTGATAGCACTTTCGTTAACGGATAATGAATTTACAAATTGGTAGTTACCCGTATCTCTTTCAAAAGTTACATCATAAAAACCACCACCAATAGGAATATTTGGACCATTTTGTGTTCCTGTTCCTGAAGGGAAATCTACTGAACCCCAGTTAGTTGCCCAACTATTATTTTTTCTAAATTTTACTTCACCATCAATAACTTGTAAATCATTAATGGTGTAAACAAAACCATCTGTTGTACTTAAATCGGTATCTTCTACGCCAAAACCGCCCAAAGCCGAACCTAAAATCCCAATACTTGGGTAATCAAATCGATATTCCCCAGTAGTTCTATTAAACGTTACAAAGTATTCACCTCCAGTAACCGGTATTGATGGACCAGTTGCAACAGCCGTTCCAACAGGAAATGCAGTACTTCCATAAACTAGTTGAGAGTTGTTGTTTTCTCTAAAATACGCTTGACCACTACTAAAATTAAAGTCAGCTAAAGTGTAAACGATACCATCATTCGTTATCATATCAACATCATCGCCTCCGTAGCCATTTTGAGAATCAACCGCTGGACCCCAAATTCCAATAGTTGGAAAAGTAACTTGCTGAATAAAAGTATAAGTACCATTCAATCGGTTAAAAGTAACATCATAAGTTCCTGCTATGGTCATAATATTTGGACCATTTTGAACACCAGTTCCCGATGGAAAATTACTATTTCCCCAATTGATAGCCCAATCGCCATCTTGTCTAAATTTTAATCCAGTTGTAGCAGGATCCGTTGCTGTAGTTAGCGTTACATTGTTTAACGTATAAGTTACATTATCAGTAGTGTTCATGTTGGTGTCAATAGCCCAACTTCCAGAAGGACTTGTACTTCCAATCATAGAAATTACTTGTGAGTAACAATTGAAGGAAAAAAGAAAAGTAAATAGATAGAGTAAATTTTTCTTCATAAAGCATTAATATTATAATTAGTTACCCAAAAATAATTTAAAAAATAGTGTGAATAAAAATGGAATAATTGCGAAAACGTTATAGTGTTAACAATTTCATAGAGTAATTAAAGAAAAATGATTTTTTAAAGGATGTAATTCTTCAATTAATTTTTCAATCAATTCATTTCCAATCTCTAAATAAAACTCCGAAAAGTTACTCTTTCGTTCCTGCAAGCTTTGGTTAGGAAACAATTCATTCTGAAGTTGTAATATTCGTTCTAATGTATCAATGTGAATTCTTTTTTCGGCTTTCAGTAGTCTTTTTTCAAGGTTTTCCAATCCTTTTATCTGTTTCACTTCTTGCGCTTTTACTGCTCCAATAAATGACTTATCAGTTTGGCTAGCTATTTCATACAAGGCTACAAATTGTTGCTTTAAAAACTCTTTTTGAGCAGAAAAATCCAACGTTAAATTAGAATACTCAGCCGTTTTATTATTGACAAGTACTTGCTGATTGGTAAATAAATCGCTTACCGATAAGTTGAGTTTTTCAACTTTATCTAACTGCTTTTGAGTTACTAATAAAACAGAATTTCGTAAAAGAAGTATTGGGAAGGTTATTTTATTTTCTTCAAAATTAGATTGTAATTCAAGCCAATACGCTATTTCACCTCCACCACCAATATAACAAAGATTTGGCAAAATCACCTCTTGATATAATGGACGAAGTATAACATTGGGACTAAATTTTTCAGGTGATTTTTCTAAAATAGAGAGTAATTCTTCATCTGAAAAACGTAGCTCCGTATTGTTTATTTTGTATTCGTTATTTTCAAAAACAATGCGTTCTCTTAAATCGTTTTCAATGTAAAAAAGATTAATCTCTCTAGGATTTACTTGGATATCATACTGTTTTAATACCTCATTGGTTTTGTTAACGTTATGAAAAGAAGTTTGCTCTAACAATTCTTTTTTAACAAAGGGAGCAAATATTTTCTTCAACTCGGAACGGTCGCCGTCAACTATTACCAAACCATATGCTTTGAACAATTCATTGGCTAAATACCGCGTCGCATCAGCAAGAGTAGTGTGTTCTAAGTACGATTTTTGGAATATATCTTTTAAATAAGCAGCATTATTTCCTGCACCCAATTCTTTTTCAAACAATTCAAAAGCAGCTTCTAATCCATCGGTTGATAATCGTCCAACTGGACCAGAACTATCTTTTTTCCAACTTATTTTTTTTCCTTTAAAATTGAAATGGTTTATTTCTTCAAAATCATGATCTTCAGTTGCCATCCAGTAAATAGGCACAAAATTATACGTTGGATAGTCTTGTTTTAACTTTTTACAGAGATTGATAACCGAAACAATTTTATACAAAAAATAAAGTGGTCCAGTAAATAAATTCAATTGATGACCTGTAGTAATCGTAAAAGTATTTTCATCACTGAGCGACTGAATATTAGATTTTGTTGCTTCAGACGTTTCAATTTTTTGGTATTGATTTTCAAGCGAAGAAACTAAAATAGCTCTATACTCTTTTGGAAAATTTTGCTTTTTTTCTTCGATTTGAAGTCGGAAGTTTTCTATTTTCGGACTACGATGATATAATGATTTTAGGTTTTCTTTTTCATCCAAATAATCAACAATGAGTTTAGAGAAAAAACCAGATTTTTGATAACTAATACAGTCGTATTCCTTCATTATAAGTTAGTTAGTAAGTAAAGTTCCAAAAAGATAATTATCACCTAAATAGAAGTCACTATTTCCTTTTTTCATGGTAACTTTTTTCAAACGAATAGTGTGTTGAAAGACACCAACAAGTTGTTGAATAGTGGTAACTTCAATTATGCCACTAACATTATCAACACCATCTTCGGCAATCCATAATTGTGCTGGTATTGTTGGATTTGGAGTGGTACAGAAAAAAGCATCATTTACTACGCTTCCATAAAGACTATAAGTCAATTTGTTTGTTGAAGAAATCAAAGCTGTTCTTGGTTCTGTTGTTACTTCATTGACAAAAAGAGTGGCATACTCATCAGTATCTAACGTCAAAACTTCCGAACCATTAAAATTAAAAAGACGGTTATCACAAGAGCTTTTGGCAACCTCTTCATCAAATCCAAAAGACAATGCGGTTGCGGTAGTATTATAATTTCCAAAAACAAATGAACTGTAAACTTGAGTTCCACCTGGTTTTTCAAACGTTATGTTTTTAAATACTATATAATGTTTGTATCCTGTAATCTTTGTTGCTCCAGTTGTAGCATCGGTAGTTTTTATTGCGGTCGAAGTAATTTCAATTGTACCAGCTAGAGCATTCCATTCTTCCAACAAACTAGGTGTTGCATCAGGTATTGCAGGACAAATATTATCAACAGAAACAGCACCATTATATTGGCGGTATTTAACTTTTACCGTACTGGATATGTTGACTTCTATGGGTTCACCTTCTGGAGTTTCATCATTTTCAAAAATATCCGCAGGAATTTCTATCAATAACATTTCGGTGTCTTTGATTTTATAGATAACATCTTTATCACCACTGCATTTTGTGGCTACAACATCTTCAAAATCAATATTTTTTACTTCTAAATCGCCATCGTCACAAGCATTTAACGAAAATAACAGCACCAGTATAACTAAAAATTGTTTCATCGAATATAAAATTTAAAGCAAAAATAAAGTTTTTTACCTCATTAATACATCTTTTATAATTTATTTAGGAAGAGTAATTTTTATATTTGCACTATGAAAAAAATATATCTTGATAACGCCGCTACAACTCCCATTCGTCAGGAAGTAATAGACGAAATGGTACATGTCATGCAGTCAGAATATGGAAATCCATCCTCAACACATAGTATTGGAAGAAGTGCAAAAGCAATTGTTGAAACAGCACGTAAATTGATTGCCAAACAATTAAATTGCAATGCGCAAGAAATTATTTTCACCTCTAGTGCTACGGAAGCAACCAATTGGATTTTAAGAAGTGCGGTTTGCCATTTTGAAGTAAAAAGAATTATTACCTCAAAAATTGAGCATCATGCAACACTATATACCATTCTAGCACTCGAAAAAGAATTCAATATTAAAGTAGATTACATCAATATTCTTCCCAACGGAGGTTTAGATTATTCTCACCTTGAGGAATTATTAGCCACAGAAGTAAAGACACTAGTTTCGTTAATGCATGTAAATAATGAGACAGGTGTAATTAACGATTGTAAAATAATTGCAGATGTATGTCATAAAAACAAAGTACTTTTTCATTGTGATACCGTGCAGTCTATTGGGAAAGCAACTATCGATTTACAACAAAATCCAATTGATTTTTTAGTAGCAAGTGCTCATAAATTTCACGGACCAAAAGGAGTAGGATTTGCCTATGTAAAAAAAGGTATTGTTTTGCAACCTATTTTATTTGGTGGCGAACAAGAAAAAGGTTGGCGTGCTGGAACTGAGTCGGTACATCAAATTGCTGGAATGGCAAAAGCCCTAGAATTAGCTTATCAACACTTAAACGAAGAAGAAAAATACATTCTAGATTTAAAAGAATATTGTTTTTCCAATCTGAAAGCGGCTTTTCCAGATGTTAAAATCAATGGTGAAAATACGTTCTACAATATTTTGAATGTAGTTTTACCTTTTTCAGAAGAAAAGACTGCCATGATCTTATTCAATTTAGATATGAAAGGAATTGCGGTTTCTCGCGGAAGTGCTTGCCAAAGTGGAAGTATAAAACCTTCTCATGTCTTAGCCGAAATGCTAAACGAGGATGATTTAAAAAAACCTAGTTTACGAATTTCATTCAGTCATTATAATTCAAAAGAAGAAATCGACGAATTTATAACAGCTTTGAAAATGATATAAAAAAATCCATTCAATTTGAATGGATTTTTTTTGAGGGTATAGTAGAAATTACGCGTCTAAATCAACCGTAGTTGCATCCGCAATTTTCTTGTAAGTTCCGTTTTCTAATTTTTCACGAATAGCTTCAAAAGCAGTTAAGGTCTCATCAATATCAGACAAAGTATGAGAAGAAGTTGGTATCATTCGCAACAAGATAATTCCTTTTGGTATAACAGGATATATTACAATAGACAAGAAGATACCATAATTTTCTCTTAAATCATTTACCATTACCATGGCTTCTGGAACACTTCCTTCCAAGTAAACCGGAGTAACACAAGTATTAGTGTCACCAATATTGAAGTTTCTAGCTTTTAAACCTGATTGTAATGCATTTACGTTTTCCCAAAGTTTGTCTTTCAATTCAGGGTGATTTCGCAACAATTCTAGACGTTTTAAAGCACCAACAGTTTGTATCATTGGCAAAGCTTTGGCAAACATTTGTGAACGTAAATTATATTTTAAATAATCAATAACGTCTTTATCCGCAGCAATAAAAGCACCAATACTAGCCATTGATTTAGCAAAAGTCGAAAAGTAAACATCAATGCCATCTTGGCAACCTTGTTCTTCTCCAGCACCAGCACCAGTTTTTCCTAGTGTACCAAAACCATGTGCATCATCAACTAACAAACGGAAATTGTACTTTTCTTTCATGGCCACAATTTCTTTCAATTTACCTTGTTGTCCTCGCATCCCAAAAACACCTTCAGTAATGAAAAGAATTCCGCCTCCAGTTTCCATTGCCATTTTAGTAGCTCGTTGAAGGTTTTTCTCCATACTTTCCAAATCGTTATGACGATACGTAAAACGTTTACCCATATGCAAACGAACACCATCAATGATACAAGCATGTGCATCAACATCATAAACAATGATATCATTTTTGGTAACCAAAGCATCAATAGTTGACATAATTCCTTGGTAGCCAAAATTCAATAAATAAGCTGATTCTTTCATTACAAAAGCAGCCAATTCCTTTTCCAATTGCTCATGAACATCAGTGTGTCCACTCATCATTCTGGCACCCATTGGATAAGCAGCACCATATTGTATAGCCGCATCAGTATCAGCTTTACGAACTTCTGGATGATTGGCTAAGCCTAGATAATCATTCAAACTCCAGTTCAAAATATTTTTTCCTTGAAATTGCATTCTCGGACCAAGTTCTCCTTCTAGTTTTGGAAAAACATAATAGCCTTCTGCTTGTGATGCCCATTTTCCTAATGGACCTTTGTTGTTTTGTATTCTTTCGAATAAATCTTTTACCATTGTAAATATGAATTTATAAAAACCTTGCAAAAGTAAACATAAAAAAGTTTACTCTCCATGAATTGAATTATAAAATTTCAATAAATGAAGAGTAAACTAAAGTTTGAATATAAAATGTTTGACAGGGTTTATACGAGTGCGGTTATGCTTTCAAAAAGAACTTCTTTGCTAACAGGTTTTGATAAGTATTTATTCATTCCAATTTCCATAACTCGTTCTTTTGTGCTTTCCATTACATCGGCAGTTACCGCAATTATAGGGATGTTTTTATTGTTTTCGCCAGCTTCTCCTTTTCTAATAGCAATCGTTGCTTCATAACCATCCATCACTGGCATTTGCAAATCCATTAAAACAATATCATACAGATTGTCTTTGAGTTGATTTACTCCTTCTTCACCATTATTAGCAAATTCAACGGTGGTGTTTAGCCATTTTTTGGTAATCATTTTAATCACCATTTGGTTCATGGCATTATCTTCTACTACCAATATTCGCTTTCCTTTTAAATCAAATTCGTCATTGGTAACAAGTGCAACGGCTTTTGGCTCTTCTTTCACAATCTCATAGTCCAGTTCTATAGTACAAACGGTTCCAAGTCCGAGTTGACTTTGGATGTCAATTTTACCTTTTTGAAGATTTACCAATGATTTTACAATGAATAAGCCCAATCCAAGCCCACCAAATTTTCGCTTATTGTTGATGCTTTCTTGTGAAAACGAATCAAAAATACTATTCATTTTTTCTTTCGGAATACCAACACCAGTATCACTGATAGTAAAGAGTAGTTGTACTTTTTTATCTGAACTTGATTGAGTTTCTAATTTGAATTTCACAAAACCTTCATTGGTAAATTTCAACGCATTACTTAAAATATTGTGTAATATTTGACTTAAACGGACAGCATCTCCTTTAACCAATTGTGGGATTGAATTCTCAATATGAAAAGTAAAATCCAATCCTTTGTCTTTAGCTTCTCGTTTAAAATTGGCAGCAATATGCTCAACGGTTTTGGCAACATCAAAATCAGTCAGTTCTAACTTAATTTCATTTTTTTCAATTTTAGAAAAATCCAATATATCGTTAACAGAACTCAACAAACTATAGGTTGAATATTTTATAATTTGACTATTATTTTGAATTTGCTCATCATCATAATCATTCGCCATTGTTTTTGCAATATTTAAAATGGAGTTCAAAGGTGTGCGCAATTCGTGGCTTATATTCGATAGAAAATACGACTTCAATTCATTCATTTCCTCCGATTTTTGTAATGCTAGCTCTTGCAATTCCTCTCTTTCATTCTTTAAATTTCGTATCAAGTTTGCCATCGATAGCGAAAGGAATATGACTTCCAAACCAGTTCCTATTTTGGAACCATTTTCTGTCCAAAAACTCAACGGCAAAATGCTAAAGTTCTTCAAAATGAAAACCACAAACCCACATATTAAAAATAAAATACCAAAGGCAAAAAACTTGTCAATCTGTTTGGTTTGATTGTAAATTGAAACCTGAGAAGCTATGATAAGGACAAGCAAAATCAAGCCTAAAGCATTAGCCGATGGATATGCATATTCCAAAGCGTTAGGTAAAACAAACAATGAAAGCAACAATAAACCGTCTAGCGCATAAAGAACATAAAAAGCATTGTTAATGAATTTATTACGACCTTTTATCTTTAAAAATACTTGAGCATATCTTCCCAGAAAAAAGTTAGCCAGACAGGCAAAAATAGCAACCGAATGAAGGGAAAACCAACCCGCATCTGGAGTAACGAATTTATAAAAATAACCATCAATTGAAAATTGAAGTAAACCAATAAAAACCACATACATGCTGTAGTAAAAAAAGGTTTTGTCTCTCATACCAAAGAAAAAGAACAGGTATAAAATAGAGGCAATGATAAGAATGCCATAAAAGAAACCAAAAATGAATTGCTCAAAAGCACTTTCCTCCAACAAACTTTCGGTTTTGTGAAGAACCAATGGCATAGAAAGCATTTCTCCATCACTTTTAACATGCAAATAAAATTGCTGAGTTTCGTTAGGTTCTAATTTGATTTTGAAGATGGTTTTACGCAAATCAAAACTTCTTTTATCGTAAGGAATAGCATCACCACTAACAAATTTAGTCACCGATTTGTCTTCCTTAATAACATACAAATTAGCGACATCAGTTATAGGTCTTGCCGTTTCAAAATAGTATAAAAGTTCGCTATCTGTGTCGTTTTTCAATTGAAAACGCAACCAAAAATTACTAGAAGTAAAGCCAAAATCTGAGTTTTCATTTGGAACATCCTTAAATTTTATTTCTGGAAAATTTCTAACTTTATTTAAAGTTAAATTTTTTTGCTCCACATCAACATACTCAGTGTGTTCATGAATAGAAATTCGCTTGGAAGAGTTCTTGTCTTTAAAAATGTATTGCGCAGAAGCAGTTGTAATCGACAGTATGACCAAAAGCAACAGCCAAAAGGTCTTACCGCAAACATAATTTGGGGTAATTTTGTTCATAGTGTGTAGGTGTTTTTGTTTTTTGTTGTACTCATTTACGAGATAGATTGGTATTTGGTTTTAAATTATTTAATTTTTTAAAAAAAGTTTAAATAGATTTGCTTTAAAATAGTAATTGAATAATTATGAAACTCGTTTTCGCCTCCAATAATAAGAATAAAATTAAAGAAATTGCACTTTTACTTCCAAACGAAATCGAAATTTTAAGCCTTGAGGATATTGGTTGTTTCGAAGAAATCCCCGAAACAGCCGAAACCATAGAAGGAAATGCCATTATCAAAGCGAATTACATAACCGAAAAGTTTGGTTATAATTGTTTTGCCGACGATACAGGTTTAGAAGTGGATGCGTTAAATGGCGAACCAGGTGTTTATTCCGCTAGATATGCTGGTGAACAAAAAAACGCCAACGACAATATGGATAAACTGCTGTTCGATCTAAGATATAAAGTAAACAGAAAAGCTAATTTTAAAACGGTTATCTGCTTGAATTTAAACGGAGCGCAACATCTTTTCACTGGTGTCATCAATGGAAAAATTATTGAAGAAAAGATAGGAACCAACGGTTTTGGTTATGATCCAATTTTTGCAGCGGATGGTTATGAAAAGACCTTCGCTGAACTCTCATTAGAGGAAAAAGCAGTAATCAGTCATCGCGGCTTAGCAGTCAAGCAATTAATAGAGTTCCTAAATAAATTCACTATTTAATTCTTGCCTCTTGGCTCTTTCTTCTTTTTATCTAATATTGCTAAATCGTAACTAATTAATTATCAATAAATAGCAAATTAGTTTATATGATTTTTATAGAGTATCTTTGCACCAAATTTTAAAATACTTTATGAATAAATTTGAACAATTAGGTCTGAATGAGTCGTTACTGCTGGCGATCAAAGATCTAGGATTTGAGAATCCGTCAGAAGTGCAAGAAAAAGCCATTCCAGTCTTATTGGAAAAAAACACAGACTTAGTCGCTTTAGCACAAACAGGAACAGGGAAAACGGCAGCTTTTGGTTTTCCGCTAATCCAAAAATTAGATGCAGAGGACAGAAGTACACAAGCGTTAATTTTATCCCCAACGCGTGAGCTATGCTTACAAATCACCAACGAGATTAAACAATACTCAAAATATGTAAAAGGTTTACATACAGTGGCAGTTTATGGTGGTGCAAGCATTACAGAACAAGCCCGAGAAATTAAAAGAGGTGCACAAATTATTGTGGCAACTCCCGGAAGAATGCAAGACATGATCAATCGTGGTCTTGTAAACATCAAAAACATCAATTTCTGTATTCTTGACGAAGCAGATGAGATGTTGAACATGGGTTTTTATGAAGACATTGTATCGATTTTATCAGATACTCCAGATGAAAAAAATACGTGGTTATTCTCTGCAACTATGCCTGCAGAAGTAGCAAGAATTGCAAAGAAATTTATGCACGATCCAGCAGAAGTAACTGTTGGTAGTAAAAATTCAGGTTCGGCTACAGTTTCTCACGAGTTTTATTGTGTGAACGCTCGTGACCGTTACGAAGCTTTAAAACGTTTAGCCGATGCTAATCCAGATATTTTTTCAGTAGTTTTTTGTAGAACAAAACGTGATACTCAAGCCGTTGCAGAAAAATTAATTGAAGATGGTTACAGTGCTGCTGCATTGCACGGAGATTTATCTCAAGCGCAACGTGATGGTGTTATGAAATCATTCCGTGGTCGTCAAATTCAAATGCTGGTTGCAACAGACGTTGCCGCTCGTGGAATTGACGTTGATAACATTACGCACGTAGTAAACTATCAATTACCAGATGAAATAGAAACTTATAATCACCGTTCTGGTCGTACAGGTCGTGCGGGAAAATTAGGAACTTCTATCGTAATCATTACTAAAAGTGAGATTCGTAAAATTTCGTCTATCGAAAGAATCATCCAACAAAAATTTCAAGAAAAAACAATTCCTTCTGGAATGGAAATCTGTGAAATACAGTTGTTGCATTTGGCTAATAAAATTAAAGATACTGAAGTTGACCACGAAATAGACAACTATCTTCCAGCAATCAACGAAGTTCTTGATGGTTTGACTAAAGAAGAATTAATCAAGAAAATGGTTTCGGTTGAATTCAATAGATTCATTAATTACTACAAAAAGAAACGTGATTTATCAGGTGAAAAAGGTAGTGAAAGAGGAGAAAGAAGTTCAGAACCAAGAGAAATTAGAGCAGGTGACCCAGTTCGTTATTTCGTAAATATTGGTTCTAGAGACGATTTCGATTGGATGCAATTGAAAGATTTCTTAAAAGAAACATTAGACTTAGGTCGTGATGACGTATTTAAAGTTGACGTTAAAGAAGGTTTCTCTTTCTTTAATACTGATGGCGAACATACTGATAAAGTAATGTCTGTTCTTAATGGATTTGACCTTAACGGTAGAAGAATTAACGTTGAGATTTCTAAAAATGACGGTGGAAGTTCTTCAAGACGTGACCACAACGGAAGAAGTTCTGGTGGTTTTGGTGGAGGAAGAAGTTCTGGCGGATTTGGAGGTAGACGCGATGGTGAAAGAAAATCATCTGGTGGTTTTGGTCCAAGAAAAGAAGGAGGTTTTGGAAACGACAGAAGTTCAGCTCCAAGAGAAGGAGGATTTAGAAGCGAAAGAAGTGCAGCTCCAAGACGTGAACCAGGTTCATCGCAAAGAGAAAGTGCTCCAAGACGTTCGGAAGGAAGTTCTGATAGACCTGCAAGTCGTTCATTCGACGCTGCAAAAAGTAGAAGGCCAAGAAGAAGCTAGTCTCAAGATAAATGCTAGATATAAAATCCAATTTTGATTATTCAAAGTTGGATTTTTTTTTATCCTTATGGCTTTTTGTTAATTTTATTCTAAATCTAAATACAAATTTCTAAATATCTTAAAAGAGTTTCATACTTTTAAACCATCAAAAACCATTATGAGATATTTTCTATTTTTCTTTATTCTTTTTTATTCATTTAGTGTTTCTGCACAAGAAGAAACTGCTGTGCAAAAAGTAACAGGAACAATTATTAATGATAATACATTATTCCCAATTCCAAATGCTAACGTAATAAATATCAATAAAGTAAAAGGTGCTGTAACCAATTCACGTGGTTATTTTGAAGTTGAAGCCACAGTCAATGATACCATTCACATTACACTTTTAGGATATCAATCATTAAGAGTTCGTGTAACAAACGATTGGTTAAAAAATGGAAGTGCTAAAATTCAACTAACCGAAAAAGCGATTGCTCTAGAAGAGGTTATTGTAAAAAAATATGATTTAACCGGTTATCTCGAGATAGATTCAAAGCTAATCCCAGAAAAAGAGAATTTCCGCTACAGTATTTCGGGTCTTCCTGCAGCCTATGAAGCAGGTGAGCGTTCACCAAATGCTTTTACAAGAGTTTTAGGTTCTATTTTCAATCCAGCCGATATGTTGTATAACTTTTTTGGAAATAAGCCCAAGGAACTTAAGAAGTTAAAGTCTATGAAAAAGGACGATACCGTTAGAAATCTATTGGAATCCAAGTTTGATAGAGAAACAATTGCAGTACTTCTTGGTGTTGATAAAAAAGAAATTGCAGAAATATTGCAACGATGTAACTATTCAGAGTCCTTCATTCAAACGGCAAACGATTTGCAAATCATGGACGCAATAAGTGAATGTTACGAACAATATAAGGTTTTGAAGAAGAATTAATTATTTCAATCTGATTTCTGAATAATATCTTTCCTCAATTCGCTTAATATCTTTTATAGAGTTTTTTGCCCAAATCAAGCGTTTTTCCAGTAATTCATTTTCAGTTAATTGCCAGTCTATGTTTGACAACCGTAGGCGAGAAGTAATGTCTTGAATGATAATAGCGGCTGATACTGATATGTTCAAACTTTCAGTAAAACCAACCATCGGGATTTTTAAAAAACCATCTGCTTGTTTCATAACTTCTTCTGAAAGTCCTTCTTTTTCGGTGCCAAAAAACAAAGCACTTTTCTTAGAAATATCAAATTCATGAAGCAAACAGGAATCATCGTGAGGAGTAGTTGCAATGATTTGATATCCTTTTGTTCTAAGGTTTTCAATACAATTAGTAATGTTGTCAAACCTATTGATGTCAACCCATTTTTGCGCACCCATTGCAATTTCTTTGTCAATATCTTTTCCAAATCGTTGCTCTACAATATTAATTTCTTGAATCCCGAAAACCTCACAACTACGCATTACTGCACTGGTATTATGAAATTGAAATACATCCTCAACCGCAATAGTGAAATGATTCGTACGATTTTCTAATACTTTTTGAAAACGTTCTTTCCGGTTTTCGGTTAAAAATCCTTCGAGATAAGCGAGATATTCTATGTCAACCATTTAGAGTATTTTTTTTGTAAATGTAATAAAACACTATTTATTTTTAAATTGATAACTCATATCTTTGATGTATTAGTAAATAGCAAATGAAAAAGAAACTAGTTGTGTTAACTGGCGCAGGAATTTCTGCTGAAAGTGGCATTAAAACCTTTCGTGATGCCTATGGACTTTGGGAAGGTCATGATGTTATGGAAGTCGCTTCGCCCGAAGGTTGGCAAAAAAACAAAGAATTAGTTCTCGATTTTTATAATCAACGAAGAAGACAATTACATCAAGTAAAACCCAATCGAGGCCATGTCACTTTAGCCGAATTAGAAACAGATTTCGAAGTACATATTATCACTCAAAATGTAGATAATCTTCATGAACAAGCCGGAAGTTCTAATGTTTTGCATCTTCACGGCGAATTATTTAAGGTTAGAAGCACTAAAAATCATAATTATATTTTAGATTGGAAAACCGATTTGAATTTAGGCGATGTTGATGAAAACGGTCACCAATTGCGACCACATATTGTTTGGTTTGGCGAATCCGTTCCAGCATTAGACGAAGCCATCGAAATAGCTCAAACCGCCGATTATTTTGCAGTAATTGGAACATCATTACAAGTCTATCCAGCTGCAGGTTTATTGCATTACGCCAAATTAAATGTTCCCGTTTTTTACATCGATCCAAAACCAGCAACTATTTATGATTTGTCAAATCCATTAGAAATTATTCCTATGAATGCTACCGATGGTGTTCCATTATTGAAGGAATTACTTAAGAATATTTGATAAAAAACTGAATACTAAATACTGAACACTGAACACTATTCCTTACTTTTGCACCACAACAAAAACAACACAACAAATGTCACTAACTACTTTAAATGCCATTTCTCCAATTGACGGACGATATAGGAAAGCAACCAAACCTTTAGCCGAATTTTTCTCAGAAGAAGCTTTAATTAAATATAGAGTATTGGTTGAAATTGAGTATTTTATATCGCTATGCGAGAATAATTTACCTCAATTAAAAAATATTAATCCATTAATCTTTGATGCCTTGAGAAATATCTATAAAAATTTCTCAACCGAAGATGCGCTCTGGATTAAAGAAACGGAGAAAACAACCAATCACGATGTAAAAGCAGTTGAATATTTCATCAAAGAAAAATTTGAAACGCTTGGACTTTCGCAATTCAAAGAGTTTATCCATTTTGGATTAACGTCTCAAGATATTAACAATACTGCCATTCCACTTTCAACTAAAGATGCATTTGAAAAAGTGTATTTGCCAAGTTTAATTAGTGTAATTGCTAAATTGAAAGAACTAAGTGTGGAATGGAAGGACATTCCAATGCTTGCCAGAACACACGGTCAACCAGCTTCGCCAACGCGTTTGGGTAAAGAGATTTTGGTTTTTGTAGAACGTTTGGAAGAGCAAATGCGTTTGTTGTTTAATGTTCCATTTGCAGCAAAATTTGGTGGTGCAACTGGAAATTTTAACGCTCATCACGTAGCTTATCCAAATGTCGATTGGAAAAAATTTGGAACTGATTTTGTCGAAGGAATTTTAGGATTACAGCATTCATTTCCAACGACACAAATAGAACATTACGATCATTTTGCTGCCTTTTTTGATGCATTAAAAAGAATAAATACTATCATAATCGATTTAGATAGAGATATTTGGACGTATGTTTCGATGGATTATTTCAAGCAAAAAATCAAAGCAGGAGAAATTGGCTCATCTGCAATGCCACATAAAGTAAACCCAATAGATTTTGAAAACTCCGAAGGAAATCTTGGAATTGCTAATGCTATTTTTGAGCATCTTTCTGCTAAATTGCCCATTTCAAGATTACAACGTGATTTGACGGATAGCACCGTTTTAAGAAATATTGGAGTTCCAATTGGTCATACCATCATTGGATTTGAAGCAACCTTAAAAGGGTTGAATAAATTATTGTTAAACGAAGCAAAATTCGCCGAAGATTTAGAAAAAAATTGGGCTGTTGTTGCCGAAGCAATACAAACCATTCTTCGTCGTGAAGGTTATCCAAATCCTTATGAAGCGTTGAAAGGATTAACTCGAACTAACTCAGTGATCAACAAAAATTCTATTCATGATTTTATCGAAACTTTAGAGGTTTCGGAAGAAATAAAATCGGAACTTAAACAAATTTCACCAAGTAATTATTTGGGAATTTAATGATAAAAGGAGAAAAAATAATAATTATAGTTTTTTCAAGTTTCTACTTAATAATTTTTATTATTGAACTTATATTATTTTTGTTTAAAATAAAAGTACCAAAGTTTAGTCTTAAAAAAATTTTAATAATAAATTTAGTTCTCATATTAATTGGTTTATTAGGATTACTAACATTAACTCATACAAATTATCTAGATTATGAAAAACCAATTCCATATAGTGAATATAATAGAATAGGTTTTAAAAATTTTAGAGGTATAGAATTATTTAAGAAAAAGTTTAATGGCAGTAAATATTTTGCCTATGTAGTAACTACAATTGAGCTAGATAAAGAAAATAATTCTATTGTAGCCTATTTTCATCCTTCAAAATCATTTGTTTACAATAAAAAGTCATCTAGTAGTGATTTACTAACTCATGAATTATATCACTTCAAAATAACAGAAATTTTTGCAAGGAAAACTAGAAAAGAAATTATTGAAAAAAATATTATTAATTTTGATGAGAAAGAACGTGTTTTGATAAAAAATTTAATTGATGAAGATATTTTTCAAAAAAAATATGACTTTGAAACCTTCCATAGTTATGTTTATTCGAAACAAAAAGAATTTGAGAGAACAATAGATAGTCTACTTATAACATTAAATAAATATAAAAACCCAGAATTAAAATGAGAAAAAAATATTTTATTATGTTTTCAACACTAATATTATTAATAAGTTGTAATAATAAAGAAGAAAAATTTCCTATTGAAAAAAGATATTGGACTGTTGATGATTATGAAAACGTTGTAAGAGAATTGAGATATGCAACAAAGCCAGATGAATCTCTTCCAAGATTTAATGATCCAGAAACAAAAATAGTAATTGAAAAACTAACTGATGAAGAAAACTTTAGGGTTGTTTTGAACGATAAAGAATTAGGTTTAACTCATAAAAGTGAGACAGCTCAGAAATTTTTTGATGTTTGGAGAAGTTTGAATGAAACTTATTCTTTATTGGATAAAAAAGATATGTATGTTTATGAGAAAGAATCTTTAGAAATTTGGAGGTTTGGTTTAGAATTACAACAAGAATATTTTAAATTAGGTAATCAAAAAATAAATGAAAATTCCGACGGCTCAGAAAGTGTAAATAAAGTTCTAAGTGACAACGTAGAAACATTAATTGATAATTCTATTATTTATTTAAATGTTATTACTAATGAAAAACAATTTACAGAAGATGGTAAAAAATTAATAGCTGAAACAATAGTTACATCATTTACAAAGCTAATTGAAGAAAATCCGAAAGCTGACTTTACAAATCTTAAAAATAAAATTAATCTTTTAAATAAGAAAATTACTGACCCAACAATTTCAGGATCTTTAAACTCATTATCAACCGTTATTAATATAACAAAGCCAAAAACTGAAATTGAATCATTAGTAAATTAAAAAAAATGATATAAATCACACCAAGTAATTATTTGGGAATTTAATCCTAATTTTTGTTATAAATTCTTTAAATCTGCTTATTTCATTTTGAAAAAAGCAGATTTTTTGCTATTTTAGTAAAAATTCATTTTCATGCCACAATTTTTAGCTGCAACAACTGTTCATCTACCTGATTTGATTAGTGATTTAGGTTTAATCTTAATCACTGCTGCAATTGCTGTTTTACTTTTTAGAATGTTAAAACAACCTTTGGTTCTTGGCTATTTGGTTGCAGGATTTCTCGCTGGTTCAGAATTTGATTTTTTTCCAACAGTAAAAGATGTGAATAGTGTAAAGGTTTGGGCAGAAATTGGCGTTATCTTTTTATTATTCAGTTTGGGATTAGAATTTAGTTTTAAAAAACTGATGAAAGTAGGCGGAACGGCTTCAATAACTGCTTTTACTCAAATCATTGCAATGGTTACAATTGGTTTTTTTGTAGGCCAATTGATGGGTTGGAATAAAATGAATAGCATATTTTTAGGTGTAATTTTATCCATTTCCTCAACAACCATTATTTTAAAAACCTTTGATGAACTTGGCGTAAAATCCCAAAAATTCGCTGGAAACGTTATTGGTTCGCTAATTGTACAAGATATTATTGCCATTTTAATGATGGTTTTGCTTTCCACAATTGCGGTAAGTCAGCAGTTTTCTGGAATGGAATTGGTTTTTTCAGTTCTGAAACTATTGTTTTTTCTAACGATTTGGTTTGTTGTGGGTATCTTTTTTATTCCAACACTTCTAAAAAAAGCAAAGCATTTATTAACCGACGAAATGTTGCTAATTATTTCCTTAGCACTTTGTTTATTGATGGTAATTTTTGCGGCAGGAGTTGGATTTTCACCAGCTTTAGGAGCATTTATTATGGGTTCAATCATTGCCGAAACTACACAGGCAGAACATATTGAACATCTTGTAAAACCTGTGAAAGATTTATTTGGAGCGGTTTTCTTTGTGTCAGTTGGAATGTTAATCAATCCAGAGACTTTGATTGAATACGCATTACCTGTTGCTATTTTAACATTAGTAGTAATCTTTGGACAATCGTTAAGTTCTACAATTGGCGCATTGTTATCAGGTCAACCTTTAAAGCAATCCATTCAAACCGGAATGAGTTTGTCGCAAATTGGTGAATTCTCTTTTATAATTGCAACATTGGGAACAACCTTAAAAGTAACGAGTGATTTTCTTTATCCAATTGTGGTTGCTGTTTCGGCAGTTACCACTTTTACAACACCTTTTATGGTAAAATTTGCAGCACCATTTTCGGGTTATGTGGAAAAGAAATTACCTCGAAAATGGGTAAAACGCATTCAACTCTACAGCGCTAATACCGAAGAAATTAAATCGATTAGCAATTGGCAAATAGTTTTAAGAAGTTATTTGATACAAGTGGTAATTCATTCTATAATTATAGTTGCTGTAATTTTGCTTTCTTCAAATTTTATTTTGCCATTAGTTCAAGGATCAAGATTTGGAAATGCAACTGCTGCTTTAATCACTTTAATCATCTTATCACCATTTTTATGGGCTTTGTCATTACGTCGAGTTGCCGTAAAAGAGGTGTCGATTTTGATGGAAGAAAGAAAGCATCAAGGTCCAATTATTATGCTAGTGATTTTTAGAATTGTACTAACTTTATTTTATGTTGGTTTTGTTTTAAATACTTTTTTCTCATCTGGAGTTGCTTTTATTGCATTTATGCTTGCAATTGGAGCGTATATTCTATTTCCAAAAAGACTTCACGCCGTTTATAACAAAATCGAAAGTCACTTTTTGAGCAATTTTAATGATAGAGAAATTCGAAAAGAAAATAAGCGTCAAAATACCTTGTCACCTTGGGATGGACACATGGCAGAATTTGAGATTGCAAAAGAATCCAATTTGGCAGGAAAAACATTGGAAGAATTAACGATACGCGAACAATTTGGAATTAACATTGCCTCAATAAGAAGAGGTGAAGTTTTGATAAATATTCCAATAAGAACCGAAAGATTGTTTCCCGGCGATGAAATTAGTGTTATTGGAACGGATGATCAAGTAAAGGATTTTAAAAATTATTTGGATAAAAATGAAATTGACGTTCCAGAAGAAGTTGAGCAAACCGAAATCATTTTACAAAAACTAGAACTTAAAAATAGAGTTTGCATTGGTAAAAGTATACGTGAATCGCAAATTCGAGAGAAAACCCATGGAATTATTGTAGGCATTGAGCGAAATGGAAAACGAATTTTAAATCCAGAGTCGCATTTAGTTTTAGAAGACAGCGATATTCTATGGATTGCAGGAGAAAAGAAAAAAATTGCAGAGTTTTTGAAAGTATAAACTAAAAAGAAAAGATAAAAATTTAACCACAGAGAACACTAAAATAAAAACACAAAGCTCACGAAGTGATTAAAAACTTGTGAGCTTTGTGCATTCTTAGTGAACTTGGTGGTTCAAAAAATTACCTCGAATAATTCGGAGCTTCTTTTGTAATTGTAACGTTATGTGGATGACTTTCAGTAATTCCACTAGATGTAATTCTAACAAAACGTCCATTTTCTTGCAATGTTGGAATATCTTTTGCGCCACAATAACCCATTCCAGCACGAAGTCCGCCGATAAATTGTTGCATACTTTCGTTTAATTCGCCTTTGTATGGAACACGACCAACAATTCCCTCAGGAACTAATTTTTTAATATCATCTTCCACATCTTGAAAATAACGGTCTTTTGAACCTTCTTGCATTGCTTCAACTGAACCCATTCCACGATAAGACTTGAATTTTCTTCCCTCAAAAATGATAGTTTCTCCAGGAGATTCTTTTGTTCCTGCTAATAATGAACCTAACATAACCGAACTTGCACCAGCTGCGACAGCTTTTGGAATATCGCCAGTATAACGAATTCCGCCATCAGCAATTACTGGAATTCCTGTACCTTTTAATGCTGCAGCAACTTCTAAAACTGCTGAAAATTGTGGAAATCCAACGCCAGCAACAACTCGTGTGGTACAAATTGAACCTGGACCAATTCCAACTTTTACGCCATCGGCACCATTTTCTACCAAATACAAAGCCGCTTCTGGTGTGGCAATGTTTCCAACTACAATGTCAATTTGAGGAAATTTATTTTTTACTTCTTTTAAAACCGAAACAACACCTTTGGTATGTCCGTGAGCAGTATCGATAATGATGGCGTCAACACCTGCATTTACTAAAGCTTCCACTCTTTGCAGCGAATCGGCAGTAACACCAATGGCAGCGGCAACTCGCAATCGACCAAATGAATCTTTATTGGCAATTGGTTTTTGAGTATGTTTTGTAATGTCTCTGAAAGTGATTAAGCCTACCAATTTATTTTCAGAATTAATAACAGGAAGTTTTTCGATTTTATGTCCTTGCAAAACTACTTCAGCTTGTTCTAAAGATGTTCCTTCGGCAACGGTAACCAAATTTTGGCTTGTCATTACTTCGATAATTGGTCTTGAATTGTTTTTTTCAAAACGTAAATCACGATTAGTAACAATTCCTTTCAAAGTTTTGTTTTCATCTACAATTGGAATTCCACCGATACCAAATTCTTTCATAGCATTTTTAGCATCTGAAACCAAAGCGGTTAGGGGTAAAGTTACTGGATCGATAATCATTCCGCTTTCGGCACGTTTTACTTTTCTAACTTTTGCAGCTTGTTGTTCGATGGTCATGTTTTTGTGTAAAACACCAATTCCGCCTTCTTGCGCCATAGCAATTGCCATAGCACTTTCAGTAACGGTATCCATTGCAGCTGAAACAATTGGGACGTTTAAAGTAATATTTCTTGAAAATTTAGATTGGATAGAAACTTCTCTTGGTAAAACATCTGAAAAATTAGGAACCAAAAGGACATCATCATAAGTTAATCCTTCACTAATGATTTTTGAGTTGTGTGTGTACATTGCAATTTGTAGTTGTAGTTAAATTGCGTGCAAATATAATAAATCTAATGCAAAAAAAGGAGTTCTATGTCATATAAAATCGCTACCTTAGTATAACATGTAATTTCATTAAATGGTACATAAAACTATAATTGGACTTTCGGATAATGCAGTCATTGCTTCAAAAAATAAAAACGGTACAAATTCGCTAGAGCATCAAAAGAAAAATAATTTTTTAAATTCTTTACTTGATATTTTAAAAGAACCAATGTTTTTGCTTTTAGTTGCTGCTGCGAGTATTTATTTTGTTTCAGGCGATTATGGCGATGGAATTTTTATGTCAGTTGCAATTTTATTAGTTGTTGCTATTTCATTATTTCAAGAAGCAAGAAGTAGAAATGCAATTGATGATTTGAAAAAATTATCTCAACCCAAAAATAAAGTAATTAGAAACGGAAGTGTTATTGAAATTTTTAGTGAAGAAATTGTTTTAGGTGATTTTATTCAAATCGAGTAAGGTTCTTTTATTCCTGCCGATGCAAAAATAATTCAGTCGAGTGATTTTATGGTTAATGAGTCAATATTAACTGGAGAATCATTAGCGGTTGCCAAAAATGAAACTTCAGATGATAATGAAGTTTTTCAAGGAACAATTGTAGCTACAGGAATGGCAATTTGTGAAGTCATTCGAATTGGCAATCAAACTAATTTAGGAAAAATAGGCAAGAGTTTAGAACAAGTTGAAGTTGAAAAAACACCACTTCAAATTCAAATCAACAATTTTGTTAAGAAGATGTCGGTCATCGGATTGCTTATTTTTGGCATTGTTTGGGCTATTAATTACTATCATTCGCAAAATGTATTAGATAGTTTATTGAAGGCATTAACTATAGCAATGAGTGTTATTCCCGAAGAAATACCCGTTGCTTTTACCACTTTTATGGCACTTGGAGCTTGGCGATTAATGAAAATTGGAATTATTGCTAAACAAACAAAAACGGTGGAAACACTCGGAAGCGCGACGGTTATTTGTACAGACAAAACTGGAACGATAACCGAAAACAAAATGAGTTTGGCGCAATTGTATATTTTTAAATCTAACACGATTATTAATAGTGACGAAAAGTTTAATGAAGAATCTCAAGAGGTTTTAAACTATGCGATGTGGTCAAGTGAACCAATTCCTTATGATGCAATGGAAGTAGCCATTCACGATTCATACACTAAAATAATTTCAAATGATGAACGACCTAATTTCAAATTAGTCCATGAATATCCTTTAAAAGGAAAACCACCAATGATGACGCATATTTTTGAAAATTCAAAGGGTGAAAAAATTATAGCCGCTAAAGGTGCAACCGAAGCTTTGATTGCCGTTTGTGATTTGACTAAAAATGAGGAAGAAAGTATATTATCAGCAATGAACACAATGGCAAGTAAAGGTTATCGTGTTCTTGGTGTTGGAAAAGTTATTGATGTAAATCAAAATTATCCAAAAATACAGCAAGAATTCAACTTTGATTTCGTTGGATTAATTGCTTTTTATGATCCACCAAAAGCAAATATTCAAGACGTTTTTGAAAAATTTTATAAAGCAGGAATTCAAGTCAAAATAATAACAGGCGACAATGCTGCAACAACATCTACGATTGCGAGACAAATAGGTTTTAAAAATCCAGATAATGTGCTCAATGGAGACGATTTAATGGCAATGGATGAAACCATTTTAAAAGAAAAAGTTATGGAAACAACTATTTTTACTCGAATGTTTCCAGAAGCTAAGTTGAGAATTATTCAAGCATTAAAAGATAATAATCAAATTGTAGCAATGACTGGCGATGGTGTCAATGATGGACCAGCATTAAAATCGGCTCACATAGGAATTGCAATGGGTAAGAAAGGTTCCGAAATAGCAAAACAAGCCGCTAATTTAATCTTAATTGATGATAATTTTGATAAAATGGTTGATGCCATTGCTATGGGAAGAAAAATTTACGTTAACCTAAAAAAAGCCATTCAGTACATTATTTCTATTCATATTCCAATTATTCTTATTGTGTTCATTCCTTTGGTTTTAGGTTGGGTTTATCCTAACATTTTTACACCAGTACATATTATTTTTTTAGAAATAATTATGGGACCAACATGTTCAATTATTTATGAAAATGAACCAATGGAAAGAAATTTGATGCTACAAAAACCAAGACCTTTTACGACTACTTTTTTTAATTTAAAAGAAATAACAATTAGTATAATTCAAGGATTAATAATCGCATTAGGATTACTTTTTATGTATCAATATTGCATACAATACGATTTTACAGAAGGTGTAACTAGAACATGCATTTTCTTGACATTAATCTCCTCTAATGTTTTTTTAACTTTAGAAAACAGGTCGTTTTACTATTCTATTTTTACAACAATTCGATACAAAAACAATTTGGTTTTGGTTATAATTGGAATTACAATATTGATTACAACTTTGCTATTATTTGTTCCCATTTTTTCAAAATTCTTTCTATTTGAAAAAGTAACCTTCTTTCAAATTGGCTGTAGTATTTTGGTAGGATTTATTTCTGTAATTTGGATAGAGATTTATAAAATTTTCAAAAGAAAAAGAGCAATTAGTGATAAGATTTAAATACTTTAGAAGCTTCATTATAAGCACTTTCAAAACTCATGGCACTTAAATTAGTTTCAGCTTTTTGAGCAGTAAAATAGGAGAGAAGTTTCTCGGTAGGCATGTTTCCAGTCAAATCATCTTTTGCCATTGGACAACCGCCAAAACCTTGAATTGCACCATCAAATCGTGTACAACCTGCTTTGAAAGCGGCATCTACTTTTTCGTGCCATTTATCCGGCGTTGTATGAAGATGTGCGCCAAATTCAATTTCAGGATATTTTGGAATTAAATTGGAGAATAAATAGTCAATAACTTCAGGTGTAGAACTTCCAATAGTATCAGAAAGCGAAAGGATTTTTACGCCCATTTTCGCCAATTTTTCTGTCCATTCGCCGACGATTTCTACATTCCAAACATCGCCATACGGATTTCCAAATCCCATAGAAAGATAGGCAACGACTTCTTTGTTTGTCGTATTTGCAATATCTAAAATCTCTTGCAAAGTCACTAAACTTTCCGCTATGGTTTTATGTGTATTCCGCATTTGAAAATTCTCCGAAATCGAGAATGGAAAACCTAAATATTGAATTTCCTTGTGAACCGAAGCCATTTCTGCACCTTTAGTATTAGCAATAATCGCTAGTAGTTTACTTTCGGTTTTAGTCAAATCCAATTGTGCCAAAACTTCTGCCGTATCTTGCATTTGTGGAATGGCTTTGGGCGAAACGAAACTCCCAAAATCAATCGTGTCAAAACCAACTCGAAGTAATGACTGAATGTATTGCACTTTAGTATCGGTAGGAATAAACGTTTTGATGCCTTGCATGGCATCGCGTGGACATTCTATGATTTTGACTTTTTTCATTGGTTGCCAAATATACTAAAGAAATCGATTTCGTTAATTAAAATTAACTTTTGGATTTTAAAATTGCTTTATTAATTTCTTTTACCAATTTCGGTCCTTCATAAATAAATCCTGTATAAAGTTGCACCAAACTTGCTCCAGCTTCTAGTTTTTCAATGGCATCTTCGGCAGTGTGAATTCCGCCAACACCTATAATTGGGAAGGATTTATTACTTTTTTCCGAAAGAAAACGAATAACTTCAGTGGAACGTTTTGTTAATGGTTTTCCTGATAATCCGCCAATTTCTGCCATAACTTCAGGATTATTTTCAGTCATTAAATTTTCTCTTGAAATAGTTGTATTGGTAGCAATTACTCCAGCAATTTTGGTTTCGTTTACAATATCAATAATGTCCAAAAGATGTTCATCAGTCAAATCTGGAGCGATTTTTAGTAAGATTGGTTTTTTAGTTTCGCGTTCAGAGTTTCGGGTTTCGAGTTTTGTTAATAAATCAGTTAGAGGTTTTTTATCCTGCAATTCGCGAAGATTTGGAGTGTTTGGCGAACTCACATTCACCACAAAATAATCTACATAGTTGAATAATGCGTCAAAACAAATCAGATAATCATTTACTGCTTCATCGTTTGGCGTAATTTTATTTTTACCAATATTTCCGCCGATTAAAACGTTTTTGTTTTTTTTCAAACGTTCGACAGCTTCAAAAACACCACCGTTGTTAAAACCCATTCGGTTGATGATTGCATTATTTTTTTTTAATCGAAACAAGCGCTTTTTAGGATTTCCTTCTTGTGGTTTTGGTGTTAAAGTTCCAATTTCGATAAAGCCAAATCCAAAATTTGAAAGTTCTTTATACAGCTTGGCATCTTTGTCAAAACCTGCTGCTAATCCAACTGGATTTTTGAATTTTAAACCAAAAACTTCTGTTTCTAAACGTTTATCTTTTACTTCAAATAATGAATTACAAATACTTGAAAAAAAAGGAATTTTAGAAAAAAATCGAATAGCCGTAAAACTGAAATAATGTACTTTTTCGGGATCAAACCAAAAAAGTATCGGACGAATAATTAGTTTGTACATGTGTTGTTGTGTTGTGGTGCAAAAATAGAAATTCAATTTCAATTTTCATTTTTTAATCAGTAAATTAAATGTTACTTTAGCCAATCAATTTAAATAGTAATGATTTCAAAAGAACAATTCCAAAGAGAACTTGATTTAATTATCCAAAATGGTATTAGAGAAGACATTGGTTCAGGCGATTACAGTTCGCTTGCTTGCATTCCTTCTAATGCTAATGGGAAAGCCAAATTATTAGTGAAAGATACTGGAATAATTGCTGGTGTTTCTTTTGCAAAAATGATTTTTGAAAACGTTGATCCAACTTTAGAGATGGAAGTTTTTATTAATGATGGTGAAAAAGTGAAGTATGGCGATGTCGTTTTTCATGTTTCTGGCAGTTCACAATCGATTTTGAGAGCAGAACGATTAGTTTTGAATTCTATGCAAAGAATGTCAGCAATTGCAACAAAAACCAATCATTTTGTTCAGCTTTTGGAAGGAACAAAAACTAAAATTTTAGATACACGAAAAACAACTCCAGGATTTCGTGCTTGCGAAAAATGGGCTGTAAAAATCGGTGGTGGCGAAAATCATCGTTTTGCATTGTATGATATGATTATGTTGAAAGACAATCACAACGATTTTGCTGGCGGAATTACACATGCCATCAATAAAACCAAAGCTTTTTTAGCTGAAAATCATCTCGATTTGAAAATCATTGTCGAAGCTAGAAATTTGGATGAAGTCAAAGAAATCCTTGAAAATGAAGGTGTTTATCGAATTTTAATTGACAATTTCAATTTTGAAGATACCAAAACAGCTGTAGCTTTAATTGGTGACAAATGCCTAACAGAAAGTTCCGGAAACATAAACGAAAAAACCATTCGTCAATATGCCGATTGTGGTGTTGATTATATCTCTTCTGGAGCGTTGACGCATTCGGTTTACAACATGGATTTGAGTTTAAAAGCCATCTAAATGTCCTCACCAATCGAAAATAAATTAATGAAACTACCTGTTATTAAGCAGGTTATCATGCTGTTGCAAAAAATAAAATTACCTTGGCTGTACGGGCTTTCATTATACGATTTGCTCGATATTTATATCATTGGTATTATAGAAGGTGCAATTTCCTATCGTGCCGCAGCTATTGCGTGGAGTTTTTTTATGGCGTTATTTCCTTTTATGCTGTTCATTTTCAATCTAATTCCCTACATTCCAATTGAAGGTTTTCAGGAAGATTTTCTAGGTTTTGTCCAACAAAATGTTCCGCCAACAACATTTGACGCTATTCAATCCATCATTGATGATATTTTAAATAATAGTAATACAGGATTAATTTCTACCGGTTTTTTGATGGCTATCATCTTGATGACCAACGGAGTAAATGCTATTCTTGGCGGATTTGAAAGTTCACATCATATTGATTTTTCATTAAAGAGAAAGTTCTTTCGTCAGTATTTTGTATCATTAGCATTGTCATTATTATTGTCATTTTTCTTGATAATTACGGTTGCAGCTATTGTAATCTTGGAAGTTATTATTCAAAAAACAATTATTCAAGATGTGCTTTCTGATAAGATTTCGCTTCTTGAAACGGGTCGATATATTTTTATCATGTTAATGATTTTGTTTTCAACATCCTTGTTGTTTAAATTTGGTGTAAAACGCGAAAAAAACCGCGCATTTATATCTATAGGTTCGGTTTTTACAACAGTTTTAATCATCTTATCATCTTACTTTTTCGGAATTTGGGTGGTTAAATTTTCAAAATACAATGAACTTTATGGTTCTATTGGAACGCTTTTAGTAGTTATGTTTTACATATGGATAAACTGTATGATATTGCTTTTAGGTTTTGATTTAAACGCATCTATCAATCAGATAAAACGTCAGAAACAACAAGAAAAAGAGACAATATGAAAGCGAATAAAATAGTTATACTACTTCTTTTTTTTGTACAAATAAGTTTTTCTCAAACCATAATAGGAAAATGGAAAACTATCGATGATGAAACAGGAAAAGAAAAAGCGATTATTGAAATTTTTGAAAAAAACGGGAAGTATTATGGAAAAATTATTGAAATCCTTGAACAAGAACATAGGTTCAGAAAGTGTGAACTTTGTCAAGGAGAAGATAAAAATAAACCAATACTAGGATTAGTAATCATAAAATCAATACAAAAGAATGGAGCAATTTTTGATGGAGGAAAAATTACAGATCCTAAAAATGGAAAAACGTATAATTGTAAAATTTCTTTTGACGGAAATAATAAATTAATCGTAAGAGGTTACATTGGAATATCGCTTTTTGGTCGCTCACAAACTTGGGTTAGAGACAAATAATCAAACATAATACATGAATTTTTTTATTGAAGTTATTGTTCCACTTTCGTTATCTAAAACACTGACTTATTGTGTTTCGGAAGCTGAATATAATTATATAAAGAAAGGAATGAGAGTGGCAATTCCGATTAAAAATAAAATCTATACTGCCTTAGTAATTGATTTACATCAAACACCACCAACACTATACGATGCAAAAGAAATTCATCAAATTCTGGATGAAAAGCCAATTGTTAATGAGCTTCAAATCAATCATTGGTTTTGGATTGCTTCCTACTATATGTGTTCTATTGGCGATGTTTATCGTGGTGCTTTACCGTCCGCATTATTGTTAGAAAGTGAAACTATTATTTCGCAAGAAACCACAACTTTTGTTGATGAAGCTGAATTGTCCGATGATGAGTTCTTGATCTATGAAGCCTTGCAACGTCAAAGTTCTTTGAAAATTCAAAACATTATTGACATTCTCAATAAAAAAACGGTTTTGCCAATCATCAAGAAGCTAATTGATAAAAAAATAATTTCTCTTCAAGAAGAAATTCAAGAAGAATACAAACCTAAATTGGTAAAATATATTCGTTTGCATTCTGATTTTAAAGATGAAAGTAAATTAATTGCACTTTTAGATAGTTTGAAATCAGATAAAAGGAAAAATTTAGTTTTGCAATATTTTCAATTACAAGCACAACAAAGTAATCCTATTTCTGTAAAAAAATTGACTGAAAAAGCTAATGTTACTGTTTCAATTATAAAAGGATTAGTTGAAAAAAATATTTTTGAGGAATATCACATTCAGGAAGACCGAGTAAATTTTGATAAAAATAAAAATGATAATAAATTACTGTTAAGCAAAGCTCAACAATTGGCTTTTGATGAAATTGAAAAATCATTTTTAGAAAAAGACGTTTGTCTTCTTCATGGTGTAACTTCCAGCGGAAAAACTGAAATCTACACTAAACTTATTGAATACTATATTAAGGAAGGAAAACAGGTTTTATATCTTTTACCCGAAATTGCCCTGACAACACAACTAGTTTCTCGCTTGACACAATATTTTGGTAATAAAGTAGCTGTTTTTCATTCAAAATACAGCAATAATGAAAGGGTAGAAGTGTGGCAAAATGTTTTAAACCAATCTTCAACTGCGCAAATAGTAATTGGAGCAAGATCGGCTTTGTTTTTACCTTTTTCAAATCTAGGGTTGATTATTGTTGACGAAGAACATGAAACAACTTTCAAGCAACAAGATCCAGCCCCAAGATATCATGCTCGTGATGCTGCGATTGTTTTAGCAAATGCGCATCAATCAAAAGTTTTATTAGGTTCGGCTACACCAAGTATTGAAACCTTTTACAATACAACTTCAGGAAAGTTTGGTTTAGTTACTTTAACGGAGCGTTTTGGTAATGTACAAATGCCAGAAATTGAACTTGTTGATTTAAAAGATAGTTATTTCAGAAAGAAAATGAAAGGTCATTTCAGTTTGACTTTAATTGAACAAATTACAGAAGCCTTTTCTAACGGAGAACAAGTTATTTTATTTCAAAATCGAAGAGGATTTTCTCCAGTTTTAGAGTGTTTAACTTGTGGTCATGTTCCGCAATGTCAACAATGTGACGTGAGTTTGACCTATCATAAATTCAAAAACCAACTGCGTTGCCATTATTGTGGATACAGTATGGCTAAGCCAACAAATTGCCATGTTTGTTCTAGTGTGGATTTGGAAACCAAAGGTTTTGGTACGGAACAAATTGAAATGGAATTAGCAGAATTGTTTCCAGAGAAAAATATAAAACGAATGGACCAGGATACAACTCGTGGAAAATATAGTTTTGAAAAAATTATCGATGGATTTAAAAATCGAGAAATTGATGTTTTGGTTGGAACTCAAATGCTCGCCAAAGGTTTAGACTTTGATAATGTTTCACTCGTTGGGATTATGAATGCCGACAATATGTTGTATCATCCTGATTTCCGTGCTTTTGAAAGAAGTTATCAAATGCTAACTCAAGTTTCTGGTCGTTCTGGTCGAAGTGAGAAAAGAGGAAAAGTTGTTATCCAAACCTATAATCCATTGCATAATATCATTCAGCAAGTAACAACTACTGATTATGAAGGAATGTACAAAGAACAACTTTATGAAAGGCAGATTTATAAATATCCACCATTTTTCAGATTAATCAAGCTGACATTGAAGCATCGAGATTTTGAAAAACTTAAAGAAGGTTCGATGTGGTTGTATCAGGTTTTGCAACAAAACCTAACTGTTCCTGTTCTTGGCCCAGAAGAACCAGCCATCAGCCGAATTCGAAATGAATACATTAGAACGATAATGGTGAAAATACCTAGCGAAACGAATTTGCAAAGCACAAAAAAAACTATCCAGAAAGTTCTGAATAGTTTTGATATGGTTGCGCAATACAGAGCTATAAAAGTTACTGTAAATGTGGATTTTTATTAAGCAATAGCTAGGGCTTTTATCAAATCTTCCTTTTTATTGCGACTTAAAGGTATTTTTGTTACACCAATTTCTGCGAATTTACTGTTGAAACGTTCTACTTTATCAATATTAATGATATAGGATTTGTGAACTCTAATAAACTTTTCACTTGATAAATCTTTCTCAAAAGATTTCATTGTAGAGAGAACCAAATTACTATCTTCTTCAGTAACTACTTTTACATAGTCACCATAGGCTTCAATCCATTTAATTTTATTAGTGTAAACTTTAAGTTTTTTAAGATTACTCTTAATAAAGATATGTTCGCCTTCTTCTTCTTGATTTTCTTTTTTAAGCATATGAAAATCCATCGCTCTTCTAACAGATGCGTTAAAACGATCTAATGCAATTGGTTTTTGAAGATAATCTGTTGCATCATAATCGAATGCTTTCATAGCATATTCCGCCTTTGACGTGATAAAAATAATTTGCGGTTTTACTTTTAATCCATCAAGAAAATCAAATCCGCTGATGACTGGCATTTCAATATCTAGAAATATTAAGTCAACAGTATGAACCGACATGCAATTTTTTGCTTCAATTGCATTAGAAAAATCACCCACTAAATGTAAATTTGGATGATTATTTACTAACTTTGCAATGATCATTCTTTGTATCGAACTATCATCTACGACTACACAATTTAGTTTCATAATTTTTTATTATTATAGATTTGGTTCGGTAAAAGTATATACTTTATTTCAATCCACCTAACATTTTATCGATTATTTTTGCTTTTAAACGATTTTTTTTACTTTTAGACGATTTATCACTATATCGCATTAATATTCCAAAAAGATTTTTTATCTTCGCGCCCAATTTAAAATTAACACACATTTATTATGAATCATTACGAAACTGTTTTCATCTTAAATCCCGTTTTATCTGAAGTTCAGGTAAAGGAAACAGTAAGCAAGTTTGAAGATTTTCTTACTTCTAGAGGAGCAAAGATGGTATCGAAAGAGGATTGGGGCTTAAAAAAATTAGCTTACGAAATCCAAAACAAAAAAAGTGGTTTTTACCATTTATTTGAATTCCAAGTGAGTCCAGAAGTACTTATTGCTTTTGAAACTGAATTTAGACGTGACGAAAGAGTTATGCGTTTCTTAACTGTAAGTTTAGATAAACACGCTATCTCTTGGGCAGAAAGAAGAAGAACAAAATTAAAAGAATCTAAAGCTTAATCATCATGGCAAATTTGCAACAATCGGCTTCAGGAAAAAAAGACGGAGATATTAGATATCTTACTCCTTTAAATATTGACACGAACAAAACTAAAAAATATTGTCGTTTCAAAAAATCAGGAATCAAATACATCGATTATAAAGATGCTGATTTCCTTTTAAAATTTGTTAACGAACAAGGTAAAATTTTACCTCGTCGTTTAACAGGAACTTCATTGAAGTACCAAAGAAAAGTGTCAGTAGCTGTTAAAAGAGCTCGTCACTTAGCATTAATGCCTTACGTGGCTGATTTATTAAAATAATATAAACATATAGTTGTTGCCTCGCCATTGGCGGGCTAACTTCTCTAATAAAGGACAACAACATGGAACTTATCTTAAAACAAGACGTTCAGAATTTAGGATTTAAAGACGATGTAGTAACAGTAAAAAACGGTTACGGTCGTAATTATTTAATTCCACAAGGTTTTGCTACTTTAGCAACGCCTTCTGCTAAAAAAGTTTTAGCTGAAAATTTAAAACAAAAAGCACACAAAGAAGCAAAAATTGTTGATGATGCTAAAAAAATAGCTGAAGCTTTAAAAGCTTTAGATATTAAAATCACTGCAAAAGCTGGTGGAGAAAAATTATTTGGTTCAATTACTAACATCGATATCGCTTCGGCTTTAGAAACTGCTGGTCAACCAATTGATAGAAAATTCATCACAAGCGGTGTTGTAAAACGTACAGGTAAATATACTGCTACTGTGAGATTACACAGAGAAGTAGTTGTTGAATTACCTTATGAAATCGTTGCTGAAGTTTAATATTTCAACATACAAAATTAAAAGTCCCGATGTAAGTCGGGATTTTTTTATATAATTAATTAGCATGAAATACAAAAGACTAACAAAAGAACAGTTTGAAGCATTGCACCAGGAATTTAGTAATTTCCTAGCAACACAATCAATAGATAAAGCAGAATGGGATAAAATCAAAACAGATAAACCCGAAGTTGCCGAGCAGGAATTAGATGTTTTCTCCGATTTGATTTGGGAAGGCGTTTTGAAGAACGCAAATTATCTGGAACATTTCTCTAAAAATTATATTTTTCTTTTCCATTGTCAAGAAAAATTAATCCAATCGATTGTTTTAAAATCATTAGTTTCTGATGTTGATTTTTTGCAAAAAGAGGGATTGCAATGGTTGAGCGATAAATTATTTACAGACACAGTCGAAATACATTTAGGCAAAAAAGAATATGAACAAGAACGAAATACAGCAATTTTTGACTTGATTTCCCAAGGAGCAATTCTTAGCGATGGACAGTTATATTTACAAATAAATGGAATAATTCAGTCGTAAAAAATACTCTTTTTAAAAAAATATTGGCTATTTTAGTGCACACATTTTGTAACTATAATAGCCAATTTCTTTTATGGATATTCCAAAAATCATTCAGGATTTACGTAACGAACTCAATCAGCATAATCATAATTATTATGTGTTGGACAATCCTTCAATATCTGACTTTGAATTTGATCAAAAACTAAAACAACTTCAAGAGTTAGAAAAACAACATCCTGAATTTTTTGATGAAAATTCTCCAACACAGCGAGTTGGTGGAGCAATTACCAAAAATTTCCAAACTGTTGTCCACGATTATAGAATGTATTCTTTGGATAATTCTTATTCTAAAGAAGATTTAATTGATTGGGAAAATAGAATTCAAAAAGTTTTAGGAAACGTTCCGTTACAATATACTTGTGAATTGAAATATGATGGCGCTTCAATTTCTATTACTTATGAAAATGGCAAATTAAAGCGAGCGGTTACTCGTGGTGATGGTTTTCAAGGCGATGATGTTACCACAAACATAAAAACTATAAAATCTATTCCTTTGCAATTGAAAGGAAATTTTCCTGAACGATTTGACATTCGTGGCGAAATTATTTTGCCTTTTGAAGGTTTTGAGAAAATGAACCAGGAATTGATTGAAATTGGGGAAACGCCTTATTCAAATCCGAGAAACACAGCATCTGGAAGTTTGAAGTTGCAAGACAGTAGTGAAGTTGGAAAACGACCATTAGAATGTTTACTTTATTTTATAGTTGGAAATAATCTTGGAATTTCGTCTCAATTTGAAAGTTTAGAAGCCGCGAGAGATTGGGGTTTTAAAGTGCCAAAGGAATCAAAAATGGCTAATAATTTGAATGAAGTTTTTGATTTTATTGATTATTGGGATAAACATCGTCACGATTTACCATACGAAACGGATGGAGTAGTTGTAAAAGTAAATAGTTTTCAGCATCAAGATGAATTAGGTTATACGGCAAAATCGCCTCGTTGGGCAATGGCATATAAATTTAAAGCAGAGCAAGTTACTACCCGATTAAATTCGATTTCATATCAAGTTGGACGAACAGGTTCAATAACGCCTGTAGCTAATTTAGAACCTGTGCAATTGGCTGGAACAATTGTAAAGCGTGCTTCATTACATAATGCAGATCAAATTGAAAAATTAGACATTCGAATTGGTGATGAAGTTTTTGTTGAAAAAGGAGGTGAAATTATTCCAAAGATTATTGCCGTTGATTTAACAAAAAGAAATTCCATTTCAGAACCAACAAAATACATTACACATTGTCCGGAATGCCATTCGGAATTGGAACGAAAAGAAGGCGAAGCTAATCATTATTGTCCAAATTTTTATGGTTGTCCACCACAAATCATAGGTAGAATTCAGCATTATATTTCACGAAAAGCAATGGATATTGAAGGTCTTGGTGGAGAAACTGTCGCTTTGTTATTCAATAATAATTTGGTTAAAGATTATTCGAATTTATATCAATTAACCGTTGAAGATATTCTTCCACTTGAACGTATGGCGCAGAAATCGGCAGAAAATTTGGTGAATGGTGTTCAGAAATCAAAAGAAATACCTTTTGAGCGTGTACTTTATGCCATAGGAATTCGATATGTTGGAGAAACCGTTGCAAAAAAATTAGCCAAACATTACAAATCTATTGACGCTATAAAAAATGCTTCTTTGATGGATTTGATTTTAGTTGATGAAATAGGAGAGAAGATTGCGCAAAGTGTTATTGAATTTTTCGAAAATGAAGAGAATGTGGTAATTATCGAGCGTTTAAAACAATTTGGTGTTCAGTTTGAACTAATTGAAAAATACAATCCAAATACTACAGATAAACTATCAGGAAAAACATTCGTGGTTTCTGGTGTTTTCTCAAAATTCTCTCGTGATGATTTAAAAAAAGCTATAGAAGATAATGGTGGAAAAGTTGGAAGTTCTATTTCGGCGAAGACCGATTTTGTGATTGCAGGTGAAAATATGGGACCAGCAAAATTAGAAAAAGCAACTCAATTGAAGGTTTCTATTATTTCTGAAGATGATTTTATTGAAATAATAAAATAGTTTGCTATCTTCGAACCTAATATTTTAGAAATGAATATGATAACCAATAAAACAATTGTAGAGAATGAAAGACAGTAAGCCTTCTTTATACTTGTTTTTTATAGCTAGTATTCTTGTTATTTTGGCACGAATATTTGATTTTGAAAAAGTAGATTGGCTTTTGAAACCAACTATTATTCCTGCTATTTTATATTATTATTTGCAAACAAAAACTTCAAAAACCAACTATTTATTATTGTTAGTATTTTTATTTTTTTTCATTGGAGACATGATTATTTTGATGTTTCCAAATGGTAAATTAGATTGGGTTTTATTGTCGTTTGCTTTTGGATATGTGCTCTTGCTTTATACTGTAATCAAAGACTTTAGGTTTGTAAAGTTTAAGAAAATAATTATTTTTTACACATCAATTGTTGCCTTTTTTTTGTTACTTTTATTAAATGAAATATTAGATTTACCTGTTGAAGCAATTATAAAAAATCATGTAACTTTTTTAGTGTATGGAATATTACTTATCATAATCGCAACAATTTCGATTTTTAATTATTTGGTGAATCCAAACATAAATTCATTAAATTTGTTTAGTATGTCATTGTGTTTTTTAATTTCAGATTTGTTTTATTGTTTCGATAAGTTTGTTTTTAGTTCATTTTTGTTTGACATATTTAATTTAGCAACACAGTTTTTGTCCTATTTCTTTATGGTTAAGTTCTTCACCACAAGAAGTAGTTTAAGTATAAATTCAATTTATATTAAAAATGGGTAATAGCACATATTTTAATAAAATGATAAAACATAAGTTGGCAAATGCTTTGTTGACCGCCTTTTTTATTGTCGCTTTTATTGAAATTATTGCTGAAATTAATGGAGATAAATCGTTAATATGGTTCACAAAGCCACTTTTGATGCCGTTGCTAATTTTGTATTATTTAAAACGTTCTCACTCTAGTAATATTTACTTCATTATTGCATTGATTTTTAGCTGGATAGCAAATATGTTTTTTATTGCAAATACTTATCAATGGATACTGTATGGTTCAGTATTTTTTTTAATATATAGATTTTTAATTATTTATATTGTTGTAAAAAAAGTAAAAACACCAGGTTTACTGCCTTCGGTTATCGGAAGTTTACCATTTGTGTTTATATATTTTAGTGTGTGCTTTTTCACCTTTAAAGAGTTAGGAAATGATATTTATATATTTCTTTTGCATGGTGTTTTTGTTACAATTCTTGGTGGTTTGAGTTTGGGGAATTATATTTTATCTACAAGTAAATCAAACTTTTATCTGTTCTTAAGTACAATGCTATTTGCAATTACACAATTTGTTTTCATTTTAAAATTATTTTATTCAAATGGAAACTTGTTTCACGCTTTAGCAATGGTAATGTTTGTTTTTGGACAATTTTTCTTGACAAAGTTTATCTTTTTAACTGAGAAAAACAGATACAACAAGTATGAAATAATCAATGATTTAAAAGATAGTGCTACTTAATATGATGAAATCTACAAAAAATAATAGCATTGTCAGAATTGTAACTTTTCTTTTTTTTGGATTAGCATTAATCGAAGTAATAAGCGAGTTTTACATCTACAAACCTTTAATTTTAGTATTCAAACCTTTAATTCCATTGGCTTTAATTTTACTCTATGTAATTGAAAGTAAGAAAAGAGATTTGCTTTTTGTTATTATAATGTCATTGTCTTTATTGACTAATTTGTTGTTTATTCCCGATACTACAGTATGTCTTTTTTATGCTCTAATAGTCTTTACAATTCACAGGATATTAATAGTTTATCTAATTTTTAAACTTAATAAAATTAAAGACACTGTGCCAATTGTTATTGCAACAGCACCTTTTTTAATTGTTTTTTTCTATCTTTTTTTTGAAACACCTTTTATTCCAGACAATAATTTTGCATTATTAATTCTTCAAAATTTGCTCATTTCTCTTTTTGCAGGAATTTCACTTTCAAGTTATGTAATGAATGACAACAAACAAAATTCAATTTTATTGATTAGCGCATTACTTTTTGTAATGTTGCAGTTTGTGATATTTATCGAAAAATATTATCTCAAGAATGAGTACCAAGAAGTGTTACGACCGTTAGCGATGACATTAAACGCTTTGGCATTTTTTTCTTTTTACAAGTATGTTATTGAAGCAGAAAAATTAAATGACAATTGATTTTCCTTCTGCAATTTTTGATTTGTCATTGTCAAAAAAGAAATCAATTTTACCTAGATTTAATCCATAACAACCAACCTGATTAACGATAACATCTTTTCCTTCACTATTTTTCACAACGGTGGGTTTGTCTAAAAAAGTATGAGTATGTCCGCCAATTATTAAGTCAATATTTTTAGTGAGCGAAGCTAATTTTAAATCGCTAATTTTTTGCTCATCATTTTTATATTGATAACCCAAATGCGAAAGACAAATTATTAAATCGCACTTTTTTTCTTCTTTTAAAATCCTTGACAAATCTTGTGCAATTTCGAGAGGATTGTTATAAATTGTTTCTTTGTAATTATTTTTATCAACTAAACCTTCAAGTTGTATACCAAGACCAAAAACACCAACTTTAATTCCACCTTTATTGATTATTTTGTAAGGTTTAATTATACCATTTAAAATAGTGTTTTTAAAATCATAATTAGCATTTACAAATTCAAAACTAGCATTTGGTAATTGAGCAAAAAGACCATCAATACCATTATCAAAATCATGGTTTCCAATGGTAGCAATATCATATTTCATCATGCTCATTAGCTTAAATTCCAATTCGCCACCATAATAATTGAAATAAGGTGTTCCTTGAAAAATATCTCCAGCATCAAGCAATAAAACATTTTGATTTTCTTTTCGAATGTTTTCAATAATTGCTGCTCTACGTGCAACACCACCTAAATTTGGATTTTTTGGATGATTAGTTGGAAAAGGATCGATATAACTGTGAACATCGTTAGTGTGAAGTATAGTAATTTGCTTTTTTTCTAAAGTAGTAAAACTTGGTAATGAAATGCCACCAAGACCAATTAGAGCTGAGCTTAAAGCTGTTTTTTCTATAAATTCTCTTCTTTTCATTGTATTACTCTTTGTTGATTCTAATGTTAGTGTTGGCTTTTATTTCTTTGTTTGTTTTGAAATAATCAATCAAAACATTTCGTAACTTATAATCTAGATTGTATTTTTCAACTCCTTTTTGAAAAAAAGTCATGTTGTCGCCGCCATTGACAAGATAATCCGAAGTGACTACATAGTAGATTTTATTTTTTTCAAGCGGTTTGTTATTAACCAAAATCGATGTTGGGTTGTTATTTTTGTCAATAGTAAAACTCATTCCCGACAAAGGATGTGGTTTTTTTTCCGAAATAATATAGGAGACAATTTCTTCAATTTGTTCCGCTTTAAGTCCAACAACTATTGTAGTGTTTTCAAATGGCATAATCTCATAAGCTGTTCTTGAAGTTACATTTCCACTAGGAATTATGGAGCGAATTCCACCGTGATTTAGTAAACAAATATCGATTGACTTATTTTCTCTTTTCTCGAAAATAGGTTGTGTTTTTTCAAGGGTAATATCGGATAAAAAATTTCCAATTGGTGTTTGCCAAGTACCCGTTTTATCTAAAGTTTCTGGAGCAAATGATAAAACCTGACTTAAGTCTTTGTCTATACTTTCGCGATAGGGTTTTACAAAGTTTTCAATTTCAGTGCTTTCTGTTACTGAATTTTCAATACTTATTTTTTTGCCTTCAATTTTTGTGACGAAATACTTTTTTTCACCACAAGAAAGAAGCAAAGCAAATGTTAATATTAAAACAAATTGTTTTAATACAACGTTATAGTTTTTTAGTTTTACCATCGTAAATACTACTAATTTTAGTAAATTTGTAAATCAAGTAAAAGTACAATGTTTTTAAATCAAATCAAGGAACTACTAACAAAAAAAATTATTACCAATAGTTTATCAAATGTAAAACTTTCTGCCTCTGATGATAAGATAAAAACGGTTGGGATAATTTTCGACGAAAGTTATTTTTATGAAAAACAAGATTTAGTGAATGAATTAATTCAAAATGGAATTTTTGAAAGTGATATTAAAGTCTTGGTTTTCAAAAATGTAATTAAAAAAAATGAAACCTTTGATTATCCTGCATTTAGTTATAAAGATTTAAGTTGGAGTGGAAGTATTGAGCAAAAAGGAGTTCAAGAATTTATGAACGAACCATTTGATTTATTACTGAATTATTATGATACTGAAAAAGCAGCATTAATTTTAGCATCTCATCTATCAAAAGCTAGTTTTAAAGTTGGTTTTAGTACTATTGATAAGAGAATTAACCACTTTATGATTAATACCAACGCTGAAAATTATAAAGTTTTTATAGAAGAACTTTTCAAATATTTAAAAATACTTAATAAAATATAATATGCAATCACTAATTGGTACTGGCGTTGCGCTGGTAACACCTTTTAAAAAAGACTTTTCTGTTGATGTTGAAGCATTAAAACGAATTGTGAATTTTCAAATTGATAATGGAATTGACTATCTTGTAATTCTCGGAACAACTGCAGAAAGTGCAACACTCAATGAAGCTGAAAAGGAATTAGTAATTAAAACAATTGTTGAAGCAAATAACGGTAGATTGCCATTAGTGCTTGGTGTTGGCGGAAATAACACACAACATGTGATTGACGAATTGAAATCGAAAAATCTTTCTGATTTCGTAGCAATTCTTTCTGTTTCACCATATTACAACAAACCAACTCAAGAAGGAATTTATCAGCATTTTAAAGCAATTGCAGAAGTTTCGCCTCTGCCAATAATTTTATACAATGTTCCCGGAAGAACATCTAGTAATATGTTGCCAAAAACAGTTTTGCGATTAGCTAACGATTTTAAAAATATTGTAGCTATCAAAGAAGCTGCTGGAGATATTGTTCAAGCGATGACTTTGATTAAAGATAAACCAGCCGATTTCTTGGTTATTTCTGGTGATGATATGATTACTTTACCGATGGTTTTAGCTGGTGGTTCAGGTGTGATTTCGGTTATTGCGGAAGGTTTTCCAAAAGAATTTTCAGAAATGGTTCATCTTGGATTAAATAAAAAAGTTGAGGAAGCATATAAATTACATTATTTATTAGCTGACTCAATAAATATGATATTCGAACAAGGAAATCCAGCAGGAATAAAGGAGATTTTTAAAACATTAGGACTTTCTGAAAATACAGTCCGATTGCCACTAATTCCTGTTGACGATGAGCTTTCAGGACGCATAAAATCATTTGTTACAACAATTACAAAAATGTAGTAGCAAGTAGCTAAAAAAAATATTTTGTATTCCATAATTAATGACTAAATTTGCAGTTGCTTTTTAAAGTTCAAAATGTCTTTAAAATAGGCTGAAATATTAAATTAAATGAAGAAATTTTTTGTAATTATTGCCTTAGTTGTCTTTTTTTCGTCATGTAACGAATATCAAAAAGCAATGAAATCTGAGGACGTTTCGGTTAAATTCGATGTAGCAACAAAAATGTATGAAGCTGGAAAATATGGTAAAGCCATTCGTCTTTTTGAACAAATTGCGCCAGCTTACAAAGGAAAACCTTCAGCAGAAAAGATGTTTTATATGTATTCACAATCATTATACAAAACAAAACAATATTATTTAGCGGGTTATCAATTTGAAAGTTTTGCAGCTAGTTATCCAAAAAGTCAAAAAATTGAAGAATGCGCATTTCTCGGAGCAAAATGTTTCTCGAAATTATCTCCTGTTTATAGTTTAGATCAAGTTGATACCTTCAAAGCAATAGATAAGTTGCAGAGTTACATTGATGAGTATCCTGAATCTCCAAACTTGGCAGAAGCTAATTTATTAGTCAAGGAATTGAGAGAAAAACTTGAAAAGAAAGCATTTGAAATTGCGAAACAATACAACACAATTTCTGATCACAAATCAGCTATTGTTGCTTTGGATAATTTTGTAATTAATTATCCAGGAACTCCTTTCAAAGAAAAAGCTTTGTATTATAAATTAGATTCAGCATACAATTTAGCTATCAATAGCGTACCATCTAAGATGCAAGAACGTTTAGAAAATGCTAAAGTAGCTTATTCAAATTTGACAAAATTTAAAGCAGATACAGAATATAAAAAAACAGCTGACGAAATGTTAGCAAGAATTGAAAACGATTTAAAACAATTTTCTAAATAAACAAAGAGATGGATTTAAAAAAGACGAATGCACCAGTAAACACTATCACTTACAACAAAAGTCAAATAGAAGAACGTACTGGAAATGTCTATGAAGCAATCACTATCATGGCAAAAAGAGCTAATCAAATTAATTCTGAAATTAAAAAAGAATTGATTGAGAAACTAGAGGAATTTGCTACTTATAATGATAGTTTAGAAGAAATTTTTGAAAACAAAGAGCAAATAGAAGTTTCAAAATTTTATGAAAAATTACCAAAGCCACACGCTTTAGCTGTTCAAGAATGGCTTGATGACAAAATTTACTATAGAGATACAACTCAAGACTAATTATCGATGTCAGTTTTAAGCGGAAAAAAAATAGTACTAGGAGTTTCTGGTGGAATTGCCGCATATAAAACCGCAACATTAGTTAGATTATTTATAAAAGCAGGTGCACATGTCCAAGTGATAATGACACCTGCTTCTAAGGATTTTGTAACACCGCTTACTTTATCTACACTTTCAAAAAATCCTGTCTATTCCACTTTTTATAATGAAGATGATGACCCGAGCCATAATGGCGAACGGGCGAAGCAAAATACGCAATGGAATAATCATGTTGAATTAGGACTTTGGGCAGATTTGATGGTTATTGCTCCTGCAACTGCCAATACATTATCCAAAATGGCAAATGGAAATTGCGATAACTTATTAATTGCAACCTATTTATCTGCAAAATGCCCTATCTATTTTGCACCTGCAATGGATTTGGACATGTACAAACATCCTTCAACGATTTCTAGTTTTGAAACGTTAAAACAATTTGGGAATACTATAATTCCAGCTGAATCTGGTGAACTAGCAAGTGGTTTGTCTGGAGAAGGAAGAATGGCAGAACCAGAAAATATTATCTTGTTTTTAGAAAATGATTTAGAAAGCAAATTACCTTTAAAAGGAAAAAAAATACTCATTACTGCTGGTCCAACATACGAAGCAATTGATCCTGTTCGATTTATAGGCAATCATTCCTCTGGAAGAATGGGTTTTGATATTGCTAAAAGTGCAGCAAAACATGGCGCTCAAGTAATTTTAATTTCTGGACCAACACATTTACATATTGACGATTCTAACGTTACTTTAATTAGAGTAACGTCAGCTCAAGAGATGTATGATGCCTGTCATAATTATTTTGAAACAATTGATGTTGCTATTTGCGCAGCTGCTGTTGCTGATTATAAACCTAAAAATGTTGCAGAACAAAAGATAAAAAAGTCAGATACTGAGTTTACAATTGAGCTTGAAAAAACTAAAGATATACTAGCATCGTTGGGAAAAATAAAGAAATCACAATTTTTGATTGGCTTTGCTTTAGAAACTGAAAATGAAATTGAAAATGCTATGCTGAAAATTCAGAAAAAAAACTTAGATTTGATAGTTTTAAATTCGCTACAAGATGAAGGAGCAGGTTTTGGCAAACCAACTAATAAAGTGACTTTTATAGATAAAAACTTTGTAGTTGAGCCACAAGACCTAAAATCTAAAGAAGCTGTAGCCAATGATATTCTGAATAAAGTAATTTTACATTATGAAAAAAATAGTTAGTTTTTTACTTCTTTTCGTTGTTGGTATTAGTAATGCACAACAACTAAATTGTACTGTTCAGATAAATTCTGATAAAGTCGCAACAACTAATGCTCAATTATTTAGAAATCTTGAAATAGCAATTACTGAATTTGTAAACAAAACAGATTGGACAGGCGAGACATTGAAGCAACACGAAAAAATCAACTGTTCGATGGTAATTATTATCAATAGTTATTCTGAAACTAATTTTTCAGCTTCAATTCAAGTGCAATCTACTAGACCAGTTTTCAAGTCAACCTATGCTTCACCAGTCTTTAATTTCAATGATAATGACTTTAATTTTAAATATACTGAATTTGAGAACTTGTTGTTCAATCCAGCAACTTTTGATTCAAATTTAGTTTCGGTTTTATCCTTTTATAGCTACATGATTTTAGGTTTTGATGCGGATACTTTTGCTCTCAAATCAGGTACAAGTTGGTTTGAAGTTGCTCAACAAATTCTATCTGTTGCTCAACAAGGTGGTTACAAAGGTTGGAGTCAAGCAGATGGAAATCAAAACAGATTTTTTCTTGTTACAGATATTTTATCAGGAACATTCGATGCTTACAGAGAAACACTTTATTTATATCACAGAGAAGGACTTGACACTATGGCAACTGACTTAAAAGGAGGAAAAAATAAAATTTTCCAATCTATAGATAAAATAGCAGAAATTTATTCAGTTAGACCAAATGCCTTTCTGACAAGAACCTTTTTTGATGCTAAATCAGACGAAATTGTTTCAATCTTGTCAGGTGGACCAATTGTTTCAATATCAGAAGTTGTTGATAAGTTAAATAAAATTTCTCCAATCAATTCCAGTAAATGGGCATCAATTAAGTTATAAATTACTAAATTTACACTTAAACTGATTTACTATTTTTAAGACATGATTATATCGCTTTCAATTGAGAATTTTGCTTTAATTGAAAAATTAAATATCAATTTTTCAGAAGGTTTTTCAGTTATTACTGGTGAAACTGGTGCTGGAAAATCAATACTACTTGGAGCTTTAGGACTACTTCTTGGGAAAAGAGCGGATTTAACATCTTTAAAAAATAAAGAAGAAAAATGTATTATTGAAGCAACTTTCAATATAAAAAAATACAATCTCCATTCTTTTTTTGATGAAAATGATATTGATTTCGAAGAAGAAACAATTATTAGACGCGAAATTCTTCCTAGTGGAAAATCAAGAGCTTTTATAAACGATTCACCAACAAATCTTCAACAGCTTCAGGACTTAGGTTTTTACTTGATAGATATTCACTCGCAACATCAAACCCTAGAATTATCAAATCAAAATTTTCAAATTGAATTATTGGATTTGGTTGCTAAGAATCAAGACATAATTAAAGACTATTCAGCTACTTTATCCCAATTTAAAAAAGTTGAACTGAAGTTTAATGAGTTACTTGCTAGCAAAAATGCACTTTCGAAGGAGCAAGATTATACTACTTTTTTATTAGAAGAATTAATTGCCGCCGATTTGAAAGTTGGAGAGCAAGAAATGTTAGAAACAGAGTTAGAAAAATTAAATAATGTTGAATTCATCAAGGAAAATATTGAAAAAACAATAGCAATCGCTGATGATGAGCAGTTTGGTGTTATTCAAAACTTAAAAGAAATAAAACTTTCACTTCAAAAAATTTCAAATCTATCAGACAATTATAAAGAAATAAACGATAGGATTAATAGTGTAATAATTGAATTTGAAGACATTAATCAAGAGTTAAAGAAAGAAGCTGAAAACTTAGAATTGAATCCTGAAAAAATTGAATTGTATAACCAAAAGTTACAATTGCTTTATGCTTTACAAAAAAAGCATCAAGTAGAAACGGTTGAAGAATTATTGGAAATAAAAGAGGATTTGGATGCTAAAGTGTTTTTATCAAATGATATTGATAATCAATTAAATAAATTAGAGAATGAAATCAGGGAAAAGAGAAATTATTTAAATGAATTAGCATTACAAATATCTAAAAGTAGAGTAGAAGTAGCGCCAAGATTGGTCGGTCGATTGACTGACATTTTGGCCCAACTAGGAATGCCAAATGCTCAATTTAAGTTTGATATAAAATATCAAGAAAATTATTTTTCCACAGGAAAAGATGAAATTCAATTACTATTTTCTGCCAATAAAGGATCTGATTTTGGCTTGCTAAAAAAAGTAGCTTCAGGTGGCGAAATGTCAAGAATTATGCTAGCTGTCAAATCGGTTTTGAGTTCTGATACTAAGCTTCCAACAATAATTTTTGATGAAATTGACACTGGAATTTCAGGTGAAATAGCTAATAAAATGGCTGAAATAATGAAAGTTATGAGTAAAGAAATGCAAATTTTAGCCATAACTCATTTACCACAAATTGCAGCAAAAGGAAAGTTTCATTATAAAGTTTTTAAAACAATAAAAGAAAATACAACAATTTCAGAAATAAAATTACTCAATTCAAACGACAGAGTTTTGGAAATTGCCGAGATGTTATCAGGAAAAGATATGTCAGAGTCGGCAGTAAATCATGCGAAAGCATTATTAAATTAGAAAACTAACAAATTAGATTTATAAATTTCAATAAATATAGAATTATGATAATAGAGCCAAGAATGCGTGGATTTATATGTTTAACAGCTCATCCAGAAGGTTGTGCACAAAACGTAAAAAATCAAATTGCTTATGTAAAATCAAAAGGAAAAGTTGACGGCGCAAAAAAAGTTTTAGTTGTTGGAGCTTCAACAGGTTTTGGATTAGCATCTAGAATTACCAGTGCATTTGGATGCGATGCTGCAACTATTGGTGTTTTCTTTGAAAAAGAACCAGCAGCAGGAAAAACAGCAACTCCAGGTTGGTATAATTCTGCCGCATTTGAAAATGAAGCAACTCAAGCGGGTATTTATGCAAAAAGTATTAATGGTGATGCGTTTTCAAACGAAATAAAACAACAAACTATTGATTTAATTAAAAAAGATTTAGGTCAAGTTGATTTGGTAATTTATAGTTTAGCATCACCAGTTAGAATGCATCCAACAACTGGAGTTTTACACCGTTCAGTTCTAAAACCTATTGGAAGTACTTTTACCAATAAAACAGTAGATTTTCATACAGGAAATGTATCTCAAGTATCTATTGAGCCAGCTCATCAAGACGATATAGATAACACAGTTGTCGTTATGGGCGGAGAAGATTGGTCAATATGGATGAAAGCACTCAATGATGCTGGTGTTTTAGCAAATGATGCTATGACAATTGCTTACTCCTACATCGGACCAGAAGTTACGGAAGCCGTTTATAGAAAAGGAACTATTGGAAGAGCAAAAGATCATTTAGAATCAACTGCTTTTGAAATAACAAAGCAATTAGAGTCGATAAATTGTAAAGCTTATGTTTCAGTAAATAAAGCATTGGTAACACAGGCTAGTTCTGCTATTCCTGTAATTCCGTTATATATTTCATTGTTGTATAAAATAATGAAAGCTAAAGGACTGCATGAAGGTTGTATAGAGCAAATTCAACGTTTATTTGAAAAAAGAATTTATAATGGAAACGATATTCCTCTTGATGATAAAGGAAGAATAAGAATTGACGATTGGGAAATGCAAGAGGATGTTCAAGAAAAAGTAGCCGAGTTATGGAAAATTGCTGAAACTGAAAATTTATCTGAAATTGGCGATTTAGCTGGGTATAAAAATGATTTTTTAAATCTTTTTGGATTTGGTTTTGAAGGTGTAGATTACGATGCGGATACCAACGAAATGGTAATGGTAAAAAGTATAAATTCATAAAATATTATTAACAATATTGCATTTTTATCAAAAACTCACAAATTTAGTTTGTGAGTTTTTTATTTTATTAATACCTTTAAAGCAAATTAACTTTAAACTAATTAATTATGAAAAAAATTTACTTATTTTTTTTCGCTTTGTTTTTTGCCTGGCAAGGTAAATCGCAAGTGTTAAACCAAAGTGCTGGATGGCCTAATGCGGCTTGGACAGTAACAGGAACTTATAATAATATTCCTGCTGCATTTGAAGCAAACCCATTAACTTCTACAAATTTTGCTTTTGATGAGGATGATGCAATAGATGCTGAATTTAATCCAACAGATGATGAAATCGCAGCAGAATCTCCTGTCATTGATTTAACAGCTGCTTTTAATGCTAGTGAGAAAAATATTAGAGTTAGTGTTCAACACACTTTTAGACGATATGTAGTGGAGGAAATTTTACGATTTGAATATTGGAATTCAGCTACTTCAACTTGGACTCCTTGGAGTGATAATTTAGCTGGTAATAATGAAATAGTTAATAATAATTTTTGTACTCCTGTTAAGACATTATATACATCTCCTGATTTAAATATCTCAAATTTTACTGCTTCGCAACTTTCTGGTTTTAGATATAGAATATATTACAATGATGATCCAAGTGAAGTTGGTTTCAATTACGGTTTTTGTTTCGACTCACCGACGATAGTTTCTTTTAGTGAACCTTTGCCAATGCCAGATTTTGTTAATTTGCAATGGCCACCAGATTTAACCATTTCTCAAACAGAATCTGATATTGTATACGGTAGAATATATGAAGCTGGACTTACGGATACAACTTCAGGGCAAGCACCTGGTATTTCTGTATGGGTTGGTATTAGTCCAGAAGGAGAAAATTCTAATCCAAATACTTGGACAACTTGGGTTCCTGCATCTTTCTTAGGAGAAGTAGGAAATGATGATGAATATCAAACTTCTATTGGTAGTGATCTTGATCCTGGTACATATTATTATGCAACAAGATTTCAATTAAATGGTGGCACATATGTTTATGGTGGTATTAATGCAACTAATCCTGAATCAGGTGGGAATTTCTGGGATGGAACTGGATTTATTAGTGGTGTATTAACAGTAGAAGCTGCTCCAACACCTGCTAATGATGATTGTGCTAGTGCAACCGCAGTAACTTTGCCTTATGATGAAACTGTAAATGCTTTAAGTGCTACAAATAATGCAGGTTTCGTTATTGTAACTGATTGTGGAGGTATGAATGATGGTGTTTGGTATTCATTTGAAGGCGATGGTGGTGATATTACCATTACTTTATCTGAAGTTAGTGCTGCTTTTGATCCAGAAATTGGAGTTTATACTGGTAGTTGTACTTCATTTGTTTGTGAAGGAAATGTTGATGACACATTTGAAGGAGAAGGAGAAGAATTTGTAATTGCAGGTTCTGTGGATGGAACAACATATTATATAAACGTTGCAAACTTTTCTCAATTTACAAACAATCCAGAAGGATTATTTAGAATTCAAATTTCATCTGCATTATCTAATGAAGAAATTAATTTTACTAGTTTAAAAGTACATCCTAACCCAGTAAAAAATGTATTGAATGTTTCTTTCAATCAAGAAATTTCAACTGTGGAAATTTTTAATTTATTAGGTCAAAAAGTAAGTTCTAAATTAATGAATGCTAATCAAGGAGAAGTTGACATGTCTAATTTAACTAGCGGTGCATATACTGTTAGAGTTACTTCAAATGATCAAGTTAAAACTTTGAAAGTAATTAAAGAATAATTTCTCTATAAAATCTAATTGAAACCATCTAGAAATAGATGGTTTCTTTTTTATATATCTGTATCTTTGTAAAAAAAGATGACATGTATTTTTCAATAATTATTCCAGTTTATAATAGACCTGACGAATTAAAAGAGCTTCTTGAGAGCCTTGTTAAATCTGATTTTAAAAAGGAATTTGAAATTGTAATTATTGAAGATGGTTCAACGATAAAGAGTGATGAAATTGTTAAAGAATTTGAACAAAATCTAAAAATTTCATACTTCTTCAAAGAAAATTCTGGACCAGGAGATTCTCGTAACTTTGGGATGAAAGCGGCTAAAGGTAATTATTTTTTAATTTTTGATTCTGATTGTATAATTCCTTCACACTATTTAACAGAAGTTGAAAAAGAACTTCTCACCAACTATGTTGATTGTTTTGGAGGTTCAGACGCAGCTTTAGATAGTTTTTCAGACATACAAAAAGCAATAAACTTCGCTATGACTTCTTTTTTAACAACAGGTGGAATTCGTGGTGGTTCTGAAAAATTAAGTAAGTTTCAACCCAGAAGTTTTAATATGGGAATTTCTAAAAATGCTTTTGAAAAATCAAATGGTTTTGGAAATATTCATCCTGGCGAAGATCCCGATTTGTCAATTCGATTATGGAAATTAGGTTTTCAAACAAGGTTGTTTACTAAGGCTTTTGTTTATCATAAAAGACGAATAGATTGGGATAAATTTTCAACTCAAGTAAATAAATTTGGGAAAGCAAGACCTATTTTAGATAGTTGGTATCCAGAATATAGTAAACTCACTTTTTTCTTTCCAACACTATTTATTCTTGGTTTTTTAGGTTCAATATTTTTAGCTTTGATGGGATACTTTTTCCCGATTCTATTTTATTCTGTATATTATTTATTAATTTTACTATTCTCAAGTATTCAAAATAGAAGTTTAAAAATAGGTTTCCTCTCTGTCTTAGCTGTTACTAAGCAATTTTTTGGTTATGGAAGTGGTTTCTTGAAATCTTTCATAAAAATTAAAATTCTTAAGCAAAATCCTCAAGTAGCTTTTCCTGAATTGTTTTTTAAATTAAAACCATGACAAAGATAATTGGCTTAACTGGCGGAATTGGAAGTGGCAAAACCACTATAGCTAATTACTTTAAATCAAAAGGAATACCTGTTTATATTGCAGATGATGAAGCAAAAAACATACTGCAAACTAAAGAAGTTCAATTGGAAATAAGAACTGTTTTTGGTAATACTGTTTTTTCTGATGATAAAGTTGATAAAAATAAACTTGCTGAATTTGTATTTTCTAATCCCGAAAAACTAAAAATATTAAATTCAATTATACATCCAAAAGTTAAAAATCATTTTGATAATTGGGTTGAAAAACAACAAAACTTCCCTTTTGTAATTAAAGAAGCGGCAATACTTTTTGAAAGTGGAAGTTATAAATTATGCGATAAGATTATTACTATTGTAGTTCCTTTAGACGAAAGAATACAACGTGTAATTCATCGCGATACTACTTCATACGAAAACGTGATGAGAAGAATTAATAATCAATGGACAGATGAACAAAGAATGTCAAAAAGTGATTATATAATTTACAATTCTGATCTCGAAATTGCTAAAAAACAGGCAAATAGCATTCTCAAAATATTGAAAAATCAATAATTTATCACCTAGATGTTAATGTTTGGTTAATGTATTGATGGCTTAAATGTTAAAATGTTAAATTTGTTTAATGAATAAATTCTTTTTTCGTCTTCTCGTTATTCTCATGAGTTTGTCACTAATTGGAATAATATTAGTACAAATCTATTGGTTCAATACCTCGATGGAAAACAATGAGGAACAATTTAAGTTTCAAGTAAAACAAGTTTTAGGTAATGTTGCTCAAAAACTGGATGATACTGAAAAATATAATTTTTATGAAACTTACAATCAAATAAAAGATAGTACAGGAAAAGATCCGAAAAAAGAAGAATTACTGGAGTTTGTATATTATCAAAAAGATAAAAGAACGAATGAAACAATAATTTATTCAAACAATATGTATTCCGAAGATTTTGGAATAAATTCTTCGTTCTTTGAAAAAACTGGTGATACAACGAGCATTAAAAGTTTATCGTCTAAAAGAAAAACTCAAGTTTACACTGAAAAAGTTGATAATTCAGGAATCAAACAAAATGTAACTCCTGATTTAGTTATTGAAAAAAGTGGAAGTAATCAAATATTAGAAAATGCCTATTTTGAAATTTCGTTCAGAGATATTGCCTCTCAAAGAGCTATTCAAGATAGAATTTCTAGAGATTTATTGAATAAATTGTTGACGGAAGAATTAAAAAAATATGGAATTAAAACGCCTTTTGAATATGTCGTTTACAGCAATGATTTGGCAACAAAAATAAAGTCAGAACATTTTAGATACGATAAAAATTCAACCTATTCGATTCCTGTTCTTTATGATAATGAAGGAAAAACCAAGTATGAATTACTTTTAACATTTCCTCAGAAAAAGAAATTTATATTCTCAGAACTAATAGGTATTGGATTGCTATCAATAACATTCACTTTAATAATTATTATTGCTTATTCAAACGCATTAAGCCAATTGATTAAACAACGTCAGATTTCCGAAATCAAAACCGATTTCATAAATAATATGACACATGAGTTCAAAACACCTATTGCAACAATCAACTTAGCCTTGGATGCCATTAAAAATCCTAAGATTATTGATGATAAAGAAAAAGTCTTGCGCTATCTGCAAATGATTAAAGATGAAAACAAACGAATGCATTCACAAGTTGAAAACGTTTTAAGAATTTCTAAACTTGAAAAGAAAGAATTAGATATTACAAAAGAAAACAACGATATACATAACATAATTGAAGATGCGATTGAACATATAAATCTAATTATTCAAGACAGAGAAGGAACAATAACTAAACATTTCCATGCAGAACGAGGAACAGTTTTGATTAACGATGTTCATTTTACAAATGTTATTGTAAATATTTTAGATAATGCGATCAAGTATTCGCCAGATAAACCAGTTATTAACATTTATACAGAAAACGTAAAAGATTACGTTATCATTAAAATAAAAGACGAAGGAGCAGGAATGAGCAAAGCGGTTCAAAAAAGAATTTTTGAAAAATTTTATAGAGAACATACTGGCGATATTCACAATGTCAAAGGTCATGGCTTGGGTCTAGCCTATGTAAAAAGAATCATAGACGACCACAATTGCCAGATTTTTGTGGAAGGAGAAAAAGGAAAAGGAAGTACATTTATCATAAAAGTCCCACTCATAAATTAACATATATGGAAACAAATAAAAAAATATTACTAGTAGAAGACGATCAGAATTTTGGAGTAATTCTAAGAGATTATTTATCATTAAATGATTTCGACGTAACGCTTGCCAAAAACGGAATGGAAGGTTTTGAAAAATTTAAAAGAGATAATTTTGATTTATGCATTCTTGATGTCATGATGCCTTATAAAGATGGTTACACATTGGCAAAAGAAATTAGAGAAAAAAATAAGGAAGTGCCATTGATTTTCTTAACTGCAAAATCAATGAAAGAAGACGTTATGAAAGGTTATAAGGTTGGTGCTGATGATTATTTGAATAAGCCTTTCGATTCAGACGTTTTATTAATGAAAATTAAAGCAATTATTCAAAGAAAAGCTAGCGAAAATAAAAATGAACCAGCTAAATTTGAATTCCAAATAGGAAAGTTTAATTTGAACTCTAAACTACGTTTTCTAACAGTTGAAGGACAAGAGCCAATTAAACTATCTCCAAAAGAATCGGAGTTATTGAAAATGATGGCTATTTATGAAAATGATTTAATGCCAAGAGAATTAGCGTTGACTAAAATTTGGAGAGAAGACAATTATTTTACTTCAAGAAGTATGGATGTTTACATTGCAAAAATCCGTAAATATCTTAAAGAAGATCCAAATGTTGAAGTTTTAAACATTCACGGTGAAGGTTTTAGATTGGTTGTGAAAAAATAAATTAAACAAAATGGCTTCAAGAAATTGAGGCCATTTTTATTTTAAATTCAGTTGAAGAGCGAAACAAGTTTTTTCTTCTTTGCGTATGGCAAAAGTTACTTGATTGTCTTTTTCTTGTGAAACAATATCAACAACATCATATAAAGAAAGTTCTTTGAGATAATTCATTTCAAAACTTATGATAGTTTGATTTTTGACAATATTCATTTCAATACAGTCCAAACACCATTCCAAATATTTAACACTATTAGCATGATTAACAATATCTAAATCCGAAAGTTTTACAATATGTTTTCCAGCTAAATTCATTTCTCGTTGAAAATCAATTTTGCTAAAAGTTTCGTTAGTTGCCCGTTCTGGAAATTTTTGAAAATGTTCATGAGGCAAAGCCAAATTCTTCGGTCGTCGAGTTGTAGTGTTGAAAACTGCCCAAAATGTTTCGCAACCTACAATTTTTTCATCACCAATGTACATTTCTAGACAACGAGTAGAGCGCGAATTTTCCAAAGAATTTATCCACGTTTTTATCGTAATAACATCTCGCCATTTTGGCAAACGCTTTATCTCAACTCGCATTCTACTTAAAACCCAAGCTTGATGAAATTCTTGCATATCGCTAAAACTAATTCCACCAAGTTCAGCATGTCTAGCTGCTGTTAATTGTAGAATATTGCACAAATCAGTGTATTTCAAATAACCGTTTGGATAACATTGAAGAAAGTTGATTTCTTTTTCTTCGTATAAAATAGAGGTGAAGTTGGTTGAAATGGGCATGAATTATAATTTTTGATCTATTTAGTTATATAAATAATTCCAATTTGAATACTATTTGATTTTCCAAAAAAATCTTCTAAAGTTTCTTCCGTTTTTACATCATATTTATTATTTACATAAAGAATTGAAAAACACAAAGCGTTATGTTTATCAAAATTATAATTGATTGATGTGCCTAATCTAAATTCTTTTCCATCTTGTGCGCCACGTCTTTTTCCACTTTTTTTAATAACCAATTCAGAATATCCGTAACCAATACTTGGAGTTAATGAAATTTTTTTAGAAATAGGATAATCATAATTGAAGTAAAAAAAATAAGAATTGTGTTTAGAACTTCCATAGTTTCCAATAAGCTGTTTATCTTCAACAGAGTAGAAAATATAATCTAGTCCAATTCCACCTGAAAAATTTGAATATTTTAAAATTCCTAGTGAACTTGTTACTCCTAAATTTGATGAATGACCTTTAGCTAATGCTGTTGAACCAAATTCAATAGGGTAAATAAAACCAATTGAAAACGATGTTTTTAAGTTGAGTTCATTATCTTTTTTTTCTTGCGAAAAACAAAAAGGAAAAATAAATAAAAACAAAAGAATTAAAAATTTATTTCCCATTTTAATAATTTATTATTTGACTAATATTTTCCTCATTGATAACCAATTCCTGAGATACATTTTGTAACTGACCTGATATATTTTTTACAGTATAGTTTATTTGAATTGTTTGATTTTTTTTTGCAAAAAAATTATATGTATAAAATGTTTCTTCTTCGTCTAAAAAAGAGGAACTATAAGGCGAGTTAATTCCATCAATAAATACATTTGTTATTTTATTTGAATTATTTATAGAATTAAATTCTAAATAAACTTGAACACTTTCATCATAGGTTAATCTATAAATTTTGGGGATAGTTAATTTATAATCATTAAAATTTTCGATACCTATGTTGTTTATTTCTAAAGGAACATAATTTTCATTATCACTATAAGGTGAGTTTACAGAAAGGTCATAACCACGATCAAATTCTGGCGAAGGAAAAATTAATCGCAACTCGCCATTACTATTTGTTTTCCCGAAGCTTAATAATTCACTACTAGAGCCAAAACCGCTGCCATTACTAACGGTAATTTCGACGTCAATTCCTTCCAAACTATTATCATTCGAGTCTACCAATTTAGTTTCAAATACCAATCTTGTTTCCGCATCATAAGGAATAGTACAAGAAACACAAGAGATAAATATAATTAGTAAAAAGTATTTTTTCATGTAAGTTTATTTCAAAGATGCTAAAATTCCAAAATGGTTGTATCAATTTATGGATAATTCAATCGAATTAACAATCTCTTTTTTGTCCGTCAAATAATCAAACCAAAGCACATTTTCAGTTCGTTTAAACCATGTAATTTGGCGTTTTGCAAAGCGACGTGTATTCATTTTGATTTGTTCAATGGCGAATTCCAAAGTTGTTTTTCCTTCAAAAAAGTCAAATAATTCTCGATAACCGACCGTTTGTAGCGCATTTAAATTTTTATGAGGAATAAGATTTTCTACTTCTTTCAATAAACCTTCGTTCATCATGATGTCAACTCGTTGGTTAATTCGGTTGTACATCATTTCTCTTTCGGCTTCCAATCCAATGATGATAGGAATGAAGTTGCGCTGGTTTTTCTTTTGTCCAATAAAACTGGAATACGGTTTTCCCGTTCCAATACAAACTTCTACAAAACGTTTCATTCGTTGTGGATTTTGTAACGTTTGCGGATTTTCGGTCGAAATTTTTTGGAAATAATCAGCATCCAGTTCTTTTAACTTTTGCTGTAGATAATCTATTCCAAATTGTTCAAAATCAGTATTTATTTTTACTCGAACTTTTTCATCAATATCTGGGAAATCATCAAATCCTTTTAAAACCGCATCAACATACAATCCGCTTCCACCAACCATAATTTGAACATTATTCTTTAAAAATAATTCATCTAATTTTGCAAGAGCTTCTTTTTCAAAATCGCCAACTGAGTAATTGTCAAAAATCGATTTGTTTTGAATAAAATGATGCGTGGCACTTGCTAATTCTTCTTCAGAAGGAACTGCTGTGCCGATTTTCATTTCCTTAAAACACTGTCGGCTATCGCAAGAAATGATATCGCAATTGAAATGTTGTGCCAAAGCAATACTCAAGGAAGTTTTTCCGATTGCTGTTGGTCCGATGATGGTGATGAGATAGTTTTTTTTCAATTACTATGTTTTTAGCCCAGATTGAAGCGGCATCCTTTTATAAATTTGTATTTAGCTATTTGCTAAATACAAATTTATAAAAGATATAGCGGAAAGCTGGATTGGCTACAAATAAAAAATTAAAACTTAACAATCTTCATTACTTTATTTCTTCTCAAATAGCCTTGAATAATTGTTCTAGTGTCGCGGTTATTTTGCATCGGAATAATGATGTTTTTCAATATTTCGATGTTGTTTATTTGATAATTCAAATCATAAAAACAATAACCTTTGTAAATGCCGTTTTCAATTAAAACAGCACTGCGTTCGTCAATACTTCTTCCTTTATCGATAATGACCATGTTGTCATTGTCAAATTTCATGTCGTTGATGAATTCTTCGACACGTTCATTATAGGTTTCGGGCAGTTCTTTTCCTAAACAAGCACCATTGCATTCGTTTATTTTGTGTTGAAAACAGCCGTTTTGGGTTTCATATAAACCATTTATTTTTTGACAAAGTTGATGTTCTGCAGTAATTTTGAATAATAAATTTTTACCTTCTTGCATGGATGTGAACGAAGTGATTTCTTTTTTTCGTCCATCTGCTTTTTGAACTTTCAACGCTAAATAACCGTTTTCATCTTTTTCAACATACAATGCATATTGAAAGATGCTTTTTCTTTGTGCCCGATTATAAATTGGTTTGTTGATTTTTATTTCTTCACTTTCTTTCAGTAAAGCAATTAATTCGCTTCCGGTTTCTTCAAAAGTTACAGCAAAAACTTCTACTTGGATTTTTTTTGATTTTCTAGATGTTCCTGTAAAATGCTGATTAACACGTTTTTTGATGTTTTTGCTTTTGCCAATATAAATCAAATCTGCTTTTTCATTGTGGATATAGTAAATTCCTGTTCGGCTAGGCAAACTCTCTACAATATCTAGTAATTTTGGTGATAATCCTTTTTTGATTTCGGCTTTAATCGAACTGATTAAAATTTCTTTTGCAACATCTTTTGCGAGAAGCATTTTAAACAACTTTACAGTTGCCATAGCATCGCCACTAGCTCTGTGTCTATCCGTTACAGGAATTCCAAGTGCTCTAACTAATTTCCCTAAACTATAAGAAGCTTGACCAGGAATTAATTTTTGGGATAATTCCACAGTGCAAAGTGTAGGTTTTATAAAATCATAACCTAAACGATTGAATTCCGTTCGAAGTATTCGATAATCAAATGAAGTGTTGTGTGCAACCAAAATGCAATCTTGAGTGATTTCGATAATCCGTTTAGCGATTTCATAGAATTTTGGAGCCGAACGTAACATGGCATTGTTAATTCCAGTCAATTTTATAACAAATGGTTGTATTGGTTTTTCTGGATTGACCAAACTAATAAATTGATCAACGATTTCGTGACCGTCAAATTTATAGATGGCGATTTCTGTAATTCCTTCTTCGTTGAATTGTCCTCCAGTGGTTTCTATGTCGAGTATTGCGTACAAATTTAGTATTCAGTGTTCAGTTATTAGTATTCAGTCTATTTTTAATCTCTTTTATCTTGAACCAAATATACTACTTCCAATCCGAACCATTGTACTGCCGCAATCAATGGCTAATTGATAATCGCCAGACATTCCCATTGATAGAGTGTTCAGTTGACAGTTTTCAGTTTTCAGTTTCTTTGATTTATCAAAAATTGATTTTAAATTATCAAATTCTTTTTTTATTTGTTCTTGATTTTCAGTAAATGTAGCCATTCCCATTAAACCAATTACTTTAACATTACTCATTTCTTTAAACTCATCAGAATTCAATAATTCAATCAATTCATTTTCATCTAAACCGAATTTAGTTTCTTCTTCGGCAATGTGAATTTGAAGCAAACAATTGATGTTTTTTCGCCAACGAGCAGCTTGACGGTTGATTTCTTTTAGCAATTTTAGACTGTCAACTCCGTGAATGAGTTTCACATACGGAACCATATATTTCACTTTGTTTGACTGAACGTGACCAATCATATGCCATTCAATGTCTTTTGGCATTTGCTGCCATTTTTCGGTCATTTCTTGGATTTTATTTTCACCAAAAATGCGTTGACCAGCATTGTAAGCTTCCATTAAATCTTCGACAGGCTTGGTTTTGGAAACCGCAACTAATGTAACGTTTGACGGAAGTAGGGATTTTATTTGGAGTAAATTTTGTTGTATTGACATAATTTTTATGGTTTTGTCATTCTGAAAAGAAGGATAACATATTGAACTGTTTCATGTGATTTCTCCTTCGTCGAAATGACAAGTTTGTGTGTAAAACTTCTGAAATCAAAAATCGATAATCATTAATCTAATTTTTTATGAGATTGCTTCGTTCCTCGCAATGACTTAAAGTTCATAAACCATCAATCCACTTCTGAATTTCGGTTCAATGTAAGTGCTTTTTGGTGGCATAATCAATCCGTTGTCTGCCAATGCTTTAATTTCTGAAATATCACTTGGGTAAAGCATAAAGCCAACTTCAAATTCGCCTTCGTCAACCAATTCTTTTATGGTAGCGATGGATTGTTTTCCAGGAATGTATTCAATGCGTTCGTCGTTTCGTAAATCTTCAATACCTAGAAGAGGTTGCAAGACTTTATCGTATAAAATTTGAGCATCGAGATTTTCTAAAATGTTTTCAATTGTGCTTTGTTGTTTGTAAAATAAAGCATAAAAACTTCCGTCGAGATACATCCCAAATTCAAACTTACTTTGCGGTTTCCACAATTCTTGTTCCTTGTCTTTGATGATGAAATGTTCTGAGAGTTTTTCGAGAAAATCTTCTTTGGAATAGCCATTCAAATCACGAATAATTCGGTTGAATTCATAGATTTTGACCTGACTTTCAGCAATTAAGAAACTCATGAAATAGTTCAAATTTTCATTTCCTAAATGTTTGTCTTCATCATAAAGCATTTCTGCTGAAGCCGAACGATGATGTCCATCAGCGATATATAATTCTGGAATATTTTCAAATTGTTTACTTAACCAATTAATTTCTTCATCGGTTTCGATTTTCCAAAGTTGGTGTTTTTCTTTATTTGTGGTGGAATAATTGTATATCGGTACACTTTTTTTCTTTTCAAAAATCCAATTATTCAACACTTCATTGTCGGGATAAGTGATTAAAACTGGTTCGGTATTAAAACCCGTTTGATGCAAATAATCTTTGAAATATTCCACACGATATTGCAACGTGTCTTCGTGTTTTTTGATAATATTGTTTTTATAATCATCGATTGAAGTTCCAGCAACAATTCCAGTAAAAGATTGTGTCTTGGTTTTGATTTCGTATAAAAAGAAAACTGGTTTTTCTTCTTCCATAAAAACACCATCCTCTTTGAAATCTTGGTATTTGTGCGCAACACCTTTAAAACGTTTGTCCAAAGTGATTTTTTGCGAATGCATATACGCAGGATGAATGACGTGTAAAAACGAATATGGATTAAAACTTAACCAAGCAGCAAGTTCCGCCGAACTGTAATCATCATAATTTCTACAAGTTACCAACCCAATTTTATCGGGAGTTGGTCGAACGGCTTTAAAAGGGATAATTTTTGACATCTATCTAAAAAATAACCGTAAAGTTACAAATTTACAGATGCAACATTACGGTTAATTTTAAATTTATGCTTTGTCTAAGACTTGATTTCTTTATTTTTATTAAAATTTGAATTCAAAAGAAAAATTAACGGTATTGATTTCCTCTAATTTTCTTTCAACGCCATTTTTTTTCATTTTAGTAATATCAGACTGCGATTCAAAACCTAATCCAAAGTTCATATTTTTTGCGACACCAAATCGTAGACCAACATTAAAGCCTAAACCAGCATTCCAACCTTGATTTTTATTTTTAAATGTTTCATCGATAGTTTGAATTTCTTCTTTTAAAAGTGTATTGGCATAAACTCCAATTCCACCATAAGCTGAAAGCTTACTATCTAATTGGTTTTCAAGAATAAACATGGAATAATTTAAGTTGATTGGAATTCTTAAATACGATTGTTTTAAAGCATAGCTTTCTCCGCTTGTAACACCGTTTGCATTAAAATCTAATAATCCAACTCCTGTACTTAATGTAGTTCCTGAAGGAAGTCTGTAAAAGAAAAGAATATCTCCAGAGTTAACACTTCCATTCAAATCGACCATTCCGTTTTGAATGAGTTTACCAAAACCAATTTTACCATTCATGTTAAAACCTAATTCCGCTTTTTTTGTTGTTGCTTCCTGTGCGCTAACGCTTAGTGCAAATAACAAAAACAATAGTGTAAATTGAACTTTTTTCATTTTTTTTGATTTTAAAGGTTAAATAAAATTTTAAATTGTTTAATAATTTTTAATTCTTTGAACTGATAATAAAGTTTTTAATTTTTGTTACCCAAGTATCTCTATCGTTTTCACCAACATAAAATTTTAACTCTTCATTTTTTGTTTTAATAATAAAAATATTATGAATGAAGCCTAAGGTATTTTTTGGTTCTACAGTAGTAATTTCATTCAATGGAATTTCAACAAATACTTTTTTTGAATTCAGTTTGTTTGGTTTAAAAGCTATTCTTTTGTTGGTAAGTATAAGTTTGCCTCCAGCTGAAAATGATTTACATTTTAAAGTTGAACCACTTTCATATACAAGATTTTCATCTTTTTCTATACTTATAATGTTTTTTTTAAGAATTCTTTTTGTTAGGATTTCAATAATGATAGGAAAAAGAATACCCATGAAAAGTCCAAAAAAAGTGGCATGAAAAACAAATAACTTTATATTGAACTTTTCACCCATAAAATATCCGAAGACAGCCATGAAAACAGCAAAAAATAATCCTTGCAAGACTGTTTGAATAATCATCAATTTTAAATTCAACTTTACCATGATTTACAGATTTATTTACAATGCAATATTAAAGCTAAGTACAATCTTAAAATTGTAAAATTGAGACAGTCAAAAATTAATCTTCAAAATACCAATAAGTATCTTCCAATCCGAGATGTTGAATTTTTGTCAAAAGTGAATTCGGTGTTTCTTTAGTGATTGATTTAAAGTGTTTTATGAAATGCGCTTGGTCATAATACATACTAAAAAGTGCCACTTCGGTAAGGTTTACTGTGTCTTTATTTTCTTGAAAATAATTGAAAGCTTGTCTAAACATCACCATTTTTCTATATTCTTCAACTGACATAGAAGTATGTTTGTTAAAAAGGCGTAGCAATGATTTTCTGTTTATTTTAAGCTTCTCCGATAGTTCTGAAACTTTAATTCCGCCATTAGAAACAATAATTTCACCAATGGCTTTTTTCAGAATTGATTCATCAAAAGGTTGGATTTTTTTTTCAAAAAAAGCATCAAGAAGTTCCACTTTTTTGTGTATTTCATTTTCTAAAAACACTTGATTCAACACAAGATTAAATTCTTCGCCAAAATGCGGAAAGACATTTATTTCATATGGAAATACATCTTGTATTGATTTTTTTATAAAATGGTTTATTCCCAGTGGATTAAATACAATTCCGATTTTATCAAAAACACCTTCGATACTTACTTTAATATTTTTATCCTTATTAATACAATAGATTGGTTTCAAAAAGAATAATTTAGAAGGTTTTACCATTGACTCATTATCAGATAAAAAAACTTCTGAATTCCTATAAACCGTTAGAGCATGTTTATAGTTAGGATAAAATATAAATTTCTTTTGATACTTTTCGTCAAATGATTTGTGGAAATAATAATAGGAAATATGCCTACTGATTTTTTCTGAAGTAGGTTTGGCTGTTATAAAATTATCTTCTGGATGATTGCTTTCTTTCAAGATAAAATGAAAATAAAGTTGGAAATTAAAGTAAAAATCCAACTTTATTGATTTAGTTGGTTTTTTACTTTAAAAATTGTTTTGAAACCTTTTCCGCTTTTTTGCTTTCGGAATAATCGTAGAAACCTTCTCCCGATTTTACACCCAATTTTCCTGCCATAACCATATTTACTAAAAGTGGGCATGGAGCATATTTTGGATTTTTGAAACCGTCGTACATCACGTTTAAAATAGAAAGACAAACGTCCAATCCAATAAAATCAGCCAATTGCAATGGTCCCATTGGATGTGCCATTCCGAGTTTCATCACGGTATCAATTTCTTCAACACCAGCAACACCGTTGTATAAAGTTTCAATACTTTCGTTAATCATTGGCATTAAAATTCTGTTGGCTACAAATCCAGGATAGTCGTTTACTTCTGTTGGCGTTTTTCCTAATTTTACAGATAAATCCATAATGATTTTAGTCACTTCATCCGAAGTATTGTAACCACGAATAATCTCAACCAATTTCATAATTGGCACCGGATTCATAAAATGCATTCCAATTACTCTTTCTGGATGAACAACTTGTGCCGCAATTTGCGTGATAGAAATAGATGAAGTATTGGTTGCCAAAATCACATTATGGTCGCAAACTTCACTTAATTGTTTGAAGATGTTTAGTTTCAAAGTTACATTTTCAGTAGCAGCTTCAACTACTAAATCACAACCAACAACACCATCTTTGATGTCAGTGTATGTGATTATATTTCCGATAGTTTTGTGTTTGTCTTCCTCGGAAATTGTTCCTTTAGCAACCATTCTATCAAGATTAGAAGCTATAGTTGCCATTCCTTTTTCTAAAGATTTCTCTGAAATATCGATTAATTTTACGTTAAAACCGCTTTGTGCAAAAGTGTGAGCAATTCCGTTACCCATCGTTCCTGCTCCTATTACAGCTATTGTTTTCATTATGTTTGTTTAGTTTGTTTTAATTTTTTTGATAAGATTTCCATTTTCGAAATATAAATCCAGTTTTTTTGTTCCATTTTCATTAAACTGTTCCCAATGTCCATCAGGCAGTCCATTTTTTAAAGTAGATGTACCTTTAATTTTACCATTGTCATGAAAATAATTAGCTGAACCTGAAAATTTACTTCCAATATGTTCTTCGCAGTCTCCATTATAATAAATTCCATTAACTTCTTGAATGTTTTCGTGTAACACAATTTCATCAAAATCTTTATTTCTTCTTTCAGAGCAAGAAATAAAAAATAATACTAGTATAATCAAAAGTCTATTCATCATTTTTATTAAGTATCTCTATTTCTCTTCTAATTTCTTTCAATAGTTGTTCTTCTGTTGGAAGATATAATTGGTATTGACTGGCTAAAATGGAATTGTTGTTTTCTGGTAATGAATATTTTACTACAGCATCGTTTTTATCGGCACAAAGTAAAACTCCAATAGTTGGTTTTTCGTGTGCTACTTTTTCAACTCGGTCATAATAGTTTACATACATTTGTAGTTGTCCTAAATCTTCGTGTGTTAACTTGTGTGTTTTGATTTCAAACAAGACAAAACATTGTAGCAAGCGATTATAAAAGATTAAATCTATAAAAAACTCATCGCCATCCAAATGAATTCGTTTTTGTCTTGCTACAAATGAAAACCCGTTTCCTAATTCTAAAAGAAAGTCTTGCAGATTAGTAATTATGGCTTGCTCAAAATCTTTTTCATAGTAAGCACTTTCTCGTTTTAAACCTAAAAATTCTAAAACTAAAGGATCTTTAATAATTTCATTTGGATTGGTTGGAATTACTTCATTTCTTGCAACAGCCAAAATACTTTCTTTGTCATTACTCAACAATAGTCGTTCAAATAATTGGCTATTAATTTGTCGTTCCATTTGACGAACCGACCAATTATTTTTTACCGTTTCTGCAATATAATATTCTCTTTTGTCTTCATTATCAATACGTAGTAGTAATCTGTAATGTGTCCAACTCAATTGCGAACGCAGTGAGTTCGCAATTGGGAAAGTTCTATAAAATTGACGCATTAATTCTAATTGACGATATGAAAACGCACTTCCATATTCAGGTTGTAGTTGTTCGGAAAGGTACTTTATTAAATAATTACCATAATCTGCTCGGTTTTTTCCTTGCTGTTCTTCGTTAAAAATTCGTTCGCCAATATGCCAATACATAACCGTTCGATGGTGGTCAACCGAACGAATTGCACCTTCTTTTGCTTTCGCAATTAAAGATTTTATTTCATGTATTAGATTTTGGGATAAATTCATTTTTTACTGAAATATTTTAAAACATTAAGATATTAAGTTTCATTAAGTCTTTATTTTTCTAAATTTCTTAATGGTTCAATATTTACTTTTCATTCATACTATCAATAATCATATACGCCACTCGTAAAGCTTCCGTTCCATCTTCCAAAGTTACAATTGGAGTTGTGTTGTTATTGATGGCATCGGCAAAAGTTTCTAATTCGTCCAAAATGGCATTATTTGGGGAAACATCTGGATTGTTGAAGTAAATTTGTTTCTTTTCGCCTTCGGCATTTTGCAAAATCATATCAAAATCGCCCGGAAATTCTGGAGCTTCTTTCATTTTTACGACTTCACAGATTTTATCCAAATAGTCAACAGAGATGTAAGCGTCTTTTTGAAAAAATCGTGATTTACGCATGTTTTTCATAGAAATTCTACTCGAAGTTATATTAGCAACACAACCGTTTTCAAATTCAATGCGAGCATTGGCAATATCTGGCGATTGACTTAAAACGGAAACACCACTTGCGTGAACCGCTTTCACTTTTGATTTTACCACGCTTAAAATTGCATCGATATCATGTATCATCAAATCCAAAACTACAGGAACATCAGTTCCACGCGGATTGAATTCTGCCAATCGATGCGTTTCAATAAACATCGGGTTTTCAATTTGATCTTTTACAGCAATAAACGCTGGATTGAAACGTTCCACATGACCAACTTGGCCTTTTACGTTGTATTCTTTTGCCAAAGCAATGATTTCTAATGCTTCTTCAACTGTTGTTGCAATTGGTTTTTCAATAAAAACATGTTTGCCACTTTTGATGGAAACTTTAGCGCATTTGTAATGCGAAAGAGTAGGAGTTACAATATCTATAACATCAACAGCATGAATTAATTTAGCAATGGTATCAAATTGTTTATACCCAAATTCGGCAGCAATTTTAGCACCGTTTTCGTGGTTTTCATCATAAAAACCAACTAATTCATATTTATCTGATTGATTTAATAATCGTAAATGTATTTTTCCGAGATGTCCAGCACCTAAAACGCCAACTTTGAGCATAAAAATTAATTTTATCAAAAATAGAAATTAATTCATAATTGCGAATTGATAATTGTGAATTTGTTTTCTATTTTTACGAAAATTAATCTAAAAAGGAAATTGCCTCATTCCAAAGAAATTCATGAAAGATACAAGCAAGCACCAAGGACTTCGAAATCAATTAGCTAAACTATTAGAAGAAAAAGGAATAACGGATAAAAATGTTTTGGATGCTATTAAAAAAATTCCAAGACATTTGTTTTTGAATTCCAGTTTTGAAGATTTTGCTTATCAAGATAAAGCATTTCCAATTGCTGCTGGGCAAACGATTTCTCAACCTTATACTGTTGCGTTTCAAACTCAATTACTAGAAGTAAAAAAAGATCATAAAATCCTCGAAATTGGCACAGGTTCAGGTTATCAAACAGCTGTATTAGTTACTTTAGGTGCGAAGGTCTATTCAGTTGAAAGACAGAACGAATTATTTAAAATAACTTCTGCTTTATTACCAAAATTAAATATTCGTCCCAAGCATTTGTCCTTTGGTGATGGCTATAAAGGTTTGCCAAATCATGCGCCTTTTGACAGTATTATTGTTACTGCTGGCGCGCCAATTATTCCGAAACCTTTGATGGAACAATTAAAAATTGGCGGAAGACTTGTAATTCCACTAGGAGAAAAGGAGCAAGTGATGACAATGCTGATTCGCAAAAATGAAACACAGTTTGAAAAACACGAATTTGGAGATTTTAAATTCGTGCCACTTCTAGAAAATAAAAATTAAATCCCTTTAAAACTTCATTTAACATGAAAAAAATCCAAATTTTCTTTTTGTTATTCTCAACAATTATTTTGGCACAAACAGCCGAAAATAAAGTTTGGGATTTATTATTAGCCAATAAAAGAACGGAAGCAAAAAAACTTTTTGATAAAGAATTAGGAAAATCATCCGAGACAAAAATTGAATATTTTCTCCTTGGAAAAATTCTTGAACTTGAAAATGGTAGAATAGATTACGACGAAGCATTTGTGACGACATTCTCAAAATTTCCTGAAAGCAAATATTACTTAACGTCTTTGTTGAAGCAACAATTTATTTTAGATGATATTCAAACTGTTGGTTTTAATGACAATACGTATAAAAAAATTGACGCATTAGCACAATCGGATTTGTATAAAAACGATCCTGTTGTTATTTATTACAAAGCAACAGCCGATAGAAATCGTAAAAACTATGAAGGTTATAATAATTACATCAAACAACTAAATTCGGTGATGAACTGGCAGTTGTGTGGTGCGTTTGAAAACCTAAACGACAGTGGAATTGACATCGAATATGAACCAGAGATTTATCCTAAAAACGATAAATTATTTGATGCTAATAGCAATGGAAAAATTGGTTGGTATAATCCAAAAGTGATGCAAAATGAAGGTTATCATACTTTTTCGAATGAAGATGAATATGGTAACGGAATAATGTATGCTCAAGTTTTTGTTGAAAACCCAACAGAGCAAGATGTGGTTTTTAATTTTGGAATGAGTGCTTCGCTTAAAATATTTGTTAATGATACCGAAGTTTATGTTAATAGCTTAAATAAATTATCTGACTTAAATGCATTTAAACTTAAACTTAAATTACCAAAAGGAATGAATAGAGTAGTGGTTAAATCCTCAATTTCAGTTGGTAATAATTATTTTTTCTTTTCGATAACAGATACTCAAAACAAAAAAATTGAAAGTTTAGTTTATCATAACACTTATAAAGATTACTTAAAATCTAGCCTTCAATCGTTGGAAGTTGAGGAGTTAAATCCAGATTTTGAAAACTATTTAGTTCAAAAAGTAAAAGAAAATCCAACCAACTTATTGTATAAATTCATGCTTTATGATGCTTATATGCACAACAAAAAACTTGAATGGGCATTTGATGTTATGGAAGAACTTGATGTTAAGTATCCAAATAGTTCAATTGTTAAAACGCGGCTTACGGAATATTATGCCTACAAAGAAGATTATGCAAAAGTGAAAGAGATTATTAAGAATTTAGAACTTCAAGATGCGGATTATTTTTACACGATAGCAACCAAAGCACAAGATTCAGATTGGTTAAAAACCGCTAGTATTGCTGAGCTAGAAAAGTATAGAGATAAAGCAAAAAAATTGACAACTCCTGTTTTAGGTTATTTGTATGATTTTTTAATCAATGCTAGAAATGCGAACATTGAAGCAATGATGAAAAATGCAGAAGAAATCATTGGAACTTCGAGCAACAGTGAATTTTATATTACAACATTTGCTCCTTTATATGATTCTCTTGAAAAAAATAAAGAGAAAGCAATAAAAATGTTGGAAGATTTGGTTAATAAAAAAGACAATTTCAATGCTTTATCACAACTTGTGGGTTATTATCAAGCTGCAGATAGAAAAGAAGATGTAAAGAAATTATTTATTGAACGAAAAACTAATTATCCTTATTTTAAAGGTGTTGCGTCGGATTATATCAACATGTTAATTGAAGAGAAAAAGTATCCTGATGCGTTAGTTGAAATTGATAATTCATTAGGCTTGTATCCTTATTCTTTTCAACTTTTAGAACAAAAAGGAAAAGTATATAATTACATGAATAATGTTAAAGAAGCGGAGAAATATATTCGCAAATCTTTAACGCATAATTCTGAAAATAATCAGTTGAGGAAACAATTGTATGATATTACAAAAACACCAGATGAAATTGAAGAAATCGATATTAAAGATAAATACAAAGTAATCAAAGAAAGAAGAAATTCTAAACTTAAAAGTGATTATGGCGTTGTTACCTTGATTGATCAATACATTGTCAACATACTTCCAGAAGGTGGAAGAAAGTCAAAAGTGGTTCTTGTTTATGAAATTATTGATGAAAATGGTATTGAGCAAATGAAAGAGTACAGTTTGAATACATATTCATTAACACTTCAAAAATCTGAAATTGTAAAACCAGACGGAAGTATTGTTCCTGCGGAAGAAGGCTCAGGAACATTGGTTTTTTCAAATCTAGCTATTGGTGATGTTATCTATATTGAGTATGAATCGTATAGTAATTCAACAGGACGATTTTATAAAGACTTTAATTTAGATTGCTATTTTAACAGCACGTATCCAACAGTTGAAGCCATTTTTGCGATTATAAATCCTGAAGATGTTAGTTATTCAACTAAAATATTTAATGGAAATATTACTCCAGTTGTAAAGAAAATAAACAATAAAACTTGTACTATTTGGAAACGAACTAATGTTCCAGCGATGCCATTATTAGAACCGTATTCAAAAAACTTTTCCGATTTAACGAATACAATCAATGTTAGTTCCATAAAATCATGGAAAGAAATTTCGAACTGGTATGCCGATTTGGTTAAAAAAACATTGACTTTAGATAAAATCACAAAAAACACTTTTGATCAAATTTTTCCAAATGGTGTAACTGGTTTATCTGAAGAAGTAATTGCAAAAAAAATCTATTCCTATATTGAAGAAAACATAAAATATAGCTCGCAAGATTTTAGGCAAAGTGGTTATGTACCACAAAAACCATCAAAAACGATTACAACAAAATTGGGCGATTGTAAAGATGTTTCGACTTTATTCGTTGCTTTTTCTCAATTAGCAGGATTAAAATCAAATTTGGTTCTAGTTTCAACCAACGAAAATAGTTCACACATGATGTCGTTGCCATCAAAAGATTTTAATCATTGTATCGTTAGAACTTTTATTAACGGCAAAGCATTTTTTCTAGAATTAACCGATAAATTTTTACCATTCAAATCAATGCCGATGTCATTGTATAAAGCAAATGCTTTAGTGATTTCTTTTGATAAAACTGAAAACGAAAAAGCATCAATTATTGAAATTTCACCTGAAAATGCTACTGTAAATTCATTACATACTACAAGCACAGTAACAGTTACGGATAAAGAAATTAATTTTGTAAACAATCGAAAAATAGTTGGTGCCAACAAATCCTATTACAATGAATTGTTTTCAAGTTCAACAACAGAAGATGTTCGCAAAAAAGATTTAGAAGAACAATACAACACAAAACTCAAAAAAGGAGTAAAATTATTATCGGCTAAGTTGATTAAAAATGAAACTTTTGATGATTCTATTGAATTTGAAACTCAATTGCAGATTAGTGAAAAAATTAAAAGCGTAGGAAGTTTAAAAATAATCGATATTCCTTTTATTGATAAGGTTTACACCAGAGATGTAATTGCGCAAGAAACTAGAAACTACGACATAGATTACGCTTCGTATGAAAACAATCTAGATTATAACACCACAATTATATTAAACATTCCAGAAGATAAAAAATTTACAGAAGTTCCGGAAAACAAGACGTATCAATACAAAAATCACAATTATACAATTTCATTTGAGTTAGTAAAACCAAACTCATTAAAAATAACTCGAGTGGTAAAAGTATCTTGGGATAATGTTAGTATTTCTGAATATCCAGAATTCAAAAAATATATTGAAGATGTATTAGCTAATGAAGAACAAGTGGTTGGTTTTAAATAAAGTAATTGTTTTAATAAATAAAAAATGGGGTTTTCTAACCCCATTTTTTATTTATATTATTTACTTTTTATTTTTCCTTATATTTGATTAATGCGTCTTTCAAAATTGCAACAGAACGAATTAAATCTTCTTTTTTCAATACATAAGCAATTCTAATTTCATCAAGTCCAACATTTGGAGTTGAATAAAAACCTGCAGCTGGAGCAACCATAACTGTTTCTCCATTATTATCATAGGTTTCAAGAAGCCATTTTGCAAAATCATCAGCACTCTTTACAGGAAGTTTTGCTATGCAATAAAAAGCACCTTTCGGGGTAGCAACTTTTACACCTTCAATTTTATTTAACTCTGAAATAAGCGTGTCACGCCTTTCTTTATATTCATTGATAACATCGTCAAAATAACTTTGAGGAGTATCTAATGCTGCTTCACTGGCAATTTGCGCATAAGTTGGTGGACTTAATCTTGCTTGAGCAAATTTCATTGCTGTTGACATTACCTCTTTATTTTTTGAAACAATACATCCAATTCTTGCTCCACACATACTATATCTTTTGGAAACAGAATCAATCATAATAGCATTTTCTTCAATTCCAGGAACATTCATAACAGAGAAATGCTTATCGCCATCATAAATAAATTCTCGATAAACTTCATCAGCAATTAAGAATAAATCATGTTTTTTTACTATTTCTGCCAATTGATAAATTTCTTCTTTTGAATATAAATATCCTGTTGGATTTCCTGGATTACAAATAAGAATTGCTTTTGTTTTTGGAGTAATCAATTTTTCAAATGCCGAAATTGGCGGTAATGCAAATCCTTCATCAATTGTAGAAATCACAGGAACAACTTTAACTCCTGAAGCTGTAGAAAAGCCATTGTAATTTGCATAAAATGGTTCTGGAATAATGATTTCATCATCAGTATCCATTGTACTTCCCATAGCAAAAAGCAATGCTTCTGAACCACCAGTTGTAATTATGATATCAGCAACTTCAATTGGTAAACCGTGAGTTTTGTAATAAGCTGAAAGTTTTGTTCTATAACTCTCAAAACCAGCTGAGTGGCTATATTCTAAAATTTTAATATCATTGTTTTTTATTGCATTCAAAGCAACCTCTGGAGTTTTAATATCTGGCTGACCAATATTTAGATGATAAACTTTATGTCCTTTTTTCTTTGCTATTTCTGCATAAGGAACTAATTTTCTTATTGGAGATTCAGGCATTTGTTGCCCTTTTTGAGAAATTTTCGGCATGATTATTATTTTATAATTTACAAAATTGCGATATTTTTTTTTGCTAAACAATAATTAACTTCAATTTAAAAAATGTTAAATAGATAAGATATTTTTATTTTTCTTAAATTAGCTAAAATCATTATCAATGTTTAAATCATTCCTATATTTTATTTTATTCTCAACTGCGATAACTTATGGTCAATCAGAGTTTAAATTTGAAAACAATAAAAAGAAAATAGTAATTCCTTTTACACTTATTAATAATCTTGTTTTTGTTCCATTAACTCTAAATGGTGAAGAATTAACTTTTTTATTAGACACAGGAGTTGAACAAACCGTTATCCTTAGTATAGATGAAACTCAAGATTTGCAACTTCACAATGTTGAAACAATAAAATTGAGAGGTCTTGGAAGTAATGAATCTGTTGATGGATATAAATCTTCAAACAATAGAATTGAACTTAACGGTTTTGTGGACACTAAACATGAATTATACATAATTTTAGATCAAGAATTTAATTTTTCTGCTCAAATTGGAATACCTGTTAATGGAATTTTAGGTTATCATTTCTTTAAAAATCATTTAGTTGAAATCGATTATCAACATAAAAAAGTAATAATTTATCGTGAAAAGAGTGTCAAATTATGTAAGAAATTAAATAAAAAATTTCACAAAGACAGTATTTCTATGGAACTTAATAAACCTTACTTAGTCACTGAAATAAAGAATAATGAAAATACAATTAAATCAAAATTGCTCATAGATACAGGCAACAGTGATGCAGTTTGGTTGTTTTCTAATAATCAAAAGAAAATTGCTCCACCAACCAAAAACATAGATGATTATTTAGGTAGAGGTTTTAGTGGTAATGTATATGGAAAAAGAGGTAGAATTCAAAACTTCAAATTTGGAAACAAAACATTTGAAAACCCAATAGTTACTTTTCCCGATTCTACATCTTTAAAAAGTGTCAGTTTTGTTCCTGACAGATTGGGTTCAATAGGAGGTGAAGTCATATCAAGATTTAATGTTTTTTTTGATTATAAAGAACAAGTAATTTACACTCAACCAAATCATAAAATAAATGAACCTTTCAGTTTCAACATGAGTGGAATTGATATTGAACACGCTGGATTAGAATGGGGAACAGAAACGGTTCAAGAAAGAAGCTCTGGAATTAAAATTTACACAGACAAGGACACAAGTTATGAACCAAATTTTAAAATTAAATTTAGTTTAAAACCAATTTTCAAGATTTTTAATGTTAGGATAGAATCAGAAGCAGAAAAAGCTGGTCTCAAAAAAGGAGATAAAATTATCCGAATTAACGGAACTCACGCTCATAATTTAAGTATTGAAAGAATAAACAAACTTCTCAAAGAAGAAGATGGTAGAACGATAATTTTTGAAGTAGAGCGAAATGGTAAAAATCTAAAAATTAGGTTTCCACTTAAAAATATTCTATAAAAAAAGCTCCGAAAATTTTCGGAGCTTTCATTTTTTATTGCATCAGCATCGGACTGGTATTCTTCTTTTCTAATAAATTGACAACTGGTTTCACAATCACTTCACCTTTAATTTTCAATGCAACACGACCTTCATCATAATTGACAGCGTTAGATTCAACCGTAATCGTTTTTCTAATCGGACCAGGATTCATATTGTATTTCACTTCAATTTTACCCGTTTTTCCTGGTTGAATAGGTTCAGTAGGTTTACTCGGCACAGTACAACCACAACTGCTTTTTACGTCAGTAATAATTAACGGCGCATCACCAGTATTAGTAAACTCAAAAACACGCAAACCATTGTCATCTTCCTTATTAACAGTACCATAATCAATAGTATTGTCTTTATCTTTGAACTCAATTTTAGCACCACTTTGTGCAAAAACTGCACTACCAAAGACAACAAAAGCTAAGAGTAAATATTTTTTCATAGGTTAAAAATTTTAATATTTGGTTTCTGTAAAAATACTTCGTTTAAATTAATACACAAAAATTTAATTCTTAATTTTTTCTAAAGTACATATTAACTACTTTTGCAAATCAAATTACAAAAAGCATACCATGTTTTTTTTGGAGCGTATCGTTCGGGAACTTTTGTAATCCATTTTCCCGCTTTCCGTTTCAATCTCTTCGAGGATTTCCACTTCAATCGGGGCTAAAAGATAAACGAATTGCGTATTTGTAATCTGAAGTAAAATTAAAAATCAAATATCTAATCCAGATATAAAATAAAAATATGATACCAGCACAATTCAATGCCAAAGAAGTAGAAAAAAAATGGTACGACTACTGGATGAAAAATAACTATTTTCATTCAAAACCCGACCATAGAAAACCATATACCATAACCATTCCACCGCCAAACGTAACTGGAGTTCTTCACATGGGACATATGTTGAACAACACCATTCAAGATGTTTTAATTCGTCGTGCACGTTTAAAAGGTTTCAACGCCTGTTGGGTTCCAGGAACCGATCATGCATCCATTGCAACCGAAGCCAAAGTGGTAGCCAAACTAAAAAGCGAAGGAATTAACAAAAGCGATTTAACCCGCGACGAATTTCTAAAACACGCCTACGATTGGACCGATAAATATGGAGGAACAATCCTTGAACAACTAAAACAGTTAGGATGTTCATGCGATTGGGATAGAACCAAGTTCACGATGGACGCAGACATGTCAGCTTCGGTTATAAAATCATTCGTAGATTTATACAACAAAGGACAAATTTATCGTGGCTACCGAATGGTAAATTGGGATCCAGAAGCAAAAACAACATTATCAGACGAAGAAGTAATCTTTGAAGAAAGACAAGGAAAACTATATTTCATCAATTACAAAATAGAAGGTTCTGAAGATTTCTTGACCGTAGCTACAACGCGTCCAGAAACTATTTTTGGTGATACCGCAATTTGTATCAATCCAAACGACGAGCGTTTTTCTCATTTAAAAGGAAAGAAAGCTATCGTTCCTGTTTGCAACAGAGTTATCCCAATTATTGAAGACGAATATGTAGATGTAGAATTTGGAACGGGTTGTTTAAAAGTTACGCCAGCTCACGACATGAACGATAAAACGCTAGGAGAGAAGTATAACCTAGAAATCATCGATATTTTCAATGAAGATGCTACGTTGAATACTTACGGATTGCATTATCAAGGAAAAGACCGTTTTGTAGTTCGTGAAGAAATTGCAAAAGAATTAGAAACCATCGGTGCTTTATCAAAAACAGAAACACATCTTAATAAAGTTGGAACTTCCGAAAGAACCAAAGCCGTAATCGAACCAAGACTTTCTGATCAATGGTTTTTAAGCATGGAAGAATTGGTAAAACCAGCCATAAAAGCTGTTTTAGAAACCGAAGAAATTAAATTATATCCAAGTCGTTTTAATAATACGTATCGTCATTGGTTAGAAAATATCCGTGATTGGAATATTTCGCGCCAACTTTGGTGGGGACAACAAATTCCTGCCTATTATTATGGTGATGGAAAAGAAGATTTTGTTGTTGCTGAAAATATTGTTGATGCACTTGAACTTGCAAAAGTAAAAACTGCCAACTCAAATCTGACTACTGAACACTTAAAACAAGATGCAGATGCACTTGACACTTGGTTTTCCTCTTGGTTATGGCCAATAGCCGTTTTTGGAGGAATTCTTGAACCAGAAAACGAAGATTTCAAATACTATTATCCAACGAATGATTTAGTAACTGGACCAGATATTTTATTCTTTTGGGTTGCTCGAATGATTATTGCTGGATATGAGTATACTGGTGAAAAACCTTTTACTAATGTATATTTAACAGGTTTGGTTCGCGATAAACAACGTCGTAAGATGTCTAAATCGTTAGGAAACTCGCCTGAGCCATTAGAATTAATTGAAAAATTCGGTGCTGATGGAGTTCGTGTTGGATTGTTATTGAGTGCTTCTGCAGGAAACGATATTATGTTTGACGAAGAATTATGCAATAACGGTAAAGCTTTTGCAAATAAAATATGGAATGCTTTTCGATTGATTAAAGGTTGGGAAGTTGCCGATATTCCTCAGCCTGAAAGCTCAATGGTTGCTATTGAATGGTATGAAGCAAAATTGCAGAAAACCTTAGTTGAAATTGAAGAGAATTTCGAAAAATATCGTTTGTCTGATGCATTGATGGGAATTTATAAATTGGTTTGGGACGATTTCTGTTCGTGGTTTTTAGAAATGATAAAACCTGCATATCAACAACCAATTGACCGCGCTACATTTGACAAAGCTATCGAAATGCTGGAAGCTAATTTGAAATTATTGCATCCTTTTATGCCGTTCTTGACGGAGGAAATTTGGCAACATATCACGGAAAGAACTCCAGAACAAGCCTTGATTATTGCGGAATATCCAGTTTTGAAATCATTTGATGAAAAATTAATTGCTGATTTTGATTTTGCAGCCGAAGTTATTGCTGGTGTTCGTACCATTCGAAAAGAAAAGAATATCGCCATGAAAGAGGCGATAGATTTAAAAGTGGTAAATAACGAAAACGTTTCAACTTATTTTGATAGTGTAATTATGAAATTAGGCAATATTACTTCTTTAGAATATAGCACCGATAAAATCGATGGAGCATTGACTTATCGTGTAAAATCGAATGAATATTTTATTCCAGTTTCAGGAACAATCGATGTGGCTGCAGAAATTGCTAAACTCACAGAAGAGTTAAAATATACAAAAGGATTCTTAAAAAGTGTTCAAGTTAAATTAGCAAATGAAAAGTTTGTTTCTGGAGCGCCAGGTCAAGTTATAGATAACGAGCGTAAGAAAGAAGCTGATGCTCTTGCAAAAATTACTACTATAGAACAAAGTTTAGCTAGTTTGCAATAGTTTTGGTTAAAAGTAAACAATAAAAAAATCCTATCAAATTGATAGGATTTTTTATTATAAGTAAGTTAAATAAGGTTGTACAAACGTTTTATTTTACTTTTTTCACAACAGCTTTAAAAGCTTCTGGATGATTCATAGCTAAATCAGCTAATACTTTACGGTTCAATTCGATACCGTTTTTCTTAACTAATCCGATGAATTGAGAGTAACTCATTCCTTCTAGTCTAGCTCCAGCGTTAATACGTTGAATCCATAATGAACGGAAGTTTCTCTTGTTTTGCTTTCTATCTCTGTAAGCATAAACCATTGCTTTTTCAACTGCGTTTTTAGCAACTGTCCAAACGTTTTTACGACGACCAAAGAAACCTTTGGCTTGCTTCATTATCTTTTTTCTTCTTGCTCTTTTAGCAACTGAATTTACTGATCTTGGCATAATTTTCTTGTGTTTTTGTAGCAGGCGTTCCGAATTTAATCAAGGAAACTTACAGCCATACTCCAAGGTTATTAAATAATTTTTTAACCTAAAGAATTCTAAAAGCTTTTGGCTATTAGATAATTCTTAATTGTTGTTTAATGCTTTTTTCATCTGTTTTGTGAACCAAAGCAGAATGTGTTAAAGCTAATTTACGCTTTTTAGATTTTTTTGTCAAAATGTGACTTTTAAAAGCGTGTTTTCTCTTGATTTTTCCAGAGCCAGTTACTTTGAATCGCTTCTTAGCACTGGATTTTGTTTTCATTTTAGGCATAATTCCCAAATTTATTTAAATTTAACTTACTTACTTTTTTTCTTAGGAGCAATGAACATAATCATTCTCTTTCCTTCTAACACAGGCATTGCTTCAACTTTCCCATATTCTTCCAAATCTTGAGCTAAACGCAATAATAAGATTTGTCCTTGTTCTTTATATATAATTGAACGACCTTTAAAAAAGACAAAAGCTTTTAACTTAGAACCTTCTTTCAAGAATTTTTCAGCGTTTTTTCTTTTAAATTCATAGTCATGCTCATCAGTTTGAGGACCAAAACGAATCTCTTTCACAGTGATTTGCGTAGATTTTGCTTTTAATTCTTTATCGCGTTTCTTTTGTTGATAGATAAATTTTCCATAATCCATAAGCTTACATACCGGTGGATCAGCATTTGGAGAAATCTCAACTAAATCTACTTCTTGCTCTTCGGCTAATCGTAAGGCTTCGGAAAATTTAAAAACACCAGGTTCTATATTTTCTCCTACCAGACGTACTTCATTTACTCCACGAATTAAATTGTTTATTCTGTGGGCTGCTGTTTTTTCTACTCGAGGTTGGTAACCTCTGTTGTTTCTAATTGCTATGGCTTAATTATTTTAGTTAAACTTCAAATGTTTTCAATGTTTTGGAAATTTCTTCGTTAACAATTTTTACAAATTCTTCAATTGTTACCGTTATATTTCCTTTTCCTTCTTGACCGTGACGACGAACAGAAATAGTTCCATTTTTTTCTTCTTCCTCACCAACTATAAGCATAAATGGCATTTTTTGCACTTCTGCCTCACGAATTTTTCTTCCAATTGTCTCGTTGCGGTTGTCAATTAGGGCGCGAATTTCGTGATTTTCTAGCAATTCTAAAACTTTTTTCGCATAATTTTCATATTTCTCACTCAAAGACAAGATTATAGCTTGCTCTGGCATTAACCAAAGCGGGAAATTTCCTGCTGTGTGTTCTAATAAAATTGCAATAAATCTTTCCATTGAGCCAAAAGGTGCTCTATGAATCATAACTGGTCGGTGTAACTTATCATCTGCACCTTTATAAGTCAATTCAAAACGTTCAGGTAAGTTGTAATCCACTTGAATTGTTCCAAGTTGCCAACTTCTACCCAAAGCATCTTTTACCATAAAGTCTAATTTCGGACCATAAAAAGCAGCTTCACCATATTCAACAACAGTATTTAAGCCTTTATCCGCTGCAGCATTGATAATAGCATTTTCTGCTTTTTCCCAATTTTCGTCGCTACCTATATATTTATCTCTATTTTCTTGATCACGTAATGAAATTTGAGCGGTAAAGTTTTCAAATCCTAACGAACCGAATACATACAATACAAGGTCGATTACTTTTTTGAATTCGCTGTCTAATTGATCTGGCGTACAAAAAATATGAGCATCATCTTGAGTAAATCCACGAACACGAGTTAAACCGTGTAATTCTCCCGATTGTTCGTATCTGTAAACAGTTCCAAATTCAGCATAACGTTTTGGTAAATCTTTGTAAGACCAAGGTTTTGTGTTGTAAATTTCGCAGTGATGCGGGCAATTCATCGGCTTCAACAAAAACTCTTCACCTTCAGCTGGAGTTGTTATTGGCTGGAAACTATCAGCACCATACTTTGCATAATGTCCAGATGTTACATAAAGTTCTTTCTGTCCAATATGTGGTGTAACAACTTGCTCGTAACCTGCTTTCTTTTGAGCTTTTTTCAAAAATTGCTCCAATCTGTCGCGCAATGCAGCACCTTTTGGTAACCATAAAGGCAAACCTTGACCAACTTTTTGTGAAAAAGCAAATAAATCTAATTCTTTTCCAAGTTTTCTATGATCTCTTCGTTTGGCTTCTTCTAATAGTTCAAGATAATCAGTCAAATCCTTTTGTTTAGGAAAGGAAATTCCATAAACACGAGTCAATTGTTTGTTTTTCTCGTCACCACGCCAATAAGCACCAGCAACGCTCATGATTTTCATTGCTTTAATAATACCTGTATTAGGTATATGTCCACCACGACACAAGTCAAAGAAGTTAGCATGATCACAAAACGTAATTGTACCATCTTCTAAATTTGATATTAATTCAGTCTTGTATTCGTTATCTTTATAAGTAGCTAATGCTTCTGCTTTTGAAACAGCACGCATCTTAAATTCATGTTTCTCTCTAGAAATTTCCAAAACTCTATCTTCGATAGCTTTAAAGTCAGCATCAGTTATTTTATTGTCTCCAAAATCCACATCATAATAAAACCCATTATCAATTGCAGGTCCAAGAGTCAATTTAATACCATTGTATTTTTCTTCCAAAACTTGAGCCATAACGTGAGAGGTAGAATGCCAAAAAGCTTTTTTACCCTCTTTATCATTCCATGTATATAATATGAGTGAACCGTCGGTCGTCAATTCCGTCGAAGTTTCTATAGTTGTACTATTAAAAGCAGCCGAAATCACGTTTCTTGCTAATCCTTCACTGATGCTTTTTGCAACATCCATTGGAGTCGAACCATTTACGAGCTCCTTAACCGAACCGTCAGGTAGAGTAATCTTTATCATTCCTTAATTTTTATGGATTGCAAATATAGGAGATTAGCAAAACACTCACAATACATGCGTCCAATAATATAGTAAAATAAAGAGCGAAACATTAGGTATTATTATTTGACAACATTCCCGCTGTCCACTTCAATCTTTTTTTTTTTTTTTTGGTAATGAATGCCAGAAAGAGGTCTTTAGTTAATAAAAACAAAAAGGATTTACATTTCCATCGGGGCTAATGGAGTTTCTTTATTACTGTTTGGGAGAAATCGCGCATATATTTGATGGTATATCAACCACTTAAGAAAAAGGCAAAAAAAAGGTTAAAAAATATTTGGATTAGGGGATAAATAGTTTTTATATTTGCACCCCGCAATAGGGAGTTCATTGATATTTTTACTGACAGGAGATTATTAAAAATAATTTTAAAAAATATTTTCAAAAAAGCTTGTTTGGTAAAAAGAAATGCTTACTTTTGCACCCGCTAAACGAAAGAATAGCGATATAGAAT
>NZ_SNXR01000017.1 GCF_004362665.1 Flavobacterium dankookense | reverse complement strand
CAACTTGGATTACCTGAACTTGCTACGCTTACTATATTGATAGTTCCTGTTGCTGTTGGACTTACTACTATCGTAGCTGTTCCTGCTGCGTTTAATGTTATCGTTTGGTTGGTTCCACCATTGATATTGTAAGTTACCGTAGCATTTGGTGTTCCTGTAAAAGTTAATGTCGTTGTTCCGTTTTGACAAATCGTTGTTGGATTGGCCGTTACACTTGCTGTTGGTAAGGGTAAAACTGTGATTGGAATGCTACTCGTTTGTGGATTGATACAACTTGGTGTTCCTGAACTTGCTACACTTACTATATTGATTGTTCCTGTTGCCGTTGGACTTACTGATATTGTGGCTGTTCCTGCTGCGTTTAGTGTTATTGTTTGGTTGGTTCCACCATTGATGTTGTACGTTACTGTTGAATTTGGTGTTCCTGTAAAGGTTAATGTCGTTGTTCCGTTTTCACAAATAGTACTTGGATTGGCCGTTACACTTGCCGTTGGTAAGGGTAAAACTGTGATTGGAATACTACTCGTTTGTGGATTGATACAACTTGGTGTTCCTGAACTGGCTACACTTACTATATTGATTGTTCCTGTTGTGGTTGGACTTACTAATATTGTGGCTGTTCCTGATGCGTTTAGTGTTATCGTTTGGTTAGTTCCACCATTGATGTTGTACGTTACTGTTGCATTTGGTGTTCCTGTAAAGGTTAATGTCGTAGTTCCGTTTTGACAAATCGTTGTTGGATTGGCCGTTACACTTGCCGTTGGTAAGGGTAAAACTGTGATTGGAATACTACTCGTTTGTGGATTGATACAACTTGGTGTTCCTGAACTCGCTACGCTTACTATATTGATTGTTCCTGTTGTGGTTGGACTTACTGATATTGTGGCTGTTCCTGCTGCGTTTAGTGTTATTGTTTGGTTGGTTCCTCCATTGATGTTGTACGTTACTGTTGCATTTGGTGTTCCTGTAAACGTTAAAGTCGTAGTTCCGTTTTGACAAATCGTTGTTGGATTGGCCGTTACACTTGCCGTTGGTAAGGGTAAAACCGTGATTGGAATACTACTCGTTTGTGGATTTATACAACTTGGTGTTCCTGAACTAGCTACACTTACTATATTGATTGTTCCTGTTGCTGTTGGACTTACTGATATTGTGGCTGTTCCTGCTGCGTTTAGTGTTATTGTTTGGTTGGTTCCTCCATTGATGTTGTACGTTACCGTAGCATTTGGTGTTCCAGTAAAGGTTAAAGTCGTGGTTCCGTTTTGACAAATCGTTGTTGGATTGGCCGTTACACTTGCTGTTGGTAAGGGTAAAACTGTGATTGGAATGCTACTCGTTTGTGGATTAATACAACTTGGTGTTCCGGAACTGGCTACACTTACTATATTGATTGTTCCTGTTGCCGTTGGACTTACTACTATCGTAGCTGTTCCTGCTGCGTTTAAGGTTATTGTTTGGTTTGCTCCACCATTGATGTTGTACGTTACTGTTGCATTTGGTGTTCCTGTAAACGTTAAAGTCGTAGTTCCGTTTTGACAAATCGTTGTTGGATTGGCCGTTACACTTGCCGTTGGTAAGGGTAAAACCGTGATTGGAATACTACTCGTTTGTGGATTTATACAACTTGGTGTTCCTGAACTTGCTACACTTACTATACTGATAGTTCCTGTTGCTGTTGGACTTACTACTATCGTAGCTGTTCCTGCTGCGTTTAAGGTTATTGTTTGGTTTGCTTCACCATTGATGTTATACGTTACTGTAGCATTTGGTGTTCCTGTAAACGTTAAAGTCGTAGTTCCGTTTTCACAAATAGTACTTGGATTGGCCGTTACACTTGCCGTTGGTAATGGTAAAATTGTAATCGTTACAGTGGATGTATCTGTTACACACAAAGCTGATGAAACGGTATATGTAAAAATATATGGACTTCCAACTTCGGTCATTGAAGAAACATCTAAAGTACCTTGAAATCCGTTTGTAGTAACAATTGGACCAGACCAAACCCCTGTATTATCAGGTGTTCCTCCAAGCAAATCATATAAATTAAATAAAGGTGTTGTCGTTACTTGATTGGAACAAATACTCCTTGAACCGTCATTTCCTGCATCATTTGGTTCATATATATTTACCAAAACCTCCAATCTATCATCGCTTTCACATGGTGGATCGACCGTTGTTGCATAATAAAATTGACCGTTTACCAATGGCGTTGAAGGATCAAGTGGAATTCCAAAATCGGATGTTAAATACCAATTATTATTTCCAGACGCAACTAAATCTGCAATAGTTGGCGGATTTCCAGAATCATTACAAAATTCTTGAACAGCATCACCTGTTGGCACTGGAACCAATCCAACATTCACAAACACCGATAATCGTGAAGTTTCACAACCTGTATCAGGATTAGTTTGACTTATATAATAAATTGTATTATCGTTTAAAATTGTTGAATTTGAAATTGCAATTCCACCAAAAGGAACAGTGTACCATTTTAAACCAACACCAGTAATCGAAAATTGTGGATTTAGTATTGTTGCTTGAGTTAAACTCGTAACACAAACACCTTGAAAGTTAGCTCCAGTTGGCGCCGAATAAATAGTAACCGTTACACTTTGTCTAACACCACAAGTTCCTGTTGCATCATCAGCAAAGTAATCTTCACCATTAGCTAAAATTGTAGCATTAGAAAGTGCTGTTGTAGAATTCGCAGTTGCATACCATCGAATTCCTCCACCATTATCTGTAGCTTGTAAACTGGCAACAGTAGGCGATTGAACATCACAAAAGGATTGATTAGTATTGATAATCGTTGGACATTGAGCTACAACATGAGTTGAACTTCCTATAAGGAAAGCAAATAGAATGATAATTGAAAAAAAATGCTTTTTTATTGTAAAAATTCTCATGGGCTAAAAGTTAAACAACTCTTCATGATTGAAAACTTTTGCAAAAGCTCATTTAGAAATAATCAAAATGACACTAAATTATAGATTTCACCAAAGTAAAAATTGTCACAACTATATTACACAGAATTTTTCACGCAGAATTTGAGTTATTAAATTGTTATAAACAAAATAATCAACATTATTAACAACTATAAATTCCTCGAAATTGATTTCATTTAATTGATAAATAATTAGTTATAAAAAAAACAGTTTAAAAAAATCAGTTATTAATAATTTAACATACAGTCAAAAAATAAAAAATTGTTAACAAGTTATGACGTAAATCTCTCGCTAACAATTACAATTATTAATAAAATAACTTATAAATTCTGAATTTTACTTTTTGCTTCTTCAAATTCAATCATTACGCTCTTGATTATTTCTTCTACTGATTTTATTTCATGAATTAATCCGGCAATTTGTCCAATCTCTAGTTCACCTTCAACCAAATCTCCTTCAAACATTCCTCTTTTTGCACGTCTTTTTCCAAGTAAAGTTTCCAAATCTTCTTTTGACGGACATTTTGAATATAATTCTTGCACATCATTATAAAATTTATTCTTTATTAATCGAACTGGTGCCAATTCTTTCAATGTTAATTGCGTGTCACCTTCTTTAGTCTCGATAACGGTTTGCTTGAAATTATCATGCGCCGAACTTTCCACAGAAGCTACAAATCGTGAACCCATTTGAACTCCATCAGCACCAAGAACCATAGCTGCCAACATTCCTTTTCCTGTTGCAATTCCTCCCGCAGCTATTAATGGAATTGAAATTTGTTCTTTTACCATTGGAATTAAAGTAAAAGTGGTTGTTTCTTCTCTTCCATTGTGTCCGCCAGCTTCGAAACCTTCTGCAACAACAGCATCAACTCCTGCTTCTTCTGCTTTTGATGCAAACTTTGAACTACTAACCACATGAACAACCGTAATTCCGTGAGATTTTAAATGATCTGTCCAAATTTTTGGATTTCCAGCAGATGTAAACACAATTTTTACTCCTTCATCAATAATAATTTGGATGATTTCCTCAATATTTGGATACAACATTGGAACATTCACACCAAATGGTTTATCAGTAGCTTTTTTGCATTTTTGGATGTGTTCTCTCAAAACATCAGGATACATTGAACCTGCACCAATTAATCCTAAACCACCAGCATTACTTACTGCGCTAGCTAACTTGTAACCACTATTCCAAATCATTCCGCCTTGAATTATTGGATATTTTATATTGAAAAGTTGCGTAATCCTATTCATTAAATCTTAATTATTTTACCTGTTTGAATGGTGTTTTTATGTTCAATTCTATAGAAATAAATTCCATTTTGTAATTCGGATGTGGAAATTGAATTGTTGGTACTATTTATGAAAGTATCTATTACTTTTTGACTTAGCGTATTAAAAAGTTGAAACTTTATTTCCTCAGAATCGGTTGAAAGTAGAATATTTAACTGGTCTTCCATCGGATTTGGATACAACGAAAAATGACTTTGACTATTTTCTCCAATTGAAAGTTGTGCAATATCTAAAGCCAATTGAAAATCTGGAATTCCATAACCAAATTGTGGTGTTGGAGCTGAAAATCTATCTGCCGACTGACGAACAAAATCTACTATTTGCTGATTAGTTGCCCAAGGAATAGCTTGCCAAAAACTAGCAATCATTCCAGCCATTATTGGCGAAGAAAACGAAGTCCCGCTTGATGAATTAGTTACAACTCCTGCTGTATTTGAATAAAATGGATTTTGCCCTTGAGCCATAACATCCGGTTTTATTCTTCCATCAAATGTTGGTCCGATAGAACTAAATGAAGAATAACTTTCATCAAATTTTACAGAACCTATTGTAAATGAATTAGCAGCATCAGCTGGAACAGAAATATTTGGATTTGCACCATTTCCTGAATTTCCTGCACTAGTAACACAAATCATCCCACGACTAAAAGCTATATCAGTTCCTTTTGATATAAATGAAGTGTTTCCATTCATATCATTATAAGTATAACTATAATTCGGATTATCATAAGTGTAATAACCCAAAGACGTGTTAATAACATCAACTCCAAGACTGTCCGCAACCTCAGCAGCTTCTACCCAATAACTTTCTTCAACCGGATTTTCAGTAGCTACATCTTCGGTTATAAATAGGTAATAATTTGCGTTTGGCGCAGTTCCAACCAATTCATTTTCAACAAAACCTGCAATTAATGAAAATACCAAAGTTCCGTGTTGATTTCTTGTATAAAAATCATTATTTCTATCAACAAAATTATATCCACCAAGAATTTGATTGTTATCTCGCAACCTTTGAAACGATGAAGCCGTATTTACATTTGGAAAACCCGAATCCATAACAGCTATAATCTTACCTGTTCCGGTATAATCCTGTTGGTGAAGTAAATGTCCATTAAGCATTTCAATTTGATTCGATGAATTTCCGTAAACAAAATTCTCTTGCGCATCCAATTGTTTATTTACTGCTCTAACTTTTTTGGCATTTGATTTTCTATTGGATTGATTTAAACTTCTATCAGCAAATTGAATAGTGTCAACAAATACTAAATTCGCCAATGCTTCAATAGCGGAAATCGAACCACGAACATGAACTGCGTTAAACCATTTTGATCTAGCTTTTACTTCAATTCCTTCTGAAGCAGTTATTTCATCAACATAGTCTTGATGAATTGGAATATCTTTTATATCTAAATCAATATTTTGATTTGCTCTTCTGTCTAATGCTCTTTGCGAAAGCATTTCTAACGGATTGTCAAAATAGAATTGCGCATTGGGTTTATCAATAAAATAAACCCAAGCATCTTCTTGAGAAAACATGTTTTGTGATAAGAAAATCAGAAGAATTAAAACGATTTTTTTCATAGCTTTCGTTTTTGAAAGCACTAAATTACGAAATTACTCCTGAACCAACTAATTCGTCACCAATATTCCATGCCACAAACTGTCCTTCTGTAATAGCTGATTGCGGTTTTTCAAATGAAACATACAATCCACTTTCAAAATGATGCAATGTTGCTTTTTGCAATTCTTGTCGGTAACGAATTCGCGCCATTACTTCGAGAGTTTCTCCATTTTTGAGCGCTAAATCTTCTCTAATCCAATGAATTTCAGATGGTAAAACTTTTAATGTTTTTTTGAATAATCCAGGATGATTTGCTCCTTGTCCAGTATAAATAATATTCGATTTTACATCAGTTGCAATGATAAAAAGTGCTTCTTTTGTTCCGCCAACATTCAGTCCTTTTCGTTGTCCAATGGTAAAATAATGCGCACCTTGGTGTTTTCCTACTACTTTTCCGTTTTCTGGTAAATAAGAAATTCCATTTGCTTCGAAAGCCAATTTTTCTTCGAGTGAATTAAACAGCGGAACTTCTTGATTATAAATAGTATTGTCAGCATTTATTTCATAAATCAAACCTTCTTTAGGTTGCAATTGCTGTTGTAAAAACTCAGGTAAACGAACTTTTCCAATGAAACACAATCCTTGAGAATCGCGTTTTTCGGCAGTAATTAAATCTAATTTAGAAGCAATTTCACGAACTTGAGGTTTGGTCAATTCACCAATTGGAAACAAGGCTTTAGAAAGTTGTTCTTGCGATAATTGACATAAAAAATACGATTGATCTTTGTTTCCGTCAATTCCGGCTAGCAATTGATATACATCGTTTCCGTCTTTTTCGATTGTTCCTTTTCGGCAATAATGACCTGTTGCGACGAAATCTGCACCAAGACTTAAAGCGATTTTCATGAAAACATCAAATTTTATCTCGCGATTGCACAATACATCAGGATTTGGAGTTCTTCCTTTTTCATATTCGCTGAACATATAGTCCACGATCTTTTCTTTGTATTGCTCGCTTAAATCGACTGTTTGAAATGGAATACCTAATTTTTCGGCAACCAATAAAGCATCGTTACTGTCTTCGAGCCAAGGACATTCGTTAGAAATAGTTACCGAATCATCGTGCCAATTTTTCATAAAAAGACCTATGACTTCATAGCCTTGTTCTTTTAAAAGATAAGCAGCAACACTCGAATCAACACCTCCAGAAAGTCCAACAACAACTCGTTTCATTTTACACCAAAAAAATTAATTTCTTTCCCTTTGACCTACGATCAAAGGAGATGCAAAATTACGCTAATTTTGGGTTTTGTCTAAAGGTTTAACTCTTTTTTGGAATTTCTTGCCTTGTTTGTTCATGTTGACATCTTTCAGTTCTCCATTTTTATCAGCAACTTTCCAAATCCCAACTTTTTTACCATTTTTAAAAATCCCTTCAGAAACTACATTATTTGTTCCGTTTCTAAAAATAGCTTTGCCTTCATATTGCCCATTTTTATAGCTACTTTCTTCAAGAACAACTCCGTTTTCTGCATAACTTTTATATGAACCATTTTTTTCACCATTGACATAAGTAGTTTCTTCTGCAATTACTCCATTTCTATAATATACTTTTCTAACACCTTCTAGCTTACCATTTTTATAGAACTCTAACGTCATTATTTCAGGTGAGTTAAAATGATAGTATTTCCATTCGCCTTCAAATTTCTTATCAACTACCTTTCCTTCGCTTACTTTCATACTTTGCTGATTGTAGAAAATCACATAACACGAATTGTCTTTGGCATTAAACTCTCTTATAGCGATAACAGTTCCAGCTTTGGTATCATCAAAATATTTAAATACTCCAACTTCTTTACCGTGATTAAAAGTTCCTTCATATCTAGGTCTTTGCGATTCTTCGTGAACACCTTTCCAAAGACCATGTTTTTTTCCGTCGGAATCAAGTTTATTATATTCTTGTGAAAATAATGATGATGTCAATAAGAAGAAGACAAAAAAGTATTTCATAGTTTTAAATTTAAGAGTGACAAAAATAGTTCATTAATCATAACGCAAAAAACATGTAATTAGTATTTTAAACAAAATATAAAATTTAGTCTTTTTTTGTTTAAGCAAAATTCAAGCCCTAAAAAATCAAACACCAATAAATTCAAGTATAAAAAACATAAAGCACTGATATACAGTTAAACAAAAATGTTAAATTTTTAATAAATGTTTACTTTGTTTAAGATTAGGTGTTTTTTGTTAAACAAAATTTTATACTTTTGAAAAAACATTAAAACAAAAAAACTATGAAAAATTTAATCAAAAAAATGGCTATTGCGACTATCGCTTTAACAATGTTCTCATGTTCAGATGATGACAACAATTCAACTCCAGTCGACAATACTGTAACTGGCCTTGCATTAAGAACACCTGATTTATCTTTATTGGTTAAAGCCTTAACCAAAGCTGGATTAGCAGATGATTTACAAACAGCAGGACCATTTACTGTATTTGCTCCAACAAACCAAGCCTTCATCGATGCTGGTTATACTGCTGCTGCAATAGATGATTTAACTGATGCTGAAATTCCTGCTCTTAGAGAATTATTACTTAATCATGTTGTGAGTGGAGCAGTACAATCTTCAGGCCTAACCGATGACTCTTATATCAAAACTCTAGGAAAAGGTGCAGCTTCTGCAACAAATACATTAAGTATGTTTGTAGACACAACAGGCGGAGTTACTCTTAACGGTAGTTCAAGCGTAATTACAACCACAAACGGTACAACTTTTAATATCATTGCTTCTAATGGAGTAATTCATTTAGTAGATGAAGTTATTACATTACCAACAATTGTAGATCACGCTTTAGCAAATGATAATTTCACGGATTTAGTAGGTCTTTTATCAGCGCAAGGATTAGTACCAACTCTAGACGGTACTGTTAGTTCACCGTTTACTGTTTTTGCCCCTATAAACAGTGCATTTACACCAGCTGTTGAAGGTGTTTATGGTTCATTAACATCGGATAACAAAACTAATTTATTAAAGTACCATGTAGTTGGCGGCGTTAACGTGCTTTCAAATGCAATTCCAACTGGTCAAATTGGCACTCTATTTACTGGTAATTCATTTTCAATTACTGGAGTTTCAATTGATGATGCTTCCGCTACAAACAAGACAATTATTGTAAAAGATGTACAGTGTTCTAATGGAATAATACATGCAGTTGATGGTGTACTAATACCAGCTTTCAACTAATTAAAAATTGCTATGAAAAGCCTAAAGCGTAACTTGAAAGAGTTGCGCTTTTTTTATTTACCTAATTCAATAGCTCTATTGTTTGCCGCTTTTACTGCGTTTACAATGACATCTTGAAGCATTCCTTTTTCAAAAACTTGTAGAGCACTTTCGGTTGTTCCGCCTTTGGAAGCCACTTTTTTAATCCATTCTTCATTGGATAACGAATAACTATTTTGAATAGCTACTGAACCCATAAACGTTTGATTGACTAGTAGCTCGGCTTCCGATTCGTTGAAACCCAAATCAACAGCCGCTTTTATCATCGATTGCATAAAATAGAAAACATAAGCTGGTCCACTTCCTGAAATGGCTGTAGCAGCATCAATTAGTTTTTCATTTTCTACATAAACCGATTTTCCTGTCGTGTTTATTAAGTTTTGGATGATGAATAATTCTTTTCTATCCACATTTGCCGAAGCTGTAAAGACGGTCATTCCCATTCCGATTTGGGTTGGAATATTAGGCATAGAACGAACAATTTTTGAACAAGCTAATTGCTCTTCTAAACTATTCAAGGTTATTCCAGCCATTACGGAGAATAAAATTTGATTTTGTTTTAAAAATGGTTTTATCGTCTGTGCTAAAGCATCAAAATCTTGAGGTTTAACAGCTAGAATAACAATATCAAAATCACCAATTATTTCATAAAAGCTATTTGAAAAATTAGCTCTTGGAATTTGACTTTCAATAAAAAAATTGGTCTCACTTCGTAATAAAACAAAAATGTCTTCTGGTTTTATAAATCGTGAACTTATAAAACTATTAGCATAGGTTTTCCCCATGTTTCCGTAACCGATAATTAAAACTCTCATAACTATAATGTATAAAAAAACGCTGTTTAAAGATAATATTTTTAAACAGCGTTTTGTATTTAGAAAGTAATTTTATTTCTTTTTATTCAATTTCTTTTGCTCTTCAGCTTGTTCCATCATTTCTCTCATCTTCTTTTGGAATTTGCTTTCGGTTTTTGGTTTGGTTTTATTCTCTTGAATTTGAGCATGAATTTTATCGCTATTGATAAAATATTTTTTGATAACTAACATAATTCCGATGGTAATTAAGTTAGAAATAAAGTTATACAAACTCAATCCAGATCCATAACTGTTGAAAAATATCAACATCATTACAGGCGAAACATAAATCATAATTTTCATGATTTTTGCCATATCTGGCATTCCTTCTTGCGCTGGTTGTGCCATTACTTGATCGCCAGAAGTCATTTTCATATAAAAGAAAATAGCAATGGCAGCAAGAATTGGGAACAAACTAACATGATCACCATATAATGGAATATTGAATGGCAATTTTGCAACTTGGTCAAATGAAGATAAGTCGTCAGCCCAAAGGAAACCTTTTTGTCTTAATTCGATTGCCGAAGGGAAAAACTGAAAGGAAGCATACATAAAAGGCAACTGAATCAACGCAGGAATACAACCAGCCATAGGATTTACACCAGCTTTGTTATACAGCTTCATTGTTTCTTGTTGTTTCTTCATTGGATCTTTTGCGAATTTTTCTCCAAGTTCCATAATTTCAGGTCGCAATACTTTCATTTTTGCTTGTGACAAAAACGATTTGAATGTAATTGGTGACATGGCAATTTTTATAATAATCGTAAAGATTATAATGGCAATTCCTAATCCCATGAATGTACTTAGGAAACCAAATAATGGAATAAAAATTAATTTATTTATCCAACCAAAAACTCCCCAACCTAATGGAACAATGTCTTCGATATTTTTGTCATAAGTATTTAGAATTTTGTAATCCGTTGGACCGATATACCAATTCATTTTATAATCTAACTCACCATTTTTAAAAGCTAATGGCAATGTTGTTTTAAATTGCTTCGTAAAAACCGTATCAATTTTAGCATCGTTAACTAAATCAGTTGAGCTTACTTTTACGTTTTCAATTGGCGTTTGTGACAATAAAATTGAACTGAAAAAGTGTTGTTTGTATGCAATAAAAGTGGCTTTTTCTAACGTTTCATCTTCTTGTTTTCCTAATCCTGCATAGTCAACTTTTCCATCATTTTCATAATACAATTCAGCATAACGGTTTTCATAAGATATGCTTTTCTCGTTGCGATACGTTTTTAAATCCCACTGTAAATCGGCATTTTTCGATGTATTCAAAACTTTGCTCAAACCTTGTGAGCGAACATCAAAATCAAGCATGTAGTCTTTAGCTTTTAGAACATATTTGTATTCTAAAAATTCATTAGGACCAGCTTTTAACTTCATAGAAAGAATTTGATCTTCCCCATTTTTAGTTACGGTTGGCTCAAAGAATAAGTCTTTTGTATTTAGAACTCGATTGTCTTTTGTTTGAAGTTCAAGATTAAAATTAGCGTTATTGTTTTTAATCAACTCAACTAATTGTCCAGAATTTTTTTCGAATTTTTTATAATCTTTTAAAATTGCCTCAGAAATATATCCACCTTTGTTCGCAATAGTCAACTTTACAAGATTATTTTCTATAGTTGTAAAACTCTCTTTTGCCGAAGGTAATGTTGCAGAATAAGCAAAACTTCCCAAAGCACCAGCTAATTTTTGGAGTTTTACTGTATCGCTAACTGTAGTATCTGTAACTGCAGAAAGAACTTCTTTCGTTGCAACTTCTTTTTTCTTATTGGCTTTATCTATTTTCTCTTGCTTTGCTTTTTCTTGTTGCTCTTTTAGTTCTGATTCGCTGTTATTGTACATCATCCATAGGATAATTCCAAAAATTAAAGCAAAACCAATAACTGAATTTAAATCAAATTTCTTTTTTTCCATTAGTATCTATTTGAGCTATAAGCAATAAGCTTTAAGCAACATTATTTTTTATTTTTAACCATTGCGGCCACAAAGCTAACAAAAATTGGATGTGGATTTGCAACTGTACTTTTATATTCTGGATGGTATTGAACTCCGATAAAAAACGGATGATTTTCTAGCTCTATGATTTCTACCAAACCTGTTTCTGGGTTTACTCCAGAGGCTATTAATCCGGCATTTTCTAATTGTTCTCTATACTTATTATTGTATTCATAACGATGACGATGACGCTCTTCAATTTGTGTTTTACCATAAATTTTATTTGCCAAACTTCCGTCTTTTAGATCACATTTCCAAGAGCCAAGACGCATCGTTCCGCCTTTGTCTGTAATATTTTTTTGTTCTTCCATTATAGAAATTACAGGAAACGTTGTCTCTTCATTCATTTCGGTTGAATTGGCATCTTTGAGTTTTACAACATTTCTTGCGTATTCAATTACAGACATTTGCATCCCAAGACAAATTCCAAAAAATGGAATATTATTTTCACGAGCATAACGAACCGTATCAATTTTTCCTTCAATTCCACGACCTCCAAATCCGGGAGCAACTAATATGCCATCAAGATTTTTCAGTTGTTCTTCTGCCGAATTGGCATCTAAATATTCCGAGTGAATAGAAACTACATTGACTTTTGTCTGATTGGCTGCGCCAGCATGAATAAATGCTTCTAGAATAGATTTATATGAATCTTGTAGCTCAACGTATTTTCCAACCAAACCAACATTAACCGTTTGTTTTGGATGCTTTAATCGATGAAGAAAAGTATTCCAATTTTTTAAATCGGGAGCTGCTTTTTTTGGTAAGTTTAGTTTTTTTAATGCTACAATATCCAAACCTTCCTCTAGCATCAAGTTAGGCACTTCATAAATCGTAGAAGCATCAATGGATTGAATTACTGCTTCTCGTTTAACATTACAAAACAACGCCAATTTTTGACGTAAATCATCTGATAATTCATGTTCGGTTCTACAAACTAAAATATCAGCTTTGATTCCACTTTCCATTAATGTTTTTACGGAATGTTGTGTTGGTTTTGTTTTCAATTCGCCTGCCGCCGAAAGATATGGAACCAACGTCAAATGGATAACAATTCCATTATTTTCGCCTAATTCCCATACTAATTGACGAACCGATTCGATATAAGGCAACGATTCGATATCTCCAACCGTTCCACCAATTTCAGTAATTACAATGTCAAAATCGCCAGATTTTCCAAGCAATTGCATTCTTTCCTTAATTTCGTTAGTAATATGAGGAACAACTTGAACAGTCTTTCCAAGAAATTCGCCTCTTCGTTCTTTTTCAATAACCGAAAGATAAACTCTTCCTGTAGTTACGTTATTGGCTTGTGAAGTTGGCACATTTAAAAAACGCTCATAATGACCTAAATCCAAATCGGTTTCTGCACCATCATCGGTTACGAAACATTCGCCGTGTTCATAGGGATTTAAAGTTCCAGGATCAACATTGATGTAAGGATCAAATTTTTGAATGGTTGTCCTGTAACCGCGAGCTTGTAATAATTTTGCTAACGATGCTGCGATAATTCCTTTTCCTAAGGAAGAAGTCACACCACCAGTAACAAAAATGTATTTCGTTTGATTCATTTTGTTGTTTGTTGTAGTTGTGTTGTTGTAAAAATCGGTGCAAAAATAAGAATTTAAAATGGATTTTTAGACGAATAGATTGTTGGATTGTTATAAAAATCAGTAAATCTTTTAATCTGAAAATCTACTAATGTGACTTAGGATATTGCTTTTTAATATTGCGAATAAGATCTTCCAAACCATTTAGTTTAAGTTCATAAACGAGTTTGAGTTGTTCGCCGAGTTGCCCTTTTGGAAGTCGATTGTTGTGCAACCAAACCAAATAATATTCTGGTAAATCGATGAGATATTTGCCTTCATATTTGCCATAAGGCATTTTGGTATGCGCGAGTTTGATGAGTGATTTTTGTTGGTCGTCCATTTTTTTAAAGAGAAAAGAGCAGAGAGAAAAGAAAAAAGATTTCCTGTTACGATTCTCTATATTCTATTTTCTAAATCATTTCCAATTAATAGTAACTTCCTTTTCGATATCTGGATGCAAACTCAACAAAACAGGACAAGTCATTGCTGCTCTTTCAAGAATAGTTTTATTTTTATCTGAAGTAGCGATTGACATGTTTAAAACAACTACAATTTTTGCAATTTTTCTAGGTTCAGCTTGCATGATTTTAGTCACTTCAAGCGTTGAATCTTTTAGTTCTAAATCTAAGTCTCTTGTTTTTATCGCCATTATAGAAACCATACAACTTCCTAATGCTGTGGCAACTAAATCGGTTGGGGAAAATGCTTCTCCTTTTCCGTGATTATCTGTTGGTGCATCAGTTAGAATTTCAGTTCCCGATTGAAGGTGAATACAAGTTGTTCTGAGTTCTCCTTGATACGTTATTTTAGATGTTGCCATTATTTTGCTTCTGTAATTGATAAATCTTCTTCATACTGAAGAATGTAAACGCCTTTATTAGTATAACCCGAGTCTGAATTAGAAATGTAATCAAATTTATTTTCTATTTGTTCTGAAGCCGAACTTTGAATTGTTTCTTCAAATGATTTTTCTTGTGACAATCGCATTAAAGTATCAAAAGTCACATCAAAACCTCTTATGGCGAATTGGTTAGGCAAAACCTTATTTATTTTTTTATACTTCATATCGAATTGAACAGCTTCTGGTGTTTCGTTCGGTTTTGATAGCGAAGGATACATCATCTTTAATTTTGCTAATCGATTTAGTGGAATTTCTTCAAAATCTAATGTTTCATTTTCTTCAATAATGACCATTTGCACTTGATAATTTCGTTGAGCACTAATCATGGCGTTAGTCGCACCTAAAATCATTCCTGTTCGTTCAGATGATAAAATAATGTAATTCATTTTATCTTTATCCAATTTCACAAACAAGCTATCGGAAACCAATGTTCCTTTTTCAGTAAGTCCAACTAATTTCACATCTTTTTGTCTATCAATTAAATATTGCGAAATACTTGCTTTTTTAGAATCTACAATGGCAACAATATTTCCATTTTTAGTCCGCATAAAATCAAATATTGACGATTTTAATTGTTCTGAACTTGGCATTGCTTGATATAAATTTTTATAACTTTTACCAACTTGATTGGACATTGGAGAAATTACAGGCGTATTATAACCCTCTAAAAGCTCAGCCAATTTTTCTACATTACTTTGATAAAATGGACCAATAATTGCATCGGTTTTTTCCAATTTATTTTGCTGGATGATTGTTGCAACGCTTGAAGAATTTTTTGTCTCTTGTGAGTCATGAATTTGGATATCAAAATTCATTCCTAACGTTTTTGCAGAATCAATTGCCATCAATGCTCCAGAATAAAAATCTAAAGTCATGTTTAGAAATTTATCTTTTTTCAATCTTGCTTGAGTAGAATTTACAGTATCACTTTCAATTTTAGAAAGATTAAAGGGCAACAACATTACGAGTTGTTTCTTTTCATTGCTATTGAAATTTTTAGACAAACTAGTTATTTTCGGCAAGCTTTTAACTGACTTATCTTCTGATTTATTTGACATTGGAACACGAAGTATCATTCCTAGTTTTACTCCTTTCTTCAGTTCAGGATTCAAATTAATCAGTTCTTGTTCAGAGATTCCATTATCTTTAGAAATACTATAAATCGTTTCTTGGGAACGAACAACATACTCTTGGAGATATTTTTTTGTAGAAACCGTTTCTTTTATTGGTTCTGATTTTGAAACAATTGGTTTTTCAACTACTGTATTATTTCTTTTACCAGAAATTAGAAGTTTCGCTCCTATTGGCAAACCTGAAACAATTTGAGGATTTAATTTTTCTAATGCTTCAATGGTAATTCCATATTTTTTTGAAATTCCAAACTTAGTTTCTTTTGGTTCTACGGTGTGATAAATTGTATTTTCATCAGAGTTAGTTGGTTTTACAACTTCTTTTGGTTCCGATTTTACAGTAGATTTAGTTATTTCTATTGGTTTGGAAATTGGTTTTTCAACAGGTGGTTTTTCATATGTTTCTTGACTTAAAATGCCTGAAGCAGGAATAACTACATTTTGACCAATTTTCAAACCATCTTTTAACAATTCCACGTTAGCATTTTTGATAACATCAACAGGAACATTGTATTTTCTAGACAAACTAAATAATGTTTCTTTTGGCTGAACCAAATGCGTGGTTTGCTTAGAAACTGCTGGAGTAATTTTTGGAACTCCAGTTGATGAAACAACAGTTGATGGCGGAATTAACAAAACCGTATTCAGTTGTATACCGTTTTGAGAATCCGGATTTAACCTAAAAATATCATACGGTGTTACGTTATATTTTTGAGCTAAAATATTTACTGTATCGCCTTTTTCAACAGTGTGCTTTATATATTTTTCTTGTTTGGCTGCAGTAGTTACTGAAATACTCAACAAAGCAAAAAGCAGTGAAAAAAGAATTTTGTTTTTCATGAACTTACTTTTTAGAATTAACATTCTATTTTAATTTTGAGTTAAATTTAATTCATTTTTTTTGATGAACATAGATAATTGTCTTTTGTTATAAACAATTATGTTAACCAAAAGTAAGAATTTAAACTATAAATTTTAACAAAACTTACTAATTAATTCTTTAACAAAATTCATTCCAAAAACTATTCCCATTCGATGGTTGCAGGTGGTTTTGAGCTAATATCATAAACAACTCTATTAACACCTTTCACTTTATTAATTATTTCGTTTGAGATTTTCATCAAAAAATCATAAGGCAAATGAACCCAATCGGCTGTCATTCCATCAGTTGACTCTACAGCTCTTAATGCTACAACTTTTTCATAAGTTCGTTCATCGCCCATTACTCCTACGCTATTTACAGGTAAAAGAATTGCACCAGCTTGCCAAACTTTATCATATAATCCGTGTGATTTTAATCCTTCGATAAATACAAAATCTACTTCTTGTAGGATTCTAACTTTCTCTGGAGTAATTGCTCCAAGTATTCTTATAGACAATCCTGGACCTGGAAATGGATGTCTGCCTAGAAGTTCTGCGTCAATCCCTAATGTTTTTCCAACACGTCTTACTTCATCTTTGAAAAGCATTCGTAATGGCTCAACAATTTGTAGTTTCATATAATCTGGTAATCCTCCAACGTTGTGATGCGATTTAATCGTTGCGCTTGGTCCTTTTACTGAAATAGACTCAATAACATCAGGATAAATTGTTCCTTGTGCTAACCATTTTACATCTTCGATTTGGTGTGCTTCATCATCAAAAACTTCTATAAAAACACGTCCAATGGCTTTTCGTTTAGCTTCTGGTTCTTCAATACCATCAAGAGCAGAGAGAAAACGTTCAGAAGCATCAACTCCTTTTACATTTAAACCCATTCCCTTGTATTGGTTCAATACATTTTCAAATTCATTTTTGCGTAGTAAACCATTATTAACAAAGATACAATAGAGATTTTTTCCAATTGCTTTGTGCAATAAAACTGCCGCTACAGTGGAGTCTACTCCACCTGAAAGTCCGAGAACCACTTTGTCATCTTTTACTTTTGCACGCAAATCCCTTACGCAATCATCAACAAAAGCGTTGGGTGTAAATGTCTGTTCTACTTTGGCTATTTTTACCAAAAAATTTTCTAAAATTTGTTTTCCATCAACAGAATGATACACTTCGGGATGAAATTGAATGGCATAGGTAGTTTCACCTTCTATTTTATACGCAGCATTTTCTACATCTTTTGTGCTAGCTAGTCGAATTCCGTTGGTTGGTAATTTTTTAATTGTATCACTATGACTCATCCATACTTGGCTGTTCAAAGCGACTTCATCAAGAAAATCTTCATCATCTTTAATATAAGACAAATTAGCTCTTCCATATTCTCTAATGTTAGATGCTGCAACTTCTCCACCAGAAAAATGAGCTAAATATTGCGCGCCATAGCAAACAGCAAGCAATGGAATTTTACCCCTAATTTCAGATAAATCAATTTGCAAGGCATCTTCAGATCTAACCGAATAAGGACTTCCGCCGAGAATAACGGCTTTGTAAGACGACAAATCAGATGGATAGTTGTTAAAAGGGAAAATTTCGCAGAATATATTTAATTCGCGAACGCGACGAGCAATAAGTTGTGTGTATTGCGAGCCGAAATCTAAAATAAGTACGTTGTGTTGCATAGACAAAATAGTATTGATTTTGCAAAAAGTGTTGTTTGTTAGTTAGTTGTTTTTAATTTCAAGAAAATAAAATCATTTCAAAAAATTAAAGTGCAAATGTACAATTAAAAGAGCAAAATATGGCATTAAAACAAGTTATGCTATTGTAATTTCACCTTAAAAAAAGATTACTATACTATGATTTAGAAATATATGGACAATGAAAAAAAGCCAAAAATGATTTTTTTGATCCTCAATTTAAATTGAATAACACATAACTTATTATCATCAACAAAAAATGAATAATTTACATTCTAAAAAACTAGTTTACAATAAAATACCTACTTGTCTGTATAGTACAAGTATAGGCAAACTGAGTTTTTTAACGAACACTTTTATTGGAATGTATAGTTTATATAGCGCTCAATAATTAACGTTGCAGAGAAAAGAATTATAAATTTACATCAGAATTAAAACAATTGATTTTATTTAAAATACTGGTTGAAAAATGACAGTATCATCACTATCTGTTATTTTAAAACCATAAAAGGGTAAACAAATGTTTACCCTTTTTTTATTTATAAATATAAATTTATCTTTCCTTTTTACTACTTCTGTTTAAAAGCTTTTACTCCAGGAAAATAAGCTGTATTTCCTAATTCTTCTTCAATACGAAGTAATTGATTGTATTTTGCCATACGATCTGAACGCGATGCTGAACCAGTTTTTATTTGTCCACAATTCAATGCAACCGCTAAATCAGCAATTGTGTTATCTTCAGTTTCTCCTGAACGGTGTGACATTACAGATGTATAACCAGCATTATGTGCCATATTTACAGCAGCAATTGTTTCAGTCAGTGTTCCAATTTGATTTACTTTTACTAAAATAGAGTTAGCAATTCCTTTTTCAATTCCAGTTGCTAAACGTTGCACATTCGTTACAAACAAATCGTCACCAACTAATTGCGTTTTATTTCCAATTAATTCAGTCAAATATTTCCAACCTTCCCAATCGTCTTCATACATTCCGTCTTCGATAGAAATAATTGGATAATTGGCAGCTAAAGAAGCTAAGTATTCAGCTTGCTCTCTTGATGTTCTAACTTTTCCAGTTGCACCTTCAAATTTTGTGTAATCGTATTTTCCGTCTACATAAAATTCTGAAGCAGCGCAATCTAGAGCAATCATAATTTCGTCTCCAAATTTATAACCTGCGTTTTCAACCGCTTTTTTAATTGTATCTAAAGCATCTTCTGTTCCGCCAGCTAAGTTTGGTGCAAAACCACCTTCATCACCAACCGCTGTAGAAAGATGTCTGTCGTGTAAAACTTTTTTAAGATTATGAAAAATCTCCGTTCCCATTTGCATTGCGTGTGTAAAAGAAGTCGCTTTTACTGGCATAATCATAAACTCTTGAAACGCAATTGGCGCATCAGAATGCGAACCACCATTGATTATGTTCATCATTGGAACAGGCAAAGTATTAGCAGAAACTCCACCAATATAACGATATAAAGGCAATCCTAACTCATTAGCGGCTGCTTTTGCAACAGCTAGCGAAACTCCCAAAATTGCGTTTGCTCCAAGACTTGATTTATTTGGAGTAGCATCCAATTCAATCATTAATTGATCGATATGGTTTTGTTCAAAAACTGAAACTCCTAACAATTCAGGGGCAATTTTAGTATTTACATTTTCAACCGCTTTCAAAACGCCTTTTCCCATAAACGCTTTTCCGCCGTCGCGCAATTCAACTGCTTCGTGTTCGCCTGTTGAAGCTCCAGATGGAACAGCAGCACGACCAAGAACGCCGTTTTCAGTTACAACATCAACTTCTATGGTAGGATTTCCTCTTGAATCCAAAATTTGTCTTGCATGTACTTTGATAATAATGCTCATATTTTACGATATTAGATTTTTATGGTTTGTTTTAAGAATAATTACAAATATATTCTATCTTTTTTTATCAATTTCACAATTTTCGCTAATGTTATTAACGCAAACGTTTTAGTGTTTTTGAGTTTTTATGAAGTGAATGGCTTGGTTAGTTTCAGCAATCCATTTTCCCGCTTTTCGTTTCAATCTGTCATTGCGAGGAACGAGGCAATCTCATCAAAAATTAGAAACGCAATGACAGGATTTCCACTACAATCGGGGCTAAATGATAAACCTTAAACCGTTTGTAAACTTTTGGCTTTTTTGATATTGGTAACAAATTCATCAAAAAGATACGACGAATCGTGTGGTCCAGGACTTGCTTCAGGATGATATTGAACCGAGAAACACGACTTCGATTTCATTCGCATTCCAGCAACGGTATTGTCATTCAAATGATAATGTGTAATTTCTACATCAGCATGGTTTTCAAGTTCTTCTCTGTTTACGGCAAAACCGTGATTTTGAGATGTTATTTCACCTTTTCCACTCAATACATTCATAATTGGATGGTTAATTCCACGATGACCGTTGAACATTTTATAGGTAGAAATTCCATTTGCTAAACCAATAATTTGATGCCCAAGACAAATGCCAAAAACAGGTTTATCAGAATTAATGATTTGCTTTGCCACATTAATCACACCTTCTAAAGGCTCAGGATCGCCTGGACCATTTGACAAGAAATAACCATCTGGATTGAATGATTGCAACTCTTCAAAAGTTGCGTTGTATGGAAAAACTTTTATGTAACAGTCTCTTTTAGCTAGATTTCTTAGAATGTTTCTTTTGATACCTAAATCCAATGCTGAGATTTTATAAGTAGCATTTTCATCACCAAAAAAGTAAGGTTCAGTAACCGAAACTTTTGAAGCTAATTCCAAACCTTTCATATCTGGAACCTTAATCAATAATTCTTTTAATTCGTCGATTGGAGTTCCATCGGTGCAAATAACTGCGTTTTGCGCGCCATTATCGCGAATGTAACTCACTAAAGCTCTTGTATCAACATCAGAAATACAGATTAGATTTTGTTTTTCGAAATAGTCATATAGATTACTTTCTGAATTTGGACGAGAGTGATTGAAACTAAAATTTTTACAAACTAATCCAGAAATCATGATTTTTTCTGATTCTACTTCTTCGGCGTTTACTCCGTAATTTCCGATATGTGGATTGGTGGCAACCATTATTTGTCCAAAATAAGATGGATCGGTAAAGATTTCTTGATAGCCTGTCATTCCAGTATTGAAGCAAACTTCTCCAAAAGTTTTTCCTGAAATTCCAATAGATTTTCCGTAAAAAATGGTTCCGTCAGCTAGTAGTAGTAGTGCTTGTGGTCGTGTTGTGTATTTCATTTGTTGTAGTTATTGTTTTTTAACGGTCAAATGCGGTCGCTTCGCTCGTGTCATTTGTATTTAGTTGTTGTAGTTGCAAATTTAGAGTAATCATATTTAATTATATAGTCGATTTATTAAAGTTTATAAACATTCCATTTGTTTCTTCTTTAGCCCCGATTGTAGTGGAAATCCTTGCCTTTTTAAGGCAAGATTGTAACGGAAAGCGGGAAAATGGCTTGCTGGTATTTCCTAGACTTTCGCTCCAAAAAAAGTCCTCATTATTGGAGAGCTTTTGATTTTTTTTATCTGATTAGGCTGAAATGTCCTTTTTTAATTGTTTGTTTGCCTTGAAGATCGACCAATGTTAATGTGTACCAATAATCTGTAGCTGGTAGCTTTCGGTCATTTTTAACTCCTGACCAGCCAAATTGATTTTGTTGCATATCCATTTTGTGTAAAATTGTTCCATATCGATCAAAAATTAGTATTTCTGCACTTGAATAAAATTTTCTAGACAATCCTTTAATTTTCCAATGGTCGTTAATTCCATCTTCATTTGGGGAGAAAAATTTTGGTATGTTCATCAGATAAACTTCTGTAGTAATAATTTTTTCGCAATTATTGATGTCTTTTACATAAACCGTATGAATTCCCGCTCCAACACCAATAAAATTATATGAATTTCCTGAACCATAATAGTTTGATCCATCTAATGAAAATTCATAAACACTGTTTCCGCTTACAGTTAGAGAAACTTCTCCATCGTTTGCTTTTATATTGACAAACTCAGGTATCGTCACTTTTGTAACGCTAAATGGTTTTGATGCCGAACAAATTAATCCATTTTCTAGTTTAGTTACTGTTATTGAATAATCACCTTGCTGTATAGGTTGATAAAATCTTTGTGTTGAAAGGATATTTCCTCCTTGATTTCCCCATAACCAAGAGGTCATTCCGTTTCCTCCATCAAGAATTATTGGCGGTTGCATACTTGGATCACAGATAGTATAATTGCTATCTATATTCAGGTTAATGTTTGAATTAACAACAGCATTGAAAGGAATAACTCCAAAACAGTTGTTACTTTCATCTTCAATTCTTACCCAAATTATTGTTGTTGGTGATATAAAATATCTTTCTAATGGATTAATTTTTGTTTGAGCGTCAACTAAGTTTGCATAGAATGTTATCGTGAAATCGGCTGGAATTCCTAGCTCATCTCTAATATCTGTTTCTTTAAATCCTATATTGAATTGTCCCTGAGAATTATTTTCAATAGCATCAGAATTTTCACAAACATACATTGTTCGTATCGGTAATGTATTAGCTTGATAATTTTCAATAAAAAAATTGGTTATTGTTACACATCCGTTTGAACTAACAATTTTTACAAAAATTTCTTCAGGATTTGTTTGATTAGTATAGTGAAGATAATCTTGAATTTGATTAGTATCACTGTTGGCATCCGATAAATTATGATAAAACGTATATGTGTAATCTGAATCTATATCATCAGTAAAATCTTTTATATTTTCAAGATTAAAAACCGAAATATTATCACCATCAGTATCACATTGAGAAAGAGTTTGGTTTGGCGGTAAATCAGGTAACGGATAAGCTACAACATCTTTGTACAATGTAACCGCTTGATTATTATCCATAACAATCCTAGCTTTTACTTTATGTTTTCCTGGAGTACTAAAAAGGTGTGTTGGATTAAAATCAGATGATGTAGTTCCATCTCCAAAATCCCAAAGAACTGAAAGAATTACTCTGTAAGCATCTAATTCAAAACTGAAAGCTACATCAACACAATTGTCTTTTGAAGGAATAATTCTACTTCTTAAATAAGATGCAACAAATAAAGGCAATCCTTTAGTTGAGCTAGCGTTTTCAAACTGAATATGAGCTGGACTATAATTACATTCTGACCCTTTCATTTCTGGGTTATTAATTACTCCTATATGACTTGTTGGACTGACCATATCACCTTGAGCTACATATATTTTACCATTTCTAGCCAATTGAATTGAACCTGGGTTTGATATAGGAATTAGAAAATAATCAACAGGTTCCATTCCTCCCAATTCTCTATAAGCAAACTGTACAATATAATTTCCCCCAGTATAATAAAAAATCTTAGAGTCTTGAGAAAACTCAATACCGTAGGGATTTAAAAACACTCCAAAGGCTGGAATTGTCGGTAAAATATAATAAAGCTGAAAATTAATGGAGTCATTATCATACTCATAAAAATAAACTTTTTGATTAACACTATCAGCAAAAGCCAGGAAACTAGCATCAGGTGCAATTTTCATAGCACCAAGTTTTCCTAAACTTTCATTTATTACTCTCTTTACAGGTGTTAGATCTACACCACTTACTGTAACATTAAAAATCCTATATATAAATTCTCCTTCTTGAATAATGTATCCAAAAACTGGATCAGGTTTTGTTATACAAACTACTCGAATAGCATTACTCTCTGAGTGATGAATTGCGGCAATTCTAGAAGTAGATGCAACTTCTGCAATTCTAATATCCTTATTTTCGGTTAAGAAACCCAAAGGATTTTGTGTATTAAACTTAACTTCTGAATAATAAATTCCTGATAAAAAATAAATGGGACTTATCTGTACGTTTTCTCTTGTGTAAAAAATATAATATGTTGAATTATCATTAGGTTTTGGAACGATAATTGCCGATTGGATGCCATCAATTTCACCTGACAAACCTTCACCATTTGTCATTATTTGATGATTTTTGTTCCACACCGTTTGACCATTAGTGTAAAACATTAAGTTACCATCATCATCAGAAATACTTGAACAACCAGCAGGTGTAACCATGCTACTATCTTCTAAAACTTCAACTTCACCATTTCCAAAATCTATTCCACCATTTTTACCAAAATACCAATGATCAGTTTCATTTTGAGAGAAGCTGAGAAAAGATATAAAAAATATAATCATAAATAGATTATATCTTGAACGATAAATAAAAAAATTGATGAGCATGATAATTCATTTAATATAAAAATCATTCTAAATTTAAATTTATAAGCTAAAAATAGAATTATAAAGCAATTTATAAAATAAATACGAGAGAAAAAGGAGATTAAATTAATTTAACAACTTTAATAAGAATTAGTATAAACGTATATTGTAAATCAATAATACCATATCAAAACCATAATAAGTTAAAAAAACAATTAGTAAGTATAAAAAAAGGATAAACAAAAATTTGTTTATCCTTTATATTTATGATTGTGAATTCATTATTCCGCTTTATCAGTAGTTTCTTCAGGAGAAGTTTCTGGTGCTTCTGGTGCTGTAGTTGCATCGGCAACTGGTGCAGCAGTAGTTTCCTTTTTAGCTTTTCCACCACGACGGCTTTTGGCTTTTTTCTCTTCTTTTTTACCACCATTGTAAAGTTCGTTGAAATCAACTAGCTCAATCATTGCCATATCAGCGTTATCTCCAAGACGGTTTCCTAACTTGATGATACGAGTATAACCACCTGGACGATCGCCTACTTTTGCTGCTACTTCTCTGAATAATTCAGTTACTGCATATTTGTTACGTAGGTAAGCAAAAACAATACGACGGTTGTGTGTAGTGTCTTCTTTTGACTTTGTAACTAGCGGCTCAACGAATTGTTTAAGCGCTTTTGCTTTAGCAACAGTTGTATTAATACGTTTGTGCTCGATTAGAGAACAAGCCATATTAGCTAACATAGATTTTCTATGTCCAGTCTGTCTGCTTAAATGATTTACTTTTTTTCCGTGTCTCATGACGTTTTTTTTTAACCTTCATCTTGCTTCAATCCGCTATCGGAGCGCAAAATATGAAGTAATTTATTCTTTATCTAATTTGTATTTTCCTAAATCCATTCCGAATGTTAAGTTCTTATTGGCTACTAATTCGTCTAACTCTGTTAGCGATTTTTTACCAAAATTACGGAATTTCATAAGGTCATTTTTGTTGAAAGATACAAGATCTCCAAGTGTATCAACTTCGGCTGCTTTCAAACAGTTTAAAGCTCTTACTGATAAGTCCATGTCAACAAGTTTTGTTTTTAACAACTGACGCATGTGTAATGATTCTTCATCGTATGATTCTGTTTGAGCAATTTCATCAGCTTCTAAAGTAATTCTCTCATCTGAGAATAACATAAAGTGGTGAATTAAAACTTTGGCAGCTTCAGTCAAAGCATCTTTTGGATTGATTGAACCATCAGTTTTAATTTCGAAAACTAATTTTTCATAATCTGTTTTTTGCTCAACACGGAAATTTTCAATAGCATATTTTACGTTTTTTACTGGAGTAAAAATTGAGTCTGTAAATATAGTACCAATTGCTGCGTTTTGTTTTTTGTTTTCCTCAGCTGGAACATAACCACGACCTTTCTCGATAGTTAATTCCATATTCAAGTTAACTTTGCTGTCAAGATTACAAATTACAAGTTCTGGATTCAATACTTGAAAACCAGAGATGAATTTTTGAAAATCACCAGCTGTAATTTGGTCTTTTCCTGAGATTGAGATAGAAACTGTTTCATTATCTACATCTTCTATTTGACGTTTGAAACGTACTTGTTTAAGATTAAGGATAATTTCAGTAACATCTTCAACAACTCCTGAAATAGTAGAAAACTCATGCTCAACACCTTCGATACGAACCGAAGTGATAGCATAACCTTCTAACGCAGAAAGTAAAACTCTTCTAAGTGCATTACCAACGGTCAATCCGTATCCTGGTTCTAAAGGTCTGAATTCAAACTTACCTTCAAAATCGGTTGAATCGATCATGATAACTTTATCGGGCTTCTGAAAATTAAATATTGCCATAATTTAGACTGATGTCAATTATTATTTGTTGTACAACTCTACGATTAATTGTTCTTTAATGTTTTCTGGAATTTGAAGTCTTTGAGGAACAGAAACAAAAGTACCTTCTTTAGTATCGTTGTTCCAAGTGATCCACTCATAAACATGAGAAGAGTTAGCTAATGAACGTTCGATAGCTTCAACAGATTTAGATTTTTCACGAACAGCAACTTTGTCACCTGGTTTTAGGTGGTAAGATGGAATATTAACCAATTCTCCATTCACAGTGATGTGACGGTGAGAAACGATTTGTCTTGCAGCTCTTCTTGAAGGTGCAATTCCCATTCTATAAACAACGTTATCTAATCTAGCTTCACATAATTGTAAAAGGATTTCACCTGTTACTCCTTTAGAAGCTGCTGCTTTTTCAAAAAGGTTTCTGAATTGTTTTTCTAAAATACCGTAAGAGTATTTAGCTTTTTGCTTTTCCATCAATTGGACAGCGTATTCAGATTTTTTACCTCTTTTTTTTGCCATCCCGTGTTGTCCAGGAGGATAATTTCTTTTTTCGAAGGCTTTGTCTTCTCCGAATATTGCTTCGCCAAATTTACGAGCAATTCTTGTACTTGGACCAGTATATCTTGCCATTTTAAATTGTTTTAAGATAGAGATTATGAATTCAGGTCGAATCCTTCGATAATCATTGTTCTATCTTGATTATACTATAATTATACTCTACGTCTTTTAGGAGGACGACATCCATTGTGTGGCATTGGAGTAACGTCAATAATTTCAGTTACTTCAATTCCTGAGTTATGTATAGATCTGATAGCAGACTCACGTCCATTACCTGGTCCTTTTACATAAACTTTTACTTTTTTAAGTCCAGCTTCTAAAGCAACTTTTCCACAATCTTCTGCCGCCATTTGAGCTGCGTATGGAGTGTTCTTTTTAGAACCTCTAAAGCCCATTTTCCCAGCTGAAGACCAAGAGATAACTTCACCTTTTTTGTTTGTTAACGAAATGATGATGTTATTAAAGGTTGCATTAATATGTGCTTCACCCGTTGATTCTACGATAACTTTACGTTTTTTTGCAGTCGTTTTAGCCATACTATTTATTATTTAGTTGCTTTTTTCTTGTTAGCAACAGTTTTTCTTTTACCTTTTCTTGTTCTAGAGTTGTTCTTAGTTCTTTGTCCTCTTAATGGAAGACCTGATCTATGACGAATTCCTCTGTAACATCCAATGTCCATTAAACGTTTGATGTGTAGTGAAACTTCTGAACGAAGTTCACCTTCAATTTTGAAATAAGAAACTGCATCACGAATTCCTCCGATTTCGTCGTCATTCCAATCTTGAACTTTTTTATCTTGGCTTACTTGAGCTTTTTCTAAAATCTCAATTGCTCTACTTTTACCAATTCCGAAGATATAGGTTAAAGCGATAACTCCTCTTTTGTTTTTTGGGATATCTACCCCTGCTATTCTTGCCATAACTATCCTTGTCTTTGTTTAAATCTAGGATTCTTTTTGTTGATTACGTATAATCTGCCTTTTCTGCGTACAATAATACACTCGGCACTTCTTTTTTTTACTGATGCTCTTACTTTCATTGTAATACTTTTAATATCTATAAGTAATTCTTGCTTTTGACAAATCGTAAGGGCTCATTTCTAGTTTCACTTTGTCACCAGGTAACAATTTAATATAATGCATACGCATTTTACCAGAAATATGAGCAATTACAATATGTCCGTTTTCTAATTCTACACGGAACATTGCATTTGACAATGCTTCGATTATTGATCCGTCTTGTTCTATTGCTGATTGTTTTGCCATAAAAAATTAAGCTACTGCTTTTCTATTTTTACCACTCTTCATCAATCCGTCATAGTGTTTATTCAGTAAATAAGTATTTATTTGTTGAATAGTATCGATAGCAACACCAACCATAATGATTAGTGAAGTTCCACCGTAAAACATAGCCCATGATTGTTGAACATCAAGACTAACAACAATAGCTGGGAACACAGCAATTAGAGCAAGAAATAATGCGCCAGGGAATGTTATTAAAGACATGATTTTATCAAGAAAATCTCCTGTTTCAACACCTGGTTTAACACCTGGAATGAAACCGCCACTTCTTTTTAAATCATCAGCCATTTTATTTGTAGGTACTGTAATTGCAGTGTAAAAATACGTGAAAATCAATATCAATAATGCAAAAACAAAATTATACCAAAAACCAAACATATTACTAAATTCACCTGCAATAGATTGAGAAGTTTCAGAATTTGAAAGTCCAGCTAAAGCAGCAGGAATAAACATGATTGCTTGAGCAAAAATGATTGGCATCACTCCTGATGCATTTAATTTTAATGGAATCCATTGTCTGTTTCCACCCATAGCATCTTGTTCAAAATCACCAGCTGTTGTACGACGAGCATATTGAACTGGTATTTTTCTAACTGCCATTACTAAAAGTACACATGCAATAATCACTAATAACCATACGATAACTTCAAATACTAATAGCATTGGACCACCGTTATTATTGGTAACTTTAGAAGTGAATTCTTGTAATAATGCTTGTGGTAATCTTGCTAATATACCAACCATAATAAGTAATGAAATACCATTACCAATTCCTTTATCAGTGATTTTTTCTCCTAACCACATGGCAAATATTGTACCTGTAGTAAGTATTAATACTGAAGAGAATAAGAATGAGAAAGAATCAAATCCTAACAAGAAAGCATTACTTGGTAATGTTCTATACAAGTTGTAGATATAACCTGGACCTTGAACCAAAGTAATACCAATAGTCAACCAGCGTGTTATTTGATTTAATTTTTTTCTACCACTTTCACCATCTTTTTGTAGTTTTTGAAGGTATGGTATAGCAATACCCATTAATTGTACAACAATTGAAGCCGAAATATAAGGCATTATTCCTAAAGCAAATACTGATGCTTTTGAAAAAGCTCCACCAGTAAACATATCTAGTATTGAACCAATACCATTTTCTGTTTGACCAGCTAAACTGTTCAATTGCGTTGCATCAATACCTGGTAGAGTTACATGCGCTCCAAATCGGTAAACTAATAATAGAAGTAGTGTCATACCAATTCTATTTCTTAGTTCTTCTATTTTCCAAACATTATTTAATGATTCAAAAAACTTCTTCATTGTTATAATATTATAATGTTACAACTTCTCCACCAGCAGCTTCGATAGCGGCTTTTGCAGTAGCTGTAAATTTGTGAGCAGTTACTTTTAATTTTGCTTTTAGTTCACCTCTTCCTAAAATCTTAACCATTTCGTTTTTAGTTGCTAAACGATTTTCAACAAACACTGAGAAATCTACAGTATCTGTAACTGTTCCGTTATCAACTAATAATTGAAGAGAATCAAGATTAATTCCTTGGTATTCCTTACGATTGACGTTTGTGAAACCAAACTTAGGCACACGTCTTTGAAGTGGCATTTGTCCTCCTTCAAAACCAATTTTTTTAGAATAACCAGAACGAGATTTAGCTCCTTTGTGTCCTCTTGCAGCAGTGCCACCTTTTCCAGAACCTTCTCCTCTACCTAATCTTTTGTTTTGATTATGTGTAGAACCTTCAGCAGGTTGTAAGTTACTTAAATTCATAACTATAATTGTTATTTAACTTCCTCTACGGAAACTAAGTGTTTAACTTTATTTATCATTCCAAGGATAGCTGGATTTGAATCATGCTCCACAACTTGTCCCATTTTACGAAGACCTAAAGCCTCTAATCCTCTTTTTTGTGTAAGAGGACAATTGATTTTGCTTCTTACTTGTTTTACTAATAATTTAGCCATAATTTCCTTGAATTAACCTTTAAATACTTTTTCTAAAGAAATACCTCTTTGTTTTGCAACAGTAACAGCACTTCTCATTTGCAATAAAGCATCAAAAGTTGCTTTTACCACGTTGTGAGGATTTGATGAACCTTGTGATTTTGACAATACATCATGAATACCAACTGATTCAAGAACTGAACGAACAGCTCCACCAGCAATTACTCCAGTACCATGAGATGCAGGCATTAAAAAAACAGCTGCTCCACCAAATTTTCCTTTTTGTTCGTGAGGTACAGATTGTCCACTTAAAGGAATTCTAACTAAGTTTTTCTTTGCATCTTCTACTGCTTTAGCAATAGCTTCTGAAACGTCCTTAGATTTTCCTAAACCATGTCCAACAACACCGTTTTCATCACCAACAACAACAATTGCAGAAAAGCCAAAAGCTCTACCTCCTTTTGTTACTTTGGTAACACGATTAACACTTACCAAACGATCTTTTAACTCAAGACCACTAGGTTTTACTAACTCTACATTTTTGTATCCGTTATACATAATTTCTTAGAATTTAAGTCCAGCCGCTCTTGCGCCTTCCGCTAATGATTTAATACGACCGTGATATAAATAACCTCCTCTATCAAAAGTTACTGTGTCAATTCCGGCTTTTAACGCTTTTTCAGCTGCTAGTTTTCCAACTGCTGCAGCTACTTCAACGTTTGTACCTTTAATATTTACTCCTTTATCTTTAGATGAAGCAGCTAATAAAGTTACTCCATTCACATCATCAATTAGTTGTGCATAGATTTCTTTATTACTTCTGAATACAGATAGTCTTGGTTTAGCAGCAGTACCGCTAACAATCTTTCTGATTCTGAATTTAATTCTTTGTCTTCTTTCAGTTTTTGTTAATGACATAATACTACTTTTTACGCTGATTTACCTGCTTTTCTTCTTAATACTTCACCAACAAACTTAACACCTTTACCTTTGTAAGGTTCTGGCTTACGGAAACCTCTGATTTTAGCAGCGATTTGCCCGATTAATTGTTTGTCGAAAGATGTTAACTTCACGATTGGGTTTTTACCTTTCTCAGAAATTGTTTCAAGTTTTACTTCTGGAGCAACTTCTAAAACTATATTGTGAGAAAAACCCAATGCTAAGTCTAATTTTTGACCTTGGTTTGAAGCTCTGTAACCTACTCCAACCAATTCTAACTCTTTTGTAAAACCTTCAGATACACCCACAATCATATTATTGATTAATGATCTGTATAATCCGTGTTTTGCTCTATGATCTTTACTATCAGATGGTCTTTCTACAACTAGTTGACCTTCTTCAACTTTCACTGTTACATCTGCGTAATCCTGTGTTAGTTGACCTAATTTTCCTTTAACTGTAATTACTGTTTCACTAACTTCAACAGTAACACCAGCAGGAATTGAAATTGGATTTTTACCTATTCTTGACATTGTTTAACTGTTTTTATTAGTATACGTAGCAAATTACTTCTCCACCAACATTTAATTGCTTAGCTTGCTTCCCAGTCATTAAACCTTTTGAAGTTGAAACAATAGCAATTCCTAATCCATTAAGGATTCTAGGCAATTTTGATGCGCCAGCATATTTACGTAAACCTGGTTTACTAATTCTTTGGATATCTTTGATTACAGGCTCTTTAGTATCTTTATCATACTTTAAAGCGATTTTGATAGTGCCTTGAACTGTACTATCTTCAAATTTGTAGCTTAAGATATATCCTTGATCGAATAAAATCTTTGTGATTTCTTTTTTCAAATTAGAAGCCGGGATTTCAACCACTTTGTGGTTTGCCATCACTGCATTTCTAACTCTCGTAAGATAATCTGCAATTGGATCTGTATACATTTGTATAAATTTGCGGTTATGGTTTTCAAGAGGTACTCACCAAATGAACCTTTAACCAATTAAAATTATTTTTTGGTTTGCAAAAGTAATAACTTTTTACGAGATTACCAAGAAGCTTTTTTAACTCCTGGTATTAACCCTTGATTAGCCATTTCACGGAATGTAACACGTGAAATACCGAATTGACGCATATAACCTCTTGGTCTTCCGGTTAATTTGCAACGATTGTGCATACGAACTGGTGAAGCATTTTTTGGTAATTTTTGTAAACCTTCGTAATCTCCAGCTTCTAATAAAGCTTTTCTTTTCTCAGCATACTTTGCTACCGTGTTTGCTCTTTTAACCTCACGGGCTTTCATTGATTCTTTAGCCATGTCTTAATTCTTTTTAAAAGGTAAACCTAATTCCGCTAATAATGATTTTGCTTCTTTATCTGTGTTTGCAGATGTTACGAATGTAATATCTAAACCTGATATTTTGTTTACTTTATCAATATCAATTTCAGGGAAAATGATTTGCTCAGTAACACCAAGGTTATAATTACCTCTTCCGTCAAAACCAGTTGCTTTGATACCGCTAAAGTCTCTAACACGTGGTAAAGATGATGTAATAAGTCTATCTAAAAACTCATACATTCTTTCTCCTCTAAGAGTTACTTTCGCACCAATAGGCATACCTTTTCTCAATTTAAAAGACGCAACGTCTTTTTTAGAGATTGTAGGTACTGCTTTTTGTCCAGTAACTTTTGTTAACTCATCAACTGCATAGTCAACAAGCTTTTTATCAGATACTGCTGCTCCAACTCCACGGCTTAAAACGATTTTTTCCAATTTAGGAACTTGCATTACGTTTTTATAACCGAATTCTTCTTTAAGTGCAGAGATTACTCTGTCCTTATATTCTTGCTTAAGTCTAGGTGTATATGCCATAACTATAATACTTGATTAGATTTTTTTGAAAATCTTACTTTCTTATCTCCTTCTACTTTAGTTCCAACTTTAGTTGCTTTTTTTGACTTTGGATCAAGTAGAGCAATATTTGAAATATGTATTGGAGCTTCTTTCTTAACAATTCCTCCTTGAGGGTTTTTTGCACTTGGTTTTGTATGTTTTGAAACCATGTTTACACCTTCAACGATTGCTTTGTTTTTCTCACGGTCAACACGTAAAACTTTACCTTCTGAACCTTTGTGGTCGCCAGCAATAACTGTTACTGTGTCTCCTGATTTTATTTTTAGCTTTATCATTTTACAAACGAATTAAAGCACCTCAGGTGCTAATGATACAATTTTCATGAATTGTTTTTCACGAAGTTCTCTCGCAACTGGACCAAAAACACGAGTTCCTCTCATTTCTCCTGCAGCGTTCAATAAAACACATGCATTGTCATCGAAACGGATATAAGAACCATCAGCTCTTCTCACTTCTTTTTTGGTACGTACAACAACTGCAGTTGAAACAGCACCTTTTTTTACGTTTCCGTTTGGTGTTGCATCTTTAATTGATACTACAATTTTATCTCCAACAGAGGCATAACGACGTTTCGTTCCTCCTAAAACACGGATAGTCAAAACTTCTTTTGCTCCTGTGTTATCTGCTACTTTTAATCTTGATTCTTGTTGTACCATAATTACTTAGCTCTTTCAATGATTTCAACTAATCTCCAACATTTAGTTTTTGATAAAGGTCTTGTTTCCATGATCTTTACTGTATCACCAATGTTACAGTCGTTTGTTTCGTCGTGTGCATGATACTTTTTAGTTTTCAACACGAACTTACCGTATAATGGGTGTTTTACTCTTCTTTCTTCAGCAACTACAATAGACTTATCCATTTTATTGCTGGTAACAACACCAATTCTCTCTTTTCTTAAATTTCTTTTTTCCATCTTTTCAGCTAGCATACAATTATTGTAACTCTCTTTTAGTTAGCTCGGTTGCTACTCTAGCAACAGCTCTTCTAGCACTTCTAATTTGAAGTGGATTGGCAATTGGAGAAATAGCATGTGTAGATTTTAAATCCATATAAGCTTTTCTCAATTCAGTAAGTTTCACTTGTAACTCAGCTGCAGATAGATTGATAATTTCTGATTGTTTCATAATATTTTTTTGATTATGCTTCGAAATCTCTAGCAACTACAAATTTAGTTTTTACTGGAAGTTTTTGTGCAGCAAGACGCAAAGCTTCTTTCGCAACTGATAGAGGAACTCCACCAACTTCAAACATGATTTTTCCTGGTTTTACAACTGCAGCCCAATATTCGACTGCACCTTTACCTTTACCCATACGTACCTCAAGAGGTTTCTTTGTGATAGGTTTATCTGGAAATACATTAATCCATAATTGCCCTTCTCTCTTCATGTAACGAGTTGCAGCAATACGTGCAGCTTCAATTTGACGTGAAGTTAAAAATACACCATTTTCATGTACAGATTTAATTCCAAACATTCCACTTGAAAGCATGTGTCCTCTTTGAGAAACACCTTTCATTCTACCCTTTTGTACCTTACGGTATTTTGTTCTTTTAGGCTGTAACATTTTTCTTTAATTTAAAAAATTACTTTCTTTTACGTGCATCTGGTTTACCACCTTTGTTGAATGGTTTTCTGTCTCCTCTTGGAGCATCACCACCTTTGCCACCAGAAGCTTGTTTTTTATCCATTCCAACAAGTGGAGATAAATCACGTTTTCCGTAAACTTCACCTTTCATGATCCATACCTTGATACCCATTCTACCATAAGTAGTATGTGCTTCAGCCAAAGCATAATCAATATCGGCTCTGAAAGTTGATAGAGGAATTCTACCTTCTTTGAATTGTTCCGAACGTGCCATTTCCGCTCCGTTCAAACGACCAGAAATCAAAACTTTAATACCTTCTGCATTCATACGCATTGCTGCTGCGATAGCCATTTTAATAGCTCTTCTGTATGAAATGCGGCTTTCGATTTGACGTGCAATACTAGTTCCAACTAAGTAAGCATCTAATTCAGGTCTTTTAATTTCAAAGATGTTGATTTGAACCTCTTTGTCAGTAACTTTCTTAAGTTCTTCTTTCAACTTGTCTACCTCTTGACCACCTTTTCCGATAATAATACCAGGTCTAGCAGTAGTGATAGTAACGGTTACAAGTTTCAAAGTTCTCTCGATGATTACTTTTGATACACTAGCTTTTGATAAACGAGCATGGATATACTTTCTGATTTTATAATCTTCAGCGATTTTATCGCCGTAATCATTTCCACCATACCAGTTTGAATCCCATCCTCTGATGATACCAAGTCTGTTTCCAATTGGATTTGTCTTTTGTCCCATCTTAATTAATTGCTTTGTGTGTTATCTAATTGTCCTAATACGATTGTAACGTGATTAGAACGTTTTCTAATTCTGTGTGCTCTTCCCTGAGGAGCTGGACGAAGTCTTTTTAACATCATTCCACCATCTACAGTAATTGTTTTTACGAATAAGCCTGCTTCAGCAACATTACCATCACTATTTTTCTGCTCCCAATTGTTGATAGCAGATAACAATAGTTTTTCTAATTTTCTTGAAGCTTCTTTTGAGCTAAATCTTAAAATATTTAAAGCTCTTTCCACTTTCTGACCTCTTACCAAGTCCGCTACTAAGCGCATTTTTCTAGGTGAAGTAGGGCAGTTATTCAATTTCGCGAAAGCTATAGACTTATTAGCCTCTTTTCTCGCATCTGCTGTTTCTCTTTTACGAACTCCCATTGCTTCTTATTTTTTACCTTTATTTTTTGCTCCAGCGTGACCTCTAAATGATCTTGTTGGTGAAAACTCTCCTAATTTGTGTCCTACCATGTTCTCAGTTACATAAACCGGAACGAATTGGCGACCATTGTGAACTGCGATAGTTTGTCCAACGAAATCTGGAGTAATCATAGATGCTCTAGACCAAGTCTTAACCACACCTTTATTTCCACCAGCAATATTTTCCTGAACTTTCTTATCTAATTTATAGTGTACAAAAGGTCCTTTTTTTAATGAACGTGCCATGTCTTATTATTTCTTTCTGCGTTCTACAATATACTTGTTACTCGGGTTAACTTTAGAACGAGTTCTATAACCTTTAGCAGGAAGACCTTTTCTAGAACGTGGGTGACCTCCAGAAGAACGTCCTTCACCACCACCCATTGGGTGATCGACAGGGTTCATTGCTACCGGTCTTGTTCTTGGTCTTCTACCTAACCATCTGCTTCTACCTGCTTTACCAGATACAATTAATTGGTGGTCTGAGTTAGATACTGCTCCAATTGTAGCTGAACAAGTCAACAAGATTAATCTTGTTTCTCCTGACGGCATTTTAATTGTTGCGTATTTACCATCTCTTGCCATTAATTGAGCAAAAGTTCCAGCGCTTCTAGCAATAGTAGCTCCTTGTCCTGGGCGTAATTCAATACAAGAAATTACAGTTCCTAAAGGAATTTTACTCAAAGGCAAAGTATTTCCGATTTCAGGAGCTGCACCTTCACCAGATACAACAGTTTGTCCTACTTGTAATCCGTTTTGAGCAACGATATACGTTTTCTCTCCATCAACATACCACAATAATGCGATAAAAGCAGTTCTGTTTGGATCATACTCGATTGATTTCACTATAGCAGGAATTCCTACTTTAGTTCTTTTGAAATCAATGATACGATACCTTTGTTTGTGACCACCGCCTGTATAACGCATGGTCATTTTTCCTTGACTATTTCTACCACCTGAGTTTTTTATCGGTGCGATCAATGAACGCTCCGGCTTATCAGTCGTGATGGCGTCAAAACCATTCACAACTCTAAAACGCTGACCAGGGGTAATAGGTTTTAATTTTCTAACTGACATTTTCTATTAGATATTATTATAAAAATCTATTGTTTCTCCTTCTTTTACTTGTACAACTGCTTTTTTGAAAGCATTTGTTTTACCGCTAATCAAACCACTTTTTGTGTATTTAGTAGTTCTATCAGCTCTATAATTCATCGTGTTAACAGAAACTACAGAAATTCCATAAGCAGCTTCAACAGCTTTCTTAATCTGAACTTTGTTAGCTTTTTTATCAACAACAAAACCAAAACGGTTGAAAACCTCACCTTCTTTAGTGATTTTTTCTGTTATGATAGGCTTAATTATTATACTCATGATCTATTATTTGCTTAAATTTTCTTCAATTCCTTCTAAAGATCCTTCTAAAAGAACTAAATTATTTGCATTTAAAATCTCGTAAGTACTTAATTCTGAGTTAGTTACTACGCTAGATGCTTTTAAATTGCGTGACGACAAATATACATTTTTATTTGATTCACCCAACACAAATAAAGATTTTTTGTTTTCTAAACCTAAAGCTTTCAAAACATTAATAAAATTCTTAGTGTTTGGTGTTTCAAAATTAAAGTCTTCCACAACTACTAAATTTGATTCTTTTGCTTTTATCGAGAAAGCAGATTTTCTTGCTAATCTTTTTACCGTTTTGTTCAATTTGAAAGAATAGCTTCTTGGTCTTGGACCAAAAACAGTTCCTCCACCTTTGAATAATGGACTTTTCTTTGATCCTGCACGAGCAGTACCTGTACCTTTTTGTTTTTTAATCTTACGCGTAGAACCAGCAACTTCAGCTCTTTCTTTTGCTTTGTGCGTTCCTTGTCTTTGATTTGCTAAGTATTGCTTAACATCAAGATAAACTGCATGATTATTTGGTTCAATACCGAATACCGAGTCAGAAAGTTGAACTTTTCTACCAGTATCTTTTCCGTTGATATCTATAACTTTTACTTCCATTACTTCTGAATGATTACGTAAGAGTTTTTGCATCCAGGAATAGCTCCTTTAACAACAAGTAGATTCTTTTCAGCTACTACTTTTAAAACTCTAAGATTTTGTACTTTCACATTATCACCTCCCATTCTTCCTGCCATACGCATTCCTTTGAAAACACGTGATGGATAAGAAGATGCTCCTACAGAACCTGGTGCTCTCAAACGGTTGTGTTGTCCATGTGTAGCTTGACCAACACCACCAAAACCGTGACGTTTAACAACACCTTGAAAACCTTTTCCTTTTGATACACCTTGTACATCAACAAATTCTCCTTCGCTGAATACTTCCACGGTAATATTATCACCTAATTTGTAATTTTCTTCAAACCCTTGGAATTCAACGACTTTCTTTTTTGCAGAAGTTCCCGCTTTTTTAAAGTGACCTAAATCAGCTTTAGTTGCGTGTTTTTCTGTTTTGTCATCGAAACCAAGTTGAAGAGCTGCATACCCGTCAACCTCATTGGTTCTGACTTGGGTAACGACACAAGGTCCAGCCTCGATTACTGTACAAGGAATATTCTTCCCGTTTTCATCGAAAATGCTAGTCATGCCGATTTTTTTTCCAATTAACCCAGACATAATAAACTAATTATTAATTAATAAAATTTTGTTATTCATTCATAAAGAATTAAGTATTAGAACTATTTGAATAGTTCTAATACTTAAAACTTAATTTTTAAAAAGTAATTAAACTTTAATCTCTACTTCAACACCACTTGGTAACTCTAGTTTCATAAGAGCATCAATAGTTTTTGAAGATGAAGAATAAATATCTAATAATCTTTTATAAGAACTTACTTCAAACTGCTCTCTCGCTTTTTTATTAACGTGTGGAGAACGTAATACAGTAAATATTTTTTTGTGAGTTGGCAACGGAATAGGTCCAGTTACAACAGCACCAGTACTTTTTACAGTTTTTACAATCTTTTCAGCAGACTTATCTACCAACATGTGATCGTAAGATTTCAATTTTATTCTAATTTTTTGACTCATATTGATAAAAATTATGCGTTTCCTTTTGCTTTTTTAATAACTGCTTCAGATATATTTGAAGGTGTTTCTGCATAGTGAGAAAATTCCATAGTAGATGTCGCTCTACCAGATGAAAGCGTTCTTAATGTTGTTACATAACCGAACATTTCTGACAATGGAACATCAGCCTTAATAGTTTTAGCACCATTTCTGTCACCCATATCGTTTACTTGACCTCTACGACGGTTAATATCACCAACGATATCTCCCATGTTTTCTTCAGGTGTAATAACTTCCATTTTCATTATAGGCTCAAGAATTATAGCACCAGCCGCTTTTGCAACTTCTCTATAACCCATTCTAGCAGCTAACTCAAAAGAAAGCGCATCTGAATCGACTGGGTGGAAAGATCCGTCCAATAAAGTTACTTTCAAACTATCAACTTGATATCCTGCTAAAGGACCAGTTTTCATAGCTTCACGGAAACCTTTTTCAACAGATGGAATATATTCTTTAGGAACGTTACCACCTTTTACTTCGTTAACAAACTGTAATCCAACCGGAGTTTTACCGTCAACTTCATCTGCTGGCTCAAGTCTAAATACGATATCACCGAATTTACCACGACCTCCAGATTGTTTTTTGTACGTTTCTCTGTGTTGAGCAGATTTTGTAAAAGCTTCTTTGTATTCAACCTGAGGTTCACCTTGGTTTACTTCAACTTTGAATTCACGTTTCATTCTATCTACAAGGATATCTAAGTGTAACTCACCCATCCCTGAAATGATAGTTTGACCTGATGCTTCATCTGTTCTCACTGTAAATGTTGGATCTTCTTCAGCTAATTTAGCTAAAGCCATACCCATTTTATCAACATCTGCTTTAGTTTTTGGTTCAATAGCGATACCAATTACTGGTGCAGGGAATTTCATTGACTCAAGAATAATTGGGTGTTTTTCATCACACATTGTGTCTCCAGTCTTGATATCTTTAAATCCAACTGCTGCTCCAATATCTCCAGCTTCGATATAATCGATTGGATTTTGCTTGTTAGCGTGCATTTGGTAGATACGCGAAATTCTTTCTTTGTTTCCTGAACGAGTGTTCAAAATATATGAACCTGCATCTAAACGACCTGAATAAGCACGGAAAAAAGCTAAACGACCAACATAAGGGTCAGTAGCAATTTTAAATGCTAAAGCTGCGAACGGCTCTTTTACATCTGGACGACGTAAGATTTTCTTTTGATCTTCCTCTAATAATTCAGCATCATCAGGGTGAATTCCTTCAATACCTTCTTTATCTAATGGAGATGGTAAATACTTACAAACAGCATCTAACATGAATTGAACTCCTTTATTTTTAAAAGAAGAACCAGCAATCATAGGAATGATAGCCATATCGATTGTAGCTGCTCTTAAAGCCGTATTGATTTCATCCTCAGTGATAGAATCTGGATCTTCCATGTATTTATCAAGAAGATTTTCATCATAATCAGCAACTGCTTCAATAAGGATATCTCTGTATTCTTTAACTTCTGCAACCATATCAGCTGGAATTTCAACAATATCAAAAGTTGCCCCTTGAGTTGCATCATGCCAAACGATAGCTTGGTTTTTAACTAAATCAACTACTCCTTTGAAGTCATTTTCTTCACCAATTGGCAAAGTAATTGCAACAGCATTTGACTTTAACATATCTCTTACTTGTTGACAAACAGCTAAGAAGTTTGAACCTTGACGGTCCATTTTATTTACGAATCCCATGCGTGGAACTCTATACTGATCAGCAAGTCTCCAGTTAGTTTCAGATTGTGGCTCAACACCATCAACTGCAGAAAATAAGAAAACCAAACCATCAAGTACACGTAATGAACGGTTAACCTCTACGGTAAAGTCAACGTGTCCTGGAGTATCAATAATATTGAAGTGATAATCTTGTGAAGTTGGTAATGGCTTACCTTGTTCAGTTGGAAAACTCCATTCACAAGTTGTTGCAGCCGAAGTAATTGTAATACCTCTTTCTTGCTCTTGCGCCATCCAGTCCATTGTTGCAGCACCATCATGTACTTCACCAATTTTGTGTGATTTTCCAGTATAAAATAATATACGCTCAGTAGTGGTAGTTTTTCCAGCGTCAATGTGAGCTGCAATACCAATATTTCTAGTTAATTTTAAATCTCTAGCCATTTCTTATGAATTAAAATCTAAAATGTGAGAACGCTTTGTTTGCTTCAGCCATCTTGTGAGTATCCATTCTCTTTTTAACAGCAGCACCTTCTTCTTTAGCAGCAGCTAAAATTTCAGAAGCTAGTTTTTGAGCCATAGATTTCTCATTTCTTCTACGAGCATATAGAAGCATCCACTTCATAGCCATAGAAATTTTTCTGTCTGGACGAATTTGCATTGGAATTTGGAATGTTGCTCCACCAACTCTACGACTACGTACTTCTACGTGAGGCATAACATTTGTCAATGCATCTTTCCAAACTTCTAATGATGTTTTCTCATCATTATTCTTTTTCGCTTCTACGATGTCAATTGCATCATAAAATACTTTAAAAGCTGTAGATTTTTTACCATCCCACATTAAGTTGTTTACAAAACGTGTTACCAATTGATCATTAAACCTTGGATCTGGTAAAAGAGGTCTTTTCTTTGCTGCTCTTTTTCTCATGTCTTTTCTTTAAATAAAAGTTTTAAAAATTACTTTTTCGCCTCTTTTGGACGTTTTGCACCATACTTAGATCTACGTTGCGTTCTTCCTGCTACACCTGAGGTATCAAGCGCACCACGAACGATGTGGTATCTAACTCCTGGTAAATCTTTTACTCTTCCGCCTCGCACTAATACTATCGAGTGCTCTTGTAGATTGTGTCCTTCTCCTGGGATGTAAGCATTCACTTCATTTCCATTAGTCAAACGTACACGCGCTACTTTACGCATTGCAGAGTTTGGTTTTTTTGGAGTTGTAGTGTAAACACGCGTACAAACACCTCTTCTTTGAGGACAAGAATCTAAAGCAACCGATTTACTCTTCTTAGTGATCTGAGTTCTTCCTGTTCTTACTAATTGTTGAATAGTTGGCATAATTAAATACTAAAAATTACTTGTTTATAAATTTACCCTATTTTAAGGGGTTGCAAATGTAGTAATTATTTTTACCAAAACAAATCTTAATTCATTAATTTTCAAATAGATTATTTTTAAATAAATTTCTAATACTAAAGATTGATTTTTTACGTTAATTTGAAACTGAATAATCATTCCTCTTGAAAAGATTTTTTTTTATATTACTTTTTATTCTTTGTAACCAAATTATATTTGGTCAAAATTTCTATTTAAAAATAACTTCCGAAAAAGAAAACGAGTTAAAAACAATCGACTCTATCGGATACAAAACAAAACACTCGAGTGTGAAAAATATTCTTGATGAAAATGTCTTGTTTGCCAAAAAACTAACACAACTTGGTTTTTATGATTTTCAAGAATTGGAAAACAAAAAAGAAAATGACTCAGTTTTTAGATTTCATTACAGTATCGGCAAACAAACAAAATCGATACATATATATATAGATAAGGAAAATGAATTAAACGAATTGCTTCCTGACCAAAATCCAATTATAATCTCTGTAACCGAAAGCGAAACTTTTCTGAATGCGATTATAAAAAAACTCGAAACCAAAGGTTATTCCACGAGCAAAGTTTCGCTTGAAAATATCGAACGGGAAAATAATTTCATCAAAGCCGATCTAAAAATCTATACGGGAAAAAAAAGACAAGTCAACAACATCGTTATTAATGGTGTTGATAAATTTCCGGAAAGTCACAAAAAGAATTTAATTCGATTATACAAAAACAAAGTTTTCAATCAACAAACTCTGGAAAAACTTCACAACGATATCGAAAAATACCGTTTTGTAAAGCAAACCAAATATCCTGAAATTTTATTTACCCAAGACTCTACCAAAATATATGTTTATCTAGAAAAAGCCAAAGCAAATTCTTTTGACGGCTATATTGGCTTTACTAATGATGAGCAAGACAAAGTGGTTTTCAGCGGTTATGTCGACCTTATTTTAAACAACGTTTTAAATTCGGGCGAGAAACTTTCGCTATTTTGGAAAAGTGACGGTCAAGAACAACGAACCTTTAATCTTGGTGCCGAAATTCCATATATTTTCAAAAGTCCATTTGGAATAAAAGCCAATTTAAATATTTTCAAACAAGACAGTACATTTCAAAATACGCGAACTGCTTTGGATTTAGGTTACTATTTCAATTATACAACACGAGCTTATATTGGTTATCAGTCCAATGAATCGAGCGATATTCAAAACGTAAACACCTTTTCGTTAAGTGATTTTGAAAGCACATTTTACACTACAGGCTTTGAATACACCAACTTCAAAATTGATGATTTTCTTTTTCCCGAAAAAACCCATTTTGAAATCAAATTTGGAACTGGAAAACGAGAATCAAATATCGAAAACACCATCCAGTTTTTTGGAAATTTACTTTTTAGGCATAACCTCTATTTGAACGATAAAAACGTCATCAATATCAAATCGCAGAATTTTTATTTGCAAAGCAATACCTATCTAGTCAATGAACTTTTTAGATTTGGCGGCATCAATTCTATTCGTGGATTTAACGAAAATTCACTACAAGGAAATCTATTGACTTCCATTTTAACCGAATATCGCTATGTGCTTTCACCAAACCTTTATGCGCATTCCATTATTGATTATGGCTATTTTAAAGACAACACTTCGAATACTAGCAACACTTTATTAGGACTTGGTTTTGGCATTGGACTTCAAACCAAAAACGGATTATTCAACCTAATTTATGCCAACGGAAGTACCAAAGAGCAAACCGCAAAACTATCTAATTCGATTGTTCATATCAGCTTAAAAGCAAACTTTTAAACTCTTAAACACATAACCTTTTAAACTTCTTAAAAAAGTTTACCTTTGCCGCATGGAAAAAGAAAACCAAATCTTCGGAATTAGAGCAATAATTGAAGCCATTTCGGCTGGAAAAGAAATCGACAAAGTCTTTATTCAAAGCGATGCACAAGGCGAATTGATGCAAGAATTAATGAAAACGATGAAAAAAAACAGCATCAATTTCAGTTACGTTCCTGTTGAAAAACTAAACCGATTAACCCCAAATAATCACCAAGGTGCAGTGGCAACCATCGCTCCTATTTCGTTTGTAAAACTGGAAACTTTAGTTGACAGCGTTGTCGAGAGCGGAAAAATGCCATTGTTTTTAATCCTTGACCAGCTAAGCGATGCTCGAAATTTTGGTGCCATCATCAGAACAGCAGAATGTACAGGAGTTGACGGCATTATTGTTCAAAAAACTGGTTCTGCACCAGTAAATGGTGACACCGTAAAAACCTCGGCTGGAGCAGTTTTCAATGTACCAATTTGCAAAGTTGACCACATCAAAGACGCCATTTTTTACCTTCAAGGAAGCGGAATCAAAACCGTTGCTGCCACCGAAAAAACAGAAGATAGTATTTACGATATTTCATTAAACGAACCCGTTGCCATCATCATGGGAAGTGAAGATCGAGGCATCAATCCATCAGTTTTAAAAATTGTAGATGCGAAAGCCAAGTTACCAATGTTCGGCACAATCGGTTCGCTCAATGTTTCCGTAGCTTGCGGCGCGTTTTTGTATGAAACTGTGAGACAGAGAAGTTAAAATTTAAAGATAATTTGAAGCGAATCGCTCGGGATTTATCAGTAAACCGTTTTCCCGCTTTTCGTTACAATAAAAAATGCTTCCAAACCATGGAAGCATTTTTTATTTTCACTTCAATCGGGGCTAAAAAAACAACTATTCTGCTTTTTTGTTATCGTCTGTGGTTTGTTTAAAAACATAAATATAATTCACTTTTGGCGGAAAAACTTCTTCATCAACAACCTCAAGTTCTTCAGGTTTTGGAGGATTTACAAAGTTTCCATTTTCATCAAATCGTTTCATAAATGCATCTTCCATTGGATTGAAATCGGGTTTTTCCCATTCGTATTTTATGGATTCTTTATAATCGGGTGTTTTGAACAAAACCGCAAAAGCAAAACCAGTTAAAAACCCAGCCAAATGTCCTTCCCAAGAAATAGATTTTCCCAACGATAGTTCTTCGCTTGGAAAAACATACCAAACCATTCCGCCATAAATCATTACAACTGTCAACGACAAAGCCATCAATCGGAAATATTGCGTCATCATTCCTTTAAAGAAAATGAAGGAAACCAATACATAAATCAATCCGCTGGCACCAATATGATACGAACTTCTACCAATAATCCAAGTGATTAATCCCGAAAACAATATGCCATAAAAAAGCACTTTCAACGAAATATCGCGATAGAAATAAATCAAAGCTGCCGTTAAAATAAATAGAGGAAAACTGTTATTGCTAATATGTGATAAATCGCCATGCAAAAATGGACTGAACAAAACACCTTGTAATCCTGAGAACGTTCTCGGGAAAATGCCGTGTTGTACTAAATTGATATTAAATTTATGTTCGATAAAAAACACCAACCAAACGAGTAGCAACAAAAATGTTGGTACTATCCAAACAGAAGGTGTAAATTTAAAATGGTTGATTTCGTTGTTATGCATTATGTTAAAACACTTCGACTAGCTAGATGCGTTTATGGTTTATCAAAAATACAACCAAAAATTATTTAATGCTATTTTGTCAGTTGACTTTGATTTTTAACCATAAAGTTCACAAACTGTAAAAGAAGCCAAAAGTTTGAATTTTAGCCCCGATGGAAGTGGAAATCCTGTCATTGCGCAACCAAAAATTTGATGAGATTGCTTCGTTCCTCGCAATGACAGATTGAAACGAACAGCGGGAAAATGATTTAAAAAAGCCCGAATGTTTCGCTCCAAAAAAAATTAAAAACCTTATTTTTACGCCATGGAAGCACCACTTGCAGAACGTATCAGACCACAACGATTGGAAGATTATATCAGTCAGCTACATTTGGTTGGCGAAAATGGCTCGTTGACGCAACAGATTTCGAGAGGAATTATTCCGTCGATGATTTTTTGGGGTTCGCCCGGAACTGGAAAAACGACTTTGGCGCAAATTATTGCGAAGCAAAGTAATCGTCCGTTTTATGAATTAAGTGCGATAAATAGTGGTGTTAAAGACATTCGCGATGTGATTGAAAAAGCCAAACAAAGTGGTGGATTGTTTACGGCAAAAAATCCGATTTTGTTTATTGATGAGATTCATCGTTTTAGTAAATCACAGCAAGATTCACTTCTTGCAGCAGTGGAAAAAGGCTGGGTTACTTTGATTGGTGCCACGACCGAAAATCCGAGTTTTGAGGTTATTCCGGCGTTATTGTCACGTTGTCAGGTGTATGTTTTAAATCCGTTTTCTAAAGACGATTTGCTGGCTTTGTTGGACCGAGCTATGAAAATTGACACGGTTTTAGCCACCAAAAAAATAGAAATCGAAGAATCGGAAGCGTTGTTGCGACTTTCTGGCGGTGATGGACGCAAACTACTAAATATTTTTGAACTGATTGTAAACGCAAGCGCTGAAGAAGAAATTTTGATTACCAATCAAAAAGTTTTGGATTTGGTGCAGCAAAACACGGTTTTATATGACAAAACTGGTGAACAACATTATGATATTGTTTCGGCGTTTATCAAATCAATTCGCGGTAGTGATCCAAACGGTGCTGTTTATTGGTTAGCTCGAATGATTGAAGGTGGCGAAGATGTAAAATTCATTGCGAGACGAATGTTGATTTTGTCCAGCGAAGATGTTGGCAATGCCAATCCAACAGCTTTTATTATGGCAAATAATACGTTTCAAGCGGTTTCAACGATTGGAAATCCTGAGAGTAGAATTATTTTGAGCCAATGTGCTATATATTTGGCAACTTCACCAAAAAGCAATGCAAGTTATATGGCAATTGGCGAAGCACAAGCTATTGTTAAACAAACTGGAGATTTATCGGTTCCGATTCATCTAAGAAATGCGCCAACTAAATTGATGAAAGAATTGGGTTATGGCGAAGAATACCAATATTCGCATAATTATCCGAATAACTTTTCGGAGCAAGAATATTTACCCGACGAACTCAAACAAACGGCTTTTTACAAACCAGGAAACAATGCTCGCGAAAATGAGTTGCGAACTTTTTTGAAAAATCGTTGGAAGGATAAATATGGGTATTAGAAAAAGTTGCGGGTTTCGAGTTTAAAGTTTCAAGTTAAAACCTAATATTTATTGGTTCTGAAAGTAATTTTCCATCGACATAGTTTTCAAAAAACCATTTGCCGTTTTTAGTAATTACTATTCCTTTTTCGTCTCCTCTAATTGCAATAAAAACGCCTTTTTGTGAAGTATTAAACAATCGCATGATTACTCTTGGTTCGCTATTTACAATTTGAAAACCGTTGGTAATAGGTTGTGCAAAAAAGAAAATTTCTGAATTTTCTGGATTGGTTTCTAGGCTGTAGATTTTACTTTCCTCTTTTGGTTCTTGCTTTTCTTCCGTTGTAACAGCTATTTCGTTTCCGCCGTTATATTTATAATTCAAAGTCTCAAATGACTTTGCCGCATCACGAAAAGCAAGATTGTATGAAACTTTAAAATCTTTTTCTCTACTTTTTCCAACAGCCGTTTCATAAACAACTTTGTCTTTACAATCTTTTAGCACAATTTTTAGCTTAGAAATCATTAAAGCTTTTTCCTCAATAACGTCTGCAAATAGTGCCTTACATCTGCTATCAGCAATTTCAGTTGGCAATTCATCGTCAATCATAAAAACCTCAAAACCATATTTTTGTAATAACAGTTTGGTGTTTACATTTAAATTATACTTATTTGGTTCTTTAAAGGCATCAAACTTTGCTGGAACAATGACATATTTATAATCGTTAATGTTTTGTGCGACAGTTAAGTTGTAAACAAATAAAATAATCAACAATAGAAATCGTTTCATTTTATACTATTTTTTTTAATTCCAAAAGATGATTGATTTTTTCAACATCCTTAAAAGTATTATTGTTTTTTTCGTCAAATAAAATCGCTCTCATACCAAAATCAATTGCTCCTTTCACATCAGCTTCAATGCAATCGCCAATCATAATAGCGTTTTCTTTATTTGTATTAGCCAAAGATAAGGCAAATTCAAATATATTTGGATGTGGTTTTTTTACACCAGCTTTTTCAGAGTCAGTTATAGTCTTGAAATAACTTTCAATACCTGAATTTTTAAGTTTTCTGTTTTGAACTTCAGCAAAACCATTGGTAATAATATGCAAATTGTATTTTGGGAACAAATAGTCTAAAAGTTCTTTTGCTCCATCGAAAAGCAAATTATTATCCGGCAAAAACTCAATGTAATCAATTGAAATTTGGTCTATTTCGTCATCTGAAATTGAATAATTTAAAATATCAAATGTCTGCTTTAATCGTTGATAACGCAGTTCATCATGAGTAATTTTATCTACTTGATACAACTTCCAACAAGCTTGATTTATTGGTGCATAAATTTCTACAAATTGGTTGGTGTCAATCGTTGGATGATTTGCTTTGAAAATTTTATCAAATGCTAAAACAGAATTTTTATCAAAATCCCAAAGCGTATGATCGAGGTCAAAAAATATATCGGTAATCGTATTCATGTTTTAAAAAATTCCTTCGTCTTGAAAACTCAGATAGCTTTTTTCTGTGATAATCACATGGTCTAGCACTTTAATGTCAACTTGTTCTCCTGCAAATTTAAGCTTTTTAGTAATTTCTTTATCCGCATCGCTTGCAATTAATTTTCCAGAAGGATGATTGTGTGTCAAAATAATTGATGTTGCATTTTGCTCAAATGCAGTTTTAAAAATCAATCGAATATCTACAACAGTACCTGTTATTCCGCCTTTAGAAAGTTGTGATTTATAAATTACTTTGTTGGAATTATTCAAATAAAGTACCCAAAACTCTTCATGTGGTAGTTCGCCAATTATAGGTTGCATAATTTCAAAAACCGCTTTGCTTGAAGTTATTTTGCTAAGTTCAACTGTTTCTTCTGTTCTACGTCTTCTTCCTAATTCCATTGCTGCTACAATCGAAATGGCTTTTGCCTCGCCTATTCCTTTGAACTCCATCAATTGTTTTAATGATAGTTTGCCTAAAGCATTCAGATTATTATCAACGCTTGCTAGAATTCTTTTGCTCAGTGAAACCGCACTTTCATTTCGACTTCCTGAACCGATTAAAATAGCGACTAACTCAGCATCGCTTAAAGTTTGTTTCCCTTTCAGCATTAACTTTTCGCGAGGCTTATCGTCTTCTGCCCAGTTTTTTATTGAAAAATTTTGTTCCACTTTTCTATACTAAAATAGTAATATTTACGTTTTGTAAATAAAAGGCTAAATATATGAAACGATTTTATTTTATACTAATTATCTTAAGTTTTTTAACTTGTGGGCAAAAAAAAGAAAAAACCATTCTAAATCCTAAGCCAAATTCGTTTGAAGAAAAACTTTCTAATGCGGCTATTTCCATCATTGATGAAAGTATCGTTTACACGCCAGATTATGTTTCGATAAAATACCCCAATGGTGATGTTCCTCCAAAAACTGGAGTTTGTAGTGATGTTATCATTCGTGCTTATCGAAAACTTGATATTGATTTACAAAAAAAAGTCCACGAAGATATGAAAGCTAATTTTTCAAATTATCCAACCAAATGGGGTTTGAAAAAAACTGATACTAATATTGACCATAGAAGAGTTCCCAATCTTGAAGTTTTCTTTATTCGAAAAGGCAAAAAACTGGAAGTTTCAGATAATCCAAACGATTATAAAACTGGCGAAATTGTAACTTGGATGATCGGCGGAAAATTACCTCACATTGGAATTGTAACTCATAAAAAATCGAGCAACGGAAATCCAATGATAGTGCATAATATTGGCGGAGGACAAGTTTTAGAAGATTGCTTGTTTAGCTGGAAAATTGTTGGGCATTTTAATTATGGAAAGTAGTACTTTGTCATTTCGACGAAGCAGAAATCGTATAAAAAAATTACGAGTGTGATTTCTCCTTCGTCGAAATGAAAAAAAACATCTTACTTCACCAACTCCTTCACTTCATCAAAATTCAATCCACCGTAATTCCCAGAACTCATTAATAATAAAGCAGAATTATCAAAATTTTGACTAAATAAGAAATTCTTAAAATCGGCTGGATTGGTGTAAACAATTAAATCTTCTCTTTGAAATGATTGCGCAATTTGGTCGTAAGTTACTTCTTCTAATTGCTTAATTTTTACCGCATCTGGCGAATAGAAAACTACGGCAACATCGGCTGCGTCAAGTGCGTTTTGATATTCTTTTAGAAATTCGGCATTCAAACTACTGTAAGTGTGTAATTCTAAACAAGCAATTAATTTTCTATCAGGATATTGATTTTTAACCGCTTTGGTTGTTGCTGAAACTTTGCTTGGTGAATGGGCAAAATCTTTATAAGCCACTTTTCCTTTTCCCTCGGCGATTTTTTCTAGACGTTTGCTTGCGCCTTTAAAACTGGCAATGGCTTCATAGAAATCGGCTTCGTCAACGCCCATGTTTTGGCAAATCCATTTGGCACCAGCCAAGTTATTTAGATTGTGTGCTCCAAAAACTTCGATTGGCATTGGACCTTCTGGAGTTTCTAATAATGTTGTTCCGTCTTCTACAGAATAACTTGGTGTTGCATATGGTAAACGTCTTATAGTATTTGTAGTTTCTTCGGCTACTTTTTTTACAGTTTCATCTTCTTCGTTATAGACTAGAATTCCTCCTTTAGTAATTTGATTTACAAAAATTTCAAATTGTTCCACATAATTATCAAACGTTGGAAACACATTAATATGATCCCAAGCAATTCCAGAAAGTAATGCAATATTAGGTTGATACAAATGAAATTTTGGTCGTCTGTCAATTGGAGAAGACAAATATTCATCGCCTTCAAGCACAATAAAATCGTTGGTTTCTGTAAGATGAACCATGGTGTCAAAACCTTCCAATTGCGCGCCAACCATGTAATCTACTTCGATATTATGATAATGCATTACGTGCAAAATCATTGAAGTTATGGTAGTCTTTCCGTGTGAACCACCAATTACAACTCGGGTTTTATTTTTAGATTGTTCGTATAAAAATTCGGGATATGAGTAGATTTTCAAACCTAATTCTTTAGCTTTTAACAACTCTGGATTGTCTGCTTTGGCGTGCATTCCTAAAATGATTGCTTCAATGTCTTGCGTAATTTTTTCGGGAAACCAACCCATTTCAACTGGCAATAAACCTTTTTTTTCTAAACGTGATTTTGATGGTTCAAATATGGCGTCATCACTTCCTGTAACTTGGTATCCTTTATTGTGTAATGCTAGTGCTAGATTGTGCATGGCTGCTCCGCCGATTGCTATGAAATGTGTTCTCATTTGTAAAGTTTATGAGTTTATGAGTTTATGAGTTTATGAATTTTAGACACAATGCCTTGTAAACTTATAAACCCATAACCTTTTAACCTATTTTTCGAATTGTTCTTTTAACTTAGTTGCTTTCGCTTTGTCTTTTAATTTGTTCAAATATAAATTATAAAGTTTTTGAAAAGTGGTTTTTGAGTTACCAATTTCGTGGGCTTTTAAATAATTTACTTCTGCTTTTTTGTATCTACTGAAATACTCGTCAATGTAACCTTTGGAAAGATGTCCATCAACTTTGGAAAGATTCATTAATTCATCTGAATATTTTAATGCTTTTTTCTCGCTTCCGCCAATGATTCCTGGTAATTCGATGTAGAGCATGACCAAAGCCCAACGTGTTTCGATGTGTTTTTTATCTAATTCTGCGGCTTTTAGAAAAGAACCTTCGATGTCGTCTATCATTCCGAGAGCTTTGAATTTATTGACTGACTTGGCTTTCATTCCCATTGAACCGCCATATTTATACCAATAGTTTGCATTCTTTGGAAATTGATTTTTGAGTTTGGTGTAATAAGTTATTGAAGCATCCCATTGTTTTTGATGACCTGCTATGTCGCCAAGGTATTCGATGGCTTTGTAGTGGTTTGGGTTTTCTTTTATTACCGTTTCTAGCAATGGTTTTGCTTGCTCGTACTTCTCGGCTTTGTATAGCTTTTCAGCTTTGTCAAAATCAGTTTCAGCCATCATATTGAAGGTGATTAGAATGAAGAAAATGGTTAAGCTTTTCATGTTATACTAGTATTGGTCAAAAATAACAAATTGGAATTGGATTTTAATATAAGTGATGAAGAAGTTAACATAAATTCAATTCAAATCCCGTTTAGCCCCGATTGTAGTGGAAATCCTTTTTCGTGTTCTCGATACTTTGGTTAAATCCAAAACTCGAACTGACGAAAAAGATTGAAACGGAAAGCGGGAAAATGGATTGCTGATACATCCCGAATGATTCGCTCTAAAAAAAAGATGGGATTCCTACGGAATGACAAAATAATGTATAAAAAAAACTCCGAACTAATATAGTTCGGAGTTTATTATATAAACCTACAAGGCTATGAAAACCTTGCAGGATTGATTATTTCACCAATGTCATTTCGTCAACGATGTGTTTTGCACCCGAGAAGTTCTCGATTACCCACAATACGTAACGGATATCTACGTTTATGGTTCTTTGTAATTTTGCGTCGAAGATTACGTCGCCAGCCATTGCTTCGATGTTTCCGTCGAAAGCTAGACCGATTAATTCTCCTTTTCCGTTAAGTACTGGTGAACCTGAGTTTCCTCCTGTGATGTCATTGTCTGTTAAGAAGTTTACGTGTAGTGAACCGTCTTTGTCAGCATAACGACCGTAGTTTTTATCTTTTTGCATTTCAAGAACTTTTACTGGAAGGTCGAATTCTTGATCGCCTTTTTTGTATTTTTTAACTTGTCCTGCAAGCGTTGTGTAGTTGTTAATAGTTGCATCATTACGCTTGTCTGCAGGTAACGAACGTACTTTTCCATAAGTTAAACGCAAAGTTGAGTTAGCGTCTGGATATTTGATTGTACCGATTTTTGACTCTCTTAAACCTTCTACTAATAGACGGAATGAAGCACTATAATCGTTTTGTGCTTTGGTGATTTCGTCTGATTTTGTATTGAAGTGTGTAATCATATCGTTAGTCAACGTATAAAGCGGATCGCTTTCTAGCATTGCTTGGTTTGGAATAGCTAAGAACGCTTTAATTCTATCCATTGATGTGAAGATACTTAAATCAAATGCTGCGTTTACGTATTTAGTAAAATCGTTATTGTTTTCGTCACCGATTTTCTTTACAGCTGGCGCAATTGCATATCCTGTTGCTTTTGTAGCGTATAATTTCAATTGAGCTGCTAACAAATCTTTCTCTGCAGGAATATGAATTTCTTTGTACATTTCTGTAGCCATTTCTTCGATAGCTGGTGCAAGTTGAGCGCGTTTTGCAGCATCTGCTTTTACGTATGCATCCAATTGACGACCTAGTGTTCTTCCGATAGTTCCGAAAGAAGTCGTTCTGAATAATTGTTGCATGTAGTTGTCGTGTCTTGATTTTTCGTTAGTTAAACCATAGAATTTGTTGATGTTTTCAACTACGTTGCCATATTTTGCTTTGTTGGCTGGTTTGTTAGCCCAAGCGTTGAATTTCTTTTCTTGTGCTGCTTTTGTTTTTGCTGTACCAAATTTTGATAATGCATCAATCATTCCTTGACGGTTTTTCCAGTAGTTGGCCGTGCTAGCATATTTAGAAGCATATATTAAGTTCAAAGCATCACTTTGATCCATATATTTTTTCATGTTGTCCATACCTGTTTTTGCACCTTCAACCCATGCAGGATAAGCAAACTTAACGTTTTGCTCAATTCCACCTGCTGGCATCCAACGGTTGGTTCTTCCTGGATAACCTAAAATCATGGCATAGTCGTTCTCTTTCACTCCACCGATGTTTACTGGTAAGTAGTGTTTTGGTTTTAAAGGAACGTTGTTTTCTGAGTATTCTGCTGGCGAACCATCAGCGTTGGCATACACACGGAACATAGAGAAATCGGCAGTGTGACGTGGCCATTCCCAGTTGTCTGTATCGCCACCAAATTTTCCTAAGCTTTCTGGTGGAGTTCCAACTAGACGAACGTCTTTATAATCTTGATATACGAAGTAGTAGTATTCGTTTCCTTGAAAGAAAGGACGAACGGATACGGTATATTTTCCGCCTTCGTTGTTTTCTTTTTCGATAGCAGCAATTTCTTGATTGATTGCTTTTTCTCTATCAGCTTCGCTCATTGAAGGGTTTACTTTTGATAAAATTCTTTTAGAAACATCATCCATACGAACGAAGAAACGAACGAATAAACTAGATGGTTTTATTTCTGACTTTCTGTTTTCTGCCCAAAAACCATCTTTCAATAGGTTTTTCTCTGCAGTTGAAAGTTCAGCAATAGCATCATAACCACAGTGGTGATTGGTTAATACTAGACCGTCTTTAGAAACGATTTCAGCTGTACATCCACCGTTGAATTGCACGATTGCGTCTTTCAAACTGTGGTTGTTGATGCTGTAAATTTCTTCGGCTGTTAGTTGCAAGCCCATTTTTTGCATATCGCGGTGGTTTAAACGCTCAAGGAACATTAGGAACCACATTCCCTCGTCAGCTTTTACACTCATTGGCGTAAGCATAATCCCTGCAATTAAGGATAAAACAATTTTCTTCATTGTAAAAAAATATAATTAGTAATAGATTGAATACTAGTAGTCTGAGACTGTTTGAAAATGTTACACTTTCAAAAGTAACTAAAAGCGGTGCGAAGATACTTTTTTTTGATGAAATGGAATTAAAATTTTGTTAAAACGAAAACGATTTAGTTGGGAGTAAAAATTGTTATTTCAATATATAATTTATTGTTAGTTATTATTTCCGACACATCTTTTGTCATTTATGAGGAGATTTGATACTTTTAAATGAGATCTCTACGGCATGACAAGTTTGTTGATACCGTTTTGTAAAAATCAATTGTTTGTGGAAAACCGTAATTATCATGTCTGAGAATTTTGTAGATTTGAGAAGATAAAGATGAAATTATTAATTTAGTGCTGCTCAAAGCGACTAGATATATTTTAATTTTTATTAAAAAAAATCCCTAAAATTATATTGTCAATAACTAAAATAGAGTTGAACTCTTACTCAAAGTTAATCGAGTTTTTTAAATTCAATGGGCAAATTATTAATGAACTTAAAAAATCAGGATGTAAAGATTATAAAGTAACTGGGAATTGGAATTTAAAAGTTTGGTATACAATGACATTATGGGAGAGTGAAAATGAAATTAATACTTTTTATCGCAATGGAATACATGTAGAAGCAATGAAACAATCAAAAAAAATTTCATCTAAAATTCAATTCAAACGAATGAATCAAGTTGACTTAATTAGTTGGAAAAACGGAAAAAAACTATTTGAGAATAATTAATCAAAAAAGCAACGAACCAATAACCCTATTGTAAAACATTATTCGTGTGCTAAAAAAAAACAGAAATGGATAAATATTTAGAAACATTTGAAACTTGGGATAAAGTAGCAAAACTATACGAAGATAAGTTCATGGATTTGGATTTGTATAACGATACTTATGACGTGTTTTGCGATTTATTGTCGAAAAAAAAATCTACGGTATTGGAAATTGGTTGTGGTCCAGGTAACATAACAAGATATTTTTTGGCAAAAAGACCCGATTTAGAAATTCTAGGAACTGACATTTCACCTAACATGATTGAATTGGCAAAAAGAAATTGCCCGACTGCAAAATTTGAATTGGTTGACAGTAGAAAGATTGAAACTATTACGTCTAGGTTTGATGGAATTGTTTGTGGTTTTTGTTTGCCTTATTTATCTGAATTGGATGTTGAAAAGTTTGTAGTCAATTGTAAAAACTTGCTAAACAAAAATGGGGTAATATACTTAAGTTTTGTTGAAGGTGAAAAAGAAAAATCTGGTTATCAGCAAGGTAGTAGCGGTGATAGAACTTACTTTTATTATCATAATTTAGAGCACTTAACTAATCTGTTAGACCGTAATCATTTTGGAAATCAAAATTTGATACGAAAACGTTATGAGAAAAATGATAAAACAGAAGAAGTACATACGATCATAATTGCTGAAAATAAACGATAGTATGGATTTAAGCTTTGAGTTCCTTTATGGAAAGTCTAGTAACTTAAATAATACCTTTTAAAAAGAAAAAATAAACTAACTAAAAATGAAACGACTGACATTACTTTTGATTATTTCTATTTTCTTTTCTTGTAAAAAAACGGAAGACACGACGGTACAAAAGGTTGAGACTAACAAAACCGAGTTTGATTGGCTCGTGGGGAATTGGATTAGAAAAAATGACCAGGATGGGAAGCAAACTTTTGAACGTTGGGAAAAGAAAAGCAACACGGAATTTATTGGAATAGGTTACACTTTGCTTGAGAAAGACACTGTTTGGAAAGAGAATGTTAGGTTAAGTAAGACAGATACTCTTTGGGAGTTTGCCGTTACTGGGAAAGAAGACACGCAACCAACTGTATTCAAACTGTCTAAAGTTGATGAGCGTTCGTTTGTTTTTGAAAACAACCTCAACGAGTTTCCAAAACGTATTGAATATACCAATAAAGGTAATGCGTTTAGCGCAGTGGTTTCTGGAGATGGGATGACGATACCTTTCGAATTTGAAAAAGAAAATTGATGTTCAAATAATTAGTTGTAAAATGCATTAAAAACAATGTGTGAATTGGTTTTTCATTTGCCGAAAATTAATTTATATATTTACAATTCAGTAGAGATTTATCGTTACTTCGTTTAGTCTAACGTTCATTCGCAAACATTTTTAACAATCTAAAAAATACTTCATATCACTATGAAAAAATCACTGTTAATTTTAGTTACCATTTTATCCTTGAGCTGCAACGAAGATGAAAACAACAATCTAGGCAAAACTGCACTAAATTTAGTAACTGGAATTAATTTTAGAGAGACTTCAGACGATACACCGTTGCAACTTGGGAATCCAAATGTTTTAGTAAATAATTCGTTTGTGGTTTATCCCAACCCCGCAAATCAAGTTATTTCCATTTCTTCACAAGAAAATATAACCGACATTTGGTTTGTGAAATCGAATCCCCAAAAAATACATCAAAACGTGGACTTCAGTAGTATTTTAAATTCAAGTTTGTATGCTGAACAATTAATTGTATCGAATTCAAATTTTTCTATCAACGGACAATCTTCAAATGGTATTAGCTTGAATATAGGTGATTTAGAGAAAGGATATTATAAAGTTTTTGTAAAAATCGGAGGTGTACTATATTGGGATAATTTATACAAATATGAAAATCAAGGAAATAATGAAGAACAATTTAATGCTATAATTAATTTTTGGGATTAAAAACATCAAAAGTTTAAGTAAAGAGATTACAAACATCACTTCATAAAACATTTTCTAAACTATTCTTTCAATAGAAAGTTTTAAGTAAATTAAAAAATCCCAGCAATGCTGGGATTTTGTTTTATATTCCGTGGCTGTTTTCAGGCTCTTCGGTATCGATGTTGAGCATTTGCCAGAGTTTGTCTTTCAGTTCCGTTAGACCTTGGTTGGCTACTGAGGAAATGAACAGATAAGGAATTCCTTTGAAGGTTTTGTCGAGTTCTTTTTTCATTTCGGCTTTTAGTTCGTCGTCTAGCATATCGCTTTTAGAAACCACTATCAGTCTATCTTTGTCGAGCATTTCAGGATTGTATCGACGGAGTTCGTCAAGGAGAATATCGTATTCTTTTTTGATATCATCGGCATCCGCTGGAACGAGAAACAACAAAGTGGAGTTGCGCTCAATGTGACGTAAGAAATAATGCCCTAGACCTTTTCCTTCGGCTGCGCCTTCTATAATTCCGGGAATATCTGCAATTACGAACGATTGAAAATCGCGGTAAGCTACAATTCCTAAATTGGGTTTTAAAGTAGTAAACGGATAATCAGCAATCTTAGGTTTTGCGGAAGTTAACACTGACAATAGGGTTGATTTTCCTGCATTAGGAAAACCTACTAAACCAACATCTGCAAGTACTTTAAGTTCTAGAACTACGTCTAGTTCTTCGGCAGGCATACCAGGTTGTGCATAGCGCGGTGTTTGGTTTGTGGAACTTCTAAAGTGCCAGTTTCCAAGTCCACCTTTTCCTCCTTTGATTAGAATGCGCTCTTCGCCGTGTTCGGTGATTTCAAAAAGGATTTCGTCGGTTTCTTTATCGCGAACTACCGTTCCTAATGGCACTTCGATGATTTTATCTTCGCCATCGTGACCTGTGCTTCTAGAACTTCCACCATCGCCACCGTGTCCGGCTTTTACGTGACGGGCAAATTTTAAGTGAAATAATGTCCAAAGACCTTTATTTCCTTTCAGAATGATATGTCCACCACGACCACCATCGCCGCCATCTGGTCCGCCTTTTTCGATGAATTTTTCACGGTGAAGGTGTGATGAGCCTTTTCCTCCTTTTCCAGAAGAAACGTATATTTTTACGTAGTCTACGAAATTGCCCTCAGTCATTTTTTTTGATTTTAAATTGTTAGATTTCTGTATTGAAAAATTATCTAACTGACTTTTATTTTATTTTTATGGCTAGCTGTTTAGCCCTGATTGTAGTGGAAATCCTTTTTTGAAAAAAAAGATTGTAACGAAAAGCAGGATTATGGTTTACTCATTGCCCGAACCATTCGCTCCTAATTTTTTTATTCAGTTATTGATTTTACTAGTACTTTGTCTATCTTAACGCCATCCATATCGATGATTTCAAGTTCTAGTTTGTTCCAAATAAGTTTTTCACCTTGTGTTGGGATTTTGCCCATTTCGGTCATGATTAATCCGCTTACTGTGGTTACGTCATAATCGTTTGTAATTTCATCCATATCGAAGTACGTGAGGAAATCGTGTAGTGAATACAATCCGTCAACGAGCCAAGTTCCATCTTCGCGAGATAGCAATTGGTATTCGTCTTCATCAAAATCAGCAGCATCGCCAACGAGTGCTTCTAATATATCGTTTAGCGTAATTATTCCTTGAAAAATGCCATATTCATCGGTAACGAAGGCATAATGTACTTTTGATTTTTTGAAATTTTCGAGTGCTTTGTATGCCGAAGTGTGTTCGATTAAATAAACGGGTTCTTTGGTGATTTTTGTTAGATCGAAGTTTCCTTTTTCAAAGTTTGAAAAGAGGTCTTTCAACAAAACGACACCTTGTACTTCGTCAAGATTTTCGTTACACACAGGATAAACCGAGTGAAGTTCACCAAGTACTTTTTCCTTTAATTCTTCGATGGTGTCATCTGTAGAAAGGTACACTATCCACTGGCGGTGTGTCATTAAGGAGTTTACTTTTCTATCGCCGATATGGAAGACGCGTTCCACGATGTCTTGTTCAATTTCTTGCACTTCACCACTTTCGGCACTTTCTTTTATGATGGCTTTGATTTCTTCTTCGGTTACTTTTCCGTCGGCAGTTGGTTTTATTTTAAAAACGTTCAAAACAAAATCGGTAGAAACGGTCAACAACCAAATGAACGGTGCTGTGACAATTGAAACCATTTTCATAGGAACGGCTACAGCTTTTGCAATGGCTTCGGGATAATTTAATCCAATTCGTTTTGGTAATAGTTCGCCTAAAACTAAAGAGAAAAATGTTAAAACGACTACCACTACTCCAACGGCTATACTTTGAGAATATGGTTGTAACGACACAAAACCATCAAAAAATAGTTTGACATCGTCGGTGATTTTATCGCCTGAATAAAGACCAGTTAAAATTCCGATTAGGGTGATTCCGATTTGAACTGTGGAGAGAAATTTATTTGGAGAATTAGCTAAATCTAATGCTACTTTTGCGTTGGTGTTTCCTTTTTTTGCTGCACTTTCGAGACGACTTTTCCTTGCGGAAATCAGCGCAATCTCTGACATTGAGAAAACTCCATTCAATAAAATAAGGAGAAAAATTATAAAAATTTCCAATTGAAATATATTTGGTTAACCTAAAAAGTTTTTACTAAATTACAAATTATCTATTACTTTACTCAATCTTTTTGTAACTTCTTCGATGGAACCAATTCCATTGACAGCATGAAACTTTTCCTGCGCTTTATAATAATCCATCAAAGGTGCGGTTTTTTCGTTGTATTCTTGGTATCTATTTCGGATTTTTTCTTCGTCTTGATCGTCAGGTCTTCCTGAAGTTTTTCCACGCTCTAATAATCTGGCTACCAATATTTCATCATCAGCTTCTAATGCTACAGTTGCTGTAATGGATTGGTCTTTTGTTTCTAAAAATTTATCTAAAGCAGCAGCTTGTGCCAATGTTCTTGGGAAACCGTCAAATAAAAATCCAGCCGATTGTGGGTTTTTATCTACTTCGCTTTGAAGCATTTGGATGGTTACTTCATCTGGAACTAAATCGCCTTTGTCCATGAAGGTTTTGGCTAGTTGTCCTAAATCAGTATTGTTTTTTATGTTGTATCTAAAAATATCTCCTGTAGATAAGTGAGTTAGATTGTATTTTTCTTTTAAAAATTCAGCTTGTGTGCCTTTTCCTGCACCTGGTTTTCCGAAAAGAACGATGTTAATCATTTTTGTTTAGATTGTTAGATTTCTAGATTTCTAGAGTGTTAGATTATTAAAATTGTAAAATTATTGTGCTAATTGGTAAACGTCTGGTAGGTTTCTTCCAAGACCATCGTAGTCCAAACCATAACCAACGATAAATTTATTTGGAATTCGAATACCAACATAATCAAGTTTGATGTCTTTTTTGTATGCTTCTGGCTTGAAGAAAAGCGTAGCAATTTTTAAGTGTTTCACGTTTTTCTCTTTGAAAATGGCTTTTAATTCTTCAACGGTGTTTCCAGTATCTACAATATCTTCTACGATTACAACGGTTCTTCCTGTTAAATCTTGATTTAAACCTATCAATTGCTTTACTTCGTTGGTTGTTTGTGTACCTTCATAGGAAGCCATTTTTACAAAACTAACTTCACACATGCCACGGTATTTTTTCATCAAATCTCCCATTACCATAAAAGCACCGTTTAAAACACCAACAAAAACAGGCACATCGTCAAAGAAATCATCATCCATTTGTTTTGCCATATTAGCAATTGCAAAATCTATTTCACCGGAAGAAATAAATGGCTCAAAGGTTTTATCGTGAAGGTGTATCATTTTTTTTGAATTAAAATAAGTTGCAAATTTAAGGAAGTAGTAAAGATTAAGTACTAAGTTATTACGACTTTTTTGCAAAATAGATATATTTACAAAATGAATGTGGACTACTATAAAAATATTTCCAACTGCACTTGCTATCGCAAAGACAGAGAGCAAAATAGGAATTTGGCTTTGCGCAATACTGAATTTCTTGAAAAAGTTATTGAAGTTGCTTTCAATCCAAACGATAAAGCGCATCACAACGCCTGTGGGATTTTAGAATTAATCTGCGAACGGAAACTAAAACTTATCGTTCCTTACTTAGACGGTTTTTGTGACGTATTACCAAAACTAAAAAACGATTCTGCCATCCGACCAATGTCAAAAATTTGTTTGTTTATTGCCAAAAGTAATCATCGTTCCAACGGCATTAAACTAACCCAAATGCAGGAAACTCAACTACTCGAAACGTGTTTGGACTGGTTAATTGGTGATGAAAAAGTAGCTACAAAAGCCACTACAATTAAAACATTATTTGTTTTGGGAAAAAAATACGATTGGGTTCATGACGAGTTAAAAACCATACTGCAACAAGGTTATTCTGAACATAGCGCAGCTTACAAAGCAGTAACAAGAAACATTTTAAAAAAAATAGACCGATAAAATTATCCCTTAATCAATTGTTCTTTTTTCAATTGAATACTATCTTTGCGCAAACACAACTACAACATAATGAATTATTTCTCATCTGATTTTAAATTAGGAATTCTCGGTGGCGGACAGTTAGGCAAAATGCTATTGACGGAAACCCGAAAATTTGATATCCAAACGTATATTCTCGATCCAAGCGATGAAGCTCCAAGTCAATTTGGCGCAACAAAATTCTTTCACGGAAGTTTAATGGATTTTGACACCGTTTACAAATTTGGTAAAATGGTCAATCTGCTAACTATCGAAATTGAAAACGTAAATCTTGATGCTTTAGATAAACTAGAGGAAGAAGGTTTACCTGTTTATCCTTCGCCAAAAACCTTGCGATTAATTCAGAACAAAGGTCGCCAGAAGGATTTTTATGTTCAAAACAACATCCCAACTTCACCTCATCAGCGTTTTATTGATTTAAATGATTTGAGAAAATCGCTAGAAAAAGACGAATTAGAATTTCCTTTTGTGTGGAAATCTGCTCAATTTGGATATGATGGAAATGGTGTAAAAATCGTTCGTTCTGCAATAGATTTAATGAAACTACCTGACGTAGAATGCATTGCAGAACAAATGGTTCCGTTTAAAAATGAATTGGCTGTGATTATTGTACGTTCGGTTTCTGGCGATGTAAAAACCTATCCTGTAGTGGAAATGGAATTTCATCCCGAAGCCAATCAAGTAGAATATGTAATTTGTCCTGCTCGTATTGACGAAAAAGTAGCTCAAAAAGCAACCGAGATTGCCTTAAAAGTTTCAGGAGCTTTCAATCATGTTGGATTATTAGCCGTTGAAATGTTTCAAACCAAAAATGACGAAATTTTGGTTAACGAAGTTGCGCCAAGACCACACAATTCGGGACATTATAGTATTGAAGCGAGTTATACTTCGCAATTTGAAAATCATATACGTGCCATTTTAGATTTACCTTTAGGAAATACAAATAGTAAAGTTGCCGGAATTATGGTAAATTTGGTTGGTGAAGAAGGTTTTTCGGGACAAGTAGTTTACGAAAACATCTCCAACATCATGGCAATTGATGGTGTAACGCCACACATTTACGGCAAAAGAGAAACAAGACCTTTCCGAAAAATGGGACATGTTACGATTGTAAATGAAAATATGGATGAAGCCAGAAAAATTGCTGAGGAAGTGAAGAATAGTATTAGAGTGATTAGTATTTAGTGGTCAGTTTTCAGTCGCAGTTGGCAGTTTATTTTACCGCAAACTTGTCATTCTGACGAAGGAAGAATCTCATAACTTAGTGTAAATGATTAGAAAAATTGTAAATATCTGTTTTTATTCAATAATCACATTTTGTGTTTTATCATTTCTATCATTGATTATTTCAGTAATTACTAATAAAACCAATCATACATTTCCAAATTTTGAAATAGGGTTTCCGTATACATACTATTATCAGTTTCAAGTAAAAAATGAAAGTTGTATAGAATTACAACATGGAACATATAAAACAGGTATAATTTATAATTATTTACTTGGTTTGATTTTATTCATAGTCTTAAAATTTAAACAATTAAAAAAATGAGCAAAGTAGCCATAATAATGGGTTCCATTTCAGATATGCCTGTAATGCAAGAAGCCATCGACATCTTAAAAGGATTTGACATAGAAACCGAAGTAGATATCGTTTCGGCACACAGAACGCCCGAAAAATTATTTGATTTTAGTAAAAATGCACATACTCGTGGCGTTTCAGTAATTATTGCTGGTGCTGGCGGTGCAGCTCATTTACCAGGAATGGTCGCTTCGATGTCACCATTACCTGTAATTGGTGTTCCTGTAAAATCGAGTAATTCTATTGATGGTTGGGATTCGGTTTTGTCGATATTGCAAATGCCTGGTGGAGTTCCAGTGGCAACTGTTGCGCTAAACGGAGCAAAAAACGCTGGAATTCTTGCCGCACAAATCATCGGAAGTCATGATAAATGTGTACTAGACAAAATTATTTTCTACAAAGAAAGTCTGAAAGAAGCGGTAAATAAAGCTGCATCTGAATTGAAAAATATATAATTGCACAAAGTCACACGAAGTTAAACACAGAGTTACACAAAAATCTCTGTGAAGCTTTGTGAAAAAACTTTGTGAAACTCTGTGATACAAAAATGAAAATACTAACACAAAAATTCAATACAAAATACGATACTGCTCCATTTTCTCAAATTAAAATTGAAGATTACAAACCTGCTTTCATCGAAAACATTGCGAAAGCAAAAGCAGAAATCGATGCTATTATCAACAATCCAGAAACTCCAACATTCGAAAACACGATTGAAGCATTGGATTTTTCTGGTGATGCATTAGACCGATTATCATCGATTTTCTTCAATTTGAATTCGGCGGAAACTTGTGACGAAATGCAAAAAATCGCTCAAGAAGTAACGCCATTATTAACCGAATTCAGTAACGACATCACTTTGAATGAAGATTTATTCAAAAGAATAAAATCGGTTTACGAGCAAAAAAATACTTTAAATCTTACAACAGAACAAGCGACTTTACTAGACAAAAAATTCAAAAGTTTTTCTAGAAACGGTGCTTTATTATCGGAAGAAAAGAAAGCTAAACTTCGCGAAATCGATACTGAATTGGCTAAACTAAAACTGACTTTCAGCGAAAATGTTTTGGCAGAAACTAATAATTATCAACTTCATATTACTAATGAAAACGATTTAAAAGGTTTGCCAGAAGGAACAATTGAAGCCGCAAAATCGTTAGCAAAAAGCAAAAATCTAGATGGATGGATTTTTACCTTAGATCATCCAAGTTATTTACCATTTGTAACTTATGCCGAAAATCGTGAGTTGCGAAAAGAAATTGCTATAGCAGCTGGAAAAAAAGCATTTCAAAACAACGAATTTGACAATCAAGAAATTACATTAAAGATTGCAAAATTACGTTTTGAACGAGCCAATTTATTAGGATATGAAACCCATTCTCACTTTGTTTTAGAAGAACGAATGGCGCAAAATCCTGAAAAAGTTAAATCGTTTTTAAATGATTTATTGGTTAAAGCAAAACCTGCAGCCGAACGTGAATTTGCTGAATTAACTGCTTTCGCTAAAGCATTAGACGGAATTGAAAAATTAGAAAAATGGGATGGCGCATACTATTCTGAAAAATTGAAACAGAAACTATTCAATTTGGATGATGAAAAACTGAAACCTTATTTTAAGTTGGAAAATGTCTTGAATGGCGCGTTTACCATTGCAAATAAATTATTCGGATTAACCTTTACCGAAGTTTTTGACATCGACAAATACCACGAAGAAGTTACCACTTACGAAGTAAAAGACGAATTCGGAGCATTAGTAGCCATTTTTTACGCTGACTTTTTTCCACGACCAGGAAAACGAAATGGCGCTTGGATGACGAGTTTCAAATCACAATACATAAAAGACGGAAAAAACGAACGACCACATATTTCCAACGTTTGTAATTTTACAAAACCAACCGAAACAAAACCATCTTTACTTACTTTTAACGAAGTAACGACATTATTCCACGAATTTGGTCACGGATTACACGGAATGTTAGCCAACACAGTATATCCAAGTTTATCTGGAACGTCTGTATATTGGGATTTTGTGGAATTGCCAAGCCAAGTGATGGAAAACTGGTGTTACGAACCCGAAGCGTTGTCATTGTTTGCCAAACATTATGAAACCGGAGAAATTATTCCGCAGGAATATGTAGAAAAAATCAAGGAAAGTGCGAGTTTTCAAGAAGGCATGGCAACATTGCGTCAATTGAGTTTCGGGCTTTTAGACATGGCTTTTCACAGCAATAATCCAACCGAAATTACTGATGTAAAAGCGTTTGAGAAAGCGGCATTTGAAGGTACAGCATTATATCCTGATGTTGCTGAAAATTGTATGAGCGTTTCGTTTTCGCATATTTTTGCTGGTGGTTATTCGTCTGGATATTACAGTTATAAATGGGCAGAAGTTTTGGATGCTGATGCGTTTGCGTATTTCCAAGAACAAGGTATTTTCAATAAGGAAGTAGCAACGAAATTTAAAGATAACGTACTTTCAAAAGGCGGAACCGAATTGCCTATGGAATTGTACAAACGTTTTCGTGGTCAAGAACCGAAAGCGGATGCTTTGTTGAAACGAGCTGGGTTGATTTAATTAATATTTATGAAAAAATGAAAATAAAAAAATGATTATAGTTAATAATTCTTTAAAAATAGAAAACAAAGAAGAAAAAGGAAAAGATTTATTAAGACAATCTTTCGATTTTATGCTTCAAAACAAATTTGAAATAGGCTATGAATATTTAAAAGATAGTATAAGACACACTACTTGTTATTGTTTTTTAGAAATTTGGATTAGAAAAAATAATCATATGATTGAAATTTTTAAAAATCAATCTACAAATAATCATGAATATCTATTTTGTAAATCTTTCGTTTTAAGTCAAAATATTGACACACTTGAAGAATCATTAGATTCAATAAAAAAGTATCTTGAAATAATTAATGATGAATTTGGAAATTACTTAATATCTCAAATTTTATTCAAGCAAAACAAAAATAATGAAAGTCTGAAGCATTTGGAATTATCTAATGATCAATTGGAGCTTAGTTGTGTGAAATACTCATTAGGAAAGCTGAATAAAGAAAAAAGAATTGAAATGTTTTACTCATCTTTTATGATAAATCCATTTAGTTTGTGTTGTTTAGAAGATTTTCACAGGATTTATAAAGAAAGTGATTTAAAACTAGCTAGCCCTATATTTCCTGAAAAAAATTCATTAATTGATATTTTTTGCAGAGAAAATATTTCACAAGAATTCAAATTAAAATATAAATTAGTACTAAAAAGTATTTACAAAAAAGACGGACTTTTCAATATTAAATCAATAAAAAATTTAAATAATTTTATTTTATTTTTAAAGGAAAATTTACAATTTTTCAATCCTACTTTGCATGAATATTTAAAATCATCACATGATTTTTATATAGAAAATCGCATAGATGAAGATTATTGCTTGAGGAATAATGTAGAGGAAGACTATTATGATGAAAATCTTGATTTCGACCAACAAGATCCAGAATTTTGGGATAATCAATAAATAATATTATAAAAATAGTAATCCTTGGTTGGGGTTCATTAATTTGGCAACCCAAAGAATTAGAGTTTGACAAAGTATTTGGATGGCAAAAAGATGGTCCGACTTTACCAATTGAATTTTCAAGAATCTCAAAAGATGGAAGACTAACTTTAGTTATTACGGAAAACGGTGCAAAAGTTCCTGTTTTATATGCTTTATCAAATCATCAAAGTGTAGAAGAAGCTGTTTTAAATTTAGCTGTAAGAGAAGGTTCAGGAAGAAGTAGTATTGGAAGTTATGATAAAACAAAAGATAAATTTTCGCATGATGTTATTTTCAAACAAAATATATTAGATTGGATAAAACATAAAGATATTGATGCTGTAATTTGGACAAATTTGGGTGAAAATTGGGAAGTAAAAAATGAAAAAGGCAAAATTATTCGTGTAATTCAACCTAATAATAGAATTGAATATCTAAAAGAATTAAAAGGCAACACAAGTGCTTTAGCAGAAGAATATATTCGTAGAACTCCACCTCAAATACAAACCCATTTTAGAAAATTGATTGAAGAAAAATTAAACTGGACACCAATTCAAAATGAATAAATTTGAGGACACCTATCAACATCCACTTATAGTTTGTAAGCACGAACTAGATTTGTCAGATATTGAAAATTTGGGTCAGTTTCTATCAAAACAAATGAAATTGTCAATTGAAATAGATGATAAAGTGTTTTTCAAGAAGAGAATTTATAATGCAATTGGAACTGGAGAAGCAAGATTAGTATCAGTAAAATCAACTTTGATTCCTGAAAAGAGATTTCATCTACAATTGGATGAAATAGTACTCTTTATCCACACAGATTTTATTGAAATAAAGTTTGATATCCCACTTGATTATTTTCATTTATCAGAATTAAAAAGTCGAAATGAACTTTTAGAAATAGATTTATTAAAAAATTTCTTTGGTCAACTAAAATCTATAGGAATTGATGAAGTTCATTTTGGAATTTTTAGTGAATTTGAAAAAGATGAAGGTTTTACTTATTGCTGGAAAAACATCTATAGAATAATGTCAAAGTATGACAACTATTTTGAACTAGAAATTTAATAATTTAAAACCACCAAAAATAACCACCAAAAAATCGGAATACTTTCTACCCAAAAAGAAGCATAATATCGTGACCTATTTTCATTTGAAAACAACAAAAACAAAATCGTAGTTAGTGCCAAAGCCAATTTCAAAGCAAAAAAATCCATTCTAAAATCAGTCGATAAAAATTCTAACAACACAAACAAAACCATCAATACAACTCCTACTCGTTTGGTTTTGGTTACACCAATTTGTTGCGGAACGGTTTTTAAATGTGGATCATCCAATCTTAAATCGATAATTTCGAAAATTAAAATCAGTACAAAAATTAAGATAAATCGTTGTGCTGCTACCAAAAAAACATAATGGGTAAAAGGTAAATTAGAATTGATTATCGGCAAAAAAAGTGTCACGCCAACCCAACATAAAGCCACAATGTAAATTTTTATTCCAGCCCAATTTCGGGCATTTTTTCGATTTGGGAAAAAAGGTAATGTGTACAACAAGGTGATACCCAAAAACACTGATGCAATGAATTGTGTATTCCGTTCGAGCCAAAAAAAACAATACACTGCCATCAATAAAGAGAAGAAACTCAAAACAGCAATCGCTTTCAATTCCAAGCGCATTTCGAGTTTTTGACTTCGAGCTAAAGCATCATATTTGACAAAATTATATCCTACGATTGTTCCAAAAAAGGCAAACGAAGAAACGTTTTCTATTAATTCAATTTCAAACAAACAACCTGTTAATCGTGTTAACGCATAAACAGATAACGCGACATGAATGCTGCTATTAATATAAAAATCAACTATTTTTTTAAATGTTTTCAATCAATATAATAGGTAAAAAAACAACACTCAAAGGAATAGACAAAATTAGTTTTAATTTTCATCTATTCCTTTGAGTGTTGACTAAAGAATAACTTTTATCTAATTAAAAATTACTTTTTTATAAATTTCTTAACTTCTGACTTTCCATCAGTTGTAAACTGAACCATATAAATACCTGGTTGCAATCCATTCACATTAATTTCAGGATTTATTAATAAACCTGCTTGTATCAACTTTCCGTCAATAGAAAATAATTTATAATCTACTGAATCATATTGATGAACAATATTTAAAATATCTGCCACTGGATTTGGGAAAACTTTGAAATTAAGTTTTGTGTTTTCATTTACACTTAAGTTTAATGAAACTCCTTTAACACTTATATTATTAAATGTAACTCTGTTTCCTAAATCTTCTGTCATGTTTGCACCTGTAAAACGTAGTCTTACTTTGAAATCAGCATTATTTACAGCTTCAACGATAGTAGACAAATCAACATTGAATAATTGGTAAGCCGCAGTTAACGGATAGGATGTTTGTGCTAAACCAGCCGATGTCCAACTTGGTGTTCCTGATACTGTTGAATATTCAACGGTGATAGCATCGGCAGCCAATTCATTTTTAGCTGCAAAAGCAAACTTAATATCTTTGTAACCAGCAGTTGAAACATTAAAAATCATAGCGTTTTCATTTGTTCCATTTTGGAAAGGTTGTTTGATTTGTAAACCTCTCATATTTGATGTTGCAAAAGGAATATTGCTATTCGCTTCTGGGATATAGTTGATATCCGTTGGGCTATTTCTTCTTTCCATAGATGCTTTTCTCCAATTTGGACTAGTAGCATCAAAAGGATAACCAATCAAACACGACTCATACTGTAAAACACCTTCGGCTGGAACTTCAAATCTTGAATTTAATGTTGTTAATGGTGTATCATTTGTTACCGTACTATCAAAAATCCAGAAATAAATTGGCACTTCTACCTCAACTAGAGTATCTGGAACAAAGTTAGCCGTTACACTAAAATTTGAAGTTGTAGTGATAGTGATTTCTGCTTCTGTACTGTTAGAATCGCCACTCCAATGACTGAATACAAATCCAGGTAGCGCAACTGCTTTTAAAGTAACTGGAATGTTTTGGAAATAAATTCCTGTCCAAGGATATGGATTGGCTGCTACACCTGGAGTTGATGAATTGATTTCGACAGTATTGATTTTTACAAAACCATGAGTAGCATCGCTTACATTTAAAGTAGCGTTGATGTCGCCACTAATACCAAATTTTGTTCTTATGTGTTCTCTTTGAATATTTGGTCTGACAGTTGCAAAATTTTCTATTACGTCTTGACTTTGTTGCCACCAAGTGTAACTTGAAGGTGCTGACCAACGGTTGATTTGTTCTTGAATTTCGGGTTCAATTACAGACGCAAATTGATTGGAAAGACCTATAACACGTTCTGGCAGAAAAAAAGTATTCATCATATCTGCAAAACGGTTTATAAAACTAAGTTTAAACTCGTTATTTTCTAATAATCGTCTTAATATTAAAGTTGACCATTCAGGATTTGGCCACTCTGTTCCGCCAACAGCCGTTGCAAACTCTAAGGTATTGTGATCGTTGATATCAAGCATTAAACTAAATCCAGCATCAGTATCTTTTATAGCTGTTCTCCATCTTCCGTCATTTCCGTAGGGTGCTTGAGGATTAAATGTTGTGTTCTTTCTCCAAAAAAGTGTGTTCCATCCTGGCCAATCTGTATTTTGAATAAAAATATTTGTGATAAAATAATCTCTAAAATTATCGGCATCTAGTTGTGTTTTTATGTAATCATAATTCGAAGCATTTACCAGAGAATTATTTTCTAAATAAGAATACATCGCTTGAAAATGAGTGTCACTTCCTTCATCCACTTGATATGCATCTGTAAGAATTTCTATATCTTGTTCGACAATCCCATATTTTCTCTCAAAGTAATGCCTATCTAGTCTTTCTCTTATGTTTAACATTCCCCAATATTCGCCATTTAACAATACAACCGATGGCTGATATGCCTGATTATCTAGACCTGTTTTCTCAATTAATTCATGAGTAAATGCATCTTTATAATAGGTATTAAAAAAATCATTCCCAGAATTTCTCAACACTAATCGTTTATAACTATTATAGTTTTCACCCGAAAAAATTGGATAATTAAATGTAGCCGCACCCAGTTCAGGTCTTGCATATAATCGTAATGACTTATTTTGCCACGCACGAGAACCACCGCCGTTTATTCTGATTCCTACTTGTTGATTTAAAACTTCGTTTCCGTTTACAAAATAATTAAAATGTCCCACTTGCTCTGTAGCATCGCCTGAGCGGTCATAGTTTGACTCTGAATAATACAAGGCACCAATGTCTGGATTAGCTACTCTCCAATTATCAAAATCAACACCTGCTACATAAATTCCATCGTTGTAGTCAAAAAATTTATTTTCATCCACACTGATTGATACTACCGGAATACTAAATTTCTGGTTTCCTTCTGGAGAAACGATGTAAGTTTGCGTTACAATTTTACTTTCTAATGCACCCGCTTTAAATACTCTAGCACGAACAACTGTAGCCTTAAAGATTGAATAATCAGGAATGTAGTAAGAAGGATCAAAATCAAAAGTAGATGATATAGTAGAAATATCATTGGGTTGACTCGTTCTATCTTCTATGGTCAATGGTGCTGTATATTGAAAGGATTTAAAACTATTAGTAGAAAACTCATCAATAGGTAGTTCTCCAAGACCAATTGGATATTGATTTTTATATTGATAGGTTGTTCCATTAAGGTTATCAATACTTGGATCTGAACCATCAGTAGTATAAACAATTGTAACAGTTGGATCAGGATGACTAATTGTTAGAGTAAAACTTTCTGAAAAAAATCCACCAGAAACAGAAAAAGTTGGCGCCGATAACACTTCTGAAAATCCTTCAGTAGTATTGCTTTCGCCAGGAGTTGGTTCTGGAAAAATGACAAAGGTTGGCGAACCATCCGTTTGTCTTCCATAAGTGTAATTTTGTGGAATAATCACTGCTGGATAACTATCAACAATAACACCATTACTATCCGTTAAAGTAATTGATTCTCCACCCGAACTGATTTTAAAATTAGTGTGTAATGGAAAATTAATATCGGTTCTGTTCTTGTCTGAACACCAAATTAATAAATGCTCTCCAGGTTCCATCCAATATTCTGGAAAAACCCATAGGTAAGGATTTGAAGCTAAATCGGTCAATCCATAACCCGCCAAATTTATTGGGCTAGCTGATGTATTATACAATTCTACCCAATCTTCATAACTTCCATCATCATCAGTAATTACTGCGGCATTAGAAGTTATTATTTCGTTTATAACTATGCCTTGTGCACTCACTTGGAACCCAAAAAACAATAGTAAAAACAATAAAGTAATTTTTTTCATCTTTGACTTAATATTAAATTCAAACCGAAATTATATAACTTTTTAGTAACCTTTTGATAAAACGGCTTAAAATCGTTGTATCGCTTTTTATCTCGATAAATAACCTAATGGAACAAATTTTATCGATAAAAGAATGAAAGAATTTTATGTTTTTTGTTGATAAACAACCTCTTTAGTTGATAAATAATAGCAAAATATTAGACTTTGTTTAGCCAATAATTAGAACTTTAATAATTACTTTTGTTGGCGTAAAAAACAATACCGTTCAACAACGGAACAAGCACAACTAAACCCACTTTTAGAACATCCATTTTAATGAAAACAGACGCTTTTGCATTACGCCACATAGGTCCACGTGAGAACGACCTAGAACAAATGTTTAAAACCATCGGAGTAGAAAGTTTTGACCAGTTAATTTATGAAACGGTGCCAGACAACATCCGTCTAAAAAAAGACCTAGACTTAGACGCTCCAATGACGGAATATGAATACCTAACTCACATTCAAGAATTAGGAAACAAGAATAAAGTATTCAAATCGTATATCGGTTTGGGCTATCATCCAGCCATAGTTCCTGCGGTTATTCAACGAAATATTTTTGAAAACCCAGGTTGGTACACTGCTTATACACCTTATCAAGCCGAGATTGCACAAGGTCGTTTAGAAGCTATTCTAAATTATCAAACAACGGTTATCGAATTATCTGGAATGGAAATCGCAAATGCTTCACTTCTTGATGAAGGAACAGCTGCTGCCGAAGCCATGGCGTTATTATTCGACGTTAGAACACGCGACCAAAAGAAAAACAACGTAAACAAATTTTTCGTTTCCGAAGAAATATTACCACAAACACTTTCTGTATTGCAAACACGCTCTACGCCAATTGGTGTAGAATTAGTAGTTGGCAACCACGAGAGTTTTGATTTTTCTGCCGACTTTTTTGGAGCCATTCTTCAGTATCCAGGCAAGTATGGTCAAGTACATGATTATGCTGGTTTCATCGCTAAAGCAAAAGCAGCAGAAATTAAAGTTGCCGTTGCCGCAGATATTTTATCGTTAGTGAAGTTAACACCTCCAGGCGAAATGGGTGCCGATGTAGTCGTTGGAACTTCACAACGTTTTGGAATTCCGATGGGATATGGCGGACCACACGCTGCTTTTTTTGCAACTAAAGAAGAATACAAAAGAAGTATGCCAGGAAGAATCATTGGCGTTACTATTGATACCAACGGAAACCGTGCATTACGCATGGCGCTTCAAACTCGTGAGCAACACATCAAACGTGAAAAAGCTACATCAAACATCTGTACGGCACAAGTTTTACTGGCGGTTATGGCAGGAATGTATGCTGTATATCACGGTCCAAAAGGATTAAAATACATTGCTAATAAAGTACACGCTTCAGCTGTAACTCTTGCTGATGCACTTAATAAATTAGGTGTATATAATGTAAACACTGCATTTTTCGATACCATTTCGGTGAAAGCTTATGCTGCTAATGTGAAAAATATTGCAGAGAAAAACGGTGTGAATTTCTTCTATCCTGATGCAGAAACTATTTCTATTTCGCTGAACGAAACCACATCTTTGACTGATTTAAATCAAATCATTGCCATTTTTGCGGAAGCAACAGGAAAAGAAAGTTTCCAAGTAACGGAACTATCCTCAACAAACAATATCCCAACTTCACTAGAAAGAACCTCATCGTTCTTAACCCATGAAGTGTTTAACAACCATCACTCGGAAAGCCAGTTGATGCGTTATATCAAAAAATTAGAGCGCAAAGATTTATCGTTGAACCACTCGATGATTTCGTTGGGTTCTTGTACGATGAAATTGAATGCAGCAGCCGAAATGCTTCCGTTGTCAATGGCAAACTGGAACAGCATTCACCCGTTTGCTCCTATCGATCAAGCGGAAGGCTATCAAATTATGCTTAAAAAGTTAGAACATCAATTGAACGTTGTTACTGGTTTTGCAGGCACTACTTTGCAACCTAATTCGGGTGCGCAAGGCGAATATGCTGGTTTGATGGCTATTCGTGCTTATCACCTTTCGCGTGGCGACAACCACCGTAATGTATGTTTAATTCCAGCTTCGGCACACGGAACAAATCCAGCTTCGGCAGCGATGGCAGGTATGGAAATTATCGTGACCAAAACGATGGAAAACGGTAATATTGATGTAGAAGATTTAAGAGCAAAAGCTATTGAACACTCTGCTAATTTATCTGCTTTGATGGTTACCTATCCATCAACGCATGGTGTATTTGAAAGCGCTATTTGCGAAATTACCCAAATCATCCACGACAATGGTGGTTTGGTTTATATGGATGGTGCCAACATGAATGCGCAAGTAGGATTAACCAATCCTGCTACTATTGGTGCAGATGTTTGTCACTTGAACCTACACAAAACCTTTGCTATTCCTCACGGTGGTGGTGGACCAGGCGTTGGACCTATTTGTGTAAACGAAAAATTAGTACCGTTTTTACCAACCAATCCAATTATCCCAACAGGTGGCGAGCAAGCCATCACGGCGATATCGGCGGCACCTTATGGTTCGGCATTGGTTTGTTTGATTTCTTATGGTTATATCACTATGCTTGGTGCCGAAGGTTTAAAAAGCGCTACCCAACACGCTATCCTGAACGCTAACTATATGAAAGTTCGTTTGGAAGAGCACTACCCGATTTTATATTCAGGAGAAATGGGACGTGCAGCCCACGAAATGATTTTAGATTGTCGCGCCTTTGAAGACAACGGTATTAAAGTAACCGATATTGCAAAACGATTGATGGACTATGGTTTCCATGCGCCAACGGTATCGTTTCCAGTGGCAGGTACTTTGATGATTGAACCAACTGAAAGCGAAGATTTAGCCGAGCTCGACCGTTTTTGTGATGCAATGATTGCCATCAGAAAAGAAATTGCCGAGTCAACCAAAGACGACGTAAACAACATCTTAAAAAATGCACCACATACACTAGCCATGATTACTGCAGACGAATGGGTTTATCCTTATTCTCGTGAGAAAGCGGCTTTTGCGCTTGATTATATTGCGGAAAATAAATTCTGGCCAACAGTGCGTCGTGTGGACGAAGCGTATGGCGATAGAAATTTAGTTTGCAGCTGTGCGCCAATTGAGGCATACATGTAATAATGATTAATGATTAATGATTAATGATTAATGGTTAATGATTTATCATTAGTAATTAATCATTGATAATTAATCACTAAAAAAAAGGGTTTCAAGTTTTTTACTTGAAACCTTTTTTTTTGTGTTTTATGACTTGAAATAAAAATAATATCACTTATCAAGATGTGACGGCAATTTTAGGGATTTGCGTTATAAAAAAACGATTTACTTTTTACCCATTAAAAAATAAATAATTATTATATGTCAAATTTATCTAACAATCGTATGAACATTACAGCAACAACAACGCAAATCACTGCCGTTAAAACCGCACTTCAAACCATCAACACCAACCTGCCATTCCTTACAGGGCTAACCATTGAGGAGCGCATCGCGTTACCTGCTATTGATGTTAACAACAAAGCTTTTACCGAAGACGCCATCCATGCTGGAGTAAACAATGTGCAACTCATTCCGTCGTATGTATCGGTTCCGAGTATTCAAAACGACATGACCTTGTTTACCCAGCTCGACGAAATCATTATTCTAGTAAAACAATTATTAGAAAAGCTGGAAGACACCCAACTACTGGCTGGAAGCGAGGCCTATACCTCTGCCCTAGCACTGTACAAACTATTTAGTTCTGCCGCAGATGCTGGTGTTCCAGGTGCTGATGCAATTCACAATCAGTTAAAACAACGCTTTGCGGGACAAGGCGGACCGGGCAAACCAGCAACCGATCCAAACAGCTAAAAAACAACAAACTATTAAGTAAAGCGCTTCGAAAGAGGCGCTTTTTTTATGCCTAAAATTTTAGTTTTAAATAATTGATTTTCAATGTTTAAAAATAAAAACTATGGCATAAGAACCAAGTAACTTATGTATAAAAACCAATATAGTTAGTTATAACAACCAACTAGCTTAGTTATAAGCACTAATTTTATTACGTATAACAACCAATATAATTAGTTATAATAACCAACTATACTGGTTATAGCAACTAATATAGTTAGTTAAAACAACCAACTAATTTGGTTATAATAACCAACTTAGTTAGGTATAAAAACCAACAAATAAGTAAAAAAGAGTTTTATTTATGGATTATTTTATTATTTTTGTTCCAACAATAGCACTAAAAGTATGATTGACAATAGCAAACGATATCAAAAAACAAGAAAAGGCGATCCAAAACATTTGGGTAACTACGTTCAATTTCATGTAGAAAAGAATAAAATAAAGAAATCGTACGTTTCTACTTTTTTAGGTATTTTACCTACTACATTCAACCAATATTTTAAGCAACCATCCTTTCAGTTTAATATCCTTTGGCGGATTAGCCTTGCAGTGAAGCACAATTTTTTGATGGAACTAGGCGAACAACTCAACATACCCTATGAAACCAAAGCCGAAAAAGCACTGAAAGTCCAACTGCTAGAAAAGGAAGAATACATAAAATCATTAGAAACCCAATTGAAGGTTTATAAAGGGATTCATAAAGTAACGGATTAGTTGTTGGGATTTTTTTTATATTTACAACAAATGCTTACAAACGACACTAAGCATTTGTAAACATTTACAAACGGAACATTCGCTTATATGCGAGTTATGTGCAATTTTAAAATGACCAACGAAAAAAGATTTAATTCAGATTTTTTTAAAATACCAAAGGTTAGAATTGGTGATGACTTTCTTTTGCATCAAAAGGAAATAATTGAAAAATTCCTATCTGAAGTAGAATCATTCGATGGTAGACTGAAGGAAAAGTTGCAAACAATTCAACCCAACATTGAACAACTTTCAAAAGCAATTCTTAATGCCATCAAGACGTTTTTAAATGGAGATACAATAGGTGCATACAAAATATTTGAAGAGGGGCTTGAGCAAATAAAGAAATATCTTTTAATTAAGGAAGGCGTGACTAACATTTCAAGTATAAAAGAACCTGAACAATTTTATAGGGCAAGAATAGGTTCTGATGTTCTTTTTAAAAGAGAAGAAATGTTTCACATTCCTTTTGAAAAAAGACATTTAGTCAGTTCTCAAAGGTATAGTTTACCAGGGATTCCGTGTCTTTATTTAGCAAATTCAACTTATCTATGTTGGGAGGAACTGGGCAAGCCTGATTTTGATAAAGTTCAGTTTTCTCGCTATGACTTAAAAGATTGTAAGCTTAAATTTTTAAATCTTAATCATACTAGTCAAGCATTATCGTTTATTGGTTTTGATAAAGATGGAGATATTGATGAAATGTCAGCATTTCTAATAATCCAATTTATTGCAACTTGGCCATTACAAGCAGCAGTATCAAATGTAGTATTTCATAGGGAAGCACCCTTCAAACCTGAATATATAATCCCGCAATTATTATTGCAATGGATTGTAAATCATAAAGAACTTGATGGAGTAAGATTTTTCTCTACTAAATACAATGGTAAAATTCCTGTACTTCATTTTGGAAATTTTTCAAACCTTGTCATACCGATAAAGAAAAGCAGGGATAAAGGATTTTGTGATGAACTAAAGGCGAATATCAAATTAACAAATCCTATTTCATATATGTATTCGTCATTAGTATTGCCACAAATGACAAGTGAAAAAATACCAGTAGAAGAAATGGAGATATCAATGCGACCAATTACAGTTGAAGTAAATGAAGACTTAAAAGCACCATATCAGAATACTAAATTTGGACAAATTGAAAGAATATTGGAATCAATTCAACCCAAATCAATTGAATAAAAAAGCGTATAACAGCACCTACAAGAAATTGGCGGTTCAGTGGTTCAATGAAGTTTTGTGCTTCGTATCATGTTCAGTGGTGGCAGACAGTTTACGTCTCCGAAATCGCCAACTTCTTGTAGCTGCAAAACGTTAGCTGCTAGTATTTGCCAAAAATTCGCAAAAAAATAAACTATGATAGTGAATGCAATAATTATAATTTCTTCGTTAATTTTTCTATTATTTTTCGTTGCTTTTGTATATGCATTTAATAAGCAAAAAAATGAAAATGCCGATATGGATAACCTTAGCTTTAAATTGAAAAAAATTAATGAGCTCATTACTGAGATTGGAGTAATTGAGCATTCAAATATAAAAGTTGAAAGACAAATAGAAGATGAGCATATAAATCTGGAAGAATTAACAAGGCTGTTTAAATATTCCAATAGTGAAGAATATTGGATTGAATTTATTATAAAAAATATTTCTACAGAAAAATTGACATTTTCACTAAATGAAATTTTAATTGTAAAAAATGACCAAAAAACTAAATGTAATTTAAATTTGCTATTTGAAAAAGTTCCTGAATATGTTGATCCACCATACGGACACAGATACTTTGACACACTTTCATATAATAATTATACACTAGGATCGAGTGGGTTTAAGTATTTTACTTTTTTTAGTAGATTCAAAATTGAGAGTACAGATTTAACAAATTTCAAAGAAAAAGATTTTATATCAATAAAAATAGATATAAATAAGTTTAATGAAAATTTAAATATTTACGAGGTAATTAAAAAAGTTGAATTCATAGAAAATTTTAAAAATATGAAATTCAAAAATATACAACAAAACGATGAAAAAATTGGAATTATAAAATGGCATAGTTAAAATAAAAAGAAATTATACCCGATAGCGCGGATTTGCAATCCGTGCCCACAAACAAAGACAATTTTCTAAAGAATGATATAAATCATTTTTATCAATTGCTAATTCGAGTAACTTTGTCTTTTATTTAGTTGCAATGAACGACATTCAAACCCAAGACGATTTATACTTATTAGTTGAAGCATTTTACAAAAAGCTACTGGCAGACGAATCCATCAGTTATATTTTTACGGAAGTAGTTAAGATAAAACTCGAGGAACATTTGCCTATATTGGTTACGTTTTGGTCGCAGGCCATTTTGGGTACTGGCGGTTATACCAACAATTTAACGCAAATTCACTTGGATGTGAATGCTAAGGAACACCTGTCGCCTGAGCTGTTTACCATTTGGCTTGACCATTTTTATACCACCGTTGATGAAAACTTTAAAGGAAGCAAAGCGGAACAAATAAAAACCCAAGCTCTCAATATTGCTACAGTAATGCAAATAAAAATTGCCAATCAATAATAAAAAAAACGGAACTAAATTCCGTTTTTTTTACTTTTTAATAGTTACTTTTTGATTATTCGCTTGGTACTAACCCCACCATTTTGGTTGACAATTTTTACTAAATAAATACCTATTGATAAATTAGAAATATCAATCCTATTTTTATCTGTTTTGGCTACAATTTTTCCAATACTATCATATATTTCTACCTTTGATAAAATACCATCATATTGAATATCGATAAAATCAGTAGCTGGATTTGGATATATTTTGAATTGATTTAAAGCATTCTCTTCTATAGATAGTGTTGGATTTTGAACACAAATATTGAAAGAAGTTGTTAATAATACTGCTTCGGTGTGATATACTCTTATGAAATAGGTTTCGCCAACCGTGAAATTATTATTCAAGTAAAACTCACTCGAAGTACTAGTCGAACTGTTATCACATACAAAACTACTTCCAGCACATGAACCTGACAGGATTTCCATTCCTAAATTTACTCCTACACCATTGGTTAATTGTACACTCATCGTTGGATCGGTAGCAATAAAACTATACCAAACATCTTGTAATGATGTTGGCGAACATGCTGTGGTTGTTCCTGTATTACTCGAACCACTAAATGTTCCAGTTGTTGTAACACAATTAGTATTTGGAGTTAAAGAAATTGAGTTTGCACATATATCATTTTGTGAATAGGATAAAACAAAAGAAAGTAAACAAAAAAGTAAGTAATTTTTTTTCATATTTATTTTTTTTACAAAAATATTATAATACTTATTAAAAAAACAAGTATTACTATTGAATAATTATCAATATTTTGTAAAAAAAATGATAATACAATAATTATATGCGCGCATAGTAATTAATTTAACTCTAATTCATATTTAATTAGTAATTTTACATATTGTCATTCATTAACTTTAGAAAATGAACATAAAAATAACAGGTTCAGGAAGCTATATTCCAACAGAGATTGTTACTAATAATGATTTTACCAAACATATTTTTCTTAATGACGACGGAAGTCCTTTTCTGTTGCCGAATGAAGTCATTACCGAAAAATTTTATGATATTACAGGTATTGAAGAACGCCGTTATGCTTCGGACGATTTAACTACTTCTGACATTGCTACTATAGCGGCACGAAGAGCTATTGAAGCTGCTAATATTGATGCTGAAACGTTAGATTATATCATTTTTGCACACAATTTTGGCGATGTAAAAAAAGGAGCTATTCAAGCCGATTTGCTGCCTACTCTAGCTACTAGAGTAAAATATAATTTGCGAATTAAAAACCCAAGTTGCGTTTGCTATGACATGCTTTTTGGTTGCCCTGGTTGGGTTGAAGGCGTGATACAAGCCCAAGCGTTTATCAAAGCCGGAATGGCAAAAAAATGTTTGGTTATTGGTGCCGAAACGCTTTCGCGCGTGGTTGATATGCACGACCGCGATAGCATGATTTACTCCGATGGTGCTGGTGCTACAGTGATAGAAGCAACAGAAGAAGAAGGCGGTATTTTAGCACACGAAACGGCTACGTTTACTTATGACGAAGCTTACTATCTTTTCTTTGGCAACTCGTTCAACAAAGACCATGATCCTGATGTTCGCTACATAAAAATGCACGGTAGAAAAATTTATGAATTTGCATTGAGCAATGTGCCAAAAGCCATGAAATCGTGTTTAGATAAAAGCGGCATTGGTATTGACCAAGTGAAAAAAATACTTATTCACCAAGCCAATGAAAAAATGGACGAGGCGATTATCAACCGTTTTTACAAACTATTTGGGCAAGCAACTCCCGAAGGCATTATGCCGATGAGTATTCATAAATTGGGTAACTCAAGTGTTGCCACCGTTCCTACACTTTATGATTTATTAGTAAAAGGCGAACTAGAAAATCACTCACTTAATAAAGGTGATGTTATTATTTTTGCCTCAGTTGGCGCAGGTATGAATGTGAATGCGATTGTGTATAAAATATAAAACCAAGCATAAATACTTGGTTTTAACAATCAAAAAACAACCTACTTGTTATACAAATAACATAAAAGCTATAACCATAATTATACTATAAATCAGAAATATTGTCACTTCTAATCTGTATTTAATAAAATATTTCATAAAAAATTTATTAACTTATTTTTAAAAAAACGTAACTAGTTATTAGTTACGCTTTTTTAATTATAACTTATTTGATGACTAATTTTTTGGTATTTGACAAGCCATCAACATCTTCTACCCTAATCATATAAATTCCATTAGAAAGATTTGAAACATTAACTTGTTTTTCGGTTGTTGAAATCACTTTTTGTCCCTGTAAAGAATAGATTTCAACTGATTTTAGTTCGGTTTCTAAATTTATGTTTACAATAGAATTTGCAGGATTTGGATACAAACTGAAGTTCAAATTATTAGAAAAATCATTATTTGATAATGAATTGGTTAAAACTGCCACTTCTGTTGCACTCAGCGTATCATTATAAATTCGTAAATCATCTACTCTACCATTAAAAAATCCTCCTAAACCAGTAGTTGTTCTACCCAATCTAAATAGTGTCCCAACGGTATTTGGTGTGTTTGAACTGATATCAACCTGAATACCATCTTTATAAATTCTTGTGTCAAGTCCGTCATAAACAAACACCATAGTATAGTACGTTCCAAAATTAACTGGATTGGAAAAAATGTTGTCATTTGACCAATAATAGTGATTTGCTTGAGAAGCTGTTTCTTGATCATAACCAAATGACTGGCTGGCTGTTGCTGTTCCATAACTAAAAACATTATTAGTTTGCGATAAAGCACCTGACTCGAAAAACACTCTAATTGCAACAGTTCTTGGTTTAAACCCTTGAGGCAAAAAGGGTAGATTTAATGCTTGTACATTATTGTTTAAACGAATGGCTGTGTTGTTATTTACAAACCCTGAGTTTGGATTACCAAATGCTAATGAAGCATCTCTTTTTTCCTGAGTGTTTCCATTAAATTCAAAATGATAGATTGGAGTTTTATTAAAATTAGCGTCATTTGTACAAAACATTTCTATTGGCGATTGCACAAGACTTACTGCGCTATTACTTGCCTCAACTCTGTAAGTATAGCAAGAAGCAGGATTTAATCCAGTTATGTTATAACTTAATTGTTGGGTTGTACTTCCAGAAGCTGTTGGTCCGTTGAAAACCGATCCAATTCCTCCATCTAATGGTGTTACAACAATAGAAGTTGTAGTCGTAGTTCCGCCAGGATTTAAGCTAAAATTTACAAAAGCGCTATTGGAAGTAGGTGACGAATTAGAAACGTTGGAAATTACTGGCGGATTTCCAGAAGCATTTGGGTTATACAAACTTAATACTTGAGCTGTTGTTAGAGCAGTATCATAAATTTTTAAATCATCTATTTGAGTTGCAGTTGCATTACCAACAGAACCATTTACTAATCTATTTAATGAAAGTGTTGCACCTGTTGTATTAAGAGTTCGTTGATAGTTACCAGCATCAACACCATTAAAAAATATCGATAAAGTAGTTCCTGTGTAAGTTATTGCAATATGTACCCAACCATTGTTATTAGCTTGTATTTGTGCATTAGTTTGAGGCACATTATAGTCATTTCCTGAACCCCAAGTATAGTAAGAGTTTTGTATTCCGGTTCTCCAAAATCCAAAAGCTTGATTTGGGTTTCCAGTTCCCCAACCTGTTACTGGGAAGTTTTTATTATCAGTATCGCCAATAAATTTGACCCAAAATGATATTGACCTAGCAGCATTACTTTGCGGAAGTAAAGGTGCATTAGCAGTAAAAGATGAAGTTGCTGGAATATTTATAGCCGAGTTGGCTTGTCCATTTCTGTCAACAACATAACTAACAGAGTTTAATCCACCTAAATTAACCTCTGACCAAGGAGAGATTGAACCGCTTCCAAAAGAGTTTGCCATAGTGTTATCAAAATTAAACTCATAAATAGGTGTTTGTGCATTGGTCGTTCCAATCGCACATACAAATAACATAAAGTGTAGAATTTTTTTCATTTTTTTAGATTTAGAATTTTGTGCGAAATTAGATTCTATTCATTCGTTTTGAATGTGTAACTACACAAGCTGTAGATTTGACTTCATAAATGGAAATTTAAATTGTTTTATTGTTTTAAAAACTCTTTTTAGTTCTCTGTTTTCACAAACGGTCGTTTTGAATTCATAAACGGTACTTTTTTGACTAATTTTTTTCATGAAAAACATTTACTTTTGAAAATAGAAACTACTACCTACATGAAAGCCCTAATTGTTGACGACGAACCTAAAGCACGTTCTATACTAAAAAACATTATTACTGATTATTGCAAAGGCATTGAAGTAATTGATGAAGCAACCAGTGTAAACGAAGCGGTAAAAATTATCAACAAACAAAAACCCGATATTGTTTTTTTGGATATTGAAATGCCCAATGAAAACGGTTTTGCGCTTTTTGACTACTTTGACATTCCGCCGTTTGAAACTATTTTTTGTACTGCCTATTCTGAATATGCTTTGCAAGCTTTTGAAGTTTCGGCTATTGATTATATTTTAAAACCTATTAGTATAAGTAAAGTGCAAGCCGCGGCTGAAAAAGCCATCAAAACTAGAGGTCAAAACAAAATCATTGAGCAAGTTTCGGTTTTAAAAGAAAACCTCTCGGTACAACAATTGCAAAAAATTGGTTTACCGCTTTCCGATGGATTGCAGTTTATAAAAATAGAGGACTTACTCTATTTCGAAGCCGATGGTTCTTATACTCACGTTATCACTACCAAAGGAAATTATCTTGTCAGTAAAAAAATTAAAGAGTTTGACGAATTACTTCAAAACGATAATCGCTTTTATAGAGTGCATCGCTCTTTTTTAGTAAATGTTTTAAAAATTACTAAATACAGCAAAAAAGATGGTGCAACGCTCGTTTTTGAAAACAACAAAATTATCCCAGTTGCTAGGGAAAAGAAAAATGATTTCGACGAATTTATTGGTGGTATCAGTGTATGAAAGAACGTTTTTTATTTCAGTGTTGCTTACTTTTTCTTTTTCAAATGGTGCTTTCTCAATCTAAAAATGAGACTACACTTTTAGTAAAAGACAGTTTGCTTTGCTATGATTTGAATAAAAAAATTGAAGAAGAAAACAACCATTTACTTTGGATAAAAGACAATAACCAACTCAAAACCATTGCTTCCAAAAACTTAAAATCCAACAATTATACTTTTCAAAAAACGTTTTACAAATACTATTCAATTGCATTGCTCAATGAAGGTGCATTTTACAATTATACTGACCAATACCAGAAAGCCATCAATTGTTATAAAAAATCATTTTTAGTCGCCAAAAAAATCAAATTTGATGAACAGTGCGCTTCCAATTTGCAAAATATTGGAACCGCTTTTGACTATCTTGGCAAAGTAGATAGCAGTTTGATTTATTTTAAAAAAGCGTTGCGCTATGCTAATCAATCTAAAAATAAAACGACGATTGCCTATGTTTTAACAGACATTGGATATGTATATAATCTAAAAGGAAATACTACTCAAGCCATTGAAAACAACTTAAAAGCTCTTAAAATTTTTGAAGAAGTTAACGATATCGAAGGCATTGAGCGAACTTATTTAGCACTTGGAAGAGTATTTGACAACCAAAAAGAATATCAAAAAGCTATTGTTTATTATCAAAAAGGGTTTAAAATTGCTACTGATAATCAACTGGAAAACAGACAATCCATCCTTTTAAACAGTTTGGCTAATTCAAATTTTCAACTAAATAAATATAGCGAAGCCAAAAAATTTGCTCGAAAAAGTTTAACCATTTCCAACAAAAATAATTTTGAAACTGCAAAAGCCATGTCGCTCAAGCATCTTGGTGAAATTGCTTTGGAAGAAACAAACTTTAACCAAGCCGAAAACTATTTGAAACAATCGGCAGCATTGTTTAACAAATTAAATGTCAAGAACAACTTAGCGCGAGTTCAAATCAACCTAGGTAAAATCTATCTCCTCAAAAAAAATTATAAACAAGCACTAATTGAAGCAGAAAAAGGGTTCAAAATTGCCAAAATCTCCAATTATCCTGCTGAGAAAAAAGATGCTGCCGAGTTATTGAGCACTATTCATCAACATTTTACTAACTACAAAGCTGCTTTTGACTATCAAACTTTAGCAAAAAATATTGGCGACAGCATTTTTTATGACGAAAATAAAAACATCGCTTTAAAATCGGAGTTTAAATATGAAACCGAAAAAAAAGAAAGTCAAATTAAAGCATTATCCCAACAAAAAAAGATTGCTGAACTAGAAAACCAACGCCAAAAATCAATCAATCTTTTCATAATTATCTTTTTAGTTTCATTGGTCGTTATCAGTTTTTTATTGTTCAAACGCTATAAAACTAACAAAGAAAATGAACTCTTAAAAATATCATTGGAAGAAACAGAGAAAACGCTTTTGGCTGAAAAAAAAGCAACCGAAAGCGAACTAAAAGCACTAAAAAGTCAAATGAACCCACATTTTATTTTTAATGCACTCAACTCCATTCAAGAACAATTCATGTATGGCGACAAAGTAATTGCCAATGAGCAAATGGGCAATTTTACCTATTTAACCAGACAAATTCTTGCCGTTTCAGGTAAAAAGAAAATCCCTTTATCGACCGAAGTTGATATACTTACTAAATATCTTGAACTAGAAAAAATGAGGTTTGAAACTGATTTTACATATATAATTCAAATCGATAATTCCATTGACGACGAATATACCGAGTTACCGCCAATGCTTATTCAACCATTTGTAGAAAACAGCATCAAACATGGTTTACTCCACAAAAAAGGCGAAAAGAATGTCAAAATCAACTTTAACTTTGATCAAAAAGAAGAATTCCTGATTTGCACTATTGAAGATAACGGAATTGGTAGAAAAAAATCGCAAGGCATTAAATCTAATAAGTCGCATAACTCTTTTTCAACCAATTCTGTAGCTCAACGTCTTCAACTTATAAATGAAAGAAAAACAGGCGAAGTACTAATGTACATTGATTTAGAAGATGAAAAGGGAAATGCTATCGGTACAAGAGTAATACTAAAAATTTATTTGTAATTTCGTCCAAGAAATTAGAGTTAACAATGTACGAGAAAACATATCCAAGCAAACGCTTCAACATCACGTTAGATTTTCTAAAAAAACACATCAAAACTTCGGAAACCATTTTTGATTTGGGCGTTCCAAATCCGTTTTCCAAAATCATGGAAGATAATGGTTATAAAGTCATTAACACCAAAGGTGAAGATTTAGACAATAACCAAACCGCTTTGCAAAACGCATCTTATGAAGTATTTACTGGTTTTGAAATTTTTGAACATTTACTCAATCCTTATACGGTTTTAGAAAATGTAAAATGTGACAAAGTGCTTATTTCCATTCCGTTGCGATTGTGGTTTTCTCCAGCTTACAGAAGCAAAACCGATAAATGGGACAGACATTACCACGAATTTGAAGACTGGCAATTGGATTGGTTATTAGAAAAAACCGGTTTCAAAATCATCGATAGCGTAAAGTTTACACATCCGGTTAAGAAATTTGGCTTTCGTCCGTTGTTCCGTTGGTTTACACCAAGGTATTATTTGGTTTACGCGGAGAGAAAATAGTTTTCAGTATTTAGAAAATGAAATATTATATCATCATTCCAACCTACAACGAAGAAAAATTTATTGCACTGACCTTACAGTCAATAGTGGAACAAACCGTTTTGCCTTCAAAAGTTGTGGTGGTTAATGATGGTTCAACCGATAAGACTGAAGAAATTATTCAATCGTTTTGTGATAACTATCCGTTTATTTCTTTAGTTAATAAAACTTCGGAAGCAATTCATCTACCAGGAAGTAAAGTTATTCAAGCATTTCAAAAAGGTTTAGAAACCTTGGATGATCATTATGATATTATGGTAAAAATTGATGCCGATTTGATTTTTCCATCTAATTATTTCGAAACCATAATTAAACATTTTCAATCGGATGAACGAATTGGAATGGTTGGCGGATTTTGTTATATTGAGAAAAACGGCGATTGGGTTTTGGAAAATCTAACCGATAAAGATCACATTCGTGGTGCATTGAAAGCATACCGAAAAGAGACTTTCAAAGAAATTGGCGGATTAAAGCCTGCAATGGGTTGGGATACAGTAGACGAATTGCTTTGTAAATTCTACAATTGGAAAGTGGTAACCGATGAAAGTTTGCACGTAAAACACCTAAAACCAACTGGCGCAAGTTATAACAAAGCGGCACGATACAAGCAAGGCGAAGCTTTCTACAGTTTGGGTTATGGTTTTTTTATCACGGCAATTGCTTCGCTAAAATTGGCAATGCGCAAAGGAAAACCATTACTTTTCATGGATTATATCAAAGGCTTTTGGAAGGCAAAATCAGCCAAAAAAGAACTTTTAGTTACACGTGAACAAGCCAAATTCATTCGAAACTATCGCTGGAAAAAGATAAAAGAGAAGTTATTTTAAACTTAAAATTAACCTATCAAATAAAATTATAGTATTTTTACTGCTTACTATCCCGAATACTCGGGACTGAAAACTGAACACTTATAAAAATGATGCTCATTCGTTATTTATCACAAATTGGAAAATATTTCTTGATGCTAAAAGAAGTCTTCAATAAACCTACCAAATGGTCGGTAATGAAGGGATTGATTTTCAAGGAAATTGACGATTTAGTTATTGATTCATTAGGAATTGTGGCTTTCATTTCGTTTTTCGTTGGTGGTGTTGTTTCCATTCAAACAGCGTTGAACTTAACCAATCCGTTAATTCCAAAATATCTAATTGGTTTTGCCACTCGACAATCGGTGATTTTAGAGTTTGCGCCAACCTTTATTTCGGTTATTATGGCCGGAAAAATGGGGTCGTTTATTACGTCAAGTATTGGAACGATGCGCGTAACGGAACAAATTGATGCCTTAGAAGTTATGGGTGTAAATTCGTTGAACTATTTGGTTTTTCCAAAAATTATTGCCCTACTACTCTATCCTTTCGTTATTGGAATTGCTATGTTTCTGGGCATTTTTGGCGGTTGGATCGCTGGAGTTTATGGCGGATTTTCTTCTAGTGTAGAATTTATACAAGGACTTCAAACGGAGTTTATTCCGTTTCATATTGCGTATGCGTTTATAAAAACCATTGTTTTTGCTATGATATTGGCAACCATTCCATCATTTCATGGTTATTATATGAAAGGTGGCGCATTGGAAGTTGGAAAAGCCAGTACCGTTGCTTTCGTTTGGACGTCGGTAGTGATTATTTTGACAAATTATATTTTAACTCAATTACTTTTGGCAAAATGATAGAAGTAAAAAACGTAGAAAAATCATTTGGTGATTCAAAAGTATTGAAAGGAATCACAACAACATTTGAAACCGGAAAAACTAATTTAATTATTGGTCAAAGTGGTTCGGGAAAAACCGTTTTGCTGAAAAGTTTACTTGGAATTCACATGCCCGATAGTGGTACAATTGCATTTGATGGCAGAATTTATTCTGATTTAACAGATGATGAACGAAGAGAATTGCGCACCGAAATTGGAATGGTTTTTCAAGGAAGCGCATTATTTGACAGCATGACCGTAGAAGAAAATGTTGGTTTCCCTCTAAAAATGTTTACTACAAAAACACCAGCCGAAATCAAAGAACGTGTTGATATTGTTATTGAAAGAGTAAAACTAATTGATGCAAATCATAAGAAACCTTCTGAAATATCAGGCGGAATGCAAAAACGTGTTGCTATCGCAAGAGCCATTGTGAACAATCCGAAGTATCTTTTTTGTGACGAACCCAACTCAGGTTTAGATCCAAAAACGGCGATTGTAATTGATAATTTAATTCAAGAAATTACGCAAGAATACAACATCACAACGGTAATTAATACACACGATATGAACTCGGTAATGGAAATTGGCGAGAAAATTGTTTTCTTAAAACAAGGAATTCTTGCTTGGGAAGGAACTAAAAAAGACATTTTCAAAACCGATAACGAAGCGATTGTTGACTTTGTATATTCGTCAAATCTTTTCAAAAAAATTAGAAAAGCGCAAAATAAAGAGGAATAGTTTCTATCCTTTAGTTACATAAATCCAACCTACTTTAGTTGAAGCTTCATTTTCTATTTGAATTAAATAATAATAGGTAGAATCAGGCAGCAACTCGCCGTTGTTATTTTGTCCGTACCATTCGTTAGAATAGTTTTCTTTGTCGTAAACCAATCTTCCCCAACGATTGTAGATTTCGATTTTTTTCACACCAAAACCTGTTAAATCAAAGCTATCGTTAGAACCATCATTGTTTGGCGTAATCACATTTGGGATTTCACAAATCGTTCTAATTACGTTAATTTCTTTAGTAGCCGAACAACCAATCAAATCAGTAATGGTTAAATTATATATTCCAGTTTCGCCTCTTGTAATCGTCACTTGATTTTCTGTGCTTGAAAAATTATTTGGTCCAAACCATGAAAAATCATAATCAGTTTCAACGGCTGCATCGTTATTTGATATCTCATAACTCAGAACATATTCATTGTTAACACAATTTTGAAATAATTCAAATTCTGGTAATTCATTTACGAAAATCTCTATCGAAGCTGTTTCGGATGGACATTCGTTTAAAACCACATTTACAGTATAAATTCCGTTGTTTACACTCGATATATTTTCAATTGTTGGATTTTGAACTGATGAAGAAAAGTCATTTGGTCCAACCCAATTATAAGTAACATTTGGAATAGTCGTTGCAAATAAATCCAGCTCTTTTGTTTCACAAATAATGGTATTGGAACTAGCGATTGGTGCATTTGGAATTTCCTTTATGGTGATATTGACTGTGGCTTCATCAAACACACCACAATCTCCATCAACGCGATAGGTAAAACTATACGAACCAAAAGCAACATTGCTTGAATTCCAGAAATTTCCTGATAATGTTCCGCTGTTTGAGGTTTCTGTCCAAACGCCATCAGTATCAAAAGTTCCTTGCAGTAATGTATTTAAATCAACCGTATTTTGTGTGCCACAATAACTAAAACTTCCGCCTTGACCTGCATTAGGTTCATTTGTATTTACATCTATGGTATAAGTCAGCACTTGGTTCAAACAAGAATTCGGATTACCATCATAAATTATTCTAACGGAATAGGTTCCATTATTTACATTGGAATTAAAATTTGGAAAAACTAATGAATTACTCGTGCTTAAAATAGTTGTTGTGTTATTGTTTTTCCACCATTCGTATTCTAGAAAATCGAAATTAGGCGCAATCAGTGTAACATTTTCTCCATTGCAAAGCGTTGAATTTGTGGTGATTTCTAACGGATTTGGATTTAGAACTTCAAAAAATCTATTCACTGTATTATTACAACCATCTTCCACTTCAAAATTATAAATGGCTGGTTCTAGGTTTGAAAATAAATACGAACTACCATTTTCTATCAAAAAAGGTAAATTGTTTTTTGTTTTAATTCTATAAACAAGTGGATTTAATCCAACAGCATCAACAATAACTTCAAAAGTTGCTCCACACGAAATAGAATATATATCAATGATTTGTGGAACGCCTTTGAACTCAAACTCCTCAATAACTCGAATACAATTGGCAAGTGCAAGACTGTTTTCGATGTAACATTTATAGGATTTCACAATTCTAAAATCTCCAAGTGTAGCTAGATTAAAAGTGGAAGCATTATTTTGAATTAAAAAAGAATTGTTTTCAATAGGTACAACTCCTTCGAGATATTGATTCCCATTGAAAGGATGTTCCCAAGAATTTGTATTCGGATTATATTTTTGCAACCAAAATTTCACATCATTGTTATTACTACTAGTGTGATTTAAATTAAGATTGAATGAACCACAATTTGCCTGAACATCAAGAATTGTATTGTCTGTATACCCCAAAACAACAGCCGTTTTGGTATACATTATGTTGCATGAATCAGTAATTTCAAAGGTATAACTTCCTGGCGGTAACATATCCAAAACTAAAGCGGAGTTTCCAGAAATTAAGCTTGACGTATAATCAACTGGAAATGAAGTTGCAAATGAACTTGGTGCTGAAATTAAATTAATACTTTGCATCAAACCACTCACTTTAAATGAGCCAACATTGTCATTACAACCTTCTAGAACAGTTACTGTTGGTGGAACAGCTAATGGTTCAATAGTTATTGTCATTATCTTTGGTTGACCGCAGAGATCTATCACTGAAAAAACATAAACTCCAACTGGCAGGTTCACAAATGCGGCATAATTAGCATTATTAATTAAATTAGTATAATCCTGAGGCAAAGTCACATTATAAGCAGTTGGAGAAGAAGTCAATATCAATTGCGAAATGTCAAAAATGAGAAGTGAGCTTGATGAACAGGTTCTATTAAACAAAATATGGTAAGGATCATTTCCTTCTGAAATTTCAATTACAATAGAAATCACTTGAGCAACTCCACATAAATTTGTTGCATTAAAAACATAAGTTCCAGCTCCAAGATTATTAATCGTAACTTGATTATTAATTATTTGTGAAGTAAAATTTTGAGGAAGTGAATTTGGATATGTACTTGGCGCAGCTGTTAAGGTTAATGCTACTACATCAGAAAATTTAATACTTTTTTGAGTGCAATTTTGGGTTAGAACAGTATAACTAACTGAAGTGGAAAGCGTTTGTACACTTCCATTTAAAACATAGTTTTCTCCACAAGCATCGGTTATAGAAAAAGAGTAATTATAGGATTGACCGTTATAATAAGGAATTGAAGTACTAAATCCTGAACCAAAAGTAATTGTTGAATTAGAAACTATTGGAGAACCAGTTGGAGGAAAAACGGTAGTAGTAACTGCTAAAGGATAAGCTACAACACCATCACTCGCTACTGTAGAAAAACTAAACCCAACCGAAACCATCGTACAAGATGACAACGATGGAGGATTTAAATTGCAGCTTAACGTTGGATCATCACTAAATAAAGTATAGGATTGTACAACACCTTCGTTACAGTTACTAATCACTCTAATTTGATATAAGCCAGCTGTCAAACCTGTGAAAATATTTGAGGTTTGTAGTGGTCGAGTAACTGGTCCTGAAATTATTTCGTATTGCTGTGCAATGCCTGTTACGGTGCTTACAATAATTTCTCCATCGTTTCCACAGAGTTCATTTTTACTATCAAGTGTATAGCTTAGCGGGGAAATTTGATTTGTAATTATAACATCTTGTTGCTTACTTGCATTTTCATTTCCTAATGATTGTGTAGCAACAACTCTATACGTTCCAGATGTCAAACCGCCTAAAGTAGTAGCAGACTGAACAGAAATTGGCGTAGTTATATCAGGAAGTTTGTATATCGAATACAACATTGTAGCACCAACAGTTGTATTATTTACTGAAATTGTTATCGTACCATTTGCCGTACACGTTTCATTGGAAGAAATTACAGTTAAACCAAAGTTTGACAATTGACAAAACACCATTTGTGAAAAAAACACGAAAAGTATTGAGAGTTTGATTTTGCCCACTTTGAATCTTTATTAATAACTATAGAAAGTAAAAATAGTTATTTTATCATAACCCATTCATTAATCATATAAATAGTTTTATATCATTACTTTCTTTAGGCTAAAAGATACTAATTTTTGAAAAAATCATATAATTGTTTAGCATATTAACCACGATTGGATGCCAAAAAAACCCAACCGTTTTTTATTTCACCACTTCTTAAAAAAACCAAATAAAAATAAGTAGAATCAGGCAGCCTTCCACCATTCATGTTTTGACCGCGCCATTGAGCTATATAATCATTTTGTTCATAAACTAATCGACCCCATCTGTTATAAATTTCAAGTTTTAGAACATCAAAACCTGACAAATCAAACGACTCATTACTTCCATCATCATTTGGAGTGATAACATTTGGTATCGTACATGATGTACTTAAAACATTGAAGGAACTACCTTTAGAACAGTTTTCTTGATTGGTTACAGTCACGGAATACATCCCTATTGCATTGTTGCTAATAGTAATTGGATTTTCATTACTTGAAAAACTATTTGGTCCAGTCCAACTGTAATTGACCAACTCTGGATCAAATGAACCATCTACTGCAACTGCCTTTAAAGTATAGAAACCGTTGACACATTTTTCTTCAATTACTACATTAGGAGTGGATTTAAAACCAATATCAATTGATGCTGTTTTCATACATCCATTTAACATGGCAGTTACTGTATAAGTTCCAACATTTTCGATTGTACTGTTTTCAATTAAAACATTTTGACTACTCGATGAAAAATCATTTGGTCCAGTCCAATTGAATGTTGCGTTTGGTATATCATTTAAATTAATAGCTATCGTTTCTCCATTACAAATTTCTTGATTACTTCCAAGTATTGGCGTTGTTGGTCCTTCATTGAAAATTATTGTAACCGTCGCACTATCGGTTTCACTACAAAATCCAGTTACTGTATATTTAAAAATATAAGTTCCAAATTCCAAATCTAATGGCAACCATATACTTCCGTTCAACATTCCACTGGAAGTAATTTCTTCCCAAACACCATTATTGTCAAAAGGTGCTTCTAAAATTGAAAATAAATCTATGGCTTCAGTTAAATCACATAGTGTTTTAGTCACATCATTTCCAGCATTGGGATTAATCACTGATGGGATTGTGTATGAAATAATTTTATCTACACATGATAATGATGTTGTTGAATATATTCTAACAGAATAAGTTCCTGGTGTTGTAACACTTGAAAACGGATTGAATGGCAATACATTGGTTGTACTCAAAATAGTTGCTGTATCACTTCCTCTCCACCATTGATAACTTAAAAATGAAATGGCTTGAACCGATAGTTGACCAACTTGTCCATCACACAAATCTGAAGGTGTAATTGTTGGCTCAGGAAGAGAGTTGATGTCAAATAATCTATTTACAATATTTCCGCACAAATCTTTTACCTGAAAATTATAGATAGCAGCTTCTAACCCTGAAAAAATATTGGAATTCCCATTATTAACAATAAAAGGAGAACCATTTTTTGAAGTTATTGAATAGCTTAATGGTGGAAATCCTTCTGCTTCTATTACAACTTCATTAACACCGTTTGCACACGGAAAAGTGGTAGCAGAAAGAATTTTCAAATCATTATTGAACTCAAAATTCTTTATAACTTGTATACAATTTGTCAATGGAAGTAATCCGTTTGAATAAATTGAATGTCTCTTAACTATTCTAAAAACGCCAGTAGAAACTATGTTGTAATTTGTTGTTAAATTCACCAATGGATAGGAATTTGTACTGTTTGGTATTGAACCTTCAACATAATCTTGTCCTGTTAATGGATGTTCCCATTGATTAGTATCCGAATTGAATTTCTGCAGCCAATAATTATGCAATGAATTTTCGTTTACTACATATTGCATTACTACATTAAATGAACCGCAATTGGCTTGAATTGTAATATTATCTTGTTGAACAATATAATCTGGAATAACAATATTTGATATTAATTCAAAACCGCAAACATCGATTGTTTTAAAAGTATAATTACCTGGCGGTAATGAATTCATACAAAAATTTCTATTGGATGTAATGATATTAAACGAAACATCATGTGGTAAAGTAGGAATAAATCCAGAAGGAGCAGCTGTAATTATTACTGAGTTCAAACCACCATTTCGGCTTATTAATAATATTGAGCTATTTCCCGTTTCACATCCTCGTAAAAAGCGAACCACCAATGGGAGTTCAGAAATAATTACTGGAACAGTAACAGATACAATATATACATTTCCACAACTATCAGTAACTCTAAAAGTATAATCTCCAGCAGGAAGTGTAGTTCCAAACTGAAGTATTGTATTTGGAACTTCTATTATTTCAGAAATATCTTGCGGTAAAACAGTTCCATATTCAACTGGTGCTTGTTCTAAAATAACAGAAACAATAACTGGACCACCTAAAATCTTTAATGTAATTTTACCCGATGGATTTAAACAACCAAGAGTTGCTGTAGCTTCTGCTATGACAGTTGGTGGTTCAAATGGCGGAACAATTACTTCAAAGTTAAATGTATCTCCACAAATATTGATTCCAGTAAATGTATACGTTCCAGGTTGCGTTAATGGCATTACAAAATAGCCACCAGAAATCATCGATGAAACATCATAAGGAAATGAAAAATTTAATTCGGACGGTGCATTTGTTATTATTACAGAAGTTACTTCTGGACCAACATTTGGTATCTGTATATTGTCATCAGGATTACATGGATCGCCTGTGAAAAAAAGTTTATAATCTGGAAGTTTACTTCTAATCGTAATATTATTTTGAGTTTCATTTCCGCACGAGTCTGTAACTTTAACAACATAATTTCCATTTGGTAATCTATTTTCTAACGTAGGTAAATAGGAAACAGAATTTGTAAATGGTCCAGGATGCGCAGAGTTAAAAATAAGTGGATTAAAACCAGAAGGAGTTGATAAAAATTCAACCGTAAAAGGTGGAACAAAATTGCACAAACCTAGATTAAGACCATTTGAACAACTAGTAACTTCTTGTTGATCTAGCTCAAGCCCAATACTTTTGTTTATTTGAATAGAATTAGTTTGTACTTCCAATCCGCAACCATTGCTGACTTTTATTGAATAATTATACAGCTGTCCATGATAAAAAGGAATATCTAAATTGACGACTTGAGCTGTGGCGTCACCAGAGGAAATGGTTTGATTAAAAATTATAGGTGTTCCGCCGTTTGGAGGGAAAACAGTAAACACTATACTTAACGGATAAATCAGTGTGGAATTGGCAGTTGACTGGATTATATAAGTGCCCGAAATGGTTGTACAATTTACCAAACTACATACTGTTTCAAATGGTGAAATAGTAAAATTAGCAACCAATGGCACTGATAATAATGTGAAGGTTTGTACAACTGCATCGCCACACGAATCGTTAACTCTAATATTATAACTTCCTGCAGGCAAGTTTGTAAAAACATTCGAACTTTGAGGTGGAACAATAACTGGTCCTGAAATTATTTCATAACTAGCAGGACTTCCTTGAGATACACTGACTGTAATAGACGATTCCGTAAAACATGTAGCAGGAATTCCTGAAACTTGATAAATTAATGGTGTAATTTGACTATTAATTTGAATATCTTTCTGTTGCGAATTACTAAGATTTCCAAGTGATTGTAATGCGACTACCCTATAATTTCCAGCACTTAAACCCGTAAAAACATTTTCGGTCAAAACCGATATAGGAGTCGTCACATTGGGTAATAAATATACCGAATATAATAGCGTTGCATTTGGAGTTGTATTTTGAACATTAAAAGTTAATGAGCCGTTTCCTGTGCACGTTTCATCAGTTTTAGTAACGGTCAATACAAAATCCGCTAATTGACTATAAGAGGATTGTCCAACAAATAATAAAATAAAAATTATAAAGGATAATTTTCTCATAGTAAAGGTTTGATAAACAAATATATCTATTATTGTTTGAAATATATCATCCCAATGATTAAAACCCCTTTTTCAATTATTATTTAAGTTCTAAACAGTATTTTAAAAAAATTACAACTCGTTCGCTAATCCAGTAATTCGTTTAATATCTTGCTCTTTACTTTTTGGGTAAATCATCAAAATACCTTCTTTGTCAACGATAATGTAATCATGCAATCCATCAATAACTATGATTTTATTAGCATCAGAACGAACAATATTGTTTGTAGCATTTTCTAGAATAACTTTCGCATTGATAACACCGTTATTATTCTCGTCCTTATCAATTTTTTCGTGAAGTTGTCCCCAAGTTCCAAGATCATTCCAGTCGAAAGTAGCTGGTAAAACATACACATTAGTGGCTTTTTCCATTATAGCATAATCAATCGAAATATTTTCTGCCGAAGCATAATTTTCATTAATAAACTGCTTTTCATTTTCAGTATTATAGCTTTCAAAACCTTGTTGAAACAAAGCATTCATTTGCGGTTGAAAGGTCGAAAAAGCTTCTGTAACTGATTTTACACTCCAGATAAAAATGCCACCATTCCAAAGAAAATTGCCTTGTTCTAAAAATGATTTCGCTGTTTCATAATCGGGTTTTTCCCTAAACTGATTTACTTTTTTTATACTGTTTTCGTCCGTTTTATCAAATTCAATATATCCAAAACCAGTATTCGGAAAAGTCGGTTGAATACCAAGTGTCATCAAAGCATTTTCTTTTTGACAAAAATCAAAACACTCTTGCAAATTATCGGCAAAAGCCGTTTCATCTTCAATCCAATGATCGCTTGGTGCTACAACCATAACCGCATCAGGATTTTGCTTTTGAATTTTTAATGAAGCATACAAAATACAAGGTGCTGTATTTCGCATGGCTGGTTCTAACAAAACTTGCTCCGGTTTAACCATTGGCAGTTGTTCTAAAACCAAATCATTATAGCGTTCATTAGTCAAAATCAAAATATTCTCCGCCGGAATTAGTTTGGCTAATCGACTAAATGTTTTTTGGATTAAGGTTTCACCAGAACCCAACATATCGTGAAATTGTTTTGGAAATTCTGTTGTAGAAACGGGCCAAAATCGCGAACCAACGCCACCAGCCATCAATATTGCGTAATAATTTTTATTCATAATTGTTGCGAGAAAAAAGCAATCTCTTATTTTTTTGTTGTAGTTACAAATATATCTAATACTATAAGATTTTGATAAAATAATAGTAGTAAATAATATTTTTTACCCCGGTATTATTTCTACCTCAGCATTAGCATTAAACAAAAATAATTGTCCCGTTTTTACTTCAAGGCATTCATAGCGTTTTACTCGAAGTCCTTTTTTTTGAAAAACCCTTCCATTTTTTATTCGAAATAAACTACCACTCGGCACTTCATGCACAAAATGAACATCGGGTTTTCGTTCGTCAAATTGCTTTAGAGCGAATGCCAATCGAGCATCAGTGTCGCTACTTGCCGCAGGATTTCTAAAATGATTGGCAACCAAAGGCAACACTGAATGCGGAAAAATCTCAGGTCGAATAAACGGAACCATCAGTCGTTGAAAAGTCATTTTCCACTCCACGCCGTGAGGTTTAATAAATCGTCCATATTTTTCAAAAGCGACCAAATGAGCAATTTCATGAACCAACGTAATCAAAAAGCGGTATTTATTTAAATTGGCATTTACCGTAATTTCGTGTTTCCCCGAAAATCCTTTTCTATAATCGCCATGACGCGTTTGTCGTTCGTTGACAATTTTCAAATGCACATTATTGGTTTTGATTAATTCAAAACAACTAGCAACAGCATGTTCCGGTAAATATTTTGATAAAACTTCGCTCAAATCTTACTGATTTATTATCTTAAATCTTACAAATATAGTGTGTTTATTAAAAACCATCGTCTGACATTCTACTTCCATCGTCTGAAGGCTTACTTCTACCGTCTGACAATCTACTTCCATCGTCCGACTTCCAACTTCCATTGCCTGAATGTTCACTTCCATCGTTTGATTGCTTACTTCCACAGTCAGACTTTCTACTTCTATCGTCTTACTATCTACTTTCATCGTCAGATTTTGTTTTCCTATCCTAACGACACTATATTTTTAAGGTGTTGAACTTGAAACTTGTATAATCTTTCCGTTATGATATTTATTTCCTGTCAAAGCAAAGTTAAAAATATAATCGGCCATTTCTGTTGCCGAAATTGGTGCTTCATAGCCAGGAAAAGCTTCTTGCAGCATTTCAGTATTCACAGCGCCAAGTGCTAAAACATTAAACGCAATGCCTTGTTCTTTATATTCTTCAGCTAATAATTCCGATAGTGTAATTACTGCGCCTTTGCTCGAACTATAGGCTGCCAATCCCGGAAATTTCATGCTGCCTTGAATTCCTCCCATGGAACTAATCGTTACTACATGACTTCCTTTTTGAAGATATGGCAATGCAATTCTGGTCAAATTGGCAACACCAAAAACATTTACTTTATACACATTCTCAAAATCAGATTGCGATAATTCAGCAAAAGGTTTACTAATTAAACTTCCTGCATTGTGAATGATTATATCTACTTTCTTCCAAGAGCTCGAAAGTAATTTTTCAACTTCAACCAACTCGTTTTCATTACCTAAATCAACAGCAATACAAGTAATATTTTGATTATCGATTAATGTTTGAGGTGTTTTTCTCGAAATAGCAAGAACTTGATGTCCTGCATTGGCAAATTGTAAAGCCAGTTCATATCCTATTCCGCGTGAAGTTCCTGTTATGATGATGTTTTTACTCAAAATTTTAAATTGTTTTTTTGTGTTCGTGAATCTACGATTTCAAAATCTTTTTTTTGTAAAAATAAGAAATGAAAACTACTTATAATACTTTTTATAAAACTTAAATCCTTGTACTAATCCCAAAATTATAAACACTAAAGGAATGATTACTTTCATTAAATATTTTGCCAAAAAATCGTTTTGGTGGGTAACGTAATCTAAAGATAAAATCAAAACTAACATTCCGGAAAATGTCCCGATAACAGTTCCAAAAACGTAAAAATATTTTCTGCTTTTAGAAATTTCGATATAATTTCCATTCAATAAATACAAATTCCAACTCGTCCAAAACGGAACTTGAATAAAATTTAAACAACTCAAAATCAACCCAACTACAAACGGAGAATAGTTTACATATCGTTCTAAAACAGATGGATTTATCGTTTCTGAAGAAGCGCTTGAATAAAAAATATAAGCCAAAACAAACATAAAAACGACTGAAAATCCTTCGATAAATTTTAGCAGTTTTTGATTTGCAATTAACTGATTTGCAAATAACAAAGTAAAATAAATTACAAAAAACTCAATCGATATTACTCCCAACAAATAGAATACTGTTTCATTTAAACCAAATTTTTTAAAAACATCATATCCAACAACATTCAAATAGCCCAATGGAATTGAACCAATAAAACTGACTAAAAATCCAATGAATATGTTTTTTATTTTTATCACACTTTTTTAAACTAACTTGTCATTTCGACGAAGGAGAAATCACATCAAAAAAAATCAAATTATGAGATTCCTCCTTCGTCGGAATGACATAAAAATGCGTTGCAAATTAAAAATCAACTATTTTTTTACACTGTTCTAAATGCAAACGATATTGTTTCATTCCTTCTTTATGAGTAAGATACGGAAAACCACGTTGGTGATTTTGAACACTAATTTTGTACATATATGAAATGTGTCTGGATAGTTCTTTCCATGCAAAAAAAATGGAGTGCTTTGGATCATAAATGTGGGTTGGTTCGCTTGCTGCGCCGTTCACTTCTACGAGCAGAAAGTTTTTACCTTCTTCAAGTTCTTCCCAAGAATTGTACATTAAATCCATGCGGCCAAAATAGAATTCATTCATTTGTAAACACATTTCATCAATAACTTTGGTTAATTTTTCAGAAATCAAATGGCTGTAATCTAAAAATTTAGCACCGCGAGCATGATTGCCATAAGGAACTAAATTGCGTTTTTCACCATTTGGTAAAATTTCGTTTAGTTGATTACCATATTCCTTTTTTAATGCGTTTAATTGCAGTTCATATCTAGGATTTTTTAGAATTAAATCTAAAGTGGTTGCATTTCCATCGCCTTCAACGATTAAAAATTCTTTGGCAACAATTCCTGTAATTTTTCCGCTCAATTCATTTGGAAAACGAACATAGAAAATACCAACTTCATTTGGAAAAGGAATTAATTCTTGGAGTAAATAATCAAAATTTGCTTTAATGTGGTAGTTTTTTAGGTCTTCAATATTCTCAATTTTTTTTACTGCCGAACCACGTAAACCAATATCCGGTTTAGTTATAAAAGGAAAATTGATTGCGGCTTTTTTTAGTATATTTTCGACTTCCTCAAAAGGTAAATTTTCTTTAATGTAATCTGTTTTGGGATAGAATTTCTGCGGAATTAAACCATAAATTTCTTTCTTACTATCCATGATAAATCCTCCGTTTGACATGGTTGGATTACTGGCATTGAAGAAGAAAATCGTTCGTGCTTTTATCGCATAAAACGCCCAAAGAAAATAAATCGGAATGTAAACAATTTGAAAAGGCCAATATTCCCAATGGAACAATTTGTGGAAAAACAACTTCATTAAATAATGATAAAAGCATGGTTAAACGAATCATTTTTCATCAAATCATAATGCGTCATTTGAACTTTGTTCTTTTCAACTACTGCTTGCGTTATGCTAAGTGTTTTGAGCGCATCATTCCGATTGATAACTAAACCATGTTCTGTATTTTCTTCTTCGGTATAGCGATGAAAATTAAATAGTTCCGCTTCGTTTACTTCTGGTTTCGTGTCCAGGAAAGTATTGAACCAATTGGCTCTTTTTTCTCTAATTGCTGCCGAATACAACGTTGATGATGACCAAATATGATTTTTAGTGACATCTAATGCTAGAGTAGTTTTTTCGATTTCATTCCAGCGCAATTGGTATAACTTTTGGTCTTCAAAAAGCACTAATGTAAAGGGTTCAACATTATCTAAATCAATAGTTTGCCACATTTTTAAAGGCGAAGTTTCACCTATCAATTCGAGAACAATCAAACCTCTACTTCGGTTGTATTTTTCTTTGAGAATATGTTTTTCTTCGGCACCGTTGAGTAATACTAAAACATTGGAATTTTCATCTACAGCAAACCAAGTTCCGCCGGCTTTTGGATCTTTTGGAAAAAAAACATTCTTAGTATTAATTTGATAATTTTTGGGCTCAATGGCTGATGGTCTGAGTACCTTTTCATCACGATTGGACGTAATGATAGTTTTGCCATTAGAAGAAACAAAACTTACTGTGCACATTGTTTTCTGTATTCGATTGTAGAACGTGCAACGCCAAAATTTTCATCAATTTTAATTGTTTCTGATTGAATAACAGCCACTTTTATCAAGGCTTGATGATGAATACAATGCTCTAAATTATACAACAATTCGCGATTATAGTTGGTATCGATTAATAATTCTTCACCATCGACAATTTGTTGCAATTGAAGCGACTTGTTTGGTTTTTCAATTTGATTTAGAATTTGCAAAATACATTTTTGAGCAAAATCCGTATTGGTTTGAATAAGATGATCTCTTTTTCGAATATCGTAATTCACTATTCCATTTTCATATTGACTTTCAAGACATTGAAACATTTCAATACTATGTCTTGTATGTTCTCCAATGGTTGCATTGCTTAATTGATGACAAGGACAAGAATAATCAGTATCTGAAATTTGCGACAATAAATCTAAAAGTTCGTTTAATGTTTTGGTTATAGAGGCAATCAACATATGGAAATAAATTGTTTAGTGGTGTTATTTACGATTTAAAGACTGCACTAGTTTTTGGGTTATACTTTTAAAAAGTATATCCTGTAAAATTTTGATGTTAAAAAAAAAGACATTAATAAATTACGTAAACTAACACAAATATAAACGAAATAAAACAGTTTGTAGAAAAAATGATTTCAAAACCACAATCGTGAATGATTTTCATAAAATTATTTTACATTTAAAATAAAATTCGATAATTCAATCCTAAAACAAAGCTTCTAGTCAATCCATCTGGACGAACATCTCTAACTACAAAAGGTGTTGCCACTGAAAGTTCAATACTGTTTTTTGAGTTGATGTTGTAAATGCCAATCAAATTTCCGTTGATGGTTAATCCGTCCGAACCTTGGATTGATTCTCTATTGCCCAACAGATTTTCAAAAGTATCTTCACCCAAATGATAAATAAATAAAACATTTGGCTTGAATAAAAACTTGTTATTGGCAGTTTTTAAAGTATAAATCGTTCTAAAAAGCGCATCCGATTTTCTTTCAAAATAATTAGTAGAAGGAAAATCATTAGAAGCGGAAAACTCATCATAATAAGCATTTTTGTTGTTATTAATGACTGGGATTTGGAATGCTAGATTAAAATCCCACGCTTTGTAATTCAAATTTGTTCCGAGAAACAAATCAAATGTTCCCAAACTTGCTTGATAATCCATTGGCAAGGAAACGAAAGCATCTTTTGCATCTGCATTGGTTAATGGTATTTTCCAACCTGCTAAAACGCTCCATTGTTTATTGTTGTTTTCCTTGAACTTATAATTTCCAATTAAATACACATCGCCCAATTGACTATTAGAACCTAAATCGCCATCAGCAGTATTATAAGTTACTCTTGTGCTCAGGGAAAATTTATCAGTAAATTTTCTTGCATAGGTTACACTTTGAGTAAATATAGATACATCGCCATCGCCTTGACCAAGTGTTGCATTAATTTCAAAGCTATTTTTAAACGTTTTTGTTTCCTCTTGAAAAGCTTTTCCAATAGAACAAATTCCTGCATCGCTGCAACCTTGCGCAAAACTTAAATTACTAGTAATAACTAATAAAAGAACAATACAAAAATTTTTCATAGTTTTATTTTTTAAAGTGATTTGACAACCGAAAGTAATAAATCATTTGTAATTCGTTGTTTGTAATCTGGAGAAATATATTCAAATATAATTGTCCCTGATTGATTTAAAATGAATAAACTAGGTACAGGAATATACAATTCGGTGTTTAGATTTTCGGAACTTTTTTTCAAATATTTACCATAATTTTCTGGAGCTTGAAAAGCAATTCCAAACGCTTTAGCAAATTCTCCGTCGCTATCTGATAATAAAGTATAATTAAGCTTTTCTTTTGTTTGTGTTTCCATCAAACTTTTCGGCGAGTCTGGACTAATGGCAACAATTTGATAACCTTGGGCAATTAATTGCAATTCTGTTTCGGCCAAAGCACTCAAATGGGTATTGCAATATGGACACCAACCACCGCGATAAAAAACTAAAATCGTTTTTTTAGAACTGATTAAATCAGAAAAATTAACTGATTTTCCATTAGTGTCTTTCAAACTTAAATTTGGTACATTCTCACCAATTAGCAAAGGCGAAATGTCGCTGGCTGAGGAAGGCAGATTCGATTGTGCAATTAATGAGTTGGAAACAAAAAATAAAAACAAGAATACTCTTTTCATAATAATTGAATTAGATTAGTATTCAAATTTACTTCAATGCACTAAAAAGAATTGTCGGGTAGTTTACAAACGGAGTAAGTTATTATAATTTGCTGATGTCTTCAATAGTAATTTCTTTTCTGTTATAGTAAATAAGGTTTTTTTCTTCCAATTCATTTAACAATAAAGTGGCCGTTTGTCTGGAAGTACAAATAATTTGAGCGATATCGGTTTGGGTTAAATAATTACTAATCGTATATTTTTTTCCTTCCTGTATTCCTTCGCGTTCTGCCCAATCTTTTATAAATGAAATCAATCTGGTTCTTGCGTCTTTGGAAACCAAATTGGAATAATTATTCTTAAAACGTTTCATTTTCAGTCCAACAAACTTAGTATACGACAACGCTAGTGATGGATTTCGAACCAATAAATCTTCAAAATCAGATAATAAAAAACTACAAATAGAAACTTCATCGGTTAAAACCTTAGCATATTCATTGACGTCGCCATCATTTTCTAATGACAATTCACCAAATAAATCGCCTTTTTGAATAATTTCTTTGATGGTTTCGTTGCCTTCTTCATCCACAGAAACTATTTTGATGTTTCCTTTTTTTAGCAAATAAATTCGTGGCAAATCTGACGATGAAAAATAAATGACTTCACCTTTTTTCGCTGTTTTAAAACCTGAAATTATACACAACTGTTTGATTTGAGACATGTTTAACGTCAAAAATAATTTGTGATCCCGTAAATACCAATATTTTAATTCGTCGTACATAAAGATAAATCTTTAGTAAAAGTATAAAAAAATAAAACCCTTTCCATTAAAATAGAAAGGGTTTCGATTTATGAGTAATTTATTTTTTATAAAGTCAATCCTCTTGAAATTACAATTCGTTGAATTTCAGAAGTTCCTTCATAGATTTGAGTGATTTTAGAATCACGCATCATACGTTCTACATGGTATTCGGCAACGTAGCCATTTCCTCCGTGAATTTGAACTGCTTCATTCGCTACTTCCAAGGCAATTTCTGAAGCATATAATTTTGCCATTGCTCCAGAGTGTGCAATATCTTTACCTTCGTCTTTTTCGACAGCAGCTTTCATTACCAATAATTTGGCAGCTGTAACTTTTACATACATATCGGCTAATTTGAATGCTATGGCTTGGTGATTGAAAATTTCTTTTCCGAATGCTTTTCTTTCTTTCGAATATTTCAAAGCAATTTCATATGCGCCAGTGGCAATTCCTAATGCTTGTGAGGCTATTCCAATTCTACCGCCATTTAAAACGTTCATTGCAAATGAAAATCCAAAACCATCTTCACCTATTCTATTTTCTTTAGGAACTTTAACGTCAGTAAACATCAATGAATGCGTGTCGCTTCCGCGAATTCCCATTTTCTTTTCTTTTGGACCAATATCAAAACCTTCCCAACCTCTTTCTACTATAAATGCGTTGATACCTTTATGTCCTTTTTCTACATCCGTTTGGGCAATAACTAAATAAGTCGAAGCCGTTGAACCATTAGTAATCCAGTTTTTCGTTCCGTTTAACAAATAGTAATCGCCTTTGTCGATAGCGGTTGTTTTTTGCGAAGTAGCATCGCTTCCTGCTTCTGGTTCTGACAAACAAAAAGCACCAATAACTTCACCTTTGGCAAGCGGAACTAAATATTTCATTTTTTGTTCTTCCGAACAGTATTTTTCCATTCCTGCACAAACCAAAGAGTTGTTTACCGACATAATAACGGCAGCTGAAGCATCAACTTTTGCAATTTCAGTCATTGCTAAAACATAAGAAACGCTATCTAAACCTGAACCACCATATTTTGGATCGACCATCATACCCATGAAACCTAATTCTCCCATCATTTTCACTTGTTCGGTTGGAAACTTTGAGTGTTCGTCTCTTTCGATTACACCTGGTAATAATTCAGCTGCAGCAAAATCTTTGGCAGCTTGTTGAATCATTAAATGTTCTTCGGTTAAATTAAAATCCATAGTATGTATTGATTATGATAGTTGTTTCTTTATTTTTGATGGGCAAAAATAGAATATTAAAGTTAAAATTTCAAACGATTTCGTAAATTTAGAACATGTTTAAAGAAAGCTACAACGTATTGGGAATTATGTCGGGAACATCGCTTGATGGTATTGACTTGGCGCATATTAATTTTACTATAAAAAACAACCGTTGGAGTTATACTTTGCATGAAACCCAAACTATTCCTTATGATAATAATTGGTTAAACAAACTAAAAACTGCCGTTGATTTTTCCAAAACTGACTTAGAAATACTCAATGAAGATTATACGCTTTTGCTGGGAAATACGATCAAATCGTTTATTAAAAAAAACAAAATAACCAATCTTGATGCCGTATGCAGTCATGGTCACACCATTTTGCATCAACCCCAAAATGGTTATACGTTGCAAATTGGTAATCTTCCCGAGATTGCTGAAATAATTGGCGTAACAGTTGTCTGCGATTTTAGAGTTCAGGATGTAAAACTTGGTGGACAAGGCGCGCCGTTAGTTCCAATTGGTGATAGGATTTTATTTTCTGAATATGATTATTGTCTAAATTTAGGCGGATTTTCCAATATTTCATTTGAACAAAATGGAAAACGAATTGCCTTTGACATTTCGCCTGTCAATACCGTTTTAAATTTTTATGCGAATAAATTAGGTTTGGCATATGATGATAAAGGCACTATTGCCCGAAGCGGCGAATCTGACCTCAACCTGATGGAAGAATTGGATACGTTGTCCTATTACCAAAAACCATTTCCAAAGTCATTAGGATTTGAATTTGTGAAAACTGTTGTACTACCTTTGATGGAAAGCTATGACATAAGTATTGAAGATAAAATGCATACGTTTGTCAAGCATATTGCCAAACAAACGGCATTTGCTTTACCTGAAAGAAATGAAAAAATGTTGATTACTGGCGGCGGAGCTTACAACACTTTTCTACTGGAATCCATGCAAAATTATTTACCCGAAATGAGCCTTGTCGTTCCAGATGCCAAAACGTTAGAATACAAAGAAGCTTTGATTTTTGCTTTGCTCGGCATTTTAAAACTTCGAAAAGAAATTAATGTTTTAAGCAGCGTTACGGGTGCGAAGAAAGATCATAGTAGTGGAAAAATTTATACAATCTAAAGAATATGATAGGCTAAAACTTTCTGCACATCATACACATTAACCGAACGATTAAACTGTTTTACAACACTTGGATTTAGTTCGCTAGAAACCCAAATTTTCAATTCTGCATCAAGTTCAAATGTTCCTGCTGTTTCGATGCTAAATCTCGTTATGCTTTTGTAAGCTATTGACTTATATTCTACTTTCGAACCTGTAATACCTTGTTTTTCAATTAAAATTAATCGTTTTGAGGTAAAGATGAACGTATCTCTAATCAGTTTAAAACCTAATTCTACTGTTTCGCCATCAATTAAAAGTTGTCCATATTGTTTGATTAAATCTTCTTGATTCACTGAACCTGCATTGCCTAATAAGGCTGAAAAAATTCCCATAGTTTCTTTTTTATATTTTCAGTACTGTTTTGTACAGTACAGGCTAATATACAAAAAAACCCAATTAAGTTCTAATTGGGTTTTTATGATATTAATTTTAATTTATTTAGGCTAACATTGTCACTGGATTTTCCAAATACTGTCTAAGTGTTTGTAAAAATTGAGCTCCTGTTGCGCCATCAACTGTTCTGTGATCACAAGCTAAGGTTAATACCATTGTATTTCCAACTACAATCTGACCATTTTTAACTACTGGTTTCTCTTCAATTGCTCCAACAGATAAAATTGCAGAGTTTGGTTGATTAATGATAGAAGTAAACGACTGAATTCCGAACATTCCTAAGTTAGATACAGTAAAAGTACTTCCTTCCATTTCGGCTGGTTGTAATTTTTTACTTTTCGCTTTTCCGGCTAAATCTTTTACATTTCCACCTATTTGAGACAAGCTCATTTGATCTGTAAAACGCAATACTGGAACTACTAATCCATCTTCAACAGCTACGGCTACACCAACATTCACATGATGATTAATAGTTATAGCATCTTCTTTCCACTGTGAATTTACTTTTGGATGTTTTTTCAACGCCATTGCACACGCTTTGATTACCATATCGTTGAAGGAAACTTTAGTATCTGGAACCGAATTGATAACTGCTCTTGATTTCATAGCTTCGTCCATAGTAACTTCTATCGTTAAATAAAAATGTGGTGCTGTGAAAATTGATTCTGATAAACGTTTCGCAATGGTCTTACGCATTTGCGAATTTTTGATTTCTTCAGAAAAAGTTTCTCCAGCTGGAACGAATGGTTTTACCACTGTAGTTGGCACCTCGACTGCGCTAGGCGTAACAACTGTTTGGGATTGACTTGAAGCAGCAGCTGATGTTGTGAAATTCTCCACATCACTTTTTGTAATACGCCCGTTTTCACCAGAACCCTTTACTTGAGAAAGATTAATACCTTTATCTTTTGCTATTTGTTTAGCTAACGGTGAAGCGAAAATTCTTCCCCCATTTTCAGTTGGAGCTACTTCTGTTGAAGTTGCTACAACGTTTGATGAAGTAGTTGCTTCGACAGTTGTTGCTGGTGCAACTGATGCTCCACCTTTTTTAAAGTTTTCAGCAACTCCTGTAATATCAGTTCCATCAGGACCAATAATAGCCAAAACGCTATCCACTGGTGCAGATTGTCCTTCGTTAATTCCGATAAACAAAAGTGTTCCAGCATTAAACGATTCAAATTCCATTGTAGCTTTATCAGTTTCGATTTCTGCTAAAATATCGCCTTCTGAAACTTTGTCTCCTACTTTTTTCAACCAAGTAGCTACAGTTCCTTCCGTCATGGTGTCGCTTAAACGTGGCATTGTAACTACTACAACTCCTTTTGGCAAAGCTGTTGATTGACTGTTGTCGATTGTCGGTTGTTCTTCAGCTGGGGCTTCTGCTTTTACTTCAGTAGTTGTAAGTGTTGAATTACCGCCAGAGATTAAACCTGAAATGTCTTCACCTTCTTTTCCTATAATGGCAAGAAGCGAATCTACTGCAGCCGTTTCACCTTCGTTAATTCCTATATATAATAAAGTACCAGAATTGAATGATTCAAATTCCATGGTTGCTTTATCGGTTTCAATTTCTGCTAAAATATCTCCTTCAGAAACTTTATCACCTACTTTTTTCAACCAAGTAGCTACAGTTCCTTCCGTCATGGTGTCGCTTAAACGCGGCATTGTTATTTTTGTTGCCATAATTATAGTCTATGAGGAATGAAAGGATAATTTTCTTGTTCATACACTACATCATATAATTGTTGTGCTTCTGGGAAAGGAGATTCTTCGGCAAATGTGGCACATTCTTCTACTAGATCTTTTACTCTTTCGTCAATCACTTCAATTTCTGCATCGGTAGCATACTTTTTCTCTTTGATAATATCTAATACTTGAGTAATTGGATCAATTTTTCTATACTCATCAACTTCTTCTTTTGAACGGTACAATTGCGCATCTGACATAGAATGACCTCTATAACGATACGTTTTCATTTCTAAAAATGTTGGTCCTTCGCCACGACGAGCTCTTTCCATGGCTTCGTGCATAGCTTCGGCAACTTTTACTGGATTCATTCCATCAACTGGTCCGCAAGGCATTTCATAACCTAAACCAAGTTTCCAGATATCAGTATGGTTAGCTGTTCTTTCCACAGAAGTTCCCATGGCGTAACCATTATTTTCACAAATGAATACTACTGGAAGTTTCCACAACATAGCCATGTTGAACGCTTCGTGAAGTGAACCTTGACGTGCTGCACCATCACCAAAATAGGTTAAAGTTACACCGCCAGTTTCGAAATATTTATCGGCAAAAGCCATTCCTGCACCAACTGGAATTTGAGCTCCAACAATTCCATGACCTCCATAAAATCCGTGTTCTTTTGAGAAAATATGCATCGATCCACCCATTCCTTTGGATGTTCCTGTTACTTTTCCTAAAAGTTCTGCCATTACTTTTTTTGGATCAACACCCATTCCGATTGGTTGAACGTGATTACGATAGGCTGTAATCATTTTGTCTTTCCCACCCAAGTTCATAACATGTAAAGCACCTGCTAAAACAGCTTCTTGTCCATTATATAAGTGAAGAAATCCTCTAACTTTTTGTTGAATATAGAGTGCGGCAAGTTTGTCTTCAAACTTTCTCCAAAATAGCATATCTTCATACCATTTTAAATAAACTTCTCTTGTTACTTCTTTCATTTGTTACTTTTTGCTAAAGCGTTATTAAGTTCTAAATTAAATTCAACGCAAAATAGTTCACTCACTCACAAATTTGCGAAAGGCAAAAGTAAAACATTCCTAGTAAGAAGTAAAATTTAAAAGCGTAATTTTTTCTTTCTATAGGAAGTTTTTATCGAATGTTAGTGGTAATAAATTTTTAATAGAATCTGATTTGTAAACTTCTCCCGTTTCACCCATAAAATAAATTTCTATTGGATAACTTTGTTTGAACTCATATTCCGAAATTGACTGACGACAAGCGCCACATGGTGGAATTGGTGTTGTGGTTTGGTTGGTGTCAGAAGCAGCAGAAATTGCCATTTTTACAATTTTAGCATCAGGATACATTGCTCCTGCTTGAAAAATCGCCACGCGTTCTGCACAAAGTCCAGATGGATAAGCGGCGTTCTCTTGATTGGAACCTAAAACAATTTGTCCATTATCTAAAAGCAAACAAGCACCAACACGAAATTTAGAGTAAGGAGCATAGGCTTTTTTACGAATTTCAACGGCTTTTTCCATCAAAGGCTGTATGTCTTGAGGAAGTTCCTCCTGCGATTGATAAACTGTAAACGAAGTATTGATATTAATTTCTTTCATTCTTTATAGGGGAAAAAAAATCCAAATCTCTATGAATTGAAATTTGGATAATTATTAAATTGTTTTCTATTTATTAATATTCTTCGAATTTATCACCAAAGTTAAACGTTAGTGAGAAACGAAGTGTATTTTCTAATGGATTTTTTACTTTTGAAGCAGAGAACAAATAAGATACATCTACTTTAACTACGTTGTATTTGAAACCAGCACCAAGAGAGAAAAACTGTCTTGCTCCTTTTTCTGGGCTTTCATGAAAATAGCCTAAACGCATTGCAAACGAGTCTTGATACAAGTATTCAGCTCCAACCGAATAAGTGAATTCTTTTAATTCTTCACTGAACCCATCTGGCGCATCACCAAACGATTTAAAGATACCAGAAACCCAATTCACTTTATTATAAGCCACATTATTCTCATCTCTTAAATTAAACTCTTCTTGACCTGAAATTACACCATCACCATTAATATCCGCGCTTTGAGGCGTTGGAACTAAAAGTTTTGTTAATTCAATACCTAATGAAACTTTATTATAATCATCAAAAATAAAATCAAAACCACCACCAACTCTCATATTAGCAGGCAAAAAGTTGGCACTACTTTCATCTGATTGACCTGCATCATAATTGATTTTTGGTCCTAAATTTTGAAAATTAAAACCAGCTCTCCATCTACCGTTAAAATCGCCATATGCATCTTCTTCTGATTGATAATAACCTGCAATATCTACAGCAAATGTACTTGCTGGTTTTGCATCAGCACTTCCCGCAGTTGCGATACGCAATTGAGAACGAATGTATCGACCAGCAACAGACATGGCAAATCTTTCACTAAGTTTTAGGGAATAGGAAGCGTCAAGAGCTAATTCATTTGGCTTAACTATATTAGCAGCATCTTCAGCATTATCTCTTAATTCGATTTCTCCTAAACTGAAATAACGTAAGCTAGCTCCAAAGGCACTTCTTCCATCGGCGCCAAATCTATTATAATAAGTTACTTGTCCAAGTGAAATATCATTTACAAGCTCTGTTAAATAAGGCGTGTAACTTACTGTAAACCCTTGTTTATCCAAAGAGAAAGCATATTTTGCAGGATTCCACATTTGTGAATACGCATCAGGTGCAGTTGCAACACCTTGATCAGCCATACCTGCAGCTCTAGCATCGGCAGCTATAAGTAGGAATGGAACTCCAGTAGTGATAACTCTACTTGACTCAGTAACTTGGGCTTGAATAGTTGTTATTGTGGTTAAAAAAAGTAATAATAATGCAATTTTTTTCATCTTCATTTTTAATAAAAGTTAACAAATATAGTATTTTCCTAAAGGATTACAAGTTTTTCTATTTTTTCTGCTTTTTTATTCGTTAAAGTGGATTTCACAGTTAGTTTGTAGACATAAACACCTTTTCCAATTCGATCGCCAAAATCATCTTTTCCATCCCAAATTATATCTCTGGAAAGAAAACCTTCATTAACGACGGTTTGGTTTTTTGTCCAAACAATTTTACCTGTAATAGTCATTACTTGAACTTGGACTTCCAGTGGTTCAAAAGGTCGATTGTGAGAGAACCAAAACTCAGTGTAACTTACAAATGGATTTGGATAATTTAAAACATTTTTTAAGGTAACACTTTCATCTCCAACTACAATAAATTGAATTTCGGCAGTGATTGGATTGTTATAAACATCCCAAGCTTTGAAAGTTATAGTGTGTAATCCTGGCGCTAAATTTCTATAAGGAAAATACACTCTTCCTTTGGTGTAATCATCTAATTCAGTTTCATAGTAATCATTCATTATGAAAGGATTACTCTCGTCTCCATCTAAAATTCCTACAATATCATGTCCGATTCCGCTTGCCGTATTTATACCATTTTCATCTTCAAGTATTGCTAAAAGGAATGGTGATTCATTTGTAATTCCTCCATTGACAAATGTTTCATCGTTCATATATAATTTTACGGTTGGACCAATATTATCTACTGCTGCATTAGTGTTTATTCCGCCAATTTTTATATCGGTATTATAACCCGTTTTATCAAGCAATGTTTGATTTCTTTTGGCATAAAAACTAATTCTTCCATTATCAACAGGAATTCGAATATCGCGAGGAACAATAAACCCAAATTCAAATTTTCCATTATTTATAGAAGCATTTCCTCTAAAAATAGTTTCACCTAAAGCTGTAAATGGCATCGTTGGTCCTGTTTGTCCCGAAGCGCTTATCATAGCGTTGACATTATCATTTCGTAGTGTTGAAAGAGTAAGGTTTTTATCAAAAATATTGACCGCTAATTCACCATTGTAAGTCGACAAAAGTGCGTTATTCTCATCAACAATTTCTCCAGAAAGTTTCACAAAAGCCAACGATTTTAAATCATCAATAGCTCCTGTTATTGGTACATCATTCACTTTTGTTAAAATAACTTTTGGCTTTGGAATGGCTAGCATTAAAGCTGGATCGCCAATGTAGAAAACAATATTGGTTGCCGAATTTGGTCCCGAATTTTTAGCACGTCGTAAAGCTTCAGCTATCGATGGATAATCATTATTATTTGGTGTTGTGTAGGCAAACAAATACTCTGCCATGTCATCGTTAAAATATTGTGCTGTGGTTTGACCGATAGACCTAACAGTTGTAATCATTGAGATTGCACCACCTTTTGGATTCCAATAGGTATATTCTCCACCTGTTGGACGTGAAGGATTGTCGAACCTAGAATAATCACAAGTTATCGTTATAAACAAAGGATATTTATATTGATTATTTAGATTTTGTCCATCTGATTTTTCCCAAATTCGTTCTTCAGAAAGGCCATCCTCTCCACCATGACCAAGATAATTAAACACTAATGCTCCTTTTTCAAACGCAGCAAAAATTTCTTCCCTAGCTTTTGGATATCGTTTTCCTCCAGCAGCTGATTCTTGTTGAAAGGCGTCAATAAGTATTTTTTTTGTATTTATAAATGGTTTTTCCAAAGCGATTCTATCTGTTAAACGATTTTGGTAAAATTGCAACTGTTTATCGCCATCTTTTTCGATACTTGGATCATCAGCTATACATACATAATTATTTCGCCAACTTCCATAGGATTTAATATCATGATATTCGATTACTTTATTGACCATTTCATCAGCTTGCTTGGCGTCGCTAGCAAGCATTCTTCCAACAGCAATATCTAGACCTAATATTTGAAAATCCCATTGACCACCGGGTGTTATATAGTCAATTCTACCTTCGTTTGGATCCATTAATCCGTAAAAATCATCAGTTGAAAAAGAAAACTCCGATTCGGAATAACTATTTAGCGAATGATAAATTGGAACCAAATTTGTGTTATTCGAAATTCTATTTTTAAAATCATACGAACCATCTCCAAAAAGGTTTACATATTTCACTCTTTTGCTAGCAGTTGATGCATTGTAATAAACATATTTAACAAAATTTCTAATGGCTCCAATGTCTTGTTTACCAGATGAAAATTCTTGATAGATGTTTTCGAGGTTGACAACTTTTACATTTAGTTGCGAATAATTTCTGTGAAAAACAGCTAATTTTTCAGCTTGAGCGCTCAATATTTTAGGTGTAATAATTAAATAATCAACATCTTGAAATTGTCCTTGTGCATTTTTAAAAACAGTTCCTTTTAAGTTTTGATTATCAACTTTTGATTTAGTTTCTTTTAAAGGTGTATAGAAGTCAGTATTATCAATGGCTATATATTTTCTAGCAATTCCGAGGTTTGATTTGAAGGTGAATAAACTTTGCGAAGCATTTTCAATTTTTGACACATTATAAATATCGGTGATATCCCAAACTTGACTGATAGCATTGGCACTTGAGATTTGATATTCGCCTATCCCAATATAAGTTGCAGCGGCATCATTTTGAAATCTGAACTGACTTCCTGTTCCGGTTAAATTACGTTTTGCTCTTATTCGTATGTAGTCTAACAATCCTTTTGAACTTGGAACGCCATTATTATCATACTTAATTTTAACTGTAATTTCATCAGAAGAAAGTGCAACACTGTTTCTAATTGTATAATCATACGCTTCAATACTACTGCTTGAGTTTAGTGCAGGAAATGTATAGCTGCCAACATTTTGACTATTGGCTTCAGCAGAAAAAGTTGTTGTTGTTGCAGATGCAGCTACTAAATGAATATCAAATCGAACTGGAACTGAAGTCACTAAATTTGGGAAGTTAAACTTAAATTCTTGTTCATTTTCATTTGAGAATTGTTCACCAAACCATACTCTTCCTAATTTTGCAACATTTTCTTCATCAACTTCGTGAAATTGATAATCGTCAAATGTTGTAATTGTACTTGTTGCAGCTGCAGTTGGCTGATTATAGTCTGCAATTCTTTTACCATTATCGCCTTTTACAGTAACATAATAATAGGCTTTATCGGCATATAAATTTAGGTTAGTTTGATTTTCAGCATTCCAATTATCCATACCTTCAGCATAAAAAAGGATATAATCTTGACTGTCAAACACACCATCGTTTTCACCAACAAATTGAATGGCATTTTCAGCTAAGTCATTGGGATATTCTATAGAATTCAAAAGTGGAACCATTCTTCCACCATTGCCATAAATTTTTATTTTTCTAGGATCAACATTAACGTTCATCCCTAAACTTTGTAAAAAATTCTTAGAAACCTTATAAACTCCAGAAGTTTTTACATAAAATCGATACCAATCACCACTACTTAAGACCGAGTCCTCAATTAAATTTACATTATTGACTGTTTCAACTGTACGAGCGGCGTTTTGGTTTAATCGGTATTCAAATGAAATAAGTTTTTTAAATGCTCCATTCTCCTTAATAATGGGAGTAACTGAAATCTGAGCATAAAATTTATCTCTTGCTGTATAGCTAACAAGACTGTACTTCAAAGTTTGAGGAATTTCCTTTGTAGATAAATCGCCTAATTCACTTTCGTTAATAGTTTCAAAAACTGGATTTAAGATTTCCAATGCAGTAGTACCAAACAAATAATTGGTTTCAATAGTAAGATTGAATGATACCTTTTTATTGATAACATCAAACTGAAAATGCTCAGAATTGAACTGAGGAATAGCATAACTTGCTTTGCCATAAGCGAATTGCGTTTTTTCAATCCAAGTTAATCGAACCGTTTTTTGTTCTTGACCATACGTCAAGAAAACGCACAAGAATATAAATAATAAAGAGTATAACTTTTTCATAACAATTATAAAAACGTATTTTTTTCTATTTTAGTATAAGAAGAAATATTTTTTTTAGGTTTATATAATAAATAATATATTTTTGCGTTATCTATATAAAGTCCTGCGAAAGGGCTAATTTAGTATTATTTTAAAAAAGTTGTTGCTAATTAAAGGTTAATTCTTAAATTGCGCCATTAAATGGTTACCTACTAAACTATGAAAATAAATAAAACGATGAATACTAGACTGTTACTATTATTAGTATTGGCATTCAGTTTTGCTAGTTGTAGCAAAAAATCTGATTCAAAAGGTGGCTCAAAAGCTACTGGATGGAAAATCAACGATAAAAAAGGTGGTTTTCAATATGCCTCAAAATTTAAAAAACAAGCTACTGGTCCAGGACTTGTTTTAGTTGAAGGTGGAACTTTTACTATGGGAAAAGTACAAGACGATGTTATGCATGATTGGAATAACACTCCAAATCAGCAACACGTTCAGTCGTTCTACATGGATGAAACTGAGGTTACCAATATGATGTATATGGAATACCTTGATTGGTTAAAGAGAGTTTATCCACCAGACCAAGAAAACTATAAAAACATTTACGAAGGTGCTTCACCAGATACATTGGTATGGAGAAATCGTTTAGGTTATAATGAAACAATGACCGAAAACTATTTAAGACATCCAGCTTATGGTGAATATCCTGTAGTTGGTGTAAACTGGATTCAAGCTACTGAGTTTTCTAGATGGAGAACGGACAGAGTAAACGAAAAGGTATTAGAAGAACAAAGATATTTGAAAAAAGATGCTAAAGTTGCCAGTGAAGCTGGAAAAACTTTTAGTACTCAAACATATCTTGCAGTGCCTAATCAAGCTGTTGGAGGCGATTCTGAAATTGTTCTTCAAAGAGGACAAGGTAGAGGAGCTAAAAAAGCACCTGCTAAATCGGGTACTGATGGCGCAGCAAATGCACAACCAACTGGTGGAAACGATCCTAAAAATGTATATGCAACAAGAAGTTCAGGTTTAATTTTACCTGACTACAGACTACCAACTGAAGCGGAATGGGAATATGCTGCTGCTGCTGATGTAGGTCAAAGAGAATATAACATCTACAAAGGACAAAAGAAATATCCATGGTCTGGAAGCTACACTCGTTCAGGAAAAAGACAAGTAAAAGGCGATCAATTAGCTAACTTCAAACAAGGAAAAGGAGATTACGGCGGAATTGCTGGATGGTCTGATGACGGTGCAGATATTACAAATAAAGTTAAATCATATCCTTCAAATGATTTTGGATTGTATGACATGGCTGGTAACGTTGCAGAATGGGTTGCTGACGTTTACAGACCTATAGTTGACGACGAAGCAAATGACTTCAACTACTATAGAGGTAACGTTTACATGAAAAACAAAATTGGTGAAGATGGTAAAGTTGAATTAGTAACTGCTGAGAACCAAAAATTTGATACTTTATCCAATGGTAAAATTATTGCTAGAAACTTCCCAGGAGAAATAGCTCAAGTTCCAGTTGATGATAATGAAACTTATTTAAGACAAAACTTTGACAAATCAGATAACAGAAATTACAGAGATGGTGATAAACAATCTACTAGATATTTCAAATTTGGTTCTTCTGAAGAAGGAGATGAAAAAGGAAAATTGAATGATAATCAAAGAATGTATGACTCTCCTAAACATAATGTTTCTGTTGACAGTTTAGGAACTATGGTTAGAAAATATGACAAATCTAACAAAAGAACAACTTTGGTTAATGACGATGTTAGAGTTTATAAAGGTGGTTCTTGGAGAGATAGAGCTTATTGGTTAGATCCTGCACAAAGAAGGTATTTCCCTCAAGACATTGCAACTGACTACATTGGATTTAGATGTGCTATGTCAAGAGTTGGTCCAAAAGCGGATAAGAAAAAATCAGCAAGAAATAAGAAAAAATAAATTATTCAAATAAATAATAAAAGCCCTAATTTTAGGGCTTTTATTATTTATATTCATTTCGTTATGACAATACAAGATTTGCATAAGTTGTTTCTAGAATGCATTACAATTTCTATTGACACAAGAAAAATTGAACAAAACTCAATGTTTGTTGCCCTTAAAGGCGAAAATTTTGATGCCAATACTTTTGCGAAAGAAGCAATAGAAAAAGGCGCTAAATATGTAATCGTTGACAATCCAACCTATGCAACAAACGAAAAAACAATTCTAGTTGAAAATAGTTTAATTGCACTGCAACAGTTAGCAACATATCACAGGGAATTTTTAAAAATTCCTATTCTAGCCTTAACAGGAAGTAATGGAAAAACCACGACCAAAGAATTAATTCACGTTGTCTTAGCTAAAAAATTCAAGACCAAAGCCACTAAAGGAAACCTAAACAATCATATCGGCGTTCCATTAACCTTATTGTCATTTGATGATAAAACTGAAATAGGAATAGTAGAAATGGGAGCCAATCATCAAAAAGAAATAGAATTTCTTTGCAGCATTGCAAAACCAGACTATGGTTATATTACCAATTTCGGCAAAGCACATCTTGAAGGTTTTGGTGGTGTTGAAGGTGTTATAAAAGGAAAAAGTGAAATGTACACTTACCTCCAATTAAATACAAAAACCGCATTTGTAAACCTCGATGATAAAATTCAGGAAGAAAAAACTTCAAACATAAAAAGAATTACTTTTAGTCAAAATAATAAAGCGACCAACTTATTTATTGAAAAAATAACAGCCAATCCTTTCGTAGAGATAAAAACACTTGACACGACTATTAATTCTCATCTAATTGGCTTATACAATTCAAACAACATAAATGCAGCAATTCTGATTGGAAAATATTTTAATGTTCCAACAATTGAAATTAAATCAGCCATCGAGAGTTACATTCCCGAGAATAATCGCTCACAACTTTTGATTAAGGGAACAAATGAAATTATTCTCGATGCCTATAATGCCAATCCAAGCAGCATGAAAGTAGCGTTGGATAATTTTATACAACTAGATAAAAAAAACAAGCTAATAATTATTGGTGATATGTATGAATTGGGAGAGGAAAGTATATCGGAACACAAAGCAATAGTTGATTTTCTATCTACAAACACAGACTTTGAATGTCACTTCTTAGGAAAAGACTTTTATACCAATGCTATTTCAAAAGATAATTTTCGTTTTTACGAATCATTCGATGCTTTTTCAAAACAATTTGATTTTTTAAATTGTAAAGAAAAAACTATCCTAATCAAAGGTTCACGCGGAATGGCACTCGAACGTACATTAGATTATTTATAAAATAAAACTCCTTAAGAAATTAAGGAGTTTTTAGCTTTTAATAGGATATATTTACTCACTCTCCAACACATATTTATCAATCATATATTGCGTAATTTCTTTTAATTCATCACCATTCTCAGGGTTTCGTCCATCTTGATTGAAATAGGTTACTTCACCATCTTTTTTCCCATACCAAACAACCGCTTTCCCATTTTTAAAAAAAGTAGTGGTATCACAAACTTCTATTTTTCGCAGTTCAAATTCCTTTTCATCAAATGGTTTCACAATTTCAGAAACCAATCCCAACGTCTCATCTTGACAATCTATCCTTTCATAATGAACACCTCTCCAAACCATGCATTCCTTTTTAGGGATAACAATTTCTTTAATTCCAAAACCAGCTAAAAAAGTTACCGCTAATCCCAAAACACCCACTGCAACTTTCTTTTTAAAAGTTGATTTTTTTCCAATAACCGTTTTATCAATTATAGTATCAAAACCATTTCTTTCCTCAGTAAAAACAAAACTTTTTTCTTCCTCTACAAAACCTTTTTTCGAAAACTCACTATAAGGTCTTGGTTCAAAACCACAGAGAATTGCTGCCATTTCTACCCTTACTCTATTTTCTGTATCCGTTTCATTTTTCAAAAAAGAAATAATAGGTCTAAACCTATCAATATTACAATGGTCTATTGATTTTTTTAGCAACTCTCCTTCTTTGGTTTCAAAAAACAATCTAAAAACCTCATCATCTTTTCTACTCAATTCTTTTTCACAAAGAGCTACACATAACGTTCTAATTTGAGCAGGTGAAGGCGAGTCTAGCAAACCCGAAAATCTGTCAGACTTACTCCTTTCATAATGATTTTGTAATAACTTCTTATAATCTTTAAAAGTAGTTTTACTCATACAAAAAAGTGATTTATTAGAATTTTCGGAAACATCGGAATTATCAGAATTCTTTATAAACAGCCCAACAAAAACCCTTTTCCTTTGCCTCAGAATTAGTTCTTGTTCTACATCGCGATAGAACAAATGTACAAAACTAGTCCTAAAAAAGTGATGCTATACAGAACCCAATTCTTATTCAGGGAAGTATAAAAAAAAGGTTCTGTTCTAGCTCACTTCACTTCCCTAAAAAATCGAGTACTCTGAAAAAGACACTGGCTTTGGTCTTTGTCTTGGCTTCGGACAGAATCCGAACAGCCAAAACTATGTTCCATTTTTAAATTTCAAAATCATGAAAAAAATAATTTTATTTTCATTCATAATGATAGCTTCTGTGCTATCTACGTCCTGCACTGCAGACGCTATTGAGGACAACATTCCCAATCAAGCAGTAAATGCTGATGGTGATACTGGAGGTCAAAACGGTATAATCAAACCGCCACCTCCGCCACCTCCAACTCCATAATTTTTTTTAGCAAATTGTTGCTACTAATTAAATTTTAAATAACTTCGGGAAATGATACTTAAGCGGTTTCTTTTCCCGATTTTAATTTTAGCACTAATCAGTGCTTGTAAAAATGATTTATCTTTTTCTACAACAGATAATGATTATAGTAAGTGTATTGCAAATGCCGCAAAGTACCTCAAAGAGCAAAAACATGACAGTTCCTATTACTATGCTGAAAAAGCAAAAAATCTAGCAACCTCATCAGAGCAAAAAATATATGCTTTACTTCAAATAGCCGAATTGCAGAATATTATTTGTGATTTCTCGGGAGTAGAAGAAACAGCAACTCAAGCATATCATTTAGCACCATCAAACAATTATTTACTAGCCATAAATAATTTCTTGGGTATTGCCTATCAAGAACAAGGAGATTACAAACAGGCGCTCAAATATTATTACAAATGCTTAAACGATACCCTTAACATAGTCCATAAAAGCATTATTAAAAACAATATTTCTGTAATCTACCTTGAAACAAAAGAATACAACAAAGCAATTCTAACATTAAAACCGTTATTAAACAGTTCCGAATTAAAAAAAGACAAATTGAACTATGCAAAAATTATAGATAATTATGGTTTTGCCCTTTTTAATATAAATGATCAAAATGCAGAATACTACCTTAATAAATCTTTAAAATTAAGAGAAGAACAAAAAGATAATACTGAAATCATTGCTTCCTATATTCACCTATCACAATTTTATAAAACAGAGAATCCTGATGTAGCATTTCGTTTTGCACAAAAAGCACTTCAAGCTGCCCAAAAAGTAAATAGTCCCGATGATAAAATAGAAGCCCTAAAATTCATGATAGCTTCCAGCAACGAAAAAAAAATAAAACCATTGGCGCTAAAACAAATTGCACTTTCTGACAGTATTAATAAAATCAGACAATCTGCAAAAAATCAATTTGCAAAAATTAAATATGACACTAGTCTTCTTGAAAAACAAAAACTAAAATCAGAAAAACAATTATACATTACATTGATTTTCTTAGTCCTAGTAATTCTGTCCGCTACACTTTTATTTTATGGAATCCGATTTAGAAATCAAAAAAAGATCGAAGAAACTGCCTATAAAACCGAAGCCCGAATAGCCAAAAAACTCCACGACGAACTAGCCAATGATGTACACAATGCCATAGCGTTTGCCGAAACCCAAAATTTAGAAGATCCAAGTAATAAAGAAGTCTTATTAGAAAACCTAGATACAATTTATACCCGAACCCGTAACATTTCCAATGAAAATAAAGACATCGACACAGGAGAAAAATACCTCGAAAATCTAAAAGCAATTATAGCAACCTACAATTCTACCAGTCGAAATATTATTGTAAATACGGAATTATTCAACGCACCAAAAACATCAAAAGAAATAAAAATTACTATCTACAGAGTAATTCAAGAATTATTGGTCAACATGAAAAAACATAGCCAATGTTCAATTGCAAGCATAAGCATTAAATCAAACAACAAAACAGTAGAAATAAACTATTCCGACAACGGAATTGGAGTAGCCAATCTGTTAAATTTAAAAAATGGACTTCAAAATGCGGAAAACCGTATTCATTCTCTAAAAGGAACAATTACTTTTGATACCGAACCAAACAAAGGTTTCAAAGCAAAGATTACAATCCCAAAATAAAGAGTATGTATAAAAAAGTTCTAATAGCCGAAGATTTTGACAGCATTAACATCGCCGTAAAACAAACCCTTGAAAACTTGGGAGTTCAAGAAATACAGTATGCAAAATACTGCGACGATGCCATCCTAAAACTGAAGAAAGCACTCCAAGATGACCAACCATTCGATTTGCTGATTAGCGATTTATCCTTTGTAGAAGACTATCGCGAAGTAACTATAGCGTCAGGAGAAGAACTCATTCAAGCCATCAAAGAAATTCAGCCCGAAATAAAGGTGATAGTCTATTCCGTAGAAGACAAGCCCTATATCATCAAAACACTTTTTGACGAAGCGCAAATCAATGGCTACGTAAAAAAAGGACGAAACAGCATCAGCCAACTCAAAACCGCCATCGAAACACTACTCTATGGCAAAACCTTCATTTCTCCCGAGCTAGCCCATGCATTACAAGACAAAACAGGAAAAGAAATAGACAGTTATGACATTACCCTGCTTTCCCATCTTGCAAACGGTGTTGCCATAGAGGAAATGGAAACCCTTTTCAAACACTTAAACATCACGCCAAACAGCAAATCCACCATCGAAAAAAGAGTAGCCAAATTAAAAGACTACTTCAAAGCCAACAACAATATCCATCTAATCGCCATTACCAAAGATTTAGGTATTATATAGTCACGTATTTCGTCACTTCTAGTGATTTTGCCAACTGAAAATGCCAATTTTTAGTTGGTAAAATTGTATCGAGAAGCAATCTCTACAGTATCCTCTCAGTCTATTCTCTATTCGCTATTCTCTATTTTCTATTCTCTTTTTTCTATTCTCTTTTTTCTAAAACCTACAACCTATTCACTCATCACCCGTCACTTCGAGTGATTTTGCCAACTGAAAATGCCAATTTTTAGTTGGTAAAATTGTATCGAGAAGCGATCTCAACAGTATCCTCTCAATCTATTCTCTTTTTTCTATTCTCTTTTTTCTATTCTCTTTTTTCTAAAACCTACAACCTATTCACACATCACCCGTCACTTCGAGTGATTTTGCCAACTGAAAATGCCAATTTTTAGTTGGTAAAATTGTATCGAGAAGCAATATCTACAGGCTATCTCAGTCTATTCTCTATTCTCTATTTTCTATGTTCTATCCTCTATTTTCTAAATTTTTTCTCCCAATTACGGATTCCCGTAAAATACTTCCAAACCATGTAAATAAATTTGTCGCTTATACAATTGTGGTAACATTGCCATCGGCACAGACTATTTTTTAGAAACCTGCCGATGGTATATGTATTTTGAATTAAAACAAAACCTACCATAACAATATAATAACAATAAATAAAGCAAAATAATTTCGTAATTAACTATAAATTAACCACTTTTGCCAAATACCCGACCTAGAACTGTTAAAAATATCAAATTAAAACAAAACGGATGAAGCAACTATACGTACTACTATTTTTTTGTCTATCCTCTGTTATAAATACAAACGCAAAAGAAAGCACCACAACACTTGCTCCAGCCGCAACGATTACTGGAGGAACAACAGTTTGCCAAAACGCAGCCAGTCCACTAATTACTTTCACAGGAAGCGGCGGAACAGCACCTTATACGTTTACTTACACTGTTACTGGTGTTGCGGGTAATCAAACGATATCAACAACTGGAAATAATTCAACCATTACCATTCCAGCGAATACAAGTTCTAGTGGTACTTTCACATATAATTTAGTTCGTGTTGAAGATTCTTCAAATCCAGTTCAAGTAAGCAATGTTACTGGGAATACAGTAATGATAATTACGCCTCAAGCAAATGCTGACTTATCTTCTTCGGCTGATTTTAGTGTTTTTAACGGATTTCCTACTTATCGAGTTTGTACAAATCAACCAACTCAGTTAGACTTTAATAATGCCTCTTCAACATTAGCAACTAATACTAACTATAGCATAAATTGGGGAGATGGTTCTCCTAATTTCACAGGTACAACTTGGACAAGTTTATCGCATACTTATCAGGTTGGTTTGTGGACATTGACCTATACAATTTCAGCTCAAAATAGCTGTAATATAACTAAGATTTATAAAGTTTTTGTTGGAAACAACCCTGCTGTAGGATTAGAAAATCCCGGAAACACTGATGTTTGCATTACTTCTTCATTAACTTTTCCAATTACAGGAACTGAAAATAATCCTCCTGGAACGACTTACATCGTAACGTTTAATGATAATTCACCAGCAACAACATTCAATCATCCTCCACCAAGTTCTATTACACACACTTTTTTAGATAGTTCTTGTGGAACAACGAGTGTTTCTGGACCTACAACATATACAAATTCCTTTTTTGCAAATATCATAGCTGTTAATCCATGTGATCAGTCCTCTGCTATGGTTGTTCCAATAAGAATTTCAGATGCACCTGAGGCTGAATTTAGTTTACCTCAGCAAAATATTTGCGTCGGTAGTCAAGCTTGTTTTACTAATACTTCAACGGGTGGAGACGCAGCTTCTTCATCAGGATGTACCTCGCCAAAATTGATTTGGATTATTTCTCCAAATACAGGATTTTCTCTGGCTAGTGGAACTCTTGGAAATGATTTTAATTCTACAAGTACAAATTCTTGGGTTAGTGGTTCTGCTACTATTTGTCCCGTTTTTTCTGTCGCAGGTAATTATACAATTACTTTAAAAATAGGTAATAGGTGCGGAATAGACACCATAACAAAAACAATCTGTATCGAACCACAACTAACTCCTCAATTTACCTTAAACACTAACGCTGGATGTGCTCCACAAGCCATTACAGCAACAAATACCACCAACTTAGCAAACCAATGCGGAACGCCAACCTATCTATGGTCGGTAGCTTATGCTCCTGCGTTTTGCGGAACAACAAGTACACCAATTCCTAATCAAACCACACAAAACGCCTCTTTTAATTTTACAGAAGCAGGAATCTATACCATAACATTAACCACTACAAATTCCTGCGGAAGCGCAACAGCTACCGAAACAGTAATCGTAAAAAAACCACCAACAGTCGCTATAACTCCAATAAGTGATGTCTGCGGTGCAGCTACCATTACACCAGTTGCCACAGTCAATTCTTGCGCACCAACTGGAAGTACTCTTACTTATGCTTGGAGCTTTCCTGGTGGAACGCCTGCAACATCGAGTGCAGTAAATCCCGGAGCTATCAATTTTCCTGAGTCACCAACGCCATATACAATAACGTTAACCGTTACAAATGAATGTGGTATTTCTAACACGGCTTCAGAAACGTTTTCAGTAAATACAGCTCCAACAATCACTACTACCAATTTAAGTCAAACTATTTGTTCAGGAACGGCTACCACGCTCGTCAATTTAACTGCCAATCCATCAACAGCTACCATTAATTGGTCAGCAACAGCAACCGCTGGCGTTAGTGGTTTTGCAACATCGGGAACAAATACCATTCCTGTGCAAACCATTACAACTACAAGTACAACAGCAGGAACGGTGACTTACATAATAACACCAACTATCAATGGTTGCAACGGAACGCCTGTAAACTATGTCATTACTGTCAATCCAGCACCTGTTATGGTTACCAATCCAGTAAACAGCAACATTTGCTTTGGACAAACACCAACCCAACTTTCCGTAAGTTACAATAACGGTTCAGGAACTCCCGTTTATGAATGGTTTAGTAATACAACTAATTCAAATTCTGGTGGAACACCAATTCCTTCCTCTAATGCACCAACTTATGATCCTCCTGCAGGAACAGTTGGTACCGTATATTATTATTGCGTAATCACATTTCCTGCGCTAACTGGTTCTTGTTCTTTTATCACTTCAACGGCTGCCGAAGTTACTATAGTAAATTCTGCCACTGTCACTAGTGCTAACCAACCTCTTGCAACTCAAAGTCTATGCGTAGGAGCAACAATCCCATCGCCTTTGACGGTGACACCAACAGGTGGAATTGGAACACCAACCTACCAATGGTACAGCAATACTAACAATACCACAACAGGTGGAACACCAGTAGGTTCAAATGCTTCAAGCTATACACCACCCGTTTTTACTGCTACTGGAACGTACTATTATTATGTAGTCATAAGCTATACAAACGGTTGTGGCAATCTAACCAGTACCGTAGCACAAATTGACGTGGTAAGTGACCCAACAATTACAGCGCAACCATTAGCTTCTCAAACCGTATGTCAATCAGAGACAGCAACCCAACTATCTGTTATGGCAACAGGCGGAATTGGAACCAACTATTCCTATCAATGGTATAGTGATACTAATAACGACTCTGCCAATGGAACACTGCTAGTGGGTGAAACAAACAACACGTTTACACCGCAAACAACCAATGCGGGTACTTTTTACTACTATTGCGTAATAACGCAACCTACTGCAACAGGATGTAATGCAACAAGCACCGCAGCAATGATTACGGTCAATATTGCGCCAGCATTTACTACAACATTAACTTCGAGTACTATTTGTTTGGGGCAATCACCACCGCAATCGCCATCGCAACTTGTTATCGTTACTAATAGTGATGCGCTATCCCCAAATTATCAATGGTATTCAAATACTATCAATAGTAACAGCGGTGGAACGCTACTCACAAGCGAGAACAATGCTACCTTCAATCCTCCTGCAACAACTGCCGGAACTACCTATTACTATTGCGTAGTCACTTTTCCAACAATTGTGGGAACCTGTTCTGAAATCAAATCAGCTCCTGCAGAAGTAATCATAAACCAAAACCCAATTATCGGTCCTGAAACAGCAACCATTTGTAGCACAACATCATTTTCAATAACACCTACAACTGCTGGAGGAAATGTAATTCCAACGGGAACAACTTATACTTGGTCAACTCCTACAGTCAATCCTGTTGGAGCAATAACCAATGCCACTGCAGAAACTAATTCGCAAACAGCTATAAGTCAAAATTTAATCAACACCACCACAAATCCTGCAACGGTTACTTATACCGTTACACCAAAATCAGGAAACTGTATCGGAACTAATTTTTTGGTAACCATAACGGTTAATCCAGCCATAAATCCAAACGTAGTGGCAACGAACAACACTTGTTTTAATGTGGACAATGCTTCTATAACAACCAACATTACAGGTGGAATTCCTCCTTACATTATTACTTGGACAGGTCCAAATAGTTTTTCTTCTTCAGCTACTAATATTCAAAACATTGAGCCAGGAAACTATGACTTAACGATTACGGATACAGGAAACTGTCCATTTACAAGTTCATATACCATCTCCGAGCCAAACGATATCATAATTACAACGGACAGTAATAATAACATTACTTGCTTTGGAGCTAATAACGGTTCAATCGCCATTTCAGTAGCAGGCGGAACAGGAACTTACACCTACAATTGGACAAAAGATACTTTCCCTTTTGCAGCAACCGATGATATCAGCAATTTAGCACCAGGAGTTTATGTCGTTACGGTATCTGATGCCAATAACTGTGGTCCAAAAACAGCAACATTTACAATTACCGAACCTCCTTTACTTCAAGTCAACTTAGTAAGCCAAACCAATGTAGATTGTTTTGGTTTTTCAACAGGCGCAATAAATGCGGATGTAATTGGAGGAACATCGCCTTACACCTATGCATGGTCAAACGGAGAAACGACAGAGGATATTACTGCCATTCCTGCTGGCGTGTACAACCTCATTGTTACCGACAATTTAGGATGTTCCCAAAACCTTTCGGTTACCATAACCCAATCGCCCGAAATCATCATCAATGCAATTACAACTCCAATAGTTTGTTATGGTGACAACAATGCAACTATTGACGTAACCATTTCTGGAGGTGTTGCACCCTATCTATACCAATGGAGTAATTTAGCAACTACGCTAAATCTTACCAATCTTGCGCCTGATGATTATATCATCACCGTTACGGATGGCATTGGATGTATAAAAGTACTATCCATAAATATTCCTAGTCCGCCAATTTTTGAGGTAACACCTGTAGTAACTAACATATCTTGTTTTGGCGCAAATGATGGAAGCATTGATCTAAATTTTGTAGGTGGAATTGCACCAGTAACACTAGTTTGGAACGATGGAAGTACTTCCGGAACTTCTAGAAACAATCTTCCTCCAGGTATTTATTCCGTAGTAATTACAGACTCAAAACCTTGTACCATTTCCAGAACGTTTACCATTGTTGAACCAGCGGCAATTGTATTATCAGCTAATGTAACCAATCCGCTAGATTGTACCAATGGAAGTTCGGGCGCTATCGATTTGATTATTGCAGGCGGAACACTACCTTATAGTTTCCTTTGGACCAATGGTGCAACCACCGAAGATGTATCAGGAGTGACAGCAGGAAATTATGGTGTAACACTAACCGATGCCAATGGTTGTTCTACATCAAAAACATATACACTAATCAGACCTGCACCACTAGAAATAGCCGTAACCACTCAAACCGATGCCAATTGTACTACACGAATAGTAAACCAAAGTTTTGTGGCACAAGCATCTGGTGGTGTTCCGCCATACCAATACCAATGGTCTAGCGGAAACGTTAGCGGTTCAAATAATGAAATTATGAGTACACCATTAAACGGAATTGTAATTGTAACTGCAACCGATGCTATTGGATGTACCACTACTTTTTCCGTTGATGTGAACAATCCAGTCATTGGAACTGCATCTTTTGAACCCACATCAATAGGAATTATAAACTATGGTATGTTTGCAATTGGCGATCCTATACAATTTGAAAGCACCATAACAGGCGATTACATTTCAGTCCTTTGGGATTTTGGCGATGGAACTTTTTCAACAGAAGTCAATCCGATACATACCTATTTGAATGTCAAAGATTCCTATACCGTAACACAAACAGTCACTTATCCTTTTGGTTGTGTGTACACGCAACAACTTGAAATAAATGTAGAAAAAGGATATATTCTTGTCGTTCCAACGGCATTCACACCCAACGGCGATACTAAAAACGATACCTACAAACCAGTTACCAAAGCATTAAAAAACATCCAACTCGACATCTACGACACTTGGGGTTCATTAATCTATTCCGAAAAAGGAGAAGTACTCTTAGGTTGGGATGGAAAAATAAAAGGAGTAAATGCCGAAAACGGAAATTATTACAGCAAAGTCAGTGCCGAAACATTCTACGGAAGTGTGATAAACCAAAATCAAACTTTTGTATTAATCAAGTAAAAGCCACAACATGAAATTAAAAAGCATCCTCTTCATACTAGTCGCTTTCACTTTTTGTAAAGTACAAGCACAAGATCCAGTCATCACCCAGTTTTATTTAATGCCCGAAAAAATGAATCCAGCCTTCACTGGAATTTCAAACACATGGAACGCAGGTATTCTTCACCGAAGACAATGGCCCGATGGCAATAGAAAAATCGATACCCAATTCGGTTTTTTCAACAATTTGATACACGACCAAATAGGATTGGGTGTAACCGTTCTCAACCACAATGAGGTTTTCACCAATTACAACTATTTTCAAATCAATACTGCTACATCCTACAGGATAGATTTAAATTACGATTGGCGCATGCGTTTCGGACTAGAAGTAGGCTACGGTAGAAAAGACTTCAACTTTCGAAACCTTTTGCTCGAAGACCAAATCAATATAAACGATGGTTCCATAAACCCAATTTCGCAAGATCCAGGTCTCGCAGGTTTGAATAACAAAGTAGGTTTCTTTGATATGAGTGTAGGTTTTGTTGTCGACCAAGAAAATGCTTGGTTTGGCGCATCAGTAAAACATTTAACACGACCAGACATCTCGTTCAAAGAAAACGGAAATGCACCACTAGACATGCTTCTTTCCCTACACGGAGGTTATTATTTTGAATTTCTAAATGCGCCTTCAGCCTTAATTCCCGAAGAAACCACACTGCTACTCACCGCCAACTACATGCGACAATCACAATACAACCGACTAGACATTGGAACCGTATTGGATTTTCCACGATTTAGCTTAGGAGTAATTGCAGCAACCAATCCACAGGCAAAAAGCGACAACAGCCATCTCATAACCTCCATAAACCCAGTAATGGCATTCAAACTAGGTGAGTTTAGCTTTGGCTATTCCTATGATTTAAATACCTCAAGGATAGGAAGAACACAAGGTGTACATGAACTAACCCTAACCTGGCAATCCAGCTACCGCTGCGATGATTGCGAAAACTACAAAGTAAAACTAAAACGAAACGGCGAATCAGGATATCAAAAAATGTAATTCCTAAATCCCAAAACCACTTCCCGTCACTTCGAGTGATTTTAACTAGTAAAAATGCCAATTTTTATTAGTTAAAATTGTATCGAGAAGCCACTTCTATTCTCTTTTCTCTATTTTCTATTCTCTATAACCTATTGCCTAATATCTATTTCCTCATCACACGTCACTTCGAGTGATTTTGCCAACTGAAAATGCCAATTTTTAGTTGGTAAAATTGTATCGAGAAGCGATCTCTAAAGTATCCTCTCAGTCTTTTCTCTATTCTCTATTCTCTTTTTCTATTCTCTTTTTCTAAAACCTACAACCTATTCACTCATCACCCGTCACTTCGAGTGATTTTACCAACTGAAAATGCCAATTTTTAGTTGGTAAAATTGTATCGAGAAGCCACTTCTATTATCTTTTCTCTTGTTTCTTTTCTCTTTTCTCAAACTTTTTTCTCCCAATTACGGATTCCCGTAAAATACTCTCAAATAGCTTAACTAAGTTTGAACAAACATAAATAATAACCAAAATAATTATCAAAATGAAAAAAATCTACTACTTATTATTCTCTTTTTTAATGACCTTACCTACTTTGGCTCAAGAAACAAAAAAAGAGCTTGAAAAAGAAAAAACAAAAATTGATGCATTTGCATCAAAAACAGGAAGCATAATTAAACTATCAGATTATAAACTAACTGGCATTAAAACTTTGTATGGAGGTATTTCTGAAACAAGAATTAGAAAAATAAATTCAGGTTCTGTAGTCAGCTATTTTTTTCAAATTGAAAAGCAAGGCAAGTATAATACTTCAACAGCATCAATAGAACAATCCGATTTATTAGAAGTAATTAAAGCTCTAAATTCTTTGAAAACTGAAGTCGAAAAAGATATTGCAACTAATTGTGATTACCTTGAGAATAAATTTACAACTGTGGATGGATTCAAAGTTGGATATATGATTAGTAAAAGTAAGCCAACATGGTATTTACAATTAGAAAAATATGGTTCTGACAATACAATATTTGTTGAAAATCTTGAATTAATTGAAAAAAGTTTTGATGAAGCGAAAAATAAAATTGAAGAGTTAAAAAAATAAATAACTATGGGATTGTTTGATTTTTTGAAGAAGAAAGAATTTGCTTTAATTAAGGAGTTAAATTCTAAACTAGAGAGATATAAATCTATTAGTGATATTGAAGAAGAAACTAATAAAAAGAGGAATGAGTTAAATAAAATTATTGAGAATAAAGAAAATGAATTAAATAAAGTAATTATTTCAAAAAGTGAGGAAATAAATACTATTGATAATAAGAAAGTAAAATTAAACTCTGATTATATATCTGGACTAGATTTATATACAAAACTCAGAAAAGAAATTAGTTTATATGAGTCAAAATTAGATTTAATTGAATTCGGAATTTATGAACCTGTCTACGATTTTGAAAAATCTGACGACTATAGGATTGAACAAAATAAAATTATTGAAAAACAAAAGGAACTAGTACGATTAGAAAAAGCTGCAAGATGCACAGTTGATTGGACAATTGATGGAAGTGTTACAAAAGGCAGGGCTAATACAAAAAAATTCATTAAACTAGTTTTAAGAGCTTTCAATGGCGAATGTAATTCTTTCATAGCAAAAGTTAAATGGAATAATGTTAATCAAATGAAAGAAAGAATTCAAAAATCCTTTGAAGCTATAAATAAATTAGGAGAGAACTCAGCAGTATTTATCGAAAAGGAATATCTTGATCTTAAAATAAAGGAACTAATACTTGAATATGAGTTTCAAGCAAAAAGGCAAGAGGAAAAAGAAGAATTAAGAGCAATTCAAGAAGAATTAAGAGAAGAGGAAAAGGCAAGAAGAGAATATGAACAAGCTCAGCGAGAAGCCGAAAAAGAAGAATTGAATTATCAAAAAGCATTAGAAAAGGCAAGAAAAGAATTGGATATTTCTATTGGTGATAAACATGAAAAACTCCAAGAGCAAATTAAAAAATTAGAACAAGAACTTCTGTTTGCTCAAGAAAAAAAGGAAAGAGCATTATCAATGGCACAACAAACTAAAAGAGGGCATGTATACATAATATCTAATATTGGTTCATTTGGAGAAAATGTATATAAAATAGGTATGACTAGAAGATTAGAACCTATTGATAGAGTAAAAGAATTAGGTGATGCCTCAGTTCCTTTTCAATTCGATTTACATGCAATGATTTATTCTGATGAGGCAAGAACTCTAGAATATGAATTACACAAAGCTTTCGCAGATAAAAAAGTGAATATGCTAAATTATCGAAAAGAATTTTTCAATGTTACTTTAGAAGAAATTGAAAGTAAAATAGCTGAATTAGGTTTTGAAGCTGAATTTACAATACTTCCTGAGGCAATGCAATATCGAGAGACTTTAGCTATTTTAGAAAAACTAAATTCTAATGAAAATGTCAAAACAATTGAAGAAATAATTTCCGAGGAATTTCCAAATACATTAATTTAATTTCTTATAAAGCTCAAAGAATTATGAAAATCAAACAAGTTAAAATAGAAAATTTTCGGTCATATGACAACGAATGTACAATTGATTTAAACGATTTAAATGTATTTGTTGGTAAAAATGACATTGGTAAATCAACCATTTTAGAGGCTCTTGATATTTTTTTCAATGAAAATAAAGGAGTTGTTAAAATGGACAAAGAAGACATTAACAAAAAATGTAAAGATGCAGGTAATACTGAAATCAAAATTAGTGTGGTTTTTAGTGAACTTCCTGAAACATTAACTATTGACTCTACAAATCCTACAAAGCTTGCTGAAGAATATTTGTTAAAAAGTGATGGGACCTTAGAAATTATAAAGAGATTTCCAAATGCAGGAGCACCAAAAATATTCATTAAGGCAAATCATCCAACAAATCCAAACTGTTGTGAATTACTTTTAAAAAAGAATGTAGATTTAAAAAAATTATTAGGTGATATTGAATGTGATGATAAAACCAAAAATGCGGTTATTAGAAAATCTATTTGGAACAAATACATGGATGATTTACAATTAAATGAAATAGAAATAGAACTTGCGAAAATAGATGCGAAAAACACTTGGGAACAGTTAAAAAATTACATGCCTTTATTTACTCTTTTTCAATCTGATAGAAAAAATAGTGATGGAGATGATGAAGTTCAAAATCCTATGAAATTTGCTGTTCAAGAAATATTGAAAGATGCAGAGCTTAAGTTAGCTTTAGAAAAAGTTGCTAAAGAAGTTGAAAAAAAACTTACTGAGGTCTCAACAAAAACTTTAGAAAAACTTAATGAGATGAATCCTGAAATAGCTAAAAGTTTAACACCTATTATTCCAAGTCCTGAAAGTTTAAAATGGTCAGATGTTTTTAAGAGTGTTTCTATCGTTTGTGAAGAAGATATCCCAATTAATAAAAGAGGAAGTGGTGTAAAAAGACTTATACTTCTCAACTTTTTTAGAGCTGAAGCAGAAAGAAGAAAAAAAGCTGAGAACATTCCGAGTATAATTTATGCTATTGAAGAACCTGAGACTTCTCAACATCCAAGCCATCAAAAAAAATTAATTGAAGCTTTCATTGAGCTATCGAATGCAAATAGAACACAAATAATCTTAACTACTCATAGTCCTTCAATTGTAAAACTCTTAGAATTTGAACATTTGAAACTAATTAAAAACGGAAATGAAAGAGAAGTTGTTAATATTGAAAGAGGAGATTTGCCTTATCCATCACTTAATGAAGTTAACTATTTAGCCTTCGACGAATCTGATGACGAGTATCATAATGAACTATACGGTTTTATAGAAAGCGAAAAAATGCTCGAAGAATTTAAAATTGGGAAAGAAACAATTTTATATAAAAAACAATTAAAAAATGGTATTATTGAGGAGCAAAAAATTCTAAGTGAGTATATTCGTCATCAAATTCATCACCCTGAAAACCTAAATAACATTCGTTTTACAAACGAACAATTGAATGAATCAATAAAACAAATGAGAGAGTTTATTAAAATCAAAATTTGATTTTGAATTAGTTTAATATGATTGAAGTTTATAAAAATCTATTTATCGGAAATCTAATTGATTTTGAAAGAAATCAGTTTGACTCGGATTTCTATTTTGTTCAGGCATGCAAGGAACCCTGTCATCGTAAAGCACTTGGGTATTCAGGAAGATCTGCTGACACCAATCACCCTGAATATTTAATAGCTTACAGAGAAAGAAGAATTATTTTAAACATGATTGATCCACCAACAGCTAAATATTTTGATAATATACAATTTGAAAAATCACTACTTTTTATTGAAGAAAATTTGAAAAAGGGGAATAAAGTCTTAATTCATTGTAATCAAGGGATTTCTAGATCTCCAAGCATAGGATTACTTTATTTAGCTGTAAAAGGAATTATAAAAAATGATACTTATGCTGAAGCTAAAGAAGACTTCTTGAAAATTTACCCAAATTATAAGCCAAGTGGTATTAAAGAGTTTTTAGAAAAAAATTGGAGAAATTATATTAAATAATTTTGATATTTATCAATTGTTTTTTTATTACAAAAAAAAAACTTTATTAAGATCTAAAAAAATAATTAATTATCACTAAATCCCAACAACCAACAACCCAAAACCATGCTGCTCTTGGAAACCATAAAAAGCCCCATTAACATCCTGCAAATAGCGGTAGTACAAAACCGCTATCTTAAAACCACTAGCATCATTGGGTACAGTAGCAGCCAAAGGAACAGCCTGCGGAGCACCATTTTTTGGCACACGTACAGCGTCACTCCTAAAAAGAGAAGCTTTCATCTGTTCTAAATCCAAAACAACAACACCAAGTTGCAACTCCAAATGAGTAGCACTAGCTAGAAACTTCAAGCTTTTCGGAGCAAAATCACTAAAAGTGTAAGTCGTACTAGCAGCATCATAAAAACCAGTATCAGTAGGCAAACAAAAAGAAGTAAAACAAAAACCAGCAAGCAAAGCCTTTCCATCAACCTGTTGCAAACCATTACCCACTTGCCGTTGACCACGTTCAGAGACCAAATCGGCATTCTTAATACTAATAAACAATTGCATCAATCGTCCCTGCAACTCCTCATTGCGTTGCTTACCCAAAAAAGGAAACAAACTATCTTTAAATAACTTTTTTACCCGCGAACAATGACCAAACTCACTATTATTTTCCCTAACACGTTCCATGTTAGCACTATTTTTAATCGCTTTGCCTGTAAATCCGCCACCTGCTTTTCGAGCAACAGGCTTACCCTTGCGCATATAAAAATTAACACCATCAATAGTGCCAACCAACGGTATAATACCAACTTGCTTTGCCATAATCCAACGTTTTAAGAAAATAATAAGCAAATATACTAAATATATATGTCGTCTATATAACCTATTTATACAAACTATATAACATATTTAATTGCCACAAAAGGAAGGTAAAACAAAAGACATACAGTGAATAATTAACGTAAATTAGTGACCAAAATGCCAATAAAAAGAATGAAATCAATTCTAACCATACTGCTGCTACTTCTAATTTCGGTTACTACAGCCCAAATAAAAATCCTAACCTGGAATGTAGAAAACCTAGGCAATAAAAAATCCGACAGCACTATCCAATACATAGCCTCAGTACTAAAACACTATGATGTCGTAGCGCTACAAGAGATTGTAGCTGGCAATGGTGGTGCACAAGCCGTAGCCAAACTAGCCGACGAGCTCAACCGAACCGGCAATAAATGGGATTATGCCGTGAGCAACCCAACCGAGAGTTCTAGTTATAAAACCGAGCGCTATGCCTTCCTGTGGAAAACCGCCAAAGTAAAACTAATAGGCAAAGCCTGGCTCGAAAACAACTACCAACTTCAAATAGACCGCGAACCTTATTTAGCTACGTTTGAACACAACAAAAAACAGTTCACACTAGTCAATTTCCACGCCATCACCAAAAGCAAACAACCCGAAACCGAAATCAAATACTTCAAGTTCCTTCCTGAAACCTATCCCACTTTGAAACTAATTTTCATTGGCGATTTCAATTGCCCACAGTCGCATACTGTTTTTAATCCATTGAAAAAAATGGGCTATCTTCCTGTTTTCACAGACCAAAAAACATCGCTCAAAAAATCGTGTATTGAAGACAATTGCCTTTCCAACGAGTTCGATAACATTTGGTATTCTACTAGTAAAGTAGAAACGTCAAACCCAACAGCCATAATGTTCTACAAAGACTTCTATAATTTTAATACAGCAAGAGAAATCACCGATCACATTCCGCTAGCGGTAACCCTACAACTAAAATAAAACAACAGTATGAAACCAAAACAACTCCTTTCATTTTCAGTACTAGCAATCGTGCTATCACTGCTATGGCTATCCTGCAAACAAAAAGAACAACAACCAAGCAACTTTCTACCCGAAAATACAGAAAACCTTACCCAAGAAGAAAAACAAACCCTACACACCGATACAACCCATAAATACGAATACAGAACAGGAACCAGTGGCAACTATAGCTACAACTACGATGTTTCAGGTTTTGACACCAACGGCGAAGAAGTATCAGGCAATGTAGATATGGAAGACAAACAAGGAACAGGAACGCTAACCATTTCAGGCGGTGAACAAATAGAGGTAGAAGTACAATGGACAGGCAATGGCGAACTACTAGCAACCGACAATCAAGGAAAGCAGTACGAACTAACAGTAGATTAAAAAAAAGAATGTACCTTTATACGTAGCAATCCCATTTTCATGAAAAAAATAGTATTATTGCTATGTTGCATTACCCTAACCTCTTTTTCCAATAAAGCAGACGATATCTACATCTGCAAAAGCAAAGGCGCAAAAAAATATCACCTAAAAGAATTTTGCCGAGGACTAAGCGCCTGCAAACACGAAGTAGTGAAAATAACCCTAAAAGAAGCCAAAGCCAGAGGACTTGACCTCTGCGGTTGGGAGGATTAAGCTAAAGAGAAAAACAAATCATCCATCTGATATATACTCCAATCGCCCTAATAGCATTAGCGTAGAAAACAACGACGAATTGAAACAAAGCAACCCACATAAAGTTTATCCCGATAAATATCGGGAAGGAGGAACGACGAGCGACTCGTCCCGAGACTTCGGGAGCGACGTGAAATTCAAGGTAGTTTTCGAGCTAAGACTATTGAGGCTTGACTTTTTGTTTCTTTTGGGTCAAGCCAAAAGAAAAACTTTCATCTCTCAACTTCCACTGTCTTGTCCGAAATAGCTAGTACACATCTCAAGTATACCTTCGCTCTACTTAATGTATGAAGAGTGTATGAAAACCAGCATTATGTAAAATAAAAACTTATTTTAAAACCAAAATAATTACAAAAACTGTAGAGTTAAAAAAGGACAAAAAAACTCCTTAATTACTTAAGGAGTTTTTAAAGTGGTGGGCGATGAGGGATTCGAATGCCGACGATTAATGTCGGCATCGAGACAAGCTAGGCTTCGTCTCGACCCCCGTATTTTTCAATAAACATTTCTAAACGTTGCTTGTTTAAATTCTTTAATTTCTTTTCCAATAGCATTGCCTCGGAGCGAGAAGTCTTAGTAATCAAACATTTCAATACCCAAGGACGATAAGGAAAGGTAGATTTTTCATAACCAGAATTATGCCTAATAATACGGTCATCAAAATCCTGTGTTTGACCAATATAATACCGATGGTGAGAAGTAGAGAAAATTATATAAACAAAATACATAATTAGTATAAATAAAAAACTCCTTAATTACTTAAGGAGTTTTTAAAGTGGTGGGCGATGAGGGATTCGAATGCCGACGATTAATGTCGGCATCGAGACAAGCTAGGCTTCGTCTCGACCCCCGTATTTTTCAATAAACATTTCTAAACGTTGCCTGTTTAAATTCTTTAATTTCTTTTCCAATAGCATTGCCTCGGAGCGAGAAGTCTTAGTAATCAAACATTTCAATACCCAAGGACGATAAGGAAAGGTAGATTTTTCATAACCAGAATTATGCCTAATAATACGGTCATCAAAATCCTGTGTTTGACCAATATAATACCGATGGTGAGAAGTAGAGAAAATTATATAAACAAAATACATAATTAGTATAAATAAAAAACTCCTTAATTACTTAAGGAGTTTTTAAAGTGGTGGGCGATGAGGGATTCGAACCCCCGACCCTCTCGGTGTAAACGAGATGCTCTGAACCAACTGAGCTAATCGCCCGACTTGTGCTTGATTGCGAGTGCAAATATAGGCTACTTTTTTTATTCTGCAAATAAAAAGCAATAAAATTTATAAAATTTCTGCAACAACAAAAGTACTTCCGCCAATGTATATAAAATCAGTAGCAGCTGCATTTTCCTTAGCATTGGAGTAAGCTTTTGAAACTGAATTACATATTTCACCTTTAAGTCCAAATTCAGTTGCTTTCTCATATAAAACTAAAACATCAAGACCTCTTGGAATATTGGGTCTACAAAAGTAATAAATAGCATTTTTTGGAAACAAAGGCAGTATTTCATCCAAATTCTTGTCATTAACAACACCCAAAACGATGTGCAATTGAGTATAATCTTCCTTTTTTAGCTGATTGAGTACAATTCTAAGTCCATGCTCGTTATGTGCAGTATCACAAACAACCTTGGGATTACTGCCCAATTGTTGCCATCGTCCTTGCAATCCTGTATTCTTAATAGCATTTTGAAATCCTAGTTGAATAGCAGTTTCTGCTATTTTAAAATCAGTTGTGTCTTGTAGCACCTTTAATGTTTGGAGAACAGTCCTTTTATTATGCTCTTGATAATCCCCAATCAAATCAGAAGTATAATTTTGAGTAATCAAATCAGAAGCAAAAAAGATTTCAGAATTGGTCTCTGTTGCTTTCTTAATAAAAACAGGTTTCGTTTCATTATGATACTCACCAATAACAACTGGTATCGATGGTTTTATAATTCCCGCTTTTTCAAAAGCAATCGCTTGAAGCGTGTTTCCAAGAAACTGTGTATGGTCCAAACCAATATTCGTTATAACCGAAACTAACGGAGTAATAATATTAGTTGAGTCCAATCTTCCGCCAAGTCCAACCTCGATTATATTAATATCTGTTTTATGCTTTGAAAAGTAATCAAAGGCTAATCCTACTGACATTTCAAAGAAACTCAATTGGGTATTTTCTAAAAACGATTTGTGAGCAGCAATAAATTCAACAACAAAGTGCTCATCAATATCTTTTCCGTTAATCTTTATTCGCTCTCTGTAGTCTTTTAGATGTGGAGAAGTATATAATCCAACCTTATATCCTGCTTCTTGCAAAACAGAAGCAAGTAGGTGAGATGTAGAGCCTTTACCATTGGTTCCTGCAACATGGATACACTTTAATTGTTTTTCAGGATTGCCCAAATAATTGGCTAATAAAATAGTATTAGTCAAATCTTCCTTATAAGCTGATGCACCTTGCGTTTGATACATCGGCAATTGGTTGAACATCCAGTCGAGCGTTTGTTGATAGTTCATTACTTTCTTAATAAAATATTCACAAAGTAAAATATTTTACACTTTTTTTCGTTTATATTGTGTGCATATTACTGAGTACAAATTTCAAATAATTTTTTAGAATAAATATAACAATTTATGATTAGTTCCTTTATTAGATTACAAGTTGATAGTTTATCACAGGCAACGCAAGCAGTTCAAGCAGCTGCGGAGACAAATCCAGCATTAAACCAAGAAATTTCCGTTTTGGAGTTTGTATTTAAAGGTGGTTTCTTCTTAATTCCCATTGCGCTTTTATTGTTTTACACACTCTATGTTATTTTTGAACGATACATGTTTATCAAAAAAGCATCAAAAATTGACAGTCATTTAGTTTCAGATATTAGAACAAATTTAAACGCAGGGAATATTGACATGGCACTTTCTGTTGCTGATAGAACAGGAACCGCTCACTCAAACGTTCTAAGAGAAGGAATTCTAACTATTGGAAGACCAATTGCCGAAATAGAATCTAATATGGAAAGAGCTGCAAATATTGAAGTAGCTTTGATGGAGAAAAAGCTAGGACATTTAGGTCTTATCGCTGGTATTGCTCCAACATTGGGTTTTATTGGAACAATTTCTGGGGTAATTAAAATTTTCTATAGCATATCAGTTACCGAAGATATTAGTATTGGTAACATCTCAGGAGGTTTATACGAAAAAATGATTAGTAGTGGTGCTGGACTAGTTGTAGGTATTATTGCTTACAGCGCCTATCACTTATTCAATGGAAAGATTGACGATTTTGTATTAAATATGCAACGTCAAGTATTAGAATTTGTTAGTATCATTCAAAGACCAAATTATGCCGGTAAGACGAAATAAACGATTTCATGCTGAAGTAGCAACTTCCTCTTTGAGTGACATCATGTTTTTCTTGTTGTTGTTCTTCTTAATTATTTCCACCTTGGCAAATCCGAATGTTATCAAAATGACATTGCCAAAATCCAAAACAAATGAGAAAACAAACAAACAATTAATAACGATTTCAGTTACCGAAGAGAAGCGATTTTATGTAGACAAAGAAGAAGTGGGTTTCGAAGATTTAGAAACCAAACTATTGTCTAAAATGGATGTAGATAAAAACTCAACAGTAGTTATCCGAATTCCATTTAACATGCAGGTGCAAGACTTAGTGGATGTACTGCAAATTGGAGTTAAAAACAAATTAAAATTTGTGATTGCAACAAGTCCTAAGTAAAAGATAAGCATAAAAAAACCGAGTAGTAACTCGGTTTTTTTATTTGTATTAGTTTCTAAGACTAAAATTATATTTAATAGTACCTACTTGTTTTTCAGTTCCATCTGGGCTCGAACTCCATTTGGTTTGCATCGCAGCAATCTTGGCTTGACTAGCTAAACAACTTGCCGAATTGGTTGTTCCCCTAGCTCCAGGTTTTGCATCAATTACGTTTCCGTTTTGATCAACTGTTATTTGTACAACCACTACGCCTTCTTCATTACAATTATAATTAGGTTGAGGCTTACTTAATGCTTTTCTATTTCCAAGAGAATATCCAGAACCACTACCTATTCCACTTCCGTTTCCACTTCCACTTCCAGAACCTGTTCCACTTCCAGAGCCAGTACCATTCCCTGACCCATTTCCGCCTCCAGTTCCTGTTCCGCTTCCGTTACCGTAATAGCCTTTTGAATTTAAATTTCCGTTGGCACTACCTTTGTTACCACCTTTAGTATCATCTCCATCACCTCCTTTATTTCCATTTAAAATACTAGACAAAGCATCGTTAGTATTTTTAGAAACCTTGGGCTTTTCAGGCGTAGGAGTTGGCTTTATATCTTTTTTAATTACAACGGGTGTCTTTTTTGTGGTTTCATTTTTAGGAACAACAACATCACTATCCTTTGTATCATCTTCGTCAGAAATTATATTTTCATCTGGAGTTGGTTCTGATGTAAATGTTTTAGTTTCTGTCTTAGCATTTAAAACTTCACTTTTATAGTTATCTCCCAAACCGTAATCACTATCACCAAAATTCATTTCAATGCCGCCACCGCCACCGCCGCCAACAAGTTCTTTTAAATTGGATGGAGGCCAAAAGCGAACTAAGAAGAGAATGAGCAACAACAAACCATACACAATCGCCGCATAGGCAAACGATTTTTGTTCATCTTTAGAAATTTCGAGACTCATAAGCTTTAGATTTTATATAATATAACGATAAAAGTAATCAAATATTGTTTTAAACAAGTTGTTTTAATGCAATTTCAAATGCCGTGCCACTAATGTTTGTTTTACTTGGATTTAAGTCATAAGTATTTTTTAATGCTTTCTTTATCGTTTCAGATATATCAAAAAAGATAGCCTCATCCGTCATCTGAACTCTTTTTTCCATAAAATAAGCAAAAACCCTAGCCATTCCACAATTAGAAATAAAGTCAGGTATCAAACTAACCTTATTGTCTGTTTCTTCCATGATACTTCCAAAAAAGATTTCTTTATCAGCAAATGGCACATTAGCACCACATGATATTACCTCCAATCCCGAAGCAATCAAAGTATCAATCTGAGCCTTAGTTACTAATCTCGATGCAGCACATGGCGCAAAGATATCGGCACCAATAGTCCAAATCTTTTCATTTATTTCCGAAAAAGGTATCATGTTTTGAGCAATCAATTTATTACCATCTTTATCTAAAAATAATTGTTTTATTTCTTCAAAAGTAAAACCAGCTTCGTTGATAACACCACCATCTCTATCAATAATTCCAATTACGCTAGCGCCCATTTCAGCAAGATAAAAAGCAGCGGCCGAACCTACATTTCCAAAACCTTGTACAATTGCTTTTTTACCTTTTACATCACCACCATATATAGTATAATAATGACGAACGGCTTCGGCCACGCCAAAACCTGTAATCATATCAGCAATAGTATATTTTCGAAGAACATCTGGCGAGAATTTAGGATTCTCAATTACCTTAATTACTCCTTGTCGTAACTGTCCAATTCTATTGATTTTATCAGCTTCTGTTGGTTTAAAATGTCCATTAAAAACGCCTTCTTGCGGATGCCAAACACCACATTCTTCAGTAAAAGGAATTACTTCATGAATTTCATCTACATTTAAATCACCACCTGTTCCATAGTAGCTTTTTAACAATGGGGAAACCGCTTTGTACCAACGTTGTAAAACCCCTTTTTTTCTCGGATCACTAGGGTCAAAATTAATACCTGATTTGGCTCCACCAATAGCAGGTCCAGAAACAGAAAATTTAACTTCCATTGTTTTTGCCAATGACAAAACCTCATTCATATCAAGTCCTTTTCGCATTCTAGTTCCTCCTCCTGCTGCGCCACCTCGAAGCGAATTGATTACAGTCCAACCTTCGGCTTCAGTCTCAGAATCTTTCCAATTAAATACGATTTCAGGCTGTTTATTTTCAAATTTTTTAAGTAAATCTTTCATTCTGTAGTTTGTTTGTGGTGCAAATATAGACAAATATTTAGTTGTGAATTTAGTTATTTAAGTTGCCCAATCATTGAAAACTGTATAACTTCAAAGATCTTTTTTTAAGTAACCATAAAAAACATATACGTTCTGTAACCAAAAGAGTTTCCCACCAGAAACTCTTTTTTTATTAAAAACAAAAAACCACTCAAGAAAAGTGTTGAACCGTCCGAGAAGAGTGTTGGAGCATCCGGGCAGAGTGTTAGACCATCAAGGATGAGTATTGAACCACTTGGGATGAGTTTTGAAGTATCTGTGAAGAGTCTTATATCACCTCAAATAACTTAAAGCACTAAAAACAAAAAAGCCCATCCAATACGGATAGGCTTTTCAAAAAAAGGCGGCGACATACTCTCCCACAAATTGCAGTACCATCTGCGC
>NZ_SNXR01000016.1 GCF_004362665.1 Flavobacterium dankookense | reverse complement strand
TCTATCGATCCTGAGACAGGAAGAAAATATTACACGAATATATTTATGAAGGAAAAATAGTTTGATTATTGTTTTGTTTGATTTTGACAGATCGTAAAACCCATCACCTCTAATGATGGGTTTTTTTATTTAAATCCTAATTTTGATTTAAGTTTTAAAAACAACAATGCAATGGAATAAGCATCATCTAGAGAAGAATTTCGATCACTTTGCGGAATTTTATAAGCTTTAATCAATTCGTCTAACGAAAAAGATTTATTGGTAATGTCATATAATTTTTGATGCATTATTTCAATATCTAGCGCTTCATTTTTCAGTTTTCCACACTCCATTTTTTCCAAAGCTTCATTTATCATTTCAATGTCAAAATGTATTCTATGTCCAACAAGTGTTGCATTTCCGATATATTTCAAAAGTTCTTCAATGGCATTGTGTTCTGTAAATTTTGGCTGTTTGCTTTCTATCAAAAATTCGTTTGATAAACCATTGTCATGTAGATATTTATACTGCAGAATTACTAAATTCAAAGTATCATTAACTTTTATAACATCAGAGACAACACCAATAGCTCCAAATGATAAAATAACATCATTTTTTGGATTAAGACCTGTTGTTTCGGTATTTAACACAACATATCGCTCTGATTTATCTTTGAATTTCATTAGATATTCTTTCCAAAATTCAGGATATTCTTTGTTGATATTTTTTATCCAGTCAAACATTATGAAAATTGAGTTAGTTGGTATTTATCTTTGATTAATTCTTCTAAATCTTTCATTGGATTTAGTGCGTTTTTCAGCTTTTCTCTATCTGCTTTAGATAGTTCTTCAATGTTTATAAAATCGCCATTGCTGTCATTTTTTAAACCTTCAAGAGTTCTAAACTTTGATAAAACTAAAAATGCTTCAGCACAATTTATGTAAGTGTCGGTGTTTTTTGGATCAGTGATTGCCAATTGTTTAAAGCGTAAATAAGTGTTGTTTATTCCTCTTAAATTCATGCTTATGGCAAACAATCTTGCGCCATCAACTAATGGCATGATAGCTTTATTTTTGATGTCAAACTTATCCTTGTTTTCGCCTTCTTCTTCTAAATTGAATTTTTTGAAAAAGTTGAGTGGAGGATTTTTTCTCAAAGCATCATTACCAAGAAAATCAAAGAATAGATTATTGTTTTTGGCATTATTAAAAATAGTATCAGTAATAGTATCCTCAATTTTGTTTTCGCCAAAGACAATTTCATAATCAAAGAATATACTACTAATTTCATTAGATTTTTCACCTGGAGTTTTCATCCAATTGTTGTATTGTTTAATCCAGTCAGTCAATGATTTACACCAAAGCATATTGCTTGCAACATGACCGTTTAAGCAGCTTATATAGCCAACTTTTTCTAATATAGAAATAGCTCTTTTTGCTAGTTTTAGGAAATAATCTTTAACATCACGATATTTATCTTCGGCAACATCTTCAAAAACTAAAATACTATCTTGATCAGTCAATAATAGTTGTTCTTTTCTACCTTGACTACCAATACTTAGCCATGCAAATCGGGCTGGAGGTGAACCTAAATCTAAAATTGCTAATTCAATAGCACGTTTATTTATTGCAAAAATTATTTCTCCAGATATATTATATATGTGTTGTAAAGGAATATTCTTTGCGATAGAAGTTTGAATTAAATCAGTGAGCTTTTCTCTAACTTGTTTTAATTCTTTAGCCGATAATGAGCGCTTTATTTCTTTAATTAAAACACCTGGATTATTTGATTGCGCCACAACCAAATCATGTTCAGATATTACTCCTTTAACTTCAGACTTGTCGGAACCATCATTAGTAACACAAAGGTGACTGACATTATGTTTTAAAAGTAACAACTGAGCTTCGGCTACAGACACATTTTCGGCAACGGTAATTACAGGTGAAGCCATTATTTTTTCAACAGTAGAAGTAAGGGGAAATCTACCATTTGCAATTTTACATCTCAAATCTGAATCAGTTATAATTCCGATAGGGTAATTATTATCAATAATGATTGCACTGCTAGATAAATTTTCGGTCATTTGCTGTGCCACTTCTTTAACGATAGAATTTACACTTACTTTTAAAGGTATTTTATTGTAACTTAATGATTGAAAATATTGAATTTCGCCAGAAGTTTGGTCGTTATAAATACTATCTGTTACCAATTTTCCACTATTTTCCTTATCAAATGAGTTTCTTGTATTGGAAGCAAAACTTTCAAGTAAAAAGTCAAGTACATTGGCATTTAAAGAAACATAGGGTTTAAATACTTTAATTGGAATAGCATAAATAATACAATCTTCGCGTGCTTTTGCGGTCATCATGTAATTATTCTTGGCAAAGAAAGGTCTTAATCCAAAAACATCACCAGCATAACATTTATTTAATAAAGTTTCCTCAGCATCAGCAATAAATGATAGATTTAAAACTCCTGAAGCTACAACATAAAAACTGTCATGAAGCTTATCATCAATTTTGAATAAAGTTTTATGTTTTTCTAAATTGATAACACCAATACTTTTGCTAACCTCAATAAGTTCATCATAAGTTAAATGACTAAAAGGTGGATATTCTTTTAAAAAATTAGCAATATTCTCAGCTACGCTATTCATAAATTATAATTTTATAGTTACAAAAATAGTGAAGATAAGTAGTATAGCATCTAAGTTAGGTTATTTTTATAAACATTTTCTATTTTACATAATATAAATTATAGTTCAAAATAATATTGATTTGATGTTTAAGAAAACAAAAAAATAAATTATAATATGATAAATAAAAATAAATAAAATTAAAAATCAAAGCATTAAAACAGACTTATAAACAATTGAAATCGTGTATGTTAATAACTTTTTTGTTTTTCAAATAATTAAAAACTTACAAAATATACATTATATTAAGGAATAATTCTTATAAAATTAAGCTATTTTTGCATTTCATCGATTTTTGACGCAAATTTTTACCATTAATCGATTAAAATTGCATTTAATCTATATAGATTTGCATTGTAACATTATTGTTTCCCAAATCCAATTTTGTTATGTGGAAATGAAGTTAAATAATTTTAAGTTAAACTAAACCTACACGATTATGAAAAGAGTTTTTACTTTCATTGCATTATTTTTGCTAACATTAAGCGCAAATGCACAGACAACATCAGTTAGCTATACTGAATCAACGGAAAATTTTTCAAATCCGGAAAGAGGCTTTTATCATCACACTGAAACAAATTCAGCCAATTATTCTCCATTGACACAATCATCATTGGTGAATTATAGAAATAATGAGAAGATAACTTTAATATTAAGAGTGTTTTATTTAAGTGACTTTTTAAATACACCTATTTCACAGTCCTACTTGGATAATATGCGAAATGACTTTAATAAAATTAGAAATGCTGGTATTAAATGTGTTGTACGTTTTGCTTATTCAAGACAAACAACTCTCGGACAAAGAGATGCTTCAAAAGCACAAATGCTTTCTCATATTCAGCAACTAACTCCTCTTTTACAAACCAATTCGGATGTGATTGCTACTATGCAAGCTGGTTTCATAGGTACTTGGGGTGAATGGTATTATACGGATCATTTTGGAATGAACCCTACTGCTACTGATTATGCAAACCGTAAAGAAATTGTTGATGCATTATTAAATGTACTTCCTACAAATAGAACCGTTCAAATTAGAACTCCGAAACTGAAACAAAAATTATTTAATACTAGCACAGCTATTACTCAATCACAAGCAATGTCAACAGCTAATATTGCTAGAGTTGGTCATCATAATGATTGTTTTCTTTCTGATGATACTGATGTTGGCACTTACACAAATACCGCAACGGAATATCCATACTTAGCGCAAGAAACAAAATTTCTTCCAATGGGTGGAGAAACTTGTGACTTTGATCCAAATCGTTCTAATTGTGATGTTGGTTTGACTGAAATGGCACAATTCCACTGGTCATACATGAATATTGATTATTATCCAGAAGTTATTCAAGAGTTTGGAGAAAATAATTGTCTTAATGAAATAAGAAAAAGACTTGGTTATAGATTTAATTTAACTTCAGGTTTATTTCCAGCTAATGCCACTTCAGGACAACCTTTATCAATAAATATAAGATTAAAAAATACTGGTTTTGCATCTATTTACAATGATAGAAAGGCATACATTGTTTTGAGAAACGTTATTACTAATCAAGAATACTCTGTTGTGTTAGCTTCGAATCCACAACTTTGGTACGGTTCTGGTGAAATTGTTATAAATGAAAACATAACATTACCATCTAATATGTCTCAAGGAAATTATGATTTATTTTTAAATCTTCCAGATGAGGCTGTTGGTTTAAGTAATAGACCTGAATTCTCAATTCGTTTTGCTAATAATGATGTTTGGGAGTCTACAACTGGATACAATAAATTAAATGCTAGAGTTAATGTCTCTCAAGCACTTTCTATTGCTGATAATAATAGAATTAATCCTGTAATTTATCCTATTCCAGCAAATGAAGAAATGATGGTAGAAATGGAAAATATCTCTGACTTCAAAGTTACGTTATTCAATACACTTGGTCAAAACTTTGGTATAGTGACTAACGTCGTTGATAATAACAAAATTTCAATAAATACTCAAAGTTTATCTGACGGTGTTTATATGATTAGATTAGAGAATGGTAATATCAATGCTACTAAAAGAATTATAGTAAAACATTAAGATATAAAGATACCTACACTTGAATCGGGGTTGAGAAATATATTTTCTTAGCTCCGATTTTTTTTATCTCTTTTTGCGCTTTTTCAAACTATGTTTAATTCCAAATTGAACTGCATTTGAGTAATATTCAGATTGAATAAACAATTCTGCATTGATGGAAATCTCAGTGTAATCAAAAAGTAAATAATTAAATATTCCGCTAAATCTTTCGAAATGATCACTAAAATCGTCTAAGAAATATGAAGCTTCAACTCTCATATTGAAATCATCTTGCTCCTTCCCTATTTTAAATGCTAATCCACCACCATAATAGAATCGATCATCCAACATCCAAAATGGATAACCTGTTAGCAACTCAAATCTATTTCTATCCGCAAATGAACCTTGCGAATAAAAACTTTCTATAAATGGTAATAATTTATATTTTGGCTGACTTCCTGTATCATAAAATATTTTAGCAGAAATAGAACCTTCATAAGCTTCATCAGTACTTATATTAGTGTTGATAGAACTACTTTTATTATAGAAATTCCCTTCGGCAGCAATGTTTGCATTCAAGAATTTAAATAAATAAATGTCTTGGAAATAATTCATTTGAAAACGATAAATGTTTTTACTGTGAGCGCCACCAGATTCAGCAGGAGCAATTTTTAGTTCTAACGACCTGTAATTTTTGTCTTTGGAGAAATTGGCTCCAGCAGTATATTGGAAAAATAATTTATCTTGATCACTATATTCTAATCTACCCGATGTCCAATAGTTTATTTTATTTTCAATAACGGCTTTCTTAAATTTATATTCTAAACCAAATAATGTATGTGTTATATTATGAGTTGGATCTTTAATCTCTTGATCTAATTCATACATTTTACTAAAAGTAGCTCCGATACTGTGAATATTCAATTTCTTGTCAAAAATATTATACGAAAGCACATTACTAACTGCAGCATTGTCTTCTCTATTAGTTTCTAAAGAACTTATTAAATTTAAGTAATTTCCAAATTCTCTTCTTTCGCTTTTTAGAATTTCTTCTAAAACTTTAGGATAAAATAACTCTGAATGGTTTTCTGCTAAATCAAGCTTTAAATCTCGTTGCTCATATACTACATCTGTATTAAGCGTTGCTCTAAGTGTTTCTTTTTCTGCAACATCATTAGGCAAAGAATTGGCTATTATCCAAGCGTTTTTGAATTTACCATTTTCATGATAATAAGAACTCATTAATGCCTTTGCAGCATAATCTTCGGGATTTTTGGCAATATGTTCCGTATATTCTTTTATTAATTTTTCGTTAGCTTTTGTTTCAATTAACCAATTCATTTTAGTTACAAAATCAACTTCTTTACTATATTTTGACCAATCAAATGCTTTTGTCAAATTATTTTTATCAGCATACAACCATGTAATTTGAGTAGCCAAATTTTCATATTCACTTGATGGCTCAATATCTTCAAGGAATTTCAAAGCATTATCAGGTTCATAATCAAGAAGATACTCAAGATATAGTATTTTAGTTTCTTGAGAATTGTCAATTTTTAATAGTTTTTCTAAAGCATCTTTGATATTTTCCTTATTTTCTGGCGAATTAAAACTTGCGATATAATCACTAAGAATTGATTTGTCATCAGGTTTAGCGAGCATTTGCATGCGTAACCATTTTTCTCGTTCTATTTCTGTTGGATAATCAACAATCTTATTCAATTCAATTGAATACAATACGTTTTCTGCAGTTGGAAATTTCTTTACATGTTCGTCTAGCATTTTCCAAACTACATTTCCTTTGTCTTCCCATGTCATGTATTTGGTATATTTATTCCAAACTTCTGCATCTATTTTAGGAGTTGAAATCATTTTTTGTTTCAATGCTTCAAGTTCTTTTTTGAAATCTTCTTCCGAAGTATCAACATAAACTTGCACTGTATTAAATTCGATAACTTTCTTTGTATGCTCTGCATAATCAGCTCTAGCATCCATTTGAATTGTAGCAAGTAATAGTTTTTCTTCTGGAGTTTTATAATTCAAATCAATCATTTTTAATTTTGAATTATTTGTAAAAACCGAATATAAATATCCCTCAAGAAAAGGTGTCTTTTTGAATACAGCTTCTTCTTTTTTAAGCTGTGTTTCTATTTTTTTAGCATTTTCATTACTTCCATACAAAAACCAATATTGATTTTCTGTTATAGACTCTTCGTTATTTAATTCCTGAACTAAATATTCTCCATCACCAGTTGTATGTTTAAATTTAGATGCTCGCCAATCATTTACAAGAAAACCACCATCAACACCATTAACAAAACGCAGTTGAGGATAACGTTGTGTCATACCTTTGATTAGGTCTTTAAATAATGGATACATAGCTCGATTAGAGTTTTTTGTTTTATACCAACCTAATGATTCAGTGTTTCTTAACGAATAATTTCCTTGGCTCATGTTATTTTCGCCTGGAATTTGAAAAACATCATCTGGATGGACAAAGTGAACCCAAATTCCTGTATATAAATAGACCGAATTAAGTGCAAAATTGGCATCTTCTTTTAAATAAAAACCACTTGCCGTTCTAGGGAAATCAAACAGTTTTGGTTCAAGAGGATCAAAATCAAATTCTCTGTTTCCACCTTCTTTGAAATCCCCATTATATATACTACACATAAATTTAATTGAAGGCATTCCATTAGTTAATTGTTGCATCCCTGTTTTATCAATATGATTTGAGGGTGGAACATAAGTCATAGGTAATTTTCCAAAACCATTAATTCGCCATTTTTTTTCAGCTGAGGCTAAAGCTAAACGCATAAACTCTGGATTTTTCCAATCTTCTTTAACTAAAGAAACGTGGTTATATCCATGAAAACCTAGTTCATGTCCATTTCTTAAAATGTCTTTAGAAATCCAATTACTCAGAATTTCTGTTTTGTTTTTTATTTTTACTTTTTCGCTATCCCATTGATTAAATAAAAACGGTGGTTGGATATTTGAATCGTAGTCGAAAGTAGTTAGAGCTACATATTTTATGTCAAACTCATCGGCTAGTTTAACCATATCTGGCCAAAAAGTTTTATAAACATATTCCGAAAGGCTTTGCTTTAATTCCGATGCAATTGGTTCTTGCATAACATCATACACAGGCGATGGAAAATCATCAAGATGAATTGTGTTTACGTTTGCGATTGGATATGGAATTCCTTCTAAACCTTTTAAAATTCCAGCAAAAAGTAAACCTCTATCTGACTTCTCGTTATAATTTGTAGTATTGTAAAAAATGACTTTTCCCTTGCCAATTGTGTTTTCTGTGATTAGCGGATAGTAATCATTATTTGCTGCTGTGGCGTGTATTTTTATATTTTCAATAAAATTATTTCTTTTCAAACCATAGAAAATAATTTCTTTTCCAAACTTTTTTTCCTTGTAATTAGGCAACATTGGAATTCTGAAATTATAGCCAGCTGATGCAATATCGATAGCTAAATCGGCTTCTGGTTTTAGTCCGATTAAAAATGAAAATCTTGTATCTTCGCTATTATATGGAAGGTAAAGTGTTCCGCCTTTTGATACAAAATCTACAATTTTTTCAATTGTTGCTACGTTTATTTTTTTAGTGTCATAAAAACCTAAAACTCTTATTGATTCTGGAATTTGTCCTCCAGAATTCCATTCTTTTAATGAAACACTTTTGATACCTAATTTTGTATAATCGCAAACTTTTTTAATGTGATTAAAAGTTTTTACGTTTTCTAAATCATTATTATCTACTATAAATTGAATTAATGGTGGATTGTCAGGAGTTTCATTATTGTATCTTCTTAGCTCTCTATCATCATTATCTGAATTAAAAAAATCAAATTCATCCGACTCGGAAAGTTTTTCTAATTTTCCACAGCTAGATAATATCAAAACAAAAACTGTTATAAATAAAAATGAAATATTCTTTTTATAGTAGGTGAAATTATTTCTCATATCTTATAGATTAAGTCATTCAATCTCGATTCTTTGGGCTTATTTATGATTTCATATACATCGAAAGCTTCGTTCTTGTATATTATTTCAATTTTTCTTCCTCTATTTCTTAAAGTTTGAAGTTGACGTTCTAATTCCGATTTAAATTCAAATCCTTCATCAATAGAGGTCAAACTTTGTGGCTTTTTTTTATAAACGAAAACGATGACACATTTTGGCAAAACATAATCAGGATTTTCTCTGAAGAATTTTTTATTTTTAATGTTTTTATAATACAAATGATCTTTTTGCAAATAGTCTTCTAAGAAATCTTCATAGTTAATGAAAAAGTGTTGATTTGTGCTGATTGCATGTGCTGAATAGGCATTAACTACAGCATAAGAATAAGGAAAATATTCACTAGAAATATTTTCATAAGCGTTTAAAATCAGTCTGGCTGTTGTATCAGATTGTTTTATTTTTTTGAATTCAGGTTCTTGAAAATAAATCGCTGAATACACTAATCCAAAGATTAAAACAACTGCAAAATAAGGTTTTACAACTGTTGCTTTTTTATAAATTGGATACGTTATTCTCAATAAAACGGCAACCAAAATTCCTATGAAAATTGGAATGTAAATAGCAATAGCCTGTTTTACCATTTCAGTGTCAATCCACTCATTATTTACATTACTTAATAATATTAAAAAAATAAACAATATTAAAAATGAGAATGCTTCATGCCAGTTTTCTTTAAATCCATAAGTCAAAATCAATAAAAAAAGCAGCAATCCGATTGAAATTAAGATATAGTAAAGCATCAAAACATTATACGGCAAAATTAAATGAGGAAAATAAGTATATGAACTTGCTGCTATTAAACTAGAATTTAAAAACATTTCAAAGTCATATTCTAAGAAATAACAAGACATTCCATAAATAACTGATAATAAAACGGTAGCAATTAAAAAGGCTTTTAAAACAATAAAATTATAACCGTTGTATTGTCTTTTTGAAAATAAAAAACCAATTACTAAAAAAGGTAAAACCATTATCAATAGAGTGAATATATCTATTAAACCAATAGCGATAAAGGCAAAAATAAAGTTCAAGAAATAGTTACGCTTATTAAATTTTAGCAACTTTGGATTGAGATAAAAAACCATTCCTGGAATAGCTATTGAGAGAGCTAAAAACATCGGTTTGTGTTGCAATATATATGAAATGTTTATTGGTGACAGAACATAACAAAGCGCAAAAAATAAACAGGCAACAATTGGTGCAATTAATTTTGAAGCAGTTATTTTACTTACTGACCAAAAGATTAATATTCCAATTAGCACTGATTCAATAATTCCCATTGATTCTAGAGCTATTTCTGGAGAAATACTCGAAATTTTGCTATAAAAATTGATTAAAGCTAATTCACCAACAGGTGTTACTCCATTATAAAACCAACGTTGTCCATCAAAATCAATAACCGTTTGAAGCTCAAGCATCCAAAGATTAGAAAGCGCATAAACATCATATTTTGTAAAATAATATCGGCTAAAAAAAGTAATAAAACCAAGAGTTACTAACAGTAATAAAATCCACAAACGCTTTTTCTTAGTTTTTGAACTTGTTCTAGTGTTTATATAATAAGACCATTTTTTTTCAAGTTCGACATTTTTAATGAGTTCAAATGTCTTTTGTTTTATTTTATTACTTCCAAAAGCGAGTGATTTACCAATCAAACGAATTCCAACATAATCAATGAAGATAAAAACAACAAATATTATTATAACATTAAAAAGATTATAAATTCCCAGTTGTACTAAAATAAATAATAAAATAGTCAATAAACTACCGTATTTAAACCATTGATTTGCTATGAAATCAAAGATGTTTTCGGGTTTATGATAATTGACAAATTTTCTGTTAAGATAGAACAATACCAAAACCAATAGACAAAGTCTAACGAAACCAAGTGCTATGGTAGTTGAATATATCATTATCTATTTCTTAAAATTAGGGATTGTTTGTAAATCAATTTTGCCGATAAAGTAATCTAAATTATGTTTCTTTAATCGGTTTACTATTTTGTCATACAATGATTTTGTATCGGCATATTCAACTAATACAAATCGTGTTTTGAATTTACTTTTTAAATCGTTAATTCGTTTTATATAATTTTCAAATTCTTTTTTATCTCGTAAACTGTATTTTTTATCTTTAAAAGTAAAACTACTTGCCACAGACTCAACTACTACTCCATCTATAAATTGATTCGTTTGATCTAATAATTCTAAACCCGCATTTTGGAAAAATATTTTCCCAGGATATTTTTTATTCATCAATTTTAAAAAAGCGATTAATTCATTTTTATCTGCTTTTTGTGGTCCAAATTGTGTGAAATTGTCAATGTTATCCAAAAACATTCCATCAAATCCTTTTTCAAAAGCATCATCAAATAATGATAATAATGTCTTTTTTGTTTTCTCTGATTTCAAGTCTAAATAGTAACTATCCCAATTATTATTCTTTCCTAAAACTATATCTTTTAATTCTTTATAATGCTTTGCTTGACTGTTTACTTCTCCTAAACTGATATAAGCTAATACATTTTTATTTGTTTTTTTTATCGTTTTAATTGCTGCACTATTATAATTTAAAGGTTCTAAAATAGCATAAGTATAATTTTTTATAGTTTCAGCTTTAACCTTTCCGTAGCAAAACAGAACAGTACTCTTTTCATCGTTTTTACTGAAAGTACTTGGCATCAAAATCGAAGGCAAAAGCCATAGGAAAAACTTAATACGCTGCATAATAATAGTAATCGAGGTTCTTGAAAAACTTTCTGTTTTCAACAAATGTGAAAAGCATATAAAAGACTGATCCACATAGCATTCCAATCACACTAAATTCATAAGAAACAAATCTACTTAAAATAAATCCAACTATAATGTTTATAAAACAGGATATAACAATTGCTTTTACAGGTTGGTTTGGTCTTCCGAGGGTAAACATATATAGCGAGTTTAACATTCCCCAAGCTAAGAAGAAATAACCTATTCCCGCAATTATACAAACCCGAATACTAACACTATCCAATACTTGATTGAACTGACCTTTGTAACCCCAAGAAGCAGTTATTAGAAAATAAATCAGGATAAAAATCAAAACACATGTCAAAAAAAGCAATAGTATATTGAACCAGTACATTTTCATGAATTGCTTATTGAACTTTTCAGGTGTATCAGAAGATGTTACTTTCTGACCAATATCCAAAAACTTGGTAAAAGAAACAATACTATACTCCAAAACTCCTGTCATCAGAAGAAAAACCAATATCGCTAAATCCATTCCAAGTTCATAGTCTTTTTCAAAATAGATAATTAAAGGCAATTTACCTTCTGTATCTGATGTCCAAGCTAGAATTCTATCAATAAAAATGAATATATATACCGCAGTTCCATAAAAGAAATATTTATAGTTTTGGTATAATAAAATTGGTGTTTTAAATTTAATATTAGTATGGACTTGATTTTTTCTAATTTTATATTTAAAGAAAATATTTAGAAAAACTAAAGCTATAATTATTGCACAAATAATACCTATCCAATGTGTTACATAGATTAACAATACCGTTTGCGATTTTACATAAACAGCTAATGCAGTTCCAGATAAAATGGCTACTGAAATTACCCATCTTTGTTTTATTGTATGCAGTGGTGCAAAAACTAATAGTAATAATCCAATCAAAAAAGCATAAGTAAATATGACAATTAAAAGATTGAAGGGAAATAAATGGAAGAAAATATTAAAAAAAGAGATAATAAAGATGACAAATAACAAGCTTATTGTACCTTTTTTTATAAGGTAGAAAACCGTTTTACTAACCATTTCATAATCGTCATAATTCCAATAAAATGTAGCTTGCCTTCCAATAACTTGAACAAAACCACCAGTTACAATAAGACCAACCATTACGCCAAGGACTACAGCTGTTGATTGAATTTCATTGAACCCAACATAGGTCCAAAGCGAATATCCAAATAAAATAATGGCTGCAATTTGAAGAAAAACGGGTAAAAGGTGAAGAATTCCTAAAGGATAATGTTTTGCAAAAAGTTTGGTTTTAACCAAGAGATAATCAGAAACTTGAATTGTTTTATGATTTTTTATTTCTTCTCGTTCCTTTACATTTTTTATATCCTGATAATCCGGAAGTGCATTTATTTCTCTGAAGATATAATCTGCTAAAGATTTAATAGATTCAAAACCAAAATCCTCTGGAACATCGATGTCGCGAATACCTAAAGACTCAATAGTAGCCATAACTACTCTGGTACTTACAGGTTTACCAACCTTATCTTTGATGTTTTGCATCAAAAATTCTATGTTTTCAAAGTGATTTTTCATTGTAGGTAGGTTAGGGCAAAAATGAAAACTCTTTTATATAAAAAAAAGGGTTACGAAGCTTCCTGTGCTTCTTGTGCTTCCATTTGAATAAATATTGGGTGTGGTACTTGAACTTCTTTTTGAGTCATTACTTTCTCATAAGCATATTCATAACCTTTTATGAATTTATCAATGGTGAAGTTTTCAATTACTTTTTTACGAGCATTTCTACCCATTTGTAATCGTAACTCTTCGTTTTGAAGTAATTCAACAACTCGCATTCCAATTTCAACGTGGTCTTTTGGTTTACAAATAAATCCACAACTTGAATCTAATGCTTCAGAAACACCACCAACGTCTGTTGCAACAACTGGTATTCCGCAACTCATTGATTCAATAACAGTATATGGAAATCCTTCTGAAATTGATGTTAGGATAGAAATATCGCCTTCACAAAATAATTGGTGAGGTTTTGAATGATATCCAGCTAATTTAAAGTTGTCTTCAAGTCCTAGTTCAGCAATTAAATCATTACATTCTTTTGTATATTCTGGAACTGCATTGTTATCACCATAAACCAAATATTGAACATTTGGTATTGATTTTTTTGCTTCTCCACAAGATTTAATCATAGTGATTACATCTTTCAATTCAAAAATTCTAGCAGCAGCAACTACAGTTGGTACATCTCTAAATTTTTCTGGTTTTGGAGCTGGAGCAAATAATTCGTGGTCAACTCCATTGTAAATAACATCAATTATTTCTGGGTTTGCACCATACATTTTTTCCCAAATCATATTGAACTTGTTTACAGACAATATCATATCAGCTTTGTAATAAACCAATTCCGTGATACTTTCTGAAAAACGAATTAATAATTTTTTCAAGAAAAATGAATATTCTGATGAATTGATAGCAATAAGTCTTTCTCTGATGAAAACACCATGTTCAGTTGCTACAATTGGAGTATCGTATTTGTATTTTAAAACTAAAGCTGGAATTACTGGAAATCCAGAAATAGTTAAATGTGATATATCAGCTTTTGGAACATCAATAGAAAGTGGAATTAAAAAACGATAAATCCATCGCATTCCTAATGTCAAATCGTATAATGTTGCTTTCTCGTTGTCTTTTGAAATTATTTCTTTTACAAGTGAACAAAATGTTTTCCAAACTTCTTCATGAAGCATTGTTTTTTTGTAATCATGTGTTTGGAAATATTGCCACATTGAATAAATGATAGCATCAAAATCTGAAGCAACTCTGGTATCAGAATAAATACTTTTAATTAATTTTCTGAATGTTGGAATAAATTTCTCAACTAAATCTTTATCGTCAGATCTTTCTTTAGTTCGAACAATTTTATAAAACTTTTTACCATAGTCAACCATTTCTTGTGGTTCAAGTGGTGACCAAAGTGGAACTTGAATTACATTCTTAACGTTTTCGCCTAATTCGTATTTAGGTTTCAACTCAAAATTAGCGTTAATTGAATATAATGAAAAGTTAGCATTATTAACATCATTACACAACATATGTGACCAAGTAGAAACTCCGCCTCCGTTAAATGGGTAAGTTCCTTCTAAAATCAATAATACATCGTACTTTTTTTCCATGATATTCAGTTTTATAATCTAATCAACAACTGTTAAAATTATTTTTTCTTGTGTCGATTATTTTTGACTAATAATAACATGACAAATTTATTTCGAAATTGAAAATAATAGCTATTTCTGACAATAAATCTGTTAAACCTAAAAATATTATCGACGAACTGCATTTACATGAAAAATATATCGATGTAGTGCACGACCAAAAATGGAACAAATCACTGTTTTATAGTATGGAAGGAGTAATTTTGAATGAAGTTTTGACCTAAAAACGTCGTGAAAATCAAAAAACTTGTCGTTCTCTGTATTTTTTTCCAATAGCAAGACTCAAATTGGTTTTATAATCCTCAATAAGCCATTCTCTGTAGTTTTTACTGGTTTTGCCCAAGCAATTAACAAACTGAACGATACGACTTTCGATGTCATCAGATAAAAGTTTTGATAACATTCGAGCTTCTGTCAATTCTTCAGCATTATCAACACACATTGTAGCATGTTGATTAATAGATTTTTCTAAAACCACTTTTGAACGAAGATTTTTGGCTAAGTTGCTTTTAAACTCTTCTTCAACGTTAAAACTAATGTCTTTTGTGTTTTTAAACTTTGCACGAATTGCTTCAGGCATAGTGTAATTGAAGTTTCGCTCAATTTCAGCATCATCTCTCAGATTTTCTAAATAATACTCTGGATGCTTAAAAATATGTTGCCAATCAACTGGCTCATTCCAAAGTCCAAAACGAAGAGCATTATTTCCTAAATCGATTATGATGAAGTTATCCTTGTTAGGCAATTTTCTTGAACCACGACCAATCATCTGAAAATAAAGTGTTAAAGATTTTGTAGCTCTATTCAAAATGATACTTTCTACCGTTGGCTCATCAAATCCAGTGGTTAGAATTCCAACGGAAGTTAAAATTGCATCGGGTGTTTTTTTAAACCAAGCCAATATGTCTTTTCTATATTCAACAGAAGTGGTATTGTCTAGGTGTTTTATAGGAAATCCAGCTTCTTTAAACGTTTCATAAACATACAACGAAGTGTTTATTCCGTTGTTGAAAATCAATGTTTTTTTACCCAATGATTTTTCAGTATACGCATGCAAAAGTTTTTCTTGCATAATCATATTCATATACAAATCATCGGATGACTTGACGGTATAATCGCCATTAATTCCAACTTTTAAGGAAGTCAAACCAACATCATAACTATACGTCGTTGCTTTTGCTAAAAACCCTTTATCAATTAAAGATTGAATCGTATCTCCAACAATTAACTCGCTGTAATTTTGATACATCGGCAACTTAATATTCGAACTCAATGGCGTTGCCGTTACTCCAAGAATAAATGAATTTTTGAAGGAATTAAATAATTTTCTAAAGGAATTATAATGCGCTTCGTCAATAATTACCAAACCCACATTATCAATCAATAATTTTTCATCATTCAATCGATTTTTTAAGGTTTCAACCATTGCCACAAAACAAGAATACTCCTCTTGATCGGGTAATTCTTTGATGTTGCTGTTGATTATTTTATTCTTTACATCAAATCCTTTAAGCATTTTTGAGGTTTGCTTACAAAGCTCAATTCGATGTGTTAGCACTACAACTTTTTTGTTGTGTTTTGATAAATATCGACGAACAATTTCAGAGAAAATTACTGTTTTTCCACCGCCAGTAGGCAATTGATATAATAAATGATAATTATTTGGAGCATTGTCTAACCTATCAAAAATGGTATTAATATCCTTTTCTTGATAACTATAGAGTTCTTTTCTTTCTTCGATTTCCGAAATAATATCGTTTTTTGACATCTATTTTGTGCTAATTTGCAAAAGTAATACTAAAAATCATTTTAACTTTCCACAATTTAAAAATTAACGTTTTTATTACATTAAAAATAGTATTCAAAAGTTATTACTTAGCTTTGCATAAAATTAATTTTATGATCAAAATTTTCAAATTTACCGCTATAGCTGAAGGTATTTCATATCTAGTTTTATTTTTCAATATGTTAGTTATTAAGCCAAATAATTTAGATTTATACAAATCATTATTATATCCAATTGGAATGGCACATGGTGTTTTGTTCATAGCCTATGGGATTTTGGCATTAGCAGTTTTTAAAAGCCAAAAATGGAGTGTAAAAGACTTATTTATCGTTTTACTAGCTTCGCTCCTGCCGTTTGCAACTTTTTACATTGAAAAGAAATACATAAAAAATGCATAAAAAACTCGAAAAAATATTTGATTGGTGTTATCCTTTTCTAAAAAAATTAGAATTAGGAGAAACTATTTCTGCCTATTTGAGTTTGTTTGTTAATATACTCTTGATGAGTATTATTGCGTATATAATTTACTTTATATTCAGATTTATACTTGTAACTTCTATGGTTGTTTTAGCTAAGAAAACAAAAACAAAGTTCGATGATTTACTGGTTACAAATAAAACTGCTAAATACATTTCTCACTTAATACCATTGCTATTTATCTATAAATCGGTTCCAATTATTCTAAAGAATTTTGTTTATTGGGAATCCGTTTTTGGTAAGCTTGTTGGAATTTATATTGTCCTACTAAGTTTATGGATTATTAAGACAATTTTTCATGCACTTCGCGACCATTTAAAGCAAAATCCTTCTTATAGTGATAAGCCAATTGACAGCTATATCCAAGTGATAATGATTGTTTTATGGATTTTTGGATTGTTTATTATTATATCTAAAATATTTGATATTGATACAGGAAAAATGCTTGGTGCATTTGGAGCAATTTCTGCCATAATCATATTAATTTTTAGAGATACTATTCTTGGTTTTGTTGCTAGTGTTCAAGTTTCCTTAAATGATATGGTTCGAATTGGAGATTGGATAACTTTTGACAAATTTGGCGCTGATGGTGATGTGATTGAAATCAATTTAGCGACTGTAAAAGTTAGAAATTTTGACAACACTACGACAACTATTCCAACGTATAGCATGATTTCGGATTCGTTTAGAAACTGGCGAGGAATGTTAGACTCTGATGGAAGAAGAATAAAAAGACACATTTTAATTAAAGTCAATAGCATTCGCTTTTTGACAGAAACCGAATTGGAAGAAATGAAAAAAATTCAATTAGTTGCCAACTATATTGAAAACAGACAAAGAGAAATTGAAAAATACAATGCTATTCACAACATTGATAAATCACTTTTAGTCAACGGTAGAAATATGACAAACTTTGGATTGTTCAGAAAATATATTACACAATATTTAATTCAGCATCCTGGATTAAATCAAGATATGATATTGCTTTGCAGACAATTACAGCCTACAGCAAATGGAATTCCATTAGAAATTTATACTTTTTCAAACGACAAACGTTTTGAAAATTATGAATACATCATGGCTGACATTTTTGATCATATTTTTGCATCTATAGGATTTTTTGATTTAGAAATTTATGAAATGCCTTCTGACAAAAGTGATGGCTTTGTCAATTAATTTTTTGTTTATAAGTTGATAATCAATTAATATTTTCTTTTCATTTTTTCTAATGATATTGTTCAAAGCAGTCATTAATAGTCAAAAATGTTGATTATTAATTCTAAACCTTTATATTTGTATCGATTTTAACAATTTATTATATATTTTCAAATTATTTCGTTTTATGAAAAAACACCTACTAATTTTAGTAACTTTATTGTTTGTTTCCTTTGCTTCAAATGCACAAGATGCGACAACAACTAAAGCAGACAGCAAGAAAGACAAAGAGTTAAAAGAAATTGAGCCAGATCAAGAAATTGTATACGATAGCTTTAATAGATGGTCTATTGAAGTAGACTTCGGACAAAGCAAAGGAACAAAACCTTATGCAACTGGTTATTATTATAGTAATCCAAATGCACACATTCGTTTTGATATAAACCATTTTGGTATCGCTGGTCGTTATATGATTAGCCCAACATTTGGTATTAAATCACATTTATCTTATGATTTATTAACAGATCAAAAAGGTTCTGGAAGTTTACCATTTGAAATGCAAAACATTGGTTTGACATTTGAAGGTGTTGTTAATACAGTTCGTTTATTCAATATCGAAGAAAAAGCAGGTCGCTTTGGATTATTAATGCATTTGGGATTTCAAGGTTCACAAATGTCTCCAAAAATGGGAATTAATAAAGGTAAAAAAGAATATAATGGTGGAATTGTTGTTGGTTTAACTCCTCAGCTTAGAATATTTAAAAACGTTAGTGTTTTTGCTGATTTCAGTGTTAATTCAAATGTTAGACAACATTTCAATTGGGATGGTTCATTTTCAGCTTCAAATAATAACTTAACTGGTAGCATGTATACAACTGCTCTTGGACTTTCTGTTTCCTTTGGAAATGAAAAAATACATGGAGATTGGGCTATCATAGAAGATAAAAAATCTAAAGAAATGAAAGCGCTTGATGAAAGAGTTGGTGAAATTGAAACCCTAATGAATGATGCTGACAAGGATGGTGTACCAGATTATCTAGATACTGAAAATAATTCTCTCCCAGGAGTTGCAGTTGATACTAGAGGAAGAATGGTTGACATGAACAACAATGGCGTTCCAGATGAGTTAGAGAAATATGTAAATAATTCAATAACAAACAACAATAATTCAGTAGCTGTTAGCGATGGAATGTTAGTAAAACTAATAAATGACGGATATATTGCTGCTTACTTTGACACTGACAAACGTCAACCAACAAATGCTTCAACTGATAATATTGGATTTATATTAAACTACTTAAAAACAAACCCTGGAAAAACTGTTGACATCATAGGTTATGCTGACGTTGTAGGAAGCAGCGAATACAACGACAAACTTTCTAGCGATCGTTCTGAAAATGTGAAAAACATATTAGTTAAAGCTGGTATTGATCCTTCAAGATTAAATATCAAAGGAAACGGTGTTGATGATTCAGTTGATAAAACATCTGACTACGCTAGACGTTTAGTACGTAAAGTAGTATTCAAAATAACAAACTAATATTAACAATTAGTTTTTAATAACTTCAATAACCTCTGTAATTTACAGAGGTTATTTTTTTTACCTTTAAAAGAAAAAATGGAAGCTAGAGATAACCATGTCCTTGAAATCAGAGGTGAAGCATTAGGCACAATATCCAATCAATCATCTATCGAAGAAATATTCCAAAACAGAACACTTCGACCAATTTTAAAACTCCAAAACGATTTATTCGTAGCTGTCTTTATAAACCATGCCGTTAAGCAAAAAGGCGTCTTCTTTTCACTTTCACCAGAAAAAAAACTAGCCTACATAGAAAACGTTATCCAAAGAGATATTAAATTTAGAAACTCTTTAAAAGGAATGATAATCGGACTTTTTACCGTTACTGAATACAATGAATACATTCAGAACTCTTCCAATCTAAACAAACGTATGATGAATATGCTTATCGAACGTTTAAAAAGTCAAATTCAACTAATTGTGATTGAATAGCAACATTAAACGTATTGAATTTTTAAATTTTATAGGAATAGTCACTAGGTAACTAATTGGATTTATCCCAATTTATTGACAATTCTTAAAATCTTCATTGAAAATCATTGAATTTATTATAGATTTTTTAATAACTAAATAGTATTAAATATTTTATCGCAAAACTTAATATAAATCAAACTTTTATTGATTTCACAAAGTTTTTTTCATTATAATTGTTAAAACTATTAACATTTATGAGAGAAGAATATTTTAAATGGTACTCACCTAATTTGAATCGTGAAATTGAGATGCTTGTTTTTGGTCATGCAGGCTATCCAGTCATCCTATTCCCTACTTCTATGGGAAGCTTTCACGAAAATAAAGATCAAGGTTTAATAGAAAGCGCACGATGGTATATTGAACAAGGTTTAATTCAAATATTTTGTCCTAATAGTATCGATAAAGATAGCTTCTACAATAAAAACATTCATCCTGTTCACAGAATTCAAAATCACATGTGGTATGATAAAATGATTTGTCACGAAATTGTAGAACGTGTCAAAAACAATACTCATGCCGGAAAAGTAGCTGTTGCAGGTTGCAGTTTTGGAGGATATCATGCTGCTAACTTCGCCTTTCGTCATCCTGGTTATGTTAGCCATATGTTTTCAATGAGCGGCGCTTTTTCCATCAAAAGTTTTATGGATGGTCATTGGGATGATGATGTGTTTTACAATTCACCTGAAGATTATTTGCATGGTCTCAATGATGGAGAACTTTGGCGAATGGATATTATTTTAGGCACATCCAATTGGGATATTTGTTTTGATGCCAATTTAAAATTAAGCAAAGTCCTAGCTCAAAAAGACGTTCCGCATTGGCTTGATATTCGTCAAGACCGTGAGCACGATTGGCCCGTTTGGAGAGAAATGTTTCCACATTATTTATCTAGAATTAAGTTTTTCTAAAATAATAAACCAAATCGAGTTTGGTTTAAACAAAACAAAGAAAGTAATAAACCGAATCGAGTTAGGTTTAAACAAAACAAAGAAAGTAGTAAACCGAATCGAGTTTGGTTTAAACAAAACAAAGAAAGTAGTAAACCGAATCGAGTTTGGTTTAAACAAAACAAAGAAAGTAATAAACCGAATCGAGTTTGGTTTAAACAAAACAAAGAAAGTAGTAAGCCGAATCGAGTTTGGTTCAAACAAAATAAAAAATTCAATAAGCGTAAATAAATTTTAAAACATAAATTATAATCAACTAATAGCAGAATTATGAAAAAGATTGGAATTTTATTCGGAATGGAAGATACATTTCCTTATGCATTTATAGAAAGAGTAAATTCAAAAAATGTAAAAGGTATAGTTGCCGAGGCAGTGACTATTGACAAAGTTGTGCAAAACAAAGGTGGCGAATATGCCGTAATTATCGATAGAATTTCGCAAGATGTGCCTTTCTATCGTGCTTATTTAAAAAATGCAGCGTTAACCGGAACCAATGTAATCAACAATCCGTTTTGGTGGAGCGCTGATGATAAGTTCTTCAACAATGCGCTGGCAGATACACTTGGAGTTCCATTGCCAAATACCGTAATACTTCCTTCAGCCGAACATCCAACGGATACTACGTCTAAATCATTTAGAAATCTAAAATATCCTATGGATTGGGATGGCATTTTTGACTATATCGGATTTCCAGCTTATATGAAACCTTATGCTGGCGGTGGATGGAAAAACGTTTATCGATTAGAAAACAAAGAAGAATTTTGGCAAAAACACCAAGAAACTGGACAATTAGTAATGCTTCTACAAGAAGAAATTGTTTTTCAAGACTATTATAGAGTGTATTGTTTAGGTGGAAAAGCCGTTCGCATTATGCCTTATGAACCAAGAAATCCACATCACTTACGCTATGTTGTTGAAAACCCAAATATGGATAAAAAATTAATGGCAACTATTAAAGATTATACACTTCGTCTTTGTAAAGGCTTAGGATATGATTTTAATACGGTAGAATTTGCTGTTCGCGACGGAATTCCTTATGCAATTGATTTTGGAAATCCAGCTCCAGATGCAGAATATACTTCTGTTGGTGCTGAAAATTTCGAATGGGTTGTAGAAGAAGCGGCTAAGATGGCGATTGATTTTGCTAAAAAACACAAAGACGGAAAAATGAACCTCACTTGGGGAACATTTATTAAGGATTCTGTTAAATAGTTTTCAGTCTCAGTAATCAGTAAACATACTGAGAACTACGACTGCAACTGAACACTAAAAGTCATAATTATGTCAAAAAAATTACCAATATTCACACTTGGTGTGGAAGAAGAATACCAAATAATTGATCCCGAAACACGTGATTTGCGTTCTCATTTATCCAAAATTGTAGATGGTGCCAAAATCATTCTAAACGAACAGGTAAAAGCTGAAATGCACCAATCTGTTGTTGAAGTGGGAACCAATATTTGTAAAAATGTAAAAGAAGCCAAAGACGAAATTCGATTTCTAAGAAGTAAAATCGTCGAACTTGCGCATAAACAAGGATTAGTAGTTGGTGGTGCAGGAACGCATCCTTTCTCTCGTTGGCAAGACCAACCCATAACGGATGATCCACGTTATCATCATATTGTTAATGAATTGCAAGATGCCGCTCGTTCTAATTTAATATTTGGAATGCATTGCCATGTAGGTATAGAAAATCGCGATATTGGTTTGCAATTAATGAACCAAGCAACGTATTTTTTACCTCATATTTTTGCACTTTCAACCAACTCTCCTTTTTGGGAAGGAAGAAATACGGGTTATAAATCCTTCAGAACCAAAGTTTTTGATAAATTTCCACGAACGGGTTTACCGGAATATTTTGATAGTGTTCAGTCTTATGATAACTATTTGGATACGTTGGTAAAAACGGGTTGTATTGATAATCCAAAGAAAATTTGGTGGGATTTGCGTTTGCATCCTTTCTATGATACCATTGAATTCCGTATCACCGATATGAGTTTAACTGTAGATGAAGCCATGTGTATTGTTGCAATTATTCAAGCTATTGTAGCAAAACTATACAAATTAACCGTTTCAAATACCAGTTTTAACATCTATCGAATTGCCTTAATCAAAGAAAATAAATTCCGTGCCGCTCGATATGGTATCGAAGGAAATATGATTGATTTTGGTCTGAAAGAAGAAGTTGAAACTAAACTTTTATTGCACGAATTGCTCGAATTTGTTGACGATGTAGTCGATGAATTGGGTAGTCGAGACGAAATTAATTACATTCATACCATTCTAAATGAAGGAACTGGAGCTGATAAACAATTACGCGTTTTTGAACAAACCCAAGATTTATCCAAAGTAGTTGACATGATTACAAGTGAATTTACTAGAGGTTTATAAACTGTTGATTAAATTGTTAAAAAACAGACAACTGACAACTGACAACTGATAACAAAAAATTATCTTTGCATCATCAAATAGTTAAATAATGAGCAACCCAATTCGTGTAGCAGTTTTAGATATGTACAATGGCGAACCTAATCAAGGAATGCGTTGTATTATAGACATTATCAATCGATTTAACCAAATGGTTACGTTTCAGATTTTTGATGTTCGAGGTAAAAATGAATTCCCCGATATTAAAAAGTTTGACATTTACATTTCCACTGGCGGACCAGGAAATCCATTGGAAGGTGACGGAAATTGGGATTTAAAATGGTATGATTTTATCGAACAATTGTGGCAATGGAACAAAGAACAAAAGACAAAAAAGCATGTCTTATTCATTTGTCATTCGTTTCAAATGGCTTGTCATCACTTTGGTTTAGCTACATTAAACAAACGAAAATCAACTTCTTTTGGCGTAATGACCATTCATAAAACCGAAGATGGAACAACCGATCCAGTTCTTGAAGGCTTGCAAAATCCATTCTACGCTATTGATAGCAGAGATTATCAAGTGGTGCAACCAAAATTGAGTATTTTCAAGAAAAAAGGCGCTCAAATTATTGCTTTGGAAAAAATCCGAAATCATGTTGAATATGAACGAGCGATTATGGGAGTTCGATTTTCAGATGAATTTGTAGGTTTGCAATTCCATCCTGAAGCCGATGCCTTGAGCTTTGTAGCTAACCTAAAAAGCAAAGAAAAAAGAGAAAATATTATTGCAATGAAAGGGAAAACCAAATTCCGCGACATGCTTGAGGATTTATTGGACGAAGATAAAATCTACAAAACCAATGAAACGATTATCCCGAACTTTCTTCGAATTGCAATAAACGATTTGATGAAACATAGAAAAACGTTATCTAATTAGTATCAAGTATAAAGTATTAAGTATCAAGACTATATTTTGACCGTCAAAATCTTAATACTTAATACTCAAATCTTAATACTTAAAACATGAACACCAACTATAGAAACCAATTCAACCAATCTTTTTCAGTAGAAAAATACAATGCCATGCAAGATGACATTACTGCTGATTTTGATTATAAAGTAACGTTTAGAATTGGCGAAACACCATTTTTTATTTCCAATGAATTAAAAGAACAATTGCTCGAAGGTTGTCAACAAGTAATTGATTTTATTCAACGTGATGATTTTAAGAGTTTAACCGAAAGAGCTTTGGAACTCAATAGAAAAGTGCCAAATGAGGATAATCATACCACTTTTTTAGCCATCGATTTTGGAATTTGTGAAGAAGATGGACAAATTGTTCCTAAGTTGATTGAAGTACAAGGATTTCCATCTTTGTTCAATTTTCAAAATCATTTATCTGAAAAATTCGTTTCGCATTATCCTTTTTTATCTGAATTGACACCTTTTCTGAATGGTTTAAATCAAGAAAGTTATTTAGCTTTAATTAAAGAAGTTATCACTAATAACATTCCAATTGAAAATGTTATTCTGCTGGAAATTGAACCTGAGAAACAAAATACTAAAATCGACTTTTATTACTGCAAACAAGACATCGGAATTCCTTTTGTTTGCGTAACTGAATTGTATGAAAAAGGAAATCAGATGTTTTATAAAAATGACAAAGGTGAAGAAATTCAAGTAAAGCGAATTTACAACCGTGTGATTTTTGACGAATTGGATTTACGCACTGATTTGCAACTCAATTTTGATTTCTCAAAACGCTATGATGTAGAATGGGCTGGACATCCGAACTGGTTTTTCCGAATTAGTAAATTCATTTTACCTTATTTAAAAGGAAAGTATTTTATAGAAACCACACTCCTATCCGATTTAAAGGAAATTCCAAATGATTTGGAAAATTATGTATTAAAACCTTTGTTCTCTTTCTCAGGAAGTGGCGTTATTTTCCACGTAAAACGCGAAGATATCGAAGCCGTAACCGAAAAAGATTTATATATTCTTCAGAAAAAAGTACACTACAAACCCATCATTCAAAGTCCTGACGGATTAGTAAAAGCCGAAGTTCGCTTGCTAGCTGTTTGGCCAAAAGATGACGAAAAACCAACATTAGTTACCAATTTAGTTCGACTAAGTCGTGGCGAAATGATTGGCGTAAAATTCAATAAAGATAAAGATTGGGTTGGCGGAACGGTTGGAATGTTTGAGAAATAAATATGCGTATCATAACCATTATATTCTCAATACTATTTTGTTCTTGCCAAAAGAAAGAAGAAAAGGTTGTGCAACAAAAAAAGGAAACGATAGAAGTAGTAAATAAAATCGAAATAAAAAAAATAGATACTATTACTATTAATTTTGATAATATTCAAAAAGCTGAAATAAGCAAAAGTGATAGCTTGATTTCTATTTATCAGAGTTGGGAAAAAGATTTTAGAATTTTTGGGTATAAATTACCAAATGAAAAATCAGAAAAACTAATTCTGTTTTCACCTTTTACAGATGAAGTTGAAAACAATACATTTCAATGCAAATTTGGTTCTCATTATGATTATGTTTCATTTAAACCTAAAATGAAATTTATAAAATATGAAAATGATTTCGCTAAAATAAAAATTTTGGATAGCACTTTCGTGCCTAACTTTTTCTTTATCCAAAAAAAATGGATTGAATTTGAAGAATAGTATAATTTTACTATTCTAAATACTCTTTCTTCACCTCCAAAAAACTCTTTTCTGTCGTAATCAATTGCTCTACGATTTCCTTTCGTAATTCATCCAAATCATTAAACTGTAAATGCTTGGACCAAGCGGTTTCGGTTAAAATTTCTTTAATGATTTTAATGATTTTTGCAGTTTCAGAAGCTTTTCTTAGAACATATTTCGGCTCATAATCTGGTGAAAGTTTGTGATAAAAATTTACTTCATTTGAAATAAAATCTACTTTTATAAAAAACAACTTTGAGGTTTCATCATTTGGATAGAAATCGGTCCAATGAGCAAAACCAACTTTCATTTGTTGTGATTTAAAATTTTCATCGGCAATTAATCGCCAGCGACAATTGGCTGCTCTTCCCCAATGATTGGAAATTCGATACACGCCAACTTCTGTAAAAACATAACCACTACCCGATTTGCTTTTGTGACTCAATGGTAGATTTTCAATTTCAACAAAAGAAACTTCTCGCCAAAGGCAAAATGTGTGTTTGTGGAAGTTGAGTTTGGTGTAGGTTTTCAAGAAACTTTTTTTTAAAATCGTAAATTAAAGTTAAGTTAATAAAACCATTAAGATATTAAGTTTCATTAAGATTGTTGCGCTTAATTTTCTTAATCTCTTAATGGTTTAAAAAAATAATTAATTTAGATTGAAAAATTTAAATTAATAATTTGTGAATTTTTGTGTTACTTATTAATGCAACTTTTTTACCGCTTCTTGTTGTGCAACTGTAGCAAAATCTCGAACCAATCGTTCGGCATAATCATCTAATAATTCTCGAACTCTGGCGTGATTATCACTTTTTACAATCAATCCAGCGTGGTATTCTAGTGGTACACGGAAACACACTTCGCTATCGTTGAAACCAGACAAATCTGGATATTCGAATTTGGATAAAGTCAACACAATTCCGGCAAAGCCTTTGTTTATTTTTGGTAATTTATATTCTTTTCCTTTTACTAAACTATCTTCAATTTTTGCCCATTCGCTCCAAAGATTTACACCCGAAGCTGCTTCTACCATTTCGGCTAAATGCGCGCCGCCAACTCGTGACGAAGTTTCTAAAAAGTAAATTTTACCATCATCGTTACATTTGATAAACTCGGTATGATTGGCACCGTGTTGCATACCAAAAGCTTTCAAAACTTGTTCGTTTACCTTTTTTATTTCTTTGTCATCTTTGGTATTGTATGGAATATTGGCACTTCTAAAAATGCCGCCACCTTGCGAAATTTCCATTGGTGTTGCTAAATATTGTGAGGTAATTGAAAATACCGTTTTACCATTTAAATTCAATCCATCACAGTGATAAACCGCTCCAGGTTTGAATTGTTCTACCAAATATTTAATACGATTTTCATCGCCTAATTCATGAATTTTTTGCCATAATTCTTCTTTGGAATGTACTTTCATAATTCCCGATGCCGAAGCTTCGGAACGCGGTTTTAAAACCCATGGCGCGTCAACCGTATCGGCAAATTCATTGATTTCTTCATCGTTAAATAATGCACTAAACGCCGGAATCGGAATTCCTGCATCTTTGGAACGCATGCGCATTGCTAATTTATCTCTAAAATATCTTCCAGTAGTTTGTCCCATTCCAGGCATACGAAGGTTTTCACGGAGAAACGCTGCTTTTTCTACATCAAAATCGTCCAAAGCAACAATACCATCAATTTTTTTATGACGCATTAAACCTGCAACTCCAGCCAGCAAATCGTCTAAATTCCAATCAACATCTTGTCCTGGCATAAAAAATATTTCATCAATATATTCCATTGCCCAAGGTTTATCACGAAGTTTTTCGGAAGTAATTAGGTAAACACGATTTCCTTGTTTTTTTAAATTGATTAAAAAATCATTTCCTTTAAAATAATTGGAAATACAAATAAAGTTTTTGATTGGATTTTCCATATACTATAGATTTTCGATGAATTTAGTAATTAAATGTACGCCATAAGCCGTGGCGTGTTTGGTTTTGGAAAATTCGCTGTCGCCAAAAGCAACTCCAGCAATGTCAAGATGTGCCCAAGATGGATGTTTTTCGGTGAAAAATTCTAAAAACTTAGCTGCTGAAATTGCTCCAGCAACGGGTTTTCCAGAATAGTTTTTCACATCGGCAATTTCGCTATCGATATCGCCTTTATAATCGTCCCAAAGCGGTAATTGCCACAACTTCTCTCCTATTTGACTACCTGAATTTTGCAGTTTTTTTGATAAATCATCATTGTTTGTAAACAAACCAGCACATTCGTAACCCAAAGTTCCAACAACGCTTCCGGTTAAAGTAGCCAAGTCAATAACCGTTTCAGGTTGGTAATTTTTTATCAAGTACGATAAACCATCGGCAAGAATTAATCGACCTTCGGCATCAGTATCAATGATTTCAATCGTGTGACCTGAATAGCTGTTAATCACATCACTAGGCAAAAACGAAGTAGCATCAACCGAGTTTTCACAAGCTGGAACAATGGCAGTAACACGATACGGTAATTGCAAATCGGCAATCAATTGCATTGCACCAAGAACAGCTCCAGCTCCAGCCATATCACATTTCATTTGAACCATTCCAGCCGTTTTAATATTCAATCCACCAGTATCAAACGTAATTCCTTTTCCAACCAAACCAATATGTTTTTTGGCATTGGCTGGATTGTATTCCATGATAATGAATTGTGGTTCACGAGCACTTCCTTGTCCAACAGAAAGGAACGAATGCAAACCAATTTCAGTGGCTTTTTCTTTGCCAAAAACAGTTACATTGAAACCATATTTTTTTCCAGTTTCGGTTGCCCAATCAGCTAAGTATTTTGGTGTTACCTTGTTTGGCGGCAAATCAACTAAGTTGAACGTTTCTAGTTGTGCTTGTGCAATTTTAATTCCTTTTGAAATTATTTCGGCTAGATTTTCTTTAGCAATGTATTGAAAGACAAAATCATTCGTTAAAAAAGGATGTACTTCCGTTTTTTTATAATGTCCTAAATTATACGTTCCTAAAACTAATCCTGAAAACAAAGCTTCTACTTGCTCGTTTTTAAGCTCATTTGGAAGAACAACAACAAGATTTTTATTAAAAAGTTCCTTTTGTTTTGAAGAAATTCTTCTAAATATTGTTTTAATTGATTTATAGTCAATTTCTTTTCCTAATCCAATGAAGATATGAGTACAATCGTATTTTTCTACTACATAATGTGTGTCTTTCTTTCCGTAAAATACTTTTGATGGCACAGAAATTCCGTGATATTCAATTGGAATAATACTTTTAGCATTGGTTTCAAAAACCGGAATTAAAATAGTTCCTGTGAAATTATCTAGATTTTGTATTTGTTTTGTTTTCATTTTTTTGTCATTGCGAGGAACGAAGCAATCGCATCCTCAAATTATCATCTTAGCCACTAAGAACACGAAGAAAGCAAAAAGCTCACAAAGTTTTTAATGTTTAGGATTTTATATATTTATTCATTTTTATCACTAAAATACAACCATTCAATGGCTTTTGGGAATTCGTCACTCCAATACACTTCGTTGTGTTTTCCTTCCATATTAATACTAAGACGGATTTTCATTTTGTCTTCGTAGCCTTCTTTTTTGAGCAATCGTTTTTTAAATTGCTTCACATGATCAATCATTGTTGCACTTTCATCGCCTCCAGCATAAAGATAAATTCTAGCATCTTGCGGTTCATCCATATCAAGGAAAGACAATTTTATTTTAGGAACAACCCAAAGTGATGGTGAAAAAATCATCAGTTTTCCAAAAACTTCTGGATACATAATTCCAGAAAAAATACTGACTAATCCGCCCATTGAACTTCCGCCAATTCCAGTGAATTCTCGCTCGGGTTTAGTTCTGAAATTTTCATCTACAAATGGTTTCAATGTATCGGTTAAAAAGCGAATGTATTTTTTTCCTTGTCCATTTCCTAAAACGGTATTGCCAACATTGTATTCTTTTATACGTTCTTTTTCGGCATGTTCAACCGCAATAACAATGATTTTACCAATGTTATATTCTGCCATTACGGCTAACTTTTTATCGATTTCCCAATTGCCATATTGCGCTTTTTCATTGAATAAATTTTGAGCGTCTTGAAGATACAGAACAGGATAGGTTTCTGTTGACGTATCATAATCATAAGGCAACAAAGCCCAAACTCTGCGGGTTTTATTCAACTGCGGGATTTCGAATTCTTCGGAAATTAAATGTACTTTGGGTAAAAACTTGGATTTAAACGGCAACCAATTGCGACGCCATTTTGCAACATGTTCTTTGCGAACACCGTTTTTTTGTTTGCAACTTCTATTTTCGGTACGATTTCCAAATTTGTCAATCTCGACTTCACTCCAATCACCACGGGTGAATTTATAGAGTAATTCATCGGGGTAACTGAAATCGTGAGCAAACTTAAAATGATACAAGCCTTGCCCAACGCGTTCCATTTCAAATTTTTTATCTTGGGTAATCCAATTATTGAAATTTCCTGAGATATAAACTGGTCGTTCGTCGTCTTCGTCTGTGGTTAAAATAATATTGAGTTGGGGTTCAACTATTTTTTTATTTTCTATATCTTCAATAGTATTTTCTTGATCTGTTTGCATTCTATTCTTTCAATTTTCGTAAAAGGTAAATATACTTTTTTACCCATTTAAAACAAAAGGATTTTGAAAAATTAGTGTATCATCGGAAATGGCTACTTTTTATTGCTGAATTTTAATTTTTCATGTAGAAAAACAAAAAAACCTAATAGAAAAGCTACTAGGTTTTTAAAATTATAAAAAGGTAGATTGTCTATTTTTTATCATAAATGGTTAAAATAGCTTTAGTTCCAATGTTTTCCTGGCTTTCAATTTTCAAATCAATTTCGAGTAAATCGCATAATCTCTTTACGATTGATAATCCAAGTCCAGTTCCTTTAATATCGCTTTCGTGCGTGTTTTTTGAACGATAGAATTGATCAAAAATTTTATCCATGTCTTCTTTTGCGATACCAATTCCATAGTCAATTATTGAACATTGCACTTTGTTATTTTCTTCTACTAAATGTATGGCAATTTCGGAACCTTTTTTGGAATATTTTATCGCGTTGGTCAATAGATTATTAATGATTATGGAAAACAAATAACTATCTGTTTTTACACTAACTTCATTTGAAAATTCAGTAGTGCATTTTAGTTTTTGTTCTTTAATAGCTTGCGAATTTCTTGAAACAACATCCGTTAGTAAACTATTGAGATTTACTTTTTCAAGCTTTAAATTTTGCCTTTGGTTTTCAAATCTGGCTAATAAAAGTAGCTCGTCGACCAAATGGTTTAATCGATTTACCTCTTGAACACAATATTCTATTTTTTCTTTGTATTCCTCTGGTTTTCTTTCTTTTCTGATTAATACTTCAAGTGTTCCTTTTATAACGGCTAACGGAGTTCTAAGCTCATGTGATGCATCAGAAGTGAATTGTTTTTCACGAACCACGGCATTTTCTATTCTATCCAACAAGTCATTAATTGTATGCGAAAGCAAATGCAATTCGTCTTTGTTTTGTGGCAATGGAATTCTCGATTTCAAGTTGTCTTTCGTAATAAAATTTGAAGTTTCAATAATTGCACTTATTGGTTTTATACTACGTCCAGCAATGAAACGAGCAATCAAGAAAAGCACCAACATAATCAAAGGATAAGCAATCAATAAAATTTTGAAAAGATTATCTAAAACCATTACGGAATCTTCCAACGACATAGCAACAATGAGATAACCAATAATTTTAGAACCTTGATATAAAGGCACTTGAATTTGACGAACAGCAATATTTTCTAACTTAGTATCAAACAGTTCGTTGGCTAGTTCTTTATTATTATATTTTAACTGTTTCTGCTTTAAGTTGGGCGATTTTTCAACCAAAGCGCCAAGTTCATCAACAAATTGAATAAATGCCGGACTGACTTCTACTTTGTTCAATTGCTTGGTCTTCCATTGTTCTTCACGGATGAGAAGTACACAATTTTCTATAACCTCAATTTCTTTTAAATGCTTGGTAACTTCAGCTTTAATTTCGTTGTTAACTCTAACATAAACACTAAATTTTACAATAGAATAAATAACAAAAAACACCACAAAAATTAACAATGCTGTGGTAATAATATAATTGGATGCAATCCTATTTTTAAACGATAACTGTTTCATTTTTAATCATTAGCCATATAGCCAACTCCTCGAATGGTTTTAATAAAATCTTCTTCAACTTTTAAATTTAATTTTTTTCGAATGGCATTCATAAAAACATCAATAACACCTGTATCATACTCAAAATGAATATCCCAGACGTCTTGTATAATCTCTGTTCTAGTACATACTTTCCCTTTGTTTTTTACCAAATAATGAAGCAGATCAAACTCTTTTTGAGTTAACGACACTTCATTTCCATCAACCGTGACAGCATGTTTTTGCAAATCAATTTTAACATTGCCAAGTACTAAAACGGGAGTGTTTATTTTATCGCGCAATTGCACTTTTATTCTCTCGAGTAATTCATCAAAGCTGAAAGGTTTTTTGATGTAATCATTTGCTCCTGCTTTTAATCCTTCAACCGTTTCTTGAACTGTATCTTTAGCGGTTAAGAATAAAATTGGAGTTGTGGTATTCTTTTCTCGAAAGGCTTTACAGATTTCAAGTCCAGTCATTTTTGGTAACATCCAATCGAGAAGAATTAAATCAAACTTATGGTTTAGTGCTAATTCTAAACCCGTTTCACCATTATTGGCAGTTTGCACTTCATATCCTTCTTCTTCCAAACCTTGTTGGAGAAATTGCATAATTCCTATTTCGTCTTCAACTAATAAAAGTTTCATAGTAGGGTAATTATATTTTAAGATGTTATAAAAGTATCACAAATTTTTGATTACATTTAAGGTAGTCAAAAAATTAAGCTACTATTAATTTTATCCAAATCAACTAAATGCTCAAAAAACAAAAGTACGCGCTATTTATAAATCTTCTGGTTGTTTATCTTTCTCTAAATTTTCTACTCCGATTTGTATTTATTTTGCATCCTATCACACAATCTGATTTTACGTTCTTAGAAATTGTCAAGATTTTTGGATTGGGTTTTTTATCTGATATTTTGCTTTTCATTGTTGGAAGCAGTTTATTTTGGATTTACATTTTGTTTTTATCCAATTCTAAATATAAAAAACCTTTGGGTTATTTTATTTTTGTAGTGCTTTGTTTGTTGTTATTGTACGTTAGTTTTTTCAATACAATACTGAATGAATATGGAGGTTCTTTGCCCGAAATTGGGATTAGTTTTATTGCAATAAAAACTGTTCTTTTTGGATTACTATTGTTTTTCCCTCAGTACAGAAATAAAATTCGGTTGGTTCTTTTTTCGATTGCCGTATTTCTTTTTGTTTTGATAATGGTTCAAAATTCGGTTAGTGAGTTTTTCTTTTGGAACGAGTTTGGTGTTCGATATAACTTTATTGCGGTTGACTATTTGGTTTATACTAATGCTGTTATTGGAAATATAATGGAGTCTTATCCTGTTATTCCATTGTTTACAGGTATAGGCATTATTACTATTTTAATCACGTATTGGATAGTAAAAAATTCAAAATCACTATTGGATAACCTTCCTACTTTTAATCAAAAGAAAAAAAATATACTTCTTTATAGTATTCTATTCAGCATTTCCTTATTTCTAATTCCAACGCTTGCTAAAAAAGAATCGTCCAATAATGTTTTTGTTAATGAAATTCAAGCCAATGGTATTTACAAGTTTTACACTGCATTTAACAACAGTGAGTTGGATTACAATTCCTATTACAAAACGATGGCGATTAACGATGCTTTCGGCATTTTACAAAATCAATTGAAAGGAATTAAAAACAAAAACACCATTCGAGAAATCAATTATGACAGTACAGAGTTAAAGAAAAATGTGGTCTTAATAACTGTGGAAAGCCTAAGTGAAGAGTTTATGACTTCGTTTGGAAATGAAAAACACATTACTCCTTTTTTAGATTCGTTAGCAAAGAAGAGTTTGCATTTTACCAACATGTATGCAACAGGAAACAGAACCGTTCGCGGGCTAGAAGCTGTAACGCTTTGTCTTCCGCCGAGTGCTGCCGAAAGTATTGTAAAACGTAAAGACAATAAAAATAAATTTTCTACCGCTAGTATCTTCAAAGACAAAGGATATCAAGTCAAGTACATGTATGGCGGCGATGCTTATTTTGATAATATGGATGATTTTTTTGGTGGTAATGGCTATGACGTTATTGATAAAAAAACATTCCTTCCGAATGAAATTACTTTTGATAATATTTGGGGCGTTTGCGATGAAGATATGTATCGAAAAGCCATTAAAGAAATGAACAAAGAAGACAGTCAAAACAAACCTTTTTTTAATCATATTATGACGGTAAGTAATCACAGACCATTTACTTATCCTGATGGTAAAATTGATATTCCTTCTGATGCTAAGTCAAGAAATGGTGGTGTAAAATATACCGATTATGCCATGAAACAGTTCTTTTTGATGGCAGAAAAACAAACTTGGTTCAAAAACACCATTTTTGTTATTGTAGCCGATCATTGTGCGTCAAGTTCAGGGAAAACGGAACTACCATTAGAAAAATATAGAATTCCAGCTTTCATTTATGCGCCAGGATTTGTAGAAGCCAAACACATTCCAACGCTAATGTCGCAAATTGATTTGATGCCAACGTTATTTGGTTTACTTCACTTTGATTATAGCAGTAAGTTTTATGGACAAGATGTTTTTAATGAAGACTACAATCCACGTGCTTTTGTAGCTACGTATCAAGATTTGGGATTAATAAAAGATAATGTAATTACTATTCTATCGCCAGTAAAACAAGTGAAACAATACAGTTTAGAACAAAAACATAACGATAAAATAAAACCCGAATATGAAATCCATTACATCGAAAAACCATTGCGTGAACTTCGACAAGATTTGATAGATGAAACGGTTGCTTTTTATCAAACAACAGCTTATTTACTGCAAAATAAAAAACTAAATAAGTAATGTTTTAAGGTAATGAAATAGCGTATCTTTATCTATAATTTAAACATAATGTTATGTTTGTCCATCACGGCAAAAACCGAACTTTTACCCATAATATTCGCTTGGCAACTCTCTTATCGTTAGTTGCTGGTATAGTAAATATTACTGGAGTTTTATCTATCAAAATGTTAACTACAAATGTAACGGGACATTTTGCTTTTTTTGCCGAAGAAATAATGCGACATGATTATCGTATTGCCTTAACTTTTCTAGTTTTTACCTTATGCTTTTTACTTGGATCGTTTATAGCCAACTTTATCGTTGAATTTGTAATCACCCGAAAACCAAGGTTAGCTTACATAACTCCTATTTTTCTTGAAATAAGTATACTGCTTTGTGTTGCATTATTTTTTGTTCCAAATAGCATTTATACCACAGAAGGAAAAATGACTGCTTTCCTCCTATTATTAGCCATGGGAATTCAAAATTCGTTAGTGACTAAAGTTTCTCAATCAACTGTTAGAACGACGCATTTAACGGGTTTGTTTACGGATTTAGGCATTGAACTTTCGCAATTGTTTTTCTTCAAAAAACCAGAAGAGCAAAGCCAGCTTAAGAAAACAATATCCTTGCGATTGTCTATTATTGTATTCTTCTTTATCGGTTGTGTGTTGGGCGGTTTTGCTTATAATTATCTAAAGATAAAAACATTACTCTTGGCATGTATCGTTTTGATAATAGCGCTTTTTTATGATTTTATCCGATTAAAAATAGCAGCAAACAATAAAGAAATGTAATCTATAACAAACCGTTATATTTTCTAATAAACCATTCCGAGGCCAAGGTGATTGCCAATAAAACTAACAACCAAACCCAATCTACTAAAGGTGATTTTTTTACAATTGTTTTTTGAATGGCTTTATAACTTTCATCAGCAAGTAATTGTTTGACTACTGTTTCCAATTGATTTGGTAGATACGCTTTTCCGTTGGTTTGATTGGCAAGTTGATTTAATTTGTTCCAATCTGGATTTACGAATTGTTTTTCGATATCAAAATCTAAAACTTCAAAACCACTACTATAACTCGAATTTGAATTCAATTCTTTTACTGTAAACGAATAACTTCCTGCAGACAAACCATCTAAATTTACTTTAAAAGCATTGGTTGTTCGCAACAAATCGTATTTCTTTTGTTGCTTGGTTTTAGTATTGGTTACGGTAATTGAAAGTCGGGCTTTTTCGTCTAATTCATAATTTTTATTGAAATATTGTGCCGTGATTTCAATAGCTTCTCCAGAGTTATAAAAACGTTCGTGTGTTACTAAAAGCGATTTTCTCGAATTATTAGAAGCCAAATATTGAATAGTTTTATCTAAAAACACATCAAATGCTTCGAAATTTTTATCTTTTAAATAAGTTGCAGCGCGCCATTTCCATATGTTTTCACCAAAAAGGTTAGCTTCGCGTTTTCCTTGATTTTCGCTAAAAGCTAATAGTGGTTGATTGGTTTCTATATTGCGAATGGTTGAAGCCAAAAGCACATTCACATTTCCTGAAGCCGTAATCGCACCAAAAGGATGTTCCAACGGAGGAAATTGTTCAAAACCTATATTGTCAAGTGCAAAAAGGTTAAACTGACTATCAAAAACAGCCAAATAATCTTCCTTTTGACTGCTCATTTTGAAATCAAAAGTGGCTTGATTTTGGTTTAAAAAATTATAATCGGTTGCATTTCCTGTGATAATCCACGAATTGATTTTAGCAGTTGCATTTTGTTCAAATATAGATTTGAAAGCAGCAGTAGGTTGATACAAAATCAAAACATTATAATCGCGCAAGTCTTTGACTTGATTAGGTTTAAGCAAGGTTACTTTTCGTTGCGCATTAGTTTCAATACTTCGTTTTATAGCACCTAAATCAGGATGCGAAACATCTGCAATCAGCGCTACTTCAGTTTTTTGATCAATGACTTCAACAGCAAAGTTCTTCGTATTATTATAGGTGTTTTTCTCTTGCGATGTAGAAGAAATAGTGGCTTTGAAAATTTGCAACCCAACTTTATCCGATGGTAGCAAAACAGTCAACGTTGCCGATTTTTTTGAAGGCGAAAAAGAAACCGTTTGCTGGTTTAAAACCGAATTGCCTTGAGTGATTTTAAAACTTGCGTTGATGGATTTCGTTCCAGCATAATTCAAAAAAACTTCAACCGGGAATTTGTTCTTGTGAAAAGCGTATTTATTAACGTTAAGCTGAGCAATTCTTAAATCTAAATACGTTGTCGTGTCGCCAACCACCAAAGGATATACTTTATTTTGCGCATCAAAAGTAAATACATAATCTTCACCCGAAGTTTGGTTTCCATCCGTTATTAAAACCGTTGGAAATTTTTGGTTTTTGTAGATGCTTTTTAGGTTTTTAGCAACCACGTCAAGATTAGATTGCTTTCCTCTAAAGTTGATAGTATCCGACGGTAAAAACTCCTCATCAAACTGATAGGTTTGAACCTCAAACTTATCGGCTAAAGCGGTATTGTCTTTTAGTTTATCAAACAACTCCATGGCTGCTTTGTCCGCTTTCAAATCGGCTATTGAGGCAGAGTTATCAATAACTATTGGAAATGGTGTTTTGACCGTTTCTATTGTTTTTCTACTAACAATTGGGTTGATTAATAAAAGTAAAAGTCCAAAAACAGTAATAAAACGCAAAAAAGCCAAAAGCAAGGTAACTTTCGTCCTGCTTTTGACTTTATAAATGTATTGGTAAAATGAAACGCCGGCAGCAATTAATATTGATAATAGAAGAAGTAAGATTGTTGTCGAATTCATATATTTTAGTGATCAGTGGTCAGTTTTTAGTGATCAGTTTTTACACCAAATTTGGCAGGATTTAATATCATATAATTTATAAGTTTTCCAACCTCTATGCTATTTGCAAGCAATTCATTGAAAACGGTTTGATTAACATAATTACACTTAAGAGCAAACTCTAACCAGACTTGTGTTTCTGAGTTTTCAGCATCACTATCCGTTAATTTACTATGAAAATTTTTTGGATATATTCTTTTTCTATAAGCTTCAGCAATTGTTGCAGGAACACTTCTTGATGAGCGTCTAATCTGGTCTGTTAACGAATAGGTTTCTTCTTTTGGAAAAGATTTTGTCAGTTCAAATATACGCATAGCCAAATCAAATGATTTCTGATAAGCCAATAAATCCTGAAACGTCATATATATCTACTATTTAACTGACCACTAAAAACTGACCACTGACCACTAAGTAAGCATTCCTCCACAAACATTCAACACCTGTCCTGAAACATAAGCACTCATATCAGAGGCAAAGAACAAACACGCATTAGCTACATCTTCTGGCGTTCCACCACGTTTCAACGGAATGGAATCTCTCCAACCTTGCACTACATCATCGTTTAACTTAGCCGTCATTTCGGTTTCAATAAAACCTGGTGCAATGGCGTTGCAACGGATATTTCTTGAACCTAGTTCCAAAGCAACTGATTTAGTAAAACCAATCATTCCTGCTTTTGAAGCGGCATAGTTAGCTTGTCCAGCATTACCTTTCACTCCTACTACACTACTCATGTTAACGATAGAACCTTTGCGGTTTTTCAACATGATTTTTTGAACCGCTTTTGTCATATTGAAAACCGATTTCAAATTGATTTCAATTACTTTATCAAAATCCTCTTCGCTCATTCGCATTAACAGATTGTCTTTGGTAATTCCGGCGTTGTTGATAAGCACATCTACATTGCCAAAATCAGCCATAACATCATCTACTAGTTTTTGCGCTTCGTTAAAGTCAGCTGCGTTTGATTTATATCCTTTAGCTTTGATTCCCATCGCCGATAATTCATTTTCTAGAACCAATGCGCTTTCGGCAGATGAACTGTATGTAAAAGCAACATTCGCTCCGTGTTCTGCAAAAGTCTTAGCTATTCCGCTACCTATTCCTCTACTTGCGCCAGTGATAATGGCTACTTTTCCTTCTAGTAATTTCATAATATAAAAAGTTAGGTTGTATTCTTTTATTCAAACGCCAAATATAGCATATTTTATAGGAAGGGAAAATAACAGTTCTTTTAAAATTAACACTATTTTTGAAAAATAATTCAACACACCATGGGACGAAATAACGAAAAGAACATCAAGGCACACAACGATAAGTTGCACAAAGCACAAGACAAAGCCAAAGCCAAAAAAGCAGCAAGTTTAGCGCTACGCAAAGCGATATTGAAAAAATTTAGAGACGATGCGAAAGGCACAGCAGAATAAAACGGAAAACCAATCTGTTACGAATTTTTAACTAAAGAGTAATAAATTAAAAGTTTAAGAATTGTAAAGGTCAATTCTTAGTTTTAATACTACTATTACCCAATTTTAGTGGTCTGAACGCCAACGATGACGTTGTTGACGTCAAATTTGACGTCACTGATGCCAAATTTGACGTTGCTGACGTAATCGATGACGTCTTTTATGTCAACGATGGCGTTTTTTAAGAAAATAATTAATGGAGTTAATTTATGATTGTTGTTTTTATATATTTGAGTAATTAATAAAGATTTAGCATTTGTCAGACCAATTCATAGTTTAGAACCTTTGAGCCAATCTAAAATCTGTAAAACATACAACCATGAACAATCTAAAAATAACATTCCTTCTTCTTTTCATCTTAACCAATTTAAAATCAGTAGCCCAAAATAGTAATGCAGAAAAAATACTAGGTTGCTGGATATTCAAAGAACTACAATTCAGTGAGCAAGTCGATTTTGCAGAAGAATTAAACAAGAATGCAAAAAACACAGTAGTATGTTTTACTCCTGATGGAAATTTTACCAATACCAAGAGTGGCGTTGAGTCCAACAAAATCAACGGAACATACAAAATCTCCGAAGACGGAAAAACCATCATTCAAAAAAGCGACATCTCTAGTGAAAACGAAGACGAAAGCGCAGAAATCCACTCAATTGACGATAAACTCCTTGTTTTTAAACTTGAATTCGGAAAAATGGTATTTGAGAGGAAATAAATAATCTAACAGCCTAAAAGTCTAAGTAGTCTAACAAATCCAAGCCAAAAATGTATCGAAAAGCCACAAACAACTACTCAAAGTCTATAGCCTTTGTTAAAAACCCTATGTAGGTTTTTCTACAGTTGTGCCTATTTTTTCACAAAAAAACTTTATCTTTAACATATAAAAGCAGTTACAAAATTCGCAACCCAATACAAATTAAAACTGATAGTTCTAATTTGAAAAAACAGCTAATATCAACAGAAAATGATAACCTTAGAAAATTATTTAGACAACCACTATATACACAGAAGTAATTGGCTTAGAGCCGCTGTTCTTGGTGCAAATGATGGAATAATTTCAATTTCAAGTCTTGCAATAGGAGTTGCAGCAGCAAGTTCAACAAGAGAGCCGATTGTATTAGCAACTGTTGCAGGACTAGTTGCTGGTGCGCTATCTATGGCAGCAGGAGAATATGTTTCAGTAAGTTCACAAACAGATACCGAAAAATCAGATATTGAACGAGAAAGACAAGAGCTAAATGAAATGCCTGAAGAAGAACTTAACATTTTAGCGCAAATCTATGAGAAACGTGGATTGAAAAAAGAAACTGCAATGCAAGTTGCAATTGAACTAACCGAGAAAGATGCCCTAGGAACTCATATTAGAGATGAATTAGGGATAAACGAAATTAGTCAATCCAATCCAATTCAAGCTGCTTTTGCTTCGGGTGCATCGTTTACTGTTGGTGGTGTTCTACCATTATTGATTGTGCTTTTTGCACCTGTCAAAGGTATGGAGTATTGGTTATATGGTTTCACGATTATCTTTCTTGTAATACTTGGCGTAACGTCTGCCAAAACAGGTGGTTCAAGCATAAAAAAAGCTGTGATTAGAATTACCATTTGGGGAACAATAGCCATGGTACTTTCTGCATTAGTGGGTTATATATTTGGTGTTAAGGTTTAATTCCTAAAAGTAGTAAAGAAATGAAATTAGAGAATCGAAGACAGAAAGTTACAACGTTTACTCACTTCTTATATAGACTTGGAAGTTATGGAATATTTGCTATGGTTTAGTAGTATTTTCCGTTTTATTGGGCATGGTTGGCAATCATTATTTTGGACAAATCCCTTGGCTTGACAGTTTTCATATGGCTTTGTATGATTTTGACATGTATGGGACCAGTTGTAGAAATGACTTCACCTACAGCAAAAATATTCTCTTCAATCTATGCTTTGTATAGCGGAGTTGCATTTTTAAGTATAACGGCTGTATTCTTTTCACCAATAATTCACCGACTACTTCATATTTTAAATGTTGAACAAGACGAAAATGAAAACTGACGAAAAAAAAACAACAATGACATAACACTGTTTGGCAAAAGTGTCAATTCAGTGCTCCGCTAGTTAACAACCCATCAATCCATCGTCTCTTCGAGTATTTTTGGCTCACCAAAACTATAAATAGAAACACAAACCATCCAAGCCAAAAATGTATCGAGAAGCCAACAATCTAATAATCTAAAAATCTAACAATCTAACAATCTAACAAGTCTAAGTAGTCTAACAATCTAACAAGTCTAAGTAGTCTAACAATCTATCCTCATAACAATTCTCTAACCTCTTAATTATTTCAACACATTAGCATAATGTTTTAAACATAAATTCATGATTTTGAGATAACACACTAAGATGCATTTCTAAGGTAAGTTTGCACAAACAACATTATACTTATCTTATGAAAATTAAAATTACTCTACTCCTATGTTTAGTGACCTCATGGATGCAAGCGCAGTTGACTACCACTGGCGACATTGCATTTGTAGGGTTCAATGCCGATGGCGATGATGATATCGCTTTTGTAACCTTTAAAGAAATCCCAGCAAACACAACTATTATTTTTTGTGATTCAGAATGGAATGGCACCAGTTTTGGCACAGACGAAGGCGACTTCACATGGTCATCTGGCGCAACGGTTATTCCAGCAGGAACTGTTATTGCTATCAACACAATTAGTGCAACCATTACACCATCAATAGGAAGCATAACGGTGAATAACGCTGGCGGACTTTCTTCGTCTAGTGATGCCATGTTTGCTTTTTTAGGAACATCGCCTAGAACAGTTAGCACGATGTTAGCCGCTATTTCAAATTCTTCAACAGGTTTTGGCGATTTGACCAACTCAGGTTTAACAGTGGGTTCAACCGCTATTGTCTTACCAGAAGGTACAGATATCGCCAACTACAACGGAGTTAGAACCGGATTAAACGCTAACGGCTATTTATCGCAATTGAACAATCCTGCCAACTGGCAAGTGGAAGATACTGCTGCAGACGACCATAATAATAGCACAACTCCTGATTTACCTTTCAATAGTACGCAATTTGTTTTTTCGGCTAATGATACTTCGGCTCCAACGGTCGCCATTGTAAATGTATTAACTCAATATACAGTTGAAGTGATATTTTCAGAAAGCTTAAACCCAGCATCAGCTGAAACGATTGCTAATTATGATTTTGCTCCAAGTTTAACTATTACGAGTGCGGTTTATAACGCTACCTTGAATTCCGTTACACTTACACATTCAGGTTTTACCATTGGAAGTGCATATCAACTAACGGTTAGCAATGTTCAAGATGCTTCAAACAATGCGTTGTCGCCTACTTATGTCAGTCCAAGTTTATATTACAATACCTTGACTTCAGGATTGCTTATTACTGAAATCATGTACAATGCACCTTCGGCTAATTCAAACCAATTGGAATTTATAGAAATCTATAACAATTCGGCTTCTGCCATTGCATTAGGCGGTATAAAAGTAAAAGACGAAAGCAACTTCACTTTTGAATTTAGTGAATTATCAATTGCTGCTGGTGGTATAGTATTATTAGCTACAGACAAAACTAGCGCGGATGCTTTTTATGGTGTATCGTTTATTGATATGCCACAAGGAATTAGTAATGCGCTTGGAAACGGTGGTGAAAACCTTCAAATCCTGAATTCAATTGGAGCTATAATCAGTCAAGTTTCTTATGACGATGCGTCGCCTTGGCCTTTATCACCTGACGGAAATGGTCCTTCGTTAGAATTATTAAATCCAAATGGAAACTTAAACGACGGAACCAATTGGGCTCCAGCTACTAATTTAGTTGGGCAATCGTTAGGTTTAAATGTTTTAGCTTCGCCGGGAACATTCACTCCTGTTTTGGCTTCTAATATTGCATTTGCTTCAGAAACAAGGATTGTTAACGAAAATGATGGAACTGCACAAATAACAATCAATCTTTCTAATGCTGCTGCTTCTATAGTTACCGTTAATGTTGCCATTGTTTCGAATGTAGGAACAGCAACTAACGGAACGGAATATACTTACACTAATGAAACGATAACTTTCCCAATAGGAAGTACATCACAAACTGTAAATGTTACTTTAAACGATGATGCTGTTGCTAATGGAGATAGATACTTTGTGTTAGCCATTTCAAATGCTTCAGGAGCTAACATTACTGGTATTTCACAAAACATAGTTTATATCCTTGATGACGAAACGGACGCAGCTGTAGGTTCAAATGCTTTAGACATTAATTTCCTGTCGAGCTATTTAGTAGATGCAACGGGTTCAGCAGAAATCGTAGCGCACGATCCAGTAACACAACGTTTATTTGTGATGAATTCTACCGCTTCAAAAGTAGAAATTTTAGACTTTTCAAACCCTTCAGCTATCACTAGCATACAATCAATCGATTTGTCTTCGTATGGAATTGGAGGAACAAGTATTGCGTTCAAAAACGGAATTTTAGTTGCAACAGTGGAAGGTGCCAATTTCGGTAACGGAAAAGTAGTTTTCATGGATGCCAACGGAACAGTGGGTTCAGTTGTTGAAGCGGGTGTTTTACCAGATATGATTACGTTCACACCAGAAGGAACAAAAGTGCTAACAGCAAACGAAGGACAACCAAACAGCGATTATACTATTGATCCAGAAGGAAGTATTTCAATAATCAATGTGAGTGGTGGATTTAACAACGTGCAACAATCGGATGTTACGAATTTAAATTTCAATGCTTTTGATAGTCAATTAGCGACTTTAAAAGCAAGCGGATTAAGAGTTTTTGGTGTAAATGCAACAGTTTCAAAAGACGTTGAACCAGAATATATTACTGTAGCAGACGATGGTTTAAAAGCTTGGGTAACATTGCAAGAAAACAATGCTGTGGCAACAATTGATTTAGTTTCAAACCAAATCACAGCTATTACTCCATTAGGATTAAAAGACCATAGTTTAACTGGAAACTCATTAGATACATCAGATCAATTTGGAGCGATATTCATGGGCAATTGGCCAATAAAAGGAATGTATATGCCAGATGCTATTGCCAATTATACTGTTGCAGGAACAACTTATCTTGTAACTGCCAATGAAGGTGATGCAAGAGATTATGATGCTTTAGCCGAAGAAGTTCGCGTAGGAAGTAGTGCTTATACTTTAGACTCAAGCGTTTTCCCTAATGCTGCTTTGCTTAAAAAGAATTCCAATTTAGGAAGATTAACAGTAACCAATGCTTCTGGTGATACCGATAATGACGGCGATTTTGATGAAATTCACGTTTTTGGTTCACGTTCGTTTAGTATTTGGAATACAACCACAGGACAATTAGTGTATGACAGTGGTGATGATTTTGAAAAAATTACGGCTAATGATCCAACTTTTGAGGCTTTATTCAACGCAAGCAACGATAACAATAACTTAAAAAACAGAAGCGATAATAAAGGTCCAGAACCAGAAGGAATTACGGTTGGTCAAATCAATGGTGCAACGTATACGTTTATTACCTTAGAAAGAACAGGTGGTTTAATGACATATGACATTACAAATCCATTAGCTCCAGTATTTGTTTCTTATAAAAACAGTAGAACTACAACTGCAGTTGGAGGTGATTTAGCACCAGAAGGTATTATTTACATCGCTCCTACTAACAGTCCAATTAACAAAGGATTAGTAGTTATGGCAAATGAGATTAGCGCAACGTTGAGTATCTATGAAATTACAAACGATACACTTGGCAATGACGATTTTATTGGAAATCCAAATTCATTTGTTGTTTATCCAAATCCTGTAATTGATGGAAAAGTTTATTTCAACAGAGAAGTCTCGGTTAGTTTATTTGATGTAACAGGAAGAAGAGTTACCGAAAAAGAAAATACAACCACTTTAGAAATGAATTACCCAAAAGGAATTTACCTTCTAAAAACAACTGACGGAATGATTGAAAAATTGATTATCAAATAGATACTATTGTTTGAAATAATTTAAAAAGACCTTTCGTGATGAAAGGTCTTTTTTTTCTAAAAAAATTGTAAATCCACTTCGTCTCTTCGAGTGTTTTTGGCTCACTAAAACTATAAATAGAAACACAAACCATTAAAGCCAAAAATGTATTGAGAAGCAAAAAAAAACCTCACAGTCATGTGAGGTTTTTTATTCTTAAATCAAACAATTTTAATTAAAATCTCCTTCACAATAACCTGAAACTATTTTTACATAACCATCAGGAAAACTTACTGCTTCTATATTTTGAAACTCAAGTTTATACTTGCTTTCTCCCAATGCAGTAACTTTTACGGAATAACCAGCTAAACTATAAAACTTCGTTCCTTTGGCATAAGAACCATTTGCGAATAATGTAGTAGCAGTTTCTCCGATACCAAATTCATAAGTGCCGTTTGGAGAACTACTAGAAGTTAATGGATATTCAATCGTAAAAACTAATGCCTCATAATTAGCAGTATATATACTTCCTTTAGTTAGACTAAAAACTAAAGAGGACACGCCAAGAGCATTTGAACTTCCGTTATCAACTCTAAAGTTAGTTGGATTAAATGCAACACCATCAACTAAGATATTTGAATCTACAGTAGTACTATTATCATCTGAAGAAGAACAACTAATAGCAACCCAAAAAACGGAAAGGAGTAATAAAATTCTTTTTTTCATAACCTATTTAATTTAATTCAAAACATTCTTACCAATCCTCCAATCTAACCAGTCTAAAAATCTAAGAAGTCTAAAAATCTAACAATCTAAGAAGTCTAACTAATCTAAGTAGTCTAAAAATAACCTACATATTCCTTCTATATTGTCCGCCAACTTCAAACAACGCACTTGTAATCTGTCCTAGCGTGCAAACCTTCGTAGCGTCCATTAATTTTTCAAACATATTTTGGTTGTTGATGGCTGCTTCTTGTAAAATATTCAATTGTTCTTGAACAACATGAGCATTTGCTTTATGCAAGTTTTCAAGCGTTTGAATTTGGAACTGTTTCTCTTCTTCGGTAGCACGAATTACTTCCGCTGGTAAAACCGTTGGCGAACCTTTCGAACTCAAGAACGTATTTACACCAATAATAGGAAACTCTCCAGTGTGTTTCAGCATTTCATAATACATGCTTTCCTCTTGAATTTGATTGCGCTGGTACATTGTTTCCATAGCACCAAGAACGCCACCACGTTCAGTTATTTTGTCGAATTCTTTCAAAACAGCTTCTTCTACCAAATCCGTAAGTTCTTCAATAATAAACGAACCTTGGATTGGGTTTTCGTTTTTAGCCAAACCTAATTCTTTATTGATAATCAATTGAATTGCCATCGCACGACGAACGCTTTCTTCGGTTGGTGTAGTAATCGCTTCGTCATAAGCATTGGTATGCAACGAATTACAGTTGTCATAAATAGCATAAAGTGCTTGCAACGTAGTTCGGATGTCATTAAAATCAATTTCTTGCGCATGAAGCGAACGACCAGACGTTTGGATATGGTATTTCAACATCTGCGCTCTTTCGTTGGCACCGTATTTATTTTTCAAGGCTTTTGCCCAAATCTTTCTTGCCACACGTCCAATCACAGCATATTCTGGATCGATACCATTGGAGAAGAAAAACGACAAGTTGGGACCAAAGTCATTGATGTCCATTCCTCTGCTCAAATAATATTCTACATAAGTAAAACCATTGGCTAAGGTAAACGCTAATTGTGTAATTGGGTTTGCTCCTGCTTCAGCAATATGATAGCCCGAAATAGAAACCGAATAGAAATTACGAACATTCTTTTGAATAAAATATTCTTGCACATCGCCCATTAATCGTAGTGCAAACTCAGTAGAAAAAATACACGTATTCTGTGCTTGGTCTTCTTTTAAAATATCCGCTTGAACCGTTCCACGAACTTGGGCTAGCGTATTTATTTTTATATTTTTATATACTTCTGTTGGCAAAACTTCATCACCCGTTACGCCCAAAAGCATCAATCCTAAACCGTTGTTGCCATTTGGTAATTCGCCATTGTATCTCGGTCTTGGAATTCCTTTTTTCTTGTAGATTTCGTTTATTTTTTCTTCTACTTCTACTTGAAGATTATTTTCGATGATGTATTTTTCGCAACTTTGGTCAATTGCCGCATTCATAAAAAATCCTAATAGCATTGGCGCCGGACCATTAATCGTCATTGAAACCGAAGTCAATGGATGGGTTAAATCAAATCCGGAATACAATTTCTTCGCATCGTCTAAACAACAAATGGAAACACCAGCGTTACCAATTTTTCCATAAATATCTGGACGCAAATCAGGATCATTTCCATATAATGTTACACTATCAAAAGCGGTTGATAACCGTTTTGCGGGTAAACCCGCAGAAACATAATGAAAACGTTTGTTAGTACGTTCTGGTCCACCTTCGCCAGCAAACATTCTACTTGGATCTTCGCCTTCACGTTTAAACGGATACAGTCCAGATGCAAAAGGAAATTCTCCAGGTACATTTTCTTGTAAATTCCATTTCAAAATATCGCCCCAAGCTTGGTATTTTGGCAACGCCACTTTCGGGATTTGTGAATGCGATAAGCTTTCGGTATGCGTTTGGATTTTAATTTCCTTGTCGCGCACTTTAAAGCTGTACACTGGATTTTTATATTTGTTTACTTTGTCGTTCCAAGTGATTATTATTTCCCAATTGAACGGATCGATGTTCATTTTTACGCGGTCGAATTCCTTAACCAATAAGTTTAAGAAGTCACCGTTATCAATATTGATATTCAAACTAGTAGTATCAATTCCTGATTTGTCAAAGTTAGGCGCTTTTTTATTTACACTTTCAATAGTTTTGTAAATTCCATAAAGCTTTTGAGCAACTTCTACTTGTGTTAAAACCGTTTCATCATACTTGCGATTGTTCTCTGCAATTTCAGATAAATAACGTGTTCTGTGTGGCGGAATTACAAAGATTTTCTCGCTCATTTCACGAGTAATTTCAAAAGTAGAATGTAAATCAACTCCTGTTTTTTCTACAATTTTATCCATAATACGCTTGTATAACGTATTCATTCCTGGATCATTAAATTGAGAAGCAATAGTACCAACAACTGGCATTTCCTCTGGATTTACATCCCAAAGATTGTGATTGCGTTGGTATTGTTTCTTTACATCTCGTAATGCATCTAGTGCGCCGCGTTTATCAAATTTATTCAATGCAACTAAATCGGCAAAATCAAGCATGTCAATTTTTTCCAATTGAGTTGCCGCACCAAATTCGGGTGTCATTACATATAACGAAACATCGGAATGCTCAATAATTTCAGTATCGGATTGTCCAATTCCAGAAGTTTCCAAAATGATGATATCATATTTTGCAGCTTTCAATACTTGAATAGCTTCGTTTACATATTTAGACAACGCTAAATTCGATTGACGAGTTGCTAACGAGCGCATATAAACTCTTGGATTATTAATAGCATTCATACGAATTCTGTCACCTAATAATGCGCCGCCAGTTTTTCGTTTGGATGGATCTACAGAAATTAATCCGATAGTTTTCTCTGGGAAATCGATTAGAAAACGACGAACTAATTCATCTACTAACGATGATTTTCCTGCACCACCAGTTCCGGTAATTCCTAAAACTGGAATTTTTGATGTTTCATTCTTTTTATGAATAGCATCAAGAGTTTCTTTGGCTACATCCGGAAAATTCTCTGCAGAAGAAATCACACGAGCAATTGATGTTGGATTTTTCTCTTCCAAATGATTGATTTCACCATTAAGAACATCTCCAACAGGATAATCAGATTGTTTTACTAAATCGTTAATCATTCCTTGTAAACCCATGGCGCGACCATCATCAGGAGAATAAATTCTAGTAATACCATATTCTTGTAGTTCAGCAATTTCAGATGGAAGTATAACGCCACCGCCACCGCCAAATATTTTGATATGACCTGCACCTTTTTCTTTAAGCAAATCATACATGTATTTAAAATACTCATTATGACCACCTTGATAGGAAGTCATCGCAATAGCATTTGCATCTTCTTGAATAGCAGTATTAACTACTTCTTCCACGCTTCTGTCGTGTCCAAGGTGAATTACTTCTACACCTGTGGCTTGAATGATACGACGCATAATATTGATAGCGGCATCATGTCCGTCAAAAAGTGATGCAGCAGTAACAATTCGAACTTTATTTTTAGGAATATAAGGTATTTGTGCTTCCATATTGTGAATATGATAATTTTGAGTGCGCAATTTACGATTTTATTAAAAATTATTCGAAGAATAATTGGCATAATTTTTGGCTTATCTTGCAAAAGATTTATTATTCTAAAAAGAGTTAAAACATGAAAAATTATTTATTATTATTGGGTTGCTTTATTTTTTTAAGTTGTGCTGAATTACAACAAGTTGCCAATCAATTGCCAAATATGGGACAGACACAAGGCTTGGATATTTCGGGTGGATTGAAAGAGGCGTTGAACAATGGAATTTCAAAACAAGTGTCAAAACTTACTGCTACAGACGGATTTTATAAAAATGAAATGGTAAAAATATTGTTGCCAGAGGAACTGAAAAAAGTTGACAGTTCGTTGCGAAAAATAGGTTTAGGGAAATTAGCCGATGAAGGATTATTAGTTTTAAATCGTGCTGCCGAAGATGCTGTAAAAGAGTCTACTCCTATTTTCGTTGATGCCATTAAAGGAATGAGTTTTAGCGATGCTAAAAATATTTTGATGGGCAATGAAACAGCTGCTACTAGTTATTTGCAAAATTCAACTACAACAGCTTTATATGCAAAGTTCAATCCAGTAATTAAAAATTCATTTACTAAAGTTGGAGCCGATAAAGTTTGGGCAAATATTATTAAAAAATACAATACCATTCCATTAGTTAAAAAAGTAAATCCGGACTTAACGGATTATACAACAAACAAAGCGCTTGAAGGTGTTTTTAAAATGATAGCTGTTGAAGAAAAAAGCATTAGAACCAACTTAAATTCAAGATCTTCAGATTTATTGAAAAAAGTGTTTGCTTTACAAGACAAAAAATAATTTCTAAAAATTTAGAAATCAATAACATAAGAATAACATATCCTTAACATTAAAACCAAACTACATGACGTAAATTTGTAATGTGAAAATTGGTTTTATCACGTTTTGGTTAGGGTTAGTTAAAAAAAATCCAGTGTTTTGAACGGCACTGGTTTTTTTATGCAATTTTTTGGTGCATTATCTTGAAATAATCAAAAGCTTTAATAATTCTACTTCCATACCAAGAAAAAATTTCGCCGTCAACAAAAACAGTTTTCGCATGATGTGTATGTCTTCCCAATTCAAACGCATGTTCATCGGTAAAAGGAAAAGGTTCTGATGAAAGCAATACCAAATCAGGATCGCCTTGAATTCGCATTTTTTGAACTACAACTTCTGGATAACGACCTTCATACTTTGGATTATTATCATAAATATTTTCAAATTTATTCAACTTCAACATTTCATTGATGAAAGTGTCTCCACCAGCAACCATATAAGGATTTGCCCAAATAAAATAAGCTACCTTTTGTATCGATTTGTCTTTCATAAAATGATTGAAATCATTCCGAGCAAAGTTGATTTTATCCATCCATTTTTGAGATTCCGTTCGCTTATTGAATAATGCACCAAAATCGGTAATCATTTGTAGATTGTCTTCAATAGTAATGATATCAGTTACCCAAACCGGACAAATTTTTGACAATTCTTCAACTATTTCAATTATATTTTCTTCTTTATTGGCAATAATAATATCGGGTTGAAGCAATCTTATTTTTTCAAAATGTACTTTTTTCGTGCCACCAATAATTTTTTTTGTGGACTTAAAATGAAACGGATGAACGCAAAATTTTGTGATGCCTACAATACTCTCTTCTAGACCTAAATCATATAATAATTCGGTTTGTGATGGAACTAGAGAAACAATTCGCTTTGGTGTTGTTTCAAAAACATGATGATTTCCAATTTGGTCAATATAGATTTTCATTCTTTAAAAGATTCAACAAATGTTAATTAATACTATCGAAACAATAGATGTATTAAATTTATAGTACAAAATTGATAACGTATGAAAAAAAATATACTTTTATTTGTCTTTATTTTCACCAGTCAAATATACGGACAATTTAATTTCGATTATAATTTCAACACTAACGGAAGAAGAGTTTGTTTGATTTCTGCAACGGCAAGTGAAACTCCAGCAGGAATTACTTTGAACTTACTCGAAAATATATACAATACATCAGAAAACTACACTATAAAAAGAAGACCAATAAATGGTTCAAATTTAGACTGGACAACAATGGTTTCAAACTATCCAGTGTCAGCAACTTGGTTTGACAATACAGCAACTGTTGGCCAATCCTATGAATATCAAGTTTCTAGAAACACTGGAACCGATGTTGCAACAGGTTACGTTACCGCTTGCTTACGATATGATCAATCCAATTATAAAGGAAGAATGATTTTGGTAATTGATACTTCTTTTGAAACAAGTTTAGCTGCTGAAATTTTACAATTGAAGCATGATCTAACTAATGAAGGTTGGTTTGTTATTGAAATATATGTACCACGAGCCACAACATGGGAAACAGAAAACAGCATAATTACTGTAAAAAATGCAATTATTGCGGCTTACAATAATTCGCCAATAAATGACAAACCAAGTCATTTATTTTTACTTGGTCATATTCCGATAGCACGTTCGGGTCAAGGAGAATCTGCACCAGATGAACACGACGAAAATAAAGGAGCTCGTGGTGCCGATTGTTTTTATGCTGATATTGATGGTGTTTACACTGATGCAGCCACTTACAACCCCGGAAACATTGATGTTAAAGCCATAAATTTACCAAATGATCTAAAATGGGATCAAGATTATATTCCGTCTTCCTTAGAAATGGCTTTTGGAAGAGTTGATTTTGCTGATATTGCGGGAAGCTCGATTAATGAAGAAAACCTACTCCGAAATTACTTAAATCGATTGCATAATTATAGAATTGTTGCTGATGGTTTTGATATGGGAAACAAAACCGCTTTCCATTTTGGATATGATAACTCTAATGATGGTTCGTACAGAAGTCTCATTCCAATTTCTAAAGCCGAAAATGTTGATTTTTATTCAGGAAATCAACCTTTTCCTCAATGGGTTGAACAAAATGGTCCTTACCAAATATTTATGCAAAATATACAAGTTCCTGATACTTATCAATGGCAAACCTATGGAATGAATACTACCATTTTTTCTAGCGATCAAAGTTATTGGGGATTTTGGGACGAACCTTTTACACTAGGTGCTTATGGAAAAATAAGAGATCTTTTAGCTCAAAACACAAAATGTTTAGGGTTGATTTATACCACAACTGGAATTAATATTTTTCATCAACCTGGAATGGGAGAAACAATGGGTTGGAGTTGTAAACGAATTATGGATCACAGTCAAACTAATTCTTTATATCAAAAACCATCACAACAATATGACACACCTGATTATTGGAATCGTACGCATTTTCAATACCATGGAGATCCAACATTGAGGTTAAATCAAGTGAAACCACCAACAAATGTTCAAGTTTCTTTTTCAAATGGTCACTCTATAAGTTGGTTACAATCAACAGACACAGATATTATTGGTTATCACGTTTATAGAAGTTATACCGAATTTGGTCCTTTTGAAAGATTAACTTCAACACCAACAACAAATTTATTTTATAATGATGGTGATTTGACCGATGTGATAAGATATTATTTAGTAAAAGCCATTAAACTTGAAACTACTGGAAGTGGAACTTATTTGAATCCGAGTATTGGAATAGTTGCAACAACTATTTTAAACAATGAGATGTTTGAACCTTTTGATTTTAGCATTTATCCAAATCCTGCCAATAATCAAATATTTATAACAACATCATTTGATATTCTTGAAAAATCTATTTACGATTTACAAGGAAAAGAAATTAAAAGATATACCAACAATTCAAAAATAATTTCAATAGCGGAATTGAATAGCGGGATTTATCTATTGAAAATTAAATCTGAAACTGGTGAAACTAAAACAGAAAAAATTATTAAGTTCTAATTTGTAAAGTTTACTATCAGAATTTCTTCCATTTATTTTTGTATTTTAAATGCTGTAACTCACGGAAAAACGGGTTGCAATTGACAATTCAAATAGAAGATAATTTAGTTGGAAATCAAGCAAAAATTTATTCGGTTATTGGTCAGGAATTAAAAACATTTGCTGTCAATGCCAAACAAAAAACTATTGATTTATCGAGTTTAAGTAAAAGTGTTTATGTTATTAAAATTCAATCTAATAAAGAAATTTACACTTCAAAGTTTATCAAAACTAAACGCCTTTGTTACGTAGTAAAAATGCAATTACTTTTTGATTAAAAACGGTAGCTTGTTCCACATTAACAACATGTCCACATTTTTTAATTACAAATAATTGAGAAGATAAATAATGCTTTTCTACCACTTTTTTGACTGTTGGTAAAAACATATAATCTTCTTCACCCATGACATAAAAAGTGGGAATATTAAGTTCCTGTTGGCGAAACCATTTTAGGATTGGATTAATTTCAGCGGTGAGTTTGAACCATCGAATGAATTCTTTTTGATATAATTTCTTTGCTTCATTTATAAATAGTATTCTTGATTGTTTGTGATTTTTATTAGGCATAATCACAAAAGCAAAAAATCGATACAAAACCAAATAGGGCAAAATGTATTTAAAAACATTGCCTAAACGCATTAATATTTGAGAGCGAAAATTCATTTTAAGAATTGCTCCGCCCAAAATCATGGTTTGAACACGAGAAGGATTTTCTTCGGCTAACTGTCTAATGATTATTGTTCCGAGAGAAATCCCAACAAAATGAGATGTTTTTATCTTTAAATGATCTAATACTTCTACAACATCGTTAGCAATAGATTGAAAAGTATATTTATGCTTGAATGCGTTTTTGATTTGGGAATTAGAGTTGCCATGACCTCTTAAATCTAGTAACAAAACGTTGAAATGCTTTTGAAATTCTCTAATTTGTTTGAACCAAATAGAAGAACTTCCACCTGCACCATGAACAAATGTTACCCATTGATTGGTGTTTTCGTTTGTATATATTGAATAGGCAATCAATTGTTTTTCATTAATATAACTTCCATCTCAGATTTAATTTTCAGTGCTTCTTCCCTAGCCTTTCGGGCAAAATCTGTTCCATTAGAAGCATAAATAATTCCGCGAGAAGAATTGATTAGTAAACCAACATTGGAGTTTATTCCGAATTTACAAACTTCTTGTAAACTTCCGCCTTGTGCACCAACGCCTGGAACAAGTAAAAAACTATCGGGAACTATTTTACGGATTTCGGTAAAATATTCAGCTTTAGTTGCTCCAACGACATACATTAGATTTTCGGAGTTTTTCCAAGTTTTGGAAGTCTCAATGACGGTTTTATACAATTCTTTTCCTCCGGAAAGTTTTGTTTGAAAATCAAACGCACCTTCATTGGAAGTTAAGGCTAACAAAATAGTGTGTTTATTTTCAAAAGCTAAAAATGGTTCTACAGAATCTTTGCCCATATATGGCGCAACGGTTACGCTGTCAAAATTCAAATCTTCTAAAAATGCTTTAGCATACATGGAGGAAGTATTTCCAATATCACCGCGTTTTGCATCGGCAATGGTGAAAATTTCTGGGTGGTTTTGGTTGATGTAATTAATTGTTTTTTCGAGCGATTGCCAACCTTTTAATCCATAAGCTTCATAGAAAGCTGTGTTTGGTTTATAGGAAACGCATAAATCATGTGTAGCATCTATAATGGCTTTATTGAATTCAAAAATTGGATCTTCTAGTTCGAGTAAATGTTGTGGAATTTTAGTTACATCGACATCTAATCCGATGCAGAGAAATGATTTTTTTTGTTGGATTTGTTGGGTTAGTTGTTGTGTTGTCATTTATTTAATCTTAAAAAGATAGTATCATTTGTTTTATAGTATCACTTTAAAATAATTATGAGAAAACAAAAATTACCCTACTCAATAATTACTTTCGTTGAATGCGAATTACCAAGATTGTCAGAGAGAACTAGAAGAAAAACTCCTTTAATATTATTTTCTATATTTAATTCAATAGTATGACTACCCTTTTCCTTTATTTCATTATCAAAAAAAGTAGTGATAATTCTACCATTCAAATCATGCAAACGCAAAGTAATTTTATTTGTTTCATTCAACTCAAAATTCAATGTTGCTAGATTCTCAATAGGATTAGGATATAATTTAACTATGTCCTTCTGATTAAAATTTACAACTCCTAAGTCAATTCCTGACGTTAATCTTCCCATAAGAAATTCTGTTCCTGGATTACTAATTATTTGACCTGCAAAAACAATTTTTCCATCTGGTGCTTGAGCGACTTTGTTTATAGCCTCGTTACCGTTACCAAATGCTCTCAAAAATTGTCCGTTATTAGCAAAAGTATCATCTAGTGAACCATCACTTAAAAATCTACACACAAAACTATTTGCACCATTTATGGGAGTATTTTCAATATAATCACCTGCAATGATTAATTTTTGATCACTTTGAAGAATTACATCATATATCCTTCTATTTGGTATATCTGGAAAAAATAACGTTGCAGGTTGATTGATTAAATTTCCATTTACATCAAATTTAATTTTTTTTATGTAAACTGTTGGGGAATTTAAATAGGTTGTTGTTCCGTCTCCATATATTGTTATTGTTCCATTTTCGTCAATTTGGTTAATGAAAGAAATTGAAACCTCGGATGATAAAACAGTACCGTTATTGCCAAAAGTATTTACTACTGTACCGTCTGCATTAAATTTTTTTATAAATAAATTTTCTCTTTGAACATTATTATTATCTGTATATAAATATGTTCCAATAACGGCGTATTTTTCATCTGGTAAGTTTATTAATCTTCCACCATAACGATTGGATGGAATATTATCTAAACTAAATACTCTTGTACCATTAAGTCCAAAAGTCATATCTTGCTGACCAATAGCATTATATTTCCTTACCACAGTACTATACGGACTTGATGAAGTAAGCTTTGTATTTCCAATAGCGAGAAAACTTCCATCAGGCAAAAATTCAATTCTTGAACTATAATATTCTGTTCCAAAACTAATTAATATTGTACCATTTGTTCCAAATGTGGTATCAATTACAAAATCTGATGACATTTTCGTAAGTGAAGAGTTGAGATAACGTGTTCGTAAAAAAAGATTACCATTATCATCAGGTGTTATTCCAGAAAAGAATGTATAAGATGCATTATTTAATGAAAACCTCATAAAACCATTAGTTCCAAAAGTAGTGTCAAAATTTCCATTTTCTAACAATCTAGAAATGCCTACATAACTATTTCCAAAACTAATACCACTATCGTCTGAACTACCCAAAAAAAGTATTTTACCTTCAGGTTGAAATAAAATCTGTCTTGCAGAACTATTTTGTCCTATTGATGAACGAATGCTTCCGTTATTATTGAAAGTAAAGTCAAGTTGACCGTACTGACAATTTACTATTTGAAAATAGAATAGTATAAAACATAATGCAACTTTATTTTTCATAAGTTTCACTTTAAAAAACTTCGCTTTCTTTTAGTTTTTCCATGTTGTTAACCAACTGAAGTTCATCAACTAGTTTTTGGATTTTACCATTCATTACGCCATCCATATCAAAAATATCCATACCAATTCTGTGATCAGTTACACGACCTTGTGCATAGTTATAAGTACGGATTTTTGCAGAACGATCTCCAGAACTTACTTGAGATGTACGTTTTGTTGCATCTTCGGCTTGTTTTTTCGCCAATTCTTGTTCGTATAATCTTGAACGTAAAACCGTAAAAGCTTTGTCTTTATTTTTATGTTGCGATTTTTGATCTTGACATTGTGCGACCAAACCTGTTGGAATGTGTGTCAAACGAACCGCTGACTTTGTTGTGTTAACGGATTGTCCACCTGGACCAGAAGAACAGAAAAAGTCAACACGAACATCGTTCATATCGATATGTACATCAAATTCTTCAGCTTCTGGTAAAACCATAACCGTTGCTGCCGAAGTGTGAACACGACCTTGGGTTTCGGTTTGTGGCACACGTTGCACACGGTGAACTCCAGCTTCAAACTTTAATGTTCCATAAACGTCTTCGCCAGTTACTTCAAAAATTACCTCTTTGAAACCTCCAGAAGTTCCTTCGTTCATATCGACAACCGATGTTCTCCAACCGCGAGCTTCACAGTATTTGGTGTACATTCTGAATAAATCTCCAGCAAAAATAGAAGCTTCGTCGCCACCAGTTCCAGCACGAATTTCAACCATTACGTTTTTAGCATCTTCTGGATCTTTTGGTATCAACATGAATTTGATTTCTTCTTCAAGTTCTGGTAAACGTTCTTTGGCTTCGTCTAATTGCATTTTTGCCATTTCTACCATTTCTGCATCAGAACCATCGGCAAGAATTTCGTTAGCTTCATTGATATTTCCGGTAACATTAATCAATTCCTCGCGTTTTTCCATCAACGCTTTTAATCCTTTATATTCTTGATTTAATTGTACATAACGTTTTTGATCGGCAATAACATCGGGTTGAATAATCAAATCCGAAATCTCGTCGAAACGTTGTTTTACATATTGTAATCTTTCTAACATTGTATTGTCTTTCTATTTTTAAGAGTGCAAAAATACAACTTTTTGCTTCAATTGTAAAGTTAATTTTCTTAGTATTGTATCACATTAAAAATCATATTATGAAAAATGTAGTTATCCTTGCTGTTGTTGTTGTTTTTATCTCATGTCAAAATAAATCAGAGAAAAAATTTGATGAACTTGAAAAAATGTCTTGGCTTGTTGGCGAATGGGAAAATAAAATGCCCGAAGGAGTTTTAACGGAAAGTTGGACAAAAGCGAACGACAGTACTTTTATTGGTAAAACGCTTTTTATCAATGAAAAAGACACACTTCACTCTGAAGATATTGTTCTTACTCAAAAAGGAGAAAATTTACTTTACATACCAACGGTAAAAGGTCAAAATGATGATAAACCAGTTGAGTTTAAAATGATGGAAAGTAAAATCGAAAATGAATTTGCTTTTGAAAATCCAAAACATGATTATCCTCAAAAAATTGTTTATAAAAAAGTAAATGAAACCAATCTTGTTGCAACTATTTCTGGAAAACAACAAGGAAAATCATCATCTGAAAGTTATCCGATGAAGAAAAAATAGCTATTATTCTTTCTATATTTTTGTTCTAACCTCACTAAATGTGAGGTTTTTTTATTTTTAATCAATACATAATCAGTTAAATAATTATTTTATTTAAATTAAGTCTAAATAAATTTTGTGATTAAATATCGAACGATATATATTTGCGTCACTATTTTTAATTAATCTAAATAAATAATGAGAAAAATAATAATTACAACCGTTTCACTATTCTTTTCAGTATCAATATTGGCACAAGAAACAAAAAAAGATACCGTCAATTCGTTAAAAGAAGTTGAAATCAAAAACAAATACAAGTACAAAAGAGAAAAAAGTACAACCGTTTCAAGAATGCCTTTAAACAATATTGAAAATCCACAAGTTTATAACACGATTACTAGTGAATTAATGAAAGAACAAGTCGTTACTAATTTTAATGATGCGTTAAAAAATGCAACTGGAATTACTCGTCTTTGGGAATCAACTGGTCGTGGTGGCGATGGTGCTGAATATTATTCAATGCGTGGTTTTTCAGTTCAACCAACGATGATAAACGGTTTACCAGGAATTAACAACGGAAGTATTGATCCAATAAATGTTGATAATATTGAAGTAATCAAAGGTCCATCGGGAACGTTGTTTGGAAGTAGTTTGATATCGTATGGTGGATTAATCAATGTTGTGACTAAAAAGCCGTATTCAACCTTTGGCGGAGAAATTAGTTATAATTCAGGAACGTATGGTTTAGACCGAATTACTGCCGATGTAAATATTCCTTTGAATAAAGATGTTTCGCTTAGAGTTACTTCGGCTCATCAAAATGAAGATTCGTTTCAAGATGCTGGTTTTTCTAAATCGTTTTTTGTCGCACCATCTTTAAGTTACAAAGTGAATGATAAGCTTTCGTTCTTGATTAATACTGAATTTACCAATAGAACTTCTGCAAATGCTCCGATGATTTTCTTAAACAGAGGTGTTTTACTTTCTTTCAATTCAATGGATTTATTTGAAAAAAACTATAACAATTCATTTACTTCAAATGAGTTGACTATGAGTAATCCAACATTCAATATGCAAGCGCAAATGTTCTATAAAATATCAGAAAAATGGACTTCACAAACCGTTTTATCAAGAAGTAGTGCTAAAACAAATGGTTTTTATCACTATTTATATGATGCTGGAAATGGTGATGATTTTTATCGTTTTATTTCAAAAGCCAATTCGCAAACGCAAGGAACCGATTTTCAACAAAACTTTATTGGAGATTTCAAAATTGGAAATTTAAGAAACCGAATGGTTGTTGGAATTGATTATTTAAACCTAAATCAAAGAAATGGAAATGCGGGTTGGTTAGGAAACGGAATAGTTACATTATCTACAGGAGAAGATACCGGTGTTTTATCTAGTTCCGGTGTGGATAATTTATTAGCTAATTCCTATGCTGGAAATACTACGTCAGAAAATGAGGTTATTAGTGCTTATGTTTCAGATGTATTAAATATTACTGATAAATTATCGGTTATGGCAAGTGTTAGAGTTGATAAATTCATCAGTAAAACTGGCAAAAGTTATAATCAAACAACGGTTTCTCCAAAATTTGGAGCTGTTTATCAAATCATTCAAAACAAAGTTTCCGTTTTTGGTAACTATATGAACGGTTTTAAAAATAATGCTCCAACATTACAACTAGACAATACCTATTCCAATTTTAAACCAGAACACGCCAATCAATATGAATTTGGTTTAAAAACAAATTTATACAAAGACATTATTTCTGCAACCATTAGTTATTATAACATTGATGTAAAAGACAAAGTAATGTCGGATGCTGCTTTCACTACTTTCCGTCAAGGTGGTGAAGTAAACAGTAATGGTGTTGAAATTAGTTTTACAGCCAATCCAATTAAAGGGTTGAACATAATTGCTGGTTATAGTTACAATGATAGCGAAGTCGTAAAAGATGAATTAGACGATACCTACATTGGCTTTAGACCAGAAGAAGCTGGACCAAGAGCTTTGGTTAATCTTTGGGCAAGTTATGCTTTTACTGATGGAAGTTTAAAAGGTTTTGGAATTGGATTTGGTGGAAATCATGCTAGTGAATTTAATGTATTACACAGAAAAGGAATTGGAAGTTTTACTTTACCAGATTATACCATCTTAAATTCTGCATTGAATTATAATACTGATAAATTCAACATTACATTAAAGGTTAATAATCTTTTTAATGAAAAATATTATTCAGGTTGGTCAACTGTCACGCCACAACGCTTGAGAAGTTTGATTGCTGGATTAACGTACAAGTTTTAACTAGGTTAAGGTTTGGATTATTTTGTTTGTTTAACAAAACTCCTCATTAGCGTGAGGAGTTTTTATACTTTTTAGATGAAAAAAAACGGTTTCAAAAAAGCAATTGGAAAATTACACCTTTGGTTAGGATTATCAACTGGATTGATTGTATTTATTATTTCTATAACTGGAGCGATTTATGTTTTTCAGGAAGAAATAACGAATTCAATTAGAAAAGAAGCAATTTTTCACAACGAAAAAAAAATCGCTTCAAAAACACCGCTTTCGCTAAAAGTTTTAGAACAAAAAGTGGATGCGTTTACCAAAGAAAAATATCCAATTCATTGGGCTACAATTCCAATGGATAAAAGCCGAAGCTACATTTTCTATTATTATGAACACAATCCAAAAGGATGGAATTTCTATGATGAATATGTGGTTTACAAATCGGTTTATGTTAATCCGTTTACTGGCGAAATCAAAGGTGTTTATGATGAAACCACTGATTTTTTCAACATTATAAAATCCATTCATTTCAGTTTTATGTTGAATACCGAATGGGGAACTTATGTTTGCGGAATTCCAACGTTGATTTTCCTTTTCATGTTGATTTCAGGAATAATTCTTTGGTGGCCAAAAAACAAAAAAGCTAGAAAACAACGCTTGTCATTCGACTGGAAAAAAGTAAAAAACTGGAAACGAAAAAACTATGATTTGCACAATGTTTTAGGATTTTATGCTTCATCGTTAGCATTTGTGTCTGCTTTCACAGGATTATTTTATGCTTTCTTTTTTATTCAAGCCATTTTATATTTTATTTTCTCAGGCGGTAGTAGCACTTATCCTGATTTTTCACACATTAAAACCAAAGCACCTATCGAGATGAGAAATGAACATACGTTGGACAAAATTGGTAAAAAAGTAGAAGAATTGTATCCCGATGCGTTTCAATACAGTTTGGATTTTGGTTATGAACATATTGACGATCATGAACATCCTAACTATGATGTTTTTGTGAAACAACTCTCCTATTCCTATCACATAAATCACAGTTTGATTTTTGATGAAAATTCTGGAGAACTTTTGCACATTCATTCGCACAAAGACAAAAACTTGGGTGAAAAAGCCATTGCTGCCAATTATGACATTCACATTGGAGCAATATTTGGCATTTGGAGCAAAATAATTGCTTTGCTATTAAGCTTAGTTTGTGCTTCGCTTCCCTTAACAGGATTTATGATATGGTATGGCAGACGAAATAAAAAAGCAACAAAAAACTCCGAATAATTTTCGGAGTTTTTTGTTATCGTCGGGCTTTGAAATAGTCCTCAAGATTATCACAACTGGATAAATCGTTAAAATAATCGGGATAAGCGGATTTTAGTTTCGGGTAATCACTCATAACATTGTCTTTTGCATAATCTTCCATTCGAAGGCATAATGCTTTAAACTTTACTGTCTTTGCGTTTTCAAATGCCAAATGATAATATTTTTGAGCTAAATTTCCGTTTCGGTATTCAATTTCATCTATATACGATTCGTTATTACCTCCGTTAAAATCTGTAGTTGAATTGTAACGTCGCATCATCCAGGAATTTCCATATTGTGTCATACTCAAATAACAATTGGCAACCAAGAAATAATAGTAATCTCGGTTTTTCGTTTTTGGATTATTGGCAATATTCAAATATTTAATCAAATGCTGCGTAACCGATAATTTATTAACTACAAATTTTTCTCTATTTGAAATAAAACTTTCCGTGTATTTCAAATCATAAAATGGATTTTGATCAAACGTGTAATAATCATCATAATTATCTCTTTCCCAAGAATTATAATTTTCATTCCAATATTTATTTCCTAATGATTTGAAGGTTCTTTCGGCTTGAACCAATCTATTTTCACGAATGTATTTTGTTCCTAATAAATCGATTAGGTAATTTTTGTCTTTCAATAATTGACTATAAATCGTTTTGCTAAAATCATCGTCTATTTTTGTGTTTAATTTATTGATTACAATTTGCATTTCATTGGCACTGTAAACAAAATCGAGATAATCAAAATACTCATAAAAATATTTTAGGTTTCCTGAATTTTTCAATCGATTGCCTTGCCATTCCACAGAATTTGTATAATAATCTCCATAATAATTATCAACTTTTTGATTTCCATGCGCTATCAACGCCATGGCATCAGGAAGATTATTTCTAAACTCTAATTCTCTGCCTAACGAAAACAAGAATCGCTCGTCATTTAAGTATTTTAGTATGATTGGTTTGGCTTCTTCTTTAATGATTGCTTTGCCTACTTCTTGATTGGAAATAATGCACAACGCTTTTATTTTTTCAATTTGAGCAAAGACTTTTTCATCTGAAAATTGTTTTTCAAATGCCTTAATTTTATTCAAACAAGTTTGATAGTCTTTTGTCATAAAAAGCAATTGAATTTGTGCAGCTTTCCATAGCGAAATGTCTTTAATTTTGGAATAATCAACCGAGTTCACAAAATCCAAAACTTGCTTGGCATACATTCTATCTTTTTCTGAACGCTCACGAAGTTTTTCTGTAGAGTAAACAATATCTTGATTTTCGTTCCACCAATAGTTAGAAAACTCAATAGATGGCAAATAGTTAGTGTAATAAGGCGTATAAATCCAATCTTCTATTTTGTTGATTTCTCTAAGAAGTAAAAAATCTAAAATTCTTGATTGGTTACTATTTTGATAAATATTTTTTAGATAATCTAAATTAGGTTCAATTCTTTGCACCGATGCATAAGCATAAATGTTGGCAATCTCTTGATTTGATTTTGCGTGAGCTAAAGCATTTTCAAGATTAAATTGGTCATGAAAATAATAGTAAGCCGCATATTTTTTTTCGGGAGAATAAGCCATAATGTTAGCGATATCAACACTAGCATTTTCATTTTGAAATGCATTAAAATACAAAGCCCAATAGTAGAGATAATCTTTTTTGCCTTGAGCAAAATGCTTTTCAAAAAGTGTATTTATTAGATTTCGGTTTCCGTTATAATAGGCAGTTCTAATGGTTAGAAAAGCATATTTTCGTTTCAAATAATTACTCTTTTCTTTATCGATTAGTTGCTGTAACTTGTTGAAAAAAGGCGTAATAGCAACTCTTTTTGTTTCACCTCTTTCCCACGGATCATCATATTCAAAATTGTTTACATCTTCACATTGTTTGGCGATGATAAGATATTGAAGAACATTGTTTAATTTGTTTTTGTATAAATATTGCAGAAACTTATTCTGAGAATTACTAGTAATATCAGTCAATTTTAACGTATTCAAACACTCGTTTATATCTTCTATAGATACTTTTTTCTGTGTGAAATTATACCAATCTTCCACATTAGACTCATATTGATTTTGATATTCATAATCAAAACCAAACAATTGAGTATTATAATTGAATGCCATGAAGTCGGTATATTTAAAGTAGTCTGGCAAAAAAAGTGAATATCGAATATCTTCACCATAAGGCGAATAACCACAAGAAAAAACGTTACTAAAACTACTTAGTAAAAGCGTCGTAAAAACTAGATATTTCTTCATTAGAATATTGTTTAAAAGTGCTGCTGTCTAAATCAAATAAACTTATTGTGGTGTTCTTGTCAAAGCTTACATTCTTTTTTATAATTGAAATTGCTTCTTGAATAGTACTTACAGAAACATCTTCACATTTTAATTGGTCGCCAACTTTCAAATAGGTTTGATAGTTGATACTAGTGTCTTTTTCTACTTGATACCAAAGCGGTTTCACGTTTTTAGCAAAACTTTTTACTTCGTTAGTACTCAAGTTTATCAATTCCATGAAACGATTATTTTGATACAATTGTGTCCAATAAAACGTTGGCAATGCAATATCCAAATGCAATGGATACGATTTCTTTTGGTTCAAATATTTTTTTAATTCATCAATATCTAGAATGGAATTTTTGTCTTTTTGTGATAATGGTTTGATTAAGTTATAACACATTAAAGTAGCTTTATCAACTGGCGGAATTCCCATAATATCTTGATATTTATACGGATATAATCGTAATGTACAACTCAATTCTTTTTGGGAAAGTGCTTTAATTTTCTTTAGCAAATAAAAGTATTTGTCTTTCGTTGACTTTGTCCAATCACAATCAATTTGAATTTCGTCATAAGTAAAGATTTGTTCCTTTTTTCCTGAATAGTCAACAGATGAACTGTATTTGTTGATTAAAAACACAATATTATCGGCTAATTTGTCCAAAGACTTTTCGTCATTATACTGAAAAATTCCGTTCTTAATAAAGATAGTTGGCACAACTTTAACCGAATCTAATTCTTTAAAATCATAAACACTTGGTCTGTTTTTCTCGTATGGAAAATTGCCACGAGTTTCACTATAATCGACTTCAAATAGCTTGACGTATAACTTTTTTACTTTTAACTTTTCAATTTGACTATGGTTTTCTTGACCTAAACTATTGCCTTTCCAATAGTAAAACGCACGCTCGACATTTTCAATTTTTCCTTCTTTTTGGCAAGAAAAAAACAAAGACGATAACAATACCAACAACACTATTTTTTTCATATAATGGCTTTTTTCTTTATAACGTAAAAATGATATTAAAAGTATAAAAATTAAATAAAAAAAGCGTTCAATTGTGAACGCTTTTTAACTTTATAATTGCCAAACATCAATTCGAATAATTCTTGAACATATAAATCCAAATCATTCTAGAAAATCGGATGTTAAAAAAAGTCAGACTTAATAAAACAAAGGCAATAATTGGAAACATCCAAAAATCAAAATTACTGTCAAAAAAAGGACGAATACAAAAATAAGTGAGCAATCCTTCTAAAACGGCAACGCCATAACTGACGAACATAGCGCCGAAAAAATATCCCGGTTCTTTTTCAAATTTATAGCTACAATGACTACAATGGGAATTCATTTTAGGAAAACCCATACTGAAGAAGAAACTCTTATCGGCAAAGACTTTTCCTTTATGACAATGCGGACAATCGTTATGAAAAATATGATATAAACTATTCAACATTATTTTTTTTTACAAAGATACTACAGTTATTCGATGGAATTGTTTTGTATATTCGCCAAAAATAGCACAAAAAAGACATTTTGAAACAACATCCAGTTTATAGCATTCATAATTTTAAAACTGATTTAGGTAAAAAAGAGCTGTATATCAACACGTTTACCAATCATTTGAAAGCACATAGTTTTATCGAAAAACCGCATCGTCACAACTTTTACCTATTGGTTTTATTTACCAACGGAACAGGAAAACATGAGATTGATTTTGCTAAATATGAAATAAAACCTGGAAGTTTATTCGTGTTACAACCCGGACAAATTCACAATTGGCAATTATCCGAAGTCATTGATGGTTACATTTTATTCTATTCGCAAGAAATATATAATCTGTATTTTGGCAATAAAAAAGTGGAAGATTATCCGTTTTATCAATCGGTAATAAATCAACCCGAAATTATTTTAGACGAAAATGAAGTTAATACAATCAAACCATTTTTTGATTTAATGATTACTGAAAGTCAAACCGATTTCCCAAAGAAAACCGATAAAATTTTAAATCTTTTGGATTGTATTCACATTGAGATTTCAAGAAAATATCTTTCGATTTCTAATCATATTTCACATTCGTATAATTATAAAATTCATCAGTTGGAACTGCTTTTGGAACAACATTATAAAATTGAAAAATCGCCATCTTTTTATGCTGATAATATGAACATTACATTAAAACACTTAAACAGAATTTGTAAAGAAATATTAAATCAAACGGTAACCGAAATTATCACTAATCGAGTTATTCTTGAAACCAAACGACTTTTAGTAAATCCGATAAAATCCGTCAATCAAATTGCAGACGAATTAGGTTTTGATGACTACTCCTATTTCACTCGAATATTCAAAAAGAAAACAGGAATTACTCCAAGTGAGTTTCGGAAAACATTAAATTAAATCAACAAAAATTTCACAGATTTACACAAATTATTTTCCATAAAAAAACCTCGCTTATTTCTAAACGAGGTTTGCTATTTACTTTTTACTATTCACTAATTACTCTTAACTGGAATATTCGCTAAAATTTCCAAGTAAAATTTCCAAAATTTCTGAGATGATTTAATCGAAGCTCTTTCATCTGGAGAATGCGCGCCGTGAATGGTTGGTCCAAATGAAATCATATCCATTCCTGGATAATTAGTTCCAAGAATTCCACATTCTAATCCAGCGTGACAAGCCACAACATTTGGTTTTGAACCATTTTGTTTTTCGTAGATATTAACCAAAACGTCTAGTATTTCAGAATTTACATTAGGTGTCCAACCTGGATAACTTCCGCCAAAAGTAACTTCACAACCAAATAATTCATAAGCCGAACGCAATCCATTAGCTAAATCCATTTTAGAACTTTCAACCGACGAACGCGTTAAATTTTGAATAGAAATTTCGCCATCTTTTACAATAACACGAGCAATATTATTTGATGTTTCAACCAAATCTTCCATATCAGCAGACATTCTGTAAACTCCGTTATGAGCAGCATAAATCGCTCGTAATAAACCTTCTTGAACACCTAAATCCATTACTTTTGATGGTAAATCAGATTTTACGATTTCAATGGTTAAATTAGGTTCCATCGTTCTATATTCTGTTTTGATATCATTGATAACTTCTTGCATATCAAACACAAACGCTTCATCATACATTCCAGCAACGATTACTTTGGCAACACTTTCACGTGGAATGGCATTGCGCAAACTTCCACCGTTGATTTCAGTAATTTGTAGACCAAAGTTTTCAAATCCGTCAAATAAAAGTCGGTTCATTATTTTATTAGCATTTCCCAAACCTTTGTTGATATCCATTCCAGAATGTCCTCCGTTTAGACCTTTTACCGTAATCGTATAACCCACAGAACCTTCAGGAGTTTCTTCTTCGTTGTAACTTCTATTTGCGGTAACGTCAATTCCACCAGCACAACCGATGTCGATTTCATCGTCTTCTTCGGTATCAAGATTTAGAAGAATTTCGCCTTTTAGAATTCCGCCTTTTAAATTTAACGCTCCAGTCATTCCAGTTTCTTCATCAATCGTGAAAAGTGCGTCAATTGCAGGATGCGGAATGTCTTTGCTTTCCAAAATCGCCATGATTGCAGCAACACCAAGTCCGTTATCTGCACCAAGCGTTGTTCCTTTCGCACGAACCCAGTCGCCATCAACATACATATCAATTCCTTGCGTAAGGAAATCAAAATCTGTATCGTTATTTTTTTGATGAACCATATCCAAATGCCCTTGTAAAACAACGGTTTTGCGATTTTCCATTCCTGGAGTTGCTGGTTTGCGTATGATTACGTTTCGGATTTCGTCTTCAAAAGTTTCTAATCCTAAATTGTTACCGAAGTTTTTCATGAATTCAATTACACGTTCTTCTTTTTTTGACGGGCGCGGAACAGCATTCAAATCGGCAAATTTATTCCAAAGCGCTTTTGGCTCTAGATTTCTAATTTCTTGGCTCATTAAATTTTTATTTTAACACAAATTCCACAAATTTTAACAAATTAATAAATCGGTTTAAATTTCACGAAAATGGTTTGGTTCATAAATTTCAAAAGACAAAGTTACAAAGTTTAATAAAGTTATAAATGGAATTGTGATTATATTTACATTTTAAAAATTGGCAGTGAAACGAAAATATATTCTTCCATTATTTTTATTCTTTCAGATTGTTTTTCTGAAGGTTTTAGCCTTTTTCCCAGAGTTTGTTGAGAAATGGTACAGCAATGGATTGTACATTTATATTTCTAAAATCAGCCGAACTATTTTAGGTAAAATACCTTTTTCTGTTGGCGATTTGATTTACACAGTAGCCATAATATATGTTTTTTATTGGCTGATTAAAAACAGAAAAACGGGATGGAAAAATATAACTCTAAGTGTTTTGAGTTTTATTTCTGTTATATATTTTGCGTTTCATTTCCTTTGGGCATTTAATTATTATCGTGTTCCGCTTTTTGAAAAAATGGAAATCAATCGGGAATATACTGATGACGATTTATTGAATTTCACCGAAAAACTGATTGACAAAACGAATGAAATTCACCATAAGATTACTAAAGACAAAACCAAAAAAGTAATTAATCCATATTCTCAAAACCAAATTTTTGAAATGACACAAAACGGTTTTGATCGTTTGGCAAAGCAACATTCCTACTTCAGTTATTCTAATCCAAGTCAGAAGAAATCGTTGCTTAGTTTGCCGTTGACTTATATGGGATTTGGCGGTTATTTAAATCCGTTTACCAATGAAGCTCAGGTTAATGACAAACTACCGATGTATGGTTTTCCAAATGTAGTTTGCCACGAAATGGCACATCAAATTGGTTTTGGAAGTGAAAGCGAATGTAATTTTATTGGTTTTTTAGCTGGAATTTCCAATGAAGACTTATACTTTCAATATTCGGCTTATTCAAACGCATTACGTTATTGCATAGGAACTATTGCCGCTAAAGATGAGAAATTGTTTAAGCAACTTAAACAAAAAGTGCATCCCGGTATTATTGAAAACTACAAAGAAAGCGAAGTATTTTGGAAACAATATGACACCTTTATCGACAAAGCTTTTCATGCATTTTATGATCAATACTTAAAATCAAATCAACAAGAAGATGGCATTGATAGCTATAGTAAGTTTATTGATTTGTTAATTAACTACTACAGAATAAAAGGTATATTATAAACAACAAAAGCCGCTATAACTAGCGGCTTTTTATTGTGATCCCAGAAGGATTCGAACCTTCGACCTACTGCTTAGAAGGCAGTTGCTCTATCCAGCTGAGCTATGGAACCATTTTCAATTAACAATTGTCGGGGTGGCAGGATTCGAACCTGCGGCCTCCTGCTCCCAAAGCAGGCGCGATAACCGGGCTACGCTACACCCCGAAAGGTTATCTAAATAACACAAAAAAGATAAAGCGGAGAGTAAGGGATTCGAACCCTTGGTACAGTTTCCCATACGCATGTTTAGCAAACATGTCCTTTCGGCCACTCAGGCAACTCTCCAAGCTCAATGAACGTAAAATCTTTTAAGCGGTTGCAAATGTAATTTATCATTCTATAATTTACAACTATTTCATTTCTTTTTTTAGTCTAAAAATCAAATTAAATCAAAATAAGTTAACTATCAATATAATAGCATTGTTATCAAGATAGATAAATAGTCTTATTGAAGATTTATTGCTCTAAGAATTAATTATTTTGTAATAAAAGTTTAGCTTTGCAAGACAAACAAACGACAAAAAAGAACAAATAATTATGAGTAAAAAGGTAGTAATAGTATCGGCTGTTCGAACTCCTATTGGGAGTTTTATGGGAAGTTTATCTTCTGTTTCTGCTACGCAATTGGGAGCAGCAGCTATCAAAGGTGCTTTGGATAAAATAAATCTTGACCCTAACCTAGTGGACGAAGTCCTAATGGGAAATGTAGTTCAGGCAGGTGTTGGACAAGCTCCAGCTACCCAATCTGCTATTTTTGCAGGAATACCTAATACAGTTCCAACCACTACAATCAATAAAGTATGTGCTTCGGGAATGAAAGCTGTTATGCAAGGTGCACAAGCCATCATGACTGGCGATGCTGAAATTGTTGTGGCAGGTGGAATGGAAAACATGAGTTTAATTCCTCATTATGTTCATTTAAGAAATGGAGTAAAATTTGGACCAACTTCAATGGTTGACGGAATGCAAAAAGATGGTCTGACCGATGCTTATGACGGTAATGCAATGGGCGTTTCAGCTGATTTGTGCGCTACAGAATATAATATTACTAGAGAACAACAAGATGCTTTTGCTATTCAATCGTATGAGCGTTCAGCTAAAGCTTGGGCTGAGGGTAAGTTTGACAACGAAGTAGTTCCAATAAGCATTCCACAACGTCGTGGCGATGCTATCGTGTTTGCTAAAGATGAAGAATTCACTAACGTGAAATTAGATAAAATCCCAACTTTAAATGCCGTTTTTACCAAAGATGGAACGGTTACCGCGGCAAATGCTTCAACTATTAATGATGGAGCTGCGGCATTAATCTTAATGAGCGAAGAAAAAGCAAAAGCGTTAGGTTTAAAACCTTTAGCCTATATCAAATCCTATGCAGATGCAGCACAAGAGCCAAAATGGTTTACGACTGCTCCTGCTAAAGCATTGCCAAAAGCCTTGGACAAAGCAGGTCTTTCTATTGCTGATGTAGATTATTTCGAATTTAACGAAGCGTTCTCAGTAGTAGGATTAGCTAATGCCAAAATACTTGGATTAGACAATGATAAAGTAAATGTTAACGGTGGTGCTGTTTCACTTGGACATCCGCTTGGTTGTTCAGGAGCACGAATCATCGTTACCTTAATTAATGTATTAGAACAAAACAATGCTAAAATTGGCGCAGCAGCTATCTGTAATGGTGGCGGTGGCGCATCAGCTATTGTGATTGAAAGAGCTTAATAATAATTACGAATTTTGAATTACGAATTAATAATCACCAATTCGTAATTCATAATTCACAATTCATAATTTGTCTAAATGTTTGCTATTTGTAACCTTGCCATAATTCCTTTACGAGCCGAACCAAGTGATCGAAGCGAAATCGTTTCGCAAGTATTGTTTGGTGAGCATTTTGAAGTTATTGAAAACCAAAAGCAATGGGCAAAAATCAAACTTCAATATGACGATTACGAAGGTTGGGTAGATTCAAAACAATACCAACTAATTTCTGAAAAGAGTTTCAAAGCTTTGTCCAACGATGCCGTTATCCTTAATTCGGATTTGGTAGAATATGTTACGAATGCTAAAAACATGCTCTTGCCTATTCCACTCGGTGCTTCGCTTTCATTTTTGAATCACAGTGAGATTAATACTGAAGGTTTTGATTTTGAAGGAATGAAAATTAGCGGCGTTAAATTAAAAGAAGATTTGATTACTACAGCATACATGTATTTAAATGCGCCTTATCTTTGGGGCGGAAAAACACCTTTTGGCATTGATTGTTCGGGTTTAACTCAAATGGTCTATAAATTAAACGGCTATAAATTATTACGTGATGCTTCGCAACAATCTACTCAAGGAGAAGCGTTAAGTTTTATTGAAGAAAGTGAACCTGGCGATTTGGCTTTTTTTGACAACGAAGAAGGCAAAATAATTCACGTAGGAATCATAATGGAAAACAACTATATAATTCATGCCAGCGGAAAAGTTCGCATTGATAGATTAGACCATTTAGGAATTTATAACGCTGAACAAAACAGACACACTCATCGATTGCGAGTGATTAAGAAAATTATATAACCGAGACATTAGTTTCGGTTTTTTTATTTATTTTAGTGTTCTATATAATTAGTAATGATAAGCATCAGTCCTATTTTACTATTACTAAAATAGTATTAAAAGGTGATGATGCATTCTCACTGAAAGCTTGGAAGTACAAAATATTAGTAAAATAAGTCCATTTTAATTATTCTTCTATCTTTACAAAAAAAATATGAAAAAGTACCTATTATTTTTAGTCTTTATTACACTGAATTCATTTGCTCAAAACCATCATTTCAAAGCGGAACGCAAAGAAGTTTTCTGGCAAATGGCTTTCAAAACATCAGAAACCGATGTTCCTAATTTGATTGATAAAAACCACACTAAAATAACGGTAAACAAAGAAGATAACACTGGAAAAGGTGCAAGTCTAAATTGCGATTGTAAAGGTGGCGGATGGTATTTTGAACAATCTTTTGATTTATCTTTTTCTATTGAATTGAGTGAAGGAAAATATCAAGTAACGGTTTATAACATCATCTTTGATGGTGAAAGTGAAGACAACAACAATAACCGATTGGAAAATTATGTACTCCGCTTAGGTCAAAACGTTTTTCACCCTACAGAAAAGAACCTAAAAAACTTAATGTGCTTAGAAACTTATTTTATTAAACTTTTCAAAACTCCTGCAGCTGAATCAACGGAATGGTAATTATTCTTTAATGAATTTACTATTTGCGCTTCCTCTATCAGTTGTTACTTTTATAAAATAAGCACCAGCGGTTAAATTTGCTACATCAATACTTGTAGTAGTTGAAGCGTTTGTAACTGCTAACAATATTTGCCCTAATGTGTTGTAAACTTGAATGGACTTAACTCCTATTTCGTTCTTCACTTCGAAGTTTAGAACCTCTTTTGCAGGATTTGGATACAAAGTGAAATAACTTCCAAAATCAAAGTCTTGGTTACTCAAAGCAGCAACCGTAGTTACAGCTGGTTCAGTAATAATGGGAAAGTTATAATCAAAATAAATACTGGCTTCATTGCTAAACGTATCGCCTAAAACCAAAGTTGGTTTTGTTTTAATTTTAAACGCTACATAGCCATCATTGTTAGCATCATCAAACGGAAGATTGATGTTTTCAAAAATAAATTCTACTTTATTGGTATTGCTTATTCTTGTGATAAAATCATGACTACTGCGTTGTGGAACTAAAGTAGCAATATCAAACTTAGTGGTGTCAATCATATCTTTCACAACGATATTTTGCGCAGCAAAAGTTCCAGTATTTTCAAAACGGATTACATAATGAACGTATTGTCCAACCATACTCGGCGTAATAGTTGTTCCTTCTAAACACGTTTTATCATTTGGGTCATACGAATTAACAACCGTTTGGTTTAATGTAAACGTATTGTCATTTGGTGTTTCGTCCGTTGCGCCAACAATTGTTGCGGTATAATCTAAAACATCATCGCCATTCACTGCAGGAATTTCCATTGGAGAATTAATATTGAATACTAAATCAATTTCTCTAGTTTCAAAAGGATTTAAATTGGTATAATTCCAACCTAAAATATTGGTTGCTCCATTATCATAGACAGGAGTTGCAGAAACCAAATCCATAATAGCATCATCAAAAGTAAAACTCAAAGAACCATTAGCCACTTGGTTTCCTTTGTTTTTGTATATGATTTTATACTCTGCATCAAAACCTGGACGAGCCACTTCTATTGGAATGATAGTGACCTCGACATCATTTTTCACACCATTAGCAGTAACACAAAAATCTTGAGTAAAAGGACTTGCAGCCGATGGAAAACTAACGGTTGCTGAAGCTGGTGAAACAGTAAAATAACTTGGATTTTCTAAAACTGGTGTGATAGTATGTGTTCCTTGTTGAACAGGAATAGAATAGTTTCCACTTTCATTTGAGATAAATGAACCTGAATCTGTTCCATTAGTTGCATTAAATTGTTGATTTGGAAAAACAATGTCATTTGCATCACAATCATTAGTGTCATTATCTAAACGTGTTGTTCCTTGAATAGTATAAAATGTTCCGCCAGGAGTGAAGGAACAATAATTTGTTACTGATACGTATGGTGAATTACTAAAATAATTTATATAATAATTCAATTCATTGACATTAAAGCTGTTATCAACACAAACAGCACTTAGATTAGGGTTATTTAAAATACTAAAATTTTCTAAACTACAAAAAAAAGGCTGTTCACCTATTGGTGGGTTTGAGTCATCTACACAACCTTCAAAAAAATTATTTTTTAAATTGATGAACGTTAAGTTAGCATTTGAATTTATTTGAAAAGACACTTCTTGTGGTGGTACATTATAATTGAAATCAACATTTGATAAATCTAAAGATGTAAGTTGAGTGTTATTACAAATAAAACTGGTAAGATTTGTACCCGGTACAATTGAAATTGATGTATAGTTATTTCCTGAAATATTTAACCCACTTTGATCAAATTGATTAATTAAAGGCAAAGCAACATTAGATAATTGGTTGTTGGCTATATTCAATCCTACTAAATTATTTTGGTTAGAAAAATCAATACTAGAGATTTGATTGTTAGAAATATTGATAGTACAATATTCAGCCAAAGATTGTGATGGTAAAGTAATTGTATTGATTTGATTATTTGATAAGCTTATTTCAAATAAATTATGTTGATTAGACAGATTAATTGTTGATAGCTGATTATTTGATAAATCCAAAGCAATTAATGAAGTTAAATTACTTGTGTCAAGACTTGTAATTTGATTATTATTAGCATACAATTCACTTAAGTTATCTTGATTAGAAAGATTAATTGCAGATAACTGATTATTTGTTATTTCCAAATAAACCAGTGAAGTTAAATTACTTATGTCTAAACTAGTAATTTGATTATAATCAGCCCTTAATACATATAGATTTAAAAACTCATTAATACCTTCTAATGAACTTATATTTTGACTATTCACAAAGATTTCATTTATCTGTAATCCTTCGCTTATTTGTATTTCTCCATCGAGATTACTATCAAAATTGTTTACAAGATAACTTTTAAAATTCGCATCAGGAATGTTAACAATCTGAGCACTATTTGTTGCAACAACAAATACTAAAACTAAAATCGTGTAAAACTTTTTCATAGTCTATTTCTTTTATTCTTTTATAAACTTACTATTTGCGCTTCCTCTATCAGTTGTTACTTTAATAAAATAAGCACCAGCGTTTAAACTAGCTACATCAATACTTCTAGTAGTTGAAGCGTTTGTAACTGCCATTACTATTTGCCCTAAGCTATTGTAAACTTGAATGGACTTAACTCCTATTTCGTTCTTCACTTCGAAGTTTAGAACCTCTTTTGCAGGATTTGGATACAAAGTGAAATAACTTCCAAAATCAAAGTCTTGGTTACTCAAAGCAGCAATCGTAGTTACAGCTGGTTCAGTAATAATGGGAAAGTTATAATCAAAATAAATGCTTGCTTCGTTGCTAAACGTATCGCCTAAAACCAAAGTTGGTTTTGTTTTAATTTTAAACGCTACATAACCATCATTATTAGCATCATCAAAAGGAAGATTGATGTTTTCAAAGATAAATTCCACTTTATTCGTGTTTGTTATTCTAGTAACAAAATCATGACTACTGCGCTGTGGAACTAAAGTAGTAGTATCAAACTTAGTAGTGTCAATCATATCTTTTACAACGATATTTTGTGCGGCAAAAGTTCCAGTATTTTCAAAACGGATTACATAATGAACGTATTGTCCAACCATACTCGGCGTAATGGTTGTTCCTTCTAAACACGTTTTATCATTTGGATCAAAAGAATTGACAACAGTTTGATTTAGTGTAAATGTGTTGTCATTTGGTGTTTCATCCGTTGCGCCAACAATTGTTGCGGTATAATCTAAAACATCATCACCATTAACCTCAGGAATTTCCATTGGCGAATTAATATTAAATACTAAATCAATTTCTCGAGTTTCAAAAGGATTTAAATTGGTATAATTCCAACTTAAACTATTGGTTGCTCCATTATCATTAACAGGAGTTGCAGAAACTAAATCCATCACAGCATCATCAAAACCAAAACTTACGTTTCCATTAGCCACTTGGTTTCCTTTGTTTTTGTATATGATTTTATACTCTGCATCAAAACCTGGACGAGCCACTTCTATTGGAATGATAGTGACCTCGACATCATTTTTCACACCATTAGCAGTAACACAAAAATCTTGAGTAAATGGACTTGCAGCCGATGGAAAACTAACCGTTATCGATGCTGGAGAAACATTAAAATAACTTGGATTTTCTAAAACTGGTGTGATAGTATGTGTTCCTTGTTGAACAGGAATAGAATAGTTTCCACTTTCATTTGAGATAAACAAACCTGAAACAGTTCCATTAGTAGCTGTAAATTGTTGATTTGGAAAAATAATGTCATTTGCATCACAACCATTAGAGTCATTATCTAAACGTGTTGTTCCTTGTATAGTGCAAAATTCACCGCCTGGAGTAAAGGAACAGTAACTATTAACCTGAACTTGATTGCCAAGTCCTAACTGATTGATACTTGCTTGAATATACGGTTGTTCTAATTCATCAACACAGATATGTGATAGATTTGGACAGTTTGAAATATTTAAACGCAAAGCTCGAATTTGAAATACCACACTCTCACTACAAGTTACGAACGTATGATTAAAACCATTTTTGATTGTAATTGTTTCTAGATTAGGTGAATTTGTGATAGTTACACTGCCTGTTTCTGTTGGATCACAATTTGCAAAAGAATAAAAGCCAGTTAAATCAAAACTAGTATTTTCAGACTCATATTCAACGTTACTAAACTCATTACCACTTGGTACTACATCAACTATATTGTTACCTAAATATAATGTAGGATTCAAAATATTTTGAAATCCGGTTAAATCTAAATCGGAAAACTGATTGTTTCTAATATTCATAATATTGTCAACTCTAGCAGTACCAATTACATTGATAGAACTTAAATTATTGTTATTAATAAATAAATAATCAAATCGAACATTATCTAAAACCAAATTTGATAACTGATTATTACTTATGTTAAAACCATCAATAAAATGTGTATTTGAAGCAGTAAAAGAAGTAAGATTGTTGTAACTTAAATTAATACCTTCAACAAAACTTGTAAAATTAATATTTACATTTGTTAATTGATTGTGGCTGGCATTCAAAGAATGTACAGAAAATGTTTCAGGAAAATCCAAAACTGTGAGTTGATTATAATCACACTCTAAATAATCAAACGAGCCTGTACTAGGAAAAATTATAGAAGTTAATTGATTGTTTGAACATTTAAGAATTCTTAAATTAGTTAAACTAGAAATATTAAGAAAGGTTAACTGATTATTATTACATTCTAGTCTCTGAATATTAATAAAAGCATTAATCCCAGTCAAATCTGAAATAGACAAATCATCAAGAATCAGGGGAAATGTTCTTGCGGCTGCTTCACTTTCTTGAATTTCTCCATCATTATTTGTGTCAACATTAAACAATAAATAGTCTTTAAAATTCGCATCAGGAATGTTAACAATCTGCGCATTACTAGTAGCAACAAATACTAAAACTAAAATCGTGTAAAACTTTTTCATAGTCTATTTTTTTTATTCTTTAATGAATTTGCTATTCGTGCTTCCTTTATCAGTACCTACTTTAATAAAATAAGCACCAGCGTTTAAACTTGCTACATCAATACTTCTTGTAGTTGAAGCGTTTGTAACTGCTAACAATATTTGCCCTAATGTGTTGTAAACTTGAATGGACTTAACTCCTATTTCGTTCTTCACTTCGAAGTTTAGAACCTCTTTTGCAGGATTTGGATACAAAGTGAAATAACTTCCAAAATCAAAGTCTTGGTTACTCAAAGCAGCAACCGTAGTTACAGCTGGTTCAGTAATAATCGGAAAGTTATAATCAAAATAAATGCTGGCTTCGTTGCTAAACGTATTACCTAAAACTAAAGTTGGTTTTGTTTTAATTTTAAACGCTACATAGCCATCATTATTAGCATCATCAAACGGAAGATTGATGTTTTCAAAAATAAATTCTACTCTATTACCATTTATTCTGGTGTAGAAATCATGACTACTGCGTTGTGGAACTAAAGTTGTAATATCAAACTTAGTAGTGTCAATCATATCTTTCACAACGATATTTTGTGCGGCAAAAGTTCCAGTATTTTCAAAACGAATTACGTAATGAACGTATTGTCCAACCATACTTGGAGTAATGGTTGAACCTTCTAAACACGTTTTATCATTTGGATCATACGAATTAACAACCGTTTGGTTTAATGTAAACGTATTGTCATTTGGTGTTTCATCAGTTGCACCAACGATAGTTGCGGTATAATCTAAAACATCATCGCCATTAACCGCAGGAATTTCCATTGGAGAATTAATATTGAATACTAAATCAATTTCTCGAGTTTCAAAAGGATTTAAATTGGAATAATTCCAACTTAAACTATTGGTTGCTGCATTATCATTAACAGGAGTTGCACTAACCAAATCCATCACAGTATCATCAAAACCAAAACTTACTGTTCCATTAGCCACTTGGTTTCCTTTGTTTTTATAAATGATTTTATAGTTTGCATCAAAACCTGGTCGAGCAACCTCTATTGGGATAGTAGTAACCTCAACATCATTTTTCACCCCATTAGCAGTAACACAAAAATCTTGAGTAAATGGACTTGCAGCCGATGGAAAACTAACCGTTATCGATGCTGGAGAAACATTAAAATAACTTGGATTTTCAAAAACTGGAGTGATCGTATGTGTTCCTTGTTGAACAGGAATAGAATAGTTTCCACTTTCATTTGAGATAAACAAACCTGAAACAGTTCCATTAGTAGCTGTAAATTGTTGATTTGGAAAAATAATGTCATTTGCATCACAACCATTAGAGTCATTATCTAAACGTGTTGTTCCTTGTATAGTGCAAAATTCACCGCCTGGAGTAAAGGAACAATAACTATTAACCTGAACTTGATTGCCAAGTCCTAACTGATTGATACTTGCTTGAATATACGGTTGTTCTAATTCATCAACACAAAAGTATGAAAGATTTGGACAATTTGAAATATCTAAACGCATTGAACTAATTTGAAATTCTTCAGGTTCATCATTATTTGTAACAGACGTGTGATTAAAGCCATTTTTAATAGTAATGATTTCTAAATTTGGGGAATTAGTAATAGTTACTGTTCCACTTGGATAACTTGGATCTGAAGAAGGTAAACCAAAAAAACCAGTTAAATCTAGGACAGTATTATTAGACTGACAAATTACATTATCAGCATTAATTCCATATGGTATTATGTCAATCAAGTTATTGTTACCTATGTAAAGATTGTTTACAGAGCAATAGTATGTTGCATTTACATTTGAATTAATAAACTGATTATTTGCTATATCAAATACTCCATAAACATACACATAACCTTGAAAATCAATAGCGGTTAAATTATTATTATTTATACGACCATTATTAATAGTTAAATTATTTAAAATTAGACTTGATAATTGATTATTACTTAAATCAAATCTATAAAAAAAGGAATTTGTTGCAGTAAAAGAAATAAGATTGTTGTAACTCAAATCTAAAAAAGTTTCATACTCATCTGAAACTTCAATAAAATTTAAGTTCAATTCCATTAATTGATTATGGCTAGCATCTATATTAATTAAGCTATTTACATTAAGATTTGTTAATTGATTATAAGGACAAATCAAAGTCTCTAATTGATTATTACTAGACAAGTCTAAACTAGTCAATTGATTATTCGAGACATTTAAAAACAATAAATTAATAAAAAACTCTATTCCTGTCAAGTTTGAAATATTAGAATTTTTAACGTCTAAATAGGTTACAATTTGAGCTTCACTCTCCTCAATTTCTCCATTTGAATTTGCATCGATCTTAATATATCCAATATCGTTACCAAAAGCAATTGCATTATCAGGACTTGCTTCCAACAACTTCGCCTTAAAATTCGCATCAGGAATGTTTACAATCTGCGCACTACCAGTAGCAAAGAATACTAAAACTAAAATCTTATAAAACTTTTTCATAGTCTATTTTTTTTATTCTTTAATGAATTTACTATTTGCGCTTCCTTTGTCTGTTGTAACTTTTATAAAATAAGCACCAGCGTTTAAATTTGCTACATCAACACTTCTTGTAGTTGAAGCGTTTGTAACTGCTAAAACTATTTGTCCTAATGTGTTGTAAACTTGTATCGACTTCACTCCTATTTCGTTCTTCACTTCGAAGTTTAGAACCTCTTTTGCTGGATTGGGATACAATGTAAAATAAGTTCCAAAATCAAAATCTTGATTGCTCAAAGCAGCAACGGTAGTTACAGCTGGTTCAGTAATAATCGGAAAGTTATAATCAAAATAAATGCTTGCTTCGTTGCTAAATGTATCGCCTAAAACTAAAGTAGGTTTTGTTCTGATTTTAAAAGCCACATAACCATCATTGTTGGCATCATCAAACGGAAGATTGATGTTTTCAAAAATAAATTCTACTTTATTGGTATTGCTTATTCTTGTGATAAAATCATGACTACTGCGTTGTGGAACTAAAGTAGCAATATCAAACTTAGTGGTGTCAATCATATCTTTCACAACGATATTTTGCGCAGCAAAAGTTCCAGTATTTTCAAAACGGATTACATAATGAACGTATTGTCCAACCATACTCGGCGTAATGGTTGTTCCTTCTAAACACGTTTTATCATTTGGATCAAAAGAATTAACAACCGTTTGGTTTAATGTAAACGTATTGTCATTTGGTGTTTCGTCCGTTGCGCCTATAATAGATGCGGTATAATCTAAAACATCATCGCCATTCACCGCAGGAATTTCCGTTGGTGAATTGATATTAAATATTAAATCAATTTCTCTTGTTTCAAAAGGATTTAAATTAGTATAATTCCAACTTAAACTATTGGTTGCATTTCCATCATTAACAGGAGTTGCGCTAACCAAATCCATAATAGCATCGTCAAAAGTAAAACTCAACGAACCATTTACCACTTGGTTTCCTTTGTTTTTATAAATGATTTTATACTTTGCATCAAAACCTGGACGAGCCACTTCTATTGGAATAATGATAATCTCAACATCATTAAAAATACCATTAGCAGTAACACAAAAATCTTGAGTAAAAGGACTTGTTGCCGATGGAAAACTAACGGATGCTGAAGCTGGCGAAACAGCAAAATAATTTGGATTTTCTAAAACTGGCGTAATAGTGTGCGTTCCAGATTGAACAGAGAGAAAATAACCTCCTGTAGTATTACAAAATGATGAACCCGATATTGTTCCGTTAGTTATATTAAATTTTAAAAAAGAAAAGTCTATGTCATTTATATCACAACCATTATTATTAAAGTCAAAACGATTATTACCAGTTATAGTAAAAAAAACTCCACTAGGATTAAAAGAACAATAGGTATTAACTTCACATGTGTAACCATTGTTTAAAATAGCATTCTGAAATAACAATAATTTATTTTCATCGGTACATATATAGCTTAAACTAGGATTACCGCTTATATCTAAATCCCAACTAGCAATTGTTGTTGTTGTTTTTACAAATAGTTTATCGAGTAATGGATTATTGTTACATTTTATTATGACAAGATTATTTAAATTATTTAAATTTAAAGTAGTAAGCAAATTGTTTTGACAATATAAATTATTAAGCAATGGCTTGTTTGAAATATCAAGAGAAGTTAGTTGATTACCGCTACAATTTAACCCATACAACAAAGGATAATCATCTAAATTTAAAACAGAAAGTTGATTATTTCCAACATTTAGAGAACGCAAACTTGGAGAAATTGGTAAATTTAAATTGGATATAGAATTATTATATAAATTTAAAGTTTGCAAACTATTTAATGCAGAAAAATTAAGGGAGCTGAATTCATTTTCAGATAAATCTAGATATGTAAGACTGCTTAAACCGTTTAAATTAGTAGATGTTAGTAAATTGTTTCTTCCATAAATTAAACCCATACTTGTATTAGTTTGAAAATCTATATTAGATATTAAGTTATTGGAAAAATCTATTTTATATAAATCAATTAAATCCGTTAAATTCAAGGCAGAAATTTGATTATTACTACAATTTAATTCTGTTAGGTTAACCAAAGAGCTAACATCTAAAGACGTTAGAGAATTATTGCCGCAATACAATATTGTTAAATTTGTCATTCCACTTAAATTTAATGAACTAATTTGATTACCCAGACAATTCATATTAGTCATTGCGGTTAACCCTGAAACATTTAGTGTTGTTAATTGATTATACTGACAATTTAAAGTGTTAATTAAGGAAAAAGCGGTTAAATCAACTGATGTGAGCTGACAATTAGAAAAATTTAAGGAACGTAAGTTTGTTAATCCTGTTAAATTTAAAACGGTAATTGGATTAAAATCACAACTAAAATTCCTCAGGTTAATGAAACTTTGTATTCCTGTTATATCCGAAATGTTACTTTGGTATACATTTAATGTATGTACCAAAACCGCCTCACTAACCTGAATATTTCCATCATTATTAGAATCAATTTTGATTCTTACACCAGATGAATTTAATGCAATTGATACCGTTGGACTAGCCGCTAATAATTTCGCCTTAAAATTCGCATCAGGAATGTTAACAATCTGTGCACTACTTTTTGCAACAACAAATACTAAAACTAAAATCGTGTAAAACTTTTTCATAGTGTGTTTTTTTTATTCTTTTATGAATTTACTATTCGCGCTACCTTTGTCTGTTGTAACTTTTATAAAATAAGCACCAGCGTTTAAACTAGCTACATCAATACTTCTTGTGGTTGAAGCGTTAGTGACTACCAAAACTATTTGCCCTAATGTGTTGTAAACTTGTATCGACTTGATTCCTATTTCGTTCTTCACTTCGAAGTTTAGAATATCTTTCGTAGGATTAGGATACAATGCAAAATAACTTCCAAAATCAAAGTCTTGATTGCTCAAAGCAGCAACCGTAGTTACAGCTGGTTCAGTAATAATGGGAAAGTTATAATCAAAATAAATGCTTGCTTCGTTGCTAAACGTATCGCCTAAAACCAAAGTAGGTTTTGTTTTAATTTTAAACGCTACATAACCATCATTATTAGCATCATCAAAAGGAAGATTGATGTTTTCAAAGATAAATTCCACTTTATTCGTGTTTGTTATTCTAGTAACAAAATCATGACTACTGCGTTGTGGAACCAAAGTTGCAATATCAAACTTAGCAGTATTAATAATATCTCTTACTACTATATTCTGCGCAGCAAAAGTTCCAGTATTTTCAAAACGGATTACATAATGAACGTATTGTCCAACCATACTTGGCGTAATAGTTGAACCTTCTAAACACGTTTTATCATTTGGGTCATACGAATTAACAACCGTTTGGTTTAATGTAAACGTATTGTCATTTGGTGTTTCGTCCGTTGCGCCAACAATTGTTGCGGTATAATCTAAAACATCATCGCCATTCACTGCAGGAATTTCCATTGGAGAATTAATATTAAAAACTAAATCAATTTCTCCAGTTTCAAAAGGATTTAAATTGGTATAATTCCAACTTAAACTATTGGTTGCATTTCCATCATTAACAGGAGTTGCGATAACCAAATCCATAATAGCATCGTCAAAAGTAAAACTCAAAGAACCATTAGCCACTTGGTTTCCTTTGTTTTTATAAATGATTTTATACTCCGCATCAAAACCTGGACGAGCCACTTCTATTGGAATAATGATAATCTCAACATCATTAAAAATACCATTAGCAGTAACACAAAAATCTTGAGTAAAAGGACTTGTTGCCGATGGAAAACTAACGGATGCTGAAGCTGGAGAAACAGTAAAATAACTTGGATTTTCTAAAACTGGAGTAATAGTATGTATTCCTTGTTGAACAGGAATGGAATAAGTACCACTTTGATTAGCGATTAATGAACCTGAAATAGTTCCGTTAGTAATGGTAAATTTTTGATTTGGTATATTTAAATCATTACTATCACATCCATTGCTATTGTTATCAAATTTACTGTTTCCTTCAATGGTATAAAATGTTCCTCCTAGTTCAAAAGAACAATAACTATTAATTAATATATTGGACAAGTTAGCGTTACCAAAAATATATCCAATATTGTTAAAATCTTGCTCGTCAATACAAATATAACGAAGATTATTAATGTTGCCACCGATATCTATTCTATCATTATAAAGGCCGTTTTTAATGTTTATACTAACTAAAGTTGGATTCGCAATTAAGTTTACATAATTTACTTTTTTATTATACATGTCAAAAGATTCAATCAAATTATTACTACAATCTATACCAAAAAAATTAGACAATGTTGTTGTTGGCAAAAGAATTGAAGTTATTTCATTATCACTACAATTAACTGAATGTAAATTAGAATTGTTTGTAAAATCTAAAAAAGTCAATTGATTAACTGAACAATCAAATTCGTACAACATTAGGTTATTTGAAATATCAATAGCTGATAAATAATAATTATTATAGCAATAAAAAACTACTAATTCTAAATTTTGAGAAACATCAATACTTGTTAATTGATTATATGCACAAGATAAATTTTTTAGAGCAATACATTGAGAAACATCTAAATTAGTTAATTGATTATTGTCACAAATTAATTTAATAAAAGAATTACTTTGAGGAAGAATTAAATTACTTATATAATTATTATTACAGTGTAATGACTGTAAATTAGTATTTTGAGAAACATCTAAACTCATTAATTGATTGTTACCGCATTTAAAAATCTTAAGATTTGAAAATGCATGAATTCCTGTCATACTTTCAATAGAAAAATATTCTGTATTCAATTCATAAACTGCTAATGCTTCACTTACTTGAATCTGTCCATCGTTATTGGTATCAATTTTTATATATTGTCCAGCTGCATTTTGTGCAACATCAGTACTTGGACTAGCAGAAAACAAACAACTTCTAAAATCCGCATCAGGAATATTAACAATCTGAGCTGAACCAATAAATAATGTAAATAAAGCAACAATAGTGTAGAGTTTTTTCATGAAAGAAGTGTTTAAAAACCAAATATATAGAAAATTCTTGTAAGAAAAAATTAAAGCATGTTATCAAAATATAATGTACATGAGAAAACAACATCCAATATTCTTTATTTACAAATATTAAACATAAAGGTTAAAACTACTGTATGGAGCTTTTAAAATTATTTTTAAAAGCCTATTACTTTAGTACGCTATTGTTATTTAAAAAAATTAAGGCACAATACTACTGTTTAGTATCTTAAAAATATTTTTTTATGATACATTACTATAGTAATAGACTATTAAATTTATTTTTTTGAACATCCTACTACAGTAATAGGTTGTAAAATAAATGTTTTAGTCTATAATACTGTAGTTCCTAGTTTAAATTAGAGGTAATTATAATATATTACGGTAGCTATATGGCATAAAAAAACTCCTTTTGCTTTCACAAAAGGAGTTTTATATTTTAGAATTAGTAAAAGGTCTTATCCTATTACTTCTTTTACTTTTTTACCAATTTCAGCAGGAGAGTCAACTACGTGAATGCCACATTCTCTCATAATTGCTTTCTTTGCTTCAGCAGTATCATCAGAACCACCAACAATAGCACCAGCATGTCCCATTGTTCTTCCTTTTGGAGCGGTTTCTCCAGCGATAAAACCAATTACTGGTTTGCGGTTACCATCTGCTTTAATCCATCTTGCAGCATCAGCCTCTAGTTGTCCACCAATTTCACCAATCATGATGATAGCTTCAGTCTCTGGATCGTTCATTAATAATTCTACTGCTTCTTTTGTAGTAGTTCCAATGATTGGATCACCACCAATTCCGATAGCGGTTGTAATTCCTAATCCTTGTTTTACCACTTGGTCTGCTGCTTCATACGTTAATGTTCCTGATTTAGAAACGATACCTACTTTTCCTTTTTTGAATACAAAACCTGGCATGATACCTACTTTTGCTTCTTCTGGAGTAATAACTCCTGGACAGTTTGGACCTATCAAACGACAGTCTTTTCCTTTGATAAAATCATACGCTTTAATCATATCAGCCACAGGAATACCTTCTGTAATACAAATGATTACTTTGATACCTGCATCAGCCGATTCCATAATAGCATCGGCAGCAAAAGCTGGTGGAACAAATATAATGGAAGTATCAGCTCCAGCTTGTTCAACAGCATCTTTTACTGTATTGAAAACGGGACGCTCTAAATGGGTTGTGCCACCTTTTCCTGGTGTAACTCCTCCAACAACGTTGGTTCCATATTCAATCATTTGCGAAGCGTGGAAAGTTCCTTCGCTTCCTGTAAATCCTTGAACTATTATTTTTGAATTTTTATTAACTAAAACGCTCATGAGTATATATGTTTATTTGTGTTTTTATTTATGTGTTGCAAAAGTAGAAAAAAGTGTTCAGTGTTCAGTGTTTAGTGTTCAGTTTTTTTGTGAAATTCATACAAACTAAAAACTCCAAACTCACAACCGATTTATAATTGGCTCATTTGATAGCCGCGATATAATTTGTTGTCTTTCACTTCCCAGATAACCATAAAATGGGCTAACAACATTTCTTCTCTTGGATTTTCAATAGTTTTTACAAAATGAGAATAGCGAACGGCCACTGTATTACCTTCTTCAACAAGATGAGTAATCCTTGATTTAGAACGAACATAGGCTTTGCTTAATTCAGCACTAATAGCAATAATTTGGTCGTGGTCTAGGGTTAAAAAACCTTTGGTACTGTGCCATTCTAATACTACTTCGGGATGCAAAAACTGATTTACGGTTTCTGCCTCGAGAATAACATCGGATTTGTAAAAATTTTGAACGATTTCTTTAGCGCTCATAGTTTATTTTAATTTATTTAGAATATCTGGAATGCGTTTGACATTTGCCAATTGCTTTAATTTTTCACGTGATTCTTCTACTGGTGTGCCAAAATAGCTTTTTCCACCTTCTATTGACTTGGTTACACCGGTTTGACCTAATACTACCGCTTTTGCACCAATAGTAATTCCGCTAGTAGTACCAACTTGTCCCCAAAGCGTAACTTCATCTTCAATAATTACGCAACCTGCAATACCTGTTTGTGATGCTATTAAACATTTTTTACCTATAACGGTATCATGTCCAACATGCACTTGGTTATCAATTTTGGTTCCTGCGCCAATGGTTGTGTCGCCAGTAACACCTTTATCAATAGTGCACAATGCTCCTATTCCTACATTGTCTTCAATAACAACTCTTCCACCAGATAATAGTTGGTCAAAACCTTCAGGACGTTTTTTATAATAAAAAGCATCGGCACCAAGAATAGTTCCCGAGTGAATGATTACGTTATCGCCTATAACTGTGTTGTCATACACAATTACATTAGCATGAAGCAAACAATTAGTTCCAATAGTTACATTGTTTCCTATAAAACAATTGGGTTGAATAACTGTTCCTTCACCAACATCAGCCGAAGCCGAAACGCTAACATTAGCGGCAATAAACGGACGAAAATGTTTGGTTAAGGTATTAAAATCTCTAAATGGATCGTCAGAAATCAATAATGCTTTGCCTTCTGGACAATCGACTTCTTTGTTAATCAGTACAATTGTAGCTGCAGATTGCAAAGCTTTGTCGTAGTATTTTGGATGGTCAACAAAAACAATATCACCTGGATTAACCACGTGAATTTCGTTCATGCCATGAACTGCAAAATCATCGGCTCCAATATATTGGCAACCGATGATATTCGCAATTTCTTTTAGAGTATGTGTTTTTGGAAACTTCATTTAATAGTGTTTAAAAGGTTTATGATGTTTATGAGTTTATATAAACTTTTAAACTACATAAACTCATAACCTTTACTCTTTAACTCTTTCCATATAAGAACCGGTGGCAGTATCAATTTTGATTTTGTCACCTTCGTTAATAAATAAAGGAACGTTAACCGATGCGCCTGTTTCTACTTTTGCTGGTTTAGTTGCATTGGTTGCTGTGTTTCCTTTCACACCTGGTTCAGCATAAGTTACTTCTAAAACGATAGAAGCTGGCATATCTACTGATAAAGGTAAATCAGTTTCTGTATTAATTTGAACCATTACAAGAGTTCCTTCTTTTAATAAATCTGGAGCATCAAGAATGTCTTTGTTCAACGTAATTTGCTCATACGTTTCGGTATTCATGAAATGATATTCAGTTCCTTCTGCATATAAATACTGAAAAGTTTGTGTTTCAACTCGAACAACGTCGATTTTGTGACCAGCAGAAAAAGTGTTGTCTAATACTTTTCCATTGGTTAATGATTTTAATTTAGTTCTAACAAAAGCTGGACCTTTTCCTGGTTTAACGTGAAGAAACTCAATAATTTTATATATATCGTGATTGTATTTAATACATAATCCGTTTCTAATATCTGCTGTAGATGCCATTGTAAATTTGTTTATTCGGTTATTTGTTATTTTAATTCGTAATTTTTAATTCGTAATTCAATATATTAAACGTTTCCAGAGTAACCTTTCATAATTCCTCTAGATGAATTACGGATAAAATCCAATATTTCATCACGTTCTGGCGATGCTGCCATTTCAGCTTCTATGATTCCAACCGCTTGAGAGGTGTTGTAGTTCTTTTGATAAAGAATTCTATAAATATCTTGAATTTCTCTGATTTTTTCAGATGAAAAACCTCTTCTTCTTAGACCAACAGAGTTTATTCCAACATAAGAAAGAGGTTCTTTTGCTGCTTTAGTAAACGGTGGAACGTCTTTTCTAAGCAAAGAACCACCCGAAATCATCGCATGGTCACCAATGCTAATAAATTGATGTACAGCTGACAATCCGCCAACGATGGCATAATTTCCAATAGTAACGTGTCCGCCAAGAAGTACACCATTAACAATAATTACGTTATCGCCAATATGACAATCATGAGCAACGTGTGCTGTTGCCATAATTAAACAATTGTTTCCAATCTTGGTTTGCCCTGATGCGATTGTTCCTCTGTTGATGGTAACACATTCTCTAATAGTGCAGTTATCGCCAATTATAGCCAGCGAATCTTCTCCACCAAATTTTAAATCTTGTGGAACTGCTGAAATGATTGCGCCAGGAAAGATGTTACAGTTTTTACCGATTCGTGCGCCTTCCATGATGGTAACGTTTGAACCTATCCAAGTTCCTTCACCAATAATCACATTATTATGAATGGTTGTGAAAGGATCAATAACCACGTTTCGGGCTATTTTTGCTCCTGGATGTACATATGCTAGAGGTTGATTCATGTTTTGTTTTAATTTGGTTATTTAATCATACGTTTATTTTATTGCAAAACGTATAATCAAAATCTATTGCTTTTTGGCTATTTGCGCCATTAATTCTGCTTCAGCAACTAATCTTCCGTTAGCATAAGCATGAGCTTGCATGTGACAAATTCCTCTTCTGATTGGAGTAATCAATTCACACTTAAATATTAGTGTATCACCAGGTAATACTTTGTATTTGAACTTAACATTATCTATTTTCATAAAATAGGTTAAGTAGTTTTCAGGATCTGGAACAGTGCTTAATACTAAAATTCCTCCCGATTGCGCCATGGCTTCAACAATTAGAACTCCAGGCATTACTGGTGCATCTGGAAAATGTCCTACGAAGAAGTTTTCATTCATCGTTACATTCTTCATTCCAACCACATGCGTATCGGACATTTCTATAATTCTGTCAATCAATAAAAATGGTGGTCTGTGTGGAAGAATACTCATAATTTTATGAATATCCATTAATGGTTCCAAGTTTAAATCATAAACCGGAATTTGATTTTTTTGTTCTATTTTGATGATTTTAGACATCTTTTTAGCAAACTGTGTGTTTACAAAGTGTCCTGGTTTGTTGGCAATTACTTTTCCTTTAATACGAATTCCGATTAAAGCTAAATCACCCACAACATCAAGTAGTTTGTGTCTTGCCGCTTCGTTAGGATAGTGTAACGTTAGGTTATCAAGTATTCCGTTAGGTTTAACCGATATTTTATCTTTTCCAAAAGCTACTTTAAGGTTTTCCATAGTAGCTTCTGAAATTTCTTTATCAACATAAACGATAGCATTGTTTAAATCGCCACCTTTTATTAATCCATTGTCTAGCAATGTTTCTAATTCGTGAAGGAAACTAAACGTTCTAGCATCGGCAATTTCTTTTTTGAAATCAGTAATGCTTTTCATGGTAGCATTTTGTGTACCTAAAACTTTAGTACCAAAGTCAACCATTGCGGTTACTTGATAATCATCCGATGGCATAACTAAAATTTCACTTCCGGTAGTTTCATCTACAAAGGAAATTACTTCTTTAACAACATAATATTTTCGTTCCGCTTCTTGTTCAACAACACCAGCTTTTTCAATAGCTTCCACAAAATACTTAGAAGAACCATCCATAATTGGTGGTTCAGACTCATTTAATTCAATAATTACGTTATCCACATCGCAACCTACAAAAGCAGCTAAAACGTGCTCTGAAGTTTGGATTTTAACTCCTAGTTTTTCTAGGTTTGTTCCTCGTTGTGTATTCACTACATAATTTGCATCCGCTTCGATGATTGGACTTCCTTCTAAATCTACCCTAACAAAAGTAAAACCGTTATTAATTGGTGCAGGCTTGAAAGTCATCTTCACTTCTTTTCCTGTGTGAAGTCCAACTCCAGTCAAAGAAATCTCGTTTTGGATGGTTTTTTGTTTAACCATTGTAATCTATTTTAGTTTAGTTTTTATTCTTTTTTAATTCTTCTAAATCGGCTACAATTTTAGGTAAATTTCTAAAATGTACATACGACTTATTCCAATCACCATAGTTAAATGAAGGTGAACCTTGAAGCACTTCTCCATCTTTTACATTTTTCCCAACTCCTGATTGCGCTTGGATGCGAACATTATCGCCAACCACAATATGACCAGCAAAACCTACTTGTCCGCCAATCATGCAGTTTTTTCCAATTTTGGTAGAACCAGCAATTCCTGTCTGAGCAGCAATTACAGTATTCTCACCTATTTCAACATTGTGAGCAATTTGAATTTGATTGTCTAGCTTCACCCCTTTTCTGATGATAGTTGAACCAAGCGTTGCTCTATCAATCGTAGTACACGAACCAACTTCAACGTTATCTTCTAAAATAACATTTCCAATTTGTGGAATTTTATTAAAACTGCCATCTTCTTGTGGTGCAAAACCAAATCCATCAGAACCAATAATTGCACCAGAATGGATTACACAGCTTTTACCAATAATCGTTTCAGAATAGACTCTTACACCAGCAAAAAAGACACAATCGTCACCGATAATTACATTATCACCGATAAAAGAGTTTGGATATATTTTGACGTTTTTGCCGATAGAAACATTTTTACCAACGTAGCAAAAGCTTCCCAAGTAGAGATTATCGCCATAGGTAACGCCATCTGAAATAACAGAAGGTTGCTCGATACCCGATTTCATCAATTTTACTTGATTGTAATATTCTAATAACTTTGAAAAAGCCGAATAAGCATCTTCCACTTTGATTAGTGTAGTTGTTATATCGTTTTCAGGTTCAAAAGTTGCATTAACGATTGTTATGGTAGCATCTGTACTATAAATAAAATTTACATATTTTGGATTGGCCAAAAATGTTAGTGAACCTGCGGTTGCTTCTTCTATTTTGGCTAATTTATCGACTTCAGCATTAGGATTACCTACTACTTCGCCTTCTAGAATTCCTGCTATTTGAGATGCTGTAAACTTCATTGGCACAAAAGTATAAAAAAAACGATTTTATTGCTATTTTTCATTGAGTTGTTTTGGGAAACAGATAAAATACTTCGTCACGGGTTTTGAAAGTGCTTTCAAATTCAATTGATCCGATGCTTCTACTACATCTTCAATTGTTTTGTCTTTCTTGAGAATTCTAATGGGTTCAGCGTCTTTACTGTAGGCTTGGTTTTTTATTTTACCTTTAAAAATAAAATATTTGGCATCTTGCAAGCTGATGTTGTTTTCCTTAGAAAAAGTAGTTAAATAATCATCTAGAACTTCGATTGGGAATTTTTCACTACTTAATTTTATTTTTGATAAATCCCTGTTGATAATCATTTTACTCAAACTACTCAAAATAAAATCATCGTGAAACTGCCAACTTTTCAAAGCCGAGATAATATCAAAATCATCAAGCTGTGCAAATGTGTTTAAATCGTGATGTGTGAAGCTTTCTAGAGTCACAACATTATCCATGAAATATTTTAATGGTTTGCTACATTCTACTGCAATTTCTTTGTGCAATAATTCTTTAGCGCGTTTCAAAGTTTTAGTTAAGGTTAACTCCGCTACTAAACTAGTTTTATGTAAATAAGCTTGCCAATACATCAATCGTCTTGCCATCAAAAACTTTTCGATAGAATAAATTCCTTTTTCTTCCATTACTAAAACATCATCTACTACATTTAGCATTTGAATTAGCCTATCGGAATTGATATTTCCTTCAGCAACACCAGAATAAAAGCTATCTCTTTTCAAATAATCCATTCTATCCATATCCAATTGACTTGAAATCAATTGCAGCATAAATTTACGATGGTATTCGCCTTTAAAAACTTGTATCGCCAACCTTAATTGACCATTAAATTCTTCGTTTAATTTATTCATGAAAAGCAACGAAACTTCTTCGTGATGCACTTCTACTATACTATGTTCCATAGCGTGCGAAAATGGACCATGACCAATATCGTGAAGCAAAATAGCAATCAATAAAGCATTTTCTTCTTCTTTGGAAATAGTAACCTCTTTAAATCGAAGCACTTCAACTGCTTTTTGCATCATGTGCATAGCCCCAAGAGCGTGATGAAAACGTGTGTGATGTGCGCCAGGATAAACCAAATAAGACAAACCCATTTGGGATATGCGTCGCAATCGCTGAAAATAAGGATGTTGAATTAAATCGTAAATTAATGTATTAGGAATGGTTATAAAACCATAAATTGGATCGTTAAATATTTTTAACTTGTTAGTTTGGCTCACCTTTTAGTTTCTTATTTTGAATTAAACCAATGATTTGAAATACTGAAGTAATGATTTATCGTTTTCTTTAGTTGGTGTAAATACTTCAAGCAATGTTGGTTTGTCATTGTTTTTATAAAATTGTTTCAAACTTTCTTTCAATGTTTTTTCATTACTAGCTGTGAAATAATCAAAATGATACATTTTGGCTAAATGTTCAGCAGTTAAACAATGCGACGTTTCGAAAAAAGTATTAAAAACTTCATTCTCTTGATGTCCAGGAAGAATCCTAAAAATTCCGCCACCACCATTATTAATAACTATAATTTTAAAGTTTTTAGGAATGTAATTATTCCAAAGCGCATTACTATCATAAAAAAAACTTACATCTCCAGTAATCAATAGGGTTGGTTTTTCACTTGCTGTAGCAACACCGATTGCTGTTGATGTACTTCCATCAATTCCGCTGGTTCCGCGATTACAAGCTACTTCAATTGAGGAATCAATATCGAATAATTGCGCATAGCGAATTGGTGAACTATTACTGAATTGAAGATTAATCTTTTTTGGCAACTGACCAAGAATGATTTCGAAAGCTTTCAAATCAGAAAAAGAAATTGATTTCAAATACGATTCACGTTTTGCCTCTCGGTGTTTAACAATAGTAGCAAACTTAATTTTATAATCGCTTTCTATCGTTTTTACATATGGAAGAAATTGCGTGAAAAACTGATTTGGACTAACGTGAAAATGTTTTGTTAGCATTCCAAAAGTATCATACGCGCGCAGCTCATCAATGTGCCAATGGTGTTTTGGTTTGTATTTTCGTAAAAAAGATTTTATTCTTTTGGAAACAATCATTCCGCCAAAAGTGATGAGGATTCTCGGTTGCAAACTCAGGCTTTCTTTTGCTTTGAATGGCGTTATTAAGGTATCGATTTTGTTTATAAACGTTGGATGATGCAAATTTGAAGTTGACTCAGTCATTACAACAACTGATGGAAAATTAGCCAACATTTCAATCCACCGTTGCTCTATTGAATTAGGCTTTAACTCGCCTACTAGAACTAAAATTTTCTTACTGTGATTCCATAACGTAGAAAAAGCAATAATATCGTCAACACTAATTAAACGATAAACTTTAAACAAACTTGTAACATTAAAATCAATGGTTCTTTTTTTAACCGTTTCATACAATGGTTCTTCAAAAGGAACGTTAATATGGGTTGGACCTTTCTTCCCAATAGCAACATTGATTGCTTCATTGATAAAAACATCGTTTTCTTCTGAGGCATCATCAGTTAAATTAGCATTATAAAAGGAATGATTTGAAAACACGTTTTCTTGACGAATGGTTTGTCCATCGCCAATATCAATTTTATCAATCGGTCTGTCAGCAGAAACTACTATAATTGGAACTTGACTATAATAAGCCTCGGCAAATGCTGGATAAAAATTTAACAAAGCTGAACCCGAAGTACAAACAATCGCTACTGGTTTTTGCTTTTGCTTAGCCATACCTAGTGCAAAAAAAGCAGCACAACGTTCGTCCGCAATACTAAAACAATTAAAATTAGGATTGTTGACAAAACCAATGGTTAATGGTGCATTTCTAGAACCTGGACAAATAACAATGTCATGTACACCTTTAACATTAAATATCTCGATGATGCTTTGTGCTAAAGGTATTTTTGGATAAATCATTTTTGAGCATTAAGTAACACAAATGTAAACAAACGACCTTAATTTAACACTAAATAACAGATAAAACAATCAAAATACTCGTTGAAAAATGATAAAGTAAATCTCAATCCTTTTTTATACTTTTGAATTATGGAAATCAAACTGCGCAATTACAAAGTAACCGATACTAAACCTATTCTTGATATTATTAACTTTAACATTATCAACTCTACAGCTTTATATGATTATACTCCAAGAACTATTGAACAACAAATTAGCATTTTTGAAGACAAATTAAAAAAAGGTTTTCCAGTTATTGTTGCTACAATTGAAGACCAAGTTGTTGGTTTTGGATATTACAGTGAATTTAGATTTCGTGAAGCTTATAAATTTACCGTTGAACATTCCGTCTATGTTGCCAATGATTTTCATGGAAAAGGAATTGGTAAACTTTTGATAATCGAATTAATTCAACTAGCCAAAAAACAAAAACTACACACCATGATTGGCGTTATTGATGCCGAGAATGAAAGTAGCATTCGTTTTCACGAACAATTTGGATTTAAAACTGCAGGAATTGTCAATGAAACAGGATATAAATTCGATCGTTGGCTCCATTCGGTTATCATGCAATTGATGTTGGAATAAATTATTTTAACATATTTTTTTGAGCTTTCTTAGTGTCATTTCTATATTTTTGGTCAAACTTATCAAAATATGAAAAAAACACTATTAACCAGTTGCTTAATTCTCTCACTGACAACAGTTATGGCTCAAACATCTTCAGTAGAAAAAAAGACTGACAAACAAGGTTACACCTATGAAACGGTGAAAAACGACAAGACCGGAACGCGTGTTTATACACTAAAAAACGGTTTAAAAGTATATCTAGCTCAAAACACCGACGAGCCTAGAATTCAAACTTACATTCCAGTGAGAACGGGTTCAAATAATGATCCAGCAGACAACACTGGTTTGGCTCACTACCTTGAACACATGGTTTTTAAAGGGACAAGTAAAATTGGAACTCAAAATTGGGAAAAAGAACAAAAACTAATCGCTCAAATTTCTGATTTGTACGAACAACACAAAGCAGAAACTGATTCAGAAAAAAAAGCTGCTATCTACAAGCAAATTGACGAAGTATCGCAGGAAGCTTCAAAATATTCAGTTGCAAATGAATATGACAAATTAATTTCATCACTTGGTGCAAAAGGAACAAATGCGCACACTTGGTTAAACGAAACAGTATATAAAAATAATATTCCATCAACTGAGTTGGAAAAATGGATGGTAATTGAAAAAGAACGTTTCTCTGAATTGGTTTTACGTCTTTTCCATACTGAATTAGAAGCCGTTTATGAAGAATTCAATCGTGCACAAGATAACGATGGTCGCTTATTGAATTATGAATTAATGGACGCTTTGTTTCCAATAACACCTTATGGTCAACAAACAACAATAGGAAAATCAGAACACTTGAAAAATCCTTCAATGGTTGCTATTCACAATTATTTCAATACCTATTATGTACCAAATAATATGGCAGTTGTTTTAGTAGGTGATTTAGATTTTGATAAAACAATCAAAATGGTTGACCAATATTTTGGCTCATTTAAATACAAAGATTTACCAAAAGAAAGTACTTTGGTTGAAAAACCAATGACAACTGTAGTTGAAAGAGAAGTAAAAAGCCCAACAGCTGAGCGATTAATGATGGCTTGGAGAACTGCAGGCGCTGGAACAAAAGAAACTCGTTTAGCAACAATCGTTGCCGAAATTCTCTCTAATCAAGGAGATGTTGGTTTAATTGATACTAACATTAATCAAAGACAATCAGCACTTGGAGCTGGAGCATATACATCAACTTTCAATGATTATGGTTACTTTGGGATGACTATATCTGTTAAAGATGGACAAACACTTGAAGAAGGTAAAAGCCTATTATTAGCCGAAGTTGATAAAATCAAAAAAGGTGATTTTGACGAATGGATGATTCAGGCTATTATCAATAATATGAAACTGGATGAAATGAAAAACTTCGAGTCGGTTGATGGATTAGCAACAACTATGTATGGAGCTTTCATTCAAGGAAGAAGTTGGAACGACATCGTTTCTGAAACCAATGAATATTCAAAAATCACTAAAGCAGATGTAGTTAAATTTGCTAATGAATTTTTCAAAGACAATTATGTAATTGTTTACAAAAGAAAAGGTGTTAATGATAAATTAGTTCGCGTTTCAAATCCTAAAATCACTCCTATTCAATTAAATAGAGATTCGCAATCAGAATTCTACAAAGAATTTCAAAATCTAAAATCAGCTGATTTAGCTCCCGTTTTTGTGGATTTCAAAAAAGAAATTCAGACTAAAAAAGTTAAAAACACTACTGTTAGTTTCATCAAAAACACAACCAATTCTATTGCTCGTTTGAACTATATCTTCAATATGGGTTCTGACCATGACAAAAAATTAGCTTTGGCTGTTGGAATGCTTGATTACTTTGGAACCGATAAACTAAGCGCTGAAGGAATCAAGAAAGAATTCTACAAAATTGGAATTTCGTATTCAGTAAATATTGGTAGCGAACTAAGCTACATCACACTTTCTGGTTTAGAAAACAATTTACCAAAAGGAATTGAACTACTTGAAAATTTCATGAAAAACGTAAAACCAGACCAAGAAGTTTACAATACGCAAGTAGAAACTATTTTGAACAATCGTGCCAATGCTAAAAAGCGTAAAGAAAGTATTATGAACGCTTTAACAAATTATGCTAAATATGGTAAAGACTCTCGTTTCCGTGATATTCTTTCAGAAAAACAATTGAAAGAAATGAACGTTACCGAATTGACTAACTTAATCAAAGGGGTAAACGATTACCAACACGAAATCTTCTTCTACGGAAATGATTTAAACCCAATCGTTGCTTCTTTAGAAAAACACCACAACCTTGCGGCAAACAAAGCCATTCCAACTCCAAAGAAATATGCTGAGCCAGAAACATCAAACAAAGTATATTTTGCTAACTACGATATGGTTCAAGCTGAAATGACGCGTGTTGCCAAAGGTGAAAAGTACAATCCAGCAATCTCAGGAATCGTAAATGTATTCAATGCTTATTTTGGTTCAGGATTGTCATCAATTGTTTTCCAAGAAATCAGAGAATCTAAGTCGTTGGCTTATTCTGCTAGAGCATTTTATGGAATGGCAAACGATAAAAACTTAAACGATTACATGCAAGTTTCTATTGGAACACAAGCCAACAAATTGCCACAAGCCGTTGATGCTATCAATGCTTTGCTTGCCGAAATGCCAAAAATTGACAAACAATTTGAAAACGCAAAAGAATCAAGTTTAAAGCAAATGGCTTCCAGCAGAATTATCAAAGCCAACATTTATTTCAACCAATTAAACCTGAAAAAACTAGGATTTGATTATGATGTTAGAAAAGATGTTTACAAAAGCATTGAAGGTTTAACGCTGAAAGCTACTGACGATTTCTTCAACAAAGAAGTAAAAACAAAACAGTACAACACTGCTATCATCGGTAAAAAAGAAAACCTAGACTTAGATGCCTTGAAAAAGTTAGGTCAAATTGAAGAAGTAACATTAGAAGAGGTTTTTAATTATTAGGATTTAAAATCAAATTTTATTAAAAATCCCAGTAAAAACTGGGATTTTTTTTTGCCTTGAAAACAAAAACAACACCATTTTTGCTAACACATTAAATAATATAGTAAATTGTGAATTTTTTAATCAAACCACTAATTTCATACATCAATCTAAATTAAATTTTATGAACAAAACTAAATTCTCGTTCCTTTTTTCTTTAGCTGTTATTCTGAGTTCAGGGTTGTCTCAAGCACAAGACAAATCAGAACGCAAGAAAAAAAACAAAAAGGAAATAGCAGCTGCAATTGCAGATTCAATCAAAAACAAAAAACCTGCTAAAGTTTCTATTGCAGACAAAATTAAAACAAGCAAAAAAACAGAAGGTCTATTTACCATTTACCAAGATACAATAACTGGCAGCATTCAACTTTTTGTCAAAAAAGACCAATTAGGCAAAGAATTTATCTACCAAAGTTACTCAATGAACGGACCAACAACTTTGGGGTTAAATCAAAGTATGCACAGATCAACTAATGTTTTTAACATCAAAAAAGCGAATGATAAAATTGAATTTGGCATCGTAAACACCAATTTTTACTATGACAAAAACAACGCTGTAAGTAAAACTGCTGGAACTGATATTTCGGAAGCAATTTTCTTAGCCGAAAAAGTGGTAGCTGAAGACAGCAATGGTTATTTAATTGCTGCCGATGGTTTGTTTATTAGCGAAAAATTGGATCCAGTTAAACCAACAATGCCTCCCGGAATTCCTCCAGGTGCGGTTTTTAATTTAGGAAATTTTAATGCTGCAAAATCAAAATACTATAGCATTCGCTCCTATCCTAACAATACAGATGTCTTGGTCGATTTAGCTTATGACAATCCTGCACCTTTAAATGGCGGTGGCGATGACATTACCGATGCACGTTATGTTCGTGTGCGTATCCAACATACATTTCTAGAAATGCCCAAAAACGATTTCAGAGCAAGAAGAGACGATCCACGCGTTGGTTATTTTGGACAAACGGTAAACGACCAAACGAGTATGAAAGCAACACCTTATAAAGATATTATCCACAGATGGTATTTGACCAAAAAAGATCCAGGTGCTTTTTTGAGCGAACCTGTTGAACCTATCGTTTGGTGGATTGAAAACACTACGCCAATAGAATATCGTCAAATCGTTGTTGATGCTGGAAATAAATGGAATGAAGCGTTTGAAAAAGCTGGTTTCAAAAATGCAGTTGTGATGAAAATCCAACCTGATGATGCCGATTGGGATGCTGGCGATGTTCGTTACAATGTAATTCGTTGGGTTGCCTCAGCTTATCCAACTTATGGTGCCATTGGACCAAGTTTTGCTAATCCAAGAACTGGACAAATTTTAGGTTCTGATATTACAATCGAATGGGCTTCAGGAAGTAGTTCACCATCGCTTGACGAACTATATTCTGCAAAAAATTCAGGCAATTCTGAACATCTAAATCATTATTTCCACAAAGATGGAAGTGCTTGCACAATGGCTAGCGAACTTAAAAATCAGTTCGTCATGGGAACAACTTTGGTAGATGCTTTGGGTGAAAATCCAGAAACTTTGAAAGATGTACATAAAGAATTTTTATACTATTTAGTATTGCATGAAATGGGACATACTCTAGGGTTAAACCACAACATGAAATCGAGCCAAATGCTATCTCCAGCCGAATTACACAACAAAGCCATCACTGAAAAAGTTGGTCTTATTGGTTCAGTAATGGATTATCCAGCAGTCAATCTTTCTTTAGACAGAAGCAAACAAGGAAATTATTATACTGTAAAACCTGGACCTTATGATCTTTGGGCAATTGAATTTGGTTACAGGGAATTTGATGAAAAATCAGAAGAAGCGGAATTGACAAAAATTTTAAGTCGTAGCACAGAACCAGCTTTAGCATTTGGAAACGATGCTGACGATATGAGATCGCCAGGAAAAGCAATCGATCCACGAGTGATGATTAATGATTTAAGTAGCGATGCTATTGGCAATGCCGAAGAAAGATTTCAATTGGTTAACAATGTTATGACAAAATTGAAAACAAAATATAGCAAAGAAGGTCAAAGTTATGCCGAACTAAGAGCGCGTTTTTCAAACTTAAATAATCAAAGAAGAAACATGGCAGCAGTAGTTAGCCGTTATGTTGGTGGCGTAATGGTGGACAGAAGTTTCGTTGGTCAAAACACGACTGAAAAACCATTGACACCCGTTTCAAAAGCACGACAAAAAAGAGCTATCGATGTATTGAATAAATACGTTTTTGCACCAACTGCCTATAGTGTTGATGCACCATTGTATCCTTATTTACAATTACAAAGACGTGGTTTTAACTTCTTCTCTTCTACCGAAGATCCAAAACTAGGTGCAATTTATCAGTCAATCCAAACGGACGCAACACTTGGTCATATTCTTCACCCAACAACGTTACAAAGAGTTTCAAACACAAGTTTGTATGGAAATAGCTATACCGTTGCCGAAATTATGACCGATTTAACCAATGGAATTTTTAAAGCCGATTTAATAGGTAAAGTAAACATGCAACGCCAATACCTACAAACCTATTTTGTAAAAGAAGTTGCTGCAATTGCCGATATCAATGATACAAAAAACAGACATGACGATATCTCAAAAGCCGCAGCACGTCAAACATTAAAGAAAATTAAACTGATGCTTAGCACAGCTTCTTCATTAGACGAAAGCACAAGAGCACACCGAAATTACATTTCGTTTTTAATTGAAAATGCATTAACAATTAAATAATATTTTTTCAATCATTATAACAAAACCTCTTGACATTGTTAAGAGGTTTTTTGATTTAGTCCATACGAATGATATTTGGGTAATTGAAAGACTTTTGTACATTTGGGTTTGGCAGTAACAATATGAGAAACGAACTTAAGATACTAACATTTATCACTTTGCTCCTATTTCTTTCTTGCAAGCAATCAAGTGAAAACAAAACTGAATATAACCAAAATAGAGAATTAATTCCAAATCCCGAAGGATTACAAAAAGATAATTTAGCAGTTTTGAAAGTTACTAATGAAGAATGTAAATGTGGAGAAAATGATATAACTGGAACAAAAACTGATACTGTTTATAAATTATCAAACGGAAAAAGAATAGCTTTATGTGGTTATAGAAATATTGAAAACAAACCAATAAATTTTTCAGAATTTGTATTGTCAGTTTGCGGAGAAAAAAATATAATTGATTTTTGGGATGCCACTCAAACATGTAATTTAAGAACAAAAAATGATACTTTAATTGTTGAAGAGCTTATTGATTTACCAACAAAAAAAGACAGGAATTACGAAACTAACATTTGGGTAATTGTTAAAGTATATTTTGAAAACAATAAAGTAATCAAAAAACATTTCATAAATAAAAATATAAAAAGATATTCTGAAAAGGAAATTGCTAAAACGTTAAATGAATATGAAAACGCAGATGAAAAAATAGATGATAGAAAAATGGAACTTTTAAATCGACTTTTTATATCAACAATATCAGAAAATAAAAAAGCTCGAGAGTATTTTTATAAATTCAAGGATAAATATAAAATTGATGGAGCTTTTTCGGAGGAATATAATGATTTAAAAGCAATGCTTGAAGTTTGGGATAAGCAAAAATAGCCACTGCTAACAGAGGTTTCAAGAAATGGCAAAGCATAGGATTTATTTGAAATGGCAAAAGTTTTTAATTTAAAGTTTTGGTTATATTTGCTAAGGCTTGGTCTTAGTTCATCAATTATTAATAAAGCCGAAAACCTTTAAAAAACACACACCCATGAAATCTAAAACCAAACACTCCATTATAAAATCAACTATTTTTTGCCTATTTCTAATTATTGCATCCTGTTCTTCAAGTGATAATGAAACTAATTCTCAAAATTTTGAAACCGCCATTCTTGGAACATGGAACTTAATAGAATACACTTCGACACGAACTACAGCAGAAACTGGAATAACAGAAACTTCAAATGGAGGTGATTTTAATTATACTATTGAATTCACCAACAATCCTAAGTTTATAAATACGAATGGAAGTTATGTTGTAGATGTTATTCAGACTAATAGTCAAAATCAATCAAACTCATTTTTTTATCAAATTAACTCCAATGAAAACCAGCAAGAAGGTGTTCACATTGGTGAATGGAGTATAAATAATAATAATTTAATCACCAGATTTTATGACATCGAACCAAATGAGCCAGGTTCATATGAATTATCATCTCAGATTATCGAACTTACAAACAACCGGTTGAAACTAAAAATTGACAACGCTTCTTCAAGTTCCGAAAATTATACAGTAACTGGTACTACCTATGTAACCTATGAAAGATAAGCCCAAAAGGCTATAAATCCTTCTCTTCTTACTTCACAAATCAAAAAAACTTAACTAGCTGCAAAGGATAAGTTTACTCCACAATCAATCAATAGTTTTGAATAGTTAGTTTATAGTATTACTAATTGACTTTTAGTTTTTGCAATATTAGTTGTAATTTTTACAATAGTATATTGTATTAATACAATAATAGTTTTTAGTAATACCATGATTGTTTTTAGTATTAAAATACTTGTTTTTAATATTACATATCGTGTTTGTATTTTTAACAAGCTTGATATCAGTTTTAATATAACTACTAATAGCATTGCAATCCTTGTTTGTACTTATGTATACGCAAATGAAACATCAGCAACCTTTAACATAAAAAGTCACAAGTAGTAATAGTATAGGGGTAATATTCCTTTATAATTATCTCTAATATTACTTTCCAATCTTACCATTTGAAAGAGTTTTGTACTTTTGAAAAAAAGTACTTCCAAAAAAATGAAAACCTTATCAAGACTGCTACTTCTAACAATCATCCCATTATTAAATTTAGGTTGTGGTTCAAAAAAAAGTGAAGCTTTTCAATCTAAAGAAGTTTACAAATCCAATGATCTAATCATTACTCAAGTCTCAAAAAACGCTTTTGTCCATACTTCTTTTTTACAAACCCAAGATTTCGGAAATGTGCCATGCAATGGTTTAATAGTTAGCAACAACAAGGAAACAATCATTTTTGACACACCTACAAGCAACACTACTTCCGAAGAATTAATTAAATGGATATCTGAAACGCAACAAGCAAAAATAAATGCTATCATTCCAACACATTTTCACAATGATTGTTTAGCAGGTTTAACAGCTTTTCATAACAAAAATATTCCTTCTTATTCTTATTTCAAAACGATAGAATTTGCTAAAAATAATAACGAAACTTTACCTCAAAACAGTTTTAACGATTCGCTAGTTTTAAACGTTGGTAATGAACAAATCATCGCAAAATTTTTCGGCGAAGGACATACCAAAGATAACATTGTGGGTTATTTTCCGAGTGAAAATGTTCTTTTTGGTGGTTGTTTGATTAAAGAATTAAAAGCCACAAAAGGTTATTTAGGCGATGCAAATACAGCCGAATGGTCAAAAACCGTAGAAAAAATTAAAAAGGAATATCCCAACCTAAAAATTGTAGTTCCAGGTCATGGCGATTATGGTAGCACAAAATTATTAGACTATACCATCAAATTGTTTGCAAACAAGTAATACAAAATGTCTAAGAAGAAAGACTAATTACTTTCTTGAAACTTTCCGCTAATACTTCCTGTGACTGTGATCACTGTTGTAGAGCCATTACCTTCGGATCCTTTTACATTTTGAAAAGAGATATTGAATTTATTATTCCCTAAATCTTCAACAACAATATTTCCATTAAAGAACAAATAACTATTATTCGCTTTAGTGTAATTTCCTGTGCCTTGCATTCCAGTCATCAAATAAGTTCCAGAAGCATCCGCCTGTGTCAAAGGATAATTTATCCTAAAAACCATTTCATCCAAATCCATTGGAGTGTCTAAGTTCTTTTTCAAAACAAATATTAAAGATTTTTCAAAAGAACTATTTAATGGATAAGCTGTAATCTCTTTTGGTAAAAAAGAAACGCCATCTATTTTAATTGTTGACTCAAAGGATTTCGAATCACTATCGGATGAACATCCTATTAAAATTGTACTTAAAGCAATAAATGCAAATAAAACTCTTTTCATATTATATAAACTAATTAAAAACTTCTTCATTTTCTCCATCAAAACTGGCAAAAACCATACTTGGATGCGAATCTTGATGGAAGATATTTCCGTTTTTATCAATAGCAATTGCGCCTGCAAAACCGTCAAAGGGTTTTAGCTCAGCAAAGGTTTTTTCAAATGCTTGTTCTAACGAAAATCCATCCGTTACACGAGTTACAATTTTGGCAGCCACTGCACCACTAACAATATCTTCGCCAACACCAGTTAAACTTACGCCACAAAATTCGTTACAATAATTTCCGGCAACCGTAGCCGAATCAGAAACTCGACCAACAATTTCAAAACCTTTTCCACCCGTTGAAGTAGCAACAGCAATTCGTCCTTCGTTATCCAAAGCGACACAACCAACTGTTCCCGTTCCAGTTGAAGCTAATTTGGCTTCATATTCTTTTCTTCGTTGTGGAATTTCGGTAGAGAATTTTTCAAAACCATTTTTTCTAGCAAAATCAGTTGCTCCTTCTCCACTGAGAATTCGGTCATCAACATTCATTAAAACTTCCGCAACTTGAATTGGATTTTTTACTTCTTCAATATTAATCACACCACTCATTTTCATCGTAGTAGAATCCATCAAAGAAGCACTCATCCTGATTTTTCCATCACTTTGAATCTGAGAACCAATTCCAGCATTGAACAATGCATCGTCTTCCAAAAGAGATGTGGCATGAACAACCGTTTCAACTGCTGAGTGATTTTGCAAATAATTATACGAATCTCTCACAATACGTAGTAACGCCTGTTGTTTGGCAACTTTGGTTTCGTTATTAGTGGATGATTCCGAGAAAAATCCTCCGTGGATGATTATTTTAGACATCTTAGAATATTAGATTGCTTGATTGCTAGACTTATTAAATTCTGAAAAACATCTAAATGTTCTAACAATCTAAGAAGTCTAATAATCTATATTAAACGTATTGTGAAGAGTGAATTGTCATTTTAAAAGTATCCAAATCAAATCTGTCATGATTGCTCATAACGTGCGTTACCAAATGGTTGATTGAAATCGGCTGACCTAATTCTACTTGTGTCAAATTTGTATCTTTTACTTCTCTTCCATCTACTAAAATTACTAATCCAGAACCAATCGCTTCCATTTGACGACCATTTGTAATCAACAAACCTGTATCTTCTCCAAGTCCAATTCCAAGTACTTTTGGGTTGCCAACAACCGCTTGAAACAAACGACCAATTCGCCCGCGTTGCACAAAATGCGTATCAATAACCACATCGTCAATCAATCCTAAACCAGACGTAATTTTTACTTCACCTTTCAACAATGCTTCGCTGCTACTTCCTTGGTAAATCATACTATTAGAAGCAGCTGCTGCTCCAGCCGAAGTTCCGGCATACACAAAATCTTCGTTACGATATTTAGAAATAAGAATTTCATCAAATGGCGTTCCACCTAGAATTGAAGTCAATCGAAGTTGATCACCGCCTGTAAACATAACTACATCTGCCGATTTCAATCGATCAAGAATTTCAGTTTCACTAGCTTGTTCTCTTCTCTCAATATGAAGAACATCTACATTTTCTGCACCCAAATAGCGAAATGCTTTTACATATTCTGGTCCAATTTCTCTTGGAATTTTGGAGGCAGTAGTAATCACTTCAATTCGAGATTGTTCTTTATTTTTAGACTCTTTAATTATTCGCTTCAAAATACCTTCTTCGAAGAAATTTAAATTTTTTGGAGCGTTTTTGTCTAAATCAGTTTCGGTGAAACTACCTTTATCAACAGCGCCACCAATTATTATAAGTTTTCCTTGTATATTCATGTGGGTAAAAATAACAAAAACTTACTATTTACAAATCTTTTTTCTGTTTTTTGAAACGAACTTATCAACGAACTTATCAAAAATAATAACTTCAAAAAATAGTATATTTGCGATATGGAAATCAATCAAACACGAATCAATAAATTTCTTTCCGAATCGGGCTATTGTTCTCGCCGTGAAGCGGATAAATTATTAGAACAAGGACGAATTACCATAAATGGTGTAGTTCCAGAACTAGGAACTAAAGTTTCTGCAGAAGATGAAATTCGTGTAGACGGAAAATTAATTCGAGAAAAAACAGAAAAACCAATCTATCTAGCTTTTCATAAACCGGTTGGAATTGAATGTACAACCAATCAAAATGTTCGCGATAATATTGTAGATTATATCAATTATCCTAAGAGAATTTTTCCAATTGGTCGATTGGACAAAGCCAGTGAAGGTTTGATTTTCATGACTGATGATGGTGATATTGTTAACAAAATTCTCCGCGCTAGAAACAACCACGAAAAAGAATACATCGTTACCGTAAACCGACCAATTACCGATCGATTTATTCAACGAATGGGCAATGGAATTCCAATTCTCGATACTGTTACCAAAAAATGTAAAGTAGAACAAATCAGTAAATTTGTTTTTAAAATCATCTTAACACAAGGTTTAAACCGTCAAATTCGTAGAATGTGTGAATACCTAGACTACGAAGTTACGGCACTAAAACGCACACGAATCATTAACATTTCACTTGATATTCCTGTTGGACGTTACCGTGATTTAAGCGATGACGAAATCAAACAATTAAATAAATTGATTGAACCTTCAAGCAAAACAGAAGAAGCAAGTTTTTCAAAAGTCAATGGCATTGGCAATAACAAATTCAAAATCAATAAAAACAATACCAAAAAATAAATGCTAAAAACCATTTTATATATAGCATTAGGTGGCGCAATTGGAAGCGTGTTGCGGTTTTTGACATCCCTTTTTGTAGCTAAGTTTTGGTCCAATCATTTTCCATTAGCTACTTTTTTAACCAATGTTGTGGGTTGTTTTCTGATTGGTGTTTCCATTGGTTTGTTAGAGAAAAACAACATGACAGACGGCAACTTAAAATGGTTTTTAATCACCGGATTTTGTGGAGGTTTCACTACTTTCTCAACTTTTGGGATGGAAAATTTTAATCTTTTTCAAAATAATAATTCCTTTTTAGCATTTGCCTACATTGCTGCGAGTATTATTTCTGGACTTTTTGCCGTTTGGCTTGGATTATTTTTATCAAAATAACAATTAAAAAAAACTGGTTTAACGGAAAATTATCAACAAAATGAAAAAAATTATTTTTATCCTTCTACTTTTTTCTTGTCAACTATTTTCACAAACCAATGCAGTTCAAGTTACAAACAATCAAACAGGAAAAACAATTATATTAAAAGAAAACACTAGAGTTAAAGTAAAAACAATTGATGGAAAAAAATATTTCGGCAGATTGAAAATAATTGACAGCACTTCAATAGAATTAAAAGGAAAAAAAATACTTCTAAACGATATAATTGTATTTAAAAGAAGATCGGTTGGTAGTTCTTTTGCGAGCGCTGGTTTGATTTTTATTGGCGCATCAACAGTAGTAATAGGTACAATTTTAATTTTAGTTGATATTCCAAGCGCTTTAATTCTTATCACTTCTGGCGGAATTTCAACAACAATTGGTGCTTTATTACCCGATTTTAATAATGGTCATCATTCAAACCGATGGAAGTATAAAATCATTGAAAAAGAAAAATTGTGAAAAAGCTTTTTGATACATTCTTTACATTACAAATAATTAAAAACTACTACAAACTGTAAAATCTGTGTTCAATTTTTGTAATTTCGCCGTCTATGAAAAAAGAAGATATTTTAGCCATTCATAATTTATTGGCAACACCAAAAAAAATTGCCATCATTCCACATAGAAGTCCCGATGGAGATGCTATGGGTTCAACTTTAGCACTATATCATTTTCTTTTGAAAATGAACCATCAACCTGTTGTCATTGCACCAAATGATTTTCCTAATTTTTTAGCTTGGTTGCCAAGTTCAGAAACTGTTTTGATTTTTGAAAATGATAGAGCTAATTGTACTAAAGTAATACAAGAGGCAGAAATGGTTTTCACACTAGATTTTAATGCTTTACACCGAACCGGAGAAATGGAACAAGTGCTAAATAAAGTAACCGTTCCAATGATAATGATTGACCATCATCAAAAACCAGATTCGTATGCTACTTACACTTATTCGGATACTATTTTTGGATCAACATGTGAAATGATTTATAATTTTATCTCTTTCCTTGATAAAAAAGAATTGATAGATAAAACTATCGCAACATGCATTTATACAGGAATAACCACTGACTCAGGTTCGTTTCGTTTTCCGTCAACAACAAGCAACACACACAAAATTGTTGCTGAACTGATAGATTTAGGAATTGAAAATAGTGAAATTCACAATCAGCTTTTTGACAACAACTCATACAATAGGCTGCAACTCCTTGGAAGAGCTTTACAAAACATGAAAGTTTTTCCAGAATTTAAAACGTCCTATATTTCACTTTCTCAAAAAGAATTAGACGAATTCCACTATGAAAAAGGTGATACAGAAGGCGTTGTTAATTATGGTTTGACTATAAAAGGTATTGTTTTTGCAGCTATTTTTATTGAGCATCGTGATGAAAACATTATTAAAATATCGTTCCGTTCTCAAGGTAGTTTTGATGTAAATCAATTTGCCCGAGATCATTTCAACGGTGGCGGACATATCAATGCTGCTGGAGGAAAATCATACGAAAGTTTAAAAAAAACCATTGAGAAATTTGAAAATTTAATTTCAAAAATTAGTATCTAAAAATGAAAAACACAATAAAAATAATAGTAGTATTGGTTTTTATGACAAACTTAATAAGTTGTAAACAACCACAAGAACGAATGCCAGTTTCGCGTTCGTCTGGAACTTTTATGAAAGAATCGATTGTACGTAATAAAAAATTAGTAGCTGGCGAAGAAGGAAGAATCGACTCTATCATCAAAAGCAATCCGAAAATTAAATATTTTGCATCCAAAAAAGGATATTGGTACAGTTATGATATCCGAAACGAAAAAGATACTTTACGCCCAAGAAAAGGTGACATCGCTTTTTTTGATTATGAAATAAAGGATTTTAAAGGAAACGTCATTTATTCTGATGTTGAACTAAGACCACAAGTCTATGCGGTTGATAAACAAAATATCATGATGGGTTTGCGAGATGGAATAAAATTAATGCGTAAAAACGAAAAAGTTACTTTTCTTTTTCCTTCACACATGGGATTTGGTTATCATGGTGATGAGAAACGAATTGGCACGAATGAACCTATAATTTGTACTGTCACATTAAACGATTTTAAACCCGAAAATAAAGCAACACCAAACAATGTTATCAAAAATGAATAGAAAATTTTTAGCTCTTTTTTTAGCTTCATCCTTTTTACTAACTTCTTGTAAGGACGAACACAGCAATTTAAAAGATGGACTTTACGCCGAACTTGAAACGTCAAAAGGAACAATTCTTTTGGAATTAGAATACAAAAAAACACCAATTACAGTAGCTAATTTTGTCACCTTAGCGGAAGGGAAAAATCCATTTGCTTCAGAAGAATGCAAAGGAAAAAATTTATTTGATGATATATCTTTTCATAGAGTAATTGATAAATTCATGATTCAAACTGGTGATCCATTAGGAAATGGCGCTGGTGATGCAGGATATACTTTCAAAGATGAAATCACGGATTTAAGACACGACAAACCCGGAATTCTCTCTATGGCAAATTCTGGTCCTGGAACAAATAGTTGTCAGTTTTTTATAACTCACGTTGAAACACCTTGGCTTGATGGTAAACATACCGTTTTTGGTGAAATTGCAAATCCAGAAAGTTTAGATATTGTTAATGCAATAAAGCAAGGCGATAGACTTAACAAAGTAACAATCATTCGAAAAGGAGAAGATGTGAAAAAGTTCGATGCTGTTAAAGTTTTTAGTGATTATTTCAAAAAAGAAAACGAAAACTTAAAAAAACAACAAGCAATCGATGAAGAAAATAAAAGGATTTATGCTCAAAAATTCAAAGCAGTAATCGAACAAAAGCTTAACTATTTCAATAATTTAAGAGAAAGCGCAACAAAAACTCCATCAGGATTGAAATACAAAATTACAGAAAAATCAAAAGGAAGCAAACCAAAAGAAGGAACAAAGGTTTTCATAAAATATGCAGGATTTCTTGAAGATGGAACGCTTTTTGATACAAGCAATCCTGAAATAGCAAAAACCTTTGGTTTCTATGATGAACAAAGAGCAATGCAAAATGGATATAGCGCTTTACCCTACCAAGTTGGTTCAAACAAATTAATACCAGGTTTTGTAGAAGGTGTAAACAAAATGAATATTGGTGACAAAGCTGTGTTTTTTATTCCTTCAAAATTAGGTTATGGCGAACAAGGCGCAGGCGATGTTATTCCGCCAAATGCAAACATTATTTTCGAAGTAGAATTATTAGATAAAAATTAAAACAAATAAAATAAACAATGAAAAATAAAATTAACATTCTCTTTTTATTACTTTTTGGTTTGACCACTACATTTGCTCAAACAGCCAAAAAACCAGTTGCCAAAAAACCAACTGCTACAAAAACAGCAACAGCTGCAAAACCACAAACTGCTAATCCTACTGATGGTATTTTTGCTGAAATTGAAACTTCTAAAGGAAAAATTGTTTTAGCATTAGAATACAAAAAAACACCAATTACAGTTGCCAATTTTATATCACTTGCTGAAGGAACCAATACAGCAGTTAAAGATGAAAAATTAAAAGGAAAACCATTTTATAATGGATTAAAATTCCACCGAGTAATTGCTGACTTTATGATACAAGGTGGCGATCCACAAGGAAACGGTTCTGGTGGACCAGGTTATGCTTTTAAAGATGAAATAGTTGCTGATTTAAAGCACAACAGTGGCGGAATTTTATCCATGGCAAACTCTGGACCTAAAACAAATGGTTCTCAGTTTTTTATTACTCACAAAGAAACTCCATGGTTAGACGGAAAACACACTGTTTTCGGAAAAGTAACTACAGGAATGGATGTTGTAAACGCAATAAAACAAGACGATTTGATTAACAAAATTACAATAGTTAGAAAAGGTGCTGATGCAAAAAAGTTTGACGCAACAAAAATCTTTTCCGATTATATAGCAAACAAGGCTAATGAAGATAAAATGGAAGCGGAAGTTGCTGCTGAAAACAAAAGAAAAGCCGCAGAAGCAGAAGCTACAAAAAAAGCAGAATACAATGCTAAATATGGTGCTGTTATAGCCGCAAAAGCTTCCTATCTAAATAACGAAAAAGCTACTGCTACAGAAACTCCTTCTGGTTTAAAATATAAAATAATCAAACAAGGAACTGGAAAAAAACCAGCCGATGGAACTAATGTTCTAATTCATTATGCCGGTTATTTAGAAGATGGAAGTTTATTCGACAGTAGCTATGATGTTGTTAATAAAGAATATGGAAAGTTTGACGAAAATAGAGCAAAAGCTAACGGATATCAGCCGTTTCCCTTCCAATATGGAAAAAAAGACGGATTAATACCTGGATTTATTGAAACTTTAAGCAATATGAATTACGGCGATAAAGCAATTGCATTTATTCCTTCAAAATTAGGATATGGAGAACGCGGAGCAGGAAACGTAATTCCACCAAATGCAAATATTATTTTTGAAATAGAAATGATTGAAGCTCCAGCAAAAAAAGAATAATAACTAAAAGTCTCGAAAAAATCGGGACTTTTTTTTTGATAAACTTAACTAAAGTTAAACTATAAACTTATTTTCAATATTGTTATCTTTGCTTCACTAATAAAATAGAAATGGAAAACGTAATCAATAGCGTTCAACCACCAATAGGAAAGCCAAAATGGTTAAAAGTAAAATTACCTATTGGTCAAAAATATACCGAACTACGTGGTTTAGTTGACAAATATAAACTCAATACAATTTGCACCTCAGGAAGTTGTCCAAATATGGGCGAATGTTGGGGCGAAGGAACAGCAACATTTATGATTTTAGGAAATATTTGTACACGTTCTTGTGGTTTTTGTGGTGTTAAAACTGGAAGACCAGAAACCGTTGATTGGGATGAACCAGAAAAAGTAGCTCGTTCAATTAAGATAATGAAAATCAAACATGCTGTTATCACAAGTGTTGACAGAGATGATTTAAAAGATATGGGTTCTATAATTTGGTTGGAAACTGTAGAAGCTATTCGGAGAATGAATCCAACAACCACACTTGAAACACTTATCCCTGATTTTCAAGGTGTAGAAAGAATTATCGATAGAATCGTTGAAGCCAATCCTGAAGTGGTTTCACACAATATGGAAACTGTTCGTAGATTAACTAGAGAAGTTCGCATTCAAGCAAAATACGATAGAAGTTTAGCCGTTTTAAAATATTTAAAAGATAAAGGAATTCGCAGAACAAAATCGGGAATTATGCTTGGTTTGGGCGAAACAGAAGAAGAAGTAATTCAAACCATGCAAGACTTGAGAGATAATAATGTTGACATTGTTACTATTGGTCAATATCTTCAACCAAGCAAAAAACACTTACCTGTAAAGGAATTTATTACACCAGAACAATTTGAAAAATACGAAAAAATTGGAAAGGAAATGGGTTTTCGCCATGTTGAAAGTGGTGCTTTAGTTCGTTCAAGTTATCATGCTGAAAAACACATACTTTAAAATTTGAAAACAAGAGTAGCTATAAATGGTTTTGGGCGAATTGGACGCAATTTATTTCGATTACTTTTAAACCATCCAACAATTGAAGTTGTTGCCATAAACGACATTGCAGACAATCGTACAATGGCACATTTAATTAAATATGATAGCATTCATGGAGTTCTTCCAAGTGAAGTTTCATACGATGAAAATTCAATTATTGTAGCTAATAAACATTTCACCTTTTTTCACGAAAAAGAAATCAGTAATTTAAATTGGGGAAATGTTGATTTTGTAATTGAGTCTACCGGAAAATTCAAAACTTTCAAAGAGATTAATCAACATGTTTTGGCTGGAGCTAAAAAAGTAATTTTATCTGCTCCAAGCGAAGTTCCTGAAATCAAAACCGTAGTTCTAGGTGTCAACGAGTTTATTCTTGATGGAACAGAAAAAATTGTTTCCAATGCAAGTTGTACAACTAACAACGCTGCACCAATGATTAAAATAATCAATGAACTTTGCGGCATCGAACAAGCTTACATTACAACAGTTCACTCCTACACTACTGACCAAAGTCTTCATGATCAACCTCATAAAGATTTACGCCGTGCTCGTGGTGCAAGTCAATCTATTGTTCCAACAACAACTGGTGCAGCCAAGGCTTTGACTAAAATTTTTCCCGAAATGGAAGGAAAAATTGGCGGAAGTGGTATTCGTGTTCCTGTTCCTGATGGTTCTTTGACTGATATTACTTGCTATGTGAAAAAAGAAGTTACAATTGAAGAAATAAATTCTGCATTCAAAAAAGCATCAGATACAAACCTCAAGGGAATCATGGCTTACACTGAAGATCCAATCGTATCGGTTGATATCATTGGAAATACAAATTCTTGCCTTTTTGATGCTCAATTAACTTCAGTAATTAACAAAATGGTCAAAGTAGTAGGTTGGTATGACAACGAAATTGGCTACTCTTCTAGAATTATTGATTTAATAATTTTGTTAAGAAAATAATTTTCATATATTTAGCGTCCTTAAAAGGTTATAAACAGTAATATATGAAGTGGTTTTTACCAATATTCCTTATTCCAATAATTTTATTTGGTCAAAAAAATACCGTCAAAGAAGTTGATAGTACGGAGTATTACATCCAAATGGCAAACTTCAACAAAAAAACCAACAACTATAAATTTTCATTAACTTATTCTCAAAAAGCTTTTGATTTTGCCAATCAAAAAAATGACAGCAATGGCAAAGCAACAGCACTACATTCGTTAGGTGTTACTTATTATGAAATTAGAAAATATGCCGATGCTATAGATGCCTTATCTAAATCTATTGAAATTTTTTCAGCCTTACCTCCAACAAGCGAGTCGGCTTTGTGCTATTATGAGTTGGGAATGTGCTACATGAACATCCAAAATTTTAGTAAAGCGGAAAGCAACTTTAGCAAAGCAAAATCGATTTATGATTTATTAAAAATTGACGCTTCAGAATTACTAAATCTTCAAAAAGCAATTTTGTACAAAAACAAAGGGAAAATTGAATTAGCGACTCAACTTTTCAATCAAATAATTGCAAAACCTGATAGTAAAGATGTATTTAAAACAAAAGCTGAAGCCTATTATCAACTTGGAACTATTGAGGAAAAAAGCAACCGAAATAATCTAGCACTCAATTATTTAAATAGAGCTTTTGAACTAAATAAAAAAGATAAAAATTTAGAGCAAAAAACTAAAATTTTAGCCTCATTAAGTGTTGTAAACGAAAAGCTTTTAGACTTAAAAAAATCGCATCAATACTTAAAAGCGCATTTATTTCTAAGAGATAGTTTATCCCAATTAAATAATGAAAAATTAGGCGCTGATGATTATGTTGCATTTAAAGAAAGTGAACGTTTAAAAGCCATCGAACAGATTAATCGTGAAAATATTGCTCAACAAAAAACCAATAAATTTGCTAAATTAATAAGCATTTTAGCTATTGCGTTAATTTCAATTTTATCGCTTTTGAGTTTATCACTCTATAAAAACAATATCATTCGAAACCAATCTAATATTTTATTAAAAGAAAAGAATAGTGAACTAGAAATTGCTAAAGAAAAAGCTGAAAAAGCATCACAAGCTAGAGCCGATTTTCTATCAACCGTAAGTCACGAATTACGAACACCGCTAAATGCAATCAACGGAATTACCCACTTATTATTGGAAGAAAAACCAAAAGAAACACAATTACATTATTTGAATTCATTGAAGTTTTCAGGAAATTATTTACTCACTTTTATTAATGAAATCCTCGAAATCAATAGAATTGAATCAGAAAATATCGAAATTGAATACACTGATTTCAATTTAAAAGTTTTACTATTCAACATTCAAAGCTCTTTAAAAGAACTGGCAAATATTAATAATAACTCTTTCATTTTAGATATTGACGAAAAAATTCCTGATGTAATTATTGGTGATCCTACCAAAATGTCACAGATTTTTATGAATCTAATCAATAATGCGTTAAAATTCACCAAAAATGGCGAAGTAAGAGTTATTGCTGAATTATTTGGAATAAACGAAGGAAAGGCAACCATTCATTTTGAAATCATTGATAATGGAATCGGGATTCCTATTGAAAAACAACAGACTATTTTTGATAGTTTTTCTCAAGGTTCGATAGAAATAAATCGAAAATATGGTGGAACTGGTTTAGGACTAACGATTGTGAAAAAACTAATCGAACTATTAGGCGGAGAAATTGAGCTAGTAAGCGAAGTAAACAATGGTTCTACTTTTTCTTTTGATTTAAACTTGGGAATAAGTCAAAAAGAAATTGAAGTTGAAAAAGTTATTGAATATCATGAATCTATTCTAGAAAATAAAAATGTGCTCATCGTTGAAGACAACAAAATAAATCAAATGATTACCAAAAAAATGCTTGAAAATAAAGGCATGAAATGTAAAATCATAGACAACGGTGAAGAAGCAGTTGAAGCCATTAAACAACAAAACACTTTTGATTTAATACTGATGGATGTTCATCTACCAGGAATAAATGGAACTATTGCTACTCAACAAATTAGAACCTTCAATACAGGAATTCCAATCATTGCCTTGACAGCAATTTCACTGAATGAAAACAGAGAAATGTTACTGTCGTATGGAATGACTGATGTAATAACAAAACCGTTTGAACCAAGTAAATTCTATAGTGTTATTTCGCAAACACTTAGTATTTCTCAATCAATTCTTTAATTAGTCTTCTTACTTGTGGTTCGGCACTTTTAGCTGCTTCTAATACTTCTTCATGCGTAATACTTTCGATACTTTCTTCGTTACCCATATCGGTAATGACTGAAAGTCCAAAGGTTTCTAAATCCATATGTCGCGCAACAATTACTTCAGGAACTGTTGACATTCCAACACAGTCTGCACCGAGCAATTTTACCATTTTGTATTCTGATAAAGTCTCAAAAGTTGGTCCTTGCAAACCAAGGTAAACTCCATCTTGAACTTCAATGTGCAATTCTTTAGCCAATTCTTTTGCTTTGGCAATCATTTTTTGACTGTATGGTTCGCTCATATTCACAAATCGAGGTCCAAATCGATTGTCATTTTTTCCACGCAAAGGATGTTCTGGCATCATGTTGATGTGATCTTTTATTAAAACAATCGAACCTACTTTATACTTTGGATTTACACCACCAGAAGCGTTGGAAACAATCAATTTAGTTACACCTAAATACTTCAATACACGAACTGGAAAGGTAACTTCTTTCATGTCATAACCTTCGTAGTAATGAAAACGACCTTGCATGGCTACAACCTTTTTTGTTCCTATAGTTCCAAAAACTAAAGCACCTTTATGTCCTTCAACTGTTGAAACTGGAAAATTTGGAATTTCGTTATATGGTAGCGTATGTTCAACTACAATATCATCCGTAAAACTTCCTAATCCCGAGCCAAGAATAACGCCATATTCCGGAGTGAAACCTGTTTTATTCTTTATATAATCAACTGTTTGTTGTACTTGTTCCCACATAATTTAAAATATTTTTATCAAATTCTTTTTTATTTTTAACGAAATTACTCTGTATTGGTAGATAATAAATCAATGATTTCAACGAATAATTTTTTAATCTAACAAAATCTTTTTCAGTTGTTATAATTATTCTACCGTCTGCTTTTTCATCAACAGCTTCAATTTCACTTTTAGTAAACTGATGATGATCAGCAAAAACAGCCAACGTATCTTTTTCTTTTTGCAAATAATTGAAAAATGGATTTGGATTTGCAATTCCAGCTAACAAAACTTTAGCTGTATGCTTTATTTCTACTACCGAGATTTCGCCATTCATTCCATACACTTTTTCATCATAATCAATATAACTAAAATAAATGGTTTTATCTGTTCCAATTTGTTTTATTATTTCTTTTTGTGCAAGTTCTGAAATATCTTTAGGACATTTAGTGACAATTATCATATCAGCTCTTTTTGCTCCATTTCTACTCTCGCGAAGATTTCCTGTCGGCAACATATAATCATCACAAAACAAGTCGTTATAAGTTGTCAACAGGATATAAAGTCCAGCTTTTACTTTTCTGTGTTGAAAAGCATCGTCCAATAAAATAACTTGTGGCTTTTCATTTTGTGCCAAAAGAGTTGTAATTCCGTTACGTCTATCAGCATCAACGGCAAATTGTACTTGAGGGAATTTTTGAAACATTTGAAATGGTTCGTCACCAAGAATTGCGGCAGTAGCGTTTTTATCCGCCAAAACAAAACCTTCTGATTTTCGTTTATAACCACGACTTAAAACCGCTAGCGAATATTTTGGCGAAAGCAAACGAATTAAATACTCTATTTGAGGCGTTTTACCTGTTCCACCAACACTAAGGTTACCAACGGCAATTATAGGAATATCAAAAGAATAGGATTTTATAACACCGATGTCAAAAAGAAAATTTCTTAAAGAAGTTATCCAGCCGTAAAGAATAGCAAAAGGAAAAAGTAATTTTCTAACAATAATCATAGTACGAAAGTATAATTTTTTATCTTTGAAATGGTAATAAATTTAAAAAATGAAGCTAAAATTTAAACTTTTCATCCTTTTTTTATTGTGCTTCCAAAACAGTTTTTCACAAGAAAACGAAAATGCCGCTTTACTAAAAGTGTTGTTAACAAAATTCTATGCTAATGAAAAACCAATAGTCAAAAACCGTTTGCAACTCTTGAGTTTTTATTGCAACAAAGCACCAAATAATGAAGAAACGATTGAAGTAATCAATAAAAGTGAATTCCTAAAAAAACATTCCACCGTAATAAAAAAACAAATTGACATTACTCTTCAGGAAGATTGGAGTAAAGAATTTGATATTCTTTTCACGAACCAACATCAATATTTGAAAAGTAAAATTCAAAATTGCGTTTCGCTTGAAGATTTTCAAAAAGTTTCGAAACAATTTGGAGAAAACAACCAACGATTAATGATTGTGAGTAAACCAATGTATTTTGCAACCAATTATTGTCTAGTTAAAGTTGCTTTTTATAGAAGTATTGAACACAATAGCGGCAGCTTTTTTCTCTTTGAAAAAATTAATGGCATTTGGACAATTAAAGAAACGTTGAACGAATGGAATACTTGATTTTAGATGCCAGATGACAGACAAATAGATAATAGATTTCTTTGAAACCTAATAAAAAATGAAACTACAAAAAATAATAAATATCCTCGAAGAAATGGCACCTTTAGCATATGCTGAGGATTTTGACAATGTTGGTTTACTAGTTGGAAATCAAGAAGAAGAAATAACGGGAATTTTAGTTTGTCATGATGCTTTAGAAAGTGTTATTGACGAAGCAATTTCAAAAAAATGCAATCTAGTGGTTTGCTTCCATCCTATTCTTTTCTCTGGATTAAAGAAAATTACGGGTAAAGATTATGTAGAAAAAGCAGTAATAAAAGCTATCAAAAATGATATTGCAATTTATGCCGTTCATACCGCTTTGGACAATCACAAGAATGGTGTTAATAAAATATTTTGCGATGCTTTGGGGTTAATTAATACTTCGATTTTAATTCCAAAACAGCACTTTATCCAAAAATTAGTTACCTACACAACTCCTGAAAATGCTACGCAACTTCGCATTGCTTTATTTGAAGTTGGTGCTGGAACAATTGGGAATTATGATAATTGCAGTTTTAATTCGGAAGGATTTTCAACCTATCAAGGAAATGAAAACAGTAATCCTGTCGTTGGAAAAAAAGGTGAGCTAACACAAACCGAAGAGATAAAAATTGAAGTCGTTTTTGAAAAACAATTGCAATCAAAAATGCTGAAAGCGCTTTTTTCAAATCATGTATATGAAGAAGTTGCTTACGAAATTTATTCTCTTCAAAATGTACATCAAAATATAGGTCTTGGAATGGTTGGTGAACTTGAAAAACCTTTAGAAGAAGTAGCATTTCTAAACTTTGTAAAAACAAAAATGCAATGCGGAAGTATAAGACATACTACATTATTGAATAAAAAAATTAGTAAAGTGGCTGTTCTTGGCGGCTCAGGAAGTTTTGCAATCAAAAATGCTATTCAATCTGGTGCTGATATTTTTTTAACAGCCGATTTGAAATACCACGACTTCTATCAATCTGAAAATCAAATAGTTTTAGCCGATATCGGTCACTTTGAAAGCGAAAGATATACAAAAAACTATATTGTTGATTTTCTTAAAGAAAAAATTACTAATTTTGCAGTCGTTTTATCAGAAGAAAATACAAACCCAGTTAAGTACTTATAAAATATGGCTACTACAAAAGAATTGAGCGTTGAAGACAAATTAAGAGCGCTATATGATTTACAATTAATCGACTCAAGAATTGACGAAATTAGAAATGTTAGAGGTGAACTTCCTCTTGAAGTAGAAGATTTAGAAGATGAAGTAGCAGGTTTAAGCACTCGTTTAGAAAAATTTAAACTTGATTTAGTTTCAATTGAAGACCAAATCAAAGCAAAGAAAAACGCTATTGAAGAGCATCAAGCTGCTATTAAAAGATATACTGAACAACAAAAAAATGTTCGTAATAATAGAGAATTCAATTCTTTAACTAAAGAAGTTGAGTTTCAAGAATTAGAAATTCAATTGGCTGAAAAGCAAATTAAAGAAATGAAAGCTTCTATCGAACACAAGAAAGAAGTTATTTCTAGTTCAAAAGAAAAATTAGAGCAAAAATCTACGCATTTAAAACATAAAAAAGCGGAATTAAACGACATCATGTCTGAAACTCAAAAAGAAGAAACTTTCTTAACTGAAAAATCTTCTGAGTATGAAGCGTTGATTGAAGAGCGTTTATTAGCAGCTTACAAAAGAATTCGTAAAAGTGTTATCAATGGTTTGGCTGTAGTTTCTATCGAGCGTGGCGCATCTGCTGGTTCTTTCTTTACTATTCCACCACAAACACAAGTTGAAATTGCTGCTCGTAAAAAAATAATTACTGATGAGCATTCAGGAAGAATTCTTGTTGATGCAGCTTTAGCAGATGAAGAAAAAGAAAAAATGCAAAATTTATTTTCAAAAATTTAATATCTTAAATCCCGATTAATTCGGGATTTTTTTTATGAAAAAAATACAACTACTCATTCTAACAAAATCAATAGGTTTATATTTAAATCTGTTGAGTTTCATTCAGCCAGAGAAAGCTAAAAATAAAGCCTACTCTCTTTTCAGTCAACCGCGAAAAGGTAAAATTCGTGCTTCAAAATTTCCAAAAACATTAGAATACGCAGAAAAAGAAGTTTTTCAATTTGGGAAAGAAACATTTCAAACCTACATCTGGAAAGGAAACGAAGAAATAATTTTGTTAGTTCATGGTTGGGAAAGTAATTCTTCTAGATGGAAAAAATTATTACCGCATTTGTTTAAAACCGGAAGAACAATAATAGCTATCGATGCTCCAGCTCATGGCTTATCTTCTGGAAAAGAGTTTAATGCACCTAGTTATGCTACTTATATCAATGAATTAACCAAAAAATACAATCCAACAATTTTAATTGGTCATTCAATTGGTGGAGCAGCAATTACTTATTATCTCCATAAATTCGGGAATGAAAAGGTTGAAAAAGTTGTTATGCTTGGTTCGCCTTCAGATTTCAAAATCATCAGTAATTCGTTTGTTTCATTACTTAGTTTGAACAATAGAATTAAAAATCGTCTCGAAAAATTCTATCACGAAAAATTCGACATTCTTATTGATGATTTCAAAGGACATAATTTTGCAAAAAACTTTACTCAAAAAGCTTTCATTGCTCACGATATAAACGACACGGTTGTATTAGTTGAAGAAGGAAGAAAATTTGCTTCAACATGGAAAAATGCTACTTATATTGAAACAAATGGACTTGGTCACAGTATGCATGACGCAAAACTATACAATCAAATCATCGATTTTATAAACGAAAAGTAATATTTATTTCTTTATTATTTTCTGAATAAAACTTCGATTGTTTTCTGAAATTTTCACGAAGTAAAATCCATTTGATAATTGAGAAACATCAACAACTTTATCATTTGGTAAGTTTGTAGTTAAAACAACTTGACCTAAACTAGTGTAGATTTCAACTTTGGCTTCCTTGGAAATCAACTCGCCAGATAGTATTGTAAATTGGTTAGAAACAGGATTAGGATACACCTGAAACTGAAATTTAGTATCTTCATTCAATCCTAACGATTGGTTATAAACTTCTTCCATTGCAGCAACCATATTAGGAATTGGACCAATATTCCCAGCCACTGCTGTTCCTTGTGCTATACCTGTTTGCTGCATTATAGTTCTCAATTGCTGTGATGTTAAATAATTTCCAGTCAAACTAAAATAATACGATTGCAAAACAGTAGCACAAGACGCTACAATTGGAGTCGCCGAACTTGTTCCAGAAAAAGTGGAATAGCTTTGGTTAAAATCATTTCCAACTAAAGAACTAATACCAGTAATAAAACCAATCGAACGAACATTTTGTCCCCAAGCTTGAAGATTTACTCTTGTTCCAAAAGTACTAAAATTCAATCGATTATGACTTATGTTATCCGTTCCTGCTCCAACAATAATGGCACCACTATCGCCTCGAGCATTATAACTTGCATAAGCAGCTGTGTCTAAATTTGCTCCGCCATTTCCGGCAGCTGCAACTATTGTAATACCTGCATCGGTTGCCGCTTTTGTTAAATCCCAAACCACTTGATTATATTCGGCCATAACATAATCTATCGGATCGTTTTGATTAACCTCTACAGCTGGACCATTGGATTGCATTTCATAAACTATAACATCACCAGTTGTAGAGTTTGCAATAGATTGAGTTATTGCATTTATTCTATTATATCCTGATTGTTGCCATTCAGGAAACAATACTAATTCATCAGCACCATATGCCATCCCAGAAATTCCATAGGTTCCTTTGTGAGCAAATAAAATTCCAAAAACTGCAGTTCCGTGTTCAGTAAAACCTGCGTAAGCTTGTTCACTAAGTGTAGTGGAAATATTCATACCTGTTGCGATACTAGTGTTTATCACATTCAATTCTTCATGGTTTTTATTAAAACCATATTCCACATCGCGCATTTTAATTCCTTGACCAGTAAATCCTAAATCCCAGGCATATTGCATATTAACTCCAGGATTGGATTGAATGTAACCTTGATTTGGTTCAAAATTTGGAGTTGTTGGTGGAATATCAACTGGAGGTTTTGTTGGTTCAAGTGAGGTTAAATTACAATATTCAACAATTTTTAATTGTTCTAAAGCTTGCCCAACTTCAAAAAGACGCTCATTAGTTGGATTATCTATTCTAACTTTAAAAATATTGCGCAATTTTTTAATTGCATCTGCATTTCCCTTTATTTTCATTGCACTTTCCTCCATAGAAAGTAATTTTTCTTCAGAAATTAAAATGTCTTTCTCTAATTTAAAACCATATTGATCAACAAGTAATTTAAAAATAGAATTGTCTTCTTTTAAATCTTCAAAAAAAGTTGTGGGATTTAAAGTGACATCTAAGCCAAAAGAAACATGCAAATCATGTTTAGAAGCCGAAGTCAAATAGAGTTGCCCTTTTCTTTGTTGAGCAAAAGAAATAGAAAAACTGATTATAAATAGATAAAGTAGATTTTTTTTCAAAACAAAGAAATTAACAAGTTATTAATCAAACAATTTTGTGCAATTTATAAAATATTTCAATGCGTTTTTAAAGTTAGACATTTCATTTATCACAAATTGATTTGAAAACGCAATTAAAAATAATATATAGTATTTTGATAATCAGAAGATTTGACATATTCTTATGGAATTTTTCATTTTTTTACCATTTCTACTAAAAAAAATTAATTGCAAAACAAATATTTCCTATTTTTAACAAAATCATTAGCACTATATTAAAAATTACACCTAATCATGAAAATTTTAAAAATACAAGCTCTTCGTGGACCTAATCTTTGGAGCATTCAAAGAAAGAAATTAATTCAAATGCGTTTGGATTTAGAAGAAATGGAGCAATTCCCTACTAATAAAATCGACGGCTTTAGAGAACGTATCGAAGCTATGTTTCCAACAATGATTGAGCATCGATGTTCAGAAGGAACACGTGGTGGTTTTTTCTCGCGCATCGAACGTGGCACTTGGATGGGACACGTTATTGAACACATTGCATTAGAAATTCAAACATTGGCAGGAATGGAAACTGGTTTTGGACGAACTCGTGAAACCAAAACACCCGGAATATACAATGTAGTTTTCAGTTATATGGAAGAAAACGTAGGAATGTTTGCCGCAGAAAGCGCCGTTGCCATCGCTGAAGCTTTAATTTCTGGAAATGAATATGATGTAGAAGCTGACATTCAAAAAATGCGTGAAATTCGCGAACGTGTTCGACTTGGTCCATCTACCGGAAGTATTGTTGACGAAGCTGTTGCAAGAGATATTCCTTGGATTAGATTAGGAACTAATTCTTTAGTGCAATTGGGATATGGAGTTAATCAAATGCGCTTTCAAGCTACAATAACATGTAAAACGAGTAACATTGCGGTTGATATTGCTTGTAATAAAGAAGAAACAAAACGAATGCTCGACTTAGCTTCAATCCCTGTAGCAAGTGGTGGAATTTGTGTTGATGAAGAAGATTTAGAAAGTGTTGTCAAGAAAATTGGTTATCCAATTGTACTAAAACCATTAGATGGAAATCATGGTAAAGGTGCTTCAATTAATGTGAAAACTTGGGAAGATGCCGTTGAAGGCTTGGCTTACGCTAAAAAATATAGCCGAAGAGTTATCGTAGAAAAGTTCATCACAGGATTTGATTTTAGAGTATTAATTATTGATAATAAATTAGTTGCTGCTGCAAAAAGAGAACCTGCACATGTAAAAGGTGATGGTGTTCAAACCATTCAACAATTAATTGATGAAACAAATAAAGATCCACGTAGAGGTTATGGTCATGAAAATGTTTTAACCCAAATTGATGTTGACCGAGATACAACAGACTTGTTAGAAAAATTAAACTATACCTTAGACACCATACCTAACAAAGGTGAAACGGTTTATTTAAAATCAACTGCAAATCTTAGTACTGGTGGAACGTCTATTGATGTAACCGATATGATGCATCCTGAAAATATTTTCTTGTGCGAAAGAATTTCAAGAGTTATTGGACTTGACATTTGTGGTGTTGATATCATGGCAGAAAATTTAACACAACCTTTAAAAGAAAATGGTGGTTGTATCCTTGAAGTAAATGCTGCGCCTGGATTTAGAATGCACCTAGCACCAAGCGAAGGTTTACCTCGTAATGTTGCTGCGCCTGTAATAGATATGCTTTATCCTCCAGGAAAACCAAGCAGAATTCCAATTATTGCAGTAACTGGAACTAACGGAAAAACTACTACTACTCGACTTATTGCGCATATCGTAAAAAACAATGGCTATCGTGTTGGGTTTACAACTTCCGATGGAATTTATGTGCAAAATCACATGATGGAAAAAGGAGATACAACTGGACCAATTTCTGCGGAATATATTCTAAAAGACCCAACTGTTGAATTTGCTGTTCTTGAAACAGCTCGTGGCGGAATTCTTCGTTCTGGATTGGGTTTCAGTCGATGTGATATTGCTATCATTACAAACATTCAAGAGGATCATCTTGGACTTTCTGATATTCATACACTAGAAGATTTAGCAAGAGTGAAAAGCGTTGTTGTTCGTAGTGTTAAAAAAGATGGTTGGGCTATTTTGAATGCTGAAGATGAACATTGCTTGAAGATTGCAAACGAATTGAGTTGCAACATTGCCTATTTTTCATTGAATGAAGACAATCCAAAAGTAAAACAATTTGCCAAAGAAGGAAAAATTGTTGCCGTTTATGAAAACGGTTACATTACCATCAAAAAAGGCGAATGGAAAATTAGAGTGGAACGCGCAACTCATGTTCCATTAACACTTGGTGGAAAAGCTAAATTTATGATTGCTAATGTTTTGGCAGCTAGTTTAGCTAGTTATTTATATGGTTTTAAAACTGATGATATTAGTTTATCGCTTCAAACATTTATTCCAAGTGCAGCACAAACTCCAGGAAGAATGAATATTTTTGATTTCAAAAGATTTAAAGTTTTAATCGATTTTGCTCACAATCCTGCTGGCTATCGTGGTGTTGAAGAATATTTATCATCTGTAGAGGCAACCAAAAAGATTGGAATAATTGCTGGCGTTGGCGATAGACGTGATGAAGACATTAAAGAATGTGCTACTATTGCCGCTCGAATGTTTGACCATATTATCATTCGTCAAGAAAAATATTTAAGAGGTAGAACAGAAGATGAAATCATCAATTTAATTCTTGAAGGTATCAACGCAAGCGGAAGATCTGTTACTCACGAGATTATACCAAAAGAAACGGAAGCAATAAAACATGCCATCAATAGTGCTCAAGAAGGAAGCTTTATCACTGCATTGAGCGATGTAGTTACAAATGCTATAGAAATCGTTCAAGAATATTTAGATAAAGAAAATGAAGATGCATAATTTGTAAAAAAGACTATTTTATTTAAATATTATACTTACTTTTGCATCAAGGATTCCGAAAGGAAGTTACACCTTACCACAATAGTCGATCGCTCCAGATCGACTTTTGTATTTTATATACCTTCCCATTTTTAAATATTCCATATTTTAAATTAGTGTTTTCAAAACATTTTCCATTTATTTGGTAAATTATTTACCATATCTTAAAAAACTATCAATGAAAACATTTTCTATTCAAGAAATTAACGATATTCTAAATGGAACTATCGTTGGCAATATCTCTGAAAAAATTACAGCGCCAGAACAACTTGAAATGGCAAGTTCAACTGAAATATCTTTTATAGGAAATAAAAAATTTGAAAAATATTGGGAAACATCTAAAGCATGTGTTGCCGTGGTTAACGAAGACATTGGCATTGAACCTGGAGAAAACAGAGCGTTTATAAAAGTAAAAAACGCCGATTTAGCCATGTCGCAAGTACTCGAACTCTTTGCTCCTGCTCCACCACAATTTGCTGTAGAAATTCATCCAACTGCCGTTGTAGATTCAACTGCTGTTATTGGAAAAGGAACTAAAATTGGTGCCGGAAGTTATATTGGACCAAATGTAAAAATTGGTGATAACTCCATCATTTATGCCAATGTAACCATTCTCGACGAAAGTACAGTTGGTTCTAACACGATCATTTGGTCTGGAACAGTTATTCGTGAACGTTGTCATGTTGGAAACCATTGCGTTCTTCATCCAAATTGTACAATTGGTGCAGACGGTTTTGGTTTTAGACCTTGTCCAGAAAGAGGTTTGGTTAAAATTCCACAAATTGGCAATGTAATTCTACATGATTGGGTTGAAATTGGTGCTAACTCATGTGTTGACAGAGGAAAATTCAGTTCAACAATTGTTGGCTACGGTTGTAAAATAGATAATTTAGTGCAAATTGGTCATAATTCACGACTTGGAAAATTCTGTATTATGGCAGGAAATTCAGGATTGGCTGGTTCTGTAACATTAGGAAATGGCGTAATCATTGGTGGAAGTGCTTCCATAAAAGATCATACAACACTTGGCGATGGTGTTATAATTGGTGCAGGTTCGGGAGTTGCAGCGGATGTTGAAGCAGGAAAAACCATGTTAGGTTATCCAGCGATTGAAGCACGCGACGCGCTAAAACAATGGGCAATTTTAAAACGATTAGTAAAAGATTCCTCTAGATAAAATAAACATATTAAGTTTGTTTGATAGAAAATCTTAAAAGTTCTCTTCTGAACTCAATTAGTTCTCTTCGGAGCTAAACTAGTTCTCTTCGGAACTAAACTAATTCTCTTCGGAACTAAACTAGTTCTCTTCAGAACTCAATTAGTTCTCTTCTGAACGAAACTAGTTCTCTTCTGAACGAAACTAGTTCTCTTCGGAACTAAACTAGTTCTCTTCGGAAGTAAACCAGTTCTCTTCGGAACTAAACTAATTCTCTTCTGAGCTAAACTAGCTCTTTTCAGAGGCGAACTTCACATTTCAAAATAAAAAAAACCGATACGTTTGTATCGGTTTTTTTGTCAATTATTTTTTCTTCTTAGAGGTAGCTTTCTTTTTTGACTTTGCTTTTGCCTTCTTAGCTTTTTCTTTTTTCTTCTTTTTTTCTTTCTCTTTTTTAGCTTTAGCTTTCTTTTTCTCCTTTTCTTTTTTCTCTTTTTTCTTAGCTTTCTCTTTCGCTTTTTGTTTTGCCTTTGCTTTTTTAGCTTTTTCTTTTTCTGAATCTTTCATTTCGGTTGGTGTTTCGTTGTTTAGTTCTACTTTTTCTAGAACCACTTCATTTGAAACTACTTCTTCAACTACAGCTTCAGTTATAACTAGTGGTTTTGTTGTTCTTCGTCTTGGAGAAGCTGGTTTTGCTGGTGTTGTTGCTTCCGTTGTTGATGCTGGCTTTACCGTTCTTCTTCTTGAAGCAGCAGGCTTTTTTTCAGGTGTTGCTTCATTTTGTATTTCTTCAACTTTTTTCTCTATCATGATATATGTTGTTAAATTTTAAATTAACGTAAACTCAATGTAAATTTTACGTTAACAAAAATACAACATAAAAAGACGCCCCAATGTTAAGTTTTCGATTCGAGCAAAAACTTAACATTGGAATTCGTTTAAAAAAAAAGAATGTTAGATACCTATTTCAACTTGAAAGCGCAAGTACCAGTTATTTTTAGTAGAACCATCAACAAATTTTAAGGTATCAAAATTCAATTCGGTTTGAAGTTTAAAGGAATGTTCCCAAATATATTTGGTTACACCAATGGAATATTGTTTAGTATTTGGTGCTAAATTTCGAATGTCATCTCCAACATTTTGAATTGAATAACGAGCAATAAATTCGTAATTTGATTTTGTATTGTAACTCGCTTGATAATCAAATCCATTTCCTATATAAGCAAAACTAGTTTCATTACTATCAACAGGATTGATAGTAACTGCATTTTCATTAGTTGTTCTAGACATATAACTCATCATTGCAGCCCAACCATTGTACTTAAACATTGCGTCAAGCATAACTGACTTCATTGTTCGTTCATCAAATAAATCGTTTCCTAGTTGACCTTGTGTCCTTCGGGCATGATTATTTTGTTGAAATGCTCCAGACAACATCAATTTTGGTTTCTTTTCACGAACAACATCGCCTTCAAAATTAGAACCATCTTTAGAAAATGCTCCAAATGGAAACAACTCTATTTTTCCTGTCAAAGCTATACCATCATCTGGTTTTTCTGTACTGTTCCTACCTTCTCCGCCAGAAATTGCTGTTTTAAAATTATAAGAAAAATCATCTTTGAACTCATTTAAATGATGAACTTGAAAACCAAAATCCCTATCAACAGTAAACTTTGCATTATTGATTGTTCTATCTGTCAATTGTAAACCTCCTGATGAGTTGATACGCTGCCTATTTCCTGGTAATTTTGTTTGTCCAAAACTAATATTCCAGTGTTTATTTGGTCTATAAAAAACAACTGCATCACGAATAATATTGATGTTCTCACCATCACGAATTTCTCCAACATCGCCAGGAGCAAATGATAATTGAATGGCGTAAAGAAATTTTGGATTTCCAACATAACCATCAAAACGCAAACGCAAACGACGAATTTGCCCGTCATAAGCACCATTTTCTCCATCATTTTCAATATAGCTAATTCTATTTTGCATTCGGAAACGAATATTCAATTGAAAAATACTATCAGGAGAAGTAAGTCCCAATCCTTTTCCAAAACTATAGTAGGGTAAAGCGGAAAGTTTCAGGTCGTTATCTTCTTTGGTTTGTTTAATTGTAACTTGTGCTGATGACGAAATGGAAAGAAAAAATAAAATTAGAAATAGTACTTTTTTCATCTGGTTTAGTTGTGTTGTGTTTTATTACTATTAACTGTAATTTGATGTTTTGTAAACAATTAATTAACAAATATAAACAAGTTATAAAAAAAGCCAACCTTAATAGTCGGCTTAATGATATATCAAAATATTATAAAAATAATTTTAGTACATAATAAATTAAAGCTGCTAGAACCGCCGAAACTGGGATTGTTAGTATCCAAGCCCAAAGCAATTTTACTGTTACACCCCAACGAACCGCAGAAACTCTTTTAGTTACACCTACTCCAATAATTGAACCAGTGATTGTATGTGTAGTTGAAACCGGTATTTTAAAATGTTCTGTTGAGAACAAAGTCAAAGCTCCAGCTGACTCGGCAACAACACCTTCAAAAGCAGTTACTTTGGTTATTTTTGAACCCATGGTTTTTACAATTTTCCATCCACCGCTAAGTGTTCCAAGTGCGATAACAGTATAACATGTTAATGGAATCCAACCTGGCATTTGTCCATCTACTTTTACTCCATCAACTTCGTGTGGTAAAACTACATTTAAGTCCAACCAACCAGCAGACATGTCAATATTTGGATTAGATTTTATGTAAACGGCAACTGCTGCTGCTATAATTCCCATTACTTTTTGGGAGTCATTTCCACCGTGACCTAAACTAAATGCTGCAGAAGATAAAAGCTGCATTTTTTTCAAAACTTTTTCTGCAGTAGCTGTAGAAAAACTACTGAACAATAAATTAAAAATTGCTAAACTGTAGAAAATTATTGCAACTAAGAACCACTTAATATTGGCTGGTTCTGTCATGAAGCTCCAAAAATGACTTTCAAATCTTGGTTTCTTAATATCAGCATAAGGTGTCATTACTGAATATAAAAACCAAAACACCAATACCATCAAAACACCCGTTAATATTTTTGGCCAAACATTTTTCTTTGAAGAATACATCAACCATAACGAAATGAAGTAGGAAATCAACATTCCTAATAATGGTGCAAAAACAATAAATAAGATTACTATTAATACACCTGACGGCAATAATTCGCCTTCTTTTGCTTCTTTCAACCAGTTTACAATTTTAAAACCAGCATGTTCTGGATCAGTAACATCCCTAAAACCGTGAGCAATTGCTGCTCCAGCAAAACCACCAATTAAAGTATGTGAAGAAGATGATGGAATTCCTTTCCACCAAGTTAATAAATTCCAAATAATAGCTGCAATAACTCCTGCGAGTATTACAACAAGGTCAATACTTGCCGTATGAGCTGTTTTAGCTACTGTATCAGCTACACCAAATCCAAAAACCCAATAAGCCATGAAGTTGAAAAGCGCAGCCCAAAGTACCGCTTGAAATGGAGTTAAAACCTTAGTAGCTACGATAGTTGCAATAGAATTGGCTGCATCGTGAAAACCGTTGATGTAGTCAAAAACTAGAGCAAGAAAAATGATTATTAAAAGTAAAGTAAAATCCATAAGTAATTTTTAATTTTTAAAAGACTAATTACGAATGTTTTACTGAGATTTGCTCCATTACGTTAGAAACACTTTTACATTTATCAGATGCTGATTCTAAGGCTGAAAGTACTTCTTTGTATTTAATTATATTTTTTGCATCATTCTCATTTTCAAAGATATCTGCAACAGCTTTATCAAAAACAGAATCTGCTTTACTTTCTAATTTATTGATTTTTTTACACGTTTCCTTAATCGATTTGTGATTCATGTCTTTCAATTCTTTGATACCAACCGCAATTAATTGGCAAGCTTCTAAATTGATTTCTGTTAATTTTCTAATCGATTTGGTGATTTTTTCAACTTGATACAAACGCATTTTACTTGCAGCACTATGCATATAATCCGCTACGTTATCAACCGCTTTTATCAAAGAGTGAATATCTTCTCTATCAAATGGTGTGATGAAATTTCTACTTAATTCTAAATGAGTTTTATGAGTTATCTCTTCAATGATAACTTCAAGTTCTTCAATTTTTTTATAATATTCTTCACGTTGCTCTTTTGGAGCATTTACAGCTTCGTGCAATGTTTCTGCTAGTATTACTAAATTTAAAGATGCTTGTTCAAAAAGTGGGAAGAATTTTTTATCTTTTGGAACTAAAAACTGGAAAATACTGTTTATAGACATAATATTAAAATTTGACGCAAATGTATTACTCTTATGTTAAGTGAATATTAAATGTATAACGACTATTTTTTACAGAAGTTTACAATTTCTTAACATTGAAATCATCTAATATTTATCATAATTTCACACATTGAAAACGTTTTCGTAGATTAGCAACCCGAATAAAACAACAGCAATATATTTTACAAAATGGATATCAACTTCAACAAAAACGAAGACCACAACAGACTTTTATTATCAGATTTAAAACAACGTTTTGCAAAAGTAAAGCTTGGCGGAGGCGAAAAACGTATCGAAAAATTACATGCTGAAGGAAAAATGACAGCACGTGAACGCATCGATTATTTGCTTGACGCCAAAGCCGATAGCATCGAAATTGGTGCCTTTGTTGGTGATGGAATGTATGCTGAACACGGTGGTTGTCCTTCTGGCGGTGTTGTGGTAAAAATGGGTTATATCAAAGGAAAACAATGTATAGTTGTTGCTAATGATGCTACTGTAAAAGCCGGTGCTTGGTTTCCAATTACAGGAAAAAAGAACCTTCGTGCGCAAGAAATTGCTATGGAAAATCGCCTTCCAATTATCTATTTAGTCGATTCAGCTGGAGTTTATTTACCAATGCAAGACGAAATTTTTCCAGATAAGGAACATTTTGGTCGCATTTTTAGAAACAATGCTATTATGTCAAGTATGGGAATTACCCAAATTGCTGCCGTAATGGGAAGTTGTGTTGCTGGTGGTGCGTATTTGCCCATCATGAGTGACGAAGCAATGATAGTCGATAAAACCGGAAGTATATTTCTTGCTGGAAGTTATTTGGTAAAAGCTGCCATTGGAGAAAACATTGACAACGAAACACTTGGCGGCGCAACTACACATTGCGAAATTTCAGGTGTAACCGATTATAAAGCAAAAGACGATAAAGACGCGCTAGACAGAATAAAAAGTATTGTTGGAAAAATTGGCGATTATGAAAAAGCAGGTTTCAATCGGGAAAAACCACAAAAACCAGCCTTGGAAGAAAAAGACATCTATGGCATTATACCAAAATCAAGAAGTGACCAATATGACATGATGGAAATCATCAAACGATTGGTTGACAATTCTGAAATGGATATGTACAAACCTGATTATGGAAAATCAATTATCACTTGTTATGCCCGAATTGACGGTTGGGCTGTTGGAATTGTTGCCAATCAACGAACAGTTTCTAAAACCAAAAAAGGAGAAATTGAATTTGGAGGCGTAATTTATTCCAGTTCTGCCGATAAAGCCACACGATTTATTGCGAACTGTAACCAAAAGAAAATTCCGTTGGTTTTCCTTCAAGACGTAACGGGTTTTATGGTTGGAAGTAAATCGGAACACGGAGGAATTATAAAAGATGGAGCCAAAATGGTGAATGCTGTTTCCAATTCGGTTGTTCCAAAATTCACCGTAGTTGTTGGTAATTCTTATGGTGCCGGAAATTATGCCATGTGTGGAAAAGCCTATGATCCAAGATTGATATTTGCTTGGCCAAGTGCGGAACTTGCTGTTATGGGCGGAACACAAGCGGCTAAAGTTTTAGCACAAATTGAAGCGTCTTCCTTAAAAGCCAAAGGCGAAATTGTGGATGAAGTAAAAGAGCAAGAACTGTTTGATAAAATCAAAGCACGATACGATGCGCAAGTTTCTCCTTATTATGCTGCAGCGCGACTTTGGACCGATGCGATTATCGATCCTTTAGAAACCCGAACTTGGATTTCTATGGGAATTGAAGCGGCAAATCATTCACCGATTGAGAAAAAGTTTAATTTAGGTGTTATTCAAGTGTAGTGTATAAATACATATTTCTCATAATAGTTATATCATTTGTGTTACCAATAATATTGATTGGTATATATAATTATTTATATTTTCTATTTAAACTAAAATTTAAAAATAAATTTATTTTTCCTTATTCAAATGACTATGAATTAAGGGAAAATCAGATATGGAAAAATTTAGCATATGGATTGTTGATTGAAAATAAAAAACAATTTTTGATTTGGGAAATGCCTTTTAGTTTACTTTCAAACTATACAAAAAAAGAGAAAAGTGGCGATAGAACAACTTGGTACTTCAATAACAATAAAATCTTAAATGGGTTTGAACTTAACATTCAAATAGTAAAATGGAATATTGAACCATTTAAAAAGTTTGAATTTATCGAATACACTATTAATAAAGAAACAGCCGATAAATTAATAAAACACCTATCAGAAAATATCGGTAATCCTGAAATAAATAGCATAAACATTAATTCTGATGATTATTATATAGGAAAATGCGAGTGGGAAAAGTTTGATATAAAAATAAAAATTTTAACTGCTGAATTTCAAGGTGGTTTTGCTTATAAAATACAGATTGGGAAAAAGCATGCTGTTGATATGTATTATTAGTTCTTTATATTTATCGGAATAATGCCAAAAATCAATAAAATAATTTTCCTAATTCTATTTTCTATTCCAGGAATAATAATTTCGATTTTTATTTCCTCTATTATTGAAAGCTTACTAATTCCTGATAGTTGTGACGATCATAATAGCGGTAATAAATTGGTTAATCAACTTACTATACGATTTCCCAAGTTGGAATGGTTGTCATGCTTATCCTTCTACTTTTCAATTTGTTTTAATCTTCGGTTTTGGAATATATTTGTCGTATCAATTTTGTAAACGCATTTTAAAAATTTAGAATGGAATTATTCCAAACATTCAAATCCAACATCTCCACCATTCCATTACCGGAAAAATTCACTTTTCCGTTTTATTATGAACCGCACGAATTAAGCAGAATTGCAGCAAAAGAACTGCAAAATTATCTGGAAACCCAAACCGATTTTGAGCATAATTTTGGTTTGGACGAAAAACAAAAAGGTCTGGAAATAGGGAAAATGTTTGGCGTTTTAGTCGTTCAAAATCAAAATGGTGAACTCGGTCATCTTTGGGCTTTTTCGGGAAAATTAGCTGAAAGCAATCATCACCCAAAATTTGTTCCAACTGTTTATGACATGCTGGATGATAACGGCTATTTCAAAAAAGAAGAAATCATTCTCAATCAATACAATACTGAAATCGAAGCTTTGGAACAAAACAATGATTATTTATCAGCCATTCAACATTTGGAACAAACCAAATTCCAAGCCGAAAAAGAAATTACAGCTCAAAAAGAACAAATAAAACTCGGGAAAAAACTTCGGGCTGAAAAAAGACAAACAGCAACTCCGTCAGAAATCGAACAATTCAACAAAGAAAGTCAAGACGAAGGTATTATGCTCAAAAAAATGTCGCAATACTGGAATTATAAACTGAATGATGCCAAACAAAATTTAGAACAATTCACCAATAAAATCAACCAATTAAAAGAAGAACGAAAAGAAAAATCGGCTACTTTGCAACAGCAACTTTTTACCGAATATGCTTTTCTCAATAAAGACAAGCAACTCAAAAGTTTAGCAGAAATCTTCAACGGAAATCCGCCAGCAGGTTCGGGTGAATGTGCTGCGCCAAAACTGTTGCATTATGCTTTTCAACATAATTTAAAACCAATTGCTATGGCGGAATTTTGGTGGGGAAAATCGCCAAAATCCGAAGTTAGAAAACACCAACAGTTTTATCCAGCTTGCATGGGCAAATGCGAACCTATTTTAAAACATATGCTCAAAGGCATTGAAACCGATAAAAATCCGTTTGAAATCAATCCAGCCGACGGAAAAGAACTCGAAATCGTCTTTGAAGATGAACACATCATTGCGGTAAACAAGCCTGCCGAATTCCTCTCGGTTCCAGGAAAACAAATTACTGATTCTGTGCAAACTCGAATACAATCGAGATATCCTAACGCTATGATTGTTCATCGGTTAGATATGTCAACTTCAGGTATTATCTTGATTGGGAAAAGCTTTGAAAGTTATAAAAATCTGCAAGCACAATTCATTAAAAGGAAAGTAAAAAAGCGCTACGTAGCGTTGCTAGATGGAGTTGTAAAAGCCAATAATGGAAAAATTGAATTGCCTCTTCGTGTAGATTTAGACAATCGTCCCAATCAAATCGTATGTTTTGAACACGGAAAACCAGCAAAAACCGAATGGAAAACCATCGAAATTCGAAACAATCAAACCTTGGTTCACTTCTACCCGATCACTGGACGAACGCATCAGTTGCGCGTTCACGCAGCGCACCATTTGGGATTAAATTGTCCAATCGTTGGCGACGATTTATATGGAACCAAAGCCAATCGTTTGCATCTTCACGCCGAAAGTATTACTTTTATTCACCCATTTTCGAAGGAAGAAATGACAATTCAAGTGGAAATTGATTTTGAAAAGCAAAACGTTTGGTAATAAAACAAACCTTATTCCTGCTTTTCGTTGCAATCTTTTTTTATTTTTTTGTCACACTGAGCGCAGTCGAAGTGCTTTTTTAGAAAAAATAAAAAAAGGATTTCCACTACAATCAGGGCTAAAAAACAAACCATAGTATGAAAAAAACATCCTTATTTCTATTTCTTTTCATAACGCATATCGTTACAGCACAAGAAACTTTTACCCGAAAAGACAGTCTTCACGGCGGATTGCGTTTTGAAAGAACCTGTTTCGATGTTGTGCGCTACAATCTTGATATCATGGTTTTACCAAGAACAAAAAAGATTAAAGGCAACAACGAAATTATTTTTAAAGTAGTTGAAAATACTAAAAAAATTCAAGTCGATTTGTTTGATAATATGCAAATCGATTCCATCATTTGGAATAAACAAAAATTAGATTACAAAAGAGAATTCAATGCTGTTTTTATCTCTTTCCCATCTGAATTAAATAAAGAAACAACACAATCCATTCAATTTTTTTACCAAGGAAATCCTGTAGTTGCGAGAAATGCACCATGGGATGGCGGTTTTGTATTTAATAAAGATAAAAACGGAAAAGATTGGATTGGCGTTGCCGTTCAAGGAACTGGGGCAAGTTTATGGTATCCATGTAAAGATTCTCAAAGCGACGAACCAGAAAATGGTGCAAGTATAAAAGTAGCTGTTCCTAATGGCTTAATGAATGTTTCCAACGGAAGATTCATAGGTTCGGAAAAGCTAGAAAATGACTTTACTCGTTGGGATTGGGAAGTTAAAAATCCAATCAACAATTACACTATTACACTAAATATCGGTGATTATGTTCACATTCATGACAATCACAAAGGATTGGATTTAGACTATTATGTTTTAAGCTATAACGAAGAAAAAGCAAGAAAACATTTTGAAGAAGTAAAACCGATGATGGATTGTTTTCAGAATAAGTTTGGCGACTATCCTTTCAAAGAAGATGGCTACAAACTAGTTGAAACTCCTTATTTAGGTATGGAACATCAAAGTGCTGTGGCTTATGGGAATAAGTATTTAAAAGGATATCTTGGAAATGATTTATCTCGAACAGGAATTGGACTAACTTTTGATTATATAACCATTCACGAAAGTGGACACGAATGGTTTGGAAACAGCATTACTTCCAAAGATATTGCTGACATGTGGATACACGAAGGATTTACACAATACACTGAAATTGTTTTTGTAGAGTGCCAATTGGGCTACGAAAAAGCGATGCAATATGCCAAAGGTTTGCAGAAAAATGTTTTTAATAGCAGTCCTATCATTGGAAACTATGGCGTTAATAATGAAGGTTCAGGCGATATGTATCCAAAAGGTGCTTTACTTTTAAACACCTTGCGTCATGTTATCAATGATGACACAAAATGGTGGAAACTGATTTTGGATTATTCTAACACTTTCCGTCATAAAATCATTGATACCGAAACCGTTATTGCTTTTTTCAACAAAGAAAGCGGAATGGATTTAACCGCTGTTTTCAATCAGTATTTGCGTCACACTTCTATTCCAAAATTGGAATATAAAATCGAAAACAAACGTTTATTCTACAAATGGACAACCAATGAAACTAATTTTTTCATGCCCATAGATATTAAAATAAACGGCAAATCAAAACGAATTTATCCAGTAAATGCTTGGGTTAAATCGAATTTTAAAGTAAAACCCACGGATAAAATAGAAGTTAGTGATAACTTCTTTGTCAAAAAATCATTTGAGAATAATTAAAACTTTTCATTAAAGTAATGTTTCATTTCGCAAAATCTTTCCAGTTGGTGTTTCTTTAAATTTTGGAACAAAAACAATTTCTTTTGGTTTTTCATATTTGTCCAAATCGGCAAAAATAGCGTCATCAATAGCTTGTTTTTCCCCTTCAACAACCAAAATTACTTTTTCGCCTAGTTCTTTATCTTCTTTGGAAGCAATAAAAAAACGAACGTCAATTTTTCCAGCTAGTTTTTCTTCAATTTGTTCTGGAATTAATTTAATTCCTCCACTATTGATCACATTATCCATTCGACCTAGGAAGATAAATTGATTTTCATTAATCAGCTCTACGATGTCATTCGTTACGATTACTTCATCCGAAATCCTTGGTGCGTGAATAACCAAACAATTTCTATCATCATAGGAAATCGTAACATCTGGCAAAACAGTAAATGCCTTCTCGCCTACTTTTTTAGCAGCAATATGTGTAATAGTTTCCGTCATTCCATAGGTTTCAAACGCTTCGGTCTTTAATTTAATTAATTGCTTTTCGAGCGAATTATTGATTTTTGCTCCACCAACAATCATTTTTTTAACGCGTTTTAGTTCACTAATAGAATTCTGAGCTTGTAGCGGAACCATTGCAACAAAATCATAATCATATTCGTTATTGCGCAACGGATGAGAACTTGGCGCAACAAACTCTAGATCCAAACCTAAAATCATCGCTCGAACCAACATCATTTTTCCCGCAACATATTTAACAGGAAGACAATGCAATGCTTTATTTCCAGGTTCTAAACCAAAAAAATCGCCTGTAGCCAAAGCCGAATTGACCATTGCTTGTTTGCTCACCGAAATGATTTTTGGCGTTCCAGTTGTACCCGAAGTTTGCATTTGGATAAACTCCTTATTATCAAACCAATCCAGTAGAAAATCGCCCACTGGTTTTTCAAAATCTTCTCCTTCTTTTATAAAACTATAAGCAACACGACACAAATCATCCTTGTCCAAATGAAACCCGTTTAGCTTAAATTTATTATGTACATTTTCATAAGTTACTGTCATGATTTTCAATATTTTGAATAGGTTTAACTTCTACTATATTTATTTTTCCAGTTAATTTCTCTTTCCAATCGGTCCATTTGTATTTCTTACTAAAAAGGAACAACAATAAAGGAAATATAACAAAAACCGGAATTAAAACTTCCAATCCTGCCGAAGGTTCTGAATTATCTTTTAAAATTGATTCGGTTTGAAAGGCAGACCAATCGGATGTAATTAACAAAGCTGCAATTAAATTATTAGCAGCATGAAAACCCAATGCCAATTCCATTCCTTCATCCATTAACGTAATTATTCCTAGAAAAAAACCTGTTCCGATGTAGTAAATCATTACGATATACCCAAGCTTTTGCACTTCAGGATTAGCGATGTGTAACGTCCCAAAAATAACTGAGGTTAACACTAAAGGAAACCATCTATTCTTTGCCAAAACAGCAAATCCTTGCATCAAATAACCTCTAAAAACATATTCTTCAGTACTTGTTTGAATTGGTATCAAAACAATGGCTATAACCGCCAAAATAGCAAAAGGAATGGGTTTGAAATTAATGCTAAAGTTTTCAGGACTATCATAATACATCAAAACAGTTGAAGCAATTGTAAAAATTCCCCAAATAGTAAATGAAAAGAAAAATCGCTTCCAATCCATCCTACTTCGTGAAGTTGTTACCGATAAAAACGTCTGTTTGTGAAAATATTTGACAACAAAATACAGTACTAATAGAGCAACCGCAAACGAAATCAGTAATAAAAACAATGATAAATTAGGGCTCAAAAAAGACATAACCGATTTTTCATCCGTTGGAAAAGCTTTTCCACTTGAGAAAGATTTTGCGGCTACAGCAATCAAAAAAGGGATTTGTCCCAAAAACGACGCTACAATAACAATAATTGAACCTACAATATATTTCCAAAACTTGTTTTCGCGTGTGATAGCATTTTCTAAAAACATAATAAAAATTTTATTTCGTCTAATTTAACATTTTTTACGCCAAAATAAAGAACTTTGTGAAAAAATATATATGATTGAAGTACTACATAATCCTCGTTGTGGAAAATCAAGAAACTGTTTGGCTTTTCTTGATGAAAAAAATATTGAATATACAATAGTGAAATATCTTGAAAATCCATTAGATACAAACGAAATTGAAATCCTACTCAAAAAATTAAACCTAGAACCAATTGATTTAATTCGCCAAAAAGAACCCATTTGGATAGAAAACTACAAAGGAAAAAAACTAAGCCGCAAAGAACTGATTAAAGTGATACAAAAAAACCCAATTCTCATCGAAAGACCAATCGTCATAAGTAAAAACTATGCAGTCATAGCTAGAGACTTAAGCAAATCCGAAGTTTTATTTAACAAAGTTTTGGGAAACCAATCCTAAGTGAAAGAGTATTTTTGCCGTTGAAATTTTAACTCATTTTCAATGAAAAGCATCAAAACGATTTTAGCCGCAATTCTTTTTTTAATTTCTTTCATTTCTCATGCACAACCAAATGCTGGTGGCGCAAAATTTAAAGTTACTGGAAAAGTTATAGAAAAGTCAACTAATCTTCCACTAGAGTATTCTACCATTACATTAAAAAGTACAACCAATCCAAATTCAGTTTTTGGCGGAATAACTAACAATAAAGGTGAGTTTTCTATTGATGTAGCTTCAGGAAATTACAATATTGTTATTGAGTTTATTTCATTTCAGCCGAACGAAATAAATAACAAATCTATAACGCAAAACACTAATTTAGGTACAATAATTCTTGATGAAGGTGCAAAACAATTGGATGAAGTTATCATTCGAGCTGAAAAAACAACGGTTGAAATCAAATTGGATAAAAAAGTATACAACGTTGGTAATGATTTGATGGTAAAAGGCGGAACTGTAAGTGATATTTTAGACAACATTCCATCCGTTTCTGTAGATGTGGAAGGAAATGTTAGCTTAAGAGGTAATGAAAATGTAAAAATACTTATCGACGGAAGACCTTCAAATGCAATTAGTGTTACTGATGCTTTACGATTAATTCCTGCCGATGCAATAGATAAAGTGGAAGTAATAACCAATCCTTCTGCAAGATATGACGCCGAAGGTGGCGGTGGAATTCTAAATATTATTCTTAAAAAAGGTAAAAATCAAGGACTAAACGGAACATTGATTGCCAATACAGGTTATCCTGAAAATCATGGACTTAGCGGAACATTAAATTTTAAAGGAGAAGAATTTAATCTATTTACAACACAAGGATACAGCTATAGAAACAGTCCAGGAAACTCTTTTACCAACTCTAGATACTTAAATGACGACAATTCTACACGTGATTACATGTACGAAAATCGTGAAAACGAGAGACTAAATAAATCCTATAACGGAAATTTTGGTTTTGATTGGTTTTTATCAAAGTCTTTAACGTGGACCAACACACTAAATTATAGAAAAAGTAGCGGAAACAATATTGATGATGTATTTCAAGACTATTACGACGTAGATTTTATTTACGATTATACCAGAAACCGTGTAAACGAAGAAGACAGCAAGAGTGAAAATATTGAATTCAGCACTAATTTCACCAAAAAATTCAAAAAAGACGGACACAAACTGACTGTTGATGGTTCGTTTTCATCAAACACCGATAATAATATTGCACTAATTACTGATAGCACAAATAATTCTGCGATTGTTGCAACAGACAATACCTTAAACAATCAAGAACAAAGTCGTAATTTAATTCAAGCCGACTACGTTTTACCAATAGGAAAAAACACCCAGTTCGAGGCAGGTTATTTAGGTAATTTTATTAGAAATATAACGGATTACAGCGTGATAAGAAACGGAATTCCTTTTCCTCAATTCACAAACACACTAGAATACAAAGAAAAGGTAAATGCGCTTTACACGCAATTCGGAACTAAATTCAATAAACTTTCCATGCTTTATGGATTACGTTGGGAAGACTCTAATATTGATGTTAATCAGTTAGCAACCAACGATTTTAACAATAAAAAATACAACAACTTCTTCCCATCTGCATTTTTCACTTATGAAATATCTGAAACTAGCGATGTATCATTAAGCTACAGCAAAAGAATTCAAAGACCAAGAGGAAGACAATTAAATCCATTCAACAACCTTTCAAGTAATGTAAACATCTTTATCGGTAACCCAGATTTAGATCCAGCGTTTACCGATGCATTCGATCTAGGTTTCTTAAAAAAATGGAGTAAAATAACTTTCAATACTTCAATGTATTTCAATATTACAAATGATTCGTTCCAATTTGTTAGAAGACCAAATGGTGATTTCCAAGATGGAATACCAGTAATTATAAGTACACCAATCAATTTAGCCAAAGAATATCGTACTGGATTTGAATTTACACTAAATTATTCTCCATACAAATGGTGGAAACTAAACAGTAACTTCAACTTCTTCTACAACGAAACCGATGGCGATTTCAGCTATATTGACAACAATGGTGACGAAATAATCCAAAACTTCGACAACAAAGCAACTTCATGGTTTGCAAGACTTACATCAAAAATAAACTTACCTTATAAAATAGATTGGCAAACAAACATGACATATAATGGTTCACAAAGAACTGCACAAGGAAAAAATCTTGGCGTATTTGCAATGAATTTAGCATTTAGTAAAGATGTTTTCAAAGAAAAAGCAACCATATCATTAAACGTAAGCGATCTTCTAAATTCTAGAAAAAGAATATCCGAAACCTATCTTCCTGGACAAGTAGATTCTTATGGCGAATTCCAATGGAGAGAAAGACAAATCACACTGTCCTTCACTTACAGATTTAACGTGAAGAAAAACGAAAGAGAAAAACCACGCAACGGAAATGGCGGAGACGATGGCGGAGATTTTCAAGGATAATCAATACTAAATTTTACTTTATAAAAGTAAAGCGCTTTCAATTGAGAGCGCTTTTTTTATTATAGAACATTACCAATTCAATGCAATATAATACTAATGAAAATCCAATAATAGATATAAAAGAAATACTTTATAATAACCACATTTTGTCACCCTAGTTTGTATTGAGCGTAGTCAAAATACATTTGAAGGTCAACTACGATAAAAATAACATATAATTAAGTAGTAACCTACAAACTTTGGCAAGGAATTTGCTATCGAATTTGTGTGAAATAGTTCACAAATAACAAATAAATAATTTAATTAAGAGTTCAACTTCAGAAGTAGGAAACTTAAAAAACGTAACCAACTTTGGTACGTTAATTTCATTCACAACAGGATATGGTGTCAACTACGCACCATCCAACACAGCAATTCAGTTGACGGAATTAAACACAAAGAAAACAACAGCCGAATCCGATTTAGAATTAGTCAAGGATACAGAAATTCCACTAAACAAAATAAGAGGTGAAAGAATAGCCCTTTTTGAACCACTAAAACGGCTATCAACAAGAGTAATTGGTGTATTCCAATCATGCGGTGCAACAAAAGAAACAATTGAAAAAGCAATTGCAATTAATCGAAAAATTCAAGGAAAAAGAGCACCAGGATTACCAAAAACCAAAATCGATGGTAAAGACAATCCAGATACAATCTCAACATCCCAACAAAGTTATGACCGTCAAGCAGATTTCTTTCTAGAATTAATTAAACTAGCTGATTCAGAAGCCAAATACAATCCATCCGAAACAGAGCTAACAACAGCAAATATGAAATTCTATCAACAGCAACTGTTTATAATAAACCAAACAGTAAAAGATATATACATATCATATAGCAATGCAATAATAGCCCTAGACAAAACACTCTATACTCCCGAAACAGGTTTAGCAGATTTAGCTTATACAACAAAAAACTATATAAAATCAGCTTTCGGAGCATCGAGTCCTCAGTATAAACAAGTAAGTGGTATAAAATTCACCCGTCCAAGAAAAAAATAACAACATAATTCAAAAGGGTTTCCAACAAGAAACCCTTTAATATTTGTATAAATAAAACTCCATTTGAAGAAAATCGGATAACATCATAAGAAATCTACTTACACTTAAAGAATATTGACTTCCATCACAAGAATATCAACCAACATCAGGCGAATATCAACTTGCATCAAAAGAATACTCACTTACATTAAAAGAAAATTGATATACATCAGAAGAAAATTGACTTACATCACAAGAATATCAAACACCATTTGAAGAATATCAACTTACACCAAAAGAATAGCTATTTCATATAAATTACAAAAGCACTAAAAACAAAAAAGCCCATCCAATA
>NZ_SNXR01000015.1 GCF_004362665.1 Flavobacterium dankookense | reverse complement strand
TAGTAACTGTACATGGCGCTCCAAATGTTGGATTTGTTGGGAATGGAGCAGTTGTTCTAACGGCTACATCAACCAAATAAGTAGTACCATAGTGGAATTCGTTTAACATTGTTAACGAGAACCAGTGTAAGCTTCTATCTAAAGTTTGAACAGCTCCTGTCTCAGTGTTAGTAACTCTAAAACGGTACTGTGTAACTCCTGGTAAACTAGTTGTAGCAATTAAAGTTGCTAACGTTGGCAATGTTTCTCCACAGTAAGACTGTAACTGTGTTGAACCAACTCCTCCAACTGGCGTAGTAACCGCTGGTGTAGAATATAAACAAGGCGCGCTAGAGTAACCTACAAAGTTAGTTTGTCCTGTTCTTCTCAACATTACTCTAACTGAATAAGTAGTAGCATATTGATAGTTTGCCAATTGTGTTAAACTAAAGTACTGAACATTTCTGTTGATAGTTTGTGGTGTTTCTTCTTCATCTGTCAAAGGAACTCCATTTACTACTCTACGTACCTCAAATTGATACTCAGCAGCATTTGCTGTTCCAACACATGAAATAACAGAACCAATATTTGATAATGTAGTTCCACAATTTAACATTGTTGACGTGAATGGAGCAAATCCATTATCTAATCCACCAACACAATCATTGTCAATACCATCATATGGAACTTCAGTAGCTCCAGGATTAACAGACGCTAATGTGTCGTCACAGTCAGTGTTGTTAGCAATATAACCCTCAGTAGAAGGATCACCTACGCATCCTGTTATTGAATCAGTAGGATCTCCATAGCCATCTCCATCAGCATCAAGATACAATAATCCTGGTTCAGTAACTGTTAGTGTCACTTGAACACAAGCTGTAGGAACACAGAAACCTTCTAAACGAGCGTAATATGTATATACACCTACAACACCTGGAGAAACTGAAATAGATGCTCCAGTTCCGGCTGGTGTACCACCACAAGAACCTTCATACCATGTCCAAACATCACCAGGAACTATTGTACCACCAGTAACTGATAGTGTAGTTCCTTGTGTTTCACAAATTGATGGAGAAGCTGCTGTGGCAACTGCACCAGCAATATTACTTCCACCACCAGATTGTGATACAATTAATTCTGTAGAACCAGTAGTTGCATTATATCCATCAAGTAAAACATAGTATGTTGTACCTGCTGTTAAACAAATTGATTCAATTAATGAAGAACCAAAAACTCCTGTACCACCATCATCATTTGCCGCTAATAAAGTAAATGTTGAATAATCATCACAATCGGTAGCTGAATAAACTGCTAATTGTGTATCAAAATCAGGTGTTTCAAAGCTATACGTAGCTGACACAGTTGGAGTAAAGGTTGCCCACAAACTGTTTACAGTTCCTGTAGCATTACACCATGTTGTTTGTGAATCACAGTTAGTTCCAACTGGAACAACCTCACCAACATCTCCTGTTAAACCTGCATTACTGTATGGTCCGTTAGCTCCAACAGCTAAAACAGCTGCCGCACAAGGTGTATCATATTGGGTTGAAACAACGATCGCCAATTCACTCGATAATACTTCACAAGCACCATTGATATAAGCCAATACTAGGTATAAAGTTCCTGAAGTATTTGGCGATAGTTCTTCTGAACTAGTGGTTGCACCAGTAATATTAGTATAAGGTCCACCAGATACAATACCTACTTTCCATTGAAGTGAAGTAAAACCTGCACCACCAGTTTGTGTATATGTACCTAGATTTCCAGTAAATAAAGCCGTTGGTCCACTAATTGTACCCGCAGTTGGAGGAGCAATAGTTGTAAATGTCCAGTTAGTACAACCTGAAGCTGAACCTAAAGCATTAGATGGAACAACTGACCAAGTGTGCGCACCAGCTGCTAGAACAGCTGTAGTAAACGTTAACGCTGTTTGATCATCAGACACTAAAACACTATCAACAAATACATCATAGCTCGTTGCACCTGATGCAGCAGCCCAACTTAATACAGTTGGAGTACCTTCACAGACTGAAGCAGCAATAGCTGGAGCAGTTGGTGTAGTTAAACAAGCTGGAGCATTTCCAGTAACACAGATAGTAAATGAACCTGAACCTGAACCTGTACCATTGTGATATACTCTAACAAAATAAGTATTTCCAACAGTTAAACCACTAGTGTTTACTACTTCTGCAACACCGCCAGCTGTAGTACTTTGACAGTATAAAGAAGTTAAAGTACCTGTACAAGTATTATCAGAAGATGAGAAAACTTGAACACGAGCATCAAATCCAGCAGCTAAACCAGTAGCCGTAATAACAGGATTTGGAACTGCTGCAACAAAGCTATACCAAACATCATCATCAGGATTTCCTGCACAACCTGCTTGTGGCGATGGTGATGCTGTTGAAGTATTTCCTGCTGTAGTAGTACATGTTGTACCAATTGTTAATGAAGTAGCAGTACAAATATTGTCATTTGCTGGAGCTTCCGGAGTTGCGTTAACAATAATAGAAAAATCTCCAGTTACACCAAAGTTAGGTGGAGAAATAGTTACTACTGGAGCAGTGTAACCCGTTCCACCTTGAGAGCCTTGTAAAGTAATACCTGTTACAACACCCGAAGCGATAGTTACCGCGGCAACTGCACCAGATCCTGTAGCATCTGTTATGTATACTTTTGGAGTTGCAGTAACACCTGCACCACCATTAGACGTAGTATATCCTGTTCCACCAGTTAAGCCAGTAAAACCAGTAATAACACCTCCAGAAACTGTAGCAGTTGCAGTAGCTTGTGTTCCTCCACCAGCGTGATAAACTCTTACTAGATAAGTATCACCAATTACTGTAGCAAAATCAGCTGCATTGATAGTTTCTGTTAAAGAAACACCTGTTAATCCATTAGCATTTTTGCTTGCTAAAACAGTACTTGCATCTGCACTTAACAATTGCATTGCTGCATTATAACCACCTGAACCACGTAATGTAATTGTAGTGTTTGTAGAAATAGCAGTAAATTTGAACCAAACATCATCATCAGCAATAGTTGAAGGAATTTCCGCTGGAACTCCCGCACTAGCAGTCGCAAAAGCAGAACTGTAGAAAGTTCCACAGAAATTAGCTGGAACACTTGGTAAAGCTGTTAACACAACAGCACCTGCTGGCTCATCATTAGATGGTGCAGCTGGAATAGCTGGAGCAGCATCATTAGCTCTAATACTTGCACTTGGGCTGAAAGTATAACTACTATTACAATTAGGTAAAACAGATAATTTATTTAAACCTTCATTTGGAGTAACTCCTCCAACACTAGTAAAGCTTAAAGAATTGGCTTCTTGCAATCCAATAATTTCACCAGCAGCAGCAGGCGAAGCCCAAGCAGCAGCTGACATACCAACTGTGTAGTTAAATGCTAAACCGTTAGTTACTGCAGCGTTATTTGGATTAGATCCGTCAAAACCTTGCATAACTCCATATACATATTCAATAACGTTTGTTCCTTCGTATAATTTCACTTGGAAATTTAAACTTGGGCCAGGATAGTTAAATAACTCTAAGTTTTCCCATTGAACTGTTAATACTCTACTACCAACAGTACCGGTAATTTCATATTTAACAAACTGAGTATTTGGTGTATTATTGTTTACATATAAATCTTCCCAGAATGGCGCTAAAACAAAATTGTTTCCTGCAGCTGCAGCAATACCATTACCAAAGGTTGAATTAGAATTACCTGCATTCAAAGTCATAAAACCATTAGTAGTTGCACGGAACTGAGAAACAGTTGTTCCTGCATAGCTAAATGGGAAGAAAGAAACAACACCAAAGTTAGTATCATCCTGAACTCCTGTTCCGCTAGTTAAAGTGATAGCACTTCCTGAAACTGGCGAGTAAGAAACACCATCAGCACGAGCAATAGTATATTTTAGTCTGTCTGCAGTATTTAAAGCTACAGAAGCACCAGTTACATTATATAAATAATTTGGTGATGTACACAATAAACTCTCGTAAGCTCTAAAATAATAAGTAGTTCCAACCGTTAAACCAGTTACAGTTACTGTTGAAGCAGTTCCATTGTATACCAATTGTTGACCTGAACCACCATAAACAGTACTTGCTGTTCCTGGAACAGTTCCATCAATTGGGTCAACAAAAGTGTTAGCTGCATTTACAAAAACCGAACGGTTATTACCGCTACCGTTAGTCCATGATAAAGTAATACTAGTGTTAGTAGCTGTTGTTGCAACTAAATTAGTAATTTGAACTGTTGGTGTAGTAGCTGGAGCAACCGATGCTACAGTTGAATTCACCGTTGAAGTTGTAAATGAACAAGTAAGTGCCAATCTATAATAAGCAATTACACTAGTTACAGTTGCAACATACGTAGCATTAGTACTTGTACCTGGCGCATTAGTCCAACCAGTTGAACCATCAGCTGATGTCTCCCATTGATATGTCAAACCTGAAACGCTACTTGGCGTAATTCCTGTTGGCGTTAACGTTACTGTACCTAAAGGACACAATGTTGATGCCGCTGGAGTAACAGTACCCGCAGTAGTTGTTCCATCACAAAGTACAGGAGCAATTATTCTAAAGGTATGATTCCCAAGAGTAGAAGAACTTTCAGCATCTAATAAAATGAAATAGGTAACACCAGCATTTAAAGTAAATGTATCTGTTCCCACTGCATTGTTATCGTCAATACAAGTCCAACCTGTTGGTCCACAACCTAACGCAGAATCTTTGAAGAAATATTCAATATATTCTGAACCACCATTTACACTAGTAATTTCTAAGGTATAAGTTCCTGTTGCTGATGCAGTAAAAGTATATAGTAATTCTTTTCCTGGTGTAGAAAAACCACAAGAGCTAATATTATACGCACCGCCAGTAGTTCCTAAATTCCCTGATGTAACTGAAACACCTGCTGTTAGAGGTATTGCAGTAGCACAGTTTAAAGTTGTAGTAAATGGAACTGCCACTGTCCATAGAGAAGTACCATCACCACCAGAACATACAGTTCTGATAAATAAGTTGTATGCTGTTGCTGGTGATAATCCAGCAACGTTATCTACACTGACAACTGGTGCAGTTGTAGTTCCTGATGCCGCTAAACCAGTTGCACCACTACCAGCAGCACCACTTGATCTAATTTCATACTCATAGCTAGCAGTAGATCCAAAAGTTGGAGCTACCCATGCAATATCAGCAGTAGTTCCTGTAATATCTGTAACAGTAATTCCTGTTGGTCTATTACACAATGCAAGAGTAGTAAATGCTTGAGCAGATGTCCATGCAGATGTACCAGCACCGCTTGCACAAACTGTTCTAACAAATAAGTTGTATGCAGTTGATGCTGCTAAACCACCAACGTTGTCTACACTAACTGTAGGAGCGGTTGTTGTTCCTGTAGCTGCCAAACCAGTAGCACCACTACCAGCAGCACCACTTGATCTAATTTCATACTCATAAGATGCTGGAGAACCTGAACCTGGTGCAACCCATGCAATATCTGCAGTTGTAGCTGTTATATCAGTAACCGCCAAACCAGATGGAGCAAAACAATTAGGCGCAGTCCAAGTAAATGTTAACCCACTTGCTGGTGCAGTAACTCCTGTAGTTCTTATAGGCAAGTTACCCGCATTGTTTGTGGAAGTACTAGTAGTAGTAATAGTTGCAGCAGTTGTTGCATTCCAGTTAGTTGTTGTAGTTCTTGAATTAAAATCAGCAGATGAAGAACCTCCTAGACCAACTTGAGCAACAGAAAGGGTAGTATTAAAGGTATTTGTACCAAACATTACCTGAACCGTGTTTGACGTTTCATTTAATCTTATCTGAAAATTAATTGATTGCCCTGTACCTGCTGAACCAAACCTTCTGTAATTCTTAAATTGAACCACACAAGTTCTATTTGGCGCAGTACCAATTGTTTCTATACGAAGTGATGAACCAGTTTGACTGATGTAGTCAGCATTCATCCCCGATATTCGAGCACGCAGAACGCTTGGCGTTACCGTAGCGGTAGAAGCCAATGCAGTGTATGCCGATGTACTGTTCATATTTACCGCAGGCGAGAGAGCTGATTGCCCTAAAGCAATCCAACCGTTTGAATTTACACCCAATCGATCATATACTGCACCATTATAGGTAAAGTCAAAACCAATTGGAAATCCAATACCCGATGTAGCAGATCCACCAAGTGGTGTTGCTGTAGTCACGAAATATTGATCATCATCCGCAGTACTTCCTAGAAGTGTACCACCAGTAATTTCAGTGTAAGTTCCGCTAGTTTGTGCGAACGAATAACCCGAAACTTGTGCATTTGTCGAAAATGCAAATAACGATAAGACAGTAATCAGCAATCCTTTTAGAAAGGAACTGTTACTTTGTGTTGTGACTGAATTAGTTGGCGGTGAGCCAAGCCATTCAGAAACGTCACTTCTGAGCCTCGTATCCCTACGAGAACTCATAGAAAAGTAATCTTTGTACATAGTTATTGATTAAAATTAAGAAGTTAAAAATAGATAATATTTTAAGAACTTTTTAACTAAAAATAAAAATATAACGCAATTTCATTAGTTATTCGATAAAACGCAATAAATTATCGTTGAACTACATCCTAAAACTCAAATTGTTAATAAGTTTTCACTTTTGTTCGAAAAAACACAACATTACCTTTACAATTAATTAATTACAATAGCACAACACAAATTATATAAAAACCTAAAAATCAATTATTTAAATTTACAAAAAAGAACTATTTACCAAAAAAAAGATACTTATTCAAACAATAAACGTTAACTTATCTTGAAAGTTATCGACATTTTTTTGCATACATCAATAAAAAAAGTAAATTTGTTAATTATTCTGTTTCAAATCAACATTTTTAATACTCAATAATATGAGAAAAAATTATTCTTTTAATTCATCATGGTGGAAAATAGTGCATGCTAATTCAAAACTAACTTTTAGCATAGTATTGGTTTATTTCTTTTCATGTATAAATACTATTTATTCACAAACCACACATATTTCACCTACTGGGAATGGTGGTTTTGAAGTTGGAAACACATTACTTTTGAATGGTTGGTTTTCACCTGCAGCTGGAGGAGCTACTAGAAATCAATGGACAGTTGATACAGGCGTTGTAGGAAGAACTGCAACAAACTGTGCCTTTGTGACAAATAACACAGGTGCAACACCTGATCCACATGCATACACTTTAACAGCGTCAAGAGCAACTCATTTTTACAGAGATATAACAATTCCAGCTACAGAAGATGATATTAAACTAAATTTTCGTTGGATTGCTGCAGGAGAAACAACTTTTGACAGAATGAGAATATGGTTTGTAACACACCCTACTAACCTTACATCGACTCCAACTTTTGTACCAACTTATGGCACACCAATTACTGCAAATGGTGTTGTTGGTGGCATCAATTCCAGACTAACTGTAAATACTTTAGACCCAACCAATGGAAGATTAGACTATAACAATCAAGCTACTTGGTTAACTTCACCAGAAATTACAATACCAGCTGTTTATGCTGGTACCGTAGTAAGAGTAATTTTTGAATGGGTTAATAACGCATCATTAGGAACAGCACCGCCTGCAGCAGTCGATGATATATCGCTAGTTTCTTATCCTTTACCTGATAATTGTGCTACTGCTCGACCAATTACTGTAACTTCTACATGTGTACCTAAAACATTTACTAATGTTGGCGCAACAGATAGTGCAACACCTGCTACAAGTTGTGGATTATATGGTGGTGGCGATGTTTGGTATAGCTTTGTTATGCCAGTCAGTGGTTCTGTAACCATAAATGCCTCTGATATTGGCGGTGGAATTGCCGATACAGTAATGCAAGCCTATTATGGAACGTGTGGTAGTTTAACCTCTATTGCCTGTGATGATGATAGTGGACCAGGTTTAGATTCGTTTTTAACAATTACAAGACCTGCGGGTTCTACAGTATATATTAGAGTTTGGGAATATGGTGGTGATAGTTTTGGAACCTTCGGTTTGTGTGTAAGCTCACCAACGTGTTTTGCTCCTACAATTTCCGCACCTATCACACCAACAACGACATCGGCTGCAATAAGCTGGACACCAACCTTTGTTCCAGCTGTTGGTTATCAATATGTACTTTCTACTTCAAATGTTACTCCTGTTTCAGGAACAGCAACAACTGCAACAACGGTTACAATAGGTTCATTAACACCAAATACGGTTTATTATTTCTTTATAAGAAGTGATTGTGGTGCTGGTGATTTTAGTCCTTGGGTTTCAAGCTCGTTTACAACTTTGATTAACCCTCCAGTTACTACTGGAACAACTATTTGTGCTGGTGGAACCGGAACAATAAGTGCTACAGCAACTTGTACAAATTTTATTAGTCTAGGAATGACAATATCAGGTTCTTGGAATGCAGCAACAGATCCAGTAGCTTTTAGACCAGCTACAATTATTACAAGCCCAAGCACATGTAATTTTGCTACAGTAACTTCCAATTATACTGCTTTAACTTTTACAGTTAACATTTCAGGAAATTACACCTTTACCATGGGTAACGATACCGCTTTTGACGGAATGGGTTATATAACTACTGGTTCTTTCGTTGCAGGACAATGTCCTGGCTCAGGAACATGGGTTGATGGTGATGATGATAGTGGCGGAAGCGAACCTATAATGACTAATGTTCCACTAACTGCTGGAACAATATATACTTTATATTCTACTATTTGGGCATTTGGTAACACAGCTATTACTGGAAATTATACTTGGTTTGTAAATGGTCCGCCAGGAGCAAATATTTCTGCTTCAACTGCTGGTGCACTACAGTGGTATACTGCAGCAACAGGTGGTACAGCCATTGCAACAGGAACTCCATTTAATCCAGTTGGAGTGGCAGGTTCAGGTTTAGCGAATACAAATACACCGGGAACATACACTTATTATGCTGCTTGTTCTTCATTTCCAAACATTAGAACAGCTACTAACTTTGTAATTCAAGGACCAACTTCAGTAATTTCTGGAACAGGCTCAGCTTGTGCTAACACTACTATCAGTATAGCATTAACAGGTGTGGCACCTTGGACATTAACATATACTGACGGCACAACTCCAGTAACAGTTACAACATCAACAAACCCTTATACATTTAGTGTTAGTCCTGGTGTAACAACCTCATACACAGTAACTGCCTTACGAGATGCAAATTGTCCTTCTTCTTTACCAGTAAACAGAACAGGTACAGCAACGGTAACTGGAAAAGCATGGAACGGAATTAGCACTAGTGATTGGAGTAATGCAGCCAACTGGCTTCCAGTAGGAATACCTAGCAACACAGATTGTGTATCTATAGGTGTAAGTGCGTTTCCTCCTGTGGTAACTGGAACAACCTATAATGCTTTTGCTGGTAAACTAAATGTAGCAACTGGAGCAACTTTAGTAGTAAACTCTGGAAATTCATTAATAGTAACCGATGAAATTAGAGTAGCAGCCGGTGGAAACATAACACTACAAGACGATGCTAATTTAGTACAAATCACAAATGTAGCTATTAATAACAATGTGGGTAATAATAATAGTGTTACTTACACTAGAATAGGTACACTAAGAAACTATGACTACATCTATTGGTCATCACCTTTTGAATCGTTATACACCTACCAATTCTCTCCAACATCAGGTATAAATTATATCTACAAATGGGATACAAATGCAACAAATAATAACGGTGGACAAGGTAAATGGGCACCTGGAAATGATTTTATTTTGCCAGCAGTTAAAGGTAAAGGATACATTGTTAGAGGTCCAAGCGGACATCCTTCAACACCAACTAACTTTACATTCAGCTTCTCAGGAAAACCAAACAATGGACTTGTAGATATACCAGCACTAAAAGGAACAATTTCAACTGGATTAACTGGAACAAATGGATTCCCTATAACAGCGGAAGATGACAACTGGAATTTATTAGGAAATCCTTACCCATCCGCAATAGATGCCGATACTTTTATTTCTGCTAATGGTGTTCTAGATGGTTTCGTTAAAATATGGTCACACGGAACACAAATTGGTCCAAATGGAGCATCATTCTACGGTAGTGCACAACTAAGTTATGCTGCTAGCGATTATATAACCTATACTCCTGGAGTTGGCTCTGTGCCACCAGGATATAATGGAAAAATCGCTTCTGGTCAAGGATTTTTTGTAAACCTTCTAGAAAGTGAAGCATCTGGAGAAATAATCTATTTTGACAACACTATGCGTTACAGTACGGTGACAAGTCCTTATGACAATTCACAATTCTACAGACAAGCAGAAGAACAAAACATCCAACAAAAAGACAGACTTTGGCTGAACATTGTAGATCAAAACAATAGCAAATTAACAACCTTAATAGGATATGTTGATGGAGCTACCATTGGAAAAGATAGAATGTATGATGCATTTGGTGATAAGGTTGCAGCTTATAATTTTTATTCGAAAATTGGAAATGATGCTTACATTATTCAAGGTCGTCCTTCATTTGACGTAAATGACAGAGTAAACATTGGATACAATGTGCCACAATCAGGAACATATAAAATTGGAATTGATATTGCAGAAGGTATTTTCGCAAACGCTAATCAAGAAATTTACCTAGAAGATACAACTAATGGTATCATTCACGACTTACGTGCTACACCATATTCGTTTACATCAGCAACAGGTAGTTTTGAAAACAGATTTGTGTTAAGATACACCAATGCTAATCTTGGAACAAATGACAATACAGTAAACAACACGTTTACTTATATCAAAAACAACTACATCAATATTCAATCAACAGAAAATATTGCTCAAGTAGATTTGTATGACGTTTCAGGAAAACTTCTAAGTTCAACAGCATTGAATGGAGACAGCACAAGTTTCAGAGAAGTATTCAACTATCCAAATGGAGTTTATTTAGCAAAGATTAAATTAAGCTCAGGTTTAATAATTACAAGAAAATTATTGAACTAATAAAATTCGATAACAATAATAATAAAAAGTAGTGCCGAAAGCACTACTTTTTTTTGTTAAAAAACACTCCAAACTTCATCAATTAGAGCTCTCTTTTCAAATGATTTAAAAAATAAAAATACAATTTTCAGACCGTGGAATAGTATAGAGAACAAAAAAAACTAACCACTAAAAACTAATCCCAAAAAGAATAAACTCTTGAGATAAATAAAAAAAATAAACCATATCAAAAACCAGCATAATAGAAAAATCCTCATTATAATTATAACATCACCTGCCATAATGGTCAAAGTTACATTTTCATTAGAAATAAGAACCAAATCGGTTTCTTGAGCTTCAAAATTAATACCAAAACCCGCCAATTGAAAACTAATATGTGTTGCACTTTAAGGAAAACTCAATTGCTCCATAGCAACAAGATTTTTGATAGGAAAGAGAGTTAGTTAACAGATCTAAAATCATAAGGAGTAAAAAGCACACTATTCAACGGCGCGTTGACATTAAAATCAAATCCTTTCAATGCAAGCTTACTTTCAACTGTCGCAACACCAGAACAACATTACGTTAATCTCTCTAAGAAACAGTATAATATAGCAGTTTAACACTATAAGGTGTTTGAAACAACCAACTTGACATTTGGCTGTTTTCTGCCTTAACCAAACCCATTCGAAGTAATCGACCAAAGCCAACACATAGAGATAACTAATTTTTGTTTTCTCTCGTACGAACAACACCAGTATCCGTTTCAATACTTTCTTTTGAAACACTACCTTTTTTGCTAATAAAGCTTTTGATCCCAAGCTTAAAAAAAGTAAGTTCGCCAACCGTAGCTTCAATCTTTAAAATATTATTTGCTTTAGCCATGTCTTATTAAAATTTTAAATTGATAATCAGTGAAGTAAACAACAAAATCAAAACACAAGACTTTATTGCCTACACTACAAAAACTGAAAAAAAACATAAAAAAGTATTTTGCCAATCGTGATTAATATCCATTCTAACCATTTTGAACATTTCAGCCAATTATAGCTTAAAAATAACTCTAAGAAAGAAAAAATGATATAGAACAATATTCTTATGTCATATATAAAAAATAATAAAGTTATACTTACTCCAGATATAATACCTATATATGTCGTGTATATGTCGTATATAATATGTATATAAATCGTATTTAAGTATAAGGTAATAACAGTAAACATTAACTAAAAACGAGCACTATAAGCAGATTAAAAATGAATAGAATATGCATTTACCCAAGAAATATCCAATGGATAACAGGTATAGAGATCGATAATCAAGAAAAACAATCTTAAAGATCATGAAACTACACAACAAAAAAAGCACTAGCTAGTAACAATCAATGAGTTTTGTAATTATAGAAGATATAAATACTAAAATAAAATACCCCGTCAATCGCTTGACAGGGTATAAAATAAAAAGAGTAAAATAGATTATCTCTTAATCATACGTAATGATTTAGCATTACCATCTTGGCTAACAACTACGTTATAAACTCCAGTTGGATAACGCTCTCCGATAGCTTGTACAGGAATGTCAATTGGTGCAACTTCTCTTTGTTCGATTAGTTTTCCAATCATGTCATAAACCTTAATACTAACCATACTATCACTAGTAGTGTCTAATTTGATACCAAACTCATAATCGTATGGATTTGGATAACCAACAGCTTCAAACCTACTTGTTGCAACTGGTGTAGCTTCTCTAGCAATATTTGGTGAAGTAATAATACAAGTATCACCATATAAGAACTGACCAAGTACTGATGAACCAGGGAAAGAACCTGATGTCATCACGCTTACTCTTACGCCATATACTCCATTTGGAACATAATCTGTAACTAAGTTAAAATTAAACCAGTGTTGCGTTCTATCAATTTGTTGTACACTCAAGATAGTATTTAAAGTATTATCTGAATAACGTGTAACCTCAAAACGATACAAAGTAGCTCTATTCAAACTAGTAGTTGGAATTGTAATTCCTTTGTTTGGAACAACGCCACCACAATAAGCTGTTAAACTTGGTAACGCTGGTGTAGTTACAAAACATGGTGCACCAAATGTTGGCTCAGCAGGGAATGCAGCAGTTGTTCTAACGGCTACATCTACTAAATAAGTAGTGCCATAGTGGAATTCATTTAACATTGTTAAAGAGAACCAGTGTAAGCTTCTATCTAAAGTTTGAACAGTTCCTGTTTCAGTGTTGGTAACTCTAAAACGGTATCCTGTTACTCCTGGTAAACTTGTAGTTGCTATCAATGTAGCCAAAGTTGGCAATGTACCATTACAGTATGACTGCAACTGTGTTGAACCAACTCCTCCAACTGGTGAAGTAACTGGTGGCGTAGAATATGAACAAGGTGAACTGTAGTAACCTACAAAGTTAGTTTGTCCTGCTCTTCTCAGCATTACTCTAACTGAATAAGTAGTAGCATATTGATAATCTGCCAATTGTGTTAAACTAAAGTACTGAACATTTCTATCAATAGTTACTGTTCCGTTTGGACCTGTAACCTCAAATCTATATTCTGCAGCATTAACAGTTCCAACACATGATATTAAAGAACCAATATTAGATAAAGTGGTTCCACAATTTAACATAGTTGATACAAAAGGAGCAAATCCATTGTCTAAGACAGTATCACAATCATTGTCTAAACCATCGTATGGTATTTCTGCCATACCAGGATTAACAGCAGCAATAGTATCATCACAATCCAATCCTAAATTGATAGCACTGTAACCTGCAGGTTCAGTTGCTCCATAACACAGTTCAGTAGTTGTCTCACTAGTAGAATAATTATCGCCATCAGCATCAACATAAAAATTTCCTAATTGATAGATCGCTACATTTGTATCGTCACAGTCTAATCCTAAATTGATTGCACTGTAACCAATCGGCTCTGAAGCACCATAACACAATTCAGTTGTAGTTTCACTTGTAGAATAATTATCGCCATCCGCATCAACATAAAAGTTTCCTAATTGATAAACTTCTTCGTTATCATCATCACAATCAGTAGTATTTAAAACACCACAAGCAACTTGAACATTAACTCCAAATCCATCACCATCACCATCAAAATATTGAATTTGACTGTCATTACAATCAGTGTTATTAGACACATAACCAACTGGAGCACCTGTACAACTAGATTGTGTTACTAATGGATTTCCAAAACCATCAGCATCAGCATCTGCGTAATAAGTAATTGCTGCTGGTAAAGTAGAAGAATAGTTTGTTCCTCCATTATCATCATAACGCAAGGTAGCTAAGGAACGATCAGTTTCAGAATCAGAGTTGATTTGAGCTAAAGTTCTTGTACTAGTATATACATAATAGTGAACAGTACTTCCACAAGCTTGAGCAGGTAAAGTTGCAGTCCAAGATGTTCCAGAACCTGTCGCTTGCACTACAGCAGTTGATGCAGAAAAATTGTTTGTTCCTACTCTATAGCGCACATAAACATTTTCACCACTTGAAGGCGTTGCGCTAGTAGTAATATTGACTACTGTTTGAGTTAGATTAAAACTTTGACTTGTTCTTGATACGGTTACTGGAGCATTGGTTGTATAACCAACATAATATCTAGAATTTGTTCCTGTGTAACCCACATCATTCATAACAAAAGTATATCTGCCGGCAGTACTCATGTTTAGTCCCATATCATTTCCAGTATTGTAAACTGTTCCGTTAACAGCGTTCAAAGCACCTTGACCAATTCCATCAAACACCCATTTGTTTTGAAAACGACTCCCAGAAGGTCCTGAAATGAATAAAAATCCATTTCCACCACCACCAAGCATATTGATAGGAGTAACATTGCCTCCTGAAGGCTGTACGTTGATTGTGGTAGCCCATTGACCTCTTCCATCAGTTGGAGTTCCTGTTGAGACAGAAACCCTTCTAAAACTAGTCGTTCTATAATCAGAATTGTACGGTGTTGTAGCGTATCCATTAAACGAACCAACAACTTGAACTGGTTCTCCGCTAAAAATGTTTTGCGCTATTGCATCAACTGAAAACAATGAAGCAGAAACAAAAAATGAACAGAGTAATCCTTTGTGTAAAAATCTTTTCATATTGTAATGATTTAAGTTAAAATTTGACAAATCATCTTACCGCAAATATTTATATTCACAATTTGACAACATAAAATTAACACATTTACATGAGAAAGATTATTCAACAACAACAGCCCTGATAACTATAACGTTTTCGTGTTGATAAATAATCATTTTTAAGTTAATTATCTATCAATAACAAAAATAAAAAGAGGGAAAATTAATGATTTAATAAAAGTTAAAATTATAGTAAAAAAAAAGCCTCCCAAATTTGAGAGGCATTTTTTTAAAAAAAACTTATAATTAAGCCTGACCAGCTGGACCAAAATTCAAAGGAATTTGAGGTTGATCGGTGTCTTTTATTTCACCATTGTTCACTTCAAATCTATGGATATTTTCACCCAATGCTTTAAGAAACCTTTTTGCATGCTGTGGAGTTAAAACAATCCTAGATTTAACCTTTGCCTTAGGAACTCCCGGCATAATAGTAACAAAATCTAAAACAAATTCAGATGCTGAATGATTTATAATGGCTAGATTAGAATAAATTCCATCAGCTGTTTTTTCATCAAGCTCAATATTGATTTGTCCTTGTTGTTGATTATTATCACTCATAACTTAGTATATATATTCTTCTCTTTTAGACATAATTTCATTGAAATCCTCTTTTGAGCCAACAATAGTATGATCGTAATCTCTCATACCTGTACCAGCAGGAATTCTATGTCCAACAATTACATTTTCTTTCAATCCTTCTAATGTATCGACTTTACCTGCAACAGCAGCTTCGTTTAATACTTTAGTAGTTTCTTGGAACGATGCCGCAGAGATGAACGATTTAGTTTGAAGCGAAGCTCTTGTAATACCTTGAAGAACTGGAGTTGCAGTAGCTGTAATTACATCACGAGCAACTACTAAGTTCTTATCATTACGTTTCAATAATGAATTTTCATCTCTCAACTCACGTGGAGAGACAATTTGACCGGCTTTCAACACATCAGAATCTCCACAATCTTCAACCACTTTCATTCCGTATAACTTATCGTTTTCAACAATGAAATCAGCCGTATGAATTAATTGCTCTTCTAAGAATAATGTATCTCCTGGATCTTCAACTCTTACTTTACGCATCATTTGACGGATAACAACTTCGAAGTGTTTGTCATTGATTTTTACACCTTGCAGACGATACACTTCTTGGATTTCGTTAACCAAATACTGTTGAACAGCAGATGGACCTTGAATTCTAAGAATATCTTCTGGTGTTATAGCACCATCAGACAAAGGAACTCCAGCTTTTACGAAGTCATTTTCTTGAACTAGAATTTGATTTGATAGTTTAACTAAATACTTTTTAATCTCTCCAAATTTAGATTCAATTACAATCTCACGGTTACCTCTTTTGATTTTTCCGAAAGAAACAACTCCATCAATTTCTGAAACTACAGCAGGATTAGAAGGATTACGAGCTTCTAACAACTCTGTAATTCTTGGTAAACCTCCAGTAATATCACCTGCTTTTGAAGAACGACGAGGAATTTTCACAAGAATTTTTCCTGCTTTAATTTTCTCTCCATCTTCTACCATAAGGTGAGCTCCAACTGGTAAATTGTAAGTACGGATTAATTCGCCATCTTTTCCATAGATATGTAAAGTTGGTATTAATTTTTTATTTCTTCCTTCAGAGATTACTTTTTCTTGGAAACCAGTTTGCTCATCAATTTCAACCATGAAAGATTGTCCTTGCTCTAAATCTTCGTAACCAACTTTTCCAGTAAATTCAGAAATGATAACTCCATTATATGGATCCCATTTACAAATATCAGCTCCTTTTTCAACCACATCTCCATCTTTTACATAGATAAATGAACCGTAAGGAATGTTGTGAGTACTTAATAGAATTCCAGTTTTAACATCAATTAATTTCAATTCCGTAGAACGTGAGATTACAATATCAACTTTATTTCCATCGTTATCATCACCAACTACAGTTTTTAAATCTTCAATTTCAAGTTTTCCACCAAATCTTGCTACAATTGTTGATTCTTCCGAAACTCCTCCAGCAACTCCACCAACGTGGAATGTACGTAATGTTAACTGTGTTCCAGGCTCACCAATAGATTGTGCAGCGATAACACCAACAGCTTCACCTTTTTGGGTCATTTTTCCAGTAGCTAAGTTTCTTCCGTAACATTTAGCACAAATACCTTTTTTAGCTTCACAAGTCAATGGTGAACGAACTTCCACTTTTTCAACTGGAGATTCTTCAATTGCTTTAACGATAGCTTCAGTAATTTGTTCACCAGCGTGAACTAATATATTTGAATCAAGAGGATTAATAACGTCTTGTAGTGCAACACGTCCTAAAATTCTTTCTCCTAATGTTTCAACAATTTCTTCGTTTTTCTTTAAAGCAGAAACTTCAATTCCTCTTAATGTACCACAATCTACAGAGTTTACAATAACATCTTGAGAAACGTCATGTAATCTACGAGTTAAGTAACCTGCATCGGCAGTTTTAAGAGCCGTATCCGCAAGTCCTTTACGCGCACCGTGAGTAGAAATAAAGTACTCAAGGATAGAAAGACCTTCTTTAAAGTTAGAAAGAATTGGGTTTTCAATAATTTCACCACCACCAGCAGTAGATTTTTTAGGCTTAGCCATCAAACCACGCATACCAGTTAACTGACGAATTTGTTCTTTAGATCCACGCGCTCCAGAGTCAAGCATCATATATACCGAGTTGAAACCTTGTTGGTCCTCACGGATATTCTTCATTGCTAATTCTGTTAATTGCGCATTGGCAGAAGTCCAGATATCAATAACTTGGTTGTAACGTTCGTTATTGGTAATAAGTCCCATGTTGTAGTTTAACGAAATTCCTTCTACTTGTTCTCTTGCATCAGCAATCAATTTAGTTTTTTGTTCAGGAATTCTAATATCACCTAATGAGAATGACAAACCACCTTTGAAAGCGAATTTATATCCCATATCTTTCATTTCATCAAGGAAAGCAGCAGTTGTAGGAACATCAGTTACCGACAAGATTTTTCCAATAATATCACGTAAAGATTTTTTAGTTAATACTTCGTTTATATAACCTGCAGCTTGTGGAACCACTTCATTAAATAGAACTCTTCCTGCAGTTGTTTGAATAATTTTATAAACTAATTCTCCATTTTCATTAAAATCTTTAGCTCTAATTTTAACTCTTGCATTCAATTCAACTCTTCCTTCGTTTAATGCAATATTACATTCTTCGGCAGAATAGAATGTCAAATCTTGACCTAAAATTGGATGCTCTGGAGTTGATAATCTTTCTTTGGTCATATAATAAAGACCAAGAACCATGTCTTGAGATGGAACGGTAATTGGCGCACCATTTGCAGGATTCAAGATATTGTGCGAAGCCAACATTAATAATTGTGCTTCCAAAATAGCTTCAGGTCCAAGTGGCAAGTGAACTGCCATCTGGTCACCATCAAAATCCGCGTTGAATGCTGTACATACCAATGGGTGTAATTGGATAGCTTTTCCTTCAATTAATTTTGGTTGGAAAGCTTGAATACCCAATCTGTGTAATGTAGGAGCACGATTCAGTAATACTGGATGTCCTTTAATTACATTTTCTAAAATATCCCAAACTACTGGTTCTTTTTTATCAATTATTTTTTTAGCCGATTTAACTGTTTTAACAATTCCTCTTTCGATTAATTTACGAATAACGAATGGTTTGTATAATTCAGCAGCCATATCTTTTGGAAGACCACATTCGAACAATTTCATTTCTGGTCCAACAACAATTACTGAACGTGCAGAATAATCAACACGTTTTCCTAATAAGTTTTGACGGAAACGACCTTGCTTACCTTTTAACGAGTCAGAAAGTGATTTTAATGGTCTATTTGATTCTGTTTTAACTGCAGAAGCTTTACGTGTGTTATCAAACAATGAATCTACAGATTCTTGTAACATACGCTTTTCGTTTCTTAAGATAACTTCTGGAGCTTTGATTTCCATTAATCTTTTTAAACGGTTGTTTCTGATGATAACTCTACGGTACAAATCATTCAAATCAGATGTCGCGAAACGACCACCATCAAGTGGCACTAACGGACGTAATTCTGGTGGAATAACTGGTATAACTTTAAGAATCATCCATTCTGGACGGTTTTCTCTATTTAGATTTGCTTCACGGAAAGATTCAACAACTTGCAATCTTTTTAACGCTTCTGTTTTTCTTTGTTTAGATGTTTCGTTATTAGCGCTATGTCTTAAATCATAAGACAATGCATCTAAATCTGTACGCGCTAATAAATCCATAATACATTCAGCACCCATTTTGGCAATGAATTTATTTGGATCATTATCATCTAAATATTGATTTTCCATTGGAAGTGTATCTAAAATATTTAGATATTCTTCTTCAGTCAAAAAGTCTAGTCTTTGAAGTGATTCTCCTTCAGCATTTTGAGCGATACCTGCTTGAATTACTACATATCTTTCGTAGTAGATAATCATATCTAATTTCTTAGATGGCAATCCAAGTATGTAACCAATTTTGTTTGGAAGTGAACGGAAATACCAAATGTGAGCAATTGGCACAACAAGATTGATGTGTCCTACTCTATCACGACGTACTTTTTTCTCTGTAACTTCAACACCACATCGGTCACAAACAATTCCTTTGTAGCGAATTCTTTTGTATTTTCCACAAGCACATTCGAAATCTTTTACTGGTCCGAAAATTCTTTCGCAGAAAAGACCATCACGTTCTGGTTTGTGAGTTCTATAATTGATAGTTTCCGGTTTTAAAACCTCACCTCTTGACTCTGCCAAGATTGATTCTGGTGAAGCCAAACCAATTGAAATTCTATCAAATCTTTTGATAGTATTCTTATTGTCCTTATTGTTTCTATTATTCATCATAGTTTTTACTATTGATTTATTTGCAATTAAAATTGAATTTAGATTTATGATTTTCCTCTTAAAAAGAGTATATCATTCAGCTACTACCTCGAGTTACTTCTCAAAACCTCAAGTCTCTTTCACCTTGAAGTGCTAGTTATACAACTTACTATTATATAAAAAATCGGAACGGTTTACGGGTATAAATCTTTAAAAACTTATTTTGAAAAAGTATCCAGTTTTCAGTTTCAGTCAGCATTATTGCTAACTGAAACTTATACTGTTTACTTGTTTATTCTTCTAATCTGATGTCTAATCCAAGACCTTTCAATTCATGCATTAATACATTGAATGATTCTGGCAATCCTGGTTCTGGCATAGTTTCACCTTTTACGATTGCTTCGTAAGTTTTAGCTCTACCAATTACGTCATCCGATTTAACAGTCAATATTTCACGAAGTGTACTTGACGCACCGTATGCTTCAAGTGCCCAAACCTCCATTTCTCCAAAACGCTGACCTCCAAATTGAGCTTTACCTCCAAGTGGTTGTTGCGTGATAAGTGAGTATGGTCCAATTGAACGTGCGTGCATTTTATCGTCAACCATGTGTCCAAGTTTCAACATATAGATAACTCCAACTGTTGCTGCTTGGTGGAAACGTTCTCCAGTTCCTCCATCATATAAATACGTATGACCAAATCTTGGAATTCCTGCTTCGTCTGTTAATTCATTAATTTGATCTAAAGTTGCTCCGTCAAAAATTGGTGTAGCATATTTTCTACCCAAATTCATTCCAGCCCAACCAAGAACAGTTTCATAAATTTGTCCAATGTTCATACGAGAAGGTACACCAAGTGGATTTAATACAATATCAACTGGCGTTCCATCCTCAAGGAATGGCATATCTTCGTGACGAACAATACGTGCAACAATACCTTTGTTACCGTGACGTCCAGCCATTTTATCACCCACTTTTAGTTTACGTTTTTTAGCAATATAAACTTTTGCTAATTTCAGTATTCCAGCTGGTAATTCATCTCCAACAGTGATGGTAAATTTCTCTCTTCTTAACGCACCTTGTAAATCGTTTAATTTGATTTTGTAGTTGTGAATTAAGTCGTTAACCAATCTGTTAGTTTCGTCATCAGAAACCCATTGCCCTTTTGTTAAGTGAGCAAAATCCTCAACTGATTGCAACATTTTTTTAGAGTATTTTTTTCCTTTTGGAAGTACTTCTTCTCCTAAGTCATTCATTACTCCTTGCGATGTTTTACCATCAACAATTACAAACAATTTTTCGATTAATCTGTCTTTTAACTCAACAAATTTAGTTTCAAATTCCATTTCTAAAGATGTCAAATCATCTTTATCTTTGGTACGTTTCTTTTTATCTTTTACCGCTCTAGCGAATAATTTTTTATCCAAAACTACACCGTGTAATGAAGGAGATGCTTTTAACGATGCATCTTTTACATCACCAGCTTTATCACCGAAGATAGCTCTTAAAAGTTTTTCTTCTGGAGTTGGGTCTGATTCTCCTTTAGGTGTAATTTTTCCGATTAGAATATCGCCAGGTTTTACTTCAGCACCAATTCTAATCATACCATTTTCATCTAAATCTTTTGTTGCTTCTTCAGAAACGTTAGGAATATCATTAGTTAACTCTTCGTTACCTAATTTAGTATCTCTAACTTCTAATGAATAATCATCTACGTGGATTGAGGTGAAAATATCATCACGAACTACTTTTTCAGAGATTACAATTGCATCCTCGAAGTTATAACCTTTCCATGGCATAAACGCTACTTTAAGATTTCTTCCTAGTGCTAATTCTCCATTTTGAGTAGCATATCCTTCACAAAGAACTTGACCTAATTTAACTCTATCTCCTTTTCTTACAATAGGTTTTAGGTTAATAGAAGTACTTTGATTCGTTTTTCTAAATTTAATTAATTGGTATGTTTTTTCATCAGCGTCAAAACTTACCATTCTTTCTTCTTCCGTTCTGTCGTATTTGATAGTAATCATATTAGCATCAACGTATTCAACAGTTCCGTTTCCTTCTGCGTTAATTAAAACTCTTGAATCTGAAGCCACTTGTCTTTCAAGACCAGTTCCAACGATTGGAGCTTCTGGACGTAATAATGGAACGGCTTGACGCATCATGTTTGATCCCATCAAGGCACGGTTCGCATCATCATGTTCCAAGAAAGGAATTAATGAAGCCGAAATAGAAGCAATTTGATTAGGTGCAACGTCAGTGTAATGAATTTCATTTGGATCTACAACTGGGAAATCACCTTCTTCACGAGCAATAACTTTATCAGCAGTAATTTTTCCTTTTCCATCCATTTCGATGTTTGCTTGCGCAATCATTTTACCTTCTTCTTCTTCAGCGCTCAAGTAAATTGGTTCAGAAGTTAAGTCAACAGTTCCGTTAGTTACTTTACGGTAAGGAGTTTCGATGAATCCCATTCCGTTAACTTTTGCATAAACCCCTAGAGATGAAATCAATCCAATGTTCGGTCCTTCAGGAGTTTCAATTGGACAAAGTCTTCCGTAGTGTGTATAGTGAACGTCACGAACCTCGAAACCAGCTCTTTCTCTAGAAAGTCCGCCTGGTCCAAGTGCTGATAATCTTCTTTTGTGTGTAATCTCAGCTAATGGATTGGTTTGATCCATAAATTGAGATAACTGATTAGTACCAAAGAAAGAGTTGATAACCGATGATAATGTCTTAGCATTAATCAAATCGATTGGTGTAAACACCTCGTTATCTCTAACGTTCATTCTCTCACGAATAGTTCTAGCCATACGAGCTAAACCAACACCAAATTGTTGAGAAAGTTGTTCACCAACAGTTCTAACACGACGGTTTGATAAGTGATCAATATCATCAATATCAGCTTTCGCATTAATTAATTCGATCAAATATTTGATGATAGTAATGATATCTTCTTTAGTTAAAACTTGCTTTTCCATTGGAATATCAAGGTTTAACTTTTTGTTCATTCTATAACGACCTACTTCACCTAGGTTATAACGTTGGTCAGAGAAGAATAATTTATCAATAATACCACGCGCTGTTTCTTCATCAGGCGGTTCAGCATTACGTAATTGTCTATATATATGTTCAACAGCTTCTTTTTCAGAGTTTGTTGGATCTTTTTGCAATGTGTTATGGATAATTGCATAATCAACTTGATTATTATCCTCTTTGTGTAACAAAATTGATTTTACATTAGAATCAATGATTTCTTCCACATTATCTTTGTCGATAATCGTATCACGATCTAATATAATTTCGTTACGCTCGATAGAAACTACTTCACCAGTATCTTCATCAACGAAATCTTCGTGCCATGTGTTCAATACACGGGCAGCTAATTTTCTACCGATATATTTTTTAAGTCCTGTTTTTGAAACTTTTATTTCTTCTGCAAGGTCAAAAATTTCAAGAATATCTTTATCTCTTTCAAATCCAATAGCACGTAAAAGAGTTGTAACAGGTAATTTTTTCTTTCTATCGATATACGCATACATTACGTTGTTGATATCGGTAGCGAATTCTATCCAAGAACCTTTGAAAGGAATTACTCTGGCAGAATATAATTTGGTTCCATTTGCATGGAATGATTGACCAAAGAAAACGCCTGGAGAACGGTGTAACTGAGATACAACAACTCTTTCGGCACCATTGATAACAAATGTACCACTCGGTGTCATGTATGGAATTGTACCAAGATATACGTCTTGAACAATCGTTTCAAAATCCTCGTGTTCTGGATCTGTACAGTATAATTTTAGTCTAGCTTTAAGCGGAACGCTATAAGTTAAACCTCTATCAATACACTCTTCAATTGTATAACGTGGTGGATCAACGAAGTAATCTAAAAATTCTAATACAAATTGGTTTCTTGTATCAGTTATTGGGAAGTTCTCCATGAAGGTATTGTATAAACCTTCGTTGCCTCTTTCGTCAGATTTCGTTTCTAATTGGAAGAAATCTTTAAAAGACTTAACCTGAACATCTAGAAAATCTGGATATTGAGGTATGTTTTTTGTTGAGGCAAAATTCAATCTTTCAGTCTGATTTGTTATCATCAATGGACAAAATTTTGATTTAAAAAAAGTAATTTTTGTGTAAAAACACTGTTCAATCTCTACTTTCCTTTTTTTTATAATCAATACCTCTTAAAAATAAACCAGGAAAAATTGTCTATTTTTTTCTTCGTAATGATTAAAAGCTCCATCGTAATTTGAGCTAATGCAGTAATAAAATATATATAATTTTATTATACGAAAAATGGTTTAGGTCTTTGATGGTTAACTCAAGACCTAAACCTAGTTCCAAAACTGGTGTTTTATTATTTTAATTCAACAACAGCTCCAGCTTCTTCTAAAGATTTTTTCAAACCTTCAGCTTCAGCTTTAGTAACTCCTTCTTTAATATTAGATGGTGCACCGTCAACTAAATCTTTTGCTTCTTTTAAGCCAAGACCTGTTAATTCTTTAACTGCTTTTACAACTGCTAATTTAGAAGCACCAGCATCTTTCAATACTACTGTAAATTCAGTTTGCTCTTCAGCAGCTTCAGCTCCAGCACCTCCACCAGCAGCAACTACTACAGCTGCAGCAGCAGGCTCGATACCATACTCATCTTTTAATATTGTAGCTAAATCGTTAACTTCTTTTACTGTAAGGTTAACTAATTGTTCTGCGAATTGTTTCAAATCTGCCATTTTTTCTATCGTTTAAAATGTTCTTTAATTATTATTTTTTTAGTCTGCTCTAATTATTCTGCTGCTTCACCTTTTTTCTCAGCATTGTTTAATAACGCTGAAATAATACGCTGAGCAGGAGATTGAAGTAATCCAATGATTTCTCCAATAACTTCTTCTTTAGATTTCAATGAAGCCAAGCTATCTAAAAGGTTATCACCGATGTATATTTCACCATTGATATAAGCTCCTTTGAAAGCTGGTTTATCTGATTTTTTTCTAAAATCTTTAATGATTTTTGCAGGCGAATTTGCGATATCTGCAATAAAAATGGAAGAGTTTCCTTTTAATACAGATGTCAAATCACCATAATCATTACTTGAAGCTTCCATTGCTTTTTCAAGCAAAGTGTTCTTTACTACTTCTAATTTGATACCTGCTTTGAAACAAGCTCTTCTTAAACTTGAAGTAGTTTCTGCGTCTAACCCAGAGGTGTCGGCAATATATACTATATTACTTTCGGCCAACTTTGCAGTTAAATCTTCTATCGCGATTGATTTTTCTTCTCTTGTCATAATAAAATATGTTTAACTACCAATTATACTGCTTTAGGATCTAAAGCGATAGCAGGGCTCATTGTAGAAGAGATGTGAATACTCTTAATATATGTTCCTTTAGCTGCAGTTGGTTTTAATTTAACTAGTGTTTGAATAATTTCGTGGGCGTTATCTACAATCTTGTCTGCTTCGAAAGAAATTCTTCCGATACCAGCATGAACGATTCCAGTTTTATCAACTTTAAAGTCGATTTTACCCGCTTTTACTTCAGCAACAGCTTTACCTATTTCCATAGTAACTGTTCCCGTTTTAGGGTTTGGCATTAAACCTCTTGGACCTAATACACGACCCAAAGGACCTAATTTACCCATTATAGCTGGCATAGTGATGATTACATCAACGTCTGTCCAACCATCTTTTATTTTTTGAAGGTAATCATCTAAACCTACGTAATCAGCACCAGCTGCTTTAGCTTCTGCTTCTTTATCTGGAGTAACTAAAGCTAAAACTTTAGTATCTTTACCAGTTCCGTGAGGTAATGTAACAACACCTCTTACCATTTGATTTGCTTTTCTTGGATCAACTCCTAAACGAACAGCAATATCAACTGATTCGTCAAATTTTGCAGAAGCAACCGTTTTCAATAAAGATGAAGCGTCTTTTAATGAATAAAGTTTGTTCTTCTCAATTTTTGAAGCAGCTTCTTTTTGTTTTTTTGTCAATTTTGCCATTTCTTACCTTATTTTAGAGGAGAATCTCCAGTTACAGTTATACCCATAGATCTAGCTGTTCCAGCAATCATACTCATAGCAGATTCAATTGTGAAAGCGTTTAAATCAGTCATCTTGTCTTCAGCGATAATCTTAATTTGATCCCAAGTTACATTAGCAACTTTTTTTCTGTTTGGCTCGCCTGAACCAGATTTCAATTTAGCAGCATCCAATAATTGAATTGCAGCAGGTGGAGTTTTTACAACAAAATCAAACGATTTGTCTTTATACACGGTAATTTGTACCGGTAACACTTTGCCAGGTTGATCTTGAGTTCTAGCATTAAATTGCTTACAAAACTCCATGATATTAACACCAGCAGCTCCCAGAGCAGGTCCAACCGGTGGCGATGGGTTCGCAGCACCTCCCTTAACTTGTAGTTTAACTACTTTACTAATCTCTTTAGCCATTGTTTTTAAAATTTACAATAAAATGTGGAAGCAAATTATTGCGGTTTATAATAGTGTAACAAATTATACTTTTTCAACTTGCATGAAACTCAATTCTAAAGGCGTTTTTCTTCCGAAAATTTTAACCATTACTTCAAGTTTACGCTTTTCTTCATTTATCTTTTCAATTGTTCCATTGAAACCATTGAAAGGACCATCAATAACTTTAATAGTTTCTCCAATATTGAAAGGAATATTTTGAGTATCTGTATTAACAGCCAACTCATCAACTTTCCCTAACATTCTGTTCACCTCAGACATTCTTAAAGGAACTGGATCACCTCCCTTTACCTCACCTAAAAAACCAATAACTCCTGTTATAGATTTAATAATATGAGGAATTTCACCTGTAAGGTTAGCTTCAATCATTACATATCCTGGAAAATAAACCTTGTCTTTGGATATTTTCTTGCCATCCTTAACTTGAAAAACCTTTTCAGTTGGCACCAAAACCTGAGAAATAAAATCAGCCATACCGATTCTACTAATTTCAGTTTCAATATAAGACTTAACCTTATTTTCTTGTCCGCTAACGGCTCTTACAACATACCACTTTTTTGCACTAATATCAGCCATGTTTTTAATATTATGGTTTTAACCAATTGAAAAACTCAGCAATTGATTTCGCAAAAAGCTCATCAACTCCCCAAGTAGCAACAGCTAATACAATTGAAAAAACAGCTACTATTATAGTATAGCGCTGAACATCAGCCCAAATTGGCCAAGAAACATTTGATTTCAATTCTTCGAATGCTTCCGATATATAATTAACAACTTTTGTCATTGTTTGTGAAATTTGCACGGGCGGAGGGATTCGAACCCCCATCAACGGTTTTGGAGACCGCTATTCTACCCTTGAACTACGCCCGTTTGTTAAAAAAACCCAGTGCTGTAAAAAACAACACTGGATTTTTATTATTTAAAATAAATTACTCTACGATTTCAGTTACTTGACCAGCACCAACTGTTCTACCACCTTCACGGATAGCGAAACGTAAACCTACGTTCATTGCAATTGGACTTAATAAAGCTACATCGATAGTTAAGTTATCACCTGGCATTACCATCTCTACACCTGCTGGTAAAGAAATAACTCCAGTTACGTCAGTTGTACGTACGTAAAACTGTGGACGGTAGTTATTGTGGAATGGTGTGTGACGACCACCTTCTTCTTTTTTCAAGATATAAACTTCAGCTTTGAATTTAGCGTGTGGTTTTACTGAACCTGGCTTAATGATAACCATTCCTCTTTTAATAGATTCTTTATCAATACCTCTTAACAATAGACCTACGTTATCTCCAGCTTCACCTCTATCTAATATTTTACGGAACATCTCAACTCCAGTAATAGTAGAAGTTAATTTTTCAGCTCCCATACCGATGATTTCAACAGGATCTCCAGTATTAGCAACTCCAGTTTCGATACGACCTGTTGCAACAGTTCCACGACCTGTAATTGTAAATACGTCTTCAACTGGCATCAAGAATGGCTTAGCAGTATCACGGATTGGCTCTTCAATCCAGTTATCACAAGCTTCCATTAATTCAATAATTTTTGGAACCCAAGCTGGATCGTTATTCAATCCACCTAAAGCTGAACCTTGAATTACAGGACCATTATCCCCATCATATTCGTAGAAAGATAATAAATCTCTGATTTCCATTTCAACTAATTCTAACAATTCCGCATCATCAACCATATCCACTTTATTCATGAATACAACGATTCTTGGAATACCAACTTGACGTCCTAAAAGAATGTGCTCACGAGTTTGTGGCATTGGTCCGTCAGTTGCAGCTACTACCAAGATAGCACCGTCCATTTGAGCAGCACCAGTAACCATGTTTTTTACGTAATCCGCGTGACCTGGACAGTCAACGTGTGCATAGTGACGGTTAGCAGTTTCATACTCAACGTGTGATGTATTGATAGTAATACCTCTTTCTTTTTCTTCAGGAGCATTATCAATTTGATCAAATGATTTTGCTTGACAATAACCTGCATCAGATAATACTTTAGTGATTGCAGCAGTTAATGTAGTTTTTCCGTGATCCACGTGCCCAATTGTACCAATATTAAGGTGTGGCTTGTTACGATTAAAATTTTCTTTTGCCATTTTAATTAATTTTAAACTTAGTTATATATTTATTAGTGTTCAAATTTTACAATTTTGAGCCAATGACGGGAATTGAACCCGTGACCTCTTCCTTACCAAGGAAGCACTCTACCCCTGAGCTACACCGGCTTTTGTGAGTCCAGTCCCGAAACTTCGGGATAGAATTGAGAACTTAGAAATTTCCAAATTCTTTTTTCTAAATTCTTTTGTGGGGAGAGCAGGATTCGAACCTGCGAAGACGTAGTCAGCGGATTTACAGTCCGCCCTCGTTGGCCGCTTGAGTATCTCCCCAACTTTTTTTATCAAAAACAATATGCCTTTTTGAGCCGGCGGAGGGATTCGAACCCACGACCTGCTGATTACAAATCAGCTGCTCTAGCCAACTGAGCTACGCTGGCATTATTCAATAAAAAAAGCCCGCTATTTCTAACGGACTGCAAATGTATGGATTTTATCTTTTAATCAAAACATTTTTATAAAAAAATTATTTAAATATGTGTTCTGATTTTTTCTTTGCGTTTTACTAACAATCTTTCTAGAGATTCTGATGACAATTCAACTGCTTCCTCGAAAGTTTTGCATTGCTTTTTAACCATAAAATCATCTCCTGGTACATGAATTTTTACTTCTACAATTTTATTTTCTTTCTCACTTGTCTTTTCTACCTTTAAAAAAACGTCAGAAGAGACAACTTTGTCATAATATTTATTAAGTTTCATCAATCTTTCTTGAATGAAATCAACTAATTTTCTGTCGACAGTGAAATTTACCGCATGAACATTTACCTTCATAATACTATTTTTATTGATTAAACATTTTTTGAATTATTTTTCATTCCTTGGATGAGCATTGCTATATACTTTTTTTAATTCTGACAAACTACTATTTGTATATACTTGTGTTGATGCTAAACTTGAATGTCCTAATAATTCTTTTACTGAATTTATATCTGCTCCATTGTTAAGCAAATGAGTCGCAAAAGTGTGTCTTAATATATGCGGACTCTTTTTTACTTTTTCAGAAACATTACTAAAGTAATAATTTATTATTCGATACACAAACGAATCGTTCATTTTAACTCCATTTAACAATAGAAAAAAATACTCTTTGTCACTAATAGATTGTAAATCCGATCTTTCTATCAAATACTTCTTGATTTGATTTTTTAAATTTGGAAGCATTGGTATCAACCTCTCTTTATTCCTTTTTCCTAAAACCTTAATCGTATTGTTTGACAAATCAACGTTTTGAAATTTTAAATTGATCAATTCTGTTCTTCGAATCCCTGTTGAGTAAAACAAATCTATTATTAATTTATCTCTTACTCCTTCAAATCCATCTTGGAATGGTATCTGATTCAGCACAGCATCAAGTTCTTTTTCTGAAAAGGGTATTTGAAGTTTTTTTTGAGTTTTTAATGCTTTGTGTTTTAGCAGCGGACTTGATTCTATTTGTTTAGTTTTTAATAGAAATTTGTAAAACGCTTTTAGTGAGGAAATTTTTCTATTTATTGACGTATTCGAAATTCCTTTATCTGACAGTAATACTATCCAAGAACGAATTAGAGAATAATTAACTTCCAATAAATTTTCTTGTTCGAATTCTTTTTTAATGTAGTCATGGAAAAAATTAAGATCAGCAAGATACGCCAATGAAGTGTGCTGGGAATAATTTTTCTCTAGTTGCAGATAATCTTGAAATTTATTTTTAAAATTTTCCATAAAAAAACCGTTACATCAAAGTTATGAAACTTTATAATGTAACGGTCATATTATTAAAAGGATTTTTTATCCTTCTACATTGTCTCTTAAGTTTTGAATATAAGCTGCTTTTTGAACTTGCGCTCTTCTAACTACAGATGGTTTAGTAAACGCTTGACGCGCTCTAAGTTGTCTTACAGTTCCAGTTTTATCAAATTTTCTCTTGTAGCGCTTTAATGCTCTATCAATGTTTTCTCCGTCTTTAATTGGTATAATCAACATAATTTAGACACCTCCTCTCGTTTAGTGGGTGCAAAAGTAATAATAATTTTGAATTATGAATTGTGATTTGTTAATTATTTTTAGCCCAGATTGAAACGGTTATCCTTTTTTAATGAAATTATAGTTTTTCATATAAAAAAAGAGCGACCAACGGAAGCTCCTTTTTTTATATTTAGAAAAACATAATTTTATAAAAAAGATAATAGTGGATAGCTGGATTGGCTTCTTATCATCTTTGTTGGATTTATCACTTGACTGCTGGCTGATAATTTTGTTTGTCTATTATCATTTTTGATAAAATTTCCTTTAGTATTTCGGATGTTCCTCCGCCGATTGGTCCAAGTCGACTGTCGCGAAGTAATCGTGCCAAAGGGTATTCTTCCATGTAACCATAACCGCCAAGCATTTGAAGGCAACTGTAGATGGTTTCATCGGCTACTTTGGTTGATTTAAGTTTTGCCATAGTTGCTTCTTTGACAACATATTCACCTTTGTTTAATCTGTCTACGGCTGCATAATTGAATATTTTACAATGTTCAACGTCAGTTGCATGTTCGACCATAGTGTGTCTTAGTGCTTGGAATTTATTTATTGTTGTGCCAAATGCTTCACGTTCTGACATGTAATTTATGGTGTAATCTATGGCATATTCGGCTCTAGCGTGTGCATTGATTGCCATGATTAATCGTTCTAAAGCAAAATGTTGCATGATGTATGGAAATCCTTTTCCCTCTTCGCCCATCAGGTTTTCTAGCGGAATTTCTACATTATCGAATGATATTTCGGCTGTATCTGAAGCACGCCATCCTAATTTATCCAATTTGGTTGCTGTTATTCCTTTCAAATTGGTATCCATCAGAAATATGCTAATTCCTTTATTTCCTAATTCAGGTGATGTTTTTGCAGCAACTACATAATAATCAGCATAAACACCATTGGTTATGAATGTTTTGGAACCGTTGATTATGTATTTATCGCCATTTTTTACTGCGGTGGTTTTCATTCCAGCCACATCACTTCCGCCAAAAGGTTCAGTGATACATAATGCTCCAATTTTTTCACCAGAAATACTGGTTGCTAAGTAGTCTTGTTTTATGCGCTCGTCTCCTTCTGCGTTTAGATGTGTCATTGCTAGATAAGAATGTGCCCACATTGCGGCTGCAAAACCAGAAGATTTTATTTTTTGGAGTTCTTCTAAAAATATAACAGTATAAAACAAATCCAAATTCAATCCGCCATAGGCTTCGGGATAGGCAATCCCGAAAAAGCCCATTTCACCAAATTTTTTCCAGATGAAGCGTTCTATCGTACCCGTTTTTTCCCATTTTTCGATGTGTGGCACTACTTCAACTCGCAAAAAATCTTGTAAACTCTTTCTAAATAATTCGTGTTCTTCTGTAAAGTATGATGAATTCATATAAATAATGCTGATTTTTATTCTATTTTTTTAGAATTCCAAATATAAGGCAATTATTTTTATTTTTTCAACAGGAAATCCTTTAATTTTTGCTAAATCCTCAATTTTTATATCATTGTTCATACTTCGATATGTTACTATCTCTTTGGCTAGAGCATATCTAAAATAGGGAAACTGAGATAACTCTTTGATAGTAGCTGAATTGATTTTAATCTTTTTTAGGCTTGTTGTATTTTTTACAAAAAAACTTTTATTCAAATTGTCAATAACTTCGGGAGATAAACCCCAGACATCAGTCATTTGTTCCATGCTGACAAAAGCGCCAAACTTTTCTTTTTGTTCTAAAATTCTTTTAGATAATCCTTCGCCTATTCCGTAAACTTTCATCAAATCTTCTTGCGTTGCTAGATTTATATCTAAAATGATTTTCTTTTCGGTTTTTGAAAAATCTTTTTTCTCAAACGAATTGGAAAAATTCTTTTTGTTTTTTACCCAATCAGGAAATTTGAAATAAGGTGAAATCGCGTTTAACAAACTGTCCGAAACTTGGGTTACTTGTTGAAATTCTTTAGCTGAATTTACAAATTTATTTTGCTTTCTAAAAGCTAATAATCTATCTATCTCTGCTACGGACATTCCAAGTTTATAGCCTTTAAAATCGGTAATGAAGTTTGGATTAAAAGGATAAATGGTTGGTTTATAATTTGACTTTAGCAATTTTAAACTATCGATTTCTTTTTGATACGACAGCCATTTTTCTTTTTCACTAACATTGTTTTCAACTGATTTAAAATTGAAAAAAAAGTAGATTAGTTGGCAAATAAAAATCAATAAAAACAACATAATTATTCCAATTCGTTGACTTTTAGAATAACTTAGTAGGGTTTGTAGAAAGGAGTCTTGAGTGTTCATAAGTCAAAAACGGAAGTTCTTTTGCCTCTGATTAAATCTTTTAATCGTATCCAAAACGCCAATGTTAGATATACGCCAAACCACAAACCCGCGGTTACAAAAGTGATGTAGATAAAAAACAATCGAACATTTGAAGCTCGCATTCCTAGTTTATCGGCCAAGCGAGAAGAAACGTGAAAACCGTGTTTCTCAAAGAAGTATTTTAATTTTATTATTGGTGACATAATTTAATTTTTTAAAAGTTGAATTCCAATAGCACAATTCAAACATTTACCCTGATTACAATATTCGTTTTTCAATTGTAATAATGATTGTGTTTCAAAAGCATTTTGTGATTTAATACCAAAGAAAGCAAACTTTTCAACGATGCTATTTTTTTCAAACTGTATGGAATTCATAATATTTAAAATAACCTCTGTGATTTCTTTTCCTTGACTTTTTGCATACGAAAATTGAATTGGAACAATCGTATTTATGATGAGTAAATCAATAAAAGACTTTGAAAACTTCTTTTTCTTCTTAGCACTTACTTTATCAAATTGATAATGTGTTTGCCAATAATTTGAAACTGAAATATCAAATAGTTTATAGAAATCGTCCGTTTTTGTTATAGCCATAATTTTTGAAAATAAATTTTGATACGTATTATATAACATTGCTAACTGAGCCAATCGAATGGTTGGAAAATTATCTGGTCGATGCTTAAAAAATTGAACTTGCGGATTTATTTTTTTTTGAAACTGGTATTTTTGAAGACAATAATCAAATCTTTTTTGAATATCTTTTGCATAATTATCTTCTGCTTCAAGTGGAATCAAATCAGACATTCCAAATAATACTGCTTCCAAATTTTCTATTTCAAAACTTTCTTTTCTAATGACTGAAAACGGAATTGACTTGGCTATTTTTAAAAAAGCTTCTCCGTTGGTATTTAAACCAAAATTTTTAGCTAACATACAAAACAAAACAGCTTCCCAATCATTTTCTGTTTCTTTTAACAATGCCAAAATTGGAATTTCTTTTCGTTCTAATCGTTCAAAAAACAATCGTTCTTGCCAATTTTGCAGCGCAAAATCATCAATCGTTTTAATTTGATTTTCACAATAAATCCATGATTTTTGAGTTTTCAGCTTCAAATAATTCTCCAAAACTTCTTTATAAACATAATTTTTGAGTTCCAATGTTGGGATTTCATTATTATCTTTTCTAAAAATTGGCACATCGTTTTCCCATACTACGTGGAGAATTACATTATCATATGCAGTATCATTTTCATGTTGATGTAAGTACCAATCGGAAGATTTTAAATGAATTTCTACGTTTCCAGCCCATTTTTGTTCGTTCAAAATTATTTGAGCATTAAAAAAATCAGGTCCAGCAAGTTGTAAATACTGTCCTGAATTAACAATTATAACTGAATCTCCAGCACAAGTTTTTAGGTTTGAAAAATCAAACTTCTTATATTGCCATACATAATGTAGAAAATCTTCTTTCACAAATTATCAATAAAAATCAAAAGTAAGAAATTTACCTTTATACTCAAAATTATTTATGAAAAAATTCCTAATCATTAGTTTGATTTTTATTTTTAAGTCCAGTTTTTCGCAAGAATATAAAATCACTTATCAAAGAAGTTCAAACGGAAATTTGATTGAAAATCAAGATGCTATATGGGTTTTTACCAATAGTAGTCAATCATTAATTAGTTCTGATAGAATCATAAATAAAAAAAGTGAATTCCCTTTTGAGCAGACTTTCATTAACCGAAACAATAATTTCTTTCAGCAAATGACCAATTTGAATGAAAAAGAAATTGTTTCCACAAAAGATAGCACATCATTAAAAAAACAAAATTTTGAATTTCTATCGGAAACCAAAAAAATATTAGGTTACCATTGTAAAAAAGCTAAAACGATTATCAATTCCAACACGATTGAACTTTGGTACACTGAAGACTTAAAAGTAAATGGTGCGCCAACTATTTTGGGACAAAATCTTGGATTAGTACTCGAAATGGTTCGCAACGGAAACTTTGTTATTGCCGCAACCAAAGTGGAAAAAATCAAAGCATTTCCGGTCGTTTCGCTTCCAAAAAAGAATGTTGATGTTTTAACTTATAAAGATTTGGTTTGGAAAAGTCGATTTACTACGATTGAAATTTTTAAAGACCAAATTATCAACTTTTCTAGCGAATCTATATCGAATGATAGTATTTTACGATTTGCCAATGGAACAATTGCGGTTAGAAAAGTAAAATTTCCCGCTATAAAATCGGGAAGTCAAATTTTTGCTGATGTAACCGAACAATCCAATGGCGATGCTTATGACAGAACTGGTTCGTTTTTTATCATTCCTACTGATAAAGAACTTTCATTTTTAAACGGTTTGAATAATGGTGTGAAATCTTTACCTATTTATTCTAATGGAAATGGAAAAGAGTATCAAGGTGTTGTTGCTACAAAAAACTACAATCCAATTGTGGAAATGATGCGTTTCTTCACTCCTTTTGGAATTAAGCAATATAATTATTTGGAGTTAAAAGATAAAATTTGGCATGACAAAGTGATGTATCGTCAGGACATTTCGGATTTGGCAAATCTAATAAGTGGAAAAGAAGTTTGGATTGGCATCAATATTGGCAATTATGACAAAGGCGGACACAAAGTTTTGGCAAATATTACTATTCATCCTGAGGAAAGTTCAGCAAAAGCTAAAGAAATTTTGCCGCTATTTTGCACCAATAATGTAATGGAAATGGCTGGACAAGAATATGGCACGATGTTCAGCAACGAAAAAGGTCTTGAGGTCAATTTCACGCTCGACAAACCTATGAAAAAAGCTAAACTACGATATGTTACAACTGGACATGGCGGTTGGGAAAACGGCGACGAATTTGTTCCGAAAAAGAATTCTATTTATTTAGACGGAAAAGAAACTTTCAGCTTTACGCCTTGGCGACAGGATTGTGGTTCGTATCGATTGTATAATCCAGCTTCGGGAAATTTTCCAAATGGATTATCATCGTCAGATTATAGTCGCTCGAATTGGTGTCCAGGAATGGTAACGTTTCCAATTTATATCGATTTGGGTGATTTGGAAGTTGGAACACATGATATTCAAATCAAAATTCCACAAGGCTTACCCGAAGGAACGAGTTTTAGTTCTTGGAATATTTCGGGAGTTTTGATTGGAGAATAGATAAAAGAAAAAAGAGCCAAGAAAAAAGAAAACACTCTTACTTCTTGACTCGTAGATCTTGGTTAAAAAAATTATTTTATAGAACTGATAATGTCATGTTTAGTAATAATATGATGTTTACCATTTCCTAAATCGACTAAGACAGCTTGATTGTCTTTATTGATTAGTTTAGAAATTTCTTCAATTGGTGCGTTGCCGCTCACAATTGGATATGGTTTTCCCATAATTTCACGGATTGGTTTTTCGGCTATGTTTTTATCTTCAACGTAACTGCGGAACAAATCAGTTTCATCGATGCTACCTACAAAACCTGTAGTATCAATTACTGGAATTTGAGAAATGTTATATTTTTTCAAACGTTCAATTGCGTGAGAAACTAATTCTTCCGTTCGAACAACTACTAATGGCTTGTCTTTGTGATCTTTGATTACGTCTTCGGCTTTGGTAATTTCTTCGTCAAGGAAACCTCTTTCTCGCATCCAATCGTCGTTGAACATTTTCCCAACATAACGGCTTCCGCTGTCGTGGAAAAGAACAACCACTACATCTTCTGGTTTGAAATGGTCTTTTAGTTGGTGTAAACCTTTTACGCATGCGCCAGCTGAATTACCAACGAAAACACCTTCTTCGAGAGCAATTTTGCGCGTATAAACAGCAGCATCTTTGTCGGTTACTTTTGTGAAACCGTCGATTAGCGAAAAGTCAACATTTTTTGGAAGAATGTCTTCTCCAATTCCTTCGGTGATGTATGAATAGATTTCGTTTTCGTCAAAAATCCCAGTTTCGTGGTATTTTTTGAAAACCGAACCATACGTATCAATTCCCCAAATTTTGATGTTTGGATTTTTTTCTTTTAGGTATTTTGCAACACCAGAAATGGTTCCACCTGTTCCTACGCCAACCACAAAGTGAGTAACTTTACCTTCGGTTTGTTCCCAAATTTCTGGTCCTGTTTGTTCGTAATGTGCTGTTGCGTTTGATGGATTATCGTATTGATTTACGTACCAAGAATTTGGAATTTCTGTTCCTAATCGTTTTGAAACGGAATAATACGAACGCGGATCGGTTGGTTCAACATCAGTTGGACAAACGATTACTTTTGCGCCAACGGCTCGAAGTATGTCCATTTTTTCTTTGGATTGTTTGTCCGTGATTACAAAAATACATTTGTATCCTTTTACAATGGCAGCTAATGCTAATCCCATTCCGGTGTTTCCAGATGTTCCTTCGATGATGGTTCCGCCTGGTTTTAATCGTCCGTCGGCTTCGGCATCTTCGACCATTTTTAGAGCCATTCTATCTTTGGTAGAATTTCCTGGATTGAAGGTTTCTACTTTTGCTAGAACTAAGGCATCAATTCCTTCTACGACTTTGTTTAGTTTTACTAATGGCGTATTCCCAATTGTTTCGAGTATGTTTTTTGCGTATTTCATTTTTAAATTTTGAGAAAAGAGATAATAGACTGATAGATAATAGACTTTTATTTCTTTACAAAGGTAATGCTATTTGTATTGTTTCCAAAAATTCGGATAGTTTATCGTTTAACCCTGATGGTAGTGGAAATCCTGTCATTGCATATCAAATTGTTGATGTGATTAGCTTCGTTCCTCGCAATGACAGATTGAAACGGACAGCAGGAATTGCATTTGCTGATAATCCTACCGATTGGTTTCTATTGAAAGAAAGTCCAGATTAATCCGAAGCGAACCATGAAGTCGCGGTAGGGATAATTTGGTGCTGTATAGTATTTGTTTGGCGAGAAAAGCGTGTTAAAATGTTCGGCTTTGAGAAAAATTCTTGTTTGACGAATTCGTGCATTTACAAAGAAATCTAGCATTGGGAAGTCGCCAATTTTCCTATCGGTTTGTACAAAAGCTTCAGTAACGACTGGGTTGTAGTCATTCATGTAATACTTGGTGAAGTAGTTGAGCGTGAAACCGGTTTGTAGAAAAAGTGCTTTTTTGAAGAAAAAATTAGTGAAATAAAGTGAGTTTCTAGTGGTGATTTGTGGCACATTTAGTATATCGTCTTTTTGGTCAACTTGTTGATATAAAATGGTGTTGTCTAGGGCAAGTTTCCACCATTTGAACTCGCGACTAGCTTTTATGGAAAGGTAGTTGATGGTTTTGTCGTATTGTTTTGGGGAAATGATTTGTTGAAGAGGATTTGTTGCAGCATTACTAAAATATAGGTAGTCGTTGATGGAACTTATTTTTAGTGTTGCATCGAACCATTGCGTTTTAGCTGTTGCTTGAAGATTGTTTATTTTTTCGTTGTTAAAATCATTTGCCCAGTTGTATTGCACATAGCTGCTTTGATATAAATTATAGATATGATCTGGGATTTTATTCAACATTTGGTACTGAAAATGAAACTCGTTTTTTTCGTTGAGTTTATATGTCAGTTGCGCATCAAGATTTGTCATTGGTTGATTTGAAATGGAATTTGAGTATTGAAATATTCCGTTCCATTTGTTTTTTCTGTATTCGTATTGACCACCAACGGTATTAATTTCGTCTGATAATTTGCTTGGAACAATTCCTGAGTCTAGAATTAAGATTTTGTTGTAAAAGTAATTATATCGAAAATCTTCGGCAAAGAACTGAAACTTTCCAAGTGTTGTGTTTTCATATATTGCACCGACTTTATTATACATTCGGTTGTAGCGCGTATGGTCATTGATACCAGCAGTTAGATATGAATCTCCAAAACGATTTATTCTTGTTGTTCCGATAGTAGATGGAACTGTGCGTTGATTGTATTCGAAGAACTTGGTTTCGTAATTGAATTGATGTGTTATGAAAAGATTATTGCTAGCAGCTTTAGAATTAATTCTAAAATTATGGTCTAAGAAATATCTTTTTCCTTTCATAAAACTTTTGGCATCTGTTAGATAAACCTCAAGTCGCGCACGATTATCAAAGTCTGGATTTTCTCCTTCAAAATCTTCAATAGTGGTTATTCCACCATTTTCACCGTTAAGAAAGTCTTGTCCTGTAAAATGAAAGTTTAGAAAATATCTTTTGTTTAAAGTGTTATAACTTGTCGTAAAACGAAAATTTCCTGTACTTGATAACTGGTTGATGTATTTTCCAAGAGAACGTAGTCCTTTAAAAGCAACAGACATATTAAATCTTTCTGAGGTATTAACCGCTATTAATGCATCAACTGATTGCCCTTGTTGCATGACGGTTTTAAAATATAGCTCAGTTATTGGTGTTGCAACTGAATAATAGTTAATGTCGTTAACTTGCATATAATTGAAATGCTTGCCAGAAAAACCAATTTCAGGGAACGAAAATTGTTTTTTATAACCATAATCTAATGCTGTATAGGTTTGCCCTTCATTGGCAAAAGGTAAAAGTCCAAAAATATCTTTACGAAGATAATTGTATTCGTATTCTTTTTTTATGGTTAAAGATGTATCAACGTAGGTTGTGTCCTTTTGAAGGGTTATGATTCGATATTGGTCGAAAGTTGAAGTTTTAAAATTTTTCTCCTTACTCGCTGTGGATGTAGTGTCTTTCTCGCTTTTACCACCTCCAATACTCAAAGATCTTTGGGAAAAAATATTAATAGAATAAATACAAAAACAAAATAAAATAAAATTTCTCATTACAATTACTTAACAAAGCAAATGTAATGAGAAATTAAACATAAAAAAATAACTGCTGTATTATCTCTTAACTATCTTTTGTGTAAATACACCATTGTCAGATTTTAAGTTTAGCATGTAAACTCCTTTTATTAATGAAGATGTTTCAATTTCAAAGCTATTTAAATTTGAAACTATTTCTTTTTTTATTAGTCTACCTTGAATATCGAATAATTCATAAGCTGTAAAATTATTTACTTCACTATTTACATATAAAATATCATTAACAGGATTTGGGTAAACAGCAATTTTATTCTGCGAAAACTGACTATTTGATAGACTTACTTGATCAAAACCTGAAACAATTAAACTATATGCTTGGGAACCTCCAGATAAAAATCCTTTTTTAGTTATTTGTATTGTATAAGTACCAATCGCATTATCTACTTCAACTTTTTCAACGTTATCAACTAAATTTTCACCCTTAATAGCTGGACCAGCTAAATTATTTAAATCTAATTTCCAAGGAAAAAAAGTTTCCGAGTTTTTTATAATCTTTAAATCTAAATCATGAGATAATGCTCTAGTTGATGAATTAAGCTGGTTATCTCTTGACGAACCAGCAATATCAGTCCAACACAAAGTAGCCTTCAATGTTTTGGGATCATTAACAGTTACTTGAAAAGAATAAGTACTATTAACACCAGATTGCGAAATAGTTCTTTCTGTTATTAAAGCAGTTGGATTTGGAGAACTAGCATTACTTATTAAGCTTGCACTTGAATTTGCATCCAAAAATCCCCAACCAAAATATGGATCAGGACCAATGTTACTAGTGTCGTCTAATGCTGTATGACAAACTAAACCTTTTATAGTAGCTGCACGCATGAAATTAGAATTCAAATTATTATAATGTTGCTGCAATAATATTAAAGTCCCTGCAACAGTTGGAGATGCCATCGATGTTCCTGTTAAAGTATCATAACTAGTTGTAGAAGCGCTACTTGATGAAAATAGATTTGTCCCATCCGCAGCAATATCTGGTTTAATTCTACCATCGTCAGATGGACCTTGACTACTTGACGGATTGATAACTAAATTAGACATCACTCCAGTGATAGGATTTACAGTCGGGTTTGCATTTGCAACAACTAAATTATTTTTACAGTTTTTGTTACCAGTTAGCTTATCGATTCCGGCAAGAAGTCCATTTGGGTAACTGTCTAGTCCAGAATTTCCAGCAGAAGTTACCATTAAATAATAAGGTAAATTTTGTGAAACTTGATCCCATTCTCTTGCTGTAGAATTGTAACAACCCATATACCAATTTGGAACATTTAACTCGCCATTATCATTAAGAACAGGAACACCATAAGAATGATTAGATATTAAAAGTCCATTATTTGAACCTTCATCAGTAACTTCAAATGCATCATTAGATGCAGTATAGGCAACAATATTAGACTCATATGCCATACCCTTCGCATTAGCTACAACACCTTTAGCTGCAATAGTTCCAACAACGTGAGTAGCATGCAACTCCGCATTAGGAGTTGGAGATGAAGAGTCAGGTACAGTAACTTTTGAAACCGAATTTGACATAAATTCTTGATGATTAACTAAAGGCCAATTAATTTCCCATACACCTACCTTCATACCAGAACCAGTTAAATTTAATCCTAAGCTACCTCCTGGGTAGAGAGTATTTGTTTTTGAAGCTAATGCACTCAATCTATTGTCCGTGGAAATATATACTGGACTGTTATCAATAACATCATAAATCATATATTTGATTCCACCGCTATAAAATTCAAGACTTTTATTAAAATTTGAATTTAAATAATTCTGAACCCTATTAGAACGTAATGTATTTGAATTAATAATATTTTCTTTTAAAATATTAATTTCATCCAAATTATATTTACTTCTTATAAACTCAATCTCTTTGACCGTTTGAGAAAAACAAGTAAAAGAGGTTACTAAAAAAATTAAAAGTGACTTTTTCATAGACTTACTTTTTTGATAATTGTATATTAAATTCAAAAATATGAAAAAAGAATCAATAAATAAAGATTTAAAAAAAAAACCGAAACTAAAAAGTTTCGGTTTTTAAAAAATAAATAAAATTACTTATTGAATTGTAAATTCAGTATCTTGAAAAGTACCGAAATCACCACCACCAGATGCTAAGACAGTACCATCAGCAAGTTTCAATGAATAATCACCAGAAACTGTAGCACTAGTATACATTCCATCACCATAATCATCATAGATAACAAAAGTATACGTACCAGGAGCTAAACAAAAGTTTGAAATAAAAGTACTTCTGTCAGCAAAACCTAAAGCTGCATAACCAGTTATAGCAGTACCAGTAAAACCACCAGATGAAACTACATTAAAACTAGAGTCATAAAGCTCCCATGCAGTTTCTTCAGGGAAATTATCAAATTTTATAGCTAATTGAACTTTAGTTAAACCTGTTTGACAAACTTCAGAGATATTGTATACAATTTTCTTATTTGAATAAGTTTGAGAGTCTGAATTGAAAACGAAATTCTGATTATTACCATCTAATTCAGCCATAGATAATACAAGTTTATTTCCTGCATTGGCAATACTATTACCAACAATACTAACTTGAAAAACACCTTCTTTTGAACCAGCTGGTATAGTAACCGTTGCTGGCACAACAAAATTAGTTTGAGCATGAGTTGTAGCAGCATCTACCACTAAATTAAAAACTCTATCAGTATTTGTTGCATTAGAAGCATATACTTTAGACTCAACAACAATAGTTTCGCCAAGAACTACTCCAACATTTTTTGCTTCTTCTACTCCAACAAAACTCGATAAATTACTCGTAGTTGCAGAATCGTCTTCACAACTAATTGATGTGAAAAGTATCGATAGTAATGAGAGAAAAAATAATGATTTTTTAAATTTCATGATTAATAAATTTAAATTAATTAAAGTTAATTTTGAGTTGTAATAGCTGGGTTATTAAGCAATTCATTTTCTGGTATCTGGAAAGACATTTCGTCAGTATTATAAAAGAAAGACTGTCCTGAACGGAAAACATGATTTGTACCTCTTGTAGAAGTTGCTTTATTACGTTTTAAAGCTAAATAACTTTTACCCTCACCCCAAAACTCAATCCTAGTCTGTAAATAGATAGCATCTTTAAGAGCTTGTCCAACCAATGGATCTACATATGCATTAGCATTAGCCAAACTACCTAAACGTAGCGCCATCAATTCTTTAAGTCTGTTTTTAGCAGTTGCTTCATCACCAGAGTTAGCTGAACATTCAGCACTTAATAAATAGAATTCTTCAATTCTCATGAAAATATAATCCGTTGTAATAGCTTGTTGTCCACCAGCAGCTCTTCCTGGATCAAAAAACTTATTAATTGGCATACCATTAGTAACACCAGAAGTTCCAAACTGTGATTTTCTGATATCATTTGAAGGTATAGCAGCATATAAACCGCTATCTACAACTTTTCTATCACCAGCCCATTGATAACTATAAGTGTAATAATCAACTTGACCCCACCAATTAACTAATTGATGACCCATTTCATTTGTAATATCATAACCCCACATCCAAGAAGGAGTGTTTACATTATTAAATCCTGAACCAGAACCAGGGAAAGCAAGCTGACCAGTTGTAGTAAGAGGATAACCTCCTGTATTTATGATATCTTCAGATAAAATCTTTGCTTCTGAATAGTTACCCATTGCTGCATACGTATATGCCAATAAACCTTTTGCAACATTTTTATCTATTTGATTCTTTAACGGTCTAGTGTAATCACTTAAATACTCAATAGACTGATTTAAATCTTCAATTATTTGATCATAGATTTGAGATGCAGGAACTTTAGCAGGACTTACTATAACACCATCATAAAAAGGTAAAATCTCTTGAGTTGGGTTATATTCTTTTTGAAATAATTGCGTCAAATAAAAGTAGGCATAAGCTCTTGCAGCTTTTGCTTGACCCATAAAATGTCTAGTAGTAGCATCTGCTGGAACCGCATCATTTCCACCTAAATTATTAATTACAGCGTTGGATATATTAATAACTTTGTAATAATAATTCCAAACAATTCTATTTTCTTCTCTTGTAAAATCGACAGTAGTTACAAGATTAGCAACATTTTGATACCACCCATAAGAGTTAGCAGATAATGCCATATCTCCAGATAACATATCTGTGTATATATCAACTCCTTTTTGACCTAAGTCGTAATGACGACTTGTTCCTAGTACACCACCTGGCTGAACCATAAAGCTATAAACTCCCTCAAGAGTACCCGCTATCAATGCAGGATTATCAGGAGCTAAGGCAGCTAACTCTTCACTAGTTATAACCTGTGTATTTCTAACAGGATCTAAAAACTCTTCACCACATCCAACACTAAGTAAAGAAGTAATGACAATCGAATAAATAACACTTTTTTTCATATCTTTCTTTTTTAAAATTCAATTTTTGCACCAAAACTCAATGTAGTCATAGGTGTATATATACCTGTATTAGTAGTACTAATAATAGTAGTAGGATTAAAACCGTTTCTTGCACTAAGAACAAATAAATTATCACCTGAAACGAATAAATTAACATTTGAAAGCATCATCTTAGACAAGAAATCTTTAGGAATAGTATAGCCTAAACGTATATTATTAAGAGATAAATAATCAGATTTAATTAAGAAACGTGTTGATTCTGCACTAAACTGTACATCTGTATCGAAAGAAGCCGATGTTCTAGGAACATCCGTTACATCACCTGGTTGTGACCAAGCCTTTCTTATATCAGTATGGAAATTGTCAGCACCTATCAAACCTCTATTACTCATTAATAAAGCATAACCGCTGTCATATGCATAACCTCCTAAACTATAACCAAATTGTGCCGTTAAATCAAGATTTTTGAAGCCTGCATTGATTCTGAAAGCACCTCTAACTGTTGGTATAGCAGATTTTCCTACATACTTTTGTGTTGCAAGAGCATAATTTGAAGTTGTAGTTTTTTGAACGTTTGCATCAGGGTTTTGACTTAAATAATTAACCATGTTAGGAATAACATTAACATTACCATCATCAAAAATACCATTTCCATTAACATCATTATAATATAAATTCCATAGGGCAGAACCATTAGCTGGATCAACACCAGCCCATTCTCTCATGAACCAATCATATTGAGATCTACCTTTAGAAATTTCATTAGCAGTGTCAAATACCCTTCTTACACCATCTAAACCTCTAGGCATTTGAGTTATTTTGTTTTCCAAAATTTCCCCATTCACACCAACAGACAATGAAAAATCACCTGCATTTTTTGCTTTAAAAATGTGTCCTAAAACATCAAACTCTAAACCGCTATTGCGCAACTGTCCATCATTAATCTGAAGTGTAGCAAATCCAAACGAACCTGGCTGTGCCTGATTAAAGAATAAGTTATTGGTATTCTTAACATAATAATCAACATCTATTTCCAAAGAATTACCAAATAAAACAGTCTCTAAACCAACTTGTAATATTTCAGCACTTTCCCAAGTTTGATTTCTGTTAGCAGCTGTGTTAGATATTAAAAAAGAATATAATCCACCAACTGTATTCTCAATTGAATATGTTTGGAAACCATACTGAACATTAGTTCCTTGGTCAGCAATAGAACCAAGACTTGCTTTAAATTTCAAATAATCAATTGCTTTAACATTTGATAAAAAACTTTCTTTAGATGCTATCCAGCCTAAACCAACAGAACCGAAAGTTCCCCATTTATTTTTTATAAAACGAGAAGAACCGTCTCTTCTTACTGAAGCAGTTAGAAAATATTTTTTGGAAAAATCATAGTTTAGTTGAGCAAAATAACTTTCTATTGCCCAACGCTGAGAGAATGAATCTGCTCTACCTGTTGCGGTAGTATACTGAGCTAAGTCAAAAGTATAAGGGTTAACAGCATTTTGTGCTGAACCAGTCATAACGTTAATCTCATTTTGAGTTGACTCATGCGCCACAAAAGTCTCTAAATTATGACGTCCAAATGTTTTACTGTAACGCAATAATTGTAAAAAGTTTTGATTTTTATTAGTACGGATATCCTTAAACAAAGAACCACCAACTTCTGCACTTCCACCATAAAATGGATTGTTTCTTGAGGCATAATCATTATTTTGATATTGCCCACTGTATCTAGTTTCAAAAGCCAAATCTTTAGTAATATCAATTTTAAAGTTGAAATTACCTAATAAAGTAGTAGCCAAATCTCTAACTCTATCATACTTTGCATCAGCAATTGCATTCGTACTATTCCATGCTCTTCTTCCAGTTAAAGCACCATAATCATATTGATTTCCACCAAATATTGGATCTTCAACTAAATCTCCATTAGTATCTCTTAAAAAAATATCATATATAGCTGGAGTAGTGCTCGTTAATGCAAAAATATTTCCCGAAGAACCTGCTTCACCTTCATCACTTCCAGAATTTGTGTATTTTGCGCCAGTATAGGATATATTACCAGACGCAGTCAACCATTCTTTCGGTTTGTGCTCCAAATTAATACGAGTGGTATAACGCTTGTAAGACGAATTTGTAACTACCCCTTGGTCTTCAACAAAACCAAATGAAGTTGCATATTTTGTTTTTTCATTTCCTCCACTAAATAATAAATTTGCCTCACTTCTGTAACCTGTACCAAAAGCTGCATCAGACCATTTAGTTGGAGTGTATTTTCTTGTAATACCATTTGCAAATTTACCTGTAGAAGGATCTATAAGACTATTACCGCTAGCATTCCAAATATTGTAAGCATTATTAATAGATTCTCCATCACCAGTAGCGCTATACAAGTTTGCACTTGCCCATGCTGCTGGATTTGACTCACCTAATAGAGCTCCTTTAGTTTTTAATGCTTTCCAAGAAAGCTCAATATATTCTTCAGGTGAAGTTATTACATCATATGCAGGCAATGAATTTGAATTGACACTAGTCTTAAAGTCTACCGAAATCTGAGACTTACCAGACTTTCCTTGTTTGGTTGTTATCAATATCACCCCATTAGAACCTCTGGAACCATATATAGAGGTTGCAGCAGCATCTTTTAGAACAACCATAGACTCAATATCAGCTGGATTGATAGCCGAAATATCACTACTAAATGGAGCACCATCCACAACATACAATGGATTTCTGTTACCATTAATTGATCCAAATCCACGGATACGAATTGTCGCTTCACTTCCTGGAGCACCAGATCCTAAAACAACGTTAACACCAGCTACCTCACCACGAAGCGCTTGAGACACGTTAGTAACCGCTTTTGCCTCAATATTCTCCATTGTAACTTTTGTAGCAGTACCTGTAAATCGTTCTTTAGTCGAAGTACCATATCCCACTACAACCACTTCATCCAGCACAACACCTTCAGTCAAAACAACATTGTAACTATTAGCAGAACCAACTGTTACAGATTTGGCATCATAACCAGTAAAGGAAATTTGCAGTACATCGCCTGCTTTGGCTTTGATGGAATACTTACCATCAAAATCAGTTTGCACACCATTGGTTGAACCTTTAACGACAACATTGGCACCAGGAAGTGGTCCAAGTTTATCAGTAACAACACCTGTCACAGTTTTCTCTTGTGCGAAGGAAAGCTGCATTGAAAACGCTAATAGTAGCGAAAAAATCCATTTGAACTTCGATCTCATATTATTTTTATTTGAGTTAGTTATTCCGCAAACTTCTTAATTATTTCTTAAAAAAACAAATATTACTTCGGAATAATACTTTTTTAACAGAAATAAATCTAAAATAAATTTGAATTGTTTACACATAACTTATTATTTGATGTAATATTTATTATTTGGTTGCGTCTATTTTTATATTTTTATAAAAAAAACATACATGTTACTATCTAATTTCTCAGAGTTTGGTTTAGAATGTGGAACGGATGAAGCTGGACGTGGATGTCTTGCAGGTCCAGTCACCGCTGCTGCAATTATACTTCCAGAGGGATTTGAATTGGATTTACTCAACGACTCGAAACAACTTTCTGAAAAAATAAGAGAAAAATTAAAACCAATATTAGAAGAAAAAGCAATTTCTTTTTCAGTTACCCATCTTGAGCCAAAAATTATTGACGAAATCAATATTCTTAACGCTTCAATTAAGGCCATGCAAGAATGTGTTTTAAAACTTAATCCTACTCCTTTATACATAATAGTTGATGGAAATAGATTCAAACCAGTAAACAATATTCCATATTCAACTATAATTAAAGGAGACAGTAAATATATGAGTATAGCTGCTGCATCCGTTTTAGCTAAAACCTATCGAGACGAATACATGAACACTATTCATGAAGAGTTTCCAATGTACAACTGGAAAAAAAATAAAGGCTATCCAACATTGGAACATAGAGAGGCAATCAGAAAATATGGAACTACTATATACCACAGAATGTCATTCCGATTATTGCCAGAACAATTAAAAATTGATTTTTAAGTTATCTGAAAATTTAAATAAATGTAGATTGAAATAAGTTTGAAAAATGGTTTAGAATTTTTTCTTTAACTTCTTGTTCATTTACTTCTTTAACTCCAAGTTCAACATTTAAAGAAGTAACCGCTTTTCCTTTTATTCCACATGGAATTATATTATCGAAATAGCCTAAATCGGAATTGACATTTAGTGCAAAACCATGCATGGTAACCCATCGACTGGCTCGAACTCCCATCGCACAAATTTTTCGCGCGAACGGAGTTCCAACATCTAACCAAACGCCAGTTTCACCTTCACTCCTTACACCTATTATATTGTATTCTGAAAGTGTTAAAATTATGACTTCTTCCAAAAAGCGCAAATATTTATGAATATCTGTAAAGAAATTTTCTAAATCTAATATTGGATAACCTACAATTTGTCCTGGACCATGATAAGTGATGTCGCCACCACGATTTATTTTATAAAAAGTAGCTCCTTTTGTTTCTAATTGTTTTTCAGATAAAAGAAGATTAGAAACATCGCCACTTTTCCCTAAGGTGTAAACATGTGGATGTTCTACAAATAAAAAATAATTTGGAGTAACAGTTTCTGGATTACTTCTCTTATGAATTTTAAAATCAACAATTTCCTTAAAAAGCTGCTCTTGATAATCCCAAGCTACTTTATAATCTTTATTCCCTAAATCTTGTAAATGGATATTTTTGTTCATCATTCTTCTAAAGCTGCAAAGTTACAAAGTTTATAAGTAAACTCGACGCTAATCTTTAGCCCCGATTGAAGTGGCATCCCGAGAATTCGGGATATAACGGAAAGCGGGAAAATGGAGTCCTGAAAAACCTATACGATTCGCTCCTAAAAACATTAAAATTTGGACTTGAAACTTGGGACAAAATCAATTATCTTTGCACGCTTAAATATAACAATACTATGCAACTTTCGGAACAAGAAATCATTAGACGAGAAAAACTTAACGGTTTACGCGAACTTGGAATTAACCCTTATCCTGCAGATTTATATCCTGTAAAGGACACTTCTAAACAGGTGAAGGAACATTTTGAAGACGGTAAAAAGGTGGTTCTTGCTGGTAGATTGATGAGTGTTCGCGACCAAGGAAAAGCGTGTTTTGCTGAGTTACAAGACAGTGAAGGTCGTATGCAGTTGTATTTTAACCGAGATGTAATTTGCGAAGACGAAGATAAAACGCTTTACAATCAGGTTTTTAAAAAACTGACTGATTTAGGGGATTTTATTGGTGTAGAAGGCGAACTTTTTACTACTAAAGTTGGTGCTCAATGTGTAATGGTTAAAAATTTTACTTTTTTGAGTAAAACACTTAGACCTTTGCCTCTTCCAAGAGTAGATGTAGAAGGAAAAGTACACGATGCTTTTACCGATACTGAATTGCGTTATAGAATGCGTTATGTTGATTTGGTGGTAAACCCAAATGTGAAAGAAGTTTTCGTGAAAAGAACGAAGCTTTTTTCTGCAATGCGAAGTTTCTTCAACGATGCTGGTTACATGGAAGTTGAAACTCCAATTTTACAAGCTATTCCTGGTGGCGCTGCGGCACGACCTTTTATTTCGCACCACAATGCTTTGGATATTCCTTTGTATTTGAGAATTGCGAATGAATTGTACTTGAAACGATTAATTGTTGGTGGATTTGACGGTGTTTATGAATTCTCGAAAAACTTTAGAAATGAAGGAATGGACAGAACACATAATCCTGAATTTACCGCAATGGAAATATATGTAGCTTACAAAGACTACAATTGGATGATGGAGTTTACCGAAAACTTATTGGAACATTGTGCCAAGGCTGTAAACGGAACTACAGACGCAACTTTTGGCGAACATAAAGTGAGTTTTAAAGCACCTTATGCACGAGTTAGAATGACCGATGCGATTAAAAACTTTACAGGATTTGATATTTCTGGAAAAACAGAAGCAGAGCTTTTTGAAGCTGCCAAATCAATGGGAATTGAAGTGGATGAAACCATGGGTAAAGGAAAATTGATTGATGAGATTTTTGGAGCTAAATGTGAAGGAAATTTTATTCAGCCAACGTTTATTACTGATTATCCTAAGGAAATGTCGCCGTTGTGTAAATCACACAGAGACAATCCTGAATTGACGGAGCGTTTTGAGTTGATGGTTTGCGGTAAAGAAATTGCCAATGCCTACTCAGAATTGAATGATCCAATTGACCAACGCGAACGATTTGAAGCGCAAATGGCATTATCTGAAAAAGGTGATGATGAAGCTAACGGAATTATAGACGAAGACTTCTTGAGAGCTTTAGAATATGGAATGCCGCCAACGTCTGGATTAGGAATTGGAATGGATAGATTAATCATGTTCTTGACCAATAATCCTTCTATTCAAGAGGTGTTGTTTTTCCCTCAAATGCGTCCAGAGAAAAAACAAATCGAATTGACGGAAGATGAAAAATGGATTATCGAAATCTTAAAAGCAAATGAAGGAATTTCGATTGGTGATTTAAAAGAGAAATCGGCTTTAAGTGGCAAAAAATGGGATACTGCAAGCAAAGGAATTAGCAAACATGGATTGATGAAAGTAGTAGTTAATGGCGATGCTAAAATTGTAGAATACTTAGGGAAATAACAATATAAAATCTACTCAATTGAGTAGATTTTTTTTTAAACAAAAACATCATGAAAATTAAAATCATTACACTTTTACTTTTATGTATTTCGAGTTTTGCGCAAGTTCAACCCACTTTTAAATGGAGTATAGAACCAACAACTATTGAACACGAAACCGAGTTTAATGTAGAACACATTTACGAGTCGGGACGATTATTTAAAGTAAAGTCAAAATATAACGAAAAAACGTTCAATACTGATGTTTTGGTTGACATTTATTCTCCAAATGATGATTTCGAAAAAGACGACACTAATACATTGTCTGTAGAGCAACCTGTTATGGGTTTAAACATGTTAACTTTCAATACTATGTTTCGCTTGTCTGGAAAAGAATACATCCATTTTTTAGATGAATATAACAAAACTTCAAGAGAAAACGAGTTGTTTTTCCAAAAAGTAAATATTGATACTAGGACAAAATCTAGAATTCAAATGGTGACAAAAATGCCTGGAAAAAACGGTACAAATCCGGGTGAGTTCTATGTCGCACAATCAGAAAACAAACAATTATATGTAGTTTTAAAACAACCATCCTACGACAAAAAAGTGAATGAAAAAGTTGTTTTATGTCTTTTGGATGACAAATTAAAAACAGTAAAAGAAATTGAATACGAATTTCCTTTTTCATCAAAACAATCAGGTGATAACACACTTTATGTTTCTAATTCAGGAAATGTATTCATGGTCAAAAATATCGATTTACCAAAAATGAAACCTTATATGTCATTGTATTTTTGGAACACTCAAGAAAACAAAATAACTGAAAAAAGTTTAAAATTAGAACAAGATATTTTGCAAATCAATCAATTTAAAGGTCACTTCATTGATGATAATTTTTACTTGCAGGGATTTTATTCTGATAGTGCTCGATTTTTTTCTGTCAGCTATGGACAATCTTCTCCTTCTACGGGGATTTTTTCGTCTAAATTCAATGCCAATTCAGGAGAAATGAATTATTTTGTTTCAAATCCAACCGAGAGATATAAAAACTTTTTAATAAAAGATGTTTTGGTCGATGGAAATAAAACATGGTTACTATTTGATCAAGTTTATAAAGAAACTAAGAGATTACCTCAACAACCTGGCGCAGCAGCATTTGATTTTAAATATGAATATAAATATGATTCTGCTGGAATGACAATTGCGATGGTAGATTTAATCACAGGAAAATTAGATTGGATTACTGACATTAAAAATGATGAACCAGGAACAATTAATGATAATGGTGAATTTTTTAGCAGTTTGTATTTCTTAAAAAATAACAAACTTTCATTGATTTATAACGATACGAAAAACCTAAATAAAGGATTGGTTTCTATATTATACAACAGTAGAATTCCAGTTTTACAAACCATTGATTCCTCGGGAAAAACCATTGAAAGAGTAGAGTTACTTAGTGCTGGAGTTGGAAATACAAAAAAACACTGTTACGAATTAGATACTTCATTTAGAGTTAAAATCAGTGATGGAAATTATATTGTAAGAGCAAAATGTGGTAATAGTGCTTGGTATGGTTATTTGACTTTTTAATTTTTCAAATGCAAATGTTTTGTTAACAATTAAACCTTTTTAAATATCCTTATTCTTATTTGCATAACACTTAATTAGTATTTATGAAAAAATTATTTTTATTAGCATTATTAGTTGTTGGAACAACAACATTTGCTCAGAAAAAAGGAGAAAAAAGAGAACAATTAACTCCTGAACAACAAGTAGAATTACAAGTAAAGAGAATGAAACTTGAACTAGATTTGAATGACAAACAAATTGTAGAAGTTAAAAAAATTATGTCAAAACAAATTGAAAAAAGAGAGGCAAAAAAAGCAGAGTTAAAAGCAAAAAAAGTAGAGGGACAAAAACCAACTGCTGATGAAAGGTTTGCATTAAAAAACCAAATGCTAGATGAACAAATCGCTCACAAAGCTGAGATGAAAAAAGTTCTAACTGCAGAACAATTTTCAAAATGGGAACAAAATCGCGATGAAGCAAAATCTAAAATGAAAAGTAGGATGAAAAATCGTAAAGCAAAATCATTAGAAAAACCTTCAGAGGAGTAAAAATAAAAAATAAATTTTGAGTTGAACTAAAAATAAATTAGCTTTGACGTATTAATTCAACTAAAAAACTTAGAAAAATGAAAAAAATAATCGCAGTTTTAACATTATGCCTCGCGTTTACATTAGGAGCTAATGCTCAAGACAAGAAAGGTTTATCCAAAGAAGAGATAGCAAAAACCGAAAAATTAAGAAAAGAATTACCTCCTGAAGTTGCTGGTAAAAATGACGCTATTGAACTTATTAAATATTTAGGTTTAGATGAAAAAAATCTTGAAACCTTTGCGAGACTGTTTACAAAGAAATATAAAGTACTAACTACTGAAGGATTAACAGCGGAGAGAAAATCTGAGTTAGCTGGATCAATAGAAGCCAAATTAAGAGCTGGGCTTACAGCTGAACAAATGAAAAAATTAGATCAAAATCCTGAATTACTAAACAGATTAATTAAACAATAATAATACATAAATAATAAAACCTCTCCTAAATAAACGAGAGGTTTTGTTTTTATAATGTCTTTGCAACTAAATCTATTGCGTTTATTGTAAAATCTAAATCTTGATAAGTCAAGGCATCAGTAATAAACCAAGTTTCATAAGCAGATGGCGCAATGTAAACGCCTTCATTCAACAGTCCGTGGAAGAATTTTTTAAAGGTTTCGTTATCTCCATTTTTTGCTGTTTCAAAATCTACAACTTGATTTTTATCAAAATGAACAGAAATCATCGAACCTACTCTATTTATGGTAAATTCAATATTATTTTTAGTCAAAACAGTTTGAATTCCTTTTTCTAAATAAACCGTTTTTTGATCTAATCGATTAAAAATTTCTGAGTCATTATTCAAAGCTTCTAACATTGCCAATCCTGCTGCCATAGCCAATGGATTTCCAGATAAAGTTCCAGCTTGATAAACCGGTCCAATTGGCGCTAAATAATTCATGATTTCATTTCTAGCAGCAAAAGCACCGACAGGTAAACCACCACCAATAACTTTACCAAAACAAGCTATATCTGCTTTGACATTATATAATTCTTGAACTCCACCTTTAGCTAAGCGAAATCCCGTCATCACTTCGTCAAAAATTAGCAAAGTATTATTCTCATCACAAAGTTGTCTTAATGATTGTAAAAAACCATCTTTTGGTGGTACACAACCCATATTTCCAGCGACAGGTTCAACTATAATGGCTGCAATTTCATTTCTATTTGCTTCGAATAATGCTTTTACATTTTCGACATCATTATAGTTAGCTAATAAAGTATCTTTCGCAGTTCCTTGAGTAACTCCTGGAGAATTTGGCACACCAAAAGTGGATAAACCACTTCCAGCGGCAATCAGAAACGAGTCGGAGTGACCGTGATAACATCCAGAAAATTTAATGATTTTATCTCTTTTTGTATAACCTCTTGCCAAACGAATAGCACTCATACAAGCTTCTGTTCCTGAATTTACAAATCTAATTTTATCTACATTTGGAATCATCGAAACTGCTAATTCAGCAATTTTTGTTTCAAGTTCAGTCGGCATTCCAAAAGATGTTCCTTTTTTAGCTTTTTCGATTATTGCAGCAACTACAGGTTCAAATGCATGACCTAAAATCATTGGTCCCCAAGAATTGATGTAGTCAATTAATCGATTATCATCTTCATCATAAAGATAGGCACCTTTTGCACTTTTTACAAAAATTGGAGTTCCTCCAACTCCTTTAAACGCTCTAACTGGGGAATTTACACCGCCAGGAATTACTTTTTCTGCTTCAGCAAAAAGCTGACTGCTTCTTTGGTATATCATTTTTTGAAATTATTTGATAATTATACTTTGTCCTAATGAAAGTGAATTATCGGTAAGGTTGTTTTTCTTTTTTAAATCATCAACCGAAATATTAAATCGTTTTGAGATTGAATACAACGTATCGCCTTTCACAACAGTGTATTTAGATTCATCATTGTAGGCAATTGGCTCAGATTTGGAATTTGGAATAAACTCATTTCCTAAAACCTCAGCGTCGTATTTTTGCAATTGATAACGTTCTATCAAACTGATTAATTTATCAGGATATTTTGGGTCTGTTGCATAACCTGCAGCTTTTAAACCTTTTGCCCAAGCTTTATAATCATCTTTTCCTAGCTTGAACAAATCGGCATATCGTGGACGACTTACTAAGAAATAGGAATGATCACGAAACGAATGGCTTGGATCGTCATATTTTCTAAAGCATTCATTTTCTTCATCATCGGTATGGCGGATACTTGCGCCAGTCCATTCTTTGTGACATTTTATTCCAAAATGATTATTTCCTTGAACACTTAAAGGTCCTGTTCCAGCTCCCGATTCTAAAATAGCTTGTCCCAAAGTAATGCTAGCTGGAACTCCGTTTTTATTCATATTATCTTTGGCAATTTCTTTGTATCTATCGATGTATGCCAAAACCAATTCGGTAGTAACTTTCACTTTTGTTGTAGCTTCTAAAATAACAATTTCACCTCTAGAATTATTTGTGGAATTATTATCTGAAGGCTTTTTAGTTTCAATTTTTGTTTGCGAATGCGAAGTCGATTGAAGCGTTTTTCGGGCAGTTTGTACTGTTGCTATTCGTGGTTTTGTTGGAGCAGATTTGGTAGTTCTAACTACTGTTTTATTGGAACTACAAGCAATAACAAAAATCGACAAAAACACTAAAAAAAATCTTTTATACATTTATATTAATTTGGGTTATATTTTTTTTTCTCAAAACTGAATTCATTCCGTTTACACCTTGTAAACCACCGGTATGAATGAGTAAAATTTTTGATTTTGGCGGAAAATATCCTTTTTCAATTAAATCGATTACTCCAAAAGTCATTTTGGAAGTATAAATTGGATCTAAAGGAATACTATATTTCATATAAAAATCGTTGATAAAATGTATTAATTTTTCATCAATTTTTGCATAACCACCAAAATGGTAATCGGTTATCAATTCCCAATTATCCATGTTTGCAAATTTACGAATATCTTCTTGTAAAAAGTCACCTTTTAACGCCGGAAAACCCAAAACTTTTTGACAATCTTTTGAACTATTAATTATCCCTGAAATTGTTCCTCCAGTTCCAACTGCACAACAAATAAAATCAAAATCTTCATCGACTTTTGTTAAAATTTCTTGACAACCAATAACGGCTAATTCATTTGTTCCACCTTCTGGAATTAAATAAAAATTGCCAAATTTTTTTTCAACTTTATTAACAAATTCGGGATTGTTTTTAGTTCTATATTCTTCTCTTGAAATAAAGTCAAAAACCATTCCAAATTCCTGAGCTTTTTTCAGTGTTGGATTAGCTTCAATTTTAGTCTCTAATTCTTCACCACGAATAATACCAATTGTCTTAAAACCATATTCTTTTCCCGCAGCTGCTACAGCCAAAATATGATTTGAAAAAGCTCCTCCAAAAGTCAACAATGTTGTCTGATTTTGTTTCTTGGCTTCAGTTAAATTGTATTTCAACTTTCGAAATTTATTACCAGAAATGATTGGATGTATTAAATCTTCACGTTTAATAAAGAGTGATATTTGATTTTTAAACTCGACTATTTTTTGTAACTGAATATCCAATGTTTTATTTAATTTTTTAATGTTTAATTTTATTAAATGTAAATTAAATTTTTTATAAAAAGATGTATTATATCGACTTTATTTACTTTTCTACGTTCAAATAGTTTATTATCTTAACATTTTTTTTTAATTTGATAATGAAGTTTTTAGGTTTTATGGTTTTTTTCTTTAAAAAAAGAAAAAATAGTGTTAATAAGCAACTGTTTTGTTAACATTTTAAATCTAAATAATTAAATATCATTTAATTTATAATTGTGCTTTTATAAACTATTCAAGTTAAATTTAAAACGCATATGATAAAAAAATACAAATTCAAAAATAGAATGAAAAAGCATTCAAGATTTTTAAATCATTTATTATTTTTTGGTTTATTGCTTTTTTATAGTGTATGTTTTTCTCAAACATCATGTTCAACAGCTTTGCCAATCACTTTGAACGGAACTTGTGGAGCAATCAACGCCTCAGACACTTCACCAAATGCTCCAAATGTTGGTGTTAATTGTCCTGGAACATTCAATAGAGAAAGCTGGTTCACATTTACTTTAGCTACTGGTCCGCAAAATATAGTAATTAGAGGAACATCAACAAACAATAACAGAAATTTATATTTACAACTTATAAATGGAACTTGTGGAGGAACTTTATCTGAATTGGCATGTGCAAATACTGTTAACAATAATAGCGCTCAAACTGAAATTATAGAATATAATTCACTTCCTGCAGGAACTTATTTTATTAAAGCATCCAACGTAGGTAATGCTGGAAATATAAATATTTCTAGTTTATGTGTTTCAACACCACCAAGTAATAATAATTGTTCAGGAGCAACAAATTTAACAGTAAATCCAACAGCAACATGTACTACAAATTCGTCTGGAACAACCATCAATGCAACCCAATCTCAAACAGGTTGCCTTGGCGCAGCCGATGATGATGTTTGGTATAGTTTCGTAGCTACAAGCACAGCACATACAATAACCGTAACTCCTGGATCATTATCTGATGCTGTTTTAGAAGTTTTTAGTGGAAGTTGTGGAAGTTTGACAAGTGTTTCGTGTGTTGACGGAACTTTTAGCGGAGCAGAAACCATTGCATTATCAGGATTAACCCCATCAACAACTTATTTTGTTCGAGTTTATAGTTTTGGAAACTCAACCGGACAAGGAACTTTTAGTGTTTGTGTTACAACTCCACCCAATCCATGTTCAAGCATAACTACTATTACAGCTTGTAATACACCTATTTCTGTGACAATCCCCGCTGGAACCGGAACATATTCGACATCAGCTTGTGGATTTACAACTCCCGGAAATGAATTAATTTATAGTTTTACTCCAACTGTTACAGGACTTTATACTATAAATCAAACTAGTTCTTTCACTTTTATTGATTATCAATATAAATTAGCAAGTTTAGGATGTAGTGCTACTGGCTGGACTTGTATCGATGATATATTTGGAGCAAGTTCGAGTTTAGGATTTACACTTACAGCAGGAACACAATATTTTTTTCTTTTAGACCCAGAAAGTAATACAGGCGGAAGCGTAAGCTTTAGTATTACTTGTCCTATACCACCACCAATAAACGATAATTGTTTAGGTGCTATATCATTAACACCTACAGGAAGTGTTTGTACTTATGCTACTTATTCTACAAGTGGTGCAACAGCCAGTATCGAAACTGCACCAGGTTGTGCATCCTATTCTGGTGGAGATGTTTGGTTTAGTGCGGTTGTTCCAGCAAATGGAATATTGCTCATTGATACAATTCAAGGTGTTGTAACAGATGGCGGAGTGGCTGCCTACAGAGGAGTTTGTGGTTCATTAATATTAATTGAATGTGATGATGATGATAGCGCCAATGGAGCAATGCCTTTTTTAAGATTAATAAATCAAACCCCAGGAAGTACTATTTACATTCGATTTTGGGAATATGGAAACGACAACAATGGCACATTTGGAATTTGTGTTACAACACCAAATCCGCCAATAAATGACAATCCTTGTTCTGCTATAGATTTGAATACAAATACAACTTGTAGCTTTCAAAGTTTTACCACATTAGCAGCTACTGCAAGTCCTGGAGTTCCTGCGCCAGGTTGTGCAAGTTATACTAGTGGTGATGTATGGTTTACAACCACAGTTCCTGCCAATGGAATTGTTAGAATAGATACACAAATCGGTCAGGTTTTAGATGGTGGATTGGCAGTTTATTCTGGAACATGTACAGGATTAACATTAATTCAATGTGATAACGATAGTAGCGTTAATGGTGCAATGCCTTATTTAAACTTAACTGGTCAAACGCCTGGAAATATATTATACATTCGTTTTTGGGAAACCAATAATGACAATCCGGGTACTTTTGGTATTTGTTTAAGCACACCTTGTACTCCCGGAAATGGTCAAGGAAATACTACTGCGGGTTGTCCTGTAATTGTGACTGGTGGTTTAGGGCTTATTGGTGCTGATCCAGATCCTTTAGATGCTTGTAATGCTTCGAGCTGTGTTGAACTTGAAGCAAGTTATTTAGTTGTTGGCGAAACTACATCTTATTCAGTAGAACAAATAAATTATAATCCACCACCATATAATTTTGAGTGTTTGGCGAATCCTGTGAGTGTTAATATTGACGATGTATGGTCACCAATTGTAAACCTTCCTTTTAACTTTTGTTTTTATGGAAATACATATAATTCTTGTTTAGTTGGATCAAACGGAATGATTACTTTTAATACTGGAACTCCTGGTGGAGCAACGGGTTATTCTTTTAGTAATAATTTGCCTAGCACAGTTGGCGCTTTATTTGCAAACACTATCTACGGCGTTTATCATGATATTGATCCGAGTAAAGGTGGTGAAGTTGGCTGGGAACTCATTACTTTAGACACTGGTTGTAGAGCTTTGGTTGCTGCATGGAGTAATGTTCCAATGTTTAGAACAAATAGTATTTTATATTCTGGTATGATTGTTCTTTATGAAAATACAAACATTATTGAAGTATATGTTAAAGAAAAAAACATTGAGTTTAATGGTTCAACAAACTGGAATGACGGTAATGCAATTATTGGTCTTCAAAATGCTGCAGGAACGCTTGCAACTGTTGCTCCTGGCAGAAATGGATTGGATACCAATTGGGCTACAAGTAACGAAGCATGGCGATTTACTCCAAGCGGAAATACTTTAACTTCAATCACATGGTATGAAGGTGCTGGAATAACAGGACCAGCTATTGGAACTACAGATGTTTTGAGTGTCTGTCCAACAACTACAACTACCTACACTGCACAAGTAACTTATAATTTGTGTACTGGTGGAACTATTACAGAATTAGATCAAACTACTGTAACTGTCAATCCAGATAAAGTTTGGAATGGTTCCGTAGATTTTGATTGGAACAAGCCAAACAACTGGATACCTGTTGGGATTCCAAACGGTTCAGATTGTGTAACGATACCAAATACAGTAAATGACCCAATAATTTCAGGAACAAATTATAATGGATTGGCTGGAACTCTAACAATTCACAATAACGCTATTTTAACTGTTAATTCTAACAACAGTATAACAGTTACTGATTTTGTAGATGTTAACACTGGAGGTACTTTTTTAATCAATAATGATGCAAGTTTAGTTCAAATAAACAATGTTACTAACACAGGAAACATAACTTATAAAAGAGAAGCAAACATAAGAACGTTAGACTATGTTTATTGGTCATCACCAGTATTTAATCAAGTCTTTAGTGGTATAACATCACCTATTGTTTCTGGACCAATTTATCAGTGGAATCCAACAATTGATAACCCTAATAATACTCAAGGAAATTGGACAGTTCCAAGCACAACAACAATGACAAGAGGTAAAGGATATATTATTAGAGGTCCAAGCACTTCTGGATTTAATAACACAACTCCAAACATTCTAGTTGGCACATTTACTGGAGTAGCCAATAATGGTGACATATTTACGCAAATTTCAAGAGGTGATGACGAAAACCCATTACCACATTTTGGCGCGAATGGAATAGAAATATCAAATTTCAGCGATAATTGGAACTTAATAGGTAATCCTTATCCTTCTTCTATTCGTGCTAGTCAGTTTTTATTCAATAACAGAACAAAAATATTAGGGAATGTTAGATTATGGACACATGGAAATCTTCCAATTTACAACACAAACCCTTTTTACGACTCTTTTGGTTATAATTACACACCTGGCGACTATTTGACATATACTTTTACTGGAACAAGTTGTTGTCCAGCTGCAGAGGATGATTTATTTATTGGTGCTGGACAAGGATTTATGGTTCAAATGCTGGATGGACCAGAAGGTAGTGATGTTGTAGCGTTCAACAACGGATTAAGAAATGCATCCTATCCAAATGATTATTTCTTTAGATTTGAAAATCCTACTCAAAACAATGACATCAATGTAAATGTCAATCAATTAGAAAAAAACAGAATTTGGTTGGATATTATAAATTCAACTAATAAATCTGAAAGAACATTATTCGGATATATAGAAGGAGCAACGAACAATCTAGATCATTTTTATGATTGTTTAACTCAAAATATAGGACTAATGACAATATATACATTATCAAATAATGATAAATATTTAATTCAAGGAAAAGAACTTCCTTTTGATGAAAATGACGTTGTTCCAATTGGTATTGTTATACAAACCGCAGGAAACCATACTATCGCTATTGCTGGAGTTGATGGTATATTCAATTCACATGAAATATATCTGAGAGATAATTTATTGAATACAGTTCACGATATTAAAGCTAACCCATATCAATTTTATTCATCTAACGGAATGTTCAATAATAGATTTGAAATCATTTACAGAAATTCAACATTATCCATCGGAGAAATATCAAGTAAAAATGAAGTTATTGTTTTTACTAAAAATGAAATTAATATTGTTTCTAATGAAGTAATAGATTCTATAGAAGTATTTAATATCCTAGGTCAAAAAATAGAAGCTATCAATAACATTGATAGAGAAAACGTCATAATTAATTCTATCGCAAAAAGCAACACTTCATTACTGTTAAAGATTAAACTTGAAAATGGAATTATAGTAACAAAGAAAGTAATTTACTAAATTAGAATTTTCAAGTCAATTAAAGAGTTAAACCATTATCCATTTTAATCTTAAATGCCAAATAAAAAAACCTTAACAAAATTGTTAAGGTTTTTTATTATATTTTTTAAAATGAAATTAGTTCTTAGACTGAGTAACTATTATTTTTTGAGTAACTTTTTTATTCTCAGAAGTAATTAATTCAACTAAATAAACTGCTTCAGCAATTGATGATGTTGAAAACTCATGTTTTTCTTGTGGTCCAAGATTATTCTTTTCAAATATTCTTTTTCCAGTTAAATCATAAAGTGAAACCGATTTCAAATCAATTAAATTAGGATTAGAAACAACCAAAGATTTTATAGCATTGTTTTGATGAATACCTATATTTAATTTCACATTATCATCAATAGAAAGTGTGCTATTTCTAAATGTAATCTCATACCTATCATTGAATTCACCTTGTGGTAATACAAAATCATATTGACTGTTTTTTATATCATGATATAAATTTGTTTCTGCATCATATAGGTAAACATTCTCAGCTTGGTTAAAATTAACAAAGTCTACAGCTTTCATAGTAAAAGTGGCATTAGCATTAGACTTTATCGACAATGGTAATCTTTTGCTTTCATCAAATTGAATAACAGATAATACACAATTATTAGTTTCAACAACAAAATTAACGTCTATTGCATTTCCGTTTGGATTTTTTGCATCTTTTGCATGATCCATTCCATCAGTAGCTTCATCATCAAAAGCTACAGCAATTTGTTTAATTCCTTGACCGTTTATCAAAGTATTGATTTTGATATGAGGAACTTCACCCTTTCTTACTGTTGTGTAATCAAATCCAGAAACAGAAGGAGTGTAAGGTAAAAACTCATTTTCATTAGCTTCTGAGTTTTCAGCATTTCTTTCAAAAACAGATGTTGTTGAATTTTCTTTAGTAAAAACTCTATAATCATTTCTCATTAAAACCGTACTTCCTACACCATTTCCTTCAATCATAAATCCTTGTCCAACAGGTGAAAAATATCTCGAAGATGGTCCTAGTGGTGATGGTGGTGCACCAGTAACACCTGTTGGATTTCCACTAATGTCGTATGCACTGTAAGCTGGCGGTATATACATCCCTGTTCCACTACGAGAGATAGGAGAATAAATGCCGTAACCACCTCGATATTGATAAATTATATGAGAATTTGCATTTTTATCATGTTCCCAAAAATAAGCAATACCTGTACAATTTAAATTGTCTGTCAAAAAATCAGACAAATCAATTGCAGATGGATAAGGATTTCCTGTTAAAGTAAATTTATCATCAGCCACATCAATAGTAATGTTCCCATCATTTGGTTTTCCTCTAAAATCATATCGTTGTGCTCCACCAGGATTATTTGGTGCCGACTCGCCTGTAGGTGTATATCCATCTAATGCTCCATATCCAGTTCCTTTCATTGTAAATCCTTGTCCTGCTCCAATGGTTGAAGTCGAACCAACAGTAATCCAATCTGCATAAATCTGAGCATTATTGATAATCGGTGTAAATTTATAAATCCATCTTGGAGCTATAGATAATGGACTAGAAATACTATTAGTAGCACTCATAGGTAAGATGATTGCAGGATTACTATTTTCAACCGATGTTGGTTGTTCTAACATTGTAATTCCAAAATTTTCATTTCCTATACTATTTGATGCGTTTCCAACTGGTGAACACCAATAATTAAATGCAAAATTATCCGAAGTTCCTTCTTGATAGGTTGAAAGTTTTCCAACTCCAACATTTGCAGAACCTGCTGTTGTTCCTTGTAAAAGCTGTCCTTCTCTTCTTAACAAGATATTACCATCTGTTTCGAGTTCAATATTCTGTTTTACATACAAATACTGATTTCCAACATACACATAACTATCACTAACAAATAGTTGGGCTTCTACATCAAATGAATTTAAAAAAATAACTGTTGAGAGTAAAATATATAATTTTTTCATGACTTTCTGATTTTGAGATACAAAGATATAAATACAAATTACTTAATAAGTATTTATCTATCTAAATTTTACACCTCAAATGCAAAAAAATTTGATGAAATGCACAATAATTAAAAAAACGACACTTTATCGGCTATAAAAGCATTTTAACTGATTTTCAAACACTTACAATCCATTATATAGTAATTTTGAATAAAACAAAACATCATGAGAAAGCTATACTACTTTTTTTTTATTGTTGTATTGCATTTAAATTTTTGCAATACTTTTGGTCAGGTTGGAATTGGTACGACTAATCCATCTGGTTCATCAATACTTGATATCACTTCTCCCGACAAAGGATTATTAATTCCAAGAGTTGGATTATTAAGTGTAACAGATACAGCAACAATTACTGCACCTGCATTATCGCTATTGGTTTATAATAACGGTTTTGCACCAAACGGTTTTTATTATTGGAATGGTACTGTTTGGGTTCCAATAAATTCTGGAGTAAGCTCAGATTGGTCTTTAACTGGCAATAATGGTACAACTCCAGGAACAAACTTTCTTGGAACAATAAATGCTGTTGACATTAGAATTAAAACAAATAATATTGACCGATGGAATATTTCAAATGCTAACTTAGGTCAATTACAATCTTATTCATTGGGTACAACAGCATTACCTACGTATTCGTTTCAAACAGATCAAAATACTGGAATGTATAGCTCTGGATCCGATGCTTTAGATTTTACTACTGGTGGAACTTCCCGATTTAGAATTCCTAATGCTAATCAAGTTCATGCTTTATCGAGAGGAACTGATGACTTACCGTTCTATAGTTTTTCTGCAGATCCAAATACTGGAATGTATAGTTCTAATCCAAACATATTAGATTTTTCAACACAAGGTGATAGCCGTTTCAGAATCACTAATACTCAGGTATTAGCTATGAATCGAGGTTCTGAAAACGAACCCTTCTATTCTTTCCAACAAGATATAAACACAAATACTGGTATGTTTAGCTCAGGAGAAAATACATTAGATTTTGCAACTTGGGGAGAATCTAGGTTACGAATTCCCGACGAATATCAAATCCTTGCGATGGATAGAGGAACAAATAATGACCCCTTTTACTCATTTAATGCTGATACAAATACTGGAATATTCAGTTCAGGAAATGATGCTTTAGATTTTTCGACCAATGGAAATGCTCGCCTCAGAATTCCAAATGCTAATCAAATTCATGCGCTAAATCTTGGAACTGCTAATGCTCCATTTTATTCTTTCGGTGCTGATACAAATACTGGAATATTTAGTGCTGGCGGTGATATTTTAAATATTGCAACTGCTGGAACTGAAAAAGTGAGAGTTGAAGCTGATGGCGATGTTGGTATTGGTGTAACACCAAATGCCTCTGCAAAAATGGACATAACCGCTACAGATAAAGGACTTTTAATTCCAAGAGTTGCGCTTACAGCAAGAAATGCTGCTGGACCAATAACCGCACCTGCAACATCATTATTAGTTTATAATACCGCAACAAGTGGTGTAGCTCCAAACAACGTCGTTCCTGGATTTTATTATTGGAATGCAACATCTTGGACGCCTTTTATTACTGTCAACTCTAACGATTGGACAATAACTGGAAATGCGGGAACAGGTGCAGCAAATTTTATTGGAACAACTGATGCAGTTGCTTTGAAATTATCAACAGCAAGTACAGAAAGAATTAGAGTTTTAGCCAATGGACAAGTAGTTATAAATAATATTGCAGCTCCAGCAGCAACAGACAGGTTTAGCGTTTACAACACTACAACAAGTGACTATGCAATTAATGGATACTCAACATCAAATGGCGTTGGTGTTTTTGGTTCAAATACTGGAAATGGTCTAGCTGTTTTTGGTCAAAATACAGGAACTGGCGCTGGAGTTTATGGAACAAGCACAAGTGCAACTAGCGCAGGAGTTTTTGGAGTTGGAAATGTAGCCAATGGAGTTGGAACTTATGGAACTTCAAATGGATTAAATGGTCGTGGCGTTTTTGGAAATTCATCTGGTGGAAATGGAATTGGAGTTTTAGGTCAATCCTCTGGAGTAAGTGGAACTGGCGTTTTTGGTGAAGCAAATCAAGCAAACAGATATGGAGTTTGGGGATTAAATAATAATGCTACAGGAATTGGAGTTTATGGTTCGTCAACAGGAAATAATTCCAATGGAGTTAGTGGAGAAACTACCGGAACATCAGGAAATGGTGTTCTTGGAACTGCAAGTGGGGCAACCGCAATTGGAGTTCGAGGAATTAACAATAATGCAACAGGTGTTGGAATGTCAGGTTCAAGTACTGGTGCAACAGGAATCGGCGTCATTGGAAATTCAACAGGAAACACTGCAGCAGGTGTAGTTGGATTAGCAAGTGGAACAGCTTCAGATGGAGTTTATGGCGAAGGTTCAGGAGCAAGTGGTTCTGGTGTTTTTGGTACAAACACAAACACCTCAGGAACAGGAGTATTTGGAAGTGGTAATAATGGAACAGCTTTATATCTGACTAACGGAAGTGGCGGTGCATTTACAGGAACTAACTATGGCTCTGTCTCTTTTGGTACAAATACCGCAAGCGGAATCGGAATAGCTGGAGCTGGAAATAATGTAGCCATTTCTACTTTAGCTAATGGCGCTGGAGGAGCATTTACTGGACTTCAATGGGCAATTACAGGTATTTCGACCATAACTGATGTAGCAAATGACGCAACTGACAGAGCTGTTTTAACTGGAAACTATACTTCTGGCGGAAGCACTTTAGATAACGTTTATGTTGGAGCAAGAGTTGGAGGTGTAAATTACAAAATATTAGGAACTGGTGGTGGTTCTGTTTCTACAACCATGAAAACCTCTCAAGGTGAACGAATTATGTTTGCTCCTGAGGCAACAGAAAATTGGTTTTTTGACATGGGAGAAGTACAATTAGTTAACGGAAAAGCAACAGTACAACTTGATCCTCTTTTTACTGAAACAATTTCAGATAGCAAACCTTTCAAAGTTTTTGTACAAGGTGCAGAAAACACATTAGGATCTATAAAAATTACCCGAAATCAAACTGAAAAATCATTTCTTCTTGAAGATTTAGGTGGAAATAGTAATGGAATTGTTCAGTTCAGCATTTACGCAATCTGGAAAGGGAAAGAAGATATTCGTATGCCAGAATTAAAAGAAAAAAGTATTCTAAAACCAACGGAAATTGAAACACAAGTTGTAACCAAAAATAATTTTGAAAACCAAAAGCAAGTGTTAAACAAACAATCAAAAGAATATCAAACCAATAATAATTCTATGCAAAAAAACATTGAACCTTTAAAAGAATTTGAAATCAAAAAAACAGAATTTCAAGAGTAATCAAAGTTTTTTCAAAAACTGCCAAAAAGACCTTAGCTTTAAATAGTTGAGGTCTTTTTCATTATCATACGCTTCTCTTTCAAACGAAATATTTCTATATGCGTCTTGACTATTTCTATATTGAATTAAACGATATGTGTATTCTAACAAGTACCAAATAAAAAAAGGAACAACAAGCATTTCTAACTGTTGTTGAATATGAATTTTTTCATGATTAAGTAAGACTTCATTGGCTGTATCTTTTCTATATTTCAAAAAAACAAAAGGAAAAAAAGTAAATCCTCTAAAACCTTTTGGTATTAAATATCTTGAAACAATTATCAACATTTGTTATAAACTCTTTAAATTTGTAGCTATGAATGACCAAAATAACGAAAAAAAACCAATAGAAGGTGAAGATTATTATCTAACGCCCGAAGGTTATCGATGTTTCACCGAAAAATACCATCTAAAACGTGGTTATTGTTGCAAAAGCGGTTGCCGACATTGTCCGTATGGTTTTGATAAAAAAACAGGCACAATCAAGAAGTAAGCTAATTCTTTGTGAGCTCTTGTCTAATCTGTTTAAACTTACTATTCATTAAAAACATCAAAATTCTATGATTATTGACTATAAATCAAAAAAAATAAATGGAATATTTAAGAAGATTTACATTTTTTTATTTCTATTTATGCTACTTATGCCTTTACCTTTGTTATTGACAAAAAATGGTTTATATCCGTTTATCGTCATGGAAAGTATTTTTACTCTTATCATATCAATTTTAATTGTTTCTATTCTAAAATTAAAAATTAGTATCCAAGGAAATTTTCTTGTAGTAAAAATAATTTTTACACTCTACAAAACAGATATTAATAAAATTTATAAAATAAGAAAAGGTGAAACTATGTGGAGTGGATTTAATAAATTTGGTACATCTACAAACGGGTTAATTATTTTTACGAAACATAGAAACGATTTATACATAACTCCTGAAAATGAAGAGTTATTTCTAGACGAATTAAAAAAAAATAATCCTAACATTATCTTAGAAAAAATATAAAATGACCTTCAAAGAACAAATACTACAAGGAATTCCATCGGTTTTACCAAATCCAAAACCCTACGAAGTCGAAATAAATCACGCGCCAAAACGAAAAGAAATTCTATCTGACGAGGAAAAAAAGTTAGCTCTTAAAAATGCTTTGCGCTATTTTAAACCAGAACATCATGCCGAATTACTTCCCGAATTCAAAGCCGAATTAGAAACCTACGGAAGAATTTACATGTATCGCTTACGTCCTGATTACAAAATGTATGCACGACCAATTTCGGAATATCCGGGAAAATCCGAACAAGCAAAAGCCATTATGTTGATGATACAAAATAATTTGGATTATGCAGTTGCGCAACATCCTCATGAACTAATTACATATGGCGGAAACGGCGCAGTTTTTCAAAATTGGGCTCAGTATTTACTAACCATGAAATATTTGGCAGAAATGACCGATGAGCAAACTTTAGCAATGTATTCCGGTCATCCAATGGGATTATTTCCTTCTCACAAAGAAGCACCAAGAGTCGTAGTTACTAACGGAATGGTGATTCCAAATTATTCAAAACCGGACGATTGGGAAAAAATGAATGCATTAGGCGTTTCACAATACGGACAAATGACAGCCGGAAGTTACATGTACATCGGACCGCAAGGGATTGTTCACGGAACTACAATCACGGTTTTAAACGGATTCAGAAAAATAAAAAAATCACCCAAAGGTGGATTATTCGTTACTTCTGGACTTGGAGGAATGTCTGGTGCACAACCCAAAGCTGGAAATATTGCAGGTTGCGTTACTGTTTGCGCAGAAGTTAATCCGAAAATAACTCACATTCGTCATTCACAAGGTTGGATAAATGAAATTATTGAAAACATTGACGAATTAGTTCCAAGAGTTAAAAAAGCATTAGAAAACAACGAAATTGTTTCCATTGCCTATCTCGGAAATGTAGTTGATGTTTGGGAACGATTTGACCAAGAAAATCTGCATATCGATTTAGGTTCCGATCAAACTTCGTTGCACAATCCTTGGGCTGGAGGATATTATCCAATTGGTTACACTTTTGAAGAATCCAATGATTTAATGGCAAATAATCCTGATAAATTCAAAGAAGAAGTTCAAAAAACATTGCGTCGTCATGCAGATGCAATCAACAAACATACTGCAAAAGGAACGTATTTCTTCGATTACGGAAATGCATTTTTACTAGAAGCTTCTCGAGCTGGCGCTGATGTTTTTGCAGAAAATCATATCGATTTCAAATACAATAGCTACGTTCAAGACATTATGGGTCCAATGTGTTTCGATTACGGATTTGGACCATTCCGTTGGGTTTGTGCTTCAGGAAATCCCGAAGATTTAGCCAAAACCGACAAAATTGCTTGCGATGTTTTGGAAGAAATGATGAAAAATTCTCCAGAAGAAATCCAACAGCAAATGGCTGATAATATCCAATGGATAAAAGGCGCACAAGAAAATAAATTAGTAGTTGGTTCGCAAGCCAGAATACTTTATGCCGATGCCGAAGGAAGAATTAAAATCGCAGAAGCTTTTAATCAAGCCATTGCTCGAGGCGAAATTGACTATATCATTTTAGGTCGCGATCATCACGACGTTTCCGGTACAGACTCGCCATACAGAGAAACATCAAACATCTACGACGGTTCACGATTTACTGCCGATATGGCTATCCAAAACGTTATTGGCGACAGTTTCCGTGGTGCTACTTGGGTTTCCATTCACAATGGTGGTGGCGTTGGTTGGGGCGAAGTTATTAATGGTGGTTTTGGTATGGTTCTTGATGGAACTAAAGAAGCATCAAGACGTTTACAGTCAATGCTTTTCTGGGATGTCAATAACGGAATTTCGCGACGTAGTTGGGCTAGAAATGAAGGTGCCATTTTTGCCATAAAAAGAGCCATGGAAACGCAACCTTTATTAAAAGTTACCATCCCTAATATAGTTGAAGACGGATTGTTAGATTTTTAGACAATTAGAATTGTTAGAATTGTCAAGAATAATAAATCTAGCAATCTGAAAATTTAATAATCTAAAATTCAAAAGATAATGAAAACGCTCAAATTTTTACCGTTACTCCTACTCTTCGTTCTTGCTTCGTGCAGTTCGGTTAGGGTATACCAAGACTACGACAAAAATGCCGATTTTAGTCAGTATAAAACCTATGCTTATCATAAAAGTGGCATTGACAAAGCGGAGATTTCCGATTTAGACAAAAAAAGAATTCTTCGTTCCATAGACGAAGTAATGGCTACAAAAGGTTTTACAAAAAGTGAAAATCCAGAAGTTCTGATAAACTTCACAACCAAAGAAAGAGAGCAGGTAGATGTCAACCAATTCAATGCTGGCTGGGGCTTTGGTTGGGGTTGGGGTTGGGGTTGGAACCCTTGGTTATGGGGTAATACAACTTCCGTCAATCGCTACACCGAAGGTATTTTAACCATTGATATCATAGATGCCAAGAAAAAAGAACTAATTTGGCAAGGTGAAGGCGAAGGCGCTTTAACCAAACGAACCGAAAAAAAAGACGAAAAAATAAAAGAATTTGTTTCCAAAATTTTAGAACAATATCCACCGAAAAAATAGTACACAGTTTTCAGTTGACAGTATTCAGTTGATGTTGCGGAAAATATAAAAAACACTATCTCGTACTGCCGAAATAGTGTTTTTTTTTTATGATTTATGCTATGAATTTTAGGAGCGAATGGCTTGGTTCCTTTTGGTTTCTCTATTCCTGCTTTCCGCTCTACTTCGTGCCACTGCAATCAGTCCCGAAACTTCGGGATAGATAGGTTTTGTATTGAATAGAGGCAGCATTTCAAAAGAACTAATACTTCAAAAGTTCTTCTATTTTAACTTTCACTTTATCGACATTCGGAATCATAGTAAACTCTAAAGTACTATTTAACGGAATGGCAGGCATATTCTCTGAACCAATTACCATTACTGGCGCATCAAGATATTTGAAACATTTTTCTTGAATCAATCCAGCTAAACTTCTTGCAAAGGAATTGTTGGTTGGTTCTTCGGTTACGACAAGACATTTTTTGGCTTTTTTAACCGATTTAAAGATTGTTTCTTCATCAAGTGGACACAAGGTTCGTAAATCGATAATTTCTACTTGATTTTTAATTGTAGTAGAAGCATTCAATGCCCAATGAACTCCCATTCCGTAAGTAATTACCGTAATTGTTTCGTCGGTTTCTTGTTCCCAAATTTCTTGAACAATATTAGCTTTCCCGAAAGGTAAAATGTAATCTTCGCTTGGTTCGTTTACTCTTGCGGCATCAGTTCCTTTTACTTTGCTCCAATACAAACCTTTATGCTCCAAAATCACCACTGGATTTGGGTCGTAATAAGCAGATTTCAAAAGTCCTTTTAAGTCAGCGCCATTACTTGGATAAGCAATTTTAATACCGCGAATATTGGTCAAAACACTTTCTACAGACGAGGAATGATAAGGTCCGCCACTTCCGTAAGCTCCAATTGGAACACGCAAAATCATACTCACAGGCCATTTTCCGTTGGATAAATAACACGAACGGCTGACTTCGGTAAACAACTGATTCAATCCTGGCCAAATGTAATCGGCAAACTGCACCTCAACAATCGGTTTCAAGCCAACAGCCGACATTCCGACTGTAGAACCAACGATAAATGCTTCTTGAATTGGCGTATTAAAAACGCGTTCGTCTCCGAATTTTTGTGCTAATGTTGCTGCTTCTCTGAAAACTCCACCTAATCGTCCGCCTACGTCTTGTCCGTATAGCAAACATTCTTGGTGCTTTTTCATTAATTCTTCTACGGCGAAAAGCGCACAATCCACCATTACGACTTTATCTTCACGCTCTGGATTTCGTTCTCCAACTTCTTCTGTGATTGGCGTTGGAGCAAAATCGTGCGTGAATAAATCTTCTGGAGTTGGATCTTCGGCTAATTGTGCTTTATCAAAATCGGCTTGCACTTTGGCTACAGCTGTATTTTCAATAGCATCTATTTCTTCTTCGGTAAATCCAGCTTCCAACAATTGTTGTACTAAAACTGGAAAAGGATCACGCGATTGTGCTTCTTCCAAATCGTCACGATACCATTCCATTCGAACACCTGAAGTATGATGATTTAACAACGGAACTTTGGCATGAACCAAAAATGGACGACGTTCTTCACGAATGGTTTTTACCACTTTTTGAACGGCTAAATAGCTCTCGGTAAAATTCGCTCCATCAATAGAAATGGCTTCAATTCCGTGGAATCCTTTGGCGTATTCAAATGCATTTTGCGCACGAGTTTCCGCCGCATTTGCCGAAATATCCCAACCATTATCTTGTACTAAATACAAAATTGGAAGTTGTTTTAAAGCTGCCATTTGCAATGCTTCGGCGATTTCTCCTTCGGTAACAGATGCGTCACCAAGTGAACAAACAACGAATGGTTTTTCTTGATTAGTTTCTTGAATCCCTATGTTTTCTTTGTACCAAAATCCCATCGCAGCTCCAGTTGCTGGAATAGCTTGCATTCCTGTAGCTGATGATTGGTGCGGAATTTTAGGTTTATCAGCATCGTTCAAACTCGGATGACAATAATAAGTTCGTCCGCCCGAAAACGGATCGTCTTTTTTTGCCATCAATTGCAACATCAAATCGTAAGGCTGCATTCCAATTCCGAGCATCATGGCATCATCACGATAATACGGAAACGCATAATCTTGTGGCAACAATTGCATCGCCATCGCAATTTGAATGGCTTCGTGTCCGCGTGAAGTTGCGTGTACGTATTTAGAAACTATTTTGAAATTATCTTCATACAAGGTTGCCATGGCTTTGGCAGTTGCCATTGTTGAAAACGCTTTTTCTAGTATTTTTTTATCTAACATCTGTTTTAAAATTTAACCACAAAGCTCACAAAGAAATCGCGAAGCTCACTATTTAGTTACTTTGTGTTCATTGTACTTTCTTAGTGTCTTAGTGGTTTAAAATTTATTTTGCTTCTACAATCCAACCAAATTCATCTTTAATATCTTGAACTTTAATAGCATTCAACGTATCATTTACCATCACAGAAACTGGATTTTCTACTGGGAATTTAATTGACAAATCATTGTTTCCAATTTCTTCTACCATCGCAATTCCTACTGCTGTTCCTGTTCCGAATGCTTCCTCTAAAGTTCCGTTTTTAGATGCCTCGATGATCTCTGAAATAGTGATTGGTCTTTCGGTTACTTCAAATCCTTTACTTCTTAACAAATCGATTATGCTCATTCGGGTAATTCCTGATAAAATCGAACCCGTTAAACTTGGTGTGATGAATTTCCCATCAATTTTGAAGAAGATATTCATTGTTCCCACTTCTTGAATGTATTCAAAATCTTGTGCATCTAACCATAAAACCTGGTCAAAACCTTTCGCTTTCGCATATTCCGTTGGACGAATTGCTGCAGCGTAATTTCCGGCTGCTTTGGCTTCTCCTGTTCCTCCATTTACGGCACGAACGTATTTTTTCTCCGCGTATAATTTAATTTTTCTACTAAAAAATGGTCCAGCTGGCGATGCCATTACGATGAATTTAAAACTCGTCGCTGCACGCATTCCGATAAAAGCTTCATCAGCATACATAAACGGACGCAAATACAAAGCGCTTCCTGTTGAAGTTGGAATCCAATTTTTCTCTAAAGCAGTGAATTGTTTTAATGCTTCTACAAATAAATCTTCTGGAAATGAAGGCATTCCCATTCTATCCGCGCTAAAGTTCATTCTTTTTGCGTTTTCTTCTGGGCGAAATAACAATGGTGTTCCGTCTTTTCCTAAAGTCGCTTTCATTCCTTCAAAAATAGCTTGTCCGTAATGTAAAGCCATTGCCGCAGGATGCGTTGGAATTAACGCCAAAGGTTCAATTCTTGGATTTTGCCATTCACCATTTTCATAATCGCAAATAAACATGTGATCGGTGAAATTGGTTCCCATAGTAATGTTTTCAAGATTCACTTCTGAAACTCTTGATTGTGTGACTTTGGTTATTTTTATTTCTGATGTCATACTCTCTGTCATAATTTATATCGTTGTGTTTGTGTCAAATTGTTCTAAATAATCGCCTACTTTTCGTAAGAATGAACCTCCTAAAAATCCGTCCACTACTCTATGGTCGAACGATAAAGAAAGATACATCATGCTTCTGATGGCGATTTCGTCTCCTTTTTCAGTTGTGATAACTTCGGGACGTTTTTTAATAATTCCTAATGCTAAAATGGCAACTTCAGGTTGGTTTATAATTGGTGTTCCCATCAAACTTCCAAAAGTTCCTACGTTGGAAATAGTGAACGTACTTCCTTGAATTTGTTCAGGTTTTAATTTGTTATTTCGTGAAGCTTCCGCCAAATTATTTACATCTTTTGCTAAAGCAACTAAATCTTTTTCATTGGCATTTTTCACTACAGGAACTATTAAATTTCCTGATGGTAATGCGGTTGCCATTCCGATATTGATGTCGTTGTGGACAATGATGTTTTTCTCATCTACCGAAACATTAATCATTGGAAAATCAGCTACAGCTTTGGCTACAGCTTGAACAAAAACTGGAGTAAACGTTAGTTTTTCGTTGTGTTTTTCTTGAAATTTGTCTTTGTTTCCGTTTCTCCAATTTACCAAATTCGTAACATCGACTTCAATGTAAGAAGTTACGTGAGGCGAAGTTTGCTTAGAATACACCATGTGATCGGCAATCATCTTGCGCATTCTGTCCATTTCTACAATGCGGTCTTTTCCTTCAACGAAATTGATTTTTGGTTTAGGATAAGAAGAGGTTGACAGTTGTCGGTTGTCAATTATCGGTTTAGATTGAAGTGGATATTTACGATTCTTCAGATAATTAAAAACGTCGCTTTTTTGCAATCTTCCTTCTGCTCCCGAACCTGGAATGGCTTGTAATTCTTCTATCGAAAGATTTTCTTTTTGAGCGATAGAAATTATTAATGGCGAAATGAAAGCATTTGGATTAGTTGTCAGTTTTTGGATGTCAATTTTTGGCTGTTGTACCTCGACTGAACTCGCTTTGATACTATTCTTTTCAGATACATCTTGCTTCTTGTTTCTTGTTTCTGTTTTTCCATCAGAATCTATCAAAGCCAAAACAGTTCCAACTTCAACCACATCATCTTTTTGAAAACGAATTTCAGTTATTACTCCAGATACTGGCGCAGGCACTTCACTATCGACTTTATCGGTAGCTACTTCTAAAATAGTTTCTTCGGCTTCCACAAAATCACCTACGTTTTTCAACCAACTGATTATTGTTGCTTCTGAAATACTTTCACCCATTTTGGGCATTTTGAATTCTGTTATCATTTATATAGTATTCAGTGTTCAGTGTTCAGTGTTCAGTCTCGCATTTCTGCAAACTGACCACTGAATACTGATCACTTTTTTTTAAATTCTTCTAATGTTTTATAAAAAGCTTCTTGTGTTGGTCGATTGGCTGGAATTTCTCTTAACGGTTCAACGGCTTTTAAGGTTTCATAACATTCCTTTGGTAATTGCTGATATAATGCGGTTCCTTTGGTTTTCCAATCAATCATTTCATCGGAAACGTCTTTTATAATTGTAGCTGGATTTCCTACTACCATTTTTCGGTTTGGGATTTGCATTCCGGCTTTTATGAAACTTAATGCGCCGATAATACATTCATCACCAACATTTACGTCATCCATAATTACGGCGTTCATTCCAACTAAGCAATTCGCACCAATATTTGCTCCGTGAATAATGGCTCCGTGACCGATGTGCGCACCAGTTTTCAATACCATTGTCTTTCCAGGAAACATATGAATCGTACAATTTTCTTGAACGTTACAGCCGTCCTCAATTATAATTTCTCCCCAATCGCCACGAATAGCCGCGCCTGGACCAACGTAAACATTTTTTCCAATAATCACGTTACCCGTTACCGCAGCTTGCGGATGGATGAAACTACTTTCGTGTATTACTGGGATGAACCCTTTGAATTCGTATATCATGTTTTATTGTATAATGTATTGTTGTATAATGTATTGTTGTATAATGTATTGTTGTATAATGTATATTGCTCTTTTCAGTATACAATATACATTTTACAGTATACAATTACTTAAATTTCTTCAACGTCTCTTTCGTAAAATCAGACAATACTAATCGTCCACTTATTGCGGCTCTTTCCGCTAGTAAACTGTCCCAATCTTCTGTTCCTCTCCAAAAAACCTTTTTCATTTCGGTCATGGCGTCTGGATTGTAGGTGCATAAATGTTCGGCGAATTTTTGAACGGCTTCGTCCATTTCTTCTATATTTTCAAATACTTGAGAAAACAATCCTTTTTCTTTTGCCCAATTTGCATCATAAAATGTGTTGGCATCGATTGCTATTTGTGACATTGCTGAAACTCCCATTTTTCTTTCGATTGCTGGTGAAACCACAAAAGGACCAATTCCAACGTTTAATTCTGATAATTTAATGGCTGCAAATTTAGTTGCCATACAATAATCGGTTGATGCTGCAATTCCAACTCCGCCACCAACGGTTTTTCCTTGAATGCGTCCGATGATAAATTTTGGACATTTTCTCATGGCATTGATTACATTGGCAAATCCTGAGAAAAATACTTTTCCGGTTGCGGCATCGTTGATGGAAATTAGTTCTTGAAAACTTGCTCCAGCACAGAATGTTCGGTCGCCACCACTTTTTAGGATGATTACTTTTACTTCTGAATTATTTCCAACTTCTGTTATTGTGTTGGCTAATAGTGCTAATATATCACTTGGCAAGGAGTTTTGTTCAGGATGAAAGAACTCGATAGTGGCGATGTTGTTGTTTATTTCTTTTATAACGTATGCTTCTGACATAATTATTTTTTTGAACGCGGATGACACAGATTTAACTGATTACCGCTGATTTTCTTTTTATTCTATATTCCTAGCCCTGATAGTAGTGGAAATCCTTTTCTTTTTTTTCTTTAAAAAAGAAAAGATTGCAACGGATAGCAGGATTAGCTCCAAATTATTATTCTACAAAATATTAAACTGTTCAAAGTGATGGTTCAAATGCTTTCTTTCTAATAAATAAGACGCGTATTTATTCATTTCTCCGAAAACCATATTCTTTAAAACCGCTTCTGGATTTTCTTTGAAAAAGGTTTTATATTGTTCTCTTGCTTCAAAAAATTTGGCTTTGGCTGTCTCGAAATCGGGATGGATTAAATCTTCTAATTCGTCTTTTTTCATCGTTGGAAACTTGGTTCCAATTGGAAATTTATCATAATTGTATAACGAATTATGGACTTTATCTAAAATCTTTTCGGGTGTTGCAATTTCGAAATCTTGAATTTCACCTGACATGATTCGGTAGCCTTGTTCCAAATGTTCTAACAAATGTTGTGGCGTTAAAATTCCCCAACTTGGTTTTGAATTTTCGGTTAGTTTATTTAGACATTCAACTATTTTTTCATCAGTCATTTCTACGAAAACCTCTTGTTTTTTCTGAACCATTGTTAGAATTGTTGCTACTGCTACTAATTCATTTTCGGTATCAAAAACTTCAACAAACCATTTTACAATTCCGCTTGGATGTTCGGCAGAAGCCACATCTCTATCAACTTTTTGTTTACACGTTAAACGTACATAAACCGTATCATTGTGGTAAATTGGTCGTAAGAAACGACATTCTTCTAATCCGTAATTTGCGGCAACCGGACCTTTATTTGGGTACACGAACAAACCTGCTGCAGCTGCTAAAATGAAGTAGCCGTGAGCCGTTCGTTTTTTGAAAATACTTCCGTCAAGCGAAGTAATATCGGTATGTGCGTAGAAATGATCCCAAGTGATATTGGCAAAATTGATGATATCTGTATCGGTAACTGTTCTGTTATGAGTTCGCAATGACATTCCGGGTTGGATGTCTTCCCAATGGTATTGGAACGGATGTTGCGTGATTTCTTTGTAGGCCGAATTCGCCTGATAAATGCCTGTAATTTCAGTTAAAGTTGTTGGCGAACCTTGAATCGCGCAACGTTGCATATAATGTTTAATTCCGCGAACGCCACCCATTTCTTCTCCGCCACCGGCACGACCTGGACCACCGTGAACCAATAATGGCAATGGCGAACCGTGACCAGTACTTTGCTTCGCATTTTCACGATTTAGAACTAAAATTCTACCGTGATGTGAGGCCGCATTTACAACATATTCTTTGGCAATTTCGTCTGAATTTGTAACGATAGAAGATACTAATGAACCTTTACCCATTTGGGCTAATTCAATCGCTTCATCAAGATTCTTATAAGGCATTATTGTTGAAACTGGGCCGAAAGCTTCGGTTTCGTGAACGGCTATATTTGTAAACGGATTGTCTTCGCGAAGTAAAATTGGACTCACAAAAGCCCCTTTTTCATCGGCACCGATTATGTTGGTTTTTTCTAAATCACCGTAAACTATTTTGGCCGATTTTGATAATTCTTGAACACGTCCTTTTAAAACATCGACTTGGTCTTTACTTACCAATGCTCCCATTCGGACTTCTTTTAATCTTGGGTCGCCAATAGCAACTTTATCTAATGATTTTGAAAGAGCAAATTGAACGTCATCCATCAGTTTTTCTGGAACAATCATACGACGGATTGCTGTACATTTTTGACCTGCTTTTACGGTGATTTCACTTCGAGCTTGGTTTATGAATAAATCGAATTCTGGCGTTCCTGGAACGGCGTCTTCGCCTAAAATGGATGCGTTTAATGAGTCGGCTTCCATTGTAAACGGAACTGATTCTTGTAGTATTCTTGGATGCGATTTTAATACTCTTCCAGTTGTTGCCGAACCTGTAAATGTTATTACATCTTGGCTTTCAATAGTATCGAAAATATCTTTAGCAGTTCCAGAAATTAATTGTAATGCGCCTTCTGGTAAAATATTTGATGCGATTATTTCACGCACAACAGCTTCAGTCAGATAAGCTGTAACTGGCGCTGGTAAAACAACCGCTGGCATTCCGGCCATCCAATTGCACGCACATTTTTCTAACATTCCCCAAATTGGGAAGTTAAAAGCATTGATATGAATGGCAACTCCTTTTTTCGGAACTAGAATATGATGCGCCATAAATCGGCCACCTTTTGACAAATTGATTGGGTCGCCTTCTACGTGATAGGATTGATTTGGGAATAATTTTCGCAAGGACGCATTAGCATATAAATTTCCGAAACCACCTTCGATGTCAATCCACGAATCGACGCGAGTTGCACCGGTTCTATAACTAATTTCGTAAAATGCTTCTTTGCGTTTGGTTAAATACATCGCCAAACTTTTAATCATATTGCCACGTTCTTGGAAGGTCATTTTGCGAAGTTTTTCACCGCCTTTGGTTCTTCCATAATGTAAAATGGCTGGGATATCCAATCCTTCAACAGAAGTTTCTGCTATGAATTCTCCTGTTACTGCATCAAAAGAAGGTTTCCCTTCTCCTATTGCTGAAGTCCATTTTCCTTGTACGTAATGTTGTGTTTTGTTCATATAACCAATATGTCGCTCCTACGGAGCTTTTATATTAAAATAAAAATCTTTTTTTCATTTTTTTCCATTTTTTCCATTTTTTCCATTGGCTAAAGCCAACGGCTATTCAGCTACGCGTTCGATAATTGCGGCGTAGCCTTGTCCAACTCCGATGCACATTGTAATTAATGCGTATCGTTTTCCTGTTAGTTGTAATTCTAAGGCTGCTGAATAGGCAATTCTTGCTCCGGTTACTCCTAGTGGATGACCGATTGCTATTGCGCCACCGTTTGGATTTATTCTTGTATCGTTGTCTTTTAATCCTAATTCGCGAATGCATGCTATACTTTGAGCTGCGAAGGCTTCGTTTAATTCTATTATGTCGATTTGATCCAATGTTAAACCTGCTTTTTCTAGTGCTTTTTTGGTGGCTTCTACTGGACCAATTCCCATGATTCTTGGTTCTACTCCTACTACGGATGAACTTACTATTCGAGCTAAAGGTTTTAGATTGTATTTTTTTACTGCTTCTTCTGATGCTATGATTGTTGCACAAGCTCCGTCATTTAATCCTGACGCATTTCCTGCTGTTACACTTCCGTCTTTTTTGAAGGCTGGACGTAATTTTGATAAACCTTCCATAGAAGTAGTTGACTTAATGAATTCGTCTTTTGAAAACTGAATCGCATCGCCTTTTCGTTGGGGAATTTCTACGGTTACTATTTCTTTGGCTAATCTTCCTGAAGTTTGGGCTGCTGTTGCTTTTTGTTGGCTATTTAAAGCGAATGAATCTTGGTCTTCGCGAGTGATATTGTATTTTTCTACCAAATTTTCGGCAGTTTCACCCATTGCGTCAGTACCATACATTTCGTGCAGTTTTGGGTTTATAAAACGCCATCCAAAACTAGTGTCGTACATTTTAGAATCGGTTCCATAAGCTGATGATGGTTTAGAAACTACTAATGGACCGCGAGTCATGTTTTCGATTCCGCCTGCTATAAAGATTTGTCCGTCGCCTGCTTTTATGGCACGATTTGCGTGGATTATGGCTGACAATCCCGAACTGCAAAGTCGGTTTACAGTTTCACCTGGAACTGTGAATGGTAATCCTGCTAATAAAAGTGACATCCTAGCCACATTACGATTGTCTTCACCGGCTTGATTGGCACAACCCATGATTACGTCATCATACGCTTCTTTTGGGATGTTTGGGTTATTTTCTACTACGGTTTTTATTACCAATGCACCTAAATCATCTGGACGAACCGATGCTAGTGTTCCTTGGTAATTTCCGATTGGAGTTCTTACTCCGTCTATGATGTATGCTTCCATGTTTGATTGTTGATTGTTGATTGTTGATTGTTGATTGTTGATTAGTTCTAAAATCAAAAATCGTTAATCTTCAATCGTTAATCCCTTTTTTTATTCTATTTTCTATTCAATACATTTACTATTTAGCCCTGATTGGAGAGGAAAGCACCCGATTTTTTTTCGGGACTTGGAACGGAAAGCAGGAATTGCCATTACTGAAAATGCCCGAGCCATTCGCTCTAAATGATTTATTTGATTGTTGATTAACGATTTTTGATTTTAGAACTTTATGAAACTTCAAAAATCAAAAATGTATATTCTTCAATCGTTAATCTTATTCTTCCCAATCTTTTTGTGTGCGATAGACTACTCCTTTGAATAATGCTACTAATTCATCGCCTCGTTTTACTTCTATTATATTGAACCCTAATTTGTTATTTACTTTTTCTATTACTGATTCGGCGGTTAGATAATCGCCTTCGTTTACAGCTTCGATGTGATTTATTGAGGTTTCGATGGAAACCGCAAATTTTCCGTGTGTGTTGGCTGCAAATCCAAAAGCGGTGTCGGCTAAGGAATAAGTGATTCCGCCGTGGGCTTTGTACATACTGTTGAGCATTTCCTTACGAACCATCATGGCCACTTTGCAACGCCCGATTTCGCATTCGAGAATTTCGATGCCGAGCCATTGGCTGTAAGCATCTTGACTTAACATTTTATATGGTATTTTTGTTCCTTCCATTTAGAAAAAATTTTTATTCTCTTTAGCCATTCTTCTTAAAATTGGGCTGCAACGATATCGGTCTTCGTGATATTCGTTGTATAATTCGTCTAGCTTTTCAACGCACCATTGAATGCCGAGTTCGTCTGCCCAAGCCAGTAATCCTTTTGGGTAATTTACTCCTTTGGTCATGGCGTTGTCAATATCTTTGGCTAATGCTATGTTTAAGAATAACGTATCTGCTGCTTCATTGATTAACATTACAATTACTCTTTCGAAAATTGATTTTGCTAAAACTAAATCTTCATTTGGAACTGGCAATTCTTTGTTGTAATCATAAAATCCTCGTCTTGATTTTCTTCCTAGAAATCCTGCTTCCAAAAGGCGTTTTTGTGTGAATGATGGTTTGAATTTTGGATCGAAATAGAATGCTGTGAATACGGTTTCAGTTACGATATAATTTACATCGTGACCAATCATATCCATTAGTTCGAATGGTCCCATTTTGAAACCGCCAATAGTTTTTAAAGCCCAATCTATGGTTGCAAAATCAGCTACTCCTTCATCGTAAATTCGTAAACTTTCACTGTAAAATGGTCTTGCAACTCGGTTTACAATGAAACCTGGTGTGTCTTTGGCAACGGCTACTACTTTTTTCCAATCGGAGATAATTTCTACTGATTTTTGGAGCACTTCTTCGCTGGTTTGAACCGCTGGAATTACCTCAACCAATTGCATTAATGGCGCTGGATTAAAAAAGTGAATTCCAATGACGCGTTCTGGTTTTTGGCAAGATGCAGCAATGGAAGCTATTGATAATGAAGACGTATTGGATGCTAAAATGGTTTCGGGCGAGACGTAATTTTCTAGTTCAGAAAATAATTTTCGCTTGATTTCCATATTCTCAATGATGGCTTCGACCACTAAATCGGAATGCGATAATTCTCCTAGCGTGTGTGCGTAGGAAATGTTATTTTCGATTCGGGATTTTTCATGCTCATCGATTTTTGCTTTTTCGACTAATTTAGATAGCGTATTTTCGAGATTGGATTTGCTTTTAGCAATCGCATCGAGATTGGTGTCGTAAATTTTTACTTCACAACCTGCAGTTGCGGCAACTTGCGCGATACCACTTCCCATTGTTCCTGAACCTATGATTGCTACTTTCATAACTATATTTCGTTCCAACGGAACTTTAATTTCCTTTAAATTCGGGTTTTCTTTTTTCTACGAAAGCAGTTACTCCTTCTTTGTAATCATTGGACGAACTCGCTTCAATTTGTAAATCACTTTCTAAAGCTAGTTGTTGTTCTAGATTATTTGTCATGGATTGATTTAATAATCTTTTGGTTAAACCCAGAGCTTTTGTTGGCATTTGAGCTAAATTTTCGGCTAATTCTTTTACTTCTTCATTGAAAATCCCAACCGGAAAAATTTTATAAATCATTCCCATATTTAAGGCTTCTACTGCTGAAACTTTATCGCCTAACATCATTAAAGCTGTTGCTTTTTGGAAACCAATTAATCTTGGCAAAAAGAATGTTCCTGCGCTGTCTGGAATTAATCCGATTTTGCTGAAAGCTTGAATAAAACTTGCTTGTTCTGATGCTACCACAATATCACAGGCTAAAGCGATGTTAGCTCCAGCTCCAGCGGCAACACCATTGACAGCGGCAATTATAGGTTTTTCGATGTTTCTTATTTTTTGAATAATTGGATTGTAATGTTCTTCCAATATTTTTCTGAAACCCGGATTTAGGTCTGGATCTGTTACTTCATTTAGGTCTTGTCCAGCGCAAAATGCTTTTCCGTTTCCGGTGATTACTATTGCTCGGACATTTGTATCGTTTGCACAATTGTCAAGAGTTTCTTGTAACAGAAAAGCCATCTCACGATTGAAACTATTGAAAACTTCGGGTCTGTTTAGTGAAATCCACGCGACATTATTTTCAATTTTTAGTTCTATTGAATTATTGCTCATACCTATATTTATTGAAGATTGAAGAATAACGATTTTTGATTTCAGAATTTTTAAAATTTCATAAATCAAAAATCAACATTCAACAATCGTTAATCCTATTATTTTAAACATTTAAAGTAGTCGAATGGTTCTAAGCAATCTTCGCATTGGAAAAATGCTTTGCATGCTGTGGAACCAAATTGACTTACTAATTTTGTGTTGAATGAACCGCATTGCGGACATTTTACTACTTTTTTATTTCCAAGAAGTGCTTCTTTATCTGCTGATTCTGATAATGGTGAAGCAATTCCGTATTTTTCTAATGCTGCTCTGCCTTTTGGCGTAATCCAATCGGTTGTCCATGCTGGCGAAAGGATTAGTTCTACTTTGGCTTCGTAGCCTTTTTGTTTGAATGCTAATTTGATATCATCACCAATTACATCCATTGCTGGGCAACCGCTGTAGGTTGGTGTGATTTGAACTTCTACAATTCCGTTTACTATTTTGGCAGAACGAACTACGCCCATTTCCATTATTGATAATACTGGAATTTCTGGATCGGATACTGTTTCGAGGATTTCGAAGAGATTTTGGTCGATATGTGTTAATTGTTCTGTCATGTAGATTTATTTGATTGAAGATTAACGATTTTTGATTTATGAAGTGAAAAATTCAGAAATTAAAATTCAGAAATCGACAATCGTTAATCATTTACCAATTCATATTTGGATACGCTAATTGCATGTATTGCATTTGTGCCAAAAGATATCCCATGTGTTCGCTGTGAATTCCTTGTTTTCCTCCTTTTTGGAAATACTCAATTGTTGGAATTTCTAATGTTGCTTCTTCTAAAATTTCGTTTACTTTTTTAAAGTAAGTTCCTTTCAAAAGTGTTACATCTACACCAATTCCTTCGGCAACCATTGCTTTATCGGCATCGGTTTGGTGAAATAATTCGTCGGTGAAAATCCATAAATCGTTGATTGCGGTTTGGATTTTGTTATGACTTTCTTCGGTTCCGTCGCCTAATCTTCTAATCCAATCAGAAGAAAATCTAGTGTGATACGAAACTTCTTTTATGCTTTTTTTAGCAATAGCTGATAACGTTTCGTCTTTGCTATTTTGTAATTCTTCTAATACTAACAAATGATAGACATCAAACAGGAATTGTCTTGTAATAGAATAAGCAAAATCTTGATTGGGTTGTTCTACCAATAAAACGTTTTTATATTCTCTTTCTTTTCTTAAGAAAGCGATTGTATCTTCTGTAGCATCGCCTCCGATTAATTTGGCTGCATATTGAAAGTAACTACGTACTTGACCGAATAAATCTAGAGAAATATTGGTCATAGCAATATCGGTTTCTAGACTTGGACCGTGACCGCAAAGTTCACCGAGACGTTGACCTAGAATTAGAGAATTATCTGCAATTCCGTAGATGTATTGAATTAAATTGTTGTTCATTTTTTGTTTTTTAAACCATTAAGAAATTAAGAAAAATTAAGTTTAAACCATATAAGACAATTAAGGTCATTTAAGTAAAACTTATTTCAAATTCTACATGTGTTTTAATTCGTCTGGTAATTCATAGAATGTTGGATGACGGTAGGCTTTGTCCTTTGCTGGATCGAAAAGCTCTGCACTATCATGTGGATTTGAAGCTGTGATTTGTGCTGATGGAACTACCCAAATACTTACGCCTTCCATTCTGCGTGTGTAAACATCTCGAGCGTTTTCTAATGCCATTGTTGCATCGCTTGCATGTAAACTCCCGCAATGGCGGTGTTCTAATCCGTTTTTACTTCTTATAAATACTTCCCAAAGTGGCCAGTTTTTCATAGTGTTCAATTATTAGTGTTCAGTGTTCAGTTATTAGTGCTCAGATTTAACTGTCAACTAATTTCTGTCAACTGAATACTGAATTATATAGCTTGTTTTACTTCTTTGTTTGCTTGTTTTTCGGCGTAAGCCATTGCTGCATCACGAACCCATTTTCCGTTATCCCATGCATTTTTACGTGCTGAGATTCTTTCTTTATTACATGGTCCGTGGCCTTTTACAACTTGCCAGAATTCGTCCCAATCTAATTCTCCAAATTCGTAATGTTTGGTTTCTTCGTTAAATTTTAACGTTGGATCTGGAATTGTAAGTCCGATCATGTGTGCTTGTGGAACGGTTTGGTCTACAAATTGTTGACGTAATTCATCGTTAGTTTTGCGTTTCAATTTCCATTTCATGGATTGTTCTGTGTGAACAGAAGCATCGTCTGTTGGTCCAAGCATCATTAATGCTGGAAACCACCATCTGTTTAAGGCATCTTGTGCCATTTCTTTTTGCTCTGGCGTTCCTTCTGCAAGTGTCATCATGATTTGAAAACCTTGACGTTGGTGGAAACTTTCTTCTTTGCACACACGTACCATGGCACGAGCATAAGGTCCGAATGACGTAGTTGTTAATGGCACTTGATTGATGATTGCTGCGCCGTCAACTAGCCAACCAATTGCTCCCATATCTGCCCAAGTTAATGTTGGATAATTGAAAATACTTGAATATTTTGCTTTTCCAGAATGGAGTTGATCGTATAATTCTTCGCGAGATACGCCTAAAGTCTCACAAGCAGAATACAGGTATAAACCATGTCCAGCTTCGTCTTGAATTTTGGCTAAAAGTGCTACTTTTCTTTTTAGAGAAGGCGCACGAGTTATCCAATTTCCTTCGGGTAACATGCCAACAATTTCGGAATGCGCGTGTTGGGAAATTTGACGAATGTGTGTTTGACGGTACTTTTCGGGCATCCAGTCTTTTGGTTCGATTTTTTCGTCTCTTGCAATTCTTGCGTCGAAAATTGCTTCTAGGTTTTTTACTTCGTGTTCTGACATAATTTTTTGAATTAGTGTTCAGTGTTCAGTCGCCGTAATACTTTACTTTGCAGTAACTTTGAACGATTATTATTTTATTTTTCTTTTTCTGAACCATATAAGCTATATAAGGTCATTTAAGAATTTATGATTTCTATATTTTAATTTTATTCCTTTTGCTTACTCTCTAGCCCTGATTGTAGTGGAAATCCTTTACTTTTTTTCTTTAAAAAAGTAAAGATTGCAACGGAAAGCAGGAAAATGGATTGCAAAAAATGCCCAAGCCATTTGCTTCGCCAATTCGCTATCGCTCGTGCCGCTCCTAAACTCCAAAATCGACTACTACTTTTTCTGAGGTTGGCACGGCTTGACAGCTTAACACCAATCCTTTTGCGACTTCGTTTTCGTCGAGTGCGTAATTGATTTTCATTTCGACTGTTCCTGACACGACTTTGCACTTGCATGTGCTGCAAACGCCACCTTTGCAGGCGAATGGCAAATCGGCTCCAGCGGCTAATGCACCGTCTAGAATGTTGTCGAAATCGTCGTCCATAACGAAATGGAATTCTTTTCCGCCATCGATGATTGTTACATCTGTTCCTTCTACTTTTTTCTCTACAATTTTTGCCATTCGGGCTTTGTCTTCTTCAGTAATTCCTGAGGTAAACAGCTCGTAATGGATTTTATTTTTGTCTAAACCTGCGGCTACTAATTCGTCGCGGATTAGGAATATCATTTGTTCTGGACCGCAAATAAAACATTCGTCGGTTGATGGAATGTCGATGATATTTTTGGTAAGAACTTGTAATTTTTCTTTGGTAAATCGTCCGTTTAATAATTCGATGCTTCGGTGTTCTTTGGTTAAGAAATGGAAGATTTCGAAACGGTCGAAATAGGTATTTTTTAGTTGTTCAATTTCTTCTTTAAAGATAATTGATTTTACGGTACGATTGAGGTAAAACAGTTTAAATGTGCTGTTTGGCTCGGAAATTAAGTGCGTTTTTATGATGGAAAGAATTGGAGTTATTCCGCTTCCTGCTGCAAAAACGATGTAATTTTTCGGTTTTTGGGAGTTGATTGCTACATTAAATTCACCATTTGGCGCCATAACTTCGATGGTGTCACCTTTTTTAAGGGTGTCGTTTACGAAAGTTGAAAACAATCCGCCGTTGATTTTTTTAACAGCGATTTTCCACGTATTTTCGATTGGAGATGAACATAATGAATAGGAACGACGTGTATCTTGACCGTTGATGATTGATCGAAGCGTTAAATGTTGTCCTTGTTTGTATTGGAATTCTTCCTTTAAATCGTTTGGAATTTCAAAAGAAAGTACGGAACAATCTTTTGTTTCCTTGTAAATATCGGCAATTTTTATGCTGTGAAATTTTGACATAACTTCTTACTACTTTTTAACTAACACTTGTTAGTTTGTTATGCAAATTTAGTGAAAATTTTGATATGTTACGAAAACGTTATAATTTTTTATCTAGGTTTAGTTAAAACCATTGGGTAGTTTTTTGAACCATTAAGAAATTAAGGTTCATTAAGTTTTAAGTTGCAATACAGATTGGATAAACTTGAGAAATTTAAAAAAATATTGCTTGTATTTTCGTCAATTAATAAATTAAGGTTCATTAAGTTTTGCTTACACTATTCCATTTAATAAAACCTGTATCATATTTGCTTTTAGGACTTCGGGTTTGATTGTTTTTTTCTTTCCGTACCAGAGGTAGAGCGTTCTTAGTGTGGAAAGTGTGGAGAAAATGATGACTTCGATGTTTAGGTTTTTGATTTCGCCGTTTGCTATTCCGGATTTAATAATTTTTCGAAAACTTTCTTCGTAGTCTTCACGCATTTTGATGAAATAGATTAAATCGTCGTCGGTTAAATGCATCCAATCGTTGTTTAGGCAAGCTAATGCATCTGAATTTCGTAGAGTAATATCGATATGAAGTTGAATAACTCGTTCGATTTTTTGGATTGTAGTTTGGTCTGAAGCTAGTATTTCATCAATTACGGAAGTAAATTCTTCGGCTATTTCAATGATTATTAAGACTAAAATTTCTTGTTTTGATTTGATGTGATTGTATAAACTTGCTGCTTTTATATCCATAGCTTGGGCAATGTCACGCATAGTTACAGCGCTGTATCCTTTTTCTTTGAAAAGTTTTGCGGATACGTTTATGATTTCGGTTTTTCTATCAATTGGCTTCATCAAAACAATTATAGTTTTTTATTAAAGTCAGCTTCGTTAGTAATGCTATTTCCTTCATACACTAATTTCCAACCCATGGAATTAGTAAGGATTAAAATCTTTGACAACTCACTTAACAATCTGTTTTTTGCATTTGATTTTAATGTGGATTTTTCAATTTTCTTTTGCAAATTGGCACGAACCGTTTTGTTCACTTTGTTGTAATCATCACCTGTGAATGGATTTAATGTGCTTTGATCTACATCATAATATTCAATATTAGGACTGATTTTAATTTCCTCTTTTGGAATGTTGAGGATGGTAATCGTTTTATTTTTTTCGTCAATATCATACTTTATTTGCCTCATATCATAAGCGACAGTGACATCTGCATTGACAATTATCAATGCCTTTTTTTCAAAAGAAACCATATCCATAAGATATCTTTTTTGGTCTTTATAAGTAAGAACTTCGGCAAAATGTCCTTCGGTAACAATTAGTTTTCCAACATTTTTGATTTGCTTCTCAATTAAATTTGTGTTGTATTCAATTGTTGAAGCTTCTTCTTTGGAAGAGAAAAATTTGAAGATAATTACACCAATGACGATAAATAAAAGCAAGTAAATGAGCTTTCCTGATCTTCCAATTCCTTGAATAATTGGAACTAAAAGATTTTTGATTTGAGTTTCTGTTGATACTTTCCTTGTCATTTTCAATAATTTGAACGAAGATAGAAAATCAAATTTATTTATATTAAAAAAACCGCCTCAAAAGTGAGACGGTTTCTAATCAATTTATGATTATTACTTCTTAATTACTTTGCTGATTTTGGTTGAACCATTTTCATCACTAATTTTGAGTAAATAAGTAGCTGTTGGCAATTTTGATAAATCTACCTCATCTTGCATGGAGTTAAATTGCTTTACAAATAGCGATTGACCAAGTAAATTAACAACTTCAACATTTTTGATTTGTTGTGTACTTGAAATAGTAACGCTATTTTCTGTTGGATTTGGATAGATTTTTATGTTATTTTTTTCAAAATCATCAATACCTAAACATCCACCTAAAGTCATTGTAACCGCCAATCTTGTTGGACTTTCACAACTGGTAAGCGTTTGAGAAGCATAATAGGTTGTTCCAGAAACTAAAGCTGTTCCATTTGGAATTATATTTCCGCCTGTTGGAGAATCATACCAAATTACGTTCGAACCAGTAACCAAAATTAATCCGACAGTTTCTCCTGCACAGAAGGTTTGATTTGCAAAACCTGTTGGTGCAGCAATTGTGTTTATTGAAGCCGTTACTGCCACTCTCGAAGATGTACAAGAACCATTTGTTGCTTCTACATAATACGTTGTAGAATTTGAAATTACAGGTGTTGTAAAACTTGTTCCTGTTGCGAGCAAAGTTCCTCCAGAAGGCGCATTATACCAATTCAATGTTCCGATATTGGAAGTTGCATTTAATGTTAAAGTTCCTGCATCGCATCTACTCGCTGGTGATGTTGAAGTGATTGTTGCTACTGCAAATACTGTTGCGTTTACAGCAGTTCGAGCCGAATTACAACCTCCATTTACAACCTCAACATAATAAATAGTTGTAGTTCCTAAAATTGGAGTAGTGAAACTTCCACCAGTTGCCACTAATGTTCCGCCTGTTGGAGCGTTGTACCAATTAATTGTTCCGATACTTGCTGTTGCTTGTAATGTTACACTTCCGTCGCCGCATCTACTCGCTGGCGTTGTTGAAGTTATCACTGGAATTTCATTAATAGTTGCTGTAACCGATGTTCTTACTAATGATGTACAAACTCCGTTCGTCGCTTCTGCAAAATACGAAGTTGTAGCAGATAAACTTGGTGTGGTAAAGTTAAAACCTGTTCCGACTAAAGTACCGCCAACTGGAGCATCATACCAATTTACAGTTCCAGATGAGAAAGTTGCCGATAAAGTAACCGAACCATTTCCACAACGTGAAGCTGGCGTTGACGACGTATTTGTTGGTCTATTGGTTACCGTAACTTCTACAGGAGTTCTTACTGATGAACAACTTCCGTCAATTGCTTGAGCATAAAAAATTGTTGTAGTACTCAAACTTGACAATGAATAATTACTTCCTGTTGCGAGCAAAGTTCCACCTGTTGGTGAATTATACCAATTAACTGTTCCCGAACTTGCTACAGCTGTTATGTTGAATGCATCACCACTACAAATACTCGCTGGAGTTGTTGATGATATTGTTGGACTTGCATTTACGGTAGCTACAACTGATGTTCTCACAGAAGTACAAGATCCATTTACAGCTTCGACATAATACGTTGTAGTTGCAGAAATACTAGGCGTTGTAAAACTTGTTCCAGTTCCAAGTAAAGTTCCTCCAGTTGGAGCATTGTACCAATTTAACGTTCCAGCATTTGCTGAAGCAAAAAGAGTAACACTACCTGTATCACATCTATTTCCTGGAGTAGTAGAAGTTATACTTGGTGTAACATTCACTGTTGCTGTTACTGCAGTTCGCGCTGAATTACAAGTTCCAGAAGTTGCTTCAACATAATAAGTTGTTGTGGTACTAATACTTGGAGTTGTAAAACTTGTTCCTGTTCCTACTAAAGTTCCTGCTGTTGGTGCATCGTACCAGTTTAATGTTCCGCTTGAAGCTAGTGCTTGCAACGTTACACTTCCTGCATCGCATCTGGTTGCTGGTGTTGTTGATGTAACTGTTGGCACAGCATTTATCGTAGCAATTACAGGAGTTCTTGACGAAGTACAAAATCCGTTGGTTACCTGAACATAATACGTTGTAGTTGTGGATAACCCAAATAAATTTAATGTTCCACCTGACGCTAATAATGTTCCACCCGAAGGTAAATCATACCATTGTATTGTACCCGAACTTGCTATTGCCAATAAAGTAATATTTCCAGTTCCACATCGAGCTGCAGGAGTTGTTGAAGTAATTGTTGGTGTATTATTTACCGTTGCAACAACTGAAACTCGTGTTGAAGTACATGAACCTACAACCGATTGAACATAATAGGTTGTTGTAGCGGAAATACTTGGCGTTGTAAAACTAGTTCCTGTTCCAACTAGATTTCCTCCTGTTGGTGCATCATACCAATTTAACGTTCCCAAAGTTGCAGCCGCTTGCAAGGTTACAGTACCTGCATCGCATCTGCTTGCTGGAGTTGTTGAATTTACAACTGGAATTGCAGTTACTGTTATGTAATCGGTGAAGGTAACTGTGTCACTTCCGTTATAATTGGTTGCTGTAAATACTACCGTAAAAGTTCCAGGTGAATTGAATGTGAATGTTGGATTTTGAACTGTTGATGTGCTTGGTGTTGCACCAGTTATTGTCCAATTCCACACAAAAGGAATATTAGTTGACGTATCTGTAAACGTAACCGATTGACCTACACACAAAGCCGTTGTTGACGCTGTAAAACTTGCCACTGGTGGTTGCGTTGGACATATTGGAGCAGTTGCATCCAATGAAAAACCATCGCTATTTCCTCCAAAATATGCATAAAACTGAGGTGGAAATCCGCAAACAGTGCTTTCTAAAGTTTCTACTCCTGCACCATCACTATTTCCTCCAAAATAGGCAAAGAAAGATGGTGGAATTCCACAAGTTGTGGCACTTAATTCTTCTGTTGCTGCACCATCTGAAACTCCACCAAAATAAGCATATTGGAAGTTTGAAAATCCGCAGGTTGTTGCACTTAACTCATCGACACTTGCACCATCGTTGTTTCCTCCAAAATAGGCATAAAAATGCGCTGGAGTTGAACAACTGGTTGCGCTAATTTCATCTAAAGTTGCTCCATCCGAAACACCTCCGTTGTATTGTGAAAAAGCGTTGAATTGTGTCAAAAGAAATGTTAAGCAAACAACTAAATATATTTTTGTTGTTTTCATCTAATTTGATTTTTAAATTATTATAATTCATTGTATTGCAAATCAAAACTATTGAGATGCAAATCAAATTAGAATGTTATCTTACACCACGACCACCATAAATTGGATATCTAGCAGCATCAACTGTTGTATTTCTGTGAGAAATTCTAGCTTGTGTTGCAGGACTAATATAATCACCACCTTTAAAAGAGATACCGATTGCAGTTACTGGAGAAGGCCAAGTAGCTTGATTAGAGTCGCCAAGAGGTGTTAATGTTCCATCGCCAAGAGTTCCGTTAAAAGCTGTTCCAGTTGCATTTGCTGTTGTTACACATCTTTCTTGTAAATTTCCACTCATCTCCATTGCGCCATAATAAGCTGCACCTGATGATGCTCTACCCGATGTTCCTGTAGCAAAAACACCCACTTTTAATGGTCCGTAAATACCACTGATACTTCCAATAGCTACAGCACATGCTCCATTTGTTGCTGGCGTATAGGTTTCATTTGCTTGAAAATCATTAATTAATCCAGCTGAAACATTATATACTGGAACAATATCTGTTGTTCCCCAAGCGTATTCTCCACCAACTCTAGGTAAAGTTCCTCTACATATTTTCTCAAATTCCATTTCAGTCATTGGACGTAAAGCAGCCCAATCTAAATAGGCAGATAAATCGGCATAACTCATTCCGCTATTAGCAATTGCTTGACCATCATCGCTGTTGTTTTCTACACCTGCAGTTGCATCACAAGCGTAAACTGCTGGGATAGCAGCATTGTTTCCTGGTGTTAAAATTCTTATTCCATTACGATAATTAAATCCTGTAAACATGGCATAAGTTCCTGCTGCACTAATTGGATCATTAAACGTTCTTGATTTTTGTTGATCATAAGTTAATGCGTTTAAAAACTCTACATATTGTTGTTGCGATATTTCATATTTCATACAATAAAAAGCATTGTAACCCATTGGAAAAGTTGCTGGAACAGCCGCAGAACTACCACCAATTACAGCAGAAGTTAATCCTGATGCTTGTGTTGCAGCTGTTATAGAAATACTGTTATATGATGAAGTACTTGTACCATCACCAATTTCAAAGTTTCCTTGCGGTACATTTACCATTTCGATACCAAAAACTTTAAAATTATATGGCCCAGCTCCAAGTCCAGTCATTTTTAATGTGATGGATGTAGCAGAAATATTACCACCACCAAGAGCACTTCTTCTGATGAAAACACCTCTACCGTCGGCAACTGGATCTACTTGTAACGGAGAAGCCGCAGAATGATCGCCTGCAGCTGTACTTAAACTAGTATGCGCCCACAAACGTGTGTTACAATCTTGAAATTTCACGAAAACCCAAACTGCATCCCAGTTGGCCGGTGCAACATTGGCATTCCAACTGTTATCCCAAGAAATATTAAATGTAATATCATTTCCAGAAACTGATGTTCCTGTAATCTCTAAATTATTTGCATTTGTGTTGATAGCAAATAATAAAAATAATGCCGAAGCAATTTTTAAAAAGTAATTTTTTGTTTTCATCATTTTATTTTTTAGTTATTAAGCAAATCTATATGATGAAACAGAGCAAAGAAATAAGGCAATTGCCTTATTTTCATTAAATCAAATTGTTATTTTTTGCTTTTTGAATGGCTTCCAATTTGTTATGAACTTGAAGTTTGGTATAGATGTTTTCAATATGTTTTCTAACAGTTGATGGAGAAAGTATTAAATTATCAGCAATAATATTATAACTCAATCCTTTGCTTAGTTGTTCAAGAACTTCTATTTCGCGAGTTGACAATTTAATTTCTTGATTGTCATTGGAGACAAAATCAACAGGGTTTCTGAGTAATTTTAATGTTTTTAGTGCTATCGAAGGATTCATTGCTGCTCCACCATTTAGCGTTTCAATAATTCCTTGATGAAGTTCTTTTGGGTTTACTTCTTTGAGCAAATAACCATCAGCTCCTGCTTTGATTGCATTGAAAATATTTTCATCGTTATCAAATACTGTAAGCATAATAATTTTGATTTGAGGATATTTATTTTTAACCAATTTAGTCGCATCAATCCCATTGCATTCAGGCATTTCGATATCCATTAGAATTAAATCAATGTTTTTATTTGCTTCTAATTTCGTTATTAAATCTTTACCATTTATTGCAGTAAATTTCAGTACTAAATCGTCAAAAAAAGAGAGCTTTTCGGCAACGGCTTTTTGAAGAAATGTATTATCGTCGACTATTGCTATTCTTACTGACATGTTATTTTTTTTTAAATTTTAAAACGATTGTTGTTCCTTTTTCTAGTTGTGAAGTTACTACAATTTCACCATTTAATTCTTTGGTGCGCTTTTTTAGATTGTTTATTCCGTTACCAAAATTAGTCGTTGCTTCATCAAAACCAATTCCGTTGTCCTTAATTATGATTTCTATAAATTGATTTTGAAATAAAACTTCAACCGAAACTTTTGTTGGTTTGGCATGTTTCAAGGCGTTATTTATTGATTCTTGAATAATTCTATAACTGTTTATTCCTTCCAAAGAACTCAATGAAATCGGTGCAAATTCCTCTTGACAATTGAACTCAAAGTCAATTCCGTTGGATGCAATTTGAGCATTCTCGATAAAATTGGAAATTCTCACTTTTAAATCTTCAAACGATATTTCGTCTTTGTTCATCGCCCAAATGGTATCACGAAGTTCCGCAATAGTTTCTTTAGTAAATCCGCTTAGACTGGTTAATTTATTGATAATTTTCTCGTCTTGATCTTTCAATCCATATTTCAAATTATCGATTGTAGAAATAATAAAAGTCAACTGCGAACCTATATTATCATGCAAATCTCTTGAAATTCTCAGACGTTGTTCCTGTAGTTTATTTTGGGTTTCAATTTTCAACAATGCGTCTTTTAATTCATTTTCTTTTTGAAGTTGGACTGTTTTTTGTTTTTGTTTACTGTAGAATAAAAAGCCCAAAAGAATAGCGATTATTGCTAATGAAAAACCACCTAAAATCCATAGATTTTTCTCAGCCAATTTTGCTTTTTGAATTAAAATTTCCCTTTCTTTTTGTTCGGTTTCGTATTCAATATCGAGTTCTGATTGTTTATTTCTTACTTCAGAATTGAAAATACTGTCCTTAACTTCAACATGACTTTTAAATGTTTCCAGTGCTTTTCTAAAATCTTCGTTTCGCTCATAAACGCCCGACAACTCTTTATAATTGTCTTGTGTCAAATAGAGAAAATTGTGCTTTTTGCTCCATTCAATTGCTTGATTAAAATAACTTATCGACTTTTCATCATCATTAATTTGCTTGAAATAAAAACCATAATAATTCAAATTTTCAGCAATTCCATAAACATCCTGAATTTCTTTTCTAACCTTGTAAGCATAATCCAAAAGTGTTTTTGCTTCAAGAGGTTTGTTTTGAATCAATTTGACCAAAGCTATTTTATTTGCGCTATAAGGAATTCCGTGATTGTCTTTTAATTTTTCTTTTAGTTTTAATGATTTGTTGTAGAAAAATAGCGCGCTATCGAGTTGGTTTTGCATTTCTTTCAAAACACCATAGTTATCATAAATTCCACTCAAACTAAACTCGTCTTTAATAGATTCTGCCAGCCTCATTCCTTTATTCATATACTTCACAGCTGAATTCATGTCTCTTCGTTTCAACTGATAACCATATTCAGCATAGGAATTGGCTTGCTTGTTTTTTAATTTCAACTGCTGATAGAGTCGAGTTGCTTTGAGCATGTATTTTGTATTCAAATCGTACTTTCCTTGAAAATAGTATATCAAACTCAAGTTATAGTACGAGTCAGCAATTCCGATTTTGTAATTGATTTTTTGGGCTTTACTCAGATTGTCTTGATAAATTTTTAGGTAGTTTGAAGTATTGGCTATTTTGTTTTGATAAGAAAGATTATTAATAGAATCAATCTGTTTTATAAGCCCATCATTATGAGCCAATATGATATTGCTTTTAAAAATTAAAAGAAAAAGAAGAAGCAATATTGGACTTGGTTTTATAGACATTTAGTATAAAAAAGTATTGGCAACTAAAAAAAAGTCCTTTCCAAACCTTAAGTTTTGCTCCACTGATATTGGTTTGAAAAGGACGACAATAAAAACAACCGTTTTATCTTAATTCTGTATTAGACTACTCATTTAATATTACAAAGATGGCTGATGTGCGTGTAAAAAAAAATACGGCAAATGCCGTATTTAATTACTTAGTATTTTATAAAATCTATACTTTTTTACATTTTTTAGGGATAGTTATTTTTATTTTAGTCCCTTCATTTTCATTAGATTGCAATTCAAATATTCCATTTACATCCGAAATTCTTTTTTTCATATTAACAATTCCATTTCCAAGAGAAACCTCATCAATTTTGAATCCTTTTCCATCGTCAGAAATTAAAATTTCAATAGCATCATTATTAGGTTGTATTGCAATCGAAATTGACTTTGAATTAGCATATTTCATGCTATTGTTTATAGCTTCTTGAATGGTTCTATAAATATTCATTCCTTCCACCGAAGAAAATTTACATTCTTTTAATTGATTATCAACAGTAAAGTTAAAGTTGACATCCGTTTTAGCAATTTTTGCTTTTTCAATGAAATTATGAATTCTAATTTGTAAATCTTCAAAAGTAATTTCGCTTTTATTCATTGCCCAAATCGTGTCGCGAAGCTCAATTATAGTTGATTTGGCAAAATCACTAATTCCTGAAAGTTTATTATCCAATTTTTCATTTGTAATATCAAAAGCATATTTTATATTATCAACTGAAGAAATTATAAAAGTCAATTGTGAACCAATGTTATCGTGCAAATCTCTCGAAATTTGCAATCGTTGTTCTTGGAGTTCGTTTTGTGTTTCAATTCTTGAAATAGCCGATTTCAATTCGAACTCTTGTTCTTGTTGTTTGTTTTTCAGCTTCTGCTGACGGTATATTAAATAAGAAATAATCAGTAGTCCAACTACTATTAATGATAAAATTAAAAACTGTGTATTCTTTCTTTTGATTTCATTTTCGTTTTGAATTATTTCGTTTTTGGATCGCAATAATTCTTTTTCTTTCTTCTCGTTTTGATATTTAGCTTCTAACTCAGAAAAGGTTTTTTCGCGTTCAATAGCAAAAACGGAATCTCTTAACTTGATATAGTTTTCTTGTTCTTCAACTGTTTTTTGAAGGTTGTTTCTTTTTTTCTCAAATTTTGATTTTTGATAGTAGTAATCTCTTAACTTTTCAGCATTTTTACTTTCTTTAGAATAAAGAAAAGCTTTTTCAAATAGCTTTTCGGCTTTTGAATAATCGTTTAATTCAAATGCAATTGTAGCTAGATTGGTATAATTGGTAGCTAATTGATAATAATTTACAGAACTTGTTTCGTTAATTGCTTCTAAATTTGTGAGTTTTAATGCTCTTAAAATCCATTTTTCTGCTTCTTTATATTTTTTTTGCTTTAATAAAGTATTTCCAATATTGTTGTAAGTAGAGCTTAAAGTAAGTGTGTCTTTTCCTTTGACATAATCAATGACTTTTTTATGATAATACAAAGCACTATCGGGTTTGTTCCAATCGTCATAATTGATAGCAATAACGTTTAAAGCGGTTACAATTTCACTTGTGCTTTTCTTTTTTGATTTGAGAGCATAGTCTAATGATTTCTTGCCATAATAAATTCCTTTTTCATAACTTTCAAAATCATGATAATTTAAAGATAAATAAGAATTATAATGCACAAGCCAATAACCGTATTTTAATTTTTCAGCAAGAGTCAATCCCTCCAAAGCATAAGATGTAGCTGTATCATATTCTCCTTGTTTTCTATACACCTTAATAATGTTACTGTAAACACTGCAGAGTGTTTGATAGTCTTTCAACTCCTTCAACATTTTGATGGCCTTTTTTCCATAAATTATGGCACTATCAGTCTCACTATAATCAGTACAACGCGCATTTTTACAAAAATAATATTGGCTTTCATCTGCCTTAGATTTTATATTCCTTTTAGCAATTTTAAAGTAATAATCTGACGAGTCTTGTGAAGTAAATGCTTTCATCAAATGCTTTTGAATGTCTTGAGAGTAGCAACTCCCAAAAACAACAAATAAAATAAAAACACACAGTTTCTTCATGAAGTCAAATTATATTTTAAATATACAAATTTTGTTAAAATCAGTGTTATTTTATTTCTTTTTCTGATAATTATCTTCAAATAGTTGGTAATTTATATCAAAGATGTTCCTGTTTAGTGTTTGATTAATTTCTTTCATCTTTTCTCTTAATTCAGAAGAAATTTGCAATTGATTGGATTGCATTTTTTGTTCCTCGTTCAACTGAATCACAAACTCTTCGAGAGCTTTTAACTTCGTATCAAAACTAACTCTGTTCACATGTATATTGTAAGTTAGATAGAATATATATGTAAGCAGTGCTATGAAAACAAAGGTTAAGAAGTATATCATGAGTGAAAATAATTTTAAGTTAATTTTTCAAATCTCGGCAATTCATTTATGCAAAAAAATACGCCAAATGCCGTATTAACAAAAAAAAGACCTAATTAAATTAGGTCTTTCTATTACTCAAAAAAACTATTACAATACTAATCTAAATGAACCATTTGTAACAGTTTTAGTTCCTCCATTACAAGTTTCATCTTCTTTTACTTCTTTACCAACAAAACTGAATGTTCCTTCAATTTTTGTAGCATCCATAAAAGTGATTTCTAATGTTCCATTAGTATTTTCACAGTTTAATGAATTATATGGAGTAACAGTAAAAGTACTTGTATTAACATCGGTGTAAGTAATACTTCCTACCGCAATATCGCTATCTTGTGTTGCATTCATGTTATAAGTTCCAACAGCAAGTGAACCTGTAGTTGAGTATAATTGAATTCCAATATTTTTACCCGATGTGCTTGAACCTGTCAAGACCATTGCTCCACTTGTATAATTACCTACTGCAAATTCTCCTTCAGATATAAAGTTAGAACCTCCAACTTTTGCTTTAATAAAAGTGCCAGTTGCTGGTCCGTTAAATCCGCCGCCACCGCCATTATCATCGCTACCTCCGCAAGATGATAATGTTAAAGAAAAAATAATTGCTAATGCAAATCCGAATTGTTTAATTGTTTTCATATTGTTTAATGTGTTAAAGTTATAATGCAAATTTGCAGGATAACAATAAGGCAATCAATAGGGCAATTGCCGTATTTTTATCTACGCAATTGCTTTACAACTAGAAACATGTTAAGTCTAGAAACTAATATTCGGGTGTTTTTGGAGGAGTGCAGCAATCTTTTTATTGGTGCTATCAATAAACTTTTGATGATTTATCGATTCAACATTAAATGGTCGATGAGCCAAAGCTTTCTGAATATCGCAAACTTCCTGCATCGTTTTAAACTCTTTTTCTGCTACATAATTCTCAAAGAATTTTATCCAAATAAAATCAATTGCTTGCTGACTTGGATGTAGCATATCATTGGCATAAAAACGGTAATCGCGAAGTTCATCCATCATAATTTCATAGGAAGGGAAATAATTATGAATGGTGAATTCTGAACTGTGAATGGCAGAAATCAAGTGCGCTTTGCTTCGTTGGTTTTCAACAATACCATCTTTGATGTGACGAACGGGCGAAATAGTGAATATAAAATTACAACTCGGGTTGAGTTGACGAATTAAATCAATCGTATTTTGAATGGATTGCTCAATAGTTGTTACCGAAAGTATTTCTTTAGTAAATTGGTTTTGCGATACTTTATGACAATTGGCAACAATTGCGTTGGTTTCTCTATTTCGATATACCCACGAAGTGCCATAAGTAATGATGATGTGTGTAGCTTTAATTATTTGGTTACGTGTTGAAGTGAGTATAGCGTTTAAGTTATCTATCAATTCCTCTTTGCTAGGATTTGACAACTCCGAATGCACCTCAAAGCAATGCCACAAATCATTGTGAAAAAAAACATCCTTCTCTGTAAAAAGCGATTGATTAACCACTCGCTCGATTAATTTTTCAATAGAAAAAGGATTAAAAATAATACCAAACGGATTGACCGTATTTTGAAATTTAAAATAACTAAACTTCTCTCCCATGTTTTCAGCAAAGCAAGAACCCAATGCCACTATTGATGATGTATAATCAATAGGATGGTTTGATTTTGAAACAAAAACGGGTGTTGAAAACTGCATTCCTTTTTTTGGTAAAGATAAAAAAGTTAGTCTTTCAAATGACGTGAATAGAGATAGGAAATATGTTTTTAAAAAAATCAACTAATACTTATTTTTATTAAAAAAATCATATTAAAAAGTTTAATTTTTTAAAAAATTTTTAAATAATTTAAATAAAAACTGAAATTATAATAATAATACCTATCTTTGATGCTTTATTTAATACATTATTTATTATGAACGAAGGAACAATTAAATTTTTTAACGAAGCAAAAGGCTTCGGATTCATCACACCAAATAGTGGTGGACAAGACGTGTTTGTTCATGTTACTGGTCTTACAGGTCAAGTACGTGAAAACGACAAAGTGTCTTATTCTGTAGAAAACGGACAGAAAGGACCAACAGCTGTAAATGTTACTGTTATCTAAGATATAATTTACCATTACAAAGTAAAGCCAGTCTACACAGACTGGCTTTTTTTTGTGTACCGTATTCTTTTATAATTTTACTAATTTGCTGTCCGTTGAATTGAAAAAATAGTTACCAGACCTAATTAGTTTTTATTTAAAGTGAAATTTTATATTTATGTTTGTAATGCCCAACATTAAAAAAAACAATGTTAATGATATAAACTATGCTAAAAAAAGTCCTTACAATTATTTTTTGCATTACATCTTACTTTGTTTTAGCTCAGAAAAAAGAATACTTTCTTAATGATGATTTCAATTTTATAACAGAAACCGAATTTATAAAAGAGCATGACAATCCTTTGGATTATAATTTGAGATTAAAATTGGATACATGCTTTTATAATGTTAAAGTCTCAAGATACAAAAAAGGGAAAATAAGTTTACAACTACTCGATTCAATTAAGACTGATTTATCAAGCTTAAGCAAAGAAGAACTTAAACCAGAAGATATACTTGTAATTAATTATTATCCCGGAAATACTCCCTGTAGTTCTTATGGATATATGATAAATTTTAAAAATAAACATGACACATACTTCAACGAAATTGAAAAAATAAAAAATTTAAAACAATTTTTTATATACAAAACTCCTGATAATCTTAAAGATTTTGGTTCAAAAATAGATTGGTTACGAGATAAAAATCGATTAATTGAAAAAATATTTTTTCCAATTGCCTATCCATGTGGTGGATATGTAATAATAGATAGCAACGGCAATTATATTTGTCAAAGAGGTGAATATTGCTACTCACCAAGCTTTATAAAAAGATTAAAAGAATTTATAGAAAATAAACCTTAGTGGTTTTTTAAACTACTTTTTCTAAACAAGAATAAGTTATTTATATAGTAACTACTAACAAAGTAATGAGTTGAACTAAAACCCAATCAAAGAAATACCTTCTAATCCTTTTAAACCTTTTAGTCTATTTTACGTCTTAAGAAATACTATTGTTAAAAAAGTTACTTATGAAAAATTTAACCTATCTATTCCTACTATCGATTACTTTTTTAGGTTGCAGTTCTGATGATGGCGATACAACAAATGTTGAAACAATGTATTTCCCTTCAAATACCAATAACGTTTGGGAAACCAAAACCCCAGCAAGTTTAGGATGGAACGAAAGCCAACTCCAACCACTACGCGACTATCTTATCGATAAAAACACCAAATCATTTATGATATTAGTTAATGGTCGAATTGTGATGGAAGAATATTATGATGGTCATACCGCTTCTACTTCTTGGCAATGGAACAGTGCTGGAAAAACACTTGTAACGACAACAACAGGAATTGCGCAACAAGAAGGTTTGCTCAACATCAATGATAAAGTAAGCACTTATTTAGGTGAAGGTTGGGCCAACGCGCCAATAGATAAAGAAAACCTAATCACATCGAAAAATCTACTAACGATGACTTCTGGGCTAAATGACGAAAGTAATTTTGTAATACCAGCCAATTTAACCTATCTCGCCGATGCCGGAACAAGGTGGTCCTATCACAATGTGTTTCAAAAACTGATGGATGTTGTTGCCGATGCGAGCAATCAAGGGTTTGAAACGTATTTCAATGCCAAACTAAAAAACAAAATCGGAATGGATGGTTTTTGGAACAATGGCGTTATTTTTAAAGTTTACAATAGCAATACCAGAAGTATGGCGCGATTCGGATTGCTAGCACTCAACAAAGGAAAATGGAAAAACGAAACCATAATCAACGAAACGTTTTTTAACCAAAGTATCACTACTTCTCAGAATATAAATCCATCCTATGGCTATTTGTGGTGGTTGAACGGAAAAGGAAGTTATATGGTTCCTGGCGGACAAACGGTCTATCCTACCAATTTGGTTCCTGATGCGCCATCAGACATGTATGCCGCAATGGGTGCTGAAGACCAACGAATATATGTTATCCCAAGCAAAAACATGGTCGTTATCCGAATGGGAAATGCCTCTGATCCTACCAATCCTAATTTTGCACTCTCGGGTTTTGATAATGCGCTTTGGCAAAAACTAAATGCGGTGTTTAATTAAAGAACTAATTAATCTTCCAACTCAATCATAAAGCTAGTTAAAAACGCTACCGAGTTTTCGATATCATAATGAAGAATGCGGTCTTCTTTTACTAACGGCACTTCGGCACGATAGGATTTAAGAAACATTTCTATGAAGTCGCTTGACTGTAATGGTCGTCTAAACTCAATGGCTTGAGAAGCGTTCATCAATTCTATTGCCAAAATACGTTCTAGATTTTCCATGATTTTCAAACATTTCGTTGCTGCATTCGCGCCCATAGAAACATGGTCTTCTTGTCCGTTGCTCGAAACAATACTGTCGATACTGGCTGGAGTAGCCAATTGTTTGTTTTGGCTCACAATGCTGGCAGCAGTATATTGTGGTATCATAAACCCAGAATTCAATCCTGGATTGTCTACCAAGAAAGCAGGTAAACCTCTAAGTCCTGAAATCAATTGATACGTTCTTCTTTCGGAAACACTACCCAATTCAGCTAACGCTATTCCAAGAAAATCCAGAGCAAGTGCCAATGGTTGTCCGTGGAAATTTCCACCAGAAACGATAATATCGCTTTCAATAAAAATATTTGGATTATCCGTCACGGAGTTGATTTCAGTTTTAAAAACTTTCTTCGCATAATCAATGGCATCTTTGCTAGCGCCATGAACTTGAGGAATACATCTAAAAGAATATGGATCTTGCACGTGTTGTTTTGGTTGGGCAATTATTTGGCTATTTTCAAGCAACTCATTCATACGTTGTGCTGTTACGATTTGTCCTTTGTGCGGACGAACATAATGAATTAGTTCATTGAAAGGTTCAATGCGACCATCAAAACCTTCAAGCGAAATTGCAGCAATCACATCTGACAAATAAGCATATTTCATGGCTTTCAACAAAACATAACAACCATACGCACTCATAAATTGCGTTCCGTTCAACAACGCCAATCCTTCCTTAGACTGCAAGACGATAGGTTGCCAATTAAACTGTTTCAACACTTCGGAGGAATGGATTTTCTTTCCTTCAAAATAGACTTCGCCTTCGCCTAATAAAGGCAACGACAAATGAGCTAACGGCGCTAAATCACCACTAGCACCAAGCGAACCTTGTGTATAAATCACAGGATAAATTCCCTTGTTGTAAAAATCTACCAAACGCTCCACTGTTTCCAATTGCACACCCGAATGACCATAACTCAACGATTGAATTTTAAGCAACAACATCAACTGCACGATGTCACTTGGCACTTCATCACCCGTTCCGCAAGCATGCGATTTCACTAAGTTTTCTTGTAGTTTTGATAGGTTTTCAGTAGATATCTTCACATTACACAACGAACCAAATCCAGTATTAATTCCATAGATTGGCTCATCGTTTGACGCCATTTTATTGTCTAAGTAGGTTCTACATTTCTGAATATTAACTTTTGCTTCCTCAGATAGCGCAATGCTTTTTCCTTGTGAAACAATTTGTTGCAGTTGTTCTAAAGTCAATACTTCTGTTGAAATGTAGTGCGTAGTATCCATTTTATCGTTTTTTACAATGCAAAAATGAGTAAACAATCGTTAATAAGCAATTATGTAATCGCTATTTTATTGACAAATCATCAAAAATGTAATTTAATCAACTGCAACTATCAAAAAATTAACACACTATATCGATATATTATTGCTATTTTCATAAAAATGAAAGGATTTTGTAGGTTTTAAAACGAAATAGTATATATTTGAAATTATGATTTTCAACAGTAAAAAATATAATTTCACTACTCCAACCAAAACTTTGGTTACAACTACTGTTGGCACAACAACTACAACCCCATTTGGGGTATAATTTTCACATATAGTCCATTCTAATGGCTTTCGTTTGAAAGCAAATTTTTAATGTAATTCCAATTCAAAATGTTAGTACTTAAATTCGGCGGAACATCCGTTGCCAATGCTCAAAATATTAAATTAGTTCTTGATATAGTTCAAAAAAAATCCAAAGAAGACACTTTAGCGGTTGTTGTTTCAGCTTTTAGTGGAGTTACCGATTTATTGTTAGACGCTTCCAAAAAAGCAGCACAAAAAGACAAAGCTTATCGCGACATCATCAGTCAGATTGACCAAAAACACAAAGCTGCTATTGAAGAACTTATTCCGCTTAGTGAACAAAGTGATTTAATTGAAAACATCAACAGTAATATTAATTTGTTAAAAACCTTGCTCGACGGCTGTTTTCTTCTAGGAGAATTGTCCAACAGAACAGCAGATATTGTAGCCAGTTTTGGTGAATTATTGTCCTCACAAATTATTGCTGTTGCCTTAAAACAAAAAATAAATGCCGTTTTCAAAGACAGTCGCGAATTAATAAAAACAAATTCCGATTTTGGAAAAGCCAACGTTGATACAGAAACCACCAATCACTTAATTGCCAATTATTTTAAAGAAAATAAAGCTCAAGTGGTTTTACTTCCTGGTTTTATTGCAAGTGATGAAGCTGGAAACACTACAACATTAGGTCGTGGCGGTTCGGATTACACCGCAGCGATTATTGCCAACGCTACTCATGCCACTGCATTAGAAATTTGGACGGATGTTAACGGTATGTTTACTGCCAATCCAAAAATTGTAAAACAAGCGCAACCTATCGAAACTATTTCCTATCAAGAAGCAATGGAATTGTCTCATTTTGGTGCTAAGGTTTTATATCCGCCAACTATTCAACCGGTTCTTGACTCTAATATTCCAATTTGGATTAAAAATACTTTTGAACCTGATGCTTTTGGAACCTATATTTCAAATGAAAACCAAGCAGGAAATAATCCTATCAAAGGAATTTCACATATTGATAAAATTGCACTCATTACACTTGAAGGCTCGGGAATGATTGGCGTTGCAGGTTCATCAAAACGTTTGTTTGAAGTTTTATCTAATCATTCAATCAACGTTATTTTTATCACTCAAGCTTCTTCTGAACATTCTATTTGTATTGGGATACTAAACCAAGATGCAGAGAATGCCAAAAAAGCCATTGATAAAACCTTTGAACTCGAAATTGCACAAAGTAAAATCGAGCCTTGTATCGTGGAGAAAGATTTATGTATCGTAGCGCTAGTAGGCGAAAACATGAAAAATCACCAAGGCATTTCGGGTAAAATGTTTAGCACTTTAGGCAAAAACAACGTCAATATTCGTGCGATTGCTCAAGGTGCATCGGAACGTAATATTTCGGTAGTGATTAATGAAAAAGATGTGAAAAAAGCGTTGAACACACTTCACGAACGCTTTTTTGAAGACAACACCAAACAACTTAATTTATTTGTGATGGGAATTGGTAATGTAGGCGAAAAGTTCATCGACCAAATTCACCAACAGAAAAAATTCCTAAAAGAAAATCTAAAAATAAATGTACGCGTTATTGCTTTAGCAAATTCGAGAAAAATGCTTTTTGACGAAGACGGCATCAACCTCAACGATTGGAAAGCCAAAGTAGATAATGGAGAAAAAGCCAGTGTAAACGATTTCATTTCGAAAGTAAAAGAACTCAATTTGCGCAACAGCATTTTTGTAGACATTACGGCTAACTATGATGTAGCAATGATTTACGAGCAATTTCTTCGAATGAATGTTGGCGTGGTTACTTGCAACAAAATTGCCTGTTCATCGCACTATGAAAACTATAAAAAACTAAAAGAATTATCTCGAAAATACAACGCTCCATTTTTATTTGAAACCAATGTTGGTGCTGGACTACCAATTATCGATACGCTTAAAAATCTCGTGGCTTCTGGTGATAAAGTCAACAAAATTCAAGCGGTGTTATCAGGCAGTTTGAACTTTATTTTTAATAATTTCTCCGAAACCTACAGCTTCCACGATGTAGTCAAACAAGCAGGTGTAGAAGGTTACACCGAACCCGATCCGAAAATTGATTTGAGCGGTGTAGATGTAGCCCGAAAAATTTTAATCCTCATTCGCGAAAGCGGAGTTTCCATGGAAATGGAAGACATCGAAAACAATTGCTTCCTTCCTGAGGAATGCATGAACACCACTAATAACGACGATTTTTTCAAGTCATTACTCAAAAACGAAAGTCATTTCAACCAACTATTAGCTGAAGCTAAAGAAAAAGACAGCCGAATTAAATTTGTAGCTCAATATGACAATGGAAAAGCATCAGTTGGATTGCAATTTATTCCAAAAGAAAGTCCGTTTTATAATTTGGAAGGAAAAGACAACATCGTTCAGTTTTTTACCGAAAGATATGTTGACCAACCTTTATTAATCAAAGGTGCTGGTGCTGGTGCTGCGGTTACAGCTTCTGGAATTTTTGCTGATGTAATTCGAATTGGAAATGTCTAAAACTTGTTTCATACTCGAAACGAAATTGTTATGAACGAAATAAAACTATTCTGTCCTGCCAGTATTGCTAACTTAAACTGTGGGTTTGACGTTATCGGGTTGTGTTTGGATACCATCGGCGATGAGATGATTATTAGAAAAACATCTGAAAAAGGAATAAAAATAACCAAAATCACGGGTGCTGATTTGCCGTTTGAAAACGAAAAAAACGTAGCAGGCGTTGCCGCTTTAGCTATGATAAATGCCATTGAAATTGATTATGGTTTTGAAATAGAAATCCATAAAAAAATTAAAGCTGGAAGCGGCATTGGAAGTTCTTCTGCTAGTGCTTCGGGAGTTGTTTTTGGCATAAACCAATTACTTGGCAAACCTTTTTCGGATAGTGAACTGGTAGAATTTTCCATGCAAGGCGAAGCGTTAGCCAGCGGTGGTTTTCATGCAGACAATGTTGCTCCTGCACTACTTGGCGGCATTATATTAATTCGTGGTTACAATCCGATTGATTATATAAAAATAGCTACGCCAAGCGAATTGGTTGCCGTAGTCTTACATCCGCTGATTGAAGTAAAAACATCAGCATCGCGTGCCGTATTGCCCAATGAAATTCCACTAAAAACCGCCATCACCCAATGGGGAAATCTTGGCGGATTAATCGCCGGTTTCTACACTTCAGATTATGAATTGATTAGTCGTTCGCTACTTGATGTTGTGGCAGAACCTCATCGTAAAAAATTAATCCCTAATTTTGACCAAGTAAAACAAACGGCGTTGCAAAATGGCGCGCTTGGCGCTGGAATATCAGGTGCTGGACCATCGATTTTTGCGCTGTGCAAAGGAAACGAAACCGCCAACAAAGTAGCCGATGCTATGAAAGAAGCCTATGTTGGAACAAGCATTCCGTTTGACATTCATGTTTCGAAAATAAATGAAGAAGGAGTGAAAATAATATAAGAAGTACGAAGTACGAGGTACAAAGTAATTTGCATTTCGTACTTCAAACTTCGTAAATCGTACTTTTTATGAATTACTACAGCCTAAACAATAAAACCCATAAAGTTTCTTTTGAAGAAGCCGTCATTCAAGGATTAGCGCCTGACAGAGGTTTGTATTTCCCTGAAACGATAACACCTTTGTCGCCTGCTTTTTTTGAAACTATTGAAACTATATCCCATGAAGAAATCGCTTTTGAAGCCATCAAGCAATTTGTGGGTTCTGAAATTCCCGAAGCGGAACTAAAACAGATTTTAAAAGAAACCCTATCCTTTGATTTTCCTTTGGTGAAGGTAGAAGAAAATGTCTTTTCGTTGGAATTATTTCACGGACCAACTATGGCATTTAAGGATGTCGGCGCCCGATTTATGTCGCGGTGTTTGGCATATTTCAACAGAAACAAAAATCAAAAAAATACCGTGCTTGTTGCTACTTCTGGCGATACTGGTGGCGCTGTAGCTAGTGGTTTTCTTGGTGTGAAAGGCGTAGAAGTGGTTATCCTTTATCCTTCGGGCAAAGTGAGCGATATTCAAGAACGACAGCTTACTACCTTAGGTCAAAATATCACCGCACTAGAAGTGGACGGTGTTTTTGACGACTGTCAAGACATGGTAAAAAAAGCCTTTCTTGATGAGGATTTGAAATATAAAAACCTAACCTCAGCCAATTCGATAAACATTGCTCGTTGGTTGCCGCAAATGTTTTATATTTTCTTTGCTTACCGCGAATTGAAGAAACACAACAAACCAATAATTCTCTCTTGTCCGAGTGGTAACTTTGGAAACATCTGTGCCGGGATTATGGCAAAACGTTTGGGATTACCCATTGCCCATTTTGTAGCTTCGACCAATGCGAATGATACCGTTCCCCGCTTTTTAGAAAAAGGCAACTACGAACCTAAACCTTCTATTGCTACTATTTCAAACGCAATGGATGTGGGCAATCCGAGTAATTTTATCCGCATACAAGAGTTGTATGACAATGATTTAGCGGCGTTCCAAAAGGATTTTTCGTCCTATAGTTTTACCGATGCCGAAACCGAAGCCACACTAAAAACCATTTATAAAAACACTAACTACATTGCCGAACCTCACGGTGCTGTGGGTTATTTGGGTTTGAAGAAAGAAATGCAGCAGCATCCGAATGCCGTTGGTGTGTTTCTAGAGACGGCACACCCAATTAAATTTTTGGATATTGTCGAACCCGCTTTGAATATAAAATTACCAATACCAACTCAAATTGAAAGTGTATTGCATCAAGAAAAAGTGAGTATAAAGATTAAGAGTTATGAGGAGATGAAAAACTACTTACTGAAATAACTTAGAGTTATAATCTTTTGGTGTAGTTTTTCACCTCAATTCAACTTTTATTCCTTAATGATTTTAATTACTTTATTTTCTCCTTGGCTTGTTACTGTGATAAAATATACACCATTCGTTAGTGAAGAAAAATCAATAGTTGTTTGTAAATCATTTACTTCTTTTACTAAAACCGTTTGACCTAAAATGGAGTTAACCTCTATCTTTTCAATGGTGAAATTGTTAGATATGGTTAAACTGTTTTTTACCGGATTTGGATAATATTTCAAATCGGTTAAAGCGTAATCTGAACTTCCAAGAGTTGTGACAAATTCTGTATTAAATGTGTTTGTAACAATCGCTGGATTGGTATCAAAATAAATATTGGCAAAATTTGGAATGATATCACCAACAGCATATCCTGGTTTAGGTTTTACTTGAAAAATTACATATCCTTTTCCTATTGTGGTGTCTTCAACGGAAGGAGGAAGATTAATCCCGTTGAATTTCCATGTTAGACTTGCTCCTACTCTTTCTAAAATATAATCCGCACTAGCATGAACCATTTTTATAGAAGAAGGTTCTAATTTATCATCTAAAACATCTGTGATTTTTACAAAATTGGCATTAGCCGTTCCTGTATTTTCAAAACGAATCGTATAGGTCAAATAATCATTTGGTGTAAAACTTGAAAACAATATTTTACCGCCATGTGATTCCATCTTATCATTAGGATCATAAGCACCAACGATAACTTGAACCAAATTGCTGTTATTATTTAAAGGAACAATATCACCTGATGGTTCATTTATAGAAGCAGAACTCACTAGCAAATCCCCTAAGTTTACCGTTGGAATTGTTGGCGTCAACATTTCAATTGTAATAGTTCGAGTTTCATAAGGTAATAGATTTGTAAAATTATAGGTAAATCCAGTAGCATTGATAACCACTCCTGATTGTGATGTTTCAATAATAGAAGCATTGGTTGGTTTATTGAAAGTTAAAGTTCCTGATGGCACTAACTGATTTGAATAATTTCTATACACAATTAGACTTCGGTAAGGTTCTCCTGGACGAGGCGAACTAGAACCCGTTAAATAAACTGATAAATCTTGATAAGGAATGGCAATTATTGGAAAATCCTTGGTTGTTATACCTGAACCTGTTGGAACTGTTACATTAGAATAAGAAGTAGCACAAGAATTATATGGATAATAAGGCGTATCAACATTATAAGTTAAATTATAAACATTTGATGGATCCGATTCATATAAGTAGTGGAATGTATTCGTGTAAACATTACGAACAATTCCTCCATTGATAGAATAGTCGTAATTACCATAAGGAAAACTTACTTCTAAACCATTTTGTGCTGAATTTGAATCAGAATCAATAAAAGCATTAAGTTTTAAACCGTTACTTACATTTAAACTTATTAATTGTCCTGGATCACTAGCTCCTTGATTATAAGTACTGCCTTCAACTTGTACTCCATTATAAATTCCATTAAAGATTGTAAAAAAATAATTATTCACAAATCCAGTGGAAATATCTTCTTGAGTGAGCACATAAAAAGCTTCAAAAGAAGTGGTGTCAGTTGCACCAGCCGCTAAACTGGCTATCGGTCCACCTGTAAAATTCGTTACGCCTTGAACTGTATCAAAAACAATATTGGTAATAGGTGCGTTTCCAATATTTGAAATAGTGTAAGATATTTTAATAACATCACCAACATTCGTATATCCATCTCCATTTAAATCAAAATAAGCCGCTGTTGCACTTGCTGTTAGTGGCGAATTTACTCTAACACGAATTGTAGCCGAACTACAAAAAGTTGGATTAGCCACTTCACATACGGTATAAGTCAATTGATAATAACCACCTGAAACTGGCACTGTTGCTGGTATACTGATCTCTCCTTGAGCATTAACTGTAGCTCCTATAGTATTAGCATTTAGGGTACTGACTGCGTCAGAAGAATTTAAGGGTAATCCGCGTAAAAAATCATTAGTTAATAAATTAAAATTTGTTCCCACACCAAACACTGACTCTACACTATCATCACTTGCTCTAATATTGTAATTATCGCGAATATCAACCAATAAGGTTGCAGAACTATTAAACGTAGTTGCCGAAGGATTTGTTACTACTATAGAAAAATTTTCAGTAGGTTCTTGTAAAGTATCTAAAAGGGTGTCAACAGTAATAAAAGCCATTGTTTGCCCAGCTGGAATAGTTACTGTAGTAGCAAGAGGAACAAAATCGGCAGCACCAGCTGTTCCATTTACTGTAGTTAGCTGCAAAACGGTATCTGTTGCTAACGCTGATGAAAAACTTACAGAAACATAATTATAAGTATCACCTTCAAGGACGCCATATCCACCATCATCTGCAAAAATTTCTAGATCAGGTAATCCATCATTATCTTGTATTGAAACTTCAGAAGTAGCATTTGTATTGGTAGTATTTCCTGAAGTAATAGTTCCATTTATACTAAATTTTTCAACAGGTTCATCAATGGCATCATTTGTAATTGCAACAACAAAGCTTTTAGAAGTACTACCTGGATCAAATGTTATTGTATTGGTTGTAGCAGTAAAATCTGCTGTAGATGCCGTTCCTGGAGCAGTTGAAATATCTACAACAACATTTGAATTATAAGCTCTGTTTAAACGAACATAAACAGTTTCATTTTGTCCTTCTCTGACCATTCCATCTAAAATGTATAGTGTTGGAGTGGTATCGTTGTCTAATAAAGTTATTGTACTTGTAACGACAGTATTATTTGTATTGCCCGAGGTAGCCGTTAGAATAATTTCAAATGTTTCGTTAGCTTCCACTAAAGCATCATCCGTTATTGGAATACTAGTACTTGCTAAAGTTTGACCAGCAGGAATGGTAAGTGTAGTGTTTACAGGAGTTAAATCTCCTGTGTCCGTTGTGATATTAGAAGTAACACAACTAAATGTAATAGGCGAGTTATAAGGTCTTGTTAAACTAACAGAAACTCCTAAATTTCCAGTTCCTTCATATTTTTGTCCTACTCCATTACTTACATAAAAATTAGGTATTGTATCATCATCATCAATGTAAACATTTCTTTGATTAGTGAGATTAGAGGTATTTCCAGTGGTTACCGATGCTTTTAATATAAAATATTCACCATACTCAGGTAAGGCATCATTGGTTGTTGGTATGAAAAATTGAGCACTTTGTGTTTGTCCTGCTGGAATGGTTACAACGGTGTTGATTGCAGTGAAATCACTACTCGATGCTGTATTGGTTTCAGTAGTAACAGTAACCAAAATTGGAGTTGCTATGGCGCCAGAAATTCTCAATCTAAAAGTAGCCGTATTTCCTTCGATAAGATAGCCTGATGTTTGATTATCAAAATAGATATAAGGATTTTGCGAAAACACCTCATTAAAAAACAAAACAAATACCGCAGTAAAAAATATAACTTTTTTCATATCCTTATAAATTAATTGTTAACCAATAGATACAAAGTAATAGAAAAAGTTGTGTTTAACCACAATAAAATTAGAATTTTATGGTTTTGATTTAGAATTCGATATAAATTGTTACTAAAATTAACACCGCTGGACATTCAATTATAAAAATATAGCAAGCGAAGATGAAAGTGTACGACGATAACAATTATTAATCAGAAATCGACAGTTTAAGAGGAAGAAAAAGGTTAAAAGCAGTGGAAAAACTGCACCATTAATAAAAGTCCGTAACCACAACTTGCAACCAACATCCACAAACACCAATCTCAATAAATGCAACCTTTGTCAATGGTTTACACCGAGAAAGGTTTTTCATTTACTGTAAGTTAGTTGTATCAAAACGTAACAAATAATCCCTAGTCCAAAAGGATACTGACTTTGACTAAAGTGAATTTCAAATAAAATGGATGAAAAATCAATCGAACGTTGTTTGTACACCTCAAAAAAGACGTTTTATAACTATTTCATTTTCAGTGTTAAAAATTAAAAACAATAGTATAAGGCATAACAAACAATAGTATAATGCATACCTTAGTTTAGCTTTATACTCAACTTAGTTTAGCCTTATGCTTAACTTACTTAAGCTTTATACTGTAGTTACTTAAGCTTTATACTGTGGTTACTTAAGCTTTATACTGTGGTTACTTAAGCTTTATACTGTAGTTACTTAAGCTTTATACTGTGGTTACTTTAGCCTTATACTGTGATTACTTAAGCTTTATACTATGGTTACTTAAGCTTTATACTGTGGTTGCTTAGTCATAAAGCTCATTTTTGATAGAAATTGTAGTAATTAAATAACGTAACAAGTTGAACTACAGTAAACAAAAGCGTGTTATCTAGTTTTAGTAGCAATTATAAATTGGGTTATTGTTTTTTGCTAGATTTATTGGGCAGTGGATTGAAAACTCCGAGATATCTATTGGATTTTTATATATTTACAGTTGTAATGAAGTTTGACGGTTGTTAGACTTATTTATCCGATTATGGGTTTATGGGTTTGATTTTGTTAGACTTATACACTAGTTAGCTGCAAGCTTTGCCCAACATTGAGGGTATTCTATAAAAATAACCAAAAAATATATTGTATAAATGGCATCTGAAGAAAAAGTAATAAATGAACGACCAAGAATATGTTGTATAGATATTGATAAAGATTCTATAAATCTTCTTGAAAAATCTGGTTATAATATTTCTTCTGGAACTCTCGGTAAAAAGGTAAAAGTTCCAAATATTTCAAGAAATAATGCACATCACTTATTGTTAAATTATAATTTCCCTTCAAATTTACACGAGTATGATATTATTGTTGTTGACTTGGATAATTACTCTACAATAGATTATAAGCAGAAAGACCATACAAGAGAAGAGCATACTGGCAAAAGTGCGGTTGCAATTTTAAGCAGTTATCCCGAAACAGTTTTTGATCCGCGTCCACTCGGGAGTTTAATTTTAAATACTAAACTAATCGAAATAGGAACAAGACCACATATAATAATTGCATTTAGTACAGGAGCTTATGATACAGAATATGAAACTATAAGAATTACTGACCATTATCCAGAAAGACAAGGAATAGAAAGATATAATATTTATTCATTTGCTGGTAATGCGCCACTTTATGCTCCAAAAATCGGAAAAGAAATGATTGTATGTGACGTAAAAGAAGATTTGAAAAAGCTTCTAGAAACTCACTTACCAACTGCGAGCTACAATCAAACCTTTAGACACCCAACAAGTTACAAAGGAAACGAGTATGTGGAGAATGAAAATTTTGTTCCTTTAATAAAAAACTCAAGTGGTGATATAATTTCAATTTGTGAATCTCGTGAAAATTCTATGATATTCTATTTGCCACAAATAGAAAATAAAGGTGAATTCTTGAATTCCTTTTTGTCAAAAATTCTAACAGATTTGATGCCAGAACTCTTTCCTTTTTCTACTACATTCAATTGGAAAGAATCCGAAGATTATTGGTTGCCTAATCACAAATCATTACTGGAAGAAAAAGTAAAATTAGAAAAAGAATATGCTGAAAAAATAAATATTAAAGATTCTGAAATAGTTAAAAACAAAGAGCAATATTTATATCTGCATAATTTACTAACTGCAACAGGGGATGATTTAGTTGAAGCTTTAGTAAAATATTTTAAATGGTTAGGGTTTACTAAAATCAATAAAGTTGATGAAGACAAAACCGATTTAAAAATTCTTGAGGAAGATATACAAATTCAATTATCAAACGGTATCTTAATAATTGAATGTAAAGGAATTGGTGGCACATCAACTGATTCAGACTGTAGTCAAATTTCAAAAATTAAGCACAGAAGATGTAAGGAGCGTGGAAAATTTGATGTTTATGCTTTGTATATTGTCAATCATCAGAGATATTTACCACCATTAACTCGTCAGAATCCTCCATTTACAGAAAATCAAATACAGGATGCACAAAATGATGAAAGAGGATTATTAACAACCTGGCAATTATTTAATGCATACTATGAAATTGAAGACGGAATTATTACAAAAGAAGAAGTTCGAAATTCACTTTTAAATTTTGGTTTGATTGAGATAAAACCTGAAAATTTAGTTTACATCGATGAGCCCAAAGAAATTCTAAAAAATGGTGAAGTGTGCATCATTAATATAACAGAGGTTGAATTAAAAATATCAGAAGAAATATTTATTGAAAAAAATGGTAAGTTTCAAAGAAATATTATTGAAGGAATACAACTAAATGAAAAACCTGTTAGTAGTGCTAGAAGTGGTGAAATAGGTTTAAAGCTTAGATTCCCAATCAAGAAGAAGTCAATATTATGGAAAAAAGCCAGCAGCTAACAGCGGTTTCGCGCAATTGCTGGGTTGCTTAGTGACCAGCTGCGCAAAGTCTCCCGACTTTGAGCTAAAATAAAAGCCTATCATATTAATTCCTTAAAAAAAAGCGCAAATGAAATCGAAAATAAAAATACTTCTTCTGATTTTAAGTTGTTATACATTAATGGGTTGTCCTGGCGGAAAATTTCACGAGTATAAATATACCGGAATGGATTCGCAGGATGATGAATTTGCTTTTACAAAAGTTAAATATGATGGAGATAATTTTTTAAACATAAGAACTGGATATTATATAAAGTACATGAAACCAAAACTAAGTGGTTTAACAGCTACAATTAAATTAAGTCCAAATATTGACTTAAGCAAAAATGAAATTATTAAGGAAATTAAATCAACTGCCTTCGGAAAATTAAATAAAGTCGACAGTTTATCTTATCCAAACCAGGTATCTGAATCTGAAAATTGCTTAACTTATACTTTAACTTTTGAAAACAACAACGAAACAAAAATGTTGAAGAAAATAAAGAATGATACCATTTCAATTGAACTGTCAAATGGGAAGACATTAGAATTTGTTAGAAAATCGTTAGAATAAAACCTGTTGATCAAAGCATCCTTACTTTGAGTTATTACAAAAACCTATTATCAAAGTTTAAAATAATATTTCAAACTAAAAACCTAAAAGCTTCTCGCTCATACAATCAAAACAAAACAAACAATTATTTTTCTACCTTTGATTAAAGTGTGATAGCACATTTTACAACAGAAAAACAATTACTATGGCTTTACACCAAAATAAGAAAACAAGCTACTTTTCACTACTTCTATTATTTTTATTAAATTCCTGTGCTGGACAAAATGCAGAACCAAAAGTAGTAAGCATAACAAAAATCCATCAAGACAGTATTAGTGTTAATGCAGCAACGCTACCCGAATTTAAAGTAGATGTTCACGACAAAGAAAGTCAGGGTAATCAAATTAGCGGTGTTATCAGAACCGTTTTTCAAGACAGTAAAGGAAACTACTGGTTTGGCACCCAAGATGGACTTTGCCGAAAAGATAAAAACGGACTTTTCTATTTTGATTTAAAAGACAGTAATAACCAAGGAGTAACAGTACATACTATTATTGAAGATACCAAGGGAATTGTCTGGATTGGTTATGGCGGTGGCATTGCAAAATATGACGGTAGTTATTTTACTGTTTTTCATCAAAAAGATATTCTATTGAGAACTGGTCTTTGGAGCATGACCATAGATAAAAAAGGTATTCTTTGGATTGGGACAACCCAAGGCGTTTTTACCTTTGATGGTAAAACACTTTCTCCATTCGAAATTCCAGAAGGAAAAATAAATCCTTCAATGGGTATTAGTACTGCCAAAATGGTTCATTCCATAATTGAGGACCGTAATGGCAACATGTGGTTTGCCACTAATGGTGGTGTTTACAAGTTTGATGGAACTTCTTTAAAAAACATTTCTGAGAAAGACGGACTTCAATCCAATTTTGTTAGTACTGTTATTGAAAGTAAGATGGGCTATTTTTATATTGCAATATCCAAAGCAATTTATAAATACGACGGAAAGACACTTACCAACATTACTGAAAAACTAATTAAAAATGATGATAGTATTGGTTGTGTTTATGAAGACAAAGAAGGTACGCTTTGGTTTAGCGTAAACAAGCGAGAAATTTATAATTATAACACCAATGGATTTACAAAAGTTAAAAATAAAGACAGTGACTTTTCGCCGTTTCCTTTCCAAATTTACCAAGACCTACAAAACCGTTTTTGGTTTGTTGGGTTTAAAGGTGCCTACCGATTAGACAACGGAGCATTTGTAAATGTAACTAGAGATGGACCTTGGTAAAAAATTATAAAGTGCTTTATCTTAATTCTATAGGAAGATAAAGAAACGCAAGTAATACCGTTGTCGTTTTTTACTAAATTTGCTTTGAAGTGGGTTTGCTGGAAAAATTTAAAACCCACTTGAAATAATGAAAAGTTATTATTAGTTAGTTAGCCAAAAATCTTAAAAAAAATAAATGAAAATAGTAAGCCCTCTTTTTATTGTCCTTTTATTGCTAAATTTTAGTAGTAATCAAGAAATGGATTTTGGTTCATTTACAATGAAAATTCCAAACAATTGGAAGTATATCAAAAAAAGGGAAACAGATTTTATCTTGGGTGAAATAGCACTTGATAAAAAAGACACTTTACAATTCTATTATGGCAAAAACTTAAATAATTTTGAGGCTAACAAAGGGTTTTACATTATTAATGATAGTGTATTTCTTTATCAAGAAAATGAAGATAAAGTTAATCGATATAAAGATAAATTTTACGGCAAAGCAGATACTGTTAATTTTAAAAATTTATCTAACACAAAATCTTCTTTCGAAGTAATCAATAATATAAATGCACAAATAACAATTCCAAAAAAAGTTGGAACAGGATTAACCTGGGTTTATTTTAAAAAAATTAAGACCAAGGAAAAGAATGTGAGTTTTTTAATTAGTGGTTTTAATTTAAGTGAAGAGAATCAACAAGCATTCTTAAAATCAATTAGAACAATCAAATTCAAAAAATAAGAAAGACATTCATTCTCAAAGGTGAATAAAACCTAACCGTTGACTTCCAAAACAAACAAAACCCACTTCCAAATCGCATAACCGTTAGAAATTGTTACCTTTGCCAAAATCCGCAATAGCATGTCCACTTTTGAGCAATTCAATTTACCTAAATCATTACAAAAAGCCATAGACGAACTTGGGCTAACAACGCCTACTCCTATTCAGGAACGCGCTTTTTCGCCAATACTTTCGGGTAGAGATGTAATGGGTATTGCACAAACAGGAACAGGAAAAACCTTTGCTTACCTCTTGCCTATCTTAAAACAATGGAAATTTGTCGCTACTGACTCGCCAAGAGTTTTAATTTTAGTACCAACACGTGAGTTGGTTGTTCAAGTAGCAGAAGAAGTAGAAAAGTTGACACGCTTCATGTCGGTTAGAACCGTTGGCGTATATGGTGGTGTGAACATCAACACACAGAAAAAAGCAATTTATCAAGGTGTTGACGTTTTGGTTGGAACACCAGGACGAACAATGGATTTGGCATTAGACAATGTTATCCGTTTTGACAGTTTGCAAAAACTAATCATCGACGAGTTTGACGAAATACTCAACCAAGGATTTAGAACCCAAGTTACTACTATATTATCGATGCTAAAAAACAAGCGTCAAAACATTTTGTTCTCTGCAACGATGACCGATGAAGTAGATGCCATGCTCGAAGAATATTTTGATTTGCCTGAAGAAGTTTCGTTGGCAGCTAGTGGCACGCCTTTAGAAAAAATTGAACAATTGGGTTATTACGTTCCTAACTTTTTGACGAAAATAAATCTTATCCTTGAATTATTGAAAGACGAAAAGCTAGAACGCGTGTTGCTTTTTGTAAACAATAAAAAAACGGCCGATTTACTAGCAGATAAAATTGAAGAAGTCTATCCTGAACAATTTGGTGTTATTCATTCGAACAAATCCCAAAACTATCGTTTGCAAACGATGGCTTCGTTTCAAGCAGGAGAAATTCGCGGTATCGTAACTACTGATGTGATGGCGCGCGGTTTGGATATTTCTGATATTACTCATGTTATCAACGTGGAGTTTCCCGAAATTCCAGAGCAATACATTCACCGAATTGGTAGAACAGGTCGTGCGGATAAATCGGGTATTGCCATTAGTTTAATTGTTCCAAACGAGCAAGAAATTCAAATTGAAGCCGAAGTGTTGATGGAAAAGGAAATTACGTTTTTAGCACTTCCATCCACAGTTGAAATTGCCGAAAAACTTTTGGAATTTGAAAAAGACAAGAAAAAGCAAATGAAGTTTTTGATGAAAAAACCAAAGTTGGAAGGCGGTGCTTCGTTTCATGAAAAAGCAGCCAAAAACAAAAAAATCAATCTTGGCGGACCATCAAAAACTAAAAAGAAAACCGGAACTTCTGTCAACCGAAACATCTTAAAAACAAGAGCGGCAAAGCGCAAGAAGAAATAAACTAGTTTTCAAAAACTAAACAAACTGGCGAACATACTTTAATTCTTTGATTGGTATCGGTCAACGTGCCTTTGGTTTTATTTCTTCTAAACACCACAACTTCATTTGAATACTGATGTGCTACAAGCAAAAAATTCCCCGATGGATCAATAGCAAAATTCCGTGGACCTTTGCCTAGCGTGCTGATGGTTTGTACTAATTTTAATGTTCCATCTTCTTTAATTTTAAAACACGAAATGGTATTTGCCGTTCCACGATTGGTAGCATAAAGAAAAATACCGTCAGGCGAAATGTGAATATCAGCAGCACTGGTTTCGCCTACAAACTTTTTCTCCAAAAGCGATGTTTCTTGCAGCAAATTTAACTCACCATCCTGATAACTAAACGCCGAAACCAAACCCGTTAACTCTTGAACTAAATAGACAAACTTACCATCATTACTAAAGGTAAGATGTCTTGGTCCACTGCCAACCTTTACTTTTTTAACTTTGTATAATTCCAATGGTTTGTCATCGCGGTTTTGATCGTACTTATAAATATGTATAAAATCGGTTCCCAAATCGGTTGCTAAAACGTATTTTTTATCTGGAGAAAAATGCAGCTGATGCACATGCGGTTTTTCCTGGCGTTGTTGATTACTACTGTTGCCATAATGTTTAATCGTTTGTTTTACTTTAGACAAACTGCCATCAGGATTTTTACCAAAAACGGCTATGTTACCACCGCTATAATTAGCAATCATTACATTTTTATCATCCGTAATGATATGACACGGATCATTTCCTTCGGAAGGAAGAGCATTTTTAAACTTTAAACTACTCGTTTTTGAAGTATAGTCAAAAGCACTTACCGCACTCGCATCGCCATTCTCGTTAACGCTATAAACCGTTTTTTTATCCGAAGAAAGCGCTAGAAAACTAGGGTTTACTATACTTTTTGAGGAAGATTTCAATTTAAAATCAGCTGTTTCGGTATTAAAATCATAAATGTAAATACCGTCGCTTTTGCAAGTGTTAGTATAAGTACCAATCAGTAACTTGGTTTTATTGTCTTGTGAAAAAGCCATTTGGGACAAGCAAAATGTAAGCAAGAAAGTAAAAAAATGTTTCATTTGTGGAATTTTGACTGCTGCAAAAATAGGTGTTTCAAAAGTTAACAGCATTTTTTAAATTTAAAATTTTGAATTCGTAACTCAAAATAATAAAAAGTAGTATTTTTGACAAATCGAAAATCAAAATGCAATTCAAACATCCAGAAATTCTATATTTTCTTTTCTTATTGGTTATCCCAATTCTGGTTCACTTATTTCAATTGCGTCGTTTTAAAAAAGAATATTTTACCAATGTTCAATTTTTAAAAGAACTATCTATTCAAACACGAAAAAGTTCCACCATCAAAAAATGGTTGTTGCTTTTCACTCGATTATTACTCCTAGCCTTTTTAATTTTAGCGTTTGCTCAACCTTTTTTTACAGCAAAAGAAAGTAAAAAAGCTACCAATGAAATGTATATCGTTCTAGATAATTCGTTCAGTATGCAAGCCAAAGGAAAAAATGGCGAATTGCTAAAAAGAGCGGTTCAAGATTTATTGGAACACACGCCAGAAGCGCAAAACTTTTCATTAATCACTTGCAATGAGAATTTTTGGAACACGGATATTAAATCCATTCAAAAAGAATTACAAAATTTAAAATACAGCGGCAACGAATTCCGATTGGATAATATTTTAGCAAAAATAAATGCAAGAAAATCAGCTTTTAATAAAGACATCATTATCATTACCGATGCTGTTGGCGTTAAAGAAAATCAAGCCAAAGGATTTAGAAAAGAAGACAATGTATTGTTCGTTCTTCCAGAAGCGGAACAAAAAAATAATGTGGCTATTGACAGCGTTTTTATTCAACAAACACTCGATGATTTCTATGAAATTGGTGTAAAACTTACGGCAAACGGCGAAGATTTCAAAGAAGTGCCTATTTCGCTTTACAACAATTCGAAACTCGCGGCAAAAACCATTTTGAATTTTGAAACAACGACTAAAACCATCAATTTCACCATTCCAAAAGCCGATTTTAATGGTTATGTTTCTATTCTTGACAAAGGTTTAGAGTATGACAATACGTATTATTTCAGCATTAGCAAACCAAGTAAAACCAACGTAATCAGTATAGGCGAAAATGATAAAAGCAACTATCTTTCGAGAATTTACACTAGTGACGAGTTTAATTATAACAACTTTCAGTTATCCAGTTTAGATTATAATGCATTGGAGAAACAAGACGCTATCGTTTTAAATGAAATACAAGAAATTCCACAAGCGTTGCAAACTACGTTAAAATCGTTTGTGCAAAAAGGTGGTAATTTGGTCATCGTTCCAGCGCAAAATAGCAATGTGCAAAACTTAAACACTTGGCTTGCTGGTTTTGGAGCTATTAAACTGAATGCAGCAACCAATTCGGAAAAAAAAGTAACTAAAATAAATTTCAATCATCCGTTATTTAGCGGTGTTTTTGAGAAAAAGATTGATAATTTTCAATATCCATCAACCAAGAATTCATTTGCTGTAAGCACTACTTCACCAGCAATTTTAACTTATGAAGACCAAACGGCTTTTCTAACTTCCGTTAAAAATGAATTAGCTTCAGTGTATGTTTTTGCGGCAGCAATCAATAAAGAAAATAGTAATTTTCAAAACTCACCGCTGATTGTTCCGACTTTTTACAACATGGCAAAAAACAATCAAAAAACAGGTGTAAATGCTATTATCATTGGAGAAAACCAACCTTTTATAATTGATGCTTCGCTTTCAAAAGATGAAATTATTGAGATAAAAAACGATACCGAAAAATTTATTCCTGTACAGCAAATGATGAATACCAAAGTTAAAATGACCTTTAACGAAAATCCGTCAACGGCTGGAAATTTTGGTATTTATAATAAAACAAACTTGGTGCAAAATATTGGTTTCAATTACAGTAGAACCGAAAGTAATCTGTCGTTAGCCAATCCAGATATTGCAGCCAACTTTCAAGAAATCAACGATATTGAAACGGTGTTCAACACCATTCAAACAAACCGAACCGATACGCAAATCTGGAAATGGTTTGTGCTGCTTACACTACTCTTTTTAGTATTAGAATTACTCATTCAAAAATTTGTAAAATGAACCTAATCCTCCGCAACGCAACTATAATTGATAACCAAAGTGCTTTTCACAATCAAAAAGTAGATGTGGTTATCAAGGATGGAATTATAGAAAAAATAGGTAAAAGCATCTCCAATATTGATGATTATAAAGAAATCAGCATTGAAGGATTGCATATTTCACAAGGTTGGTTTGATAGTAGCGTTTCGCTTGGCGAACCTGGTTTTGAAGACCGAGAAACCATTGCCAACGGACTAGAAGTTGCGGCTAAAAGCGGTTTTACAGCCATTGCATTACAACCTAATTCGTTTCCAATTATTGACAATCAATCGCAAATTCATTTTGTAAAACAAAAAGCGCAAGGCTTTGCCACCGAGTTGTTTCCAATTGGTGCAATGACCAAAGGCAGCGAAGGCAAAGATTTAGCAGAACTTTTTGATATGAAAAACGCTGGTGCAGTTGCTTTTGGAGATTATACAAAGAGTTTGTCAAATTCTAATTTGATGAAAATTGGTTTGCAATATGCACAGGATTTTGATGGTTTGCTAATCGCATTTTGTCAAGACGAAGCAATTAAAGGAAATGGCGTTGCCAACGAAGGAATAGTTTCTACTCAACTTGGTTTGAAAGGAATTCCAACACTTGCTGAAGAATTAATTGTAGCTAGGAATTTATTTTTACTAGAATACACAGGTGGAAAACTTCATATTCCAACCATTTCAACTGCCAAATCAGTTGAGTTGATAAAAGAAGCAAAAGCAAAAGGATTGAACGTTACGTGTAGTGTTGCTGTACATCATCTAGTATTTACCGATGAAAAATTACAAACCTTTGACAGTCGCTATAAAGTTACACCACCATTGCGAAACGAAGCCGATAAAAAAGCGTTACTTAAAGCCGTTTTAGACAATACAATAGATTGCATCACATCTGACCACAATCCGATTGATATTGAACACAAAAAGATGGAATTTGATTTGGCAAAAAACGGAACGATTGGTTTAGAAAGTGCTTTTGGTGCGTTATTAACTGTTTTGCCTTTGGAAAAAGTAGTTGAAAAACTAACAGCAGGAAAAACCATTTTTGGAATTGAAAATCAACCCATAACAGAAGGCAACACAGCCAACTTATCCTTGTTTACAACCAAAAATGATTGGGACTTTAGTAAAGACAGTATTTTATCAAAATCAAAAAACAGTGCTTTCATTGGGCAAAAAATGAAAGGAAAAGCAATTGGAATTTATAATCAAAAGAAATTAGTTTTATAAATGGAACCACAAATTATAAAAGAAGGAAAAACAGCAGCTATTATCAGCTATATATTGTTCGTTGGACCATTAATCGCCATTTCAATGAATAGCGAAAATAAAAATAGTTTTGCTTCGTTTCACATCCGTCAAGGATTGGGTTTAACGATTACATTTATCACTTTGGGCATTACTATTAGTCATTTTGAAAACCTTATGATTGCCGCTTCAATGTGGATTTTTATTTCGGTTTTAGCTATGTATGGTTTGTTTTCGGCAGCAATGGGAAAAACAACTTCGCTTCCGCTTTTGGGAACTATTTTTCAGAAATTATTTAAAAATTTGTAACAAAAAACAAAGTTTCCTACCAATGTAGCAAACTCCATTTTATATGAAACATTTATACTTCTTATTTTTATTGTTGTCAAGTATTGCTGGAGCACAAAACTTTAGTATAACTGGGAAAGTTGAACTTGATAACGGTGAAAAAATCCCAACAATTTCCGTTTTATTATACCCAGAAAACAGTCAAACTTTAGTCAAAGCTATTGTTACGGATGCTAATGGAAGTTATGTATTTAACAATATTAAAACGGGTAATTATTATGTGAAAGTAAGTTACTTAGGCTATCAAAACTATACAACAGCAACTTTAAATGTAATCGACAAAAATATTGAAGTTCCAATCATACGCTTATCTAAAAGTGCTGAAGAACTTAAAGAAGTAGTCATCAAAAAAGAAAAACCGATGGTTCAAGTCTTGGCAGACAAAACGGTTTTTAATGTAGAAAACACCATTAATGCGACAGGAACTTCGGGATTTGAATTGTTGCGAAAAGCACCAGGCGTTGTGATTGACAATAATGACAACTTAATTGTTGAAGGGAAATCAGGTGTTTTAATTTATATCGATGGAAAGCAATCGTTTTTATCGGGTTCCGATTTGACAAATTATCTAAAAACCATACAAGCCACAGACATTGAAGCGGTTGAAATCATCACACAACCGTCATCAAAATATGATGCCGCTGGAAATGCTGGAATTGTTAATATCAAATTGAAAAAGAATAAAAACTTTGGAACAAACGGAACGATAAGTTCTGGTTTTAACGTAGGTAGATTTGGAACTTCGGTAAATTCCATTTCATTTAATAATAGAAACAAGAAGAATAATTTTTACGGAAGTTATAGTAATCGTTTTGGAAGAAATTATGGTTTTATAAATCTTTATCGCGAACAAAGCAACACACTTTTCGATTCTCGTTCGACTAGTGTTTATGAAAATAACGCCAACAATCTAAAATTTGGTTATGATTATTATGCTAATTCAAAAAATACGTTTGGGGTTGTAGTTAGTGGAAACTTTAATAATTCGTTCAGCAACGGAAAAACGAGAACGCCAATAAAACAAATTAACGCCACAACTATTGATAGTATTTTAATTGCCAAAGGCGATGCAAGCAACAACAATTACAATCTTTATTCCAACATAAATTACAGATACCAAGATACATCAGGAACAACGTTTAGTTCGGATTTTGATTATGGAAAATACAACAGTGATAGAAATAATTATCAACCTAACTTCTATTACAACAATACTGAAAGTATGATTTTAAGCGAATCCATCAATTCGCAAAACACTCCGATTTTAATTGATATTTTATCTTTAAAAAGTGATTATGAACAACGTCTTTTCAAAGGGAAATTTGGTGCAGGTTTTAAAACTTCTTTGGTAAAAACAGACAATACATTTGATGTTTTTAATTATGAAAACGGAGAACCTATTTTCAATACCAATCTGAGTAATCGATTTGAATTTAATGAAAACATCAATGCGGTTTACATGAACTATAATCGTTTGTATAAAAAGTTCAATTTTCAAGTTGGGTTGCGAGTTGAAAACACAAATTCAGATGGGAAACTTATCAGCACACAACAAAACGAAAATGAAAGAGTAAAAAGAAATTATACTGATTTATTTCCAAGTGGTGGAATTACCTACCAAGCAAACGACAACAATTCAATAGCTTTACTTTTTAGTAGTCGAATTGAAAGACCAAGCTATCAATCGCTAAATCCATTTGAAAATCAAATTGATGAGCTGTCGTTCCAAAAAGGAAATCCGTTTTTAAAACCTCAATATACAACGAACATCAAAGTTTCTCATACCTATAAATACACTTTAAATACAACTTTGAGTTATAGTTATATCACTGACTTTTTTGCACAAGTAACCGAAGCAGTTGGCGATACCAAAAACTTCTTAATTACAAGAAATGTGGCCAATCAAGAAATAATAAATCTTGGTATTTCTTATCCTTTTAAAGTGAAAGAATGGTGGAATGTGTATATGTCTGTTAACGCTTATCAAAGCAAATACATTCCGACGAACGACTCTTTTACGGGCTTAACACAAGAAACTTTTAGTTTTTATGGTCAAAACAATTTTAGCCTTCCAAAAAATTTCAATTTAGAAGTTTCTGGTTGGTATAGTTCGCCATCCGTTTGGGGTGGAACATACAGAACCAAAGGATTAGGTTCATTAGACTTAGCTGTTCAAAAACAATTTATGAACAAAAGACTAACGGCTAGATTGGCATTTTCGGATGTTTTATTTACATCACCTTGGAATGGACGAGCAACGTTTCCAAATCTAGTAATTCGTGGCGATGGTGGAAGTGATAGCCGACAAGTTCGTTTTAATTTAAGTTATAACTTTGGTAGCGAACAAATCAAACGAGCACAAAACAGAAATACTGGTTTAGAAGACGAAAAAAATAGAATTGGAAATTAATTTTGAACCATGAATTTATCCTTACATCATTTAGTTAGAGAGCCAAAAATTAAAAATGATAAAAATCCTTTGTTGCTATTACTACATGGTTATGGCAGTAATGAGGAAGATTTATTTTCTTTTGCCAATGAATTACCTGATAATTATTATGTGATTTCGGCACGCGCACCTTTTGACATGATGTATAACAGTTATGCTTGGTATGCCATAAATTTTGATGCAGATGAAAACAAGTTCTCTGATATTGGTCAAGCTCGAGCTTCAAGAGACATCATTGCTAATTTCATTGACGAATTAGTTGCCAATTATGCCATTGACGATAAAAACGTAACCTTAATTGGTTTCAGTCAAGGTTGTATTTTGAGTTATGCTGTTGCCTTATCGTATCCAGAAAAAGTACAACGAGTAGTAGCAATGAGCGGTTATTTAAATACTGAAATTGCTGTGGATGATTTCAAAAACAATGATGTGTCTCAACTTAGAATATTTGCTTCTCACGGAACAGTTGACCAAGTTATACCCGTAGATTGGGCTCGAAAATCAATTCCCGTTTTAGAAGATTTAGGAATAAATGTTACATACAGGGAATATCCTGTTGGACATGGTGTTGCGCCACAAAACTTTTTTGATTTTAAGAAATGGCTGGAAGATTAGATATGAAATATCAGATTTTAGAAATTTAATATTTGATATTTAAAATCTAATATTTATTGTTCCGTATCGCTTCCTAAAACTTTATGTCCAATTTCTGCATCACCAGAAAACTTAATTTCTTCCCCTTTTTTAAGCACATAACCTTTCCAAGGAATAAGTTGCCAATCTTGATAAATCCAAGGACTTCCTTCCGATTTTCTGGTTAGTATAATAGAATTGGCATCGTTTGGCAAAAAAACCTCCGCTTGATTAACATCTTCACTAAAAAGTACATAAGCGCTTTTGGTTTCATCTTCATTTGCTTCTAGATTAGCAGGATTTAATTGAATCCCAGAAAATCCTTTTACACATTCCTTATTAACTTTTGACCAAACATAACCAGCCGAAGCCAAGCATCCGTTTTCATCTTTATCAGAAACTGCAATAGTATCTTTTGGAGCATTTGCCACTTCTTCTGCTTCTTCAACCGATGGATTATCCGTTAATTTACAAGAAGAAAATAACAGTGTAACTAGTAAAAGTGAAAGTATATTTTTCATCATTTTTTAATTTAATTGTTGTGGATATAAATAGCTATCCATCGTTTGAAACGTTATACTTTGGTCTTCTTCAACAAAATATTTTATAAGTACTTCGCCCCAAAGTTCGCCATTACTATAATCAGCAATAATCCAACGGTGATTTAAAATTTTTAGTTTGTTGATGATGAATTTTTGTTCGCCAACTTTACCTTGATCAACATATTTATTTCCTGCTGGATCATCATTGTATGCCAAAAGTGCTTGTTTTACTTTTTCAGAAAAAGCAGCAAGATTATTTTGGTTCAAATAATTCTGAGCTCTATCATTAAATTCCAATGAAAAAGAATTATCATCAATCGACTTATTATACATTACTAATGTGCTGTCTTTTAGTTTTTTGTTTTCTATTTTCAAAGTATTCACTTCATCTAAACCTTTTGAAGCAAAATATTTGTAGGTGAAAACATTCATCAAAACAGCAATGATAAACAAATATAAAAACAATGATTTTTTCATATAAAATATAAAATTATAAAGTAATTTTTAAATTATCATAAGCTAAAAAAACATTGGCAGGCAAACGTTTTTGAACTTCTTCGTGAAAACCTAAAAGATGACTAATATGTGTTAAATATGCTTTTGTAGGTTGTACCAAATGTATGAAATCTAAAGCATCTTGCAAATTAAAATGTGAATGATGTTCTTCTTCTCTCAAGCAATTAATAACCAATACTTTTGCATTTTTTACTTTCTCAACCTCAACGTCATCTATTGATTTCACATCCGTCAAATAAACGAAATCATCAACACGATAACCAAAAACCTGCGTTCCGCCGTGATTGACATTAATTGGAACAATTTCTTTTCCACCAAGTAAAAATGGAATATTATTAATCACTTCAATTGGCTCAACGCGTGGCGCACCAGGATATTTGTTTTCGGTTTTAAAAATATAATCAAATCGAACAGCCAAATTTTCTAAAACATCACGATGAGCATAAACAGGAATTGGTTTAGATTGCTTAAAATAAAAAGGACGAATATCATCTAACCCTGCGGTATGATCAGCATGTTCGTGCGTAAAAAGCAATGCATCCAATTTTTGACAACCCGAAACCAACATTTGCTGTCTAAAATCAGGACCGCAATCAATCACTATCGAATTTTCATCCCAAGTTAACCAAACCGAAACTCGTAATCGTTTGTCTTTGGCATCATTACTTAAACAAACCGAATGTGAACTACCAATAACGGGAATGCCTTGTGAAGTTCCTGTTCCTAGAAAATAGATTTGCATAATAGCACGGTTTTTGATAAAAATAATTTGTTGGTTTTATTTCTAAAGCAATTAATTACAAAAATAGGGTTAATTATCTTTCTATGAAATAGCTATTTTACTAACTTTGCAAAGTATATAAATTACTATGGATACAATTATTTCAAACATAAAGTTAAAAGGTGATAAAGCTATTGAGCAGATTCCTGCAATTAAAGACAAAGCTTTACGAATCAACCTGAATGAAAACATTTATGGAACCTTTGCAGAAATTGGCGCTGGACAAGAAACGGTAAGACATTTTTTTAGAGCTGGAGGAAGTTCTGGAACTATTGCAAAAGCGATGTCTGCTTATGATAAAGATTTTAGTGACGCCATTTATGGTATTGAAGATGACGGAAGATATGTTACGGAAAGTCGTTTGAAAAAAATGCTAAACCATGAGGTAGAACTGATTGAAAAGCGTTTAAAAAGAGACAAACATCCTAATAAAATATTCTTCAGTTTTGCAAATACCGTTGCTACCATTGACTTTGCAAAGCAATTTAAGGGTCATGGTTGGGTTGGAATAAAATACCAAGTAGAACCAGATGAAGAGTATAATGAAATTACGCTTCATATTCGTTTTAAAGAAACTGATGCAAAGTTGCAACAAGAAACATTAGGTATTTTAGGGGTAAATTTAATTTATGGTGCATATTATAAATACAATGATCCAAAAAAACTGCTTCGTTATTTGTATGACCATTTAGACAAAGACCAATTAGAGATTGACACTATCAATTTTTCTGGTCCACGATTTGCTAATGTTGACAATCGATTGATGAGTTTACAATTAGTGAAAAATGGCATGACCGATGCGGTAATGTTTGGTCCAGATGGTAAAAATATTTTACCAGCAGCGATACTTTACAAAAAAAATATTCTTGCTTTGCGCGGAAGTTTCCGTCCAGTAACTCAGGTAAATATGGACATGTATGAGAAATCATTAAAAATGTTTCTTGACGAAAGCAAAGTAGACAAAGACAATGCCTTAGTAATTTTTGAAATTACACTTTCAAACCTTCGTTCTGAAGGTGAAATTGACGAAAGAGATTTCATGGACAGAGCAGAATTACTTTGTTCGTTAGGACAAACCGTAATGATATCCAACTTTCAAGAATATTACAAAGTAGTTGAATATTTTTCTAGTTATACCAAAGCTAGAATGGGATTAGCGATGGGTGTAAACAACTTAATTGATATTTTTGATGAAAAATACTATCGTCATTTAAGTGGTGGAATTCTTGAAGCGTTTGGAAAATTATTCTACCGTGATTTGAAAGTGTTCTTATATCCAATGGAAGATGAAAATGGAGAAATCATAAACTCTCAAAATCTAAAAGTTCATCCAAGAATGAAAGAATTATACAAATTCTTCGCTTATAATGGAAAGGTAGTCGACATCACCGAATTTGATAAAGACCACTTAAAAATTTTCTCACGCGAAGTTTTAAAAATGATTAGCAATGGAACTCCAGGTTGGGAAAATCTTTTACCAAAAGGTATTGCAGAGATAATCAAGCAACATCATCTTTTTGGTTATGATCCAAATAGAATTTTAGAAAAAGCATAATAAAAAAACCCTTTCAGCAAATTGAAAGGGTTTTTCTTTTTTAGTTTCTTGTCATATAATATCTGACATCTTCAACAGCACCAGTATCTTCATTAATTCCATCTTGTTTCAAAATCAACTCATTGCTGGTTAACTTTTCAACAGTAATGTCATATTCCATAAAATTGGGTATCGAAACTGTTATTACTCTTCCATTTAAATACCAGTTAGATTCCTCAACTTCATTTAATTCACAATCAATATTATATCCATTAAATGTTAAAATATCATTATCAAAAAACTCTTGAAAATCTCTTGAAATTGAACAATCATGGTTGTAATCTTCAAAAGCTCCATTATTTATTGTTCCTCCTTTTAAATACCATTTTCCAAGTAAATTTTGCTTGGTTACAGCCAAACCATTATCGTCATCACTACTACAAGAAGTAGTAAAAGCTGTAAAAATGAGTAATCCTAAAATAATTTTTTTCATGTTTATTTTATTTAATATAATTAATTACTTTCTCCAAAGCTTCTTTTATTCCAGCAACATTTTTTCCTTTTCCAGAGGCAAAAAATGGTTGTCCACCACCATTTCCATCGATTAATTTTCCTAATTCACGAATTACATTTCCAGCATTTAATCCTTTTTCGGTAACCAATTCTTTTGAAATATAACAGTGAATATTTGGAGCATTATCTTCAACAGAAGCTAAAAACACAAACGAATTTGGTTTTGAAGTTCCAATTGCTTGCGCCAGATCTTTCGTTGCACTCATCGATAAATCAACTTGTTTTGCTAAAAAGTTAATTCCGTTTATAACTTGAAAATCTGCAAGTAAATTGTCTTTTAATCCGTCCACTTTTTCTTTTACTAATTGCTCAATTTGTTTTTTCAACTTCGCATTATCATCTTGCAATGAAGCTACCGATTTCAAAATATCTTGCGGATTTTTCAACGTCTCTTTAATTTCAGCTAATGTAGTTTCTTGATTTTTGTAGAAATCTTTCACAGCATCACCAGTAATAGCTTCAATACGACGAATTCCTGCTGCAACTGCACCTTCAGAAATAATTTTGAAATGCCAGATTTCAGCCGTGTTTTTCACATGAATTCCACCACAAAGTTCTTTGCTTTCGCCAAATTCAATCATTCGAACCGAATCACCATATTTTTCTCCAAACAATGCCATCGCACCTTTTTCCAATGCTTCTTTTATTGGAATATTCCTGTGTTCTACCAATTGCAATTGTGCTTCAATTTGAGAGTTTACACTTGCTTCAACCTGACGTAATTCGTCATCAGAAACTTTAGAAAAATGCGAAAAGTCAAAACGCAAATAATTCGGATTTACCAACGAACCTTTTTGCTCCACATGCGTTCCTAAAATGTTTCTCAAAGCCAAATGCATCAAATGCGTAGCCGAGTGATTTTTAGAAGTTGAAGTTCGTAAATCAGTATTTACTTTTGCTACAAAATCAACTTCAATATTTTCTGGAAGTTGTTTTGCAAAATGTATAATTAAGTTATTCTCTTTCTTAGTATCAATAATATCAATCGTTTCGTTAGCAGAAACTAATGTTCCTTTATCTCCAACTTGTCCTCCACCTTCTGGATAAAATGGGGTATTATCTAAAACTATTTGGTATAAAATTCCGTCTTTTTTAGAATCTACTTTACGAATACGAGTGATTTTTACCTCGTTTTCTGTTTGGTCATAACCAACGAATGTTTCCACATTTCCTGGAATTAAAACTGACCAATCTTCGGTTGAAACTTCTGATGCTGCACGAGAACGCGCTTTTTGTTTTTGTAATTCAGATTCGAAATCTGACTCGTTGTATGAAAATCCTTTTTCTTTCAGAATTAACGCTGTTAAATCTTTTGGAAATCCGAATGTATCGTACAATTCAAAAACTTTCGCTCCTGAAACTTCATTTCCGTTAGTTTCAGCAACTACTTTATCTAATAATTGCAAACCTTGATCTAAAGTTCTCAAAAACGAAGCTTCTTCTTCACGAATCACATTGGTAACCAATTGTTGTTGCGATTTAATTTCTGGGAAAAATTCGCCCATTTGATTCGCTAAAACTTCAACCAATTTATTGATAAAAGGTTCTTTAGTATTCAAAAATGTAAATCCGTAACGAATCGCACGACGCAAAATTCTACGAATTACATAACCTGCGCCAGTATTTGAAGGAAGTTGTCCATCGGCAATAGCAAAAGCCACAGCGCGAACGTGATCTACAATTACACGAATTGCGATGTTAGTTTTGTTTTGTTCTTCTGAAACGTTTTTAACTTCGTTTGAAGTATATTTTAATCCTGTAATTTGTTCTACTTTTTCAATTAGTGGTGTAAAAACATCCGTATCATAATTGGAAGTTACATTTTGCATTGCCATACACAAACGCTCAAATCCCATTCCGGTGTCAACGTGTTGTGCTGGTAGTTTTTCTAACGAACCATCAGCTTTACGGTTGAACTCCATGAAAACGTTGTTCCAAATTTCTACCACTTGCGGATGATCGGCATTTACTAAATCTCTTCCAGAAACAGCAGCTCTTTCAGCATCAGTTCTCAAATCGATATGAATTTCAGAACATGGACCACACGGACCTTGATCGCCCATTTCCCAAAAATTGTCTTTTTTATTTCCTAAAATAATTCGGTCTTCTGGAACGTATTGTTTCCAAATATCCCAAGCTTCTTGGTCGAAAGCAACATTTTCGGCTGGATTTCCTTCAAAAACAGAAACGTACAAACGGTCTTTGTCTAACTTCAACACTTCGGTTAAAAATTCCCAAGCCCAAGCTAAGGCTTCTTTCTTGAAATAATCGCCAAACGACCAGTTTCCAAGCATTTCAAACATGGTGTGATGGTACGTATCAAAACCTACATCTTCAAGGTCGTTATGTTTTCCTGAAACACGAAGACATTTTTGCGTATCGGCTATTCGTGGACTTTTTGGCGTTCCGTTTCCTAAAAAGTATTCTTTGAATTGTGCCATTCCCGAGTTGTTGAACATCAAGGTTGGATCGTCTTTGAGCACGATTGGTGCCGATGGAACGATTAAATGTCCTTTTGATTCAAAGAAATTAAGGTAGGCTTTACGAATGTCTTGTGATTTCATTTTAGATTATTAGACTGTTAGATCTTTAGATTATTAGATTTAAAATGGTTTACTTTTTAGCCCTGATTGAAGTGGAAATCCTTTTTTTGAGTGATAACTCAAAAAAAGATTGCAACGAAAAGCAGGAAAATGGTTTATTGAAAAAGCCCGAATGTTTCGCTCCTTATGTCAATCAAGTTGGGATTGACAGTAAAATTTGAAACAAGTTCAAATTAAATTTAAGGATTAATTGAAACATTTGTTAAATTTGTTCGTATAACCATTGTTTTTAAAACCTGCACAAAAATAGTATAAAATAAAAGATGGCGAAAAAAGTAAAGTATTATTTCGATACCGAAAGTTTGGCTTACCGCAAAATAAAACCAAAACTCTCCAAGAAATTGGGTTATATTGGTTTGTTTTTGTTGTCATCGGCGTTGTTTGGATTTTTGTGTTTTGTGGTTTTATTGAATACGCCATATTTTGAAACGCCAAAAGACCGATTGCAAGCGAGAGAAATTGAAACGATGAAGCTTCGGTATTCGATTTTGAATAAAAAAATGGAACAAATTGATGAAGTTTTGGAATCGATTGAAGAGCGAGATAATAATATTTACAGAGCTTATTTTAACACGTCACCAATCCCAACAGAACAACGAAAAGCGGGTTTTGGCGGTGTAAATAGGTACAAAGAATTAGAAGGTTTCAACAACTCTGAATTGGTTATAAACACCTCAAAACGAGTAGATGTTATATCTAAAGAATTGGCAATTCAGTCAAAATCGTTGGACGAAATTTTGGCTTTAGCAAAACAAAAAAACAAATTATTAGCCGCAATTCCAGCTATTCAACCTGTTAAAAATGAGCAGTTAAAACGAATGGCATCAGGTTTTGGATATCGAAGTGATCCGTTTACGAAAGCGAGAAAAATGCACCAAGGAATGGATTTTACATCTCCAACTGGAACACCGATTTTTGCCACTGGCGATGGAATTGTAAAACGTGCAGACAACACCGCTTCGGGTTATGGAAATCACATTGTTATTCAGCATGGATATGGTTATGAAACGCTTTATGGTCATTTGAGTAAATACAAATGCAAAGCTGGACAACGAGTAAAACGTGGTGATATTATTGGTTATGTTGGAAGCACAGGTCGAAGTGAAGCGCCACATTTGCACTATGAAGTTCACAAAGATGGTAAACCCGTGAACCCAATTAATTTTTATTATGGAAACATTTCTGCGGCAGAATATTCAATTATATCTAAATTAGCCAATCAGGAAAATCAGTCGCTTGATTAACGATTTAAGAATAATGAATTTTGATTTCAGATTAAAGATAAAACTATGAATGTAAATTTACAGGAAGGAAAAAGATATTACAGCATTGGCGAAGTTGCCAAAGCATTTGATGTAAATGCGTCGCTAATTCGTTTTTGGGATAAAGAATTTGATATTCTAAAACCGAAGAAAAATGCAAAAGGCAACCGAATGTTCACTCCCGAAGATGTGAAAAATCTACAATTGATTTATCACTTGGTTAAAGAACGTGGATTTACATTGGAAGGAGCAAAAACGCATCTGAAAGAAGGTCAGAAAAAAACACTTGATAAATTTGAAATCATTAGTAAACTCGAAGCGGTAAAAGCACAACTGACTGCTATAAAAAATCAGTTGTAACAATTAAATAAACTAAAAAACTAATAATAAACTTTAAATTAAACAAAAATGGATTTTAAAAAATTTTTACCTTGGATTATTGGAGCAGTTGTAATTTTCGCAATTTACAGTTGGGTTAAAGGAATTAATAATACTGCAGTTACACTGGGCCAAACTGTTGAGCAAAGTTGGGGTGATGTTCAAACGTCATACCAAAGAAGAAATGATTTAATTGGAAATTTAGTAAACACTGTAAAAGGTGCTGCCGAATTTGAAAAAGGAACATTAACTGCTGTTATAGAAGCACGCTCAAAAGCAACATCGGTAACTGTTGATCCAACTAACATTACACCAGAACAATTGGCTGAATTCAACAAAGCACAAAGTGGTGTTTCATCAGCTTTATCAAGATTATTAGTAACCGTTGAAGCTTATCCAGATTTAAAAGCAAACCAAAACTTTCTTGATTTACAAAGAGAATTAGCAAGTACTGAAAATCAAATTTTAACAGCAAGAACTCGTTTTAACGAAGCGGTTAAACCATATAATACACATATTAAAACTTTCCCTAATTCAATGTTTGCTGGTATGTTTGGTTTCAAAGAAAAAGCTTATTTTCAAGCCGTTGAAGGAGCAGAAAAACCAGTAGAAGTAAAATTCTAATTTAAGACAATGTCAAAAGTAGAAGATTTTTTAACCAAAGAAGAAGAGCAAGAAATTGTTGAAGCTATTCGCGTGGCCGAAAAAAATACTTCGGGTGAAATTAGAGTACATTTAGAAAAAAAGACTTCCATTGATGCGTATGAACGCGCGATGGAAGTTTTCCATTTATTGAAAATGGACGAAACCGAACTCAAAAACGGCGTTTTAATTTACCTTGCAGTAAAAGATAAAACCTTTGTAATTTGTGGTGACAAAGGCATTAATGATGTCGTTCCAAATGATTTTTGGGATTGCACTCGAGATGTCATGGTAAAAAACTTTAAAGAGGGAAATTACAAACAAGGTTTAGTGGAAGGAATTCAACGAGCTGGCGAACAATTACAAAAGTATTTCCCTTATCAAGAAGGCGATAAAAATGAACTGTCAAACGAAATATCCAAAGACGAATTATGAGAATTATGAATTACGAATTGCAAATTAGGAATTCTAAAATTTTCAAAACAACGTTTTTGATTTTTTTACTATTTACTTCGCTTTCTGGTTTTTCACAATTTACAATTCCTGAAAAACCAAAAGAGCAAACCTCAGTTTATGATTTTGCTAATCTTTTAAGTCCTGAGGAAAAAATTCAACTAGAAGAAAAGCTAATTCGCTATTCCGACAGTACAACAACTCAAATTGTTGTGGCTACTATTTTGGATTTAAAAGGAGAAAGTATCGATGTTGTTTCTACTAATTGGGCACAAAAATGGGGAATTGGTCAAGCCAAAGAAGACAATGGTGTTTTTATTCTTGTTGCAAAAAATGATAGAAAAATAAGCATTCGACCAGGATATGGATTAGAAGACAAACTTATTGCTGCAACTTGCGGACAAATTATCGATTATGTAATTACTCCTGAATTTAAAGCTGGAAGTTTTTACAAAGGTTTAGACAAAGGCGCTGATGCTATTATTGAAGTTGTAAAAGGCAAATACAAAGGCACAAGAAAACAAAATAAACAAGGTGATTTTCCCTTCTTTCCAATACTTATTGTTATTGTTATTCTAATCATCATTTTTGCTAACAACAAGAAAAATGGCGGTGGAAACTCAGGAAATCGCGGTGGCGGCGGATTTGACTTAGCTGATATTATTATTTTAAGTAGTCTTGGACGAAATAGCGGTGGCGGAAGTTTTGGTGGTGGTTTTGGCGGTTCTTCTGGTGGCGGCGGATTTGGTGGTGGATTTGGCGGCGGCGGTTTTTCAGGTGGTGGAGCAAGTGGCGGTTGGTAAAAATTTATATTTATGAGAAAATATTTTTACTTGTTACTATTTGTTACATCAATTAATTGTGGACAAAACGTTTTTCCAGAAAGTGTTGGTGTGGTAAATGATTTTGAAGGCATTTTTACCGAAAAACAAAAGGAAGAATTAGCTAAAATTATTACTGATTTTGAAAAGAAAACATCCAATGAAATTGCAATAATCACTTTAAAAGAAATACATCCAACTTATGACGATTTTGATAAATATTGCCTTGATTTATCAAACTATTATGGTGTTGGAAAAAAAGAGAACGATAATGGTCTAATCATTGTATTTTCTGCCGAATTGAGAAAATTTAGAATTAACACTGGAACACAAACAGAAAACATATTGACGAACGAAATCTGCAAAGAAGAGGTTGACAAAATTATTCCAGAATTCAAAAAAGGAAATTATTTTGAAGGAATAAAAAATTGTCTTTTGAACTTAATTCAAAAGTGGAAAGAATAAAAAAATCCGGTCTTTTTGAGACCGGATTTTTACTTTTTAATCCATAAACATCATATTGTTCTCTTTCTTCTTTCCAGCAAACTTTTCTAGCTTGTAAGTCAAGGAAAACATCACATAGCGTCTTAAAACCGTATTTTCAGAATCGATAATTGCTGTAGGTGTTATAGTTCGTGAATTGTTCAGATTTTGATTTAACATATCGTAGACTTTAACCTTAGCCAAAAGTTGGTCTTTAAAAAAATTATAGCCCAAACTCACATTCCATAAATAAAAATCTTTTTTGAAACCAGGAGCAATATTAGAATTGTAAGTATATCCAAAATCAGAACCAAGTACAAACTTCTTTGGAAAATAGGATGTAATTTCAAGTTTCGCGTTGTGCAAAAAGTTATTGGCATTATCAATCACATAGTTCTTATAATCAGTTTTAAAATAGGTGTAACGATAACTTGGCGCAATAGTAATCAGCTCATCAATACTCCAAGTCAAGTTAACCTTTGGATTAAGTTGTAAACCTTTAGATTCAAACAAAACAGCATTGGTTAAACCTTGGCTAAAGTCATAGTTTAAATTAATTCCAACACCAAAACGAAGCGTTCGCTTTTCTTTTTTCATGGATTTACTCCAATTCACACCAAAATAAGAGTTATATCCACTTTCTACATTTTGATACGTTGTTGTAGCCTTGAAATTATCATCAAAAATAGTTGAAGAAACTACTGCATTTTTGCTCAAATTAAAACCTGAATAAATATAATATCCTGAACGTGATTGGTAATCATAATCATTAAAACTAAAATATAAATTGTGTCTTTGTGTTGGACGTAAATTATCGTTTCCAATAAAAGTACTCAATGGATTTGATAAATTCTCAACTGGTAAAACCTGATTTGCTTGAGGCAATTCCACACCAAAATCATAGAACGAATAAATTGACTTTGACTTATTGATTGTATGACTGATATAACCTTTTATTCTTGGAAAAACATAATTTTTATTTCTGTTTGTAACCAATCCCAAATAATTTGATTGTGCATCGAAGGTTATAAATTCAGGTCCAAAGTTGATTCTACCATTCGTTTTTGATTTATTCAAAATCAATCCAGTCGATGGAAAAAACGTAGTTGCTTTTGAAAATGTTTCGTTAGATTGCGTGTCATTAAAATCATCATAAGTATTGGTTCCATTGTCAAAATCAAAGGTGTTTAATTGATTGTCAATTTTACGGTACGTAACTTCAGAAGTCAAACTCAATCGAATGGAATCAGTCAAAGGTTCGCCAAATCGCACTTCGAGCTTGACAAATTTATTGTCGTCACTTTCAAATTGATTCTGATTCCTTATATCATCTGGTGTTGCATCGGCAAAAAGCGTTTGCGAATTAGTATTTAAGAAATTATCTCTTTTATTGATTTGTGTTTCAAAGTTGACAGACATTCCTCTACTTTTCTTTTTAAATTGTTTGCTAAAACTTGCTTCTGTAGTAAAGGAAGAATTATCATTTTCACTAAAATCATCATTGGAACTACTGTTTAATTCAGCAAAAGCTTCGTTGGTAGTCACTTGATTTCTAGAAGATCTACTTTGAGATTTTGTTTTTTGAAAACTTGGACTGATATAAATTGTCGCAGTAGAATCTAGTTTAATTTCAAAATCCAATCCTAAATTATGTCCATTATTGCTATTTTCAGTAACCGCTGTTGAGTTGGTGAATGTTCTACCTTCTGGCAAAAGGTTAATTCTATCGGTTCTATTGTTATTTTCAGTTTCAGAATTTGTGAAATAATAACTTCCACTTTGATCTATTTTCTTTAAAAACTTGTCTTGATAGTTAATTCCAACCATATTGGAACGCGTAATTCCTCGATTTCCACCACCAAAAGACATATTATTGATACCAAAACTTCCATCGTCATTATAATAAACAGAGCGACTTCTTCCGCCACCCATATTATCAAAAATCTCATCCATTGAAAATCCTACCGAATTTATATTGTTTGACGAAGCCAAAACGCTAATCTTTTGTTCGCCTTTGAAATAATTCAATAATAAACTGGATTCATATCGTTCATCCGAACCCAATCCGCCCATTATTTTTCCAAAAAAACCTTTATTTTTATCTTCTTGAATGGTTAAATTAATAGTTTTCTCTTCAGAGCCAGAAGCATCACCTGAAATTTCTTCAGCTTTCGTTTTTGTATCAACAACTTGCACTTTATCAATGATTTCTGCAGGAAGATTTTGAGTAGCAATTTTTCCATCTTTGCCAAAAAATGGTTTTCCATTGACCAAAATATTGTTTACTTCTTTTCCATTGACAGTTATTTTTCCTTCTGGTGTAATTTCAACTCCAGGTAATTGTTTTAATAAAGCTTCCACGTTAGCATCTGCCCCAACTTTAAAAGAAGCTGCATTAAATTCTAGTGTGTCTTTTTTAATTCGAATTGGCGGAATTTCTGATTTAATAATCACTTCATTCAACTGATTGGTGATTTCTTTCAATTCAATTGTTCCAAAATCTTTATCTGTTGATAAATTGGCAATGGTTTCAACAAAATCTTGGTAACTAACAAATGATACTTTAAGATTGATTGGTTTATCACTTTTCCGAACTTTAATATCAAAGTTACCCGTTTTATTAGTGATAGTGTAATCTACGACGGATGAGTCTTTCACCGAAGTTAAATAAACCGTAGCCGATTCGATAGGCATTTTGGTTGTTGGGTCAATAACTTTCCCTTTAAGAGTAATTGTGTTTTGGGAAAAAAGAAAAGAACTAAAAAGTAATGTACAAAATAAATAAAATGGTTTAGGCATAAAAAAAATTTAGCTGTTAGGTTAGTTTAAAAACTAAATAACGGCTAAATAATAATTTTATTGTGTAATGTTAAAAAATCTTACGAAAATTTAACATTTATTTATTTTTCACGGATGTAAATATCTATCGGAACTCCTGAAAAATCCCAGTTTTCACGAATTTTATTCTCAAGAAAACGTTTGTATGGTTCTTTTACATATTGTGGCAAATTAGCAAAAAACACAAACTGAGGTGTTGGTGTTGGTAACTGCATACAATATTTAATTTTTACATATTTCCCTTTTAATGCTGGCGGTGGCATGTGTTCAATGACTTTCAACATGTAATCATTGAATTTTGAAGTTGGAATACGTTGTTTTCTGTTTTCAAAAACTTTAACCGTTTCTTCTAATGATTTTAGTAAACGTTGTTTGGTTAATGCAGAAATAAACAAAATCGGCACATCTGTAAAAGGTTGTAATTCTTCTTTGATTTTGTTTTCATAATCTCGAGTTGACATAGTATCTTTTTCTACTAAATCCCATTTGTTTACCAAAATAATTACGCCTTTTCGGTTCTTTTCAGCTAACCAAAAAATACTTTGATCTTGCCCTTCAAAACCACGTGTAGCATCAATTAAGAGAATACAAACATCAGAATGCTCGATAGCACGAACCGAACGCATTACTGAATAAAATTCTAAATCCTCTTTTACTTTTGCTTTTCTACGAATTCCAGCAGTATCAACAAGGTTGAATTCAAAACCAAAACGATTGTATTTTGTATCAATTGAGTCACGAGTTGTTCCAGCAATATCAGTTACAACAAATCGATCTTCGCCAATCAAAGCATTGATAAAAGATGATTTTCCAGCATTTGGTCTTCCAACGACACAAAATCTTGGCAATGGATTTTCTTCTTCTGTAACTTCTGGCAATTCTGGTAAAACTTCAACCAATTTATCTAAAAGTTCACCTGTTCCGCTTCCGCTAATGCTGGCAATGGTAAAATATTCGCCAAGACCTAAATTATAAAATTCGATAGCGTCTTTTTCACGCATGGCATTATCGACTTTATTAACCGCAAGTAGAATTGGCTTCGTTACTTTTCGTAATAGTTTTGCAACCTCAGCATCCATAGGAGTTATTCCTTCTTCAACATCAACTACAAAAATAATTGCATCAGCTTCATCTATAGCTAATTCAACTTGACGACGAATTTCTGCTTCAAAAATATCTTCTGAACCTTTAATATAACCACCAGTGTCAATAACTGAAAATTCTTTTCCGTTCCATTCACTTTTTCCATAATTTCGGTCACGAGTTACACCGCTAACTGAGTCAACAATCGCCTCTCTTCTTTTGATTAATCGATTAAAAAAGGTTGATTTCCCTACGTTTGGTCTTCCTACGATGGCTACAATATTGTTCATTTTGATATTAACTATTAGATTTAAGATATTAGATTTAGGAAATAGAGCATAAAAGTAATTATCGCTATCTTTTTTATTTTTAATTTTTTGCAAAGGTAACCTTTTGTTTAAAGGTTTCAGATTTAAATGTTTAAAATAATTTTTTGGGTAAATTATTTTTGGTTGTACCCAAATCGTCTAAGTTGATAGGCATTACTTCTCCAATCTTTATTGACTTTTACATACAACTCGATGTGAATTTGTTTTCCAAAAAACTTTTCTAAATCTTCACGAGATTGCATTCCCACTTTTTTCAATGCAGCACCTTTGTGACCAATAATAATCCCTTTTTGGGTATCGCGTTCTACCATAATTACCGAACGAATTCGGATGATTTTTTCGTCTTCAAGAAATTCTTCTGTTTCAATTTCTACAGCATATGGAATTTCTTTATCATAATTTAAAAGAATTTTTTCACGAATGGTTTCGTTTACAAAAAAACGCTCTGGTTTATCCGTCAACGCATCTTTTGGATAATATGGTTCAGATAAAGGAAGTAAGTCTAAGATTCGGGCAAAAACCTCTTTTACGTTGAAATTTTCTAGAGCCGAAATTGGAAAAATCTCCGCATTTGGGACTTTAGTTGCCCACAAATCAATCTGCTCTTCTAATTCGATTTGATTTGATTTATCAATTTTATTCAAAAGCAATAAAACTGGAATTTTAGAATGAATTATTTTATTAAAAAAATCTTCATCTTTCAATTCTTTTTCACCTATTTCAACCATATAAATCAAAACATCAGCATCTTCAAAGGCAGATTTTACAAAATCCATCATAGATTTTTGCATTTCATACGCAGGCTTTATAATTCCTGGCGTATCGGACAAAACAACTTGAAAGTCATCACCATTTACAATTCCTAAGATTCGGTGACGAGTTGTTTGTGCTTTTGAAGTAATTATAGATAATCTTTCGCCAACAAATGCATTCATTAGCGTTGATTTCCCGACATTTGGGTTACCAATTATATTAACAAAACCTGCTTTGTGTGACATTTTATTTTTTTTACAAAGTTAATTAACTAAGTGTAAGTTTCTATTTAAAAAAAGGTTAATCGTCTACTCTTCAGTTCCTTCGCCTGATTTTCTGTAAATAAAATTTCCGTAAATGTGTCTTTTAGCAAATCGGTTAGGCGATTCAGCATTGACCATTTTTACATAAATATTTTTTGGAACACCTATATATTCGTATGAAACTCCATTTAAATAGGTAACAAACAACGTCTGCTTTTCATAATAAAAATCATGAATATTAAATTTTGTTGTTGTTTCTTGATATTCTGGTAGATTTTTTTCCAGTGTTTCATTTGAAATACTTACTAAAAAATGATACGCTGCAATGATGTTTTTACTAACTTCTTCTGCATTTTTTCTTCCTTCTTCATCATTTACGAACTTGTCAGGATGATTATCTTTCATCGAGTTTCTGTAAATGGTTTTTAACTCTTTTAAAGTTACGTTTTTGTCAACTTCTAGTAACTTTCTGTACTCAATAACTCTTTTCATAAATTCGTTTTATTGTAAAAAAATAAAGCCACTCATTTCTGAATGACTTTCTTTGTAGCGGGAACAGGACTCGAACCTGTGTCCGCCGCGGCGGATATGAGCCCAAAAATTTATAAATTGGAAATAATTCCCTTTACAAACTCTCTGCCCTTTCCTGTTTTTAAGAGTCTTTCTCTTTTTAAAGCTTCAGTTTTTGATGAGAAATATTCCAAATGTATTACAACCCAAGGTCTAAATTTAACTGTGTAACCTTTACTACTCAAAAAATTATGAGATTTAAATCGTTCAATCAAATTAGAAGTAAAACCTATGTATGTTTTACCATGTTCTTTTGAGTATAAAACATATACAACAAACTCATCCATTTCAATATAAATAAAGCCACTCATTTCTGAATGGCTTTTTTTGTAGCGGGAACAGGACTCGAACCTGTGACCTTCGGGTTATGAGCCCGACGAGCTGCCTACTGCTCTATCCCGCGATGTTTCGGGTGCAAATATACAACGAATATTGATATCTACAAGTTATTTTTCAAAATATTATTTTTCTATGTTATACTTTTTAAGAAATTCTCTGACTTTCAAACCCGATTCTTTTAAATCTTCATCTTTCCAATTTCCAAATGAACTAGCTGATTTTTTTAAAATTGAACACGTTTCATCTTTATCGGAAACAGACCATGTAATCCAACTGATTTTTTTTTCTTCCATCCAATCGATATATTCCTGCCAAGCTTTCATGTTCAGAGGACCATCGCCTGTTGCTTCCATTCCAGCTGATTCTGAAACAAAAATTGGCAAACCTGTTTTTAAGGCTTCATCTGTTTTGTCTCGCAACCATTTTTCGTGAGTTGCAGCATAAAAATGCACCGTATACATCAAATTATCAAAACCTTTTATAGGATTTGCTGCTGGCAAATGAATGTCTTGATCCCATCTTGGACAACCAACTAAAATGATATTTTTTTTATCATTCTTTCGAATTACTTTAATGATTTCCTCCGAATAAGCTTTTACTTGTTCCCAAGTTTCATCATCAGGCTCATTGAAAATCTCATAAATAATATTTGGAAATCCGGCATATTCTTTTGAAATTTCATCAAAAAATATTTTTGCTTCTTTTAAATTGATGTTGTGACTGTGCCAATCTACGATTACATAAATATCGTTTTTAATTGCACCATCAATAACCGCTTTTACTTTTCTCTTTGAAAATTCAGGTTGCTTTATATAACAGCTATCACCTTGTTCTATTCCCATTGCAGCACGAACCACATTACATTTAAAATCATTTTTTAACCATTTAACAGATTCTTTGTTATAAAATCTTGGCCAGAAAGTGTGCCAACCATAACTCATACCGCGAAGCATAATTGGCTTATTATTTTGGTCAACTAATTGAGTGCCTTCTACTTTTAACTGTCCATGGTTTTTAACAAATTGCGCATTTGAAAAAACTGAAAACAGTAGAGATAAAATGATAATTTTTATTTTCATAATGATTTATTTATAGATTTTTAAAGTAATGACATCATGTGGAGCAATATCTGAAATAAATGCTTTTTTTGTTGTTCCAACTTCTTTATTTTTCCATAAGTCTTTTAGTTTATAAACTTCTTTTGATGGATTTAATTCATGTCCAAAATCGGCATCTTTAATTGTATTTTTATTCCAATCGAAATTAACTTTTTTTGCAACATTGCTTCTATTTAAGAACGTTATTGTCCAGTTACCATCAGATAATGGTTTTACCCAAGTTTCTAATCCATTTTCATCAGCATATTTAAATCCTTGAATTCCTAGTTTATCCTGGTTAACTGCAATCAATTCTTTATTGGTTAAAATTGACAATGTCTCTTTTGACATTTTTCTAAAATCGTTTCCAGCAATTAACGGTGACGCCATCATTGCCCACATGGCAAAATGCGATTTATCTTCGGCCAAAGTCATTCCGTTTCCAACTTCCATCATGTCAAAATCGTTCCAATGATCAGGTCCAGAAAATTTACGGATGTCTTTTCGCATGTCAATAATTTTCATAAAACCCCAAGAAGACCATGTTCCGTGATTGTCTTCACAATCAAAACACGGACTAATGTCTCCAGAAATTCTCCATAAATTTCCAATTGGTTTCCCCCAATTCCAAGGTTGATTGTCACCCCATTCGCATAAGCTAAAGACAATTGGTTTTCCAGCTGTTTTCAGGGCATTACTCATGGTTGTATAGGCTTCTTTTGCATTAATTCCTTCGGTATTACACCAATCATATTTTAAAAAATCAATATTTAAACTAGCATAAAATCGAGCGTCTTGATATTCATAACCACGCGATCCTGGATAACCTGCGCAAGTTTTTGTTCCGGCACAATTGTACAATCCAAATTTTAATCCTTTTGAGTGAACATAATCAACAAGAGCTTTCATTCCAGATGGAAATTTTACTGGATCGGGAACTAAATCTCCGTTTTTATCGCGTTCTCTTGTCATCCACCCATCATCAAGAACAATATAAGAGTAACCCGCATCTTTCATGCCTGAAGCGACCATAATATCGGCAGTTTCTTTGACCAATTTTTCATCGATATGAGTTTCAAAAGTGTTCCAAGAATTCCAACCCATAGGCGGCGTATTGGCTAAACCTTCAAACTTTCCAGTTTCTTGTTTGTGTGTATTTCCTTGACCAAAAGCAATTATAGAAAAGGAAAAAACTGTAATAGATATTGTTATTTTTTTCATAAAAAAAAGATAAAAAGAAACCCTGATTTAGCATTCAGGGTTTCTGCAAAAAAATTATAACCAAACTCAATTTTTTAATTTAATACAAAACCTACATCATCAATGTAAAGTTTGTCGCCACCACCATTGTTAAATTCTTGAAAAACAATTTCGTTTATCGTAGCTGGAGCTCCACCTAACTCGGAAAAAGGTATAACAAAAGTAGTCCATTGGTTCGTAAAAGAAACTTCTTTCCCAGCGCCATAATTATTATTTAAGACAACTTTAAATTTCCCTGTTTCTTTTGTGCTTCTTAACGAAACGCGAATACCTCTATAACCTGTTGTTGAAGGAGATGCGCCATACATAGGAAATTTAAATCCGGTATAACCAGAATAATTTGCTTCAATAGAACTCTCTCCTTGTACTTTAAATTCTGTATTTGGAACAAAACCACTTCCATCCCATGGTCCTAAATAATTTTCTACAAATGATGCGGCAACATCATCATAAATTGCAGTCCCAACTGCTTGAGAACTTGTACTAGAACCTGAAATTGTGGTTACTGTAACATACTTATGAAAAGAACCCGCTGGAACAATGACTTCAATTTCAGTTAACGTATTAGAAACTACGGTTGCTGGAGTCGTTCCAAAAGTTACCGTTGGATCTAAAAAGAAAGAACCATATACAGTTATAGTATCACCGTCATTAGCATTTATAGAATTAAAACTAGTTACTAATGGTGCTGGTGGTGCAACAACAAAATCAAAAGTTGCAATTCCGTTTAATGTTTCTACACGTAATTCATTTGAAGCATTTGCATAAGGTGTGTCTCTATCAATTGTTACAATAATTGTATTATCAGTAACCAATGTTGGATTAAAATAAGTATCAGTATCGTTAAAGAAAACTTTTTGAACGGTTTTAAATCCAGAACCTTGAATGATATATACATTGTCTGCAAAACCTATTGTTGTTGGAGTTAATTCTACAGGATTTCCATCAATATCTACCGCTGCGCTAACGCTTTCAATAACTGGAGCAGCACCTTGAGAGGAGTTATCATCATCAGAGCATGAAATAAAACTAGTTACTATTGATGTTAATAGTAAAAAGTGAAACAAATATTTAATTTTAAAATTTTTCATATCTATATGTTTTTTTTAATTAAAATCATAAGGAACTGGAGGCTCCAATAATTTTGGGTTTTTAGCAACATCATTGTCAGGATAAGGCAATAAGAAATCACCCTCTTCAGGAGTATAATACTCGGCAGCAAATCTATTTCCTCTGTTTTGTGCTGCCATAATTGAAATGGCTTGCGCTCTTGGCAATCTACCCAAATCAAACCAATAGTCACCTTCAAATGCTAACTCTAATCTTCTTTCTTTGAAGATGTCATTAAAAGTTATTGAGGAAAGAGAAGATAATCCAGCTCTATTTCTAACTGCATTAAATGATGCTAATGCTCCAGCATCAGAAGTACTTCCACCACCAGCTAGTGTTGCTTCTGCATGTATAAGTAATAATTCCGCATAACGCATAATGTAAGTCACATTTTCCATCATTCCCCATTCATCTACTTGACCAGTATTTGCTCCGTTTACTATGCCAATACAGTATTTTTTTATGGCAGCTCCAGCATTTTGACCTCCAATTTGATCTGCGGCAGGAACAGTTAATGTACCAAATGCTCCGCCAGCCAATAGAACTTTAACCTCAGGATAAGAGTCGCCCGGAAGCATTATTGTCGCTTTTCTTCTTAAATCGCCTGGTTCATAAGCTGCCATTAAATCTTGGGATGGAGCGAAAACGCCTCCATATGAAGCATTTGAAGTAGTAATTTGTGGAGTACTAATTCCGAATTGTGTATTACAATTATTTCCAGAACCATATCTTCCATCCGTTTTCCATTGAAAAGCAAAAATTGACTCCTCATTGTTGTTGTTACCATAAGTAAATATGTCAGCATAGGTTTTAGAAGGCAATGATGGTCCGCCATAAAGTTTGAATTCACCACTACTGATTACTTCTTCAGCCATTTGTTTAGCTTCAGCATATTTTTTTCCATACAGGTATACTTTAGCTAACATTGCTTTAGCAGAACCTTTGGAAATTCTACCATTTTCAGCATAATTTGTTCCTCTGTTTTTTTCATACAAACGATCAATTGCAGCAAGATAATCTCTTTCAATTAAGGTATAAATATCTTCAACTCTATTTGTATTAATGACTGGAGATGAAGTGTAATTAAGATTATTTTCTATAATCGGAACTGGACCCCAAAGTCTAACTAAATAAAAGTAGGCTGTTGCTCTCATGAAATAAGCTTGTCCAATAGTATTCTGTAATACGTCTTCATCAACTGCTGGTCCAACTCTTGAAGATAAAAAGTTGATAATAGCATTAGCTTGTGCAACATTTGCCCACATTGAACTCCATCCATTCACTAATTCGGTATCGCTTCCGTTTATAGCAAATGTTCTCATTGCATTTACATCAGCAGAACCTGTATACATATTTCCCGAACCAACTTCAGAAACTGCCCACATAAATTTGTTTTCAAATTGAAACCAGGTTCTACTGTACATTCCATTAGTAGCACTTGCTACTTGTTCGTTTGAACTATAGTAAGCATCTAAGCTTATTCCATCTTCTGGAGGTCTGTTTGTAAATTCATCTTCACATGAACCCAGCGTTAAGAAAAGAGTTGCTACTAAAAACAACTTGTAAGTGTTAATAATTTTTTTCATTTTCATTTTTTTTTAAAATTCTACATTAATTCCAAAAGAATAAGTTCTTGGTGATGGATATCTACCATTATCAATTCCTGATAAAAGTGGACTTTGATTAAAAGAACCTATTTCTGGATCATATCCTGAATATTTTGTAAAAGTGTATAGATTTTGTACACTAGCATATAATCTCACACGAGACATTTTAATAACAGAAATTAAATCTTGAGGTAAATTATAACCAAAAGTTAGATTTTGAACTCTTAAATAAGAACCATCTTCAACATATCGGTCAGAAATGTTATAGTTAGTGTTGTTTTCAAGATTTATAGGTCTTGGAATATCAGTATTAGTGTTTGTTGGTGTCCAATAGTTTGCCGATTCAACAAATAAATTTTGACCTAATATTGAGTTGGCTGTACCACTTCTTCTTGTTAAATTCAAAATATCATTTCCATAAGAACCTTGAAGAAATATTGACAAATCAAAGTTTTTGTATTTAAAATTGTTTGTAAATCCAAATGTGAAATCCGGATGTGGGTTACCAATAAAAGTTCTGTCGTTTGTATCCACAACACCGTCATTATTAACATCTTTATATTTGTAATCTCCCAAATAAGTTTGTCCGGAAGCAGTTCCAACCGTTTGTCCAAATTGAAGTGGAGCGGCATTCAAATCATCTAAACTATTAAAAATACCATCTGTTTGGTATCCATAGAAAAGACCTATTGGATTTCCTACTACTGTATTTGTTGCAGATACAGGTAAATATCCATTTGTGTTAATTTCTGTGATTAATGATAAACCACTTACAAGTTCAGTTAATTCATTTTTATAATGTGAAAATACAAGTGTTGAATTCCAAGAAAAATCTTTACCTCCTTTTGTAGTATATCCAACTGTAATATCATAACCTCTGTTTTCCATTTCTCCTAAATTTGAAAATGGAGCAGAAATACCACCATATTGTCCACCGCCACCTGTTAAGTATAAAGGCAATGGTACTTGAAATAAAAATCCTTCCGATACTTTTTTATATAAATCCAAACTAAATGAAAACCTTGAGTCTAGTAGAGTAAAATCAAGTCCAAAATTGGTTTGATTTAGCGACTCCCAAGTTAAAGCAGGATTTGGAAAATTTGAAGGTAAGAATCCAGCACCAAGACCAGAATTTTGTTGACCAAGTAAAGCACTATAGGCATTATTAGGAATTTGTTGATTTCCAGTTTCCCCGTAACCTAATCTAAGTTTTATGTTGTCTATATATTTACGCGTATTTTCCATAAATTTCTCACTAGACAATTTCCAAGATGCAGCTACTCCACCAAATACTCCTTTTTGGTTATCAGTTGTTGGATCAAATTTAGAAGAAACGTCTTGTCTGATTGAAGCTGAGATGTTGTATTTATTATCAAAATCATAAATAAAACGACCAAAAAGCGAAGAAATTGATTGACTACCTTTATAGCTATCTACAATTCTGTTATCAGGATCAGATAAATTTAATCCATAAATATCATTGGTTTGAAATCCTTGTGCACTAGCTATAATTCCTTCCCAATGACTATCATTAGCTTCTTGTCCCGCTAAAAGTGTAAACTTATTTTTCTCACCTAAACTAAAATCGTAAGTTAATAAGTTTTTTAAATTCGTTGAATACCAGTTCTGTCTTCTTTCATTCAAATCTGCAACAGCATTTCGCAAAGGCTCTGATGAAGGTCTGAACTCGGTATTTTCAGAAAACTCTGTATTAGCTCCAAGTTCAATTCTATACTTTAATCCTTTTGCTAAACTCATTTCAGCATATACATTTCCTAAAAAGTTTTTTCTTATCAATTTACTATCTTTAGTAAGAGCTTCTGCAACTGGATTAAAATAAGTTGTAAAGTTTGCATTCAATGGAGCTGTTGCATATGATCCATCAATATTTCTAACAGGAATATCTGGAGCTTGCAATAAAGTATTAGAAATCAAACCAGTAAAACTTTGATTAATTGTAATATTTTCGTTTGTTATACCAGTATTTAAATTAGCTCCAACCTTTAGCCAATCTTTAACTTTAGAATCTAAATTCAAACGCATTGTATATCTTTTCAAACCTGAACCTAAAAGAATTCCTTCCTGATCAAGAAAACCTCCCGATAAATAATAGTTTGTACCGTCTTTTGCGGCAGAAAAAGAAACTTGGTGACTATTGGTTGCAGCTGTTCTGTATACCGCATCTTGCCAATCTGTTCCATTTCCTAATAATTCTGGATGTGCAAATTCTGGTCTTAACTCAGTCCCGAATAAAGAGGCCAACTCATTTTGATGAATAGCATATTGTCTTAAGTTCATTACATCCAAATCTTTATATATAGATTGAACCGATGTAAATCCTTCGTATGTAATTTTACCATTACCTTTTCTTCCTGATTTTGTAGTAATTATGATAACACCATTTGCACCTCTTGAACCATAAATAGCAGTTGCAGAAGCATCTTTCAAAATATCTATAGACTCAACATCATTAGGATTAATAGTTGATAATGGACTTACTGCATTATTACCACTTCCACCATTTGCAGAAAAATCATTTCCAGCAATTGGTCTTCCACCAGTTGCTATTCCCGTTGCATCACCTGAAACTGGAACTCCATCAATTATATATAAAGGTTCATTGGTTCCACTAATAGAAGTTGTACCTCTAACTCTAATAGAAACGGCACTTCCTGGCTGTCCGTTATTACTAGTAACACTAACACCCGCAGCTTTTCCTTGTAACATTTGGTCAATATTAACTTGCTTTAAATCCTGCAAATCTTTTGCTTTTACAGAAGATATTGAACCGTTAACATCACCTTTCTTTTGTGTTCCATACCCAATTACTACAACTTCATCTAGTTCATTTGAACTTTCAGATAATTTAATATTAATGGTAGTTTTTGAACCTACAACAACTTCTTGAGTAGTAAAACCAATAAAACTGAATACCAAGGTAGAATTTGCAGGAATATCAATCTGGTATTTTCCATCAAAATCTGTAGAAACACCATCATTAGAACCTTTTACAGTAACGTTAACTCCCGGAAGTGTTAATCCCTTTGAATCTGAAACAACTCCTGAAACCTTAGTTTGTGCATTTAAAATTGAAATTGAGCATAAAAAAAACAAAAGTAAAAACTTATGTCTCTTACCCTCAAATCGATCGAGATAAAAAAGTAAATCCCTCATAATTTTTGTTAGTTAGTTAAGATTGTTAATAATTTAAAAAATAAACATTAATTTTTCAGTATTACTATTTTTACTGTTTATTTTTTGACAATAACAAATTTATACTTGTTGTTAAGTATTTGTTAATATTATTTTATCAAATGTTACTATTATTTTCTCTATCGATTTCGTAACTATTTTTATTAAAAATGATAAAATTATATTAGCATGAGTTTAACTATAGTATTATTGAGAAGAACTACTTTACAGAATTCTTTTTATTCCATAAAACTCATCCCTATATTGACTTGGTGTAGTCTTTTTTAAACTTTTAAATATTCGATTAAAATTAGCTATATTATTAAAACCGGTCTTAAAAGCAATTTCAGAAATACTAGAATCTTTTTCTACCAACCATCTTGCAGCATAACCAACTCGAATGTCATTTAAGTAATTCACAAATGTTTTTCCTGTTCGCTTTTTTATAAATCTATTAAATGAAACCGGACTCATCAATGCTACTTTTGAAACATCATCTAAAGTTATTTTTTCCGAAAAATTTTTCTGTACATACTCATACACAACTTTCATTTTATCATCATCTTCGAACTTATCATAATCTACAGTATATGTTGATAAAATTCTCTGATTACGGGAGTTAGCCATATCTTGAAGAATAGAAATCACCTCTAAAAAATAATCCATTCCATCCAATCTCGAAAGTTTAATTATTCGTTCAGCCAACTCATTTGCGGTCTTTTTAGAAAATAATATACCGTGAATTGACCTATTAAACATATCTTTTATGGAAGCCATAATTCTTCTTGATAATAAAGAATCAGTAAACAAATCATTATGGAACTGAATCGTTATTTCATGAATTTTTTTGTTTTTACACTTATGCAATTCCCAACCATGATATAAATTTGGACCAACTAAAACCAACTCAATATCATCGATTTCTTCAATATGATCACCAACGACTCGCTTAACTCCTTTTCCATTTTGAATGAAATTTATTTCATATTCTGGATGATAATGAATTGGGAAATCAAAGTTATCTTTTACTCTATCGAAGACCAAAAAACTGTCTTCCATTGATAATGGAGTAATTTCTCTGTGAATTTTAGAGATATTTTTCATAAATTTAATTAATTTTAATGCAATTATAAGATATAAAAATGATAAAATAATATCATGTCAAGTAAATTATCAAAAGTATATTTGAAGAATATTAAATTTTTAGATTGTATTTTTATGAAATTGTAAATTATTTCGAAATAAAATTCAAGTCTTATCAAAAAAACAACTTATTATCAAAACAGAAATAATTGAAAATCAATTCATATAGTGATGAAAAAACACCTATTATATAGTTTTTGTTTGCTAACTATTTTTTCATGTCAATCTCAAAAGATTTCATCGAATAACAAACTTTTATGCGACAAAGAGGCAACAGCAGAAACAATCAATCTTTATAAAAATTTGTTTACTCTTCAAGAAAAAGGAGTCATGTTTGGTCAGCAAGATGTATTAGCTTATGGTGTCAACTGGAAATATGAAGAAGGAAGAAGTGATATAAAAGACGTTACTGGCGATCATCCAGCAATTTATGGTTGGGATTTAGGTGGAACTGAACACAATTCTCCAAATGATATTGACGGCGTTCCATTTGACAAAATGAAAAGATGGATTGGCGAAATCTACGATAGGAATGGAGTTAACACCATCAGTTGGCACATGGACAATCCGTTTACTGGTAAAAATGCTTGGGATATTACTCCAAATTCTTTCGCATCCATTCTTCCAAATGGTTCCAAACATGAATTATATAAAAAATGGCTAGACAACTCAATTGTTTTTTTTAATTCAATAAAAGGGAAAGATGGCAAAAAAGTTCCTATTCTTTTTAGACCGTTTCACGAGCTTACAGGAAATTGGTTTTGGTGGTGTAAAAACAACGGAACGCCAGAGCAATTCAAAGAAGTATGGAAATTTACTGTAGATTATTATAAGTCAAAAGGTGTTCATAATTTGATTTACGTTTACAACACATCGATGGTGAAATCTCGCGAAGAATTTCTTGAATATTATCCAGGCGAAGACTATGTTGATATATTAAGTTTTGATAATTACCTATATACTGATCCAACAAAAGACAATTCGTTTGTAGAAAATAATTTTAAATTATTTGGAATTATGGACGAAATCGCAAAAGAACAAAACAAGTTAATTGCCTTCGCAGAAACAGGTTATGAGCAAATTCCTTATGACAAATTCTGGACAAAAACTTTAATAGAATCCATCGGAAACTACAAAATATCTTTTGTTTTGGCATGGAGAAACCACGGTTGGCAAGAAAGCGAAAAAAAAATGCACTACTATGTTCCATTTAAAGGTCATCCTAACGAAAAAGATTTTATCGATTTTTACAATCTAGAAAAAACACTTTTTCAGAAAGACGTTTCTAAATTTAACTTATACAAATAAACATTAAAAACTTACCAAAATAATAATTAATGAGACTTTCAGCTATAGATTTAACCATTATTGCGCTCTATTTTTTAATGATGATTGTCATTGGAATTGTGATGAAAAACAAAGCCAAACGAAGCAAAGACAATTACTTAATGGGTGGAAAAAAACTACCTTGGTATATGCTAGGATTAAGCGATGCCAGCGATATGTTTGACATTTCGGGAACAATGCTTTTAGTAAGTATGGCTTTTCTGTATGGCTTTAAAAGTGTTTGGATTCCATGGATGTGGCCAGTTTTCAATCAAGTTTTCCTAATGGTTTTCTTAAGCAAATGGCTTCGAAGAAGTAATGCTACAACAGGAGCTGAGTGGCTTGGAACCCGATTTGGATTGTCGGACAAAGGAGTTAAACAAAGTCATGCTATTGTTGTTATTTTCGCATTAATGCTTTGTGTTGGCTACATGGCTTATGCATTTGTTGGTGTCGGTGAATTTTTAGAAATTTTTATTCCTTACGAAGTTGTAAAAGACGTAATTCCTTTCCTTGATTACAATCTAGATTCATTACCAATAAATTCTCCCGAATATGCTACGGCTTTGATTGAGGCAAAAAACACAACTGCTCAATTCTATGGTGTAAGTATTTGTATTGTGGCAACTTTCTACAGTATCATTGGAGGAATGCACGGAATTGTATTGGCTGATTTCATCAAATACATGATTATGATTATCTGTTCATTATTCGTTGGAACCATTGCCATGCAACATCTTGCTGAGTCTGGAATTATAATTACGGACCGAATGCCATTAGGTTGGGACAATCCATTATTCGGTAAAGAATTAGGATTAAATTGGGATACCATTTTACCTGAAGCTACCAAAAAACTAGAAAGCGATGGTTACAAATTGTTCTCAGCCATTGTAAGCATGATGTTCTTTTCTGGAGTTCTAAAATCGTTAGCTGGTCCAGCACCAAACTATGATTGTCAAAAAATATTAAGTACAAAATCGCCTGAAGAAGCCAGTAAAATGAGTGGTTTTATCTCTATTATTTTATTACCTATTCGTTATTTCATGGTAATGGGATTGTGTGTTTTAGGAATTTTATTTTTCAAAGATTTAGCACTTTCACATCATACTGACGGAATAAATTTTGAAAGCATCATGCCGGCAGTAATAAATAAATACTTGCCAACAGGTTTAGTTGGATTGGTTTTAGCAGGATTTCTTGGTGCTTTTATGAGTAACTTTTCAGGAACTTTAAATGCCGGTCAAGCGTATATTGTTAACGATATCTATCTAAAATATTTCAACCCAAATGCTGATAGAAAACAAGTAATCAACATGGGATATCTTTCTGGAATTGTGATGGTTATTCTAGGAATTGGTTTAGGTCTTTTGATAAAAGATGTAAACATGATTTTCAATATTATAACCGCTGGTTTGTATGGTGGATTTGTTTGCGCCAACGTTCTAAAATGGTATTGGTGGCGATTTAATGCTAATGGATATTTCTATGGAATGCTGTTTGGAATTATTGCCAGTGCTATTCCGCCAACACTTTCAGTTACAGGAATCACTAATTATTTTGACGGAACTCGAATGCTTTATTTCTTCCCAGTTTTCATAATTATCCAATTAATCGCTTGTATTCTTGGTTCTTATGCTGCACCAGCTACAAACAAAGAAACCTTAATCAAATTCTACAAAGATGTCAGACCTTGGGGATTTTGGAAACCTATTCACGACGAAATTGCACTAACAGAACCAACCATTGAGAAAAATAAAAATTTCAAAACCAATATGCTGAATGTCTTTTTAGGCATTTCTGGACAAATCTTACTGACACTACTTCCAATGTATTTGATCCTTTCAAAATGGACTTCACTTGGAATTGTATTAGCCTTATTCTTTGTAATTGTATTGATTATGAGAAAAACTTGGTGGAAACGATTAACTGATTATTAAATTTTTTTAAATAGAAATATGATTACTGAAAATGTAAAAAAGATTGCCAATTATGATACTCTTTTGCAATCTTATCAAAAGCTAATTCAAACAAAAAACGAACCAAAAGCAGAAAATAACGGCATTTATCAACGTTATCAAAATCCTGTTGTAACCAGCAATCACGTTCCATTACACTGGCGATACGATTTAAATGCTGATACTAATCCTAATGGTTTGGAACGAATTGGTTTCAATGCTACATTTAATGCAGGCGCAATGAAATGGAACAACAAATACATTCTTTGCCTACGCGTAGAAGGAAACGATAGAAAATCATTTTTTGCTATTGCGGAAAGTCCAAATGGAATTGATAATTTCGAATTTTGGGACAAACCTTGTATTATTCCACAGATTGAAAACAATCCCGATACTAATGTTTATGATATGCGCTTGGTTAAGCATGAAGATGGATGGATTTATGGAATTTTTTGTACCGAAAGAAAAGATCCAAACGCTCCAAAAGGCGACACGAGTTCAGCAATAGCTAATGCTGGAATAGTTAGAACCAAAGATTTAATCCATTTTGAACGTCTTCCTGATTTAATTTCAAACACAGGACAACAACGAAATGTAGTGATTCATCCAGAGTTTGTTAACGGAAAATATGCCGTTTACACACGTCCACAAGATGGTTTTATCGATGTTGGAAATGGAGGCGGAATTGGATTAGGATACATTACAAATATGGAAAATCCGTTAGTTGAAAACGAAAAAATCATCTATGGAAAAACCTATCATACTGTTTATGAATTAAAAAATGGTCTTGGCCCAGCGCCAATAAAAACAGCAAAAGGTTGGCTACATCTTGCTCATGGCGTTAGAAATACTGCTGCAGGATTGCGTTATACTTTGTATATGTTCATGACCGATTTGAATGATATTTCAAAAGTAACTCACAAACCTGCCGGACATTTCATGGCTCCTGAAAACGATGAAAGAATTGGCGATGTTTCCAATGTTTTGTTCTCAAACGGCTGGATTGCTGATGAAAACGGAACTGTTTTTATTTATTACGCTTCTTCAGATACACGAATGCATGTTGCCGTTTCGTCTGTTGAAAAATTAGTTGATTACGTTTGTAATTCGCCCGAAGATTCGTTTACTTCATTTGGTTCTGTTCAAACTATAATTGACTTAATCGACAAAAATAATAATATAAAATAATCAAGATTACACAAAGTGGAAACCCAAATCGACACCTTAAAATCACTTGCAAAATCAGAGTTGTTTGAAATTCTAAACTATTGGAGTTTTGAAACCATTGACAATAAAAATGGTGGATTTATCGGCGAAATTGATTATAAAAATTATAAAAATTTTGATGCCCCAAAAGGTTCGGTGCTTCATGCTAGAATATTATGGTCGTTTTCGGCTGCATATGAAATTACCAATAATGAAAAGCATAAATCTTTAGCAAAAAGAGCTTTCGATTATATTGTTTCTAATTTTTACGATAGCCAATTTGGTGGAATTTTTTGGAGTATAAATGCCGATGGAAGTCCACGAGAAACCAAAAATCAAATTTATGCAATAGCCTTTACCATTTATGGTTTAACCGAATATTACAAAATTAGTAAAGACAAAAAAGCATTAGACTTAGCTATTGATTTATACAAAAAAATAGAACTTCACAGCTATGACAATCTAAAAGAAGGTTATTTTGAAGCCTTTACAAGAGATTGGCAACCTATCGAAGATTTGCGTTTAAGCGAAAAAGATGCCAACGAAAAAAAAACCATGAACACGCATCTTCACATTGCTGAAGCCTATGCAAATCTTTACAGTGTATGGGAAAATGTAGATTTAAAATTCAAAATTGCAAAAATTCTTCACGTTATCGATGTTTATTTTATCGACAAAAAAACCTGGCATTTGAAACTGTTTTTTGACGAAAACTGGATCGAAAAACCAGATGTTATTTCCTATGGTCATGATATTGAAGCCGCATGGTTATTACAATGGTGTGCCGAAGTAATTGAAGACAACGATTTGATTGAAAAATATAAAAAATATGCTGTAGAAATTGCAAAAGTTACAAAAGTAGGAATTGATATTGATGGTGGTTTATGGTATGAATTTGATCCAAAAGAAAATAAATTAATTGCCGAAAAACATTGGTGGCCACAATCGGAACTTTTAATTGGAATGGTTAATGCTTATCAACTTACTCAAGAACAAGAGTTTCTCGAAATAGCCGAAAAGAACTTTGAATTCATCGAAAAATATATTTTAGACAAAGAAAATGGCGAATGGATTTGGGGAATTAATCAAGATTATTCTCCAATTAAAAAAGACAAAGCTGGCTTTTGGAAATGTCCCTATCATAATTCTCGTGCTTGTATCGAATTAATCAAAAGATTATAATGATGAAAAAAATAATTCCATTACTAGTAGCAATATTGAGCATTAATTCGTTTGCTCAAAAAAATCTTGTTCTTAACGGTGGATTTGAAATGGAATTAAATAATTGGCGTGGCGATGTTGCCAAATTATCAACTTTTGATAAAAAATCTGGAAAAAACAGCGCCATAATCACACAATATGTCGGAGCCGAGTGGCAAGCAATTGATCAAGTTTTCAATATTCCAAAAAATACTGCTGCTATAGAATTAAGCGGTTGGATAAAATCGGATGCTATTGAAAAAGGTCAAAATGATTGGAACACAGGAAAATTTGACATCGAATTTTTAAACGCTGGTGGAAAAGGTTTTCAGAATGAAAATATTGCTGCAGTTTTAGGAACAACACCTTGGATTTTTTATCAAAAAACAATTAAAGTTCCTGCTTCAGTTTCAAAATTGAGAATTATGTTAGCACTTGGTCAAACCAATGGAACGATTTTATTTGACGAAATTAAAGCAATTGCAATCACTCAGGAAGAATTAAACAAAATTCAAGAAGCAGAAAATGCCAAACGAATGCCTACAGTAATTTCAGGAAGTTATCAAGCAAAACCTATCGAATTAACGAACGGAAATTTTGAAAACGGAGTTACTTCATGGCGAGGAAATACAACTGTTTCAACCGAAATTTTCAAAGAAGGAAAATCAGCATTAGTATTAAAATCTACCACTTTTGATTGGAATGGAATGGATCAAATTGCCGATGTTCCAGAAAATGTAACTTCAATAACCATTTCAGGTTGGTTAAAATCAGATAACATTGTTCAAGGAAAAGATAGTTGGAACAACGGATTACTTAACGTTGAATTCACTTCCAACGGAACTGATAAAACTGGAAATGATCAAAGTGTCACATTTGTAACTGGAACTACCGACTGGACATTTTACACCAAAACATTTCCGTTGCCAAAAGACACAAAAAAATACCGCATAATGATTGCGCTCGGTTTTGCATCTGGAATATTATATGCTGATGATGTTAAGGTGAATTTCGACTAGATATCTAAAAAAAAAATAAAAATGCTATGAAAAAAATTTTTATTCCTATTCTCATGTCAGCGATTTTAGTGCTGATTTCGTGCTCAAAAGACAATGCTACTAATGACGAACCAGATGTTGTTACTCCAGGAATTGTTGTCGATCCTGTTACACCACAAAATGTTAGAAGTTTTATGGTTGACCAAAATGCAACAAATGAAACCGTTGCTTTGTTCTATAATTTGAGAAAATTATCTCAAACTAAGTTTGCAATTGGTCACCAAGATGCTTTTAATGCTTTTTATGGAGCGAGTGGTAATTCGGATATTAAAAAAACTACTGGAAATGATCCTGCACTGCTAGGTTCAGATTTTATGTTTATTACAGACAAAGACAATCCATCAAATAATTGGTTTGTAGGTCAAGAAAATAAAATTATTCAAGACACTAAAGATGCCTACAGTAAAGGAATGATTAATATCTTTTGTTGGCATTTACGCGAACCGAATAACGAAAATAGTTTTTATGCAGAAGACATGACTGACGAACAAAAAAGCACTGCATTTAGAAGCATTATGCCTGGTGGAGCAAAACATGATTGGTATAAAACAAAATTAGACAAAGTAGCATCGGTAGTTTCAAATCTAAAAGATGCCAATAATAAATTAATTCCAATCATTTTTCGTCCTTTTCATGAATTCGATGGAAGCTGGTTTTGGTGGGGTGCAAATTATTGTTCTCCCGAAGAATACAAAACTGTATACAGATTTACAGTTGATTATTTGAAAAACACAAAAAATGTACACAATATTTTATATTCATTTTCTCCAGATAATACCTATACGAGTTCTGCAGGTTATTTAAGCCGATATCCAGGTGATGAATATGTTGATGTATTGGGCATGGATAATTATGGTGATTTTAATAATCAAGGAGCAAATGGTTCTAATAATGCTAATAATAAGCTCAAATATTTATCAGATTTAGCAATTTCAAAAAAGAAAATAGCGGCTTTAACCGAAACTGGATATCGTGTAACCAATACTACACCTGCTATTCAAAATTGGTTTTCAACTTATTTATACGATGCATTAACCAAAAATAATGTTCAAATGGCATTTGTCATGTTTTGGGCAAACGGAAATGGTGGTTATTATGTGCCTACACCTTCATCGCCGAATGCTGCTGATTTCAATAGTTTTGTAATCAAGCCTAAATCTGTTTTGCAAAACACATTACCAAACATGTATGCTTTACCTAATTAATTTTAATATGAAAAAAACAATTCTTTTAGCTTTCATAATTGCTTTTACAACTTCTTGCAGTTCACAAAAATACATTTCGGTAAAAGACAATAAATTCATTAAAGAGGGAAAACCGTATCATTTTGTTGGAACCAACTATTGGTATGGTGCGCTTTTGGGAGCAAAAAGTGGCAATCGAGAACGTTTACTAAGAGAACTTGACGAATTACAATCTAATGGAATTTCGAACCTCAGAGTGCTTGTTGGTGCCGAAGGTGGAAATCAAGATTTTACCGTTAGAGAAGCATTGCAAACCGAACAAGGAAAATACAATCTAGAACTTCTTGAAGGTTTGGATTTTCTTTTATCAGAGATGAAAAAGCGCGACTTAACTGCTATTTTATATTTGAATAACAATTGGGAATGGTCTGGCGGAATGGCAAAATATCTGGAATGGAATGGTTATGGTGAAGTTCCAAACCCGAATATCGCTCCAAATACTTGGCCACAATTCATGAGTTATACATCGCAGTTTCATAGTTGTAAACCGTGTATGGATTCGTTCAAAAAACACATTCAATTTATTATAAACCGTACTAATTCAATTACCAACGAAAAATATACCAACGATACAACCATTATGGCTTGGGAAGTTGCTAACGAACCGAGAATTTTCACTAAAGAAAATGAAAAGGCATTTACCATTTGGTTAAACGATGTTGTGGATTATATGGATAATTTAGACAAAAACCATTTAATTACAACTGGTTCCGAAGGAAAAGCAGGTTCAAACGATGATTTGGCAGCTTTTAAAAGAACACATACCAACAAAAACATTGATTATGTAACAATGCACATTTGGCCAAAAAATTGGGGTTGGTATAAAATGGAAGACGAAAAAGGTTCAACACCAATTGCCATTCAAAAAACAATTGAATACATCAATGAGCACATCATTGTAGCCAAAGAATTGAACAAACCTATTGTTCTAGAGGAGTTTGGTTATCCAAGAAATCACGAAAGTTTGGATAGAAACGCTTCCTCCGAATTTAGAAATCAATTTTACAATGCCGTTTTTAAACGGTTGGATGATGCAATCACCAATAACGAACCGTTTGTTGCCTTGAATTTTTGGGGTTATGCTGGAATTGGAAAAAACAATCCAAAAGACGGAAAATGGAAAAAAGGCGATGATTACACAACTGATCCGCCACAAGAACCACAAGGTTTAAACTCTGTTTTTTCTAGTGAAAAAGAAACTTTAGACATGATGAAAAAGTATAATCAAAAGTGGAATAAATAATACTTTATGAAATATTTAATCCAATTTTTGATACTATTAATAACTTTAACTACCAATGCACAAATAACCAAAGGAAATTGGATGGTTGGTGGAAGTGGAAACTTTACAAATTACAAAAGTACATTTGAAAACAATAATACAGAAATAACTCAAACAGGTAGTGCATTAACTATTTCTCCAAATTTAGGCTATTTTATTGCAAATAATCTTACAGTTGGAACTAGTGTGAGTTTTAGTTTTTCAAATCCTTCTGGTAGTAACAATAATAGTCAAGGTTATAGTTTATCACCTTTTATTAGATATTACTTTAGAAAAACTGATAAAATGATTAACCCTTTTTTACAAACGAATTATAGTTTTAGTAAAGGTAAAAGCGATTCAGGAGGATCAAATAATAGTACCGGATATACTATTAAAGGAGGTTCAGCAATTTTTTTTAATAGTAGCGTTGCTCTCGAACTCTCGCTTAATTATGATTCATCAAAATTTAATTCAGATGTAAAATCTAATAATTTAACAGTTGGAATTGGTTTCCAAATACATTTAGAAAAATAAAAAAAGGGTTGAAAATAAAATCCCCAACCCTTTTTACTAAAAACAAACAATATTACTTTAAAACAAATGCTGTTTCTTTTACTTCATCAGAATTTGTTCCAACAAAGACTTTAAAAGTTCCAGGTTCAACCAAATAGTTTCCTTCATTATCAAAAAATCCAAGTTCATTTTCGGTTAATGTAAAACGAATGGTTTTGGTTTCTCCTTTTTTCAATTCTACTAATTCAAATCCTTTTAATTCTTTCACAGGTCGCGATAAACTTGCTGTAATATCTCTGATATAAAGCTGAACGACTTCTTTTCCTTCAAAATTTCCAGTATTAGTAAGTTCAACCGAAACATTTACTTTTTCGCCTTTTGCATAAGTTGCTTTATCCAATTTCAAATTTTTGTATTCAAAAGTGGTGTAACTCAAGCCAAATCCAAAAGGAAACTGTGGTGTTTTTTCAACATCGGTGTAATGTGACCAAAAGACATTTCCTTCAGAATTTGTTGGTCTTCCAGTGTTGTGAAAATTATAATAAATTGGACATTGACCAACATTTCTCGGAAAACTCATTGGCAATTTTCCACTTGGGTTATAATCTCCATAAAGTACTTGAGCTAATGCATTTCCAGTTTGTGTTCCCAATTGCCATGCTTCAACAATGGCTGGAATTTTTTCAGCTGCCCAAGGCAAAGCCAACGGACGACCATTATTTAAAACCAATACAATATTTGGATTTACTTTATAAATTTCTTCTAATAATTCTTGTTGAACTCCAGGCAAATCAAGACTTGTTCTGCTTCTTGCTTCTCCACTTTGAAAACCATGTTCGCCCAAAACCATTACCACAACATCAGCAGAAGCTGCAGCTTTTTTGGCTGCTTCAAAACCCGATTTGTCGGTTGTGTTGAAAACCAATTCCGCTGTAAAAGTCGTTGGTCCAACAGTCAAATCTGCTCCTTTTTCATAGGTTAATTGATTGTCTTTATATTGCTGCATTCCTTCCAAAACTGATACTGCCGAATTATCTTCAGCAGCAATTCGCCAACTTCCTAAAGGACTTGTTTTATCTTTTGCCAAGGCACCAATGAGTGCGATTTTTTGTCCCGATTTTTTCAACGGAAGTAGATTTCTTTCATTTTTCAACAAGACAATTGATTTTTTTGCCATGTCTAAAACGGCATCATTATTGGCTTTGCTTCCAACAGTTTCTTTTTCTCTTTTTTCGTCACAATATAAAAATGGATTGTCGAAAAGTCCTAACTCAAATTTTACTCTAAGAATTCTTCGAACAGAGTCGTCAATTAATTTTATATCAACTTTTCCTTCTTTGACCAAATTCACTAATTCGGCTACATAAAGATGCGATTCCATATCCATATCAGCTCCAGCTTCAACAGCTCGTTGTGATGCTTCTTTTCCATCAGCTGCAAAACCGTGATTGATCATTTCTCTAATCGAAGCCCAATCCGTAATAACATAACCGTTGAAATTCCATTTTCCTTTTAAAATATCGCGTTGTAAAAATTTATTTCCCGTTGCCGGAATTCCATTCAAAATGTTAAATGAATTCATGAACGTTCGAACTCCAGCATCTTTTGCGGCTTTAAATGGTGGCAAAACCGTGTTGTAAAGCGTTGCATTTCCAATATCAACTGTATTATATTCTTTTCCCGATTCTGAGAAACCGTAAGCTGCAAAATGTTTGGCGCAAGCTGCAATCGTATTCACTTTTGCTAAATCTCCAAAAGAATCGCCTTGAAAACCTCTCACTCTAGCCTCTGCGATTTTGCTTCCAAGAAATGGATCTTCGCCAGCGCCTTCCATAACTCTTCCCCAGCGTGCTTCGCGAGAAATGTCAACCATTGGTCCAAATGTCCAGTTAATTCCTGATGCTGATGCTTCGGCTGCTGCTACTTGTGCCGATTTTTTTATGGCTGCTAAATCCCAACTTGCCGCTTCCGCCAAAGGAATTGGACTTAATGTTTTATAACCGTGAATAACGTCAAAACCAATAATTAATGGAATTCCCAATCGCGTTTGTTCTACCGCTATTTTTTGCACAGCACGAACTTGATTAACACCACGAACGGTCAACATTGAACCAACCCAACCTTTTCTTAAATGTTCATATTTTAATTCGGCTGTTCCACCTTTTGGCGCAGGACCAGTTACTTCCCAAAAACCGTTGTATTGGTTCATTTGTCCCACTTTTTCTTCCAAAGTCATTTGTTTCATCAACAAATCAATGCGTTCTTCTATTGGCTTTGTTTTATCTAAATGGGCTTTATTTTGTGCGTTCATAGTTGTGATTGCAAAAAGCGTAAGTATTGAAATTGTTTTTATTTTCATAATTGTTTTATTCTAAAATGAATGTTGATGCTGGCAAATTGGCTTTATTAAAAAGTTGCGATTGCGCTGTGTTTGCCCAAGCGAAACGCACTTTTGTTGGATTTTTTACTTTACTTGATTGCAAAATAACTTGATTATTTTTGATTACAGCTTTGGCTTGAAAAAAAACACCATCAGCTCCAGCAATTTCAAATTGATTATTTTTTTTATCTTTAAAATACAATCCGTCTGAATAATCAAAATTTACTAAAACTATATTTTTTTCAATTTTAAAATCTTTAAAAAGTGGACCGTTTACTAATTCATTTCTTATTTTGTAATGATTGTTCAATGCTAAATTAGCTAAACGTATTCCAACCGATTTTTTATCTTTAGGATGAATATCATCTGTAGGCGAAATATCAGAAGTTACAACCATTGCTGTTTTTGGAAGTTGCAACGTTCGTCTTTGAAAATCTCTAACTTCTGCTCCACCAAAATGATTTTCGCCATATTGATATGGTGCAATTTGTACATAATAAAAAGGAAAATCTTCTTTCCAAAGTGTTCTCCAAGAAGAAATTAAACTTGCAAAAGTTTTATCATAAATAGTCGAACCTACATTGCTTTCACCTTGATACCAAATCGTTCCTGCGATTTTATAACCTACAAACGGATGTATCATGGCATTAAAAGCAATTGATGCTTCGATAGGACAATATTCATTAGGCTTTTTATCTGAAATAGCATTTAATAATTCTGGTTCTTTTTTAAAAACACTTTCTGGCATCCAAACTTCCGCAGAAGTTCCACCCCAATTGGAAGAAATCAATCCGATTGGAACATTTTTTAAATCATTTTGCAATCGCTTGGCAAAAAAATATGCTACAGCACTGAAATTTTTCATTGTTTCAGATGTACATTCTGTCCAATTTCCAAGCAGATTATTTTGTGGCGTTGTAGCTGTAAGTTTTGGAACAGTAAAAAATCGGATGTTAGGAAAATTGGCATTTTTTACTTCTTCGTCACCGTTTTCAATTCCCCAACTGGCTGACATTTCCATATTGGATTGACCTGAACAAAGCCAAACTTCTCCAATTAAAATATTTTTTAGAACTACTTCATTATAACCTTTGAATGTTACAGAAAATGGTCCGCCTTCTTTTGGTGTTGGAATTGTAATTTGCCAATTAGCATAACTATCTGTTGTTACTTTATATTCTTGATTGTTCCAACTTGGTGTAATTTTTATTTCTTCTTTTGGATTTCCCCAACCCCAAATTTTTATTTCGGAGTTTCGCTGTAAAACCATATTGTCTGAAAAAATATTTGGTAACGAGACATTTGCCCAAATTGCATTGGAAAAAATCATTACTAGTATAAAAAGTAAGTTCTTATTCATTTAATAATTGTTTAAAATAGTCTACCATTTGAGCTGCAATCACTTTATGATCTTCAGCATCAGGATGATAATCACATCCTTTTGGTTTCATTTCTTTAAACTCAAAAAGTCCAATTGGTTTATGTGCTTTATCGTCTTTAAAAGCAGCAATCACTTCTTTTAAACAAGAAACTAAAAGTGTATTTTTTTCGCCAGAAACCATCGGACTATTGAGCAAAACAATTCTAGTATTTGGATAACGCTTATAGATGTTTTTAACAAAATCAATATAGTTTGAAATGTATTTTTCCTTGTTGAAAGGCAATCTTGGCTTTTTTCCATCTCCATCAGAAAGGTCATTTGTTCCGAGACAAATACTTACTAAATTGGGCTGAAAATCAGTTGAAAACGGTTTTGAATTGTCTTTGTTTTGGTACAAATTATTATAAACATCTGGCAAAACAGTTTCTTCGCTATTTTCTGAATTCCAGTTGCGGTACATTCCGTTTCCAGAAATAGAACTTAGAAGAAAATCTACACCTAATTTTCTACTCAAAACTGGACCGTAAGCCAAATAAGCATTGTGTTGGTCAAACCAGTGATTAGTATGACACGGAATTGACAAATCATTTCCCATTCCGCAAGTGATGGAATCGCCAATAAATTCAATTTTCCTTTTCGTTTGAATAGATGTTGGAACGATATTTTTAGTCTTTGTTCCATCAAAAAAAATAGTTCCATTTGCAGCTTCGGTTGCTTTATAAATGGTAACTACATGAACATTTGCATCGCTACTTTCTACTGAAAATTTTTGTGCGTTTCCGGGTTTAATGATATATCTGCCTTTATATTGACCGTCAAGTTCTAGAACAAAATAATTATCATGTTCAAAAGAATCATTAGTGCTTAAATAATAATCGGTTGATGTTCCTTTGAATGAAAAAGTTACTGATGAAGCTGAGGAAATTAAGAAAGCACTATTAATTGAAACTTGCTCAACTCTTCCTCTGAAAATAAAGTTGTTCTTTGATTTATCTGTATTAAATTCATTCTCAATAGAAAAAGCTAATTGAACTATTAGTAATGTATAAAAAATTAAAATTGTTTTTAATTTCATTGTTTTTCAAAATTAGTACTTGTAAAAATAGACCATTTACGATAAAAACATTGATACAATTCTATCAAAGAATGATAAAAAAACATTCTACAAACAAAAAAAAGTCCCGATTTCTCGAGACTTCTTTACTTTCTATTAATCTAATCAAACAAAATATGTATTTATTCATCAGCTGCATAAGCAGAATTTTTATCGATACTAACCTTTAGAGTTGTAGCAACTCCTTGTTCATTTATCATTGTCATGTTTAATGTATCTAATTTAGATAAATTTCTAGAAACTAATCCATTGAACATATTGTATGAAATGTTCATTTCTTTTAAATTTCCTAATTTTTCTAAATCAAAAGGAACTTGACCTTCCATTTTATTTTCAAATAAACTTAGTGTTTCTAGTGAAGATAAATTAGCCACTTCTGGCTCTAATTTACCGGTTAACTTATTACTATTCAATAACATTACTTTCAATGCTTTTAACTCATAATATGTTGCAGGAATTTGTCCTTCAATTTCGTTGTTGAATAATGAAAGTGTTTCTAAATTCGCCAAACTTCCATAACTAGCAGGCAATTCTCCTGTTAGTCTATTCATGTGTAATTCAATAGATTTCAATTGTGTTGCATTTGCTAATGATGCAGGCAATTGACCTGAAATTTTATTGAAAGAGATATTTAAAATTGACAAACTTTTTAAATTCCCTAATGTTTCCGGTAATTTTCCAGACAAATCGTTTCTAAATAAATTCAATTCTTTCAATGAAGTTAAGTTTCCAATCTCTGCAGGTAATTCTCCAACAAGATTGTTATTTATTAATTTTATTGAAACAACTTTATCGTTTTGCACTTCCACACCAAACCAAGTTGAAACTGGTGATTTCAAATCCCATGTTTTTGTCCACTTTGAACCATTGGTTGCTTTATAAAGCTTAGTAAGTGCCGATTTTTCAGCTGAAGAAATCTCAGCAAAAGAATTTACTGAAATGAATAATAATGAGATGTAGGTAAAAATAGTTTTCATAAAAGTTTTATTTTGGGGTTTATGACAGTACAAACATAAGACGATATTCGTTTAAATACAAATATTATCGATGAAATGCGTTATTTTAAGATATAATTACATATTTTTCTTATTATTAATACTAAAATTCCATTCGAAATAAAGTTTTTTTTAATTATTTTTCTACATTTGATTACTAATCAATTAAAAATAAACATTATGCCATTTAATTTTTACGCAGTTTTAGTGTCTTCTTTAGTGACACTTTTAGTTGGAGCAATCTGGTACAATCCAAAAGTTTTTGGAACAATTTGGATGAAAGAAACCGGAATGACAGAAGAAAAAGCTCAAAAATCAAATATGATAAAGGTTTTTGGACTGACTATTTTTTATTCATTGATGTTGTCTTTTTTGTTGCCAGTATTAGTTATACATCAGTTTGGCGCATTAGGAATGATTGGTGGTCCAGAATTTGTAGCAACAGCTAAACCATCATATGCAGCTTTCTTAGCAGACTATGGTGATGCATTCCGAACTTTTCAACATGGCGCTTTACATGGATTTATGACTGGATTATTTTTTGTGCTGCCAATAACCGCAATTAATAGCCTTTTTGAACAAAAATCTTGGAAATACATTCTAATTACTTCAGGATATTGGATGGTTTCTCTAACGATTATGGGTGCAATTATCTGTGGTTGGAAATAATTAACATTTTTTTTAATACAAATCGCTCTACATTTGTGGAGCGATTTTTTTTACTTTGAATACTTATTCTCTAAAAATTTACACCTCAATTGCTTCACTTCCTAATTCATGGGATGATGTTGCTATTGATAATGCTTTTCTCCAAAAAGCTTATTTAGAAGTTTTAGAAAGTTCGGCACCAACCAATATGCAATGTTTTTACATTGGAATTTTTGAAGAAACACAATTAATTGGTGTTGCCTTAGCACAATATTTAAATTTAAACAAACTTGAATCGTTTGGCGAACGCGATAAATGTTTAAAAACGTTTATTCGGAATTTTATTTTTAAAAATTTCGCTTCTCATGTTTTGTTTCTCGGCAACAATATGATAACTGGACAAAACGGTTATACATTCAAAAAAAAAATAAGCTATAAAGAAATAAGCAAACTTCTTTTAGATTGTGCCAACGAAATCATCAGCTATTTTAGGAATGAAGGAACAACTATTCACATTGTTTCATTTAAAGATTTTTATGAAAATGGCGCAAAAGAACTCAAAAAAAATGAGTTTGCATCAATGTATGAGTTTACAGCCCAACCCAACATGATTTTTGAACTCCCAAACCATTGGAAAACCAACGATGATTATGTAGCGGCTTTTTCAAAAAAATATCGAGACCAATACAAACGTGCTTTGAAAAAAAGTGATGGTGTTATCGTCAAAGAATTATCGCTTGAAGAAATCATTTTTAACGAAGAACGCATTTATCAATTGTATTATTATGTAGCTAAAAATGCTCCATTCAACACTTTCTTTTTGGATAAAAAACATTTTTCTACTTTTAAGAAACAATGCGGAAACCGATTTATTTTGTGTGGTTATTTTATCGAAAACCAATTGGTTGGCTTTCATACTTTACTTTTGAACGGAAACGTTTTAGAAACTTATTTTTTAGGTTATGATGAGCAAATTCAAAAGGAGAAAATGCTTTATCTGAACATGTTGTACAACATGACTAAATTTGGAATTGAAAACCAATTTGAAAAAATACTATTTGGCAGAACGGCATTAGAAATAAAAAGTTCGATTGGAGCAGCACCAATTTTAATGAGTGGATTTATTTACCACAATAATAAATTCATAAATAGATTTATTGATAAAATTTTTCCAAAATTAGAACCAACATTAGTTTGGCAACAGCGACATCCTTTTAAATAAAAAAGTTGAATTGTTAGTATTATGATGAAAAAGCCTTTTGTTTTTTCAACTGATACCAAGCAAAAATTCCTAAAATCAATTCACCAATAGTTCCTAAAAGAAAAATTGTTGTTGGAATTCCGTCGACTGTGATGCTGCAAATTCTTCCAAAAGCTAAGCCCAACATAAAAATCATATTGGAAATTGTGGCTGTTTTCCAAAAAGTAGGTTTCAGAATTCCGTAAATCCAAAGAGTTGCAAACCCTAAATACAATCCCATGATGGCTTTGAAAATATTCAATTCATCGGTAGAATTCAAACTTACCTCAAAAAGATAATCGGGTTTAATTCCATAAAAAAATGCAACAGGAATTACAATGATAATCGAAATAACGAGGTGCAAATTTTTCATTTAAAATGTAAAAAATAAGTAATAAACTAACCTTCTAATTCCAGTTGAACTGCTTCCCAATCTTCAAGAAGTTTTTCTAGTTCAACTTTTTTCTTTTCGTATGCTGCAAAAAAATGGGCATCTTCAATGTGCTTATTATAATTTGAAGCCAACGCTTTGTCATCATGTTGAATGTCTTTCTCTAATTGTTGAATTTGACTTTCAATTTTTGATAATTTATTTTGCAAGGCTTTTTGCGACTTTTGTTCTTCAAAAGAGAGGTTTTTCTTTTCAACCTTTACCTCTTGTTTCACCGTATCTTTCTTTTCAATTTCACGCATATTCATTGCGTTTCGTTGTTCTAAGAAATAATTAATATCGCCAAGATATTCTTTTATTTTTTGATCTTTAAATTCATAAACAATGTTTGACATTCCTTGCAAAAAATCCCTATCGTGAGAAACTAAAAGCAATGTTCCTTCAAATTTTTGCAATGCCGCTTTCAATACATTTTTTGATTTAATGTCCAAGTGATTAGTTGGCTCATCCATCAACAAAACATTGATAGGTTGCAACAATAATTTACACAATGCCAAACGATTACGTTCGCCACCCGAAAGTACTTTTACTTTTTTCTCTACATCATCACCACGAAATAAGAATGAACCCAACATATCTCGCACTTTTGAACGATTCATATCCGTAGCCGCATCTTCCATAGTTCGTAATAAAGTAATTTCACCATCTAAATATTCGGCTTGATTTTGAGCAAAATAACCCACTTGTACATTATGTCCCAATTTTATATCACCTTGATATTCAAATTCGTTAACCAATGCTTTAATAAAAGTAGATTTTCCTTGACCGTTTTGACCAACGAAAGCAATTTTACTTCCGCGTTCAACAAGTAAATTAATGTCTTTTAAAATAGTGTTGTCACCATATTTTTTTGTGACATTTACAGCTTCGATAACCACTTTTCCAGGCACTTTTGAAACTGGAAACGAAATATTCATAACCGAATTATCATCTTCATCAACTTCAATTCGTTCAACTTTGTCTAACTTTTTAATAAGTGATTGTGCCATCGAAGCTTTTGATGCTTTTGCTCTAAACTTTTCGATTAATTTTTCTGTTTCTTCAATTTTCTTGGCTTGATTTTTTTGTGTTGCCAATTGCTTCTCTCTGATTTCATGACGTAACTCCAAATATTGCGAATAGGGTTTGTTGAAATCATAAGCTTTTCCAAGAGAAATTTCTATCGTTCTATTGGTAACGTTATCCAAAAACATCTTATCGTGTGAAACAATCACAACAACACCTTGATAATTTCTTAAAAAACTTTCGAGCCAAATTATACTTTCAATATCCAAGTGATTGGTTGGCTCATCAAGTAGCAAAATATCGTTGGCTTGCAATAATAATTTCGCTAATTCAATACGCATTCTCCATCCGCCAGAAAAAGTTTCCGTTTGATTATTAAAAACTTCTCTTTTAAAACCCAATCCCAAAAGAATTTTTTCGGTATCGCCAACATAATTATAACCGCCTAACAACTCAAATCGATGAGTGTAATCGGATAAATCTTCAATGATTTGGCTGTATTCTTCACTTTCATAATCGGTTCTAGTAACCAATTGATGATTGATTTGTTCTAATTTACGTTCAACTTCTTGAATATCTGTAAAAGCTTGATAAGCTTCTTCAAGCACTGTTCTGCCTTGTTCAAAATCAATATCTTGACGTAAAAAACCAATTCTAACTTCTTTTTCTGTTGCAATTTGTCCAGAATCGGGTTTAAAATCACCTGCTAGAATTTTTAACATCGTTGATTTTCCCGCACCATTTTTTCCAACAAGACCAACTCTATCGCCTGACCCCATGCGAAAAGTTACTTCTTCAAAAAGATATTCTCCACCAAACGAAACCGACAAATTGTGAATATTTAACATTAACCGTAAATTATTAAAAGATTTTGATTTTTAAGACAAAAAGACAATTCAAATCACCTTATTAACCGTAAATTTGCAACACCAAATAATGGTGAAATACTATTTTGCAAATGTTAAAAAAAGGATCCAAATTAAATAGCATTTTAACAGGAAGTTGTCCACGATGTCAAAATGAATCGATGTATGTTGAAAAAAATCCATACAAAATTTCAAAACTGTACCAAATGCATGATAATTGTAGCCATTGTGGACTGCAATACAGCATAGAACCTTCGTTTTTTTATGGTGCAATGTATGTTAGCTATGGATTAACGGTTGCCATAGGCGTTGCAGCTTTTATCGTTTCAAATGTTTTTTTTGGATTAAATTTAGTTCAGTCCTTTATTGCAATTATAATTTCACTACTTGGTTTGGCACCAATAACCGCAAGACTAGCCAGAAATATTTATATTAATATTTTCGTGCATTATGATAAAAATGCTGGAATAAAGTAGCATATCTTTTTACATCAATTGACTTATCAAGTGGTTTGTTATTTTCGATAAAATTAAATAAATCCAAAGCCATTGATGGAGCAAGCATTACTCCACGAGTTCCAAGTCCGTTTAATATGTGAAGATTTTTGTGTTGTGGATTAGAACCTAATAGTGGTCTTCTATCTCTAACTGTAGGACGAACACCTGCAACATGTTCCACAATTTCAAAATCACAATTTAAAATTTCTCTAATCCTTTCGAGAAGTTCTAGCTTTCCTGCTTCAGTTGGATTATTGGTTTTATCTTCCCAATGATACGTAGCACCAATTTTGAATAAATCATTGCCAAGAGGCAAAATAAAAACACTTGTGTTTATAATTACATCCAAATTCAAATTAGGCGCTTTAATAATAAACAATTCTCCTTTTGTTCCATCCAATGGCAAATAATTAAAAAATGGGTTAGAATGCATCCCAAAACCTTCGGCAAAGACAATGTTTTTGGCTTTATAGTTCTTGTAGTTTATTCCATCTTCATTAATATTGAGTAAATCATAATCAAAATTTTCCTCAATAAGTAGATTTAAACTTTGAAGATAACTTTGGTAAATCCGAAATAAGAGTTTTGTGTCAACATAACCCGTTTGCAAAACTTCACCATAACCAAATGGCGAATCAATTGCATTATATTTTTTGTGAACAATATCGGTCGAAAGAAATGGTGATAAATTAGGCTTATCAGAAGCTGAAAACCAATTATTCTGCTCTTCAACAGAGAAAAATTTTCTATAAATTGGAAGTTTATAATCCAACTTACAATTCAATTTGACTTCTAAAGCTTTATAAAAAATATCAGCAATGTGAATTTGTTCTTTTGCATTCCATACTTCACTAAAACGTTTCAAGATAACTGGATTATACAAACCGCCAGCAATCGTTGTTGAATTTTGAGAGTGATCATCAAAAACAACAAATGTTTTATTGTTTTGCAAGAGTGTTTCTGCAAAAGCAATTCCAGCCAAACCTGAACCAACAATAATATAATCAAGCATAAGTTATAAACTAAAAAAAACTCTTCACCGTTTTTCAACGAGAAGAGTTTTATATTTTAAATTAAAATCTGAATTAGTAATTCCACATATCCGATTCAAAACTACGAATCTTTTCTTTTATACGTTCTGACTCTAATAATTGGTTTTGAGAGTTCTCCTTCATGTATTGTTGGATTTCTCTATCGCCATATACATTTTCTTCTTTGTAAATAGAACCATTAAATCGTCGTGAATTCAACAAGTGATCAAAAGTAATTGGCATTGCAGAGTTTTTATCATTAAAAGCTTTGGCTTCGTGCAATACATCTCTGATTGCTGGGAAATAAACCCAGAACAAATCAATAACATCTGGATTATCTTTTCCAATATCACGAGCTTCAGGAGTAACAGGACAAATAGCTAATAGTCGGTACTTTAGCTCACCTTGACGCTTGTCAAAATACCAATATCCTTTAATTTTGTATCCAGAAATATCTTGAGCTGTTAAATCTTGTTGATTGATAAACTGCTTATCTAAAACTTTTCTTCCAGACTTATAATCATCATAAAAATTATTGATTTCATCAAATCCAGCTTGGATAGTATCAGTATATCTGAAAGATGAACTCATATCACTTAACGTTTTTTTCGTGTTGAAATAATCGTCAGCATATACTTCAGTTATCTTACCATTCTTAATATTTTTAACTAAAACATCAAATAAAGATCTTCTTTCTTTTCCCACAAAGGCTGTATCTATTGGATAATAAAGAGGAAAATTAATTCTCTCATCAATATCAATAAATTCCCAAATCGTTTTACCCATTAAGACATCTCTATCATGCACATATCCATAAGGTAATGGTTTATCATTGTCAGAGTTTAATTGAGCTGCTGTCTTCTTACCAATTTCCTCAGGAGTTTTGGCATTCAACAGATTCGACTGCGCTGATACTGTAAAAGAACCAACTGTAGCCAATACAACGAATAAAAGATTTTTAATTTTCATAATTTTAATTATAAGTTATTTAAGTAGGTAATTCTAACTCAAATTATTATTGTATTTCGTAAATTACTGGTGCAGCAGTAGGAACAATTATACTAGCTCCAACAACCTTAGTTTTTATATCAGAAATGGTAACCTGATCACCTCTTGTAACTCTAGCAAGTGCAGCTTTACATCTTCCATCAACTCTATCACCATTTACAACAATTGCAGGTTGACCTGGAACTTTAAATGTAAACTGAGTTACTTGGAAATTCAAATCATATAAAAAGTCATTTAATTTAGCAGATACTTGTGAAACTTCTAAACGAGACTTAGCTCCTTTCTGAACTCCGGTTCCACCTCCAATAGCTCCAGCAGGCGCAGGAATATTTTTAATTCTAAATACTTTTTTATCAGAAACTGTTTTACCATCATTCATTTTACCCGTAACAGATACTGTTACTTCAGTACCAGCGCCAGGATTTAAGTTATATTTCCCATTTCCACCAGCTTTTGATAAACCTGGTGCAGAAGCATTTACAAAGTTATCACCGATACCTGCAAATGAAATAGTCATAGGATTTGGTAAACCTCTATAAACAACGTTCATTTTATCAGCAGAGATATTTGCAGAATTAGGACGAGGAACAACCACGTATTTACCTTCGAATGGTAGTGGGATTGTTTTTCCATCTTCAAGGAATGTAAATTTACCACTAATATTTTGCTCACCAACAGCACCAGCAGTCATCGAAATAACAGCTTGACCATTAACAATTTTACCTGGACCTTGGAATGAAGTTGGTTTAGTATTTTCGTCATAACGACCTAAAACTACTTTACCTTTAACTTCTTCACCTTGGAAATAAGCACTCTTTTCTAAAACAACCAAAGCAGTATATTTACTCATAGAAGATGCTTCAACAGCAGCTTTTCCTAATAAAATACTGTAAATATCAGCTTCAGCCTTTTTTACGTCATTTTGGAAAGAAGTAATCTTTGTCAAAGATGAAATTGAAGGAAAACCTTTGAAATGATAATCAAGATATTTTTTTGTAACTCCATCACCATCTTTTACATCAGCCATATTAAATTTTGAAGTAACCTCAGCTAAAACTCCTTTTAATTTTGAGTTGTTCCCAATTACTGATTTAATATCAGCAACGTATTGAGTGAACTTAGCTTCGATTTCCTTACCTTTAGGTGAATAACCATCACCTTCGAACCATCTTTCATCGATCAAGTCACCTTTATCCATAGCCTCGTAAGGTAATTTTCCAGTTTCTTCATCAACTTGTGTCTCACCTACAGCATCAGCCTTAAGCGCATCAAGATATTCATAAAAACCTTTTGTTATAGTAGCAACCTTTTTAGATTCTGCTGCTGCTTGAGTAAAGTTTGCATCTTCAGAACCTTTTTTCTCAAGTGCTGCTAACATATCAGCATTTGTTTTAACTGCACTTTGATTTGATGCGTCAAATTTTTCGTTCATCAATCCAAAAGCAGATAATACTTCTTTTGACATGTTAAGTGCCAACATTGCGATGAATACCAAGTACATCAGGTTAATCATCTTCTGTCTAGGGGTTAATTTTCCTCCTGCCATTTTTTCTAATTAGTTTATATTATTATTTTGTTTGAAAAATATAGTTAAAAAACTAATTATCTATTACTCATTGCAGAAAGCATTCCACCATAAACGTTGTTCAAAGATGACAAGTTTGATGTTAACGATTGCATTTGATCTTTTAATTTTAAATTGTTTTCAGCAACTTCATTGTTGATTTGTGCATTTCTTTCAGCACTTTGTAACTGAACTTGGTATAAACCATTTAAAGTTTCTAATTGTGTAGCTGCTTTAGTCATTTCTTCAGCATATTTTTTTGTTGAAGCAACTGAGTCTACAGTTGGAGAAATTGCTTTTGCTGCACCTTCAAAATTTCTGATACTGCTACCTAAGCTTTCCATTAATTGACCATCAATTTTAGCTTCTTTAAGCATGTTGTCTAATTTTTGAGACAATAAACCTTGTGCTTCTGTTGGATCTTCTTTTTTCTTGTCTTTTGCTTTAGCTTCACCACCAGCTAATTCTGGGTAAACTAATGCCCAATCAAGTTCTTTATCAACTGGGTCAAATGCTGATAATCCAAAAATTAATGCTTCAGTTCCTAGTCCTATAATAAGCATCGCACTTGCACCTGGCCAGTGCATTAATTTGAATAATGCTCCAATAATTACAACTGCCGCTCCCATACCGTAAGCGAAATTCATTGTTTTTTTGCTTAATAATGCCATAATAATAATTTTTTTGTTAGTTTAAGTTTATATAATTAAGTTGGTTTAAATACTATTTTCTTGTGTTCCCAGTTACTTGTGTTCCCATGTAATCTTGAACCGTTCTGAATCCTACATAACTTCTAGCAGTATCTGCATATTCAAAATCTCTTGTACTTACTTGCAAGAAGTAAGACACATCTTTCCATGAACCACCACGAACAACTTTACGCATGTTCTTAGTATCAGGTACATTAGGGTTCATTGAAGAAACATACTCGTAAGAAGCAGCATCATAAGACGAGTCTGTCCATTCTGCTACGTTACCTGCCATGTTGTATAAATTATATCCGTTTGGCTCATATGATTTAGCTTCAACAGTATACAAAGCTTGGTCAGCAGCATAATCACCTCTATTTGGTTTAAAGTTAGCTAAGAAACAACCTCTGTCATTTTTGGCATATGGTCCACCCCAAGGGAAAGCTCCAGACTCTAGACCACCGCGAGCAGCATATTCCCATTCAGCTTCAGTAGGTAATCTAAATGTATTGATTAAATCTTTCTTCTTCTTTTTTGATTTGATATAGGCATTTTTATTCAATGTTCTCCATGCACAAAATGCTTTAGACTGCTTCCAACTTACTCCAACTACAGGATAATCTCCATAAGCTTGGTGCCAAAAATAATCATTGTGCATTGGCTCATTGTACGAGTAAGCGAAATCTTTAATCCAAACTGTTGTGTCAGGATAAATTTGCACTTGTTCAGTTTTTATAAATGAACTTCTTTTACCAACTTTAGCTTTTGCCGCAGCTTGTATATCCATGTAAGAATATCTAAATTTTAATTTTCTAACATCAATTGTTCTTAGTCCATTGAAAGACTCTGCAACTGGCAGATACATAGTATCCATAACTTCTGAGTAATATTCATCTGGATACTTGCTAGTTTCCTTGATTAATTTCACTTTTTTGTTAAGTTTTCTACCAGCATACGGATCATCATCTGTTCCTACACTATAGTAGTTCTCATACATGTATTTGTCATAAGGAGTCATTTTAGCAGGATCAGTATCATTGAAAGCAAAATCCCCAATGCTTCCAGTTTTACCACCTTTTCCTCCCGAGCCAGCTGTTTGACCAACTTCATCGGCAAGAATAGCTAATCTAACTCTAGTAATAGAATCTTTAACCCATTCAACAAATTGACGGTACTCACTATTAGTAATTTCAGTTTCATCCATATAGAATGAACGAACTGTAACTGTTTTGGTTGGTGCGTCTTGAACATTAGCTAAATCATCATCTGATTTACCCATGATAAATGCTCCACCTGGAACTAAAGCCATTCCGTATGGTTTTTCGGGATGCCATTTTTTTCCTTTAACTCCTACTAACTCACCTTTGTCGCTGGAACCTCCACAACTTGTTAATAAAGCTAAAACTGATGCAAATGCGATGAACTTCTTCATATAAATTGGGGTTATTAGAATACTCAATTTTTTAGGGCGTAAACCTATTTATAATTTTTGAAAAAAACAATTATTAACTTAAAAATTAATTAACATGCCAAAACTAAAATTAATTTTTCAAACAAAAAAATTTTTTATCGTTAAAAAGCAAAAAATAATCGATAAAGTGCAATATTTAATGTCATTTGTAATCTATTTATTATTTTAATTTAATAATTCAATTTTTATTTAAACTTTTTCTTATTTTTTATTAAACAATATTCTTTCGCTGCGCTTTCCACCATCGTTCTGGTATCTCTTGATTGCAAGCAATTAAATATTCATCATGTGAACATGGTAATAACGTATTTTTTTTCATTTTATTGTGTGTTGTTGAAAAAAAAGGTATTTCTATCCACCATCTTTCTGTTTTATTGCTTTTATAAAACACTAACTCTTGCTCCTCTAAAGGAACTATATACTTAGAATACAAATCTTTAGCCCCAAAAGGATATTCGTTTGAGCGGAAATTTACTCCTTCAATAAAATACCAAATAATTTGTGCTATTAACACTGACTCTTGTTTTGAATTAGTATGATTAAACACTGCAAAACAACTTACCTTATCACTTATTCCAGCATATCTTGCCAAACTACATATTTCTTTTCCATTAAATCCGTTCGGTATAAAGTTAGTGAAATTTCCTGAATCTGAAGACTTTACTGAATTTAAATCTATATTAACTAAATCTGCATCTCTTAAAACGGGTTCCGCTAACGCAATATTATTGCTTATTTCTCCTAATCTGTAGCAATCAAAATATAATTTTTCAATCAAATCTATCTCTTCTTGTGAGTTGTAATAAGTTTGATAACCGATATTACAATAGTTGAAAAGATTATTTGGTTCATCTACAATAATCTTCGACATATAAGAATTTGTTGAAAAACGGTCTTCTTGCTTTCCAAAATCAAATTTTGAGTCAATAGAAACTAAGTTGACCATTTGCTCTAAAGTGTCGTATGCTCTATATAATGGATAAATCAAATCTTGACTTCCTCCTATTATAATAGGTATAATTTCTTTTTTTAATAATCTCGAAACAACCTTTTGCAATGCAAAGAACGTATCTTCAATTGAATTTCCTGGAAGGATATCACCTAAATCAGCAATACTACTTTGCCAATTACCGGGAAATAATCCATAAAACTCCTTTCGGATGAAATCTAAATTGGCTTCTTCAAAAGAGAAACTATCACCTCTGTTTTCTGGAACTCCGATTATAGCAATTTTTATTTTATCTAAATCTGGAAAATCTCTATCTGTATGAAAAGCTATTTTGCTTCCCATATGTTGAGAAGACAATCCATTTGTATATTCTAAAATTTCATTATCAACTGGTGATAAAAAATCAAATTCCATAGCTTATTTCTTTTTTGCTGGTGCTTTTTTAGTTGCGGACTTTTTTGCCGCTGTCTTTTTCTCAGGCGTTTTTTTAGCAATCATTTCTTTTACTTGCTCTAAAGTCAATTTTGAAGCATCAATATCTTTACTCAATTCGATTTTAATTTTCCCTTTGGTAATTTCTGATCTTCCCCAACGTGCTTTTTGAACCAAAATACCTTCTTCGCTCCAGTCATGGATTACTTTGTCTATATCTTTTTGCAATTTTTCTTCGATTAATTCAGCTACATCAGATTGTGATAGATTATCGAAGTTGTATTTTTTATTTACATTAATAAAGATACCGTTCCATTTAAGGAAAGGTCCAAAACGCCCAACGCCTTTTTGAACATCCATATTTTTATAGGTTGCTATTGGCGCATCGGCTTTTACTTTTTCATCTATTAACTCTTTCGCTCTTTCCATTGTTACATCCAATGGCTCTTCTCCTTTTGGCAATGAAATGAATTGTTTTCCAAAGCGAACATAAGGACCAAATCGTCCATTGCTCACTTCTACTTCTTCACCTTTATATTCCCCAAGTGATTTTGGTAATAAAAACAACTTCAATGCTTCTTCAAGGGAAATGTTACCCATATTTTGCTCTGGACGTAAGCTTGCAAACTGTTTTTCTTCATCATCTGCATCGCCTATTTGAGCCATTGCACCAAACTTTCCGAGACGAACTAAAACTGTTTTACCAGATTCTGGATGTTTTCCTAATATTCTTTCTCCACTTTCTCTATCTGCATTTTTCTCTACTTCAATTACATTTGGATGGAACTTATTGTAGAAGTCTTGCATCATTTTTGCCCAGTCGATGTTTCCTTCGGCTATTTCGTCAAAGTCTTGCTCCACTTTGGCAGTGAAATTATAATCTAGAATGGCTTCGAAATTTTTTACTAAAAAGTCGTTTACAATGGTTCCAATGTCTGTTGGTACTAACTTTCCTTTATCTGAACCTGTCATTTCGGTTAAAACTTGACTTTTAACTTCGCCACCTTTTAGTATCATTTGATTGTACTTTCGTTCAGCACCTTCAAAACTTCCTTTTTCAATATACGTTCTTGCGATGATAGTTGAAATGGTTGGCGCATAAGTAGAAGGACGACCAATGCCTAGTTCTTCTAGCTTTTTTACTAAAGCTGCTTCGGTGTAGCGACTTGGTGGTTGCGTAAAACGTTCTCTTGACGTAATTACAGTATTCAATAATTTTTCGTTGACTTTTAAGGCTGGCAACATACCTTCTTGCTCTTCATCATCGTCATCGTTACCTTCGAGATAAACTTTTAGAAAACCTTCGAATTTGATAACTTCTCCTGTAGCTTGAAAAACTTCGCTATGGTTATTGGCTTCAATTTTTACGTTGGTTCTTTCTAATTCCGCATCGCTCATTTGCGAAGCCAGTGTTCTTTTCCAGATTAAATCATAAAGACGCGCTTGGTCTCTATCTATATTAACTGTATGGCGTGACATGTCTGTTGGACGAATGGCTTCGTGTGCTTCTTGTGCGCCTTTACTTTTGGTTGCAAATGTTCTTGGTTTAGAATATTGGCTACCGTATGATTTTGTGATTTCGGCTTGTGCCGCTTCTGATGCTTCTTTGGAAAGATTCACGCTGTCTGTTCTCATGTAGGTTATCAATCCAGATTCGTATAATCGTTGTGCTAATTGCATGGTGATTCCGACAGGAAGGTATAACTTACGTGCTGCTTCTTGTTGTAATGTAGAAGTTGTAAACGGTGCAGCAGGTGATTTTTTTGTTGGTTTGGTTTCTAAATCGGCTACTTTATAGGTAGAACCGATGTTTTTGTTTAGAAAATCTTCGGCTTCTTTTTTAGTAGCGAAGTTTTTTGGTAATTTGGCTTTCACCACTTTTCCAGCTTCGTTTGTAAATTCGGCTGTAACTGAATAAGATGCTACTGCTTTGAATTCTTGGATTTCTCTTTCGCGTTCTACTATTAAACGCACCGAAACGGATTGTACACGACCAGCAGAAAGTCCGCCTTTTACTTTTTTCCACAATACAGGTGACAATTCGTATCCTACTAAACGGTCCAATACTCTACGAGCTTGCTGTGCATTTACTAAGTTATAATCGATTTCGCGAGGATTATCGATGGCTTTTAGGATGGCGTTTTTAGTGATTTCGTGAAAAACAATTCTTTTGGTTTTGGCTTTGTCTAATTTTAGTTCTTCCGCTAAGTGCCAAGAAATGGCTTCTCCTTCGCGGTCTTCATCGGAAGCAAGCCAGACTATATCGGCGGTTTTGGCTAGACCTTTAAGTTTGGTAACTAATGCTTTTTTATCGGCGGAGACTTCATACTTTGGTTTAAAACCATTGGCTACATCTACTCCTATTTCCTTGGAAGGCAAGTCGGCAATGTGTCCGTAACTTGATTCAACTTGGTAGTCTGTTCCTAGAAATTTTTCGATTGTTTTAGCCTTAGCTGGTGACTCTACGATAACTAAATTCTTTGCCATATCACGATTGTTTGTGCGGACAAATGTAATTGTTTTTTTTAAATTACCGATTTAGTGTTGTTTTTTAACGGGGAAATGATTTTTTGGAAACTAAAAAAAGAGTTGAAATGGTTTGCGCCATGTTTGGAACGCTCTGCGCCATGTTTGAGATGCTTTGCGCCGTGTTTGGAAAGCTCTGCGCCGTGTTTGGAAAGGTTTGCGCCGTGTTTTAGAGAAAATACTACCTCCACACTCTACTAGTTTTTGAAACTTTACTGAAATTATAATTGATTGTCATTTAGCCCCGATTGAAGTGGAAATCCTGTCATTGCGATTTTGAATTGTTAGATGTTACTGCTTTCTTCCTCGCAATGACAGATTGTAACGGAAAGCGGGAAAATGGTTTCCAAAAAAGCCAGAACGGGTCGCTTCAAAAACTTTTGTTAAACGTTATCTGCCATCTTGTCATATTTTATAATTTAGTATTATCTTTGCTTCCCGATTTAGCGAAGAATATTTTATGGAAAAAGAAATTGATGAGAAAAAACAAGGCACATCGCTTGTTTTAGAGAATAAAGAAGGTAATACAAAAAAGCTTTTTATAGAAAGTTATGGCTGTGCGATGAATTTTTCGGACAGTGAGATTGTAGCTTCTATCTTGACGGAGCAAGGTTATAACACGACACAAAATTTGGAAGAAGCCGATTTGGTTTTGGTTAATACATGTTCTATCCGCGACAAGGCGGAAATGACGGTGAGAAAGCGTTTGGAGAAATATAATGCGGTGAAACGCAGTATAAATCCGGGTATGAAAGTTGGCGTTTTAGGCTGTATGGCGGAACGATTGAAAGACCAGTTTTTGGAGCAAGAAAAAATCGTTGATATGGTTGTTGGTCCTGATGCTTACAAGGATTTGCCTAATCTTTTGAAAGAAGTGGAAGAAGGACGCGATGCGATAAATGTTATTCTTTCAAAAGACGAAACGTATGGCGATATTGCTCCGGTTCGTTTGAATAGTAACGGTGTGAATGCGTTTGTTTCTATTACTCGTGGTTGTGATAATATGTGTACGTTTTGTGTGGTTCCGTTTACTCGCGGACGTGAGCGCAGTCGTGAACCACAAAGTATTATAGAAGAAATTCAGGATTTGTGGAATAGAGGTTTTAAAGAAGTTTGTCTTTTAGGTCAAAACGTGGACAGTTACCTTTGGTATGGCGGCGGTTTGAAGAAAGATTTTGTAAAAGCTACCGATATGCAAAAAGCTACGGCTACTGATTTTGCTCAACTATTGGAACAATGTTCGATTGCTTTCCCAAAAATGCGTTTTCGCTTTTCGACTTCTAATCCGCAGGATATGCATGAAGAAGTGCTTCATGTGATTGCTAAATACGATAATGTTTGTAATTACATTCACTTACCCGTTCAAAGCGGAAGCACTCGTATATTAAAAGAGATGAATCGTCAGCACACTCGTGAAGAATATATGGAATTGGTGGATAAAATCAAGCGTATTATTCCAGATTGTTCGATTTCGCAAGATATGATTACGGGTTTTCCAACAGAAACAGAGGAAGATCATCAAGATACGTTGAGTTTAATGGAATATGTAGAATATGACTTTGGTTATATGTTTGCTTACTCTGAACGTCCAGGAACTTTGGCAGCGAGAAAGATGGAAGATGATGTTCCAGAAGAAACAAAAAAACGTCGTTTGCAAGAAGTGGTTGATTTACAACAGATTTTAAGCGAAAAAAGAACAAAACGTTTCTTAGGTCAAACAGTAGAAATTTTGATTGAAAAAGAATCGAAGAAGTCAGACCAACATTGGAGTGGAAGAAATTCTGAGAATGTAGTAGCCGTTTTCCCGAAAGGTGATTATAAAGTTGGGGATTTTGTAATGGTGAAAATTAGTGATTGTACAACGGCGACATTGATTGGTGAAGCGGTTGGGTATGGTCCAATGCAAACTAATTGATTATAAATACTGAAATAAATTCAAAAAGAGATTGCTTCGTGCCTCGCAATGACATATGGAATCAGTTCAAAGTATAAAACAACGATTTGAAATTATTGGGAATGACCCAAAATTGAATCGTGCTATCGAGAAAGCAATTCAGGTTGCGCCAACCGATATTTCGGTATTGGTTGTTGGAGAAAGTGGTGTTGGAAAAGAAAGCATTCCGAGAATTATTCATTCACTTTCGCACAGAAAACATGGAAAATACATTGCTGTAAACTGTGGTGCTATTCCAGAAGGAACAATTGACAGTGAGCTTTTTGGTCACGAAAAAGGCGCTTTTACTGGGGCAACAAATACGCGTGAAGGGTATTTTGAAGTTGCCGATGGCGGAACGATTTTCTTGGACGAAGTTGGAGAATTACCGTTAACAACCCAAGTTCGTTTGCTTCGTGTTTTGGAAAACGGCGAATTTATAAAAGTTGGTTCGTCACAAGTTCAAAAAACGAATGTTCGCATTGTTGCTGCAACGAACGTTAATATGTTTGACGCGATTGAAAAAGGAAAATTCCGTGAAGATTTATATTATCGTTTGAGTACGGTTGATATTCCGTTGCCGCCATTGCGCGACAGGAAAGACGATATTCATTTGTTGTTTAGAAAATTCGCAGCTGATTTTGCTCATAAATATAAAATGCCACCGATTAAATTGAGTGACGATGCCATTCAGTTTTTACAAAAATACCGTTGGAGTGGAAACATTCGTCAGTTGCGAAACGTTGCCGAACAGATTTCAGTATTAGAAACCAACCGAGACATTACGTTAGCGACATTGCAATCGTATTTGCCGATTGAAGGCAGTAATTTACCATCGGTAGTTGGCGGAAAAAAATCGGATGGTGATTTTTCTACCGAAAGAGATATTTTATATAAAGTGCTTTTTGACATGAAAAGCGATTTGAATGATTTGAAAAAATTAACCATGGAATTGATGAAAAATGGTGCCAAAGTACAAGACATCAATCCAAGTTTAATTCAAAAAGTATATGGTTCAACAACAACCGAAAGCGAAATTCATTTTGAAGAAGAACCACGAATGAATGTAATTCCGAAACATAATGAAACGCATCAAGAAGAATTTGACGATGAAGATGATGATAATCATTATCTTGTAGCAGAAACTATTGAAGAGGAAGAAGTTTTAAAATTGGAACAAAAAGAAATTGAATTGATAAAGAAATCTTTGGAACGCCACAAAGGAAAACGCAAAGCCGCAGCCGATGAATTGGGAATTTCTGAAAGAACACTTTATCGAAAAATTAAACAATTTGATTTGTAATTTAATTGATAATTAACAATTAGAAAAATATATCTTTGAAACTTCTATGAAAAACATAAAATACATTCTATTATTATTTGTTGCTTTTTGCATCAGCAGTTGTTCCGTTTATAACTTTACTGGAACAGGAAAAATTGATGCCAAAACTTTTCAAGTGAATTATTTTCAAAATAATGCCGACTTGATTGAGCCTGGAATTGAAAGAACATTTACGTTGCGACTGCAAGATTTAATTCAAAATCAAACCAATTTGAATTTAACGACTTCCAACGGTGATTTAATGTATGAAGGAGAAATTACTCGATTTAATGTAACTCCAATGACAGCAACTGCGGATATTAGAGCGGCACAAAACCGTTTGACAATAGCAGTCAATGTTCGATTTACAAACAAAAATAAAGAAGAGGATAATTTTGAAAAAAGCTTTTCGTTTTTTGATGATTTTCCAGCAAACACACCATTAACTGGAGAACAACTAAACCGATCATTAGAAGTTATTTTTGAGCGAATCACACAAGATATCTTTAATGAATCGTTAGCAAAATGGTAATTTCCAATCAAGTTGGAAATGACAGTTTATAGTTTTTTTTGCAATTTGATGACTAACATAACAACGGACAAACAATAACAAATAACAAAAATTGAACCTAACCGATTATACATATCTTCTCAACAAACCTGACGCTATAAGCGAGAAACAGGCAGAAACCCTAGAAAATGTAATCGAGGAATTTCCCTATTTTCAAAGCGCACGAGTAATGCGATTAAAGCATCTTTACAACCAAGACAGTTATAAATACAATTATGCGTTAAAAGTTGCCGCAGCTTACACCACAGATAGAAGCATGCTTTTTGATTTTATCACTTCTGATAATTTTGTAGCAGTTCAAAAAGGATTGTATGAAAAAAAATTAGAGGAATTGATGAACATGCATGTTTATGAAAGCGAAATCGTGTTGGCCGAACCCGCTTTACTTGAAAACCAAAACACGCTAGAAAATTCGATTAAGAATTCCATCAAAGAAGCAACAACAGAGGAAGAAAAAGCAACCGAAAAACTAGCTATTGGCAAACCATTAGAATTCACCAAAGACGAAAAACATTCCTTCCAAGAATGGTTGCAATTAGCACGTTTCAAACCGATTATTAGAGAAGCAGAAAAATCAGTCACCGAAATTGAAATCAGCGTTGAAAAACAGAAAAAAATAGAGTTGATTGATAAGTTCATAGAGAACAATCCGAAAATTACACCTATTTCAAAAGATGCTCAAAACATCGTAATTGAACAAAAAACAGAAGACACTACCTATTTAATGACCGAAACTTTAGCGCGAGTTTATTTGGAACAAAAAAAATATTCAAAAGCAATTCAAGCATATGAAATATTAATTTTGAAATATCCAGAAAAAAGTAGTTTCTTTGCAGACCGAATTTCGGATATAAAGATTTTACAACAAAATAATAAATAATAATGAGTACATTTTCAATCTTTTTAGTATTAATAACAATTGTTTGTTTCCTATTAATCATTGTGATTATGGTTCAAAATCCAAAAGGTGGCGGACTTTCTTCAACTTTTGGTAGCTCATCACAACTTGGTGGCGTTCAGAAAACAACTGACTTTTTAGATAAAAGCACTTGGACATTAGCAGCAGTATTAATAATGTTAATATTAGCTTCAAGTTTAAGTTTTACTGGAACTTTGAGCGATTCTAATTCAAAAATTATTGACGAATCATCCATTTCAACTCCAGCAAAACCTGCTGAAACTCCAGCTACAACAACTCCAGCAAAACCTGCTGAAGAAAAAAAATAAGAGTTAGATAAACTCATAAAGAAAGTCTCGACCAAAATCGGGACTTTTTTTATGAAAAATTTGGAGCGAATTGCTTGGGTATTTTTGGCATCCATTTTCCTTGCTTCCATTCTATCTTTTTCTTTCCAAGAAAAAGGATGCCATTTCAGCAAGGGCTAATTGATAAACAACTTACCCTTTTGTCAACTTTGCCTATCTTCGCTGAAAAATTGTCAGTTTTACCCAATTGGCACAGTTTCTGACTAATAAAAAGCAACAACAAAATTTTAATAAATCATAAAAATATACACATTATGGCATTAAACATTAAACCGCTTTCAGACCGCGTAATTGTGGAACCAGCAGCAGCCGAAACACAAACTGCTTCTGGAATTATCATTCCCGATACAGCTAAAGAAAAACCACAAAAAGGAACTGTTCTTGCTGTAGGAAATGGTAAAAAAGACGAACCAATGACTGTAAAAGTTGGCGACACCGTTCTTTATGGTAAATACGCAGGAACCGATTTAAAATTGGATGGAAAAGATTATTTAATTATGAGAGAAGACGATATTCTTGCAATCATCTAAAATTAGAATTTAGAAATTAGAATTCAGAAAATGAATTTTAATTTTCTAAGCACAAAGTTCTAAATTCATAAATCTAAATTCAAAAATTAATTAAAAAATGGCAAAAGATATAAAATTCGATATTGAAGCACGTGACGGATTAAAACGTGGTGTTGACGCTCTAGCAAATGCAGTAAAAGTGACTCTTGGACCAAAAGGTAGAAATGTAATTATTTCAAAATCATTTGGCGGACCAACAGTAACTAAAGATGGTGTTTCTGTAGCTAAAGAAATAGAATTAAAAGATCCATTAGAAAATATGGGCGCGCAAATGGTTAAAGAAGTAGCGTCAAAAACTAATGATTTAGCTGGAGACGGAACTACAACTGCAACAGTCCTTGCACAAGCAATTGTAAAAGAAGGTTTAAAAAACGTTGCTGCTGGAGCAAATCCAATGGATTTAAAACGAGGAATCGACAAAGCTGTTGAAGCAATCGTTGCTGACCTTGGAAAACAAGCGCAAGAAGTGGGTTCTTCTTCAGAAAAAATTAAACAAGTAGCATCAATTTCGGCTAATAACGACGAAGTTATTGGTGATTTAATTGCAACTGCTTTTGGAAAAGTTGGAAAAGAAGGTGTTATTACTGTTGAAGAAGCAAAAGGAACTGATACTTACGTAGATGTTGTAGAAGGAATGCAATTTGACAGAGGTTATTTATCACCTTATTTCGTTACCAATCCAGAAAAAATGAATGTTGAATTGGAAAATCCATACATTCTTTTATACGATAAAAAAGTATCTTCATTAAAAGAATTACTTCCAGTTTTGGAACCAGTTGCTCAATCTGGAAAACCATTATTAATTATTGCAGAAGATGTTGACGGTGAAGCTTTATCAACTTTGGTTGTAAACAAACTTCGTGGCGCATTGAAAATTGCTGCTGTAAAAGCTCCAGGTTTTGGTGACAGAAGAAAAGCAATGTTAGAAGATATAGCTATTTTAACTGGTGGAACTGTAATTGCAGAAGAAAGTGGTTACACACTAGAAAATGCAACTTTAGAAATGCTTGGAACAGCAGAAAAAATCTCAATCGATAAAGACAATACTACAATTGTAAATGGTGCTGGAAATGCCGATTTAATCAAAAACAGGGTAAACCAAATCAAAGGTCAAATGGAAACTACGACTTCTGATTATGATAAAGAAAAATTACAAGAACGTTTGGCTAAATTGGCTGGTGGAGTTGCAGTTCTCTATGTTGGAGCTGCTTCAGAAGTAGAAATGAAAGAGAAAAAAGACAGAGTTGACGATGCATTACATGCTACTCGCGCGGCTGTTGAAGAAGGAATTGTTGCTGGTGGAGGCGTTGCTTTATTAAGAGCAAAATCTGCTTTAACATCAATAAAAGCAGACAACGCTGATGAGGCTACTGGAATTCAAATTGTTTTTAGAGCTGTAGAATCTCCTTTGAGAACTATTGTTGAAAATGCAGGTTTAGAAGGTTCTGTTGTGGTTGCAAAAGTATCTGAAGGAAAAGAAAATTTCGGTTACAATGCAAAAACAGACGAATATGTTGACATGCTAAAAGCTGGAATTATCGATCCTAAAAAAGTAACTCGTGTAGCTTTAGAAAACGCAGCATCAGTTGCAGGAATGATTTTAACTACAGAATGTGCTTTAATTGACATCAAAGAAGAAAATGCTGGAGGAATGCCAATGGGCGGAGGAATGCCTGGAATGATGTAAAATCAAATATCCTAAAACTACAATTGGTTAAAACTAAAAAATCCGTCACTTTACAAATGACGGATTTTTTATTATTTTATTCTTTAATTATTCAGTTGCTCTTGGTTTCTTTATTAACTTCATAATTACAGGAAAAGTTGAAATCAAGATAATCAAAATAATGATTTTTTCTATGTGATGTTTTAAATCGATGTCAAATTTTTCTAGAAACAATCCATACAAATAATGTCCGGCAAAAATCAAAGTAAACGACCAAAGAAAAGAACTTAAAATGTTATAAAACATAAATTTCTTTTTGTCCATGAAAACAATTCCAGCAACAATTGGTGCAAAAGTCCTAAAAATGGGAAGGAAACGTGCAAAAATGATTGCTTTCCCACCATATCTTTCGAAGAAATCTTTTGACTGAATTAAGTATTTTTTCTTGAACCAAAAACTATCTTCTTTTTTATACAAATAATAACCGCTTTTGCTTCCAAACCAGTATCCAACCATATTTCCAATAATTCCAGCTACAGCAACTAATGTAGAAAGTAAAAGCACATTTGTAAAATCATTTTGAATAAAAACAAAATTTTCAACTAAACTTCTACTGTAAATTCCAGCTAAAAAAAGTAAACTGTCACCTGGCAAAAAGAAACCTGCAAAAAGTCCAGTTTCAGCAAATACTATAAATAAAACAATCCACAACCCAACCTTTACACCACCAACTGTCATGGTTATATAAAACTCAGGATTTAGTAACTGCATCCAATCAAAATCACTCATTACTATTTATTTTTATGGTAAAAAATTCGAGCGTGAAATTAGTGATATTTTTTGTTATAATAGTTGGTTTTAACGTAAATCTAAGGATTAATTGTTTTTGAAAAATCTAAATTATGTAGTAATGAAATAGATACTGTGTGGCGCATTAAATTTGAAGATGAACTCGAAGTAATAAAATGGTTCATATATCCCAATTCGAACCTCGTTTTGTTTTCAAAATTTAAACCAAAACCAACCAAAAATCGATTTTGATCAAAGAATTTTGAATTTACTTTATTGTTGCCAAGATTTAAAAAAACCTCACTTTGCAAAATACCATACACTTCTTTATCGTCTGAATTGAACTTACTAATTTGAAATAAATTTCTATTCAAATAGCGCAACCTATTTTGATAATTTGTTGCTAATTTTACCACTTCGTCTTCTACTAAACCAATTTGATCAACCCAGCGTTGTTCCAATCGAAAACGATGTGTCATATTGTTCTTGTCAGAATGCCACTTTTTATTTACTTGATATTGTTGCCAAATTCTATTCTCTGAAAAATAATCATCAACAGAACGATTTAAAGTTTTTACTAAAGCATATCCAGCCGTTACACTCTGATTTTTTGGCAAATAATAAATTGCTCCAACTCGATATAAATTCTGCAAACTTTGCTCCAGTTCATTATCCATTCGAAACTGAGCTTCAGCATGATAACCCCATTTTGGAGAAACTTTGTATTGACCTACATAAGCAAACCATACAGATTGGTCTTGCACGGTTTTTTGAGCTATAATTTCGCCAAAAAACAAAATAAACAACAAAGCTAATTTTTTCAAAATAACTATTTTTAAAATAAAAACTCCTCATCAAAGATAAGGAGTTTAAACTACTTTCTTTCATACATACAACATCCGTGAAGCCTTTCATAATCGTCATCAGTTGCTTTTACTTCATCGGTATCATGACCAACTTTAGCAATCGCATTTTTCACATCGATAAGCGAACATTTTTCTTCATTGATTATCAAATGTAATGTAGTATCATCCGAATGCCATTCCGCACTTTTTACTCCTTTTACTGAAAATGCAGCTTGCTCAATTCGCTTTTTGCACATTTCGCAATTACCATTAACTTCGATATCGTATTTAGCATTTTTCTTCTTTTTTTCTTGTGCTTGTGTTGAAAGTGTTACAAAAAGCAACATCATTCCTAAAATTATGTTTTTCATTTTGTCATTGATTTTTTGAATTTGCTATTGAAATTGCCCTTCGACTGCGCTCAGGGTGACAAATATCGGTTTCTAATTATTTAATTTTAAATCGCAATCCTGCGTAATACATTTGTCCAAAAACTGGCGCATACACAATTGAGGTATCAAAATTTGGTCCAAAAGGATTATCGCTTCCTAAAACCGCTTTGCTTTGACGGTAATTTCCAATGTTTTCGCCACCAACATACATTTCAAATGTGCTTGAAAATGTTCGAGTAATTTGTGCATTCATCACTCCAAATGAAGGTGAAAAATTAGGTAATCTGTCTTGTTCTGGGTTGGTTGCTGTGTTGGGCAATTGTTGTTTTCCTAACCAATTGAAGGTATAATCAAATTTCCATTGTTGCCCTTTATCTTTGATATGCGTTTCATATTCTACATTAGCAAAAAAACGATGTTTTGCCTGCAAAGGTCTTTGATAACTTCCCGATAAATAATCAGTTGAAATATCGAAATATTTATAAGCTGTTCTTAAATTCAAATGCTTGATAAGTTCCACGTTGAAATCAATTTGTAAACTATTGGCAAATGATTTTCCTTTTAAATCATAAAACAACAATTCTTGTGGACTTTGCATGATATCAACCACAACTTGGTTTTGAAAATCGGTTCGATAAAAATCTACTGTAATATCAGCATTTTTTGAAAACAACTTGAATTTTTGAGTAAAACTTACTCCATAATTCCAAGCGATTTCTGGACTTAAACCATAAATTTCGCCTTTTGTTCCCATAATTGAAATGGTTCTTGAACTAGCAAAAAGATTTTGATTTTCTGCAAAAATATTCGCGGCGCGTTTTCCTCTTCCGGCAGAAATTCTAAAAACTGAATTTTCAAAAGCATTGTATTTCAAATGAAATCTTGGTGTAAAAAATGCTCCTAACCTATTGTGATAATCCATTCGTCCGCCAAGAACATAGCTCAATTTATCATTATTATCAAAAGTATATTCGAAAAATGCACCAACCGAATTGTCAATTCTACTTACATCAAACGTGTTGATATATTCCGAATATTTGTCATACATAAAATTCAAACCGGTAGAAAATTTATGCATCGTATTGCTAATAATCGAGTTGAAAATCAGGTTCGAATAATAGCTTTGCTGCTTGATATCGTATTGATTTAAACCAAAATACGATTGTTGATTATGATTAGTAAATGCGTTTTGAAAACCAATACTTTGAAAAGGCATTTCCTTCCAAACATAACCTACTTTTGAGGTAAAATCAAATCGCTCGGAGTTAATTTCTGAACCCCAAAAAGTGGTTGTTTGTTTATGTTTGTCTTTATCAAAATCGAGTTCTCCAGTTTGTTTTTCATCTTTCATAAAACGGAAGTTAAAAAACGAAACCCAACCAGTTTCTGCATTTGCGTATTGCCATCGATTAGCCACATTGATTTGTTTTCCCAACGGATTATCTAGGAAACCATCATTATTCATATCGTTTTTAGAAACTCGCGCATTTCCATGAACGAACAAACTTGTTGCCCATTTGTCATTAATTTTTTTATTGAAATGCGTATTTAATTCAAAACGCGAATCGGTTGAACCATAAGCATTCAAGAAAAAAGGAATGTCGTTCATTGGTTTCAACAATTCGGTATTGATTTGTCCCGAAATACTTTCGTAACCGTTTACAACACTTCCTGCACCTTTTGTAATTTGGATATTATCAACCCAAGTTCCAGGTGTAAACGACAATCCAAAAGCTTGTGAAGCACCACGAACCGAAGGTACATTTTCTTCCGTAATCATAATGTAAGGCGAAGTTAATCCAAGCATTTTTATTTGCTTTGTTCCTGTCAAAGCATCGGAAAAATTCACATCGATGGAAGGATTGGTCTCAAAACTTTCTGCCAAATTACAACATGCCGCTTTGAGTAATTCTTTACTGGTAACCAATGTCGTATTGGCTGTGCCTTTTAGTGATTTTTTTAGTCCTTTTTGTGTTGCTTTTACTTTGACTTCTTCCAATTCTTCTTGTCCAAAAACATTGGAAGAAAACAACACTAACAAGAACCATAAAATGTTTTTCATTAGTTTATAATTTAATTATTAAAAATTCAAAAAATATTGAAAATCAAATAATTAAATTAAGCGTAAAAAGTAAATTGGCAATGTAGCTTATACAATGGCGGCGCATTAGCATCGCAATAATACGCTACAATTGGAGTTTGAAATTGGTCTTGATAAAAACCAAATTGAAGTGTTTTGTATTCGTTGAAATAAAAAACAGTATCCATATCAAAAGCAATCGTTTTGATAATGATTTTTTCTGTTTTGTTTTTTAGATTAACTTCTTTGTCTGAACAACATTTCTCGTGAGTTGGCTCCGCTTTTGCATAACATGTTTTTTCAACTTCTATCGGCATTGCACAAACTTCAGCATCGGAAAAAACAGAAGTTATGGAAGCTATTTTACCTTCACAAAAATGCACGTTAAATGCCAATCCCGAATTGGAAACCAAAACGAAAAATGCAATTAAAACACTTAGCTGTTTCTTCAAAATCATGTTGCAAAGATATACAAAGAAAAATATAATTTTCTTAAGATTTTCTTATTCTATTCTGATAATAAAAAGCTGGAATAAAAAGCAAAATAAATATGGGTTGAATAATAAATCTTCGGATGTAGAATAAAGTCATTTTATTTTCTTCTCCAAAAAAAGTTAATACAAAGAAGAAACTTATCATTAAAACAGTGGCTAAAACCATGTATAAAAAAATAGAGAACTTCACTATTTTAGTGTCTTTGAAAAGCACGTACAACAATCCTAGTGACAAAACCGAGTTGATGTAAAACCGAAAACCATAACTCAAAAACAACTTCACAGGATTTATTTCGGGAAATGGCAAATGAGTAAACTCTCTTCTGTAATAATCCAAAAACGGATCGTAAAACAATTTGCTTTCGAATGCTCTAACACAAATCAAAAGCAAAATAAGCAATGCTGACCAAATTATTTTTCCTTTATTCTTCTTTAGTTTCTCTAACATAAATTGAAAATTTATTTACCCAAACAACCCACAATAAAAAAACAACTCCATAAATAATCAATGGAAAAACTACACCGTGTAGAAAGTGTTCATACTCAGGATAACTGTACAAAGCAATACACAATAAAGCTATTCGACCTATGTTTAGAATATGAATTATGAAACTACCAATAATGATGAAAAAAATAGTTTGCTTCAACTTTCCAGTAAAAGCTATAACAAAAGAAATAAATAGAATAATAACACTTAAAGCATTGCAACCTTCAATAATTCGAGAAATGTACTTGCCTTTATAAAACAATTTTATACTTGGCTCTTGTAAATGCGGCATTGAATAAGACTGCTCATCAAAAAGTGATAAAACTGCTTCAGATTGATTGGCAACTATTCCTGTGAACGTATCAACTTCGTTTTTTTTAACATCAAAGCGATTTAAATAGAATTGATAAATAATTGTCAACACCAAATAGGTCAACAAAAATTTACTCAGAAAAATCAAAAAGGGTTTGTATTGCTTTAGCAAATTTTTAAAATTATAATTTTTAACAAATTTATATAAAATAAAAAAAGCACAGTCATTACTTTTGCATAAAAATTGAAAATGAATTTAGAAGAACTAAAACCACAGGTTAGCCAAATTCTGTCTGAAGTAAGTTTAGAGAGAGAAATAAAATTGAAAAATCTTTGTCAATTCCTATCAGACAATGTTGACTATTACAATTGGGTTGGCTTTTATTTTGCTAATCACGAAAACAAAACATTACATCTCGGACCATATGTTGGTGCGGAAACCGATCACACAGTAATTCCTTTCGGAAAAGGAATTTGCGGACAAGTTGCCGAATCCAATGCTAATTTTGTTGTTCCTGATGTTTCGGCACAAGATAATTATATCGCTTGTAGCTTTACCGTTAAGTCAGAAATCGTAGTTCCGCTCTTTGTAAATGGTCAAAACATAGGACAAATAGACATTGATAGTCATGTTATTGATCCTTTCACCGAAGCTGATGAGAGATTTTTAGAATTTGTAAATCAAGAGGTTGCGAAATTATTTTAAAAATAATTTATAATTTATAATTCAGAATTAACAATTATTTCTACCTTTGCACACGAATTGAGAAAACCTCTTTTCATACATAATAATCATTTAAAATAATATTGGAATGTATTTAAGTAAAGAAACAAAAGCTGAAATCTTCGCTAAACACGGAGGAAAAGCTGAAAACACTGGTTCGGCTGAAGGTCAAATCGCATTGTTTACATTTAGAATCTCTCACTTGACTGAGCACTTGAAAAAAAATCGTCACGATTATAATACTGAGCGTTCGTTAGTTCTTTTGGTAGGTAAAAGAAGAAGTCTTCTTGACTATTTAAAGAAAAAAGATATCAACAGATATCGTGAGATTATTAAAGAATTAGGTATTAGAAAATAATACATATAAAGAGGTGCTTTCGCGCCTCTTTTTGTTTTAAAAATAAAGAAGAAAGTTTCGGTTTTTCATTGGGTTACAAACAACTACTAGCACACAACAACAACACAACTAACCTAATAGTTTAAACGAATTAAATTTTATGATTCCAAAAGTAACCCAAGAAACAATCGATTTAGGTGATGGAAGAAGCATCACAATCGAGACAGGTAAATTAGCAAAACAAGCCGATGGTTCGGTTGTTGTAAGACTAGGTGATTGCATGCTTTTAGCAACAGCAGTATCTGCAAGAACAGCCAACCCAAATGTTGATTTTTTACCTTTAACGGTAGATTACCGTGAAAAATTTGCAGCAGCAGGACGTTTTCCTGGTGGATTTTTCAAAAGAGAAGCTCGTCCAAGCGACAGCGAAGTACTAACAATGCGATTAGTTGACCGTGTTTTACGTCCACTTTTCCCAGATGATTATCATGCAGAAACGCAAGTGATGATTCAATTAATGTCTCATGACGAAAACGTTATGCCAGATGCATTAGCAGGTTTAGCAGCATCGGCGGCGTTAGCAGTTTCAGACATTCCTTTTTACAACTTAATTTCAGAAGTTCGTGTTGCACGTATCGACGGAAAATTTGTAATCAATCCAAGTAGAGCACAATTAGAATTGTCTGATATTGACATGATGATTGGAGCTTCATTAGACTCGGTTGCGATGGTTGAAGGTGAAATGAAAGAAATCTCAGAAGCAGAAATGGTTGAAGCCATCAAATTTGCTCATGAAGCTATTAAAGTTCAAATTCACGCACAACTACGTCTGCAAGAAGCTTTTGGAAAAAAAGAAATCCGTACATACGAAGGTGAAGTTGAAGACGAAACTGTTTATGCTAAAGTAAAAGCAGCTGCTTATGACAAATGTTATGCAATCGCTCAAGAAGCTTCAGGAAAAAGTGAAAGAGGCGAAAAATTTGCTGCCGTAAAAGAAGAATGCAAAGCTTTATTTACTGAAGAAGAATATGCTGAAAATAGCGACTTAGCAGGTTTAGTTGGAAAATATTTCTATAAAACAAACAAAGAAGCTGTTCGTAATGTAATCCTTGAAAAAGGAATCCGTTTAGATGGAAGAAAAACAACCGAAATCAGACCAATCTGGTGTGAAATTGACTATTTGCCTTCGGTTCACGGTTCGTCTTTATTTACTCGTGGAGAAACTCAAGCATTGGCAACAGTAACTCTTGGAACTTCAAGAGAAGCAAACCAAATCGATTCACCATCAGAACAAGGAGAAGAAAAATTCTACTTACATTATAATTTCCCACCATTTTCAACTGGAGAAGCTAAACCTTTAAGAGGAACTTCAAGAAGAGAAGTTGGTCATGGAAACTTGGCTCAAAGAGCTTTAAAAAACATGATTCCTGCTGATTGTCCTTACACTATCCGTATTGTTTCTGAAGTATTAGAATCTAACGGTTCGTCTTCTATGGCAACCGTTTGTGCTGGAACAATGGCTTTAATGGATGCTGGAGTTCAAATGGTAAAACCAGTTTCAGGAATTGCTATGGGATTAATTACAGACGGTCAAAAATTTGCTGTTCTTTCAGATATTTTAGGAGATGAAGATCATTTAGGTGATATGGATTTCAAAGTAACTGGAACTACCGATGGCATAACAGCTTGTCAAATGGACATCAAAATTGAGGGCTTGCGTTATGACATTATGGAGCAAGCTTTAAACCAAGCTCGTGATGGTCGTTTACATATTTTAGGAAAATTAACTGAAACAATTGCTACTCCAAGAGCGGATGTTAAAGTTCATGCTCCAAAAATTATCATGAGAACCATTCCAGGAAACTTCATTGGTGCTTTGATTGGACCAGGTGGAAAAGTAATTCAGGAATTACAAAAAGCTACTGGAACTACAATTGTAATCAACGAAGTTGACGAGCAAGGTGTTGTTGAAATTCTTGGTACAGATCCAGATGGAATTGCAGCAGTTTTAGCTAAAATTGATTCTATCATTTTCAAGCCAGCAATGGGAGAAGCTTATGAAGTGAAAGTAATTAAAATGTTAGATTTTGGTGCAGTTGTAGAATATACTGCAGCTCCAGGAAACGAAGTTTTATTACACGTATCTGAATTAGCTTGGGAAAGAACAGAAAATGTTACTGATGTTGTAAACATGGGTGATGTGTTCATGGTGAAATATTTAGGTGTTGATCCTAAAACTAGAAAAGAAAAAGTTTCTAGAAAAGCACTTTTACCAAGACCTCCAAGAGAAGAAAATAAAATTACTCCAAAATCGGAATAAATTAAATTTTTCAAATATATAAAACCCCAATTCATTTAGTTGAATTGGGGTTTTTTAGTTAGCTATTGTCTGTAAACCATACCAAACATCAAACTTTGTGAACCAAAATTTTTCTCTAGTCTTTCTGAAAAAAAACCATATGGCAACCATTGATAATGACATTGAAAACCAACATTTTTATAATTTACCTTTATTCCCTGCGAAATATAAAATGTTGTCAAAATCTCACCACTATGATCATCACCAAAATCAATTTCATCAGGTGCTTTATAAGTATTTAGTGCTAATCCAACGCCTGAATTCCATTCAAAATTAAAATTATTTGTTTGCAAAGACAATGGTAAAACTTTTGCAAATCGAGCGCCAATATTAATAGCAAAATATCTTGACTTGTAACTCAAAATAGTGTCTTGAAATTTAAAGTTTATATTGGATGGATTATTAGGAATAAAGAAATTAAATCCTAAATCCACATAATCATTTTTTTGAATTCGATTTCGAAACCAAAATCCAAAAGACGGAGAAATATCAAATTTATTAGATAATTTGTCCAATGGTTTTAAATATCCAATTTCAATATAAACCCTTTCGTATTCTGGCTTATTAGTTTGAGATTGCATGATATTAAACATAAGTCCAATCAATGCTAAAATATACTTCTTCATCTTTTTACCAATTAATAAAAGGCATAGACCTTTTGTTATTTACATTCCAAATTCCAATTTGAAAACCATTTTTTTTAGATATATTAAATATTCCTATCTGAATTCCTTTCACTGTATTAGCGGAATTATATATTCCAAATTGGATACCTTTTAAATTCATTGATTCGTTGACCAATCCTATACTTAATCCATTATTTTCATTAAAACCATTGTAAATTCCAAAAGAAAATCCATTCATGACTTTAGCTTGAGTGCCAATTGGCGAGATGGAAACACCATTCATTTTTGTAAATCGATTTAGCAACGAGATATTCAATCCATTCATACTAACATTGGTAAAAAAGCATCCAGTACTTAGATGTAAACCATTTACTTGAATCCGTGGGAATTTAATATCAACTTTAACAATAGTATCTGATTTAACTTCTTTTAAAAATGAGCCTTTTTGAATCATTTCAGGAATAAAAACGATAATCATCGGAATTGCTAAACCGACAGGATTTAAATCTACATTAACTCCGTTTATGGTTTGCTTTTCAATATGTTTATTCTGATAATGACCAACACCAAAAACTAATCCGTTTACTTTATCAACCTTTTTTGAAATTGGTGATAAGCTAAATACTTGCGAATGCGTTTTAATTGAGTCAATTTTTGGAAAAGGAATTGTGTCTTGTGCTGAAACAAAACTTGATACCGAAACTAGAAGCAATAAAATTTTTGTTTTCATTATAACTTGATTTAAAATTATAATCCAAAATTATTGCGATTAATGCATTATAATTTGATAAAATCAATTAATTAAATTATTATATTTGTGATTATCGCAAAATAATTATGAGCAATCAAGAATTACTTTTAAAAGAAATCAGAAAACTACTGTCAACATCTACTTCATTAAACGATGAAATTGCTAACATTTTAAATTGTAGTTATGATGCCGCACACCGACGAGTTTCTGGAAAAAGCAAATTTTCTATTGATGAAACATTGCTGTTAGCCAATCATTTCAATATTTCTTTAGACAAATTGTTTTTAAAAAACGACAAAGTAATTGTGGAAAAAACCATCGAAATCAAGTCTTTGAAAGACATGTTATCTTATTTTAAAAAATCGGCAGAACGAATTGAGCAACTAACAATAACAGGAAAGCCAACATTATATTATTCGGCTAAAGACATTCCGTTATTTTACTTTATGGACAACACAATTATATCAAAATTCAAAGCTTATGTTTGGTTAACGTTATTGAATTCAGAACAAATAAATGTATCGTTTGAGAACTTTGTAGTTGACGATTCGTTTATGGAACATACTCAAAAACTTAAAAAAATCTATGAAAAAGCTATTGTGAAAGAAGTTTGGAACGACACGACAATCAATAGTAGTTTACAACAAATTTTATATTTCTACGAATCAGGCTTGCTCTCTTTTAAAAGCGCAACTGCTTTATATTTAGACTTGAAGCGGATTTTAAAATTAATAAAAGACAAGTCAAACCAACCCAATTCAAATTTTTCCATCTATTATAATGAGTTGATTTTGCTAAACAACAATATGCTGATTGAAACAAATGAAAAACTCACAATGTTTATTCCTTATACTTTATTAGGCTATTTTATAATTGATAACAAAGAAAGTTGCCACAATGTTCATGCCTTTTTTAATCAACAAATTATTAATTCTAAGCCATTAAATCAATCAGGAATTAAAGACCAAAACTTGTTTTTTAATAGAGCAAACCGAAAAATTGAGTATTATTTAGAGCAATTAAATAATCAAGTTGATTTGTTATTTTAATTTTTTTCATCATTTTGTAACTTTTTCATAACCTATAACGTATAATCACCTGAACACTTTAAAGTAAAGGAGAAAATATACATGAGACAGCTAAAAATCACCAAGCAGGTAACAAATCGTGAAACTGCATCTTTAGACAAATATTTACAAGAAATTGGAAAAGTAGATTTAATAACTGCTGATGAAGAAGTAGAGTTAGCGCAGAAAATTAAAGCTGGTGATCAACGTGCTTTGGAAAAACTGACTAAAGCTAATTTACGTTTCGTAGTTTCTGTTGCCAAGCAATACCAAAACCAAGGTTTAACACTTCCCGATTTGATTAACGAAGGAAACTTAGGTTTGATTAAAGCAGCGCAACGTTTTGATGAAACTCGTGGTTTTAAATTCATTTCGTATGCTGTTTGGTGGATTCGTCAATCGATTTTGCAAGCTTTAGCAGAACAATCTCGTATCGTTCGTTTACCATTAAACAAAATTGGTTCTATCAATAAAATCAACAAGATGTACGCTTTATTAGAGCAATCTAATGAACGTCCGCCAAGTGCTGAAGAAATTGCAAAAGAACTTGATATGACTGTCAATGACGTAAAAGAATCTATGAAAAATTCTGGTCGTCACTTATCAATGGATGCACCGCTTGTGGAAGGAGAAGATTCTAACCTTTATGACGTATTACGTTCAGGTGAATCTCCAAATCCAGATAGAGAATTAATTCACGAATCTTTACGTACAGAAATTGAGCGTTCATTAGAAACCCTAACTCCAAGAGAAGCAGATGTAGTTCGCTTGTATTTTGGTTTAGGCGATCAACATCCTATGACATTGGAAGAAATTGGAGAAACTTTTGACTTAACTCGCGAACGTGTTCGTCAAATTAAAGAAAAAGCAATTCGCAGATTAAAACATACTTCAAGAAGTAAAATCTTGAAAACTTATTTAGGCTAATCACCTATGAACGTAACAACAGTCTGATTAACTGTTCGTTTTTTGATTGATGATTGAAACTCCGGCTGATTACCGGAGTTTTATTTTTTGCACGGCAAATAAAACTCCAGTCTGTTCGCTTCGCTCGGGTTTCCAGAGTTTTATTTTTTGCACGGCAAATAAAACTCCAGTCTGTTCGCTTCGCTCGGGTTTCCAGAGTTTTATTTTTTGCACGGCAAATAAAACTCCAGTCTGTTCGCTTCGCTCGGGTTTCCAGAGTTTTATTTTTTGCACGGCAAATAAAACTCCAGTCTGTTCGCTTCGCTCGGGTTTCCAGAGTTTTATTTTTTGCACGGCAAATAAAACTCCAGTCTGTTCGCTCGTTAAAAAAAACGAGGTCGAGTTTCCGGAGTTTTATTTTTAATTAAGATGAAGTATATTTATTCTAAATTGTAGATTTTCATTATGTTAGCTAAAATCTCTTTGAAATTTATTTTCAAATCAATTAATTTACCTGTTCTAACATCAAAAACCCAACCTTGAACAGTAAGTCCACGTTCTTTGTAGGCTTTTTGAACTGCAGCCGTTTTTATAACATTAATGCATTGTTCTTGCACATTAAGCTCTACCAATCTATCAAAACGTAGTTTTTCATCAGTAATTGCATCTAATTCTTGTTGATACATTCTATAAACATCTCTAATATTTCTTAGCCAAGGATTTAAAATGCCCAAGTCAACAGGCTGTAAAGACGCTTTTACACCACCACATTCATAATGTCCACAAACTACTACGTGTTTTACTTTTAAATGATTAATAGCATAATTTATTACACTCATTACATTCAAATCAACAGAAACGACCATATTGGCAACATTTCTATGAACAAACAATTCACCTGGTTGTAAACCCATCAAGTCTTCAGCAGTAACACGGCTATCCGCACAACCAATATACAATATTTCTGGAGCTTGACCTTTTGCTAATTCAGTGAAATAATTAGAATCTAAAGCTAACTTATCAGCAACCCATTTCTCGTTGTTTTTAAATATTTTTTCAAATTCCATAATCTTATTTTTTACATTAAAAATCCATTTTCTGCAGTAATAGGTTTTGGTATTTCTTTTTCGCCTAGCATTTCTCTTAAATCAATTTCTATTCCTCTACTAATTGACGTTATTGGCACGTCATTATAAGTTCCTTCAAATGGATTTTCTGAAAAATCGCCAATCATTTCCATTAAGAAAAAAGCCCAAATAATAAGCGCCGAAAAAGGAATGGTTAACCAAACCGTATGACTTTCTAAATTATGAAATATATTTAATAATCCAAAGGGAACTAAAACAGCAAAAATAATTCCTAACCACCAAGCTGTGGAAGCATATTGTCTTGGAAAAGGGAAATTTTTGATGCGTTCGCTTCTACCTTGATCGGCATAAAAATCAGCAACTAATTTATGAAACTCCATGTGTCGAAAATCATCATAATATCCAGAATTTCTCAACTCTTGTAATCTTGTTGCTTGTTTATGAAGAATTTGTGCCGCCATATTCGTTTTACCTTTATAAAGCTCAAATTCCTCTTCACATAAAACATTCTTAATTTCCTTTTCTAAATCCTGAAAATAATGTTCCGAAATTATTGGGTTGTATTTTCCTTTCAGTCTATATTCTGTATGTTCCCATTCGCGCTCTAACCGAAGTTGGTAACGCAATGCTGTAAGCCATGCAATATGTCTGTGAATCAGTTCTTTTTTAATATAATCTTGATTTTCCCCATTGATAAAACTGCAAACTACTGCACCAAAGGTTCTAGAACTATTGACAATGCCACCCCAAATTTTTCTTGCTTCCCAAGTTCGATCATAACTAGCATTGTTTTTAAAACCTAAATAAAAAGCTACTGCAATTCCCAGAACACTAATAGGTTGCCAACTAATTGAAAAATCAAAACGAAGTTTATGATAAATTAACTCAAAAAATACAGTTAAAACGGCAGCATAAACTATCCCGATAATAAATGGTTTTTTACTCCAAATAAAAGTCATCCAAAACCCATATCTTTTTCTTGTATACATAAAATTGATTTAAAACTTAAAAGTAGTTTATTTTTTTAATCTATCAAATCACTCGCTTATTTTGCCAAACAAAATTTAAAATTATCCTATTTATCAGCTGAAAAAATACATTTAATATCGCAGAAAACTATAAATAACAAACAAACTCTATATTTGATTTAATGATGGATTTTGGCACAGCCGAAAATTAGATTTATCTTTGCAGAAACAACACACAAACAATGAAAAATACTCTTATTGCGCCTTCAGTTCTTGCAGCTGATTTTGCTAATCTACAACGCGACATCGAAATGATTAACAACTCTGATGCCGATTGGTTTCATGTTGATATCATGGATGGCGTTTTCGTTCCAAATATTTCTTTTGGAATGCCTGTTCTTGAAGCTATTACAAAGCATGCAAAAAAAACAATCGATGTTCACTTGATGATTATTGATCCTGACCGATATATTTCTACTTTTAAGAAATTAGGTACCGATGTTTTAACAGTTCACTACGAAGCTTGTACTCATTTGCATCGAACTTTACAAGCTATTAAAGCCGAAGGAATGAAAGCTGGTGTTGCATTAAATCCGCATACAAGCATTGATTTATTGGAAGATATTATTCAAGATATTGATTTGGTTTGTATTATGAGTGTAAATCCAGGTTTTGGCGGACAATCGTTTATTGAAAATACCTATACTAAAGTTAAAAAACTAAAAGCTTTAATTAAGAGAAAAAATGCTTCAACTTTGATTGAAATTGATGGTGGCGTTACGGATAAAAACGCAAGACAACTTGTTGATGCTGGTGCCGATGTATTAGTTGCTGGAAATTTTGTTTTTAGAGCTCAAAATCCTATTGAAACTATTAAAGATTTAAAGAAAATAGTAGATTAAAATTTATGATTTAACATTCTACTGACATTTTGGAATAATTCTGGAAACTCTGCCTGAAATTCATTAGGAGTTTCAAAATAATGTTCTATAATTACTGAAATAAATTCAAATTGATTAGTAAATGCATAAATTCTGAAATAGTTTGAGTCTATCAATCTTTGTCTATTAGGTAAATGAGTTATTTCTTGAAGTAATTTTTCGTACTGCTTTTTAAAATTTAATGAACTTGCATCTTGATTTCGTAGACTATTATGATGAATAACATGAGTAAACTCATGAATTCCAAGATTTAGATTGTCATTAGTTATTTGTTGGCCTTCATAAAAATGTTTCCATGAAAAGACAACAGCTTTCATTGCAGGATTGAATTCTCCTTTGTGATTTTGTTCACTAAATTTAGAATAATATTCATCTGGATAAATAATTATTTTATCAAAAATAGAAATTAAATAACGTCTCATTCCAAAAGTTAACATAACATAAGTTGCTGCAATTTGCATTTTCATTTCTTCAGTAATATGAAGATTTTCTCTTGAAATGAACTTGTATTTATTGATGAATTTAACCAGTCTATGATTAAAGTAGTTTTTTTGCTTTTGGTTTAATTTGGAATAGAATGCAAATCTTTGATTGAGAATTGACTGTTGATTTGGTGAGATTTTCTTTGGATTAATATAAAAATGAACGTACAATGGTTTGTTCAAGAGTGCAATAGATATATCATCTAACAAACTCAAACAAAACAGAAATAATAAATAAACAACTGCGAGTATGAGTATTATTATAACAGGAATTAAAACCAGAACTTCCATTTTTTAAAGATATAAAAAAAGCTCAAAGTATTTTGAGCTTTTTTTGTGACCTCGGCAGGGTTCGAACCTGCAACCTTCGGAGCCGAAATCCGAAATTCTATCCAGTTGAACTACGAAGCCAATTTAAAGTTAGATATACAAAATTATACTAATAATTTTTTTACTATTGACGAAATGGTTTTTCCTTCTGCTTGTCCGCCGATTTGAGCTGAAGCTAATCCCATAACTTTTCCCATTGAGGCAATTCCTGATGCTCCAGTTTCAGCAATGATTTTAGAAACGATTGCTTCTACTTCTGTCTCAGAAAGTTGTGCTGGAAGGAATTGTTCGATTACTTTTATTTGAGCTAATTCAGGTTCTGCTAAATCAGGACGATTTTGTGTTGTAAAGATTTCGGCGCTGTCTTTACGCATTTTTACTAATCGTTGAAGTATTTTGATTTCATCTGCTTCTGCAATTTCTTCTTTTGAACCTGTTGCTGTTTGTGCTAACAATAGTTCTGATTTGATTGCTCTTAGTGCTTCAAGCGCTACTGTATCTTTGGAACGCATAGCTTCTTTCATTACGTCCATTATTTTTGTTTGTAAACTCATTTTGATATTAGATTTTAAATATTAAATATTTGATATTAAATATTGGTTTTAGTGTTTATGGTTTGCTTTTTAGCCCCGATTGTAGTGGAAATCCTGTCATTGCGTTGCAAAATTATGATGAGATTGCTTCGTTTCCTCGCAATGACAGATTGTAACGAAAAGCGGGAATATGGTTTATTAAAAATGCCCGAACGACTCGCTCCTAAAAAGTGTTGCGAAGTTAAAAAAATAAACCCGAAAATCGCAATGAAATTTTCGGGTTCTGAATTGTTATTTTTCTTGATTATTAATCTACGTTGTCGTGTAGAAAAGAATTGTTTGATCTGATTTGCATATCGTCGTTACTATCTGTTCCCAATGACATTCTTGAGTTAGAATTGTTTTGTGTTTGGCTGTTTAAATCCACGCCAAGACGCTTGTATGCTGGTTCTTTTTCCATTTCATCTATTCGTGATGGATTGTTATGGAATTTGTAATTGAACTCTTTTAATTTTCTTCTTCTTTCGTCTGCTCTAAGTTTCAACGTTTCTTCGATGGTCATTTCTACTGGAGAAACGTCTTCGAAGTTGTTAGAAAAAGCCAATGGTTTTTCTGTTTCAACCTGCTTCATTACAATGTTTAATTCCTCTGCGATTGGCTCTTCAACGATGGTAGCTGCTGGCTTTGAACTTAATAAATCGTTTTCTAATTCCATATATTCTTCTAGAGAATATTTGATTACGCCTTGTTCGTTTAGTTCTGTCATTGGAACGACTTGAACTGGTTCGTTAACTACGATATTTTTAGTTTCGTCGCTAAGTTCAAAAACAATTTTATTTTCTTCGACTACTTGATTGTTAATTGTTGGAGCATCAAATGTGAAGGTGATTTGTTCTTCTTCGGTAACATTTTTTGCTTCAATAACGTTGATTTCTCTCGTTTCTGGAGTTGTTACTTTGAAGTCAATATCTTTTATTGGCGAAACGATTTCAAAGGTTACATCAAGGTTTTTGATGAACTGGTTCATCGCAATTAATTCATTCTCATCAATATTTGTTGTTGCTTTTGGCGTTTCGATAACCACTTCATCTTCAATTAATTCGAAAACGATTTTTTCTGGAGCAACTTCTACTTTAGTTTCTGTCAAAGGTTGAAATATTTCAACTGGTTTTTCGGTTAAATCACGAACTAATTTTTGCTCATCTTCAAGTGAATGAATGATTTTTTTTATTTCGGTATTTACGATTCCGTTTTGTTGTTCAACATTAAAACCTGTAGCAATAATTGTAACTGCAATTGCATCGCCATGAGCTTCGTCTTCACCAACTCCCATAATGATATTGGCATTGTGTCCGGCTTCCGCTTGGATATGGTCATTGATTTCTCCAATTTCATCGATAGTAATTTCACTTGTACCAGAAACGATAAGCAACAATACGTTTTTAGCACCTGAAATTTTGTTGTCGTTCAATAGTGGAGAATCTAATGCAGAAATAATTGCTTCTTTAGCTCTATTTTCACCACTAGCAATAGCCGAACCCATAATGGCTGTTCCACTATTGGCTAAAACGGTTTTAGCATCTTTTAAATCGATATTTTGCGTATAATGGTGTGTAATTACTTCAGCAATTCCACGAGAAGCTGTAGCTAAAACTTCATCAGCTTTTGAGAAACCTGCTTTGAAGCCAAGATTTCCATATACTTCTCTAAGTTTATTATTATTGATGACGATAAGCGAGTCAACTTGTTTTCTTAAACGTTCAACACCTTGTAATGCTTGGTCTTGACGAACTTTACCTTCAAACTGGAAAGGAATTGTTACAATTCCAACCGTTAGAATGTCTCTTTCTTTTGCCAATTGAGCAATTACTGGCGCAGCTCCAGTTCCTGTTCCGCCGCCCATTCCGGCTGTAATAAATACCATTTTAGTGTTTGTATCTAACATTTTCTCAATATCAGCAACACTTTCGATAGCTGATTGGTGACCAACATCTGGGTTTGCTCCTGCTCCAAGACCTTCGGTTAAGTTTACACCTAACTGAATTTTATTTGGCACAGGGCTATTTTGCAATGCCTGAGAATCAGTATTACAAACGATGAAATCTACACCTTTGATTCCTTGTTTAAACATGTGGTTGATTGCATTGCTTCCGCCGCCGCCAACGCCTATTACTTTTATCACATTTGATTGATTTTTTGGTAAATCAAATGAGATGTTTCCAAATTCTGAGTTGCTTATCATACTATTTTGGTTTTGTTTGATTCTGTATTATTTTATTCTGCGTTATCTAAAAAATCTTTGATTTTGTCAACATATTTATCAAAAAAAGATCGTTTTATTTTATCACCTGTCGATTCTACTTCTACTGGTTTGTGTTCTTGAACCACTTCATTTTGAACCACTTCATCTTCTTTTTTCTCTTCAACAATTGGTTGAAAAACTGATTTTGGCGCTTCTTGCTGCACTTCTTTTAATTCAATTTTATAAGCACTGTTTGAATTATTAGCGACACTGTTCATTAATAAACCAACTGCTGTAGCGTATAATGGATTTGAAATTTCTTCTCCTGAATTACCTGCTAAATGCTCATTTGGATATCCAATTCTGGTGTCCATTCCCGTGATATATTCTACAATTTGTTTTATGTGCTTCAATTGAGAACCGCCACCAGTAAGAACAATTCCAGCTATTAATTTTTTTCTTGGATCTTCATGTCCGTATGCTTTAATTTCTGTAAAAACTTGTTCAATTATTTCAACTACACGAGCATGAATTATTTTCGACAAATTCTTCAGAGAAATTTCTTTTGGATCTCTTCCGCGCAATCCTGGAATTGACACAATTTCGTTGTCTTTATTTTCTCCTGGCCAAGCCGAACCAAACTTTGTTTTCAATAATTCTGCTTGTTTTTCAATAATTGAACAACCTTCTTTGATGTCGTCTGTAATTACATTTCCTCCAAATGGCACAACGGCAGTGTGGCGTATAATTCCATCTTTAAAAATGGCTAAATCAGTTGTTCCACCACCAATATCAATTAAAGCAACACCAGCTTCTTTTTCTTCTTGACTTAAAACGGCATCTGCAGAAGCTAATGGTTCTAAAGTCAATCCTGAAAGCTCAATTCCTGAACTTTGAATGCATCTTCCGACATTTCGAATAGATGAAGCTTGTCCAACAACAACATGAAAACTCGCTTCCAATCTTCCACCATACATTCCGATTGGTTCTTTTATTTCAGATTGACCATCAATTTTAAATTCTTGAGGCAAAACATGAATTATTTCTTCACCCGGAAGCATAGCCAATTTGTTGACTTGATCAATCAATAGTTGAATATCTTTACCACTGATTACTTCCTCAGGATTTGTTCTGATAACATAATCTGTATGTTGAATACTTCTGATATGTTGACCTGCAATTCCAACAACAACATCGTTTATTTTGTATCCTGAATTTGCTTCGGCTTCGATTACGGCTTGCTGAATAGATTGTATAGTTTGAGTAATGTTATTCACAACACCTCTAGCTACACCAAGACTTTTGGATTTTCCAACTCCAAGAATCTCTAATTTCCCATACTCATTTTTTTTGCCAATCATGGCAACAATTTTGGTTGTTCCAATGTCTAATCCAACGGCAATATTCTCTTTTTCCATAATCATCTATTTAATACAAACCACTTGTTGTGTAAACTTCAGGTTAATCTTTTTGTATTTATTCAAAGTACTGTCTGAAACTGCTTTTTGAAAAAATGCTTTATAATTTTTAAATTTTCTTTCGATGTTAATAATTCTACCAAAATCGATGTCGAAATCATAATTTCTATTCTCTAAAACTAGGCTACCACTAGACAAAACTTTTACACTAATGATATTTTTTTTCAAAAACTCATCTTCATAAATCATTCTCAAAATTTGAGATAATTTTTCTCTTTTTACCCCGTTAATTTCCCCCGAAATAAGCGGAACTCTTGCGGTATAATTGTCAGACAACGGCATTCTATTTCCTTCATAATCAATATAAAAAGAACCCGATTCTGAAACTACTCTACCTAGAGGAGTTTTTTGTTTTACAACCGCTTTCAAAACCCCATCAACACTGACAAACACGTCTGCTTTTTGAATCAATTCGTGTTGATTGATGGAATTCTCCAATTTCTTCAAATCTAAACCTTCTTTAGTAATAGTTTTTGAGTCCTGATTTTTTTCTATTAACAATTTATTAACCATTTGAGGCAATAAAAAAGGCGTGTCATTATCGATGATTTTCACATCAATTTTACTGATTTTTCTGTTCTCATTTCGTATTGAAGCGAATGAAAATAGAAACATCACTAACACAAACATTAGCACTAACCTGACATTTGACCATGTGAAAATCTTCATAATAATGCTGATTTAATTTTCGGAACTAATTCACCAATATCACCTGCTCCAATTGTGACAATAATTTTTGCATCACTTTCTAAAATTGATGAAATTAAATCACTTTTTGCAACCAACTTTTTAGTGTCATTTTTAACTTTAGACAATAACCATTCCGAAGTTATTCCTTCCATTGGTAATTCTCTTGCTGGATAAATATCCATCAACAATAATTCGTCAAATTGAGATAAACTTTTGGCAAAATCATCTGCAAAATCTTTGGTTCTACTGAACAAATGAGGCTGAAAAATCGCCAATACTTTTTGATTTGGATATAATTCTCTAACCGCTTGATGAACCGCATTAATTTCGGTTGGATGATGTGCATAATCATCGATATAAACTAAATTTTCAGATTTAATTTGATACGAAAATCTTCGTTGCACACCTTTAAATGAAGCCAAGGCGTTAGCAATGTCACTGGTTGGGGTGCCAAATGTTTTTGCCATCGCTAACGCCATCAAGGCATTCATTAAATTATGATGTCCAGGTAACCCGAACGCAATATTTTTAATTGTTTCTGATGGCGTCTCCACATCAAAAACATAACTACTATTTTCTACTCTAATGTTTTTTGCAGTATAAGTTGCTCCGTTATTTATCCCAACTGTCAAGCCTTCGAGCGGCAAACCTTTTGGTACAAACAATTTGGTTTTGTCCGAGACTTTATCGGCAAATTCTCGAAACGAATCTTCGATAGCCGATTTATCACCATAAATGTCCAAATGGTCAGCATCCATAGATGTTACACAAGCAATATCTGGATGCAAGTGTAAAAACGAACGGTCGAACTCATCAGCTTCAACAACCGAAATTGTTTTTCCTTTTCCGATTAAGTTGGAATGATAATTTTCTACTATTCCGCCAAGGAAAGCCGTAACGTCTGCTCCACTTTCGAATAAAATATGACCAAGAATACTCGATGTTGTCGTTTTTCCGTGTGTTCCAGCAACTGCAAAGCAAAATGTATCTTTAGTTATCAATCCTAAAACTTCTGCACGCTTCTTTATGTTATAATTTCTTTCCAAGAAAAAATTCCATTCAGAATGCGAAACAGGAACAGCTGGAGTTACAATAACCAATGTGTTTTCTATATAATATTCTTGAGGAATTAAATTGATATTGTCTTCAAAATGAATTTGCATTCCGCCTGCAATCAATTCATCGGTTAACATGGTTGGCGTTTTGTCGTAGCCCGAAACATTCTTTCCAATGTTTTGAAAATAACGAGCCAAAGCACTCATTCCGATGCCTCCAATTCCTATAAAATAGACGTTATGTATTTGGTTTAAGTTCATTTTTTCACTTATTTCTTCAAAATATTTTGATAATATTTTGTTCCTTCAACTGAGTACTCCAAAAAATAAACTCCTTTTGGAAAATCTTCAATATCTAATAAGTTATTATTCAAAAATGATTTATTTAAAATTTTCATTCCTAAACAATTATTAATTAAAATATTCTCAACTATTTTGCCCTCCGAATTAAAAAACAAATAATTTTCAACTGGATTTGGATATACAGTCACTCTATTATTAATGAATGATGATGACTTTAAAGAAGAGTTTATATCAAAAACTTTAACTTGTCCAGAATTATTTCCATTTGTATCATTTCCAAAAGCACCAACCGAAACTAAATTATTTTCTGAAATTGAAATTGAAATTCCAAAAAAGTCTCCAACATTTTCTCCAATAACATCATTGCCAGATTGTTGCCAATTATTTGATATATATTCATAAAAAGACATTTTTCCTTTATTGTTAAAATTTGGTGATCCAATTATTATTCCATTTCCACTATTAAAGAGTTTAACTGAAAAACCAAATAAATCCGACATCAAAGTTCCATTTATATCCAACCCTTTTTGTAACCAATCTGTGTTATTAAAAGAATAAACTCTAACCTTTCCTGAGTCATTCCCATTAACATCACTTCCTGGAATCCCAATCACAATTGTACTAGCATCATTACTCATATCCACAGATTTTAATCTATTATCTTCTGAAAGAAGACCAACTATGCTATTCCCTTTTTGTGTCCAATTGGTTCCATCAAAACTATAAACCTTAACTTTTCCAATTTTTGTTGGTTCAATATCTATGTTGAAATCACTAATTATAACATTATCGCCTGTAGAATTAAGTTTAATTTGGTTACCAAAAAAAACTTGATTTAAATCCCCAATTATTGATGTGCCCAATTGCGACCAAACATTAGAAACTAATTCGTAAATAGTAACATTACCTCTTTGCAATCCATCTATACTTTTACCAGGTGAACCAACTGCAATTCTATTACCGTCAGAAGACAATGAAATTGAAGCTCCAGTAAATGAATTATCTTGAGTTCCAATAATAGTATTACCCAATTGTACCCAATTTGAGTTTTCAAATTTGAATATTTGAACTGCTCCAAAATCATTTCCTATTGAATCATAATTTGGCGAACCAACGGCTAATATCTCACCATTTGAAGAAATTGATAGAGAAGATCCAAAATTAACTTCATCAGAAGAAGTTAAACCATTCAACAAACCACCTAATTGATTCCAATTTTCTCCATCAAATGAAAACACTGTTACTTGTCCAGTCTCATTACCAACTTGACTATTCGTTGGAGCTCCAACTGCAATAATATTTCCTGTAGAATTAATAGTAGTTGATTGTCCAAAACGATCTTCTGCAAAAGTTCCGTTTAAACTAGAACCTATTTGAGTTTGTGAAAAAACTATATTTGAAAATAACAATATTAATATTCTCTTCATTTTATGATTAATTTAATTATTTCTTCCACTATGTCTTTTGTTGCATTTGGTTTTGCCAAGCTTTTTATGTTTTGGCTCAACTCTAACTGCAAATTTTGGTTGGTTACTAATTCTGAAAAAACAGTTTCAAAATTTTCATCTAATTCATTTTCTTTCAAAAGAATGGCACCATTTTTATCAACTATCGCTTTTGCATTTTTGGTTTGATGATCTTCGGCTACATTTGGTGATGGAATAAAAATCGTTGGTTTTCCTACCAAACATAACTCTGAAACTGATGATGCACCAGCACGAGAAATCACGAAATCTGCTGCAGCATAAACCAAATCCATTCTATCAATAAAATCTAAAACTTGCACATTCTTTCCGTCTGAAAAATGCTTGTACTCGTTTATATAAAACTTTCCACATTGCCAAATGACTTGAATTTCTTTAGAAACTATATTGTAAATTTCTTTCTCAATCAATTGATTAATTCTTCTTGCGCCCAAACTTCCGCCGAGAACCAAAAGCGTTTTTTTATTTGCGTCTAAATTGAAATGAGCAATTGCTTCATCCTTTTTCGCATCAATATTTAACAAATCTTCTCGAACCGGATTTCCTGTTAGAACAATCTTTTCTTTTGGAAAAAATCGTTCTAAATTTTCATACGCAACACAAATTTTATTTGCCTTTTTACTTAACAATTTATTAGTTATTCCTGGGTATGAATTTTGCTCTTGTATAACTGTTGGGATTTTTGCAATTGTTGCCACTTGTAATAATGGTCCAGAGGCAAAACCACCAGTTCCGATAACAACATCGGGTTTAAAATTTCTAATTATCGTTCTTGATTTTAATAAGCTCGACAATAATTTTAAAGGAAAAAGCGAATTATCAATAGTTAATCTTCGTTGTAAACCAGCAATCCACAAACCTTCAATCTTGTAACCCGCTTGTGGCACTTTTTGCATTTCCATTTTGTCTTTGGCACCAACAAAAAGAAATTCCGCATCAGGGAAACGCGATTTTAATTCATTCGCAATAGCAATTGCCGGATAAATATGTCCGCCAGTTCCGCCACCACTTACTATGAATTTTAATTTTTTCATGCTAATTTTTCTTCAAAATTGGTTCCAATGGATTTGCCTTGTCTTCAATAGAGAAATCCTCATTTTCATTTATCTTTTCCTCTTCTTCGTCTTCTTGTAATTGTTTATCGATTAGCTTTTGCAGCGCAATTTCACGCTTCTCTTTTTCGGCTTCGTCTTGCGCTATTTCTTCTTCTTTTCTGGTTACCGAAAGTATAATTCCTAATGCAATACATGTCATCCAAATTGAACTTCCGCCGGAACTGATTAATGGTAATGTTTGTCCTGTTACTGGAAATAATTCTACGGCAACAGCCATATTAGTCATTGCCTGGAAAATTATTGGAAATCCTAATCCAACAACGACGAGTTTAGCAAAAAGCGTTGGCGATTTATGAGCTGCAATTACAAATCGGAATAGTAATAAAAGATACATTGCTAGCACCGAAAATGCGCCAATCAACCCGTATTCTTCAACAATAATTGCATAAATAAAATCGGAAGACGATTGAGGTAAAAAGTTTTTTTGAACACTTTTTCCAGGTCCAAGTCCATAAATTCCACCAGAAGCAATTGCTATTTTTGCTTTTTCGATTTGATATACATCTTCATCTGGTTTATCTGAGGCGAAATTGTCAATACGTTTCATCCATGTATCAACACGGTTTGGAAATGCATCGGGAAAAGCTTTGGCAACCAAAATGAAAAAGGTCAAACCTGCAATTCCTGCCGCAAGAATAACTCCAATGTATTTTAGCGGATATTTTCCAATGAATGTTATCATGATTACCATTGAAAAAATCAACGCTGCTGTTGAGAAATTGGCTGGTAAAATTAATATTAGCGTAATGAAAACCGGCAACCAAAGCTCGATAAGCGATGACTGAAAAGTGACTGGTGTTTCGCGTTTTTTAGATAAATATCTTGCTACGTAAACATACAATACAATTGATGCTAAGGTTGATGTTTGAAAAGTAATACCAACGAACGGAATTTGTATCCAGCGGCTGGCATTTGCTCCATCGATTACTGTTCCTTTCATCAACGTGTAAGCCAAAAGTATCCAAACCACTGGAAGCATTATCCATGAAATGGTTTTGAAATAATGATACGGAATTTTATGGATTTTGTATATGATAAAAAACCCAACGAAAATTTGTATTCCGTGTTTTAACAAATAGGTAAATGCGTTTCCAGAACCATGGCGCATATAAGCCAAATTACTACTCGCGCTAAAAACAGGCATAAACGAAAACAACGCCAATAGCGCAACGAATGCCCAAATGACTTTATCTCCTTTTAAATTTGTTATTAACTCTTTCATTTTTTTTAGTTTATGATGTTTATGAGGTTATGAGGTTATTTATAAACTAATAAACTCATAAACCTTATAACCTTTACAAATTTCTCACCGCTGCTTTGAACTGATTTCCTCTGTCTTCGTAGTTTTGAAATAAATCAAAACTGGCGCAAGCTGGTGAAAGCAATACGTTATCGCCTTTTTCAGCAATGTGTTTTGCGGTGTTTACGGCATCGCGCATATTGTCAACTTCTACCATCATATCGACTACATCAGAAAAGGCATCGATGATTTTTCTGTTATCAATTCCAAGACAGATGATGGCTTTTACTTTTTCGCGAACTAACGACATCAACTCGGAATAATCATTTCCTTTGTCAACTCCACCAACAATCCAAACTGTTGGTACATTCATACTATCTAGAGCAAAGAATGTAGCGTTTACATTGGTAGCTTTGCTATCGTTGATGTATTGCACATTTTGGATTTTTAGCACTTTTTCTAAACGATGTTCTACACCTTGAAAATTAGATAAGCTTTCTCTAATTGTTTCTTTTCTGATTTTCATCAATTGCGCTACCGAAGTGGCTGCCATTGCGTTTTTCATGTTGTGTTTTCCTTCCAATGAAATGTCGGTTGTTTTCATTGCAAATTCCTCGTTGTTGATAGAAAATTCCATAGTGTCGTTATTTATAAATGCTCCATTTTTCATTTTTTCAAGCAATGAAAAAGGAATTAATTGTGCTTTTGTTTTATTGTTTTGTAACCAGTTTGAAATGGCTTCGTCATCATTATCATAAATCAGATAGTCGTTTTCATCTTGGTTCATTGTTATTCTAAATTTTGATGCGATATAATTTTCATATTTATATTCATATCGGTCTAAATGGTCTGGACTTATGTTGGTTATTACCGCAATATTTGGCTTATAATTTATGCATCCATCGAGCTGAAAACTACTTAGTTCTAAAACGTAAACATCAAAATTTTCTTCGGCTACTTGCCATGCAAAACTTTTTCCGATGTTTCCTGCTAAACCGACATTTAATCCTGCTTGTTTAAGCAAATGATAGGTTAACATTGTCGTGGTTGTCTTTCCGTTGCTTCCTGTTATTCCAATGGTTTTGGCATTAGTAAACTGAGCTGTAAACTCAATTTCGGAAATGACTGGAATTCCTTTTTCCAATAGTTTTTTCACTATTGGCGCTTTTTCTGGAATCCCTGGACTTTTCATCACGACATCAGCATTTAGTATTTTGTCTTCTGTATGCTGTTCGTCTTCCCATTTTATTTCATATTGATTAAGAACGTTTTTATAATCTTCTTTTATTTTTCCAAAATCGGAAACAAAAACTTCGTATCCTTCTTTTTTTCCTAGAATTGCTGTTCCAACTCCACTTTCGCCACCGCCTAAAACCACTAATCTCATATAAATTAAAAATTGAGAATTAAGAATTAAAAATCACAGTGATTAAAATTCATAATTGATTTATATTTTATTTTTTAGAGTTATTATAATTTTTGCTAATATTTTACAAATCTCCTCTGCTTCATTGTGAATACTTTCAAACTCAACTTCTGATATGTATTCTGTTTCTTTTAAAAGTTTGAGCCAATAAATTGTTTCTCTCGCTTCCTTGTATGATATACTCAACTTTGCTAAAAAATCTTTTTCAGATTGACCTCCAATAGACTCTTCTATATTTGCTCCAATTGATGTTCCACTTCTTAATAATTGTTTACTTAAAACAAATTCTCTCTTATCATTAATTAAATATTTGTATAAATTGATTATTCTAACTGCAAACTGAAACGATTTTTGTTGAATAACATTTTCCTTCATTTTTAATTAGTAATTTTTAATTGCTTAGCGAAGTTTCAAGGTTACTATTGAAACGATTGCTAATAATATTGTGACAATCCAAAAACGGGTAACGATTTTACTTTCATGATAGCCTTTCTTTTGATAATGATGATGTAATGGCGACATGAGGAAAACTCTTCGACCTTCGCCAAAACGTTTTTTAGTGTATTTGAAATAGGTAACTTGAATAATTACGGAAGCACTTTCGGCAAAGAAAATAGCACATAAAACTGGTAGTAACATTTCTTTTCTAACAGAAATTGCCAAAACAGCTATAATTCCACCGATGGTTAAACTTCCTGTATCGCCCATAAATACTGATGCTGGATAAGAATTGTACCAAAGAAATCCGATTAATGCTCCAACAAATGCGGCAATGAAAACCGTCATTTCTCCTGAATTGGGTATGTACATCACATTGAGATAACTCGACAAAATGATATTACCCGAAATGAAGGTGAAAATTCCAAGCGCGAGAACCGATATTGCGGATGTTCCAGCGGCTAAACCATCAATTCCATCAGTAAGATTTGCTCCATTTGAAACTGCTGTGATGATAAAAATCACAATTGGAATGAATACTAACCAAGCCCAATTTTGATAATCATCTGTAAAAGGTTTTAAAATTTGAGCATAATCTAATTCGTTGTTTTTTGTAAACGGAATTGTGGTTATGGTTGATTTATGTTCCACTGGAATTTGAGAAATCACATTTTCAGTTTGGTTGAATGTAATTGGCTTAGATGACTTTTCTCTAACGGTTACGCCAGGATGAAAATACAAAACCGAACCTACGATTAATCCCAAACCAACTTGACCAATCACTTTAAAAATTCCTTTTAAACCTTGTTTGTCTTTTTTGAATATTTTGATGTAATCGTCAATAAATCCAATTGTTCCCATCCAAAGTGTGGTTACAATCAACAATAAAATGTAAATATTATTTAGTTTAGTTAATAAAACTACTGGAATTAAAGTTGCAATAATGATGATTAATCCACCCATTGTTGGTGTTCCTGCTTTTTGAGTTTGACCTTCTAAACCCAATTCGCGAACGGTTTCGCCAACTTGCTGATTTCTTAAAAAAGTGATGATTTTTTTACCATAAATAGTTGAAATCATCAACGAAAGTATCAAAGCCAACGCAGAACGAAACGTAATATATTGAAACACTCCAGTTCCCGGAATGTCTAATGTTTTGTCTAAATATTCAAATAAGTAGTATAACATAGTTTATGTGTTTATGAGTTTAAAAGTTTATGAGATTTCTCTAATTTTTAAACTATTACTTGTTCATTTGTTCTAAAAATTCTTTTACTATTTTCATATCATCAAAATCATAGCGTACGCCGTGAATTTCTTGATACGTTTCGTGTCCTTTGCCAGCAATTAGGATAATATCATTCGTATTGGCTAATTGACAAGCGGTTTTTATAGCTTGTTTTCTATCTTCGATAGAAAGTGATTTTTTAAAATTTTGTGGTTCAACTCCAGCTTCCATTTCAGCGATAATCGTTGACGGATTTTCTGTGCGAGGATTATCAGACGTAATGATTACTTTATCGCTCATTTGCGTTGCGATGTTTGCCATTATTGGTCGTTTGGTTTTATCTCTATCGCCGCCACAACCAACAACCGTAATTAATTGCTCGTTTTTAGTTCGAATATCGTTGATGGTTTTCAATACATTTTCCAAAGCATCAGGCGTATGTGCGTAATCGACAATTGCCGTGATTTTTTCATTGGAAACAATAAATTGAAAACGTCCTGAAACACTTTCTAATTCTGACAACAACCTCAACACTTCAAGATTTTCTAATCCTAATTGAACCGCTGTTCCATAAATTGCCAATAAATTATAAGCATTAAAAGTTCCTATTAATCGAACCCAAACTTCATTTTCATTAATCTTAAGAAGCAATCCTGATAATTGATTTTCTAGAATTTGCGCTCTATAATCGGCATAGGATTTTAATGCATAGGTTAATTTCTTAGCATTGGTATTTTGCAACATCACCGTACCGTTTTTGTCATCAACATTGGTCAATGCAAAAGCTGTTTTTGGCAAATGGTCGAAGAATGATTTTTTTACATCGCGATATTCTGCAAAAGTTGGATGATAATCCAAATGATCGTGTGACAGATTAGTAAAAACGCCACCTTCAAACTGCAAACCTTCAGTACGTTTTTGATGAACACCATGCGAACTCACTTCCATAAAGCAAAATTCGCAACCGATTTCAACCATTTCATTCAAATAATGATTTATTGTCAACGAATCTGGCGTTGTATGCGTTGCTTTATGCTCAGTTTCATCAACCATAATTTTTACGGTCGAAAGCAAACCTACTTTATAACCTGCTTTTTTGAATAACTGATATAAAAGTGAAGCAATTGTAGTTTTTCCATTTGTTCCAGTAATTCCAACCAAACGAATTTTTGACGATGGATTGTCGTAATAATTGGAAGCCATAAAAGCCAACGCTGAATTCGTGTCTTTTACTTGAACATAGGTTATTCCAGTGACGATAATTTCTGGTAAAGTATCACAAACGATAACCGTTGCGCCAAGATTAATGGCTTTCTCGATAAAATCATGACCATTAGAAACCGTTCCGCGAATTGCCACAAAAACATCGTTCTCTTGAATTTTTCGAGAATCGAATTCAATTTTGTTCACAGCCATTTCCGTCGAACCTTTTACGACTTCGATAGCAACTTTATATAATATGTCTTTTAATATAATCACGATAATTCGAGTGTGATAGTTTTTACTTTTTCTAATGCTTCACCAGGTTGGATGGATTGTTTTTTTACTTTTCCAGTTCCGATGATTTTTACTTTTATTTTTAAATTTTCTAGCAAGGCAACTGCATCCATTCCTGCCATTCCTTTTAAATTTGGTACTACTTTTTTCTCGCTGTTAATTTTATCGTTATAAACTGAATAAGCCACTTCTTGTTTATTGATTTTCTTATTCAGGTTTTTAATTTCATTGGTTGATGGCGCATCGGTGAAAATCTTTTGGGCAATTCGTTTAAAAACTGGTCCAGCAACATCGGCACCATAATAATTATTCTTAGCCGTATTTGGTTTATGAACAACAACGATGCACGAATATTTTGGTTTATCGGAAGGGAAAAATCCAACAAAAGACGATGCATAATACATTTCATCTTTTCCTCTACTATAATTAACTTGTGCTGTTCCTGTTTTTCCTGCCATCGAAAAATCTTTGGAATACAATTTCGAACCTGTTCCTTTTTTAACCACATTTTCCAAAACAGCTTTTACTTTCTTCACTGTTTCTTGCGAACAGATTCTAGGATTGATAACTTGTTTGTTGTATTTTTTTATGGTTTTATTCCATTCTTTTATTTCCGAAACAAAAATTGGCTTTACCATTTCGCCGTTATTAGCAATGGCATTATACAAAGCCAATGTTTGCAATGGTGTTACAGAAACGCCATATCCATAAGCCATCCAAGGCAATGCTATTCCGCTCCAACCTTTTTCTCCTGGTTGTGGAATAAATGGTTTTCCTTCGCCTTGAAACGGTAATCCAAGCGGTTTATTTAAACCCATTCTGTCAATTCTATCCACAAACTCTTTTGGATTGATTTTATAATTTTCATAAACGGCTTGTACCAAAACAGTATTGGATGAAACTTCAAAACCACGTGCTAACGAAATTTTACCATAACCACCTTTGTGAGAATCGCGAACTTTTCTACCATAATAAGTGATTTCTCCACCACGAGAATCATATACTTGACTTGTATCGACTTTATTATCATCAAGCAACGCAATCAAATCCACCAATTTGAATGTTGAACCTGGTTCGTGCGATTCTGCTACAGCATAATTTACCGTTTCATAATACGAACCATCTTCTGCTCTACCCAAATTAGAAATTGCTTTCACATGACCCGTTTGAGTTTCCATTACTACAACACAACCATGATCTGCTTCGTATAATTCCAATTGTTTCAGCAAAGCATGATGCGCAATGTCTTGGATGTAAACATCAATCGTAGAAATTACGTCATAACCATCTTGAGGATCAACTTCGTTTACATCACGAATAGGTTTCCATTGACCTTTGGCGATTTTTTGTTTGGAAACTTTTCCGTCTTTTCCATTCAAATAATTTCTAAATGACCATTCAATTCCTTTTCCGTCTAATTCGCCATTGGGTTTTACGCGTTCGTATCCAATAGTTCTTTCGGCAATTTTCCCGATTGGATGTTCGCGAACCGTTTTTTGCTCCGTAATCATTCCACCTTTATACGTTCCGAGATTGAACAACGGAAAGGTTTTCAATCGCATGTATTCAGTATAACTTAATCCTTTTGCCAATAAATAGTAACGATTTTTATTAGCATGTGCTTTTCTCAATTCCGAATGATAATACGAACTTGGTTTTCCTAACATTACAGATAATGAATCGGCTAAACCTTTTACATTTTTATCAAAATCTTCTTGTTTTGGCGCAACTGCATCAAAACGAATAGTATAATTAGGTATCGATGTTGCTAACAAACTTCCGTCAGACGAATAAATATTTCCTTTATTGGCTGGAATTACAAAATCTTTTACGGTTTGTTCTGCCGCTAATTTTCTATAATGCGCACCTTCAACCCATTGAATTCTGGACAGTTTGAATACCACAGCCATTGCCATCAAAAAGATGCCAAACGCAACTAGGTAAATTCGATAAGACATTTGTTTATCTTCTACTGCCATAACTTTTGGAAAAAAGTTTTTTCAACTGGTTTTTTTACTTTTATTTTTTTTGGAGGAACCGATGATGGAAAAATTTTTCGCTCTTCCATTTTTTTAGAAACGGTCGATTCCATTTTTAATTTCATCAATTCTGAACGTTTATCTACAAACTCCGAACGCAATTCTTTTACTTCGCTTGTCAATTCGGCAATTCGAAATACTTTTTGTTCGTATCGATGTGTGTTGGCTATCATCAGAATTGCAATTAGAATAAGAAACAAAATGAAACGCCAGTTTTTGGTAGCATCTTCGTTCAAAAGAAATCTTGCTTTCAATATGCTATAAACACCTTTTTTCATTTTATTCTAAATTTTCTCTGCTATTCTTAGTTTTGCGCTTCTCGCTCTATTATTTATTTTGATTTCTTCGTCGGTTGGAACAATTAGTTTTCCAACAAGTTTGAACGGAACGGAAAAATTTCCAAAAAAATCACGTTCAGGTTCGCCTTCAAACATTCCGTTTTTCATAAATCGCTTCACTAATCTATCTTCTAACGAGTGATAAGAAATGACACTTAATCTTCCTTCGGGTTTCAAAATTTCGAGTGATTGTTCTAAAAATTCTTTTAAAACTTCCATTTCTTGATTGACTTCAATTCGAATGGCTTGATATATTTGGGCTAAAACTTTGTTTTTAACTTTTTCGGGCAAATATTTTGACAAAACTGTTTTTAATTCTTCCGATGTTTTGATTTCTTTTTTTTCTCTAGCGTCAACGATTGTTCTTGCTAAAGCTGGCGCAACTTTCAACTCACCATAATCTGAAAAAACACGCTTCAAGTTGGCTTCGTCATATTCGTTTACCACTTTGTAGGCATCGAGTTCATTTCTTTTGCTCATTCTCATATCCAAATCAGCTTCAAAACGAGTTGAAAAACCTCTTTCTGGAACATCAAACTGATGCGATGAAACACCTAAATCTGCCAAAATTCCGTCAACACTTTTTACACCGTGAAATCTCAAAAAACGTTTGATGTATCTGAAATTTTCATGTATCAATGTAAATCTTTCATCGGGCAAAGCATTTTCTAAAGCATCTTCATCTTGATCAAAACCAAACAATTTTCCGTTTGGCCCGAGACGTTTCAAAATCTCTTTGGAATGTCCGCCACCGCCAAAAGTTACATCTACATAAATTCCGTCAGGTTTAATATTCAAACCATCGACTGTTTCATACAACAAAACTGGATTATGATATTCCATTATCATCATTTATATTTCCCATTACATCTTCTGCCAAATCAGCAAAATCAATATCATCACCAGCAATTGACTTTTCATACAACTCTTTATCCCAAACTTCAACAATATTAACAGCCGACGAAAGCACAATATCTTTTGAAATTTGAGAAAAACTCATCAAATCTTTAGGAACCAAAAGTCGTCCCAAAGCATCAATTTCAACCACTTTTACACCAGCTGTAAAACGACGAATAAAATCATTGTTTTTCTTAACAAAACGGTTCAGTTTGTTGATTTTTTGCATCATTAAATTCCATTCGCTCATTGGGTATAATTCCAAACAAGGCTGAAACACTGAACGCTTCAAGACAAAGCCATCTTGCAGCGAACCAGCCAATTGCTTCTTCAATGCAGCAGGAATCATCAATCTTCCTTTTGCATCAATCTTGCATTCGTATGTTCCAATTATTGAATTCAATGTGTTCTTATTTGATAATGAGCAAAAATATAAAAATATTTACCACATTTTACCACAAAATACCACTTTGTTAATAAGTTTTACCACTTTTGAGATTTAATCAGAAGTAGTCTTTAAAAACCTAAAGTCGTTTTATTAACAAAAAATTAAGGAAATGAAGATTTTGAAGTAGAATTGAGAAAAAAATTTGCTTTAAAAGACTTTTTTTGAAAATCTGCTAAAGAATTGAAAAACTTTATACTCGAAAAAAAATATCAAAAATGTTGACAATTAACACTTTATGACAACTGATGAAATTAATCGGAAAAGCACTATGTTTTTAGTAAATAAAAATAATTCTTCTCTAATTCTATCTAGAAAATTATATATTTGTGGACATAAGGAAATGGAAAATTTAAATGGATAAGAATTATATAAAAGACGGTAAATACAGCTATTATGAAGTTGGAGAAGGAACACCAATTGTTGTTTTGCATGGATTAATGGGTGGATTAAGCAACTTTGGTGGTGTAGCCGATTATTTTTCTACAAAAGGATATAAAATTGTAATTCCGGAATTGCCAATTTATACCCAAAATATCTTAAAAACAAACGTGAAAGCTTTTGCAAAATATGTGAAAGATTTCATTACATACAAAGGTTTTGACAGAGTCATTTTGTTAGGCAATTCACTTGGCGGACATATTGCTTTGTATCATTCAAAAATGTATCCCGAGAAAGTAGCTGGACTTGTAATTACAGGAAGTTCAGGTCTTTATGAAAGCGCAATGGGCGACAGTTATCCAAAACGCGGTGACTATGAATACATTAAAAAGAAAGCTGAAGCTGTTTTTTACGACCCGAATGTAGCAACAAAAGAAATAGTTGACGAAGTTTTTGCGGTAGTTAATGACAGAATAAAAGTTATAAAAACATTAACGATTGCTAAAAGTGCAATTCGTCATAATATGGCAAAAGATTTACCAAAAATGCATGTAAAAACCTGTATCATTTGGGGTAAAAACGACCAAGTAACTCCACCAGAAGTTGCTGAAGAATTCCATAAGTTGATGCCAAATTCCAATTTATATTGGATTGACAAATGTGGACATGCAGCTATGATGGAACATCCTGATGAGTTCAACCGATTATTAGATGAATGGCTTAAAGAAGTGCATTTGTAAAACGTTTCTTTTACGAATAAATCCTAACAACCTTAATAAGAGATTGCTTCGTGTCTCGCAATGACTATTATGAAAATTAATTCTGCTGAGTTTATTATAAGTAATTCTGATGTGAGTAAATGTCCGTTAGAACGTTTGCCCGAATATGCTTTTATTGGTCGTTCTAATGTTGGTAAATCATCATTAATCAACATGCTAACCAATCATAAGAACTTAGCAAAAACTTCGGGAAAACCAGGGAAAACTCAATTAATTAATCATTTCAAAATCAATTTAAATTGGTTTTTGGTGGATTTACCTGGTTATGGATATGCAAAAGTTTCCAAAAAAACTAAGGAAGTTTTTCAACAATTTATTACTGATTATTTTGAAAAAAGAGAACAATTAGTTTGTGCATTTGTGTTGATTGACATTCGCTTGGAAGCACAAAAAATTGATTTAGAGTTCATCACTTATTTAGGAGAAATTGAAATTCCGTTTTGCATTATTTTTACAAAAGCAGACAAAATCAGTAAAACCAAAGTTGCTTCACACATTGCTGCCTATAGAAAAGCACTTTTGGCCAACAACTGGGAAGAAATGCCGCAACATTTTGTTACTTCATCATTAGAAAATACAGGAAGAGATGAATTGTTAACTTTTATTGACAATGTAAATCAAGATATATTTAAGAATAATGATTTCTAGAAACCTAACAATCGTTTTACTTATTTTAAACACTACTTTTTCATTTGCTCAAGAAAAACCAAGTGTTGAAAAAACAATTTTTGGAATTCAGACTGGCCTTTTAGGTGCTTGGATTCACAATGAATCCAGATTAACAAACAGTATTGCTTTAAGAACTGAAATTGGATTAGATATTGGAATTCATGGAAATTTTAGCTCAACAACTACTGTTTTGATACCAAGCATTAAAATTGAACCACGTTGGTATTATAATTTAGAAAAAAGAATTGCCAAAAATAGGAAGATAGAAAATAATAGCGGTAATTTTTTAGCCTTAAACATTACTTATAATCCGGATAAGTTTTATATTTCAAACCAAGATAACATTAATGTGATCAGCACTGTAGCTTTTATTCCGAAATGGGGAATTAAACGAACTGTTGGCAGCCATTTTACTTATGAAACTGGGATTGGTGTTGGTGGATTCATAGTTTTAAACGAATTTGAACCCGATAGAAAAATTGCTATAGATTTACATCTTCGCGTTGGTTATACCTTTTAAAAAAGGGTTCGTCAACGATTGACAAACCTCATATTATCTTTTCAACTCCATTTTTTCAGCAAAAAAATCACAAAAATCTTTCATAGTTTCTGTCATTTTTTCATCGGCAGTTGCGCGTTGAAACGTTTCCGACATTCCAACCAATGTTTGGTGAAAAAACTTTTTCATTTCGTCAACTGGCATATCTTTGGTCCACAAATCAATTCGTAATGTTTCTTGCGCATTACTATCCCAAATAGACAACATAATAGCTTTTGCTTCTTCATTAGAAACACCACCATCTTGTGCTGTCCAAGACAATTTTTCTGGAACACGATTTTCATCAAGTTCTACATTAAATTTTATTTCGGATTTGATACTATTACTCATTCTTTTTTGGTTTATATTTTGATCTTTCAAATAGTTCTTTTTCGTTCATTTTCAACAAATCAGGAACAGTAGTTTTTGGATTGTTTTCCATATAAGAGCGAACAATCTGCCAACCAATCCATTGCCCAACTCGTCCAGGAGATTCATTATCAATCTCGAGATAGAATTTAGAAAATGGCGCTAAATTTATAAATCGATTTGCTAATTTAGAATCCGAACTATAAAGTAAGCTTTCGTCAATAAAATAACGCCAAATATAGCTTTCATTTTCTTGACACCATGTGATTTGTTCTGGCAAATAACCTATTTTTTCAGCATCTGTATAAGAAGTTAATAATACATCTTTTAAATACAACTCTTTACCATAATATATCATTTCTGAAAGCAACGAAATATCTTTTGGCGCAGGAATACTTCTTAGGGCAAAACTCGAAACAACATCTGGCATCATCTGTCTTTCTTCGAAATTTTGTTTCAAATAAACTGGGAATGTATAGAATTTATGCTCTTTTCCTAGATATAATTCTAATGCTATAATCAATTTATCATTGGCATATATTGCTTTATTATTATAATCCATTTCACCAATTACCGTGTAAACTTTTGGCATAATGGTTTGTGGGAAATAATATTTGATGTGTTTAAAAACTTCCTCAATTTCGTTGTTTTGCTTTCCAAAATCGGGGAATTTTTTTTGTACCTCTGCATATAAATCTCTCCAATCTTTATTTTGCATTTTGTCAATCCAAACTTTATCATCATTTCCTTCTGGAAAAAAAAATGGATATTCGGCTTTTAGATTAGCTAAGTCTTCAGGTTTTGTTTCAAAAAAAGCTTTATCAAAACGATCAACTTTTACTTCTACTGGAATTTCTTCTATTGCTTTCTCTACTTTCGTTTTTTTGTCGCAGGCAATAAACAATAATGACAATAATAATAAGGTGAAATATTTGTTCATCTTCAAATGAATTAAAAACTTAAAATTACGTTGAAAAACTTCTGATTTTTTAACTTTGCAAATATACATTTCAGTTTCTAAAAACTCTCATAACAGATGGCTAAAAAAAGTACAATTAATGTTGAAAAAGTAAATCAACATATCGTAAATTGGTTAAAAGAATATGCGACCAATGCAAAAGTAGATGGATTTGTAATTGGAATTTCAGGTGGAATTGATTCTGCCGTTACCTCAACGCTTTGTGCACAAACAGGTTTGACAACCTTGTGCATCGAAATGCCAATTCACCAGCATGTTTCCCAAGTTAATCGTGGCAAAGAACATATTAAACAGCTACAGTCTCGTTTCCCAAACGTGAGACACGCCATTGCGGATTTAACTTCCGTGTTTGAGACATTCAAAACAGAAGTTCCAAAAACTGATAATGACGTTAAGTTGAATTTATCTTTGGCTAACACAAGAGCTAGACTTAGAATGACAACTCTATACTATTTTGCGGGAATTCATGGATTACTCGTTGCAGGAACTGGAAATAAAGTAGAAGATTTTGGCGTAGGATTTTACACAAAATATGGTGACGGTGGAGTTGATTTAAGTCCAATTGCTGATTTGATGAAATCAGATGTTTATGCCTTGGCTGCCTATTTAAATATACCTGAATCTATTCAAAAAGCAGCACCAACTGATGGTTTATTTGGCGATTCAAGAACGGATGAAGATCAACTTGGAGCGAGTTATGATGAACTAGAATGGGCAATGCTACAGATTGAAGATGGAAAAGAAGAGTCAGACTTTGTTGAAAGAGAAAAAGAGGTATATAAAATCTATAAACGGTTACATTTTGCCAACAAACACAAGATGAATCCAATTCCTGTATGTTTAATCCCTAAAAAAATTAAAAAATTTAATTTTTTTTAACAGTATATTATTTATTTTTCAATAATTTTATACCTTTAATTTCTATTAACTTTATCAAATACCACAATTATGATAAACGTATGTATCGCTGATAACTTTCCAGTAGTACACTTTGGAATGAAAGCTTATTTTAAAGATCACTCTGAAATAAGCATTGTTTCGAACGTAGGGAATTTTTTTATGATTCCAGATGCCTTAAGAAATAAGGAAATCGATGTTCTTATTTTGGATCTAGATTTAGACGGATTAAATAGTATTTATGAAGTAAAATCAATCATTAAAAATTTTCCTAAAACTAAAGTTATCATTTTCAGTAGCTTGTCAGAGCACATTTATGCACCAAATGCTATCAAAGCTGGTTGTGCAGGATATGTTCACAAGACATCAAAACTTGAGAGTTTAGGAACTACCATTGTTAAAGTAAACAATGGTCAGATTATCTTAAATGAAGAAATCAAGAAAAACTTAGCTTTAATAGCTAAGCAAAACAAATCAGAACGTTTGTACAGAAAACTGTCAAATCGAGAAATCGAGGTATTACGTTTTCTAAGCGACGGAAAGAAAAACAACGAAATTGCTAAGATTTTAGGTCTTAACGAGAAAACCATCAGTACGTATAAACTTCGTTTACTAACGAAACTAAACGTAACTAACCTGGTAGACTTGGTTAATAAAGCAAAAACTTTAGAAATCGTTTAAAAAAAGAAATCCCGAGCAATCGGGATTTTTTTTTAATAATACGTTGAACGAATTCTGCCAATATTGTTAGTCAAAACTACTTTCAACTTATTGTAATCGTTTATCGAAGTTTTTATTTCTTCCAAAACCTCTTCAGGAATATCTGGCGTGAAACTTTGCATTAAATCCATTATCAGTTTATTGATTAAATACTCACGAAGGGAAATAATCGTTTCGGTTACATATTGACCAATCGTTTGTTCTTTTTGCTTTACGTAAATGTGTTTAGTTTCCCAATTATGCAAAACTTCTTTTTCTTCTTGCATCAAAATATCGGTAACCGTTTGAGCAAATTCTGGTGAAAGTTGTTGGAAATAGTGTTCGCGATTGAATTCTTCTTGATTATACTTTTCGATTAAATCATTATAAATATCTCTAAATAATGGATTTGCCAATTCGATTTCGTCTTCCTGCAAACTGAGATAAATTCGCTGAAAAACTTTATAATCTACTTTTTCTACGACTTCGGTTACTTCGCCTTCGTCATTTGCTTTTAAAATAACATCTTCAAACTGCTCTTCATAATTCCCGTATAAAAGCAAAATCTCAATAATTTTTCTTTCGAGTTCAAAAACGATATTTACTTTTTCTTGAGTAAATTGTGGTTCATTTTTAACAACTTCAAACGCTTTTTGTTCTGAATTATCCGAACTTTTCAGTTTTTTATTAGCTTCAGAAATATCTTTTTGAATTAATTGTGCCAAAGTATTCAACAAAACTTGCTCCGAAATTTCCATAATTCGGGAACATTCTTGAATGTAAACTTCGCGCTTAATTCTATCTGGAATTTTAGAAATACTCACAACCATATCTCTAATCAAATCGGCTTTTTTGATAGGATCATTTTTAGCTTCATCCATCAGCATTGATGCCTTAAACTGAATGAAATCTTTGGCGTTATTTTCTAAATACTGAATAACATCTTCATAGGAATTTTTTCGAGCAAAACTATCTGGATCATCGCCGTCAGGAAAGGTGCAAACTTTTACGTTCATTCCTTCTTCGAGAATTAAATCAATTCCACGAATGGAAGCACGCAATCCAGCAGCATCGCCATCAAAAAGTACTGTTATATTTTTCGTTAAACGATTGATTAGTCGAATTTGGTCTGGCGTTAAAGCCGTTCCTGACGAAGCTACAACATTCTCAATTCCAGCTTGATGCATTTGAATAACATCTGTATAACCTTCAACTAAATAACAATTATTTTGTTTAGCAATAGCCTGTTTGGCATGGAAAATTCCATACAAAACTTTACTTTTATGATAAATATCGCTTTCTGGTGAATTGAGATATTTTGCCGCTTTTTTATCGTTGGTCAAAATTCTTCCGCCAAAACCTAAATTTCGTCCCGATAAACTTTGAATAGGAAACATTACTCTTCCTTTGAAACGGTCGAAATGTTTTCCGTCTTCACGAACGATGGTCAAACCTACCTTTTCGAGATAATCGAGTTGATAACCTTTGGACAATGCTTCTTTGGTAAATGCATCCCAAGTTTCGGGCGAATAACCTAAACCAAATTTGGCAATGGTTTCAGATGTAAAACCTCTTTCTTTGAAATAAGTTAGTCCTATTGCTTTTCCTTCTTCCGATTGTAAAAGTGTATCATGAAAATAACTTTTAGCAAACTCCGAAACCAAATACATGCTTTCGCGTTCGTTAGCTTCAATTTTATCTTCTTGAGAAACTTCGGTTTCTTCTATTTCAATATTGTATTTGTTTGCCAAATAACGAATCGCTTCTGGATAAGTGAAATGCTCATGTTCCATTAAGAATGTTACTGAACTTCCACCTTTTCCGGTACTGAAGTCTTTCCAAATTTGTTTGACAGGCGAAACCATAAAAGAAGGTGTTCTTTCTTCAGAGAAAGGACTCAATCCTTTGTAATTACTTCCAGCACGCTTTAGTTGGACGAAATCGCCAATGACTTCTTCCACTCTAGCGGTTTCGAATACTTTATCTATAGTTTCGCGGGTTATCAAATTTAGACTTTTAGATTGTTAGACTTTTAGATTATTAGATTACTAAAATCTTGAAATTGAAAGACCGTAAATTTACGCATTCCGAATTTATAATTTATACTTAAAAGAAAAAAGATGCTTCATTGCTGAAACATCTTTTTAAAGTATAAACTAACCTAAACAATTTTTAGTTGAAATCAAATCGCACTCCAAGTGAAACGTTATTTTGTTTTACTGCATTGTCAGCAAACATTGGATTTAAATCGTATTTCACATACAAACTGGTTTCTGAAAAACCGAGATATGCACTAACTCCATAAATAAAATCGTTTACATTGAAATCCCCTTTTTCTTTAGTAGTAAAATCATTTCCGTCAATTTCATAACACAATTTTTGTTTCGATTTTACTCGGAAACCTGCATATCCACCAATTCCAAGACGAACACTTTTATGAGTTTTGAAGATTTCTTTTCCAGCATCGTTGATTCTTTTTTTGGTAAAATCAAATTCCAAATGCAACGGAACCGTTACAAAAACATTTCGTAAACGTGAATCTTTTAATTTAGCTCCAAAATCTTCCAAATTGGTTTGATTTCCGTCGGTTACAAAAACTCGATTATCCGTTGGACGAAGATTATTGTACATTACTGAAAAACCATATTTGGCATGTAAAAGATTGTTATTCTTGAAAATTCGGGTATTTCCAGTAATTCCCCATTCGTAAAAATGTGAACCCCAATATCTGAAATCAGAGTTTGCAACACTTCCGTCGGTAACCAAATTGTTCACTCCAGCAGCAAAAACAAACTGTGATGTTGTTCGCAATTCTGAGATATTTCTAACTATTGAATCTCTTCTCTTTCTATCTGTTTCCCAATTTCTCCATTGCACCGTAAATTTTCCTTTTTTTAAACTTATTTCTGTGTCATCAATTACCTCATATGTTGTTGGATATTTTTTTCCGTTTATCACCAATGTATCTACTTTATATTTTTTGTCAACTAATTTTCCATTGGCTTTTAATTGAATTAAGTCTTTCAATTCTTGTTCGTATAGTGCAACTTTCTGTTCAATATTTTCGGCTCTTTTTGAAGCGAAAGCTTTCTTTTTTTCTTCTGCTTCTTTAGCCGAAATTTTTCCTTCTTCAAGTTCTACGTTGACGCTTTCCACTTCTCGTTTAAGCGCTTCTTTTTCTTGCTTGGTTACGTTATCGATTTTTGCCGAAATGACTTTAACACTTTCGTTAAAAGTATTTTCTTGCGCTGTCATTTTGCTAACAAAAAGACATAATGCTACTGCTAAGTAAATTGTAAAATTTCTCATGATTATTTATTTTAAGATTAATGATTTTTAAATTTCAATGTCAATTTCAATGTCAATATTTGAAGTTGATTTTTGAAGTTGATTTTTGAATTTGCTATTGTTATTGACTAATGATTTCTGTTGACTACAGCTTCTTTCACCGATTTGTAATTTTTGTTTACCGTGTTCAAAACTCTTTGTCTAAACGTCATATCCAATTCGGTATCAACTTCAGAAAGAAGACTTTTGGCATCAACATTTATATTGGATTTGCTGACTTTAGTTTCCTTTTCTCTATCTTTTTCAACCGATGCTAAAAGTTCATCAACATCAATGTAAGATGGTTTTTTTGAATTACTTTTTTTGGAGATAAAAACTTTTGTTGGACTTTCAATAATGGGTAAATCTTTAATTCCAATGGCTTCTCCAATCATGTATTCAATTTCTTTTTCACGATTGATGATAGTCCCGAGACTTTGGGATTGATTGTTTTTTTGATTGATGATTGAAACTTCGCTACTATTTTTTGGCTCAAAATTTCGAGTTTCAGATGTCGATTTATTAGTTGTCATTTTTTCATTTGAAACTATGACTTCAGTATTTTGATCCTTTCCTAGAATTGCATTTTCTTTTAAAGAAACCGATTCTTTGGTATTTTGTTTTTTGCTGTCACTTTCAACAACGGTATTTTGTTGTTCAATTGTTGTATTTTTTTGATTGAAAAAGAACAAACCAAGTGTTACGAATACCAAAACGCTGGCAGCAATTCCAATATACTTGAAGGAGAAAAAAGAACGCTTTGTTTTTTTTTCTTCGCCAACGGTTAGCATTGCATCCAATCGATCCCAAGCTTGAGCAGAAGGCTGAATTTCTCTTGAATTCAACTTTTCTCTGATTTGATTTTCTAATTTATTCTGTGCCATTTTGATAATTCTTTAATTTTAAAACATTGTCTTGAAGTGTTTTACGTGCGTGAGACAATTGTGATTTTGATGTCCCTTCGCTAATTCCAAGCATTTGGGCAATTTCCTGATGTTTAAAACCTTCAATGCAATAGAGATTGAAAACCATTTTGTAACCATCGGGCAAATTGTCTATCAAAAACTGAATGTCTTCCACTGAAAACTGACTTTCGATATTGTTTGCTTTTTCCTCAACAAAGTTTTCGTCTTCAAGAAACTTCACTTTCTTTTGAACTCTAATAAATGAAATACTTTCGTTAATCATTATTCGTCTAATCCAACCTTCAAAACTTCCTTCGTGTTTGAAATTTTTTAAATTGGTAAACACTTTCATAAAAGCGGTTATCATAATATCTTCTGCCTGATGAACATCTTTGATGTATTGGCGGCAAACGCTTAGCATTTTCGGAGCATATTTGGAATAAATCTGATGTTGTGCATGACGATTGTTCTCGACAGCCAATTCGATTAATTCTTTTTCTTCTTTATGTAAGCTTATTACTTTCAAAATCTATTATGAAGTGTTTCTATTAGCATAGACGAATGTCGATGGAAAATGGTTGTATGAAATAAATAAAAATTATGAATTAAAAATTAAAAAGTTTTTAAATGATTGATTATCAATCAATTTTTCTTAAATAAAATTATGAGATTCCTCGTTCCTCGGAATGACAAACTGCGTGAACAAGCTGTGTGTTAACTGGACTGAAAACTGCGACTGAAAACTGCGACTGAAAATTATTTTTTTCTATCGATAACATAATTAACCATTAAAATCAAACTTTCTTTGTATGTTGAATTTGGAAAATCTTGAAGTAAGGAAAGTGCTTCTTGCTGGAATTGAACCATTTTTTGTTCGGCGTAAGTTAGTCCGTTTTTGTCTTTAACGAATTGAATAACTTCTCTAACTCTTTTTTTGTCTTTGTTGTGATTTTTTATTGAATTGATGCACCAACTTTTTTCTTTTGGCGAACAATTATTCAAAGCATAAATCAACGGCAACGTCATTTTTTGTTCTTTGATGTCAATACCGGTTGGTTTTCCAATAGCATCATCCGTATAATCAAAAAGGTCATCTTTGATTTGAAAAGCCATTCCGATGAGTTCTCCAAAAAGACGCATTTTTTCTACTAAATCTTTATCTTCTGAAACTGATTTTGCTCCAAGCGCACAACACGAAGCAATTAATGTTGCTGTTTTTTTGCGGATGATTTCATAATAAACGTCTTCGACAATGTCTAATCTTCTGGCTTTTTCTATTTGAAGTAATTCGCCTTCACTCATTTCACGAACGGCAACCGAAATGATTTGAAGCAAATCGAAATCGCCGTTGTCAATGGAAAGCAATAATCCTTTTGACAACAAATAATCACCAACTAAAACGGCAATTTTATTTTTCCACAACGCATTAATAGAGAAAAATCCGCGACGGCGATTGCTATCATCCACAACATCATCGTGAACTAAAGTTGCAGTGTGAATAAGTTCGATTACACTTGCTCCACGATAGGTTCGTTCGTTTACTTCGCTGTTTTCGGAAAGCATTTTTGCTACCAAAAAAACAAACATTGGTCGCATTTGTTTTCCTTTCCGGTTAACGATGTAATAGGTAATTCGGTTCAATAACGCAACCTTGGAAGTCATTGATTCGTAGAACTTTTTTTCGAAAAGTTCCATTTCAATCAAAATAGGTTGTTTTATTTGAGAAGTGACGTTCATTTATGAGTACAAAAATAGGTATTTTGCTTGAAGTAGCGTTAGTGTTATAATAATCTTAACGGTATTCAATACAATTCCTTTTTTAGCCCTGATTGTAGTGGAAATCCTTTTATGAATTGCCACGGTTTAAACCCGTGGCAATTCATAAAAGATTGAAACGGAAAGCAGGAAAATGGATTGCAAAAATGCCTAAACCTTTCGCTCCTATCCCAACTAAATTGGGATTGACACTTTACGATTTATTAGCCAATTGTCCGCAAGCGGCATCGATGTCTTTTCCGCGACTGCGACGCACTTTGGCAACGATATCGTTTTGTTCTAAGGCTTTGATGTAGTTGTCGATAGCAAGGTCTGACGCCTGTTGGAATTCGCCATCATCGATTGGATTGTATTCGATTAAATTGACTTTGCACGGCACATATTTGCAAAATTTCACTAAGGCATCGATAGACGCTTTGTCATCGTTAATTCCTTTCCAAACCACGTATTCGTAAGTGACTTTGCTTTTGGTTTTTTTGTACCAATATTGCAATGCTTCACGTAATTCAGGCAATTGGAAGTTTTTTGTAAACGGCATAATGTGGTTTCGAGTTTCTTCGATGGCGGAATGCAAGGAAACGGCTAACTTGAATTTTACTTCGTCATCTGCCATTTTTTTTATCATTTTGGAAACTCCTGATGTGGAAACGGTAATACGTTTTGGCGACATTCCTAAACCTTCATCGGAAGTAATCATGTCGATGGCTTTCATGACGTTGTTGTAGTTCATCAACGGTTCACCCATTCCCATAAAAACGATGTTGGACAAAGGTCGATTGTAATACAAACGGCTTTCGCGGTCGATGGCAACAACTTGGTCGTAGATTTCGCCTGGTTCGAGATTTCGCATTCGTTTTAATCGTGCTGTAGCACAAAAATTACAATCCAAACTACAACCAACTTGACTGGAAACACAAGCAGTTGTTCGTGTTTCGGTTGGAATTAAAACGCTTTCTACAATCAAACCATCGTGCAGACGAACGGCATTTTTTACGGTTCCGTCTTCGCTGCGTTGCATTTGATCCACCTTGATATGATTGATAACAAAGTTGTTTTCGAGCATGGCACGAGTTTCTTTGGAAACATTGGTCATGTCTTCAAAACTGTGCGATGCTTTGCTCCAAAGCCATTCATAAACCTGATTTCCGCGAAAAGCTTTGTCGCCGTTGGCTACAAAAAAATCACGAAGTTGCTCTTTGGTTAAACTGCGAATGTCTTTTTTCTCGATTTCCATGGCGCAAATTTAGGGTATTTTAATTATTTCATAATTCGTATTTTTGTAAAAAATAAAAACATGCATTTCCTTTCCGACGAATTAGATCATTATGTAACGCTTCATTCTGAAAACGAACCCGAATTATTGGCGCAACTGAACAAAGAAACTCATCAAAAAATTTTGCAGCCACGAATGTTAAGCGGACATTTTCAAGGTAGAGTTTTGAGTATGCTTTCTAAAATTATTCATCCTAGTAACATCTTGGAAATTGGAACGTATACTGGTTATGCAACTTTGTGTTTGGCTGAAGGTTTAGCAGAAAATGGAACAATAGACACGTTAGATATAGAAGAAGAACTAGTTGATTTTCAACGAAAGTATTTTGATAGAAGTCAGTGGGCAACTCAAATCTTTCAACATCTTGGTGATGCTTTAGAAATTATTCCAACCTTGAATAAAAAGTATGATTTAGTTTTTATTGATGCAGATAAAGAAAACTATATCAATTATTTTCATTTAATTGTTCCGATGATGAACAAAGGCGGAATAATTCTTTCGGATAACGTTTTATGGAGCGGAAAAGTTTTGGAAGATGTAAAACCAAACGATGTATCGACTAAAGTACTATTGGAATACAATCAACTTTTGAAAAATGACGAACGCGTTGAAACGGTTTTATTACCTATTCGGGATGGATTGACGGTAAGTCGAGTGAAATAAAAATTACGAATTACGAATTACGAATTTACTATATACCTTATAACAAACAAATCCCATTGTTGCGCCAAAAACATATCCGGTTAGAATGTCTGTTGGGAAATGCAATCCGAGATAAATTCGGCTATAAGCGAAGATTAAAGGAAACAAAAACAGTAAGTAAGCGTGTTTATAATATTTTCTTAAAATCAAAACTCCAAAAACTGTAGAAGCCATAGAATTTGTTGCATGACCAGAGAAAAAGCTGAATGATTTACTGGTTTTTATAATACGAAGTAATCCATTTATTTCTGTATCATTTACTGGACGAAGTCGTTCAAAGCCGTATTTGAAAAGATTTACAGTTTGGTCGCAAATCAAGAGTAAAACTGCTGTGAACAAAATGTAATACCCGAATTTTTTCCACCCGATTTTTTTTTGAAGTAAATAAAAAATCAATAAAAACAAAGGTGACCAATATAATTGTTTGGTAATAATCAACCACAAATCATCATACGTTTCGGAGCCTAAATTATTGAGATAAACCAATAACTCTTTGTCTAAATCGATTATTTTTTCAAACATTATAGTTGACGTTTTATTGGACCGGTCAAATCCTCAAAATCTTCTGCAATTTGATTTACAGGATTGATATCTGGAGCAGCAATTCCCGATTTTATATCATCAACTTCTTTTGTAAAACTTGACGTCAACTCTTTCATGCTATCGGTTACACCATTGGCATCTGCACTTTTTTGAATTTCTGATTTGATTTCGTTAGTAGCATTTTTCAGCTGCGCCATTCCTTTACCTAACGTTCTTGCAATTCCCGGTATTTTATCGGAACCAAAAAGCATTAATGCTATAAAAATGATGAATACTAATTCTCCGCCGCCAATTCCAAACATAATTTTAATCTTTTATTTCGAGTTGCAAAGTTACAAAGTTTTTGCAAGAGCTTTTATCAGTAAACAGATAATTAACTTATTTCTTAGATTCGTCGAATTTAGATTTTACATCCGCTTTTGGCCAAGTATTATTTGAAACATCAATATCGGCAGTTTCTTCTTTTGGATCAACCACAATTTTTGTCACCGCTTTTTGTGTAGCAAATGTTCTAATCGCTTCTTTATCGTTCATTCGCCAAATTTGCGCCGGAAAATGATGGTTTTCGGTCGTTCCATCTTCAAAAGTCATTTCCACAATAATTGGCATTACCAAACCTCCAGGTTTATCAAAGGTCACTTGGTAAAAATATTTCGGCGATTTCAATTTGGCTTGTTCTTCTTTGGTAAACGTTGCATTTAGATATTCTTCTAAAGGTTTGCTGTCTTTAATTTCAAATAGTTTGTTTAAGCTTGGTTTGTAGCTTTCACTTCCATCAGCAATCATATAAACGGCTGGACCTTCGATTTGATTTCTACGACGACGTGTTTTTAAAAACGCTTCCACTTCTTTTGAAGGTTCGTTGCTAACAAAATATTTTTTCACTTCTTTAATTCCGATGTCGTTATAATCTGTTGTGTAGAACCAACCGCGCCAAAACCAGTCTAAGTCAAAAGCAGACGCATCTTCCATCGTTCTAAAAAAATCTTCTGGTGTAGGATGTTTGAACTTCCAACGATTAGCATAGGTTTTAAAAGCGTAATCAAACAACTCTCTTCCCATAACGGTTTCACGAAGAATATTCAAAGCCGTAGCTGGTTTTCCATAAGCATTATTTCCAAATTGTCGAATGCTTTCGGAATTGGTCATAATTGGTTCCAATCCTTTTTGATCGCCACTCATATAGGGAATGATATTTTTTGCTGGTCCGCGTTGTGCTGGAAATTTTTCATCCCATTCCATCAAAGCCATATACTCCATAAATGAATTTAAACCTTCGTCCATCCAAGTCCATTGACGTTCATCCGAATTGACAATCATTGGGAAATAATTGTGCCCAACTTCGTGAACAATTACGCTCATCATTCCGTTTTTTATTCGTTCAGAAGTTACACCATTTTTATCTGGACGACCATAATTCCAACAAATCATTGGATATTCCATTCCTTGATCTTCGGCATTGATTGAAATGGCTTTTGGATACGGATAATCAAAAGTATGTGCTGAATAACTTTTCAACGTATGCGCAACCATTCGAGTAGAATACTCTTCCCAAAGCGGATTACCTTCTTTTGGATACAATGAAATTGCCATAGCGGTTCTAGTTTCCAATTTTACAGCCATTGCATCATAAATAAACTTTCGTGAAGAAGAAATTCCAAAATCGCGCACATTGGTCGCTTTAAACTTCCATGTTTTTTTCTTGTCTGAAAAACCTTTTTCAGCAGCTTCGGCTTCGGCTTGTGTAACTACAATTACAGGTTTATCGAATGTTTTTTCCGCTAATTGATAACGAGCTAATTGTGCTGCTGTAAAAACTTCGTTTCTATTCAATAAATCACCTGTTGCTTCTAGAATATGATCGGATGGAACGGTAATGTTTACATCAAAATTCCCAAAAGGCAACGTGAATTCTCCAGAACCCCAAAACTGCTGATTTTGCCAACCTTCAACATCATTGTAAACCGCCATTCTTGGATAAAATTGTGCCAAAACATACAATCTATTTCCGTCGGAAAATTGCTCATAACCAGAACGTCCGCCATCTAAACGATAATTATTAATATTGTACCACCATTTTATAGAAAATGAAATTTTTTCGCCATGCTTTAATGGTTTTTGTAGCTCAATACGCATCATCGTTTGATTGATGGTATAATTCATCGGTTTTCCAGCAGCATCTTTGATGTATTCGATATTAAATCCGCCATCAAACTTTTCCTCCAAATACGTTCTAGAAAAACCTTTTGGCGACATAGCTGGATCGGTTACACTGTTTTGAACTAATGGTGAAAGTGATTTTCGAGATTGTTGATTTTGGTCTAATTGCATCCAAAGATAATCCAAACTTTCTTTGGCATTATTGGTGTAAGTTACAGTCTCCTGACCATATAATTTTGCATTTTTATCGTCGAGTTCTAAATCGATTTTATAATCGGCTTGCTGCTGATAATATTCTGGTCCAGGTGCGCCAGAAGCAGTACGATACATGTTTGGCGTTGCCAACAAATCATACATTTGCATGAATTTATCAGGATTTCGTTCAGTAGACTTTGTTTCTTTTTGAACTTCTTGCGCTACTAAAAAGCTGGTAGTCAAGTATAATATGGTTACTAAAATCGGGTTAGTTTTAGTCATATTTCATTAATTTTTAGGGAACTAAAATAGAACAATTGTTTTAAAAATGAAGAAACTACGGATTTATTTTAACATTCCTTTATAGTTTTCTTCGGTTAGCAATAAGCTTTGCTTTTCGCCGTTATTGTCAAGTTGGATTATATTTTGCTGTTCAGGATAGATTTCCATCAAGATGGAGTTTTCAATTTCGAGCGAATTAATCTTTGCTAAATCTTTGACTTTCAAGTAACAAATGACAACGTTATTCTCTATTTCTTTGGATAAAAAAGTATAATTCTTTGGTTGCCCTTTAATTTTTAATTTGAATTTTTCGGCTAGGTATTTTTGCATAAAAACTTCGTCTTCTTGGCTTTCTTTTGGTTCGCCAATGAATGTTTTTTTATGGAATTTTTTTTCTAATGCCAAGTTTAAATCATCTACAAAAATTCGGGTTGTGATTTGTAATTCCTTTTTTTGTGGCACAAATTTCATTTGAAACATTCCAACATAAAATTTATGCACAGTAAATGATGACAATACGATTATCGCCAATAAAAAAAGACTACTTTGCTTCCACTTCATTTTCTTTTTCTTTTAAAAGTGTTGTATATTCTGTTGCTAATTTAGCAAAAACAAAGTCAATTTGCACTTTATCTTTTGCAGCCAAAACAGTTCTTAATTCTTTATTATCCGAAATATAAAAAAGAAATGCTTTTACATAATCATTTGGAATTTTTAATGTTTCGGTAAAATATTTTTCCTCGAAATTATCTTCAATTTTCTTTATAGTCAATTCTTTTCTTTCAACTTCTAATTCTTTTTTTAGCATTGCCGTTCGACCAGAAATCCCATTAATTAAACCATCAAGTGGCATTCCACCAAGCGGAATTAAGAGTGGATAATACCAACGAAAATCACCAGCTGTTCTTAATTTTCGTTCGGCTGGCGTGTAAACTTTTGCAGGTTTTTGCAAAATCCCTAACGAAACGGCATTGATATTAGGATAGGTTTTAATTTCAACATCTTGAAGTGGAATGACTTTAGCATATAACGTTACTGTGAAAAGTTTTTTAGCCAAATCTTCTTTTGTAATTACAATTTCTTTTGTATCAACTGCTAATCCTTCAAAAAGTAATTTATCACCAAGTTTAACAAAAAGCGAAAAATCACCTTTTACTTCTGGATTTAACGAATTTTGGGAACGTTGATTTGTAATTATAATCGAAGTAAAATCAACATTTTGACAAATCACTTTTCCTTTTAAGAAATGCAACTCATCAATCTGTGAAAACATTGGAATATAAAAAACAAAAAATGCTAAAACCAAAAAGCGTTTCATTGACTACAATTTTACGTTGTAAAAATATCTTTTTATAAAATAATTACACTATAATCTTTTGTTAAAACTTATATTTGACCTTTAAAATTCAGAAAATGAAAAAGCTAATTATTGCCAGTACATCAACACTTCACGGCGGTTCTTATTTGGACTATATTTTGCCAGTTTTAGAAAATCATTTCAAGGATTGCAAAACCATTTTATTCATTCCTTATGCTCGACCAGGTGGAATTTCTCATGATGAATACACTCAAAAAGTAGCCGAAACTTTTTCTAAAATAAACAAAAAAGTAGTTGGACTTCATGAATTTGACAATGCTGCAAAAGCCGTTGAACAAGCCGAAGGCATTTTTACTGGTGGCGGAAACACATTTTTATTGGTTACTCAACTGTATCAAAATAATGTAATTGATGTTTTAAGAAATGCCATCGAAAACGGAACACCTTATCTTGGTTCAAGTGCAGGAAGTAACATTACTGGAATTTCGATGCAAACCACTAATGATATGCCAATAATTTATCCGCCGAGTTTTAAAACGCTTGGTGTAATTCCGTTTAACTTAAATCCACATTATCTTGATCCCGATTTGCAGAGCAAACACATGGGCGAAACGCGCGAAACTAGAATTAAAGAGTTTCATGCTTTTAACGACATTCCTGTTTTGGGCTTGCGCGAAGGAAGTTGGCTTGAAGTAAATGGCGAAACTATCATTTTAAAAGGAGATTTAACGGCAAGGATTTTTAGACAAAATCAAACACCAGAAGAATTGGAGCCTGAAACTAATTTAGCATTTTTAAAGAAAATATAGAAAACAAAAAACCTCAAACTTTCGTTTGAGGTTTTCTTTTGGAGCGGAAGACGAGGCTCGAACTCGCGACAACCAGCTTGGAAGGCTGGAGCTCTACCAACTGAGCTACTTCCGCATTTTGTGAGTGCAAATATAAAGAATTTGTTTTCTTTGTTGCAAATTTTTTAAACTATTTTTTTTCGATTTAAAACAAAAAAAGTAATTTCAAATCATAAGTAATTTACATTTAAAAAGTTATATCTTTATTCTAAATACAAAAAGACCCAACTCTGTATGTCACTCATTAAAGAAATTACTTTTCAAGAAGCTTTTGCTGTTCGACATCCTGTTTTGAGAAAAGGAAAACCTATTGAAAGTTGCTTTTTTAAGGGCGATGATGAAGTTTCAACTACCCATTTTGGAATTTATGAAAACGATAAATTAGTTGGTGTTGCCTCATTATTTAATCAAAATCACGATTATTTTTCAGAACAAACACAAATACAACTCCGTGGTATGGCAGTTTTAGAATCACATCAAAAAATGGGTTTGGGCGAAAAATTACTTTCTCATTGTGAATCGTTTTTGAAAAAAGAAAAAAAAGCTTTACTTTGGTTTAACGCAAGAAGTAGTGCAGTTCCTTTTTATGAAAAACAAGATTATCAAAAAAGTGGCGATTCTTTTGAAATTTTAGACATTGGTACACATTTTGTGATGTATAAAAAAATTCAACTATGAAATATTTTTTCTTACTCCTTTCTATTCTGATTTTCGTTTCTTGTAAAAAAGAGGTTGAAAAAAAAACATCTCCCAAAAAAGTTGAAATCATCAAAAGGGACAAACCTTATGAAGGTAAGATCTTAAAAATTGATACTACACTTTATGCCAAATTTGAAAGTCCAGTCTTAGTGGATTTTTATGCAAACTACAATAATGAAACCGTTTGGCAATCGACCGAATTTAGAAAAATCATTTTAAACGAATTCAAAAATGCTGAAAACGAAGGACTTTTTCCTGATGATTATCGATTTGAAAAGCTAAATAAACTTGAGACAAAAATCAATAAACTGAATGATAAAGAATTGGTCGACTATGATTTACTTCTGACTTATAATTTGCAAAAATACATTTGGCACATCAGTCAGGGGAAATTAAATCCAAAAGCTATTTATGGTGATTGGGATTTAAAACCTAAAAATACTGATGTCAATGTTATTCTTTTAAAAGCATTCAAAGAAAACAAATTGCAGACTGTACTTGATAGCTGTAAACCGCAACATATTGTTTACAAAAGACTGAAAAAAGCTATGGGAATTTTAAATTCGTTTCCAAAAGACACCATAAAAACAATTGCTTTTTCAGAAAAAATACTCCCAAACGACACATTAAATTCTATTCTTACTATAAAACGAAGATTGATGTATTGGAAGGATTTAAAGCCTCAAGATTCATTGACTAAAATTTATGATTCTAAAACCGTTGAAGCCGTAAAACGTTTTCAAGCAAGACATGGTTTAGCAGCCGATGGTGTAATTGGAAAAGGAACGTTGAATGCTTTAAACTTTTCTAAAACCAAAAGAAAGCATCAAATCATGGCTAATTTGGAACGTTGGAAATGGTTTTCTCAAGATTTAGGAAATGAATATGTCATCATAAATATTCCAGAATACAAACTTCGTCTAGTTGAAAATAACGATACCGTTAGAACGCACAAAGTGATTGTTGGAACCAATAAAAGAAAAACACCAATATTAAGTTCAAAGCTAAGTTATGCTGTTTTTAATCCAACATGGACTGTTCCGCCAACAATCTTGAAAGAAGATATTATTCCTGCAACAATAAAAAATAGAGGTTATCTTGCTAGTAAAAACATTACGGTTTATGATAATACTGGAAACAAAGTATCGGCTAGCGATTGGAATGCTTCAAAAGCGAAAGGTTATCGATATGTTCAAAGTCCAGGAAGTTTTAATTCACTTGGAATGGTGAAGATTATTTTTCCGAATAAATTTTCGGTTTATCTACATGATACGAACCACAGAGATTATTTTGAAAAATGGAATCGCTCATTGAGTTCGGGTTGCGTTCGAGTAGAAAACCCACTAGAATTGACTTCTTCTCTACTAAAAGATACTATGAATTATGATTCAGAAAAAATAAAAGAAATTCTAAAAACGGGCGAGACAAAAAATGCTTCTATCAAAACACCAATCTATGTTCATCAATGGTATTGGACAGCTTGGAGCGAAGACAACAAACTCATTTTCAGAGATGACATCTACAATCTTGACGAGGAATTATTCAAAAAGATGAATTAAATAAACAGGTTGCTTTTTGAAGGATGATAAATGAACAAACATGATTTATCTTTAATCACATTGATAATTTTTTCATTTAACTCCACTGGCAATGCTGGACAACCTTGACTTCTACCAAGACGTTTGTGGATTTTGATGAAACTTTCAGAAACATAATCAGCACCGTGAACTACAACTGCTCTTTCTCTTGCTTTATCGTTTAGTCCTTTTTGCAAACCATCTAGTTTCAATGACATTCCATGTTTTCCATTGTAAACTTCGGCAGTAGCATAAAATCCTAAACTGCTCTGAAAAGACTCTGCTTTATTGGAAAAATAAGAAGCAAATTCTTCTCCAGTGTTTTTTCCATGAGCAACAAGTGAGTTAAACAAGACTTTGTTATTAGTTAAATCAATAACCCAAAGACGTTTTGAATTGGAAGACAAAGAAAAATCAATCAATGTTAAAATATCTTTGGTAACTTGACCGTTTCTTTTTAGTTTATAAAATCCTTCCAAAGCAATAGAAAAGCTTTCAAAACTAGGCGAAGTAAAAGAATTTGAGCTCAATTCATTATAAACAGATACAACTCTAGAAACGGTTGGCTTAACTGATTCTGTTGGAAATGATGTAACTAAATTTTTATTTGGAACGTTGTTAAAAGAAGTCAACAACACAAACGCAATAAGGGAAAAAATCTTATAATTCATTGATAGTTATAGGTTTAAAAATTAGACTTGGGACGACAAAACTATAAAAAAAATGATAACTTCCAAATAAAAAACAAAAAACATAGTCATTACCATTATTATAGATAACGAAAATTCTCTAAAATTATTGTTTGCATGTTGTAAGAAACAATTAAATATTTATTTTTGTTGTCTAAAAACCAACTAAATGCCCAAAGTTTTTCATTATTACTTTGCCATAATTTTATTTTCCTCTGTTTCTCTTTTTGCACAAAAAAGGAGTTTAAAAACACAATTGATTTCGGAAAAAATCACAATTGATGGCAATTTTGATGAAAAAAGCTGGGAAAATGCGGAAATTGCTACAAATTTTATCGAAATATTTCCAACCAACGGAAAACCAGAAAGCAACAATAGACGAAGTGAAGTAAAAATAATATACGACAACGAAGCCATTTATGTTGCTGCAAAACTTTTCGACAACGAACCCAATAAGATTTTAAAAGAATTAACTCTTCGAGATAATTTTGCAACAGCAGACCATTTTGGAGTTTGGTTTAATGGTTATAATGATGGTCAACAAGAGTTTCGTTTTTTTGTGAGCGCTGCTGGAGTTCAAATTGATGCAGTTTATACAGAAGCTAGTGATGAAGATTATACTTGGGATGCTATTTGGGATAGTAAAACTAAAGTAACTGATTTTGGCTGGGTTGTTGAGATGAAAATTCCCTATGCTGCATTACGTTTTTCAACTGTTGAAAAACAAACTTGGGGTTTCAACATTTATCGTGAAGTAAGACGCGAAAGACAAAAACTATCATGGAGTTTATTGGACAATAAAATAGTTAATGAAAGTGTTCAAGCCGGAATACTTGAAGGAATTGAAAACATTAAAACTCCAACACGTTTATTTCTAATACCTTATTCTTCATACTACCTAAACGCTAACACAAAACAAAAAGCTTACGGAGAATTTAGAGGTGGATTGGATGTAAAATACGGAATTAACGATGCTTTCACATTAGATGCAATACTAGTCCCTGATTTTGGTCAAACAAAATTTGACAACGTCGAACTAAATCTAAGCGCTTTTGAACAACAATTTGCCGAAAACAGACCATTCTTTACTGAAGGAACAGATTTGTTCAATAAAGGAAACCTATTATATACTAGACGAATTGGTGGTTCGCCTTCCACATATCCAATAATTGATTCTAACGAAGAGGTTATTGATTATCCAACTACAGTGGACCTATTAAATGCTGTAAAAGTTTCAGGAAGAACAAAAGGCGGTTTAGGAATAGGAGTATTAAATGCAGTAACTGAAAAAACAGATGCTACAATTAGAAAAACAACTGTTAACAGCGATAATACCACAACAACAGAAAACAGAAAAGTAGTTGTAGAACCTTTAACTAATTTCAATGTATTGGTTTTAGACCAACGTTTCAACCAAAACTCATCCGTCGCATTCGTTAATACTAATGTAACAAGAAACGGTGAATTTCGCGATGCCAACGTCTCAGCACTAGTTTGGGATTTGAATACAAAGCAAAACTCCTATAATCTATCTGGAAATTTCAAATACAGCTATATCAATGAGCTTTATAATAATGAAGATAAAAAAGGATACGACAGCTACCTTGAATTTAGAAAAACAAGCGGAAAATATCGTTTTGCCTTCAGTAGTCAATACGTTTCAAATGATTATGACAACAATGATTTAGGTATAAATTTCCAAACCCATTACCATTCGATTTATGGTAGTGTTAGTTACAGAATTCTAAAACCTAATAACCTTTTCAATGCATTCAGTCCAAACATGAATTTTTATAATGAATTCGATAATAGGACTGGAAGATTACAAGCAAATAGATTAAGCCTAAACTTTAATATTGACAATAAGAAAAATGACTACTTCGGATTTGGAATTAATTCAAAACCATTAGTGACTTATGATTTTTACGAACCTCGATCTATCGACGAAAGGAAATTTGTAGAAATACCAGAACAAATTCAGTTCTTCTTATTCTTTTCTGAAAACTACAATAATAAATTTGCAATTGATTTTAATCCATCGTATACATTTATAAACGAACTTCGAAGAGTAAACTATGGCTTCTATTTTGGTCCAAGATATAGAGTAAATGATAAAATATCTTTGGTTTATGGTTTTAATTTCTTTAGACAAAATAACAATACAGGTTGGGTTGCTTTTGATGATTTTGATAATACAATTTTTGCTAGAAGAGACCGGAAAAATTTCACTAACGAAATTCAAGCAAAATATTCCATAAACGAAAAAATGAATTTTAACCTTCTTGTAAGACACTACTGGTCGTATGTAACTAATAAACAGTTTTTAACTTTAAAAGAAGACGGAACTTTCGAAAATAACTTTGTATTTAATGAAAACTTAAATCAAAACTTTAACACTTGGAACTTGGATTTATCTTATTCTTGGTGGTTTGCTCCAGGTAGCCAACTATCAATACTATATAGAAACCAATCTGCTCAATTCTCAAGAGAGTTCAATCGAAATTTTGACAACAACTTCAACAGCGCAATAAACAACGAAAACCTAAACCATACATTATCTTTTAGCATTCGCTATTTTATTGATTACAATTCTTTGAAAAAATAGTCGATTTAGGCTTTAATTTTTATCAAATTCGCAATACCATTTCTAATTTCAAATTTTGAAAATCGTTTATCTTTGCTAAAATTTTTAGCCATGAATAAAAAGGTAATCCTTATGATTTTAGATGGTTGGGGAAAATCACCCGATCCAAAAGTTTCTGCAATAGACAATGCAAATGTTCCTTTTATAAACTCATTATATACTAAATATCCCAATGCGCAACTTAGAACTGATGGTTTAAACGTAGGTTTACCCGAAGGTCAAATGGGTAACTCCGAAGTTGGACACATGAATCTTGGTGCTGGAAGAATTGTATATCAAGATTTAGCAAAAATTAATTTGGCTGTTGCCAATAAAACAATGGCGCAAGAAAAACCGTTGATTGATGCATTTCAATATGCCAAAGACAACAACAAAGCCGTTCATTTTTTAGGATTAGTTTCCGATGGTGGCGTTCATTCTCACACGTCGCATTTAAGAAGTTTAGTTGATGCTTCGCAAGCTTTTGGACTTGACAAAGTTTATATCCACGCTTTTACTGATGGTCGCGATGTTGATCCAAAATCGGGAAAAAATTACATTCAAGATTTAGAAAATTATATTCAAAACACATCTGCAAAAATCGCTTCAGTTATTGGAAGATATTATGCAATGGATAGAGATAAACGCTGGGAAAGAGTAAAACTAGCTTATGATTTATTAGTAAACTCAATTGGAAAACACTCAACAAATGCAGTTGAAAGCATCCAACAAAGTTATGATCAAAATATAACCGATGAATTTATCGAACCATTAGTTGTAGTTGATGAAAACAACAAGCCTTTGGCTAAAATTGAAGAGGATGATGTGGTGATTTTCTTTAACTTTAGAACAGACAGAGGAAGAGAATTAACCGAGGCGTTGTCGCAAAAAGATTTCCACGAATTCAATATGCACAAAATGAATTTGTATTATGTCACAATGACTAATTATGATGATACCTATTCTAATGTTCATGTGATTTATGACAAAGACAATATTACAGAAACACTTGGAGAAGTTTTGGAAAAAGCGGAAAAAAAACAAATCCGCATTGCTGAAACTGAAAAATATCCACACGTGACGTTTTTCTTTTCTGGCGGAAGAGAAGTTCCATTTGAAGGTGAAACACGAATTTTGAGAAATTCTCCAAAGGTTGCTACCTATGATTTACAACCCGAAATGAGTGCGTTTGAATTAAAAGATGCTTTGGTTCCTGAATTACAAAAAGGTGAAGTTGATTTTGTTTGCTTGAATTTTGCTAATGGCGATATGGTTGGTCACACTGGAATTATGGAAGCTGCCATCAAAGCCTGTGAAGCAGTTGATGTTTGTGTAAAAGAAGTTGTAGAAACCGCTTTGGCAAATAATTATACAACCATTATTATTGCCGATCACGGAAATTGCGAAACGATGATTAATCCAGATGGAAGTCCGAATACTGCACACACAACCAATCCTGTACCGATAATTATGGTTGACAATGACCCAATTCAAGTAAAAGATGGTGTTCTTGGCGATGTTGCTCCAACGATTTTGGAATTGATGGGAATTGAAAAACCAGTAGTTATGACAGGAAAATCGTTGTTGTAAATTTTGATTTTACAAAAGACAAAAACTATTTAGCCCTGATTGCAGTGTAAATAAAAAATGCTTCCATTGTTTGGAAGCATTTTTTATTGTAACGAAAAGCAGGAATAGGGAATCCAAAAAGTCCCAAACGATTCGCTCCTATTTATTTATCAGGTCAAAATAGCTTTTTTCGATGCTTTCTTGATGATTTGGATGGGCAATTTTAACTAATTCTGACACTCGTTGTTTTAGGGTTTTGCCATACAAATTGGCAATTCCATTTTCGGTAATGATGTATTGCGCATGAGAACGAGTCGTCACAACTCCTGCGCCTTGCTTCAAGAATGGAACGATGCGACTTTCGCCTTTTTTAGTGATTGACGGTAAAGCGATGATGGCTTTTCCACCTGGACTTAATGATGCGCCGCGAATGAAATCCATTTGTCCGCCAACTCCAGAATACATTTTGGCACCAATGGAATCGGCACAAACTTGACCGGTTAAATCGACTTCGATTGCCGAATTTATAGCGACCATTTTTGGGTTTTTACGAATTCGGGCTGTGTCGTTAACCATTGAGGATTCTTTCATTTCGATAAACGGATTGTCGTTTACAAAATCATACAATCGCTTGGAACCAATTAAAAATGTAGCCAAAGCTCGACCGCGAAGTGTTCCTTTATAATTACAATTGATAACGTCACTTTCTATCAGATCAATCACTCCATCGGAAAACATTTCGGTATGTAATCCTAAATCTTTATGGTTTTTTAACTTACTCAACGCTGCGTTTGGAATGGAACCAATTCCCATTTGAAGTGTGCTTCTGTCTTCAATTAATGAAGCAATGTACTCGCCAATTTTTTCTTCTTCTTTTGAAAAAGCGGCAACTGGATGTTCATGAATTGGCAGATTGACTTCTACTAAATAATTGATTTCGGAAACATGTAGAATTCCGTCACCAAAGGTTCGTGGCATTTGTGGATTGACTTGTGCTATGACAATTTTGGCATTTTCAATGGCTGCAACGGTTGCTTCAACAGAAACGCCTAGCGAACAATATCCGTGACTATCTGGTGGCGAAACATGAATAAACGCAACGTCAATTGGCAAGACATTTTTTCGGAAAAGATTGGGCAATTCACTTAAAAAAACTGGTGTATAAGAACCATTTCCAGCAGTTAAGGTATGACGAACATTGGCACCGATAAAAAAGGAATTCACGTGAAAACTTTCGGCAAATTCAGGATTTGCATAAGGCGCATCGCCTTCGGTGTGAAGATGACAAACCTCAACGTTGCGTAACTCGGTTGCTCTTTTTGCTAATGCTTTAGTTAAAACGGTTGGTGTTGCTGCTGCTGCTTGGACATAAACTCTATCATTAGATTTTACCACTTTTACAGCTTCATCAGCGGTTACATATTTGCTCATATTTCTATTTTTTGTAAAATTATTGAGATTATCATTTTAAAAATATGACAATTCTCATAGAAATTGAACAAAACAAATTATAAATAAAAGTTAAAATCTCAAAATTAATAGTTTTACTATTATCTTTGTATAGATTAATTTCAAAATTAAAAGTTTAGCTAAATTATTTTAAAGAAGTACTAACATTAAATTTAAAAAAAATGAAAATTAGAAAAACCTTATTTTTAGCACTTGCAACTGGAACATTCCTTATTTCTTGTAATCAATCAAAAGAAGAAAAAAAAGAAGAAGTAAAAAATCAAGTTACAAAAACTTCGGATGAAGTTCAAAAAGTAATTGATGAACTTGGATTAGTGTATGTTGAAGAAGGTGCACAAACTATCATCACTTATGAAGAAGTAAACAAAGCGCAACAAGATTGGTGTGATGCACTGGTTAAAATTGGAAAACTAAAAGAAGAAGGAGGCGATTACAAAGCGTTTGCTGAACAAGTCTTATCTGATGCTTACAATTATGATTATGGAAAAGTGTTTTTCAAACCAACATTGGCTTATGGAGATCAAACTTTTAGAAATGATAAAAAAGGTGCTTTAGCATACTTTATTGGTGGAGATGCTGATTATCCGAATGATAAAGGTTTTGCACTAACGCCATGGGTAAAAGCAAGATATGATAATGCAGGAAAAAACAATGAAGGCATTCAAATTTATGGTTCTATTGCAATAACCATGGGTAATGTTTGGGTAACCGATAAAAACGGTAAAGAAGTAATGGTTGATAAAACTTGGGTTTTCAAAAAAGGAAAAGATGGTAAACTAAGAATAATAGTTCACAAATCATCATTGCCTTTTTCTCCAACAAAATAAGAAATAAATTGGGCTAATTCATTTTAGTGGATTAGCCCTAAATTTTTATAAACTATGAAACAATTTTACTTTTTGACTTTTATTTTACTATTTTCATTTAACAACCTATTTGCTCAAAATAATCGTAAGATAGAGCGAAATGATATTGGCTGGTACAACTATTTTGGCACTTTCAAATTGAATGAAAAATACAGTATTCATAGTGAGTATCAAATTCGAAGAGACAATTTTATTACAGATAAACAGCAAAGTTTGCTTCGATTGGGCGTAAATTATCAACTAAATCCTAAAGTTCAATTTCGACTTGGCTATGCTTGGATAGAAACCTATGCATATGGTGAAACACCAATAAACGGAATGGGAAAAGATTTTACTGAACATAGAACTTTTCAGATGATAACATTAACCGATAAAATTTCAAAAATAGATATTTCACATCGATTTATGCTAGAACAACGATGGGTTGGCAGGTATTCTAATATAAGTTTATCAAAAGAAGATGAATTCCCTTTATTAAACCGATTTCGATACATGATTAGAGTTCAAATACCATTAAAAGGTGATAAAATTGAAAACAAAACACCTTATGTTGCTGCTTACAATGAACTTTTCATTGGATTTGGAAAAAATGTAAATGAAAATATTTTCGATCAAAATAGAATTGGTTTATTATTTGGTTATCGATTTAATAATACACTTCGAATTGAAGCAGGTTATCTAAATCAAACACTACAACTTGGTAGAGAAGTAAATAACCAAAATGTTTATCAAAACAATAATGGATTTATCGTTAACACTAACTTCAGCTTTGATTTGTCTAAAAAAAATAAGTAAAAGATGAAACCATTTGACATTCGAGTAATTGAGACCGTAATTGTAATCGTTGCCTATATAGTTTGTTTCTTTATGACAAAGGTTACAGTAAATAAATTTTTAAAAAACACACAACTACAAAGAGGTAGAAGAAAAATAATGATAAAAGCGTTTAACTTAATTTCCTTATTTGCTGCAATTTTACTTATAGGAGCAATTTGGGGATTAAAACAAAATCAAATAGCACTTTTTACTAGTACTATTTTAACCGCTCTTGGTATTGCATTTTTTGCTCAATGGTCTTTATTATCAAATATTACATCAAGTATTATTCTTTTTTTTAATCATCCTTTGAAAATTGGTGATACCATAGAAATTTTAGACAAAGATTACACAATTGAAGGAGAGATTTCAGATTTAACATATTTTTTTGTTCATTTAAAATTATCAAATGAAAAAATTATTACAATACCAAATTCTTTAATTCTACAAAAGTCAGTTGCTGTTATTGAAAAAACAAAAGTTAAAACAAAGTGAAAATAATAGTATGAAACCATATATTAATAGTTTTACTATTATATTTGCACTTACATTTATTGTTGAACACTAAAACATATCAATCATGAAAAAATTAAATTACACTTTCGCATTTATATTTTTGATCTCTAATATGATTTTTGGTCAAGACAATGAAAAGAATAAAGAATTTAATTCTTTGAGCGAAGCACTCAAAAATCCTGAAAAAGTTATTAGATTAAATCTTAGCAATCAAGAAATCAATGTAACCGATGAACAATGGTTACAGTTTATAAATCTAGAATATCTTACTTTAAAAAACGATCGATTAAAGCAAATACCAATAGCAATAACCAAAATTAAATCACTAAAAGTATTGGATTTAAGTGGAAACGATTTCATAAAATTACCAGAAGAAATTTCTAACTTAACCAACCTTGAAGAAATCTATTTGAATGATGAAAAGAACATGAATCTACCAAAAACATTATCCACTTTAGCAAAACTACCCAATTTAAAAACACTACATCTTGAAAACGATAATTTATCGAAATTACCAAGTGAAATTTTAGAATTTAAAAGTTTAGAAAACTTATACCTTAATCAGAATAAATTTAAAAAAATTCCTGAAATACAAACCTTAGACCATATAAAATATCTTGATTTAAGAGGAAATGATATTAAACCAGAATTACAAGATATGAAAAATTTAAACTTTGGATTTAAAATAAATTTCTAAAACAAACAATATGATAGACGCTTTAATACCTTTAATTTCATTAATTGCACTCGAAGTAATCCTAGGAATTGATAACATCATTTTTATTTCCATTCTTGCTGATAAATTGCCCGAAAGTCAGAGAAATAAATTGCGATTTTGGGGAATTGGATTGGCTATGGTAATGCGATTGGCTTTACTTGCTTTCATTTCATGGATTTTAAAATTAGATAAAACACTATTTTCGTTATTCGAAATTGACTTCACTGGAAAAGGAATTATTTTAATACTTGGTGGTTTATTTTTAATATATAAAAGTACCAAAGAGATTTATCACAAAACAGAAATTGCCAATTCACATGAAAATGAGCTACCAAAAAAAGGAAGTTTTAAAAAACTTTTAGGCGAAGTTATTCTACTGGATTTAGTTTTCTCAGTTGATTCTATTATTACAGCTGTAGGAATGGTCGATGAACTTTGGGTGATGTACACTGCAGTAATTGTTACCGTTATTATTATGTTATTTGCCTCTAAACCTATCAGCGAATTCATTTCAAAACATCCATCGTTTAAAATATTAGCACTTTGTTTTCTGATGATGATTGGAGTTTCGCTTATTGCTGAAGGCTTTCACTTTGAAATACCTAAAGGATATATCTATTTTTCAATGGCATTTGCCTTTTTGGTAGATGTTATTCAAATGAAAACGATGCCGAATAAAACAAAAAAATAGTTAATATCATGCAAAATATACTTTCAAATATCACAATCACTGTAAATCCTAAATTATTTGTCAAAAACCCTGAAACATCGGATTTAGGAAAAAAAATCATTAGCCAGAGCATTATTTTAATCAACGAAATTGGCTTTGAAGATTTTACATTTAAAAAGCTTGGCGAAAAAATTGGTTCCAACGAAAGTTCTATTTATCGTTATTTTGAAAGTAAACACAAATTATTACTATATTTATGTTCATGGTATTGGGCATGGATGGAATACCGAATGCTTTTTTCAATCACAAATATTAGTGATCCATTGGAAAAGTTAAAAAGAGCAATCACTATAGTTACTGAAAAAATTGATGATGACACTCAAACACTACATATTAACGAAGCGGTTTTGAACCAAATTATAATTGCAGAATTCACCAAAACACTATTAACTAAAGAGGTTGATGAAGAAAACAAAGAAGGTTTCTTTTTAGTATATAAAAGTGTAATCAATAGATTAATCTCAATTATTGAAGAAGTAAATCCAAACTATTCTTTTTCAAAAAGTTTAGCTTCGTCTATTGTTGAAGGTTCGTTGCACCAACATTTTTTAAAAGACCATTTAAAAACGATAACCAATTGCAATGAAAATAATTCTCCAACTGATTTTTACATTGAACTTGCCTACAAAACATTAAAGAAATAAAGATGAAATTAACTGCCGTACAAAGAACAATCAATCTATTAAAACTGGATAAAAAAGACATTATCCAAGTTATTTTCTACGCCATTTTTGCCGGATTAGTGAGTTTATCTCTTCCACTTGGAATACAAGCAATTATTAATTTAATCCAATCTGGACGCGTTAGTATTTCGTGGATTGTCTTGGTTTTTATTGTAATTATTGGTGTTGCATTAGCCGGAATATTATCGTTAATGCAACTCCGAATTACTGAAAATTTACAACAAAAAATCTTCGTTCGTTCATCTTTTGAATTTGGTGTTAGACTTCCTAAAATAAAGTCAGAAGAATTATACGACGAATATCCACCAGAATTGGCCAATCGCTTTTTTGACACTTTGACCATTCAAAAAGGAATTTCTAAATTATTGATTGATTTTTCAACAGCAATACTTCAAATTCTATTTGGAATTATATTGCTATCATTTTACCATTCCTTTTTTATATTATTTGGTTTTTTCCTAATTATTTTACTTTATATTATTTTCAAGTTCTCTTTTAACTCAGGATTATCAAGTAGTTTAAAAGAATCCAAATACAAGTATAAAGTTGTAAGTTGGCTACAAGAAATCGCTCGAAATAACTTCAGTTTTAAGAAAGCAACCAATTTTGACTTTGCATTAAGTAAAAACAATCATTTGGTTTCAGAATATATTAATTACAGAGAAAAACACTTTAATGTAATCAAAAGACAATACACACAACTTATCATTTTCAAAATTATAATTACTGCAGGATTACTATTCATTGGTGGTTATTTAGTTTTAAATCAAAAAATGAATATTGGACAATTCGTAGCAGCCGAAATCATTATTTTATTGGTTATCAATTCAGTAGAAAAAATAATTATTGGATTAGAAACACTTTATGATGTATTAACAGCGGTGGAAAAAATTGGTCAAATTACCGATTTAGAAATTGAGGAATCATCAACATCGAATGCTGATTTTTGCTACACCAACATTCAATTGGCAACTGAAAACATGAGTTACAAATTTCCCGATTCAACTGATTTTGTTTTAGAAAAAATTAATTTAACGATAGAACAATCCGAAAAAATATATCTTGACGGCTTAAATGGTTCTGGAAAAACCACACTTATTCGAGTACTTTCGGGATTATTACAACCAACATCGGGTTCGTTTTATATAAACGACGATACCTATAGAAAAATTGACTTAACTCATTTCCGTTCACAAATTAGCACCATTATGAACGGCGAAACACCATTTGAAGGAACAATTCAAGAAAACATCACTTTCAATAATCCATTAATAACTCAAGAAAATATAAAATGGGCAGTTGATAGCGTAAAGTTGGGCGATTTTATAAAATCGTTACCTAATGGACTTGATACTAAAATTTCTCCCGAAGGAAAACAACTTTCTTCATCAAACGCCCAAAAAATATTAGTTGCAAGAAGCATCATTAGCAAACCAAAAATTCTTTTCTATGAGGATGTACTTGACAAAATGGATGCCGATGCTGCAAACGACATCATCAATTTTATTACTTCCGATAAAAATAAATGGACATTAATAGTAACTTCTAAAAATGAAAATTGGAAAGCTAAATGCAATAGAGTTATAAAAATGAGCGAAGGAAAAATCATCAACGATATTAAAATCTAATCAACATGCTTAACATTTCAAATAACAACAAAATCAATGAAAATATTGAAAAGTACAGCACTTATAAAAACCTAAGTGAACGACCTCATTATAAAATTTTGAACAAAATTATTATTAGAGTTTCGCTGCTTGCATTAGTATTTTTGTTTTTACCATGGACACAAAATATTTCGGGAACTGGTGCAGTTACAACTTTAAAACCCGATCAACGTCCACAAACCATTCATACTGCAATAGCTGGAAGAATTGAAAAGTGGTATGTAAAAGAAGGCGATTTTGTTAAAAAAGGAGATACAATTCTTTTCATTTCAGAAACAAAAGAGGAATATCTTGACCCAAATTTAGTACAAAACACCGAAAGCCAACTCAAAGCAAAAGAAATGGCACAACAATCATATGGTGGAAAAGTAACTACTTTATCATCACAAATAGTAGCTATTCAGAATGAAAGAAACTTAAAACTTGAACAAGCAAGAAACAAAATCCGACAGTCTATTCTAAAAGTAAAAAGTGACAGCATGGATCTAATTGCTGTAAAAACACAAGTAAGAATTGCTAATACACAATTCAACCGTTCTTCAACTCTCGAAAAAGAAGGACTTAAAGCAGTAGTAGATGTCGAAGAAAAAAGACTAAAACTTCAAGATGTTGAAGCCAAAATAATAACACAAGAAAATAAATTATTAACCAGCAAAAACGAATTGATTAATGCTAAGGTAGAAATCAACAGAATAATAGCAGAGTATAACGAAAAAGAACAAAAAGCACGAAGTGATCAATACACAGCATTGAGTAACCAATTTGACACAGAAGCACAAGTAAATAAACTGAAAAATCAATACAGTAATTATAAAATCCGTAACGGAATGTACTACATAAAAGCACCACAAAGTGGCTATGTAAACCGTGCATTACAATCAGGAATTGGAGAAACTATAAAAGAAGGCACACAAATCGTAAGTATTATGCCTTCAAAATATGACATTGCAGTAGAAACCTATGTTAATCCAACCGATTTACCGTTAATCCACAAAGGCGAAAAAGTTAGGATTTGGTTCGACGGTTGGCCAACCATTGTCTTTTCCGGCTGGCCAAATATGTCCTATGGAACTTTTGGAGGAAAAATCGTAGCCGTTGAAAACTTCATCAGTTCAAATGGAAAATTTCGAGTACTAATTGCACCCGATGAAAGTGAAGAAGCTTGGCCAAAACAAGTTAGTATTGGATCTGGTGCACAAACACTTGCATTATTAGACAACGTTCCAATTTGGTTTGAAATTTGGCGAACCTTGAACGGATTTCCACCAAATTATTATCAACCCAAAGGAGAAACCACAACAGAGAAAAAATAATTTTTTTTAGAAACGAATGGCTTGCGCATTTATGCTATCCATGTTCCTGCTCTCGTCAGTCGCTTTAACTTATTTAATCAATAAGTTAAGAGCTCCAACAATGACGAGATCAGGGTTAAAACACAATCAAAAGGCAACAAAATATGAATTTAAAATCACTCATACTCTTACTATTCTCAACTTGGGTTGTTGCACAAGAAAACAACCTTCAAGAACTCACTTTCAATGAATATTTAGGTTACGTAAAAAAATACCATCCGTTAGTAAAAAGCGCAGGTTTAGAAATCAATCAAGCACAAGCTAATTTAATGATGGCACGCGGTGGATTTGATCCAAAAATCGAAGTTGATTTTGAACAAAAAAAATTCAAAGACAGCGAATATTATTCGATATTGAACAGTAGTTTTAAAATTCCAACTTGGTACGGAATAGAAGTAAAAGCCGGATTTGACAACAACGAAGGCATTTATCTAAATCCAGAAAACACCGTTCCAAACCAAGGTTTAACATCCTTCGGAATTTCAGTTCCAATAGGACAAGGTTTGTTCATCAATCAACGAATGGCCGACTTGAGAAAAGCCAAAATACAACTAAACCTCAGTCAAGCCGAAAGAAATTTAATGGCAGTTGCTGTACTTTATGATGCATCTGTTGCCTATTTCAATTGGAAAAGAAACTACAATGAAGTTAAACTATATGAAAACTATTTATCCAATGCTCAAATTCGTTTTAATGGAGTTTCAAGATTAATAAAAGAAGGTGATAAACCTGCTATTGATAGCGTTGAAGCTGGAATAATTGTTAGAAATCGCAAATTGAGTTTAGAAGAATCAAAACTTAAACTTACAAAGTCCAAATTGGAGTTAGCAAATTTTCTTTGGTTAGAAAACAATGTTCCGTTAGAATTACAAGAAAATATCATACCCGAAGAAAAGCTTGAATTAACCATTAGAGAAACACTTCGAACAAACGAATTGATGATGACACCTTCGTTGGAAAACCATCCAAAAATCAATGCTTTGGAAAACAAAATACAGATGCTCGATGTAGAAAGAAAATTAAAAGCCAACATGCTTTTGCCCAAAATTGACTTAGGTTATTCCTATCTTTCCGAACCAAGCTATATTGACAATTATCGTTTTCAAGATTATAAAGTTGGTGTTAATTTTGCGTTTCCTATTTTTCTTCGAAAAGAACGTGGGAGTTTAAAATTAGCTAAATTAAAACTGCAAAATGCGCAATTCGATTTGGATTTGGAACGTGTTCAACTGAAAAATAAAATCAATGCTCAACAAGCAGAAATCACTTCATTAGAAAAACAAAAAAACTATATTGATGAATTGGTAACTGACTACAGTACAATGCTCAACTCCGAAGAAAGACTTTTTTCATTTGGCGAAAGCTCAATTTTTTTGATTAATAGTCGCGAAAATAATTTGGTTTCAGCACAACTATCACAGCTTTCCATCGAAAATAAATTTTTTGAATCCAATGCTTCGTTGTTCAAAATCATGGCTAATCCGGAATAATGATTAAAAATAACTACTTTTGCACACTGAAAAATTAGAAAAATGATTATTCCAAAAACCTCAGAAGAGATTGAATTAATGCGCAAAAGTGCTTTATTGGTTTCTAAAACCTTAGGTATGATTGCTACTGAAATAAAAGAAGGTGTTACTACTTTAGAACTCGATAAAAAAGCCGAAGAATTTATTAGAGACAACGGTGGAATTCCAGGATTTCTTGGACTATATGGTTGTCCGTCAACATTGTTAACTAGCGTTAATGAGCAAGTTGTTCATGGTCTGCCAACCAATCGTCCAATTGAAGATGGCGATGTTGTTTCGGTAGATTGTGGTGTTTTGATGAATGAATTTTATGGCGACCACGCTTATACTTTTGAAATTGGAAACGTTGCTCCAGAAACCAAAAAGTTGTTAGAAGTAACCAAAGAAAGTCTCTATATCGGAATTCGTGAATTTAAAGCTGGAAATCGTGTAGAAGATGTTGGAAATGCTATTCAAAAATACACCGAAAGTTTTGGCTATGGTGTTGTTCGTGAGTTGGTTGGTCACGGATTAGGAAAAAAAATGCACGAAGGTCCAGAAATGCCGAACTACGGAAAACGCGGTCGCGGAAAACTATTTATCGAAGGAATGGTTGTTGCTATCGAACCGATGATTAATATGGGAACCAAAAACATCAAAACACTAAAAGATAACTGGACGATTGTTACTGCCGACAAAAAACCAAGCGCGCATTTTGAACATAATGTAGCTTTAGTCAATGGAAAACCCGAATTGCTTTCTACATTTCAATATATTTATGATGTTTTGGGAATAAAATCTGAGGAAGAAAATGAGTTTAGAAAAAATCCATTGGTGTTATAATTTATTACACAGAGTTTCTCAGAGAAAACACAGAGTTTCACAAAGAAATGGAAATAAACGAATTAACATATAAAGTCATTGGTTTAGCCATAGAAGTTCATAAAGAACTTGGTCCAGGTTTATTAGAATCTGCTTATCAAGAATGTCTTTTTTATGAGTTAAAAAATGCTGGACTAAAAGTAGAAAAAGAAAAAGCGTTACCCGTAATTTACAAAGACATAAAGCTTGACCATGGATATCGTATAGATTTATTGATTGAAAACAAATTGGTCATCGAAATTAAAACTGTTGAAAATTTTACTGATGTACATTTTGCTCAAATACTAACCTATTTAAAACTAGGAAATCATCCGATTGGTTTACTAATGAATTTTCACAGTAAAATTTTAAAAAACAATATAAAAAGATTTATAAACAACACTTAAAATCTTTGCGAAACTCTGTGTTTTCTCTGAGAAACTCCGTGAAATAACTATGAAAAAAGCATTCAAATTTATATTAAATACTATTCCTCGTCCGATATTAATCCGATTGAGTATTGTAGTTCGTCCGATTTTGGCATTTTTGTTAAAAGGAAATCGTTTTACTGATCCAATTGACGGTAAAAGTTTTCGAATGTTTTTGCCTTATGGCTATGGAACACAAAGAAACAATGTATTGTCGCCAAGTACTTTATCCTTAGAAAGACATCGCTTACTTTGGTTGTATCTTCAAAATGAAACTGATTTTTTTACTTCAAAAGAAAAGAAAAAGGTTTTACATTTTGCTCCTGAACAAGAATTTTACAAAAGGTTCAAAAAGCAAACTAATATTGAATATACAACAACCGATTTACTTTCGCCGTTGGCAGATGTAAAAGCAGATATTTGTAATTTACCTTTTGAAGACAACAGTTATGATATTATTTTTTGCAATCACGTTTTAGAACATATTCCTGATGATACTAAAGCGATGCAAGAGTTATATCGTGTTTTAAAACCTGGTGGAATGGGTATTTTTCAAATTCCGCAGGATTTATCAAGAGCAACAACTTTTTCGGATGATAGCATTGTTGACCAAAAAGAACGTGCTAAAATTTTCGGGCAATACGATCACGTTCGCGTTTATGGACGAGATTATTTTGATAAACTGAGAAGTATCGGTTTTAAAGTTGTCGAAGAAGATTATACTAATAAAATTTCGGCTGATTTAGTAGAAAAATGCTGTTTGGCTAAAGGAGAAATAATTCCAGTTTGTTTTAAATAAAAAGTAAAAAAACCACGTCAAGTTAAACAAGACGTGGTTTTTTAATTATAAATCAACCTTTTATTTTGCTTCTGGCATTAAAATTCCAATTACTTTATCTTTCGATAAATATTTAGCTGCTACATCTTGAATATCTTTAGCTGTAACTTCTTTCACTTTATCCGAAGCCGTTAGAATTTCTTCTGGACTAGAACCATTCATAAACGAACGAGTAAAATTAGTCATCCAATAACGGTTTTCTTTGATTTTCTTTTTGTAATCCAAAGCTTCTGCTTCTTTGTATTTGTTTACATCTTTTTCTTCTGGACCGTTTTTGATGATTTTATCCAATTCAGCCAAAGCAGATGCTATTAATTTCTCAGCATTTTCTGGTCCACAAGGGAAACTAATGTTGAAATTATACGAACCATAAGGAACTTTTGACATACTTCCACGAGCATTTACTCCATAAACACCACTTTCGTTTTCTCTTAATTCTTCAACCAATTTGATAGTTAAAACTTCTCCAAGTGCTGTCATGGCAACAGCTTCTTTTGCAGAATAAGGTGCATCGCCATAGAACATAATGGTTACATTACTTTTTGGATCTTTTCCTTTATTCACTACTTTTTTGATATCGCCTTTTAAGAATCTATATCCTAAATCTTTTGCCGTTTCTTTTGTTCCGTTTGATGGTAATGAAGCTATATACTTTTTGGCAAATTCTTCCATTTTTGCATCATCAACATTTCCTACGAAGAAAAATTCAAAATCACCAGCATTAGAAAAACGTTCTTTAAATTTATTGTAAGCTAACTTATAATCCGTTTCATTCCATTTTTCAGCTGTTGGTACTATTCCGTTCCATCTTGGATTTTCTTTATTCAAATAAGTATAAAACTCTTGTTGGAAATAGAAATTAGGTTGTGAAATCATGTTCTCGAAAAAGTTAGATTGCTTTTGCTTGTAACCTTCAAAAGCATCGGCATCAAAATTTAAATCGGTAAAATAGGCATGAATCATTTGGAAAGCATATTCTAAATCTTTTGGAGTTGTGCTTCCTCTGAAACCTTCTGTAGTATTGCTTATAAATGGATAAACAGAAGCAATTTTTCCTGCCATAAATTTATCAATATCATTTTGTTTTAATCCAGAAAAACCTGCTTCTGTCAAACCGCCGTTAGCGAACTGCGTTTTCTTCATTTCATCATTAGAATACAAATTTGAACCTCCAAAACTGATGGCTTCTAACATGATTTCGTCATTTTTGAAATCGGTTTTCTTGTACGTTACTTTTGCTCCATTAGATAAAGTTAAAGTTGTTGCGCCAATTTTATCATTGGTTTCTTTTTTTGAAATGCTTCCTTCTTTTACAGTATTTCTAATCAAACTCGAAGCTACTGCTTTATCTTCATACGGTTTTAAATCGTTTGAATTAACTTTTAAAGCATCTAAAACTTCCGCTTCAGTTACTTTTTTCAAACCTTCTTTTTCTGGCGATGTGATTACAATTACTCTATTGTCATCTTTAATAAAATCCTTTATCAAACCATTAACTTGCGTTAAATTAATTGTTGGTAAGATTTTTTGAATCGTTGCATATTCCCATTCAATTCCGGACATTGGCATTCCTTCCAAGAAATTAGACTGACATTCCCAAACAAAATTCTCCGATTCTGTTTTGTCTTTATCTTTAAATTGACTTTCAACTCTGGATAAAATTTCATTTTTAGCTCTTTCAAATTCACCAGCTGTAAATCCAAATTTCTTCACTCTTTCGTTTTCAGAAACTAAGACTTTCAACGCTTCAATTTGTTTTTTCTCATCAATCATTGCAAACGACTGAAAAGCTTCTTTTTCTCTAGCAAAAGTTCCACCGTGATACGTATAACCATAAGTGAATGGTGGCGTTGGAGAATTCGTTAATTCGTTTAAACGGTTATTCAACATCGTTGAAAATAAACCTTCCGCCAATCTGTTTTTATAATCGCCAATTGTTTTGATTTTTTTCGGCGAACCGTAATCTTTATAAAGTAATTGGATTTGCGTTTGAGCTGCTTCTTTATCACTTTCTATTGAAACAAAGGTTTCTTTGTGATTTGGAACTTCAAATGCTTTTCTTGGTTTTTCATTCTTAGGATTTTGATATTTTTCGAAATGGTCTTTGATTTTTTTCTCCATTTCAGCCACATCAATATCTCCAACAACAATTACACTCATCAAATTTGGTCGATACCAATCTTTGTAAAAACTTGTTACTTTATCATAGGTAAAGTTTTCAAGAATTTCTTTTTTACCAATTGGGAGACGATTAGCATATTGAGAATTGTACATCATTTTTGGAATGTATCTATCTTGCATTCTTTTGTCTGCTCCAAGTCCAAGACGATATTCTTCTAAAACAACTCCTCTTTCTTTGTCGATTTCTTCAGGAGTTAGATTAGCGTTAAAAGCCCAATCTTCAATAATTTGAAAACCTTTCTCAACTTTTTCAGGACTATCCGAAGGAATTGGAAGGAAATAAACGGTTTCGTCAAAACTAGTGTAAGCATTCAAATGCTGACCAAATTTTACACCAATACTTTGTAAATAATCTACCAATTGATTTTTTGGAAATCTTTTGGTTCCGTTGAAACACATGTGTTCCATGAAATGCGCTAAACCTTGTTGGTCATCGTTTTCTAAAATGGAACCTGCATTGATAATCAATCGTAAATCGACTTTGTTTTCAGGTTTTGCATTCTTTTTAATGTAGTAGGTTAAACCATTTTTTAATGTTCCTTTTTTGACACTTTTGTCAAAAGGAATTACATCAGTTTCTTTTAATTGCTGAGCAAAAACTGATGCTGAAGCAAATAAAAAAAGAAAAAGAGACTTGAAATTTTTCTTCATAAGATTATAAATTAGTTAAGTTTAAAAATATTATAACGGATAAATATTACATTTATTGCAAGTGTAGGAAAATATTTTTTTTGTTCGATTTTATTTAACTGTATTTTAGCAATCAAAATAGAACAATAAACTACGGCATAATTTGTGTAGCAAAAATTAGTATATTTACAAATAGAAATTTTAAACCTATGATCAAGAAGCATATTTTATTATTAACTACAATTTTACTTTCAGGAAATCTTTTTGCTCAAATAGAGAAAGAAATTCCGCCACCATACAATATTAAAACCATCACTTTTGTTCAAAACGAGCAAAACATGATTCCTATTTTTCGGCTTGGAGATAGTTTTCAATTTCAATTTGATGACTTATTCGGAACTGAAGCCAATTATTTTTACACCATTACCCATTGTGATTATGACTGGAAACCGTCACAATTATCAAAAAATGAATATCTAAATGGATTTGATGATCAACGAATTCAAGATTACACCAATTCATTGACTACACTTCAACTTTATTCCCATTATCGGTTAACTTTTCCAAATCGATTTACACAATTTAGAGTAAGTGGAAATTATGTTATCAAAATTTTAAATGATGATAAAGAAGTTGTTTTTTCTAGAAAATTTATTTTATTTGAAGACTTAGTTACGGTTCCAATGCAAGTAAAAAGACCAAGAAATTTATCTGTAATAAATCAAAAACACAACATTGAATTTAGCATTAAATCAGCAACAATTAATTTTCAAAGTCCGTTGCAAAACGTGAAAGTAATGCTGATGCAAAATGGAAAATTTGATAATGCTATTACCAATATAAAACCGCAATTTACTATCGGCAATGATTTAATTTACAGATATGATTCTGAAACTCAATTTTGGGCAGGAAATGAATTTCTTTTCTTTGAAAACAAAGACATTCGAGCTGCCAATAATAACATTGCAGGAATAGATACAAATGGAGGTGTTTACAATTCACATTTATATACTAGTCAAGCAAGAGCAAATGTTCCTTATACCTTTTTTCCAGATATTAATGGAAATTTTATAATCAAAAACATTAATGCGGAACGAAACGAGATTGAAGCCGATTATGCATGGGTTTTCTTTACACTTTCTGCTCCAAATTATTTTGGAAAAAAATCAATTTATGTTAATGGAATGTTCAATAATTTCGCAATCAACGACGAAACCAAGATGGATTATAATGCAGAAAAAGGCGTTTATGAAAAAGCGATTATGATAAAACAAGGATTCACTAATTTTCAATATGTGATTTCCGACTCGTCTGGTAAAATTGATGAAGAAAATGCTATCGATGGCAACTTTCATCAAACAGAAAATAATTATTTTGCATTAGTCTACTACAAAGAAAACAACCAAAGATACGATAGAATTATCGGGAAAGGATTGGCAAATTCAATTGACGCAACCTATTAAAAATTAACGTTAAAATAGCATTGAGAATTGTATTTTTTGTAAATTTGACATCGTTATACAATTTTCTATATGGTTACTCAAATAACACGAGGTATAAAAATTTCAGTCACTACTAGTTTTGAAGGCACGTACTTCAAAAACTATAAGATTCATTTTGCCTTCAGTTATGAAATTACGATTGAAAACCATAGTAAAGACTCAGTACAATTAATAACTCGTCATTGGGAAATTTTTGATTCTCTAAACAACCTTGAAGTTGTTGATGGTGAAGGCGTAATTGGCAAAAAACCAGTGCTAAAACCTGGAGAATCCCATACTTATAATTCGGGTTGTTTACTCTCGTCGCCATTTGGAGCAATGCGAGGTCATTTTAATATGGTCAACTTCACTTCTACTCGAAATTTTAAAGTAATTGTGCCAACATTTAAGTTAAGCGCACCATTTGCATTGAATTAATTTCTACTTGATAATAATTCAAAAAAACCTTTGTACTTTTGTTTAAAATTAAGTAATTCTCAATTTTTAAGCTATCTAATTATAAAATAGTTCAATAATCTTAAAACCTCTATTATGTTAAAAGGATTTTTTCACGTGCCAAAAGCAGTCAACGAACCCGTAAAATCATATGCTCCAAATTCGCCCGAAAAAGCAAAAGTTTTGGAAGCTTATAAAAAAATGTGGAACGAAACCATTGATGTTCCAAGTTATATTGGAAGTGAAGAAATTCGAACCGGAAATACAAGAAACATGACTGCGCCACATGATCATCAGCATGTTGTTGGAACCTATCATTTGGTTGAAAAAAGTCACGTTGAAAAAGCAATTGCCAACTGTTTAGAAAACAGAACAAAATGGGCAAACATGGCTTGGGAACAACGCGCTGCTATTTTCTTAAAAGCCGCTGAGTTAATTGCTGGACCTTATCGTGCACGAATTAATGCTGCAACAATGATTGCGCAATCAAAGACAATATTTCAAGCCGAAATTGATGCTTCTTGTGAATTAATCGATTTTTTGAGATACAATGTTGAATTCATGACGCAAATTTATAACGACCAACCAACTTCGGTTTCCGATATTTGGAATCGTGTTGAATATCGTCCATTAGAAGGTTTTGTGTATGCTGTAACACCTTTTAATTTTACTGCAATCGCTGCTAATTTGCCAGCAAGTGCAGCAATGATGGGAAATGTAGTTTTATGGAAACCAAGTGATAGTCAAGTGTTTTCGGCAAAAGTAATTATTGATATTTTCAAAGAAGCAGGTTTACCCGATGGCGTAATTAATGTTGTTTTTGGTGATGCCGCAATGATCTCTGATACTGCTTTTGCAAGTCCTGATTTTGCAGGAATTCATTACACTGGATCTACTTTTATTTTTAAAGAAATTTGGAAAAAAATTGGTAACAATATTCACAACTACAAAACTTATCCTAGAATAGTTGGTGAAACTGGAGGAAAAGATTTTATTCTTGCTCATCCATCGGCTAATGTAAAACAAGTAGTAACTGGAATTGTTCGTGGTGCTTTCGAATTCCAAGGACAAAAATGTTCGGCTGCATCAAGAGCATACATTCCGCAAAGTTTATGGAATGATGTAAAATCAAAACTACTTTCCGATTTACAATCTTTAAAAATGGGTTCGCCTGAAGATTTTGGAAATTTTATAACCGCTGTAATTCACGAAGCTTCTTTTGACAAACTAGCAAGTTACATCGACCAAGCGAAAAAAGATGCTGATGCGGAGATTATCGCTGGTGGAAATTATGATAAATCCAAAGGATATTTTATTGAACCAACTGTTATTGTTACAACAAATCCAAAATATGCTACTATGGAAACAGAACTTTTTGGTCCTGTAATTACCATTTATGTATATGAAGATTCAAAATGGCACGAAACACTGCAATTAGTTGATGGAACTTCTGAATATGCACTTACTGGAGCTGTTTTTAGCCAAGATAGATACGCCATTGAAGAAGCGACTGTTGCTTTACAAAACTGTGCTGGAAATTTCTACATCAACGACAAACCAACTGGAGCTGTTGTTGGAATGCAACCTTTTGGTGGCGCAAGAGCTTCGGGAACAAACGATAAAGCAGGTTCAATGCAAAATTTATTGCGTTGGGTTTCACCTAGAACAATTAAAGAAACATTTGTAACACCAGAAGATTATCGTTATCCATTTTTGGGAGAATAATACCTATTTTTTTTAAAAACAAATCAAAAAGTTCAAGTGAAAGCTTGGACTTTTTTTATTTGCATAAATAAGGTGTTTAGTTCAAAATTACATATTTGTAGAAAAAATTCTATTCCAAAAAAAAAAAAAGCTACAAAAAATTATTTAATCAAAATATAAATTTGAATACTCATTTACGAATTGAGGTTATTTAATTAATCTAAATTGTTGATCTAAAAAAGGGTTTTCTGCTTTGTTATGGGAGTTTAATATAAGTTTTTACTGATGCTTATAAGGTAATTGGAAATTTGTCTGTCACAGAATACTATAATTTATTAAAATTTTGTTAGATAATAATTCTAATACCATCTAAAACTTATCAAATCAATGCATAAAAAGTCGTTCTTAAAAATATTCAGTAGCTACGAATTGCGAGATATATCCATTACTCAAAGAAAAAAATGGTTGTAGGAAAGAAAGTTTGTTTACCGAATTAAACAAAAAAATAATTTATTAACAATTCAACTTATCAAAATGAGAAAAATGATTTTGGGGCTTTGTCTCCTAGGTGTTGTGTACACAGCAGAAGCAAGAAGAACTGTAAACACTTGTAAAACAAGCATTAACTTTCTAGGAATTGTAAAAGTATGGACAGGAAGTATTGATGTCTATGACTTCGATGCTAATGGACAAGAGGTTTTAGTTTCTTCAACTCCTTGTGGTAAAAACAATGGTTCATGGGATTGGTTCTGGGAATAATGAACTAATCATTATATTTTCAGGGTTTATGACCCTGAAAATATTTAATAAAAAAATTAATTAATGAAAAAAATAATCTTATTTCTATTTTTAATAAACGTATCATTTTCAATAAGTCAAGTTAAAGAAATAATTATCAAGTCATCAATAAACAATGAAGGCCTACATAATGTTCTCTTGTATAGTGAAAACAAATTGATTGGAGCCACAAACACTTATGGAAAAGTAAAAATTGATATTACTAACTTAAATTCTATTCAACTTGTAAAAGAGGATTATTATGATTTATCACTATCTAAAGGAGATATTTCAGATGTTATTTTTTTAGATTTCATCCAAACTATTGAATTAAATGAAGTTAGAATACAAAATTTGAGCAACAAACAAATTTTAGAAAAAATCGAATATAATTTAACAAAAAACCAACAGATATATTCCAATTCGCTAAAAACACAATACTATAATTTATTGCTAGTTGAAAAAGACACTTTACATTACTTAAACAACAGATTAATTTGGAAAATGAACGATGGCAGATATATTAATCTTCAGAATAAAATTATTAAAAATTTTAAAGAAGCTAAAAACACATTAACATACAATGTTCGAGACAAGAATGTTTCTTTTTGGATTCCTATTAATTCAAGAATGAGAAGTATTTATTTTCAGAAAGATTTTCCAGAAATTTTAAAAAACAAAGAAGATTATTATTTCAACATAATAAACGACAGTGTATTTCACAAAATTATATTTAAAAGTAAGAAAAAAAGAAAATTTAGCTACGAAGGTTATATAATTGTTGATAAAGATGATTTTGGCATCTATGAACTTCAAATGAATTTAACTAAAAATAAATCTAACACTGTAGACTGTTTGATTGTTGATGATAAAGCTCAACAATCATACTTCATTGAAAATGAGACATTATTCTATTCATTTAAAAAAAATGATTTAAAATATGAATTAGTAACATCAAAATACGATTTAATTTTCACACAAACAAAAGGTAATTTTAAAGGTAATAAATTCACAAACAAATTTAGGATTGAAAGCACGTCAGATTTCTGCGACAATAATGCAATAAAGTTTGATCTAAACAATTATGAAAAATTATAAAAATATTCTTAAATTATTATTTATGTTTGTATCACTATTTATTGTATATCAAACATTTATACTACATATATCAGGGAGCAAAATACCTGATTTTTCATATAAAAACATCAATAACAAAATCGTAAGAGTTTCATCTTTACCAAGATTAAAAACATTAATAGTTTTTTTTTCAACTGATTGCGATTATTGTACGGATGCAATAAGTGAAATTAAAAAAATATCAATAAAAAGAAAAGATGTCAATTATTTATTTGTCACAGAAGAAAAAGATTTGACTTCTGTTTCTACTTTCGTAAAAAAGAATAAACTTAATGAAATTACTCCATATATTTTAATCGACTACAACAAGAATTTTCAGAAAGACTTTGGTTTAGGTTTTAGCATGTCAATTCCCACAATATTGCATTATGACAAAAATGGTAATTTTGTTAAGGAAATAATAGATTATGATGAATTGAAAACTATATGAGATATAAATTTTATAGTCCTTTGCATTTTTTTTAAACATAAATAATTCTGACTTCCCTTTGATAAAATTTCTTCTTAGTAGAAAGTTTACAGCTGTTAAAGTAGCAACAGGCAAATGTATTGAATCGATATATAATAAACTGTTTTAATCTTTAATTTGAACTAAATTTCAGTTTAGCAACTATAGCAAATCAAAGAGTTCAAGCCGAAACTTGAACTTTTTTTATTTTTTAAATTGTAGATTTTTTGTATATTCGAACATCAAAAAAACAACCTATGAAGACAAAAATTACGCTACTCCTTTTCGTTCTTTATTCCATTTTCACTTTTGGACAAGACAAATCGTATGATTTATTGAAAAACAAATCAGAAACAAAAATCATCTATGACAAAGTTTTCGGAATTTCAAATGCAACCGAATTAAAAAAAGTAGGTATAACTTCAACTTATTTTTTTCAAGTTTATCATGAAATGCAACGGGCTGATTTTTTAAATCGTTTACCAAAACTGGAAACTTTAAAAGAAGTTGCAAATTTAGGTTTTGCTCAAAATCAAGTTCCATTGAGTATTTTAATTGCTGATTTTGATAAAATTAGTCAAAAAAGCCTAACTAATGGTGATTTGGTTTTAAATGCTAATCAACAGTTTGAAGCAAAGCAAAATGCTAATGCTATTTTCGATACACATTCAGTAAATTTAATGTCGGCTTTGCTCTCAAAATCAAACAGTAAAGCAGTAAGCTTTATTCTCAAAGATGAATTGATTTTCAACACTACATCAAGAAAAATTAAAAGTATTGGGCTTCAATACAATGGTCATAATGATTGGAAAACAATACAAAGTAATATTCCATTTCAAATTAATTTTAATCAAATTGGAAAACAAACAGTCTCTTGCAAAATTCAATTTACTGATGGAAAATCAATCATTCAATCATTTGATATTGAAGTTTTTGACAAGAAAAATTTAGTCGCAAACAGAAATAGTTCAACAGCATTTTCTCCAAATATTGTATCAGAAATAACAGCAACCATTCCTTATCAAGGTTATGGAGAAAGTCAAAGTTTTTTTGGACAAGGCGAATATGAAGTTTTCCTCGACACTGTTGATGGAATTTTAGACAAACCAATTTTCCTAGTAGATGGTTTTGATCCTGGAGATACTCGTGATATTGCAACTCTTTATTCCTCTTTAAATTATGGTTCAAACCAAAACCTTGCTGATTATTTAAGAACAGAAGGTTATGACATTGTGCTTTTAAATTTTCCAACTTATACTCGAACAAATACCGCAACTGTTGTTGATGGTGGCGTTGATTTTATTCAAAGAAATGCATTTATTTTAGTGGAGTTAATCAATCAAATTAATGCTCAAAAAGTTGGCAATCAAAAAAACGTCGTTATTGGACCGAGTATGGGTGGATTGATTTCTAGATATGCTCTACGCTATATGGAAATGAATAATTTAAATCATGATACGCGTTTATATATTTCGTTTGACTCGCCACATCAAGGTGCCAATGTTCCGATAGGTTTTCAACATCTTTTCAATTACATGGCTTATGGACCATTAGGAATAGCTGCTGTTCAACCTGTTGTTGATGGTTTGATAAAAAGTCCAGCAGCAAGACAAATGCTAATTGACCATTTTGAAGGACATCTACAGCCTAATAGTGCTTTTGAATTTAACACTGCTTCAGCTTCATTAGTTCCAACTGGAGCTCCAAATTTTAGAACTGCTTTTCAAAATGAATTAAATACAATGGGATTTCCAACAACAGTTAGAAATGTAACTATTTCAAATGGAGCCAGTAATGGAGCTATGAATTACACTCCAAATTTTGAAGTAATGAACTATACCTTCAATGTTAGCTCAACACAAAGAGCTATCTTAAATCTCAGATTTACTCCTGCAGCAAATCAAACGAATCAGGTGAGCAGATTGCAAGGTCAACAATATTTGGTTTTCTTCTGGTTTACTGGTTTCGAAAGTTTAGCCAATTCAAAAGCTCCAACATTTACTGATGGTTTAGACTCTGCTCCTGGTGGAAGATTTGATATGACTGGATTTGAAGAAGGACTTGGAACCGATCCGTTGTTAACTGAGTTTTTCAATAATTTAAATGCAGACTATTTCACCTTTATTCCAACTTGGAGTTCGATGGCAATATCGAGTACTAATAATTTATATTCACCTGTAGATTCAAATTCGGTTACACCTTTTGTTGCTTCTTCAATACCAACAGTAAATGAAAATCATGTGACTTTAAACGAAAACAATGTAACTTTCGCCATTAATGAAATTTTAAATGGTGAGTTAGCAACTAATGAAATTGCATTTGAAAGTTTATGGATAAAAAACCCAGTTGTTAATTCCATAGAAATTAATACATCGTATGCAATTGAAAACGCGAATATTAAAGTTGTGGATTTACTAGGAAAAACCATCTACAACACAAAACACAATATTATAAATGGAGTTTTAGAAATTCCGATATCATTAAATAAAGGTGTTTATTTAATAACTATTTCAAATGAAAAAGGAAGTATTACGAAGAAGATTATAAAATCATAAACTAAAAAGTCTCCGTAATTGGAGACTTTTTTTTTATACTTTAAACTTTAACGGCAAATGAACAACTTTCTTAGTTTCGAAAAATTCATCCGAGAAAAACTCTGAAATGTTGTATTCCGTTGCTTTTGGAAAATCCTTTAATTCTTCGGATAAATCGCCGCCTTTTAAATATAGAATTCCATTTTTTAGCTCGTGCTTATTTTGTTTTTTTATTTTGTCTTTAACCCAAGAATAAAAATCGGGCATGTTGGTTACGGCACGACTTACAATAAAATCAAAATCACCTTTGACATTTTCGGCACGAAGTTGTTCGGCTTTTACATTTTTAAGTTCCAATGCTTCTGCAACGGCTTTAACCACATTTATCTTTTTCAGAATTACATCAATCAAATAAAATCGAGTTTCTGGAAATAAAATCGCCAACGGAATTCCAGGAAAACCACCACCAGTTCCAACATCTAGCACATAAGTTCCAGGTTCAAACGGCTGAATTTTTGCAATTGCCAACGAATGTAAAACGTGCTTGGTATATAATTCGTCAATATCTTTTCTAGAAATTACATTGATTTTAGTATTCCAATCTTGATATAATGCCTCAAGTTTTTGAAATTGTTGCTTTTGTAAATCCGTTAGATTTGGAAATTGTTTTAAAATTTCTTCCATAAAATGCTACTTTTTGACAAAAGTAATCAATTTGCAAATGTTATTTTTTAAATAATTAACACTTGTGCAATCTGATTAATATTTATATTTGTCAAAATTATTATTACCACATGAATACAACAATGCCAACTTTCTCTAAACAAGATAGTTTGAAGTTCTTTAGAACATTAAATTCTCGAGTTAATGCTTACTTCAAAGAGAATAAAATTGAAAAAACCGGAAACTGGAAGTTACACTTAAAAACTATCATTTTATTTACCGTTTTTCTAACTCCTTATTTTTTAATCATCACACTTACCGATATGCCTTTTTGGCTGTTTTTATTGTTATCAATAGTAACAGGAATTGGGATGGCAGGAATTGGAATGAATGTAATGCACGACGGAAATCACGGTTCCTATTCCAACAAATCTTGGATAAATAAAATCATGGGTGGAAGCATTTATATTTTAGCTGGAAATGTTTATAACTGGCAAGTACAACATAATGTTTTACATCACACTTATACAAACATCCATGGTCATGATGAAGATTTAGATGCTGGTCGAGTAATTCGTTTTACTCAAGAAGCAGAATGGAGACGTTTTCACAAATTTCAACATTATTATTCGGTTTTCCTTTATGGTTTATTGACTTTCAATTGGGCAATTACAACCGATTTCAAACAGATGAAAGCCTATTTAGGAAGAAAATTATCTTATGGTGAAGCTAAAAGTCCAAAGATTTTATGGACGACTTTAATAATTACTAAAATTATTTATTTCTCTATTTGGCTAGCTATTCCAATGATTTTAGGAATCGTTTGGTGGCAAGTTCTAATCGGATTTTTTGTAATGCATTATACTGCTGGTCTAATTTTAAGTATTGTATTTCAATTGGCACACGTTGTTGATGAAACTACAAATCCTGTTCCGAATGAAGAAGGCGAAATGGAAAACACTTGGGCAATTCACCAATTGTATACAACGGCCAATTTTGCTCCAAAAAACAAAATTGTAAATTGGTTCACAGGTGGACTAAACCATCAAATAGAACACCATATTTTTCCAAATATCAGTCATGTTCATTACGGTAAAATTGCAGAAATTGTAAAAGAAACTGCTAAAGAATGTAATCTTCCTTACCACGAATTCAAAACCATGAGAAGTGCTGTCATAGCTCATTTCAAACATCTGAGAGATTTGGGACAAAAACCTTTGCTTTCAGCATAAAAAATTAATTCTAAAGACGTATTTTTGTACGTCTTTTTTATTTACAACAATTTTACAGCACACAACACACAACTATGGAAAACCATTTATCAAACAGAATTAACAATTTATCTACATCACAAACACTTGCTATGGCTGCTTTGGCAAGAGAATTAAAAGCACAAGGAAAAGATATTATCAGTTTAAGTTTGGGAGAACCAGATTTCAACACTCCAGATTTTATCAAAGAAGCTGCAAAAAAAGCCATCGACGAAAACTACTCAACCTATTCTCCTGTTGATGGATACATGGAATTGAAAGAAGCCATTTGCAGAAAATTCAAAAGAGACAACAATTTAGATTATAAACCAGCAAACATAGTAGTTTCTACTGGTGCAAAACAATCATTATACAACGTTGCTCAAGTGATGTTAAATGATGGAGACGAAGTAATTCTTCCTGCTCCATATTGGGTTTCCTATTCAGAAATTATTAAAATGTCAGGCGGAATTCCTGTTGAAGTTCCAACCTCAATCGAAAATGATTTCAAAATCACACCACAACAATTAGAAGCAGCAATCACACCAAAAACTAAAATGATTTGGTACAGTTCGCCTTGTAATCCAAGTGGTTCTGTTTATTCTCGTGAAGAATTTACAGCCATTGCCGAAGTATTAAAAAAATACCCAAACATCTTTATCGTAGCAGACGAAATCTACGAACACATCAATTTTTCGGGAACATTTTGCAGCATCGCATCCATTCCAGGAATGTTTGAAAGAACGATTACCGTAAACGGAGTTGCCAAAGCTTTCGCCATGACAGGTTGGAGAATTGGTTACATTGGCGCACCAGAATTCATTGCCAAAGCTTGTACAAAAATGCAAGGCCAAGTAACCTCTGGAGCCAATTCTATTGCACAAAGAGCTACAATTACAGCAGTCGATGCAGATCCAAGCGTACTAAACGAAATGGTTGCAGCTTTCAAAAGCCGTCGCGATTTAGTCGTTGGATTAATCAAAGAAATTCCGGGATTAAAAATCAATACTCCAGAAGGCGCATTTTATGTTTTCCCAGACGTTTCTTCGTTCTTCGGAAAAACATTACGCGGCACTTTAATCAACAATGCCGATGATTTCTCAATGTATTTACTTTCAGAAGCCAACGTTGCAACGGTAACAGGTGACGCTTTTGGAAACCCAAATTGCATCCGTTTTTCTTATGCAACCAGCGAAGAATTACTTACTGAGGCAATGAAAAGAATTGCAGCAGTTTTAGCATAAAGAAATAATTTTCATAAAAAAACCATTAAGGTATTAAGTTTCATTAAGTGTAAAACCTTAATTTTCTTAATACCTTAATGTTTTAAAGTAATATTAAAATGGCAAAAATACTATTATTAGGTTCAGGCGAACTAGGAAAAGAATTTGTAATCGCAGCACAACGCATCGGGCAAACCATAATCGCAGTTGACAATTACGAAAATGCTCCAGCAATGCAAGTCGCACATGGTTTCGATGTAATCAACATGCTTGATGGTTCAGAATTAGATCGAATTATAGCCAAACACCAACCCGATTTCATCGTTCCAGAAATTGAAGCCATAAGAACCGAACGTTTTTACGATTACGAAAAACAAGGAATTACCGTAGTTCCATCTGCGAAAGCTGCAAATTTCACCATGAACAGAAAAGCAATCCGCGATTTGGCTGCCAAAGAACTCGGATTGAAAACAGCCAATTACAGATACGCAACCTCAGCATCAGAATTACAAAAAGCAGTTGAAGAAGTTGGAATTCCGTGTGTGGTAAAACCATTAATGAGTTCGTCTGGAAAAGGCCAATCAACTATAAAATCTCAAGAAGACATAGAAAAAGCATGGAATTATGCAGTCGAAGGTTCGCGTGGTGATGTAGTTGAAGTAATTGTAGAAGCGTTTGTAAATTTCAATTCAGAAATCACATTATTAACCGTAACTCAAAATAATAATCCAACATTATTCTGCGCTCCAATTGGTCACCGTCAAGAACGTGGTGATTATCAAGAAAGTTGGCAACCAGCACGAATTTCCGACAAAGATTTATTTGAAGCTCAAGACATGGCCGAAAAAGTTACTGAAGCACTTGGTGGCGCAGGACTTTTTGGTGTAGAATTTTTCTTGGCTGATGATGGCGTTTATTTCTCAGAATTATCACCAAGACCACACGATACCGGAATGGTTACACTTGCAGGAACACAAAACTTCAACGAATTTGAATTGCATCTTCGTGCGATTTTAAGCTTACCAATATTCGAAATTACATTAGAAAAAAATGGAGCAAGTGCAGTAATTTTAGCTTCAGAGAATTCTACAAATCCAACATTTTCTGGACTAGAAAAAATTGCTGCTTTACCAAAAACTGATTTTCGTATCTTTGGAAAACCAACTTCAAGACCATATCGAAGAATGGGAGTTTCATTAGTAAATTACACTTTAGAAACTCCTATTGAAGAAATAGTTGAGAAAGCGAAAAGTGCAGCAAAATTAATTACTATAAAATATTAAAATAGATAAACATGAAATCAATTGTAAGCTTATTATTTATCCTAACGTTTAGTTTAGGATTTGCACAAGACAAAAAAGAAACAACAAAAACTCAAATTGTAGAAGCATCTTGCGGACAATGCCAGTTTGGAATGAAATCTAAAAGTGGCTGCGATTTAGCCGTTAGAATGGACGGAAAAAGCTATTTCGTTGAAGGAACAGACATCAACAAACATGGCGATGCTCATGCCGAAGACGGATTTTGCTCAGCTATTCGTCAAGCGGAAGTTGTTGGAGAAGTAAAAGACAACAAATTTGTTGTTTCTCATTTTAAATTACTTCCTCAAAAGAAATAATTTTGGCAAAAATCATAGACAGTATCAACAAAATAGTAACGCTTTCTCCAGAGGAAGAGTTGCTATTTTTGTCTAAAACCGAAATCAAACAATATAAAGCCAAAACCATACTTGTTAATGCTGGCGAAATAAGCAAGTATTCCTATTTTGTCAACTCTGGCTTGTTGAGAAGTTTCAATATTAACGATGATATTGTCGAACATGTATTGAGTTTTGCTTGCGAAGGTTGGTGGATTGGCGATATCTACAGCTTGATTTCAAAAAAACCAGGCAATCTTTTTATTGAAGTTTTAGAAGATGCAGAAGTGGTTTTGCTTACGAGAGAAAGTCAAAACGAACTTTTTACAGAAATTCCAAAACTAGAACGTTTCTTTAGAATTTTAACCGAAAACTCACTCGTCGCTAATCAAGAACGATTGATGGATAATTTAAGTTTAACTGCTGAAGAACGATTTGATAAGTTCTGCAAACGCTATCCAACCATCATTCAACGTGTACCGCAAAAACAAATTGCATCTTATATTGGTGTAACTCCTGAGTTTTTTAGTAAAATGAAAAGCAGGTTGTTAAAAAACAACAATTAAGAAAACTTTTCAGATTTAAACCTCATCTCATCCATAATTTCAATTAGGTCTAAAGACATACGAAATGGCATTATAAAACTTTCTACTTCTCCTCTGTAAAGACATTCGTTAATATGCTCTATTTCATGATAATAACCCAATCCGACTTTCTCCGATTTTATTAATTGTTCTGAAAACCCTTGTTTTGATAACAGATATTCATTTTGTTCATGAAATCGACCAGGAATTACAATTTTGCCTTCGGTTCCGTATATTTCGCATTTTATATCAGTAACCGTTTCAAAAGAGGAAAATAGAGCAGCTGTTGCTCCATTTTCATAACTCAACAGAGCAGAACAAGATGTATCTACACCTGTCTCACAATAACGCATTGACACTCGAATTGATTTTGGTTTTCCTAAAAGCAACAAAGAAATATACAACGGATAAATACCAATATCTAATAGTGAACCACCGCCTAAATTCGGATCAAAAAGTCGACTTTTAGGATCATAACCCGTTTTAAAACCAAAATCAGCAGTAATGTGAATTAGTTCTCCAATAATACCTTTTTGTATCGTGTTGTTAATACTGATAATATTAGGCAAACAACTTGTCCACATTGCTTCCATAAAAAAAACTTTGTTCTCTTGCGCTACTTTAATCATTTCTTCTACATCTGCTTTATTTGTAGCTAATGGTTTTTCACACAATACTGCTTTTTTATTCCTTAAGCAAAGTAAGCTATGTTCTTTGTGATAAGAATTTGGAGTGGCAATATAAACTACATCAATTTCATCACATCTGGCAAAATCTTCATAAGAATCAAACGAAAAACGTATGTTGTATTTTTCAGCAAAAGCAGTACTTTTTTCGACATCTCTTGAAACACAAGCAACTAGTTCTGAATTATCATTTAACAATAAATCATTAGCAAATTTGTGTGCAATTTTTCCACAACCTAAAATTCCCCATTTTACTTTTCTGTTTCTATCAATCATAACTTAATTATTGAGTATAAAAATAATGAAATTTATATCTCTAGACGCAATTCATAGAGCTCTAATTTCTTAATCTACATTAAGTGCATATAGAAACACATCATTGTAAATTTGTATCATAATAATTAATACATTTATACATCATGAAAAATACAGTTTTACACAAAGCAAATACTCGTGGTCATGCTAATCACGGATGGTTGAACGCTTATCATAGTTTTAGTTTTGCAAGTTGGTACAATCCAGATAGAGTTCAGTTTGGTATGTTGCGCGTTTTGAATGACGATACCGTTGCTGCTGGAATGGGTTTTGGAACTCATCCACACAATAATATGGAAATCATCACCATTCCTCTTGAAGGCGATTTGGCACACAAAGATAGTATGGGAAATGCCGCTACAATAAAAACAGGCGATGTTCAAGTAATGAGTGCTGGAACAGGAATTCAACACAGTGAATTCAATCCAAATGCTAATCAACAAACTAAATTATTTCAAATTTGGTTGTTTCCAAAATACAGAAATGTGGAACCGCGTTACCAACAAATTACATTGGATGTAAGGAAACAAAAAAATAATTTCGCTCAAATACTTTCACCAAATGCTGATGATGAAGGTGTATGGATACATCAAGATGCGTGGTTTCATTTAGCAGATTTTGATAAAGATTTTACCAAGACTTATCAATTAAAAAAAGAAGGAAATGGAATGTATGTTTTTGTAATTTCAGGAAACATAACAGTTGATGGACAAGAATTAGAAACTCGTGACGGATTGGGAATTACCGATTTTGAAACCTTGGAGATAAAAGCTTCAACAGATGCGAAATTTTTGTTGATGGAAATTCCGATGGAACAATAAATAATGTTCAGTAATCAGTTTTTAGTATTCAGTTAAAAAAGTAATCAATCATATGAACAACGAAGCACAATTAAAAATAGACGGAAATAAAGGTTTTTTCTTTGTTGAAGTTGATGGAAAACGCGAAGCCATGATGACTTTTGTTTTTGCTGGTGAGGACAAAATCATCATAGACCATACGGAAGTAAATCCAGGAAATAACGGAAAAGGTTTCGGTAAAATAATGGTTCTAAAAGCCGTAGAATATGCTCGTGAAAACGGAATTAAAATTCTTCCGCTTTGTCCTTTTGCGAAGAGTGTTTTTGACAAAACTTCCGAAATCAGAGACGTTTTATAATTAATAATTATGGCAACACTTTTAGAAAAAAATATTGAAGGTCAAATTGGCACACAAAAATATTTATGCACTATCAATTGGAGAAATGGTCAGTTGATTATGGATGAACCAGTAAGCATTGATGGAAAAGATCTTGGACCTGATCCTTACAGTACACTTTTAGCTTCGTTAGCCGGTTGTACACTTTCCACTTTACGAATGTATATTGATCGAAAAGGATGGGATATTCCAGAAATAAAAATTTCACTAAATTTATCTCAGAAAAACAATCCCGATTTAGAAACTATAATTACAAGAGACATCACTTTTTCTAATATTGTTGACGAAGAAACCAAAAAACGATTGTTGATTATTGCTGAGAAATGTCCTGTTTCTAAAATTCTGAAAAACAAAATAACCATACCAACAACAATATAATTATGGATGCAAACAATTTAAAAAAAGAATATACCAATGGTGAAGTGACCATTGTTTGGCAATCTGGGAAATGTATTCATGCCGCAGAATGTGTGAAAAATAATCCTGCAGTTTTTAAACCAAAAGAAAAACCATGGATTAACCCAGAAAATTCAACGACAGAAAAAATTGTTGAAACCGTTAAAAAATGCCCATCAGGAGCATTAACCTATTACTTAAACAATAAATAATGAAAAAAATCATCGCTTTTGGCGCTTCGTCAAGCAAAAATTCTATCAATAAACAACTGGCAATTTATGCTGCAAGCTTGTTTGAAAATGCCAGTGTAGAAGTATTAGATTTGAACGATTATGATATGCCTGTTTTTTCTGTAGATAGAGAAAAAGAAGATGGAATTCATCCCTTAGCACAACAATTTTATGATCGAATTGGCACTGCCGATTGTATCGTAATCTCGTTTGCAGAGCACAATGGTAGTTATTCTGCAGCATTTAAGAATATATTTGATTGGGCTTCGCGTATCAATGCAAAAACGTTTCAACAAAAGCCAATGTTACTTCTCGCTACTTCGCCTGGCGCACGTGGTGGAAGTTCCGTTTTAGACATTGCAAATAAGCGATTTCCGTTTCAAGGTGGCAATGTAAAAGGAAGTTTTTCATTACCTAGCTTTCATGAGAACTTTAAGGAAGAGAAAATCATCAACGAGGAATTAAATGCCGACCTTATTGAATTGATACAATCCATAGCTCTATAAAAAAAGCCCTAACATAGTTAGGGCTTTTACTTATTTAAAATTTTTATTATCAAATCGAGTTACATCAATTACCTTTTCTTCATCGATGTCGAACGATATTTCTATACTATCTCCAACGATGGTTACTGGCAATTCTGCTGAAACCTGAGATGAACCCACAAAAATATTTGGATAATCTTTAATAGTAAAATAATAGAAACTATTACCATTCTTTACATCGCTTTGAATTCTAGTCACTATAGATTTTAAACTCTTTTTAGCATCAGCACTCGAAGGATTAATTCTATTTCCAGTAGAGTTGAAAGCACTCTTGAACGATGTTAGCGTTTCTCTCATTGAGTTGCCAACACCAACGATAGTATAATCATTAATAGCAACCATGGCATACATTTTCACCAAACCGCCATCGTCTTTAAGCGTCATTACATAAGTTGGAATGTTATTGATATTATAAGGAATAGGTAAAGACGTTTTATATCCTTTCTCTTGCACTTTACCTTCGGCAGAACTTTGCGCAGCATATTCCGTTGCTCCACTTTGTTTATAGAACGTTGTTTCTTTTGTTCGTGTATCAACCAAAACGAACCCAACAGAACTTTCATCACTACCAACTGATGTTAAACCTGTGTACCAATAAGAACGATCATTTTTACCATAAACTAATGTCAATCCTTCCGTAATTTGCAACTTATCTTGGTTAGAAAAATTCCAATATCCTTTGATATATTCACCCCAATCATTAAGTTGATTTTCAATAAATTCAGCAGGCTGAATTCTATCAACCCAAGCTGGTGCGTTGTCAATAGAATATTCTTTAATATCACCTGATTGCGCATCAACAACTACTATTCCATTGGTGTTTTCTCCTGAAAAACCAATTTGCTTGTCATAAGTAGCAATTACCCAAAATGGATTTCCTTGTTCGTCAATTTCAAAAGTAAAGTCAGCCAAACCTGTTGTTGCATAACCATTTAAATAAACATGTCTGTAAATATCACTTTGAAAATAAGCACCTGACTGGTATTTTATCTTTACTGGTTTATTGTTTACGGTTTGCACCAGTTTTACGTCACGTTCGTTGGTTGCCGAAACCATAACATAACCTGGCGTGCCTTCGCGGTTGTTCAACCATTTGAAAAATCCAGAATGTAATAATGGCGCAACCCAATACAATTCATTATTTACTTTTTGTATCGAAAACTTACCAAGAACAATTTGACTTCCCAAAGCAGGTTGTGAACCAATAATTTTTTCGCCAAGCAAATACGCTAAATCTTGATCAACCACCCGAATTTTATCCATTGAAATTGGAGCAATGTGTGTGGAGATTTTTTCACCATTTTTAACTTCTCCAATCATTTTTTGATAGCTTGAAGTGTGAAAAATCGTGGCTGAAGTTAGTAACGGAACGATAGTAACGTACAACCCAACCAAGAGCATTATGACCAACAACCATTTACCTGGTCGTGATGAAATAATGAATTTTTTTCCAGTGCTATCAACAGAAAGCCCGAGCGATATGAAAAAGTAAATTCCTAATAGTATCAGAACAATGATAGGAAATCCATAAAACCCAAACTGAAGAACCGGATGGTTTAAATAAACCAAAATAAGACCAAAAATCAATAGTAAAGAAACGAGTAGTGTTTTTTTCATTGTTATATTTTTACACTTATACGTCGGATTAATGATAAAAAGTTACAATCCAGATAAAAATAGAAGACAACAGAGTTATTTATAAATTATTACTTTTGTTCTAGAATTAAATCTATAAAATAAAACTAAACAAATGAAAGCATACGTTTTTCCTGGACAAGGCGCACAATTTACCGGAATGGGTAAAGATTTATATGAGAATTCGGCGGAAGCCAAAGCATTATTCGAAAAAGCAAATGACATTTTAGGTTTCAGAATTACTGATATTATGTTTGAAGGAACAGCCGAAGAATTGAAAGAAACTAAAGTTACACAACCTGCCGTTTTTTTACATTCGGTTATTCTAGCAAAAACACTAAATGTTACACCAGATATGGTTGCCGGACATTCATTAGGTGAATTTTCTGCTTTGGTTGTTAATGGAGCTTTATCGTTTGAAGATGGATTGCAGTTGGTTTCCAAACGTGCTTTGGCAATGCAAAAAGCTTGCGAAATAACGCCTTCGACTATGGCAGCCGTTTTAAATTTAGATGACAAAGTTGTAGAAGATATTTGTGCTTCAATTGACGGAGTTGTTGTTGCTGCTAATTATAACTGTCCTGGACAATTAGTAATTTCTGGAGAATATAAAGCGGTGGAACTAGCTTGTGAAAAAATGAAGGAAGCTGGCGCAAAACGGGCGCTGATTTTGCCTGTTGGCGGTGCATTCCATTCACCAATGATGGAACCAGCAAGAGAAGAATTGGCAGCAGCGATTGAAGCAACAACATTTTCAACACCAACTTGTCCTGTGTATCAAAATGTAACCGCAAATGCCGTTTCAAATGCAGATGAAATCAAAAAAAACCTAATTATTCAATTGACTGCACCAGTAAGATGGACACAGTCGGTACAACAAATGATTAAAGACGGAGCAACTAGTTTTACTGAAGTTGGACCTGGAAAAGTATTAGTTGGATTGGTAAACAAAATTGACAAAGAAGTTGAAACAATTTCAGCTTAAATTTTATAATGCAAAAATTCAGAGAGATAGTAGCATTTATTAATGGCGCAAAAGTCATTGAACCAAGCATTAATTATAGTGAATATATACCTTTAGATTTATCTGTTTTTAATGAAAATTTAAAGAACTATAAATTAGAAAACGCGTCAGATTATGAACTTTTTATTCAATCCCAACTTGATGAAAAGCAAGCAAAAATAGCTTATGGCGGTTATTTAGAAAAAAGAAATTTATATAAAAGAAGTACTGTTTTTAATAGTGAAAATGCTGATGAGCGAGACATTCACATCGGTTTAGACTTATGGATTAACAAACAAGCTTCCATTCATGCGGTTTTAGATGGTGTAATTCATAGTTTTCAAAACAATACTGCTTTAGGTGATTATGGACCAACTATAATTCTCGAACATGAATATAACAATGTCCTATTTTATTCTTTGTATGGTCATTTAAGTGAAGAAAGTTTACAAGAAAAAGAAATAGGTCAAAAAGTAATAAAAGGCGAACAAATAGCCACATTGGGATTACCACCAATAAATGGAGATTATGCGCCACATTTACATTTTCAAATCATCATGAATATGGAAGGAAAAACAGGAGATTATCCTGGAGTAAGTTCAGAAAACAACTTAAATTTTTATAAAAACAATTGTCCTAATCCAAACGAACTATTAAATATATATTAATTATGAAAAAAATAATTTTATCCTTAGTATTGGCAACTTTACTTGTTTCCTGCAAAGAAGAAACAAAAGAAAAGCTCGACGCAGCGAAAGATGCCGTAACCGAAGAAATGAAAAGCAGTATTGACTCGGCTAAAATAAAAGCAGAATCAGAATTAGATAGTTTAAAATTGAAAACAAAATCTAAAGTAGATAGCTTAAAAGTGAAAAGTGCCGAAAAAATGGAAGAAACGGCAAAAAAACTCAAAGAAAGTGTAAAGAAATAAAGTGAAAATCCTGTGTAAAAAAACACAGGATTTTTATTTTCGTTTATAATTTGTGATAAAAACGCCTACTATTATCAGCATAGTTGCTATAACAAAATCTAATTTTATAACTTCATCAAGCAACAACCATCCCAAGAATACCGCTATAATTGTATTGATATAATTGAGTACCGAAACCTGAATGGCGGAAACTCTCTTGATGGCATAATGATAACAGAAAAAAGCAATTACTGATCCAAAAACAGCTAAGTATAACGTTGCGATAATACTTCTTGAACTCCACGTGCTAAAATCAACATTTGGATTAAAAATCAATGCCAAAACAAATTGTATAATCGCAGCAATTGAAAATTGATAGAATAAATTTAGTGCAATATTAGTGGATTTATGCACATGTAATTTGGTATAAACAGTTCCAATTGACCAAGACAAAATAGCAAAACTCAAAAACAATATTCCAATCTTGTAATTTGGATCTAAAATATCGTCCAATCCATCTCTAAAAATAAAAACTACTCCAAGAAAACCAATAAAAACCCCTATAAAACCTTTGAAGGTTGGTTTTTGTAAACCAATTATCGTACTTCCTAGAAAAACAAGCAATGGTGACAATGCACTTAATATTGATGTTAATCCGCTGGGAACTGTTTTTTCTGCAATAGTTGTAAATCCGTTAGCGATAACAATCATTAAAACGGCTGGGATAAATTGAAGTTTAAAATTTTCCCAACCAATCCAAGCTAATTGTTTTTTGTAGAGCAAAAAAATTAAAATAAGTAACGCTGCTAATCCTTGTCTAACCGAAGTAATATACCACGCCGGAATAGTTTCTACAGCTACACGAATACCTAAATAAGTTGTGCCCCAAACTACCGCTACCATCAGTAAGCAAAAAAGTAATTTGAAATCGTGTTTAGAATTCATTAATAGAAAAGAGTTGCTTACTTAGGTTATTAAGTTGAAAATAGAATTTTAACTTCTAATTTTCTGTTCCCATTTCCAAGCTGAAGCAAGACTTTCTTCTAAAGTTAGTTCTGCTTTCCAACCTAAAACTTGATTGGCTTTATCGGTATTTGCATAAGCCGAAGTAATATCGCCTTCTCTTCTACCAACTATTTTGTATGGTAATTTTTTACCTGAAACTTTTTCAAATGCAGTAATAACCTCAAGAACAGAACTTCCTGTTCCAGTTCCAAGATTGAAGGTTTCTACTTTTTCAAGATTTTGCTTGTTCAATAATCGTTGCATTGCTACAACATGTGCTTTAGCTAAATCAACTACGTGAATATAATCTCGAATTGCTGTTCCATCTGGTGTTGGATAATCATCACCATAAACTGAAAGCTGCTCACGCAAACCTATTCCTGTTTGTGTTATAAACGGCATCAAATTCTGCGGAACACCAATTGGTAATTCGCCAATTTCAGCCGTTGGATGTGCTCCAACTGGATTAAAATATCGCAATAAAATGGAATTAATTGAGGTCACTTTTGCAGTATCAGTAATAATTTCTTCCCCTATTTGTTTAGTATTTCCATAAGGTGACATTGCTGGTTGTATGGATGCATCTTCAGTAATTGGCATTTTTTCGGCTTGACCGTAAACCGTACAAGAGGAACTAAAAATAAAATTAGCTTCAGCCATTTTTGATAATTCTTGAAGAATATAAACCAATGCATTGATATTGTTTTCATAATACAACAAAGGGTTTTCAACGCTTTCACCAACCGCTTTACTAGCTGCAAAATGAATTACACCAACAACATCATTATATTTTGCAAAGAAACTTTGAACCGAAGCTTTGTCTCTTAAATCAAGATTTTCAAAAACTGGTTTTTTTCCAATAATTCGTTCTATTCCATCCAAAACACTGATAGAAGAATTAGACAAATTATCAATAATAATAGCTTCAAAACCTGCGTTGTGTAGTTCAACCACCGTGTGCGAACCAATAAAACCTAATCCGCCAGTTACTAATACTTTTTTCATTTTTATAAATTATTTGAAAAATTCTATAACACTATCTGTGATATATTTGATTTGCTCGTTGTCAAGTTCTGTGTGCATTGGCAAAGAAATTACTTCTTTTACCAACTGATTGGTTACTGGAAAATCTTCTTCTTTGTAGCGACTATCAACATACGCTTTTTGACTATGCAACGGAATTGGATAATAAATAGCACATGGAATTTGTTTTGACTGCAAATGTTCCATCAATTGATCGCGTTTTCCATTGGTAATTCGCAATGTATATTGATGAAAAACATGACAATCGCAAATATCACAAATTGTTGGTGCTACAATGTGCTGATGTCCTTCAAAAGCAGCCGAATATTTTCTTGCAGCATCTTGTCTAGCTTTTCCATACTCATCAAGTAAAGGTAATTTGGCATTCAAAACTCCTGCTTGAATACTATCTAAACGGGAATTTACACCAACAACATCATGATGGTATCGAACGTACATTCCGTGGTTTACAATTCCGCGAATTTTATGTGCTAGTTCGTCGTCATTGGTAAAAATTGCTCCACCATCGCCATAACAACCTAAATTTTTACTTGGGAAAAATGAAGTTGAAGCTACATGACCGATAGTTCCTGCTTTCTTTTTTGTACCATCAGAAAATTTACAATTGGCTCCGATAGCTTGAGCATTATCCTCAATAACATATAAATTATGCTCGTTGGCTATTCTCATAATCGCTTCCATATTCGCAGCACGACCAAACAAATGTACCGGAACGATGGCTTTTGTTTTTGGTGTAATGGCTTTTTTGATGGCTTCAATAGAAATATTCATATTTACTAAATCAACATCAACCAAAACAGGTGTTAATTGTAACAAAGCAATTACTTCAACGGTTGCAGCAAACGTAAAATCGGCAGTAATAACTTCATCACCGGGTTTTAAATCCAATCCCATCATGGCAATTTGCAAGGCATCAGTTCCGTTCGCACATGGAATAACGTGTTTTACATCGAGGTATTGCTCCAGATTTTTTTGAAATTCATGAACCAATGGTCCATTGATGTATGTTGTGGTATCTAAAACTTCTTGAATAGAAGCGTTAACGGTATTTTTTATTTTTTCGTATTGACTTTTAAGGTCAACCATTTGAATTTTTCTCATTGAAAAGTAAATTAAAGTCAAGCAAAACTACTAATTTAATGACTTATTCCAATGAAAATTCTACAAACTGATGTATTTTAGCGTCACAATTCATAAGTTATGTTTTTTCTTTACAATCTCTTGGTTCAAATTGCAGGTTTAGGTGTAAAAATTGTTGCTGTTTTCAGTCCGAAAATAAAACTTTTTGTTAATGGTAGAAAAGCTGTTTTTCAAACCTTGGAAGACAAAATCAAACCTTCAGATAAAACGATTTGGTTTCACGCAGCTTCACTGGGCGAATTTGAGCAAGGTTTGCCTGTAATGGAAAAAATCAAAGAAAAATTCCCCAATCATAAAATTGTAGTTACCTTTTTTTCGCCTTCGGGATATGAAGTTAGGAAGAACAATACTATTGCTGATGCAACAGTTTATTTGCCTTTGGACACCAAATCAAATGCTAAAAAATTTCTCAAACTCGTTCATCCTGAAATGGTTTTTTTCATCAAATATGAATTTTGGCCCAATTATTTGAATGAATTAAAAAAATCCAATGTTACAACGTACCTAATTTCAGGAATTTTTAGAGAAAACCAGGCATTTTTTAAATGGTATGGCGGATTTTATCGAAAAGCGCTTAAAACATTTGATTACTTTTTTGTACAAAATGAAAGTTCGAAAAAATTACTTCAAAGCTTAGGATTTCAAAATGTAAAAATTTCGGGCGATACACGATTTGACAGAGTGGTTTCGATTTTGGAAAGAGATAATTCGCTTGATTTTATTGAAAGTTTTACAAAAAGCTCCTCGACTGCGCTCGGAGTGACAAAATGTACAACCATCGTCATCGGAAGTTCGTGGCCAAAAGACGAAGAATTATTGATAAATTACATCAATCAATCTTCGGAAGAAATTAAATTTATTATTGCGCCACATAATATAAAGGAAGAACAAATTTCAAATCTCAAATCACAAATCACAAAAAAAACAGTTTTATTTTCAGAGAAAAACAACCTTGATTTATCTAATTTCAATGTCTTCATTATCAACACCATTGGAATTTTGACAAAAATTTATTCGTATGCTGATATCGCTTATGTTGGCGGCGGATTTGGAAATCCCGGTGTACATAATCTTTTAGAACCGGCAACTTTTGGTATTCCGATTATTCTTGGTCCAAATTATTCTCATTTTGCCGAAGCAACGGCTTTGGTTCATCAAGAAGGTTGTATTTCTATCAAAAATCAAAACGAATTGAACGAAGCTTTTGATAATTTGATTTCAAACGAAGACATTCGCCATGAAAAAGGACATATTTGTGAAACATTTGTTCAAATGAATAAGGGTGCGACGCAAACTATCATGAATCATATCAATCCATAATTTTGTCATTCCGAGGAACGAGGAATCGCACAACTTTACACATTATAATATGAGATTCCTCGTTCCTCGGAATGATAAATAGGTAAAAAATGACAAACTTCCAACCATTAGAATTATCCCAAATCGAAACCATCACTAAAATGATGCAAGAGTTCTATGCAATAGATAATTATCCTATCGACATTGAAACCACTAAAAAATTATTTCAAGAATTCATTATTGATGAAAATTTAGGCAAATGTTGGCTTATTTATCATGAAGGAGAAATTGTAGGTTACGTAATTTTAACTTTTATATTCAGTTTTGAATACAAAGGTCGAATTGCTTTTCTGGACGAATTATACCTCAACGAATCGGCAAGAGGAAAAGGAATTGGAGCAAAAACAATTCAATTTATAAAAGAGCAAACTGCTAAATTATCGTTAAAACTGCTCTATCTTGAGGTGGAACATCACAATCAAAACGCACAAAAATTGTATCTTGCCAACGGTTTTGAAATTCATAATCGAAAAATTTTAAAATACAAACTATACTAAACAATATGAAATACATTAAATTACTATTACTATTCGTTTTCATTCAAACACAAGCGCAACAAGGCGGAATGTGGATTCCTTCTTTATTAAAAGGAATGAACGAAAGCGAAATGAAAAACCTCGGCATGAAGATTTCTGCCGAAGACATTTATTCGATTAACAAATCCAGTTTAAAAGATGCTGTTCCTCATTTTGATGGCGGTTGTACTGCCGAAATGATTTCGGATAAAGGTTTGCTTCTAACCAATCATCATTGTGGTTACGACAATATTCAAAGTCATTCAACGGTGGAAAATGATTATTTGACCAATGGTTTTTGGGCTTATAAAATGGACGATGAATTACCAAACAAAGATTTATATGTAACCTTCATTATCCGAATTGAAGATGTAACGACTAAAGTTCTAGAAGGAACAGAAACAATGACATCTGAGGCTGAAAAACAGAAAAAAATTCAGGCAAACATCAGTACATTAACTAAAACTTTGCCTAAAGAATCATGGCAAGAAAATAGTATTAAAACGTTTTATGACGGAAATCAATACTTATTATTTGTAATCGAAAACTACAAAGACGTACGATTGGTTGGTGCGCCACCAAGTTCTATTGGTAAATTTGGTTCAGACACTGATAACTGGGTTTGGCCAAGACATACCGGAGATTTTTCGTTATTTAGAATTTATGCAGACAAAAATAACCGTCCAGCGGAATATTCAAAAGACAACGTTCCCTATAAACCTAAACACTTCTTCCCTATTTCTGCTAAAGGAATTTCGGAAAATGATTTCACGATGGTTATGGGTTATCCCGGAAGAACTCAGGAATATTTGCCTGCTGTTGCTGTAGAACAAATTGTAAACACTACAAATCCGGCAAAAATTGAAGTTCGTGATGCAGCTTTGAAAGTTCAAGATGGTTTTATGCGAAAAGACAATGCTATCAAAATCCAATATGCATCCAAGTATGCAAGTATTGCCAATTATTGGAAAAAATGGATTGGCGAAACCAAAGGTTTGAAAAAATCAAATGCTATAGGTGTAAAACAAAAATTTGAAAAGGAATTTCAGGAAAAAGTTATCAAAGCAGGAAAACAAGCTGAATATGGTAATTTATTGAGCGATTTCGAGAAAAATTATACTGAAATAAAAGATTATGCCCTAGCAAGAGATTTATTCTCTGAAGTTGCAATGCGAAATACTGAGTTATTACAAAACGGTTATCGCTTATATCAATTAGAACAATTATTGGCAACCAAAGGCGAGCAAGCTTTTACCGATAGAAAAAATAATTTATCAAAAGGTATTGATGCATTCTACAAAGATTTTAATCCAACAGTTGACAAAAATGTATTTGAACAATTGATTGCTATTTATGCTAAAAGATTACCAAGTCAATTTCTACCAAATGAATTGAAAAATTTAGATGCCAATAAATTAGCAAACGATATTTACACCAACTCAAAATTAGTAAACCTACAAGATTTCAGAAGTTTGTTGGAAGGTGATTCCAAAACAGTTTTAGAAAAAATCAATAACGATAAAGGTTATCAGATTTTGAAAGCGATGGCCGATTCTTACACAAAAAGTGTGGTGCCAAAATATGATGAAATCAATTTGAAAAATATTGCAACACAAAGAACCTATATGAAAGCCATTTTGGAGTTGAGCCCAAAATCAGCACGAATTTTTCCTGATGCAAACAGCACTTTACGCGTAACCTATGGAAAAGTAAAAGGCTATAAACCAAATGATGCCGTTCTGTATGAACCAATAACCTATCTTGATGGTGTGATGGAAAAATATGTTCCTGGCGATTATGAATTTGATGTTCCAAAAAAATTAATCGAATTGTATGATACAAAAGATTATGGAAAATACAGCCACAAAGGAAAAATGCCAGTTTGTTTCATTGCAACAAATCATACAACAGGTGGAAACTCTGGAAGTCCAGCATTAGATGCAAATGGCAATTTAATTGGCTTGAATTTTGATAGAGTTTGGGAAGGAACAATGAGTGATATTTATTACTCACCAGATATTTGCAGAAACATCATGGTTGATGCTCGATACATATTATTCATCATTGATAAATTTGCTGGAGCCCAAAATATAATAGACGAATTAAATATAATTTACCCAAAATCAAAAAAACAAGTTAAAAAATAAAGTTTGGCACAATTATTGTAAAATAAAAATCGGAATTCAAAGTTAGAGATTTTAAAAAAAGTTAAATAAAAGTTTTTCGAAATAAAAAAATTTATATCTTTGCTCCGAATTAATAATTAACCTTTTATAATTAAGTAAGATGAAAAAAGTATTTTTAAGTTTAGCTGTTATCGCTACATTAACTGTAGTATCTTGTAAACAAACTGATGCTGCTGCTACTGAAGCTGTTGACTCAACTGCTACTGAAGTTGTAGATACTGCTGCTCAAGTTGTAGATTCTGCTGCTCAAGTTGTAGATTCTGCTGCTCAAGCTGTTGAAGGAGCTGCTGAAAAAGTAGAAGAAGCTGCTGACGCTGCAAAAAAATAATTAGAATTTAATTCTAGTTTTAAGCTCTGCTCTGCAGGGCTTTTTTTTGCGCAATACTTAAGGAATGTTATCAAAAATATCCTCAGCTGGTGGAAACGCAAAATCTTGAACAGTAAAATCAAGTACTTCTGATTTTGAAATCGTTCTAACTATTTCGTCAATTCCTTTTTGGAGTAATAATTGCGTAGTATATTTTCGGCTGACAGCTATTTCCTTTTCTTTTAAAATAATTTTAAAAAAGAACTTTCCGTTTTTAGATTTAAACTTCATAAAAAAGACATCGTCAATTGCTTTTCTCAACACTTCAATATCATCTTCACATTCAAATCGTAATTCAAAATCATTACTAACAAATATGGTTTTACCTTTTCTTGAGGTAAATTCATATTTATAATAACCATTTTGCCGTTTTGTAATTACGAATGTTCCCATTTTTTTTAAATAAAAAAAGCTCCAAACATAGTTTGAAGCTTTTGTACTCAGAGCGGCTCCGAAGCTTCGGAGTTGAACCCGCTATCATAACTTCCCAACTATATCATCAATAAGCCGTTTGTCATCAATCAATTTCTCTATGAATTTTCTTGATTTCATTCTCTTAATAAATCGTTCTAAAGCATAAGCCTTTTTACTTGATTTGCAATTATAACTCAAACATAATCGCCAAGGAATTCCTTTTGATGTAAACACACCAGTATAAAAACCTGAATTATGCTCATTTAATCTTCTCTCGACTTCATCAGTTGTTCCAACATAATATCTATCGAGTTTTTCTGAAAATAATATATAGACAAGATACGTTTTATACAATAAAAAAAGCTCCAAACATAGTTTGAAGCTTTTGTACTCAGAGCGGGACTTGAACCCGCACGAACATTGCTGTTCACTGGATTTTAAGTCCAGCGTGTCTACCAATTTCACCATCCGAGCATTTATGATAGTTGAGCGAAAAACGGGGCTCGAACCCGCGACCTCGACCTTGGCAAGGTCGCGCTCTACCAACTGAGCTATTTTCGCATTCTCAAATTTTGTTTGAACATCAATACTTGTTCCGTATTGCGGATGCAAATGTAATACTAAAATTGAATAATGCAAACGTTTTTATAGAAAAAAAATTCTAACCATGATAAATGCTTGATAGCAAAATCAATAGCGAATACTTATTTTTTTTGAAGCATTTTTCGCAATTCGTTTAACTTCATCAAAGCCTCTACTGGCGTTAAAGTATTTATATCAAGCGCAAGAATATCTTCTCTAATTTCTTCTAGCAAAGGATCATCAAGACTAAAAATATTTAATTGCATTTCATCTTTAACAGCTTTAACACCATTTAGCGATTCGTTTGAATGGTTTTTTTCTAATTTTTTAAGTAGTTTTTGCGCTTTTTGAATTACCGTCTGTGGCATTCCAGCCATTTTTGCTACATGAATACCAAAACTATGAGCACTTCCGCCTTTAACCAATTTTCGTATAAATAAAACAGTGTCTTTTAATTCTTTGACCGATACATTATAATTCTGAATACGCGGAAACAATTCACTCATTTCATTCAATTCGTGATAATGTGTGGCGAACAACGTTTTGGCTCTGGCTGGATTTTCATGCAAAAATTCAGCAATTGCCCATGCTATTGAAATTCCGTCATAGGTACTTGTTCCACGACCAATTTCGTCTAATAACACTAAACTTCTATCTGAGATATTATTTAAAATCGAAGCCGTTTCATTCATCTCAACCATAAACGTCGATTCACCCATTGAAATATTATCACTAGCACCAACTCTGGTGAATATTTTGTCAACAACTCCCATTCTTACGGCTTCAGCTGGAACAAAACTTCCCATTTGGGCTAAAAGAACTATCAAAGCGGTTTGTCTTAAAATAGCTGATTTACCAGACATGTTTGGACCAGTAATCATGATCAATTGTTGTGTTTCTCGGTCTAAAAAAACATCGTTTGAAATATACGGAACACCAACAGGCAATTGTTTTTCAATCACAGGATGACGACCTTCTTTAATTTCTAGGTCGAAAGTTTCATCAAGAATTGGGCAAACATAGTTGTTTTCTATTGCAAGCTGGGCAAACGAAGTTAAACAATCCAGCTGTGCAACTAAATTAGCATTTAACTGAACTGGTTTAATGTAAGTCGAAATCCAATTCACTAACTGTACAAATAATTGTGTTTCTATTTGGTGTATCTTTTCTTCAGCACCTAGAATTTTTGACTCGTATTCTTTTAATTCTTCGGTAATATATCTTTCGGCATTAACTAAAGTTTGTTTTCTAATCCATTCCGCTGGAACTTTATCCTTGTGAGTATTTCGAACTTCAATATAATAACCAAAAACATTATTGAATGAAATTTTTAAGGAGGAAATTCCTGTGAGTTCCGATTCTCTTTTTTCAATTCCTTCTAGAAATTCTTTTCCAGAAAAGGCAATTTTTCGCAATTCGTCTAACTCCTGATGAACTCCTGTTGCAATTGCATTTCCTTTAGCAATAGCAACTGGCGCATCTTGATTGAGCGTTGTTTTTATCTTTTCGCGAAGCAAATCACAACCGTGAAGACTGTCGCCAATTATTCGAACCGCTTCTTGTTTACTTTCTAATGCCAAATTTTTTATAGGAATAATGGCATCCAACGATTCTTTAAGATAAATAATTTCTCGTGGTGAAATTTTACCAGCTGCAACTTTCGAAATTAATCGTTCTAAATCCGAGATTTGCTTAATTTGATATTGAATTTTTTGAAGAATTTCTTGGTTTTCATTCAAATAGGAAACAACTTCATGTCGATTTCTAATTTTATGAATATCTTTCAAAGGCAATGCTAACCAACGTTTCAATAATCTTGAACCCATTGGCGAAAGCGTTTTATCAATTACATCCAAAAGTGTGACCGCATTTTGAGAGTGACTGTGATATAATTCTAAATTTCGAATGGTAAATCGATCCATCCAAACATAGGCATCTTCAGCTATTCTTTGAATATTGGTAATGTGCTGAACTTTATTATGTTGTGTTTCTGATAAATAATATAAAATTGCTCCTGAAGCTACAATTCCTTCCATAAGTTCTTCTACACCAAAACCTTTTAAGGAATTCGTTTGAAAATGATTGGTCAATATTTCTTGAGCATAATCCTCTTTGTATATCCAATCTTCCAAATAAAACACATTAAAATTATCGCCAAAACTATGTTTAAAAGCCGCTTTATTGTTCTTTTGAATTAAAATTTCACTTGGTTGAAAGTTCTGCAACAGCTTATCTATGTATTCCTCATTGCCTTGCGATGTAAGAAATTCACCTGTTGAAACATCAAGAAAAGAAACGCCCAGTTGTTTTTTTCCAAAATACACTGAAGCTAAAAAATTATTAGATTTAGCATGTAAAACCTCATCATTCATAGAAACTCCAGGAGTTACTAATTCTGTAACACCACGTTTTACAATTGTTTTAGTCATTTTTGGATCTTCCAATTGATCACAAATTGCTACTCGAAGTCCTGCTTTCACTAATTTTGGCAAATAAGTATTTAACGAATGGTGTGGAAATCCTGCTAGTGCCGTTTCGGTTTCGCTTCCTGCGCCACGTTTGGTTAAAACAATTCCTAGAATTTTTGACGCCCGAATAGCATCTTCTCCAAAAGTTTCATAAAAATCACCAACTCTAAAAAGCAAACAAGCATCGGGATACTTTCTTTTTATCTCGTTGTATTGTTTCATTAAAGGCGTTTCTTTCGTTTGAATTTCTTTAGCTGACAATGGATTTTGAATTTAAATTTATGAAAAAGCGAATTTAAATATTTTAGAACGATTAGATTACTTAAAAAAAATTAATTTAAAATTAAGGTAAAAAATAAATCACGCAATGAAAATTTAGATAGTTTTGTCCTGTAACTTAAAAACTTTTTAAAATGAAAAAAATAATTTTATTAGCTGCAGTAACGGTTTTCGGTATTGCAACAACAAATGCTCAAACAGCAAAAAAAGCTGTAAAAAAAGAAACTGCTGCAACTATTACTGCATCACCAAAAGTTGACGGTGCTGGATTAGTTTTCGAAAATGAAACCATTGATTATGGAACAATTGCAAAAGGTGCTGACGGGAAAAGAGAATTTGTATTGACTAACAATGGTACAAAACCATTAAAAATTACTAACACTCAAGGTTCATGTGGCTGTACAGTTCCAACAAAACCTGAAGGAGAAATTGCTCCTGGCGCAAAAGCTACTATTGGTGTAAAATATGACACTAACAGAGTTGGTGCTTTTACAAAAACTGTAACTGTAACATCAAACGCTTCAGAAACACCAAAAGTTCTTACTATAAAAGGAACTGTTGTTGACAACGCTCCAGCAGCTGAACCAACAAAAAGTTAATTATTAATTACTGATTTTAAAAATCTCGTCTCGTTGTAAAAATGAGACGAGATTTTTTTTGAATATATTTGTCTAAAAATTCTAAAATGAGAAAGCTTGAAAATAAAGAACTAGAGCGAAAATCAATTGCTGATTTTAAAGAAGCTAAAAAAACGCCTATCGTTATTATTCTCGATGACATCAGAAGTCTTCACAATATTGGTTCTGTTTTTAGAACATCTGATGCTTTTTTGATTGAAAAAATTTATCTCTGTGGTATAACTGCCATTCCTCCAAATAAAGAAATCCACAAAACAGCTCTTGGCGCTACTGAAACTGTTATGTGGGAATATCAGGAAAATGTTCTTGCTGTAATTGAAAAACTTAAAAATGAAATGATAGCAGTTTATGCAATTGAACAAGTAGAAAACGCTACATTTCTTCAAAATTTCAAAGTAGAAAAAGAAAAAAAATATGCTTTAGTTTTTGGAAATGAAGTATATGGCGTAAATCAAAAAGCAATTGAACTTTGTGATGGGACAATTGAAATTCCTCAATTGGGAACCAAACATTCGCTAAATATTTCAGTAAGTGCTGGAATTGTGGTTTGGGATTTGTTTCAAAAAATGAAATTCTAACATTTCATTACGATTTTATTAAGAGTTTATACGATTTATTTTCTCTAATTTTAACGATGCAAAAATCAGTTTTACTCTTTTTATTTTTCTTTCAATTTATTTTCGGACACAATCCAACGAATGACTCGCTGAAAATTAATCAGTTGCAAACTCATTTTTGGAAAAAAAACAAGCCAAAAAATCCGCTTTCAAATGTTGCTCCCATTCTAACAGCAACGGGAAATCAAATCTATTGTCCGCAAACTCAAACTAAAATTGTTACCGATTTTAATATTGTTGATCCTGATGATACAGGAATTGATGCCATTTATATTCAAATTTCATCTGGATATGTAAACGGGCAAGATGTATTAACATTGACAGGAATTCATCCCAACATAACTTCGAGTTGGAACCAAGCTTCAGGAAAACTAACTGTAACTGGCATTACTAGTCAGCCAACTTATGCCGAAATTATAGCTGCGGTAAAAGATATTGTATTTCAAAATAACACAACAAATCCATCTGGAACTAGAACTTTTTCCATCACAGTTGGTCAAGCAAATTATTTACCCTCAACAGATCATTATTATCAATATGTTCCCAATGTTGGAATAACTTGGTCAAATGCAAAAATTGCAGCCGAAAACAGTACTTATTATGGACTTCAAGGTTATTTAGCAACTATAGCCTCAGCGGATGAAGCACAACTCTCTGGAGAACAAGCTGCTGGAGCTGGATGGATTGGCGGAAGCGATGAACAAATAGAAGGAATTTGGAGATGGATGACTGGACCAGAAATTGGAACTATTTTTTGGAATGGAGGAATAAATGGATTTACATCATCATATGCAAAATGGAATAATGGAGAACCAAACAATGCTGGAGACGAAGACTATGCTCATATAACTGCACCAGGCGTTGGAATTCCTGGTTCGTGGAATGATTTATCTAACACTGGAGAAGCAAGCGGCAATTATCAACCCAAAGGATATATCGTAGAATATGGCGGAATGCCTGGCGATCCAGTTTTAAATATTTCGACAAGTACAACTATTATTATTCCGGTTATAAATCCAGTTAGTAGTTATGGAATTTGCGATTCGGGTTCAGTAACTTTAAATGCAACTGCAACTGACGGAACCATTTCTTGGTATGATACTCAAACCGGCGGAAGTCCAATTACAACTGGAAATTCCTTTACAACACCAATTTTAAATACTACTACAACTTATTATTTAGATGCTTTTCCTGTAGGTTGTACAACTTTTAATCGAACACCGATAACAGTAACTGTTTTTGAAAGACCCATTTTAAACATTAATGCTACAACTCCACTTTGTGAAGGAAATTCAATCGCACTAAACGCAAATACTTCTATTGGAGTAGTAAAATGGTATGACGATATAGCATCAACAACTCCTATTTTTACAGGAAATCCTTTTACAACTCCAGTTCTAAATGCATCTACAACCTATTATGTAGAGTCAGACAATAACAACTGTATTTCAAATCCAAGAACAACTGTGGATATCACTGTAAATCAAAATCCACCTGCGGTAAGCGATGTTGAAATTACAATTTGTGAAAATGATGAAATAACTTTGACCGCAGGAATCAATGGAATGGATTATGAATGGTCAACTGGTGAATTATCACAAAGTATTTTGGCATCAACCGAAGCAACTTTTTCAGTAAAAATCACAAATAGTTTTGGATGTTCAATCAATCAAAACTTTATTGTAAACGTAAATGAATCGCCAACTATTTCAAATGTTACTATTTCAAATAATTTTGCAACAATTGAAACCAATCCCGGCGATTTTGAATATTCTATTGACGGAATTAACTATCAATCATCAAACACTTTTTACCTTCCAACTGGAGGAATTTATATTGCTTTTGTAAATGATAAAAATAATTGTGGTTTTGATGATTTTCCTTTTTCACATATTGTTTATCCATCTGTTTTCACTCCAAACGGCGACGGATATAATGATTATTGGACTATCAAAGGGATGAGTTTTTATAATAATCCGAAAATTTCAATTTTTGATAGATACGGTAAATTAATCACCATTTTAAATTCTCAAAATCCGCTTTGGGACGGAACATTTAATGGCGCATTGTTACAAAGTGATGATTATTGGTTTTCGGCAATAATTGATGCAACTTTGCCTGAGAAAAAAGGACATTTTAGTTTAAAAAGATAATTGTTTATTGAAGTTTTTTCTGGATTTCTTCTAAAATAAAAGCATAATCTTCTTGATTTTGAAGAAAATCTTTATTCGAAACATCAATGATTAAGACATTCAAATCTTTTTGTGATTTAATATAATCCAAATAACCGCTGTTGATTTTTTCTAAGTATTCGGCTGGAATTTCTTGCTCATAACTTCTACCACGCAACTTAATATTTTGCAGTAATCGTTCCGTATTCTGATACAAATAAATATACAAATCTGGTTTTGGCATTTCTTTATAAATAATGTCAAACATCGTTTTGTATAATCGAAACTCATCTTCGGCCAGTGTAACTTTTGCAAAAATCAAGGATTTAAAAATATGATAATCGGCTACAACAAAATCCTTAAACAAGTCAAATTGCGCTAAATCATCTGAAATTTGCTGATATCTATCGGCTAAAAATGACATTTCGAGTGGAAAAGCATAGCGACTTTGATCTTCATAAAATTTTGGCAAAAACGGATTATCAGCAAAACGTTCTAAAACCATTTTTGCATTAAAATCTTCGGCTAATTTATTTGCCAATGTTGTTTTTCCTGCGCCAATATTTCCTTCAATGGCAATATAATTAAAGTCACTTAACTTTATTTTCGCAATGGGATTTTCTAGGTTTTGAACAAACTTACAATTGCTTTTATCTTCTGAAAGCACAAGTAACTCGTGTAGATATCGCTGCAAGATTGGATGACGCCAATCCAAATTTAAATCACGCATTGGCAGCAAAACAAACAAACGATTTTGCATTTCAGGATGTGGTAATTTTAATTTTTCGGTAGCAATTATTTCTTCATCAAAAGAAATGACATCGATATCAATTATTCTAGCCTGATAACCTTCCACTTCAGAACGAACTCTGCCCAAAGCTTCTTCTAAAAGCAATACTTCATCCAAAACTTTGTGTGCTGTTTTGTATGTATGAACAATTAAAGCACAGTTGTAAAAATCTTCACTTTCAAAACCCCAAGATGGCGTTTCATAAAGCTTTGAAACTTTAATAACAGTACCAATTTCTTGATGAATTGCGGTAATGCAACGCTCAATATTTTCAAGACGATTACCTTGATTAGTTCCTAACGATAAAATTACTTGATGCTGCTTACTCATACGTAGGCACAAATTAAATAAAACTATTTCAGATTAGATAAAAAAACAATCAGGCTGTTGATAACTATTTTAGTGATAAAATTCTTAAAAATTATATAAACAATGAAGATGATTACCCTAAAAGGCATTATTTTTGTTAAGTAATTGAAAAATTAAATCGTTAAATCATGCTAAAGAAAATTTTAAAAATCGTTGGAATTGTTTTTCTATTGTTGGTTGTGGCAGCTTTTGCTATTCCTTACTTTTTCAAAGACCAAATCAAAGCTAAAATCTTAACTTCTATTAATGAAAATGTAGATGCGAAAGTAGCTTTTGCCGATGCTGATTTGAGTTTGTTCAAGAACTTTCCAAATGCAAGTGTAACGATTGATAAACTTTCGATTATCAACAAAGCGCCTTTTGAAGGCGATACTTTGGTTTCTTTTGAAGAACTAAATTTAAAAATGTCCATCAAAGAATTATTTAAAGGTGAAAACGAACCAATGAATATTGACGGAATTTCATCCAAAAACGGTTTGATAAACATTATTTTCAATAAAGATGGTATTGGAAACTTTGACATTGCCTTAAAAAATAAAAAAGAAGATGCAAAAGACGAAAAAAGTAAACCTTTAGCCTTAAAAATAAAAGAATACGAAATCGAGAATTTCAGATTTCAGTTTTATGATGAAAAATCAAAAATGAAAATGGTTCTTGACAGTATCAATCATGAAGGAAAAGGCGATTTTACTTCAACGAAATTAGATTTAATTACGAAAACAACAACCAAAGTTTCTCTTTCGATGGACAAAGCCAACTACATGAATAATGTGGCACTTTCGTTGGACGCCATTTTAGGAATTGATTTAGAAAAAAGTAAATATACCTTCAAAGAAAACAAGGCGAAAATCAACGAATTGCCTTTAGAATTTGACGGATTTATCCAAATTGTTGAAGCTGGACAAGAATATGACTTGAAGTTCAAAACGCCAACTTCGTCGTTCAAGAATTTCTTAGGATTAATTCCGGCGCAATATGCAGCTAATTTAGACAATGTAAAAACGAGTGGCGACTTTACCGTTGCGGGTTTTGCTAAAGGTTTGTATTCTGAAACTACTGTACCAAAATTCAACATCGAAATTGCATCCAATAATGCTTCATTCCAATATCCTAATTTACCAAAATCGGTCAAAAACATTGTGATTGACACCAAAATTATCAACGAAACTGGTGTAATGAATGATACCTATGTGAATCTGGACAAATTATCATTTCAAATTGACCAAGATGTTTTCAATGCGAAAGCTAATATTAAAAATTTAGCTGAAAATGCTTTAGTTAATGCCGCTTTAAAAGGAACAATCAATTTAGCAAACGTTACAAAAGCTTATCCAGTAAAATTGGACAAACCTTTAAGTGGAATGTTGAAAGCCGATGTCACAACTGAATTTGATATGCAATCGGTAGAAAAAAGTGATTATGCGAGGATAAAAAATGCTGGAACTATTGATTTATCTGGATTTAATTATACCGATGAAAACGGAAAAACAATGAACATCAGCAAAGTTTTAGTCGCTTTCAATCCAAGCACAGTAAACCTACAACAATTTAGTGCCACAACAGGAAAAAGTGATATTTCGGTTAATGGCGTTTTGGAAAATTTCTACGGATTTGTATTCAAAAATCAAGAGTTGAAAGGAAATTTCAACCTAAATTCCAATCAATTAGCGGTAAATGATTTTATGACAACCGAAGCTCCAAAAACGGAAACGGCAACTAAAAAATCAGAAGCAATGAAAATTCCAGCGTTCTTGAATTGTTCTTTAACTGCCAAAGCCAACACGGTTTTGTATGATAATTTAACTTTGAAAAACGTTTCAGGAAAAATCATCATTAAAGACCAAAAGGCAACATTACAAAACGGAAAAACGGATATTTTCGGAGGCTCAATTTCATTTAATGGCGATGTTTCTACCAAAGAAAAAACACCAAAATTCAACATGGATTTAGGATTAAACAAAGTAGATATAATGCAAACGTTTACCCAATTGGATATGATGAAAAAAATTGCTCCAATTGCCGGAATTATTAATGGAAAATTAAATTCAACCATCAAATTATCTGGAAATCTTAATGAAACAGAAATGACACCAATTCTGAGTAGTTTAACCGGAGATTTGTTAGGTCAATTGCTTTCAACAACAGTAAATTCTAGTAATTCAACATTGTTAACTGCTTTGGATAACAACTTGAATTTTGTGGATTTGAAAAAATTAAATTTGAATGATTTAAAAGCAGCAATTACGTTTAAAGATGGAAAAGTAAATGTAAAACCATTCGACATCAAATACCAAGACATCAAAGTGAATGTTGGCGGAACACATGGTTTTGATCAAAACATGAATTACAATTTAAAACTAGATGTTCCAGCAAAATATCTTGGAACCGAAGCCAATAATTTAATTGCAAAATTATCGCCAGCCGATGCTCAAAAAGTACAAAGTATTCCTGTAAATGCAATCATTGGAGGAAATTTTTCATCGCCAAAAATCACTACCGATGTGAAACAAGCCACAACGAACTTGGTAAATAATTTGGTAAAACAACAAAAAGAAAAAGTTGTTTCAAGTACTAAAAATACCGTGAATTCTATCATTTCCAATGCTACAAAACCTAAAAATGACACTACAAAAACTGATGTCAAAAAAGATGTCAAAACCAAAGCCAACAACTTGATTAAAGATATTTTTGGTAAAAAGAAAAAAGAAGAACCAAAGAAAACGGAATAGTTTTTTAACCACTAAGACACAAAGAAAGCACAAAGTTCACCAGAATTTTGTGCTTTTTGCATTTGTTATTCAGAGTTTCTTTTGTCATTCCGTAGGAATCTTATAGTAATTTTGAGATTCCTACGGAATGACAAAGTTTGCGTTATAATTTTATTTTTATATCGAAATCTTCACTACATAACCTTCAAAAGTGCGAACATTAAAAACTGTTCCGTCTTCAAAAAGTAAATATTGTCCTTTTATTCCAGTTAATTTTCCAGAAAAATTGGGAGATTTATCCAAATTTAAGCTAGTTACTTTCTTCGGATATTCTAAAACTGGAAAATGCAATTTGTATAAATCGTTTTTATCAACATCATAATATTCTTGAACTTCCTTTGGAATTAAATATTTTAATGATGATTTTTCTTTTAGCAAATCAACTTCTGGTGTTTCATTTTTTAGCATTTTTTGCCAATTGGTTTTATCGGCAAAATGATTTTTCAAGGCAACTTCGGTAATTCCTGCCAAAAAACGATTGGGAACTTCAACAATTGGAATGGCTTGAACAGCACCTTGATCAATCCAGCGTGTTGGAACTTGAGTTTTTCGCGTAACGCCAACTTTCACTTCGCTTGACAATGCTAAATACACGATATGTGGTTGTAATTGTACTTTTTTTTCATACTCTAAATCTCTGTCTTCAATATCCAAATGCGCTGTGGAAAGTTCGGGTTTCATAATCCAATCGCCAGCCGAAGCCGAACTCATAAAACAATCATAGCAAAATCCTTGTCGGAAAATTTTTTTCTTTTTACCACAATTCAAACATTGGTAACCAATGAAATTAATTTCCATCGATTTGTCTAAAAGTTGGTTTAAGCTTAAAAAACTATTTTCAAATACCAAATAATATTGAATTGGATTTGAAAATTCGGTTTGCATTTTGGTGAGAACGCCTTCGTATGTCATACTATCAATTTCAGATTTTTGGCTAAATTTATAATAATTTTAGTATTTTAGCGTTATACAAAGATTGTTTAAATAAATTTATAAAATGAAAAATATAATTATCCTACTTAGTTTTACATTTTTTTGCGCTTTCACAATTAACTCAGAGACAAAAAGAATTCCTGACGGAAATTATAAAACAGTATTAGATAAGAAATTCAAAAAAGTTGGTTTGTTAGATTATGATTTTAAAATTAAAGATGATAAATTTATCATTAAAATTGCAAAAAAAATTGAAAGTTTAGACATTATTTGGATAGATGAAAATTCATTTAGAGTTATTGGCTACACCGAACCATTAGTTAAAACAGAAGAGATTGAAGAAATATTAAAAGAATACAGAGCTACATTCAATATTACCAAGCAAAATGAAAAAATCTATACTTTTTATTTGGGTAAAGAGTCTGAAAATGACACAATTTATTCGGGTAAATTTATAAAATTTAACTAACCTAAATCTCCAACCATGAAAAACCTATTCAAAGTTTTACTTCTCGTTGTTGCTTTTGCAACCGTATCTTTTATTTCTTCTGAAAAAGAAACTATTACTGTGGTTATTGATGCTGGTCATGGCGGACATGATTTTGGCGGAAAACACGATTATTTGTTAGAAAAAGATTTGGCAAACAGCATTTCCAAAAAAATTGAAGCGCTAAATTCTGATAAAAACATCAAGCTACTTTTTACTCGTGATGACGATAAATTTGTGGAGTTAGCCGAAAGAACTAACTTCATTAACAGTATCAAACCTGATTTAGTACTTTCATTACATGTCAATCAAAATAAAAATATAACAGCTAGCGGTTTCGAAATTTTTGTTTCCGATAAATCGGTTGCCTATGAAAAATCAAACGAATTGGCTCAAAAACTAGTATTAGACTTCGAAAAAAATATTCCATTAAAAAACCGCGGTGTAAAAACAGCTCCTTTTTGGATTTTAAAAAATTCTGAAGCTCCAGCTTTAACTTTAGAAATGGGTTTTCTTTCAAACACAACTGACAGAGAATATATTACAAGTGAAGAAGGACAAAATCAAATTGCACAAACGATTTTAAACTTTGTGTCTAATTTAAAGTAATTAGTGAATAATTGACAAAATTCGTAATTCGTAATTCTTAATTCTTAATTCTTAATTCTTAATTCTTAATTCTTAATTCAAAACATGTTATATCCCTTAATAAATTCGATTGCTTCATGGGTTTTGAAACAGCGCATTCATCAGATTGAGTTGTTTTTAAAATATCCTAATGAAGTTCAGGACGAATTATTAATGAACTTGCTTCGCCAATGTGAAGAAACTGTTCTTGGAAAAAAATATGATTTCGAAAGCATAAAATCCTATTCAACTTTTGCCGAACGAATTCCGATTTCTTCCTATGAAGATTTGGAACCCATGATAGAAGAAACGCGAAAAGGTTATCAAAATATTTTTTGGAATACACCAATCAAATGGTTTGCCAAATCAAGCGGAACAACCAATGCCAAAAGCAAATTTATTCCCGTTAGTAACGAAGCTTTAGAGAATTGTCATTACAAAGCCAGCAAGGATTTGCTTTGCATGTACTTGAACAACAACGAAAACTCCGAAATGTTTTTAGGCAAAAGTTTGCGTCTCGGTGGAAGTTCACAAATCCACGAAAATAACAATACTTTTTTTGGTGATTTGTCAGCAATTCTGATTGAAAACATGCCAATGTGGGCAGAATTCAGTAGTACACCAAGCAATAAAACATCGCTAATGAGCGAATGGGAAAGCAAACTCACTGCCATAATCAACGAAACTAGAAACGAAAATGTAACCAGTTTTGCTGGCGTTCCTTCATGGATGTTGGTTTTGTTAAACCGAATTTTAACTGAATCGGGAAAAGAAAACCTTTTTGAACTTTGGCCAAATTTAGAAGTCTATTTTCACGGTGGCGTAAGTTTTGAACCGTATCGTGAACAATACAAAAAGATTTTACCAAATTCGAATTTCAAATACTACGAAATTTACAATGCATCCGAAGGATTTTTTGCCATTCAAGATTTGAATTATTCCAACGATTTACTGCTGATGTTGGACTATGGTATTTTCTATGAATTTATTCCAATGGATACTTTTGGCACACCAAATCAAAAAATTGTTCGTTTAGCCGATGTGGAATTATTTAAAAATTATGCAGTTGTCATCACTACCAATGCAGGTTTATGGCGATACATGATTGGTGATACTGTTCGATTTACTTCATTAAATCCATACAGAATTCGAGTTTCAGGACGAACGAAACATCATATTAATGTTTTTGGCGAAGAATTAATGGTTGAAAACACCGATTCGGCCATTGCAAAAACGTGTTCCGCTTTGCACTGCGAAGTAAAAGATTATACCGTTGCTCCTATTTTTATGAAAGATAAAGAAAAAGGCGCACACGAATGGATGATTGAATTTAAAAAACATCCCGAAGATATCCATTTGTTCCAAAAAGTTTTGGACGAAAATCTACAATCAGTCAATTCCGATTATGAAGCCAAACGCTACAACAACATGACATTAAACCAATTAAAAATTAATGTAGCGCGAGAAAACTTGTTTTATGATTGGCTGAAAGACAATAACAAACTCGGCGGACAACACAAAATTCCGAGACTTTCCAATCAACGAGATTATTTGGAACAACTTATTGGAATGCAAACGAAGAAATCGTTTTAAAAGTGAAAAAAATCTTTGCTCTTTTCTTGACTTTACTCCTAGTTGCTTGCAATAACACAAAAAGCAAAGAGAAAAAACAATTCAAATCAACAACTGATTCTATTCGATATACAAACTACGTTAAATTAGTCAATTACAAAAACAACTCTCACACAGCTTCTTATGTTGTTGTAAACGTAAAAAACCTAAACACCAATGAAATAAAGGAAATCTGTACTTATCCTGATTTTTTATACGGTGCTTTTCGAATAGAAAACAAAAAATATGACGATGAAACTCTATTAGAAGAAATAAAACATTACACTGAAATTCTACTTCAAAATAAAGAACGATATTTTGAATTTAAAGATACCGCAGCATTAAATAATATTGGATTTAATTCTTATTCCAAAAATGATTTAGCTGAATTTAAAAACAGAATTAATTTTGATTCATTGGTAAAGTTAATAGCAAAGAAAGAATATCCTGCTATTGATTTTGGAGAAAATCACAATGAATTAAATATGTACGCACATTTACTATTTAATGAAGGTATTATGAGTATTCATATAATTCCTTGTATGTTTCAAATTATTGATGACAATTTTTTAATAGAACGAGAAAAAGAGATTGAAAAATATTCAAAAATGAAAAAATGAAAAAACTTCTAGTTATACTTTTACTATTCGGATTTCTAACTTCTTGTGGACCAAGAAGAATGAAATGTGGCGTTGGACGAAGATGTTTGGTTGAAAACGTATCAAAAGACAATTTTGAGAAAGTCGAAATTCAAAAGGCTTAATTTTTTTTGATTTTTTGTAACATTTTGATTGAAATAAAGTCTTACTAACAATCATCAATCGAAAATTAATCAAAATGAAATCATTCTTTATGGCTGCACTGTCTTTAGCAGCAACAACCGTTTTTGCCCAAGAAACAAAGACAGAAAACGACACTATCAAACCCAAAGAACTTAAGGAAGTTACCATCACGCAACAGAAAAAATTCATCAAAGTTGATTCTGATAAAACAACGGTTAGCGTAAAAGACAATGCAATGTTAAGTACCGGTAATGCGTATGATGCCGTGAAAAAAATGCCTGGCGTAATTGCTTCTCCAACTGGCGGATTGTCACTCAACGGAAAAGGCGTTGTCATTTATATTGACGGCGCACCAAGTACTTTAAGCGGAAGCGATTTGGAGAATTATTTATCATCATTGCCTGCAAATGCAATCGAAAAAGCGGAATTAATCTATAATCCTGGAGCCGCTTTTGATGCCAATGCAAGCGGTTCGATTATCAATTTAGTTACAAGTACGAAACGATTAAAAGGAATAAACGCTAGTTTTAACATTAACTACAATTTCAATAAATACCAAAAACCAAGTCCGCAGATTTTGCTTAACGGAAAAGAAAAAAACTTGAGTTGGCAAACAATGATTGGTTATAATTATATTGAGTGGGAACAAAAATCTAGAAATGGACAAACTTTTACCACTTTTGATCCCGACAAATTCATAAACCAAAACCGTTTGAATGTAAACACCAACCGTAATTTTTATGCACGAGTTGGAACCAATTACAGATTGAGCGAAAAATCGAATTTGTTATTTAATTACAATACAACATTTGCAAACGATAGAGGAAATTTTGATGCGCTAACTTCTGGTTCAGAAATTCCAGATTATTTCAATAATGGAACAACTAAAACAAAAGCGAGCAACCACGAAATCAGTTTGCAATACAAAACCAAGTTAGATACAATTGGTAGAACGTTAGATATTATTGCGTTCACCAATACATTTAACCGAAATCCAGACACCAAAACTAGTGCAGTAGAAAATAATGTATCGAGTTTCAATAACTTCAAAAATGACTTTGAGCTATTGAATTATTATTTGAAATATGATTTTGCTATTCCGTTTGAAAAACAAAACTTTTCGATAAATACTGGTGGAAAATTCAATACTATAAAAGTGAATAACTTAGGAAGCTACAATTTGAATTCGGCTACAACTGACATAATCGATTTTGATTATACAGAAACCAATTTAGCTTTTTATGCTGAAGTTAGAAAAAAAATCAAAAAACTACATTTAACGGCTGGATTGCGATTTGAAAATTTTGAAGTGGATAGAATTGGAATTGTTGATGATGTAAAAACGAATATTGATTTTAAGAACAATAATTTGTTTCCAAATGTTAGTGCAATGTATGAAGTAACCAATGATGTAAACGTTACCGCTTCGTATTCGAGAAAAATTTCACAACCTAGTTATAGTGTTTTGGATCCAAATGGTGGAAATTTTGACCAATATAACACTTCGGGAGGAAATTTATTGTTGAACCCAAGCTTTTTTGACAATTTTGAATTTAAAATTTCAGCGTTGCAATTCATACAATTAGGAACAAATTATACCGTTTCTAAAGATCACAATTTGTTCTTGATGACGGCTGAACCAGGCGAATTGGTTAGCACACAAACCTTCCAACAGTTTGATCGATTTAAGACATTCAGTGCTTATGCCAATTTCCCAATTCCGTTGGATTATTTCTTCAAAGGAAAAGAAGAATTCCAAAAGCGAATGAACAATATCGACAAGATGAATTACATCTTCGTAAACATCAATTACATCAAGAATTTAACCGATGGATACGATTTCTCATTTGATTCTTCGCCAGTTTGGAATTATGGTGCGCAAGCGCAAATCATGTTGCCTTGGGATGTAAAAAATACATTGAATTATTTCATTTTACCTGAAGGTGGTGTTTGGGAAATTTACAAAATCACCAAACCAATCCAACAATTTGATATTTCGTTTAATAAAGATTTCATGAACAAAAAACTGAAATTGGGTTTACATATGTTTGATATTTTCAATCAAAACGAAGTAAATGCTTTGATTTCATCAACCAATTTGCAAACACGTTTCTATGAAAAGAATGACTCGAGACATTTTAGAATTTCGTTGACCTATAACTTTGGAAATTTAAAATTGCAAAACGAAAACACTACTATTGAAACGGAGAAAGTAAAAAGTGGTGGTGGTTTTGTGAAGTAAAACACAGATTTCAAAAATTTTTTTAAATTAAAAATCCCTCAAATTGAGGGATTTTTTAATTTGTTCTAAGACGCTATTTCCAATCGTTTTAATAAATTTTTGCTTAAAGCATCTTCGGTATATTCTTTATCAATATGAAGTGTTTTGTCGTTACTACTTGGTAAATCATACATAGCATCGGTTAAAATTGCTTCGCAAAGTGAACGCAAACCTCTTGCTCCTAATTTATATTCTAACGCTTTTTCCACTATATAATCCAATGCATCGTCTGTGATTGTAAATTTCACGTTATCCATTGCGAAAAGCTTTTCATATTGCTTAATCAAAGCGTTTTTTGGCTCTGTTAAAATAGAACGCAAAGTTTCTTTATCTAACGGATCCATGTGTGTTAAAACAGGTAAACGTCCAATAATTTCAGGAATTAAACCAAAGTCTTTAATGTCTTTTGGAATTATATATTGCAATAAATTGTCTTTATCAATATTATCTCCGTTTTTTGACGTGCTATATCCAACTGCCTGACGATTTAGACGTTTTGAAATAATTCTTTCAATGCCATCGAAAGCTCCACCAGCAATAAAAAGAATATTTTGCGTATTTACTTCAACAAATTTTTGATCAGGATGTTTTCTTCCACCTTTTGGCGGAACATTAACAATTGTTCCTTCAAGGAGTTTTAGCAAAGCTTGCTGCACACCTTCACCAGAAACATCACGTGTTATAGATGGATTATCACTTTTTCGAGCAATTTTATCAATTTCGTCAATAAATACAATTCCTCTTTCCGCTTTTGTGACGTCATAATCGGCAGCTTGAAGCAAGCGTGTTAAAATGCTTTCTACATCTTCTCCAACATAACCTGCTTCGGTCAAAACCGTTGCATCAACAATTGCTAGTGGAACGTCAAGCATCTTTGAAATGGTTTTGGCAACCAATGTTTTTCCTGTTCCGGTTTGTCCAACCATGATGATGTTTGATTTTTCAATCTCAACGTCATCAGCAACTTGTTGTTGCATCAATCTTTTGTAATGATTGTAAACAGCAACAGCCATTACTTTTTTAGTTTGATCTTGACCTATAACATATTGATCAAGAAAAGCTCTAATTTCTTTAGGTTTTCTTAGAACTAAATCCGTAGCAATTTTAACCTTTGAAGTGGTTTTCAATTCCTCCAATACAATTCCATGTGCTTGTTCAATACATCTGTCACAGACATGTGCATTAATTCCAGCAATCAATAGATTTGTTTCTGGTTTTTTTCTACCACAAAACGAGCATTCTAGTACTTCTCTTGCCATTTTTATAGGTTTTATAAGATTTAGGGAATCTTATTTTATTAGCTTCTTCTTAATACTTCATCAATCATTCCGTATTCTTTCGCTTCGTCAGCAATCATCCAATAATCGCGTTCTGAATCTTTGTGTACTTTGTCAAATGTTTGACCTGAATGATGTGAGATAATTTGATACAATTCGTCTTTCAACTTCAACATTTCTTTCAAGTTGATTTCCATATCTGTTGCAACACCTTGTGCGCCACCAGAAGGTTGGTGAATCATTACTCTTGAATGAGGTAAAGCCGAACGTTTTCCAGCTGCTCCAGCACAAAGTAAAACCGCACCCATTGATGCTGCCATTCCTGTACAAATAGTGGCTACATCTGGTTTGATGTATTGCATAGTATCATAAATTCCAAGACCAGCATAAACGCTTCCGCCTGGAGAATTGATGTAGATTTGAATATCTTTTGATGCATCAACACTTTCTAAAAAAAGCAACTGAGCTTGAACAATGTTAGCAATATGATCATCAACACCTGTTCCTAAAAAGATGATTCTATCCATCATCAAACGAGAAAAAACGTCAAGCTGAGATACATTCAGCTGACGTTCTTCTATAATATAAGGTGTCATGCTGCTTACGATTTTGTCATAATACATACTGTTTACACCGTGATTTTTTGTAGCAAACTTTTTAAATTGCTTCGCCATTTCGAGCGAAGCTCTCGTGTCTTTTCCGTAGTTCATTATTTAATGTATAATCTTTAATATTTCTTTTTACAGCAATAATGCTAAATATAATCTTTATTTAACATTCAAAGATAATAAAAATTTAATTAAATCTCACCATACATAGCTTTGATGAAATCATCATAAGAAACTTCTTTGGATTTTGCCTTAACTTTATCTTTATATAAGTTTAGCATTTTTTCGTTCATCACTTGTTGTGATAATCTTTTTACTTCTTCTTGATTAGACATTACTCGAGCAACAATTCCTTGAATATCTTCATCAGTTGGGTTCATTTGACCGAATTGTGCCATTTGCTTTCTGATTACATCTGAAGTATAAGTTTTTAAATCTTCAAAAGTAATTTGTAAATTATTATCAGTAACTACTTTTCCTTCAATTAGTTGGTAGCGTAATCCATTTTCTGATTTTGAGTATTCTACTTCAGCTTCTTCGGCAGAAAGTGGATTTTCGCCTGCTGTTTGTATCCATTTTTTTAAAAATTCAGCTGGTAAATCAAACTTCGTCGAAGTAACTAAAAATTCAGTAACATCATTTAAGAATTTTTGATCTGCTTGTTGTTCAAATTGTTTTTCGGCATCTTCCTTGATTTTTGCTTTCAATTCATCAACTGAAGTAATAACTTTTGGCCCGAATAATTTGTCAAATAATTCTTGGTCTAAAACTGCTGGTTCGTGAGTAGTTACTTCATCAATTGTAAAAGTAACATCAACATCCAAACCATGAACATCGTCGTGACTAACTGCTAAATAATCCATCAATTTGTGATCGTCATCAAACAAACCTTTGGTATTTAGCGTGATAACGTCACCAACTTTTTTACCAATAAAAGCTTTAGCTGTTTTTTTATCAGCAAAAACATCCAAAGAAAGAGTTGTTCTGTTGTTGATTCCTTTTTCTTCGTTTGCAAAAATTCCAGAAACGTCGTTTCCGTCTTCAACAGTATCTTTTGCGATAAGTTTTCCGTATTGTTTTTGAATTCTTGCTACTTGGTCGTTCAACATTTTATTATCGGCAACAATTTTGTATTGTACCAAGTCATTTTTTGCTGTTAAATCAACTGAAAATTCAGGAGCTAAACCTAATTCGAATTCAAATTTATAATCTTCAACATCCCAATTGAAATCTTCAGTTACTTTTGGCAACGGATTTCCAAGGATGTCTAATTTCTCTTCAACTAGAAATCTGTTTAAATTTTCTTGCAATAATTTATTTACTTCATCCAATAAAACCGCTTTTCCATATTGTTTTTGGATTAAGCTCATTGGAACTGCACCTTTTCTAAAACCAGGAATGGCAGCATTTTTTCTATAATCTGCTAATGTTTTTTCAACTTTTGCTGAGTAATCTGATTTTGATATTTCAACTGTAACTATTGCATTTAATGCGTCTACATTATTTTTTGTGATGTTCATTTCTTGTGTTTTTTACATACTAAAATTGGGTTGCAAAATTATAACATTTCTACAACCCAACCAAGTTTTTATTTTATTGATTTTTAGCCCATTATTTTAGTCATTATTTGTCAATTTAAAGACTATTGACTGCGACAACGATAATATTATGCTAAACAGCATTGCCGTCCAAAACGAATTGACTTTAAAACCATCAACAAAATGGTCGCAAACCAAAATCATTCCAGCATTTATAACCAGATAGAAAAAGCCTAAAGTTAGTATAGTTACAGGCAATGTCAAAATGACTAAAATGGGTTTTACAAAAAGATTTAAAAGTCCTAAAACAATTGCAACGGTTAATGCCGAGGTAAATTCGTCAACAATTACACCTGTCATAAGGTGAGAAATAATCATTACTAAAACGGATGTAACAAGTAGTCGGATGATGAGTTTCATATATTTATTTCAAAAATTTACTGGTTTCTTCAAAAAACAATTTTGGGTTTTCGGCATGAAGCCAATGACCAACATTTGGTATAGTTGCGAGTTTAAAGTTAGGGAAATGATTTTGAATTTGGGGCAAATCCGTATCCAAAATATATTTCGAATTTCCGCCACGAATAAAAAGTGTTGGCTTTTCAAAACGATTTTCACTTGGTAAAGCTGTTCCGATTTGCTCAATTTTTTCATTAAAAACAGGCAAGTTGAATCGAAATGCTAATTGTCCTGGTTCAATCCAATATAAATTTTTCATTAAAAATTGTCGTGTTCCAAAATCGGGAATAAATGGATACAACGTTTCTTCAACTTGACTTCTATCTGGTTTTTCAGAAAAATCAACCGCATTCAATCCAGCTAAAATATCTTGATGATGTGGCGCATAATATTTTGGACCAATATCAGCTACAATTAATTTTTCAACCAAATCGGGATAAGTTGTTGCAAAAAGCATCGCTACTTTTCCACCCATCGAATGCCCAATTATTGAAATGTTCGACAGATTATGGTGTTGGCAATAATCCAAAACATCGTTTGCCATGATTTCATAACTAAACTCATCCGAATGAAAACTTTTTCCGTGATTTCGTAAATCGAGTATATGAACTTGAAAACCTTCGGCAGCATAAAGTGAGCCAAATGATTTCCAGTTGTCACTCATTCCTAAAAAACCATGAATAATTAAAAGTGGCTTTCCTTCTCCTTCAATTCGTGAAAACATCATAAATTTTACTTTAGTTTATTCAAATACATATTTACCACATTATCCAAACCTAAATATAACGCTTCAGAAATCAAGGCATGACCAATAGAAACTTCCAATAAATTAGGAATGTTTTCTTTGAAAAATTTAATATTATCCAAGCTCAAATCGTGTCCAGCATTAATTCCAAGACCTAATTCATTGGCTAAAATTGCGGCTTTTGTATACGGTTCAATTCCTTTTTCGTTTCCCAAACTATATTGATGTGCAAAAGCTTCTGTGTATAATTCAATTCTATCGGTTCCGGTTTTTTTGGCGCCTTCAATCATTTCTTGAATTGGATCAACAAAAATTGAGGTTCGAATTCCGTTTCGTTGAAACTCTGCAATTACTTCGGTTAAATAATCCTGGAATTTTATTGTATCCCAACCAGCCGACGAAGTTATCGCACCAATCGCATCGGGAACCAAAGTTACTTGTGTCGGTTTGCATTCCAGTACTAAATCGATAAAATTGTGTTGCGGATTTCCTTCAATATTATATTCGGTATAAACAATTGATTTCAAATCGCGAGCATCTTGATAGCGAATATGTCTTTCATCTGGTCGCGGATGAATAGTTATTCCTTGTGCGCCAAATTTTTGAATATCCGTTGCAACCTTTAATAAATCGGGTACGTTTCCGCCACGAGCATTTCGTAAAGTTGCTATTTTATTGATGTTTACACTTAGTTTTGTCATTTTTTTTTCATTGCGAGGAACGAAGCAATCTCATACGCTTCAATTCGAATTATTATTTTCACAAAAATACAAAGTTAAAGCAAGTCAACATGTCCGAAAATTTGATTATTTTGCAGTCGATTAAAAAATGAATACATGAGACATCTTTCAGAATATATCAATAACGATTTTAAACCATTTTCGAGTAACGAAACTGTGGCAGAAATTCAAGATTTTTTTGCCGAAAGTACGTTGTCCCATTTTCCAGTTTTGGATGATGGCATTTATTTGGGTTGTATTTCATCTGTTGATGCTGAAACATTTGATTTTAATAAAAACATTGCCGATTATCGTTATGCTTTAGAGGGTTTTTTTGTTAGAAGTTCGATGATTTGGCTTGATGTTTTAGAGGTTTTTGCTCGAAATAACGCCAATCTAGTTCCAATTCTTGATGAAAATAATAAATATGTTGGCTATTATGAAATTACTGATGTTATAAAATTTTTAAACGAAACGCCTTTTCTAAAAGAAACAGGAGGAATAATCGTTGTCGAAAAAAACTTGGTTGATTATTCAATGAGTCAAATTGCACAAATTGTGGAAAGTAATAACGGTAAATTGCTAGGCCTTTTTGTTTCTGAAGCCAATTTAGAAAAAATTCAAGTTACTGTTAAAATTACGCTTGGCGTGATGAACGACATCATTCAAACCTTTAGAAGATACAATTATGAAATTGTTTCAGAGCATCAAGAAGATAATTATCTGAACAATTTGAAAGAGCGTTCGGAATATTTGGATAAATATTTAAATATGTAATTCAAAGTACTAAGTTTGAACTACGACTTACAAAATAAAAAAATAACCATATGAAAGTTGCCATCTTCGGACAATATTATCAAAACGACACTCGACCAATTATCAAGGATATTTTTGTTTTTTTCAACAGAAATAACGTTGAAATGGTTATTGAAGAAAAGTTTTTGAAAATACTTTATGAAGAAAAAATTGTTGAAAGACAATACAAAACATTTTCATCTCACGAAGATTTAAACAGTAGTTTTGATATCTTAATTAGTATTGGTGGCGATGGTACGATTTTGAGAGCAGCAACTTTTGTTCGAGATTCTGGCATTCCAATTCTTGGTGTAAATGCAGGACGACTTGGTTTTTTGGCCAAAGTTCAGAAAGAAAATATTGAACTTTTTTTAAAAATAGTTTTAGAAAAAAAATATTCCATCTCAGAGCGAACACTTTTAAGTATTGAAAGTTCTGAACTTGAAGCCAATTTTGATATCAACTTTGCGATGAATGAAGTTACCGTTTCAAGAAAAGATACAACCTCGATGATTACTATTGAAACTTTTTTAAACGATGAATATTTAAATTCCTATTGGGCTGATGGTTTAATAATCTCAACACCAACAGGTTCTACTGGCTATTCACTAAGTTGTGGCGGACCAATTTTAACACCCGAAGTAAAAGGTTTAGTCATTACGCCAATTGCACCACATAATTTAAATGCTCGACCATTAGTAATTCCTGATGACACCGAAATAAAACTAAAAGTTTCTGGAAGAGAAGAGCAATATTTAGTTTCATTAGACTCTAGAATCACTTCTGTTAGTAACCACACTGAATTAAAAATCAGAAAAACACCATTCAAAATCAACATGGTAGAAATACCTGAAGAAACATTTCTAAAAACCTTACGCAACAAGCTACTTTGGGGAGAAGACAAAAGAAATTAGAAAAAAAGTATTTCTAATTATACTACAAATCAAAAAAAATCGTTTTAAAAATATCATTGTTCAAGTTCCAATTCATTGACTACTTCAATTTTATTTAACAGAAATCTAGTTTAGATGTTTCATAAGTAGTCAGAATTGTTATATTTGCACGCTATTTTCAAATTGATGAAAAAGAGTTTAATAGTATTTTTTTGTTTGCTGTTTCAGAACTATTTAAGTGCTCAAATCCACGAGATTGGAGTATTTCTTGGTGGAAGCAATTATATTGGAGATGTTGGAAAAACCAACTACATCAATCCTAATGAAGTTGCCGTTGGAATTTTGTATAAATGGAACAAATCGCCACGACATTCGTATCGATTTTCCTATACTCAAACATCCATCACGGCAAACGATTTAGATTCTAATGTTCCGGGGAGATATTTAAGAGGCTATAATTTTAAGAATAATATAAAAGAATTTTCAGCAGGATTAGAATTTAATTTTTTTGATTTTAATCTTCACGAAGTTCTAGTTAGAAAAATAACACCATATGTGCATTCAGGATTGACCTATGTCGTGTATGATGAATTATACGTTTTGAATAATGAAACAAAAAAAGACTATACAACGGGAGCAATTGCGATTCCGATGACAATTGGTATTAAAACCAATATTCTGGATCATTTCATTCTTGGTGTAGAAGTTGGAGCAAGATATACTTTCACTGATAATTTAGATGGAAGTTTGCCAAAAAATAAAAATTTAGAACCATTAAAATTTGGTAATATAAATAGTAATGATTGGTATGTTTTTACTGGGTTTACATTAACTTACACCTTTGGAAACAAACCGTGTTATTGCGCAGAATAAAAATGAGTTTAGAAACAACAATAGATAAAGACAACCTTCCAAAACACCTAGCCATTATTATGGATGGCAATGGTCGATGGGCAAAACAAAAAGGAATGCTACGCGTTTTTGGTCATGAAAATGGAACTAAATCCGTGAAAACTACTGTTGAAACTTGTGCTAAACTTGGAATTCAAAATCTAACGCTTTATGCATTTTCTACCGAAAACTGGAACAGACCAAAACTAGAAGTAGATACTTTGATGAAATTATTAATTTCTTCCTTAAAAAAAGAACTTGATACACTTCAAAAAAATAACATTCGATTAAACTGTATTGGCAATCTTGAGCACCTTCCTGAAAAAGTAAAAAAAGAACTCCTCTCAGTAATTGAAAAGACAAGAAATAATACCCGAATGACATTATCGCTTGCCTTGAGTTATGGCTCAAGAGAAGAACTGTTAAATGTTGTTAAAAAAATAAGTGATAAAGTTAAAAATAATATAATTTCTCTAGACGGTATTGACGAATCAATTATTAATGAGCATCTTTACACGCACAATTTACCCGATGTAGATTTGGTAATAAGAACCAGTGGCGAACACAGAATCAGTAACTTTTTGCTATGGCAAATTGCCTATGCCGAATTTTATTTTACTGATGTTTTGTGGCCCGATTTTAAAGAAAACGATTTATACGATGCCATCATTAGCTATCAAAAAAGAGAAAGAAGATTTGGAAAAACAAGTGAACAAATTAAATAAATTTTCAGTGCAAATAAAGACACTTAAACTATTTCTAATGGCATTGTGCCTTGGAAATATTTTTCAATTACAAGCCCAAGAAAGAACACCTTTTGATCAAGGAAAAAAATACATTTTAGCTAATGTAAATGTTATTGGCAAAATTAGCTACAACCAACAAACAGTAGTAACCTTTACTGGACTTGAAAAAGGTCAACAAATTACTGTTCCTGGTGAAGAAGTTAGTAATGCCATCAAAAAACTTGGAAAACTTGGTTTGTTTAGTGATATAGACTTCTATGTGGATAAAATTGAAAACGATAGTATTTGGTTAGATTTAAATATTAGCGAACTTCCAAAACTTAGTGAAGTAAAAATTAATGGTGTAAAAAAATCAAAAGTTGAAGGTTTAATTAAAGACAATTCACTTACCAAAGGAAAAATTGTAAACGAAAACCTTATCACCACAACCAAAAACTATATTGAAAATAAGTATAAAAAAGACGGATATTTCAACACCAAAGTACTTATAAAAACAGAGGTAGACACAGCAGAAGGAAACAATGTAAGAATGCTTGTAAATATTGACAAAGGTGATAAATTAAAAATATCTCAGATAGCTTTTGATGGTAACGAACAATTGAGTGATAAAGCATTGCGAAAAGCAATGAAAAACACCAAGCAAATCAATCCAATTAGAATATTTAAAGCCTCAAAATTTGTAAAAGATAAATACAAAGAAGACCTTACTTCTATTGTAGAAAAATATAAAGAAAAAGGGTATCGAGATGCACGTGTAATTACGGATTCAGTATATTTAAATGACAAAAAATCAAAACTTGCTATTAATATTAAGGTTGAAGAAGGAAAAAAATACCGATTTGGAAACATCAAGTTCTTAGGAAATTCGGTTTATTCAGACCAACTGTTGGGAAGAATTCTTGGAATTAAAAAAGGAGAAACTTATAATGGCGTTTTATTAGAAAAACGCATTGCTGACAAATCAAAACCCGACGGAGAAGACATTACCAATTTATACCAAAATAACGGTTATTTGTTCTCGACAATAAATGCAGTAGAAGTAAAAACAGCAAACGACACAATCGATTTTGAAATTAGAGTAGTTGAAGGTCCAATTGCCTACTTCAATAATATAACAGTTGTTGGAAACGAAAAAACTCATGATAGAGTAATATACAGAGAACTAAAAACACATCCTGGTGAAAAATATAGCAAAGAGGATTTAGTAAGAACCATTCGTGAAATTGGTCAACTAGGTTTCTTCGATCCAGAAGCTATTGATCCTAAATTTAAAAATGTTGATCCAGCAGCAGGAACAGTAGATATTGAATATAATTTAGTAGAAAAAGGTTCTAGCCAAATTGAACTTCAAGGTGGATATGGCGGTGGTGGATTTATTGGAACGCTTGGTTTATCTTTCAATAATTTTTCGCTAAGAAATTTATTTAACAAAGAAGCTTACAAACCACTTCCAATGGGTGATGGTCAAAAAGTATCTTTGAGAGCTCAAGCAAGTACATTCTTCCAAACCTATAGTTTATCTTTTACAGAACCATGGTTAGGTGGAAAAAAACCAATTCAATTCTCTACATCGCTTTCTCACAGTAAACAATTTTTATTCAACGGAGGAAACAGTAATGTAGACAGAAGCAGAAGTTTCAACATTACATCGTTATCTGTTGGTTTAGCAAAACGCTTGACTATTCCTGACGATTTCTTTGTATTATCAGCCGCAACAAGTTTTCAATATTATGATTTGAACAATTATAATACCGGCTTATTTACTTTTGGAAATGGTGCATCAAGAAATTTAGCGTTTACTTTAGGCTTAACACGAAACAACAAAGGTGTTAACCCAATATATCCAACATCTGGTTCTGAGTTTAGCTTTTCTGCAAAATTCACATTACCTTATTCTTTATGGAATGGAATTGATTATGGTAATCTTTCAAATCAAGAAAAATACAAATTGAAATATACTGATGATTTTCAATTTACAGTTCAACCTAATGCCAATAATCAAAGTCCAGCGATTGGAGATTATCTTCAAGAAGTTTCGGAAGGTTCAAGAATATATCAAACCGTTGGTTCAGATTTTACACAAGCCTCTGCAAACGAACCAAAAGTTGACCAAGAGCGATTCAATTGGTTAGAATACTATAAACTAAAATTCAAAGCCGATTGGTACACTAAATTAATTGGTACTCCACAAAAAGCATTAGTATTAAGAGCACTGAGCGAATTCGGTTACCTAGGCGCGTACAATAATGAACGAGGTGTAGTTCCTTTTGAACGATTCTTTCTTGGTGGTGATGGTTTAGCGAATTTTGCACTTGATGGTAGAGAAGTAATTCAACTAAGAGGTTATCCAAACCAATCGCTAACACCAATTGACGCTAATGGAGACCAAGTAGGTGGAACAATTTATAATAAATTCTCTCTAGAATTAAGATATCCATTAACATTGAAAGCGGCTGCATCCATTTATGCTTTAACTTTCCTTGAAGCTGGAGCTTCTTATGATGGTTTTAAAGAATACAATCCATTTGTGCTACAACGTTCAGCAGGATTTGGTTTACGTGTATTCATGCCAGCCTTTGGATTATTAGGAATTGATTTCGCACATGGATTTGATGCGTTGCCAGGATTGACACAAAAGAACGGTTGGGAAACACATTTTATCATTGGTCAACAATTTTAATTATATTTGATATTTATTTCTAAATCATAATTGTATGAAAAAATATTTTTTAGCAGCATTTCTTCTACTTTTAGTATTCCAAGCAAATGCCCAATCACGAGGAATCAAGATAGGTTATATAGATATGGAATACATTTTACAGAATGTACCTGATTATGCCGAAGCTAATAGTCAATTAGAGCAAAAAGCACAAAAGTGGAAACAAGATATTGAAGCAAAAAAAATTGAAATCGCTAAATTAAAAGATGCGTTAAAAACTGAAAAAGCATTGCTTACAAGAGAATTAATTGAAGAACGTGAAGAAGAAATAAAATTTCAAGAAACGGAACTACTAGACTTCCAACAAAAGAAATTTGGTCCGAATGGTGATTTAATTACCCAAAAAGCCGTTCTAGTAAAACCAATTCAAGACCAAGTTTTTACCGCCGTTCAAGATATAGCTGAACTAAAAAAATATGATTACGTTTTTGACAAATCTTCCGATTTAACTATGCTTTTTACAGCCAAAAGACACGATATAAGCGACCAAGTAATTAGAACAATTACAAGAGCTGAAAAAAGACAGGAAATGACAAAGAAACAATTAAAAGCGCAAGAAGCTAAAGAATATCAAGAAGATGTTGAAGATGAAAATCCAGCTTTAGCAGCAAGAAGAAAAGCGCTTGAAGACAAAAAAGCTTTAAGAGACAAACAGCTAGAAGACAGAAAATTAGCAGCTGAAGCTAGAAAAAAAGAACAAGACGATAAACGAAAAGCTGCTGCCGAAGCAAGAGAAAATAAAAAAACTGGCACGGTTTCTGCAAATGACAATAAAGAAGGTGAAGTTGATGAAACGGAGAAAGCAGTTGACGGAACAGCAACTGAAACACCAAAAGAAGATAAAGCAGCTGCAAAAGCAAAAATTATAGAAGACAGAAAAAAAGCTTTAGAAGACAAAAAGAAAAAAATTCTAGAAGACAGGGAAGCAGCAAAGAAAGCAAGAGAAGAGAAAAAAACGCAACCAAAGGAAGAACCAAAAAAAGAAGAATAAACAATAATTAATTAATACTTTTAAAACAATGAAAAGATTGAAATCATTACTTATAGCTGGAGTATTGTTTCTAGGAACAATGCAAACGATGAATGCTCAAGCTAAAACTGCACACGTAGATGTAAATGAAATTATTTCTAAAATGCCAGCGATGTTAGATGCTCAAAAACAATTAGAAAAATTGAGCGCTACTTATGATGCAGAATACAAAACAATGGCTGAGGAATATCAAAACAAAATCAAAAAATACGACCAAGAAGCTGCAACTGTTGGAGACGCTGTCAATGCAACTCGTCAAACAGAAGTGCAAGACTTAGTAAAACGTATTACAGATTACAGAGATAATGCTCAAAAAGAATTACAAAAGAAAGAATCTGACCTAGTAAAACCACTTATGGACAAAGTAAAAGCTTCAATCCAAAAAGTGGGTAAAGCAAAAGGATACCAATATGTACTTAATGCTGCAGACTTACTTTTAACTGATGGACCAGACTTAACAGATGACATTAAAAAAGACTTAGGTTTCTAAGAATTAATTCAAATAATTATCAAAAAACTGCTCAACCAAATTGATGGATTGAGCAGTTTTTTTTTACTTTTGTTTCTATGACAAAAAATAATCCTATAGGACTTTTCGATTCTGGCATTGGCGGAACATCCATTTGGGCAGAAATACACGAACTACTCCCAAATGAAGATACCATTTATCTAGCCGATAGTAAAAACGCACCTTACGGACAAAAATCCAAAGAAGAAATTATTGCTTTAAGCATTAAAAACACCGAGTTCCTTCTCAACCAAAATTGTAAAATAATAGTCGTTGCCTGCAATACTGCAACCACAAACGCAATCAAAGAATTAAGAGCAAAATACGACATTCCTTTCATCGGAATAGAACCAGCAATAAAACCAGCCGCTTTACATTCGAAAACACAAACCATCGGAATACTAGCAACAAAAGGAACATTAAATAGTGAATTATTCCATCAAACAGCCCAACAATTCCACAATACCAAAATCATAGAACAAATTGGGCACAGATTAGTACCATTAATCGAAAATGGAGCCATTAATTCGCCCGAAATGAAACAACTGCTCAATGATTACTTACAACCCATGATCGATGCTAATATCGACTATCTAGTCCTTGGTTGCAGTCATTATCCCTACTTGATTCCACAGATAAAAAAAATTCTGCCAAAAAAGATTAAAATTATAGACTCTGGCGAAGCTGTTGCCCGTCAAACAAAAAATATTCTACAAGAAAAAGAAATACTAAACGAAGAAAATCACAAAGCCAAAACCATTTTCTACACCAATTCAGACCCAAAAGTACTTGAAGAAATTCTAAAGAATAAACACTCGGTAATAAAAAAAGATTTTTAGAAGCCAAACAATAATAACTTTTTTAAGCCTTTTTCCTGCTTTCCGTTGCAATCTGTCATTGCGAGGAACGAAGCAATCCAATCAAACACATTACGCAAACGCAATGACAGGATTTCCACTTCAATCGGGGCTAAAAATCAAACTATCGGCTTCTTTTAATCTTCCTTAAACCAACTCGAATACATCACATAATTATTCGAAATCCGTTCAATCTCACCAGCAAAATCAGATTGATCAATAGATTTCACTTTCTTAGCAGGAACACCAGCATAAATACTACCCGATTCAATCACTGTATTTTGAGTAACAATAGCGCCAGCCGCAACAATAGAATTACTTTCAACAACACAATTATCCATAACAATTGCTCCCATTCCAATCAAAACATTATCATGAATTTTACAACCATGGACTATTGCATTATGACCAATAGAAACATTATTCCCAATTTCTGTTGGATGCTTTTGATACGTACAATGAATAACAGCTCCATCCTGAATATTTACTTTATCACCTATTTTGATATAATGAACATCACCTCGAATGACAGCATTATACCAAACACTACATAACTTTCCAAAAGTAACATCGCCAAGAATAGTTGCATTTTCAGCAACAAAACAATCCTCAGGAACTGAAGGCGATTTTCCGTTTACAGCTTTTATAACCATAGTTCAAAAAAAATTGTCCCGATACTATCGGGACATTTATATTAATTAATAGCAGGACAATTACAGTGGTATTTATCTCTTTTACAGAACAAATTAATACCCAAAGTTATTTGGTGAAAACCACCAGTATCAAACTGAACATTTCCTAACAAGTGAGAATAAGTATAGGAAACCATATAATTTTTAAAGTTCAATCCAACAATTGGAGTAACATATTGTAATTTTTGATCGCCTACAGATTGCCCTTCAACAAACTGTGCGCCATCAAGACTTCTTCTATAAGATATTCCACCCCAAAGCCTTCCAAAGTCAAGTTCTTTATAAGCTTTTAAATTTAAATCTACTGTTTTCTCTTGTGTTTGAGTTACCAATTGAAACATAAATGATGGTTCCCAAAGAATTCCATCTTCTTCTCCAAAAGTATAGCCTGAATTCAAAATAAATCGACGTAAATTAACAGGTTCTCTGTCTGTATATAGTTTTCTATCACTAGCCAAAACATTCTTCACAGTAGCATGAACATAAAAATCTAGAAAATTATAAGATGCACCAATATCCATATTAAAATATGAAGCACTTTGTACAATTCCATAAATTGCTGGATCTAACTCCGGGTTATTATCATAAAAACTAGTTTCATCCAATTGACTTTGAACAAAACCAGCACTCATACCAAATGAAAGTTGGTTTAAATCAACATTGTCTCTTGAAAACATTAAATGATGCGCATAAGTCAACTTCATACCCTTTTGTGAATGGTAACCGTTCTTATCGTTAAAAACAATAATTCCTCCACCAGACCTTTCACCAATCGAACCGTTTATACTCAACGTTTGTAATGCTGGCGCATCTTCTTGTCCAAACCATTGTTGTCTTGCTGTTAATCTTGCTTTGGTACAATTTGCTGCTCCAGCCATAGAAGGATGTAGTAAATAATAGTTGTCAGATAAATAATCTGAATAAACTGGCAATCCTTCCTGAGCGAAAGTTTGACTAGCAAATACTAATAAAAGTGCTAAATAAAATTTTCTTAAAATCATCATTGTTATTATCTTTTTATTGAGAAATGGGCCTTAAACTCCTTACTTACATTTTGTTCTAAATACTGTACACTAAACCAGTAATCAGTTGATGGTAGTGGTTGACCGTTGTAACTTCCATCCCA
>NZ_SNXR01000014.1 GCF_004362665.1 Flavobacterium dankookense | reverse complement strand
GGGTAAAACAACACCACTTGTTGATGTTTCAAAAAACTCAACCACAACATTTGGATCGCCTCCTGTAATCTGATTTATCTTAGTCGTTAAATCAAATAAACAGGATAATCCGTCTGTGTTCTCATCACAAACTTCATAGGCAGTTGGTGTGTTGATTATTGGCGCGTCGTTGACTATGACCGTTGTGGATGCGGTTTGGGGTTGTGAACATGACGGCGAATTACTGTCTTGAATACTAACTAAAGTGTATGTAGAATCGGAAGTTAAGATAGGTGTTACGATATTTGCTGTTCCTAAATTGTTGAGCAAAATTGTCTCGTTTGGATTTGAATCATAGTTAAACGTAACCGTTGAATCTGGTGTTCCTGTAAATGTTATCGTGGCTGATGTTCCTGTACAGGTTGGAGAATCACTGGTAATGGAAACGGTTGGGAGTGGAATTATAGAAATAGTAAAAATCTGTGATAAAGATTGAGTACATCCATTTGGTCCACTTGAGCCAATGCTTACTAAATTATAATTTGTAGTTGTGGTTAAATTCGCAGTTGTTAAATTTGCAATACCACTTGAGTTTAATATGATGGTTTGGTTAGAACCTCCATTTATATTATAGGTTACTGTTGCATTCGCAGTTCCTGTAAAAGTTAAAATCGTACTTGTATTATTACAAACTGAAGTTGAGCCTGAAATAGTTGCAGTTAAAGCAGGATTTATAGTAATTAAAAAAGAACTGTTTATAGTATTTATACACGTATTTAAGATAGGCGATGTTACACTTACTAAATTATAAGTTGTATTTGAGGTTAGAATTGCAGTAGTCAAAATCGCCACACCACTTGAATCTAATGTAATATTCTGATTTGAACCTCCATCAATATTATAAGTTATAATAGAATTTGGAGTGCCGTTGAAAGTAAGAACAGTTGAGTTTCCAGTGCAAATCGAAGCAGTTCCAGAAATTGTTGCTACAGGTAACGGAACAATAGTAAGACTAACAGGAGTTCTTGTAGTGCTTGTACAATTTGATATTAAATCATATGCTTCAGCATAATAAGTTCCACCGGTTATTGGTGTATATGAAGTTGAATTTGATTGTAATAAAACGCCTCCACTTGCAGCGTCATACCAATTAATTCCAGTTGTAGAATCGGCAGTAACAGATAAGGTAGGAATGGGTTCATCACTACAAATAACTTTATCTCCATCACTAACACTGTTATTTGGAATTGTTGAAAATGAAATGGTAAAAACATCAGAAAATGTTGAACAAAAAGGATTACTTAGGTTAGCAATATCTTGTGCTGCTTTTGTTCTGAAATAAGTTTGGGTTGTTAAATTTGGTGTCGTGTAGGTCGGATTATTAGCTCCAGATATATCTGTCCAAGTTATTCCGTCTGTACTAGTTTGCCATTGATAAAAATGTGTAGAACTTCCTGTTGTATTGGCTTGAAGTTGAATTGAAGTAGGACTTTGACACGTAACAAAATTGTTGCCAACTGCAGATGGACTTGTAACTGTAGTTAATTCACCACATGATCTAAATTCAATATCATCAATAGCTAAATCATTTCCACAACCACCTAAACCATTATTTTTCATTTTTAGAACAACGGATGTTTGGTTTGTCGTTGTAAAAACAAGAGCAAATTGTCTCCAAATAGGTGTAGCAGTTCCAATAATATTTCCTGTATTTCCCGAACCTAGAAGTATAGTTTCAGTATCATTCCAAATTTCAAATCGAACATTTATTGGAATTTCATTAGCACCACAAAATCCTGAACCAGGATTATAAACATTCATTAACCATGAAGAAAATTCGAATGTAGTATTTACACAAAGTCCTGTAACAGTTCTTTTATAAAAATCTCCCGAAGTACTTGCGTTAGCATTAACAATTAAAGATTTACCGTTTGTTCCGTTAGTTGCATCTGGTGTATGATCTAAAGAATAGTGCCATGTGCTGTAGAGATTTGTTCTATAGTATAAAGTATAAAACCCATCATTTGGATTACCTGTAATAAAAGTATAATTGGTAACTCCTGCAGGTAAAGCTGGACCATAATTGGTTCCATTTCCAAAATTCTCGGTAAAAATAGGATCTCCTTTACTTCCTGAACAAAATCCAAGCTGTGCATAATTAAACGCAGACAGCAATAAAAGCAAAAAAGTAATTATTTTTTTAAAAGGGCTCATTAATTTAAAAAATGGGAGATTAAACCACTATTCTTTATAAACATTTTAGTTTATTTCTTTGAAAAAAGGATTTTAATAGATTAATTATTGTTCTCTATTAACATAAATCCAACCTGTTTTTGTTTCTAAATCTGCGAAATCAATAATATAGTAATAAGTTCCATCTGGCAATTCATCTCCACTGTCAGACTGACCATACCATTCATCTTGATAAGAAGATTTGCTGTAAACGGTTGTTCCATATCGGTTGAAGATTTTTAAATTGTTTACATTGTATGCACTCAAATCAAAGTTGTCATTCTCGGTATCGTTATTTGGCGAAATTCCTTTTTGGATTGAACAAAACGGAGCAAGAACATTAACGTTCTGCTCGTCTGAACAGCCATTTTTTGTTACAATTAATTTATATATTCCTGCTGTAGATACTACTACGGACGACTCAGTTCCAATTTGAATATTTGATGGATTGTACCATTCATAAGTTGAATTTGTTGCGTCGGTTTCAATAGCACTTAATGTATAACTTGAACCAACACAACCTTCTGAAATGGTAAATTCTGGTAATGGATTCACCGTTATTATAAGCTCAGCATTTGTTGCACATTGTCCTGCATTTGGAGTAAATGTATAAGTTGTTGTAGCTGAATTATTTAATGCTGGCGACCAACTTCCTGTAAATCCATCCGTAGAAGTTGTTGGAAGTGCATCAAGAGTATCACCAGAGCAAATTGGACTAACAGCCACAAAATCAGGAGTTACAAGTGAGTTTACAACTATAGTAAGCTCGGCGTTAATTGCACATTGTCCTGCTGTTGGTGTAAATGTATACGTTGTAGTATCTTGATTATTCAATGCTGGAGACCAACTTCCTGTGAAACCATCTGTTGAAGTTGTTGGTAAAGCAGTTAAAGTTTCACCCTCACAAATTGGATTAACTGCTGTGAAATTTGGAATTACAGGTACATTTACAACTATTGTAAGTTCAGCTGTTGAAGCACATTGCCCAGCTGTTGGCGTAAATGTATAAGTTGTCGTATCTTGATTATTTAATGCTGGCGACCAAACTCCAGTATATCCATTTAACGATGTCGTTGGAAGCGCGCTTAAAGTTCCGCCTTCACAAATAGCATTTACGGAATTAAAAGTTGGTGTTATTTTTTCATTTACAGTTACTGTTACCGTTTTTTGATAAATACAAGTTACAGTTTCTTCTAGTGATAAATCATCTATTGCAAAATCATTTCCTGTTCCAACAAATTCTCTATTAAACATTGTAATATCTGCAGTAGTATTTGAACCCGAATTCCAGTTATGCGATACTAATGTCCACAAACAAGTTGTTGAAGGAGCAGTTACTGGCGTTGCTAAAGAAACGCCATTAATAGTGATTTCAATTTTAGCAGGATTTTCTGGAGCTACCGAAGCTATGTAGTACGAAAAAGTATAATCTGTATTTGGCTCAACAGTTACAGGTGTTTCTGTACTCCAAACCTTAATAGTTCCCGTTGGATCAGTAGAACCATCAAATACCATCATATTTCCAGTTCCTGTTGTATGATCACCACATGAAGAAAACGGAGCAAACCAATTGTTTGGATTAGTGACTATAAAATAAGAAGATTGAACGCCAAACGGACTTGGGTCAGCAACTTCGCTATATTCGGTTATGAAACCTACATTTCCTTGAGAGAAATCTCCATTTACAACTAAATTTGTTGGGTCTGATGCTTGTCCTGATGTAACAGTATATATTGTAGTTACAGTTGGACTTACATTTTGTGTTGCACTATTTGGATTTGTAATAGAACTATCTGGTGGATTGGCAGTCCAAGTATAAGTACCAATTCCACCTGTTGCCGAAAGTGCAGTTGTTTCGCCTTCGCAAATAGTAGCCGCACTACTTAGTATTAAATCATTTTGAACCGTTAGCACAATATTGGTCTCACTATAAACTTGATTGTTTGCATCAGATACAGTTATATTATATGTTCCTTCACCTAAACCAGTAAATATTCCTGTTGTGTTAGATTGTGTAGCTGTACCTGTTAAATTATAATTTCCATAAGGTAAAAATCCGCCGCTTGCACTAACATTGATTGAACCATCAGTTGCGCCAGGACATGTTGGATTTATAGAAGAATAAGTTCCGGTAAAAGGAAGCGCACCTTCAGTAATTGAAAAATCATCAACAGCAAAATCATTTCCTATTGGACCAGCATTAATTGTTCTTAAACGAACCATTACATTATTAGCTGTGGCAACGAAAGAGTAACTTATTTTTTTCCATCCTTCTGATGGTAAAGGTGCTAAATTATTTAAATTTGTTGGGTTTATACCATTTGCATTCACAAAGAAAATACCAATATTTGCTCGTGTTGAACTATCTTCTGTAACAGCATTAGAAACTGATTTAATCCAATAACTAAAGGTATAAGTTGTTCCAGCAGTAAATCCTCCAATTGCTCCACCAGTACTTCCAGTAGTCCAAAAGAATTTGTTCCCAACGCTTGCGCCATCAAAAACTAACATATTTCCAGTTCCTGTTGTATGATCACCACCCGAAATGTAGGTGGAATTCATTATTGTTGGATTAGTTGTTCTTCCATAAAAACCTGGATTACTAGTTCCGTTTAATGGATTAATCAAAGTATAATCATGAACCAAAAAACCAACACCACTTCCGCCACTCTCAAAATTGCCATTGGATAAAATTTGTGCATTCAATTGACAATTGCCTAAAATTACAAATGCGATTGCTAAAAACGTTCTTTTTAAAAAAATGGAGTACTGTGGTTTCATAACTTAAAAAATTTCATAATTCATAAAAATAGACTATTATTTTTCTTCTTTTGTTTAAAATAAGATATAGAAACTATACTATTAATAATTTAACTTAAAACGAATGAAATAGTATATTATGATTGGGAATCGTTTTCCTTAAAATCAATAAAAATGGAAGATTCAATGCAATTGTTGTGGTAATGTTAAGTTAATTCAATTGATATAATTATTGAAATTTAGCATCAAAGTCAATAGAAATGGCTGCAAAAAACACAAATCTATCAGAAACCACTAATTTTTCCTTTTTAATGGCTTAAAAATCTAAAAAGTGATTTTAGAGAGAACTATACAGTTTAATTGAGGAAGTTTTTTTAAAAAAACAGATTAAATTGAAACTAATTTTAAAACAATGATTGTTGTGTTGTAGGGTTTTCATGTTCCAAGAGCCATTTCTTTCGCCACAAACCTCCAGCATAACCAGTAAGTGAACCATCAGTTCCAATAACGCGATGACACGGAACAACAATCCAAAGCGGATTTTTGCCATTAGCAGAAGCAACAGCACGAATGGCTTTTACATCACCGAGTTTTTTGGATAAATCGAGATATGAAATGGTTTTACCAAAAGGAATTTGGAGTAATTCTTGCCACACTTTTTGCTGAAAATCGGTTCCTTTTGGGTTTAATTTTAAGTTGAAGTCTTGACGTTTTCCATCAAAATAGTCGCTTAGTTGTGCCACTGCTTCTTGTAATTCTAGTGGAATTGTTTTGGAAAGGTTACCTTCTGATAAAATGGCTATTTCTGCAATGCCGTTTTCATCGCCGACGATTTTGGTAATTCCAAGTGGTGAATTGATAAAGCAGGTTTTCATCCTATAAAATTTTTTTACCACAAAGTACACGAAGAAGGCGCAAGGTTCGCAAAGATTTATTTTGCAAAACTTAACATATACTCTTCCAATGCTTTTAGTTCTTCATCACTCATTTGCTTGGTGATGGCGAAGTTAGCTTTCATTACTTCATATTGGCTTGGATCAACGATGGGTTCGGCTTCTTCTTTTAGGAAAGAAACAATGCTGGCGTTTTTTTCTTTATAAATTTTGGCAATTTCGGTAATGCTTGGACCAATTACTTTTTGGTCGGGTAAATGACAAGCTGTACAAGTTCCTTTGCCTGAAAATAATTCTTCGCCTGAAACTGTAACCGAAGTTTCATCGTGTTTTGGCTGGTCTAAATTGGTTTCGGTTTCTTTTTTACACGACACCAATGTTGTGATTAAAGCGATTAGTATGTATTTTTTCATGTTTATAAAAATTCAATTCCTTTATTTTTTAGCCCTGATGCAAGGGAAAAGCCTCGCCTTTTTTTGGCGAGCTTTGGAAAGGCAGCAGGAAAATGGATTACTGATAAATCCCGAACGATTCGCTCCTATTTTTGGTTTAACAAAATGGCAGCTTCTTTGGCAAAATAAGTCGATATTAGGCTTGCTCCAGCGCGTTTGATGCACATTAATTGTTCCATCATGATTTTGTCGTGGTCGAGCCAACCTCTTTCGGAAGCGGCTTTAATCATGGCATATTCGCCTGAAACATGGAAAACGGTAACGGGAACATTCACAGCGTTTTTGACTTCGCGAACGATGTCAAGATAAGCAATTCCTGGTTTTACCATGACCATATCGGCGCCTTCTTCTACATCAGAAAGCGCTTCTTTGATGGCTTCGATGCGGTTGGCGTAATCCATTTGGTAGGTTTTTTTGTCTTTTGGAACGACAACGTCAGCTTCTCTTGGCGCAGAGTCTAAAGCGTCACGAAATGGTCCGTAAAATGCCGAAGCGTATTTAGCAGAATAGCTCATAATTCCAACATTTGGAAATCCTGCAGCGTCTAAACCTTGACGTAAACGCAAAACGCGTCCGTCCATCATATCGCTTGGTGCTACGAAATCGGCTCCAGCTTGTGCGTGAGAAACTGCCATTTTTACTAAGGCTTCGTTGGTTGCATCGTTGGCAATATCGCCGTTTTCTATAATTCCGTCGTGACCATAAATTGAGTAAGGATCAAGAGCAACATCTGGCATAACTATCATTTCTGGACAGGCAGATTTTATTGCTTTGATGGCGCGTTGCATCAATCCGTTGGGATTCCAAGCTTCTTTTCCGGTGTTGTCTTTTAGGCTTTCATCTACTTTTACATAAATGTTTACAGCGCGAATTCCTAAGTCGAATAATTCTTTAACTTCTTCGACGGTTAAATCGATGGAACGACGAAAAATTCCTGGCATGGATGGAATTTCTACTTTTATGTTTTCGCCTTCTGCGATGAACATTGGGAACATAAAATCGCTTGGACTTAATGTGGTTTCGCGAACTAAACTTCTGATTGATTCGTTTACTCTTAAACGACGATTTCTTTGTAATGGAAACATATTTTTTGTTTTTTGAACCATTAAGATATTAAGTTTTATTAAGAATTTGACTTAACTTTTCTTAATTTCTTAATGGTTTAATTAAATTTTTTTCGCAAAGGCACAAGGGCACAAACCGAAATTGTTTTACTATTATGTACCATATAAGGAATATAAGGTCATTTAAGTATTTCTTATGTGTTCTTATATTTCTTATATGGTTTAACTTAAACCCATTCAATTGGATTTTCTAATACTTTAATTAATTTTTCTTCTTCGCTGCCAGCTTCTGGATGATGGTCGTAAACCCATTGGACGTTTGGTGGCAAAGACATTAATATACTTTCAATTCGTCCGTTGGTTTTTAGTCCGAATAAAGTTCCTTTGTCGTGAACTAGATTGAATTCTACATATCGACCACGACGGATTTCTTGCCAAGTTCGTTGTGCTTCAGTATAAGGTAACTCTTTTCTTTTTTCTACAATTGGAACGTAGGCTTCTAGAAAACTGTTGCCGACTTCGGTTACGAAATTGTACCAATCTTCCATTGACATTTCTTCGGATTCTTTACAATAATCGAAGAATAATCCTCCAAGTCCACGAGCTTCATTTCTATGCGCGTTCCAAAAATAGTTATCGCATTGTTTTTTATATTTTGGATAAAACTCTGGATTGTGTTTGTCGCAAGCCGTTTTACACGTTTGATGAAAATGCTTTCCGTCTTCTTCAAATAAATAATAAGGTGTTAAATCTTGTCCGCCGCCAAACCACGAATTTATAATTTCACCATTTTCATCGTACATTTCAAAATATCTCCAATTGGCATGAACCGTTGGCACCATCGGACTTTTAGGATGAATTACTAAACTCAATCCACAAGCAAAGAAATCGGCTTCACCAACGTTAAATAGTTGTCGCATGGCTTCAGGTAATTTTCCGTGAACTGCAGAGATGTTTACGCCGCCTTTTTCAAAAATGTTTCCGTTTTCTATAACACGAGTTCGTCCGCCGCCACCTTCTGGTCGTTCCCAATTGTCTTCACGGAATTTGGCAACGCCATCCACTTCTTCTAGTTTGGAAGTGATTTGGTTTTGGAGGTTTTGGATGTAGGTTAGAAATTTATCTTTCATTGCGAATAATACTATCTTGATAATTATATTCTTCTTGAATATTTATATTTATGACTGTGTCTTTCCTAATAACTTTCAGTATTTTAGATTTACTTTGTTTGTAAACTGAATCTCCAATTTTAATTTTACTCCAAGTGACATTGTAGCCAAATCCTTCGGTAGAATCTGAAAGTTTAAAAATAGGATTGCTTCTATTGTCTTTCCACTTTTTTATAACTTTCCCGTTTAATTCATCATTAAAATGAATGTCATACCATTGTTTATTTATGTTATATGGAGTGAAATTAAGAATTTGAAAAAAGAACCAAATAACAAAAGGGAAAAATAACAAAATAAACCATCTTTTGTCGAAATTCTCAAAATCAAATCCATTGTTCCAAATATCCCTAAAAGACATAAAATATTTTTAAGAATTATACTCCTTAACCGCTTCCACAAAAGCCTTCGCATGATCGACAGGAATATTTGGTAAAATTCCGTGACCAAGGTTTACGATATAGTTGTCTTTTCCGAATTCGTCTATCATTTCGTGCACCATTTTTTTGATGGTTGGAATTGGGGAAAGTAATCGGCTTGGATCGAAATTTCCTTGCAATGTGATTTTTCCACCTGACAAATAACGAGCATTTCTTGCTGAACATGTCCAATCTACTCCAAGTGCTGAAGCTTTGGATTTTGCCATATCATTTAAGGCAAACCAACATCCTTTTCCGAAAACAATCACTTTTGTATCTTCTGCTAAAGCTTCCACAATTTGGTTGATGTATTGCCAAGAGAATTCTTGATAATCTACTGGCGACAACATTCCGCCCCAAGAATCAAAAATCTGAACGGCATTGACACCTGCTTTTACTTTTTCTTTCAAATATAAAATCGTGGTGTCGGTGATTTTTTGTAGTAAAGTATGTGCCGCAACTGGATTTGAAAAACAAAATCCTTTGGCTGTATCAAAACTTTTGGAACCTTTTCCTTCTACTGCATAACAGAAAATTGTCCAAGGCGAACCGGCAAAACCAATCAGCGGTACTTCATCATTCAACATTTCTTTGGTTAATTTTACTGCATCCATTACGTAACCCAAAGTTTCTTGAATGTTTGGAACAAACACTTGATTTACCTGTTCCATGGTTCGGATTGGATTTGGAATTATTGGTCCCAAATTGTCTTTCAATTCTACGTGAATTCCCATGGCACGTGGCACAACCAAAATATCTGAAAATAAAATAGCAGCATCTGGTTTTACAATTCGGATAGGTTGAACCGTAATTTCGGCTGCTAATTCTGGTGTTTCGCAACGAGTGAAAAAATCGTATTTGTCTCGCAATGCTCTGAATTCTGGTAAATATCTTCCGGCTTGACGCATCATCCAAACTGGTGGACGTTCTACGGTTTCATTATTTAAGGCGCGAAGGAATAGGTCGTTTTTGATCATATCTTTTCTGGTTTAGACCTGACAGGTTTTGTAAACCTGTCAGGTCTTATTTTAATTATAATATTTTATCACTTCTGCAATCACGTTTTCAATTTTTGGTTGTGATGCAATGATGATGTTTTCTGTTTTTTCTTTTAAAGTTTCAGCAGTTGTATAACCAATGCAAAAACATATTTTATTGTCTATTTCGTTTTCTTTCAGATAGCTTTCTACTGCAGAAGGACTGAAAAAAAGTACTGCATTGTGTCTCATGTCAATTTTATGCGACGTTAAAACGGTTTGATATACTTCGATTTCATCCATTTTTATTTGTGCCAATTGTAACGCATCTGGCAAAATGTTTCGACGAATGTTTCCGCTAAAAAACGTGAAACTGTTTTTGGAATATTGGTTACAAATTACCGAAGCCAATTCGGCAGCATACTCTGAAAACAGAACAACTTCAATTCCGTTTTGTTCCAAAAGTTTTTTGGTTTTTTCGCCGACACAAAATGCTTTTTTGGTTTTAATTTGGTCAATATTATTATGTAAAAGAACGCTTTCTACCGCATTTTGGCTGGTAAAAATTAAATAATCGTTTAATTCTTCAAAATTGAAATTATGGTATTTGATGCTAATAAAATCTTTGTCAATTACCGAAAAATTCGCGCTCAACAAGGGTAACTTTTGGTCTTCCGAAAGCAATTTAGTTGATACTATGCGAATTTCATTTTCCATGTTTATTTTTTGAACATTATTTTTTTTAACTTTTTAAAACATTAAGAAATTAAGAAAATTAAGTGTTTTGACTTTAAAGATTTATTTTTTTAATTGTTTTCTAATTTCGGACATTAGTTCATTTCCTCCGTTTTCTAGAATTTCTTTGGCACAAGAAAATCCTAGTTTTTTCCATTCTGAAATATCAACTTTTTTACTGATTTCCAGTTTTTGTTTTCCATCAATCGAAAGTAACACACCTTCAAATTCTATTGTATCGTTTGGTTCATTATATTTTGCTAAAGCTCCAATTGGTGCAGTACATCCGCCTTCGAGTGTTTTAAGAAATTGTCTTTCGATATAAGTACAAATCTCTGTTTCTATATGATTTAACTGTGAGAGAGCATCAATAGTAAAATTGTCATTTGCCATTGCTACCACAACCATTGCACCTTGTGCAGGTGCCGGAATCATCCAATCTAAATCTATAAAACTTTCTGGTTTTAAATTTATTCGTTCCAAACCTGCAGCTGCAAAAACGGCTCCATTCCAATCGTTATCGTTAAGTTTTTGCATGCGTGTATTTACATTTCCACGTAAATCTACCACAGTATGTTTTGGATATTTGTTCCACCATTGTGCTTGACGACGCAAACTTCCGGTGGCAATTGTTCCCTCGTTTTCCAAAAAATCTAAATTTCCTTTGTGAACCAAAATATCCAATACGTTGGCGCGTTTTAAAACGGCAGCTTGAACGATTCCCGTTGGCAAAGCGGTTGGCACATCTTTCATGGAATGAACCGCAATATCAACTTGACCATTAATCATTGCAATATCGAGTGTTTTGGTAAAAATCCCAGTAATTCCAAGTTCGTAAAGTGGCTTATCAAGAATGATATCACCTTGGGATTTTACAGCAATAATTTCGGTTTTGTATCCTAAATCGTTGAGTTGTTTTTGAACTGTGTGCGCTTGCCAAAGGGCTAATTCGCTATCGCGTGTTCCTATTCGTATTGTTTTATTAACCATTTTATTGTTTTTGAAACATTAAGAAATTAAGATTCATTAAGCATTTAATCATCTAATCTTGAAAAATATTCATTAACAAATGGCTTCATTGATTTTGTGATATTTGTTGTGTAGAAATTTATCAGTAATCCTTGAGGTTTTTCTAATAATTTCATGTAGGTCAAAAGTTGAGATTCATGAATAGGTGCCAATTTTTCGACTGTTTTTAGTTCAACAATTACTGTATCATTAACTAATAAATCTGTTTTTAATGTTGAATCTAACTCTAAATCATCATATTCAATTTTGACATTAAGCTGTTGTTTAACGTCATATCCATTTCTTTCTAATTCAAATTTTAAGCATTGCTCATAAACACTTTCTAGTAGTCCTGGACCTAGTTTTTTATGAACTTTTATTGCCAATCCAGTTATTTCGAAAGATAATTTAGTTACTTCTTTTTTTGTCATTTTTTAATTTGTTCTAAATGAATCTTAATTTCTTAATGTTTCAAATAATTTTAATTAAAAAAATGATTTTTCTTGTTCTAATTGAAAAACTTTTTCAATCCATTCAATTCCTTCATCCATTGAGTCGCCATCTTTTAAATGATTTACAAAATGATTGGTTATTTTTTGAATGATTCTGTTGCTGATAAGTTCGGCTTGTTGTTCGTCGAAATTGGATAATTTTTTGCGTTGTACGTTTAGTTCGCCTTCTTTTATAGAATTTAATTTTTCTTTTAACGCCTGAATAGTTGGAGCAAATTTTCTGTTTTTTGCCCAAGCTGAAAATTCTTCTTTTATTTCTTCAATTATAGCTTCGGCAGCTGGAATATGTAGCTTACGATTTTCTAGTGTTTCATCAGTCATTTGTGAAAGATGATCAAGGTGAATTAGTGTTACACCTTCAACTTCTTTTACATTTTCATGTACATTTTTTGGTATGGATAAATCTAAAATGAGTAGCGGTTTTTTTAAATTCAAAATCGTTTTGTCAATCGTAGGGTTTTGCGCGCCAGTAGCAACCACAACCACATCAGCTTTTTGAAGTTCTAGTTGTAAATCGGCATAATCTTTAACGACTAAATCTAATTTTTGCGCCAATTTCTCCGCTTTATCTTTGGTTCGATTTATTAATGTAATTTGTTGATGCTTTGTGTGTTTTACAAGATTTTCGCAAGTGTTTCTACCTATTTTTCCTGTTCCGAAAAGCAAAATATTTTTATTGGAAATATCTTCAACGTTTCTAATGATGTATTGAACCGACGCAAAAGAAACCGATGTTGCTCCAGAAGAAATTTCGGTATCGGTTTTTATTTTTTTGCTTGCTTGTATCACTGAATTAACTAATCTTTCGAGAAAAGCATTTACCAAACCATTTGATTTACTTTCTGCAAAAGCAGTTTTTATTTGGCTGATAATTTCAAAATCACCAAGAATTTGACTGTCTAAACCAGTTCCAACGCGAAACATGTGGCTGATAGCATCTTGATTTTTGTAGATGTATGCTACTTCTTGAAATTCAGGAACTGAGCCTTGGCTGTTTTCACAAAGTAGTTTTATTAGTTCGTATGGATGATTGGCAAAACCATAAATTTCAGTTCGGTTACAAGTTGAAGTAACGATTAAAGATTCGATTCCTTCGGCTTCGGCTTGCATCAATAAAGTTGATTTGGCTTTAGAATCTAAACTGAATTTACCTCTAATTTGGGCATCTGCTTTTTTATAACTAAGACCTACGGCGTAAAAAGAGGTATGTTTCGACATATTAAAATTTTCCATAAATTACTTTCCTTAAAAAGTTCAACAAAAATAGTAGCATACTATTTATAAAAGTAACGCTAGAAGTACTTTTTGTGTCGCTGTGAGATTTTTTACAGCTGATTTACCTTTTTAGCGTTATTTATTATAAATTTGTAGTGAAATCAAGTCTTCGCAAATCCCTTATGTAGATTAATTCTAAATAACATTTTTGCTTGAGTTCAGATTTATATACGAAAAAATATCGCTATGGGTTCTCAAGAAATAATAAATATTGAAAATGATTTTACTTTAATTCGTTTTCAAAATGATGGAAATGAAATTTTTCATGTGAAAAAGCATATAAATCAAGGACTTATACAATTTCATTTTGGAATAAAAGGAAAAGCAAAATTTGTCTTCAATCAAGGAAATTATGCTTTAGATTTGAACGAAGAGAAGTCGCTGTTGTTTTATAATCCACAAAAAGAGTTGCCATTAGACTTGGAATTAGCGCCAAATTCTTGGGTGATTTCGGTTATTATTTCCATACAAAAGTTTCATTCTTTGTTTTCAAATGAGGCAAATCATATTCCTTTTTTAAGTCCTGAGAACAACGATAAAAAATATTATAAGGAAGAAAATATCAGTCCGTCGATGGCCATTGTATTAAGTCAAATGTTTCATTACACCTTAAATCCTTCGATAAAAAATTTGTATTACAAAGGAAAAGGATACGAATTGTTAAGTTTATTTTTCAACAGAAACGAAGACCCAAATGCAGAACAATGTCCGTTTTTGATTGATGAAGAAAATGTTTTGAAAATTAAAAAAGCCAAGGAAATTATCATCAATAACATGGCTGAACCTCCAGGATTAGAGGATTTAGCGGAGCAAGTTGGATTAAGTTTAAAGAAACTAAAAATGGGTTTCAAACAAATTTATGGCGATACCGTTTACGGATTTCTTTTTGATTATAAAATGGATTACGCTCGACAATTACTAGATTCGGGTTCGTATAATGTAAACGAAGTTGGATTGAAAATTGGCTACAGCACCGGAAGTCATTTTATTGCAGCCTTTAAGAAAAAATTTGCTACAACCCCGAAAAAATATCTGATGAGTTTAAGTTCAAATACCTAGTGCTATTAATTTCGTATATCAAACAATCGATAAAAAAAGTATAAACACAAAATCTTAAAAAGTAAATAAATTACTTTTACAAAAAAAATTGCCACAATGAAAGGAGTATTATTAGTAAACTTAGGTTCGCCAGAAAGTCCAACGCCAAAAGATGTTAAGCCTTATTTAGATGAATTTTTAATGGATAAATACGTAATTGACGTTCCGTTTTTATTGCGTGCTTTATTAGTTAGAGGAATAATTTTGCAAACGCGTCCAAAAAAATCGGCAGAAGCTTATGCTCGAATTTGGACAGACGAAGGTTCGCCGTTAATTGTGATTTCAAAAAGGATGCACAAAAAAGTGCAAAGTTTAGTTGATATTCCAGTTGCTTTAGCGATGCGTTATGGAACGATGACCATTCAAAAAGGATTGCAAGAATTAAAAGATAAAGGCGTAACCGAAGTAATGCTGATGCCTTTATATCCGCAACATGCTATGGCTTCTACAACTACAATTGTGGTTTTGGCAGAAGAATTGCGTCAGAAGTTTTTCCCAGAAATGACGTTTACCAATGTACCCGCATTTTACAACAAACCCGATTACATTCAGGCATTGGCCAATTCAATTAAGAAGCATTTGGAAGGATTTGAATACGACCATTTATTGTTTTCGTATCACGGAATTCCGAAACGTCATATTCGCAAAACGGATGTGACCAAATCGCATTGTAAAATGGATAGAACATGTTGTAATACGCCATCGCCAGCACACGAATTTTGCTACAGTCATCAGTGTTATCAAACGACTAAACAGGTGGTAAAATTACTTGGAATTCCAGAAGGAAAATACAGCCAAACCTTCCAATCTCGCTTGGCTGGTGATAAATGGTTAACGCCTTACACTGATGTTGAAATCAACAAAATGCCCGAACAAGGAATTAAGAAATTGGCCGTTGTAACTCCAGCGTTTGTTTCTGATTGTTTAGAAACATTGGAAGAAATTGCTATGGAAGCCAACGAACAATTTTTACATCATGGTGGTTCAGAATTTATGGCAATACCTTGTATGAATGACGATGACGAATGGTGTAGTGTTGTGGCGAATTGGGTGAAAGATTTCCAGAAGAAAGACTAAAGATAATAGACAGATAGATAATAGATTTTCTAAATGGAATACAACTACATAAAATCTCTTCACCTAATATTTATAATCACTTGGTTTGCGGGTTTGTTTTACATTGTTCGTTTGTTTGTATATCAAATTGAAGCCGACGAAAAGCCTTCGCCAGAGAGAGAAATTTTGTTAGCGCAATATAAAATAATGACCTATCGATTGTGGTTCATCATCACTTGGCCGAGTGCTGTTTTAGCAACAATTTTTGCACTTTGGTTATTGTATTTAATGCCAGGATGGTTGCTAATGCCATGGATGCAAGTCAAATTAGTTTTTGTAGTTTTACTATTGGCTTATCATTTAAAATGCCATCAAATTTATTCCCAATTACAAAACGATCAGTTTAAATACAGTTCCAATTTTATGCGTCTTTGGAATGAAGGTGCAACAATTATATTGTTTTCCGTTGTTTTTTTAGTAATTTTAAAAAATGCTTTCAACTGGATTTATGGCGTCATCGGAATTATTTTATTTTCTGTTTTGATTATGCTTGGATTTAAGTTTTATAAAAGAATAAGAGAAAGAAAATAGTGTGCTCAGTGTTCAGTGTTCAGTTTGCAGCTGAGACTGAAAATTGAGACTGAAAACTAACAAATGAACAACTTCAAAATAGCAAGACTTTCACTTCGAACGAGGATTTTTCTATCAATGATAGTTTTGATAGTAATCGCATCTATTTTGATGGCGTCGATTTCGGTTATTCAGTTTAAAAACGAAGCCAAAGAATACCACCAAGAGCGATTAGACAGAAAGGAATTTGCCATTAAAGAACACATTAATTATGTGCTTTCCACAACGACTTATCCGTTGACTCCTGAAAATCTTCCTTTGATTTTTAAAGACAAAATACACGAACTATCGGATATTCATAATCTTGAAATTAATATTTATTCGCTGGAAGGTAAATTAGTAAAATCATCCAAAGCGAGTTTTTCTGTCGACAAAGTGTCGCCTCCAATTTCAAATTATGTTCTAAAATTGGTTCAATCTTCTGTTGAAAAAAGATATGTAGATATTAAAAGTATCGATGGTATAAAAAATCGTTCATCCTACAGTCAAATCAAAGATGAAAAGTTCAAACCTCTCGGGATTTTGAACATTCCTTATGTAGAAGATGATGGATTTTATGAAGCGGAATTGCGACAATTTCTTATTCGATTGAGCCAAGTGTATTCCTTTATGTTGGTTATTGCGTTTGCATTGGCTTATTTTTTAGCAAGTTATATCACGAAATCGCTAAAAACTATTTCGGATAAAATCAATGAAACCAGTTTGAACCAAAAAAATGAAAAAATCGTCATTGAAGCCAACAGTCGTGAGATTAATTCCTTGATAAATGCCTATAATCAAATGGTGGATAAGCTGGAAGAAAGCGCAAGCAAATTGGCACAAAGCGAACGCGAACAAGCTTGGCGCGAAATGGCAAAACAAGTTGCTCACGAAATAAAAAATCCGTTGACACCAATGCGATTGACCGTGCAAAGTTTTCAGCGAAAATTTGATTTAGAGGATCCAAATTTGAAACAAAAAGTAGATGATTATTCCAAAACATTGATTCAGCAAATTGACACAATGACTTCGGTTGCATCCGCATTTTCTAACTTTGCAACGATGCCAGCACAGCAAAACGAAACCTTGAATGTGGTTGAAGTTGTTGAATTTTCATTGGATATTTTTAACGAAGATTACATTCAGTTTGAAAGTCAGAAAGATGAAATTATTGCTGTTTTGGACCGAACGCAACTTATTCGAATTATTACCAATTTAGTCAAGAACGCAACCCAATCCATTCCAGAAGAACAAGATTTAAAAGTAGTTTTTGTAACGGTTAAAGAGATAGATGACAACGTAGTGATTTCGGTAACCGATAACGGAATTGGAATTGCAGAACAAAACAAAGACCAAATTTTTGAACCAAAATTCACTACCAAAACCAGCGGAATGGGATTAGGTTTAGGAATTATAAAAAATATTATTGAAAATTATAAAGGAACAATTACTTTTGAAACAGAACATGGAAAAGGAACAACTTTTATAGTTTCGCTTCCAAAAAAATAAACAGAGATTTATACAAATTAAAATAGAAGAATACGATGAACTTTGAAAACATACTCATTGCCACTGAAAATGGCATCGGACAAATTACTATCAATCGTCCGTCAAAATTAAACGCTTTAAATGTTGCTACTATAAAAGAGTTGCACGATGCTTTTGAAACGCTAGAAAATGATCCCGAAATTAGAGTAATCATCATCACTGGCGAAGGCGAAAAAGCATTTGTTGCTGGCGCAGATATTTCGGAATTTGCTAACTTTTCGATAGAAGAAGGCGCACAATTGGCAGCACAAGGACAAGAATTGTTATTTGACTTTGTAGAAAAATTAAAAACACCAGTGATTGCAGCTGTAAATGGTTTTGCACTTGGTGGCGGTTTAGAATTGGCCATGTCTTGTCATTTTAGAATTGCTTCAGACAATGCTAAAATGGGTTTGCCTGAAGTTTCTCTTGGCGTTATTCCTGGTTATGGCGGAACACAACGTTTGCCACAACTTGTTGGAAAAGGTCGTGCCATGGAATTAATTATGACGGCAGGAATGATTGATGCTGAAACTGCAAAATCATACGGATTAGTAAATCATGTAGTTCCACAAAATGAATTGGTAGAATTTACAAAAGGCATTGCTACTAAAATTTCTCGCAATTCACCAGCAGCAATAAGCAAAGCTATCAAAGCAGTAAATGCCAATTTCAAACACGATGTTGACGGCTTTGATGTAGAAATTAGAAACTTTGGAAAGTGTTTTGGCACCGAAGATTTTAAAGAAGGAACAACCGCTTTTTTAGAAAAACGAAAACCTACTTTTACAGGAAAATAAATAGAAAAAAGAGAACGAAAATAAGTTCTCTTTTTTTATTGTAATTAAAACCACAACATTAACACATCAATTCATTATTTTATTGTTAATAAAAAATACAATAATTTGATGATTTCTTAAGACAAAACACTTGGAATTTAGTAAATTAGACTTAATTTTGTAGTCCCAATTTCTGCTAAATATCGCTTGACCTTTTTTTGTGCCCTAAATTCGGCTATGGAATTTAATTTATATATCTCATTTTTATGAAAATGAAAAAATTACTCGTTATTGTTGCTTTGATTTTTGTTAATGTATGTTCGTATGGACAAATCTTAACATTTGAATTCGCTGCTCTTGGCGGAGCAGAAGCAACTGCGGTTTCCAATTTTAACAATGCAAATCTAACCACTTCAACCATAACAAGAGGTGCAGGGTTAACGGCAAGTGCAAATGGAGGAAGGTTTAATGCAACTACATGGGCAGCTACTTCGATAGCTAATGCAGTTGCTGGGAATGATTACATGGAATTTACTGTAACTCCAAATTCAGGTTTTCAATTCTCGGTTTCTTCAGTATTTATTCAATTGCAAAGATCTGCTTCTGGTCCGAGCGCAATAGCATTAAGAAATTCTCTTGATGGATATGCCGCCAATTTAGACACTCAATATACAATTACAGATAATACTACAACTCAAACATTTACATTTACGTTTTCTCAAGCAAATTCAACATCAGCTGTAACTTACAGAGTTTATATGTATGCTGAAGATGCTGTTGCAGGATCTGGAGGTATAGGAGATGGAACCGGAAATGATATAATTGTAAATGGAACAGTTACGCCAGTAATCACAGGTATAGAAAGCTCGGGTGTAACACAAAATTGGAATTTGACAACTACATGGGTTGGAGGTGTTATTCCTACAAGTTCTGATAATGCAATTATTAAATCGGGTCATACCGTTACGGTTAATGATGCAGCATACAGCACAAGAAATTTAGGGACAACAACTACAGTAGAACTTGGAGGAACGCTTCAAACAGGAATGACTTACACCAATAATGGAACTACAACAGTCAATGGAACTTTTAGAATAAATGCTGGTGGTTTTGCCACAGGAAATTCATTTGTTTATGGCGTTGCGAGTACATTGAATATGAATCATGCAAATAGCACTGTCTATGGAATTAATGGTCCGCAGGCGTTTTGGCCCGTTGCAAATCCGCCGTATAACGTAACCGTTTCTGCAAATTCGCCAACGAGATTGGACATAGCAGTTGGACCTGTTTTAGGTTTATTGCAAGTTTCATCAGAATTGGATGTTAATCTTCCAAATTCGTTACGAGTTGAAGGAACTTTACGAATTAATGCTGGAGGAAATATTGATACCAATGGACCAATTTATGGAAGTAGTTCAACTTTAGAATACAGGTCTGGAGGTTTATACGGAAGAAGTTTTGAATGGAATGCAAGCGGAATTGGAACGATTGGAGTTACGCCTGGTTATCCTAACAATGTTACTATCCCAACTGCAAACACCGTTTTAGATTATATAAATGGCGCTGCTTCTGGAGCTGTTGGAGTAAAAGCTATTGCTGGAACTTTAACAATATCTAATGCTACAGCAGCTTTACACATGAATTATGGAAGTGTTTCAGCTGGTGGTGAATTGGTTATTGGAGGAAATATTGTTTTGACAGCTGGAACTTTAACATTAGGACAAGCTGTAGGCGATGATTTAAAAGTTGGAGGTAATATGACAGTTACTGCTCCGAATGGTATTTTTAACGGAAATAATAGAAGAGTTTATTTCACGAGTACATCAGCTTTACAGCTAATTTCTGGAACAGCATTAACCATTCCTTATATTGTATATCAACCAGCATCAGTAGGAATTCAATTGACTGGAGCTGGAACAAATTTAACTATATCAGCACCACTTGGCGGAAATGCAATAACGTTCAACAGTGCTTCTGATATTTTTGATATCAACTCAAGAAGTTTAACTATTGGAACTGCAGGCGTCGCAAATACTATAACTGGTGGCGGAACTTTTAGAGGTTCAGCAACTTCAAGTTTAACTTTGCTTGGAACAGGAAGTATAGGTAATCTAGCGTTCAGCGGAACAGCAGCACAACAAACTTTAGGAACATTTACAGTAAATAGAACAACTGGAGCAATAGCTTGTGTTATGGGTTCGCAGTTAACTGTTGCAACTGCTATGAATTTAACAGCCGGAATTGTTGATTTAGATGTACAAACGTTTACATTAAATGCTACGACAACTTTAACAGGTGCTTCTTCAAGTAATTATTTCATTGCCGACAATGCTTTTGGAGGAATATTACGAAGAGGATATACAGCAGCAGGTTCGTTCACTTTCCCAATTGGAGATAAAACAGGAACGATGGAATATTCTCCTGCAACAGTAAATTTTTCAGCAGGAACTTTTACAGGTGCTTTTTTAGGAATGTCGGTGAATGATAGTAAACATCCAAATATGATTACTGTAATTCCAATTCCAAATTTCATTTCAAGATATTGGTCTGTTACAAGTACAGGAATTACGGCGCCTAATTATACTTTTACAGGTAATTATTTGCCAGCAGATGTGAATGGATCAGAAACAGTAAGCCAGTCTCAACAATGGAATGGAACAACTTGGTCACCAATGGGTTCGCCATTAGGTTCTAACACACTAACATATGGTGGAGTAACAACATTGCCAACCGTAAACCATTTCAGTGGAGGTTTTAGAGATCAAGAAATTAATGTTAGAGTTGCAGCAACACCATATCCAACAGGAAGTACGTATGCTTTTGGTAATGTTTCAGCTGGTTCTAATGCGTCAGCAACATTTACTATTGAAAATTTAGGAAACAGAAATTTGTTGTTATTTGCTAATACCGCAGTTGTTGCGCCATTTAGCATTTCATCAGCACCTTTCACTTACAATGTAACAATTGGAAGCTCAGGTACAGCTACTTTTACAATTCAATTTGCTCCAACTTTAGCAGGTCCGTTTTCTGGTAGTATAACGTTTACTACTAACGATAGCGATGAAGCATCATATACTATTAATTTCACAGGAACAGGAACGGGAAGTAATTTATCGGATATATTAAGAGTAACTGCTTCTGAACCGACAACAATTTCTAGCACCAATATTGGAACAATTTCTACAATTACCGATGGAGTAGAAGTGTGGCGATTTAATCTACGAGATGGTGGCGCAACAGGCGATGCTGACGCATTACCTACAACTATGACAGGATTAGTGTTAACCCAAGCTGCTGGTGATGCAATAGGAAACTGGGACGAAACTATTCAAGACATCGTATTGGTTAATACAGTAACTTCGGCTATTGTTGCCTACGGAGTTGTGTCTACAAATCAAGTATCATTTACAGGAATGAATGTAGTTGCTGCAGATAATAATTCTGTGTTACTTGCGCTCCGTTTAACATTGAGATGTCCGCTTGGCGTTGGTGCTATTGATGGTGACGATTTCGTTTTTACGATAAGTAATCCCAATTTAACTTTGAGTCCTGCAGGATCTGGGAAAACTACTTTTGCGGCTCAATCTTCAACAGATGGAAGAAATGCAATCAATATTCTTGCAACTCAATTATCGTTTACAACCCAACCAATTACTACAGGCGTTAGTACGGGAATGACTAATGTTGTAGTAACAGGAACTGATGCATGTGGAAACAGAGACAGACAATTTTTAGGTACAGTTTCATTAACAAGTACTGGAACAATGAATGCTGTTACACCAGTTACAGCTGTTTTAGGTCAAGCAACATTTTCAGGTATTATTCATACGGTTACAGGAACAGATTTTAATTTAATTGCTACATCAACAGGTCCAGTTCTAACGCCAGGCACAAGTACTTTATTTGATATATCAACAGTAACAATATTAAGTCCTGGTGATTTGGCGGTATTAGCAGTAAATACAAATACTGAAATTGCATCTGGAACAGATTTAATTAGTTTTGTGTGTTTTAGAGATTTACTGCCGGGAACAACATTATTCATTACCGATAATGGATATGAAAGACAATTTGCAAATCTTTGGGGTGGAACAGAAGGTGTAATCGTGCTAACCAGAACAGGAAGTACATTGCCAAAAGGAACAATTATTACAATCGAAACAACTACTGCAAATGCCACACTTGGATCACATTTTAACGTTTACACCTGTGGTTCTATAGACGCAAACTGGACTAAATCAGGAATTGGTGGTTCAGGTTTTAATTTAAATTCAGATGATGATGTTTGGTTTATGCAAGGTGGCGTTTGGACAAATAATACAGCACACACTTCAACATATACAGGAAATGTTTTATATGGTTGGACAGAAAGCGGATGGAATACTGTTCCAGGTGGCACAAGTGAAGATACTAGATGGTCAACTTTATTTCCTGGAATGGAATGTTTTAGTACAATTGCACCAACAGGTGATGGATTTGTAAAGTTTGATGATCCAGTAAATCCTGATTTTACAACAACAACAAATGGAAAATTTGATTGGATTGCTTTAATAAATAATCAATTAAACTGGGATTCCTATTCGAACAATACTACGTTCAACGCTGGAGGATATGATTTTAAAGCAGGTTGTAATCTAGTAGAATTAGATACTGATATTTATGTAAACGGAAAATGGAGCGGAAGAAAAGATACCAATTGGTTTGATTGTGAAAATTGGGAAACCTTAATTGTCCCTGATGAAACAATTGATGTACTTGTTGCCGACACAAGCTATGATAGAGAAGCTTCCATCGACGAAAATGCACCATTGGCCATTTATTCTGGATATATAGCCAAAGCAAGAAACCTGACTATTTCAGGTGAAAAAGTAAAAATAGAAGGAAATAATTTAGATAATAAACTAGAAGTTCACGGTAATTTAACAATTACAAACAGTGCTGCGGATAATGCATTAGATATGAATGATGGAAATACTTCTACTCCTGACGGGCAATTGTATTTGTATGGAAATTGGATAAATAATAAAAACAATGATGCATTTAACGAAGGAAATGGAACGGTTCATTTTGTAGGAACAGCTACTCAAACAATCAATGCAGTCACACCTTTGGGAACTGAGAGTTTTTATAATGTTATTTTGGATAATAATTTTAATACATCAGCTTCTAATGATTTAATGGCTACCGGAAATTTAACAGTTTCAGCTGCAAGAACTCTAACTGCTGCAAGTGGTGATTATGTTAGAGTTGACAATCAATTAACAAATAATGGTAGTATCCTTATCGAAGATGATGCGCAATTAATTCAAGTAAATGACGGAGTTACAAATAATGGTGATTATACTACTGCAAATAGGTTTCAAGTAAGACGAACATATACCGCAAAAGATATTGATTATGTTTATTGGAGTTCGCCTTTGATGAATTATAATGTAAATGGAATTCCAGCTGGATTTCGTTATTTATGGAATCCAACTGTGGTTAATTCTAATGGAACAATGGGCAATTGGAATCCTGCATCTGGAACAATGACACCTGGAAAGGGTTACATAGCAAGAACTTTTAACGGTTTTGCAGCTGCAACTCCAGTTACACATACATTTAGAAATCAAGCGCCAAACAATGGTTTGATTTTGAATGAAATTAAAAGAGGAGATTTTGACGGAGCTGATTATTTAAACTCTAATAATATAACTGTTACAAGACTGGATGATAACTGGAATCTTGTAGGAAATCCATATCCTTCAGCGATTGATGCTTTGAAATTTTTAGCATTAAATAATACTAAAGTTTTTCCAGCCATTTGGATTTGGAAACATGGTTTAGGTCTTTCTGAAAATCCAGATCCATACTATTATAATTTTGGTTACAATTATTTACCTGATTATTTGATGTACAATAGTATGGGTTCAACAGATCCATGGTTTACAGGAAAAATTGCTTCTGGTCAAGGATTCATGGTTAATATGCTCCATTCAGCTGGGACGTTACTATCTTCTTCTCCAGATGTCTACAGAACAGATTTGTTGTTTAATAATAGCTTGCGATTTGGTTCAGTTTCAAATTCTAATGAAGTATTTGATAATTCAAGATTTTATAGAACATTAAATCCTGAAGCATCATCAGTTGTTGGAAATATAGTAGAGAAAAGTAGAATTTGGTTGGATATTTTTAATGATGCTTCAGGCGAAATTGACACAACACTTTTAGGATATGCTACTAATGCGACGATGGGAATAGACAATCCGTATGATTGCTTTTTTGCACCTCGTGGAAAAGTAAGTTTATATTCGTTGATTGAAGATAAAAAATTCATAATTCAAGGAAGAGCATTGCCATTTGATTATAATGACAAAGTTCCAATGGGATTAAATATTGCTCAAGCAGGAAATCATACCATTGCTATAAAGAAAACAGATGGGATTTTTGATGAAGATATTACAATATATTTAGAAGATAAAAATATAGGAATTATTCATAATTTAAAAGAAAACCCTTATCATTTCACATCAATAAAAGGAACTTTTGATGATAGATTCGTTATAAGATATACAACAAATTCACTAGATAATCAGAACTTCGAAAACATTAAAAATAGTGTTGTTGTTGCTTCTAATGATAGAGATTTGACTATAAAATCATATCTCGAAAACTTAGATCAAGTTACTATATATGATGTGCTTGGAAGGCAATTATATTATTCGAAAGATATTCAAAACAAAGATCTTATCATAACTAATGTTTCATCTAGCAATCAATCATTAATAGTAAAGATTAAATTGCAAAATGGACAAATTGTTACGAAAAAAATAGTATTGTAGTTAAAACGTTAAAATTATTCTGTAAATTATCGGTTAAATAGGCTAGATAACAGATTATTATATGATTTTAAATCGTTGTAAATGATTATTTTGTAATTTCGAAAAATCTTGTCAAAGAAGCAAAATAATGATTATCTCAAAAAAAATACAATTAAGAGAATATAAAGTCTTTTTATATTCTCTGTTTTTCCTTATTCCTTTTTTTGGAATGAGCCAAGTTAATATTACTAATGCGGTTCCAAGTGTTTTAATAAATTTCTCAAACACTATGCCAACATCAGTTGGAACAAATCCAAGTACTGCATACGCAGGAAATGGTTTTTCTCCAAACCCAACAATTGCAGGTAGATTAAATTCTAACGCTTGGGATGTTCAAGGATTTACTTTTGGAACATTAGGTTTTGGAGGAACACAAACTTTAGACTCTTTTGGTCGAGGTTCAGTTACTTCGGGTGTAATCACAACTGGGATTTATGCTTTCACAGAATTACCAGCAACTGTTGCTAACCCAACTTTGATGATACAACCTGGAGCTGGAGAATTTGCTCCCGGTTCAATAACATTGAGAATAAGAAACAATGGAACATCAAATATGACACAATTACAAGTGTCATATAACTTATTTTTTAGAAATGATGGAGACATGTCAAATTCATTCAATTTTTCTCACTCATTTGATAATATAGGATATAATGAAGAGCCAACAATGGATTTTATTTCTCCAGAATTGTCAGATCCATTTGAATGGGTTCAAGAGGCTGTTTCACCTTCAAGATCTTTTGTGATTTCTGGAATAAATGTTGCTCCTGGGGCATTTTACTATATAAGATGGAGTTGCGATGATGTTAGCGGAACAGGAACAAGAGATGAGTTTGGACTTGATGATATACAAATAACTGGAACATATGGTGCACCAGCTCCAGAGATTAATGTTACAGGTGTTGGTTTAACTATAGTAAATAATGACACAGCACCAAGAGTTGCTGACGGAACTGAGTTTGCACCAATAGGCTCGCCATTATCAACATTGAACAATACAATATTAAAAACTTTTAATATCCAGAATATTGGAGGTTTGCCATTAACAATTTCAAATGTTGTAATTGGAGGTTTAAATCCAGAAGATTTTACAATTTTTATACCAACTGCAGGCTCACCGCCAACAGGAACAATAAGTGAAATTATTAGTGGAGCAATTAGTAATAATGAATTGAACATTGTGTTTGATCCAAGTGTAGCTGGATTGAGAAGAGCAATTGTTTTTATATATAGTGATGATGCAAATGAAAACCCTTATGTTTTTCACATTAGAGGTTATGGATTTAATCCTACTCCGGAAATTACACTAACAGGAAATACTGGTGGTACTGGACCAATTGCTAGTGGAAGTTTAACACCGTTATTAGGTAATAATACTCTTTATGCTACTCAAATAGTTGGTGTTACTAATCAAACAAAAGATTTTAAAATAAAAAATGATGGTACAACTGTATTGACATTAACTGGGGTTAGTCCTTATATAACTATTGGAGGAACTAACCCATCTGATTTTTCACTAGTTACTTTTCCAAGTACACCAAATATGAATCCTGGTTTTTTTAGAACATTTTCCATAAATTTTAATCCAACTGCTCCAGGAATTAGAACAGCGTTGGTTTCAATTGCTAATAATGATAGCAATGAAAACCCATATACATTCTTAATACAAGGAACAGGAATTTCTCCAGAAATGGATGTTACAGGTAATGGACAGCCAGTAGTTAGCGGTAGTACAGTTCCAACTTTTGTTAACGATACTTTTTTTGATTTTATAAACATAAATGCAACTACAAACGATAGAATATTTACAATTCAAAATAATGGAACATCTCCATTAAATATTGGAGCAATTACTATCTCTGGTCCAGCAGCAAGTGAATACAGCATTTTAACAACACCAGCTGCAACATTAGCAATTGGCGCTTCAACAACTTTTACTATTAGATTCGATCCTTCAAGTGTTGGTCTTAAAGATGCACTTGTATCAATTGTAAATAATGATTTAAATGAAAATCCATATACGTTTGCTATTAATGGATATGGAGTTAATTACACAACTTGTGATTTCGGTGCCAATGAAATTATTGCAATCCAAGATTTTGAAACAACACCTGTAACTCCCACTTGGGGTTATACTACAACAGGAATAACAACAGTCACCAACGGAACAGCGTATGCAATTTCTGGTGATGGAGGTTTGACAAATAAGTTTATTGGTGGAAGAAGTTTCCAAGCAAGTAATAGCGCAACAGCAAGGATAATAATGAATGCAATTAATACTTCAGCTTTTAGCGATGTACAGTTAAATGTAAAAATTGGAGCTTTTGCAGGAAATACATCTGGCGGAATGGATGGAATTGTACCATTAGATAGAGTGATTGCTTCAGTCAGTACAAATGGCGGTTTGTCTTGGTCTGATGAAGTTCAAATTGTTGGAAATAATAATTCAGTTTGGAGTTTTGATTCTGGTATAGCATCAGCTACAAAAGTATTTACAGGCACAAATTTAGTTCAAACATTTAGCCCTTCTAATGCACCATTGGCAGGAATAAATTATCAAACTACAGAAGGTTATAGTAATTTAGTAATAACAGGATTGCCAAAAATTTCAAATTTACTAATAAGGTTAAGTATAATTTCAAACAGCGGACAAGAAGTTTGGGCAATAGATAATGTAACTTTATACGGTAGAAGAGAGTTAACATCGACTTGGAATGGAACGACTTGGAGCGACGGAACACCAACATCCACAGTAAAAGCAATTATTGGCGAAAATTATCAAACAATAACTCATGGCAATTTAACAGCTTGTAAATGCCAAATAGCTTCAGGAAAAGCAGTAACAATTGGATCTAATTCTTCTGCTGTTATTGAAAGTAATATAGATAACGCAGGAAGTATAATAATTGAAAATAGCGGTAGTTTAGTACAAAGAAATGATTTTGCAGTCAATACAGGTAATAATATTAATGTTAAAAGGACTACAACAAACATGATTGAGTATGACTATACTTATTGGTCTTCACCTGTAGGCGGACAAACATTGTATAATTTATCTCCTCAAACATCCGCAGATAGATTTTATGCATTTAGCCCAACACTTGGTAATTGGGTTCCGACTGCTAGAACATCTGTAATGTCTGCTGGTAAAGGATATATTGTAAGAGCACCAGACTCTTTTGGAAATACACCAACAGCTTACAATGCAGAATTTATTGGTTCAATAAATAACGGTTTTATTCAAACTCCAATTATTAATTCTGTAAGCGAATGGAATCTTATTGGAAATCCTTATCCATCAGCTATTGATGCAGATGCTTTTTTAGATTTAACAGCAAACACAACTGTTATTGGTGGAACAATTTACCTTTGGACACACAATACGCCAATGTCGGCATCTTCAAATTATACCGCAAATGATTACGCTGTTTACAATAAATTTGGTGGAGTTGGAACTAGAGCAGCATTAAATCCTGGAATTAACAATACTTATCCATTAGGGAAAATAGCCTCTGGACAAGGATTTTTTGTCAGAGCTTTAACGAATGGTAATGCAACATTTATTAATAGTATGCGAATTGCAACTGATAATGCAACGTTTTATAGAACTAATTCAAATCAGAATACTGTTCAATCTAGTCAAGGTTTGGAGAGACATAGACTTTGGTTGAATTTAACAAATACACAAGGTGCTTTCAAACAAACACTTGTTGGGTATGTTCAAAACGGAACAAATGATATAGACAGAGATTTTGATGGAACAACAATTAGTGCTGGAAACATTATTAATTTTTACTCCATTTGTAATAATCAAAACTTAGCAATTCAAGGAAGAATGTTACCATTTTCAGATGAAGATGTTATTCCGCTAGGTTATTCGTCAAATGTAGCCGGAAATTTTACAATCACCTTAGAAAATTATGATGGTTTATTCGAAAGTTATGAAAACATATTTTTAGAGGATAAACTTTTAAATGTCGTTCATAATATAAAATCTTCACCTTATACTTTTGTAACTACTACAGGAATTCACAACAATAGATTCTCACTTAGATATAATAATCAAAGTTTAGGAAATTCCGATTTTGATGAATCTAATCAAGTAATTGTAACTACAAATGATTTGGTTGTTGACATCTATTCTAACAAAGAAAATATAGCAGCAATAGAAGTTTTTGACATGCTAGGGAGAAAAATACTTTCCAAAAAAGATATAAACGCTTTGAATTATAAAATTGAAAATATAACGACGCAACAAACGTTAATAGTCAAAATAAAACTTGAAAACGGAATATACGTCACCAAAAAAGTGATAGTTAATTAACAAAAAAGGTCTTGAAATTTTCAAGACCTTTTTTTATGATGGTAAAAATTTAATTATTTCCCTTTAGTTGAAGCTTCTAAATTTCTTTCAATAGTATGACCAGGTCTTGTCCACTTTGGTTTTTCACCCAATGGTTTGAATTGAGAATCTTCTGCCTCAACAGTTGTAGGTTGCATTACTTTTATAAATGGTTTTTGAGGAATTAATCCAAGCATTTCAAACATTTTCATGTCTTCGTTAACATCAGGATTTGGAGTAGTTAATAATTTATCTCCAGCAAAAATAGAATTGGCACCTGCAAAGAAACACATCGCTTGTCCTTCACGACTCATTTCTGTTCTTCCAGCCGAAAGGCGGACTTGTGTTTCTGGCATAACAATTCTAGTAGTAGCAACCATTCTAATCATTTCCCAAATTTCAACTGGTTTTTGATCTTCCATTGGAGTTCCTTCAACAGCAACTAATGCGTTAATCGGAACCGATTCAGGTTGTGGATTTAAACTAGAAAGTGCCACAAGCATTCCTGCTCTGTCTTCAATACTTTCTCCCATTCCAATAATTCCACCGCTACAAACTGTTACGTTAGTTTTTCTAACATTTTCTATCGTTTGCAATCTGTCATCAAAAGCTCGAGTAGAAATTACCTCTTTATAATAATCTTCTGAAGTGTCAAGATTATGATTATAAGCATATAAACCAGCTTCCGCTAATCGTTTTGCCTGATTTTCAGTTATCATTCCTAGCGTACAACAAACTTCCATATCTAGTTTATTGATTGTACGAACCATTTCTAAAACTTGGTCAAATTCTTCACCATCTTTTACATTTCGCCAAGCTGCACCCATACAAACTCTCGATGAGCCTGATGATTTTGCTCTCAAAGCTTGTGCTTTTACTTGCTGAACAGACATTAAATCATTTCCTTCAATCTCTGTGTGATAACGAGCAGCTTGTGGACAATAGCCACAATCTTCAGGACAACCACCTGTTTTTATAGATAACAAAGTAGAAACTTGAACTACATTTGGATCATGATTTTCTCTGTGAATAGTTGCTGCTTCATAAAGCAAATCCATCATGGGTTTGTTATAAATTGCAATAATTTCTTCTCTAGTCCAATTGTGTTTTGTGATGCTCATAATGACGAATATATATGGCATCAAAAATAGGCAATTGTTCTAAAGTATCAAAACCTGAAACGATTTATCGTTCATTCATCTAATTGAGTTTTACTTTGCCAAAATTGAAGTGTAATAAAAATTACAATCATAGAAGATGCAAGACCTTCAAACAAAAGTCCAAAACAATATTCATTTACGGTTGCACCACCAAATAAGAATTGTTCCGATAGATTGTTAATATAGGCTGTTCCACCTTTATTGTAGATGTAAAATAAAAGACCAGCAATACTGATACTAACTCCAATTAAAGCTGTAAATCCTGCCGAAAGCAAGTTGGTTAGATGACCTGATTTTCCCTCGATAATATTTTGTCTAATGGTGCGATTTACACCGTAAAAAACAAACAAAACATTTAAAACTCTTAAATAATAATTATTCGATAATCCGAGTAATTCCATAATTAGAAAAAAGCCAGCTATACCTAATGCAATCAATATTCCGTTGATAAGTTCTTTTGGTAATTTCATAGTGAGTAGTTTTTTTGATTAAAAAAAGTAAATAGCACTATCAAATTTAAACTAAATAATATTGATTATCAATATTTTAACATAATGATTAGATTTGTTTTATTTCCGAAAAAGAGTGGGTTATAAAATCAAAAATTTTCAGAGATAAACTTTAGTGATTGTAATTTGTCATCGGAAAGTTGTTTTTTTAACAATTCAATCGATTCAAATTTTTGCTCATCGCGAATTCTTTCTAAAAATGAAATTTCAATAGTTTTATCATAAATATCATCATTAAAATCAAAAAAATGAACTTCTATTGACTGAGATGTTCCGCCAACAGTGGGTTTAGTCCCTATGTTCATCATACCAAAAACAATTTCATTGTCAATCAATGTTTGGACAATATAAACGCCATTCAGAGGAACAAGTTTATAATCTTCTTTGATTTCGATATTTGCAGTTGGAAAACCTATAGTTCTTCCGAGTTGATTTCCCTTTATTACAATTCCATTAATAGTGTAATTGTATCCTAAATACTTATTGGCTAATTTTATGTTTCCTTCTGAAAGAGCATTTCTAATTTTTGTTGAACTAATTGCAACTTCTTCGATTTCTTCTGCTGTAATTTGTTCTACTTCAAAGTTGTATTTTTTACCAAAAGCAATTAAATCATTAATGTCAGCTGTCCTATTTTTTCCAAATCTATGGTCATGTCCAATAATAATTTTCTGAATATTGAATTTATCAACCAAAACTTTTTTCACAAAATCTTCCGCTGTTAACTGCGAAAACACTTTGTCAAACGGATGAATAACTAAATTGTCAATACCTACATTTCTAATTAAACTTACTTTTTCATTAATAGTATTGAGCTGCTTCATATCTAAACCAGTTTGTAAAACAATCCTTGGATGAGGAAAAAACGTAAGTACTATAGATTCAAATTTATTTTGATTGGAATGTTGAGTTATTTTCTCTAAAATTTTTTTGTGCCCAATGTGAACACCATCAAAAGTTCCAATGGTAATAATTGTTTTTTTATTGCAAAAAAAATCAGAGATAGATTGATAAATTTTCAAAAGTTGTTTTTTTGCAAAAATAAGGTAATAATTTAATTTACCGTCTTACAAAGATTTATATTTTTTGCAAAAATTGAATAGTATTTTTAATATTAAAACTACAATAATCATCTGATTATCCGATAAAAATGATTTTTTACTTAAATTATTAAAAATAATTAACTTCAAATTATTAAATTTGAAGTCTTAAAAAAAACTATTATAAAAATGAAGAAAATTATTTTATCTTTTTTCCTTTTAACTACAGTTGCAGTTAATGCGCAGAGGACTTGTGGTATGGAACAAAAAATGCAACAAATAATGTCTGACCCTATTCAAAAGGAAGCATATCTAAAGGATCAACAAAAATTTCAAATAGAGTTAGAAAAACTTTCAAATAGAACTTATAGAAGCGGTGAAACAAATGAAAATGTAAATGCTACTATTAGAATACCTATTGCTGTTCATTATCCTTCTGTTGCTACTAATGCTTCTGCTGCATTAAAAACGTGTTTGAGGAATTTGGCTCAAAACCAAGTGAATATTCTAAATGCCGATTATAACGCTACAAATACTGATGTCTCTAATTGGAATAATGTTTCATCTCTTTTTCCAATGGTAAATGGTGTTGGAAGTATTGATGTTGAGTTTGTTTTAGCTACACAAAATCATCCAGCAGCAGCAGGAATTGCGAATGGAACAGTCGCTGTTACTTTTGGAACTGATTTTTTAAATGGTGCTGATCAGGATTTTACATGGACAGGGTATGTAAATATAGTTGTTAGATATGCTAACGGTAATTTAGGTTATTCAGTTCTTGGTGGCTCACCTAATCAAGGACATACGGTTGTGATTGATACTGAGGCTTTTGGTTCAGGAGCAGGTTGTACAGATTATGTACCTGGCGCACCATATAATAAAGGAAGAACACTTACGCATGAACTTGGGCATTATTTTAATCTAGACCATACTTTCAATGGCTGTGGTGAAACAAATTGTGCTGTTTATAATGTTAATAATCCTGTTGGTGATGGTATTTGTGACACACCTCCGCAAACTAACGCTACTGGCGGTTGTCCAAACCCATCAACAGTTATGAGTTGTACTTCTGGTCAAAGAGCTTTATCGATGAATTATATGGATTATACAAATGATAATTGTATGTATATGTTTACGCCAGGTCAGGCTACAAGAATGTTAGCTAGATACAATACTATTGCTGGTCAAATCAGAACAAACACTTTGTCAAATAATGAGGTGGTAAAAAACAATTTCACTATTGCTCCAAATCCTAATAATGGTTCATTTACCATTCAATTTAAAGATTTGTCAAATGATTATTCTGTAGAGATTTTTGATGTTTCTGGAAGAATGGTTTATGAAAACTATTATACTTTATCTTCTAATTTATCACAAGAAATTACATTAGATAAACCAAGTAGTGGTTTGTATTTTGTGAATGTTAAAAGTGGAAGTGTGATTACAACTGAAAAAATTATTATCAAATAGTTTTAATTTCACATAATAAAAAAGTCCCGAAATTTTCGGGACTTTTTTTATTTGCCATTATATTCATTCATTGTATTGTTCAATCCTGCGAGTGCAAAAGATTGGATTGCGTTTTTGATGACTTCAAATCTTTCAGGAAGTTTAGATTTTTCTTCTTCATCCCATTCTCCTAAAACATAATCAACTTGTTGTCCTTTTTTAAATTGATCACTTATTCCAAATCGAAATCTAGGATACTCAACGGAATTGAGGACAGCTTGAATGTTTTTCAAACCATTGTGTCCACCATCACTACCTTTCGCTTTTATTCTAATGGTTCCAAATGATAAATTCAAATCGTCAGTGATTATCAATATGTTTTCTTTTTCAATATTTTCTTTCTCCATCCAATACTTAACCGCTTTTCCGCTCAAGTTCATATAAGTACTTGGTTTTAGCAAAATTAGCTTTCTTCCTTTGATGTTAAACTCAGCCACATCACCTAATTTCAATGTTTGAAAAGATAAATTTTCTTTTTCAGCAAGATAATCTAATGCTTTAAAGCCGATATTATGACGTGTGTTGGCATACTCGGAACCAATGTTGCCTAGACCAACAATTAAAAACTTTTTCATGGAATGTATTTCTTCTTTCTTCTTATTGCCAAAAAAACTATTGAGCCAATTCATAGTACAAAAATAGCGCAATTGGCTGTAAAATAAAAAAAGCACCAGTTATAAACTGATGCTTTTTTGTAATAAGCTTTTTGAAAATTATTTTTTCTTTTTTGCTCCACCTTTTTCTGCTTTTGCAGCTTCTTGAGCAGCTTTCATTGCAGCACGTGAAATCTTCACTTGAGCAATAACAGTATTATCAGGGTGAATTAATTTGAAATTATTAGTAGCTAATTTAGTTACATATAATTTGTTACCCATTTGTAACTCTGAAATGTTAGCTTCAACATAATCAGGAAGGTTTTTTGGTAACGCTTTTACTTTAACTCTTCTTAAGTTTAAACGTAAATCACCACCTAATAAAACACCTGGAGATGTTCCAACAACTTTCACTGGAACTTCCATCATAATTTCTTTGTTTTCATTCAATTGAAAGAAATCAATGTGTAAAATTTTGTCTGAAACTGGGTGAAACTGAATGTCTTGAAGAATAACATTGGTTGTTTTTCCTCCCAAATCAACTACAACAGTGTGTGCGTTTGGAGTGTAAACCAAGCTTTTGAATGCTTTTTCTTCTGCTGCAAAATGTACTGGTTGACTTCCTCCGTAAATAACGCAAGGAACCATTCCAGCATTACGTATGGCTTTAGTCGCAACTTTGCCCACGCTTTCTCTTTCTGATCCTTTAATCGTAATCGATTTCATTGTATAAATATATAATTAATAAAAAAATACTTTTTTAAATTACATCAGGAATTTACCGCTGATGGAATTGTTGTGTTGCACCATGTGCATTACTTCTGCAAAAAGAGGCGCACAACTCACCACTCTTATTTTGTTTGATTCTTTCTTTAAAGGAATAGAATCGGTAACTATCAATTCAGTCAATTTTGAATTCTCAATCTTTTCGTATGCATCACCAGAAAGAATAGCATGAGTACAAATTGCTCTAACACTTAATGCACCTTTTTCAATCATTAAATCAGCGGCTTTTGCTAATGTTCCACCGGTGTCAATCATATCATCAACCAAAACAACATTTCTTCCTTTAACTTCACCAATCAACTCCATAGTGTCAATTACATTTGCTGCTTTTCTTTGTTTGTAGCAAATTACCACATCAGATTCTAGAAATTTAGAATAAGCATAAGCTCTTTTCGATCCACCCATATCTGGTGATGCAATTGTCAAATTATCTAATTGCAATCCTTTAACGTAAGGCAAAAAGATTGTTGAAGCAAACAAATGATCAACTGGTTTTTCAAAAAATCCTTGAATTTGATCCGCATGTAAATCCATCGTCATAATTCGAGTTGCACCAGCAGTTTCTAATAATTTTGCTACTAGTTTTGCTCCAATTGGAACTCTTGGTTTGTCTTTTCTATCTTGTCTTGCATATCCAAAATAAGGAATTACAGGAGTTACGTGTCTGGCTGACGCTCTTTTTGCGGCATCAATCATCAACAATAATTCCATTAAATTGTCTGCACTTGGAAAAGTGGAACAAACAATAAAAACGCGTAATCCTCGTATCGATTCTTCAAACGAAGGTTGGAATTCACCATCACTAAATCTTGAGAACGTAACTTTACCTAGCGAAACTCCATAGTTTTTGGCTATTTGTTCCGCTAAATGGACACTTTGGGAACAAGCAAATATTTTTGCTTCTGGTTCTTGATGTGACATTTTAATTTGTTGTTTTTATTCCGCTGCGCTTAATACAATTTGGCTTTGACATTTGTCATTAGCTTCTAGGGTATAATTGCCTCGGGTGTAGTTAGTTAGTTGTGTTTCGTATTAACGAGGTGCAAATTTAGGAATAAAATCCGACTGTGAAAGTATATTTTTAACTATTTTTTTGAATCAATGAAGAAAAATTATTTACATTTGCACCCACAAATTGATATTTGTCAATCTGTATATGGTTAAATTTTAATTAGTTTTTTTAAATTAGTTGTAATAATAACCGTTTATTTTGCTCGAATGGCTATAATTTGTAATTAATTTTTTCTAAAAATTACTAATTTTAGCACCATTCAATCCTTTGCCCGGATGGCGGAATTGGTAGACGCGCACGACTCAAACTCGTGTACGAAAGTGTGTGGGTTCGATTCCCACTCTGGGTACAAAACCTTCAAGGAAACTTGGAGGTTTTTTTATTTTTATATATCCAAAAGACAAAATCATAGACAATCTATAAACACAAAACGCAATCCTAACCGATTGCGTTTTTAATTCACAACCATTTGATTATAAAGTTTTTATTTTTAACTTTACACAAAATCAACCTACTATGAAAAAAATTATACTTTTATTTATTTGTTTTCTTTACTTCAATTCATTTGCCCAAACTATTGGTTTGCAAAGTTTTGCTTCTGGATTTTCATCTCCTGTAGAAATCATTCATCCACCTAACGATGCTAGATTATTTATTGTTCAAAAAGGTGGTTTAATCCGAATTGTTAATCCAAACGGAACTACAAATGCAACACCATTTTTGACAGTAACAGGATTAAGCAACGGTGGCGAACAAGGATTGCTTGGATTAGCATTTCATCCTAATTATGCAACTAATGGATTGTTTTTTATAAACTACACCAATACTGCAGGTGATACGGTAATTGCAAGATATTCTGTTTCTTCTAATCCTGATATAGCTAATGCAACAGGGACAATTTTAATGACGATTGACCAACCTTATTCTAATCATAATGGTGGAACATTGCGTTTTGGACCAGACGGTTATTTATATATTGGAATGGGCGATGGCGGTTCAGGAGATGATCCACAAGGTTTTGCTCAAAATATGACAATCGATCCATCATTTCCTTCTAGAATTTTTCTCGGAAAAATGCTTAGAATTGATGTAGACTCTGGAACACTTTATGGAATTCCTCCTACTAATCCCTATATTGGTCAAGCTGGAAAAGAAGAAATTTGGGCTATTGGATTACGAAACCCTTGGAAATTTTCATTTAATAGACTTAATGGAGATTTGTGGATAGCCGATGTTGGTCAAAATGAAATTGAAGAAATTAACAAAGTCGCTGCGCCACTACCAAATACTGGATTGAATTTTGGTTGGAGATGTTATGAAGGAAATGCGGCTTATATAACATCGGGTTGTGCGCCAAGTAATACTATGACGTTTCCTATTTCGCAATATACTCATGCCTCAGGCAGATGTTCTATAACTGGAGGTTTTTTCTATACAGGAACTACTTATCCTGATTTACAAAACAAATATGTATTTGCCGATTATTGCACAGGTGAAGTTGGCTACGTAAACGACTCTAATGAAGTAGTTTGGTCTTTTGATTCGTCAAATGTAATTACAACTTTTGGAGAAGGTTTGAATGGTGAACTTTATGTATTCAATGGTGGTTCATTATTCAGAGTTATTGATACATCTTTGAATACTTCATCATATGATAAAATGTCTATTTCTATTTACCCAAATCCTGCAAAATCAATTTTGAATATAAAAAATAATTCGACTTCTTTTTTAAATAAAATTAGAATTCATGATGTCACAGGAAAAACAATCATAAAACGAGATATAAACAATAGTCAAATAAGTTCCATTGAAGTTAGTGAAATTGCGGCAGGAATTTATATTATTTCAGCTGAAGATAACTTAGGCAATGTCGTTAAAACAAAATTTATTAAGGAGTAATATTAATTTCAATTCTACATTCAAGCAATCAATTTTGGTTGCTTTTTTGTTTTTGTAAGTCAATGTGGTTATGTTTGTGATTACTTAAATATTCCCACATGAAAAAAATTATTTTATTAACACTACTATTTTTTTATACTACATTTTTCTCACAAACAATTGAATTAGAGTTTTTTGCAGGACCTTTTTCATCTCCAGTAGAAATTACTCATCCAAACAATGATAATCGCTTTTTTGTTTTGGAAAAAGGCGGATATATCAAAATAGTAAATTCTGATGGTAGTGTAAATGAAACTCCATTTTTAGATATTACATCATTAGTTTTAGATGATGGAGAAAGAGGTTTACTTGGATTAGCTTTTCATCCAAATTATAGCACTAATGGTTTTTTCTACATAAATTATATAAATCTGGACGGAAATACTGTAATTGCAAGATATTCTGTTTCCAGTAATCCAAATCTCGCTGATAGTACATCAGCAATGATAATGATGACTATCAATCAACCATTTGCAGAGCATAAAGGAGGAACTTTAAAATTTGCTAATGATGGTTACCTTTATATTAGTTTAGGTGATGGCGGTGGCGGTGGCGATCCATTCGGTTCTGCTCAAAATTTAACTATAGATTCTACAAATCCTTCAAGAGTCTATCTAGGTAAAATTCTACGTATTGATGTAGATTCTGCAACTCCTTATGGAATTCCGCCAACTAATCCATTAATTGGTCAAACAGGAAAGGAAGAGATTTGGGCTTTAGGATTAAGAAATCCGTGGAAATTTTCATTTAATAGACTTAACGGAGGTATGTGGCTTGCCGATGTTGGTCAAGAAAACATTGAAGAAATTAATAAAATTGACTTTCCTTTTTCAAATAGTTTAACCAATTTTGGTTGGAGATGTTATGAAGGAAATGAGATATATGGATCAACAAATTGTCCTGAACTAAACGAAACTCAAACTCCATTTGCTCAATATAACCATACATTTGGATGCTCAATAACAGGTGGTTATTATTACACAGGTAATCTTTATCCAAATTTTCAAAACAAATACTTTTTTGCTGATTTCTGTAGTGCAAAAATTGGAATGGTTGATATTTCAGGAACTATTACTTGGTCGGAATTATTACCATACAATTATATTACAACATTTGGCGAAGACATTAATGGAGAATTATATATAGCCAATATTCAAAATGGAAATATTTATAAAATAATTGATACATCTTTGAATACTTCTTCATTTGATAGAGCTAGTATTTCTGTTTATCCAAATCCAGCATCGGATGAATTATTTATTAAAAATGAAAACAATATTGAGTTATCCTCTGTAAAAATCACTGATTTAACAGGAAAAACAATTGTAAATCAAAGTTCGCAATTGAGTTCAATAACTATTTCCAATTTATCAAAAGGAATGTATTTTATAACGGTTGAAACTAAAATTGGAAACATCGTAACCTCAAAAATTATCAAACAATAAACTATGGTGCAGGATTTGGAACAATTTCTTGAATGGCATTGATTTGCGATACTATATCGGAAGATAAGGTTATTTCAAATGCATCAATGTTTTCTTTTAGTTGTTCCAGATTGGTAGCTCCAATAATGGTTGAAGCCACAAAATCTTGCTGATTAACGAATGCCAAAGCCATTTGTGTTAATGTCAATCCATTATCTTCAGCTAGTTTTTGATAGAATTGCGTTGCTTTAAAACAATTTTCATTAGTATATCGAGTGAAATTAGGAAATAATCCTAATCTTGAATTGGGTTGAATTCCAGTCAAATGTTTTCCTGTTAAAAAGCTGAATGCCAATGGTGAATAGGCAAGCAATCCAACATTTTCGCGCATACAAATTTCAGACAAACCCACTTCAAATAATCGATTTAAAAGCGAATAGGGATTTTGAATAGAAACAATTCTCGGCAAATTATGCTTTTCACTTTCGTTGATAAATTTCATTACACCATAGGGATTTTCATTAGAAACGCCAATGTGTTTTATCTTTCCTTCTTTGATTAAACCATCAAAAATGGTTAGCACTTCAAAAAAGTTTTCTTGCCAATTGGTATCAATTTTTGAAACACCGCGTTGACCGAACATATTCATCACTCGCTCTGGCCAATGCATTTGATACAAATCGATATAATCCGTTTGCAGGTTTTTTAAACTTAACTCAACCGCTTCGGTGATGCTTTTTTTAGAAAAATCAAGCGGTTTTCTAATGTATTCCATCCCACGATTTGGTCCAGCGATTTTTGTTGCAATGACCAATTTTTCTCTTTGAGAAGCTCCAATTTTGTTAATCCAACTTCCGATAAAACGTTCCGTACTTCCGAATATTTCGGCATTTCCACCAATTGGATACATTTCGGCAGTATCGAGAAAGTTAATTCCTCTTTCCACAGCATAATCCAATTGATTGTGTGCTTCAATTTCGGTGTTTTGATTTCCAAAGGTCATCGTGCCGAGACATATTTTACTAACTTTTAAATCAGAATGGGGCAAAGTGGTATAATTCATTATAATTTGGAGTAGATTTTGAAAGTGCAAAAGTAAATGATTAAACGCTTTTTATTTTTGTGATTAACACATTTTTTGGAAAATTTCACAACAAAAAAAGGTCCTAAGAAAACTTAAAACCTTTTTTGTTTTGGAATAGTATTTAATTAAAACTCATTCAACATTTTAGAGATTTCGTCTAATTTTGGTGTTAAAATAATTTCAATTCTTCTGTTTTTTGCTTTTCCTTCATTGGTATCATTACTCAATAGCGGTGCAAACTCGCCACGACCTGCAGCCGTTAAATTTGATTTTTTTATTCCGTTGTTTTCAGCTAAAATATTCACAATTGCTGTAGCACGTTTAGTTGATAAATCCCAGTTGCTTTCAATTCCGCCACCGATATTTCCTAAAATTTTATCATTATCTGTATGACCTTCAATTAAAACCGTAATTTCTGGATTTTGGGCTAAAACTTTTCCAACTTCAACAACCGCTTTTCTACCTTCAGAACCAACAGCCCAACTTCCAGTTTGGAATAGCAGTTTGTTTTCCATAGAAACATAGACTTTTCCGTTTTTTTGTTCTACCGTTAAACCTTTGCCTTCAAAGGCGTTTAATGCTTTTGATAAAGTATCTTTTAATTTTTTCATCGCTGCATCTTTTGCTGCAATCATGCTTTCGAGTTCGTTTAATCGTTTGGTGTTTGACTCGAGTTCGTTTTTCAATTTGTTCAAACGATTTTGTTCGGCTGCCAATGCTTTTTCTTTAGCATCCAATTGCGCTAAGAGTTCACGATTTTTGTTCATGTTAGTCTCTAATGCGTCGTTGCTGTTTTTTTCCAAAGCATTGTAAGAATCTTGTAGCGTTTTTAGATTATTAGCTGTTGCAATACAATCGGTTTGCAATTTATCGCGTTCTGATTTCAATTTTGCTAACTCTGATTTTAAAGAGTCATTACTCACTTCAAGTTGACTTTTTAGTTTTTTCAACTCTTCGTTTTCATCGGCTAAATTGTGATTTTCTTTCTTTAAATCGGTGTATTTGTTTTCTAAATCATTGTAGATTTTTTTGGAAACACACGACGACATCGATAATAACACGAATGTCATCAAGACAATTTTTTTAATCATTTTTTTGTTTTTATAATTAGTAATTTGGGGTTTTAATCAATTTCAACCAAAACTGGACAATGGTCAGAATGCTTCGCTTCAGGCAAAATGACAGCTCTTTTTATTCTGTTTTTCATATTTTCTGTTGCTAAACAATAGTCAATTCGCCAACCTTTATTGTTTTCTCGTGCGTTTGCTCTATAACTCCACCAACTGTAATTATGAGGTTCTTTGTTGAAAAATCGAAACGTATCAATAAAGCCACTTTTTATGAATTTGTCAAGCCAAGCTCGTTCTTCGGGTAAAAATCCTGAAACCGTTTTATTTCTTACAGGATCGTGAATATCAATGGCTTCATGACAAATATTGTAATCACCACAAATAACTAGATTTGGAATTTCATTCTTCAAATTATCTATATAATTTTGAAAATCATCCATGTATTTGAATTTATGATCTAATCTATCAATATTGGTTCCCGATGGTAAGTACAAACTCATTATGGAAACATCATCAAAATCTACTCGGAGATTCCTTCCTTCGAAATCCATGTGAGGAATTTCAGTTCCAAAGACTATTTTTTTAGGTTCTGTTTTTGACAAAATTGCCACACCACTATAGCCTTTTTTTTGTGCTGAAAAATAGTATTGATAAGGATAACCAGCCAATTGGATTTCCAAAGTTGGGATTTGGTCTTCCATTGCTTTAATTTCCTGTAAACAAATCACATCCGGATTGGCTTGTTGTAACCAATCTAGAAATCCTTTTGTAATTGCGGCTCGAATTCCGTTAACGTTATAAGAAATTATCTTCATGGCATCAAATTTCTCTAAAAATAACCAAATACATTGCCAAGAGAAAGTAACTTTTTCAACAAACTTATCACCATAAAATTAAAATGTAATTCTAATAATTTACTGATGCTATTTAATAAGAATTAGTATCTTTGTTTTTCGCTCAAATCAATAAAACAATACATGGGTTTAGTTACTGCTAAAGAAGTTGCAAAAGCAATCAACGCTGAAAAATACGGAGTTTTCGGGACTTTTTGTGGTTGGCTACTTATGAAAGTACTCAAGATTTCTACGTTAAACAAAATCTACGATAGGAACAAACATCTGAGTGAATTAGAGTTTTTAAATGCTATTTTAGATGAATTTCAAATTAAATTTGAGATTCCTGAAGAAGATTTAAAACGTTTGCCCAAAGATGGAGCATATATAACTATTTCAAATCATCCGTTAGGCGGAATTGATGGTATTTTGTTATTGAAATTAATGCTCGAAAGAGAACCCAATTTTAAAATTATTGCTAATTTTCTTCTTCATCGCATTGAGCCGATGAAACCCTATATTATGCCAGTTAATCCTTTTGAAAATCATAAAGATGCTAAATCGAGTGTGATTGGAATTAAGGAAACGCTACGTCATTTGAGTGATGGAAAACCACTTGGAATGTTTCCAGCTGGCGAAGTTTCTACCTATAAAGATGGTAAACTAATGGTAGATAAACCTTGGGAAGAAGGCGCAATAAAAGTTATTCGAAAAGCACAAGTTCCAGTTGTTCCTATTTACTTTCATGCAAAAAACAGTCGATTATTTTATACACTTTCAAAAATAAACGATACACTTCGAACAGCAAAACTACCTTCTGAATTGTTAACACAGAAAGACCGTGTAATTAAAGTTAGAATTGGAAAACCAATTTCTGTTGCAGAACAAAACGAGCATAAAAGTATTGAAGAGTATTCCGAGTTTCTAAGAAGAAAAACCTATATGTTGGCTAATTCTTTTAATGATGAAGAAAGTAAATTGCTCAATACAACTAATTTAAATTTAAAACTACCTAAAGCGCCAAAACAAATTGTAAAACCTGCAAACCATCAAGAAATACTTCGTGAGATTGAAGAGTTAAAAGAAGGTGATTATCGATTAACGCAAAGTAAAAACTATCAGGTGTTCTTTGTTTCTGCGGATAAAATTCCAAATATTTTGCACGAAATTGGAAGACTTAGAGAAATTACTTTTAGAGAAGTTGGCGAAGGTACGAACGAGTCTATTGATATTGACCAGTATGATAAATATTATCATCACATGTTTCTTTGGGATGATGAAAATCAAGTAATTGCTGGTGCATACCGAATGGGATTGGGTTCAGAGATTTTTGCAAAATATGGAATAGAAGGATTTTATCTTCAGGATTTATTTCGATTTGAACCTGAATTGTACGATATGATGTCAAAATCTATCGAAATGGGTAGAGCTTTTATCATCAAAGAATACCAACAAAAACCAATGCCATTGTTTTTGCTTTGGAAAGGAATTGTTCATACTACTTTACGTCATCCAGAACATAATTATCTAATCGGTGGTGTAAGTATTAGCAATCAATTTACTGAATTTTCAAAATCATTGATGATTGAGTTTATGAAGTCTCATTATTATGATCCTTATGTGGCGCAATACATTCATCCGAAAAAAGAATTTAAAGTAAAATTAAAAGATGCTGACAAGGATTTTGTTTTCAATGAAACCGAAGCCGATTTAAATAAATTTGATAAAATTATTGATGAGGTTGAACCTGGAACATTACGCTTACCAGTTTTGATAAAAAAATACATCAAGCAAAACGCAAGAGTTGTTGCCTTTAATGTTGACCCAATGTTCAATAATGCCGTTGATGGACTAATGTATATTCGAATAGCAGACTTACCCGAAAGTACTGTGAAACCTGTTATGGAAGAATTTCAAGCCGAATTGGAACGAAAGGAAAAAAACTAAAATCCTAAGATTAGCTTTGCTATAGAAAAGTAAATCAAAATTCCACAAATATCATTACTAGTTGTGATAAATGGACCAGTTGCAAGCGCTGGATCAATTCCAAATTTATCTAAAAGTAAAGGAATTGATGTTCCTATTAATGATGCAATGATAATTACGGAAACCAAAGCAATAGTCACGATTATTCCAATTTTACTATCAACTCCCAACAAAAAGTGACTTCCTAAATAAAGCAAAGATGCTAGTATTAAACCATTAAGTAAACTTAGTGAAATCTCCTTTAATAGTCGATTTACAATAGTTCCGCTAATGCTATGATTAGCTAAACCTTGAACAATAATTGCCGAAGATTGTACGCCAACATTTCCTGCCATTGCAGCAATTAACGGAGTGAAGAAAAAGAGTGCTTTATGGAATTTCATTGCGTCTTGAAAACTTTCAAGTAAAGTAACACTGATAAAACCTCCAAAAAGAGCCAGAACTAACCAAGGTAAACGTGCTTTGGTTAATTGAAGAATGCTATCATCAGCTTCAACGTCTTGCGAGATACCAGCAGCCAACTGATAATCTTTGTCAGCTTCGTCCTTAATTACGTCAACGATATCATCAATGGTAATTCGACCAACTAGTCTTCCCATTTCATCAACAACAGGAATGGCTTCGAGGTCGTATTTTTGCATAATTCGAGCCACTTCAATATTGGAAGCATTTACACGAACAGAATCTACTTTTTTAATATAAACTTCACTAACTGGTGTTTTGGTAGATGTTGTCAATAAATCTTTAAGTGACAATCTTCCTTTCAATCGGTTTTCATCATCGACTACATAAATCGAATGAACTCTAGTAACGTTTTCAGCTTGAATACGCATTTCTTTTACGCAAGTCAAAACATTCCAGTTTTCGTTGACTTTTACCAACTCTTTTCCCATCAAACCACCAGCAGTATCTTCGTCATAGCGCAATAAATCAACAATGTCTTTGGCGTGTTCAACATCCTCAAGTTCTGAGATTACTTCTTCTTTTTTGCTTTCAGAAAGTTCGGCAATGATATCGGCAGCATCATCAGTATCGAGTTCATCAAGTTCTTCTGCAATTTCTTTTGCCGAAAGACCACGAAGGATTTTTTCACGAACATCGTCTTCTAACTCGGTCAGAATTTCGGCAGTAATTTCACTATCTAGAATTTTGAAAATATAAATAGCTTCTTCTGATTCTAGTTCGTCAAAAATTTCGGCAATATCAGCATGGTGCATATCATTCAACAAAACTTCTAACTCTTGGTCGTTTTTTTGATGAATTAATTGCTCAATTTGAACTAATAGTTCTTTGCTGATTTTAAACTGCATTGGCGGCTATTTTTTGAGTGAGTTCAATAAATTGTTCTACAGAAAGTTGTTCTGGTCTGAGGTCAAAGATAGTGTCTTCTTTTAAATTATCCGATAAGCTGAATGATTTTAAACTATTTCTTAACGTCTTTCTTCTTTGTTGAAATCCAATTTTCACTACTGAGAAAAATAATTTTTCGTCACACGGTAGTGCGTAATTTTCTTTTCTAATCATTCGCATAACGCCCGATTTTACTTTTGGCGGCGGATTAAATACTTCGGGTTCAACCGTGAATAAATACTCAACATCATAAAAAGCTTGTGCTAAAACGGATAGAATTCCATAAACTTTGCTTCCTTTTTTAGAACAAATTCTTTCGGCTACTTCTTTTTGAAACATCCCTGAAAACTCTGGCACTTGATTGCGCATTTCAAGGCATTTGAATACAATTTGAGTAGAAATATTATATGGAAAATTACCTATAATGGCAAAGGGTTTATCGTTGAAAACTTCGTTAATGTTATATTTTAAAAAGTCTTTAGAAATGACTTTTCCATTTAGTTTTGGATAATGAGAATTCAAATAGTCAACTGACTCAGTGTCGATTTCAATTACATAAGTTTCGAGTTCTTTCTCTAAAAGATATTTGGTCAAAACACCCATTCCTGGACCAATTTCCAAAACAGTTTCATAGCCGTTCAACGTTAGTGTGTCGGCAATTTGTTTGGCTATATTTTCATCGGTTAAAAAATGTTGCCCGAGGTGTTTTTTTGCTTTTACTTTTTCCATATTGTCTTTGCGAGGCACGAAGCAATCTCGCTTTATTTGTTAATTCTCGCGAAGGCGCAAAGAAATATTATATTTGATATTTTAAAACCAAGGCTTTTTCTTGTTGTCAATTACTTCATCTATCTGGTTTATATTCCACAATAAAAAACCATTTTTCCCTATTTTATAAACCCTATCTTTTTCAATATTATTTTCAATTATTGCCCATTTTATCCATTTTTTTATAGCAAATGACCAATATATCCAACTTAAAATACCTCCAACGATAACAGAAACTTTAAAACTTAAATCAGCATAAATTGTCAAACCAAATAAGCTAGAAAAAATAATTAGTATAGCTGGTAAATTAACTTTTAATTGCCCTTTTATAAAAATTTCATAATTGGAAAGTTGCTTTTTAGTTTCCATAGACTAATGCTCACTAATCAACTCCAATTCCGTTCTAAACGCCAGCATTTTTTCACCAAATAAACGATAACCTTCATCACGAAGTTTTGGCGCATCTTCCTCATAATACTTTTGTAATGTTTCTTTGCTATCCGTTGTATATTGAATAGAATAAGTCGTTCCACCCATTTCTTCTTCGATGAGTACTTTTACCATTCTTGCGGATGAAAATTTACCAGTGGCTAAAACATCATTGATGTGTTTTTCCTGCATCCATTGCATCCATTGGTCGTGAACGCTTTCGTGAATATTGATGGTTACGTTGTATAATATCATGAGAAATTTGATTGTTTTTTTGTAGTTTTTAAACTGCCAACTGTTACTGCTATCTGAACACTATAAATTATTGTCTCCACGAAGTTGTCGGTATTTTTTCCTTGCTTCAACGGAGTAAATACTGTCTTCATGATTTAAGATTACTTGTTCATAAAGCGGTTTGGCTTTTTCGTTGTCTTTTAAATTATCAGCATAGATTTCGGCAGAGAAAAAGAGCGCTTCATCAATATAAATTCCTTCTTTGTGGTTGGCAATTATAGCTTGATAACTTTCTAAAGCTTTTGCAAAATCGCCTAGTTTTTCATAAATCTTTCCAATTCTTAAAAGTGTTACTGCTTCTATTTCTTCGCCTTTGTGTTCTTTTAAAATCAATTGAAACTGTGCCAGCGATTCTGTTTTTTTATTCTGAAATAAAAGAAAGTCAGCGCGAGCAAATTTTTTCAAAGCAACTTGTAGTGAGTCTTCAACGGTGTTATCACTAATTAATAAAAACAAATCCAAAGCATCGTTGGCAATTAACTGAGTTGAAGCCGATTTTAATACTTTTAATTGATGTGTTGCCCATTCAAAATCAGTTTTGTAATAGCTTGTTTTGGCGGTTTTCAAATTGGCTTCTTGCCCAATAACATCTCCGCTTAATTCGTTTTCAATTTGTGAATAATAAAGTAACGCTTGGTTGAATTTTTCTTCAAAAAGGAGAATATCGCCCAATTCCATTTTGATTTCTGCCAATTGGTATTTGTTTAAATCCATTTCCATGGCACTTTTCAAAATAGCTTTTCCTTTCTCTGGATTTTTTTGCTGAAAAGCCATAAAATTTGCTTGCAATCGAAGTAATGGTAATGTAAAAGGACTTACTCCAAACTCTGTAATCAATTGGTCTAACTCTTGTGATATAATTGGATAGTCTTTTTCTAGAGCATTTTCAATTTTCATTTCCATCAAATAGGAATTGGCTTGAATTAGCAAATCCAAATCGTTAGTGTTTTCGATGACAAAGGTTAGAATTTCTTTTGCAGCTTCTTGGTCATTGTCTTCAATAGCCATTTGTCCTAAATTGATAATATTTGAAAACGATTCGGGATTTCTTTTATAAATAGCTTTTTGCTGAATAAATGCTTTGCCATATTCTTTTTGTTGAATAAATAACCAACTCAAAAAATCGTTCCAAAAAATATCTTGTGTTTTTTGTGCTCTAACTAACAATGCTTTTTTTAGCGTATCGTTGAAATTTTCATCGGCATCTTCGTTGATAAATCGAGACAATTGATTTTGAATCATCGGAAGATTTTGTGGGTTGTCATACGACTCTGCTAGATAGGTTTCTATCATCAAATCCGTATTTCCTTTTTGACCGTATAAAACCGCAATTTGAAAATTAAAATTTTGTCTTGGCTCAACTTCAATAGCTGTTTTGTAGGCAAGTAATGCATAATCAATCAATGATTTTCTTTCAAAAGTATAAGCTATTCCTGCGCCTTCATAACCATTTTTCTTGATTTTGTCAATGGCTTGATTGTAATATTTATTTGCTTTGTCTTGGTCTTTTTGTAGTTGGTAATTATAGCCTAATTCGATTAAAAGATTGTTTTGTTTGTATTTATCTAATCGCGCTTGTATTACTTTTTCAGCTTTATCAAATTGTTGCAACTGCTGATAACATTCTACAACACGTTGAAAATAAACAGAGTTTCCAACACTTGTTTTCAATAGCTCTTCATAGCTTACTAATGCTTTTTCAAATTCGCCGCGGTCAAAATAATTTTGCGCCAATTGTTCGTTTTGAGCAGAAGCCCAAAGGGAAAAGAAAAGAAAAATAAAAGCAATTGTTTTTTTCATGTGTTACTGTTAAAAGAACAATGTACTAAAGTAACACTTTTTGTGCCAAATTAGTACATCGTTTGCTAAAGATTAACTTTTTTAGTTAATGATATCGAAACCAGTGTATTTGCGTAATACTTCTGGGATTACAATTCCTTCTGGAGTTTGATAATTCTCTAAAATTCCAGCTAAAACTCTTGGCAACGCCAATGAACTTCCGTTTAAAGTATGTGCCAATTGTGTTTTACCGTCTTTTCCTTTGAAACGTAGTTTTAAACGATTGGCTTGGAAGGTTTCAAAGTTTGATACCGATGAAATTTCCAACCAACGATCTTGTGCTGTTGAAAACACTTCAAAATCATACGTCAATGCTGATGCAAAACTCATATCGCCACCACAAAGACGTAGAATTCTGTACGGTAATTTTAATTCGTCCAAGATAGATTTTACATGTTCCACCATTCCGTCTAATGCTTCATATGATTTATCAGGATGTTCAACACGAACGATTTCTACTTTGTCAAATTGATGCAAACGGTTCAATCCACGGACATGCGCACCATAACTTCCTGCTTCTCTACGGAAACAGGGTGTATAACCAGTACAAAGAATTGGCAATTCATTTTCTTGCAAAATTACATCACGGAATAAATTGGTCACAGGAACTTCGGCTGTTGGAATTAAGTATAAATCGTCGATACCAACATGATACATTTGTCCTTCTTTATCTGGCAATTGTCCTGTTCCATATCCTGATGCTTCGTTTACTAAATGTGGCACTTGTACTTCTTCATAACCCGCTTCAGTGTTTTTATCTAAGAAATAAGAAATCAGCGCCCGTTGCAATTTGGCACCTTTTCCTTTATAAACAGGAAATCCTGCACCAGCAATTTTTACACCTAATTCAAAATCGATGATGTCGTATTTTTTTACCAATTCCCAATGAGGTTGTGAACCTTCATGCAATACAGGAATTTCACCTGCTTGAAATACATTTAGGTTTTCTTCTGGAGTTTTTCCTTCGGGAACAATTTCAGCAGGAAGATTCGGCAACAAATACATTTTCTGCAAAAGTTCTGCTGCAAAAGAATCTGATTTTTCAGAAAGTTCTTTGCTAGTTTCTTTCAATTGTGCGGTTTTAAGCTTAAGAATATCTGCTTTAGCCTTTTCACCATTTTTCATCATTTCACCAATGGCTGATGAAAGTTTGTTGGCTTCCGCTAATGTATTATCGAGTGCAACTTGTGCGCTTCTTCTGTTTTCGTCTAGTTGGATTACGTCTTCTACAATTTGTTTGGCATCCATATGTTTTTTTGCCAAAGCAGTAATCACTTGTTCTTTATTCTCTCTGATGTAACTAATTTGTAACATGGCTTTTCTTTATAAGACCGCAAATTTAATCAAATGTTTGATATATTTTTTTTACTTATTTAAAAACTTATTTATCATTAACATCGTATGATTCAATACGATAATAAGTAAATTATACCTTGTTTAAGAAAAGAATACTTTTAGAATTATTATATTCGCAAAAAATTGCCCTATAACTATGAAGAATTGCTACATACTATTCTTTTTAATGAGTATTTCATCAGTATTTGCTCAGAAAAACATTTCAGAAGTTGACCAGATTGCCAATTTAGAAATGAAATCAGCAGCACGATTGATGGATTTTCAAGCCAATGTAAATACGTCTGATTATGATGTAACGTATCATAAATTAGAATTTACGGTCGATCCAGCAGAATATTTTATTTCGGGAAAAGTAACCACTACGTTCACCGCTTTAGCTGATATGAATTCGGTTACTTTTGATATGGCCAATGAACTAGTCGTTACTTCAGTTAAACAAGTAAATACTTCATTGAGTTTTTCAGAAAGTGGAAATAATGAATTAATCATCAATTTGCCTTCTACTTTAACTACAGGAAACAGTACTTCTGTAGAAATTACCTACTCTGGAATTCCACCCGTAAATGGTTTTGAATCTTTTGCTGCCGAAGAACACAATGGAATACCTGTTTTATGGACATTATCTCAACCTTATGGTGCACGAGATTGGTGGCCATGCAAACAAGATTTAAATGATAAAATAAGTTCGATAGATGTCTATATCACTGCGCCAAGTCAGTATGTAAGTGTTTCTAATGGTTTGGAACAATCGCAAACGAATAATAGCAATGGAACAAAAACGACACATTTTCATCATGGTTATCCAATTCCGGCTTATCTAATTGCTATCGCCACTACGAATTATCAAATTTATAATCAAACGGCAGGAACAGCGCCAAACACTTTTCCTGTCATAAATTATTTGTATCCTGAAACTTTTTCAAACTCAGTAAATTCTCTTGCGGTTACACTTCCAATTATGAATCTGTTTGAAACTTTGTTTGAACCTTATCCTTATCGAAATGAAAAGTATGGACATGCTCAATTTAACTGGAATGGCGGAATGGAGCACACAACGGTTTCTTTTATGGGTGGTTTTAGTCGTGGATTAATCGCTCATGAATTAGCACATCAATGGTTTGGGAATAAAGTAACTTGTGGTAGCTGGAAAGACATTTGGCTAAATGAAGGTTTCGCTACGTATTTATCAGCATTGGTTATTGAAAATTTAGATGGCGCTGCGGCTTTTGTAAACCATAAAGCAGCGGTTGTCGATTTTATTACCTCAGAGCCAGGAGGAAACTTGTACTTAACCGATTCCCAAATTAACAATGTCGGAAGAATTTTTAGCAGCCGATTGAGTTATAATAAAGGTGCGATGGTTTTAGAAATGTTGCGATTTAAAATGGGCGATGTTGCCTTTTTTCAAGCACTCAGAAATTATTTAGCAGATACCGAATTGGCTTTTGGCTATGCCGTTACAACTGATTTCAAAGAACACCTCGAAGATGTTTATGGACAAAGTTTAACCGAGTTTTTTAACGACTGGGTTTACAACCAAGGTTATCCTACTTACACTATCTCGGCTCAAAATTGGGGTGCAGGACAAGTTCGATTTGTAGTCAATCAAACCCAATCGAATCCATCGGTGAGCTTTTTTGAGATGCCAGTTCCAGTCAGAGTTTATGGTGCGAATGGCCAGCAATTGGATTTAGTTTTACAAAACACCACTAATGGACAAGTTTTTATAGAAAACGTTCCTTTTGCTATTATTGATTTTGATTTTGACCCAAAAGTTCATCTTATTTCTAGAAATTCAACTACTACCTTATCTAATGAAAACTTTCAATTAGAAGAAGCTATTGTTCTCTATCCAAATCCAGCTACAGCGATGTTACACGTTCAAAAACCAGCTACGGTTGAGGTACAAACTGTAACAATATTTAATGCTTTAGGACAAATGATGTTGAAAAGTAATTCTGTTGATTTGAATATTAATTCTTTATCCTCTGGAGTTTATTCCGTGATGATTACCACTTCGGAAGGGACTTTTCACAAAAAAATCATAAAAGAATAAGTGCAGACAAAATAATTTTAAAAAGCAAAGTTGAAAACCTTACTTTTGTCCACTTAAATTAAAATACAATTACATAATGATTCAAGTAGCGCAGATAATATTCATTCTTTCGGTATTAGTTATTTTACATGAATTTGGTCACTACATAACAGCAAAATGGTTCAAAGTACGCGTTGAAAAATTCTATCTTTTTATGGATGCTGGATTTTCGCTTTTCAAAAAGAAAATCGGAGATACCGAATGGGGAATAGGATGGTTACCTATTGGAGGCTATGTAAAACTATCAGGAATGATAGATGAAAGCATGGACACCGAACAAATGAACCAAGAACCTCAACCTTGGGAGTTTCGTTCAAAACCAGCTTGGCAACGTTTAATAATAATGTTAGGTGGAATAATAGTAAACGTACTTTTGGCTTGGTTTATCTATACCACAATGTACACTACAGTAGGTAAAAAATACATTTCTACCGAAGTACTTCAAGAAAAAGGATTGGCTTTTGGCGAAGTAGGACAAAAAGCAGGGTTCAAAAACGGTGATAAAATTGTTTCTGTTGATGGTGAGTTTCAAGAAAACTTCAACCGCATGGTGATGGACATTTTATTTAGTAGCGAAGTAATCGTTAACCGCAATGGACAGAACGTTACACTCAACCTAACCGACCAACAAATCAAAGAAATCCTAGATAAAGAAGGAAGAAATTTTATAGGTAGAAGAACTACATCTATTACAATTGATAGCATTTTACCAAATAAAGAAGCAAAAAAAGCAGGATTGAAAGTTGGAGACTCAATTTTAGCAATCAATGCGAAGAAGATTAATTTTTTTGATGAATTTATTTCAACTTTAAAGTCTCAAAAGCAAGACTCTGTTACGGTTACCGTATTTAGAGGTGCAGCTCAGAAAGACATTCGTGTTAAAGTAGATAAAAAAGGAGAATTAGGATTTAGAGTAAAACCTACCGTTAAAGAGGACTTCTTAATCACTAAAAAGATGGGGCTTTTTGAAGCGTTACCCGCTGCAATAAAAGAGTCTTGGTCTTTGTTAGTCTACAACGTAAAAAGCTTTAAACTCATCTTACGACCAGCAACAGGAGCTTATAAACAAGTAAAAAGCCCTATTGGAATAGCAAGACAATTGCCAGATGCTTGGGATTGGGAATTTATTTGGAATTTCACCGCACTGTTTTCTATAGGATTGGCGTTTATGAATTTATTACCTATACCAGGATTAGATGGTGGACATGCCTTGTTTACGACTGTAGAAATGATAACAGGCAAAAAATTAAACGATAAAGCAGCAGGTCATGTGCAAACCTTTGGGATGATTATTTTATTGACTTTGATGGCATTAACTTTTGGGAAAGATATTTATCAGTTAATTGCAGATAAATTTTTCTAAATTTTTAAAAATTTAATTTGGATATATAAAAATCCGTCTTATATTTGCAACCGCTTAAAAGATATACATCTTCCTCCTTAGCTCAGTTGGTTAGAGCATCTGACTGTTAATCAGAGGGTCCTTGGTTCGAGCCCAAGAGGGGGAGCAAAAATGAAAAACCAGTCAATCGACTGGTTTTTTTATTTTATATATTTTAGTATATCTTATTTAACGCATTCAATTTTTGTAAACTTTGATTTAATGTTGAAATCAGGTCTTTTTTGAAATTAGGAGAAGATAAACTATTAACTTAGTTTTGTATATTTATCTTCAATAACTGATTAAGTTTTTGTAATGCAAAATATTATCGAATTACCACCATTCTATATAAGTCTTCACAGGCCATACAATCAACCATTAAAAACAACAAGATGGGTTTGTGAATTTTTAAATTCTAAAAAAGAAAATGTAAAATCATCGGAATTAAATATAAATTTCCACCTTTATTTAATAAATAAACTTCACAAACTTTATTCAAAAAACACTCCAATAGATTATAATGGTTTAAATAGTAAGTTGGCTATAGACTCTGTTTTTGAGCACCTTTCAGATCTCTCGAAAAAGCAAAAAATAAAATTGATTCTAGATATTGTAAGGAATGAAAGGAATGAAGGTGTTGAAAGGCAGATATATTCAACCTATAAAGCAGCATCTTATTATGTAAATTTTGCTAAAGAAAAATTACAGCTAATAGATAGTAAAAGCAAGTTAACAAAATATGGAACGGAGTTAGTTAATTTGAAGACTCGCGGTAGCCTTTTTGATTTAAGTTCTAGTGAAAAGCTATTTTATTTTAATAGATTAGTTCAGAATGATTTTCTTTTATTGATATCTTTCTGCTTGTTTAATAAGCTTGAATATAAATATAAACTTAAAGATATCGGAGGTAATCATTATGATTTCTTAGATAAATCTTTTGGAATAAGACATTTTAATTATACAAAAACAAGTTTGGATAATTATAATACTGTACGGGGACATTGGATTAATTCATTAGGAGTTTTAGATAAAAGGAATAAAATCCGAAAAAAATATATGGATGTTATTTTTCAAAATCCCCAATTAAAAACTTGGTATAATGAGATTAACATTAAATTAGATGCTTACGAAAGTGATAATTTTAAAAACAAACAAAATTATTCTAATTTAAAAAAGAAATTTGAAGACAATTACAAAAACAGTTTATCAGAGAAAAAAGATGTTTTAGGCTTTGTTAATCTATATGATTTAAAAGATGGAATAAAGATTTCACACGCAAATTTTGAGATTTTCCTAAATTTATTTTATGAAAGAGAAAAAAGCTCAAAGCATATTTTTTTTAGTAATATTGTTTCATCTATAGATAGGAGGCAACGATTTGTCGTCAGAGGAGTTTCAGTTTTAAAAATTAAATTTAAAAGCAATGCAAATAAATAATTTTGGAGAAAAGCTAACTCCTAAGGATTCAACTAAAGAAAATCTAAAAAAAGATATTTCAGAAGGTAAAGTTCCCGAGCTACCATATTTTATAATTGGTCAAACCAACTTAAAGGCTCATATTGTTCAAAAGCTAGAGCAAATAGATGGAGATAGGATGCAGACAAGCTTATTTGTTGCTCCATATGGAAATGGTAAAACAAATATTTTGAAATATACAAAATTGTTTTTTGATGGAAATCCGTCAGTAAATGTTATTTATTCTAGAGCTAATGTAGATTTGCCAGATATTGTATTGTTTTTACTTAAAGAAATTCAAGATCAGTATACAGATTTTTTAATTCAAAGTATTCTAGAAACAAGAGATGATATAAATTTAGAAGACTTAACCTCAAATTTTGAAGATAACTTTAAAGCAATTGAACCATATACAAGAAAACTGTTTGATAAAGGAAATGATGAGGATGCTATAAAGCGTCTAATTTACTTAGGTACAGGTAGATTGTATAATAAGACTGAGTTTAAGCATTTTGATTTAGAACAGCTCACAAATTTTAACAGGAGAGAGGTTTTAGTTTTATTTTTAAATATCCTATCTGTAAAAGAAAAATATATAATTTTTGAAATTGACGAGGTAGAAAAATTTCTTGATAGATCAGTTTTAAGATTAAATCAATTTTTAACTACTTATAGAGAATTATTTGACTTATTTAGTTTTATAAAAGGTCATTATCTCATAACTTGTTTCACGGATGCAAAGACTGATAAATTTAATTTCAGAAATATTAACGATGCATTTTATTCTCGAATAGAACCACATATCCAGGAACTTCCTAACATAAATACAAAGGAAGAAATCAAGACGCTTTTAAAAAACTTAAACGAATTGTTTGAAACTGGAGTAAGTGCAGGAGATATCGATAAATATGTTAGGATTTTAGTAGCAAAAAAATACAATCAGAATAGAAACTTATTTCGCCATGCTACAGAACTACTAAAATCTGAACAGGAAACTATACTTCTTGATAAAAATTTGGCTGATAGAGGACTAACTGAAATATTTGATGAGACTAAGAGGAATCTTGAGTTAGAAGGGCTTTTTAAATCAATAAATCAAAAATTCTTTGATCCTTTAGAAACGTATCTTGAAGGAAACTATATGCTTGAAAATGAAAGCAAAATAGATAGAAGAGATTATCAAGCGTTTATTGATAACTCGAATAAAAAAATTCATTATTTTATTTTAAATGTCGAAACTTCAATTGAAACGATAAACTCTAAAATAGAAGACCTAGTTTTAAAATATGAAATGCCAATAGTAATTTATGCGCCTATCAAACTTGAATTGCAGAATAGTTCTGTTTCAATGCCAATGGGGTTTGAATTTGAAATTGTTGACTTTGATCCAGAAGAGCTTTTCGTTCTTTTAAATATTTATAGAGATAACTTTGAACTACAAGATGAAATAACTGAAGTTATTGGTTCATATACTAATAATAATCTCTAACAGATGTTTGATAACAAAAGTTTAGTAGAGAGTTATACTTACAGTATAGATTTATTAACTCCAATAAATTTTATTTGTAGTCTTGCTCAAGACATTGCTAAAATTAATTCGGATAATTATGATATTTCAGAACTATTTGAGGATGAATTATTAGATACTGTTGAAGTAAATTTCGAGAGAATATTTGAACTTTCAAATGGTACTGATAATGAAGATAAGTCTAGAATTGATTTATTGTCAAATGATCTTGCTAATTATTATAACCAGAATATTATAACTGATATCGATGCAGAACTACGAGCAAGCGAAATATTATTAATTCATAGAACTTCAAAATCATTATATCTTTTAAATAAAAAAAATATTAGGAATGATAATACTGAAGTTACAGGAGGTATTACCCAAACTCTTTCAAAAAAAATAAATAATGTTATTAAGGAGAAAAATTTATTAAAAAATATTATCGAGAGGATTAGAGATGAAGAGGTTAGAGAATGTTTAGAAAATTCAATAAAAATTGAATTCATCGAATTGTATAAGGATTGTTTTAAAATTAAATTAAAAAAAAATATAGACGTGCCATATGCAAAGTTTAGTTATTTCAACACAGCTATGGTAGCTAAAGACTTTATTGACACTGAAAGTATTTGGATAAATAAAGATAAGTTTAGAGAAGAATTAAAAATTGACGTTGGAGTAGCAAATAATATTAATAGTCTCAATTTATTAGGTGCACAAAACACAGAAATAGGTATAGTCTATAATGATTATGTTTTTCCTTTTGTCGAAGAAAAATTAGTAAAGTACATAAATGAGGATAATAAGGTTGATTATTATTGGTTACAAATAAAAGAGGTTTTTAGACAACGGGAGTTAAACAAAGAACTTCATAAAAGTGAAATCTTAGATAATTTCAAGTTAAAAATTAAAAAGAATAACTTGTCTGATTTACTCTCATATTTAGAAAATAATCTTTACGTAAAAAATGATATTTTACAAAATTATCCACAGTACTTAGAATATTTTGAGAGTGTATTAAAAATTGATAATCTAAAATATTTAGAAGATTTTAATTTTTTTATATCTCAATCTCAAAATCCATCAACATTAGGAATTTATACAGACAAAAAAATTGATGGAGAAACTCATTACAATCTGTTACATTGGCTTTCAAAAACTGAAAATAATAGTTTTAATTTTAGAGATAGTTTTACTCCAAGGACAAAGGAAACAAAGCAAGTTTCATCTTTAAAGCCAGAAATAGCTTTCTATTACATTCATAAATACTTCGAAGATTTTATTCAAAAAATTTTAGATGAATTGGAGGCGGAGTATATAAGCAACTTTCATCTTTGGTACAATGGAAGTGATTTAGGAGAATTTGACTTTCTTATAAAAAACGGAAACAAATTGTATTTTATCGAAGCTAAAACTAAATTATCTAAAGAAAATATAGAAGCATATCAAAGTAAATGTGCCAAAACTATGAAAGCATTTCAAACTTTTGGTATTGAAGTGGAATTTTTAATAGTTGGAGCATATAGTAATCAAAGCTGTGAATCGTTTAGGTATTTCATTAATCGAGTAGACAAGAGAATTAAAAAATATAATTCTAAAAGAGAAAATTTAAAAACAATGCCGTATTATTTCAAAGTACCGATTCAAGAAATTGATAAAAAAATTGTTTGCATTGCAGAACCACATTATTCAAAACTTAAAGAATTAATTAAAAAGTTATGCCAAAAATAAATTTACCGGTTACCAGATATTATGGTTCTAAAAGGAAATTGGTTGATTTAATCTGGTCAGAATTAGAAAACATAAATGTTGAATTTAATTCAGTATTAGATGTTTTTGGAGGCTCAGGAATATTTTCCTATTATTCAAAACTAAGAGGAAAAAGCGTTATATATAATGACATTTTTCTTTTTAATCAGATTATTGGAGAGGCTTTGATTCAAAACAATTCAAATGAATTATCAGAGGAAGATGTGCATAATCTTCTAATTCGTGAACCAAACAGAATATATCAAAATTATATTGCAGAAAACTTCCATGATATATATTTTACTGATGAAGAGAATTATCAGATTGATACTGTAATACAAAATATTGGATTTTTACCTATAGAAAGAAGAGCAAGTGCGTATTATTTATTATTTCAATCATGTTTAATAAAAAGACCGTATAATCTATTTCATAGAAAGAACCTAAATCTCAGAACAAACTTTAATGGTGGTGGTTTTGGAAACAAAGTAACTTGGGAAAGACCTTTTAAAGAATTATTTTTAAAGTTTAATTCTGAATTGAATAAATATGTTTTTGATAACGGTCAAAACAACATCTCTTTAAATCATTCAGCCTTGCAGTGTAATTTACAAGCTGACCTGGTATATATTGATCCACCATATTTCCGTTCAGTTAATCATGTTCCTTACCATTCAAAATATCATTTTTTGGAAGGGTTAGCAAATTATAATTTAATTCCAGAGAATATTGATCACACCAAGTTGCATAGAGAAATTAATTTAAATAAATCTAATGAATTTGAAAACAAAAATACTTTCTTAAATGATTTGGAAGAGTTAATTGAAATGCATCAAAATTCAATCATTGCTATTTCTTATAGAAGTAATGGTGTTCCAACTATCGCAGAAATTGAAAGCCTTCTAAATCAATATAAGAATAATGTAAGAGCAATTAACTTAAAAAAATATAGTTATGCTTTGAATTCAAAAGGGAGTGAAAACTATGAATTTTTAATTTTGGGATTTTAAATTAATTTTTTTTAACATTATTAATTATTAACCTCTATTTTATTGTCCAAAGAGGAAAAAATATAGGGTAAAAAAACCCAGTCTCTCAACTGGGTTTTTCATTTCAATTATTCCTCTTTCTTTTTAGGTTTTTTGCGTTCACTTTTTTTAACGCCACCTGCCATTTCATACTGGGAACTGTTTTTGCCATATTTGGAGGCAATGCCATTCAAGATGCGCTCATTCCAATCTTTCAAAACATCTATTTGTGCGATACAAACATTGTACAAATCATCTACCGTACTCAAAGCGGTGTTGTAATCGCCTAAATTGGAGTTCAGTTTGGTGATTTGTGCTTCATAATTAGCAACGTTCAAATCATTTCCTAAATCCAATGCAGGATCAATACTTTTGATACCTGCTAATCGTTTGTTGCCTTTCTCAAGGTCTAAAACTCTGCCTAATTTTCTTCTGGCCATAATTTTTGTTTTTTTAAAATTTATAAATCGGTTATTTTACCTACTTATTAGTCATAATAAAAACCGTGCCAAAAATGTAAGAATAAATAAAAATATAGTAAGAAAAACGATAAAAATCTTGCGAATCCTTATTCTTACTATTGTTGCAATGTAAAACTTTTTTTTAACCGATGACAGGCTGTCAGCCCTTTATTTTACTGGATAAAGCAAAATGGTATTCGGTTAAAACAAAACTTAATTAGTAGTAAATCAAATACAATTTTCTTCAAGCAAAACTCAATTAGGTTACAGAAAAACGCTATTCGCTTTAAACACAACACGATTAGGTTTAAACAAAACTCGATTAGGCTTAAGCAAAACTCGATTAGGCTTAAACAAAACTCAATTAGCATTAAGCCAAACTCTATTTGGTTTAAACAAAACTCAATTAGCATTAAGCAAAACTCGATTAGGCTTAAGCAAAACTCGATTAGCATTAAGCAAAACTCTATATGGTTTAAACAAAACTCAATTAGCATTAAGCAAAACTCGATTAGCATTAAGCAAAACGCTATTCGGTTTAAATAAACACGCCATTTGCTGACATATTCCTTTTTTGCTACCATTCTGATTTGGTCTATTAGTTTTCAAAAACAAGAGCGAACAACTAAACAAAGAAAATCAACAAATAGATTGTTCATTGTTGGGTTTACATACTGAAAAGCCTTCATGAAATGGTTTACAATTCATTTTTATTCCTTCAATTTTATGTTATCAAAATTTAAAAGCAACAACCAAAAGAGCGTAAAATAGTAGCCTAATTAGTACCAAAAAAAGAGGTAAAAAATACCGTTCATCGGTAATGTTAAATTACTATTATGTATTTAATCGATTTTATCGAAAACTTGGGGGATTAATTTGGATAAATAAAAAATAAATGTACATTTGTCAAGTTGTAGTAAGGGTTATTTAATTATTAACAAACTCATTACTAGACAGTTTCAAAAACAAGATATATCGCACGCTTTTGGGTGCTTTTTTTGGCACTTTTATGATTATTAAACTAATTAAATTATGAATAAAATTACTCAAACACTTTTATCAACTACTACTGTTAAACTACTACTGGTAGTGTTTTTATTATTTGGCTTACAATCAAATGCCCAAAATGGTATTGTAGGTGCAGGTTTTACTAATGGATGGAATGCAGGTGATGTAGTCGGTTTTGATCCAAGTTCTGGAACTTCTAGAATTAAGATTTTACAACCAAGAGGAACAGGAAACCAATTTTTTAGAATGGTTCGTAACTGGAGTGGAAATGTAAATCAACTTGGTCCTTTTGGATGTACGGATACGGATTGGACAAATCCTGGAGTTAGTTATAATAACATGCCTGAGTGTGCCAATGGAGCTTTTTTTATTAATTGTCCTAATACGACTGATAATTACGTTTTCAAAACGCCAAACAGCGGTACAACCTCTTCTAACTTTGTCTATTTTAGAGTTCAAGGAGCTATTAGAAGTGTTTCGTCAGTGTCACAATTGCCTTTAACAACTAGTGTTACTCCAGGAGCAGCAACTACAGTTACAGCTACGCTAGATGGTGCATTAGCTACTGGTCAAGCTGTGTATATGAGATATACTAAAGACAATTACTTTACATCAACTGTTGTGCAATTAACAGGTAGTGGAACAACCTACACAGGTACAATTCCTGGTGCGTTTAATACGGCAGCAGCTAATGTTTCTTATTATCTTTTCACTTCTGGAACAGTTACTCCATCAGGAGCTGATGCAGAGTATTACACAATTAATTTAAACAACAATAGTGGTTCCAATTATACTTATACAGTAACAACACCAGCAGCTATTTACGTTCATAACTTTGGGACTGCTACTTTTACAACACCAGCATCATACAATGTTGCACCAAATACTTTTGCCACAAACTTATCTAGTTCACTTTGGAGAAATGTTGGGACAAATAATTGGAGTGGTTTAACGGGAAGTGCTACAGGATGTTTAAGTACACAAACAGGTAATAATACCTATACATTAACATTTAATGTGGCAACTGGTTTTGCAGTTTCCGTAAATTCATTTAATTTTTGGAGATTACGAAGTAGTGGTTCAGGTCCAACAACAGTGGCAATGACTATAAATGGAATTTCAGTATTAACTGGTAGTGCTGTTCCAACGACGGGTGCTAATTTAGGTGTTACAAACGTTTTAAATCCTGTAAATGGATTAACAGGAACAATTACAGTTGTATTGACATTTACTGGTGGTTCAACTGGTGGAACATTAAGAGTTGACGATTTTACACTAAACGGAAATGTAGTTGCTGTTCCAGTTGCGCCTCCAGTAGTAACAGGTGGTTCGCCAACAGGAACATTCAATACGGTTTTTACAACATATAATATCTCTGCAACCAATTCACCAACTGCTTATGCTGTTGCTAGTGGTTCTTTACCTCCAGGGTTAACTTTAAATACTACAACTGGAGCGATTACAGGAACTCCAACAGCTGCGGGTTCTTATACAGCTAATGTAACTGCTACTAATGCAGGTGGAACAAGTACTCCAGCGGCATTAAACTTTACTATTAATAAAGCTAACCAAACTATTACTTTTGCTGCTTTGGCGTCAAAAGTTTATGGCGATGCAGCTTTCACCTTAACAGGAACATCTACTTCTGGATTAACGGTTACTTTTGCTAGCTCAGTTCCAACAGTGGCTGATGTGGTTGGTAATACGGTAACAATATTCGGTATTGGAACTACAAATATTACTGCTTCTCAAGCAGGTGATGCGAACTATAATGCTGCTACTGCTGTAGTGAGAGCACAAGCGGTAACAGCAAAACCATTAACAATAAATAATGTAACGGCTAATAATAAAACACAAGATGGAACTACTGCAGCTACTTTGTCTGGTACGCCAGGTTTAGTTGGTGTGGTTTCAGGTGATGAAGCGGATGTTACTATTTCTGGAACGCCAACGGCTACTTTTGCCACGGCAGCGCCAGGAACAGGAATTGCGGTTACTGTAGCGGGTTATACGTTAGCTGGAGCTAAGTCGGGTAATTATACCGTTGCTCAACCAACTGGTTTAACAGCAAATATTACGGCACTAGGACTTCCAGATGCTACCGCTTCAACAGGAATTTTATCTAATGCTTTCACTGCTAATTGGACTTCTGTAACTGATGCAACAAGCTATGTTTTAGATGTGAGTTTATTTCCAACTTTCCAAACAGGTGGTGGTTCAGCTACGCTAAGCGAAGGATTTACAACCTACACAACAGCAAGTTCTTTTAATGGATTTTCATTAACAGGTACAGGTAATTATGCCACTACAGCTAGTAGTGGAACGACAGGTCCAAATTCAGTTCAGTTTAATGATACTGGCGATACTGTTTTATCACCATCTTTAACTGGTGCTGCAACACAATTAAACTTTTGGTTAAAAAGTAATGGATGGTCTACAGCAGGTGGAAATAATTTTCTAGTAGAAGGTTTCAACGGATCAAGCTGGGTAACTATTCAAAATATTCCAAGTACAAGTGTAGCTACAACTAGTGGTCCAGCTGGAGGAACTCAATTTGTATATAATTCAGGAACAACGCCGGCATTACCTTCAGATATTACACAATTTAGATTTACAATAACTAAGACTACAGGAAATGTTGCATTCGATGATTTCTCTGTAACTTATGCTACGTCACTTCCTTCGTTCGTTGCCGGTTATAATGGTTTGAATGTTGGAAACGTAACTTCCTATCAAGTAACTGGTTTAAGTCCAGAGACATTATACTTTTATAGAGTAAGAGCGGTGAGAGGAACTGCTCAATCAGGAAATTCAGATGTTGAGACAGCTTTAACAGCACCAGCTGCAGTAGTTTGGAACGGAACAGCATGGTCAAACGTTGCTGGTCCAGATGCTAATATAGATGCTATTATTGATGGTGTTTATAACACAACAACTCATGGTGGTTTCACAGCTAAACAAGTAACCGTTCAGTCGGGTTCATTAACTATTGCTAATGCAGGAGTAGTTACTATCACTAACGGATTAATCAATGAGTTAACTGAAGATGATGTAATAATAGAAAATAATGGTGTATTAATGCAAAGTGGCGCAGTTAACTTAAACACTGGTGCAATAACCGTTAGAAGAAACAGTTCGCAAATAAAGCGTCAAGATTATACTGCTTGGTCTTCGCCAGTAGCTAATCAAGGATTGTATGCATTTTCTCCAACTACATTGCCAAACCGTTTTTATACTTATAATACATCAACAGATCAATATAGTAATGCTGTTGGATTTAATTTAACAAATTTACAATATCCATCACCATTAATAGCTCCAAACGGTATTAATGGAACAGATTTAAACGCAGTTCCTTTCGAAGATGCTAAAGGATATTTAATACGCACACCATGGAATCACCCAACAGCTCCAGCAAGTTTTGCAGGAGAGTTTGTAGGTGTTCCAAACAGTGGAGAGATAACATTTGGAATGACAACAGGATTTAACTTAGTTGGTAATCCTTATCCATCGCCAATCAACATGACTACGTTTGTAGATAACAACTCGGCTAACATTACTACTTCATTATATTTTTGGAGAGAAACGAATGGAAGTACTTTGAACAATGCTTACTGTCAGTGGAATGATGGATTATTCCAATCCAATAGTGAAGCTGCTGTTTTTGATCCACAAAGTGTAATCAGAACAGGTCAAGGTTTCTTTGTTGAAGCTACAGCAACAACGGATTTAGTATTCAATAGCGGACAACGCATTGCCGATACTGCTAATCAATTCTTCCGTCAAGATAATAACCAAGATGTATATTGGTTGAATTTAACCAACGCAGCAGGTGCTTTTTCACAAGCAGTTGTTTCTTATAAAGACTATGCTACTAATGGTATTGATAGATATGATGGTAGAAATGTTGGAACACCAGCAACTAGTTTAACTTCTGTAGTTGAAGGACAAGAATTCGGAATTCAAGGTAAAGCATCATTTGTTGATACTGATGTAGTTCCAATGAACTTGAAAGTAGAAACAGCAGGAAACTATTCTATTGCAATTGATCATACAGTTGGAGTATTTAATGCAGGACAAACTATTTATTTAAAAGATAACTTAGTATCATCTTTACATAACTTAACCCAAGGTGCTTATAACTTTACAAGTGAAGCGGGAACTTTTGGAACTCGTTTTGAAGTAGTGTATAGAGAAGGAGCATTAAATGTTGATACACCAGTATTAACTGAAAAACAAGTAGTGATTTATAAAAACCAATCAAATGATTTTGTAATCAATACAGGAAACTTTGAAATGAGTGCTGTAAAAGTATTCGACATCAGAGGAAGATTGTTAGTAGAAAGACAAGCTATTAACGCAACACAAACTACAATCTCAGCTGGATTATCTAACGAAGTATTGTTAGTTCAAATCACAACAGGAGATGGAACAGTAGTTACTAAAAAAGTAGTTAGATAGAAAGTATACCACTTAATACTTTAAAATCCCCGTCAAATATTGACGGGGATTTTTTTTTGCAACTAACTCCGTTGTAGAACAAGTTCTATGCACGTTATCGAATTTACCATCAGTTTAACGATATTATAGTTTGTATTTATTTGATATTTAATAGTTTTGCTTTTTATCTTACAATAACATTTATTCGTAAGGTAATATCTAATATAAAACACAAAAAAGGCGGTTTATCGACAAAAAACGCATTTTGTCGATGATTTATTTGTTTATTTAACAAGAAGTATGCTAATTTGTATTTTATTAATGATGTAGTTTAAGCTCTACATCGTTGTAGTTTAAAAAGTATATAAATTATTAAATGTAAATAAATGGGAATGTTAACATTACTTAAACAAGTTGTAAACAAGAAAGAAATGAATAGAAATGGAGGACTAGTTTTTGGTTTCTTTTTTCTATTTGCTTTCTTAGGTAGTTTTAGTGTTACTGCGCAAGTAACGACACTTCAAAACTGGACTAACTTATACAACGGAACTAGCACAGCTACACAAAACATTACATACACTGTTCCTGCAGGTACAGGTTCCAATAGATTGTTGGCCGTAGCAATTGCTTCTTCTCAAACAGCGGTAGGTGCAAGAACAATTACGTTAACTTATGGCGGAAGAAATTTAACACTATCTAGTGGTGATTTAACAGTTAATTCAATTAGACAGCATACAGCGATTTATTATTTGAACGAAGCTGATTTAGATTTAGCTGCTAATACTACTTTGTCTTTTGCTATTGGTGGAGGAACAACAAGAGTTACTACGGTTTGGGCTGCAGTTTTTGATTCTGTTGATCAAACTACGCCAATTACAAATAGTAGAAATTATAATTCTGGAACAACAAGTACAAATTCTTTTGCTTTCGCAACGGCTTTGACAATAAATGCAAATGATCAAGCGGTTCTTGTTGTTAGTTCTTTACGTTCTGGAAATAATAATGAAAGAACCATTAATTATCCAACCAATTTTACATCAGTGAATGAGCAATTAAATAATACTTCTGATGGAACTAGAAATGGAATAGCTAATAGATCAATCCCGACGGCAAGTGCTAATTCAACTTGTGCTACAACCTTTTCAGGTGGTGGTGGAGCAACTGCATTAGCATCAATGACTGGTATGAGTATAAGAGCGTGTGTTGCGCCAACGGTTAATGCTGGTGCCGCTTTGACTGCTATATGTAGAGGTGGAACATCTGTTGCTCTTGGTGGAAGTGTTGGTGGTTCTGCTACAGGAGGAACATGGACAAGTAGTGCTGGTGGAACTTTTTCACCGAATGCTACTACACTCAATGCTACATGGACTCCGCCATCAAATTATACAGGAACAGCTACATTAACTCTTACAACTACAGGAAGTACATGTGGAGCAAATGTTTTAGCTACTAAAACGCAATTGGTAAATCCTACTCCAACAAATGTTACTGCTGCTGCAAGTACCAATACAATCTGTCCTGGAGGAAGTTTTAATTTGACTTCAAGTGCTACAAGCAATAATCCTCTATCCACAACACTTATTAATGAGAATTTTAATGGAACACCTGCAGGATGGATAACAACAAATAATAGTGTAGGAGGAACTCCGGCTAATGCAGCTTGGACTTTAAGAGGTAATAACTATGCAAATGTTAGAGAAACTTTTAGTAGTAATGATGCATCACAGTTTTATTTATCTGATAGTGATGCTCAAGGTTCAGCAACTAATACTGCAACAATATTACGTTCACCTTCTTTTAGTACTGTTGGATTGGACTCAGCTACTTTAACTTTTTTTCATTATTATAGAGAATATGATGCTACTGATTTTGGTTATGTTGAAGTTTCAACTGACGCAACAAATTGGACTACTTTAAATACCTATAATTCACTTCAGGGTGCAAGAAATGGTTTTATACAAGCTACAGTGAGTTTAGACTCGTACTTAAATCAAGCTACTGTTTATGTTCGATTTAGATACGTTGCAGTTTGGTCATGGTATTGGGCAATAGATAATGTTGTGGTTACAGGAACTAATATTCCGACAGCAACATTTGCTTGGACATCATCGCCTTCTGGATTTACTTCTTCATTGCAAAATCCAACAGGTGTTACAGCAAGTGTAGCGACAAATTATACTGTTACAGCAACCAATAGTTATGGATGTACAGCAACTGCTGCTACGAGCATCGCTATAGGAACAACTACAACATGGACATCAGCAGGTGGTGGAAGTTGGAGTAACGGAACACCAATTAGTACTACACCAGCGGTAATTTCTCATGCTTATACAACAGGTGTTGGAGCAGCAACTGAATTTTCGGCTTGTTCGTTAACAGTTAATTCCAATGCAGCGGTTGTTATCGCTTCAGGTGATACGGTAAACTTAAGTGGTGCTTTGACAGTAGCTAGCGGAAGTAGCTTTACTTTAAATAATAATGCGAATCTATTGCAAGGTGGAACAACCAATATAAACTCTGGTGCTATTACGGTAAACAGAAATAGTTCAGCAATATTGCGTCAAGATTACACTCTTTGGTCTTCGCCAGTGGCTAATCAAGGATTGTATGCTTTTTCTAAGTTTACATTACCAAATCGTTTTTATACTTATAATACAACGAATAATCAATATAGCAATGCTGTTGGGTTCAACTTAACAGGTTTGCAATATCCATCACCATTAGTAGCTCCAAATGGAGTGAATGGAACAGATATTAATAATGTGCCATTCGCTACAGCAAAAGGTTATTTAATACGTACTCCTTGGAATCATCCAACTGCACCAGCAACTTTTGCAGGTCAATTTACAGGTATTCCAAATAGTGGAAATATTCCTTATACACTTAGTACGGCAGGAACAGGATTTAACTTAGTTGGCAATCCTTATCCATCGCCAATTAGCATGACAGCGTTCGTTGATGATAACTCGGCTAACATTACTACGTCATTATATTTTTGGAGAGAAACGAATAATAATACAAGTAACAATGCTTATTGCCAATGGAATGATGGTGTTTTCCAAAGCAACGGACAAGCAGCCGTGGTTAATCCACTAGGTGTTATCCGTGCCGGACAAGGATTCTTCGTTCAAGCAACAGGAACTAGTTTAGTCTTTAATAACAACCAACGTGTTGATGATAATGCAAATCAGTTCTTCCGTGAAAATAATGAACAAGATGTGTATTGGTTGAATTTAACAAACGCAGCGGGTGTTTTCTCTCAAGCGGTTGTTGCTTATAAAGAATATGCTACAAATGGTATTGATAGATATGATGGTATGAATATTGGTTCACCAGCTACTGTTTTTGCATCTACTGTTGAAGGACAAGAATTAGGAATTCAAGGAAAAGCATCATTTGTTGATACAGACGTTGTTCCAATGAGTTTGAAAGTAGAAACAGCAGGAAACTATTCTATTGCAATTGATCATACAGTTGGAGTATTCAATAGTGGACAAACGATTTATTTAAAAGACAACTTAGTATCATCTTTACATAATTTAACTCAAGGTGCTTACAACTTTACAAGTGAAGCGGGAACTTTTGGAACTCGTTTTGAAGTAGTCTATAGAGATGGAGCATTAAATGTTGATACACCAGTATTAACTGAAAAACAAGTAGTGATTTATAAAGATCAAGCGAATGATTTTGTAATCAATACTGGAAACTTTGAAATGAGTGCTGTAAAAGTATTCGATATCAGAGGAAGATTGTTAGTAGAAAGACAAGCTATTAACGCAACACAAACTACAATCTCAGCTGGATTATCTAACGAAGTATTGTTAGTACAAATCACTACAGTAGATGGAGCAGTAGTTACTAAAAAAGTGATTAGATAATTTTTATAATTATTGCAATAAAAAAGGCCATGTCAAATGATATGGTCTTTTTTTATTACACTTTTTTGATGACATAAGTAACAATTCCCCAAATAATAAGATTGTTTTCTTCTGTGATTTCAATGGGTTGAAATGCTTTATTTTCAGGCATTAAAAACACATTTTCTTTGGTGACTTTTATGCGTTTCACCGTAAATTCTCCATCAATAAAGCAAACGGCTATTTTATTGTTTTTTGGTTCTAGACTTCGGTCAATAACCATGATATCACCATCATCAATACCGGCACCAATCATGGATGTTCCGCTGGCTTTAGCATAGAATGTAGTTTCATGATTTTTTACTAATACTTTATCCAAACTGATTTTAGATTCATCAAAATCAGCAGCAGGTGAGGGAAATCCAGCTTTGATACCGCCCGAGAAATAATATAATTCTCGAGTGTTTTCTAAATCGGGAAGAAAAAAAGTAATCTTATTTTTTACTGACATTTGATTTCTAAAATCTCTTTGAAATTGGTTGTATATTTTTTTGATAAATGGTCTTGTTTCATTTTCCAGGTTTTTTGTAAATCCTGATTGCCTAAACGTATTTTTCGTTCACCAATTTTTTTATGATAATCATCGATGACCTTCATTAGTTGTAAATGCTTTGGATTTTCTTCTTCAAAAAGGTGAAACTGTTTTTGATCTTCAGGAATAATTTCGGTTACGATAACACCTGCTTTTTTATAAATTTCGCCTTCTTCAAACATGGTTTTGAGCATTTTCACAGCTAAGTTGCTAATCGTGATAGAAGAATTGCTGGCAAACGGCAGTAGTTCCATTTTATAAAAATTATACCGATTTGCTTGCACTTTATATTTGTCTTTTCGCAAATAGACAATCACACCATAACAACATGATTTTTGTTTTCTAAGTTTCTCTGCACAAACGGTAGCAAAAGTTGATACGCGTTCTTTCATTTCGTCTAATGTGGTAATGTTGCCATCAAAACTTCGGGTAATGGCGATGTTTTTTTTGTCTTTTGGTTCTTCCATTTCCAAAACGGATTTGCCTTCTAACTCGTATTTTAATCGTAAACCAACGACTCCCATTTCTTTTTGGATAAAACTTTCGTTATGTGGCAATGTAAAATCATAGGCAGTGAGAATATTTTTGGCTTGCATTTTCTTCGTTAACCGAAAACCAATTCCCCAAACATCTTCAATCTTTGTCCATTTGAGTGCTTTGATTCGTTTTTCTTCGGTATCAATTACATAAACGCCTTTCGTTCTTTCTTGGTATTTTTTAGCAATTTTATTGGCAACTTTTGATAACGCTTTAGTTTCAGCAAAACCAATACAAACAGGTAAACTCAACCACTTTTGTATGCTTCTTTTTATTTGTAGACCATAGTCATTATAATCAACAATTGCCATCCCATCAAAGTTTAAAAAAGCTTCATCAATGCTATATACTTCAACATGTGGTGTGAATTTTTGTAGCAAAGTCATCACGCGATTACTCAAGTCGCCATACAAAGCATAATTGGACGAAAAGACATGAACATGGTGTTGCTTTAACTCTTGACGCACTTTAAATTCTGGTGCACCCATGGCAATGCCTAAATCTTTGGCTTCGTAACTTCTAGAAATGATACAACCGTCGTTATTGGATAGCACAACAACAGGTTTTCCGTTGAGTTGCGGTTGAAAAACGCGCTCACACGAAACATAAAAATTGTTGCAATCAACTAAGGCATACATACATTCAAAATTTATATTTCAAAGATAAGTCCAACGCATTTTGATTCCAATCAGGATTTGTTTTTTAACTACTGTTTATTTTTCACCATTCCATTCTGCAAGAAACTGTGAAAGGAAATTTTCCATGTAAACATGACGTTCTAGCGAAATTTTCTTTCCCGTTTGGGTGTTCATTTTATCTTTTAATAATAGTAATTTTTCGTAGAAATGATTGAGAGTTGGTGATTCTGAGTTTTTATATTCTTCTTTAGTCATGGTTAAGTTTGGTAAAATCTCAGGGTTGTATAACGCTCTGTTTTTAAAACCACCATAATTAAATGTTCTAGCAATTCCTATAGCACCAATGGCATCAAGTCGGTCTGCATCTTGAACGATTTCGAGTTCTTTTGATGTAAATTTCTTTTCAAAATTACCGCCTTTAAAAGAAATATTTTCTATGATAGCAATTATATGTTGAATAGTGGCTTCCTCAACATTTTCTTTTTCTAAAAAAAATCTAGCTGTTTTTGGACCAATGCTTTCATCGCCATCGTGAAACTTGCTATCAGCAATATCGTGAAGCAATGCGCCAAGTTGTACAACTGTCAAATCACAATCCTCTTCTTTTGCAATCAATAAAGCATTTTTATACACACGTTCAATATGAAACCAATCGTGTCCACCTTCAGCATTTTCAAGTTTTTGTTTTACAAATTGAATGGTTTTGTCAATAATTGTCATTGGGATATTTTAAGAATGATTGGCAAAAATACTAGGTTATTTTTGAAATCAAATGCTCTACTTCGGCTTTTTGAGTAGCATATTTTTGTTGGAGTTCGCCGTCTTTTTCCATTCGATTATAATATTCGATTGCTTTGTTGCCAAAAGACTTTAGTTGATGACTTTTTGCATTAGGAACCAATGGAAATATTTTGTGAAACAGCATTTCATAATACGCTTGCCACTCGCGTTCGTTTCTATCGCGAGGACAATTTTCGGATGATTTTTGAATAACATGAACCATTTCGTGAGCCAAAAGATTGAGCATCAAAATAAATTCAAATTCAAAAGTGTTTTCAGGAATTTTTATGATTTGGCTTTCGCCAAAATTTCCTTCGGTAGTCATTAAAACATACTCGGGTTTGGCTTTTTCTCTCAGTTCAAATCCTTTGAGTTTTGGATGTTCTAGATCATATTCTTTTAACACAAAATAGGCAGCTTGAATGGTTTCGCCCAATTCGTGCAATGTTTGAATATTTTGTACTATTTCTGAATAGGGTTTCATTACCCAAATAATTGTTCTACAACTTCTTCAATTTTAGAGACCAAAATCACTTTTATTCCAGGAAATTGAGTTGCAATTTTATTATATTTTGAAACAAAAATGGTTGAAAAGCCTAGTTTTTCAGCTTCTTGAATGCGTTGTTCTACTCGGTTTACAGGACGAATTTCTCCTGACAATCCTACTTCGCCAGCAAAGCAAACATCTTTACCAACGGCAATATCTTCGTTGGAGGAAAGAATAGCGGCAACAACAGCTAAATCAATGGCTGGATCATCAACCGAAATTCCACCAGTAACATTCAGGAAAACGTCTTTGGTTCCCAATCGGAAACCAGCACGTTTTTCTAAAACCGCCAAAATCATATTCAGTCGTTTGGCGTTATAACCCGTTGTGCTTCGTTGTGGTGTTCCATAAACTGCTGTGGAAACCAAGGATTGGATTTCTATCATTAATGGTCGCATTCCTTCGAGTGTGGAAGCAATTGCTGTTCCGGAAAGTTCTTCTTCGCGATGCGAAATCAATATTTCCGATGGATTAGAAACTTCACGTAAACCAGAACCTTGCATTTCATAAATTCCAAGTTCAGCCGTAGATCCAAAACGGTTTTTTAGGCTGCGTAAAATTCGGTACACGTGATTTCTATCGCCTTCAAATTGCAATACAGTGTCAACCATGTGTTCTAAAATTTTTGGACCAGCAATGTTTCCATCTTTGGTTATATGACCAATCAAAATTACGGGAACATTCGTTTCTTTGGCAAATTTTATTAATTCGGCTGTACATTCTCTAATTTGAGAAATACTTCCAGCTGTTGATTCGATGTAATCAGTATGAAGTGTTTGGATGGAATCGATGATGACAATATCGGGTTCTACTTCAAGAATATGGCGGAAGATATTTTGTGTTTTGGTTTCGGTTAGAATAAGACAGTTTTCGCTGTTTGGATTTATTCTTTCGGCGCGCATTTTTATTTGTTTCTGGCTTTCTTCTCCTGAAACATATAAGGTTTTATAAGGTAATTTTAAGGAAACTTGTAATAGTAAAGTACTTTTCCCAATGCCAGGTTCGCCACCCAAAAGGATTAATGAACCAGGAACAATTCCGCCACCAAGTACACGATTGAGTTCGCCATCTGTTGAATCCATTCGCACTTCTTGAGTCGAATCGATTTCTTTAATTTTTAATGGTTTGGAAACTCTTTTGCTTTCAGCAGTTGATGGTTTCCAAGATGTTTTCTCTTCTTTTTGAATTATTTCTTCAGCAATGGTGTTCCATTCTTTGCAGGAATTGCATTGACCTTGCCATTTAGCATATTGACTTCCACAGTTTTGGCAAAAAAAAGTTGTTTTTAGTTTGGACATGTATGCTGTAATTCTTTTTGAAATTATTCTTGTTTTTTCTCTTCTGTTGGAGTTTGAGCAGGAGTTTCAGTTGGCACTTCTTCTACAGGTGTTTCTTCAATTACTGGTTCTTCCATTTTTTGACCTTTTTTAGGTAAAGTTGCTTTTAGTTCGTCAGCACGATTAATCATCATGTCTTTAGTTAAATCACCTACTTCTTCCAGTTGATAAGCTCTCATGTATGTCTTAACTGCTTTAGCTATATCACCTTTTTTTTCATACATCTGAGCCATTTCATAATCGGCAAGCATTGTTTTTGGGTAATTTTTTTCAGCTAATTGCGCTAGTAAATCAAATTCATTATACGCTTTGTTTTTTATGATTGCGGCTTCAATAGCTTTGAAATCGTTCATTCTGATTTGGAGTTTAAGCCCTAATTCTTTTTCTAAAACATCATATTTTGCAATTAAATAATCAACGTAACCTTCGGGAAGTATTGCAATTTTTTCTTGAAATTCGGTTGTTGAAATAGGTTGATATACTGAAAATATTTGATACAAAGCACTTGGAATTGCATGTGGAACCAATGAATAATGCGATGCGCCTTTAAAATCTTCATACCTGTAATTTAGTGTAGGTTTAGAGATTTTCTTTATCGCTTCATCCATTGCTTGAATGCGAGTTCTCATTTTTTTTAAATCGCCATCAGATGTACAGTGATAGTAAAAAATACGTTTTTGAATTGCTGCTAGTCGCTCTGGAATTTGTTCTTCCATTCCTGTTGGAAGTTCTGGGCTTAATGAGATGTATGCGTTAAAAATAGGATCATCTTTATACAAGTAGCAATTCATAAATCCAGCCGTTACATCAAGTCCAGCAACGATTCTAAAAGGTGCTGTTCTATAATTTTTTTGTATCGTTGGTATCAATTCCATTCCAATAAATTCAAAGAATTTTTCTCCTTTTTCGGTTGGCAAACCAGTATCGGCATCAGTCATACAATCTGCTTCACGTTCGTTATTTTTATTTTGGCTAATAGCTACAATAATTATTTCGGGTAAATCATCCCAATAGTAACCATAACTCAACGTTCCATAGAAAGGTTCAAAAAGAAAGTCGCCATCTAATAAAACAAGTAGCGGATATTTTTGCGTTTTGTTTTTGTCATAGGAAGGCGGAAGCGAAATTTTTATTTCACGGTCTTCATTGAGTTTTTGCGAGGTTATAGTGTCGACTATTGTTTTTTGGGCAAATAAACTGTTGGAGCAAATTAGCAGTAAAAGAACACACAGCTTTTTCATGAAAATTGATTTTTTGGTTAAATAGAAATCATTGCTAAAAATGATTAGCAAGATAGTAAATTATTTATTTCTATTTAGAATAGGAAGTAAAACATAAGAAATCAAACCAAGAAGTATGGTTAAAATGGTTTGAGATGTCCAAACTAACCAACCAAAAGCGGTTCCAACATCATTGGAAATTCCGTAAAGTGAAAAAATTAAAGCAATTGAAAAAGGATAAGCACCTAATCCGCCATTCGAAAATCCGATGGCTAAGCTTCCAAAAACAAATCCCATAATTACAATATCAAAACCGATTTCTGTAGTTTCGGGAAGCGCAAATTTGGCAACATAAAACATTGCTAAATATGAAAACCAAATAAAGAAAGAATGAAAAATATACTTCCATTTGTCTTTCATTTTGTAAATGGTTGTCATTCCTTCTATTAATCCAGATAGTTTTTTCTTTAGTTTTTTGATGATTTTCCATTCGGCATAAATCCAAATTACGATAAAAATCACAAATAAAATCACTCCAATTATTCCTGTGTAAATCAATGATTCTAACGAGACATTTTTGTCCATTAAAAACTGATAAATAGTGTCAAACTGTGATACAAAACCAATAAAAACGAATAATAGAAAAATTAATAAATCGACAATTCTCTCGGCAACGATGGTTCCAAAAGCTTTATCGAAAGCTACATTTTCATATTTTTTTATTAAAGCAGCACGAGATATTTCGCCTGAACGAGGAACGGTTAGATTGACTAGATAAGAAACACAAACGGTTAATAGATTGTTTGAAAATTTTGTATGATAACCCAAATGATTGAGCGCAAATTTCCATCGATATGCTCTTGACCAATAACCAACACAAGCAATTACTAACGATAAAAAGATATAGTTGTAATTTGCCTTTTGAAAACTCAGTTTAATTTTTTCAATTTCCTCGGCAGTAAGTGTGTTAAATTGATAGTATATAATTCCTATTCCTATAAGAAGAGGAATAAAAATGGTGAGCCATTTGCCTAATTGCTTTTTCAAAATTTTAGGTCAAAGAATTGTCTTTCTCGTTAGGGAAAACCAACCAAGGTTTGAAGGTTTTTGCTTCTTCAAATTCCATAATGGCATACGACATAATGATAATAATATCGTCTTTTTGCACTCTTCTTGCAGCTGGACCATTTAGTGTAATTTCGCCTGAATTTTTTGCGCCTTTAATTGCATAGGTTTCAAAACGCTCGCCGTTGTTGATATTAACGATATATACTTTTTCACCTTCGATAAGATTAGCGGCATCCATTAATGTTTCGTCAATGGTTATGCTACCAATATAATTTAAATCGGCACCAGTTACTTTTACTCGGTGAATTTTAGATTTTACTATTTGTATTTGCATGCGGCAAAGTTAAATTAATTTACTGAAATGGTATCAATCAATCGAATTTTGTTGACAAAAACAGCAATGAATATTCGATAGTTTTTATTTTTATTTTTTCTGACGCAAGGCAATAATGTTGCTTCGTCGGCAATTTGAAAATATTCTAGTTCAAATCGGTTTTGTTTGGCAAATGTTCTTTCTACCCATTTAGTCACTTCGGTAGCAGATTTTGTACCAAATTGTTTTTTAGCTTCCAAAATGGTTTGATAAATCATTGCTGCTTCTTTTCGTTCATCGGAGGAAAGCCTTTCGTTGCGTGAACTCATAGCTAAACCGTTTGCTTCTCTATGTATAGGACAACCAACGATATTGACAGGAATTTTATATTTAGAAACCAGTTTTTTTACAATTTGAAGTTGTTGAAAATCTTTTTCGCCAAAATAAGCATTGGTTGGTTTTACTATTTCAAAAAGACGTTTTACAATTGTACCAACACCATTAAAATGTCCTGGACGAAATTTTCCTTCCATTTGGTTTTCAATTCCATCATAATCAAAATGTTGAGAAACGGTTTTTCCTTCATAAATATCATTTACACTTGGTGCATAAACAATGATTTCAGAAGAAACTTTTTTTGTTTTTTCTACATCAGCATCCAGAGTTCTAGGATATTTTGCTAAATCTTCGGGATTATTAAATTGTGTAGGATTTACAAAAATGCTTATTACAACTAATGAATTTTGCTTTAAAGCAGTCTTTAATAGCGATAAATGACCTTGGTGTAACGCACCCATTGTTGGTACAAAACCTATTGAAGTTTTTGAGTTAGTAACCGATTTTAAATGAGAAACTAATTCATTATTAGTGTTAAAAATGAGCATACGCTTTTGTAAATGAGTTGCAAACTTACTATTTTCATAAATAACTCCATAAAATTTTGTACTTTTGCATGCTTTTTATTGCCAATAAATAAATTAAAATAGATTATGGAAGACAAGAGGATATTGTATGTATCATCTGAAGTAGTGCCGTATTTGGCTGAAAATGAGGTTTCTTTAATGTCGTATGATGTTCCAAAAATGATTAATGATCAAGGCGGACAGATTAGAATTTTTATGCCAAGATATGGCAATATTAACGAAAGAAGACATCAATTGCATGAAGTTATCCGATTATCGGGTATGAATTTGGTGGTGAATGATTTAGACATGCCTTTGATTATAAAAGTAGCATCAATTCCTAAAGAAAGAATTCAGGTTTATTTTATTGATAACGATGAGTATTTTAAAAGAAAAGCCACTTTCACAGATGAAGATGGCGTTTTGTACCCAGACAATGACGAAAGAGCGATTTTTTTTGCAAAAGGTGTTGTTGAAACGGTTAAGAAACTAAATTGGGTTCCAGATATCATTCATGTTCATGGTTGGATGGCAAGTATGCTTCCAGTTTATATGAAACATTTTTATAAAAATGAAGCGCTTTTTTCTGAAACAAAAATTATAACATCGGTTTATGGACAGTCATTTGACGGAACTTTGGATGCAGAAATGATAAATAAAGTTAAGTTTGATAACATTCCACACGAAGCTGTAAAAGAATTAGAAGCACCTAATTATGATAATTTAATCATGTCGGCTATCAACCATTCTGATGGTATAATTGTCGCTTCATCGAGTATTTCGACAAGTTTAACAAATTTTATAGAATCTTCACAAAAACCTTTTTTACCTTTCACCGCCAAAGAAAATTTTGCTTCGGCATACACAGAGTTTTACAAAAGTTTGCTTTAATATTTTTTACCCAAATGAATTTACATACCTATTTTAAACAAATTGTTGTTTTATTATCAATTGTTCTATTAACTTCTTGTGATAAAGATTTTAATGAGATTGGAACTGACATAGTTGGTGGTGATAACGATCATTATCTTTTTGATGATTACACAGACGCTACGGTAAAATCGTATAACCAAAAGTTAGATGCTATTGCAAGTAACAATTTGCCAATTAATCCATTGGGAATATTTGATAATCCACCTTTTGGAACTACGACAGCTAGTTTTGTGACTCAACTCGAACTTGCTACAGTAAATCCAACATTTAATAATGTTGATCCAACAAAATATGTAGATCTTCCTGTGGTAGATAGCGTTGTATTGAACATTCCTTACTTCAGTAAATTGAATTCTACCGATAGTGATGGTAAAAAAACATATCGATTAGATTCTATTTATGGAGCAAGTGGTTCTAGATTTAAATTGAGTATTTATCAATCTAATTTTTTTCTAAGAGATTTAGATCCAAGTCAATCACTTACTGGTCAACAACTTTTTTATACTGATAATCAAGATGTTGAAAATAACAAGATTCCTGTTTTATTGAATGATAGACCAACTAATCATCCTAACAACACAGACGGTAGAGAAAACTCTCAATTTTATTTTGATAAAAGAGAACACAGAACAACCGTAAAGGATGAAGATGGAGAAGATGTAGCAACTAGAAGTGTGCCTTCGATGCGATTAAATTTAAATAAAAGTGTTTTTTACAATAAAATAATAAATGCGCCAAGTGGACAATTGGCTAACAACTCCGTTTTTAAAAACTATTTCAGAGGATTGTATTTCAAAGCAGAAAGCATTGGAAATCCTGGGAATATGGCAATGATTAACTTCAAAGGAGGTAATGTTACTATTTTTTATGAAGAAGACAAAATAACACCTGACAATCCTACAACAACGACTGTAAACGAATATAAAGTAGATAAAGTTAAAAAAACACTTGTTTTAAACATGACTGGAAACACTGTTAGTTTACAATCAAACTCAAATGAAAATACAGATTATCAATCAGCAATGAGTTCAACTGCAGAAGCAAGTAAACTTTTTCTAAAAGGTGGACAAGGTTCAATAGCGGTTATAGATTTATTTGGAACAACAGATTTATACAGATATTCACCAGCATTAGACGGAAGTGGAAATCAAATTAAAGATACAAGTGGAAATGTATTGTATCTAAGAAAAAATACTCCAAATGGTGTTTCAGACGAATTAGATGATTTGAGATATGGTAATGTAAATTCAGACGGTTCAAGTGTATATTATTCAAAAGCTAAAACTTGGCTGATTAATGAAGCCAATTTAACATTCTATGTTGACAAAACTTCTATGTCTAATTTAAAGTCAATTGAGCCTAACAGGTTAATGTTGTATGATTTGAATAATAATAGAGTCTTAATTGATTATGCATTAGACGGAACTACAAACGGAACTTACCCAAAGAGAAATAAGTTTGTACATGGTGGTATTTTATTGAATGAAGATGGAAGCGTAGTAAAACAAATTAAAGACGAAGCAACAGATGAAGTTGAAAATAAAGGACACAAATACAAAATCAGATTAACGAACCATATTAGAAATTTAATTAAAAACGATTCGACTAATGTTAGATTAGGATTAGCTGTTACCGAAACAATCAACAATGCAGCATTTTCAAAATTGAAAACTCCTAATTCAAATACGAATAGCGCACCAACCATGTCAGTATTATCTCCAGTAGGAACAATACTTTATGGCTCAAGTTTGGATGCTCCAGCAGACAAAAGACTAAAACTAGAAATTTATTATACAAAACCTGATTAATACCAAAAAATTATGTGTGGAATTGTTGGATATATAGGATATAGAGAAGCTTATCCTATAGTTATAAAAGGACTAAAAAGATTAGAATATAGAGGATACGATAGTGCCGGAATCATGTTGTATGATGAAAGTGGACTAAAAGTATCAAAGACCAAAGGAAAAGTTTCTGACCTTGAAGAAAAATCAAAAGAAATTGCTTCCTCAAAAGCTACTGTTGGAATGGGACATACACGTTGGGCAACTCATGGAGTTCCAAATGATGTAAACTCACATCCACATTTATCTAACTCTGGTAAACTGGCTATAATTCACAATGGAATCATTGAAAATTATGAGCCATTAAAAAAAGAATTAATCAAAAGAGGATATACATTTCAATCTGATACGGATACTGAAGTGCTTATCAATCTTATTGAAGAAGTAAAGAAAAAAGAAAACATCAAACTAGGAAAAGCAGTTCAAATTGCTTTAAATCAAGTTGTTGGAGCTTATGCTATTTGTGTTTTTGATGTAGAAAAACCAGATGAAATTGTTGTGGCAAGATTAGGAAGTCCATTAGCAATTGGAGTTGGAAAAGATGAGTTTTTCATTGCTTCTGATGCATCTCCGTTTATTGAATATACTTCAAACGCTATTTATTTGGAAGATGAAGAAATGGCAATTGTACGTTTGCACAAAGCATTAAAAATAAGAAAAATCAAAGATGACTCTTTAGTTGATCCATATATTCAGGAACTTCAAATGAATTTGGAGCAGATTGAAAAAGGTGGTTATGATCACTTCATGCTAAAAGAAATCTATGAGCAACCAAATGTAATCAAAGATACTTACAGAGGAAGACTTCATGCCAACGAAGGAATTATTCAAATGGCTGGAATTGAAGATAATATTGAAAAATTCCTTCAAGCAGAAAGAATCTTAATTGTAGCTTGTGGAACATCTTGGCATGCAGGATTAGTAGCAGAATATATCATTGAAGAATTTGCAAGAATACCTGTTGAGGTAGAATATGCATCAGAGTTCAGATATAGAAATCCAATTATAACTTCGAAAGACGTTGTAATAGCAATTTCACAATCAGGAGAAACAGCCGATTCATTAGCTGCTATAAAATTAGCTAAAGAAAAAGGAGCGTTTGTTTTTGGAGTATGTAATGTAGTTGGTTCATCAATTTCTAGAGAATCTCATGCTGGAGCATACACTCACGCAGGACCAGAAATTGGAGTTGCTTCAACAAAAGCATTTACAACACAAATCACTGTGTTAACTATGATTGCGTTGCGTTTAGCAAAAGCAAAAGGAACACTTTCAAATTCTGATTATTTCAGATATTTGCAAGAATTAGAAATTATTCCAGAAAAAGTTGCCGAAGCATTATTGACTAATGATAAAGCCAAAGAAATTGCAGCGATATATAAAGATGCCACAAATTGTCTTTATTTGGGAAGAGGATATAATTTCCCTGTAGCATTGGAAGGCGCTTTGAAATTAAAAGAGATATCCTATATTCATGCGGAAGGTTATCCAGCCGCAGAAATGAAACATGGACCAATCGCATTAATTGATGAACAAATGCCAGTAATAGTAATTGCACCTAAACAAGGTCATTATGACAAAGTAGTAAGTAATATCCAAGAGATAAAATCTAGAAGTGGAAAAATCATTGCTATTGTTACAAAAGGAGACACACAAGTAAGAGGATTAGCAGATCATATAATTGAAATTCCTGAGACTTCAGATGCTTTATCGCCTTTAATAACAACAATTCCATTGCAATTATTATCATATCATATTGCCGTAATGAGAGGTTGTAATGTTGACCAACCGAGAAACTTGGCAAAATCAGTTACAGTTGAATAAAAAATAATAAAATAGTATAATTTTTAAAGCGAGAGTAATCTCGCTTTTTTTGTGGAAAAAATTATCATTAATGAAATGAAAATCCGAAATATTAGTTACGCATAGTATTTTATTTATCAAAATTGCCAAAACGTTAATAAAAAGATAAAAATGGAATTATTAGTAAACGAACAAATTAGCATCGTATAATTATATAATTGTGAAAAATAGGTTGTTTTTTTTGAAAATGTAAAAAAAATATTTGTACTTTGGCTACATAAACCAACAAAATTAAAAACCAAATGAAGATTTATTTATTTATCGTGTCATTGTTTTTTTGCAGCATATCTTTTGCTCAAACAACAGTCTCAGGTTCGGTAAAAGACAGTAAAAACGAACCAGTTCCTGGTGCAAATGTTAAGGTTCAAGGAGAATCTACAGGAACCATTACAGATTTAGATGGTAATTTCACACTATCAACTTCCAAAAAGCCACCTTTTGAAATTGAAATTTCTACAGTGGGTTATGGATCAAAGACAGTTAGCATTACATCAAACAATCAAAAAATTACTGCTGTAATGTCTGAGCAAGAAACACAATTAGATGAAATTGTTGTTTCTGCATCGCGTGCGCCTGAAAAAATCAGGGAATCTCCTGTTACAATTGAAAGGATGACTATCAAAGACATCAAAAAATCAGCTTCTCCAACTTTTTACGATGGTTTAGAAAACCTGAAAGAGGTTCAAATGAATACAAGCAGTATGTCATTTAAATCAATCAATACTCGTGGATTTGCAACGGTTGCAAATACACGTTTCTTGCAATTAGTTGATGGAATGGATAATTCTTCACCTCTTTTAAACTTTGTTTTAGGGAACTTAATTGGAATTTCTGAGATAGATGTACAAAGCGTTGAATTACTTCCTGGTGCTTCATCAGCTTTATATGGCGCAAATGCTTTTAATGGAATTTTATTCATGAACAGTCAAAGTCCATTTACAAGTCAAGGAATAACAGCCTATGCAAAATACGGTATGACAAGTCAAAATGCAGCAGGAAATAATTTATACTATGATTATGGTGTCCGTGTAGCACATGCATTTTCAAAACATTTTGCTGCAAAAGCTAACTTTACATTTATGAATGGAACAGATTGGTTTGCAACAAATTATGATGATATTTCTGTTGAAGGAAGAGATAGAAGTCATCATAGTTATAATGGTATAAATGTTTATGGTGATGAAGCTAAATTAAATCTTAAGAATAGAAACCCTTTTGGTTCAACCGCATACAATTTGTTGCCAAATGAAGATATCACTAGAACTGGTTATAATGAAACCGATTTAACAGAGAGTAAAGTTCAAAATTCAAAAATTGATTTTTCGTTACACTTCAAACCTTGGGATAATGATATAGAAATTATTTGGCAATCTAAATTTGGTTTTGGAAATTCCATATATCAAGGTGCAAGTAGATATAACTTGAATGGATTTTTTATGCAACAACATAAATTAGAACTGAAAGGGAAGAACTTTTTCTTGAGAGGTTATACAACTACTGAAGATGGTGGTAAATCTTATGACATGACATTTACTGCATTAAATATTAATAGAAAATGGAAATCCGATCAACAGTGGTTTTCTGAATATGGTGGAGCTTTTGGAGCTGCAACTTTAGGTTTAGTTCCTAATGTTGGTACTACACCTGCTGAAGCTCATGCTTATGCTAGAAGTGTTGCCGATACTGGAAGATTAATACCAGGAACACCAGCTTTTAAACAAGCTTTCAATGAAGTAATTGCTAATCCAGATGTGCTACAAGGATCTAAATTAGTTGATAATTCAACTATTTATCATTCAGATGCAAACTACAATTTTAGAGATTTATTTAAACCAGCAGAAATCCAAGTTGGTGGTTCTTACAGAGCATATAGATTAGATTCTGGAGGAAGGATTTATACAGATGCATCAGGACCAATAAACTATGATGAATATGGTGTCTATACCCAAGTTCAAAAAAAGCTATTAAATGATAAATTAAAATTAACAGGTTCTGTTCGATACGATAAAGCTCAAAATTTTGATGGTAATTTCTCTCCAAGAGTTTCATTTGTTTATTCTGCGGATGAACAAAAAAATCATAATTTTAGAGGTTCATTTCAAACAGGTTTTAGAAATCCAGTAACTCAAGACCAATACATAGGGTTCAATATTGGAAACAGAGTTTTAATTGGTTCAGCACCTGATAACTTAACCCGTTTTACAGAAACATTACCAATATCTCCTCAAAGTGGTGGTGGTTTCGCTACTCTAACCGGAGAAGCTGCTTATTTAAATTCATTTACTATTGAGTCATTTAATGCATTTGATAATACATACAGATCTGGACCACCATCAGGTTTGGCAAATGCAGCTACTCTTCTTGTGAAAGCAACTCCAAACTTAGTTAAGCCTGAAACAGTCAAAGCTTTTGATTTGGGATATAGAGGAAATGTTAAAGGTTTCTCAATAGATGTTAATGGATATTATAATATATACAATGACTTTATTGGTAATAATCTTGTAATTGCGCCTTATTTTGGTACTGCCGAAACTAGTCCTACTAATGTAGCTCCTGGTTCAGCGGCACAAGCATTATCTAATAGAGACTTTAGAGAATACCAAGTGTATACAAATACAAAATCAGAAATAACTTCTGTAGGTTTTGGATTGGGAGTTTCCAAAAAAGTATATAAAGATTTTGAACTAAGCGCAAACTACAATTTTGCTGATTTTGATTTTGATCAAGCATCAGATCCAGGTTTTGAAGCAAGTTTCAATACGCCTAAACACAGAGTAAAAGGAACAATTAGTAATGATAAATTAATTGGAAATCTTGGATTGTCATTAAGCGCGAGATGGAATACAGAATACGAATGGGAGTCGTCTTTTGCTGATGGTATCATCGAAGAAGCAACAGTTATTGATGTACAAGCTAATTATTCTCTAAAATCTTTAAAGTCTATAATTAAAGTTGGAGCTACAAATATTGGTGGTAGAGAATATGGTCAAGTATTAGGAGCAGGATTAATTGGTCAACAATATTTCGTTTCTTGGACGGTAACTCCTTAATAATAATTTAAAATTTAAAATATCATGATAAAAAATATTAAATGGCTATTTCTGGCATCAGTGACCTTAATAGCTTGTAGTGATGATGAAAAGGTCGTTGTTAATGATACCGCTGACGGTTTGCCATTAACTGCGGGTTCTGCTGATTTTTCTAAATATGTCGCACTTGGTGACTCATTTGCAGCAGGATTTAGTGATGGTGCTTTATTTATAGAGGCACAAAAAGGTGCTTATCCAAATATTCTAGCGCAACAATTTTCTCTTGTTGGAGGTGGTGATTTCACGACTCCTTTTATGGCAGATAACGTTGGTGGATTTTTAGGTAGTTCCATTTACACACCAAGACTTTATTTGGCTCCACCAGCTGGTCCAGGACAAAGTCCTTCGCCTTCATCAGTCGCTTTACCACCATACAGTCAAGTTTCTTCTACAACTTTTAATTCTCTAGGAAGTACTTTTAATAACATGGGTATTCCAGGGGCAAAAAGTTTTCATTTAGTTACTCCAGGTTATGGAAGTGCTGCTGGTAATCCATATTTTGCTCGTTTTGCATCAAATGCAGGAACCACAGTTTTAGCTGATGCATTAAGTCAATCGCCAACTTTCTTTTCGCTATGGATTGGTGGAAATGATGAATTGGGATATGCTACTGCTGGTGGAGACGAAACGGTTAATCCATTAACACCACAAACCACTTTTGACAGCGCATATAATACTTTAATCTCTCAAATGACTGCAGGCGGCCGCAAAGGAGTTATCGCTAATTTACCATACGTTACAACATTACCTTACTTCTATGTTATAAAATATGACCAATTAACTCAAAGTAATTTAACAGTAAATAATGTTAATCAAGTTAATGCCTTAAATACTCAGTTATATGGACCACTTCTTAATGCACTTACTTTTTTAGGTCAAGGAAATAGAATAAATCTTTTATCTTCAACTGGAAATAATCCTATGCTAATGGTTGATGAAACTTTAGCTGATTTAACTATACCTTTAACTCAGGTTATAACTCAAGGTTTAATATTACAAGGAGTTCCAGTACCACAAGCAACTGCACAAGGAACATTATTAGGTCAAGTATTTGGTCGAGCAAGACAAACACGTCCAACAGACTTAATTTGTTTAAGTGCTTCTACAAGAATTGGACGTCTTCCTTCAGTTGCTCAAGACGGAATAGCATCTCCAGCTCCTTCATTATTAGGACAGTTAGGCGTTACTTTCCCACTTCCTGATAGATATGTTTTAATACCTTCAGAAGTTACAGAAATAGAAGCTGCAACTAATGGTTATAACGCAACAATTGAAGCTGCAGCTACTGCAAACGATTTAGCTTTTGTTAATGCTAAAGATATTATGGCAAGATTAAGTACGACAGGTATTTCTGATAGCGGTTATACTTTGAATTCAACTTATGTTTCAGGTGGCGCTTTCTCTTTGGATGGAATTCATCCATCGCCTAGAGGATATGCATTAATTGCCAATGAATTTATAAAATCTATTAATTCAAAATATGGCTCCAACCTCAAAGGGGTAAAGTTTTCTGATTACAGAATTATGTTTCCACCAGTTTTACAATAGATACTCTAAAAATCAAAAAAAACCATCTCTTAGTTAACAAGAGATGGTTTTTTTTATGCTTATTAAAAAAATACTCTTTTTTATTAAAATAAATATTGATTTTTAAAATAGAAAATTTACCTTTGCACTCTGAAAAAAGAGGTGTTTTTTTCAAACCTAAATAGCTATATAATAAATACATAAATAATGTCAAAAGCAATAGGAAAAGTTTCGCAGATCATCGGTCCAGTAGTTGACGTAGTATTTGATACTAAAGATGTTGAGTTACCAAAAATTTATGATTCATTAGAAATCAATAATGCAAACGGAACTAAATTAGTTCTTGAAGTTCAATCTCACATTGGAGAAAATACAGTTCGTACAATCTCTATGGACTCAACCGATGGTTTGAGTAGAGGAACAGCTGTAAATGCAACTGGCGCACCAATTCAAATGCCAATAGGAGCAGACGTTTACGGACGTTTATTCAACGTTATTGGTGATGCAATTGATGGATTAGGAGATTTGCCTAAAGCAGGTAATGACGGAATTTCAATCCACAGACCAGCTCCAAAATTTGAAGATTTATCAACTTCTACAGAAGTTTTATTTACTGGTATCAAAGTAATCGATTTGATTGAGCCTTATGCAAAAGGTGGAAAAATCGGATTATTCGGTGGTGCTGGAGTTGGTAAAACAGTATTGATTCAAGAGTTGATTAATAATATTGCAAAAGGTCACGGTGGACTTTCAGTATTCGCAGGAGTAGGTGAAAGAACACGTGAAGGAAATGACTTATTGCGTGAGATGTTAGAATCAGGTATCATTAAATACGGTGAAGATTTCATGCATTCTATGGAAAACGGTGGATGGGATTTGTCTAAAGTAGATAAATTAGGAATGAGAGATTCGAAAGCTACTTTCGTTTTCGGACAAATGAACGAACCACCAGGAGCAAGAGCACGTGTTGCGTTATCTGGACTTTCTATCGCTGAATATTTCCGTGATGGTGCAGGTTCTGATCAAGGTAAAGACGTACTTTTCTTTGTTGATAATATCTTCCGTTTTACACAAGCAGGTTCTGAGGTATCAGCTCTTTTAGGACGTATGCCATCTGCGGTAGGTTATCAACCAACATTAGCAACAGAAATGGGTGCAATGCAAGAAAGAATTACTTCTACTAATAAAGGTTCGATTACATCTGTACAAGCGGTTTACGTTCCTGCGGATGACTTAACCGATCCAGCACCAGCAACAACATTTGCTCACCTTGATGCTACAACTGTATTGTCTCGTAAAATTGCTGAGTTAGGTATTTATCCTGCGGTTGATCCACTAGATTCAACTTCAAGAATTCTTACAGCTCAAATTTTAGGTGACGAACACTACAATTGTGCACAAAGAGTAAAAGAAATTCTTCAAAAATACAAACAACTTCAAGATATTATCGCTATCCTTGGTATGGAAGAATTGTCTGAAGAAGATAAACTTTCTGTATCTCGTGCTCGTAGAGTTCAAAGATTCTTATCTCAACCATTCCACGTTGCTGAACAATTTACAGGTATTCCAGGAGTTTTAGTTGATATTAAAGATACTATCAAAGGATTCAACATGATTATCGATGGTGAATTAGACCACTTGCCAGAAGCAGCTTTCAACCTAAAAGGAACAATCGAAGACGCTATCGAAGCAGGACAAAAAATGTTAGCAGAAGCTTAATAGAATTATGAATTACAAATTACGAATTATAAATTTTCGTAATTCGTAATTTCAAATTCGTAATTAAATTAATTATGATTTTAGAAATAGTATCACCAGAAGCTACATTATTCAAAGGCGAAGTTACTTCGGTTTCCTTGCCAGGTGTTGATGGTTCATTCCAAATATTGAACAACCACGCACCAATAGTTTCTATCTTAAAACAAGGAACAGTACAAATTGCCGCCACTAGTTTTAAATTTGAAAAAGACGTAGTTGAAAAATTCACCAAAGTGAACGATCAAAACTACACGTTGCAAATCAACTCAGGAACTATTGAAATGAAAGACAATAAAGTAATTGTTTTAGCCGACTAAGACAATTCACCCGAGCGTAGCGAACTGTACGAAGTAAAAATAAAGTAAGAAAGCCAAGCAGTAATGTTTGGCTTTTTCATTTGAAGCTAATCCAGCTATTCGTTCCAAGATTTTACCCTAAAAACAATTTTTCTACGGTTAAAAAAGAGCTTCTGTTAGTCGCTTTTTTAAACCAAGAAAAATAAGTTTTAAGGCCAAAATGCTTTCCACTTCTATCTGGGCTAAAATCTGCTACATTTGAAATTTATCCTGCTAAAATTTTTCATCAACTTTCTCTACATTTGTAATCTATGAAAAACTTCCCAAAAGCATTAAGCCAAAAACTCCAACAACGAGAGCAAAATAATGCATTTCGAAAACTGCCTGTTTACAAAGATTTAGTTGATTTTTCATCCAACGATTATCTCGGTTTTGCAAAGTCCGAAACAATCTTCAACCAAACACACGAATACCTTTTAGAAAATAATATAAAAATAAATGGCGCAACAGGTTCTCGATTAATTTCAGGAAATCACAATCTATATCAAATCACAGAAGAAGTTATAGCTCGTTTTCATCAATCGGAAACAGCGTTGATTTTTAATTCCGGTTACGATGCCAATGTCGGTTTCTTCAGTTCCGTTCCGCAACGAAATGATGTTATTCTATACGATGAACTATGTCACGCCTCAATCCGCGACGGAATTCAAATGAGTAATGCCAAATCATATAAATTTCAGCACAACAATTTTGAAGAGTTAGAAAAAAGATTAAATGGTTGTCACACCGAGCGCAGTCGAGGTGTTTTTTTTGAAATATTTATTGTCACCGAATCCGTTTTCTCCATGGATGGCGACTCACCCAATCTTGAAGAATTAGTACATCTTTCCGAAAAGTTCAATTGCCATTTAGTGATTGATGAAGCACATGCAATAGGTGTTTTTGGTAATTCCGAAATTTCTGGAGGACAAGGTTTAGTTCAGTATCAAGGATTACAAGACAAAGTTTTTGCTCGAATTATGACCTTCGGAAAAGGATTAGGTTGTCACGGCGCAGCCATTTTAGGAAGTCAGGAATTGAAAAACTTTTTAGTCAATTTTGCCCGAAGTTTTATTTATACCACAGGACTTTCTCCTCATTCTGTTGCAACCATTTTAATAGCTTACCAACATTTAGAAGACGAAAAAGAAGCCATTCAAAATCTTAGAAATAACATCCATTTCTTTAATCAAGAGAAAATGCAATTGGGTTTAAAACCTTTATTTGTTTATAGCAAATCATCCATTCAATGCGCCATAATTCCAGGAAATGAGAAGGTAAAAGCAATCGCAAATCAATTACAAGAAAAAGGTTTTGATGTAAAACCAATTCTTTCACCAACCGTTCCAGAAGGTCAAGAACGATTGCGTTTTTGTCTGCATTCCTATAATTCTGAAAAAGAAATTTCTGGAGTATTGAAGTTATTGAGTAGTTTTGTGTTTTAGAGATATGGAAGAAACTTTTAAATTAATTGGACGTTACCAATATACTTCTGAGGCTTTGATTTATAAAAGTAAATTAGAGTCAGAAGAAATTGAGGTATTTATTATGGATAATAACACTGTAGACTCAAATCCTCTATACAGTAATGCTGTTGGCGGAGTTAAACTTTTCGTAAATTTTGAGAATGAAGAAAAAGCAAAATTTATTCTTTCTCAAATAAGTGATTTTTCTTTAGATGAAAATAATAAATTAATGAAGTGTCCTAAATGCAATGAAGAACAGATAGAAATGGTAACTTCAATTAATGATTTCAAATCATTACTTACCTTACTGTTTTCAATATTGATAGTTTTAATTCCTTTTTATTCTAGATATAAGTATAAATGTCAATCATGTAAATTTGAATTTAGTTAATACTATGAAACTATTCATCACAGGAATTGGAACAGATGTAGGCAAAACCATCACATCAGCCATTGTAACCCAAGCACTCGAAGCCGATTATTGGAAACCAATCCAAGCAGGAGATTTAGACAATTCCGATAGTCATAAAGTAAAATCAAAAGTCAAAAGTCAAAAGTCAGTAGTTCATCCAAACGCTTATGAACTGAAAACTCCAGCAAGTCCACATTTAGCTGCAAAAATTGATGGAATCACCATCGATATAAAAAAAATAATAGAACCAAAAACAACCAATCATCTCGTGATTGAAGGCGCAGGTGGAATTCTTGTTCCTTTAAATGATAACGATTGCATTATTGATTTAATTCAACCCGATTACAAAATAATTCTAGTTTCTCGTCATTATCTTGGAAGCATTAATCATACCTTATTGACATTTGAAGCATTAAAAAGTCGGAATCTAAAACTAGCAGGAATTATTTTTTCAGGTGATGAAAATCAAGCTACAGAGGAAATAATATTGTCTAAAACCAAAGCAAAATTCATTGGAAGAATTGACAACGAACCTTATTTTGACCAAAATGTAATTCAATATTATGCTGATCAATTTCGTGATTCACTTTTATCATTATAAGATAATAGAAAATAGAATAAAGAAAACAGACTTACCTATCTTTGCAAAAACATTTAGCGAATAGTCTGTATTCTATTCTCTATTTTCTATATTCTAGTAAAATGAATTTTTCAAAACGCGATCAAAAACACAATTGGCATCCCTATACACAACATAAAACAGCAGCCGATTTTCCGGCAATTGTTAAAGGAAAAGACGCATTGCTTTGGGATGAAAATGGCAATGAATACATCGATGCTATTGCTTCTTGGTGGGTAAATCCGTTTGGACATTCCAATCAAGTAATTGCTGATGCTATTTACAAGCAGTTAACCACTTTAGAACATGTTCTTTTTGGTGGATTTACGCATAACAAAGCAGTTGAGTTGTCTGAAAAATTGATGGAAATTTTACCTTCAAATCAAAAGAAAATCTTCTATTCTGATAATGGCTCAACAGCTGTAGAAATTGCTATAAAATCGGCTTTACAATACAATTATAATAAAGGAATTAAAAAGTTAAAAATCATTGCTTTTGAAGATGCTTTTCATGGTGATACTTTTGGTGCAATGGCCGCTAGCGGAATTACATTTTTTACAGAAGCTTTTAAAGGTTCGTTGCTGGAAGTGGTTCGAATTCCGGTTCCAACTAATGGTAACGAAGATAAGTCAATCAAAGCACTAAAAAAATTAGTTGAAACTAACGAATTTGCTGCTTTTGTTTTTGAACCTTTAGTTCTTGGTGCGGCAGGAATGGTGATGTATCAACCTGAAGTTTTGGATAAATTAATTACTATTTGCAAACAAAATAATGTTTTCACTATTGCCGATGAGGTTATGACCGGTTTTGGAAAAACTGGAAAAACATTTGCCTGTGATTATTTAGAACAAAAACCTGATATGATGTGTCTGTCAAAAGCTTTAACTGGAGGAACAATCCCGATGGCGATTACGACTTTCAGTCAAGAAATATTTGATGGATTTTATGATGATGACACTAACAAAGCACTTTTTCATGGACATACTTTTACAGCAAATCCAACAGGTTGTGCCGCAGCTTTAGCAAGTATTTCTTTATTACAAACAGATGAAATTGAAGCTAATATTCTTCGTGTTAATCAAAGTCATTTAAGTTTTCAAGAAAAAATAAAATTACATCCAAGAGTACAAACAACAAGAGTTTTAGGAGTAATTTTTGCTTTGGAAATTAAAAGAGAAAGTCAAGAAAGTTATTATGGAAATTTTAGAAATAAGCTCTATCATTTTTTTATTGAAAATGGAGTGATATTGAGACCAGTTGGTAATATCGTTTATATTTTACCACCTTATATTATTGAAAATCAACAGCTAGAAAAAGTGTATTCAACTATAGAAAAAGCTTTAGAAGAAATTTTTTAATTTAAAAAAATTGCAGAGAGGATGGGATTCGAACCCACGATACAGTTACCCATATACAAACTTTCCAGGCTTGCTCCTTCAACCACTCGGACACCTCTCTTTTTTTGTGGATGCAAAGAACAACAAATTTTTTCAGTAAAAAAAGTTAGTTTGTCAATTTATTAAGCCATTTCTCCACGAAGTGAAGTTTCAAAAATAGTTTTGAAAACTGTAGGCGCAACATTTTGACCAAGTAAATACATTAATTTGGTGATGGCAGCTTCAGTTGTGATGTCTTTTCCAGAAATTAAACCTATTTTTTTCAATTGTGTGCTTGTTTCATATTGTCCCATATTGACACTTCCACCGGAGCATTGGGTTACATTGATGATATGCAATCCTTTTTTAATTCCTTTTTTCAAAATTGAAACAAACCATTCTTCTGTTGGCGCATTTCCTGAACCATAGGTTTCTAAAACAATTCCTTTTAAGTTTGGAATTGAAAAAACGGCTGATAAAATCGTTTCGTTAATACCAGGAAACATCTTCAGTATAACAACATTGTTGTCTAAATCTTTGTGAACAATTAATTTTTTATTCGTTTGTTGTTTTAAAATTACATTCGAATTTACGTTTAAATGTACTCCAGATTCTGCCAAAGGAGAAAAATTAGGAGAGGAAAAAGCATTAAAATGTTCGGCGTTAATTTTGGTTGTTCGGTTGCCTCTATACAATTTGTATTCAAAATAAAGACCAACTTCTTGAATTACGGGTTTTCCTTTTTGTTGCAGTGAAGCGATTTGAATTGCCGTAATTAAGTTTTCTTTTGCATCCGTTCTCAAATCGCCTATCGGTAATTGTGAACCAGTAAAAACCACAGGTTTGTTGAGGTTTTCTAGCATAAAACTCAATGCTGATGCAGAATACGACATGGTATCCGAACCATGAAGAACAACAAATCCATCAAAAGTGGAATAATTTTCCTCAATGATGCTAGCAATAGAAATCCAATGTTCCAGATTTATGTTGGATGAATCAATAGGTTTTTCGAATGAAATGGTTTCAATATGGCAATCTAATTGTTGTAATTCGGGAATTTTTTCTAACAATTTTTTAAAATCAAATGCTTTTAAAGCACCAGTTTCAAAATCTTTCATCATACCGATTGTTCCTCCAGTATAAAGTAAAAGAATGTTAGGTTTAGATGGCATTTTCATATTTCAATTTGTTAACCACAGGATTGGCATACATCGCCAAAAAGCTTTCAACGATTTGCGAATTACTTTCGTCAATTCGCATTTCTAAACGTCTTTCGAAAAGAGATTTTTCGTTTTCAGTATATAAATTTTTGAATTTATCTGTTTTATGAAGTAAATCGTAAGCAATATAATTGGTTGGCCAAAGTTTATAACTCTGCAAAATGGAATCGTCAATTACTTGTGCCAAAGCTTGAATTTGTTTGTTATTGTTGTCAAATTCTGTAGCAATATTGTCCAATTCGGAATTTAAAACATCACCAACGTGAATATGAATACGTTTTTTTTGCCCAATAATCCCGCTGATTAAAGTGATAAAATCCTCATTTTTTTCTTTGATATATTTCTCAGCATTGGCTTCAGCCATTAATTGAGGCATTTTCAAAGCATCTGTCGGATCATATTCGTAAGAAATAGAAACGGGAACAATTTTTATTTTTTTGAAATAATCAATTAGATTTTTTTCGTCAGAACCCATTCCAAGCATTTTTAAAACGCCTGAGTGTGTTGCATCGTTTCCGTCTTTCGTTCTTCCTTCTCGTTGTGCAATCCAAACCGAACGATTTTCGCGAAGCAATAGCTGTCCAATATATTCCGACATTAATTTAGAACTTTCTAGTAATTCTCTTGGAGATAAACCTCGTTGTACTAAAAAGTTTCTGTTTAATCGTGATAATGTTTTTAAAAAATCTTTCTTAACTAAATTGTCTCCAATTGCGGAAGCAGTCATCACTAATCCGTGGTCAAAAAGACAAACGTTTAACAAAGAGGTATCTAAAATGATGTCTCTATGATTTGAAATAAAAAGATACGACGTGTTTTTTTGTAACTTTTCAAATCCTGAAGTGGTTAAACCTTCAGATGATTTTTGCAACACTTTTTGAACTGATTGATAGATGAAATTACACTGAAAATCTCTGATAGAATGAGTTCTTCTTAGTTGGTTTTTCCATATTTCATCATCAACATCTGGAAAAGTAAAATCCATAATTGATTTCATCATAGGATGATTTACTGAATTACAAATGGCTTCGTTTACTTCAGCATCATAAAACGGACGAATAGAATCGAATTTTGACATTATTGGGTTAGATTTTCAAAAAACAAATGAACAAAAAAAAACGCAATTAGAGGTTATAAATCCATTAAATCCCAAAAACTTGTCTAGAATTTTCGGTAGTTATTTGTGCAATTTCATCAATTGAAAGGTTGTAAATTTGGGCTAATTTTTCGGCAACTAGTTTGGTGTAACTGCTTTCGTTTCGTTTGCCACGAAAAGGAACTGGAGCCAAATAGGGCGAATCCGTTTCGAGAACAATATGCTTTAAATCAATTTCGTTTAAAAACTGGTCAATCTTTCCATTTTTAAACGTGGCAACTCCGCCAATTCCAAGTTTCATTCCTAAATCTATAGCGTGTTGTGCTTGCTGAAAATCGCCTGTAAAACAATGAAATATCCCAAATAAATCAGTTGATTTTTCGCTTTCTAAAACTTCAAAAACTTCGTCAAATGCATCACGACAATGAATATTTATCGCCAATTTGTGTTTTTTTGCCAATTGAATTTGAAATTTAAAAGCTTCTTGCTGAATTTTCAAAGTGGTTTTATCCCAAAATAAATCAATCCCAATTTCGCCAACAGCATAGAATTTTTTTTCCGCCAATGATTTTTCCACATGAGCCAATTCCAACTGATAACTTTCGGGCTTCACATAGCACGGATGCAAACCCATCATCAAAAAAATATTCGAAGGAAATTCAGTTTCCAAATCATACATTTTTTGAGTGTAAGTAGAATCGATCGACGGAACAAAAAAGCGAGAAACACCAGTTTCAATAGCTCTCTTAATCATTTCAGTTCTATCATTTTCAAATTCTTCGGAGTAAAGATGCGTGTGCGTATCGGTTAAAACTAATGTTGGTTTCAAGTTTCAGATTTCAAATTAAACATAGCAAATTTACGATTATTAAATGATTATGTAGAATTTAAAAACTTTGCGTACTTTGCGACAAACTTTGCACCTTTGCGGTAAAAAACATGAAAAACCTTCACGAAGTTCTAAAGAAAGAAAAGTACAAAAAAATTAATTTTAAGGTTTCAAAAACCCAGCATTTACTAATAAAAGCAAGGATAAACGGCGTTCTCGGAAATTTTATTCTAGATACTGGCGCTTCCAATAGCTGCGTTGGTTTTGAAAGTATTGAGCTTTTCAATTTGAAAGCAGGAAAGTCCAAAACCAAAGCTTCTGGCGCTGGAGCAACAGGAATGCTGACTAAAATTGCTAAAAATAATTCTTTAAAAATCGGACGTTGGCAAACAGAAGATTTTCACTTAGTCGTTTTTGACATGACACACGTTAATCAAGCCTTGCAACAATATAAAGCCAAGCCAGTAGATGGAATTATTGGCGCCGATGTGCTACTCGAAGGCAAAGCAATTATCGATTATTACAATCATTGTTTGTATTTGAAATAAAAAAATTTGGAGCGAATCAGGAGGAATTTATGTCAACCTTATTCCCGCTTTCCACTACAATCTCTTCGAGGATTTCCGTTACAATCGGGGCTGAAGAATTAATGTCTTTTGTCAAGTTATCGTTTCCTTAACGAATAATAGGCAATAATAGTACTCAACAACATTAAAAATCCTCCCAAAACAAAAGGCGAACCAGCAAATTGAAAAGGCGCTTCTTTGTGTGTAAAAAAGTAAAAAGTATTAGTCATCATTGGCGGACCAACAATGGCTGAAGCACTCATTAAGCTAGCCATTGTTCCTTGAATTTCACCTTGTTCATTCGCAGGAACTTTTTCAGAAATCACACTTTGTAGTGCAGGTCCAGAAATTCCACCAAGACAATAAGGAATTAAAAAAGCAAACATCATCCAGCTTTCGGATGCAATTGCAAATAAAAACATGCCTAGAGTATAAAGTATCAAACCAAAATAAATACTTTTTCGATTGCCTAATTTCGGGCTTGTCCACCGAATTAATCCACCTTGAACCAATCCAACTAAAAGTCCAATTGCACCAAGCGAAATCCCAACCATTTTTTCATCCCAATTGAATTTATAAATAGTAAAGAAACTCCAATTGCTATGAACAGCATGAGAACCAACATAAAGCAAGAATATGGCAAGCATTAATCCCAAAAGTTCAGGATGTTTTTTTAAATTTAAAAAAGCACCAATCGGATTAGCTCGTTTCCACTCAAAAGCTCTTCGATTTTTTTTAGATAACGATTCAGGAAGTATAAAATAACCATATAAGAAGTTTAAAAAACATAAAACTGCTGCGGCATAAAAAGGAACTCGTGAACCAAATTGACCTAACAAACCACCAATAACAGGTCCAATGATAAATCCTAATCCAAAAGCAGCACCAATCATCCCGAAGTTTTTGGCTCTATTTTCTGGTGTGCTAACATCTGCAATATAAGCCGAAGCCGTTGTAATGCTTGCACCAGTTAATCCTGCAATAATTCTACCTACAAACAACCACAATATAGTTGGTGCAAATGCTAGTAAAATATAATCCAAAGCAAATGCAAACAACGAAATTAAGATAATTGGTCGTCTGCCGTATTTGTCGCTTAGATTTCCAATTAATGGAGCAAAAATAAATTGGGTAAATGCATAAGCAAACGTTAGCCAACCACCATATTTTGCTGCTTCACTAACATCACCATTAATTAACTCTGAAATCAATTTTGGAATTACTGGAATAATAATTCCCCAACCCGTAATATCGATTAGCATCGTAATAAAAATAAATCCTATTGCGGCTTGTTTTTTGTTTTGCTTCATACATTAAAAATCAAACACAAAGAAAAGAAAAATCCCAAACTCTTTTGGAATTTGGGATTAGATTCTTCCTTCGTCAGAATGACAAAGTTGGTATTATAACTCCAATGCTTTTTTTACATTGTTATCCATTAATAATTCTTCTGGTTTTTCCAATGCTTCTTTCACAGCAACTAAGAAACCAACCGACTCACGTCCGTCAATAATTCTGTGGTCATAAGATAAAGCAACATACATCACTGGAGCAATAACGATTTGTCCATTTTTTACGATAGCTCTTTCTACAACATTGTGCATTCCTAAAATTCCAGATTGTGGTGGATTGATAATTGGTGTTGACAACATACTACCAAAAACACCACCATTTGAAATGGTAAATGTTCCGCCAGTCATTTCATCAACTGTAATTTGTCCATCGCGAGCACGCAAAGCCAAACGCTTGATTTCAGCTTCAACACCACGGAAGGATAGGGTTTCTGCACTTCGCATCACTGGAACCATCAAACCTTTTGGTCCAGAAACTGCTACAGAAATATCACAGAAATTATAAGATATTTTTTCTTGACCATCAATCATTGAGTTTACATCTGGATACAATTGTAATGCTCTTGTGACTGCTTTAGTAAAGAACGACATAAAACCCAAACCTAAACCATGTTTGGCTTTAAATTCTTCTTTATATTGTTCGCGTAAAGCATAAATTGCTGTCATGTCAACTTCATTAAAAGTAGTTAACATAGCGGTTTCATTTTTTGCAGAAACCAATCTTTCGGCAACTTTACGACGCAACATTGATAATTTTGTTCTTTCAGAACCACGATTTCCGCCAGTTGGCGTTCCCATTGATGGAACAGCGTTTACGGCATCATCTTTAGTTATTCTTCCACCTTTTCCAGTTCCAACGATATCGGTTGGTTGGATGTTTTTTTCGTCTAATATTTTTCTTGCAGCTGGAGATGGTGCTTGAGTAGCATATGTTTTTTCTGCAACTGGAGCAGCTTTTGGTGCTTCAACCTTTTTCTCTTCTACTTTTGCTTCTGCAACAGGTGCTGCTTCTGGTGCATCACCGCTTGGTTTTGCTGCCGATGTGTCGATTAGACAAACCACTGCGCCAACAGCAACTGCATCACCTTCTTCTGCTTTTAGCGTAATAATTCCGCTTGCTTCGGCTGGTAATTCAAGTGTAGCTTTGTCAGAATCAACTTCGGCAATGGCTTGATCTTTTTCTACATAATCGCCATCTTTTACTAACCATGTTGCGATTTCTACTTCTTTTATTGATTCGCCTGGTGAAGGCACTTTCATTTCTAAAATCATCCTTTTATAATTTTATAAGTATGTTATTATCTATATAAATTTTTATCAAAAACCATTTTTATTGCATCAGCATGACGTCTTCTATCTCTAGTGTGACTTCCTGCTGCTGGTGCTGCGTAGGCTTTTAGTGATGCTAATCTCCATTTTACTAAATCGAAATTCATCAACATGAAACTGTATGCGCCCATATTTTTTGGCTCTTCTTGTGCCCAAACAAAATCGTCTGCATTTGGATAACCAGCAATAATTTCTTTTAATTGTTCGGTTGGCAATGGAAATAATTGCTCGATACGAACCAAAGCTACATCATTTCTGCCTAAGTTTTCTCTTTCGGCTAAAATATCATAATAGAATTTTCCTGTACAGAAAACCACTGTTTTTACTTTTTTCTTATCAACTGAATTGTCATCGATTGTTTCTTGGAATTGACCATTTGCTAGTTCATCAACTGTTGAAACGCACAATGGATGACGGAGTAAACTTTTTGGTGAAAACACAACTAACGGTTTGCGGAATTTGGTTTTCATTTGTCTTCTTAACAAGTGGAAGAAGTTGGCTGGCGTTGTACAATCGGCTACATACATATTATGACGTGCGCAAAGTTGTAAATAACGTTCCATTCTAGCCGATGAATGTTCGGCACCTTGACCTTCGTATCCGTGAGGCAACAATAATACAATTCCGTTTTGGTTGTTCCATTTGTCTTCACCACATGAAATGTACTGGTCAATCATGATTTGAGCACCGTTGGAGAAATCTCCAAATTGCGCTTCCCAAATAGTTAATGCATTTGGATTGGTTAATGCGTAGCCATAATCAAAACCGAGTACGCCATATTCTGAAAGGAATGAGTTGAAAATATTGAATTTTCCTTTTTTGTCTTTTAGTGTATTTAGTAAAACTACTTCTTCTTCGCTGTCTTCTACTTTTACAACGGCATGACGATGGGAAAAAGTTCCTCTTTCTACGTCTTGTCCCGAAACACGAATGTCATAACCCTCGGTTAAAAGTGAGCCATAAGCTAATGTTTCGGCTGTTCCCCAATCTAATGTATTGTTGTCATAAATCGTTTTTCTATCGGAAACAATCTTAGAAATTTTGCTGATGAATTTTTTATCAGAAGGCAAAGTTGAAACGGTTTCGATGATTGCATCTAATTTCTTTCTGTCGAATTTAGTATCTACTTTTTTCAACATTTCATCATCAGAAACTTGAACAAATCCTTTCCATTCATCTTGCATGAAAGGTTTGATTATCGTTTTGTCTTTTTTGCGCGACTCTTGAAGATTTTCGTCTAGTTTGGCTTTGTAATCATTTTCGATTTTTGTCAAATAAGCAGCATCTACTATTCCATCAGTGATTAATTTTTCGGCATAAATTTCACGTGGATTTTTATGACGAGCAATGATTTTATATAAAACCGGTTGTGTAAAACGTGGTTCGTCACCTTCGTTGTGACCATATTTTCTGTAACCTAATAAATCGATAAATACATCACGACCAAATTCCATACGGAAATCCAATGCAAATAGCATCGCATGAACTACAGCTTCGGTATCATCAGCATTTACGTGAAGTATCGGTGATAGTGTTACTTTAGCAACATCAGTACAATAAGTTGAGGAACGAGCATCGAGATAATTGGTTGTAAATCCAACTTGATTATTGATTACAATATGAATAGTTCCACCTGTTTTGTATCCGTCAAGCTGAGCCATTTGAACAATCTCATAAACAATACCTTGTCCTGCAACGGCTGCATCACCATGAACGGCAATTGGTAATACTTTTGAAAAATCGTCTGGGAAATATTTGTCTTGCTTTGCTCTGGTAATTCCTTCAATAACAGCACCAACGGTCTCTAAATGCGATGGATTTGGTGCTAAATTGATGTTGATTTTTTTACCTGATTTTGTTTTTCTTTCGGCAGTTAAACCTAAGTGGTATTTAACATCGCCGTCAAAATATTCTTTGTCGTAATCTTTTCCGTCAAATTCAGAGAAAATGTCTTGCGTAGGTTTTCCAAAAATATTAGCCAAAGTATTTAAACGTCCACGATGTGCCATTCCCATAACGAAATGTTCTACACCTTTTTCAGCGGCAGCTTCAATTACAGAATCTAAAGCTGGAATTAAACTTTCGCCACCTTCAAGAGAAAAACGCTTTTGTCCAACATATTTTGTATGAAGAAAATTTTCAAAAGAAACAGCTTCATTTAGTTTGCCTAAAATGTGTTTCTTCTCTTCAGAGTTAAAACTTGGGAGATTATCGTTTACATTAATTTTTTCTTGAACCCAGTTTACAAAAATTGGGTTTTCCATGTGCATGTATTCGATACCAATGTGTTGGCAATACATGTTTTTCAAATGCTCAAGAATTTGTTTTAATGTTGATGGTTGTTTTCCGATAACTTTTGCAGCATCAAAAACAGTATCTAAATCAGCTGAAGTTAAGCCGAAATTTTCTAAATCTAAATTAGGCTCATACGTTCTTCTATCGCGAACAGGATTTGTTTTAGTAAACAAATGACCACGAGTTCTATAACCATCGATTAATTTGAGTACGTTGAATTCTTTTTGTAATTTACCAGAAACTAAATTGCAATCTTGACCATCAGAATCAGTTTTTGACATTTGAGCCAAAAATTGTTCCTCAGAAAACGTTTCCATTCCAAAGTCAAATCCTTGAAAGAAAGCTCTCCAACTTGGTTCTACACTGTCAGGATTCTGAGTATATTGTTCGTATAAATCGGCAAAAAATTGTGTGTGTGCTGCGTTTAAAAAGGAAAACCTATCCATAATTTTCGGTTAATCAACATTATGTTAAAAAAATAGTTTTGCAAAAGTATGACTTTTGTAATAATTTTTCAATCATTTTAGTATATTTATAACGTTAATACAATATATATTTCAATGAAAAAGAATGGTTTTCTTCGTTTGATAAAAACAGTTTTAATTATTGTTCTATTGTTTGCTTGGGAAACAAGTTTTTCACAAGAAGTTAATCAAGAAAAACAGAAAAGTGTTTTTTGGGAAAAAGTACAATTTGGCGGTGGATTTGGTCTTGGCTTTGGATCGGGATTTACTAATATATCAGTTGCTCCAAGTGCAATTTACAATGTGAATAAGTATTTTTCGGCAGGTTTAGGTCTTCAATATAGTTATTTAAAACAAAAAAATTTTTATTCTTCAAGTCAATATGGAGCAAGTTTGATTGGTTTGGTTAATCCTGTTGAAGAAATTCAGTTATCTGTAGAATTAGAACAACTTCGTGTAAATGTTAGTTATGATGAAACAAATTTTTCGGATGATTTTTGGAATACAGGATTGTTTCTTGGCGCAGGTTATCGAATGGAAAATGTAATTATTGGCGCACGATATAATGTTTTATTCAATGAAGATAAAAACGTTTATGGCGATGCGTTTATGCCGTTTGTTAGGGTTTTCTTTTGATCCATCGCGCCATCTGGCCTGTTCACTAAAAATGACTACTAGGCATTTTTTTAACGTTCCATCCTATTCCGAAACCAAACCTTCATCCATTCTCTTTTTAAAATCAAAAAAGAAACTTGTTCGGATAATTGCATTATATCAGTTCCATCCAGTTTTTTTACTTGATCTTCAGGAACATCAATGATGTACAGTAAGTTTAAATATTCAGCAAATTTGTACTGAATCAATCGATATATTTTTTCGTGAAGTTGAATTTTCAACTCGTTGGGCGAAGTGTTTTGTGGAAAATCGATTGCTTCATTGGCAAAATTGAAATCTTTATTAATTTGTTCAATCAGTTTTGAGTACAAGTTTTCTTTTTCGGCTTCCGAAAGTAAATTATCTGCTGATATTGGAACAATAAAATTAGACATTACGGTTCATTAATTTTTCACCAAAGGCTTTCAAAACTGTTTTTTTGTCAGCGCTAATTTGCATTTCTTCTAAGGTTTCAAATGCTTTAAAAGTATAATCTTGTATGGCTTTTTGAGTTGCTTCACTTGCACCAGTTTGGTTAAAAATTTCTTTCACCGAAGCAATTTTGTCGGTATTGTCGTTAGGCTGAATGGAAAACAAATGCAACAATTGTTCTTTAACTTCTGGCTTTGCAAATTCAATCGCTTTTAGGTATAAATACGTTTTTTTGTTCTCGATAATATCACCACCAACTTGTTTTCCAAAAGTTTCAGGATTGCCAAAAGCATCTAAGTAATCATCTTGTAATTGGAAAGCAATACCCAAATTCAGACCAAAATCATAAATCAAATTTTTATTTTCTTCTGAAGTTTCGGCTACAATTGCACCCATTTTCATTGCTGCTCCAACCAAAACTGCCGTTTTGTATTCTATCATTTTCAAATATTCAGGAATCGATACATCATCACGAGTTTCAAAATCAACATCATATTGTTGACCTTCGCAAACTTCCAAAGCTGTTTTACTAAACAATTTGGCTAATTCTCGAAATGTTTTTGGCTCATAATTTTCAAAAAATTGGTACGCCAAAATAAGCATCGCATCGCCTGAAAGGATTCCAGTATTGATATTCCATTTTTCGTGTACTGTTTCGTTTCCTCTTCTCAATGGCGCATCGTCCATTATATCGTCATGGATTAAAGAGAAATTATGAAAAACTTCTACTGCTGTGGCAGCATCGAGTGCTTTTTTGCACTCAACATCAAAAATTTCAGAAGTCAATAAGGTTAAAACTGGACGCAGTCTTTTGCCACCAAGTGAGAGGATATATTCTATCGGTTCGTAAAGATTTTTTGGTTCTTTTTGAAGCGATAAAGTTTCGAAATGGGAAGAAATTATTCCCTGATAATATGAAATGCTTTGCATTGCTTTATTTTTTGCTAAAGTAAGTCAAAAACATAATTTATCAAATAATAACAAAATGTTAAAAAAATGTAAATACTTAGGAAACTATTTTAGTATTAAAAGTTTCCTATTTACTTTTGCAAAAAAAATTACAACATTAAAATACAATTACAATGACTATAACTGAATGGAATTTAAATACTAGCCAATCAGATTTTATGATTAGAGCTAGAAATTCAATCATAGCTTATTTGGATAGTTCCTTCAACCAACTTACAAGTTCAATAGCTATTGAAAATAACCAACTTGTAAATGCTAACGTTGAATTTGTTTTGGATGTAAACAAAAAAGAAGGGAAATTGGAACATATTGATGCCAATGTAAAATTGAAAGATTTTATTAATTTAAGTCAATATCCTTATGTGAGTTTTAAATCTACTTCGTTTGAAAAAGTGAATAACGACATCAATTTTGTGAAAGGTAACTTAACCATAAACAACATCACTAAAATAGTTGAGCTTGATGCTAAAATTGTTGAACTTGAAACAAATCCTGCGTCTTCAAAAGTTTTAGTTGAGATTATTGGAGAAATTAATCGTCAAGATTTTGGTTTGTATTCTAACTCAAATCTTGAAAACAATGGTTTGTTAATCGGCTCAAATATTAACATAACTGCCAATTTAGAATTCGAAACTAATAATTAAAATCATGAAAAAACAAATAGTAGTTATTGGTGGTGGATTTGCAGGATTGAATTTTGCAAAAGCTTTTTATAATAGTGACGCATTTGAAGTTACACTTGTTGACAAATTAAATTATAATTTTTTTCCACCTCTATTATATCAAGTAGCAACTGGTTTTTTAGAAACATCATCAATAAGTTATCCGTTTAGAAAAATGCTTTCGGGTTCTAAAATTCGATTTTGGATGGGCGAATTGGAAGAAATTATTTCCAACGAAAGCAAAATTATTCTCAATAATGGCGAATTGAACTACGACTATTTAGTGATTGCTACAGGTACTGTTACCAATTATTTTGGAATGGAAAATGTGAAGAAAAATGCCATTCCAATGAAAACCCTAGAAGATGCGTTGAACATGAGAAATAGTATGTTGCAACGAATTGAAATCGCTTCTAATTCTTTAGATTTAAAAGAACAAGAAGAGTTAATGACAATTGTTGTTGCTGGTGGCGGACCAACTGGTGTGGAACTTTCGGGAATGTTTGCCGAAATGAGCAAAACGATTATCCATAAAGAATACCCAGAACTTTCACATGTTAAAAATGCTAAAATTTACTTGGTTGATGGCGGAGATTCATTGTTAGCACCAATGAGTAAGAATTCGCAAGAAGAAACATTAAAACAAATTAAAAAATTGGGTGTTGAAGTTTTACTCAACAAGCAAGTGGTTGATTATGATGGTCAAACGGTTAGTTTTAAAGATGGTTCAACGATACGAACTCGAAATTTAATTTGGGCTGCAGGTGTTACGGCAATGCGTTTTAAAGGATTGTCAGACGAAATGTTTGGAAGAAGTAATCGTTTATTAGTTGATGAATTCAATAAAGTTATCGGAACAGAAAATATTTTTGCTATTGGTGATACTGCCTTTATGGAAAGTGATAAAAATTTTCCAAATGGTCATCCACAAGTTGCACAACCTGCAATGCAACAAGGAAAAAATCTAGCCAAAAACCTGATTTTAGCGTTGGCCAATAAAACTCAAAAACCTTTTCAGTACAATGATAAAGGATCGATGGCAATTATTGGACGCAATAAAGCAGTAGTTGATTTGCCAAAACCTAAAGTTCATTTTAAAGGATTTTTAGCTTGGTTAGCTTGGCTGTTTGTTCATTTAATGTCGTTGTCTATGCCAAGAAACAAAGTTAATACACTATATCATTGGGCTTTAGCTTATTTTTCTAAAAATTCATCACTGAGAATGATTATTAGACCTGAGAAAAAAATTAAGTTATAAATTAATAATAAATCGTGTGTTAAATTTACGTTAATACTATGGAAACTATTTTAGTATTTAAAGTTTCCGTTTTACATTTGCACCGAAAATTTCAACAAGATTATGAAAGAGAAAATCATCAAAAAAGCTACAGATATGTTTTTGAAATTAGGTTTCAAAAGTGTAACGATGGATGATATTGCTTGCGAAATGTGTATTTCAAAAAAAACTATTTACAAGTATTTTAGCAATAAAGAAAGGTTAATTGAAGAAGGAACAGAAGTAGTCCATCAAAAAATTCACGCTATGATGGATGAAATTGTTGGGAAAAATTTTAACGCCATTGAGGAAAACTTTCAAATGCGTGAAATGTTCAAAGAAATGTTTCAATCCTTTGACCAATCTCCAGCATATCAATTGAAAAAGCATTATCCTGAGATTTATGAGAAAATGATGTGCAATGAAATAGAAGATTGTAGTCAAATGTTCCGACAAAATATTGAAAAAGGAATAACACAAGGTTTGTACAGAAAAGAAACCGATGTTGAGGCAGCAGTAAAATTTTATTACACACTCATATTCTCTATTAATGAAAACACCATGATGGAAAAAGATGCCTACGAACTTGAAGCCAAAGCACTCGAATATCACACCAGAGCAATAGCTACAAAAGAAGGAATTACAGAACTCGAAAAACAATTAAAAAACCATAATTTATAATCATCAATGAAAAACAAAATAATATTAACCTTTCTCTTACTTGTGAGTGTTTTACAAGCTCAAGAACAAAAACAAAACTATTCGTTTAGTTTAAAGCAAGCCATTGAACACGCTATTCAAAACAATTATGCTGCCATTCGTGCTTCAAAAGACATTGATGCAGCAAAACAGAAAAAATGGGAAACAACTGCTGCTGGTTTGCCACAAATTAGTGCAAGTTTAGACTATCAAAACAATTTTGAATTACAAAAATCAGTTGTTCCTGCTGAGTTTTTTGGTGGGAATCCTGGTGAATTTGCTGAGGTTGCCTTCGGAACACGACACAACATGGTTGCTAATGGAAGATTGAGCCAACTTATTTTTGATGGTTCTTATATTGTAGCACTTCAAGCTTCAAAAACGTATTTGAAGTATTATGAAAACGCTAAGCAAAAAACCAATACCGAAATTCGCGAAATGGTAATCAATGCCTATGGGAATGTACTTTTAGCAGAAGAAAGCATTGCTATTCTTGAAAAAAATAAAGCAACTTTATCTAAAACACTTTCAGACACAGAGGAAACTTATAAAAATGGTTTAATCGAAGAAGAAAATGTAGAGCAACTTCAAATTACGTTGGCAACTATCAATAGTAATTTGAATAATACCAAGCGTTTATTAGATGTAGCAACAAAAATGCTTAAATATTCTTTAGGAATTAATCTAGATTCTGAATTGAAGCTAACAGATAAACTTGATAATTTATCGTTATCCAATTTAGATATTGCTTTTGGTTCAACTGAATTCTCGGTTTCAAATAACATCGATTATTTAATGGCAAGTAATTTTGAAGAACAACGCTCATTAGAATTAAAGTTGCAAAAAAGCAAAGCTTTACCATCATTGGCAGCTAATGTGAACTTTGGTTATAATGCTTTCAACGATCAGTTTGCTTTTTTTACTCAAAACCAAAAATGGTTGAATTATTCCAACTTAGGAGTAAGTTTAAATGTACCTATTTTTAGCAGTTTCGGTCGAAAAGCCAAAACACAACAAGCTAAAATTGCTTTAGACCAAGCTAAAATTCAGTTGACTGAAGTGGAGCAACAATTACAACTTCAATACGAAAAAGCCAAAAGCGAATTTGAATTCAGTATTGAAGAATATGCTACGGCAAAAAGCAATTTGAATTTAGCTGAACGTATTGAAAAAAAGCAACAAATAAAATTCACTGAAGGTTTGTCGTCCAGTTTTGACTTTAGCGAAGCCCAAAGACAATTGTATTCGGCTCAACAAAATTATTTACAATCAATGGTGAACATCATCAATAAAAAAGCCACTTTAGAAAAGATAATTAATAAAAACTAACCTAAAATATAATGAAAAAAATAATATTACTTTCCGTTTTATCACTCATGCTTTTCGCTTGTGGAAAAGGTGAAAAAGAACAATCAATCGATAGTTTAATAAGTTCAAAAAATGTAAAAGCACTTCAGGAAAAGAAAGTTGCTTTGCAAGCTGAAATTGCTACCATTGAAGAAGCATTAGCTACTTTGGATGTAAAAGTAGATGAAGCTCTTGTTGGCGTTACAACTGTAAAAGATACCGTTTTCAATCACTATCTTGAAGTGCAAGGAAATGTTGATACCAAAGAAAATATAGTTGTTCAACCGGAATATAGCGGAACATTAACTTCGTTAACCGTTAAAGCTGGACAACGTGTTTCAAAAGGTCAAATCCTTGGTCGTGTTGACGATGCTGGAATGAGCCAACAATTAGCAAGTGCCGAAAATCAATATCAATTGGCAAAAACAACTTACGAAAGACAAAAAAATCTTTGGGACAAAAAAATTGGTTCTGAAATTCAATATTTACAAGCACAAACCCAAATGGTTTCGGCTCAAAAAGCAGTTTCACAAATCAAAGCTCAATTGTCCAAAACCGTAATTCGTGCACCATTTTCTGGAACAATTGATGAGGTTTTTGTAGAAAAAGGCGAAGTTGTAGCTCCAAGCGCACAAGGTTTGATGCGAATTGTGAATTTAGGAAACATGTATGTGTCAACCACAATTCCTGAAAGCTATATAGGAAAACTGAAAATTGGTGACCAAGTAGATGTTTTTCTAACTTCTTTAGGTAAAACTTACAAAGGAAAAGTACGTCAAGTGGGAAGTTTTATCAATCCAAACAATAGAAGTTTTGGCATTGAAGTAAGTGTTCCAAATCCAGAAAATTTGTTACGTCCAAATCAAGTAGCAAAACTAAAAATTATTGACTATGTTAGTAAAGATGCTATTGTGGTTCCAACTGGAGTAATCCAAGAAGATGCTAATCATGATCAATTTGTTTTTGTAGTTGACGGAAGTAATGGTAAAACAGGAAAAGCTAAAAAAGTATTGGTAAAAACTGGAAAATCATCTGATAATGTAACTGAAATTTTAAGCGGATTATCTACAAATGATGTAATCGTAACGGATGGCGTTAACAACATTTCAGAAGGAATGAAATTGAATTTTTAGTTTATAAGTTGATGTGTTTATAAGTTTAAAAGTAGAATAATGAAAGTATTTAGTTTTGAAAAACTTATTGCCTGGCAGAAATCACGTGAATTGGCATTGGAAATTTTTAAAATAACGAAGCATTTTCCAAAAGACGAACTTTTTGGAATGACTAGTCAAATGAGAAGATGTACAGTTTCCATTGCTTCAAATCTTGCCGAAGGTTCAGGAAGAAGTTCAATGAAGGATAAAGCTAGATTTACAGAAATAGCTTTTGGTTCAGCTTTAGAATTATTAAATCAAGTAATATTATCATTTGACTTTGAATACATTGAAGAGAAAAAATATATTGAAATTAGAGAGAAAATAACAGAGGTGACTTTGTTAATTGATGGATTGCATAAATCTCAATTACCAAAATGATTTGCTTATAAACTAATAAACAAATAACCTCATAAACCAAAATATATGTCACACCAAAATAAAGAATTCGGTATATCGAGTTGGGCTGTAGATAACAGAGTTACTGTTTACATCTTCACCTTTCTTATTGTTGTTACAGGTTTAATTGCCTATGTCACGATGCCACGTGAGGATTTCCCTGAAATCATCGAAAATAAAATTTACATATCGTCTGTATTTCCTGGAAATTCAGCTGAGGATGTTGAGAAATTAATTATCAAACCACTTGAAAAGGAGTTTAAAAACATCAGTGGAATTGAAAAAATCACTGCTAGTGCTTTTCAAGATTATGGGATGATTATCGCTGAGTTCTCGGATAAAGTATCTGTTGAACAAGCGAAAGTAAAAATTAAAGATAAAGTTGATGTTGTAAAAGCCGATACCGATTGGCCTAATCTTGACAACGGAAGTAAAGTTGAACCAAGTGTTTTCGACTTAAACATTTCGGAAGAAGTGCCAATTTTGAATATCAACTTAAAAGGAAATTACACGACACAACAGCTAAAAAAATACGGAGAAAAACTTGAAGACGACATTGAGGAAATTCCCGAAGTAAAACAAGTTGACATTTTGGGTGTTGATGATAAAGAGGTTGAAATTGCAGTTGATATTTTCAAAATGACGGCAGCTCAAGTTTCTTTTGACGACATTCAAAATGCTGTGAAGTATGAGAACATGACGCTTTCGGGAGGAAATTTAACGTCTCAAGGTTCAAGAAACAACATTAGAATTGTTGGAGAGATTAAGGATCCGAAAGAACTAGAAAATGTTATTGTAAAATCTTTCGGAGGAACAGTTTATTTAAAAGATATTGCTACAGTTTCGTTTAAAGAAAAAGAAAAAACCACTTATGCCCGCGAAAAAGGAAAAGAAGTAGTGATGCTCAACGTGAAAAAACGTTCGGGACAAAACATGATTTCTGCCATTGAGCAAGTGAAGGAAAAAATCGAATTGGCTCAAGAAACTTATTTGCCAAAAGATTTAAAACTAGACTTAACAAACGATCAATCTTCACGAGTTGAACACCAAGTTGATGAATTGTCCAACCACATTATTTTTGGTATTATCCTAGTAATGATTGTGTTGATGTTCACCATGGGATTGCGAAATTCATTATTTGTTGGAGCGGCAATTCCACTTTCGATGTTGATGGCGTTTAGTATTCTTTCGGCATTCGGAATGACGTTGAATACTATGGTTTTGTTCGGATTAGTAATGGGATTAGGAATGCTTGTGGATGACGGAATTGTGGTAGTCGACAATGTATTTGCCAATATGCAAAAAGGAATGTCGCGCGTTCAAGCTTCAAAAATTGGTATTGGCGAAATCGCTTGGCCAGTAATTTCATCAACCGCAACTACATTAATGGCGTTTCTACCGTTTGCACTTTGGCCTGGAACAATGGGTAAATTCATGATTTATTTCCCAGTAACACTTTCGGTAACTCTTGGAGCATCTTTATTTGTGGCGATGATTATCAACGCCGCAATGACTGGTGGTTCGATGGATATTGAAGATAGAAACGTAACCAAAAAATCAGCCAAAATGTATTCTATCATTTTTGGAATAGTAGCGATTATTTTCATCATCATTGGAAACGTAAACGATTCGAAAGCAGCTAGAGGAATTGGTCACTTAGCTCTGATTTCATTAGGATTAATGTGGCTTTATAAATGGAAATTATACAAATGGACACAAGATTTCCAACATGGATTTTTCCCAAAAATGGAAGAAAAATACAAACGCTTCTTAACCAAAATATTAACAGGTAGAAATGCTTGGTATGCTTTAGTTGGTATCATTGGAATGTTGTTCTTATCCTTTATTCTGCTTGGAGTTTTCCCAAGAAAAGTATTGTTCTTCCCTGATAATATTCCAAATCAAGCCATTGTTTACATCGAATATCCACAAGGAACTGATATTGAAAAAACGAATAAGGCAACCTTATTTGTAGAAAAGCAAGTTATCGCTATTTTGGAAAAATATGTAGATGAAAATAATAAAGAGGAAAACTACATCGCAGAAAGTATCGTTTCGCAAGTTGGCGTTGGTGCTGGAAATCCAAATGTAGATGCTGGTTCCGCTTCTGAAACGCCTTTTAAAGGAAAAGTAACCGTTAGTTTTACCGAATTTAAACTTCGTCGAGGTGTAAATACTTCTGATATTTTGGAAGAAATTCGCGGAAAAGTAAAAGGAATTGCTGGAGCAACTGTTACGGTTGAAAAAGATGCAAATGGTCCGCCAGCGGGTTATCCAATCAGTGTTCAGTTAACCGGAACGGATTATGATCAAATGATTAAAGAAGCTGATAAAATGATTGGTTTTATCAATGCTAAAAACATTCCTGGTATTGAACGATTAAGCGTTGATGTAAACAAGCAAAGTCCTGAATTGGAAGTGCTTGTAGATAGAGTAAATGCAGGAAGTGTTGGTGTTTCTACAGGTCAATTAGGATTTAATCTTCGCCGTTCGGTTTATGGTCAAGAAATTTCAACTTATAAAGAAGGTGATGACGATTACAACATCATTGTGAGAATGCAAGAAGACCAACGAAAAAATGAAAACATTTTGTTCAATCAATCGTTGACTTTTAGAAACCAAAATAATGGTCAGATGATGCAAGTGCCTATTTCGGCAGTTTCTGAAACGCAAAAAACGACAACCTATAACCAAATCAAGAGAAAGAATTACAAACGTATTATGACCGTTTACTCTAACGTGATTACAGGTTATAATGCTGATGAAATTACCAAGCAAATTGCATCTGAATTAAAAGGATATGAATTGCCAAAAGGAATTACGTATTCGTTTTCAGGAGTTCAAGAAGAACAAGGGAAAAACCAAAGTTTCTTGTTGTATGCTTTATTCTTAGCTATGGCTGGAATTACCATCATCATCGTGTTGCAGTTCAACTCAATTTCAAAAACTGTAGTGATTTTGTTTACGGTATTGTTGAGTTTTAGTGGTGTTTTCTATGGATATGTAATTGCCAATATGGATTTCGTAATCTTAATGACGATGATGGGAATTATTTCACTCGCCGGAATTGTGGTGAAAAACGGTATCGTTTTGATGGATTTCTTCGTATTGCTTCTAGACCAAAAAGTGAGAGAGAAAAACCTAGAAAGCCATGATGATTTGACTATTGATGAAATCAAAGACATCATTGTTGAAAGTGGTAAAAACCGTTTACGTCCAGTATTGTTAACTGCTTTAACTGCTGTTTTAGGATTAATTCCTTTAGCAATTGGTCTCAACTTTGACTTCTTTGGTTTAGTAACCGATTTAAATCCACACTTATATATTGGTGGTGACAACGTAATATTTTGGGGTCCATTGGCTTGGACAATTATTTTTGGATTGACTTATGCAACTATTCTAACCTTAGTAATGGTTCCAGTAATGTTCTTCCTAGTAAAAAGAACCAAATATTTCCTTCGCGATAGAAGAGAAAAACGAAAAGCGATTGAAGCTTAATTTTAGTTATTGGTTAAACAAAAAAGGAACTCAAATTTGAGTTCCTTTTTTATTGAATTAAATAATGTTTTATTTGTTTACAACAGCATCTTCTTTCCAAGATTTAATCTTTTCTATTCTGCTTTTTGAATAATCTACTTCACTTAATGATTTGTCATTCCAAAAAAGCCATTTTCCAGATTTTTCTCCGTTACTATATTCCCCAATAGATTTTTTATTTCCATTTTCATCATAAGAAACCCATTGACCTTCTAATTTTCCTTCTTTAAAGAAACCTTGTTGCTGAATTTTACCATTTTCATAATAGTATGTTGCTTTCACCAAGTTACCTTCTTGCTCTAAAATTGGTTTTATTTCTTGTGCAAATGCAAATCCTGAAAACACAAATGAGCTTAGTATTAATATCTTTTTCATGGTTGTAGGTTTTAATTATTAATAAACTATATAACAAATGTATTTAATTAGTTTACAATAAAAAAACTTTTACTTAACAATTTCGTAACATTGAGAAAAACTTAACATTGGAAAATAAAAAACCTTGCAATTTGCAAGGTTTTTTATATTAAGATTAGAAAAATTATTTAACCAATTTATCCAATTGTTCTTTTAGCTTTGGACTTGAAGGTCTTGCAGCATCAGCATCTACAACAATTCCATTCGGATCAATTAAGATAAATCTCGGTATAGAGTTAATTCCATAGGCTTTCAAAAAATCAGATTCCCAATTTTTGTCAGCAAATAGCTGAATTCCACCAAGCTGTTTTTCATTTACAAAAGATTTCCATTTTTCATAGTCTTTTTGAACATCAGCAGAAATACTAACAAATTCAATATTCTTATCGTGATATTTTGCTTCTATTTCTTTTAGAAATGGAATTTCAGCTCTACATGGTCCACACCAAGTTGCCCAAACATCAATGTAAACATATTTCCCTTTTAAACTTTCCAAAGAGGTTTTTCCACCTTTATGATTTTCAAAGTCAAAATTTGGTGATTTGGTATTGTTTAATTTTTTATTTCCAGAGATTTGAGTGTAATATTGTTTTAGCCCTAAAATTCCTCCTTCAATTCCTTTTTTATTTAAATCTACAAAGATTGGATCTAAACCTGCTTTTTCTAATCTATTCAAATCAGCGGTTTTTTTCTCATCAATTGCTTTATTAAATGCAGATTCATCTAATGCTAGTATCGCGTCAAAATTGAATTTTTCATCTGCAAGAGCAGATTCTGCAAGGAAATTATTCTCTTTGGAACCATTACCTGAAAATTTAATCGTTTCGTCAAATTGAGCGGCATCCATTGTCATTTTTAAATCAAAACCTGGTTTTAAAAACAATTGAGCACTTTCTGCACCATCAAATAATTGATAAACACCTTCTTTAATTGGGAAAGTTGCTTTAAAGATTCCTTTTTCGTCAATTTTTATTTCATGAACAATAATTCGTTTGTTTTTAATGAATAAAATGTCTCCATTTTTGTTTGTAATTTTTGCTTCAAATGTCATATTTTCTTGAGCAAACGATATAGTTGAAACTAAAATTAGCACTAAAAAGCTAAGCGATTTTTTCATGTTTTTTTATCTTAAAATTATAAAAATCAAATATACTTTTTTTATTATTTATATTTTAAAGATTAACATATAATTTCAACTCAGTGAATCGTTAATTTATTAGTTTTTGTTTTTTACTTTTGCACCCGAGACCAAAGGTCGATTTGTAAGTAATAAAAAAATATTCCAAATGTATAGAAGTCATAATTGTGGTGAATTAAACGCCTCACATATTAATCAAGAAGTTACACTTGCTGGTTGGGTTCAAAAATCAAGAGATAAAGGATTCATGAATTGGGTTGATTTACGCGACCGTTATGGAATTACACAATTGTTATTTGACGAAAGTCGATCTGAAAAGTCAGTATTCGAATTGGCTAAAACATTGGGAAGAGAATTTGTAGTTCAAGTTAAAGGAACTGTTATTGAGCGTGAAGCCAAAAATAAAAACATGGCTACGGGTGAAATTGAAATTCTAGTAAAAGAAATGACAATTCTAAACGCAGCTTTAACTCCGCCATTTACAATTGAAGATGAAACTGACGGCGGCGAAGACATTAGAATGAAATACCGGTACTTAGATATCAGAAGAAATCCGGTAAAAAATTCATTGCTTTTTCGTCATAAAGTGGCGATGGAAGTTCGTAAATATTTATCAGATTTAGATTTCTGTGAAGTTGAAACTCCTTATTTAATCAAGTCAACTCCAGAAGGCGCAAGAGATTTCGTAGTTCCAAGTAGAATGAACGAAGGTCAGTTTTATGCCTTGCCACAATCGCCACAAACATTCAAGCAATTATTGATGGTTGGCGGAATGGATAAATATTTTCAAATAGTAAAATGTTTCCGTGACGAAGATTTACGTGCCGATAGACAACCGGAGTTTACACAAATCGATTGCGAAATGGCATTTGTAGAACAAGAAGATATTCTAAATGTATTTGAAGGATTAACGCGTCATTTACTAAAAGAAATAAAAGGTATTGAAGTAGAAAAATTCCCAAGAATTACCTACGATTATGCCATGAAAACTTACGGAAACGACAAACCAGATATCCGTTTTGATATGAAATTTGGTGAGTTAAACGAAGTTGCTCAACATAAAGATTTTCCAGTTTTCAATGCAGCAGAATTGGTGGTCGGAATTGCCGCTCCAAATTGTGCAGCATACACAAGAAAAGAAATCGATGCTTTAATTGACTGGGTAAAGCGTCCACAAGTTGGTGCTTCTGTAATGGTTTATGTAAAATGTGAAGCCGACGGAACTTATAAATCATCTGTAGATAAATTTTATAATCAAGAAGATTTTAAGAAATGGGCAGAAATTACTGGCGCCAAGGCTGGAGACATGATTTTTGTACTTTCTGGTCCAGCCGATAAAACTCGTGCTCAACTTTCTGCTTTAAGAATGGAATTAGCAACAAGACTTGGATTGAGAAATCCAGCTGAATTTGCTCCATTATGGGTTGTAGATTTTCCATTATTAGAATTGGATGAAGAATCTGGAAGATGGCACGCAATGCACCATCCATTTACATCTCCAAAACCAGAAGACATGGAATTGTTAGCGACTAATCCAGGAAAAGTTCGTGCCAATGCTTACGATATGGTTTTGAACGGAAACGAAATTGGTGGAGGTTCTATCAGAATTCACGATAAAGCTACACAACAATTAATGTTCAAATATTTAGGATTTACCGAAGAAGAAGCAAGAAATCAATTCGGATTCTTGATGGATGCTTTCCAATTTGGCGCACCACCACACGGTGGTTTAGCATTTGGTTTAGACCGATTAGTAGCTATTCTTGGAGGTCAAGAAACGATTCGTGATTTTATCGCCTTTCCAAAAAACAATTCAGGAAGAGATGTAATGATCGACGCGCCATCTGTGATTGATGAAGCACAATTGAACGAATTGCATATAAAACTTAAATAAAATATTATGAGGAAAATCTACGTTTTAATCTGTTGTTGTTTTTTGTCAATCTTTTCATTTTCTCAAAATGCGGGTGAATTGTTTACAGAATTTGGAACCAATGGAAAAGTAAATACTAACATTGGTCAAGCAGATTATACTGTAGTTAGCCAATTTATACAAAATGATGGTAAAATCTTGATTTTTGGAAATATTGAAAATCGTGAAATTAGCGAAACTTTTGTATTAAGATTAAATGCTGATGGTTCTTTAGATACAAGTTTTGATACCGATGGAAAATTAGAATTGGATCAAATGGAGTTTGCTGTTAAAGTTCTGACACAATCTGATGGGAAAATACTTTTAGGTGGAAATGTTGAAGGAAATCCAGTCTTTATGCGATTATTAGCTAATGGTGAGTTAGATTCTACCTTTGGTAACAATGGTTTAATCAACGAAACTGGTACAAATTTCGATAGAGGTCTTAATGATTTTGCTATACAAAGTGACGGTAAAATTCTAGCTTTGTCTAATTTTAATAGCGGTTCACAAGATTATAGAGTTTTACGATACAATACCAATGGTTTGGCAGATACATCTTTTGGAAATAATGGAAGTATTACAACGGATATTGGTAATACCGAATTTTCGAAATGTATAATTTTACAACCTGATGGAAAATTTCTTGTTGGTGGTACAACATTAATATCTTCTATTCCAAACATATTTATTGCTCGATACAATTCGAATGGAACATTAGATAATAGTTTTAACTCAAATGGACGACGAGTTTTTAGTTATACATTGATAAATAATTTTTTCAATTTAGATATCCAAAGTGATGGCAAAATTGTGTTTGTTTTTTCAAATTATACTTCATCAGTACCAAGAATAAATGTTGTCCGACTTAATTCAAACAGTTCTCTAGACACAACATTTGCAACAAATGGAATAATTGCAAATACTGCTCCAAATAATTTTGGAAATGGAATTGCAAAATTTAAAATTCTAAGTGAGGGTAAATTTTTAATAGTTTGTAATACATCACCAGTTGTAAATGGTAATTCAAATAACAATATTTTAATACATCGTCTCAATTCCAATGGGAGTTTAGATACTACTCTAAACGGAAATGGATTTTTAGAATACTCTTATTTTTCATATAATGATGTTGCTCGCGATTTTTCAACAATTGGAAACCAAGTTTTGATTACAGGAAATACCGAAGAAACATTATTGCTTAATAAAATAGCTATTTCAAAAATAAACAATAATGGTAGTTTTGACAATACCTTTAATGTTGATGGAAGATTGTTTTATTTTTTTTCAAAATTTGCTTACGACGAATCAACATGTTCTGTAAAACAAAATGACGGTAAAGTTATACTTGCTGGAATTAGTCATGTTAATGGTAATGAAGTTTTATCTGCTTGTCGATATAATATAGATGGAAGCATTGATACAACTTTTGGTTCAAATGGTTTTTTTACCTATAATAACCTTTTTTCAGATACAGTAAAAGGAATAAAGGTGGACTCTAATGGGAAAATTGTAATTGTTTCTGGACAAACTTTTATCAAGCTACTTCGTTTAAATAGTAACGGAACTGTCGATACAACTTTTGGAACAAATGGTTTTGCAAACTTTAATTCATCTTCATTTTCAAGTGGAAATGATTTAAAAATATTAAATGATAACTCCATTTTAGTTGTTGGTACTACTACAACAAATACTGGTCAAAGTTTAACAACTGATTTCTTTTTGGCAAAAGTGGATAACAATGGAAACCTAGTTCAATCCTTTGGAACAAACGGTTCAACTACACTAACATCAACTGCAAATTTCGATGAGTTATTAAAAGTAGATACTTTATCCGATGGAAAAATTATTACAATCGGAACATTTCAAAATACAAATGGTAATGCGGATATTGTTGTTTTCAAATGTAATGCTAATGGTTCTTTAGACACAAGTTTCAATACTACTGGAATCTTTACAATTGGAATACCCAACTCAGCTGATTCTCCAGTAAGTCTTGCTATACAAAGCGATGATAAAATAATGATAGCCGACAATTATAATAATTTATCAAACTCGTTGCTTTTCAGGCTTAATCCAAATGGTTCTTTGGATACTACATTTGATATAGATGGTATTATATACTTAGATCCAACAAAAATTAGTTATACATCCTCAATTCTTCCGATTATTAATAACAAATTTATAATTTCAGGTACTTTAGGAGCGGAAGACAATGATTTTATTGTGGCAAAATTTAACAATAATGGTTCAGTTGACAACGGTTTTGGTAGTAATGGCTATTCAAGTGTCGATTTCTTTAACAATTACGATTTACCTTCAAATGTATTAATTTCAAACGATAACAACATAATACTAACTGGAGTTACCATAGTAAATAATGAAACCTTTGATTTTGCGATATGTAAGTTATATTTAGAAAATGAGCTGTCTAATAACGACATTATTAATAAACCTGTTTCATTATTTTACCCAAATCCAGCCACTGATATTATCTACTTATCAGATGATGTTAAAGATGTTGAAATAGTTAACATTCAAGGTAAAAAAATAAACTCTATAATCAATCATAATACAATTCAACTTGATCATTTAGAAACTGGAATTTATATATTGCAAATGAAGTTAGAAAATGGAACTACGATTAATCAAAAATTAATCAGAAAATAAATTTGACAACAAAAAAAACACTTTATTGAAAATCATTTAATTACAAACATAAATCATTATATTTTTTTTATAAAATTTAGATGTTTTTTGTTTGTTATGTCACAATAAAATTTATCTTTGAACATTATTAATTATTTTTTATTACAAAAATGCGCACAGGCAAAGTAAAATTTTTTAATGAATCCAAAGGTTATGGATTTATTACAGACGATGAAACAGGAAAAGATATTTTCGTTCACGCTACTGGAGTTAAAGGTGGTTCGTTAAACGAAGGTGATAGCGTTTCATACGAAGAAGAAGAGGGAAGAAAAGGTAAAGTAGCTGCTCAAGTAGAAGCTATCGAAGACTAATATATATTATTTTTTGATTACCTGACAAATCAAGCGTTCCATAATTGGGACGCTTTTTTTATTCGTTATAACTGTTATTTAAATTCGTTTTAAATAAACACTTTTTTAACTATAAATAACAAACGTTTAAGGTTTGTTTCTTGTGTTTTCAATATTGCGATGTATATTTGTAACTATTTTAATTTTGAGCAAATTTTAAGGTTATGCAATCAAATCAATTAGACTATTTACCTATACTTATGCAAATGCTTTTAGCAGTTGGATTTGTTGTTGGAACCATTATTATATCAGGCTATTTAGGCCCAAAAAGAAGTTCAAAGAACAAAGATAAAAACTTTGAATGTGGTATTGAATCTGTTGGAAATGCTAGAATCCCGTTTTCAGTAAAATATTTTCTAGTGGCTATTCTTTTTGTGCTTTTTGATGTTGAGGTTATCTTTCTATATCCATGGGCAGTTAATTTTAAAGATTTAGGAGTAGAAGGAATGATTAAAATGGTCATTTTTATGTCGCTTTTATTGATTGGATTCTTTTATATCATCAAAAAGAAAGCGCTAGATTGGGAATAAATTAATTACGAAATTTTAATTACACGTTATAAATGAGTGATTCTAAAATAAACATGGTTGCTCCACCAGAAGGAGTTGTTGGCGAAGGGTTTTTTGCTACAAAATTAAACGACGTTGTTGGAATGGCGCGTGCTAATTCACTTTGGCCATTACCATTTGCAACATCATGTTGTGGTATTGAGTTTATGGCAACAATGGCTTCACATTATGATTTAGCGCGTTTTGGTTCTGAAAGAGTAAGTTTTTCTCCACGCCAAGCCGATATGCTAATGGTAATGGGAACAATTTCCAAAAAAATGGCACCTATTTTACGTCAAGTTTATGAACAAATGTCAGAACCTCGTTGGGTAATTGCTGTTGGTGCTTGTGCAAGTTCAGGAGGAGTTTTTGATACTTATTCTGTACTGCAAGGAATTGATAAAGTAATCCCAGTTGATGTTTATGTTCCTGGTTGTCCCCCAAGACCTGAACAAATTGTTGACGGTGTTATGCAATTGCAAGAACTAGTTAGAAACGAATCCGTAAGAAGAAGAAATTCTCCTGAATACAAAGAATTGTTAGCATCATATAACTTATAATATGGCATTAGAAACAATCACAATACAAGAAAGAATAATTGAAAAGTTTGGAAATTCAGCTTCCAATTTTGGAATGCAAAAAGATATTTTCTGCTTTGAGATTACTCCAGATAAAGTCTATGAAGTAATTCAGTTTTTAAAAACAGAATCCGAATTAAACTTTCATTTCCTAACTGATTTAGCCGGAATTCATTATCCAGATAATGATATTAATGAGCAATTCGCCGTTAGTTATCAATTGCACAATTGGATTGAAAATGTTAGAATTCGTGTCAAAACTTTTTTAAATGGCGAAAATCCTGAAACAAAATCTATAATTGATTTATTTCAATGCTCGAATTGGATGGAAAGAGAAGCTTGGGATTTTTATGGAATAAATTTCATTGGTCATCCACAGTTGAAACGAATTTTAAATATGGATGAAATGATTTCACATCCAATGAGAAAAGAATTCCCAATGGAAGATAGCGGAAGAACTGACAAAGACGATAGATTTTTTGGAAGAACAAGCTTAATTAAAAATTAAAAATTAAGAATTACAAATAGAAGTAATTCTAATTTAAAAACATAAAACTAATTGTCCAATTGCGGTTAAAATAATTTTTAATTCGTAATTCGTAATTCGTAATTAATATATGTCAGACTTATTGTTATCACCAGAGCATCGATATGCTAAAGAAATAGAAAAGAAACGCAACGAAGATGGAAGCGAACTTTCGGTATTAAATTTAGGGCCAACGCATCCAGCTACTCATGGAATTTTCCAAAACATTCTATTAATGGATGGTGAGCGTATTCTTGATGCCGAACCAACAATCGGTTACATTCACCGCGCTTTTGAAAAAATTGCCGAAAATCGTCCTTTTTATCAAATCAATGTTTTGACAGACCGAATGAACTATTGTTCTTCGCCTATCAATAACATGGCTTGGTGGATGACAGTAGAAAAATTATTAAATATTGAAGTGCCAAAACGCGCTCAATATTTAAGAGTAATTGTAATGGAATTGGCTCGTATTGCAGATCATTTAATTTGTAATTCTATCCTTGGAGTGGACACTGGTGCTTATACAGGTTTTCTTTATGTATTTCAATTCAGAGAAAAAATCTATGAAATCTACGAAGAAATTTGTGGAGCTCGATTAACAACCAACATGGGAAGAATTGGTGGTTTCGAAAGAGAATGGTCTGACGAAGCTTTCAAAAAATTAGACGTTTTCTTAACTGATTTCCCAATTGCTTGGAAAGAATTTGAAAATCTTTTTGAAAGAAACAGAATTTTTATTGATAGAACAGTAAATGTTGGTCCAATTTCGGCTGAAAGAGCTATGGATTATGGATTTACAGGTCCAAATCTTCGTGCGGCTGGTATCGATTATGACGTTAGAAAAGCACAACCATATTCATCTTATGAAGATTTTGAGTTTGATGTTCCAGTTGGAAAATCTGGTGATACTTATGACAGATTTTGTGTGAGAAATGCTGAAGTTTGGGAAAGTTTGAAAATCATTCGACAAGCAGTAGACAAATTACCAAAAGGTCCAATTCATGCTGATGTTCCCGATTATTATCTTCCACCAAAAGAAGATGTGTATAATAATATGGAAAGTTTAATTTATCATTTCAAAATTGTGATGGGCGAAGTTCCAGTTCCAGTAGCGGAAATTTATCACGCAGTTGAAGGTGGAAATGGCGAATTAGGTTTCTACTTAATAACCGACGGAAGCAGAACACCTTATCGATTAAAAATGAGAAGACCTTGCTTTATCTACTACCAAGCTTATACTGAAATGATTAAAGGCGGAATGTTATCAGATGCCATCGTAATATTGTCAAGTTTGAATGTAATAGCAGGAGAATTAGACGCATAGAAATTATGAACTAAGAATTTAGAATTCAGAATGACCTTCTACTTTCTAAATTCAAATTTCTAAATTAGAAAAAAATGGAAAGATCACACATAAAACAAGAGATAAACATAACCGAATCGTTGATGAACCGCATCAATGAATTGATTAGTCACTATCCTGAAGGCAAACAAAAATCGGCTTTATTACCTGTTTTGCACGAAGTTCAAGATGCTCATGACAATTGGTTGAGTATTGAATTGCAAAATAAAGTAGCTGAAATTCTCGGAATTCAACGAATTGAAGTATATGAAGTGGTTACTTTTTATACCATGTTCAATCAGCGACCAATTGGAAAATTTATGTTTGAGTTCTGTCAAACTTCTCCTTGTTGCCAAAACGGAGTGGAAGATTTAATGGATTACACTTGTTCTAAATTAGGTGTAAAAGTTGGCGAACCAACAGCTGATGGACAATTTGAAGTTCGTGGCGTTGAATGTCTTGGTGCTTGTGGTTATGCGCCAATGATGCAATTGGGCGATTTCTACCAAGAGCATTTGACCAAAGAAAAAATCGATCAGTTAATTACTGATTGCAAAGACGGAAAAATCACTTTACACGATAAATAGTATCATGGGAAGAAAAATATTATTAGACAAAATCAACGTTCCAGGAATTAAAACTTATGAAGTATATCGTCGTGAAGGCGGATATGCATCAGTTGAAAAAGCCTTGAAAAAAATGACACCCGATGAAGTGGTTGAAGAAGTAAAAACTTCGGGACTTCGTGGTCGTGGTGGCGCAGGATTTCCAGCTGGAATGAAATGGAGTTTTATCGATAAAAAATCGGGAAATCCAAGACATTTAGTTTGCAATGCTGACGAATCGGAACCAGGAACTTTCAAAGACCGTTACTTAATGGAGTACATTCCGCATCTTTTAATAGAAGGAATGATTACATCAAGTTATGCTTTGGGTGCAAACCTTTCCTATATCTACATTCGTGGAGAATATATGTGGGTTTACAAAATTTTAGAAAGAGCCATCGCCGAAGCTAAAGCTGCTGGTTGGTTGGGTAAAAATATATTAGGTTCAGGCTATGATTTAGAGCTTTTTGTTCAAATTGGTGGCGGAGCTTACATCTGCGGAGAAGAAACTGCTTTAATTGAAAGTCTTGAAGGAAATCGTGGAAATCCTCGTTTGAAACCACCATTTCCTGCTGTAAAAGGACTTTGGCAAAATCCAACCGTAGTAAATAACGTAGAAACTATTTCTGCTGTGCCTTGGATTATCAATAATTCGGGTGCCGATTATGCAGGAATTGGAATTGGTCGTTCTACTGGAACCAAATTAATTTCAGCTTCTGGAAACATCAAAAATCAAGGTGTTTTCGAAATCGAATTAGGCGTTTCGGTTTACGAATTCATGAATTCTGATGAATATTGTGGCGGAATGCAAACCGATAGACCATTAAAAGCATTAGTTCCAGGAGGAAGTTCGGTGCCGATTTTACCTGCCAATTTAATTTACAAAACGGCTGCAGGTGAAGATAGATTAATGACTTACGAAAGTTTATCTGATGGCGGATTTGCAACAGGTTCAATGTTAGGTTCTGGCGGATTTATTGTTTATGATGACAGAGCGTGTATCGTCCGAAACACATGGAATTTTTCACGTTTTTATCACCACGAAAGCTGCGGACAATGTACGCCTTGCCGAGAAGGAACAGGTTGGTTAGAAAAAGTTTTATGGAGAATTGAAAACGGTCAAGGACGCGAAGAAGACATCGAATTGTTGTGGAGTATTCAGTCCAAAATTGAAGGAAATACGATTTGTCCTCTAGGTGATGCGGCTTCATGGCCAGTTGCTGCGGCAATTCGTCACTTCAGAGACGAGTTTGAATACCACATTCGTTTCCCAGAAAAAATAAAAAATAGAGATCATTTTGTTGCTGAACCATTTGAAAAAGTGAAACATTTAGTAGCAAAGCAAGAAGTTTAAAATAATTAGAAGCGAATGGCTTGGGCATTTTCAACAATCCATTTTCCCGCTTTTCGTTGCAATCTTTTCTTTTTTAAAAGAAAAAAGAAAAGGATTTCCACTACAATCGGGGCTAATTATCAAAAGTAATTACAAAAAATAAAAACTCCATAGGAGTTTAATGTTTATAGAAAAAATAAATATTCCGTTAGGAATTATATATTGGTAATATGAAAGTAACCATAGACGGTCAAGAAATAGAAGTAGAAGCAGGAACAACTATCCTACAAGCTGCTCGTATGATTGGTGGAGAATCAGTTCCGCCAGCCATGTGTTATTATTCAAAACTAAAAGGAACCGGTGGAAAATGCCGTTGCTGTTTAGTTGACGTTACAAAAGGTAGCGAAGCTGATCCAAGACCTATGCCAAAATTAGTAGCATCTTGTGTTACTGGTTGTCAAGACGGAATGGAAGTAGCCAGCAAATCTTCTGAAAGAGTAACCGAAGCTAGAAAAGCCGTAACCGAATTTCTTTTGATAAATCACCCATTAGATTGTCCAGTTTGTGATCAAGCAGGAGAATGTGATTTGCAAAATTTATCCTTTGAACACGGAAAATCAGAAACACGTTTCATCGAAGAAAAAAGAACTTTCGAACCTGAAGATATTGGTGACAAAATTCAACTTCACATGAACCGTTGTATCGTTTGCCAACGTTGTGTAGAAGTTGCCGATCAATTAACTGATGGTAGAGTTCATGGAGTTTTAAATCGTGGTGATCATTCACAAATTTCAACTTGTGTTTCAGCAGCTATTGACAATGAATTCTCTGGAAACATGATTGACGTTTGCCCGGTTGGAGCGTTAACTGATAAAACTTTCCGTTTCAAATCGAGAGTTTGGTTCAACAAACCTTTCAATGCGCACAGAGAATGTACCACGCCAGGATGTTGCGGAAAAACAACACTTTGGATGTTTGGAAACGAAATTCAAAGAGTTACAGCAAGAAAAGACGAATACCACGAAGTAGAAGATTTCATCTGTAACACGTGTCGTTTCGACAAAAAAGAAGTTTCGGATTGGGTTATTGAAGGTCCAAGAAAATTCGAAAAAGATTCTGTAATCAATCAAAATAACTATACTCGCAAAATGGATAAAGTTGTTATCGAAACCGAAAAAGGAATCCTAGAAGGAAGAGATATCGACAGAAAAAAAATTAGTATGGCTGATATCGATTACAACGAAAAAATTGATGGCAACCCAATAAAATCGAAACAATAATGGATAGTGCATTTATAATCGAAAAAAGTGTTTTCATCGTTGCAGTATTTGCAATAACCATGATTATGGCAATGTATTCCACTTGGGCTGAGCGTAAAGTTGCTGCTTATCTTCAGGATAGAGTTGGACCAAATCGTGCGGGTTGGGGTGGATTATTACAACCGCTAGCTGATGGTATGAAATTATTTGCTAAAGAAGAATTTTTTCCAAATACACCAAATCGTTTCTTGTTTATTGTTGGTCCAGCAATTGCGATGAGCACAGCATTGATGACAAGTGCCGTAATTCCTTGGGGCGATAAATTGGAAATTTTTGGACGAACAGTAATTCTACAAGCTACTGATATTGATGTTGCTTTGTTATATGTTTTCGGAATTATATCGGTTGGAGTTTATGGAATAATGATTGGAGGTTGGGCTTCAAATAACAAATTCTCCTTGATGAGTTCGGTTCGTGCCGCTTCTCAAATGGTTTCTTATGAAGTTGCTATGGGATTATCCATCATTGCTTTGTTAATGATGACAGGAACATTGAGCTTAAAAGAAATCGCAGCACAACAAGCCGGAATGAATTGGAATGTATTCTATCAACCTGTTGGTTTTTTGATTTTCTTAATTTGTGCTTTTGCAGAAACTAATAGAACACCTTTTGACTTAGCCGAATGTGAATCGGAGTTGATAGGTGGTTATCACACTGAGTATTCTTCTATGAAAATGGGTTTCTATTTGTTTGCCGAATATGCTAATATGTTTATTTCATCTGCTATCTTAGCTGTCTTGTATTTTGGTGCTTACAACTATCCTGGAATGCAATGGATGGTTGATAATGTTGGGGTAAATGCAGCAAATATTCTTGGAATTGTAGTTTTGTTTATAAAAATATGTTTCTTCATCTTCTTTTACATGTGGATAAGATGGACGATACCGCGTTTTAGATACGATCAATTAATGCATTTGGGTTGGAAAATATTAATTCCATTAGCAATTGTAAATATTATGGTAACTGGAGTTTGTATTCTAGTTTTTAAATAAAAAAGTATGTCAACAGCTATTCAAAATATATCATTATCAGGCAAGAAAAAGCAAGTTTCCAATAAGGAAATGACCTTTCTTGAAAGAATGTATCTTGTTGCTATTGTAAAAGGTTTGTGGATTACCATCAAACACTTTTTCAGAAAAAAAGCAACGATTCATTATCCAGAACAAGTTAGAGAATTTAGTCCTGTGTATCGTGGTCAGCACATGTTGAAACGTGACGAACAAGGAAGAGAAAATTGTACCGCTTGTGGTTTGTGCGCACTTTCTTGTCCAGCAGAAGCCATCACGATGAAAGCCGAAGAACGTAAAAAAGGGGAAGAACATTTGTATCGTGAAGAGAAATATGCTTCAATTTACGAAATCAATATGCTTCGTTGTATTTTCTGTGGATTGTGTGAAGAAGCTTGTCCAAAAGATGCCATTTACTTAACGCTTTCAAAAGAGTTAGTTCCTGCACAATACGACAGAGAAGATTTTATTTTCGGAAAAGATAAATTAGTAATGCCTCTTGAAATGGCTTTGAAAAATACCCAACTTAAAAACGCTAACTAATGTCTCCAGTTTTAATTACATTTTATTTTTTAGCTGCCTTTACCTTGGCTACAGCGTTTTTGACTATTTACAGTAAAAATCCAATTCACAGTGCTATTTATTTAGTATTGTGTATGGCTTCAATAATGGGACATTATTTATTATTGAATGCTCAATTTCTTGCTATTGTACAACTTATCGTTTATGCTGGTGCCATTATGGTATTGATGCTTTTTACCATCATGTTGATGAATCTCAACAAAGAAGACGAAGTTCACAAACCGAGAATTACTCGTCTTGGTGCAATTGTAGTTTTCATCCTGATGAGTGTAGTTTTGATAACTATTTTTATCAATTCAAAAACCATTATGGGTGAATATGATAGTACTGGCGAAGATTTCCAATCGATAAAAGTATTAGGAAAAGTATTGTTGAACGAATATATGGTTCCGTTTGAATTTGCCTCTATTTTATTATTAGTAGCAATGATTGGTACGGTATTATTGACTAAAAAAGAAAAAGAACAGAAATAATGATAGAGAATATTTTAAATATTATTGGTATCGAAAACTATATTTTTCTAACCGTACTACTTTTTTGTATTGGTGTTTTTGGTGTTTTGTATCGTAGAAATGCCATCATAGTTTTCATGTCCATCGAAATTATGTTAAATGCTGTAAACTTATTGTTTGTTGCTTTTTCAACCTATCATCAAGATGCCGAAGGACAAGTTTTTGTGTTTTTCTCAATGGCAGTTGCCGCAGCAGAAGTAGCCGTTGGTTTAGCCATATTAGTTTCGGTTTTTAGAAACCTTGGCTCGATAGATATTGACAATTTAAAGAATTTAAAAGGATAATTCAAAATGGATACAAACTTGGCTTTATTATTACTATTATCTCCATTTGTTGGATTTCTTTTCAATATTTTCTTTGGGAAAAAAGTAAGCAAAGGAATTTCTGGCGCAATTGGAACATTGACAATTGTAGTCTCATTTTTATTGAGCATTTGCTTTTTTGCACAATTAAATCAAAATGGGAAACCATTTGAAATTTCGCTTTTCGATTGGATACAAGTAAGCAATTTCAAATTGGATTTTGGAATTTTATTGGATCAATTATCATTACTTTGGTTATTATTCGTTACAGGAATTGGTTCGCTAATTCACTTGTATTCGATTAGTTATATGCACGATGATGAAAATATGCACAAGTTTTTTGCTTATTTGAATTTGTTCGTGTTTTTCATGATAACATTAGTTGTTGGAAACAATTTATTAGTAATGTTCATCGGTTGGGAAGGCGTTGGATTATGTTCGTATTTACTAATCGGATTTTGGTATAAAAACCAACCGTATAACGATGCTGCAAAGAAAGCTTTCATTATGAACAGAATAGGAGATTTAGGTTTCCTAATTGGTATGTTTATTATCGCAGCTTTATTTTCAACTTTAAATTACGCTGAAATTAAATCTGCTGTTGCTAGTGGAGATGCGAATTCTGCTTTACTTGGATTAGCCGCTTTATGTTTATTCATCGGAGCTTGTGGAAAATCGGCGCAATTACCTTTATATACTTGGTTACCTGATGCCATGGCTGGACCAACGCCAGTTTCTGCATTAATTCACGCGGCAACGATGGTTACCGCAGGTATTTTTATGGTAACAAGAATGAATTTCTTATTCGATTTAACACCAGATGTTCAAAATATTATTGCAATCGTTGGTGCAATTACCGCTTTGGTTGCCGCTTCTATCGGATTATTGCAAAATGATATTAAGAAAGTATTGGCTTATTCAACCGTTTCACAATTAGGTTTGATGTTCCTTGCTTTAGGACTTGGCGCATACACGGTTGCTGTTTTCCACGTAATTACGCATGCGTTTTTCAAAGCCTGTTTGTTCTTAGGTTCGGGTTCAGTAATTCACGGATTGCACGGCGAACAAGACATGAGAAAAATGGGTGGTTTGCGCAAAGCGATGCCAATCACTTTTTGGACTATGATGATTTCAACGTTAGCTATCGCAGGTATTTTCCCTTTTGCAGGTTTTTGGTCAAAAGACGAAATCTTAATGGTTGCTTTCGGACACAATAAAGCATTATGGATTGTGGCTTCTATTGCATCTATCATGACAGCTTTCTATATGTTCCGATTGATGTATTTGACTTTCTTTAGAGAGTTCAGAGGAACAGAAGAACAAAAACACCATTTACACGAAAGTCCAAAATTGATCACTATTCCATTAGTAATTTTAGCAGTTTTAGCTGTAATTGGCGGCGCAATCAATTTGCCAGGAAGTATGTGGTTAAACCATTTCTTGGAACCAGTTTTAGTAGCAAAACACGAAGCGCATCATTTAGGAACTCAAGAATTTATCTTAATGGGAATTGCTTTAGTTGGTGCAATTATCGGAATTATTTGGGCAAACGCTAAATACATCAAACAAGGTTTTGTTCCAAAAGAAGATGCCGAAATCGTTGGTTTTTCAAAAACAATTTATAACAAATACTATGTAGATGAATTCTACACTTTCCTTATCGTTAAACCATTAAATGGATTGTCAAACTTTTTCAGAACTACACTTGAACCTGCATTAGGAAAAGTAGTTTATGGTTTTGGAACGGTGGCAAACGGAATTGGATCTCAAGGTAAAAAATTACAAAACGGAAACATTGGTTTGTACTTATTTGTATTTGTAATTGGTATTTGTGCCATCATAACTTATTTATTCATAGCTCAATAATTTTCATATAATGGATGTAACTACATTATTAATACTACTTTTAATTGGAGCCGTTGCAACACTTGTTTCGGGTGATAAACTAGCTTCAAAAGTAGCTTTACTATTCAGTTTAGTCGCTTTCGGATTATCAATTAATTTACTTTTACAATTCAATCAAGGAACTGACATTGGTTTTGTTTCCAATTGGATTGCTAATCCAAAAGTTGCTTTGGCACTAAAAGCCGACGGTTTATCTATGGCAATGGTTTTATTGACTACAGCTTTAACACCGTTAATTATACTATCATCGTTTGGAAATAGTTTCAATAATAGCAAAAATTTCTATGCTTTGGTTTTGTTCATGGCATTTGCTATGGCTGGAACTTTCCTTGCTGCCGATGGTTTATTATACTATATTTTCTGGGAGTTGGCATTAATTCCTATCTACTTTATTGCCTTAATTTGGGGTAATGGCGACGTTGACGAACGCAAAAAAGCCGTAGTGAAATTTTTCATTTACACTTTAGCAGGTTCGTTATTTATGTTGGTTGGATTTGCTTATTTATATTCAAAAGCAGGAAGTTTCCTTTTGGAAGATTTATACAAATTAGAACTTTCAAACCAAGAACAATTTTGGATTTTCTTTGCTTTCTTTTTGGCTTATGCCATCAAAATTCCAATCATTCCTTTTCATACTTGGCAAGCAAAGGTGTATCAAAAAGCACCAACTGTTGGAACGATGTTACTTTCGGGTATTATGCTAAAAATGGGATTGTACAGCGTTATTCGTTGGCAATTACCAATCGCTCCAGATGCTGCAAAAGAATACATGCCAATCTTAATTGGGTTGAGTATTGCTGGAGTAATTTATGGTTCAGTTGTAGCGCTACGCCAAAAAGATTTGAAAAAATTATTGGCTTATTCGTCTTTGGCTCACGTTGGTTTAATCGCCGCAGGTTGTTATACTTTAACAGCTGACGGTTTAAACGGAGCAGTTTATCAAATGATTGCTCATGGTTTTGTAATTGTTGGGCTATTCTTTGCTGCTGAAGTAATATTTAGAAGATTTGAAACCAGAAAAATTGATGAACTTGGCGGAATTCGTTCACAAGCTTCAGGATTTACTTCCATGTTTATGATATTGGTTTTAGCGTCGGTTGCTTTGCCTGGAACATACAACTTCGTGGGTGAGTTTACCGTTTTATATAGTTTAAGTCAAGTGAATATTTGGTTTGCAGTAATCGGTGGAACAACTATTATTCTTGGAGCGTACTATATGTTGAAAATGTTCCAAAACGTAATGCTTGGCGAAACCAATACTAAAGTTTTTGCTGACGTAACCGTTAGCGAAGCAATTGTTTTTGTGGCAATTATTGGTTTCCTTTTGTTCTTAGGATTGTACCCAAAACCAATCAACAATCTAGTAAATCCAGCGATTAAAGAAATTTTAGCAGTAATAAATAGATAATAAAATGCAAGTATTAATAACAATAGTATCATTAGGAGTTTTTTGTCTGTTGGCAGAGATTTTCAATTTAAGAAAATTGCTGGTACCAATTACTGTAATAGGTTTACTTGCCGTTTTAGGAATTTCGTTAAATCTTTGGTCGATTGATAGTTCGATTGACACTAATTATTTAAACATGATGGCAACGACTAAGTTCTCATCAGCGTTTTCATCACTTTTTATTGTGTTGACGATTTTCATTTTGTTGTTGAGTGACGATTTTTACAAAGACATTCCAACTAAATTTTCTGATTTTATTGCCATTAAAATATTCCTTTTGGCTGGAGCAGTTGCTATGGTTTCGTTTACCAATTTAGCGATGTTCTTTTTAGGAATAGAAATATTGTCAATTTCATTGTACATTTTGGCAGCAAGTCGAAGATTAGACATTAAAAGCAACGAAGCTGGAATGAAATATTTCTTAATGGGTTCATTTGCCTCGGGAATTATTCTATTCGGAATTTGCTTGGTTTATGGCGCAACAGGATATTTCAATTTAGAAGAAATTTATGCATTGTCTCAAGGTATTGGTTTACCAACTTGGTTTCCAATTGGTGTTACGTTAATTGTTATTGGCATGTTGTTCAAAATAGCTGCAGCACCATTTCATTTTTGGGCACCAGATGTTTATGAAGGTTCGCCAGCATTGACAACGGCAATCATGAGTACTTTGGCAAAAGTAGTAGCCATGGCAACATTGTATAAATTATTAAGCGGAATGACCGTTGCACTTGGTTATAAAGTAGAATTATTGATTGTAATTATTTCAATTCTTTCGATGACTATTGGAAATATCATGGCATTACGTCAAAAGAATGTCAAAAGAATGTTGGCTTTTTCGGGTATTTCTCATGCTGGATTTATGCTAATGGCGTTGCTAACTTTATCAACAGCAGCTTCAACACTTTTATATTATACAACCGCTTATGCTTTAGCAGGAATTGCAGCATTTGCAGTAATCATAATGGTAACAAAAAACAAAGAGAACGAGAATATTGAAAACTTCAACGGTTTAGGAAAAACAAATCCTTTGATGGCAGCAGTTTTAACAGCTTCGCTATTGTCGATGGCTGGAATTCCTATTTTCTCTGGATTTTTTGCTAAATTCATGTTGTTTAGCGATACCGTAAAAGCTGGGTTTTTAATAGTAGTTATCGCAGGTGTAATCAACTCAATTATTAGTGTTGGTTACTACTTCAAATTGATTTTAGCAATGTATACTAAAGAATCAAATGAAGAGAAAGTATCAATTCCTTTTGCTTATACAATTGTAGCAATTGTTGCTATAGTTTTAAATATTGTTATTGGAATTTATCCTTCTTTACTAACCGATTTATTGGTTTAATATAGTTTTAGAAGAAACTTTTCCTTTCAAAATACTGGTTTATGTCTATGAGAAATCGTCGATTTTTTTCAAAGAATACCAATCTATTTTTTATAATCTTCTTTTTGGTTATAAGTCTTTCTGCGCAACAAAAAGAAGTAGATTTTGATGCGGTTGACTCACTTTATCGCGAAGACCAATTCTATGTAAATGTGTCTTATTGCACATTATTAAATCAGCCAGATGGTTTAAATCAAAATAAATTTTCACCAGGAATTAGCCTGGGATTTCTTAGAGATATGCCTATCAATAAAGACAGAACAATTGCAATTGCTGTTGGATTAGGATATTCTTTAAACACCTACAATCAAAATTTATTGATAGAAGAAGTCGGTGATGATTACACATATGCCATTTTTCCAGAAGCAGATGGCGTTTCCTATTCCAAAGACCGATTTTCTTTTCATACTGTTGATTTACCAATAGAATTCAGATGGCGAAACTCAACACCAGAAAGTTATAAATTTTGGAGAGTTTATGCAGGATTTAAATTTAGTTATTTGTTTTATGACCAATACAAAATTGAATCAACTATTGGAGATAGAAAGATTTCCAATAATAAAGATTTAAACCAATTTCAATATGGAACTTACCTTTCTGTAGGTTGGAATACCGTTAATTTGTATGCGTATTATGGTCTAAATCCGTTGTTTAAATCATCTGCAAAAATTGATGGTGAAGCGTTGGATATTAGCGCGCTTCATTTTGGTCTCATGTTTTATATTCTATAACCAAAAATAGAGTAAAACCAGCTGGGGAATAATTCCACAAAGAAAACCAATCAGTAATTCTTTTTTATTATGTGCTTTCATTTCTAGTCGAGATGAAGCAACAAAACCGTTCATAACCACAAAAAACATCACCGTATTAATAATATTGATTTGAGAATGAACACTTAGACCAATAATGAAAACGGTTAAAGCACTCATTCCAATCATGTGAATACTTGATTTTACTTTAAGAAAAAGTAGTCCAAATGCAAAAATCGCACTTAACAATCCACCAAATAAGAAGTAAAATAGTTCAGGAAATTTATCAATTGTGATGCTTTTTACAATCAAAATCGAAAGCAACATAATTTGTAATAACAATGGAATTTTTCGTTGCGAAATGTCAGAAAGCATTATGTTATCTACTTTTCCAAAGGTTCTAAGTAAATAAAAAAATGCAACGGGAAGTAAAATAGTAATAATTATGATTTGGATAAATAGTACTAAATGTTGGTAAAACGAAAAATAAGCATCATTTATTAGAACATAAAAAAAAGTTCCAAAAAGCGGAATAAAAATAGGATGGAAGAGATATGAAAAAAAGGGAAGGATTTTTTTCAAAATGAATTATTTCGGACAAATATATGAATTCATTAAAAGTTTATGAAACAAGTTTGTTAGATTTGTTTGAATTAACATTTAAAAGATGAAAATTTCTAAACTATTATTACTAACAACTACTTTGTTTTTATTTGCTTGTACAAGTAAAAATGAGATGGAACTTGATTTTTCAAAACCTTTACAAAAAAAAGATTTCAAAATTCAAATTCAAATTTTAGGAAGTGATGTTAATCGAAAAGTGATTTATGATGGAAATGTAATTTATGATGTTCCAAATGAATACGGAGAAAACGATTGGCATTTCAATTACAAAGATAGTTTGTATGCTTATTTTAGACATTTTAAAAGCAATAGAAATGATAAACATAACTATACATTTCGTTTTTTTCAAAAAGAAAACAACGTTTTTGCAGAAATTCAAATCGATGGAGTATCAAACGAATTGAAAACAATATCGTTTACAAAAAGCAAAAAAATTTTTCATTGAAATTAAATTTTCTTTCTCATTCTCGCTACAGGAATATCGAGTAAATCTCTATATTTTGCTATAGTTCTTCGAGCTATTGGATAACCTTTTTCTTTTAAAATTTCAACTAATTGATCGTCGGGTAAAGGTTTACTCTTATCTTCTTCTTCGATAACCGTTTTTAATATTTTTTTGATTTCCAAAGTAGAAACATCTTCACCTTGATCGTTTTTCATTGCTTCAGAAAAGAATTCTTTGACCAATTTGGTTCCATAAGGCGTGTCAACATATTTACTATTTGCAACACGTGAAACCGTTGAAATATCTAAACCAACCATGTCCGCAATGTCTTTTAATATCATTGGTTTCAGCTTGGTTTCTTCGCCATCAAGAAAGTATTCTTGTTGAAAATGCATGATGGCATTCATAGTAACATACAGCGTTTCTTGTCGCTGACGTATTGCATCGATAAACCATTTTGCTGAATCTAATTTTTGTTTAATAAACTGAACAGCATCTTTCTGCGAATGTGATTTGTCGCGCGAATCTTTATAGGTTTGCAGCATTTCTTGATAGTCTTTCGAAACATGAAGTGATGGAGCATTTCTTCCGTTAAGAGTAAGTTCTAATTCGCCTTCGATAATTCTAATAGTAAAATCAGGAACGATTTGCTCCACAACTCGACTGCTGCTATCAAACGAACCACCAGGTTTTGGATTTAATCTTTCAATTTCCTCAATCGCTTTTTTAAGTTGCTCTTGTGATATTTCGCAAAGGGTTAAAAGTTTTTCGTAATGCTTCTTTGTGAAATGGTCAAAATAGTTTTCGAGTAAATTTATGGCCAAATCAATATATTCCGAAGGCGTTTTTCTTCTCAGTTGAAGAAGTAAGCATTCTTGCAAATCCCTTGCGCCAACTCCAGAAGGATCTAAATCGTGAATGATATGAAGAATTTTTTCTACTTTTTTTTCATCGGTATAAATACCTTGTGTAAAAGCCATATCGTCAACAATATCCTGAATACTTCTACGTAAATAGCCATCATCATCAATACTTCCAACTAAAAACTCAGCAATATCTCGTTCATCATCGTTTAAAATAAATGTATTTAATTGGTTGATTAAATCTTGATGAAAACTGGTTTGTGTAGCGAAAGGTGTTTCTCTTTCATCGTCATCTTCACTATAATTATTCGCTTGAAGCTTATAATCTGGTGTTTCGTCGTCGCTTAAATATTCGTCAATGTTGATATCGTCTGATGCAATACTTTCATTATCTTCATATTCATCATAATCATCATTGTTGTCAAATTCGTCTTTTTCATAAATTTCTTCCTCATCTTTACCATTTTCCAACGCCGGATTTTCAATCAACTCTTCTTTCAATCGTTGTTCAAAGGCTTGCGTAGGCAATTGAATTAACTTCATCAACTGAATTTGTTGTGGAGATAATTTTTGAGATAATTTAAGATTTAAAAACTGTTTTAACATTTTATGTTTATGAGTTTATTTGTTGATAAATTTATAATATAACCTTATAAACTTTAGCCTTATAACCTTTTTTAAAATTCCGCATTTTGTGGCGTTCTTGGAAAAGGAATTACGTCACGAATGTTAGTCATTCCAGTAACGAAAAGTACTAATCGTTCAAAACCTAATCCAAAACCTGAGTGAACTGCTGAACCAAATCGTCTGGTATCCAAATACCACCAAAGTTCTTCTTCATCAATTCCTAATGCTTTCATTTTTTCAACCAAAACATCATAACGTTCTTCTCTTTGCGAACCACCAACGATTTCTCCGATGCCTGGGAAAAGAATATCCATAGCGCGAACGGTTTTTCCGTCTTCGTTTAATCGCATGTAAAATGCTTTGATATTGGCTGGATAATCAAACAAAATTACGGGACATTTGAAATGTTTTTCAACCAAATAACGTTCGTGCTCACTTTGTAAATCTGCACCCCATTCGTTGATGATATATTGGAACTTTTTCTTTTTATTTGGCGTTGAATCTCTAAGAATATCAATCGCTTCGGTGTAAGAAACACGTTTGAAGTTGTTTTCTAAAACGAAATTCAATTTTTCTAACAAAGCCATTTCGCTTCTGTCAGCTTGTGGTTTTGATTTTTCTTCTTCTAATAAACGACCTTCCAAAAACTTCAAATCGTCTTGACATTTATCAATCGTATATTTTATGATATACTGAATAAAATCTTCTGCCAAATCCATGTTGTCATCCAAATCATTGAAAGCAACTTCGGGTTCAATCATCCAAAATTCTGCCAAGTGACGTGATGTATTTGAATTTTCAGCACGGAAAGTTGGTCCAAAAGTGTAAATCTGACCTAATGCCATAGCAAAAGTTTCGCCTTCCAATTGTCCAGAAACCGTAAGATTAGTATGTTTTCCAAAGAAATCTTTTTTATAATCGATGTTTCCGTCTTCTGTTCTTGGCGGATTGTCTAATGGCAACGAAGTTACTTGAAACATTTCGCCTGCGCCTTCAGCATCAGCACCAGTAATTACTGGCGTATTTACATAAACAAATCCTTTTTCTTGGAAATACGTATGAACTGCATGTGCCAAAACTGAACGAACTCTCATAATTGCGCCAAACGCGTTTGTTCTTACACGCAAATGAGCATTCTCTCGTAAAAATTCAAGCGAATGTTTTTTCGGTTGCATTGGAAATTTCTCAGCATCAGAATCGCCAAGAATTTCAAGTTTAGTAACCTGAATTTCAAATTTCTGTCCAGCACCTTGACTTTCAACTAAATTTCCAATAACAGAAATCGCAGCACCAGTTGTAATTCTTTTTAAGGTTTCTTCTGGTGTGTTTTCAAAATCAACAACACATTGAATATTATGAATCGTCGAACCGTCGTTCAACGCTATAAATTGATTATTTCTAAAAGTTCTAACCCAACCTTTTGCATTTACTTCTGTGTTCACTTTCGAGCCGCTTAAAAGCGCTTTGACTTTTGTATGTTTCATTTTTTTAATATGAGATTTTAAATTTTAGATATTAAATATTTAAAATTTGATATTTAATATTCCAATCGCAAATATAAATTATTTATTTTTCTTTTCTAAAGCATCGACTGCTTCATCGGTTTGTTCTAATATATCGATTATCGGTTCTGGTAATTCTTGCTGATTTGCCAACGTTTTATTCAAAGTCAATACCAATGACGGTAATAAAACTAAATTTGACAACATTCCGAAGGATAAAGTTAATGCAACCAATCCGCCAAGCGCAACTGTTCCGCCAAAACTTGAAAGCATAAACACCGAAAACCCGAAAAATAGTACGATTGACGTGTAAAACATACTAATTCCAGCATCATTGAAGGTGGCAAAGACTGATTTTTTTATTTTCCAATCGTTTCGTGCCAATTCCAATCGGTATTGTGCTAAAAATCGAAGTGTATCATCCACTGACATTCCAAAAGCAATTCCAAAAACTAATAACGTTGACGGTTTTAAAGGAATGCCTAAAAAGCCCATCAAACCTGCAGTCATCAGTAATGGCAACAAATTAGGAATGATAGAAACCAATACCATTTTTAGCGATCGGAACATAACAGCAACCAATCCGCCAGTCAAGGCAAAAGCAAATAATAATGAGGATAATAAATTGTCTAACAGATATTTAGTTCCTTTTTGAAATACAGAAGGTTTTCCTGTGATGATAACTTCATATCGTGGTGATGGAAACAATTTATTAACTTTATTACGAATGTGTGCTTCGATAGATTCCATTTTTTCACCATTTTCATCTTTGATAAAAGTGGTCATTCTTGCTACACTTCCATCAGCAGTAATGTAACTTTTCAACTGATTTTCTTTAGAATTTTTCAGTGAATTTTTAATGTAAGGCAATAAAAATATTTCTTCTTGTGATGAAGGCAAACTATAATATTCAGGATTTCCGTTGTAGTAAGCTTGGTTAAAACTTTTGGCAATATTTACAACCGATAATGGCTTTGAAAGCTCAGGAACGTCCATGATGGTTTGTTCCAATTCTTCCATTCTACGAAGGTTGGAAAGTTTCATCGCACCATTTTTTCGTTTGGTGTCAATCATGATTTCTAAAGGCATTACGCCATCAAATTCTTTTTCAAAAAAACGAATATCATCAAAAAAAGTCGTGTTTTTAGGCATATCTTCGATGATGCTACCAGAAACTTTTATTTTATTAATTCCGATAATTCCAAAAGCCAAAAGACAAACGGCCGTAACATAAACACCAACTCGGTTGTATTTTACTGTATTGACAATCCATTTTAAAAACGAAGTCAACGATTCTCGTTCCAAATGGCCAAGATGTCTCGGAATTGGCGGTGGAATATAACTAAAAAATATAGGTACAATCAATAAACACAACAAATAAATCGCCAAAATATTGATGGTTGTTACAATTCCAAACTCTCTCAACAAATCATTATTAGTAGCAATAAATGTAGCAAATCCAACAGCTGTCGTTATGTTAGTCATTAAAGTAGCTGTTCCTGTCTTCGTGATAACGCGTTGCAACGCTTTTGCTTTATTAGCATGTTTGTAATATTCCTGATGGTATTTGTTGATGAAGAAAATACAATTTGGAATACCAATAACAATGACCAATGTTGGCACCAAAGCCGTAAGAACGTTAATTTCATAACCCAAGCCAGCGATAATTCCAAACGACCACATAACGCCAATAATCACGATGATTAACGAAATTAATGTTGCTCTAAACGACCTGAAAAAGTAGAAAAATATCAACGAAGTAATCAACAATGCGGCACCAATAAACAGACCAATTTCGTCAATGATAGTTTTAGCATTCAATGTTCGGATGTAAGGCATTCCAGAAGTATGAAGCTCAATATTGGTTTTTTGGGTAAAGTTTTCAATAGCAGGAATTAGTTTTTCTAAAACATAATCTTTCCTGATTTTGGTATTGACAATTTTTTTGTCCAAATATATTGCCGAACGAATAGCTCCCGATTTTTTGTTAAACAACAATCCTTCATAAAAAGGCATTTTGCTGAATAAATCTTTTTGAATTTGAGTTAAATAGGCTTCGTCTTGAATTTTATTTTTGTCAACCAAAGGTTTTAATTCAAAGGTTTCTAGCGAATCGTTTTTAACCAATTTTTGCAAATTATCCACCGAAACGACCAAGCTAACTTCTTTACTCGATTGAATGGTTTGCATCAATTCGCTCCAAGCTTGATATACTTTTGGGGTAAAAAGCTTTTTATCTTTTGTAGCAATAACAATTAAGTTTCCTTCTTCGCCAAAACAATCAAGGAATTTTTGATAATCTACATTTACTTTATCGTCTAGTGGAATTAAGTTGGCTTCGGTTTGTGTAAATCGTATTGATTTCCACTGCAAAGCCAGTAAAACGGTGATTAAAACAATACAACCAAGAATGACAATTCGGTTTCTAAGAATTACTCTCGCAATAAATTCCCAAAAACCAATACCTAACAATTTTTTCATAAAATCCTAATGGGTTGCAAAGGTAATCAAAACGGCAAAAAACACTCCTTTTTTAGAAAGAATTTGACTTAACTTTAATTTGTTTTTACATAAAATTAATGAATCGTTATTTATTCTAATTTTTTAGAAAATAACATTCCTTTTTCTCATATTTGTGAGGCGATTTAAAAAGTATGAGGAATTTAAAAAACACTATATTTTATATTCTAGTAACAGGAGGTTTTACGGCTTTGATGTACTGGATTGTTGAACAAGGAAAACTACTTGAAGTAGGTAGAAAAATAGTTTCTCCATCTTCAAATGATACACAATGGACACAGTTTTTATCATCACTTTTTCACAATTTGCAACATCCAGTAGCATTACTTTTGATGCAAATCATTACGATTGTTTTGGTTGCTCGAATTTTTGGCTGGATTTTTAGAAAAATTGGTCAGCCAACAGTTATTGGAGAAATTATTGCGGGAATTGCACTTGGACCATCGCTTTTTGGATTGTATTTTCCCGATTTAAACCAGTCGCTGTTTCCTGTGGCTTCGCTAGGAAATCTTCAAGTTTTAAGTCAAGTTGGTTTGATACTTTTCATGTATGTTATTGGGATGGAATTGGATTTGAAAGTATTGAAAAACAAAGCCAATGATGCCGTTGTAATCAGTCATGCGAGTATCGTAATTCCGTTTGCACTTGGGATTGGATTATCGTATTTCATCTATCACGAATTTGCTCCACAAGGTGTTGAGTTTCTCTCTTTTGGATTGTTTATGGGAATAGCCATGAGCATAACGGCGTTTCCAGTTTTAGCCAGAATTGTACAAGAACGAGGTATTCATAAAACCCGATTAGGAACGATTGTAATCACTTGTGCTGCCGCCGATGATATTACAGCTTGGTGTTTGTTAGCTGCTGTAATTGCCATTGTAAAAGCCGGAAGTTTTGTCAGTTCGCTCTACATTATTGCTTTAGCAATGCTTTTTGTGTTGGCGATGCTTTTTGTGGTAAAACCGTTTTTAAAACGTATTGGTGATTTGTATGCCAACAAAGAAAATTTGAATAAACCCGTAGTTGCTATTTTCTTTTTAACCGTAATTGTCTCGGCATACTTGAGCGAAGTCATTGGAATTCATGCGTTGTTTGGTGCTTTTATGGCTGGAGCAATTATGCCCGAAAGTGCTAAGTTTAGAAATATTTTTATCGAAAAAGTAGAAGATGTAGCCGTAATTTTATTGTTGCCACTTTTCTTTGTTTTCACGGGTTTACGTACAGAAATTGGTTTAATCAACGAACCTTATTTGTGGAAAATAACAGGTTATATCATTTTAGTTGCCGTTATTGGAAAGTTTCTTGGAAGTGCTTTGGCAGCGCGATTTGTGGGTCAAAATTGGCGCGATAGTTTAACCATTGGTGCGTTGATGAACACGCGTGGATTGATGGAATTGGTTGTTTTGAATATTGGCTATGAACTCGGTGTGCTTTCGCCAAAAGTCTTCACGATGATGGTTATCATGGCATTGGTTACTACTTTTATGACTGGTCCAGCGTTGGATATTATCAATTATATATTCAAATCAAAAGATGTTTTTATTCCTTCCGATGTTAAAAACAATTCGGATTATAAAGTGCTGATTTCTTTTGGGAACAATGAAAAAGGCAAATCATTACTGCGATTAGCAAACAGTTTGGTCAAAAAACAAACGGAAACAACACTAGTTACTGCTATGCATTTTTCGTCGAGTGATGAATTGCATGCTTACGATTTAGAAGAATATGAAACTGAGGCTTTTGAACCCATCATAAACGAGTCCAAAGTTTTAAATCAAAAAATAACTACTATTTTCAAGGCAACCAACGACATTGAAACCGATATTGTTGATGTTTCTGTAAAAGGAGAATATGATTTATTGTTGGTTGGTTTAGGAAAATCCATTTTTGAAGGAACGATTCTCGGACGCGTTTTAGGTTTCACATCTCGATTTATAAACCCAGATCGATTGTTGGATAAATTCACTGGAAAAGAAGGGCTTTTTGAAAATTCGCCTTTTGACGATAGAACGCGATTGATTATTTCAAAATCAAAAACACCGCTGGGAATTTTGATTGATAAAGATTTGAAGAAAGTAGAAAACGTAACCATTCCGATTATGAGTATTGGCGATGCGTTTCTTTTTGATTATGCCGAACGATTGATTTTTAACAACAATACTAAAGTTACCATCATTGAAAATGAAGGTCAGCGAAAAAACAATTTCATCATTGAAAATGCAGTTGCAGGTCTAAAATTAAAATATGCTAATAACTTGCAAATCGTGGAGTATGGAAAACTCAACAAACCTTTATTAGAAAAGCAAGATTTGATAGTGGTTAGTCTAGAAAGCTGGAAAAAAATCGTTGATGAAGAAGAAACTTGGCTTAGTGATATTCCTTCGGCTTTGATAGTGAAGCCTTAATTTTTTTCTAGGAGTTGATTAATTGTTTTCGTTTTCTTGGATTAACATATCAACTTCGAGTTTTAATTTCGGAAGATGGTTTGTTAGTATTGACCATATATTTTCGTCAGAAATATTGTCGTAAGCGTGAATTACTTGATTTCTTAATCCAATAATTGCTTTTGCATTGCTGATTCTTTGGCTAAACAGATTATCACGTGTGATGATTCTGTTTACGGCTTCACCAATAATTTCAAGATTTCTCTCGACAGCTCTTTTAAGCATTACGTTATTTCTGTATTTGAAAAAATCCTTTTCTTCATGTTGGAAAAAACTATCAATCTCGTCAATACATATTTTGATATCATAAAACCACTTAAGAATTCTTTCATCCATAAATAAGTTCTTTAGATTTATTGATTGAGTTAATTAATATTGGGTTTCTTAAAGTTTGTTCTTCAACTAAATCAACTTCACGTCCAAATAATTTCTCTAATCTTTCCTTGAAGTCCATGTAATTATCAAAATACTTTGACAACTCAATGGATTTAAATTTTACAAGAAAATCAATGTCACTTTTTTTTGTGAACTTAGTATTTGATGCCGAGCCAAATAGATACATTTTTTCCACGTTGTATATTGTACAAAGTGTTTTTAAGTCTTCTAAATTTTTGTCAACAATTCCCATAAAACAAAGTTAGTCAAAAAAAGTTCCGTTTTTTGCAGACATAGAAATAATTACCGAAAATGGTTTTTAGCTTTCAGATATTCCTTCGGCGTTGATTGTGAAGCCTTAGTGCTTAAAATATGCTATTGCAAGAAACCGCTGTTATGCGTTCGTAGTTTTTCAATAACCTTTCAGTTTGCCCTTTTTCAGAATCTTATTTTTCGAATAATATGTTACTTTCTTTTTTTTTAAGTAAACTTTTATAAAGTCAACATTTTCGATTAACTTGAATTTAAAACGTGGACCATAACTTAATTCAACATTAACATTTAAATCATTCAAATTCAATTCTGCTTTACCATTAAAGTCACTTTGAGTTTCAATAATTGGTATGGAATTTTTAACCATAATGTTTGTTCCCGGCAAAGGGTCGTTTTCTTCATAAAGTATTTCAAATGAAACTTTTTTAAAACTATTTTGGCAATAACAATTAAGTAACCCCAAAATGGATAAAACTAAAATCAAATATTTTGTTTTTCTGTTTTTCAATTACTTTTCTCTTTATAAAGCGGTTTCTTAAACTATGAAACATAACACTCAAATATACGAAACTATACCAAATAGCCAAATAATATACGTATAACGTATTGAAATAGTATTTTACAATAACCTCCAAAACCCATCAATCCAATCCCAAATCCAAAATAAAACTCAACTTAATAGCTAAATTATCTTCCAGTCGGCTAAGCTGATTTGGTCCGTAGCGATAAAAACCACTAAGCCCAAATCCTTTATAAATCTGGTTGAGTTCAATACCTGACTCGAAGTAACCTTCATTCAAAGTTTTGTAGTTGATGCCAATATGACGTTCAGGATTTTCTAAATTTCCCCAAGCCATGCGCGTTACCATGACCAATTGAGGTTTTACTTTTTTGAAAATTTCAACTCGTTTAAAGCCATGTTTTAATTGGAGAAAAGCAAATTCACTTGAGAAAAACTCATTAAAAAACATGGTTTCAAAACTGTTTTTACCCGCAATGGTTATACGTTGCAGAATGTTGTCTTTCGTCAAGTTGTTAGGCGAAGTGTTATATAAATGGGTAATCGGAATAGCGCCAAAAGCATAACCAATTTGTGCTAAAACTGTCGATTTTTGACCATTCAAATACCTTTTTTCATAGTCAATTTTAAAATCAATTTTACCAAAATCAAAGTCGTTTTCTAGAATATCGGGTATTGATTTTGTAAACTGAAACGTGAATTTAGGGAAGCGTTTTTCAATCTCTAACTTTCCATTTGGTGTTTGCATATAATCGCTAAACGGATTCCATTGCAGCGAAACCATGGCAGAAGTGATTTTAAAATCGTCGAAAATTTTTCCATTATAATCGAATTGGTATTCAAATAATGGCGTGATCTCACTATAGCTCAATTGCCAAATACTCTCGGTTTTTGGAATGATTTTCGTTTCAATATACGTTCGCCAGGTTTTATAATTATAAAATGTACTGATGTTAATTGGTCGCGGATCATACAATTTGAAAACACGTTTGTCAATAGCAAAAGTAGTACTCGCAATTTCTCGAATGTCATCAGTAAATGAAGCACCAATCCAAGTGTTGGAAAATTTGCCAATTCGAGAGCCAAATCCCAAATTGTATTTAAAGGTTTCGTCTTTTAATCCATAAGCAGTATAACCTTCAATGCGGTATTTTTTTGAAAACTGTTCGTTCGTAATACCGCCAATTCCAAAACGAAAACCTTCAAAATTGTTGTAACTCAAAAGATGTCTTAAATCAATATCAAAAAAACCAAAAGGCAAATAGCCATTGATTATTTTTCTGCCAAAACGAATTTTCTTTTCAATGTTGTTTTTAGCGGCAATACTATCGAGAACTTCGTATGTTTTTAGACTTCGCTGATCTAGGATTTCGGTTCTGTTTTTGTCCCAAAACGTCATTGGTTTATCACTAGCATTATCTTTTACATCAACGGAAATGAAGGATTTTTTGATTTTTATATCCGAATTAAATTCTATGTTATAAACTTCTGTTTCTGATGATAAATATGTAAAATCGGAACTTCTTTTTTGTTTGTTTTCATTGGTGTCAGAATTGGCTTCAAAGGCTATTCGTCCACCAAGAATTGAGGTGGCTTCTTTACTTTTTCCTTTAATAATTTTGAAGTTCTTCTTTGTTGGAAACCAAATATCATTTTCAGGATAATAACTAAATTCATGAATTCCAGTAATGTTTAAAACACCTCGAACTCGCATTACCGCTTTCGCAATGGCAAAATTTTGACTGTCGATATACAACAATCCTTCGAGACCTTTTCGTTTGATTTTATTTTTAAAATGAATTACAAAAACCTCTCGGTTGTTTATTGAAATGGTGTCGTTTATTTTGAATTTGTATTCCGACAATGAATTGGCTGCAATTGGACTTTTATATGTTGTTTCAAACAGTTCGTATTTTGAATCATAAATAGAAAATGATTGTAATTTAAATCCAAAAAACTCATAAATTGGTTCGTTAAATCCAGCCATTTTTGAACCGATAACAGTTTCTTTCAACGTTGGGTTAGAAAATTGAAATTGTGATACTTTTTCGGCTAAAAAAAGATGTTGTTTGTCTATAATTCGCTTGAACTTGTACTCGGTTGAATCAATTTTTTGAAAAGCTCTTCCTAGTGAAGTAGTAACAAATACGCTATCGATTTTCCCAACAATCGAATCGGGATTTGCACTAACAAGAAGTTTATTGTAGGTATTGAATTGAAAAGAGTTGAGCTTTTTTTGCGGGTTGTTTTTGTCTTTGTTGTCAATTGCCTTTTGAATGATTTTATTCGCTAAATTTTCATTTATAATAATCACATCTTGCAACAAATCAATTTTTGGCGAAAGCAAAACAACTTGAAATTTACTCGTATTGTCAATATTTATTTTCCTTTTTTCATAACCAATGTAAGTAACTTCAAATGATGAGACATTGGCGATAGAAGTAAAATTAAATTTTCCGTCAACATCTGAGATGGAAACAAATCCGTTGTCTAAAGTTATAGTGGCAAAGGAAAGTGGTTTTTTAGTCGAACTATCTTTTATAATTCCATTGAGTTGAATTTGTGCATTTAGCGAAGCACAAAACAAGAACAGCATGGTAATTAGACATTTCATTAAAAAGAATTTGCACAAAAATAGCAATAAAAAAATCCGTCTCGCTGAATTTCTTCTCAATGAGACGGATTTTAATATCGATTTAACATAGTTACACTTTCATGATTTCGGCTTCTTTCACTGCCAATAATTCTTCTACTTTTCTAATATAAGTGTCGGTCAATTTTTGAACATCATCTTCGGCAGTTTTACATACATCTTCTGAAGTTCCTTCTTTTTCTAGTTTTTTGATATCAGTATTAGCATCTTTTCTAGCATTTCTAATTCCAATTTTTGCATCTTCTGCTTCCGCTTTGGCTTGTTTTACTAAGTCGCGTCTTCTTTCTTCCGTTAATGGCGGAACACTGATGATGATATTGTCACCATTGTTCATTGGGTTGAAACCAAGATTAGCAATCATTATCGCTTTTTCAATGGGTTGCAACATGCTTTTTTCATACGGTTGAATTGTAATTGTTCTTGCATCAGGAATATTGATGTTTGAAACTTGTGAAAGTGGTGTTTGAGAACCATAATAATCAACAAAAACGCTACCAAGCATTTGTGGTGTTGCTTTTCCTGCACGAATATTTAAAAATTCTTTTTCTAAATGTGCAATAGAACCAATCATCGATTCTTTTGTACTGTCTAAAATAAATTCAATTTCTTCCATTTTATTTATAGTTTAAAAGTTTATTGGTTTATAATGTTTATTAGGCAAATAACCTCATAAACTTATAACCTGTTAACCTCTATATTTTTACTACTGTTCCAATGTTTTCACCATTGCAAATTTTTAATAAATTTCCTTTGGTATTCATGTCAAAAACTACAATTGGTAACTCATTTTCCTGACTTAATGTAAAAGCAGTGGAGTCCATTACGTTCAATCCTTTTTTGATAACATCTTCAAAAGTGATACTGTTGAATTTTACTGCGTTTGCATTTTTCTCGGGATCAGAATCATAGATTCCATCAACACGAGTTCCTTTTAAAATAACATCGGCATGAACTTCAACACCACGAAGAACTGCTGCAGTATCCGTGGTGAAATAAGGATTTCCAGTTCCAGCACCAAAAATTACAATTCTTCCTTTTTCTAAATGACGAACAGCTCTTCTTTTGATATAAGGTTCTGCTATGGCTTCGATTTTTAGAGCCGTTTGTAAGCGAGTCAACATTCCTTTTTCTTCCAAAGCACCTTGTAGTGCCATTCCGTTGATAACCGTAGCAAGCATTCCCATATAGTCACCTTGAACTCGGTCCATTCCGTTACTTGCTCCAGCAACTCCTCTGAAAATATTTCCACCACCAATAACTATGGCAATTTCAACACCTTTATCATGAATCGCTTTGATTTCATCGGCATATTCAGCAAGACGTTTTGGGTCAATTCCATATTGTCTTTCGCCCATCAAAGCTTCGCCACTTAGTTTTAGAAGAATTCTTTTGTATTTCATTGCGTTGTTTTTTTGTGATGCAAATATAAACATATTCTCTTTTTATGAAGTATTCGATAAAAAGAATGTTTGATAACATTTATCATAAAAACAAAAAAAAGCGTTTAGTACATTTGCACCACAAACAAACAGAAAGATGAATTCAATTATTACCCAAAGTTTAGCAAGAAGTTATACGTATCAAGAATACAGAAATCAAGTAGCAACGCTTTTAAAAGAAGGAAAATCAACAGGAAACGAACAATCGGAGGATTTAACGCATTACAGCGAGTTGAACGAAGTTCGAATGAACCGATTGGATAAAACAATGGTTGTTCCAGCAGAAAATATAAAACGTTTAGAAGAAATCAATTCCGAAATGATTTGGTTAGTAATTTCCGAAGGTTGGTGTGGTGATGCAGCGCAAATTCTTCCCATTATCAATAAAATGGCAGAACAATCAGAGAAAATAGATTTGAAAATTGTTTTCCGTGATGAAAACGAAGAACTAATGAATTTGTTTTTAACAAATCGAACCAAATCTATTCCTAAATTGATTGTTTTAGATAAAAATACCTTAGAGGTTTTGGGTGATTTTGGACCAAGACCAACAGAAGCAAAGCAATTGATTTTGGATTATAAAGCAACTCATGGTGTTGTTGACGAAACAGCAAAAACCGAATTACAAAAATGGTATTTGCACGATAAAGGATTGAGTACGCAGCGTGAGATTTTGAATTTGGTAAGTTAGACTTTTACTTTTCTAACTTGCCTGATTATTTTTGGAGAACGACTACCGTGAAAAGCTCTTAAAACCTCAATTCGCTGTGCTCTAATTCTATAAATAATTAAATAGGAACCAAGAATGATATTTCTATAGATTTTAGTTTTTGTTTCTAAATGACGACATTCGGGATGGATTAAATAATTTGTTTCTAAAAATTGCGTACAATTAATTTTAGCTCATCATAGAAAATAAGAGCGGCTCTTTCTCCAAAAGTAGTTTCGCCGTATTCAAAAATATCTTGAATGTCTTTTAAATAAAAAATAGAACGAATTACTTCTTTCTTTGCAATCTCCATTCGTTGAATTTTTTTTCAAATTCTTTTTCCGACATAAATTCTCCTTCTTCTGCCTCTTTTATTAAAGAAACAAACTCATCTTGTGACATTGGTTTGCCTGGAGTTGCCAAATTTTTAGTTTTTTTATTCGACGTTTTCATGAAATAACGAATTTGAAAGAATAGTAAAAGTAAGAAATAAATGAATTCAAAAACTAAATTACAACAAAGTTTTCTCAAACACATCAGGAGTAATTCCGTTTTCAACTGAATAATCGCCAATTTTTGTTCTGCGCAAAGCAGATAAATAACCACCAGAATGTAACGCTTTCCCAAAGTCAAAAGCCAGAGAACGAATGTACGTTCCTTTACTACATTGCACTCTAAAATCTACTTCAGGCAAAGCAATTCGGGTGATTTCAAATTGGTAAATGGTAGTTTTTCGGGATGCAATTTCAACTTCTTCGCCAGCGCGAGCATGCTCATACAATCGTTTCCCATCTTTTTTGATGGCAGAAAAAACAGGTGGTTTTTGGTCGATTTCGCCTAAAAACTGTTTCGTAGTTTCAAGTAGCAAGGCTTCGGTAATATGTTCGATTGGAAAAGTAGCGTCAACTTCAGTTTCCATATCATAGCTTGGTGTTGTGGCACCGAGTACAATGGTTCCAGTATATTCTTTGGCTTGCGCCTGAATTTCAGTTATTTTTTTAGTAAACTTTCCAGTGCAAATAATAAGTAAACCAGTTGCCAATGGATCTAAAGTACCAGCATGACCAATTTTGAATTTCTTAGGCAAATCGTATTTTCGTTTTAATACATACTTCAATTTGTTCACCGCTTGAAACGATGACCACGTTAAAGGCTTGTCAATTAAAAGGATTTGACCTTCAAGAAAATCTTCGGCAGTCATTAAATAATGGTTAGTTTCTGAACAAAAAAGTGGATTAACAGCACAGCAACTCCAGCAATGATTCGGTAATATCCAAAAACTTTAAAACCATTTTTAGATAAAAATCCAATAAACGATTTAATAGCAATCATCGCTACAATAAAACCAACGACATTGCCAATAATCAATAAATTAACTTGCTCGTCAGACAATACAAAACCAGCTTTGTAGTAGTCATAGCATTTCTTAACCGTTGCGCCAAGCATGGTTGGAACAGCTAAGAAAAATGAAAATTCAGCAGCTGTTGTTCTCGATAGTTTTTGCGACATTCCACCAACAATACTTGCACCGCTTCGCGAAACACCCGGAATCATTGCCAAACATTGGAACATTCCAATTTTGAAAGCAGTACCATAACTGATTTCTTTTACCACTTGGGTTTCTTCTTTTGGTGTAAACCAATCATCCACTTTCAGTAAAATTACACCACCAATAATTAATGAAATGGCAACGGTTATAGGATTTTCAAGCAGTCCATCAATAAAATCACTTAACAATAGACCTAAAACTACAGCAGGAATAAATCCAACCAAAAGTTTAAAGTAGAAATCCATCGTTTGAAAAAAGCGTTTGAAGTATAAAACCACAACCGATAAAATGGTTCCCAATTGAATTACAATCGTAAATAATTTGGTAAAATCATCTTGGGCAATTCCAAAAAATGAACTTGCAATAATCATATGTCCAGTCGAAGAAACAGGCAAAAATTCCGTAATTCCTTCAATAATTGCTAAAACAATAGCTTGAATGTAATCCATTGATTAGATAAGTTAGATGGTTAGATTTTTAGACTTCATAGATAGCTAGTTTTAAATTATCTAACAATCTAACGTAGTCTAAGTTTTCTAAAAAGACTATTTACTCTTCTTAAAAATAGAATAAATAGTAATCCCAAAACCAATAAGCACAACCGTTGGTGCCAATCGAATTCTTCTGAAGCTAAAAACATCTTCATTAAAAACTTTTGGATCATCGCTTCCGCCACCAGACATTAGTATAAAACCAATTCCAATAACAGCTATTCCAATCAAAAGGGTAGTATAATTTGCTTTTTCAAAAAGAAAATCAGGTTTGTGTTCGTTATTTTTCATAATGTATAAGTTGTCTATTATCTATCAGTCTATCATCTATTATCTAGTACAAATCGTCCGTTCTTAAATTCAAGAAACGTTGCGTAGCAAAATAAGTACTTATCCAAGGAATTAATGCGCCTAGTAATAAAACACCAAGCAAAACGCAACCAATCAATAGTTTATCCTTAAATATATCTAAAGCAGGAAAATTAACATCTACATATACCAACAGGCTAATCAATGCCACAACAGCCAGAACTGCTCCAATCATACCTAAAATGATGCTTTTTTTGATGAAAGGCTTTCTAATAAAGGATTTTGTAGCACCAACCAATTGCATCGTTTTGATGATAAATCGATTAGAAAAGATGGACAATCGCATCGAACTGTTAATCAATAAAACCGATATTACAGCAAAAACACAACTCACAATCAAAATCCACATACTGATTTGTTTCACATTATCATTAACCAAAGTCACTAATTGTTGATCGTAAATAACATCAGCAATCATCTCATTTTTACGCAAACGGGTTTCAATTTTCTTAAAACTATCATTAGTTACATAATCCGCTTTTACGTGAACATCAAAAGAGTTCTGCAACGGATTGACACCCAAAAACTGCATAAAGTCTTCGCCAATAACATCTTTGTGTTGCTTTGCCGCTTTTTCTTTGCTTACATACGTGTAATCTTTTGCAAAATTCGCAATTCGCAATTCATCGTCAAACGCTTTAATGATAGAGTCATTCGCCTCACTTTTTAAGAAAATAGTCATTACAATATCTTCCTTAAAGTTGTCCGAAATTCTCTTCGAGTTAATGACAAATAAACCCAAAGTTCCCAATAAAAAAAGCACTAAAAATACGCTCAATACAACCGAAAAATAAGAAGTGATTACTCTGCGTTTTTGAAACTTTTCAAATGATGATGACATACGTAATAATTTAAGCCGTAAAAATAATAAAGAATTTGTTTAATCAAATGTTTATCCTGTTTAAAGTTTTGAAATTACTACTTAAAACGTAAATTTGGCACCGATTAGTATAGACATTAACTCTCGATTAACTCACAAGGTAAAATCTGCCAGTTTATTTGGGTAAATTAGCACAAAAATAATAACGACGAATGAAGTATCATCACGAAAAAGTAGAAGAGAAGTGGCAACAATATTGGGCAAAAAATCAAACGTTTGCAGCATCAAATAACAGCGAAAAGCCAAAATATTATGTTTTGGATATGTTTCCTTATCCATCAGGTGCAGGTTTACACGTTGGTCATCCGCTAGGTTATATTGCTTCCGATATTGTAGCGCGTTACAAACGTCACAAAGGGTTCAATGTGCTGCATCCGCAAGGTTACGATTCGTTTGGTTTACCGGCAGAACAATATGCTATTCAAACTGGGCAACATCCAGAAAAAACTACTCGTGAAAACATTGCGCGTTATCGTGAACAATTAGATAAAATTGGTTTTTCATTCGATTGGAGTAGAGAAGTGCGCACGTCCAATCCCGATTATTACAAACATACACAATGGATTTTTATTCAATTGTTCAATTCATATTATTGTAAGCATTCAGACAAAGCACTTGATATCTCAGAATTAATCAAGGTTTTTGAAACGGAAGGAAATCAAATGGTTGATGCCGTTTGTGATGATAATGTTGCCATTTTTACAGCTGATCAATGGAATTCATTTTCATCAGAACAACAACAACAAATCCTTTTACAATACCGATTAACCTATTTAGCCGAAACCGAAGTCAATTGGTGTCCAGCTTTAGGAACCGTTTTAGCCAACGACGAAATCGTAAACGGCGTATCAGAACGTGGCGGACATCCAGTTATTCGTAAAAAAATGACACAATGGTCCATGCGAATTTCTGCTTACGCCGAAAGATTATTACAAGGTTTAGATACTATAGATTGGAGTGAATCGATAAAAGAATCACAAAGAAACTGGATTGGAAAATCAGTTGGTGCGAGTGTTGATTTCGTAATTCCTAATTCGGAATTCGTAATTTCTGTGTTTACAACGCGTCCTGATACCATCTTCGGAGTTACCTTCATGACTTTAGCTCCAGAACACGAATTGGTTTCGCAAATTACAACGCCAGAACAAAAAGCTGCGGTTGATGCTTATGTTGAAGCCACTGCAAAACGTTCTGAACGTGAAAGAATGGCCGATGTAAAAACCATTTCTGGAGTGTTCACTGGTGCGTTTGCCGAACATCCATTTACAAAAGAACCAATTCCGGTTTGGATTGGTGATTACGTTTTGGCAGGTTACGGAACAGGCGCAGTTATGGCAGTTCCATGTGGCGACGAACGTGATTATGCTTTCGCAAATTTTTTCAAAGGTCAGAACGGAATGCCTGAAATCAAAAATATTTTCAATCAAGATATTTCTGAAGCAGCTTATGGTGAAAAAGGCGGTTTCGAATTAGTAAATTCTGATTTCCTAAACGGATTGGGTTACAAAGACGGAACCAAAAAAGTAATTGAAGAGCTTGAAAAAATCAATCAAGGAAAAGGCAAAACCAATTACCGTTTGCGTGATGCGGTTTTTTCTCGTCAAAGATATTGGGGTGAACCATTTCCAGTGTATTATGTGAATGGATTGCCACAAATGATTGATGCCAAACATTTACCAATTGTATTACCAGAAGTAGAAAAATATTTGCCAACCGAAGACGGACAACCGCCATTAGGAAACGCAACCGATTGGGCTTGGGATAGTGTTCAGTGTTCAGTGGTAAGTAATCAGTTGATTGACGACATTACAGTTTTCCCTTTAGAATTAAATACGATGCCAGGTTGGGCAGGAAGTTCTTGGTATTGGATGCGATATATGGATGCGCACAATGAAAACGAATTTGCCTCACCCGACGCACTAAAATATTGGGAAAACGTAGATTTATACATTGGCGGAAGCGAACACGCAACCGGACATTTATTGTATTCTCGTTTTTGGAACAAATTTCTAAAAGACAGAGGTTACGCACCAACAGAAGAACCATTCAAAAAATTAATCAATCAAGGAATGATTTTGGGAGAAAGTGCTTTTGTGTTTATTGTTTTATTACGGTCAAAAACTACTTTGAGTAATTCTTTTTTAAGTAGTAAAAATTTAAATATTGAAAATTCAGAAAATTTTTTGGGAGCAGCTTTAGCGCCAAAATCTCTTGTAATAAGTGAAGAGATTTATAATGATATAAAATTAAATGGACATAATTATTTAGTTGATGAATGGATTAATGAGAAAGCTTCTAATCTAAATAATATTAAAATCTATTATTCCGCAGAAAACGTTATTAAAACAAGTGTTGATATTTCTTTATTAATTGGAAACTCTAATGTTATTGATAAAAATAAACTTAGGAGTTGGAGACCAGAGTATAATGGAATGCCTTTTTTAAATGAAGAGGAAGATTATATTACTAAAAGAGAAGTAGAAAAAATGTCAAAATCAAAATACAATGTGGTCAATCCCGATGATATTTGTAATGATTATGGTGCGGATACTTTACGCTTGTATGAAATGTTTTTAGGTCCATTGGAACAAGCAAAACCATGGAATACTGCCGGAATTACAGGAGTTTCTGGTTTCTTGAAAAAACTATGGCGTTTGTATTTTGATGATAATGGTTTGATTGTAACCAACGACGAACCAACAGCAGATATGTACAAATCATTACACAAAACCATCAAAAAAGTGACGGAAGATATCGAGAATTTCTCGTTCAACACATCGGTTTCACAGTTTATGATTTGTGTGAATGAATTATCGCAATTAAAATGCAATCACAGAGCCATTTTAGAACCATTAGCCATTTTAGTTTCGCCTTATGCGCCACATATTGCTGAAGAATTATGGTCGCAGTTAGGTCATCAAGGTTCAATTTCAACCGTAGCTTTTCCAATCTATGAAGAAAAGTATTTAGTAGAAAGCGAAAAAGAATACCCAGTTTCCTTCAACGGAAAAATGCGTTTTACTATCAAATTGCCTTTGGATTTAACCGTTCCTCAAATCCAAGAAATTGTTCTTGCAGACGAACGTACCATCAAACAATTGGATGGTAGAACGCCAAACAAGATTATTATCGTACCTGGAAAAGTAATTAATCTAGTAGGTTAATTCTAAAAAAAATATACCTTTTATACAAACAACCCTATTTTTTACAGGGTTGTTTTGTTTTTATATCGATTATTTTAACTTTTAACCCTAAAAATTTCATAATTTGAAATAAAATGACAACTTTTGAGGAAATTTAAATCCTTGAATTATGAAATCGCCACTGCCAACAAGTTTGTGTAAACAAACCCCAATAAATAAAAAGGCGATAACATATATGACCACTAACAAATAAATTTTACATATATGAAAATAGGTGTCCCAAAGGAAATTAAGAACAATGAAAGTAGAGTAGGAATGACTCCTGCAGGTGTTTTTGAACTAACAAAAAACAACCACATAGTGTTTGTGCAATCGACAGCTGGCGACGGAAGTGGTTTTTTTGACGATGACTATCGCAACGTTGGCGCCATTATCGTCAAGTCGATTGAAGAAGTGTACAGCTTGAGCGAAATGATTATCAAAGTAAAAGAACCCATCGCAGAGGAATATCCTTTGATTAAACCACACCATATAGTATTTACTTATTTCCATTTTGCATCAAGCGAAGAGTTAACCGTAGCCATGCTAAAAAGCAAAGCCGTTTGCATCGCTTATGAAACGGTAGAAGATACTGATGGAAGTTTACCTCTTTTAACTCCAATGTCCGAAGTGGCTGGTCGAATGGCTATCCAACAAGGTGCTAAATATTTAGAAAAACCAATCAAAGGTAGAGGCGTTCTACTTGGTGGCGTTCCAGGCGTTCCACCGGGAAGAGTTTTAGTACTCGGAGCAGGTGTTGTTGGCGTTCAAGCCGCAAAAATGGCAGCAGGTTTAGGTGCTCATGTTACTATTTTAGATACTAATATGAAACGTCTTCGCTACGTAAACGATGTGATGCCTTCGCATGTAGTAACCGAGTTTTCAAGCGAGTACAACATTAGACGACACATCAAAGACCACGATTTAATCATTGGTGGCGTTTTAATAAAGGGTTCAAAAGCACCCAAATTGATTACAAAAGAAATGCTAAAAGAAATGCGTCCAGGAACAGTTATCGTAGATGTAGCGGTCGATCAAGGCGGTTGTTTTGAAACGACTGTACCAACTACTCACGAAAACCCAACCTATATTATAGACGATGTAATTCACTATTGCGTTGCCAATATGCCTGGAGCTGTGCCATACACATCTACCATGGCGTTGACCAATGTAACCTTGCCTTATGTGCTGTCCTTGGCCAATTTAGGTTGGGAGAAAGCCTGCGAAAAAGATCCATCACTGGCTAAAGGATTAAATATCATCAACGGAAAATGTGTTTATAAGGAAATCATCGATGCGTTTGATTGGAAAGAAAATCACCGCGTTGGCGAACCAGAAATCGTTTAAAAATCAAAATTAGAGTTACAAAAAATCCCAAACTAGCATATGGTTTGGGATTTTTTTGTAACATTTTTTTATTTCTACGTATAACAGATAAATGTCAACTTGTCATTTGTAAAATTTGGCGTATAATTTGATGATTAATAAATAAATTAAAAAAATAAAGACATGTTAGGATATTATATTTTACTCGGAGCCATCGCTTTAGTAAGCTGGCTGGTAAGTTCAAAACTGAAAAGCAAATTTGAGGAATACTCAAAAATTCACTTAAGAAACGGTATGTCTGGTGCCGAAATCGCAACACAAATGCTCCACGACAACGGCATTTATGACGTAAAAGTAATTTCAACACCAGGACAACTAACCGATCATTACAACCCAACCGACAAAACAGTTAATCTTTCGGAAGCGGTGTATAATCAACGAAATGCTGCCGCTGCCGCAGTAGCTGCTCACGAATGTGGACACGCAGTCCAACACGCAACGGCTTATAGTATGCTACAATTACGCTCGCAATTAGTACCAATCGTAAATGTATCCTCAACACTTTCACAATGGTTAATCTTCGGAGGATTAATACTTGGTGCCGCAGCAGGCTTAGGATTTGGTTTTTACATAGCCGTAATTGGTTTAATTCTAATGGCAGTAGCAACAGCCTTCAGCTTTATCACACTACCAGTAGAATATGACGCAAGTAATAGAGCTTTAGCATGGTTAAAAAATAAAAACATGCTTTCCCAGCAAGAATACGCAGGAGCAGAAGACGCACTAAAATGGGCCGCAAGAACCTATGTTGTAGCCGCAATCGGTGCTTTAGCATCATTACTCTATTGGGCAATGCAAGTTTTTGGAAGCAGAGATTAAATACAAAATCCGTTACGAAAGTAGCGGATTTTTTTATTTAGAAGCGAGTCGTTCGGGCAGTTTCAGGAACAGTAATTCCCGCTTTTCGTTTCAATCTGTCATTGCGAGGAACGAAGCAATGTCATTTTGAAATTTTTGTTGTGCAATGACAGGATTTCCACTTCAATCGGGGCTAAACAGCCAACCATTTACCACCAATAACCGCAAACTGCGACTGTTTACTGCGACTGCAAACTGAACACTACAACTGTATCTGTCTCTCGATCTGCTGTTCCAACGAAATAAACGTTTCCGTTCTCGAAACACCATCAATCGGTTGGATTTTTTTGTTGAGCAACTGCATCAAATGTTCGTTATCTCTACAAATAATTTTGATAAGAATAGACCAATTTCCCGTAGTATAATGACATTCCAACACTTCAGGGATTTTTTTCAACTCACGAACGGCATCCGAATTGCTGGAAGCTTTATCAAGATAAACGCCAATAAACGCCATCGTTTTATAGCCCAAAACTTTGTTGTCAATCACCACTTTAGAACCTGCAATAACGCCAGCATCTTCTAGTTTTCGCAACCTTTGATGAATTGCCGCACCAGAAATACCTATTTTATTAGCAATTTGCAGAATAGGTTTTCGAGCATCTTCCATCAAATCACGAAGAATTTCTTTGTCGATACCATCAATTTCTATTTGTAACTGATTTATTTTCATTTTCAATTAATTTGAAAGTAAAAATATGATTTTTGTTTTAAATAGAAATGAAAAAATTGAAATCGGTTACTGTTATGGTTTGAAACATTAAGAAATTAAGGTTCATTAAGAAAGTTAACAAAAATAAAATTGGAAAATCTTTTAGCCCTGATTGTAGTGGAAATCCTTGCCTTTTTTGGCAAGATTGAAACGGAAAGCAGGAATTACCATCACAGATAATTCCCGAACGATTCACTTCTAATTATAAATTTAATTTCCTAATAATCTATCCGGATTATAACCAACATAAGGCATTTCGGTTTCTTTGAAAATCACACCAAACTCTTCAAGCTCTTTGATGATTGGCAAATAAACTTCTTTGTTGATAGGCAATTGAACGCCTGAAGTTTTAATTTTTCCGTTCAAGATTTGGATGGTTGCCATGGCTACAGGCAAACCTACTGTTTTTGCCATGGCAGTGTAGGTTTGGTCATCGCCAATGCATACCATTTTAGAATCGATTTGCTTTTTCTCACCATTGATTTCATATCCAAACTTGTGATACATTACAATCATGTCTTTGTCTTCTGGTTGCAAAGTCCAGCTATCGTTAAGGATATGTTCTAATATTTGGGCTGGCGAAGCATTTTTTAGTCCAACAATTTTAGTTGGGTTGAATAAATCGAGTTCTAATAATTTATCCCACATGATATCGTCTTGTTCAATGCCAAGTTGCAAACGGGTTTTCATTTCTACACTATCTGTCGGCGAATAAGGCAAAAAGGAATTGATGAAGTCGCGGTAAGTCATGGTTTCTGAGTTTTCCATCACATAAGTGTCATCGGTCATTCCAAGTTGAACAAACATATTCCAAGCTTTTGAATAACCCACGCGACGAATCGTTCCACGGTATAAAGTCAAAATATTGTCTAGTCCATAAACGCTTCTGTATTTTAGTGAATCACGATTAGCATAGGCTTCAAATTTTCCAAAACCTTCGACTTCTAGAAATTCCGTTCTTCGGAAGAGTTTATTATAAGGAATGTATTTGTATTTTCCTTCTTGGATAAATTTTGCTGCGCCACCTTGACCAGCTAAAACTACGTTTCTTGGTGCCCAAGTGAATTTGTAATTCCAAAGATTAGTATCGCTTTCTGGAGCAACTAATCCGCCACAAAACGACTCAAACAAAATCATTTTTCCGCCTTTTTCTTCAATTTCATGGATAACTTTCATCGCACTCATGTGGTCAATTCCTGGGTCAAGACCAATTTCGTTCATAAAAATCAAACCATTTGCTTTCACTTCAGCATCTAAACTTTGCATCGCATCGGAAACATAAGAAGCGGTAACCATGTTTTTCTTGAAAGTAACACAGTCTTTTGCCACATCAATATGCATGTGTGCTGGAAGCATCGAAATGACAATATCAGCCTTTTGAATTTCGCTTTGGCGTTGTTCAACATTATTTATGTCTAATGCAATTGGTGTTGCATTCGGATGATTATTGGTTTTGCGTTGCGCCAATTCTAATGATAAATCACCAATAGTAAGATGAAGATTTTCTTGAGTAGATTTTTCAAGAAGGTATTTTATAAGTGATGATGCTGAACGACCAGCACCAATAATAAGTATATTTCTCATTCGTTTGTTTGTTGTTGTGGCAAATGTATGAATTTGCAGAAACATAAAACCCATTCAATTCGAATGGGTTTTGAAATTATTCTAAATCATTTTCAAGTTGCTCTAATTCTTCGAGTTCTTTTTTAGCTTCTTGTTTGGTTTCTATTTTTTGCTGTTCGAATGTTTGGTCAACGACAACTTCGTCTTTTATTAAAAGTGTTTTCCCAATCACAAAAACAGAACATAAAACGCTAATGGTCAACAACCACTTTGGTATTTTAACTTTATTTCCCTCCGATTTTCTAATAGTTAGTAAACAAAAAGCAATAGCTAGTCCAATGGGTAATAAAGCAATTGTATCCATTGGCATAATAGAAAAAACCAAAGCCAAAAGTGTAAAAACAAAACTTAAAATGAGATATATTTTTTGCATTTTTTAGGTGGTTATTAAATTCCTGTTGCAGATGATAATGCTATTTGTCCTGTTCCTACTGGAATACTAAATTTCATCAATGCAGGAATTTTTTTGTCGTCAGCAGTAAGCCAAATTAAATTTTTATCTTGTCCTTTTAACGCATCGGTTTTGGCACCGATAGAAACTTTATAGCATTCTTTTTTTCCTAAATTACCAGCATTAACAGTTTCTTTTCCGATATATTTTAAGGTCACAGGAATTTCTTTTTCATCAAAAACAATGGTATATGACTTTGTTTGACCGGCTTTATATTTTGAAAAATCAACAGAACGCAATTGATATAAAATTGAAATAGCATCAATGCTTGTTGGTTTGATAGTAAATTTTTTCACCGACTCAGGATAATTTCTTTTTCTAGCCGTACTTGTAACAGTGTTGTTTTTGAAAACATATTTTTCTTTTTTGGTATAACCACCTTCGTCAATGCTTCTTTTGTAAAGAGCAGGTTTCATCGTGATTGGATCAACATAGGTTTCATAAATATCTCTAATTTTAAAAAATTTATCCCATTTACTATAAGTTGCTAACTCACAACTCAAATGAAGATAATTGTTTTTTGAGGTAGAAACATTTTCCGTACTCATAGTTACTTGAGCCAATTGTGTCATTAATCCACTCATATTGTATGAACCCGTATAAACCAATTTTTCTCCTGATTTTATTTTTGAATTTGTAGTAGCTCTAAACGAACATAATAGCAAAATCGATGTTATAACTAAAAATATTTTTTTCATGAGAAGTATTTTATGTGTGCAAATGTAAAATTTTTAAAACGGATAATTTTAAAAAGAAAACTTAAAATTTCTTTAATATCAATACATAACGGGTAAATTTGTGTTTTAGTATTTAAAATTAATAAAATGAACAATAAAATAATAAAAACAGCTATCCTGTTAGGAATGATTGCGATAATTCTTGGCGCATTTGGTGCACATGCATTAAAAAAAGTTTTGAACGTTGAGCAATTAGCTACTTTCGAAACTGGAATAAAATATCAAATGTATCACGCTTTGTTTTTATTGTTCTTAGGATTGAATAACGATATAGTTGAGAAAGCTAAAAAAACTATTTATTGGTTCACTTTATTAGGTATTGTGTTTTTTTCTGGTTCAATATATTTACTTTCTACTATGACATTAACCAATATCAATTTCAAACCAATTGGAATTATAACACCTATTGGAGGAACGATGTTAATTCTTGCTTGGGCACTACTTTTTCTGCAGTTCGTCAAGAAAAAATAACAATTTATCTTTCAACTACAACGTTGTAATAAAATATTTTTACCTTTGCAGTCAATTTAATAATTGCAACACAATACAATTTTATGGAAAATACTGCTCAAATTACGAAATCGATTTCGTTAGAACAATACGGAATTAAAAATGTTCAAGAAATTATTCACAATCCATCCTTTGATTTTTTATATAATGAAGAGTTAAATCCAAGTTTAGAAGGTTATGAAAAAGGTCAATTAACAGAACTTGGAGCAGTAAATGTAATGACAGGTGAATTTACCGGTCGATCGCCTAAAGACAAATACATTGTTAAAGACAGTATCACTGAAAATACCATTTGGTGGAATTCTGATAAAGCAGTAAACGACAACAAACCAATTTCTCAAACTACTTGGAATGCCTTAAAAGAAACAACTGTAAACCAGCTTTCTGGAAAAAGATTGTTTGTTGTTGATGCTTTTTGTGGTGCTAACGAAAACACAAGATTGAAAGTGCGTTTTATTATGGAAGTAGCGTGGCAAGCGCATTTCGTAAAAAACATGTTCATTCGTCCAACAGAAGCCGAACTTGAAAATTTTGGAGAACCAGACTTTATAGTTATGAATGGTTCAAAAACTAGTTTCAAAGATTATGCAGCTCACGGATTAAATTCTGAAGTTTATGTAGCTTTTAATTTAACAGAAAAAGTGCAATTAATTGGCGGAACTTGGTACGGTGGAGAAATGAAAAAAGGGTTGTTCTCAATGATGAATTACTACTTGCCATTACAAGGAATTGCATCAATGCATTGTTCTGCAAATAAAGGAAAAGATGGTGATGTAGCCGTTTTCTTTGGATTATCTGGAACAGGAAAAACTACTCTTTCTACCGATCCAAAAAGAGAATTAATTGGTGACGATGAACACGGTTGGGATAATGATGGCGTTTTTAACTTTGAAGGCGGATGTTATGCAAAAACCATCGATTTAAGTGCAGCAAACGAACCCGATATTTTTGGTGCCATTAAAAAAGACGCTTTACTTGAAAATGTAACTGTTGATGCCAATGGAATTATCGATTTTAAAGACGGTTCTGTAACTCAAAATACGCGTGTTTCTTATCCGATAGAGCATATTCATAATATTGTTAAGCCAGTTTCTAAAGCTGGTCATGCTACTAAAGTTATTTTCTTAACAGCAGACGCATTTGGAGTTATGCCACCAGTTTCTAAATTAACTCCAGAACAAACTAAATACTATTTCCTTTCAGGCTTTACGGCTAAATTAGCAGGAACAGAAAGAGGAGTAACCGAACCACAACCAACATTCTCTGCTTGTTTCGGAAAAGCATTTTTATCACTTCATCCAACAAAATATGGTGAAGAATTGGTGAAAAAAATGGAGCAACACAACGCAACAGCTTATATGGTAAACACAGGTTGGAACGGAACAGGAAAACGTATTTCAATAAAAGATACGCGCGCCATCATTGACGCGATTCTTGATGGTTCCATAGAAAAAGCTGAAACTAAAATGATACCTACATTCAATTTTGAAGTTCCAACTTCTTTACACGATGTAAATCCAGCGATTTTAGATCCAAGAGATACGTATGCAAATGCTTCGGAATGGAATGAAAAAGCTACTAATTTAGCTGGATTATTCATTAAAAATTTCGTTCAATACACCGATAATTCCGAAGGGCAGAATTTAGTAAATGCTGGTCCGCAATTATAGAATAACAAACAAACTAAGCCAAAACGAAAAAGCCACTCAATTTGAATGGCTTTTTTTATTTTGTATAAATTAAAATCTATTTTCCTTTATTTGCTTCAGCTACATATTTCTCTAAAGCCATTGTCATTGAAGGTGTATCTGGAGTTGGAGCAAGAATATCAATTCGCAATCCGTGTTCCAAAGCTTCTTTTTGAGTTGTACTTCCAAAAACAGCTATTCGAGTGTTATTTTGTTTAAAATCTGGGAAATTTTTAAATAATGATTTAATTCCAGTTGGACTAAAAAACGCTAAAACATCATAATATACATCTGCCAAATCAGACAAATCACTCATCACAGTTTTGTAAAAAGTAGCTTGTGTCCAATTTACTTTCAAGTTATTTAGTGTTTGCGGAATGTCAAAATTTAATTGGTCAGAAGCAGGAAGCAAAAACTTCTCGTCTTTATATTTTTTGATTAATGGAGATAAATCAACAAAATCTTTTTGACCAACATATATTTTACGCTTTCTATAAACTACATATTTCTGCAAGTAAAATGCAATAGCTTCCGACTGACAAAAATATTTTAAGTCTTCAGGAACTTTATATCGCATTTCTTCTGCAACTCTAAAAAAATGATCTACAGAATTTCTACTCGTTAAAATGATAGCGCTGAAATTGTTGAGGTCAATTTTTTGAGCTCTTATATCCTTAGCATTAACTCCTTCTACATGAATGAATGAGCGGAAATCAACTTTCACCTTATGCTTTTGTTGTAACTCAAAATAAGGAGAATTCTCTACTTTTGGTTCTGGTTGAGAAACCAAAATTGTTTTCACTTTTAAATTTGACATTGTAGTGTGCTAAATTTTTGTAATCAAATAATATATGAAATAATACGGCGCTATTTCAAGTGCGCAAAGATACAAAATAAAATAAAACAAGTTGCCAACAACTAAATTTTGATAAATTCGCAAAGAAATCAAATAAGTTAACAGGTTTATTATTAAAATTACAACAATAATGCAATAAATTAAAACATCTGATGCGTTATTGTAAAATAAATAAATATTCACAGGAAGCAATAGCATCCCGATAAAAGTTCGGTAGCTAACTTTTTGTAAATTAAACTGCTCTGCAAACTCTTCAATTGTGAAAGTAGTGGCAATGATTTTTTCGATTAGAAATTTTGAAAGGACAAATACGCCAAAAAAAGTAAAAATCCTTAAGTAACTAATCCAATCATATTTTGAAATATATCCAAAATGATCTAAAATTATTTGGATAAAAAAGGAAAACGAAACTACTTGAACCAAAAACAATAGAATAGTAAAACCACTCATCAAGTGTGAAGTGTCTTTGTAAACTTTAATGTATTTATCGGAAACTAAAATCCTTAAAAAATCATTGAAACGAGTTTCAAAGGCAGTTTTTGTAATGGCTATTAAGCAAAAAGAAAAAACAAACAAAAAGGTTGCCCAATCTTTTGGCTCTATAATTCGCGGGTTTAAAATCATTTCAATCATCGTTGCAAAATTACGATTTTTTTATTTTCTAAATTATTATAAAATTATTAAGAAACTACACTGATAAAAACAGTATTTTTGCCCTGAAAATTGAACTAAAATATGAATTGCGGTATAGTAATTATTCCAACCTATAACGAAATAGAAAACATAGAAAGCATTATTCGTGCCGTGTTTTCACTCGAAAAAACATTTCACGTTCTTATTGTTGATGATAATTCTCCTGACAAAACATATCAGAAGGTTTCCGAATTGCAGCACGAATTTCCTGACAAATTATTTCTCGAAGTGCGAATGAAAAAAGCGGGATTAGGAACGGCTTATGTTCATGGTTTCAAATGGGCTTTGGAAAAAAAGTATGAGTATATTTTTGAAATGGATGCTGATTTTTCACATAATCCAAACGATTTAGAACGACTTTATGATGCTTGCGCAAAAGATGGTGCAGATTTGGCAGTTGGTTCTCGATATGTTACTGGAGTTAATGTTGTAAATTGGCCATTGAGCAGGGTTTTACTGTCCTATTTTGCTTCGGTTTATGTTCGAATGATAACCGGAATGAAGATAATGGACGCAACTGCTGGATTTATTTGCTACAAAAAGCAAGTATTGGAAACCATTAATTTAGACAGAATAAAATTCATTGGTTACGCCTTTCAAATTGAAATGAAATACAGGGCTTTTGCCAAAAAATTCAATATTAAGGAAGTTCCGGTCATCTTTACCGATAGAACAAAAGGACAATCCAAAATGAGTGGAGCTATTATAAAGGAAGCTGTTTTTGGAGTTTTGTCGCTGCGAATTAAAAAGTTTTTTAATCGATTATAAAAAATAAAAATGAATACGGTTTTAATTAAAAATGCCAAAATTGTAAACGAAGGGAAAATACTTGAAGGCGACGTTTTGATTGAAAATGAATTCATCGTCGAAATTGCTGAAAGTATAAGTCCAAAATCGCCTAATTGTAAAATTATTGATGCCGAAGGGAATTATTTAATTCCTGGTGCAATTGATGATCAAGTACATTTTCGTGAACCAGGGTTAACTCATAAAGGAACAATCGAAACAGAAAGTCGTGCTGCCGTTGCTGGAGGAATAACTTCGTTTATCGAACAGCCAAATACGGTTCCAAATGCTGTCACACAAGAACTTTTAGAAGAAAAATATCAAATTGCGGCTCAAACTTCCTATGCGAATTATTCGTTTATGATGGGCGGAACCAATGATAATCTTGAAGAACTTTTAAAAACTAATCCAAAAAACGTTGCTGGGATAAAATTATTTTTAGGTTCGTCAACTGGAAATATGTTGGTTGATAATCAAGAAACTTTAGAGAAAATTTTCTCCTCTACAAAAATGCTAATTGCAGTTCACTGCGAAGATGAAACGACAATAAAAAATAATTTAGAAAAATACAAAGCTGAGTTTGGTGACGATATTCCCGTTACAGCACATCATTTAATTAGAAGCGAAGAAGCTTGTTATCTTTCCTCATCAAAAGCAATTGAATTAGCAAAAAAGACAGGAGCAAGATTGCACGTTTTTCATCTTTCTACAGCTAAAGAAATGGAACTTTTTACCAATAAAATTCCATTAGAAGAAAAACAAATTACCGCCGAAGTGTGTATTCATCATCTTTGGTTTACCGATGAAGACTATAAAACCAAAGGCAATTTTATAAAATGGAATCCTGCAGTAAAAACTGCAAATGACCGAAAAGTTTTGTGGGAAGCATTGCTCGATGATAGAATTGACGTTATTGCCACTGATCATGCGCCACATACTTTGGAAGAAAAACAGCAAAGTTATTTGAAAGCTCCATCTGGCGGACCATTGGTTCAACATGCTGTAGTTGCGATGTTTGAAACGTTTCACCAAGGGAAAATTTCTGTCGAGAAAATCGTAGAAAAAATGTGTCACAATCCAGCGAAGATTTTTAAAATTGAAAAAAGAGGTTTTATCAAAGAAGGATTTTATGCCGATTTAGTTATTGTGAATGCTGGTTTGCCATGGAATGTTAAGAAAGAAAATATTTTAGCAAAATGTGGTTGGTCGCCATTTGAAGGCTATAATTTTAAGTCGAGAATATCGCATACTTTTGTAAATGGCGAATTGGTTTACCAAAATTTTAAAGTAAAAGATAAAAAAGTTGGAAAGCGATTGCTTTTTGAAAGATAAAAATAATAGCGATGAAAAAAATAGTTCTTTTATGTTTGGTTTTCTTGACGATTAGTTGTCAAGATTCTGCAATTGAAAAGCCTTCAGATTTGATTGAAAAAGATAAAATGACAGCTATTTTATATGATTTGACATTGTTAGAAGCGGTTAAAAGTCAGAATATTAAAGGAGGGATTTCACAAGAAGAAATCAATCAATATATTTTCAAAAAGCATAAAATCAATAAAAAACAGTTTGTTGCTAGTAATAAATTTTACGCTTCAGACGTAGAAGATTATAAAAAAATGTTTGAAGAAATAAAAGAAAAATTAGATGAAGAAAATAAAAAAGTAACTGGAAAGCCATTGACAACAGGGAATGATACTCAAAATTCTGATACGCCAACCGTTTATTAACTTTTTTTACTCAAAAGTATAATTTCATTCAAAACTGAATCTATACTTTGAAACTCAAAATTCAATCCCGAAATTTCGGGATTTTTTATTTTTTCATTAGCAATAATTTCATTTGAATGTAATGAATTAGCGCTGTATTTTGTAATTTTTCTTTTGGTTCTAAAAACAGCAGCAACTAACCAATCCAATCGCCAAGCTAATGAAGTCATCCAAGGTTTGACTTCAAAAGTTGGTTTTTTGACTTTTAGTTTGTCTGCAATTTTGAAAATGATTTCTTCAAAAGATACGTTTTCGGATACTAATGAAAATCGTTCACCAGAAACGTCACTATTCATAAGCAAATGCATCGCTTTTACTACATCAAAAACGCCAACAAATCCTGTTGAACCTTTTGTGTAGAAAGGAAAACCTTTTTTAATTTTAGTGAAAAATGCACCGCTGCCATCTGTCCAAAGCATTGAGCCAAATATCACTCCTGGATTGACAATCACTACTTGCAAACCTTCTTGTTGTCCGCGCCAAACTTCCATTTCGGCGCCATATTTTGTTATTGCATAATCGCTGTGAGCTATCTCGGGATTCCATTCGATTTCTTCGGTGAGAATAGTTTCCGTTTCTTTCAAATCGCCAAGAGCTGCAATGGAACTGACATGACAAAGTTTTTCGATTTTTTTATCGATACAAAAATTTACAATATTGGCTGTTCCTTCAATATTTACTTTTCGCAGGAGGTTTTCGTCTTTTGGATTAAACGAAATATGAGCAGCACAATGATAGACGTATTTTATATTTTTAAAAGCAATTTCTAATGATGAAATGTCTAAAATATCTGCTTCAATCCAATTGATTTTTGAAAAAAGTGCTGGTTTTTGATAGTGAGCAAATAGAGTTTTTGTCTTTTCAATCTTTTTTGGATTTCTGTAAATGGCAACTATAGTTTCTTCATTTTCTGCTAAAAGAAGTAATAAATGTGCTCCAACTAAACCTGTTCCGCCTGTGACTAAAATCATTTTGTAAAGATAAGTTTTAAGAAATAAGTTTAAAAGGTTATAGTTTAAAAGTTTAAAAGGAATTGGTTTAAAAATACTGTTTTCTTAGTAAGACAAATACTATTTAGCCCTGATTGAAGTGGAAATCCTTTTTATTGTTTTGAAAACAAGCATCTCGACTGCGCTCGATGTGACAAAACAATAAAAAGATTGAAACGGAAAGCAGGAAAATGGATAACTGAAAATGCCCAAGCGATTCGCTCAACATAATTAATTTTTGATATTGAAATTGCTATTGTCATTGGTTTTTGAATTGTTATCTTTGCGTAAATTATAGATTTAAAATGAAGAATTTAGTAGAAGAATTGCAATGGCGTGGCTTGGTTCATGATATCATGCCTGGAACGGAAGAACAACTTTTAAAGGAAATGACAACGACGTATATTGGGTTTGATCCAACGAGCGATTCATTGCATATTGGGAGTTTGGTTCCGATAATTCTTTTAGTTCATTTGGAGAAATTTGGGCATAAACCTATTGCTTTGGTTGGTGGCGCAACGGGAATGATTGGCGATCCATCGGGAAAAAGTGATGAAAGAAATTTGCTGGATGAAGCTACTTTGGATAAAAATGTGGCTGGAATTAAAGCGGTTTTGTCGCGATTTTTGGATTTTAATTCTACGGCTGCGAATGCTCCGATTTTGGTTAATAACTATGATTGGATGAAGGATTTTTCGTTTATCAACTTTGCACGTGATGTGGGAAAACGTATTACTGTAAACTATATGATGGCAAAGGATTCTGTGAAGAAAAGATTAAGTGCTGAAGGCGAAGGAATGAGTTTCACGGAGTTTACCTATCAATTAATTCAAGGTTATGATTTTCATCATTTGTATAAAGCGCATAATTGTTTGCTGCAAATGGGTGGAAGCGATCAATGGGGAAATATCACAACTGGAACGGAATTGGTTCGTAGAATGAACGGCGAAGGAGCAAAAGCGTATGCGATGACTTGTCCGTTGATAACTAAAGCGGATGGTTCTAAATTTGGAAAATCCGAAGGCGGAAATGTTTGGTTAACTGCGGATAAAACTTCGGTGTATAAATTCTACCAATTTTGGTTGAATACAACTGATGTTGATGCAGAGAAATACATTAAGATTTTTACGTTTTTGGATAAAGACACGATTGATAGTTTAGTTGCTGAACATCAAACGGCACCGCATTTGAGAGTTTTACAAAAGCGTTTGGCGGAAGAAATCACCACTTTTGTTCATGGAAAAGAAGAGTTGGAGAAAGCAGTTTTTGCTTCGAGTGCTTTTTTTAGTCCAACGATGGATGATTTAAAAAAATTGGATGTTGCTACTTTTTTAGAGGTTTTTGATGGTGTTCCACAAGCTGAGGTTTCAACTGATGATTTGAACGAAGGTTTGGATATGATTGCAGCGCTTTCGGCTAAAACAGGTTTCTTGGCTTCTAATAGTGACGCAAGACGTGAATTGCAACAGAATTCAATTTCGTTAAATAAAGAAAAAATAGCAGCAGATTATAAAATTACAGCATCTGATTTAATTCACAATCAGTTTGTAATGTTGCAAAAAGGAAAGAAAAATTATTACTTGATAAAAGTGGTTTAATACAAAAAGGAGCAAATTTTGCTCCTTTTTTATTCTCTAAAATTGATTTCAACTTTATTGGAAGTAAACCAACCTTTGATAAAGTTTTTGTCTTTTAGGATTTCGTTTTTTTCTTTTTCAGAGAATTTTGAAAGCAATTCTTCTTTCATCAGATTGATATGCAATTCAAAAAAATGTGGTTCTTTTTCGTCAATGTAATATTCCATAACATCGTTTTTGAAATAACGGTTTTTATCCCAACGGAATGTTGTTGAATATTCTCGGGTTTCGTTGGGTTTCATTTCTAGGATGTTTTTGATAGTGTTGGCTTTGTTTTCTTTAACTAATTCTTCCAAAGTTTTATTTTTTACAACTTCAGATAAAGAGTCTTGGTATTTTTTAAAATCTTCTTCGTTTTTAAAAGTTCTAGTTTCTTTTCTTCTAGTAAAAAGACTGTTCATATCGATTGATGTTTCATTTTCATAAATTTTATAATACGGTTTTGGTCGCATTGAACCACCACTTATTGGTATTAAATCTTCAGGGTTTAAAATAAAATTAATGGTTTTGTCTGTTTTGTTTGTAATTGAATATTTTATAGTAAATGTTCTTTCTTCTTGAGTTTCGTCATAAGAAGTTAAACTATCAATCCTTATTTCAACAGGTTTTTGTCCGAATAAAAATGAGGAATAAAGTAATATAAAAAACAGTTTTATCCTCATGGAATTAATCTTTAAATTCAATTTTCATTTTGTTGGAAGTGAATTGTCCGCTAATAAAATTTGGGTTTTCTTTGATTTTTTGCAAATCTTCTTTTGTGAGTTGGTCTTGAAATAAATTGGTTTTCAGGTCGAGAATTAGTTCAATTTCGATAGTGTTATTTTGGTCGAGATAAAACTCTAAATCATCGTTTTTAATATATCGGTTTTTGTCCCAAAGTGTTTTTATAGTGAATGTTTTGGTTTCGTTTGGCTTCAAAAAAACAATATTGTTGAGCAAACGCAGTCTGTAATAAATCCATTGTAAATCATTACTTTCACCACCATTCTCTTTGTATTTTTTATAATTATCCATTGCTATTGTGCCTTGAGTTATTTGGATTTTTTTCAAGAGATTTTTGGCTTCTTCAGATTCTTTGTTTTCTATTTTTGAATATTCTAAATCGTCTTCGGTTTCATATTCAAAAAATGGTCCGTCCATGTTTTCAAAAACACCGTTTTGATACATTTTGTAAACCGGAAATAACGTTAGAGAACTAGCCGAATTAGCAATTAATGCATTTGGAATAAGAAAAAACAAAAGTTCGTTTGCGGTTTTATTTTCTATTTGATAATTGATTTGGTATTCCGTTGCTGAGTTGTGAACTGGAAAAGTTGCAATAGAATTGATTTTAACTTCCAACTTCGGATTTTGGGCGAAAATAGAAAAAGAGCAAAGAAATAAAAAAATAGAAATTCGCATAAACTTACATTAAATACTAAGATAACGTAAAAATATGGATTTTATTATATCACCATCAAATTGCAACCTCGAATATCGGAATTGTCAAAACGTCCTAAAATTTCAAAGGAATTGTTGTTGTATTTTTTGCCTAAATCTTGTGTAGCGATAAACGAGCATGAATTGATATTAGCTAAATCGATGACGTTTATACCGCCAGTTTTTCCGAAATCGACATAAGTTAATGCATCTTCTGTGTCGCGAACTAGGATTTGCATCCATGATGGGCATTCAAAAATTCCGTTACCCAATGAATACGCTTGTGATAATAATTCGGTCATACCATATTCAGAATGAATGTTGGAAACGCCAAAACCTTTACTTAAAATGGAATGCAATTCTTCTCGGATGATTTCTTTGCGTTTGCCTTTCATTCCTCCAGTTTCCATGATAATGGTGTTTTTTAACTGAAAGTTTTGCTTTTCTATTAAATCTAATAAAGCATAGGTTACACCAATTAAAATTACGTTTTGACCTGATGAATCGAGTTCAATTAGTTTGGTAATTAATTCATCATAATTGTGAAGATAGAAACCGCTGTGTTCGTTGTTGGACAATTCGATTAAATCTTTAACCATATAAATCAAGGACGAACCGCTGCGTTCCAAATAGGATGGAAGCAAAGCCAAAACGGTATAATCTTCAATGTTTCCATAGAATTCTGAGAAAGCCAATCGATAGCTTTGTTCGTAAAGCGAAACATCAGTAACGAGATGTTTGCTAGTAATCATTCCGGTTGTTCCGCTGCTAGTGAAAGTTTCTTGGATAGCTTCAGTTGCAGAAATTACATCATGACTTTTAAAAAACTGTATGGGCAAAAACGGAATTTTCTCTATTGATTTTACTTTTTGAACATCGGTATTTAGAAAATCACAAAACTCACGATAGACTTTGTTGTTTTCGTGTTGGTGACGAAAAACCTTTAAAGCTATTTTTTCAAATTGCTTTTGACTTGAAATCGTGAATATGTCTTGACTTGAAATCAATTTTTTTTTGCAAAAGTAATGAAAATAAAAAAGCCCTAACTTTCGTTAGAGCTTTTAATGTTATCAAAAATGGGATTATCTAACCACTAATTTTCTAGTAGCCGTTTTTCCTTCTTCAGAAATTTTAACTACATAAACACCAGCGTTTAATTCGCTAACATTGATTTCATTTTCAGAAGAAATAGTATTTAAAACTTGTTTTCCTAACACATCAAAAACAGTAACTGTTCTTTCTGCATTAGCAGCAGTTTCGATGAATAATTTACCGTTAGCAACTGGGTTTGGATATAATTTTAATCCAGTGATTTCATTTTGAGAAGTTCCTAAAGTAAAGTTAGGGGTTACATCTACTCTTAGTTCGTCAATGATCATTGTTGGAGTTCTGTTTCCTTCATCTTGTCTGAAGATTAAACCAGCAATGCTACTATATGCAGCAGCAGGAACAACAGCCAATGTTGGAGAAGAAGTTCCGCCAATTGTTGGGTTGATAGTTAACGTTAAAATATTGTTTGTAAAATCATATCCTAAAACTACATACTGAATATCGTTTACATTATATAATGTAGTATCCCAATCTGATGGTGCTGAAGTTGTACCTAAACCATATTGATATTGAGTACCATTTTTTCTTATCCAAACTCTACCATTTGTTGTAGCTCCAGAATTATCAGTAAAAACAGCAAAATAAGTATTAACAGTTAAGTCAGTAGATGTAATATTTGATAAGTCTGTAACAGTAGCTATAAAAGAAGCATAAACTGTACCTGTTGTAGTGTTTGTAAATGGAGTTCTTGATTCTGCTCCTGAACCTCCAAAAGTGATTGAATTTCCAGTAGAAGTAATTCCAGTATAACTTAAGCTTCCTGAATTGATAGTAATATTATCACCAGAATTTACTGCTGTCCATTTTTGCTCAGCATTTAATGAGCCTCCAACTGTATATGGGAATGGTTCGCTATATGGTAAAGTATTTACTGGTTTACATTCTGGGGAATTTGCATTAGTACTTAGATTACATGTTCCACCAATAATAGTTGCTGAAAAATTTGTTCCTTCTGCTACTCCACTAATTACTATATTTCCAGCTGCAACAGTTGAAGGATTGTCTCCACCAACAGTTCCAGAATTTGGAGTAATAACATACGTTGCGTTTCCACCACCAGTATATGGAATTGTTATATCGTATGTGTCAGTTCCTAGAGTTGATGCATTGCAAGCTGTTGTTGGTGTTCCAAGAGCAAGTGTACAAGAAGCAGAAACACTGCTTAATTTAATATCATCTATTCTCATTCCACTTCCTGTTGCTGGAGCTGTGAATTTGAAAGAAAGTGTTGCAGAAGATGGGATAACACCGCCACTTATAGTTACTAAATTCCAAGCAGTTGTTGTGTTATTTGTGAATGTTAGTGGATTCCATGTTGTACCATCTGTTGAATATTCTACTACCATTTGAGCAGCTACAGTGGTAGTAGTGTATCCAAATGATAATTGTAAATCTGCAGAAGAATAGGCAGAAGAGTCTAAACCGTCAATTTGGAAAAATCTACCTCCAACTGCTGCAAAAAACACATTTCTTCCTCCACTTGCTCCATTGTATGTAGTTGATGCTCCAGATGATCTTGTATCAGCATCACCAGAATAAACAATTGGTGTCGAGTTTTGGAAAACATTAGTTGCAATGGATAAGGTTCCTGTTGCAGTTCCCATGTTTTCAGAATAGAATGTCTGTGCAAAAGTCACAGATGTCATTACCAAAAATAATAAAGAGTAAATTTTTTTCATTTTTTTAAATTTAATTAGCCCACAAATATAAGCACAAAAAAACTTTAGTGAAAATAAAAAACGTAAAAAAAAGGTTAAAAAACGATTAAGAATGAGAAATCAACTATCTGACAATTAGTTTTCTAGTTACTGTGGTTTCTTCTTCTTTGATTTTGATGATATAAACTCCTGTAGGAATTGAGCTGATGTTTAATTCTTTGGTTGTGGTAGTGGTTTGTAGCACTTTTTTACCAAGAACATCAAAAATCATGATTTCTTTTTCCAAACTTGTCTTTGAAGTAATGTATATTTTACCATTACTCACTGGGTTTGGATAGAAACCTAAGCCATCATTTTGTTGTGGCTTTCCTTCTTGAGCCATTGCTGAGAAAGAAAACAAACAAAAAAGTAAAGTAATATTAAAGTAGTTTTTTGCCATGACAAAAATTTGGTTGTTACAAATATAGAAAATATATTTCAAATATTATACCAAAAAAAACGCCTTCGTATTAGGAAGGCGTTTTTTATGAAATAATTAAGTAAATCTTATAAATTTTTAACCCAAGTACCAGTTGTAAATGGTGCAGTATTTGCTCCAGTTGCACCTGCATTAACAGTTACAATTGAGTCAATGTTTGTTGTGTCACCAGAGATTCCATTTCTAGTTAATGCAGTGATGAAAGAAATATTTGCATTAGTTATTTTTAATGAAGCATCTTGGAATTGTCCTAGTTGATTTCTTAAATCAACTCCATAACCAACATTAGTAACTTTTACATTAGAAATGTTTCCAGCTGTTCCTTCTTTGAAATTAAATGCTGCTTTTGTTGCATTACCAGAACCTTCAATTGTTACATTACTTACATTTGGATTTGCTCTTGGAGTACGGTTAAATTCAACAGGAAGATTAGAACATTCGAACGCAAAATCACCATTTGAAGGTTGCTTAATCCAGATATTGCTTAAAGTTCCTCTGTAACCTCTATCCCAGTCGATATTGTCATCTTCACAACCAAATGCAACTAAATTTGTAGCATTTACTGTGCCACCAAAGAATTCAAATGCATCATCAGCACCTTTGTAAGCTTGTAGGTTTTCTAAAGTTGTTCCAGTTCCTAATCCAAAGAAAGAGAATGCATTATATTCCGCTGTTCCACCAGTAATAGCAGCACCAGCATACTCAACTCTAACATATTTTAATGAACCTGAGCTATCAGCATCATTAGTACCACCATAACTTAAACCACCAGCTTCAGCAATTTCTGTACCACCAGCTACGTTTATACTTGCTCTACCATTCATAATTATTCCACCCCAAGCTCCAATTTGTTGTGACTGTGCTGTGAAAATAATAGGCTGAGATGAAGTACCATTAGCTATAATTTTTGCTCCTTGTTCAATTTGTAAATAATTTGTTCCAGCAGTTTGATCAGCAGTAGTTACAGTGAAAGTTGTTCCTGGCTGAATAGTTAAAGTTGCTCCTGATTTTACTGTTACAACTCCCTTCAAGCTATAGCTTCCAGCTGGAACGTTTAAATCAGTTGTTATGTTTCCTTGTAAAACAGAACCTTCAAGGTTTGGAACATTTGTACCACTATCATCATCTGATGAACATCCAATAGCAAAAGTTAATGCAAATAATGCAACTAGTTTTAATAAATTTGTTTTCATTCTTTTTGTGTTATATTGTTTTGACAAAAGTAATTTTAGACTTTCCAAAAGAGGTTAATCAAAAGTTATTTAACGGTTATCGGATAATCAATTATTTGTAAATTAAATGTTATCAAATAAAAAACGAGAGAACAAATGCTCTCTCGTTTTAATAATCAGCTAAATAAAATATTTTAGAATGTATATGAGAATTCTAGCCCAACAGAAATCCCTTGATTTAATTGTCTACTGATGTTGCTGTATTGATCTGGAAAAGCTAAAGCTCTTGTAGCATCTTGTGTTACAATAATTTCACTATCAAGAAGGTTTCTCAATGTTAAGTTTACTTGATAATTTTTATTAAATGTATTTCTCCAAGTAAAGTCAAGTCTATCAATTGGTTGTTCAATAAAATCAGCGGCACCAGAGTTTCCTACACCATAAATTCTATCACTAAATGTGTTAAAAATCAATGTTGCTCTGGATTCCGTTTTTTCAGTTTTAACAACATCATAAGAAAGGTCCGCATTGATAATGAAATCTGATGCACCTTGCAACGATCTTGAAGTTGAAGTTAACTGAGGGAATTTTGATGCGTCTGCTTTTTCGTTTGATTTCATTAAGATGGTGTTTAATCCTAAAGTTGTTTTTTCTGCAATTATATTATCTGGAAAAAGTAAATCAAAACTAAAAGTTGTTTCTAATTCTAATCCATATAAAGTAGCTTCGTCAAAGTTTGCATAATTTTCTAGGAAACCTGTTGAAGTTCCTTCTACTAATCTAGATATTGGATCTTGTATGTATTTACCAAAAACTGTAGCTGAAAAAGTAGCATTGTTTTTTGGGAAATATTCTATCTTGAAATCAGCATTATAATTTTGTGTGTTTTTAATATCAGGATTTCCAAGTGTAAAGTTTCCATCACCATCTTGGTATCTAAAAGGTAATATTTCACGAACTCTTGGTTTTGTAGATGTTTTAGAAGCTGTGAAACGAAGATTTGTTTTGTCGTTTACTAAATACTTAGCATTTAAAACTGGACTAAAATCAATTGGATCATACGTTTTTGTTTTAAATGGTGAGTTAACTGAACTTGTTTCCTCTCTATATTTAGTTTCTCTGAACATATATTCTATTCTAACACCGAAATCTAATGTTAATTTTGACCAATTCTTTGCAAAATTGATAAATCCTGCATTTGTAAATTGATTAATATCTACTTTATAAGTAGGATCTGGAGTGCTTGCGTAAAATAAATGACCAGCATCAAAATTAGTATCAAAAAACACTTGTGGGAAGTTAGTGTTTAATGCTGTTTCTGTTAAACTTGGATTTGCATTTAATCGAATTGTTCTGTTGAAGAAATTAAATGTAGTCATATCACCAGCATATCCAAATCGAACTACATTTTTATATTTTCCATCAGTTTCTTCTCCAAACTTTATTTCATACTCAACTTTTCCATTAGCGTTTACATTATCTAAAATTGAGTAAAATCGGAATGGGTTAACGCCATTAAATGTTACAAAGTTGGCATCGTCTTCAACCCCTTCTGTGATGAGAATTTTACGGTCTGGCATATTATTTTTACCTAAAGTAGCTGCAATACCATACTCTAGTGTGTGTTTTTTATCTTTAAAATAAATAGTTCCTATTTGTTGAAATCCTATAGAAGAATTTTCTAAATATTTTGTGTCTCTTAAGAAAAATGGTTTGTCAATTGTAATAAAATCAGTATTCTCTCCTGCAAATTCACGGATTTCATTTTCGGAATTTTGAATGTAAATTAAATTGAATAAGAAATTATATTTATTTGATTTTTTCAAATTAATACTTGCTAAAGCAGATTTTTGTGTTGTGTAATTCCATCTGTTTAAATCAAAATCTTTAAAAGCTGTTCCTTCTGAATTAATATTTCTTCTTACACCACTTTGGTTTTGGTAATTATTATTAAAATTTATATTAAAAATATAACCGATTTTTCTATCATTTTCTAAGTCGAAAGAATCTGAATTGGTAATACTAGTTCCAAAACTTAATGGAGCTGTAGTTCTGTCAGGTGTCCAAGAGGCATTAAATAAATCTTTTGACTCGCTTGGACTTGCTTGATAACCTAAAGCGACATTTTCTCCATAAACATTAGGCAAGTTTCTTTTCTCACCAGTGTATCCAAAGAAATTACCACTTCCTTCATCTGAGGTTTTAAAATCTTTGAAACTTGCTAATGAGTTGAATCCCGTTGATAAACTAACTTTTGTAAATGGTTTTGAACTAATATCTTTTGTCCAAATATTTATTGATGCACCAGCAAAATCTTGATACAAACCAGTATTAAATGTTTTAAATACATCTATGTTTCTAACAATATCCGTTGGTATAAAACTTAAAGGAATTGTTTTTAAATTTGGATCAGAAGGAATAAAGTTTAAACCGTTTATTTGCATGTAGTTATATCTATCGTCTAATCCACGGATAAAAATTCCACGGTCTTCAACTTTAGAAACTCCAGAAATCTTTGAAACACCTTGTTCAACAGTAGAAACTCCTTTTCTCGACATTTCTTGTGCTCCAATACTTTGTTTAATTTCTACAGCATTTTTCTGTTCTAATAAAAGAGCTGTTTCTTTCTCGCGACTAGTATTGTTTTGTATCACAACATCTTGAAGCGTGTAACTTCCAGAACCAATTGATTTATTTACAATAATGGTTTCGTTTTCTTTTACAATTACTTTTTCGGTAGCGTTTTCATAACCTAAAAAACTGAATTCTAAAATATATTCTCCAGGAACAATAGCAATACTGTAACCTCCGTTTTCATCGGTATTGACAGCTATATTTTGACCTTTAACAACTACATTTGCAAAAGGTAATGGTTCGTTGTTCAAATCTTTATCGGTAATAACACCTTTGATGGTTCCTTTTGTTTGTGCTAAACCAACTAAAGTAAATAATAAAGTGATAACAATTAGTTTAAGTCTCATTTTGTTGTGTTTTATTTTGGCGCAAAGGAACTACTCCAATGTAAAGACCACGTTACTCACTTATTAGTTTTTTGTTGCCAAAAGATTACCAAATTGTTATGATATTAAATTATGGTTAACTCAGCATTTCATTTACTTAAGATTTTGTATTATATTTACTTTTGCGTATCTATTTCTAAAAGAGGTTCAACCCATGAAAAAAAAAGACATTACAATTTTATTAGTCGATGATGAGCAAGATATACTCGAAATTGTTGGCTATAATCTTGAGCAAGAAGGATACCAAATAATTACTGCTTCAGACGGTAAAGAAGCTGTGGCTAAGGCAAAAAAGCACTTGCCACAACTTATTATTATGGATGTCATGATGCCCGAAATGGACGGAATGGAAGCTTGTGAAAACATTAGAAAACTTCCAGAACTTAGTAATGTTATCATCACTTTTTTAACTGCGCGAAGTGAAGATTATTCGCAAGTAGCAGGTTTTGACGCTGGCGCAGATGATTATATTACAAAGCCAATCAAACCAAAATTATTGGTTAGTAAAGTAAAAGCATTGTTAAGAAGACTAAAAAGTGAAGAAAAATCTTCTGAAACTTTAAACGTAGCTGGAATAGAAATCAATCGCGAAGAATACAAAATTGTAAAAGACGGAAGAGAAATCATTTTGCCTCGAAAAGAATTTGAACTTTTCTATTTATTAGCTTCAAAACCAGGAAAAGTATTCAAGCGTGAAGAAATTTTAGATAAAGTTTGGGGTAATGAAGTTATCGTTGGTGGTAGAACAATTGATGTACATATTCGTAAATTGCGCGAAAAAATAGACGAAGAATTATTCAAAACCATCAAAGGTGTTGGCTACAAACTAGAAGGATAAAATGGCAATAAAATTTAAGAAAACATATCGGTTTGCATTAGTTTCATCCGTTTATATTACTATTTTTTCAGCAGGTTTTCTTGGATTATTATTGTGGTTTTTTAATAAATTTTCTGCTTCAATTTGTTTGGTTTTTGCTGTTTCAATCGCAACATTTTCATTCTTCGTTATTCAATATCGAGTAGAACGTTTCATATACAGAAGAGTAAAAAAGATCTATGATGATGTTTCGCTTCTCGAGTCGACTTCGTTTAGAAACCAACCGATAACTACCGATATGGCAACCTTGACAAAACAAGTTAAGAAGTTTGCTACAGATAAAAAACTTGAAATCGAAACCTTAAAAGTTCGTGAAGAATACCGTAGAGAATTTATGGGAAATGTTTCTCACGAATTAAAAACACCACTTTTTACAGTTCAAGGCTATCTTTCTACTTTGCTCGATGGTGCTTTAGACGATAAAAAAGTTAGAAAAAAATATTTAGAAAGAGCAGAAAAAGGTGTCGAACGGCTCATTTATATCGTAGAAGATTTAGACATGATTGCTAAACTTGAAATGGGCGATGTCAATTTAGAACTATCTCGTTTTGATATAGTTGAATTGGTTCAAAATGTTTTCGATATGCTCGAAATGAGTGCCGATAAAAAAAACATCATTCTTATGTTTGATGTAAAATACAACAAAGCCATAAAAGTTTTTGCCGACAAAGAAAAAATACAGCAGGTAGTAACTAATCTTGTTATGAATTCCATTAAATACGGAAAAGAAAATGGAACAACCGAAGTAACTATAGAGGATTTAGTCGACAGCAAATTGATTATTCGTATTCGAGATAATGGCGAAGGAATTGAAAAACAATACATTCCAAGACTTTTTGAACGGTTTTTTAGAGTGGATAAAAGTGGAGCAAGAAGTGAAGGTGGTTCTGGACTTGGACTTTCAATAGTAAAGCATATTATTGAAGCTCACGGCGAAAAAATTTATGTAGAAAGCGAATTCGGAAAAGGTTCAGAATTCTCATTCACGCTCGAAAAGCACTAATAATTGTTTCCAGTTTATTTGTTCTTTAACTTTTGGAAAACCACTATATAGTTGGATTTCTTCTAATTTTTCAATCTTAAAATCTTCTTGTTTTGAATAAGGAATCATGCCGTGTCTTTTTAATCTTTTGGCTAAATATTCTTGCTCAAATTGTCCAGGAGTTGGAATAAAAAAAGCTTTTTTGTCCAATTTTACCAAATCCATTATAGTTGTATAACCAGATCGGCATAAGATAGTTGAACTTTCGTTAAAAGCAATTTCCAATTCTCCAGAAGTCATAAAATTGTAAAAAGTCACATTGTTTACAATTTCTATTTTTTGATTTTCTTCAATTTTTCCATTTATGAATACTACGTTACCGTTATAATTTTGAACTTGAATTTTTAGTTGTTCTTCTAGCAAAGTGCGCTGAGGTTCAGGACCAGAAAGCAAGACCATTAAATCATATTTTTTTGGAAGTTCTTTTTGTTCCAAACGACTAAGTATTCCGATGTATTTTAGATTGAGAGAAGTAGATTTCAAATGACCAAGTTTCCCAGTGAAATTAGTTGTTTTGTCAAAATCTGGAACCCAACATTCATTAAAATTACCAATAAAATGTTGATGTAATTTACTTGAAATCCAAGTTGTTTTCCCCGATAAAACAGTCAGTTGATGCGTAATGATAACACTTGGAATTTTTTTATTGTAAACGCCCAATCGATTGTCGGAAATAATTCCATACAAATCATATTCCTTCATCCATTTTTTTATAATTTTCTTCTCTTCCAAAATTGCATTTATAGTTTTTGGACTGTTTTTAATCAATTTCCATTTAAAATTTTCAGCTTTTTTAGCATATTCAATATGATAAGAAGGCAATTCTAAATGAATCAAATTGGGAAATTCTTTTTTTAACAATGCCAAAGCACTTCCATCGGATGCAATTATTGGTGTAAATCCGTTTTTTTGCAATTCTCTAATTATTGGAATACAACGAGTTGCATGACCTAAACCCCAATTTAAAGGAGCGACAAGAATATTTTTTTTATTTTGAGCGAATGATTCGGGCATTTTTGCTATCCGTTTTCCCGCTTTCCGTTTCAATCTGTCATTGTGAGGAAAGAAGCAATCTCATTAACAATTGCAGAACAATGACAGGATTTCCACTTCAATCGCGGCTATTTAGGTTTCTATTCGTTTACAAGAAATCAAATGGTTTCCAATTCTAACCCTGATTGCAGCGAAAATCTCCCGATTTTTTTCGGGAATTGAAGCGGAAAGCAGGAATTACAATTATTGAAACAAACTATTGATTCGTTCTTTATCAAATGTAAAGATAAAACAGTTTAGGTTACTTTATATTTCCTTATTTTTACCAAAAAATTAAGTTTGTGGGAAGTAAGAATAAATTAAAACGATTTAAGGAAAACGAAACTTTCGAAAATGTTTTTCAACCAACAAGAGAACAAGTAGTTAGTGGTGAATTTCCATTGAAAGGAAAATGGAATAGTAGTTTTTTTAAAAATGACAATCCAATTATTATCGAATTAGGCTGTGGTAAAGGTGAATATTCCGTTGGATTAGCCGAGCGTTTTCCTGATAAAAATTTTGTTGGAATAGATATTAAAGGCGCTCGATTTTGGCGAGGAGCAAAAACCGCTGCCGAAACGGGAATGAATAATGTAGCTTTTGTTAGAACGCAAATTGAACTAATTGAACATATTTTTGCTCAAAACGAAGTCGACGAAATTTGGATAACTTTTCCCGATCCACAAATAAAGTACAAAAGAACTAAGCACAGAATGACTAATTCGGAATTTTTACAATTGTATAAAAAAATTCTAAAACCATCTGGTGTTGTCAATCTAAAAACCGATAGCGAGTTTATGCACGGTTACACACTTGGTTTACTTCACGGTGAAGGACATGAAGTATTATATGCCAATCATAATGTGTATAAAAATGAAGGTTCGCCAAAAGAAGTAACTGAAATTCAAACGTTTTACGAAAATCAATATTTGGAAATTAACAAAGCAATTACGTATATTCGTTTTAAGATTAAATAGTTTTTATCTGTATAATGTAAACTGTAAAATTGTATAATGTAATTATTCGGTTTTTCAATGTACAATATACATTTTACATTATACAATGAGTGTTATACTTCCATTCTTATCGGGATTTGTAGCTGCGATTATTGGCATTTTTCCGCCAGGATTAATCAATATGACAGCAGCAAAAGTCAGCGTAACTGATGGAAGAAGAAGAGCTTTGGTGTTTGTACTTGGCGCTTTATTAGTCATTTTAATTCAAACATATATTTCTGTAATATTTGCTCAGTATATCAATAAAAATGAAGATGTTGTAGTGTTACTTCGCGAAATTGGCTTGGCTATTTTCACCATAATTTCTATTTATTTTTTGTTTTTTGCCAAGAAAACTAAGCCTCAACTAGACAAAAAAAATATTCAATTAAAAAGCAAACGAAGTCGTTTTTTTATGGGAATGTTGATTTCTGCCATCAATTTTTTCCCCATACCATATTATGTTTTGGTTACTATTACATTAGCATCGTATCAACTTTTTGTTTTTCAATCAATGTCCATTTATAGTTTTGTTTTTGGAGTTGTAATAGGTTCTTTTTCATGTTTTTATTGCTACGTTGTTTTCTTTGAAAAACTTAAAGCCAAAACCGATTATTTTGTTCGAAACATGAATACTATCATCGGAATAATTACAGGTTTGGTGGCGATTTTGACATTAATTAATATTCTGAATTATTATTATCAATAGTATGGCTCAAAAAAAGACACTATCAAATGATAATTTTTTTGAACGCGTTTATGAAATTGTCCGTCAAATTCCTGAAGGAAAAGTTACGTCATACGGTGCAATTGCAAAAGCTTTAGGAACTGCTCGTTCGGCAAGAATGGTTGGTTGGGCAATGAATGCAAGTCATAATATAGAAGATGTTCCAGCGCATCGTGTCGTCAATAGAAAAGGATTACTTTCTGGAAAACATCATTTTGAAGGAACCAATTTAATGCAACAATTGTTGGAAAATGAAGGAATTGAAATAGTTGACAATCAAATTGTAGATTTTGAAAAGCATTTTTGGTTGCCTGTGCTGGAAGAATAATTATTCCAACAAACAAACCGTAAACTTCGTTTGATTTTCTCCATTTTCAAATGCCAAATATCCACCGTGAGCTTCGATAATATTTTTCGATAACGTAAGTCCAATTCCAGCACCATCTTTTCTCGTGGTAAAAAAAGGAAGGAAAATTTTATCTTCAATTTCACTGTCAATTCCAGTTCCTGTATCGGTAATGATTAAGTAAATTCGTTTTTCTTTCACTTCGGCAGAGATCGTGATTTCTTTGACTTCTTTCTCGGCTAAAGCAAACATACTATTCGTTAGCAAATTAATGATAACCTGTTCCATTTGGTTTTTATCGACCAAAACCCAACGATTAAAATCAACCAAATTCTCAACGGTTATTTGTTCTTTTTTGAATAACGGTTGCATGATCTTCAAACAACTTTCCAGCAGTTCCGAAAGTTCTGTTTTTTCTTTTTTTGGCGAAGGTAACATCGCTAGTTTTCGGTAGCTTTCTACAAATTCCTGCAAATGATTACTTCGGTTGTGCATCGTAGCAACACTTTGTTTGATGTCTTCCAAATCTTCAGTTGAAAGTGTTTCTTGTTGGACCAATTCACTTAAATTTTGCGACAGCGAACGAATTGGTGTAAGCGAATTTAAAAGCTCATGCGAAATCACTTTCATCAAATTAATCCAAGCTTCTTTTTCTTTTTTCTCAACCACTTTTTGAATGCTATCGAGTAAAATAATGTAGTATTCCTGATTGAATGTTCGAGTTGCTGAGGTTTGAATAACAAAGGTTTGCGTATCTTGTTTGTTCACTCTAATTTGCAACGATGTTTTCATTTCCTGAAAATGTTGCTCTTCAATAATGTTGCAAAGTGATGGCAATTGATTTTTTAGATAATGCCATTTGGATACTTTTGGAACAGTAAAATGCTTGGAAAAATAATCATTCATCAAAAAAATATTCCAATCGTCATTTTCCTTTTGCAAGATGATAATTCCGGTTTCAATATTGTTTAAAATCGAACGATAAATAATGTCTTTTGAAAGTTCTTCGTGTTGTTTGTTTTTTAGCCTTTCATACAATTGGAATAAGCTGCTATAATTTTCATAGGATTTATGTTTGGAAAAATCGGCAGAAAAATCATTTTGCAAAATCGAAGCAATCGTTCGGTCATACATCAAAAAAGCATTTTTGATAAAAAAATAGATTTCAGTTAGCAGTAAAAAAGAAACAAACACCACAAAAAATCCTGTATAAAGCAAGTCTTTTGAAAACAAAAACATACTCAAACCAATACTGATTAAAACCAGTATCAACCGAAAAAAAAGTTGATGATATAGTTGTTGATTTTTGAACACTTTACGAATTACTAATGTTGTATTTTTCCATTCTTCGATATAAAGCCGCGCGAGACAAACCGAGTTCTTCTGCTGATTTACTGATGTTGTAATCGTGTTTAGCCAATACTTTTTCAATCGTCATTTTTTCTCTATCCGAAAGCGGAATATCATCACGGTTTTCAAAAGTAGTAATTTGTTCTAAATCCAAATCGGAAGCCGAAATAGTGTTGTTTTCACATAAAATTACAGCTCGCTCAATACGGTTTTCCATTTCTCGGATGTTCCCATTCCAAGCATGTTTTTCTATTTGTTCCAAAGCTTTTTCGCTGAAAATAATTTCGCTTCGATCATATTTTGAAATCATTTTTTCTAATAAAAATTGTGCCATCGGAATTTTATCTTCTTTACGTTCTTTCAACGAAGGTAATGTGATTTCCATAGTGTTGATGCGATAATACAAATCTTCACGGAAATACTTTTGGTTGACTTCTTCTTTCAAATTCAAATTGGTTGCCGTAATGATTCTAACGTCCAATGGTCGCGCTTTTGATTCGCCTAAGCGTGTAACGGTTTTGTTTTGAATAACTTGTAATAATTTGGATTGTAAATGCAACGGAACGTTTCCAATTTCGTCTAAAAAAATAGTGCCGTTTTGTGCGTTTTCAAATCGTCCAGCGGTATCTGTTTTGGCATCGGTAAAAGCACCTTTGGCATAACCAAAAAGTTCGCTTTCAAAAATGTTATCATTCAACGAACCCAAATCAACATGAACAAAAGCATTATTTTTTCGGTCGGAATTCTGATGAATATAATGTGCCATAACAAATTTCCCAGTACCGTTTTCGCCTAAAATCAATACATTAGCATCGGTTTTGGCTACTTTTTCTCCCAAAGAGTAGGCTTTTTGTATCGTTTTTGATTCGCCTATAAAATAATTTTCTGCTGGAGTTTCTTTTTCGGCTTTTTTGCTGGCTTTTCTACTTTCGTCAACGGCTTGTTTTACTGTTTCAAGTAGTTTTTCGTTTTCCCAAGGCTTCAATACATAATCGAAAGCGCCATTTTTCAAACCTTCAACGGCAGTTTCAACTTTTCCAAAAGCTGTCATTAATATCACAATCGTTTTTGGCGAAAGCGTTTTTATTTCTTTCAAAAAATACAAACCTTCGCGTCCATCTTCAAAACCAATGCGATAGTTCATGTCCAAAAGCACAACATCAATATCATTTTCGGCTAATAATTGGATAACATTCTTTGGATTATTGAGCGTAAAAATGGTTTCGAAATGTTTCTTCAAAAGCATTTTTGCGGCAAAAAGAATATCTTCTTGATCGTCAATAACTAAAATGTTGGCATTGGTTTTTTTCATCTATTTTATGTTTAAACCATTAAGATGTTAAGAAAATTAAGCTTTGTAATTCTCTAAATGAACCTTAATTTCTTAATGGTTTATATTTTTTTATAATTACTGTTTTTTCAAAGTGTTCGGTTTCGCACAAATGGTGTTCGATAATGAACACTATTGAAAATTAATCGGCTTGTAATTTGTTTAAAATCAAATTATTGTGTTTTTTAAAACTTTGGCACAAAATTGTATTTATGCATACCAAAGAATTTAAAATGGACACAGTCATCAATCGTAAAAGTAACAAAAAAAAATATCTGGCAATAGCAATTTTCGCCATTATAGTTTTGGGATATGGCGCTTTTTCAATGATTACCAAAAAGAGAACTTTCAATGTGAAAAAATCCGAGATTACAATTAAATCGGTGGAAGAAGACTATTTTGAAGATTTTATGGTATTTCAAGCACGAGTTGAGCCAATGAATTCGATGTTAGTGAATATTGTTGAAGGTGGATCAGTTCAAGAAATTTTTGTTAGCAATGGCGATATGGTTGTGCAAGGTCAACCGTTGGCACGATTATACAATCCAAATACGGAATTGAATTACATGCAACAAGAAACCGCCATTATTGAACAAATTAATAATCTGAATAAAGCCAAATTGGATTTAAGAAATCAAGAGTTGAATTTGGCAAAAGATTTGGTTTCAATCGAACACGATTTTTTGGATGCTAAAAATTTATATGATTTGAACAAAAAACTTTTCGATCAGGAAATTTTGGCTAAAAACGAATGGGAAAAAACACAAGAGAATTTTCGTTTTCAAAAAGAGCGAATGAATATTATCAAACAAAGTGTAACCAAAGAAAAACAAGCCAATCAAATTCAAATCGGGCAACTGAATCAATCCATCGGAATTATGGAGAAAAGCTTAGGGATTTTGAGAACCAACAAAAAGAATTTCCTAATTGTTGCACCACTTTCAGGAAGATTGTCATCGTTTGAACCAGTTTTGGGACAAAGCTACCAACAAGGACAAACGTTAGGAAAAATTGATGTGATGAAAGGTTATAAATTATTGGCAGATGTGGATGAATTTTATTTGTCAAAAGTAAAACAAGGTCAAAAAGGAGCAGTTGACTTCAACGGAAAACAAGTAGAATTACTCATTGCCAAAGTCATTCCTGAGATTAAAAGTGGACGATTTCAAGTGGAATTGAATTTTGTGTCCAATGAAAATTTAGATTTACAACAAGGATTGAGTTTTGCCGTTCGTTTGACTTTATCTGAAAAAACAAAATCGGTTGTGCTTTCCAAAGGAAGTTTTAATCAAGATACTTCGGGAAAATGGATTTTTGTGGTAAACGGAAACAAAGCAGAAAGAAGAAACATTGAAATAGGTAGAGAAAATCCGCTATATTTCGAAATCATCAGCGGATTAAAACCTAGCGAACAAGTGGTAACATCAAGTTATAAAGATTATCAAGAAGCAGAAATATTAAATTTAGAATAAAATGAAAAGTATCGTATTTTTATTATTATGTGTAATTAGTTTAAATGCACAAACCATCAAATCAAGTGGAACTCATTTTGTTGATGGAATTAAAGACAAAAGTTGGGCAAACGCCAATGGAGAAAATTTTACTAACGCCAAATTCAAATCCTATACAGGTTCGTGTTATGCTTTGTTGGAAGTTGATGAAACGGTTGAAGTTAGTTTTCACGCTTTTTCTGAAATAAAAGCTGGAAGACTTGAATTCAAATTAATCGATGAAAAAGAAAATCAGTATTTTTATTGTAGTGCAACAAAAGAATGTGAATTGTTGAAAGACGTTATCCTTGAAAAAGGTAAAAAATACAAACTGCTTTTTACAGGAGCAAATGCCAATGGAAATTATGAAGTTACTTGGAAAATAAGAAAAAAATAAAAGTCAATCAAAAAACGAACAGTCATGATAAAAATCGAAAAAATTTCAAAAGTCTTCAGAACCGAAGAAGTAGAGACAAAAGCACTTAGCGAAGTTTCAATCACAATCAATCAAGGGGAATTTGTCACCATAATGGGCGCATCAGGAAGTGGGAAATCGACACTTCTAAACATCGTTGGACTTTTAGATGGTGCAACAAGTGGAAGTTACCAATTATTAAATCAAGAAATGATTGGCATGAAAGAACAGGAAAAATCAAAAATTAGAAAACAAAATATTGGTTTCATCTTCCAAAATTTTAACCTGATAGACGAACTTTCAGTTTTTGATAATATCGAATTGCCATTGATTTATAACAATGTTTCATCATCGGAACGAAAGAAAAAAGTTGAAGCAATTGCCGAAAGATTAGGGATTTCGCATCGATTGAAGCATTATCCGCAACAACTTTCGGGCGGACAACAGCAAAGAGTTGCTGTGGCTAGAGCGTTGATTAACGATCCAAAAATCATTTTAGCCGATGAACCAACAGGAAATTTAGATAGTAAAAACGGAAACGAAGTCATGGAATTATTGACGGATTTACATGCTAATGGTTCCACTATTTTAATGGTAACGCATTCCGATTATGATGCGTCTTTTTCGCAAAGAACGATTATAATGAAAGACGGAATGGTTCTTTCAGAAAAAACTAATAGCAGAAACGTAGATGTTTTTGTATCTTAAAAAATAATTTAAAAACATAAAATCATGACCAAATTAATTGTAACAATTGCCTCATTTATAGTAAGTTTAGTGGCAACAGCACAAGTATCTGAAAACAGAAATGTAAGCGATTTTTCAAAATTGAAAGCTTCACAAGGAATTGAAGTTTTTTATACGGTTTCCAATTCAAATAGTTTAAAAGTTGAAACGGATGACAACGAAAGATTGCAAATGATTAAAACCGAAGTTGAAGGCCAAACCTTGAAAATTTTTGTTGATACTGAAAATGGCAAAAAACCTAAATCAAAAAAATGGAACAACAGAACCATTGATGGCGTTAGTTTTAATGTTATAAAAGTATATGTAACCGGAAAATCATTATCTGAAATCAAAGCCAGTTCTTCGGCAAGTATCAAAATTCAAAATTTGAATACAACGGAAAGATTAGAAGTTGCAGCAAGTTCATCTGGAAGTGTTTCAGGAAGTTTTGATTGTACTGATTTTAAAGCCGATGTTTCTTCAAGTGGCGATGTCAAAGGAAATATCAATGCCAAAACGATATATGTAGAAGCAAGTAGTTCGGGCGATGTTTCTTTAGACGGAAAAGCTACTTCGCTTGAAGTAAAAGCCAGTAGTTCGGGCGATTGTAATTTGAGAGGTTTATCAGTGGAAAACGCAACAGTAAAAGCCAGCAGTTCTGCCGATGTTACACTAACCGTTACAAAATCGTTAGAAGCTGCAGCGTCATCGAGTGCTGATGTTAATTATTATGGAAATCCTTCGCAAGTGAATGCTGATAAAAGTTCATCCGGTTCGGTGAATAGGAGATAATTATCAAAAGCAATCATCATCAAAATCATCATTAAAAAACGAATAAATCATGCTAAAAAACTGGCTACACTTATTTTTATATCAAATCAAAAACAACAAACTGTTTACAGCTTTGAATGTTTTGGGTTTAAGTATTGGAATCGCAGGTTTAATTTTTGCGATTCTTTACTGGAACGATGAGCAAAGTTACAACGCTTGGAATCCAAACAAAGACAAAGTTTTTCAATCCATTAGTCAAGTAGCTCCAGACATGTATTGGGCAAGCAATGTTGCGGCATTAAAAACGTATTTCGAAAAAGATTTCCCCGAATTAGAAGCTTATTGTTATCTCGAAAATTGGTACTACGAGGAATTAGTTCAATATAAAAGCAAAAAAGAAATTCTAAAAATAACCGATTCTCAAAATAAATTTTTTGAATTTTTCCCGTTTCCGTTTGTTAAAGGTTCTCCAAAAACAGCTTTGAAAGACAATGCCAGTATGGCAATTTCAACAAAAGCTGCTGAAAGACTTTTTGGCAATGAAGATCCGATAGGCAAAGAAGTGCGTTATTCAGGAAGAACTTTTGTAATCAGAGGTGTTTATGAAATCACTGGTAAATCATCGTTAATGCCAGAAGCAGTTACAAATTTGATTGAACCAAAAATACAGGAAAACATCAATCATTGGGGTAATTTTAATCACGGTTTATTGTTAAAACTTAAAAATCCAGGTGACGCTCCAAAAGTTGTTGCCCGAATGGAGAAAATCATGTTCGAAAATCGAGTAGTACGATGGGCAAAAGAAGAAGGAATATCGGTTGATGAATGGCTGAAAAAGAACGGACAGCAAAGTACAATGTTTACCTTGGAACCATTGTCAAAATCACGTTTACATTCCGTAACTGATGGTTTTGCAGAAGGAAAAGGAAATTATCAATTCTTGATGATTATGCTCGGATTATCCATCTTAATTTTGATTTTATCTATCGTGAATTACATCAATTTGGCTACAGCCAATGCTATAAAAAGGGCAAAAGAAGTTGGTGTGCGAAAAATTATTGGTGCATCAAAAATGAATATTATCAAGCAATTTATTTTTGAAACAACACTAATTACTTTGCTTTCTATCTTACTTTCTTTGGTAATTGTTGAACTTTCGTTACCATATTACAATGAATTTTTGAATAAAAAATTAATCATTCATGGCGAACAGTTTTACCTGCAATTAATTTTAATTTTCTTTTTCACTATAGCCGTAGCAGGGATTTTTCCTGCGATTTATGTGTCAAATTTCGAAACGTTAAAAGTGCTGAAAGGTAATTTCGGTAGAAGTAAAAGCGGAATTTGGTTGCGAAACGGAATGCTGGTTATGCAATTTGCCATTGCAACATTTTTCATCATCGGTTCTTATATTGTTTACCAACAAGTACAATTTTTAAATACTAAAGATTTAGGTTTCAAAGGCGAACAAGTGCTTTCTATTCGCTACAGAAATATATACGATTGGAAACAAAAAGATTATAAGCAAAAACTTTTCAGTCGATATTATATGATTAAAGATCAGGTTTCAAAAATAAAAGGCGTAGAACAAGTTTCCACTGGAGCGTTTGATTTTGGAAATGGTTCGGGTTCGTCTTCTAGTTTTGATTATAATGGGATAACAGTTCAAGGTCAGAACATGGGAATTGATTTTGGAATGCTCGAAATGATGAAAATCGGGTTAAAAGAAGGAAGATATCTTACCGAAAAACTGGCTTCGGATACTATCAACAAGATGTTGATTAATGAAACTTCGATGAAGCTAATGAAGGAAAAAAATCCATTAGGAAAAGAAGTTGAGTGGAATGGAAATAAACTTAAAATTGTTGGAGTTGTGAAAGATTTTAATTTGTACAGTCCACAGGCTGAAGTACCGCCAATGGTTTTTTTTCACTTCAAAACCATCGATTGGATGCTTCAAAATGCTAGTAGAATTCATGTTAAAGTGGATGGAAAAAACATGGAACAAACTATTGCCGATATTGAAAAATTTTGGACAAAAAATGTCGATTCTGAATATCCATTTGAATATGACTTTGTGGATAAAGCTTATGCTAGAACCTATGAAGCTTATGTCAAACAAAGAAATCTATTTTCATTATTAAACGTGATTGTAATCTTGATAGCCATTTTTGGATTATTTGCCCTAGCGTCATATTCCATCCAACGAAGAATGAAAGAAATCGCCATTAGAAAAACGCTCGGTGCTGAAACCAATGTTTTACTAAAAGAATTATCAAAGCAATATGTGTTTTTCTGTATTATTGGATTTTTAATCGCTGTTTTTCCAGTGTATTATTTACTCGAAAAGTGGCTTGAAAATTTCGCTTCCCGAATTGAGATTAGTTTCGTTCCATTTGTCGTTGGATTTGTTGTTTTGTTGATTTTAACTCTAATTGTAGTGCTTTCGCGAGCTTATCAAGCTACAAGATTGGATGTTTTAAAATATTTGAAATACGAGTAAAATTCAACTTCAAAAATCAATTTCAAAAATCAAAAAATAAAATCCTTTTAATCCGTGAAATCTGTGGCAAAAATAATTTGATGCAACTATGTTTTTCTCAAAATGAGTGAAACGACTTTCTAAGATATGTAAAACTATGTTTTTATCTAGTTTAAAATCTTATCAATTTCAAATTCAGTGAAGCCGTGGCAAAAAATAATGACATGAATAAAAAAGCTTTTTTACTAGTTTTCATTTATACACTTTGTTTTTCTGTATTTGGTCAAGAAAATTCCTGGCCTTTGCAGAAATGCATTTACGAAGCGATGAAGAATTCGATTGACATAAAAATCAGTCAACTTCAAGTAAAAAAATCACAAAAATTGCACAATTCTATAGCAAATCAAATGTTACCAGCAATTTCTTTTACAGGAAATCAAAGCTATAATTTTGGTTCAACCATTGATCCATCTACCAATGGAAGAGTTAGTTCTAACATTCAAAACGATAATTTCTTTTTGAATGCACAAATGAATTTGATTGATTTTAAAAATTTTGCCATGGCGCAAAAAACAAAAATTGACATCGAAAAAGACAAAGCTGATTTAGCCGTTATTGAAAACGAATACCAACTTCAAATAGTGGAAAGTTATTATCAAGCACTTTTCACGCAAGAATTACTCAAAATTCAGACAGCCCAATTCAAAAATTCCGAGTTTAATCTATCTCGAATTCAGAAAGAAGTCGAAATTGGTAGCAAACCCAAAAGCGATTTATATGATATGCAATTGAGTTTTGCACAAGAAGAAATCAAAATTCTTGAAACCGAACAATTATTTTTAATACAAAAAAAACAACTTTTCCAATTGATGAACGTTGAAAACTCTTCAATAAATAATGTGGTTTTAGAATATTTTATAGAAAAAAAACCTTCTGAAAGTTCCATCGATGATAATCCAAAAATTCGCGCCGCCGAATTGGGTTATCAAAGTAGTTTGAAAGATACAAAATTGGAACGAGCCAACAATTTACCAACGTTAACAACCTTTTATGGATTTTCCACTTTTTATTATAAACCATTAAATCAACCCGATGTTACAGTGGATAATTTCAACAAACAAATTTCTGATAATAAAAACCAACAACTCGGAATTCAGTTGAACGTACCAGTTTTTAATGGTTTTAGAAATAACCGAAGAGTTTCAGCTGCAAAAATTGAAGCCGAAAAATCAAAATTTATTATCGAACAAGAAAAGTTGAAAATCAAAAATCAAATTGATATTGAAACCCAAAACAAAATAAACTTAGGTGAATTAGAAACAAAATTGGCTCAAATGAAAACCTTTGCTGACGCTTCTTTTCGAACTTCACAGTCTAAATTTACTTCTGGCGTAATTGATGCTGTTGTCTTTTCGGCCGTTAAAAATCAGTTGCTTTCTACTGAGTACGACTTACTAAAAAATCAATTACAAAGGCAATTTACCGATGTAAAAATTCATTTAATTCAAGGAAAATCGCTGTAAAGTTTTTGACAATTACTTCATAAACATTTTCAATTCATTAACTATTGTTTCCAAACATTTCGTAGTATCTTTGCAATTCATATTCAGTTTAAATAAAAAGTCTATCAGCTTTTAATTGAACTGTAATCCTGAGTAATCCCGAAGTATCGGGAAAAGGGTAAACTCGTAAATTTTTAAACAAGAAGATGAAACTAGATAAAAAGGAAATCCTTTCAGCATTAGAAACCATTACTATTGCTGGCGAAGGAAAAAATATGGTTGAAAGTGGAGCTGTTAGAAACGTGCTAACTTTTGGTAACGAAGTCATTGTTGAATTGGTTATAAATACACCGGCAATGCACATCAAAAAACGTGCAGAAGACGACATCAAAAAACTCATCCACGAAAAATTCTCTCCCGATGCTGAGGTTAAAGTCAATATCAAGGTAGAAACTCCCGAAAAAACAAACGAGATTAAAGGTAAAGCCATTCCTGGAATTTCAAATATTATTGCCGTAGCTTCAGGTAAAGGTGGTGTTGGAAAATCTACAGTAACAGCAAATTTAGCAGTAACTTTAGCTAAAATGGGTTTCAAAGTTGGTGTTCTCGATGCCGATATTTATGGTCCAAGCATGCCAATCATGTTTGACGTGGAAAACGAAAAACCAATTTCGGTTGAAATCGATGGAAAATCAAAAATGAAACCAGTGGAAAGTTATGAAATTAAAATTCTTTCTATCGGATTTTTCACTGCGCCAAGTCAAGCCGTTATTTGGCGTGGACCAATGGCATCCAAAGCGCTAAACCAAATGATTTTTGATGCTGCTTGGGGCGAATTGGATTTTATGTTAATCGATTTACCGCCAGGAACAGGCGATATACATTTATCAATCATGCAGTCATTGCCAATAACAGGTGCAGTTGTCGTTAGTACGCCACAAGCCGTAGCTCTAGCCGATGCTAAAAAAGGAGTTTCCATGTTTTTATCAGAAGCTATCAATGTTCCTGTCCTAGGAATTATTGAAAACATGGCCTATTTTACTCCTGCAGAACTACCAAATAATAAATACTACATCTTCGGACAAGAAGGTGCAAAAAATCTTGCGCTTGACCTTCAAGTTCCATTTCTTGGCGAAGTTCCAATTGTTCAGAGCATTCGCGAAGCTGGAGATTATGGTCGACCAGCAGCGTTACAAACAGGTTCTGTCATAGAAACAGTTTTTGAAGAAATTACAAGAAATGTAGTGGAAGAAACAGTAAAAAGAAACGAAACACTTGCTCCAACCGAAGCAATAAAAATAACAACAATGGCAGGATGTTCTGCTGTGAAAAAATAGACTGTCTTAGACATCTTAGAAAGTTAGACATCACAAAAATCTAACATCTAAGTAGTCTAAAAATCTAAAAATCTAAAAAATGACAAACGAAGAATTAATTTTAAACATCGAAAAAGCACTGAACGAAATCAGGCCATTTTTGAATTCGGATGGTGGCGATATTAGTTTGGTTTCTGTTGAAGATGAGAAGCACGTAAAAGTTCGTCTTCAAGGCGCGTGTACGTCATGTAGTTTAAGCATAAGCACTATGAAAGCTGGCGTTGAAACTACCATAAAAAAATACGCACCGCAAATCGAAACCGTAGAAAACGTAGCTTAATTTTATTTTGGCGTTACCAGTTTGCTTCGTGCCTCGCAATGACTGGTCGGGCTATTCGCTGTATCTTTTGTTCCGTAAACTCCACAAAAGGATGCCGCTTCTATCCCTAACGCAAACTGTAAACTGACAAATATCATATGTTTAAAAATTTATGTTTTAGATTTTCGCACTGTAAACTTCTAAACGCATAAACTCATAAACTTCTAAACTCTAAAAATGATTACAACAGATATACTCATCATTGGCGCAGGTCCAACAGGACTTTTTGCCGTTTTTGAAGCCGGATTATTAAAATTAAAATGTCATATTATTGATGCTTTGCCACAACCTGGCGGACAATTAGCAGAATTATATCCCAAAAAACCAATATTTGATATTCCAGGTTATCCCGAAGTTCTTGCGGGCGATTTGGTTACCAATTTAATGGAACAAATAAAGCAGTTTCAACCTGGTTTTACTCTAGGAGAAACCGCTGAAACTATCGAAAAATTAGAAGATGGAAGTTTTGTAGTAACAACCAATGAAGGGACAAAACATCATGCAAAAGCAATTGCCATTGCTGGTGGTTTAGGAACTTTTGAACCTAGAAAACCAATTCTAAAAGATTTAGAATTCTACGAAAAAGAAGATCGAGGTGTTGATTACTTTGTGAAAGATCCAGAAAAATATAGAGGAAAAAAAGTAGTGATTTCTGGTGGTGGCGATTCAGCATTAGATTGGTCAATCTTTTTGTCCAATGTAGCATCGTCAGTAACTTTAGTGCATAGAAGAAACGAATTCCGCGGTGCTTTAGATTCAGTTGATAAAGTACAAGAGTTAAAGCAAGAAGAAAAAATAAAATTAATTACACCAGCAGAAGTTGTTGGCTTCAAAGGTTCAGAAAGAATTGAATCAGTAGATATTGAAATCAATGGAGCAAGAATGAACGTTGAAACGGATTATTTTATTCCGCTTTTTGGATTGACGCCTAAACTTGGAGCAATCGCCAATTGGGGATTAGAAATAGAAAAAAACGCCATCAAAGTAAACAATGCTTTAGATTACCAAACCAACATCGACGGAATTTACGCCATTGGTGATGTGAATACATATCCTGGAAAATTGAAGTTAATTCTTTGCGGTTTTCATGAAGCAACATTAATGTGTCAAAGTGTTTACAATAGATTAAATCCTGGAAAAAAGTACGTGTTAAAATATACAACCGTTTCCGGAGTTGATGGTTTTGACGGAACACGAAAAGAAGCAGAAAAAGCAGTTGTTAAATCGATTGAATAAATGAAATTAAATCATCCAGAATTAATTGATTTGTTGCAAAAAGCGTATTCTGCTGAGAAAGCGGCAAGTTTTGCTTATCAAGGTCATGCTGGTTCTGTGAAAGATAAAAATCAAAAAAAGGAAATCCATCAAATAGAATTAGACGAATGGAGTCATAGAGATGAAGTTTTAAAAATCATGAACGATTTTGAGATTCCAATTTCAAGATGGTATGAGTTAAAGTTTTATATTATAGGGAAAATTATCTCAGGAAGTTGTTATATTATTGGGTGGTTTATGCCATTTTATTTTGCAGGAAGACTAGAAAGTGGTAATGTTTGCGAATATTTTAGAATGAGACATTTTTTTAATTCTTTAGGGATTTCAAAATATGACTCCATTTTGTATGAAATGGGAATGAAAGAGAAAGAACACGAAATTTATTTCTTAGAAAAAATAAAAGGTAATAAGTTGCTTCCATTTTTTGAAAAATTATTCTCATGGGGAAACAACAAAGGATTTAATAATATAGATTTAGAAAAAAAATATCCAGTAGATAATTCCAATCATTACTGTAAAAAATAGACGTAAATGCCACAAGATATAACCCTAAAAATAACCGACCGAAACGGACAAACTCACGAAATTCAAGCACCAACCGACATGAACTTAAACGTCATGGAAGTTATTCGAATGTATGAATTAGCTGAAGAAGGAACCGTTGGCGTTTGTGGTGGAATGGCAATGTGCGCTTCCTGTCAATGTTATGTTTTAAACGATGTCATTTCGTTAGAACGAAATCCCGATGAAGAGGCAATGCTTTGGGAAGCGTATCATGTTAAAGACAATTCACGATTAGGTTGCCAAATACGAATTACGGATGAAATTGATGGTTTGGAACTGGAAATTGCACCTGAACAATAATAGAAGCGAGATGAAATTCTCGCTTTTTTTGTAACAAAATTTTAACACTTACGTATAAAAGAATATCTCATCAAATCAATTGGGATTTTACTTTTAATGGATCAAAACACCTATTCTCCGGGATTACATAAATTAGTCACACTTCAAGTAGATGAGGTAGATTTGCTAACCAACAGTAATATTTTCATTGATTTTTCAGAAAAAATTATTCAAGATTTTGAACTTGAAAAAGTTGGAATAATTACCCACAATTTTGGAAATAATAGTTTCACGATTGCTATTTGTTTAAAAGAATCTCATATTTGTATTCATACTTGGCCTGAATTTAAACAGCTTACGTTAGATGTTTACTTGTGTAATTATTTACAAGATAATACTCAAAAAGTAAAAAGTATTACCAATGAGTTTGTAACCTTTTTTAAGGCAATTGTTTTAAAAGATTTTGAAATTAATAGATAAATTGAGTATGGATTTTTCTTGCTATCATTGTAATACGGTTACCAAACTCGATATAAAAATTGAGGTTACTTATTTTTCCTGCCCAAATTGTGCAACTATTTATAGTAGAAACGTTTCTAACGATTTTGTTTTCAAAGAAAGACACAAAAAAGTTGATTACAACAACGCCTTTTCTGTTGGTCAAAAAGCAGAATTCTATGGAAATGTATTTACAATCATTGGTTTTTTGGTTAAAAGTGGTGATTATAATATTCGATGGATTGAATATGTATTGCAAAATGATAAAGCTGAATTTTTATACCTTTCAGAATCATCGGGAAACTTTATACTATTAGAACAAACAGAGTTTGAAAAAAAAGTAGGCAATCACCCATTAACGATTGACTATTTGGATAATACCTATGATAGATTTGATTATTCCTATCCAAAACTTGATTATGCGGCTGGTTTTTTTGATTTTAATGTTTTGAACAAAATAGAATTAATTGAATATATAAATCCACCATTTATTCTATCATTTGAAAAATTTGGACAAGAACAAACTGCGTTTTACGGTAAACATATTTCAAGAAGTGCTGTAAAAAAAGCATTCAATACATCTGTAATACCATCAAAATCAGAGATTGGAATGGTAGAACCTTTTTTTGTTAATGTTAGAAATTTGGTCTTGACATTTTGTGCAGTTGGTTTTTTAATCATTTTTACGCATTGGTATTTAAATCAAGATAGAGTAGAACAAGAGGTTTTAAATGCTTCGATTCCATTTGAAAACTATACTTCAAAAGATTTTGTTAGTCCATCCTTTGAGTTAAAAGGAAGTTCAGCGCCATTGCAAATTTCGGTTTCGTCTAATGTAAATAATTCATGGGCAAATGTTCAAATAGCTCTGGTAAACGAAAACACCAACGAAGAAATTTATGCTTCAAAAGATGTTGAATATTATCACGGCTACACCGATGGCGAAAATTGGACAGAAGGAAGTACTTCCGAAAATTTTAATATTTGTGGCGTTGGAGCAGGAAAATATCATTTAACGGTAACACCATCAAAAGCACCAGAGGATTTCTCAAACAGTTTAATTTCGGTTAAAGCCAATTGGAATGCACCGTCCAATAGAAATATTTATATGGTATTTATTTTTATGGCAATTGTTGCTGTTGGAATGTACTATTGGTCTAAATATTTTGAAAATAAAAGATGGGGTGAATATTAAAAATTGAAAATGGAAAAAGTATCAAATTTTATCAAAGAAAATTATTTAGCCCTTTTAATTGGTTTGTGTTTCTATGGAATATTTGTTTATTACACAACACAAGGTAATAGACTTTGCGATTGTGAATCAACTGAAAAATATAAACCAACCAATTCAGGACGAAGTACGGTTAATCGTTTTTATCATAAATAACTAAAAATAAAATATCATGAATATATCACATCTTGTTATCAACTCATTAGTGTTTTCTGCTGTTGGAATTGCAATACTTTTTATTGCTTATTTCATAATTGAAAAAATAACTCCCGAAAACACTTGGAAAAAAATAACTCAAGAAAATAATGTTGCTGTTGCCATCGTTTTTGCAGCCTTAATTATTGGAATCTCAATGATTATTAGTGCAGCAATTCATGGGTAATAAATTCTTAAAGTTTGAATATTTATTACTTTTTGCTGTTTTTACCATCGCCACTTGCGGATTAGTTTATGAATTAGTCGCAGGTACCTTGGCGAGTTATTTATTGGGCGATTCGGTAAAACAATTTTCTTTCATCATTGGAGTGTATCTCTTTTCGATGGGAATTGGGTCGTATTTTTCAAAATTTATTACCAAAAATCTACTCAATACTTTTGTGGAAATAGAAATTCTAGTCGGATTAATTGGTGGATTGAGTTCGGTTATTCTTTTTCTATTATTTGAAACCGCTTTTGCCTTTCAATTTATTCTTTATTTGTTAGTTTTCATCACAGGATGTCTTGTCGGATTGGAAATTCCGTTACTGATGAACATTCTTAAAGATAAAGTAGAATTCAAAGATTTGGTTTCCAATGTTTTTACTTTTGACTATATTGGCGCTTTATTAGCATCCATTCTTTTTCCGTTAATTTTAGTTCCAAAACTCGGAATTATAGGAACATCTTTATTCTTCGGAATGATTAATATTTCTATTGCTATTGTACTTTGTTATTTATTAAAATCAGAATTAAAAAAGGTAAAATTACTTCGAGCAAAAGCCATTTTTTCTTTTCTAGTTTTATTGGTTACTTTCTTTTTCTCCGAAAATATCCTGTCCTATTCTGAAGGTAAATTGTATGGAGAGAACATCATTTATACCAATTCAACTCAATACCAACGTATCGTTTTAACCCACAATAAAAGCGATTACCGATTATACTTAAACAACAATCTCCAATTCAGTTCTGCCGACGAGTATCGTTATCACGAAGCTTTGGTTCATCCAGCAATGTCAATGGCTAAAAAAGTTGATAATGTACTAGTTCTAGGTGGTGGAGATGGTTTGGCGGTTCGAGAAATTCTAAAATACAAAGATGTAAAAAAAGTCACTTTGGTCGATTTGGATGAAGGAATGACCAAGTTGTTCAAAACCAATCAGGTATTGGTCGATTTCAATAAAAATGCTTTGAATAACTCTAAAGTTACAGTGTATAACAAAGACGCTTACATTTGGGCAAAAGAAACGAAAGAGAAATTTGATGTCGTAATTATTGATTTTCCTGATCCTTCCAATTATAGTTTGGGTAAATTGTATTCGTTGAATTTTTACAGCACAATGCAACAACTACTTTCGCCTGATGCTGTTGTGGTAATTCAAACGACTTCGCCATATTTTGCTCCAAAATCATTTTGGTGTATCAACAAGACTGTGATGCAAGTTTTTCCTCAAATTGATGCTTATCATGCTTATGTTCCATCGTTTGGCGAATGGGGTTTTACTATTGCAATAAGTGGTTTTGGAACCAATTTTAACAAAGTCAATAGAACTGTTGACGGATTGCGTTTTTACAATTATCAGTTTGAAAAATTCAATTATTTTTCCAATGATATGATTTCAAAAGACATTAAAATTAATCGATTAGATAACCAAGTTTTAGTACGCTATTTCGATGAAGAATGGGGAAAATTATAGTAGTTCGAGAAGGAATTTCTTTAAGTTTTTAGGAGCAACTTTACTGATTGTTCCGCTTCTCGATGCTTGTAAAGAAAAAGTAATTTCGCTTTTAATTCGGCTATCAGGAACCAATCATATTTTAGGACATAAACTTCGAGTTAAGAATTTTCCAAAACCATCTAAGCAAATTTCTATTCCATATTTAATTATTGGTGGCGGAATAACAGGTTTGTCTGCTGCAAGACAGCTTTCTAAAAAAGGAATTTCCGAATTTTTGTTGGTCGAATTAGAAAATAATTTGGGTGGAAATTCTTCCAATGGTGAAAATCAGTATTCGAAATTTCCTCTTGGCGCACATTATTTGCCTTTGCCAAACCAGGAAGATAAAGAGTTACTGCAATTTCTAGAAGAAGAAAAAATTATTTTAGGTTATGATGAAAAAGGTTTTCCAAAATTTGATGAAACGCAACTAACGTTTTCACCAGACGAACGATTATTTTACAAAAACAATTGGCAAGAAGGAATTGTTCCAAAAGTTGGAAATTCAGCAGAGGAAGACGCAGAATTACTTCGATTTTTTTCGATGATGGATGATTTTAGAACCAAAAAAGATGACTTTGGTTTGTATTGGTTCAATATTCCGATGGCTTTATCTTCTCAAAATGATGCCGTTAAAAGTTTGGACAAACTAACCATGAAAGAATGGCTGAAGCAACAAAATTTTAAATCAAATCCGCTTTTGGTTTATGTAGATTATTGTTGCAGAGATGATTTTGGTTTAGGAATTGAATTCGTTTCTGCTTATGCCGGAATTCATTATTTTGCTGCGAGAAAACAAAACAGTACGCAAGATAAAAATGATAACGTTTTAACTTGGCCTGAAGGTAATGCAAGACTTACGCATCATTTAAAAAAATATTCCAAAGGAAAAACACTGCAAAATCATTTGGTTTACGAAGTGAAAACCGAAAATGGTAAAGCAGTAGCCTTGGTTTTTGATGATAAAACAAAAACTTCTATTGAGATTATTGCCGATAAAATTATTATGGCAACACCGCAATTTGTAAATCAATATTTGTTTAAAGACAGAAAAGAATTAACCAAAGATTTTCATTATGCGCCTTGGCTTTTGGCAACATTAGTAGTTTCTGATTTAACCGATAATTTTAGTTTTCCATTGTGCTGGGATAATGTGGCTCATGGCTCGAAAGGATTGGGTTATATTTTCGATCAACACCAGTCGTTGCAACAAATTCAGGATAAAAAAGTGATTACGTATTATTTTAGTTTTTCATCATCAGATTGTGGAAAAAGCAGGAGAGATAGCTATAAAAAGCCAAAGGAATATTGGAAAAGTTTAGTGTTGGAAGATTTAAAAATTTCGCATCCTAATATAGAAGAAGTAACAGAAAGTATCGATATTCATTTGTTAGGACACGGAATGATTAGCCCAAAACCAGAATTTCTATTTGGCGAAAGCAAACAAAAAGCAGCTCAATCTATTGATGATAAAATCTTTTTTGCACATTCGGATTTATCGGGAATATCTATTTTTGAAGAAGCATTTCATCAAGGAATTAATGTTGTAAATAAAATAATCTAAATGGTGCAACCTTGGATACATAAAGCCAAAACCGACGGAGTTTTTATACTTGCGCCATCTTTTATTGTGTTGGCAATTGTTTTGTTATTTCAAAATTGGTTAACCGAAATCGAAGAAAGTTATTCGTTTTATACTTGGTTGTTTTTAATTGTTTTTATTGATGTTGCTCATGTTTATTCTACATTATTTAAAACCTATTTTGTTGCTTCAGAATTTCAAAGAAGAAAACAATTGTACATTGGATTACCCATTTTTTGCTTCTTAATTGGGTTCATTTTATTTCTATTTGGCAGCCAAATATTTTGGTCGGTTTTGGCTTATGTAGCGGTTTTTCATTTCATTCGTCAGCAATATGGTTTTATGCGATTGTACTCTAGAAATGAAGATAAAATGTATGCATGGATTGATAATTTGATAATTTATTCGGCTACTATTTATCCTATGCTGTATTGGTTTTTATCGCCAAAACGAAAGTTCAATTGGTTTGTAGAGAACGAATTTTTGAAGTATGAAAATCCAAGATTGCTCGAAGTTCTTACATGGATTTATTTTGTAATAGTTGTATTTTATATTTTTAGAACAATTTATATTTCCATAAAGTCGAATTTTTTTAATATCCCAAAGAACGCTATTATTGTTGGAACTATACTTTCTTGGTATTTTGGAATAGTTTACTTTAATAACGATTTGGTTTTCACTTTACTAAATGTAGTTTCTCATGGAATTCCTTATATGGCTTTGATTTATTTGAACGAAATCGAGAAAAAAACTAAAGAAGATTTAGGATTTTTAAGCATGCTAAAGCAATACAAAGGAGTACTTATTTTTATAGTAATCCTTTTGATTATAGCTTTTTCAGAAGAGTTTTTATGGGAGATTTTTGTTTGGAATGAGCAATTTTCAATGACAACTTTTGATTTTTCAAATTGGCAGTTTATACTCGTTCCTTTGTTAACCGTTCCGCAGTTTACCCATTATTTATTGGATGGATTTATTTGGAAATCAAAAAAACAATAATATTTACAATCCCAGAATTTCTTTCGCTTTCGGTAAAATTCTTTCTACAAATTTAGTATAAGCAATTTCAGATGGATGCAAACCATCATTGGCAACAAAATTAGGTTGCGATAATCCTTGTCTAGTAATATCGGTAATGTTTATAAAAGTGATATTGTTCTGAATGCAATAATTTTCTGCAAAAGCATTATAAGTGTCTACTTGAGTAGAAATAGTGGCGTTTCCATTTCCAAAAGGTGTGTAAGCATAATCGGGAATGGATATTACAATTACATTAGCTTTTATTCCTTTAGCTTTTGTGATGGCTATGTTTACCAATTCTGGAAATTCTTGCTCATATAGGCTAAAAGGTTGATTCTGATATTGATTGTTTACGCCAATTAGCAACGTAACCAAATCATAGTTATTTGCTGGATTTTGTGATGCAATGGCATTTTTTAAATTGGTAGTTGTCCAACCCGTTGTTGCAATTATTTTTGTGGTAATTACATCATTTGAAGCAGTGTATTTTTTAATACTATCTTGTAGTTGAATTGGAAATCGGCAAGTTTCACAAACATTTTGACCAATAGTATAACTGTCGCCGAGTGCTAAATAATTAAATGTTTTTAAAACGTTATTATTCTCTTCTGCAACTGTACTTTCAGCACTACAACTAAAAAGTAACTGTCCAATAATAAAGAAGAAAAGTAAAGATTTTAAAAACTTTTTCATACTTAAGCTAATTCTACTGCATTTTCTATCTGCTCTTCAATAGCATCCCAAAGCCCAATTCGTTTTTCTAACGCCATTATTGAAACTTCTTCAACATCACGCCATTTTTGAGAATCATTGCCACAAAGTTCGTTTATCATTTGCATCGCCATTGGACCGTGTTCGTCAGCGTCAAGTTCAATATGTCTTTCGAAGTAGTAAATCAGTTTCGATAAATCGGTTTCTGGGAAATTTTGCTGAAAACTTTTTAAAATTTCTGTAAACATATTTGGAATTAAATCTTCTCTTCCAAAAGTAAATGCTGCTGCAATTTTATGTGATTTTCCTTCTTCAATTACTCGAAAAGTAAAGTCAAGAAAGTTTTTGATGTTTTGGTGCAAATTACTTTGCTTTATTGCAATAAAAACATTTTTTGTGTCAACTATATTTTGCAGGAAAGCATTCAATTCAATAGTATTTGCACCACAATCTTTCATTGCGTCAACATACATTTCAAAGTGACTTAATCTTTTTCCGTCCAAAGTCAAATCGCTTTCTTCCGCCAAAACAATCTCATTAATCAAATATCTTGTTTCTGGATTAGCCGAGGCAAACCATGGTGTTGAAGTACAAGTCAATTGGCGTTGTAATGCTTTTAACAGCGACATAAAATCCCAAACTGCATAAACATGACTTTCTAAAAACTGATGTAAATCGTCTATGGTTTTTACTTTTTCATATAGTGGATGTTGTAACAATTGTTGTTTCTGTGGTTGGATTTTGGTGTTGATTTCTAGAATTGTCATAGCTTTTTATTATTAAATACGAAGTATCATCCATTTTGGATTACATCTCATTACAAAAGTAAAAATGCTTCCCTGAACTGAGAAGCATTTTATATCAATTTTATTTATTGTTTAATGTTACTTAAAAGCAGGTATACCAGTAATATCTGCACCAGTAATCAACAAGTGAATATCGTGCGTTCCTTCATAAGTGATTACCGATTCTAAATTCATACTGTGACGCATGATAGAATATTCACCTGTAATTCCCATTCCGCCAAGAATTTGACGTGCTTCACGAGCGATGTTAATCGCCATGTCCACGTTGTTTCGTTTCGCCATTGAGATTTGTGCCGTAGTTGCTTTTCCTTCATTTCTCAAAACGCCCAATCGCCATGTTAACAATTGCGCCTTCGTAATTTCAGTAATCATTTCAGCCAATTTCTTTTGTTGTAATTGTGTTCCAGCGATTGGTTTGTCAAACTGAATTCTTTCTTTTGCATAACGCAAAGCCGTATCATAACAATCCATTGCAGCACCAATTGCACCCCAAGCAATTCCGTAACGAGCAGAATCTAAACACATCATTGGCGCACCAAGTCCAGATTTTCCTGGCAATAGATTTTCTTTAGGAACTTTTACGTTATCAAAAATTAATTCTCCAGTTGCAGAAGCACGAAGTGACCATTTGTTGTGAGTTTCTGGAGTTGTAAAACCTTCCATTCCGCGTTCAACAATTAATCCGTGAATTCTTCCTTCTTCATTTTTTGCCCAAACTACCGCAACATCTGCGAAAGGCGCATTTGAAATCCACATTTTGGCACCATTCAATAAATAATGATCGCCCATGTCTTTAAAGTTTGTTGTCATTCCACTTGGATTCGAACCGTGATCTGGTTCAGTCAATCCGAAACAACCCATGAATTCTCCAGTTGCTAATTTTGGTAAATATTTTTGTCTTTGTTCTTCAGTTCCAAATTTCCAAATAGGGTACATCACTAAAGACGATTGAACCGACGACGTAGAACGAACACCAGAATCACCTCTTTCAATTTCTTGCATAATCAATCCATAGGCAATTTGGTCCAAACCTGCACCGCCATATTCCTCAGGAATGTAAGGTCCAAAACCGCCAATTTCTCCCAAACCTTTAATAATTTGCTTTGGAAATTCAGCACGTTGTGCATAGTCTTCAATAATAGGTGAAACTTCACGTTTTACCCATGCACGAGCCGAGTCGCGCACTAATTTATGTTCGTCTGTTAGCAAATCGTCTAACAAGTAATAATCAGGAGCTTGAAATAAATCTGGTTTCATTTGTATCAATTTTGTGTTTCACGAAAACGTTTGCAAAGGTAATAAAACATATTTGAGATTCACTTTAACAATTGTTATTTTTTGGAGCTGATTCCAGCTGTCCGCTATATCTTTTTATCTCGTTTTCAAAACGAGATAAAAAGGATGCCGCTTCCATCTGGGCTAAAACTCCGTGTTGAATTATCGCTCCAGTTTCTGAAAAGCTTCATTTCTTGCCATTAAAAACTCCATCGTTTCCAAAGTATCTTCACGTTCCATAATGGTTTTATAGTGAGCATCACTTTCACAAAAAGCAATAAATAAATCGAGTTCGTCGGGTTTTATTTTCAGTTTTTTATAGAAAAATTCATCCGCATCAAACTTCGAAACCGCATATTCTTTAAAGCTAACAAATCGTGACGTTTCGTTCTTATCCTTCTTTTTGTTTGACTTGAATATTTTTTTGAAAAGCCCAACGAAATCCATTCCATAAGGCATTTCACCAGTGTAAACACCAACTGTTTTTGGCGCACTTTCAAACTTAGCAATTTTAGACATCGCTATCTCTTCTGGCGAAACAATAACATTAACTTTTTCAACTTTGTTTATAGTAACTTCATCAAGTTCAATAGGTTTTTTACTCAAGGCAATACGCAATCGGTCTTTTGAAAAATCAGCAGCTGTAATTGTAACCTTGATATCGTAATAGTCTTTGGATAATACTAAAAGTACATCGTTAACTTTCGCTTCAATACTAAAGTTACCTTGACTATCAGTTGTGCTACTTTTTTTGGAGTTGAGGTTGACCACATCGATTTTCTCCAAAGCCATTTCGTTACAAATAACTTTGCCATTGATGGTTTTCTGTGCCTGAGCAAAACAGTAAAAGAAAGTGAAAAGTAAAAAGGATAAAAGGAGTTTTAGTTTCAAGTGAAATCAGTTTTAGGTTATACCGACCTAAATGTATCTGATTTAAGGAATGCTAAATGATAAAGGATTGTTAATTGTGATTCCTTTTACATTTTCAAATAGAAATCTTTAGTCAGGTTGATATAATCATCAGTATATTCATGTCTATTGATCTCAATTACCAATTCATCAGCTGTTAAAACCGAAAGTTCATAACGTTTAAAAGCCAATAAACTTCGAACGATTGGTGTAGTGTGAGAACCTTTCACTCGCGTAACTTTTACAGGAAATAGTTCCACTTCAGCACACAAATCAACAAAACGTTCTTCCTCTTTAAACGGAATGATTACAGCAAAAATACCATTCTCCGATAGAAGTAAATCAGCTGCTTCCACTAATTCTTCAAACGGCATAGCATCTTGAAAACGCGCTAAATCTCTCTGGGAATTATCGGTTTTATAATCTTCAGAATAAAACGGCGGATTGGAAATGATGATGTCATATTCATCTTCGGGTTCTTCCAAAAATTCGTCCAAACTAGCATGAAAACAAAACAATCTATCGCTCCAAGGCGAAGATTCAAAGTTTTCTACACATTGTTCATAAGCATCTTCATCAATTTCAATAGCATCGATTTGTTCGGCATGACTTCGCTGTGCCAACATCAAAGACAAAACTCCAGTTCCTGCACCAATATCCAAAACCGAAAAAGGATTGTTCTCAATTGGACACCAAGAACCAAGCAATACACTATCGGTGCCTATTTTCATGGCACATTTGTCTTGTTGAACAGAAAATTGTTTGAAATTGAAAGTTGCCATTTTATAAATCTATATAGTCTAAAAATCCAACAATCTAAAAATCTAACTAAAGGTACATTTCTACAAGTCCTTCTGGCAAATCCATGATGACTTTTTTATTTTCTCTATCAATCTTGACAAGAAATTTATCAATCATCGGAACAAGAATTTCCACAGAACCATTAACAACTTCGAATAATGGTTGGGCTGAAGAATCGTTTATAGAAACAATTTTACCAAAAACACCCAATCGTTTGTCTTCAATTTCAAAACCAATAACTTCGTGAAAATAAAATTTATTGCCCGAAAGTTTAGGCAACATTGATAATGGTAAGTATACCTCTAGCCCAATTATTTTATCGGCTTCTTCTTCAGAGTCGACATCTTCAAATCGAACACGTAGGAAATCATTTTTATGTAGTGAACTATTTTCAATAAAAAATGGAACCAGATTATTGTTGAATTCAACAAAAACTGATTCCATATCTTCATATAATTCGGGTTCGTCTGTATCTAAATAGACAAGAACTTCTCCCTTGAAACTAAATTTTTTAGCGATTTTGCCAAGATAGAAACAATCCTCTTTACGCATTATCGCAAATTATTAAGCTTCTGTTTCTTCACTTGCTTCTTCAGCAGCAGGTGCTTCTTCTGTAGCAACTTCTGCAACAGCTGGAGTTTCCTCAACAGCTACTTCAGCAGTAGTTTCTTCTGCTACAACTTCTTCAACCGCAGCTTCTTCTTCTACTTTTGCAGCTTCTGCGGCAGCAGCAGCACGTTTGTCATTAGCTTCTTTTTCGGCTTTCAATGCTTTCGCTTTTTCAGCTTGTTGAGCTTTAGATAAACCTTCTTTTTTAGCATTTACTTTACCTGATTTTTCTTCTAACCAAGTAGCCAATTTTGCATCAGCTTGATCTTGTGTCAAAGCTCCTTTACGAACTCCACCATCTAGGTGATGTTTTAATAAAGCACCTTTGTAAGAAAGGATAGCTCTAGCAGTATCAGTTGGTTGAGCACCATTGTGTAACCATTGAACCGCTTGGTCAAGGTTTAAATCAATAGTTGCAGGATTGGTGTTTGGATTGTAAGTTCCTAATTTTTCAAGGTATCTACCATCTCTTTTTGAGCGAGCATCAGCTGCTACGATCCAGTAAAAAGGCTTTTGTTTTTTACCGTGTCTTTGTAATCTAATTTTTACTGACATAATCTTTTGATTAATTTGAGGTTCTCGACCTCGATTATTTTAAGGGTGCAAAGATAGTTTTTTTTAATTAACAACCAATTAGAATTTATTTTTTATTTGTGTTTCCTCAGCTTGACAGAATTTTTAACATTTATTTTTTCTGAATATGTTAGCATTTTTATATTAAAAAGTTATTTTTGTGGATAAAAATATTAGAAAATGAAAAAATTATTGTCCCTATTTATCATTTTAGTTGCTTTTTCTTCTTGTGAAGAGAACGTAAAGTTTAGCGATCCAGGATTTCAAGCATTGCAGAATGATGTTTTTTGGAGAGCTAACGATGCAAGAGCATATCTAACTGATGGTAAGCTTACCATCGAAGCTTACACTGAGTACGAAACAGTTACACTTGGAACAAGCAACACTAATCTAAACAAATTTTCGTTAGGAACTATTAATCCAGATAATTTTGCAACTTATTCATCTAGTTTAGATGGATTTGAATTAGAATATGCAACAATCCCATCACCTGGACCAGTTTCAGCGATTACTTTAGTCTCTGGAGGAACAGGTTATGAAGATGCTTCTTCTGTAGCTACTACTGGAGGAAGCGGAAGCGGATTGAGCGTTAATCTAACTACAAATGCTTCGGGAGTTGTAACAAATATTGCGCTTTCTTCAAGAGGAAATGCTTACATGGCTGGTGACCTTATAACAGTGACTGGTGGAAATTTAAATTGTAGATTTAGAATATTGAATGTTCAGAACAGCAATGGAGAAATTGAAATAACAAAATTCGATAATGTGAAAATGACTGTGTCAGGAAAATTCAAATTCAATGCAGTAAACACCAATAATAATCCTCTTGGTGGCGAAATCATGAATTATCAACAAGGAGAATTTTATAACGTTCCTATTTATCCTTCATTGTAAATACTTATTATACAATAAAATAGAAAAGCCATCGTTTTTGATGGCTTTTTTGTTTTTTTAAATTAATATAATCAAAATAATCAATTAGTTATGTTTTTTTAGCCTACCTTTGAGAAAATTTTTAAAGATTTAATATGAACATTTTTGTTGGAAGCCTTCCTTGGAGTATTGAGGAAGCAGATTTAAGAGAGTCTTTTGAGGCTTATGGAGCAGTTGATACTGTTAAAGTTGTAACTGATAAATTTACTGGAAGAAGTAAAGGATTTGGTTTTGTTGAAATGCCTAACGATGAAGAAGCATTGAAAGCAATTGAAGAATTAAATGGTGCAACTGTTGACGGTCGTACAATTGTAGTGAACAAATCTGAACCAAAACCAGAAGGAGAAAGAAGATCTTTCAACAACAACCGTTCAGGCGGAAGTGGTTATAATGGTGGTGGAAACTCTCGTGGTGGTGGAAACTACAGCGGCGGAGGAAATAGCAACAGAGGAAGATACTAAATAATAGCATCATAGAATAAACGAAAACCATCCCTTTTTGCGGATGGTTTTTTGTTTTTGTTAATAACTAAAATTGACAATTACTTCCTTTAAATGTACTTTTGATTTTACTAAAAAAGCTTTGATTTCAATTTACGATAAACCTCATAAATCATAAATCTAAAGGCATAAATCTAAAATCTTAATGTATTTAATCTTTGATACCGAAACCACTGGTTTGCCAAGAAAATGGTCAGCTCCAATTACTGATACAGATAACTGGCCAAGATGCATCCAAATAGCATGGCAGTTGCACGACTCCATGGGAAATCTAATCGAGCATCAAGATTATTTAGTAAATCCAGACGGATTTAATATTCCTTATGATGCAGAAAGAATACACGGAATTTCAACAGAGTTAGCACAACAAAATGGCATTCCGTTAGTAGAAGTTTTAGAAAAATTCAATACTGCACTTGCAAAAGCTAAATTTATTGTTGGACAAAACGTTGGTTTTGATGTCAACATTATGGGTTGCGAATTTTATCGAATGGGAATCGATTCACCAATGGCGGCAATGCCAGTTTTAGATACTTGTACAGAAGTTACCGCATCAATTTTAAAACTTCCTGGAGGAAAAGGAGGAAGATTTAAATTACCAACACTAACAGAATTACATCAATATCTCTTCAACAAGCCTTTTGACGAGGCTCACAATGCAACTGCTGACGTTGAAGCAACCACAAGATGTTTTTTAGAGTTAATAAGAAGAGAGGTTTTCACAAAAGAAGAACTAGATGTTCCTGCTGATTATTTTAAAGAATTTAATCAACAAAATCCAAAAGAAATTCCGCTGATTGGATTAAAACATATTAATCTAAAAGCAGCTTCGGATGAAATTAGAAAACAATTTCAACCCAAAGAAACACCAGTAATTTCTAAAGAAGAAGCCAAACAAAATCAACAAGTTCTAGTAGATGTTGATTTTGTTCATTTGCATAATCATACGCAGTTTTCTGTACTGCAATCTACCATTAGCGTCAAAGATTTAGTAAAAGCTGCCGTTCAAAACAAAATGCCTGCCGTAGCCATTACCGACATTGGAAACATGATGGGTGCTTTTCATTTTGTTAGAGATATTTTATACCACAATAAATCAGCAGAAGCAAAAAACAAAGCTGCCATCGAATCTGGTGAAACACCAACCGAAACCATTATAAAACCTATTGTTGGTTGCGAGTTTTTCGTTTGTGATAATCACAAAGATAAGTCTAGAAAAGACAACGGATATCAAATTGTCTTGCTGGCAAAAAATAAAAAAGGCTATCATAATCTAGCAAAAATGTCTTCAATAGCATTTACTGAAGGATTTTATTATGTGCCAAGAATTGACAAACAGGTTATTCAACAATACAAAGAAGATATTATTGTATTGTCAGGAAGTTTATATGGAGAAATTTCAAGTAAACTTTTAAATATTGGTGAAAATCAAGCGGAGGAATCGCTGCTTTGGTGGAAAGAAAATTTTGAAGACGATTTTTACATCGAATTGATGCGACATAATCAAGAAGATGAAAATAGAGTTAATAATTCGCTTATCGATTTAGCCAAAAAGCATAACATAAAAACAGTGGCTACCAATAATGTTTTCTATGTCAACAAAGAAGATGCAAACGCACACGATATTCTTCTTTGTGTTCGTGACGGTGAAAAACAATCTACACCAATAGGAAGGGGAAGAGGTTACCGATATGGTTTGCCAAATCAAGAATATTATTTCAAATCTGGAGAAGAAATGAAACAATTATTCCATGATTTTCCAGAAGCTATTTCTAATGTTGGTGAAATTGTAGCTAAAATTGAAATTTTTGATTTGGCTCGAGAAGTTTTACTACCCAAATTTGACATTCCAACCGAATTTCTTGTCGAAGAAGATAAAGCCGATAGCGGAAAACGAGGCGAAAATAAATTTTTAAATTATTTAACTTATAAAGGTGCTGAAAGAAGATATACCGAAATTACTCCAGAAATACGGGAGCGAATCGATTTTGAGCTAAAAACTATTGAAAACTCAGGTTATCCAGGTTATTTTTTGATTGTACAAGATTTCATTGCCGAGGCAAGAAAAATGGGAGTTTCCGTTGGTCCAGGTCGTGGTTCTGCAGCAGGTTCTGTGGTAGCTTATTGTCTTGGAATTACCAACATTGATCCATTAATGTACAATTTGCTTTTTGAGCGTTTTCTGAATCCAGATAGGGTTTCGCTTCCCGATATTGATATCGACTTTGATGATGAAGGGCGAAGTAAAGTAATGGATTATGTAATCAATAAATACGGCTCCAAACAAGTAGCACAAATTATCACTTATGGAACGATGGCTGCGAAATCATCGGTTCGTGATACAGCGAGAGTTCTAGACTTACCCTTGTTTGAAGCCGATAAAATTGCGAAGCTGATTCCAACTACGCTGAATTTAGCAAAGATATTTTCCATGGAAGAAGCAAAGCTAAAAGCAGCTTTGCGTCCCGAAGATTTTGAAAAAGTAAAAGAACTAATCTCCTTAGGAAAATCTTCTGATTTGGGTGGAGAAACCATTCAGCAAGCTCAAATATTAGAAGGAAATTTAAGAAATACTGGAATTCATGCTTGTGGTGTAATCATCACGCCAGACGATATAACTAATTTCGTTCCAGTGGCAACGGCCAAAGATTCTGATTTGTATGTTACGCAATTTGATAACTCAGTCGTTGAAAGTGCGGGATTATTAAAGATGGATTTCTTGGGTTTAAAAACCCTAACATTAATAAAAGACACGGTTAAATTAGTTAAATATCGTTCGGGAATTGAACTCAATCCTGATGAATTTCCAATTGATGACGTCAAGACATACGAACTTTTTCAACGTGGAGAAACCGTTGGTATTTTTCAATATGAAAGTCCTGGAATGCAAAAATACATGAAGGAATTAAAGCCGACGGTTTTTCCCGATTTGATTGCCATGAATGCATTATATCGTCCAGGTCCAATTGCTTACATTCCGAGTTTTATCAAACGTAAAAACGGTGAAGAAGAAATTGTTTACGATCTTGATGCCTGCGAAGAATTACTAAAAGATACTTACGGAATTACGGTTTATCAAGAGCAAGTAATGCTTTTGTCACAAAAATTAGCCGATTTTTCTAAAGGTGATGCCGACGTTTTGCGTAAAGCAATGGGGAAAAAACAGCGTGATGTTTTGGATAAAATGAAACCAAAATTTATTTCTCAAGCTGAAGCCAAAGGTCATTCTGCCGAAAAACTAGAAAAAATCTGGAAAGACTGGGAAGCTTTTGCTGAATATGCGTTTAACAAATCGCATTCAACGTGTTATGCTTGGATTGCTTATCAAACCGCCTATTTAAAAGCCAATTATCCTGCAGAATATATGGCTGCCGTTTTATCTAATAACATGAACGACATCAAACAAGTTTCCTTCTTTATGGAAGAATGTAAACGCATGGGATTGACTGTTCTTGGTCCAGATGTAAATGAGTCGTTTTATAAGTTCACAGTAAACGATAATTATGCAGTTCGATTTGGAATGGGAGCAATCAAAGGTGTTGGCGCGCCAGCTGTTGACACAATTGTTCAAAACAGAAAAGATTCACCTTATAAATCAATATTTGATTTAGCCAAAAAAATTGACCTTCGAGCTGCTAATAAAAAAGCATTCGAAAGTTTAGCCTTGGCTGGTGGATTTGATGGTTTTTCAGAAACGCACCGAGCGCAATATTTTCACATAGAAGGCGAAGGAATTACGTTTTTAGAAAAAGCAATTCGTTATGGAAGTAAGTTTCAAGAAAACGAAAATTCATCCCAAGTAAGTTTGTTTGGCGAAGCAAGTGAAATTCAAATCGCAGAACCAATTGTTCCACCATGTGACGAATGGAGCACAATGGAAAAATTATCAAGAGAAAAAGAAGTAGTAGGCATTTATATTTCCGGACATCCGCTTGATGATTATAAATTTCAAATGCAATATTTTTGCAATACTAAATTAGAGCAATTAAAAAGTCTTGAAAACGTAGTAGGTAAAACACTCACTTTTGGCGGAATTATCACCAATGTTCAACATCGCACAGCTAAGAATGGAAAAGGTTGGGCAACATTTTTGTTAGAAGGATATGATGAGAGTTTTGAGTTTCGAATTTTTGATGAAGATTATTTAAAGTTTCGTCATTTCTTAGTTCAAAATCAATTTGTCTATTTTAAAGTTTTGGTAAAAGATGGTTGGGTAAACCGCGAAACAGGAAAAAAATCGGAGCCAAGACTGCAGTTTATGGAAGCCAAAATGCTTGCAGACGTTTTGGAAATCTACGCTAAAAAAATTATTGTTCTGCTGAACATAAAAGAATTACAACAAAAGTTTATCGAAGAATTGAGTCAATTGTTTATCCAAAACAAAGGAGAACATCAAGTAGCTTTTGAAGTAGTAGAAATTGAAAAAATAAGAAAACAAGTCGAACTAAAACCAATCATAACAAATATAAATAACGAATCTGTAGAAGATGATTTAGACACAACAATCGTGGATGAAACAGAATTAGATTTAGAAGAATCAATCGATGAAAATCACATTGTAACCCGACTTTCAATGCCAAGCAGAAAAATGAAAGTAAAAATTTCAAATGAATTATTGGCAGAATTACAGAAAATGCAAGTCGACTTCAAACTCAATTAAGTATCAATTCTAACAATTCTCAAATAGTCAAAACTAATTTTCAATTAACAATAAATTAAGTTTTTAATAATTAAATTTGCACTTATAAAAGTTAAACAATTTTTAAAATTAAAAAATATGGCATTAGCAATAACAGATGCTACTTTTGACGAAGTAGTATTAAAATCAGATAAACCAGTAGTAGTAGATTTTTGGGCAGCTTGGTGCGGACCATGTAGAATGGTTGGACCAGTTATCGACGAAATCGCAACAGAATACGAAGGAAAAGCAACAGTTGGAAAAGTTGACGTAGACGCAAACCAAGAATTTGCAGCAAAATATGGCGTAAGAAACATTCCAACCGTATTAGTTTTCCAAAACGGTGAAGTAGTAGGTCGTCAAGTAGGCGTTGCACCTAAAAAGACATACACAGATGCAATCGATGCATTATTGTAATATAAAATGAAAAAGAGTTTAAAAGCCTGATGTTTATCGTCAGGCTTTTTTAATTTGAAGCGATTCTAAGTCAATAAAATAAACCATGTTCCCGCTTTCCGTTTCAATCTTTTTTAATTTTTTTGTCATCCTGTCCCGAAATTTCGGGATGTCTAAAGACAAAAAAAGTAAAAAAGGATTTCCACTACAATCGGGGCTAAAAAAACAACCATAGCATTTTAATAAACTTTTAGAAGATAGTTTGTAAACCTTTCAATATCTTTGAAGTTATGAAAATAGAAGAACAAAAAGAAATAATCTCAGGCTTTAAACACCTTGAATTACTAGCTAATCAAGTCGTTGAAGGATTTATTTCCGGAATGCACAAATCACCATTTCACGGATTTTCAGCAGAATTTGCCGAACACAAAATCTATAATGTTGGCGAAAGCACAAAAAACATAGACTGGAAACTTTTTGCCAAAACAGATCGATTATACACAAAAAAATATGAAGAAGAAACCAATCTTCGTTGTCATTTGATAATTGATAATTCGTCTTCAATGCATTATCCAAAACTAAAGCCGAACGAACTTTTCTATCACAATAAAATTGGATTTTCCGTATTAGCATCAGCCGTTTTAATGAATTTATTAAAAAAACAACGAGATGCCATTGGACTAAGTATCTATTCCGACAAATACGAATATTATGCACCTGAAAAAGGAAGTGATCGCCATCATCGAATGATTTTGAACACATTAGAAAATCTTTTAGAAAATCCAAAAGAAACAAAAACTACCGATACAATAACTTTTTTACATCAAATTGCCGAAAAAATGCATCGCCGTTCGATGATTATTTTGTTTACCGATATGTTTCAAAATAATGATAAAGAAAAGTTATTCAATGCACTACAGCATTTAAAACATAACAAACACAAAGTTGTTGTCTTTCACGTTTATGATAAAAAAACCGAAATCAATTTTGAGTTTGACAATGCTCCAAGAAAATTTATTGACGTAGAATCAGGAGAACAAATAAATATTTTTTCCGAAAACATAAAAGAAGCATACGAAGAAAAAGTCAGCCAATATTTTAAAGAAATAGCAATGACATGTGCACAAAACGGAATTAAGTATGTTTCTGTAGCTGCAGAAGAAAGTTTCGAGAAAATTTTGACAACCTATTTAGTTGAAAAGCAATTATTTGGTTAAAAATTTAAAAACAAATTGATTTTTTTTATCAAAAAAGTTGCAGATGTCAAAATCCATCGTATATTTGCAACCGCAATTAAGCAAGGTTTGGTAGTTCAGTTGGTTAGAATACATGCCTGTCACGCATGGGGTCGCGGGTTCGAGTCCCGTCCAGACCGCTAAAATTGGGAAAAGGTTTTCGGAAACGAAAACCTTTTTTGCCCAAAAAAGTATTTAAGATTAGTTGTGTTGTTTCGATACGAATTTGTAACTCGTATCACGGTTTAGTAGTTAGACCAATGAAAAGCTTTCCACTTTATTGTGGATGGCTTTTTTGTTTTTATGATACTATACTTTAAGATTTTTAAATCTTTGTTGTAATCTTAAAATACTTCATCTTTCCGTCTATCGATAAGCTAATTTTAGCTATTGATTTTTTCATCAATTTTTTCTACATTAGTATTTTTAAAACTATTATGAAAACGATACAATTTTTGTGCTTCTTGTTTATTCTAACAACAAATGCTCAGGTAACACTCAGAATAACTTCACTTCCTGCCAATACACCAAATAATTCCACAATCTATCTTGCAGGAAGTGTAAATAATTGGAACGAAGCTAATCCTCAATTCATAATGCAACCTGATGGTCTTGGTGTTCTTCAAATAACAATTCCTGAGGGTAATGGGCAAGTAAGCTATAAATTTACTCGTGGTAGTTGGACTTCAGTAGAAGGAAATGCTAATGGAGGATTTTTACCAAATAGAAGTTTTACGTTTACTGGTTCTCCTCAAACTATCAATGTAACTATTCAATCTTGGGAAGATATTTCAGGCTCGGGTAGCAATAGCACGGCAGCTTCTAATGTTCAAATTTTGGATTCTAATTTTTTTATCCCTCAACTTAATAGAAATAGAAAAATTTGGCTCTATCTTCCACCAGATTATTTTACTTCCACTAAAACATATCCTGTTTTGTATATGCAAGATGGTCAAAATTTATTTGACAATGCTACTTCTTTTTCTGGTGAATGGCAAATCGACGAAACATTAAATTCTCTTCATTCTCAAGGTGATTTTGGTGCAATTGTAGTAGGAATTGAAAACGATGGCTCAAACAGATTAAACGAATATTCTCCATGGAATAATCCTAATTATGGAGGCGGAGAAGGTGAAGAATACATACAGTTCATTTCTGAAACACTAAAACCATACATTGATACTAATTTCAGAACGAAAACCCAACCGCAGTTTAATGCATTAATTGGAAGTTCTATGGGTGCTTTGATTTCCACATTTGGAGCTGTAGAATATCCTGAGTTTTTTAATAAAATTGGAAGTTTTAGTCCAGCGTATTGGTTTGCACTAAACGATTTAAACAATCACATTTCTACTACGACAAATGATGTTGATAATCTAAAGATATATTTTGTTTGTGGTCAAAATGAGTCTTCATCTATGGTATCAAATGTGAATACAATTAAAAATACTTTTCTATCTAAAGGAGTTTTAAATGGTAACCTTTTTACAAAGTTTGATTCTTATGGAACTCACACCGAAAGCTATTGGAAAGGAGAATTTTCAGCTTGTTATCAATGGCTTTTTGCTGGAGAAAATTTAGCAATAAATACATTTGATGATGCAGCTTTTCAACTATATCAAGCAGGACAAAATAAATTTTTTTGTTCAGGTTTATATCAAGATACTTCTGTTGATATTTATTCATTGACAGGACAAAAGATAGCTTCTCAAACGGTAAGCAATGGGCTTAATTTGATAAGTGAAGCACTATCGAAAGGTATTTACATTATTAAATTAAAGGATAAGGTTGTAAAATTTATCAAATAAAATTTTTAACAGCAATAAAAAGATAGAGTAACAAAAAGGAAAGACAAACCATAAACTTCATAAAAGTTGATACCAAAAAACCAATAAATGAACCTGTTGCCGCTTTTAAAGCACCATTTGTATCGCTAGAGTTATTTAGTATTTCGCCAACAAAAGCCCCAACAAATGTACCAACAATAAATCCAATTGGTGGAAAAAACAAACCAAGAATTAACCCAATGTTTGTTCCCCAAATACCATATTTTGTACCTCCAAATTTTTTAGTTCCTTTTGCTGGAATCACATAATCTAATATTGTTACAATAATTGTAATGATTAATGTAATTCCTAAAACCCAATAGTTACTTTGGATTTTTTCAGTAAAATAAAGAAGTAATAACCCAAGCCAACTTAATGGAACACCAGGTAAAACAGGTAAAAAACTTCCAATTAAACCCAAAATCATTAAAACAAAGCCAACTATTAAAAGTAAAACATCCATAGAAAGTAAATTTTAGTACATTTGAAAAATTTAAATTTTGATTTTCTTTCGATAACGAATATGAGAAAAATTATTCTATTTCTTCCTCTATCGGTGTTCTTTTTCACTTCTTGTCAACTTTTTGATAAGAAAGTGCCAAATGAAAAAGAGTTGTTAGAAAAACAAATCAATGAAATCAACTGGAAAGAAGTAGATGAATATCCATCAATAGTTGATTGTGAAAAAATCACCAATGAAGAAGAACGAAAACAATGTTTTTTTGATTTTTTGACTTCAACAATACAACAAAAATTAGATAACGATACGCTAAGAACGATGTATCCACAGCTCGATACCATCGAAGTGAAAGTTACTGTTTTTCCTAATGCGGAAGTTACTTTTGAACCACAGTTTCCTCGAGATAGTGTTGCTTATGATACTATAAAAATTGATAGTATTCTCAAAAGTAAATTAGTTGATTTTCCCAAAATTAATCCTGCTATAAAACGTGGAATTCCAGTAAAAACGCAGTTTGTTCTTCCTGTAATTTTGAAGATGGAATAATTATTTTTTAAATCTTCTTCCTTTCCAAGAATAGTTTCCAAACAAAGAATAAATTGCAACAGTAGATGCAAAAAATGGGTAAATCAAACTACTTGCTAATGGTAAAATAAATCTACCATTCAAAAGAAATTTATTTGTTTTAAATAATAGAATATAATCGATAAAGTATTTTATTAAAAAGGTTCCAAGTAAAATTTTCCAATCCATTTTTTGAATTAGAACAAACCACAAACTAAGAATTAAACTTAAGTTCATAAGCATTACAGTTATGGCTAAAAACTTTGCATATAAACTAGAGTAAGAACTCGTTTTGCTAGCCCAACGAACGCGTTGCATAAAAAGTTTAAACAAATCATTTTCTGGTTTTGTTACGACTATTGTGTCTTTAGATTTAAGGAAATGAACTTTTTCCGGAGATTTTTGTGTCGCTTTTTGAAGTAAAAAAACATCATCTCCACTTGCAATTTTATTATTTCCATTAAAACCATCGAGGTCGATAAAAAGTTGTTTTTTGTAGGTAAAATTAGCACCGTTACACATAAATGGTTTTCCAAGTCCAAAACTTCCAATAGTTGTTCCTTGCAAACTCAATAAATCCATTTGTTGAAAATGATGAAACCAATTATTTTTCGTTTTATAAATAACGGAACTTGCTATCATTTCAACATTGTTTTCTTGAATATAATTATCGATTGTAAGTAGCCAATTTTTATTTACGACACAATCAGCATCAGTAGTAATAATCCATTCATTTTTCACAATTGGAATTGCTCTTGCGATAGCGTCTTTTTTGGGAGAATTAGACAAACGAAGATTCTCTAAAAGCGTAGTATCAAATGTGTCATTCTTCATTCGCCATTGAATATAAACTCTTTCTGACTGGTCTTTAGAAAAATCATCAATCATAATTATTTCAATTAAATCGTGAGGATAATTTAATTCAGAAAATGATTCTAAAAGTTTTGAGAGATTTTTTTCTTCATTTCTGAAAGGAACAATTAGTGAGAATCTTGTTTTTGGTACCAAATTTTTATTTTCATAAACTTTGACATTGCTAAATCCAAAGAATAATCGAGCAATCGAATAGATATAAATCAATAAAACAATAAGTGAAATTATATAAATCAGTTCCATTTTGGTTTAAATTTTAGTACATAATAACTTCCGATAATCACTGGTAAAACTACGTTTAAAAACCACATCAAGGTCGAAATAAAAATTACAATCCATTCATTTACGCCAATTTTTCCAAAGAAAAACAAAGCAACACTTCCTTTTACAGCGAAATCTAAAAATTGAAAACTAGGTAAAGATGAAGCCAAGAAATAGACAACTGCTATGGTTGAAATTAACGATAAATAAGGTAAATCAACATCAAAAGCTAAGAATAAAAAATAATATTGATGAGAAAAGACTAGGTAGCGAAACAGGCCATAAACCATATTTTTTTGATGAATATGCTTAGGAATTTCTTTGATTTTGTTTAAAAGTTTTTCAATAGAATAACCTTTTATTGTGATTTTTTTTGAAAAAAAGAATAGAATATAAAGTAAAAAAGCAACAGTTAGAGTTACAATAGACCATTTCCAATATCCAATAATTGCTAATCCGAGTATTCCAAAAAGAATAGTTAAAATCATTTGAATCCCATTGCAAATCAGATTTAAAAAAATAATTTTCTTGGTCTGTTTTTTGTTGAAATACATCGCTTTTCCGGCATATTCTCCCAATCCGTTTGGGGTAAAAATTCCCGCAGTTAATGCGCCAAGAACTTGTTTTGTAGCTTCGCCAATAGTATTAGGTTTTATAAAGGAAACTAAGTTTTGCCATTTCAAAATTTCCAAAAAGCGATTAGCTACACTAAATAGTAAAATAAATAAAATACCAAAAAATGATTTTTTCCTATCGACCAATTGGCTAAATTTTTCCCAATCGAGTTGTTCATTTCTTGCTAATCGATCATATATAAAATAGAATGCAGCTACTATAATTAGAAGTTTAAAAAGAAAGACGAAATATTTATTTTTGAGAAACGCACGCATCGTGCAAAAGTAAGTTATAATTATAATTCTTTTTAAAACTCTTTACAGGTTAAATTAACATCTCTCTATCAATACTTTTGCCATTTTATTTCTATTTTTGGGAAATATTAACCACATTTATTAATAATAACTCAAAATCATGAGAAAAAAATTACTTATTATTTTGTTTTTCTTCAATTTAATTGCTTTTGCCCAAGATAATTTATCTTGGAAAAGTATAAATTCAAGAGAGATAACACCAAATAAGACTGCTGCGAGAGATAATTTCGCAAGTGAGTTTTCTTTGTACCAAGTTCCAGTAAATGATATTCAACAAAAACTGAAACAATCACCAAATAGATTGATTACAAAAATATCAAATGTTATTATATCCATTCCAAATATCAGCGGACAAATGGAGCGATTTCAAATGTTTGAATTTTCAAATTTCGATCCTCAATTGCAAGCTCAGTTTCCGGAAATTCGTTCTTACGTTGGAATTGGTCTTGATGATAAACATGCAAAAATTAGAATGAGTTCTGATCCAAGTGGAATGCAAGGAATGATTTTTAGAGCAGACAAAACAAATGAATTTTTTGAACCTTATTCAATTGATAGAACCATCTATGCGGTTTATGAGTCTAGCAGAAATAAAGGTGAATTGCCTTTTGTTTGTTCTACAGAAGATAAAGCTATTTCAAATGAATTAAATAGACAATCACAAACTTTGCAGAGATCAAGTTCAGGTGAATTATTGACATTCAGATTAGCATTATCATGTAATGGTGAATATACTCAGTTTTTCGGAGGAACGGTAGCCCAAGCTTTAGCGGCTATGAATGCAACCTTAACAAGAGTAAATGGTGTTTTTGAAAAAGATTTAGCTATACATATGGATTTAATTCCGAATAATAATGTTCTTGTTTATACAAATCCTGCAAATGATCCTTACACAACTATTGGAAATTGGAATGCACAATTACAAAGTACTTTAACGAATGTAATTGGTGAAGCAAATTATGATATTGGTCATATGTTTGGTTCAAATGGTGGTGGAGGAAGTGCTGGTTGTATAGGTTGTGTTTGTGATGATGGAATTAAAGGAAGTGGAAAAACAGCCCCAAGCAATGGAGTTCCAGCTGGAGACACATTTGATATAGATTTTGTTATTCACGAAATGGGACATCAATTAGGTGCAAATCACACCTATTCACATATTGTTGAAGGTTCAGGGGTAAATGTTGAACCAGGTTCAGGTTCAACAATTATGGGTTATGCAGGTATAACTTCAAGAGATGTTCAAGCCAATTCTAATGCCTATTTCGTTTATGCGAGTATTAAGCAAATTCAGGATAATATGATTGGAAAAACATGTCCAGTTAGAGTTAATTTATCAAACAATACACCAACAGCCAATGCAGGTTTAGATTATACCATTCCAAAAAGCACACCTTTCATATTAACTGGTCAGGCAACCGATGCTGATGGAGATGCACTTACTTATTGCTGGGAACAAAACGATTCAGCAACAACGGAAATTGGAGCACAAAGTGCTGCTTCATCAACTAAAGTTGGCGGTCCAAATTGGCGGTCATTTACGCCTACAACTTCACCTTCAAGATATTTTCCACAATTAAGTAGAGTTATTGCTAATAGTTCAACTACTTTAGGATTAGAAATTATAACTGAAGCACTTAGTTCAGTTGCTAGAACGTTAAATTTTGTGTTTACCGTAAGAGATAATTTTGCTGGCGCAGGACAAACTAATTCTGATGCAATGACTGTTACAGTTAATGGAACAGCTGGTCCGTTTACAGTAAGCAGTCCAAACACTGCCGTTTCATGGATTGTTGGTTCAAATCAAAATGTTACTTGGAATGTGGCAGGAACAACCGCAAATGGCGTGAATGCAGAATTTGTTGACATTTATCTTTCAACAAACGGAGGCAATACTTTTCCAATTTTGTTAGCTAGTAAAGTACCGAATGATGGTTCTGAAGTTGTTACAGTTCCAAATAATGTTGGAACAGCTAACAGAGTTATGATACAAGGATACAAACATATTTTTTATGATATGTCTAATACGAATTTCACAATTACTGCTCCAACTAGTGATTTTGGTGTATCTTTTAATAGATTGCCAGGAGAACAAAATAAAGATGTTTGTACAGGTTCATCAGTTAGTTATGTAATAGATTATGCAACCTATGCAGGTTTTAGCGGAAATACAACTTTTGCAGTAAGTGGAGAACCAGCTGGTTCAACGGTTACTTTTTCTCCAAGTTCTATCTCAGGAAACGGAACAGTGACAATGACAATTAGTAACTTAACTAATTCAACACCTAATTTTTACTCAATGGTGGTTACTGCAATTTCTGGTGCTACTATTAAAACAGTACCTTTTTATGCCGATTTGTTAAATTCAAATTTTGCAACTTCTGTTCTGGTATCACCAGCGAACAATGCTATTGGACAAAATGTAAATTTGAATTTAACTTGGCAAACAGATTTAAATGCAACGCAATATCAAGTACAAGTTGCAACAGATGAAAATTTTACTAACATCGTAACATCAGGAACATCTTCAACAACAAGTTTTAATGTAGCAGGATTAGCACAAGCAACGGCATATTATTGGAGGATTTCTCCAGCTAATCCAGCATGTTCAGGGGTTTTTAGTGCGCCAAATTTGTTTAAAACAGGACAAATAACGTGTACAGATTTTACTTCTGTAAATATACCTATCACAATATCTTCTGCACCAAATGTTACTGTAAATTCAACTTTAAATATTCCAACAACAGGTGTTATATCTGATGTAAATGCATCTGTTACAATTAATCATACCTATGTGAATGATATAACAGTTACACTTATCAGTCCATCTGGAACACAAGTACAGCTTTTAGCAAGACCTTGCACTGAACAACCATTAGCCAATATTAATGCTACATTTAATGATACTGGAACAGCTTTAGTTTGTGGATCTGTTAGTCCAGTAATTTCAGGAAATGTTATTCCAACGCAAACTTTATCAGCATTTAACGGACAACAAATGAGTGGTAACTGGACACTAAGAGTTTTAGACTCTATTCAAGGTGATGGAGGCGCAATAACAGGTTGGTCTTTAAATATATGTAACATAACTGCCGTTCCTTTAGGTGTAAATGATAATTCACTTCAAAATTTTGCGTTATATCCAAATCCGAATACAGGAAGTTTCACTATAAGTTTTACTTCTAATAATTCAGAAAAAGTTACTGTTGGAGTTTTCGACATTCAAGGTAGAAGTGTTTTTAACAAACAATACCAGAACAATGGTTTGTTTAATGAAAACATGCAAGTGGATAACATTCAATCAGGAGTTTATTTAGTTAAAGTTCAAAACGGAAGCAAACAGTTAACTAAGAAAATAGTAATTGAATAATTAAATAAAATTAGCGTTTCAAAAGGTCGTTTTTATAACGACCTTTTTTTATTTTTACTTAAAATTAAATCAAATTGGCAAACGAACAAATCATATTAGGAATTGATCCCGGAACAACCATCATGGGTTTTGGGTTGATAAAAGTTATAAATAAAAAAATGGAGTTCATTCAGTTGAACGAATTGATTTTGTCCAAATATGATGATCATTATACCAAGTTAAAAATAATTTTTGAACGAACAATTGAATTGATTGAAACGCATCATCCAGATGAAATTGCTATTGAAGCACCATTTTTTGGTAAAAATGTTCAATCAATGTTAAAATTGGGTCGAGCACAAGGCGTTGCTATGGCGGCAGGTTTGTCTCGTCAAATTCCTATAACAGAATACGAACCAAAAAAAATAAAAATGGCAATCACCGGAAACGGAAATGCCAGCAAAGAGCAAGTTGCCAAAATGCTACAACAACTTCTTGGGTTAAAAGAATTGCCTAAAAACCTTGATAGTACCGATGGTTTAGCTGCAGCAGTCTGTCATTTTTTCAACACAGGGAAAGTAATTGGCGAAAAAAGTTATTCAGGTTGGGATGCTTTTGTAAAACAAAATGAAGAACGAATTAAAAAATAGTTTATGTCAAATAAAACTCATTTTCTGGGCGATAATGCTATCTCTTTTCTAGATGAAGATTTTTTCAATTTTAGACATTATGCTGATAAAATTAAAACATTAATACAGTTAAATTCAAGTAATCCTAATCCATTAACAATAGGAATATATGGAAAATGGGGTGAAGGAAAAACTTCTTTTTTAAATTTAATACAAAACAGAATAGAACATTTTGAAAAAGATCAAAATGGGAAGGAGTATTTGAAGTTTAATTTTAATCCTTGGAGATATTCAGTAGAAGAAGAAATGTTGTTTGACTTTTTCGATTCATTGTCAAAGAGATTTTATGTTGAAAAAGATAATGATATTCAAGAAGTTGGTAAGTGGATTTTAAAATATAGTAAATATTTAAAAGCTGTAAAAATTTCTTCAACAGTTGGTATTCCTAAATTTTTGAATAAAACAGTTGAGTTTAGTCCCGATGAAGTTTTTAAAGCTTTGGGAGAAGATATGAAAGGAGAAAAATTAACTCTTGAAATTTTAAAGAATAAGGTTAACGATGCAATAAAAAAGGTAAATTTTAAAGTAGTAATTTTCATTGATGATGTAGATAGATTAGATAAAAATGAGATTTATACAATTTTAAAGCTAATTAAATTAAATGCAAATTTTGATCATTTCATTTTTATAATTGCACTTGATAGTGAGCATGTAGCGAAAGCAATAAAAGATAGATATGGGGACGAAATTGAAGACGGTTATCTTTTTTTAGAAAAAATTATCAATATACCTATCCATTTGCCAAGAATTGAGAATGATGATTTAAATTATTTTTTTAAAGTAAAACTTAAAACTATTTTAGACAATTTATCCTTTTTAGATGACGAAAAAAAATCTCAATTTTTAATGGATTTGAGTTCTGAAATTTCGAAAAATCAATTCAATTCACCGAGAGAGATTGTGAAAATTTTGAATAGTTTTTTTATAAGTGCATTTTCTATTGGTGAAGAAATAAATTTAAAGGATTTGTTTTGGTTAGAATTTATTAAAGTGAGAAATGAAAAATGCTATTCGTTTCTTAAAAGCTATGTTGATAATAATATTTTTAAAAATCCAAATTCAATGGTGGATTTTCAAGAAAATTTTGCGGATGATCCATATGAATTTAGAGAGAATAAATTTTCTGAATTCAATAATGTTAAAAAAATACTAGAAAGACTATTTCCAAAAAATAATGAAAATATATATAATAATATTCAAGAGATTACCATTGTTGATAAATCCTTAAGTGTGAATTCACATGAACATTATGACAAATATTTCTCTTACCACATGGAGAGAAAAATAGGAAATAGAAGTGTAAAAGAGATTGAAAAAAGCATAGTTGAAGAAAATGAAACAGGTATAACAAATATTATTGAGGAATTGTTTACTAACTCTGAAACCATTAATGAGGATAAAATAGTTTACAAAATAGTAGGGATTATTCAAGGAATTAAAGATAAAAAGCAAAGAGATTTCTTTTGTAAATATCTTTTTAAAAACATAAAATTAATTCCTGATACTAACAACAAAGAGTTTAGGATTGAGATAACTCAATTAATTGGTAAAATTTTAAATGATGATATAGATATAGAAAATATTCCTGAAAATGGAATTCCTAACAATCCAAATAAAGATATATCAGTTGAATTAGCTAATATGGCTGAACTAGAAGAATTAACAGCTTTTATTAGAGCATTTTATCAAAGCCGTAAAGTTGAATTTGGTTTAATTGATATTTATGTTAAAAAGGTAAAAATATATGTCGAAGATAATCCTTTATTCTATAAAGATCCTTTTAATTTACCTAATAAATCTATTTTTTACCATTTATCTGAGAAAGAAGATTCAGAGTTTTTGATTTCAATACTTAATAAAGATATAAAGAGTATTGAAGATGTTAGAAAATTAGTTAGAAATTTTGTTCCTTATTATAATTCTTCTTTTTTTGGGAGTATTAATAAAGAAGAATATTTAGAAATTAAAAAAAGAATTTCAATAGAGTTTATTTTGAATAAAGTTATTGAATTTGATACAAGTTATTTGGATAACCAACCTTTATTTGAAAAAGGAATTGAAAGAACTAACAAATCAACAGAAGATGAAAATTTAAGACAACTTTTGCATTGGTATTTAAAAGAAAATGAGTTAGATAATAAACTTAATAAAATACTAAATTAAATTGTCAGGAATATACATTCACATACCATTCTGCAAGCAAGCTTGTCATTACTGCGACTTTCATTTTTCAACTTCAATGAAGAAAAAAGATGAAATGGTTTTGGCATTGGCAAAAGAAATTGAATTGCGAAAAAAAGAATGTTATGAAGTAGTTGAAACCATTTATTTTGGCGGCGGAACACCAAGCATTTTAGAAATTTCAGAAATAAAATTGTTGATTGATGCAATTTATTACAATTACAATGTGGTTGAAAATCCTGAAATCACTATTGAAGCCAATCCAGATGATTTGTCTCCAAATTTGTCATTCCGTAGGATTCTTTTTGAGGAACTCAAGACAATTGGAGTAAATCGTCTTTCTATTGGAATTCAATCTTTTTTTGAAGATGATTTAAAACTGATGAATCGCGCACATAATTCGTCGGAAGCTAGAGAATGTCTAGAATTTGCAACGCAATATTTCGATAATATTTCTATCGATTTGATTTATGGAATGCCGAACATGAGCAACGAAAAGTGGTTACAAAACATCGAAACCGCTTTGTCTTTCGATATTCCACACATTTCCAGTTATGCTTTGACGGTTGAACCCAAAACAGCTTTGAAGAAATTGATAGAAATTGGAAAAATCGACGAACCAAAAGATGAAGTTGCCCAAGAACATTTTCAAATTTTAGTCGATAAACTATCTGAAAACGGATTTATTCATTACGAATTATCGAATTTTGGAAAAGAAAATTATTTTTCAAAAAACAATTCGGCGTATTGGTTAGGCAAAAAATACATTGGAATTGGACCTTCGGCACACAGTTTTAACGGAATTTCAAGAAGTTGGAATATTTCGAATAATTCAATTTATCTGAAATCAATAGCTGAAAATAAATTACCATCAGAAACGGAAATTTTATCCAAAAAAGATAGCTATAACGAATATGTTATGACGGGTTTACGAACCATTTGGGGAATTTCTTTGGATAAAATTGAAATTGAATTCGGAACGGATTATATAGACTACCTTTTAAAACAATCCGAAAAATTTATTGCAGATGATCTGCTATTTATCAATGAAAATATCTTGCGAACTACTAAAAAAGGAAAATTTCTCTCTGATGGAATAGCAAGTGACTTGTTTTTGTTAAATTTGGAATGATTATTAACCACTAAGAACACGAAGAAGACATAAAGAAACACACGCTTTGTGAGCTTAGTGAAAACCTTGTGACCTTCGTGGTTAAAAAAATGAAAGCAATAATAAATAATTTCCAAATCGACCTATCAAAACCAATTGATATTTCTATTCCAATAACCAATTCCGATAAAAATCCAATTGCGTGGTATATCGAAAAACCTGAAATTGAACCCGTAAAATTTGGTTCCGACGGTTCGGAATGGATTGGAAAAGTTTCCGAAGGAAGTTCGACCAATTTTAACAATATTTTCTTTAACCCACATGGACACGGAACACATACCGAATGTCTCGGACACATCACAAAAGAGTTTTATTCGATAAATCAATGTTTGAAACAGTTTTTCTTTACGGCGGAATTAATTTCGATTACACCAGAAAATATAAATGATGATTTAGTAATTACTAAAGAGCAAATTCAGCAGTATTTTGTCATTTCGACGAAAGAGAAATCACATAATAATTGGATTAATTCAGAAGCAATTATCATCAGAACGCTACCAAATCTTGAAGAAAAAAAACATAAAAATTATTCACATACCAATCCGCCATATCTTTCAGAAGAAGCTGCAATTTTCATCAGAGAAAAAGGAATAAAACATCTTTTGATTGATTTGCCAAGTGTTGATAGAGAAGAAGATGAAGGTAAATTATTGGCACATAAAGCATTTTGGAATGTAAAAGATGTTACTAATTTGAACGATGATGCACGATTGGATTGTACGATTACCGAAATGATTTTTGTTCCCAATGAAATTCCAGATGGAACTTATATTCTAAATATTCAAATAGCTTCGTTTGAAAATGATGCATCGCCGAGTAAACCGATTTTGTATAAAATAGACTAAAATGGACATCCAACAACTATATGAGTTTTGTCTTTCCAAAAAAGGAGTAACCGAACATTTTCCCTTTGATGAAGATACTTTAGTGTTTAAAGTAGCCGGAAAAATGTTTTGCTTAGCTTCACTAAAAGATTGGGAAAATGGAAATCCAACGGTGAATTTAAAATGTGATCCAGACTACGCTATTGAATTAAGGGAAAAATATGAAAGCGTCACGCCAGGATATCATTCCAATAAAAAGCATTGGAACACTGTTTTTGTGAACAAAGAAATTGATGATAAAAAAATCATACATTTCATCAATCACTCCTACGAATTGATTGTGGCAGGTTTACCAAAAAAACAACGAGAAGAATTTAAAAATGAGAATTAGGCATTACTTTTGTAATGAATTTTAGAAATAAAATAAAACTATGTTAGATAATTTAAAGAAAATATTAAACGAAGATCAAGATCCAAAAGCAATTGAAAAAATCACTTCAAAGTTGGATAATCTATTGATGTCCAATGAAGAAATTGGATATATTGCAGTGCAAAAAAAACCTGCCGTAACTATTTTACCTGATAGTATTGTGGTAACCAATAAGCGAATCATTCTTTGCAAACCAAAAAATCTCGGATTATCGATGGAGTTTGTTGATTATGATTGGGATGATATTGCAGCAAGTTTTGTAAAAGAAGGAATTTTGGGTGCAGAATTTACGTTTTCTACCAAATCCGATTTAACGCATACGGTAGATTATTTGCCAAAAAATCAAGCCCGAAAATTATACACTTTTGCCAAAGAGCAATTGGATTTGTTAAAAAATCCAGTTGTGAATTCACAGATTATTGACGAACCAAAAGTTGTAGAAACTCCACTAGAAATAATTGAAGAAGCAGAAGTCGTAGAAGAATTTCAACCAGAAGAGGTAACCAATTTTGCTGAAATTATTTCTGTTTCAGGTTATCGAGATGAAAAGCAATTTCCAGATGAAAAAGTAGAAATTGAAAAAGGCTTAGCCGATTTATCTCAAGACGAATTATTTGAAAAACTTCAGAACTATAAAAAACTGTTAGACAACGGATTAATTCTTCAAGGCGAATATGATAAGTTGAAAGCTGAGATTATAAAATATATGTAAAAGTATTTTTTTATAAAAATTAACCCTGTCAGAGTTCCAAACTCTGACAGGGTTTTTTCTTTGTACTTATGCGGTAAAACTACATTGATTTCTTCTGCTTTTCTACAAAACCATCAGCTTGCAGTTTCAGTAATTCGGTTGCGCCTTTTTTCTTGTAATTGTACAATTCCTTGTCATCTTTGATGTCAGCATAAACCTTATCATAGATTTCGGCATCGGTTTTTCGTTGCAATTCACTTTGATAACGATTTTGAGCGATTACGTTTTTAATTCCCATTTCGCCATCTTCTTGTTTGAAGTCATATTCACCTTTTGGCGATAATAATTTGGCAATAATTGGCGAAGTTTCTATGGCTAAAAACAACAACATAATAAAAAATGAAGGCAACCAAGGCAATTTGTTCAAAGCGTTAATTCGCGCCATCAATCCGTCGAAACCATCAATAATAGGTTGGGTTTCGGTTACTTTTTTGTCTAAATCAGCTTGTAGCGTTTTGGCTTTGGTTTCCAAATCGGCAATTTTGGTTTGATTAGCTGTTTTTAAAGCTGCCAAATCTTGCAAAGCCACATCGTGTTTTTCACGTTTTTCTTTATAAACTGGACCTTTCCCTAGTTTTTTGGTTCCAGCAGTTCCTTCAGCTTCAGTGATATAAGTCGAATATAAATCGTTTACTTCTTTTTCTTTTTTGGTAATATCGCTTTTCAAACTATCGATTTGCGCTTTGTTTTTGTCCAAATCCGATTGAAAATAATTAGCAACTTGTTTTTTATTTGCCAAAGCCATTTCGTTTTTTTCTTTTAATAAAACCGTATTGATTTCTTTTTCAAAAATTTTGATTTCCAATGGTTTTGAAATTACAACTGCAATGATAATTGCTAAAACAATACGTGGCGAAGCTTGAATAAATTCGTCTAGAAAATTATCTCTTTTTTTGATAGTCGATACGATAAATCGGTCGAGATTGAAGATTAAAAATCCCCAAACTAATCCAAAAGTAACTGCAATAAATACGTTATCAAAAACGGTAAATAAAGCATAAGAAGCAGCAATAAAAGCCATAACGGCTGTGAAGAAAACTGTAGCTCCAATTCCGGCATATTTGTTTTGCTCGCCGTTGGAACAACCGTTCACAATGTCAGTATCGACACCAGAACAAAGAAGGAAAAAACGTTTTAACATGATTGATTATTTTTTGATTAATGATGATTATACAAATATAACGCCAAAAAATATTTTTTATTGTAAGTGATTGATATTTAAACAAAAAATCCGCAACAGCTGCGGATTTTTTACATTTCAATTTCTGAGATTAATTCGCCTTTTTCATATTTTTTTATGCCGATAATTTTTCCTTTTTTATCAAAGAAAATCCAATCGCCAGTTAAATACCAATGTGTTTCGTTATTTTCTTCCACAATCATCGATTTTCCAATGGAAGTGGTTCTGCCTTTTTCATCAAAAGTTTTAATATGGCAAATATTGTCTTCGTATTTTTCAGTTTTAACTAGTTTGCAATCTTCAAAATATTTCCACATTTTGATTTCTTGACTTTGTTTGTATTTTCCTTTAGATTTGTATAAAACTCCATTTACAGTATCTTTAAAAACCCATTTTCCTTCCCGATGATGGTTTATGGTTTTATTGGTTTTACAACTTGAAAAACCAATTGTAATAAACGCAGTTAGAAAAATCAGAAGGAATTTCATTTATTCTTTGGTCATTTGAATTGGAAGAACATATTGATAACGAACAGTTTCATTTTTTACTTTCGCTGGAATCCATTTTGGAGAATTTTTCAAAACTCTAATCGCTTCTTTTTTTGTGCCTGAACCTAAGTCTTTTTTTACGTCAAAAGTTGACAAACTTCCATCTTTTTCAACAATAAAGGAAACAATCAATTTTTCTTTATTGTTGAAATTTTTAGGCATTTTAAAATTTTTGGCTACGAATTTATAAAATTCCGAAATTCCACCAGGAAAGGTTGGTATTTCTAAATCTGTTTCTTTCCCGATTGCAACTACTTCTAATTTTTCAGTTTTATTTTTTTCAATATAAGTTGGTGTTTCATCATATTTTCCAACGACAACCGTTTTTGGCTTTTCATTTTTGGCAACGGAAACAACTTCTTCCACAGAAGAAATAACTTCTGTTTTTACTGCTGATTTTTCAGTTGGTGTAATAATTTGATTTCTTCCTTCTTTAAAAATCACAATTTCATCGCCAGGATATTTATCCTTATTTTTTCCTATATTTTGTTTTTCAAAATAAGGTTGTGTATAAAACCAATATTGAAAGGGTTGAGGATGTTTTTTTGTTCGCGCGTTTTTGAGAATAACACTTACAGAATAATAAGCAAAATCTTTAGCTTTGTATTTGTTTAACTCACTGTTTGCTACATTTTTCCCATCAATCCATATTGCAAATTTTTTAGAATTTTGGAATTCTTTCAGTTCTTGTTGAGATGGTGATTTTTTTTCAAGTGGTTTTTGCATACTAAGAATTAAAGAAATTTCAATATCTTCTTTCTCTTCTTTTGAAAGTTCTTGATATTTTTTATCAAAAATTAATTTTGGATATTTTGCACCAACAGTATTTGGAGCTTTTGTTTCTTCTTCAACTAAGATTAACTTGTCATAATATTTGATTCGAACATCTTTAAAATACTCTTCTAAATTGTTTTTGTTTGTTTTTTTATTTGTTTCTGATGTAGCATAAGCAACAGTATGATTTTTTGTTTTGTAATTTTCATCAGAAACTTTTTTTTCTTGCGCTACAATTTCTACACAAAAAAAGTAAATCAGTGCTGCTAGTATTGGTAGAATTGCGATTTTTTTAAGTAAAGCCAATGTTTTTGAAGTGTTTTTGGTCATCATGATTAGTCGTTTTTTGGTTACTAAATAGTTGAGATTACTGGTTAGAAATACTTGATTGATACTGGTTTTTTGTAGCAATAAGGTTTGGTAAAACGGAACATTATCACACGATTTAACTACTTCTTCATCAGCAAGGAATTCATGGTTGAGTTGTATAGCTTTTTTGTAGAAATAAAATAACGGATTGAACCAAAAAATGGTTTTCAACGTTTCCACAAAAAGTATATCAAACGTATGTTTTTGATTTACATGAACCAATTCGTGTGTGTATAATTCATCTTCAATATTTCTGCGATTATAATCGTCAAAATTGATAAAAATGGAATTCCAAAACGTGTGTGGAAGTACTTTTTCATCCAATAAAACCAAATTGGCGTTTTGATATTTTACCGTTGGATTTGACTTGGCTTTTGATACAAGTTCTAAAATGTTTTTTCCAAAACGAATGAATAGACCAAAAGTTATTAAACCATATAAACTCCAAATGATTAAAGGTATAATCGAAGGTTCTTCTTCAATAAAAACCACTTGACTTGGAATTATTCCTTCAATCACAACGGTTTCTGAAACTTCTACAGGAATTTCTTTTATGATTTCGAAGTTTAAAAATGGAATTAGCAATGAAATTACCATCGAACTCAGAAGGTAAAATCTATTGAAGTTATGCATTTTCTCTTTTTCTAAAAGCAAATGATACGCAGCTAGAAAAATACTCAAACAAATCGATGATGATATAATAAAGTCTATCATTTTTTCTTTTTTTGAAGTTGAACATCAATAATTTTTTTAAGTTCTTCCAGTTCTTTTTCCGAAAGATTAGTTTCGGTTGTAAAAAAAGAAGCAAACTGTGATGCTGAATTGTCAAAGAAATTTTTAATCAATCCGTTCACATGTTTAGAAAAATAATCCGATTTTTTGACTAATGGATAATATTCACGTGAATTACCAAACTCGTTGTAAGCCACAAACTTTTTGTCAATCATTCGTTTCAAAAGCGTGGCAACGGTTGTTGTTGCAGGTTTAGGTTCAGGATAAGCTTCTAGCAAATCTTTCATGAAAGCTTTTTCAAGTTTCCACAAATGTTCCATTAGTTGTTCTTCAGAATTGGATAATTGCATTGCTCTATGTTTTTAGAATTAACTCTACAAATGTAGAATAAAAATTCAACTCTACAAGTGTAGAGTGTAAATTTAACATTTCTTTCCTTTTTTGTCATTTCGACGAAGGAGAAATCACATCAATATAAGCAATGATTTTGAGATTTCTCGTTCCTCGAAATGACAAGTTTATGGGAAATAAAAAATCTGCTAAATCATTTTTGATTTTGCAGATTTTTTTCTTGTGAACTTTGTGCTTTCTTAGTGTCTTCGTGGTAAAACTTATTTACTTAGTTCCACAAAATATTTATAAAACAAAGGAATAGTTTCAATTCCTTTTAAGTAATTAAATATTCCAAAATGCTCGTTTGGCGAGTGAATTGCGTCGCTGTCGAGACCAAAGCCCATCAAAATAGTTTTCGATTTCAACTCTTTTTCAAATAAAGCTACAATTGGAATACTTCCACCAGAACGAACAGGAATAGCTTGAACTCCAAAGGTTTCGGTATAAGCTTTATTAGCAGCTTGATAACCAATGCTGGCAATAGGTGTTACATAACCTTGTCCGCCATGATGAGGTTTTACTTTTACTTTCACCGATTTTGGTGCGATACTTTCGAAATGGTTTTTGAACAATTCGGTGATTTCTTCCCAATCTTGATTTGGAACTAAGCGCATGGATATTTTTGCATAAGCTTTACTTGCGATTACGGTTTTTGCACCTTCGCCAGTATAACCACCCCAAATTCCGTTTACATCAAGTGTTGGACGAATCGAATTTCTTTCATTGGTTGAATAACCTGTTTCACCATAAACATCAGCAATGTCTAATGCTTTTTTATAGTCGTCTTCACTGTACGGACGTTTTGCCATTTCAGCTCTTTCTTCAGCAGAAAGTTCTTCTACTTTATCATAAAATCCAGGAATAGTAATATGATTGTTTTCGTCGTGAAGTGATGCAATCATTTTGGTCAACACATTTATTGGATTGGCAACTGCGCCGCCATAAAGTCCAGAATGTAAATCGCGATTTGGTCCTGTAACTTCAACTTCTACATAGCTTAAACCACGTAAGCCAGTTGTGATTGACGGTTGCTGATTTGAAATCATTCCTGTGTCGGAAATTAAAATTACATCGCAGCTTAGTTTTTGTTGATTATTTTCTACAAACCAACTTAACGATTTTGAACCCACTTCTTCTTCGCCTTCAATCATGAATTTTACATTACAAGGCAAACAATTATTGGCAATCATGTATTCAAATGCTTTTACATGCATGTACATCTGACCTTTGTCATCGCATGCACCACGAGCAAAAATGGCTCCGTCAGGATGAATTTCGGTGGTTTTTATTACAGGTTCAAATGGTGGAGAAGTCCAAAGTTCCATTGGATCTGGCGGTTGAACATCATAATGCCCATAAACCAAAACAGTTGGTAAATTGGTGTCGATGATATGTTCGCCAAAAACAATTGGATAACCTGGTGTTTCACATATTTCAACAAAGTTACAACCCGCTTTTACTAAACTGGTTTTTACAGCTTCGGCAGTATTGATTACATCTTGCGAATAAGCACTGTCTGCGCTTACGGAAGGTATTTTTAATAATTCGATTAATTCAGATAGAAAACGCTCTTTATTTTCTTGAACGTATTGTTTTATGTTGTCCATTATAGTTTGTAAATTGAATAAGGTCAAATTTACTTAAAAAAAGAGTTTTAAAAAAATTGATAATACATAATTTGAAATTGATAATTATTTATATATTTGCACTCACAAAATCGAAGATTCATCGAACACAAATGAGAATTTTTAATCTAGTGAGATAATTTCGCGGATATGGTGAAATTGGTAGACATGCCAGACTTAGGATCTGGTGCCGCAAGGCGTGTAGGTTCGAGTCCTATTATCCGCACAAAAGCTCAAACGAAAGTTTGGGCTTTTTTTGTACAATAATCTTATGATTAACTTCTGTAAATAAAATCGATGTATTACCATTGATGATGTTAAAATGTATTTTGTCTTAAAAATCAGCTATTAATCGTTAAAAATTTATAATGAATTAAAGTTAAAATACTTTTGCTAATTAATAATTATCAATAATAGGATAATGAACAAACGAACGCTTATGATAACTCTATTACTAGCATTTTTTGGATGCTTACTAATTGTGCTATCTATTTTTTTCTTGTATCAAAGCAACTCAAATGCCCAAAGTGAAATAATAGAAACAAAAAAGCAATTAGAAGAAGCTAACAAAAAAATTGAAAAACTCAGTTTATCGCCAAATGATAAAGGAATTGCATTGAAGGATGTAGCCTCAAACGGTAATAAGGCTAGTTCTTTTAGTAGCATGATTGGTCATAATATTCCTTTGATTGAAATTACAGATATGAATTTATCTGATGAAGAAACATCAAAAGGAAAAGGAGCAAAATACACACATCAACTACGATTTTATATTTTTAATATTGGTAACAATTCTCTAAAAGATGTAATTGTGTCTATTAAAGATATTTATAATGATCCAAAAGATATTAGTAGAAAAAGTAGAACAATTGGACACCATGATGATGCTGGTCCTGATTTGAAAAGCCAAGAAATTGGAACCTATGAAAATTTTGAAATCAATACTTTAAATTTGAAATCAAGACGACTTATTTATGCAACTACATTGCCAAGTAGTTTTGGTGTTGCTGAATATTCTTTTAATATAGTAGTGGAGTGGAAAGGTGGTTTTTATCAGCAAGATGTAAAGATTGAAGAGTATGATGGAAAGCTAAAATATATTAACACCTATTATGATGTTAGTGGAAAAGAGTTAGATTTTTCCACATTAGAAAAGAGTATTATAAAATAAAAAAAGTCCCGAAAATTTTCGGGACTTTTTGTTGAATTATTTTTTTGAACTAATCCAGTTATTGATTTTCTTTTCTAATAATGCTAACGGCATTACTCCAGATTCTAATACATTTTGATGGAAAACTTTAATATCGAACTTGTCTTTCATTTCTGTTTCCGCTTTTTTGCGAAGTTCAATAATTTTCAACTGTCCAATTTTATAGGACAAAGCTTGTCCAGGAATTGCCATATAACGTTCAATTTCAGCAATAATGCTGGCTTCGCTTTCGGCTTCGTTTTCTAATGAATATTTGATGGCTTGTTCGCGTGTCCAACCTTTATTATGCAAACCTGTATCTACAACCAATCGGATAGCACGATGCATTTCGCTACCTAACATCCCAAAATATTGATATGGATCGTTATATAAACCTAATTCTTTGCCAAGACTTTCGGTATATAAAGCCCAACCTTCGCCATAAGCACCAAACCAATTGAATTTTCTAAAATCAGGTAAATCGGGATTTTCTTGTTGTAGTGAAATTTGGAAATGATGACCTGGAATGGCTTCGTGCAAAAACAAATCTTCATCGGCATAGTAGTTGTAATTTTTTACATCTGGAATTGGAACATAAAAAGTTCCTGGACGTGAACCATCGGCAGCACCTTGCATATATTCTGCACTTGCTGTATTTTCTCTAAAAGCTTCTGTTCTTTTAATTTGGAAAGGCGTTTTTGGTTGTAATGAAAAAAGTTTATCCACATTCGGTTTGATGATTTTGTGGTATTTTTCAAAATTAGCAATTACTTCTTCTGGATTTTTGAACGGTTTTAGTTCGGGTTTATTTCTAACATGATTAAAAAACTCAGTAATTGTTCCTTTGAAACCAACTTGGGTTTTCACTTTTTCCATTTCAGAGCGCAATCTTGCTACTTCTTTTAAGCCTAATTCATGAATTTCTTCAGGTGTTTTAGTCGTAGTTGTCCATTGTTTTACCAGAGATTGATACAATTCTTTTCCACCATTCAAACTGCCAATTCCACTTGTTTCTCTACATTTTGGAATGTATTCTTCATTCAAAAATTGAACTATTTTTTGAAACTGAGGAACTAATTTTTCAGTAATTGTTGAAGCGTATTTTTTTGATAAATTATCCTTTTGTTCTTGAGTAAATTCAGTTGGAAATTTTTTACAGCTGGAATAAAAAAGATTATCCTCAACTTTTGGAGTAATTAACGATTGAAACTGAGGAACAATTTTTATTGCTAAAGCTTTTGGTAAAACCACATTTTGGTTTATTCCTTTTTTCATATAAACAATAGCAGAATCAATCCAAACAGTATATAAATCCATGCGTTTATGAAACTTTTCATAATCGTCAACGGTTTTGAATGGTTGCGCACTTTCCGCACTAGCAAGTTGCCCTAGTGTTAAATGCGTTCCTTCAAATTGGTTTATTGGCATTAAATTTCCGTTTTTTTCTAGTAGGGAAATACCAACTTCAGCTTCCCATTTGATAATGTCGTAACTATTCTTTTCTTCATCTGAAAGATTTTCGAAATCAATATTTTTTAATTCAGTTAAGTATTTTTCAAAAAAAGCTTTCTTTTTTGAGCGATACGAATCCGTCATTTCAAAAACTAATTTGTCGTTTTGTTCGTTTTGACCATTGAAAGTAGCATCCAAAGGATTTAGTTCGTTTTTTTCTTTGAAGTAAGTTGCCGTTATTGTTTTAAAATCTTGAACTTTTTCTTCCGATTTACAGTTTACAAAAAGCAATGAAATTAAAATCAGTGCTAGAAACGAATGTAAGTTTTTCATATTATATTGGTTTAGTTAAAGTAAAACTATAGTTTTTTAATGAAATCACAAGTTAATAGAATGATAAATTATCCGTGATAAACTCTAGAGAATATAATTTTTCCTTCTTTAATTTCTAGAACTTCAGCCACGAGCATTTCGGGTTCGTTATCGACTGTTCGTGTATATTCCATAAAAACCCGATCTGAATTTGAAGTTAGCGAAGTTACTTTATAGTGTAAACTTGGTAATCTATTAAATGCATCTTTCCACCAAGTTCGCAATGCTTCTTTTCCAATAACTAAACCATTGGTTTCTGGATGGCGAATTTTTAATTTTGGGCTGAAATGTTGTGCTTCATCATCATAAAGTGATAAAAGTTTTTCTAGATTGTGAGCATTAAACGCTTCAAACCAAAGATGTGCAATGGATAAATTTTTTTCTGTTGACATAGTTTAGTTATGTAAAAAATCCTCTTGTTTTATCTAACTAGAGGATTTTAATTGGGTAAATGTAGTATTTTTTAAACGTTTTTCAAATTGATAATTTCTTGTTCAGTAAGAAAACGCCAATTGCCACGAGGTAAATTCTTTTTGGTTAAACCAGCAAAAGCAACACGATCAATTTTTATAACATCGTATTTGAAACTTTCAAAAATGGCGCGTACAACTTTTACGTTAGGTGTTCTAAGTTTTAATCCAATTTCGGTTTTTGGTTCGCTTTCGATATAGCTGATTTCGTCAACATATAGTTTGTGACCATCAAGTGTTACTCCATTTGATATTTTTTCTAAATCTTCAAATTTTAAATTCTTATCTAAAGAAACTTGATATATTTTCGGCGATTTTTGATTAGGCAAACTGAATTTTCTAATCATGTCTGTATCATTAGTGAAAACCAAAAGGCCAGTGGTGTTTTTATCCATTCGTCCGATGGGTTGAATTTTAGCTTTGGTTGCAGCACGAACTAATTCTAAAACGTTTCTATAATCATCGTTATCTTCGTTAGAAGTGGTGAAGTTTTTTGGTTTGTTGAGTAAAATATATTCTTTTCTTTCTGGAGTTAAAACAGAACCGTCAAAATTTACTTCATCACCAGGTTTTACTTTATAACCCATTTCGGTAATTACTTGTCCATTCACTTTTACATTGCCTGATTGAATATAAATATCAGCATCACGACGAGAACAAACTCCAGAGTTTGAAATGTATTTATTCAAACGAATGTCATCCGATTTTAATGGTTTTGGTGTATTATTACTAGCTGGTTTTGGAGCTCTTTTTGGAGCTGAAGCATCAGTTGTTGTTGGTTTTACTTTTTTTGGACCTTGGGCGCGTTTTGCCATTGCAGGTTTTGGCTTGTTAGAGCTTGGTCGCGAACTATTTGGTCGTGAACTAGTTTTCTTATTATTGCCTTCCTTCTTATTCATAAATTTTATTATTTCTGCAAAGATACGTATTTCAGATGCTTATATTGTATAATTAAGTGCTATGGTTTAAATTTTAGCCCCGATTGAAGTGTAAATCCTCGAAGAGATTGAAACGGAAAGCGGGAAAATGGTTTAGCAATTGCCCGACAGATTCGCTTCTAATTGGCAATAGTTTGGATTATTTTTTTTCCGTAAATGAGCGTTTCAGGATTTATCAAAACAATGCAAAAAACACCTGAAACGACTAGAAATTTTAGGACATTGTGCAGTTTTAAATAGTCTGCTTTTTCGTTTGACTTCCAGAGCATTTGCAAGAAAAAAATCAAGACAATTAAACTAATGTAGAAGTAGCTATCCATGTAGCCAACATCATAAATTTCAATTAGAAAATAGATTGGAATGATTGTAAAAATAGTTAGTATCGTGATTATTTTTTTTGAGCTATTCTCGCCAAAAAGTACAGGAATTGTTTTGTAGTCATTAGCAATATCGCCTTTTATGTTTTCTAAATCTTTTATCATTTCTCTGATTAACAGTAATAAAAATAAGAATGTTGCATGGGCAAAAATGACTTCGTAAAAATTTTTGTAATAAAGAAGTATGGCGAAAAATGGTAAAACCGCAAGGAGTGAAGCGGTCAAATTGCCAACAACTACAATTTTTTTGAGTTTATGGGAATAAAACCAAATCAGAAAAATATAAGTAGAAAAGAACAACACAGCTCGAATGGAGACAAAAAAGGCTAAAAGGAAAACAATAAAATTTATTGAAAAATAGACTTGAAGTTTGGTTTTTTGACTAACTAATCGGTCTAACATTGATTTGTTTGGTCGGTTGATTAGGTCTTTTTTGCTGTCGTAAAAATTGTTGATGATATAGCCAGAGGCAATGGTTAAACTTGACGCTAGAACAATTATAAAAAGATTGAAATCTAAAAGAATATCTAGCGCGTGTTTTTCGGGAGCAAGTATAAATATTGCTGATAAATATTGTGCTAAAGCAATTATTGGAATATTGTAACCTCTAACCACAGAAAACATACTGATTATTTTCAGCAGTAAATGTTTGGTTTTTCGGGTTAGCATGTAATGAGTTTTAGAACTGGTAAACCACTTCAAGTTTATAGTCACTCAAGGATTTTTTTGCTTTTTCTAAATCTTCAGTAAAACCTAAAATATAGCCACCGCCACCAGAACCGCAAAGTTTCAAATAATAGTCATTGGTGTCAATTCCTTTTTGCCAAACGCCATGAAATTGTTCAGGAATCATTGGTTTGAAATTGTTTAAAACTACTTTTGATAATTGCTTGGTGTTTTTGAATAACGATTTCATATCGCCACCAAGGAAATTTTCCACACAAGCGTCAGTATATTTTACGAATTGATTTTTAAGCATTTTTCGGAAACCTTCTTCTTTTAAGTTTTCCATAAAAATATTGACCATTGGAGCAGTTTCACCAACAATTCCAGAGTCTAACAAAAAGACAGCACCTTTTCCAGTTGCACTTTGAGATGGAATTCCAGTAGCTTCAATATTGTCTTTTGAATTAATCAAAATTGGAATGCTCAAATAACTATTTAAAGGATCTAATCCAGAACTTTTTCCATGGAAAAACGATTCCATTTGAGAAAAAATAGTCTTTAACTGCAATAACTTTTCACGAGTTAGGTTTTCTAAAACGGTTATTTTATTGTTGGCATATTTGTCATAAATAGCAGCAACTAAAGCGCCACTACTTCCAACGCCATAACCCTGTGGAATGCTTGAGTCGAAATACATGCCACGTTCAATATCCGTTTTTAGTAATTCTAAATTGAAAGTTACTAGTTCAGGTTGGTCTTTTTGTAATTGTTCCAAATAACCAACATATCGTTTTAAACTTTCGTTTGATTTTATAGCTTCGGTTGATGGATTTTCGTCCACTTTCAAAGCGCCGTTATAAAAGTTATAAGGGATAGATAAACCTTTAGAATCTCTAATAATTCCATATTCTCCGAAGAGAAGAATTTTTGAATAAAAAAGTGGTCCTTTCATAGTTACATCAATTGACTTCCGTTTCCAATTGCATCACAAATATAGTTACCATTTTGACAATAGCCAACTAATTCGCCCTTAATAAATTGTAAAACGGTTTCGCTAACGTTTTCGGGATATAAAACATGTACATTTGCTCCTGCATCGAGCGTAAAACATATAGGAATATTCGTTTCGTTTCTGAACTTCCAAATTTTGTTGATGATTTCTAATGTGTTCGGTTTCATCAGAATAAAATAAGGCATTGAAGTCATCATCATAGCGTGTAAAGTCAGTGCTTCGCTTTCTACAATTTTGATGAATTCATTTAAATTTCCGTTTTCTAATACTTTTTTTAATGCCGATAAATTGGTGTGCGCTTGTTCAAAACGTTTTTCAGCATAAGGATGATTGTGCATTAAATCGTGACCAACTGTGCTCGAAACTTGTTTTTCGCCTTTATCTACTAATAAAATTGTATCTTGATAATTGTGGAAATTTTCATGAAGTTGCGACGGAAATGCTACTCCAAATAAATCAGAACTAGTTGAAATTTCTTTGTGTTCGCCCCAAACAACTACATTTCCTTTTACACTTCTACACGCACTTCCCGAACCCAATCGTGCTAAAAAAGATGCTTTTTGGTAGAAGAATTCATCCGTCATTTCTGTCCCGAAGTTTCGGGATATTGCTTTTTCTAAACTCATAATATTCATCGATAAAGCTGCCATTCCTGAAGCGGATGAGGCAATTCCAGAACTATGTGGAAAAGTATTTTCTGTATCAATGATGAAATGATATTGTTTTAAATAAGGACAATATTTTTCAATACGTTCAAAGAATTTTTGAATTTTTGGTTTGAAATCTTCTTTCGGTTTTCCTTCAAATAATAATTCGAATGAAAATGTATCGTTTGTTTCTTTTTTTGAGAAATCTAATTTGGTAATCGTTTTACAATTATTCAGAGTAAAACTTATGGATGGATTAGCAGGTATCTGATTTTCTTTTTTGCCCCAATATTTCACTAAAGCGATATTGCTTGGCGCACTCCATTGAAAACCACCTTTTTCAATTGTTGCAACTTCGGTTGAAATAAAATCCTTTTCAGAAACCATAACTAATTTTTTGGCAAAGATACTTTTTTTAAAAATAGTTTATAAATCTATAGTATATTTGGCTAAATCTTTTTTATCATGCAAAAAATTCTAAGAATAGCAACTGTAATAATGACTTGTTTAGCGGTTGGATATTTTTCTAGTATTGTTACTCGAGAAAATATACCTACTTGGTATGCTGATTTAAATAAACCGAGTTTCAATCCACCTAATTGGGTTTTTGCACCTGTTTGGACAGCGTTATATATTTTAATGGGTTATGCCGCAGGAAGAGTTTGGAACAAATTAGAAGTTGATGAAATAAACGTTAAAAAAGCTTTTTTGTTTTTTTTAATTCAATTAGCGTTAAATGCCTTGTGGTCCTTTTTGTTTTTTGGATTACAAAACCCTTTTTTAGCATCAATTGAAATTATTTTACTTTGGTTAATGATATATGAAACGTATAAACAGTTCAAAAATATTGATAAAATTGCAGCTTACCTTTTACTTCCTTATTTAGCTTGGGTAAGTTTTGCAACTGTTTTAACCTTTAGTGTTTGGTATTTAAACCGATAAAAAAAAGTCCCGATTAATCGGGACTTTTTTTGTTTATCGTATAACTAACTTCTTTATTAATTTTGTTTTGTTTTCTGAGATTAGTTCTACTAAGTATATTCCTTTGGCAAAATCAGAAACATTGATTGTTGTTAGAGTTTCAAAAGATTTCGTTTGACCAAACACTTTCTTACCACTAACCTCATAAATAGTAATTTGAGTAATGCTTTCTGCACCTGTATTACTAATAATGAAATTATCTTTGGCTGGGTTAGGATATAGCGTTATAGTTGTAGCGTTAAATTCTACAGTACTTAATGTTTCTACAAATTCAGTTTCATAAGTATTTGTTACTATTGCTGGATTGGTATCAAAATAGATATTTGCTGTGTTTGGAATAATATCACCTACAGCAAAACCTGGTTTAAGTTTTATCTTAAAATTAATATAACCTTTTCCAATAGTTGAATTTGGCACAGATACAGGTAGTTGAATGTCTTTAAAAGTCCAAGTAAGTAATTTTTCAACCCTATCTAGTGTATAATTATGACTTGATGACAACATTATTAATGAACTCTCATCTAATTTTTCATCCAATAAATCAGTAACTACAACTTCCAATGCAGCAATATTTCCAGTGTTTTCAAATCGAATGGTGTAATCCAAGTAATCTCCTTCGTTAAATGATGAAAATAGAATTTTTTCACCATGACTTTCCGTTTTGTCATTTGGATCATAAGCCGCAATAACTGCCTGCGTTAAAGAGGAACTATTATTTTCATCAACAGTGTCATCAAATGATATATTTGCGGAATTGGTTAATAATTGTCCTATCGATATATTTGGAATAGTTGGTACTTGTAACGTAACAATAAGTGATATACTTTCAAAAGGAAGTAAATTGCTAAATGGATAAGTAAAGCCATTTGTGTTAGTTGAACTTCCTGCTGGAGTTATATTATTAATCGTAAGATTATTATCATTAGTAAAAGATAGTATTCCTGATGCAATAGCTTGATTACCGTTATTAGTAATTGTGATTTTATTTTGATAAGTAGAACCAGCTCTTGGTGCATTTACAGGCGCTATCGAAACAGCAATATCATCATAGTTTTGGATTATTGTAACAGGAAAATTATAGGTGGTTAATCCACCAGTAGCAATATTCACATTAGAATAACTTGTACTAACACTATACATAGCAGTATAATCCGCATTGATAGAATAATCTATACTGTAGTTATTTGTTGCATCAGTATCAAAAATAGTATAACGTCCTGTTGGTGATATGATATTATGTACAACACCATCATTATTTACTTCATAATGAAACTGACCTAATGGAAAGTTAACTTCACCAGTTTCTTGCGTTCCATTATTATTAGTATCAATAAAAGCATTTAATCGGATACCATCACAGTCAATAGAACCAGCGCCAACCTCATTTACATTCGTTTGAGAGATAGTTATAAAACCAGGCTCATCACTATAATTAGTAACTAATAATATATAATGTTCTCCAGCTAGTGCATTGGCAATAGTAAAAGTTTCTATATTATTAGGAGAATAACTACAACCAGTTGTTAATCCAGTTAAGGGTAATGCACCATTACTTATAGCATTACAAGCAATTTCCTGTGATGTAAATGGACCCCAAGCTACGTAGTCAACATCTAAATTTGGATTTCCATTTAGTGAGGTAGATTGGGTAAGCAAGAAATTTATTGGACCATTCTCTGATACTTTCAAATTAAAGAAAGTTGCATTAGGAGAAGTGTTTAAACAACCTATAGTACCTAAACTTCCAACTCCAGTGGTATTAGCAAAAACATTAACACCACAAACACTCTTTGCAGTAGCACAGGTTGAAGGTGTAGAGATGCAAATATCGAAGTTAACAGTTTGCACAACATTTGAGTTAGAATATATTCTAATAAAATAAGTTTGTCCAACAGTTAAATTAGTTGCTAGACTTGAAAATTGATTAGCAGCACTACAATACATAGGTGTTAAATTCGTACATTCTCCCGTATATACAGCATGATTTAAATTTGTTGTTGTACCAACAACACTTTGTAATGCAATAGCATGAGTATTATCTGTTGCAATAAATCGAAACCATACATCATCATCTGCAGTACCAACACAAACTTGGGGTAAAGCATTTGTTGATGCGGATGAACCATTTATAGTTCCTGATGTTATCTGAGCACAGCTTGAACTATTGTTTACAGGTACAATGATAGCATTAGCACAATCATCATTAGGAGGTTCTGTACTAAAATTATAACCTAAAGTCCAAGCACTTCTATCTGTGTCAGAACAAATAGCTCTAATAAACAATGTATATTGTGTTGTTGGTATAAGGTTTGAAATTGTTGCAGGATTGGTTGTAACTAAACTTCCTGTCCCTACAGGCAAATAATAATTAGGTTCGTCAGAACCAAAAGGTAATGCTAATAACTCCCACTGCTGTGGAGGTGTATTATTGTTATCTGTCCAACTAAATTCAGCAGAAGTTGTCGAATTACTTGTCATAGCTATATTAGCACTTTCAAAACAAGTTGGAATATTTTCAATGATAATTCTATCAATATATAATCTCCAGCCATCTAATACTCCTGTTCGAACATGAAATGCAATATTAGCAATTCCTGTATAGTTACTTAAATTAATAGTTCTTTCTAAGTATTGGATATTATTATAGGAATTTAATGGAATTAAAGTTTCTGTAAAATCAGCAGGATTACTACCAGTAGTAGATAACATAACTCTAAATTCATTAGGTTCTGCAACTGATTGGACTCTATATCTAAATCGTAATCTTTGGTTTCCTGTAAGTGCTACTTGAGGAGAAATCAGCCAATCATTGTTATCACCACCATTACCATCAGTATACATCATTGCAGATTGATTACCGTCAAATGGGTTTTGTGTATAGTTTAAATCCCAAGCATCATTATCATTATTTAGATTTACAACTGTCCAACAATTTTCGGTTGCTGAGTTACTGTTAAATGTTTCTATATATGGAAAAGTTAATGGTAAACATAGTGTTCGCAAACTAATCTTAGCTGACCATTCGCTTTTTTCATTAGCATTACAAACCGCTCTAACATAGACATCATAACAAGTATTAGGTTCTAAATCAGAAATTAATAAAGGATTACTACTAGTGCTAACTCCAATAGTAGTATCCATTGGTTGTGGAACACCACAAGGCAAAACCAAATATTCCCAATTAGTAGCAACACTAGCATCAGGATTTGGTAATTGATTCCAATTCAACAAAGCAGATGTTGCAGTAATATTTGAAACATTCAAACTGTTTGGTTTTGCACAAACTGGAAATGGTGTGCAAGTTACATTAGCAAACCATCCTGCTTCATTAAATGCACCATCGCTTAAAAAACGAAAGGTTAAACAACCATCTGGGCTAGTTGATGTAAAAGGACCAGGCATAGCAGTTCCCCAAAAGGCGCCAGGCATCGTTAATGGACCATTTCCTACTCCATTAGTGCTTGCTATTTGCGGAGCAGTGATAGTGTTACCATCATAAACATACAATCCATCCCAAGTACTTTCTGTGTTAAATGAAGTAAAGGTAACGGTAACAAAATCACCTGCATTATTAGGGCAAATGGTTGTTGTAATGTTGGCATCATTAGAATAATTTGCAATTGCTCCTCCATTATCGGTAAAAACAGAATTACATTGTTGAGCGTAAGAAGCATTGAAAATTCCTATCAAAAGGATAATAACTAGGTTTACTATTTTTTTCATTATTTATATCTATTTAATAACTAACTTCTTAGTCAATTTTACTTTATTTTCAGATACTATTTCTACCAAGTATATTCCTTTGGCAAAATCAGAAACATTGATAGTCGTTAGAGCATCAAAAGATTTCGTTTGGCTAAACACTTTCTTACCGCTTACTTCATAAATAGTAATTTGACTAATTCCTTCTGTGCCCATGTTGCTAATAGTAACAACATCTCTAGCAGGATTAGGATACACCGCTATTGTTGCAGTTGTAAATTCATCATTGCCTAATGTTTCTACAAATTCCGTATTGAAAGTATTGGTAACAATAGCAGGATTATAGTCAAAATAAATCTCAGCTGTATTAGGAACTATATCACCCACTTCAAAACCTGGTTTTAATTTGATTTTAAACTGTACAAAACCATTACTTTTTTCTTCATTTACCATCTGTGGCGGTAGATTGATTTGGTCAAATTTCCAAACTAAGTTCATGTCGGTTCTTGTAAAAGTATAATTATGACTGGCAGCAACCATTCTAATACTTGTCGCATCAAATCTAGTATCTAAATCATCTACTAAACGAACAAACTGTGCATTAGCCGTTCCCGTATTTTGGAAACGTATCGTATAATATAAATAATCGTTTGCAGTAAACTCATCAATTCCGATAGTACCACCATGTGCTTCTTGTTTATCATTTGGATCATAAGAACCAACTATTTCTTGAGTAAATTCAAAGCTATTGTTAGCAGGAGCAATATCACCAGTGTTTGTTGATGTTAATGTATTTGTAACCATTTGCCCTAAACTAACCGTTGGAATAGTAGGAACAGTAAAATACACATATATCGTACGTGTTTCTCCAGGTAATAAATCAGCATATTCAAATGTAAATCCATTTGTAATAGGGGTAATGCTTATTTCAGACACACCTGCAAGCGTTAACACACTGTCGTGTATAAACTCTAGCGTTCCTGTAGCTGGAGTAATACCATTGTTTTTATAAATGATTGTGTTATAATAAGTAAATCCTGGGTTTGGTGATTGAAAAGACGTTACCGCCACTTCAACATCACTATAAGCTACTGGATTAGCTATCGGGAAATAATAAATATTAGCTCCACCAGTTACATGAACTACATCGATAAACGAAGTTGAGGTGTTAAAATATGTTGCCAACTCTGGATAAACCGAAAACGTAATGTCATAACTATTAGTGACATCTTCTGGGAAGATATAGAACGCTCCATTAGACGATTGGTTTATAATTTCATTCCCATCATTATTAACTACATAATTAAATGTTCCTTGCGAAAATGGTACTTCACCATTATCTTTTGTTCCGTTATTATTACTATCAACAAAAGCTACTAATTGTATATTATCTTGGCATTGATTACCAAAAGCAAAACTGCCACCTTCTATAAACACTGCCGAATCAAACATAGTGTCATTATAATCACCAACTGCCAATTTCAAAGAATACTGACGGCCAGGTGTTAAAGCAGCAAATGCCGTCATTGGAACCGTTTGTCCTTTAAAGTTAGTCGTACTAGCGGGATTATTTACATTATAAACATCAAAGAATTGCGGATTAACCGAAACACAACTTCCGTTATGAGTATTATTTCTAATAGTAGTAGTAGAAATTGGTGTATTAGTCCCAGGAACTAAAGCAATGTTTTGTTTTACACCTGTTTCGATATCAGTTAAGATAAACCCAAATACATCAGAGAAGTTACATTGATAACTTCCATATTCATTAGATGCAAAAAGGAAATTAAATGACAATAAATTTGAAATAGCAGTAAAATTAAATTTAACTGAAGTAGCATCAGTTACTGTACCTGACTGTCCTAAAGATGCTACAATGCCTGTTAAATCAACATCACCCGTTTGAGAACAACTACTACTTTCATTAACAGCTGTATAAGCGCCTCCAGAATTAGGTACATAACCCGAACGGATAACAACTCCTTCTGCAAATGGAAATTGACCACCATTGTTAGTAAAATAGCCAACACCACAGCTGCCTTGCGTTACTATGTTAGTAGCAACCGCACATGTATTGCTCAATAAAACATTAATCACTAATTCAGCAGGTGTAGCATTATTATTTACAGTAATAGGAATGAAAGAATTACAGCCATAAGTTTGAAAAGTAAATCCTCCACTCCAAGCTGACACTTCATTATCACATAGCGAACGAACATAGTATTTATAAGCAGTGCCACATACTAAGCCAGTAACTTCATATGGATTAACATTAACCGCAATTCCAACCGTGTTTGCAGTTGGTGCTTCACTATTAGCATCACTCAAATAAATTTCCCAACTAGTATTCAAGTTACCATCCCAACTAATAATTGCTGATGTTGAAGTAACATTAGTTACGACTAAATTATTAGGCGTTTCACATGGTCCACCAGTACAGTCCACCGTTTCAAAAAGAATAGCACTAGACCATTCAGAAGTTCCACCATTTGAACAAATAGCACGAACAAAACATTTGAATACTGAATTACAATCTAAGTTTGTTATGGCATAGTTACTAACACTACCAGTACTAGTACCAACCGTATTTGGAGTTGGATCAGGACCATCATAAGCAGTTACATATACTTCATATGTAGCACCAGCAACAGCTGACCAATCTAAATTAAATGAATTACTCGTAGTTTGTTCAATAAATATATTTGTAGGCGTTTCACAAGGTCCACCGCCACAATCTTCTCCAACCAGTGTTAAAGCATAAACAGAGTCACATTCAAAATTTATTATTGTAGCTTTTAGATAAATTACACTAAGAGGTTCCTGCGTAGTATAATAATAGGGTAAAGGATTACTATTAGTTTGAGCATCAATTTCCGTCATATAGAAAGCTAATGTTAAATCACCAGGGTCAATATTGGTTGGAGACAAAATTTGCTCTTCTACACTACTTAAATCAAATACATAAACACCATTATCTGCACAAGCATTTAGTATTGGAGCACCAAATACTGGAGATGGTAATACTCTAACATCAAGAGTTACTATATCAAATGAATTAGTTATAATGTTAGTAATTCTAACTCCTAATGTTTGTACTGCTGAAAAAACATTTACATAATTATTTGGATTTGAGATTACATTAGCGTCATTAAGGGCGTCCGAAAAAGAAGAATAAAAATTGACATTATAATCATTCGGATTTTCATTCCCTAATATTTCAGGGATTTTAGTAGTTAAATCAAATGTAGAAAATTGATCATTATTATCATCACACACTACAAGAGGTGTTGGTGTTTGAAATTGTGCATGACTAACAAAACTTAAACATAACAGAACAAAGAATAGTAATTGTTTTTTCATAAAAGGTTGATTGATTTGATTTCCAAATATATAAATTAATGTGACATGATGGCTTCGTCATTTTAGAGCTTCATACATCTAAAATAATGTTATTTAATAATTAGTTTTTCTACTAAATAATTATTGTTTTCAGAATTTATTTTTATCAAATAAATACCTTTTGATAACAGTGAAGTATTAATTGTAATATTGTTACTTGTGATATTTTGTTGATTTAAAACTATTTTACCCAACATATCAACTACTTGTATCGAATGGATGTTTTCATCAGAACTATTAAGTTCGATGTTTACGTTACTAGTTGCTGGATTTGGATAAATCAAAATATTTTGTTTTGAAAAAGAGTTCGAATTTAAAGTTTCAACAAACACAGTATTAAATGTATTAGTTATAATTGCTGGATTATAATCAAAATATATTTCAGCAGTATTTGGAATAATATCGCCAACGGCAAAACCAGGTTTTGGTTTTATCTTAAATTGCAAATAACCTTTTCCAATATCAGTATCAGGAATGCTTGGCGGCAAATTGACATCACTAAAATAGAAAGTAAGTTTTGAAGCATTTTTTAACACATTAACTTCATGGCTTGAAGATATAAATTCAAATGTGTTTTCATCCAATTGAGTATTTAAAGTATCTTCTATTCGTATAAATTCCGCATTAGCATTACCTGTATTTTCAAATCGAATGGTATAAATAAGGTAGTCATCAGTAAAAGTATCAAAAACAATTTTTTCTCCATGCGATTCCATTTTATCATTTGGGTCATAGGCAGCAACAACCATATTAGTTATAGAAGAGGAATTGTCATTTAAGTCGACATCATTGTCTACTGTAATAGTAGCTGAATGAGTTAAATAATCCCCAAGTTCAACAGTAGGTATATTTGGAACACTTAAAATAACACTAATGTGTCTAGTTTCAAATGGTTCTAAATTTATATAATCAAAAGTAAAACCATCAGTACTGTTCAATGTTCCTGTTTGTGATATTGAGTTAATAGTTACTAGATTGTCTTTTGTAAATGTAATTTTTCCACTAGCAGTAGTATTAGATTTATTTTTATAAGTTAAATTAATTGTATAATTAGATGCTGCTCTCGGATTTTGATTTGTATATAAGTTAATGCTAACATTATTTTGAGCATTTATTACATTTACAGGAAAGTATAAGGTAGCTATACCGTCATCATTTTGAATTGATACGTCACTATAATTTACATTGCAAGAATATAGTGTATTTAAATTATCAAAAACTTGATAACTAATATCAAATGTATTTAAAGAATTAGAATTACAGATAATGAAGTCGTCTGTAGTTGTATAACCAAATAGGCTTGTTGTTGAATTATTTATTTGGTAAATGTATGTTCCATAAATAAATTTTGGTTCCCCATCATCTTTTATAGAATTACCATTAGTATCTAAAAATGCTTTTAAAATAAATTTTTCGTCACAATTGTTCGGGTGATAAATAGCAGCATTTGAATTAATACCTACATTATCAATTAACCATCGATCACTCATAAAATTTCCAGCTACGGGATCTCGTTTCATCACAAATGCAATGTATATATCTAGGCCTACAACCTCATCTAAGGTAACATTTTTCGGTACATAATTGCTAAAATATTCATCAGATAATGTCGTTTCATCCCATTCCTGTAGTAAAACATATGAGTTTGGGTCTGTTGGATTTGCTGTTGCTGGGGCTACTTTTATTTGAAACTTTGTTCCCTGATTTCCTAATTGAAAAGTACGAGTATAGAAACTAAGAATAGGATCATTTGGAACAGTAATTACCGGTGTAACTAAATAATTTTCAATAATTTCATTTGCAGCAAAATTAGAACGATTGCAAAAGGCAGCATTTTCTCCTCCATAAACATAATCAGGCGATTCATTTATAGTTGTTATAGACCATCTTTGTGGATTATCAGTAGGAGTATTAAAAACAGTCCAGTCTCCACTATTAAGTGGCCAAATGGTTGATGGTAGGGCATTTGGACCTATTGTATTTTCAAATCCTTCAAAAAACTGCGCATGACTAACAAAACTTAAACATAACAGAACAAATAATAGTAATTGTTTTTTCATAAAAGGTTGATTGGTTTGATTTTCAAATATATAAATTAATGTAATGCAAAATGCCCTAAATAATTTAGGGCATTTGCTATTAATATTTTTCCTTTTGAAAACCCCAAGTTCTCAACTCTGCCTTGTAGGTATCGGGATAGTTGGCTTTGATTAGATTTATCAGTGCGCGTAGCGTTTTATTCAATTCTTTCTTATACGTGTTTTTGCTACTTACTTTGGCAGAAACATTGCCATCGGTAGTGCTTGCATTATTTACAAATAGTTCATACTGGTCATGAATAGGTTGCCAAAAGGCAGTGCCAAATTCATCGGCTTCAAATCCATGTGCAACTAGACCACTTAACATTAATTTTAATGATGCCAAACGTGTATTTTGGTCTGAAGGAATTGCATATCTTTTATTTCTATATACTATGCCAAATGCGGGATAATAACTGGTAGCATTTTTTTTCTTATACTTTTTGGTTATCATATCTTTTACATACGATAAATGTTCATTAATAGTTACATCTAAATCTTTTATGGTTTGAGTAATTTGTGGTCTATCGCCACCTAGCGCTAATCGTTCGGTTAAGTCTTTGTTATAATCAACTGCAGTATCATTAAATGCAATTTGATTAGTCCACAACAAGGTTAATTCGGGTTTAGTTAGCCAAGTAGCACTTACATCGGTTACTACTTTTCCTAAATCAATATCAGACGTAGGAACATTGCTTTTTTTGTTAATTTTTAAAGTTTCTTCTAAGGGTAGATTGGTGTTACTCATAATAAAATATTTTTTTGGTTAGACTTTTGATACTATATACTTATACAAAAACAAGTAAAATTTAGTATTACAAATCTTATAAATATTTTTATATGTTGTATTTTGTTAAATGTTAAAAATTTGTTAAAAATTAAGAAAATTTTTATTATTATTACCTTTTGAAAATGAAGATAAACAAATCAATAGATATAAAAAACAACAGTAATAAGGGCATAAAAATAAATTTACGTGTAGGTTACTGCTGTAAGATATACAGAAATAAAAATTTTAGGGAATATTACTATAGTAAACTAGCTTAAAAAAAACGATTATGTAAATAGTACTAAAGGAATAGACTTGCATTTACTTGTTTTTAGACCTAATGACGTAGTAAGTTATTGTAAAATAATAATTTTAAAGTATAATACCATAGGAGTAGGCTATTATTTAGAAATTTCAGAGGCAAGAATAAAACCACTAGTCCATGCATTTTGAAAATTGAAACCTCCCGTGATGGCATCAATGTTTACAATTTCGCCCGCAAAGTATAAGTTAGGTAGCAACTTACTTTCCATAGTTTTAAAATTGATTTCTTTTAAAGCAATGCCGCCTGCAGTAACAAATTCTTCCTTAAATGTACTTTTACCATTCACTTGAAACTCGCCATTAGTCAATTGGGTTGCCAACGCTAGTAGTTGTTTGTTTGAAACATCAGCCCATTTTACGTCTTGACTATCACTTGAAGTAGAAAAAGTACCAATACCTGCCGCTTGCACCAAACTTTCCCACAAACGATTAGGGAAATCAAACGGCGATTTCTTAGAAATTATTTTTTTTGAATGGATGGCTTTCAGCTCTTTCAGTATTTCAACAGTTTCTTCCAATGTGGCATCATTTAACCAGTTGACTTGAATGGTAAATTGATAATTCTTTTCTGCTAAAAGGTTTGCACCCCAAGCCGACAAACGCAATATGCCTGGACCCGACATTCCCCAATGGGTAATCAATGTTGGACCCGAAGCTTCTAATTTGGTGCCTTTTACTTTTACGGTTGCTACTGCCGATATGCCCATTAAATCCTTGATGCGCGCATCTTTTATATTAAATGTAAATAATGATGGAACAGGTGGAACAATATTGTGACCAATGTTTTGTAGCATTTCCCACACTTTTGGGTTGCTTCCGGTAGTCATAATTAGTTTTTGGCACGAATACGTTTCGTGATTGGTTTCTACCTTCCAATAATCGGTGCCTTGAAAGATGGATTGAACGCTTTGCCCTGTCAATACATCAATTTTTAACCGCTGAACGGCTTGCAAGAAACAATCAATTATGGTTTGCGAACTATCAGTAGTAGGAAACATGCGTCCATCGTCTTCGATTTTAAGTTCAACACCATGATTGGCAAACCATTCAATCGTATCGCCACTACAGAATTGATGAAACGGTCCAATGAGTTCCTTTTCACCACGAGGATAATTTTTGGCTAATTCTTTTGGAACAAATTCAGCATGAGTAACATTGCATCGTCCGCCTCCCGAAATACGAACTTTCTCCAACACGGTTTTACCTCGTTCAAGAATTGCAATTTTAAGCTTAGGGTTTCTTTCCGCTATATTAATAGCGGTAAAAAAACCTGCCGCACCACCGCCAACAAGGATAATATCGTATTTTGAAATCATGTTACTATTTGCCTATAATTATATTTTATAAAATGTACGCTTTGTCATTTCGACGAAGGAGAAATCACATAACGTTTATCTCATGATGCGATTTCTCGTGCCTCGAAATGACAAAAAGAGAAATAATTTACTTTTTTGTACTGTTTATATTTTTTATTTTATCACTCTTGTCATTTCGACGAAGGAGAAATCATATAACGTTTATCACATGATGCGATTTCTCGTGCCTCGAAATGACAAAAAGAGAAATAATTTACTTTTTTGTACTGTTTATATTTTTTATTTTATCACTCTTGTCATTTCGACAAAGGAGAAATCACACTAGTATGTCAGCGTTATGCGATTTCTCGTGCCTCGAAATGACAAAAAAGCATCTAAACTCTTTCAGGATAATCCGTGATAATGCCATCAACACCCAATTGTTTGACAAAGGTAATATCTTCTGGCTCATTTACCGTCCAAGTGTAAAGTTTCAATCCTTTTTCTTTGATTTTTTCAACGTTTTGTATGGTGAGCAAATGATAATACGGATGAATAGCAAAGGCTTTGATAAAAGTAGCAAAGTCAATGGCTAAGTCTAAATAGGTTTCAGTTAAAACCCCAAGTTTAATAGTACCGTTTTGAAAGCGTATATCTTTTAGCACATACCAATCAAAACTAGAAATAATGATTTTTTCTACATCAAATGCTGCTGATTGCAACATATCTAAAACGGGTTGTGTAGCCTCATATTCTTTTATTTCAATATTAATGCTACATTGATTTTTTACTAATGTAAAAACATCGGCTAGCGTTGGAACTCCCAGTTGCTGGAGTTCTTTTGCAGAAAAATCAGCAACGTTTCCATTAGTTGATGTTGTTCTATCAACAGTAGCATCATGGATTACCACAGGAATAGCATCTTGACTAAGACGAACATCAAGTTCAATCATGTCCACCTTCATTTCGACTGCTTTTTTAAAGGAAGCAATAGTGTTTTCTAGGTTGTGTTCATTTGCACCACGATGGGCAATGGTAATCATTATTTTACTAATTCATTTGTTCGACGTATGGCTTCTTGGTCTTTATAGTCTAACCATGCTTGTCCTTTACGCTTCCGCATCCAGTTGTCATAATGACGAATAAAAAACACATTGGCAAACCCTTTTAATAGGTTACTTGGTCTGCCAGCTAATGAACGTAAGCTTAATGAAAACCCAGGAGTTTGGTATTTCATATAATGCCACCAACCTTCGGGCATATATAACATTTCGCCATGCTCTAAAGTAGTGATGTAGGGTGTCACTTTTTTTAGCGCTGGAAACTTCTCAAAGTCAGGATTGTCAAAATCAATATCTTCATTACATATCCACGAATAGGGCAGTCTGTACATGTATTTGGTTTCCTTTGGATCTACCAATACGCATTGTTTTTTTCCTGCAAAATGAATATGAAATAGATTAGGAAAGTCAATATCATAATGCATAAACACTTTTGCGTTTTCACCACCAAAAAAAACTAATGGTAGGCTTTTAATCAATCGTAGTCCTAAGTTAGGCCATTTCATATCGGCTTTTAACGCGGGTACATCTTTTAATAAATTGTATAAAAAGATGCGTAAATCTGTTGGACCTTTTTCTAATATGTCGATATACTCCGACATGGTCATGGTAAAGTCAGGTTCGTTTACCTTTTTAGTATAATCCGTCTTTCGACTATCATATAATGGTACTTTTTGATTACCAGCCATCTCTCTGATATAGTCAAAATTCCATTTTGCAAAAGCAGGCCAATCTTCTATTTGATTTGTGATTACAACAGGCTTTTGCTTCTTGTAGTAATTGTTTATAAACTCTTTTTTGGTGAGCTTTTCTACCCTTTCTATTTCTAAATAATTAAAACCCATAAACTATGTTATTATAATAAAGTTGTAGTAAACCAATATTACAATTAAAGATACAAATTTAATTAAGTATTATTTTTTATTTAACATCTTCTACTAAAAAATTGTGTGCTGAATAGTTTCTTTTGAAATATTTATCTACTTCATACTGCTGAAAAACATATAGTTACGAAATAAAAAATAGGTATATGGTTTGAAAAATACAAAAAAATACACCTTTCTAATTTTGTGATATATTGTTTAAACTAGCTAACAAGTACACAAAAGTAGAAAGGTGTTTTTTGCTAAATAAAGGAGGGAAAAGTGCTTAGTTTTTCTCCAATAAAACAATGCTAAACGGACTGTCAACCGCTACTTTTCCATTAGAAACGATAGAAACTTTGCCAGAATAGGCATCTTTTACCTTAGTTCCATTTGAGAAAATAGTGCCTACTGTAATTTCTTTTGGTCCAACGGGTAAATCCAAACCAACTACTACTGCATCTGTATAATTTTCTTTGGCAAATGAACGAGAAAACACATAAGGCGCAGCCGAAATTTTTTGGTGATTACCGGCTCCAACAGCTGGATGATTGGATCTAAACAAGCCTAACTTTTGATAATGTAGCAATAGTTCTTTTTTAGAAGTATCCGTTTTGAGTTCTTCCCAATTCATGAAAGAACGCAAAGTAGCATCGCCTTGTGCTCCAGCAATGTCTAGGTTTCTGGCACTTTCATCGCCATAATATACTTGAGCAATTCCTGGCGCAAGCAATAGTTTGGTTCCTGCTTCAAAGGTGCGTTCTCTTTTTTTGTCAAAAGGCCAACCATCGTCATGAGAAGTTGTATAATTCATCACAGAATAACCTTTTAAATCATTTTGTAGTATCGAATTGTATTTTCCGAAAAGCTCTTCATAAGGAAGTTTGGCTTCGTTTCTAAAATCAAAATTGATTAAACTCGTAAACCCATTAGCATAATAATCAACTTTCTTATCTCCGAAATCATAAAGCCTTTTGGCACCGATATTATAACCATATACTTCGCCCACAGTAAAGAATTTGTTGTTGTCTAACACTTTTGATGGATTGTTTTTCTTGTATTCATCAAAAGTAGATTGGCATACGGCTTGAAAATCTTTCCAAATATCTTCTTGTGTATGTTTTACGGTGTCAGCACGATAGCCATCAATTCCAAAATCGGCAATGTAATCGGCCAACCATTTCATAATGTAGTATTTTGGCGCACGAGGATAACCTGTCTTCTTAAAAAAAGCATCGAGTTCGGCTACTTCTTGTTCATAGCGTCCTTCTTTTTTCCATTTTTCAACTAACATTGGCGGCAAGGCTACGTTTTGGTTACTTTCCGTCAATACATCGGGAAGGTTTTCCACCAATGTACAATTTATATACGTATCATAGGAGTTGTAGGTACATTTTGGCGAAGTCCTAACCCAATCACTAGGATAAGCAGGATCTAATTCTGTAACTGGACCTGTATGATTGATTACCGCATCGAGCATAATTCTAATACCACGAGCATGCGCTTTGTCCACTAGTTCTTTTAGGTCGGCGCGCGTGCCATAACTTGGGTCAATAGCCGTCCAATCTTTCGTCCAATAGCCATGAAAACCGTAAGTGTTTCCAGTTCCTTCATCTACATTGCCATGAATTTGTTCTACCACTGGTGTCATCCAAATGGCATTGATGCCCAAGTTGGTAAAGTAACCATCGTCCAGTTTTTGAATGATACCACGAAGGTCGCCACCTTCAAAACCGCGCAATGGACCAGTAGGTTTATCGCGTTTGATGATGTTATCATTCGATGGATTGCCATTCTGGAAGCGGTCAAGTAGTAAAAAATAGACATTGGCACTTTCCCAAACGAAAGGGGTTTTGGTAGTGTTTTTTGAAACAGTCTCTTTGGTGGAATTACAACCAAAAGCGATTGAAAGTAGGAGTAAGGCAGTTATCTTTTTCATATTATAATTTGATTTCAAGGTCATTCATAATGTCAAGTGGACAATCCAAAGTAATTTTCAACAAGTTGCTATCGAAGGTATATTCCGATGGATTTAATTTTTTATCATTCAGGTTGATGTTGGTGGGTTTTTGAGTAAAACCATGCACAATCAAGGTTACTTTTTTGCTGGTAGCATTAGCATAGGCTTGGTCATATTCGACTTTGATGTTTAGCGTGTTGTTTTTGAACTTACTTCTAAAGTCGAATTTCTCGAATTTTTGATTTTCAAAGCTGTTCGCAGTGAGACCATCATCGTTGTATAGATTTAACTTCGATGTTGTAGCTTTCTCATCAAAGAAATAATGTACATCAAAGCTGTTGAGGTTGTATTGGGTAGTGTTTTGCACAATTTTGCTCATCGGGATGAAGCTTCCACCACGAACAAAAGTTGGAATATTCTCTTTGTTGGTTACTACGGTTTGCGTTGTTCCCGCTTCGTGTTTTTTACCAGAGTAAAAGTCATACCAATTACTCGATTTAGGGAAATAGACTTCTTTTTGGGTTTGACCACGTTGCGTTATTGGGTAAATCAAGAAGTCATTACCCCAAAAATAGCCATCCGATTTGCCTAATAAAGCAGTATTCTGTGGTTCTTCAAAAAATAATGGACGCATTAATGGTGTTCCTTTTGTAGTATTTTCGAAAGCCAAATTGTAGTTATAAGGCAGCAATTGATAACGAAGTTCGACAGCTTTCTTGGCTACTTCCTTGGTGTCAACATCTTTGTAAGCAACTTCAGAAGCGACGTCTTCCTGCGCATGTGGACGGAAAACTGGGTTGAAAACACCATACTGCAACCATCTTAGATACAATTCATTATCAAAGTAATCGCCAGCAAATCCTCCCAAATCTGAATGCATATAGGCTAAACCTTGCATACCCATTTGAAGGGCAATTTCCATTTGGGATTGTAAACCACCCCAACTTCTTGAAACATCTCCAGACCAAGGTATCATTCCAAAACGTTGTGAACCCGAATATCCAGAACGCATTAAGATGAATGGACGTTGGGTTGCGAATTCTTTTTTATAACCATCGGCAATGAGTTTTGCCCAATTGTGTCCATAGATATTGTGTACTTCATCTGCGGTTCCTTTTGCGGTATTTGCAAAGCTAGGAAACACTTCAGGTTCGCCTAAATCGCCCCAAACACCGGCAACACCTTGATTAATTAGTCGTTTATAAACATTCCAAAACCATGCTGAACCTTCCGGCTTGAATACATCAACAATTCCAGTATTCCCAAAATAGAAATCCCATGTTGCGGGCTTTCCGTTTTTGAGCGTTGCAAGTACCTTTTTGTCTACCGTTTCCTGCCATTTAGACGATGTAGTAAGAATGAATGGTTCTGTAATTAAAACGGTTTTGACACCTTTGGCATTCAAATCAGCAATCATTTTTTCAGGATTAGGGAAATTATCTTTGTCCCAATCGAGATTTCCCATTGTGCCTTGAACAGTTTTCCCAAACCAATATAAATCGAGAATTATAGCATCGACTGGAATGTTACTGTCTTGAAATTTTTTAATGGTTTTCTTTACTTCTTCCTGCGTATGATATCCAAATCGAGAAGAGAAATTACCAAAAGCCCAACGTGGTGGAAGCGGTTGTTTTCCGGTTAAGTTAGTGTAGTTTTGGACTAAATTTTCCCAAGAATTGCCTACTACTACTTGATAAGTCTTTCTACCAGAGATAGTTTCATACTCTAAAGTGTTGTTCTTTTTACTATCCAAATCGAGATAACCAATAGCAGCATTATCAAAATGAACGGCATATAATTTTGAAGATAACACTACAGGAATACAGAAATTCATGAGTTCGGCACGGGTTTCATAACCATATTGTGCTCGGTTATAAAGTGCTAAACGGTTGCCGCGTCTATTCATGCCCAAAGCACGCGAACCGCCACCATAAAGTACTTCATCAGGAGCAATATTAAACTGTAACACTTCGGTAGAGTCGTAAACAATGTTTCCTTTTACGTTTTCCAATGGAATGTGTTTACGTTTTGTATATCCTGATTTTTCCGAGAGGATTGTTGCACCTTTGTGTTTGTATATAATTTGAAACGGATTTTTAATCACTTCTACAGCCAAGTCGTTAAAAGCGAAAGAGTTGCTATTGGCATCTTTCGAAATTTTCCAATTTGGACTTTTATTTTCGTTCAATACGACAAGGTCTGATGTTGGGTTGTACTTTTCGCCATTGGGAATAAAAGTTGTTTCAATGATTTTATCCGAAAGAAAACGAATTTGATACGAACCGTCGCTTACTTTTATTTTACAAAAGTTTTTGTCAGTAGTGATGGAAATAAATTTTCTATTTGCGTTTTGGGCAAAAGCAGTTGATGTAATTAAAAAGATAAAAAGTAGTTTCTTCATAAGGGTTATTTTCCAAACATAAATTCGATAGGAATGTTAATTCGTTTTTGCCAAGAAGCTTCCGAATGGTTTTCTCCTTCAAATTTAAGATTTTTATAATTTTCTGTTGTGTATCCTTTGGATTGTAGCACTTCATCCACACGATATTCGTATTTCAAATAACTTGCGTCAAGTGTTTCTGTTCCATAATCAAAATAGATTTTGTGGTCTTTTGGATTGGGCAAATTTTTCTCCATATAAGCAAAAAAACTTTCGGGAATTGTGTTGTTTTCAAAATCACGAAATCCTACCCAATGGGTTGATAAACATGCGGCTTTTCCAAAAACCTTTGGGTATTCGCAAATGGCATACATCGAAATCAATCCGCCCATACTTGAACCCATTATTGCGGTATGTTTTGCATCGGTATAAACCGAATACTTTTTGTCAATGTATGGTTTTAATTCTTTGACGATAAACTTTAGATAATTGTCTGAATTAATATCTTCAATTTTTAAATTATAATTTAATTTTTGAGCTTCAACATAAATATATTCTATTTTATCTTTTGAAAGTTGTAGCAACGGTTTTTTTGGGAATAAATCGGCATGACGAATGTTTGGAATATTCCAAATGGCAACCACAATAATATCTTCAATTTTATTTTCAGCATTTAATTTGGAAACTACTTCATCAACCATCCATTCTTGCTTGTTCCATGTTGACGATGCGTCGAAAAGCATTTGTCCATCATGCATATACAAAACGCTGTATTTTTTATCCTTTGAATAATTAGATGGTAACCAAACATCGACTGTTCTTGACGCAATAAATTTTGTGGGAAAGCTATCTATTCGATGGATAATTCCAGCAAATTTTTCTTTGTCAACTATTTGATGGCTTTCTATTTTGCTTTGAGCTATAGCAATTGATGAAATTAATAATGTAAAAAGTAGTTTTTTCATATGAACTCATTTTTCATTTCAACGAAACAGAAATTGCACAACTTGAAAATGTTGATGTGATTTCTCCTTCGTCGAAATGACAAGTTTGGATTTATTTTAATTCTAAAACCAATGCTGATTTTCCTTCAATAGAAATGTCATTCTTTAAATCAAAAGAAGCATTTCCTAGAATGTCTTTTCCTGATGTATAGTTTTTGATATTTTCTAGGAAACGATTGGTTTTGATTGTTTGTTTTTCGGGATTGTTGTTGATGATAACCATTACAGTTTCCTTCTCATCATAACGGAAATAAATATAAACGTTATTTTCTGGAATATAATGAGTTGTTTTTCCAGAATGAATAACCGATTTATTTTTTCTCCAATTTAATAATTTAGCGGTAAAATCGAAGTATTTTTTCTGAAAATCGGTTCTTCCTGAAGCTGTGAAAGCGTTGTTTTTATCACCATTCCATCCGCCAGGAAAATCTTGTCGAATATCAGCATCGCCTTTGTCTTTGTTTCCTGCCATACCAATTTCGGAACCATAATAAATCTGAGGAATTCCACGAACCGTTGCTAACAAAGTCATAGCCAATTGGTATTTTTTGAAATCGGGATACAAATGGTTGAAACGTTGTGTATCGTGATTTTCAATAAAAGTCAAAATATTGTCAATGTTTGGATACAAGAAATCGTTAGTGAAATTTTGATATACTTTGATAATTCCTTTGTCCCAAGTAGCTTGGTCTTCATTGAAAGTGGAACTAATCGCTTCGTGCAACGTGAAATCCATTACCGAAGGCAAATAGGAATTAAAGTTTTGAATGGCGCCAATTTTACTGTCTTTTTGCCAATAAGCCATTTGCGCTTGGTCGTTCATCCAAACTTCGCCAACAATGTTAAAATGCGGATATTCGTCAGTGATTGCTTTTGTCCAATTGGAAATTCCTTCTTTGTCATTATACGAATAAGTATCTACTCGGAAACCATCTAAATCGGCATATTCAATCCACCAAATGGCGTTTTGAGTAAGATAATTTAAAACCAATGGATTGGATTGATTTAAATCGGGCATTGATTTTACAAACCAACCATCCATACAATGTTCTGCATCGCGTTTTGAAGCATTTATATCAAATTGGGTTGTCATTCTGTAGTTGGAATTGGTAAATTCTGGAAATTGGTGAATCCAATCGCGTGTTGGCAAATCGTTTATCATCCAATGTTTCCAACCCCAATGATTGGTCACATAATCCATAATGTTTTTCATGCCTTTTTTGTGTAATTCTTGGCTCATTCGAAGATAATCTTCGTTAGTTCCATATCTTGGATCGATTTTATACACATCAGATTGTCCATAGGTGTGATAGGAATATCGTTCGTCATTGTCTTCGCAAAGTGGTGTTGACCAAATGGCTGTTGCGCCAAGTTCATGAATATAATTGATGTTTTTGATTATTCCTTCAATATCGCCGCCATGTCTTCCGCCAGGCAAATCGCGATTGTTTTTTTCGGTTACTGATGGATGACTGTCGTTGTTTGGGTTTCCATTAGCAAATCTGTCTGGCATTAAAAGATACATTACGTCAGAGCTGTTGTAACTTTCGCGGAAGCGTGAGTTTTCTTTGCGTTGTTTGAGTTCGTAGTTTTTGGTAAATGATTTTTTGCCGTTTTTGAAAGTGAAAACGATGTTTTGAGGACTTACATTTTTAGTATCAATAGTAACAAAAACGTAGTTTGGGTTTTCGGTTTTTTGAATTCCTTTGATGATGATGCCATTAGAAACAGTAACTTCATTTTGAGCGATATTATTTCCGTAGAACATAATTTGAACATCGGAAAGATTCATATCGCTCCACCAAAATGGAGGTTCAACTTTATCAATTTGTGCGTAAGTTGCTATTGAAAACAGAAGTAATAGAAGTGCTTTTTTCATTTTATAAATAATTAAAAAACCCTGTCAGAGTTTTAAACGCTGACAGGGTTATTGTTAGGTTAATTTAAACCGTTACCAAACTATTCGGTTCAACTAAAACTTCTTTTCCGTTGACAAAAACTGGAATTGCAGTTTCACCTTCTAAAGAAAAATTGGTTTCATTTTGTTGAACAGCCACTTTTAAAATTTGGTTTCTGAAATTGATTTTAAATGAATAACCATCCCATTCTTTTGGAATTCTTGGTTCAAAATGTAATGCGTTATTTTTTACACGCATTCCACCAAAACCTTCTACAATACTCATCCAAGTTCCAGCCATAGAAGTGATATGCAATCCTTCTTCTACTTCTTTGTTATAATCATCTAAATCCAAACGAGAAGTTCGTAAATAGAATGTATATGCTTGTTCCATTCTTCCTAATGTTGCTGCTTGAATAGAGTGAACACATGGCGAAAGCGAACTTTCGTGAACCGTAAATGGTTCGTAGAAATCAAAATGTTTTTCTAATTGTTCTTTACTGAAATGATCTTCAAAGAAATAGAAACCTTGCAACGTATCGGCTTGTTTAATATATGGCGAACGTAATATTCTGTCCCAAGACCATTTTTGGTTTATTGGTCGTTGACTTTTATCTAAATCATGAACTTTTACTAGTTCTTTATCTAAAAACCCATCTTGTTGAAGGTAAACATCATGTTCTTCCGAATAAGGGAAATACATATTATCTGCAACTGCTTTCCAGTGAGAAATTTCGACATCATCTAAATTGACTTTACTCATTATTCGAGAATAATCGCCTGAGTATTCGTTTTGAACTTTATTGATTTGTTCAATTGTATAATCGATACACCATTTCGCTAAATAATTAGTGTAGAAATTATTGTTAACGTTGTTTTCGTATTCATTTGGACCGGTTACGCCAAGAATTACATATTGGTTTCTATAAGTTGAATACGTTGCTCGTTGGTGCCAAAAACGGGCAATTCCAATTAGAACTTCCAACCCTTTTTCTGGAATATAACTGTAATCGCCAGTAAATCGATGATAATTGAAAATAGCAAAAGCGATGGCGCCATTTCTATGAATTTCTTCAAAAGTGATTTCCCATTCGTTGTGACATTCTTCTCCATTCATGGTTACCATTGGATATAAAGCGGCACCATTTGTAAAGCCTAATTTTCCGGCGTTTTCGATGGCTTTATCCAATTGATTGTAGCGATACGCTAAAAGATTTCTAGCAACTTGTTGGTCTTTTGTAGCCATGTAAAACGGAATACAATAGGCTTCAGTATCCCAATAAGTTGAACCTCCATATTTTTCGCCGGTAAAACCTTTTGGACCAATGTTTAATCGGCTGTCTTTTCCAAGATAAGTTTGATTTAATTGGAAAATATTGAAACGAATTCCTTGTTGTGCTTTTACATCGCCATCAATAGTAATATCGCTCATTTCCCAAATTTTTGCCCAAGCTGTTTTTTGGTCTTCAAGCAATTGATTGTAACCAATATGTTTTGCTTTTTCAATAGCTTTTTTGGCTGCTTCTACAGTATTTTCATGATTCATGGATATAGTATATCCGCCAAGTTTTTGTATCGAAGCAGTTTGTCCTTTGCCTACTGAAACTTCATAGCTGAAAGCAATTTTGTCGGCTGTTTTTTCAGAAATAACAGGATTTATATTTTGAGCAGAACCATTTACTAAAATGGTATTTTGCATAAAAGTTGTAGCGGTAAAATGAGTTTTGAACGTTCTTGCCGTAACAAAAGCTTCATGTGATAAGTTTTCTACACTTATTGGTTCCCAAAATTTTTCCTCCCAGTTGGCATCTTCGTTGTGAACGCCTGCATCAACATAAGGTTTAAAAACAATTTTAGCATCAGAATTTAAAATAGTTATTTCATAATTGATGACACCAACTTCATCTAAATCTAATGATAGAAAACGAGTTACTTTAACTGCAATTTCCAATCCGTTTTGCATTTTGGCATTGAAAGAACGATAGTAAATACCTTCTTTCATGTTCAATTCTCTTTTAAAATTTGAAACCGAAACACATTTGGCTAAATCCAAATTTTCGCCATTGATTTCGATATTAATGCCAATCCAGTTTGGAGCGTTCAAAACTTTGGCAAAATATTCGGGATAACCGTTTTTCCACCAACCTACTTTAGTTTTATCAGGATAATAAATTCCGGCAATATAACTTCCTTGAAATGTTTTTCCAGAATAATATTCTTCAAAATTGGCTCGTTGTCCCATTGCACCGTTTCCGATACTGAATAGACTTTCTGATGATTTTACTCTTTCGGCATCAAATCCTTCTTCAATAATCGACCAGTTATCTGGTTTGATATAATCTTGGTTCATTTTTATTTTGATTTAAAGATTTTTGGATGTAAAGATTTAAAGACTTTTGCTTCAAATAATTGTTTTCCTAAATCACTAATTTTTATTTTTCTGTTGTTTTAATTTATTAAAGACTCTATAAATGATACATCAATAAACGTGAAATCTTCAAATATGTATTTTGCTTCGTGTAATGTTGTTGCTTCACCAATTCCGATACTTGTCATGTTGGCAATATTTGCGGCTTGGATTCCTGCTACTGAATCTTCAAAAACGATTGAATTTTCGTTGGTAACATTAAGTTTTTTTGCGGCTTGCAAGAAAACTTCTGGATCGGGTTTTGCATTAGTAACATCGTTTCCGTCAACTATGGCGTCAAAAAGGTTGATAATTCCTGTTTTTTCGAGAATTGGTCTCGCATTTTTGCTAGCTGAACCTAAAGCAATTAATTGATTTTTGTCTTTTAAATAGTGTAAAACAGGTAAAACTCCTGGTAAAATTTCACTTTCATCAATATCTACCAAATAGGATAGATAATCTTCATTTTTTTGGATAAGCCATTTGTTTTTATCTTCTTGAGAAGCTTGAATTCCTCCAAGTTCTAGGATGATATCAAGCGATCGAACGCGGCTAACTCCTTTTAATTCTTCGTTGTGTTCTGGGGTAAATTCGATACCAAGTTCCTGTGCTAATTTTTGCCATGCTAAAAAATGATATTTAGCGGTGTCAACAATTACGCCGTCGAGGTCGAATATGAATGCTTTTTTTGACATTATTTTGTGTCTACGTTATCTTTAACTTTAATTACTAAAAATGCTGCGATAAGGAAACTAATTCCACTCATCACTATAGCATAAATGGCATGGTCGCCATAAACATATTTTACAAGCGGTCCACCAATTAAGGCATTTACTATTTGTGGAATTACGATGAAGAAATTAAAAATTCCCATGTAAACTCCCATTTTCTTTGGATGGATTGAACCAGCTAAAATGGCATAAGGCATTGCTAAAATACTCGCCCAAGCAAATCCTACTAAAATCATGGAGAAAATTAATGCTTCTTTGTTTGGCATGAAATACATAGAAATTAAACCAATTCCACCTAAAACTAAAGAAAGAGCATGTGTTTTTCGTCGCCCAATTTGTTTTGCGATGTATGGCAATGCAAAAGCGACGATAGCTGAAACAAGATTGTAAACTCCAAAGATAATTCCAACCCAATCTCCAGCTGATTGAAATTCGGCACTTTTAGTATCGTTAATACTTAGGCCGTAAATGTGTTGTGCAATTGCTGGAGTTGAAAAAACCCACATTCCAAAAAGTCCAAACCAAGAAAAGAATTGCACCCAACTAAGTTGGCGCATGGTTTCCGGCATTTTGGCAAAATCCGTAAAAATATCGGATAATTTTGCTTCTTTTTCCTTTTCGCCTACAGCTTCTTTGTGTTGTTTTTCATCATTGAATTTTGAAAGTTCTTCTGGCGAATATTCTTTTGTTGTGAAAATGGTAATCAATATCGAACCAACAAGAATCAATGCACCAATTATAAAGGAATAAATTAGATTTTGTGGAATTGCTGAAGTTTCAGTTGCTAAGTTACTAATTCCGAACCATTTGTTTAAAACATAAGGTAACCAAGAACCAACCACAGCACCAATACCAATCAAAGCGGTTTGAACGCTAAAACCAAGTGTATGTTGGTCGGCACGAAGATTATCTCCAACTAATGCTCTAAATGGTTCCATTGCAACATTGAAAGATGCGTCCATTATCATTAACATTCCCGCGCCAACCCATAAGGCAGGCATAAAAGCAATGAAAATTTCGGCTTGAGGCATTAGAATTAATCCAATAGAAGCTAATAAAGCTCCAGCTAGGAAATAAGGTTTTCTTCTGCCAAATCTTCCCCAAGTATTGTCACTGTAATGTCCAATTATGGGTTGAACAATTAATCCCATTAGCGGAGCAATTATCCAAAACCATGATAATTCATGAACATCGGCACCAAAAATCTGGAGAATTCTACTAGCGTTAGCATTTTGTAGGGCAAAACCCATTTGAATTCCTAAGAAACCGAAACTCATGTTCCAAATTTCCCAGAAACCTAATTTACGCTTTTCCATTATCGTAATTTAATGATTTATAATACGATAAGCTATTGCTTATCAAGCTTTTTTAGTTTCGAAGTAAAGTATAAGCTTGATAATAAGTTGTAAATATACTAAAGATTTTAAATTTGGCTAGGCTAATTAAAAAAATTAAGAAATGGATATTTACGAAAACGTTTTTTGTTGATAAATCAATTTTTTGTTGATTCTCTTTCTACTAATTCAGTTTCGATAACTTCGGTTTTGTATTGTTCTTCCTCTTCGTCTTCCGATTCTAATCGGTCGATTAACATTTTGGCAGCTTTTCCGCCCATTTTTATTCCGTTTTGACTAACCGTTGTAATGCTTGGAGTGGAATATTTGGAGATAATTCCATCAGTGAAACCTATTATTGAAATGTCTTCGGGAATATTTTTTCCTAGTTTGTTGGCAATTTTTAATGCAGTAACAGCAAAAAGTTCGTTAACCGCAAAAATAGCTTCAATATCATTGTTTTGTAGAAGTTCTTCTATATAATGGTCAAAATCTTCGGTGTCTTCGATTTTTAGAATAAGATTTTCGTTAATGTCAATATCATTGCTTTTTAGAGCTTTTTTATAGCCATCGGTCCTTAGCTTTCCAACGCTAACGTAGTCTACAGTAGTGATTAGGGCTATTTTTTTCAGGCCTTTATCGATTAAAAATTGTGTTGCGTTATGAGCGGCATGAACGTCGTCGATAATAATTTTGTCGCATAAAATTTCATTCGTAACTCGGTCAAACATGACTACTGGCATTCCTTGGTTGATGACTTCTGTAATGTGATGAAAATCTTTTTTTTGCTGTGTTTCTTTGGATAAAGACATGATAAAACCATCGATACTTCCGCTAGCGAGCATTTCCATATTGATAACTTCTTTGTCAAATGATTCGTCTGATAAGCAAACTAAAACATTGTATCCGTTTTCATTAGCAACATGTTCAACGCCACTGATTACGGTAGCAAAAAAGTGATGAATAATTTCGGGAATAATGATGCAAATGGTTTTTGTTTTTTTGTTTTTTAGGCTTAATGCAATATTGTTTGGCTTGTAGTTATACAATTTTGCAAAGGCTTGTACTTTTTGTCTCGTGTCTTCGCTTATTTCCAAACTGTTTCTTAATGATTTTGAAACAGTAGAGATTGAAACATCCAATTCTTTTGCAATTTGTTTTAGTGTTACTTTCCTCTTCATTTTTTTGTTTACTAATGATTTGTCAATAAAGATATATTTTTTTTTCAGAAACGTCAATTTTATTGTCAAAAATGTGACATAACTAAAAAGTTTTCAACACGAAAACGTTTTCGAAACACAATTAACAGACGTTCATTTTTTAAACCCTTTTTTTTACATAAATTTAACAATTCGAAGCTAAAAGTATAAGCACAAAACAAAAATTTTAACCTAAACAAAAAGTATGAAAACAATTTACAAAAAGTTGTTATTTTTATTCCTTCTAATGCCATTGAGTGTTTTAGCACAAAGCTCAATTAGTGGTGTTGTTTTAGATGCAAAGACGAGTCAGCCTTTGCCGGGAGTAAATGTAATCGTTCAAGGTGCTAGCAATAGCACAACAACAGATTTTGATGGTAAATTTCTGTTAAATGGACTAAAAAACGGCGATAAAATCGTTGTTTCTTATGTTGGTTATCAGTCTGAAACTATCAATTATTCTGGACAAAAGCAAGTAAGTGTGAGTTTGAACGAGGACTCAACACAATTGCAAGAAGTAGTAGTTCAAATTGGTTATGGTAGTGTTAAGAAAAAAGATGCTACAGGTTCAGTTACAGTAATTTCTGCTAAAGATTTTAATAAAGGTGCTAACGTAACAGTTGATAATCTTCTTACAGGAAAAGTAGCTGGTGTTGCGATAAATACAAATGGTGGTTCTCCTGGTTCAGTTCCTACAATAAGAATTAGAGGTGGATCTTCTTTATTAGCAAATAATGACCCTCTTATAGTATTGGATGGTTTGCCAATGGACTCAAGAGTTTTAGCCACATTGAATCCTAATGATGTTGAGAGTTTTACTGTTTTGAAAGATGCTTCTGCAACTGCCATATATGGTTCTAGAGCATCAAATGGTGTGATTATTATTACCACAAAAAAAGGTGGAAAAAATCTTCAAGTTGAGTATAATTTTCAGTATGGTAGTGGTAATAAATTTAATAAAATAGACGTTCTTTCTGCAGATCAATTTAGAGAAGCAGTAAATTTTGTTTATCCTGTAACTGGTTCAAGTCCAAACGATGCTTTTAATCAATCAATTAGAGACAAAGTTGGGACAGCTAATACAGATTGGCAAGAGGAAATTTATAGAAGAACAGATTATATAGATAATAATCTTTCTTTGAAAGGTAACTTATTTAAAAGAATACCAACAAGATTAACTATTGGAAATACCTATCAAGAAGGTTTGAGACTAACAGATAAATTAAATAGAAATAGTGTTTCTTTAAATATGAGTCCAAGTTTTTTTGACAATCATTTAAAAACGAGATTATCTGTAAACTTTACTAATTCAAAAAGAAGGAATGCTCCAGGTGTAGAAGGCTCTGCAATATTGATGGATCCAACACAGCCAGTTTACGATCCTGAGTCTCCATTTGATGGTTTTTTTGAATTCAGATCAGGAAATACACTAAATTCTTTTGCGCCTATTGCTGTACCCAATCCAGTCGCGCAATTACTTCAAACAAACAATACAAGTGAAAACAACAAGTTATTTGGAAATTTTGAAGTAGATTATAAATTTCACTTTTTTCCAGATTTAAGATGGGTCACCAATCTTGGTTATGATAGAGATTCTGGTTTTAGCAGAAATATTACTCCATCTACAGCAAGAACTTCGCCAATAAGATTGAATCAATTTATTGGCAATAATAGCTACAATGATGGTGTTGGAACAAACAAATTATTAGACACCTATTTTGTTTATTCTAAAAACTTAAATGATTTTAGTATAGATTTTACCGCAGGTTATTCTTATCAAATTTTTGAGTCTTATGGTAAAAGTAGAGGTAATTCTAATGATCCAGACGCTTTTACTCAGAAATTTGAAAGTGATGACATCGTTTATGTCGGATATATTGGTAGAACAAACCTTTCTTATAAAAACAAGTATTATTTAACATTAAGTTATCGTAGAGACGGAACATCGCGTTTTGGAGAGTTAAACCGATGGGGCAATTTTCCAGCTGCTACTTTTGCGTGGAAACTAAAAGAAGAATTTTTCTCAAAAAGTAATTCTTTAAGCGAGTTAAAGTTAAAAGCAGGTTGGGGTGTTACTGGGCAACAGGATATAGGTGTAGGGACTTTTTACTTACCTCAGTATTTTTTAGGGAATCAGAATACACAATACTCAATTGATAATAACTATTTTCCAATTGCTCAGCCAGGAGGTTTTAATCCAAATCTTAAATGGGAGGAAACTACAACTTATAATGTCGGCCTAGATTATGGTTTTAATGATAATAGATTAAACGGTAGTTTAGATTTTTTCTACAAAAAATCCGAGGATTTGTTTCAATTAGCTCCTTTTGCTGATGGTAGTAATTTCACAAACCAAGGACCTCAGAATATAGGAACTATGAGTGTTAAAGGTTTTGAATTAAATGTAAATTATGATGTTATAAGAGGAAAAGATCTTAATTGGGACGTAAACTTTAATGCATCTAAGTTTGAGAGAAGAATTGATGAAATTGCTGGTGGTGTTTCAATTCCTGTTGGTAACATAGGAATTGGTACTGACTCTCAAATAATGGCTCAAGGATTTACCCCAAATTCTTTTTTTGTATACAAACAGTTATATAATCCAAACGGTAGTCCAATTGAGGGAGCTTTTGCTGATTTAAATGGAGATGGAATCGTTAATACAAGTGATCGTTATATTTACAAGAATACTGATCCTGATTTGGTATTAGGTTTCTCAACAAGTGTAACTTTTAGTAATTTTGATTTAGGTTTTAATTTGAGAGCAAGTTTAGGTAATAGAATTTTGAATGTTGTTAAATCTCGCTCCTCATATTATGATAGAATATTAAATGGAGAATTACAAAACTTACCATCTTCTGTTTTAGATTATAATTTTAACACTCCTGGAACTGGGCAGATTTTATCAGATTTATTTGTAGAAAATGGTTCTTTTTTAAGAATGGATTATGCTACATTTGGATATACTTTTCAAGATTGGTTGGATGGTAAAGCTACTCTTAGACTGTTTACAGGTGTTCAAAATCCATTTATTATAACTGAGTACTCAGGTTTAGATCCCGAATTTTCTGGCGGTAATGATCAAACTATTTACCCAAGACAACGACAAATATTATTTGGTGTTAATGTGAAATTTTAAAAAATTGAAATATGAAAAAAATAACTAAATTATTAATGCTTCTAACACTGCTAGCTATAGTTTATAGTTGTTCAGATGACCTAGAAGTTAAGCCGAATGATCCATTGCGTGAAGACTCTGATGCTTTTTATTCAAAACCAGATGCCTACACTAGAGCGATAGCTGGGGTTTACGCTAATCTATCAATAACTAGTACCACTGGTGCGGGAGATTCGAATTTAGGCGGTATCGATGCTGGATTTAGTCAATACGGCAGGGTTTTATGGTATTTAAATACTTTGACTACTGATGAAGCTATTTGGTCGTATGAAGGCGGTAATGATCTTGGAGTTAGAGAACTTCAAAGAAATATTTGGGATGCTGAAAATCCTTTTTTTAGAGGTATGTTTAGTAGAGCGATGTTGCAAGTTGCATTAGCAAATGAATTTTTAAGACAATCAACCCCTAGTAAATTGTCCTCAAGAGGCATTTCGGATCAGGAGCAAACAAAAATTCAAGAGTTTAGGAATGAGTCAAGAGTATTAAGAGCTTTTGCTTATTACAATATGATGGATTTATTTGGTAAAGCTGCATTTAATGATGAAAATCAATCAGTAGGAGTTAAGGGACAGCAATATAATCGTCAACAATTGTTTGATTTTATCGAAAGTGAATTATTGGAAGTCATTCCAAACCTTAAAGCACCAAGAACAAATCAACAAGGTAGATTAGATCAAGGAATGGCAAGAATGATTTTAGCTAAAATTTATTTGAATGCAGAAGTTTATATAGGAGAGAATAGATATGCAGATTGTATTGAACAATGTACTCAAATTATTAATGGAGGTTATTCCTTAGAACCAAATTATCTAGATAATTTTAAGGCTGACAATGATACTTCAACTGAAATTATTTTTGCACTACAATCAGATGGTATTTTAACACAAAATTATGGACCAACAACAGTAATGGTAAATGGTAGTATAGGTTCATTACCATCAGAACAGAATGGTGCTTCTTTTGGTGTTGGTGCCGGAGGTTGGGGTGGAGCTATTCGTTTAAGAAAACAATTTGTTGAAAAATTCAATGGATTTGAATTTGACTTTGATGCAAGAAAAACAATTTCTGGAGGTGGAGATCGTTCACTTGAAATAACTAACGTTACAAATAGAAATCAAGGTTATATTTTACAAAAATTTTCAAATGTAACTTCTACTGGTATTAGTGGTTCCAATAGTGTATTTGTTGATACTGACTTTCCTCTTTTCAGGCTAGCTGATGTTTATTTGATGTATGCAGAAGCTCAAATGAGAAATGATGGTGCAACAAATGGAAGTTCAACTACTAATGTATCTTCAACATCATTAGGATATATTAATGCTTTGAGAGAAAGAGCTAATGATGGTAACTTTGCTAATGTTACCAGTTCACAAGTAACATTAGATTTTATTTTAGATGAAAGAACAAGGGAATTACATTGGGAAGCTCATAGAAGACAAGATTTAATACGTTTTGACAAATTTACAGGTGGAAATTATAATTGGGCTTGGAAAGGTAATGGATTAAATGGTATTGCACTTCCTTCGCACTTTAAAGTCTTTCCATTACATCCGCTAACATTATCCTCAAACACTAATTTAACACAAAATACAGGTTATTAATAATTAATTAAATTAAAAAAAATGAAAAATAATTTCAAATATTTAATTGCTTCGATAGCATTTTTAGGTTTTTTATCTTGTGAAGATGAACAAGATTTAAAATTCTTGTCCCCAGAGGGAACTTTTTCAATTTTAACACCTACATCAAGTGAGTCAGTAATTTTAAGTGATATAACACCAACAAATCCAGGAATTTCTTTAGCATGGACTGCAATGGATTTTGGAACACCTACTGAAATTACTTACACAGTTGAATTGGCTGCTAGTGGAACTGAATTTGCAACACCGCAAACTTTAGCAACAACAACTAATACGTTTGCTACAATTCAAACAGCTCAATTTAACTTAGCATGTTTGACAGCTGGTGCTACTCCATTTATTGCCAGTCCTGTTGATATTAGGATAAAAGCAACTATTGGAAGTTCATCTGATGCAACATACTCAAGTACTTTAACATATACGGTAACAACCTATGGATGTTTAGGACAATTTGCTGTTGGAGCAGGAATTCCTTCTGCTGGTTGGAATTGGGACTCACCACTTATTTTAATATGTGATGATAATGTACTAACATCAACTGTAACTTTCGCAAATGATACTTTTAGATTTTTTACTGAGGAAACAGTATGGTCTTCTGGTAGAAATTTCCCTTATTATACAGACCTTGGATACAAAATTAGTTCAAATTTTGAAAATGCAAATGATGGAGACTCAAACTTTAGATTTATTGGCACTCCAGGTGTTCACCGTTTAAAAATTGATGAAAATCAAAAAACAATTACAGCTTTTCAAGGTTCAACTTCTGCGAATTCATATTGGCTTGTAGGACAGGCTACACCAGGAGGTTGGTCTTGGGCAGGTAATAATGAGTCGGAATTAGGATTAGTAGCACCAGGCGTTTATGAAGCAATTGTTCGTTTTAGTCCTGATGGTGATGCTAATTTCAGAATTTGGTTAGCAAACGATGGTGGTGATAGTTGGGGTTCTCCAAACAGAAATTTTCCTTCTTTCGTAAATGATGGGTATACAATTGATAGTGAACTTACTAATGCTAATGACGGAGATTCTAATTTTAAATATATTGGGCCAAACGCTGTTAGAAAATTCACTGTTAATACAAACACAAAAGTTATTTCAGTTGACTAATTAAATAATATTTTTGAAGGGCTGAAATAATTATTTTTTCAGCCCTTTTTTTATCAAAAAATAACTATGAAAAAGCTATTATATTTTTTTCTGGCATTTATTTTATTTACAAATGCCAATGCACAAGTTACAACTTCACCAACAACTGTTCTTGCAGAACAACCTGTAACAATTACATTTAACAAAACAGGAACAGAATTAGCTCCATATACGGGAATAATTTATGCTTACATTGGTGTCACTGTAAATGGTGTTCGATTTCAAAACATTAAAGGTAGTCCAGATTTTACTAGTCCTTTACATCCACAAATGACTCAAGTTGGGACTTCATCAAACTATACATTAACAATATCACCAGACTTATACACTTATTTTGGTGTACCAACTAATAGTTCAATAACCGAGATTTGTGTTGTCTTTAGATCTGCTGATGCAAGTTTGCAATCTAGACCAGATATTTTTATACCTGTAGGAGCATTTCAATATAATCTAACAGCTCCTGCATTAAATAGTAATAATATAATATCTAGTGGATCAAATGTAACTGTTACAGCGAATAATACAAATGGTCCTGCAAATTATCAATTATTTGTCAATGGCTCAAACACACCAATTAATAATCAGAATACTTCAAATTATTCTTTTGTTGATAACAACGTAACTGTAAATAAAAATTATGTTTTAAGAATAACTCAAGGTAATACAACATTTACAGCTAGATTTTCAGTTATTATTAATCCTGGAAATTTAACAGGAGCAATGCCTTCAGGGTTAGTTGATGGTATAAATTATAATACTTCTGATCCCACAAAAGCTACCTTAGTGTTAAACGCCCCATTTAAAAGTTTCATCTATGTGGCTGGAAGTTTTAATAACTGGCAGCCAACAAGTGCTTTTGCAATGAAAAGAGACACAGCTTCTGGTTCCACAAAATATTGGTTAGAATTAACAGGATTAACTCCTGGACAAATTTATGCCTATCAATATTGGGTATGTGATGTAGTTAATCTTCCTGCAGGTTCACCATCTATTGTAAAAACAGCAGATCCATTTTCAACTTTAGTTTTATCTCCATTTGATGATCCAGAAATTATTTCTCTTGGGGTATTTCCTAATCTTCCTGCATACTCTACAATTGCGCCAGGACAAGATAGAGAGGTGAGTGTTTTGCAAACAGGTCCAAACAATTTGTTTTCATATAATTGGAGTAGCTCAACTACAAATTTTGTAAAACCAAAAAAGAAAGATTTAGTTTTCTACGAGCTATTAGTGAGAGATTTTGATGCCAATAGAACATACCAAGATTTGATAAACAAAATTGATTATTTCAAAAATTTGAAAATCAATGCTATTAAGTTAATGCCTGTAATGGAATTCGAAGGAAACATGAGTTGGGGATATAACACAGTTTATCATATGGCTTTAGACAAACGTTATGGACCACCAGCAAAACTAAAAGAATTTATTGATTTATGTCATCAGAATGGCATTGCAGTTATATTAGATATAGCTTTAAACCATGTTTTTGGTCGTTCACCACTTGAAAGAATGTGGATGTTAGACTCTGATAACGATGGTTGGGCAAATGGAACAGGACCAAGAACAACATTTGAAAACCCTTATGTTAATGTTGAAGCACAACATTCATACAATGTTGGTAGCGATTTAAATCATTTCAGAGAAACTGGTCCTGGCGGAAATTTAACCAATACCTATGCCATTAGAACCATTCAATATTGGATAAACGAATTTAAAATTGACGGTTATCGTTGGGATTTAACAAAAGGATTCACCAATCAATGTCCTCCAAACGTTTCTGGTGGTCAAGAGCCATGTACAAATGGATATCGTTCAGATCGTAAATCAAAAATGGAATGGTATGCTACTAATCAATGGGCAGCAGATCCACTTTCACTTGTTATTTTTGAACATTTGGGAACTGGTGGTTCAGCACAAGAAGAAGTTGAATGGGCAAATTATAATAGGACAGGAAACCAAGGTGGAATCATGCAATGGCGAAAAATGACTGATCCTTATGCTAATTTGTTAAAAGGAAATGCAACAAACTTAGCCGCTGTTACTGATCCATCCGATAGAATGATAGGTTATGCTGAAAGTCATGACGAAGAAAGAGTAGTATATAAAGCTTTAAATGAAGCAGGACAAACTCAAGGTAATTTATCTAAAGTTTTGCAAAGATTACCAGCAATGGGTTCCGTATTATTTTTAGTTCCAGGTCCAAAAATGATGTGGCATTTTGGTGAACTAGGTTGGGATAAATCGCTTTGGACATGTAGCAATGGAAATGTTTCATTCTCAAATCCTGATTGTAAACTGGACACAAAACCACAGCCGCAATGGAGTGAAAATTGGTTAGAAAATGAGGCAAGAGCCAATGTATATAATCAATGGGCAAGACAAATTGATTTAAGAATTAATGAAGATGTATTTGAAAATGGTCAATTCGCTTGGAATTTTAGTCAAACAGGAAGACCAAGATTAGACGTTTGGACTAATACCGCTCAAACATCTTCACTGAGTTATGTATTTGTTTTAACAAATTTTTCAGACAATACTTATAATGCTCCAGGTGGTTTTCCATTCACAGGAAACTGGGTCAATTTAATGGATAACTCGGTAGTAAATGTTTCAAGTCAAAACCAAAGTGTTTCAATAGAACCAGGTGGTTATAGAGTTTTTGGAAATCAACAAAGTACATTAAATACTAATGCTGTTCAACAAAATAGTATTTCTATTTATCCAAATCCTGCTAAAAATTCCTTTACATTAAATGGAGAAATTTCTAAAGCCGAAATCTATTCAATAACTGGACAATTGGTAAAATCATTTACAGCAAACTCTAGCGAATATCAATATGACATATCTGATATTAACCCTGGCGTGTATTTAGTTAAAGTTCTTGATAATCAAAATAGATCAAAAACAATGAAATTAATTAAACAATAATTTGGTTAGAGTTAGTTTAGTTATTTCTAAGCCACACTGAAAAGTGTGGCTTTCTTGTTTTAAATCCAATCATAAATATTTTGAGATAATAATAATTGATGTAGTTTTGCAATATGAAAAAGCCCGCTAAGCCAGTCGTAATTAGAATTTTAAAATGGATTGGAATATCTGTTTCGTCATTAATTGCCTTATTATTTTTATTGCCAATACTTTTTCCAGGAAAAATTGCCGAAGAAGTAAAAGCATTTGCCAATAAAAAACTTGAAGGAGAACTTAATTTTAAAGAAGCAAACCTTTCTTTTTTCAATCACTTTCCATCATTGACATTAACACTCACTGATTTGTCATTAAAAGGTTCAGCACCTTATAAAAATGAAACATTACTCTCTGCTGAAGAAGTTGCTTTTGGAATTAACATAAGATCATTATTGTTCGATAAAAAAGTAAATATTGATAAAATATATGTTTCAGATGCATTAATAAATGTTTTGGTTAACGAAAAAGGTGAAGCTAATTACAATGTTTATATTTCTGAAAAAGAAACTGCCTCAAATAACCCTTCCGAAACTGCACTTCGATTAGAAAAAATTGCAATAGAAAACACTCATTTAATATATAATGATAAATCAGCCAAAATTCTTATTGATGCAAAGGGTTTTAATTATGTTGGAAATGGTGACTTAGATAAATCAATTTTTGACTTATATACGGAAGCAAAAATCGATTCATTTGATTTTACTTATGATGGTGAACAATATTTAAAAAATAAAAAAGTAAATGCGGATTTGATTACGAAGATTAATACCAATTCCTTAGCCTTTGTTTTTGAACAAAATAATTTGAAAATAAATAAACTTCCAGTTGAATTCAAAGGAAAGTTTGATTTTTTGAGTAACGGTTACGACATGGATTTTACCGTACAATCAGAAGATAGTAATTTGAGTGAATTTTTCTCAGCTTTACCACCTCAATATGTTACTTGGCTTGATAAATCTAAAGTAAAAGGAAGTACGGATTTGTCAATGTCTTTGAAAGGGAAATATATTGCTTCTAAAAATCAAAAGCCAAATCTTGCTTTCAATATGAAAATAAGGGATGGTTTTGTGAATTATGATGATTCTCCGATTTCAGCATCCAATATTTTTCTGAATTTTGATACAAAATTGCCTTCGCTTGATACTGAGCAATTAACAGTAAATCTTGATTCTATTTTCTTTAATCTTGACAATGATTATGTAAAAGCAATTATTAAAACGAAAGGACTATCAAATCCAAAAATAGATGCAAAAATTGAAACTAAAGTAAATTTGGCAACGCTAAACAGAGCTTTCGGACTTCAAAATATGGATTTGCGTGGAACGTTAAACACCAACATTCAAGCACTTGGAATTTATGATAAAAAGAACAACAAAATTCCAGTTACAAAAGGTAAGATTGAATTAAAAAATGGTTTTGTCAAGACAGATTATTATCCCAATCCTATCAAAAATATCAACGTAATTGCTACTATAATTGATGAAAAAGGTTCACTAGACGATTTGAAAATTCACATCACACCAGCTTCTTTAGAATTTGAAGGGAAGCCAATTTATGTCAACGCAATTCTAGAAGATTTCCAAAATATTAAATATGATATCAAGGCAAAAGGAGAATTGAATTTGGGTAAAATCTATAAAGTTTTCTCTAAAAAAGGTCTTGATTTAGATGGTTTTGTTAAAGCCGATGTTTCATTTAAAGGAACTCAAAATGATGCTATTAACGGCAATTATGCCAAACTTCAAAACAAAGGAACGTTGGTATTGCGCGATATTAAAACACGTACAGAATATCTTCCTAAACCATTTATTATCAGAGAAGGAAATTTCGTTTTCAATCAAGATAAAATGAACTTCAATGAATTCAAAGCAACATATGGTGAGTCTGATTTTAAAATGAATGGATTTATGCAAAATGTAATCGATTTTGTATTGACTAACAATGCTGTTTTGAAAGGAAACTTCACCTTGCATTCCGATTTTATCAATGTAGATGAATTTATGACAGTAACTGAAAATAATAAAACTGCTGTTGATTCTTTAGCGATTAATCCGGCTTCTGGAGTTGTTATTATTCCACCAAATTTTGATTTAGAATTTAATGCAACTGCCAACAAAGTAAATTTCGAAGATTTGAAATTAGAAAATCTTAAAGGCAAAATGAATATCAATAAAGGTCAATTGGCATTAAAAAATTCAGCTTTCGATTTAATTGGTTCCAATGTAAAAATGGATGTTGTTTATGGAAATCAATCATCCGAAAAAGCATTTTTTGACTTTAAAGTCAATGCTAAAGATTTTGATATAAAACGTGCTTATAACGAAATTAAAATGTTTCGTGAAATGGCTTCAGCAGCCGAAAGCGCCGAAGGAATTGTGTCTCTTGATTATAAAGTTGCTGGAATTTTGAATAATAATATGGAGCCAATCTATCCTTCTTTAACTGGTGGCGGAACACTTTCGGTTAAAAAAGTAAAAATGAAAGGGTTTAAAATGTTTGGAACGGTTAGTAAAAAAACCGGAAAAGATGCTATCGCAAATCCTGATTTAAGCGAAGTTAAAATCAATACTAAAATTAAAAACAATATCATTACCATTGAGCGTTTCAAATTCAAAGTAGCTGGTTTTAGACCAAGAATTGAGGGAACAACTAGTTTCGACGGCAAATTGAATATCAAAATGAGACTAGGTTTACCGCCATTAGGTATAATCGGTATTCCATTAAAAATAACAGGAACACAAGATAATCCAAAAGTGAAATTGGGTAAACAAACCGAAGACTTAGAAGAAACCGAATACAATGGTGAAGTGCCAACACCATTACAAAATCAACAAACTACAGAAAATAAATAAAAAAAACCCGAAACATTTGCTTCAGGTTTTTGTGGTATCTCCAGTCCCGAAGCTTCAGGAGAACCAGTGGCACATGTGTTTTTATTGTTTTTTTGATAAAATATCAATAAGAATTTCAGGATTGGAAATTACTTTTTTAATAAAAGTTTTGCTTTTCATTTTTTTAATAAATTTTTCAAGATATAAAGCATCATTCTTTTGATCACATTCAAACGATAAAACTAGTTCCCAATCTTCAGCAATTTTAGAATAGGAATTTGAATACACATGGTTGTTATGTTTTAGTATTCTTTCTTGAACGTTATGATTTTCAACAACTTAATACTTATTAGTAGAAAAAGAAAACATAATATATAGAAAGTGTTTCATTTTGTAAAAATAAAAAAACCCGAAACATTTGTTTCGGGTTTTTCGTGGTATCTCCAGGAATCGAACCAGGGACACATGGATTTTCAGTCCATTGCTCTACCAACTGAGCTAAGATACCTTGCTTTGTTGCGGGTGCAAATATAGAACGATTTTTAATTTATCCAAAACAAATACTAAAAAAAATCTATCGTAACTTAGCCAAATAAAATACTTGGTTATGCTTTTAGCAATTGATGTTGGCAATACTCGAATTAAAACAGCTGTATTTGAGCAGAATACGTTTGTGGACTATTCTGTTTTTACCAAAAAAGAATTTAATGAAAAAGTGAGTTTTATTTTAAATCAGTATCCAAAAATCTCTTCTATTGTAGTTGCATCAGTTGGTAATTTGGATAAAAATGATTTTTTAGCATTCGAAAACAAAGCTAAAATACTATTCATAAACAATGAAGTCAAATTTCCGTTTACTAATTTATATGAAACGCCAAATACTTTAGGAATTGATAGAATGGTTTTAGCAACTGGAGCGGTGCTTCAATTTCCTATGCAAAATAGATTAGTTATCGATGCTGGAACATGTATCACTTACGATTTTATTGATGAAAATGATAATTATCTTGGCGGTGCAATTTCCCCTGGAATTCGTTTGCGCTATGAATCGCTTCATCAATTTACAGCGAAATTGCCACTATTAACTAAAACAAATCCAAAAAGTTGCATCGGGAATTCTACTAACGAATCAATACATTCGGGCGTTGTAAATGGTTTGACAAACGAAATAGACGGATTTATTGATTACTATAAATCATTAAACGCTAATTTTATCATAATTTTAACTGGTGGCGATGCTGAATTTTTGGCTATGCGATTAAAAAATACCATATTTGCCAATTCAAATTTTCTACTAGAAAGTTTGAATCAAACATTTCAATACAATCAAAATGATTAAAAAATTTATAGTAAGCCTTTGTTTACTTTTTACTTTGGTTTCTTTTGCTCAAGAAGGAACTTCATCCCCTTACTCTTTTTATGGATTAGGAGATGTTAAATTTAAAGGAACTGTTGAAAATCGTTCTATGGGTGGAGTTTCTGTTTTTGCAGATAGTATTCACGTAAATTTGCAAAATCCAGCACAATTTGCCAGCTTAAAATTGACATCTTTTGCAATTGGTGGAAGTTATTTAACTACTAAATTTAGAACAGAAACACAAGAAGAAAAAGCAAGAAGAACTACGCTAGATTATCTTGCAGTTGGAATTCCTGCCGGAAAACTTGCCTTTGGCTTTGGTTTGATTCCTTACACTGCTGTTGGATATAAAATTAATCAAACAACAACTGGTCCAAACGCAACCGAAACCGATTATAAAGGTATTGGAGGAATGAATAAAGTTTTCTTCGGAACCGCCTACAAAATCACAAAAAATATAAATATTGGAGCTGAGGCACAATATAATTTTGGTTCAATTGAGACAACAAGTTTTAGAACTCGTAATGATGTTCAATATGGAACAAATGAAGAAAATATTTCTGAAATTCAAGGATTTAGTTTTACAACAGGTTTGACTATTCAGCAAAAAGTAAAATCAAAATACACTTATTTTGGAAGTTTGGTTTATTCTCCAGAGACTGATTTAACAATTAAAAATCAACGTACAATTACAGTAAGTGGTGATGTGGATGAACAACCAGTTCAAAATTCAACCTTTAAGTCACCTTCAAAATTTGCAATTGGCTCTGGTTTTGGTATAGTAAAAAAATGGCTTATCGGTGCCGAAGTAACAATGCAAAGTACAAGTGATTTAAAAAATCGTTTTGATGACATAGTTGGTGTTACTTTTGAAAATTCTACACGATATAGTTTTGGGGGTTATTTTATCCCAAATTATAATTCATACTCGAGTTATTTAAAAAGAGTTACCTATCGTGCTGGTGTGCGATATGAAAACACAGGAATGATATTAAGAAACAAATCGATTGAAGATTTTGCAGTAACTGCTGGTTTAGGTTTGCCTCTTGGTGGAACTTTTTCAAAAATCAACGTAGGATTAGAAATTGGAAAACGAGGAACTGTTTACAATAATTTAGTTGAAGAAAATTATATTAACCTAAGTATTGGTTTATCGCTAAGCGACAGATGGTTTGTTAAACGTAAATACGATTAAATTTTAATTTTATGAGAACATTTTTTTCCTTAACTGTATTGCTTTTATCTTTCATAAGCAATGCTCAAAAAGTAGATTGTTCTTTAAAAACTAAAGAATATCAGGATTTTATTATCGCACTTGATTTTGAACAAGCACTTTCTTCATGGGAAACCGTTCAGAAAAATTGCCCCAAACAAAGTGAAGAACTCTACACCGATGGACAAAAAATTCTCCAATTCAAAATTGATAATGCTCAATCTCCTGAGGAAAAAGAAAAATTAGTTCGTCAGGCAATTAAAGTTTACGATCAATTCAATAAAAATTTTCCATTAGCATCGCAAGATTTTGAAATTAAAAAAGCTATTTTATTATTAAATAGCAATGTTGGTTCAGAAGATGAAATTCTATCGTTATTAAATAATGGATTTAAAAATGCTTCTGATAAAATAACTGATGCTAATGCTATATTTTCTTATTTTAAATTGAATGTAGCTAAATTAAAAACAGAAGATAAAACGTTTACAATCGATGGTGTTTTGGAAAAATATTTTCAGACCAACACATTGTTGTCCAAACTTGAGATTTCAAATCCAGACAAAAAAGAAGAGTATCAAGCTGCTTTGAGAAGAGTGAAAATTGAAGGAAGAGCAGTGGCTACTTGTGAAAATCTAACTGCATACTTAGAAAAAAGACTTCCTGAAAATAGCGAAAATCCATCATGGTTAGCAACTTCGTTAAATGTACTTATTACAAAATGCAGTAGCCAACCTATATTCATGACTTTGGCTAGTAAATTGTATTTGAATGAAGTAACAGCAGAATCGGCAGGATTTATAGCTCTTGCATCATTAAAAAACAGAAATTTTGAAGATGCAAAAAAATATTATGAGCAAGCAGCTGAACTAGAAACAAATCCATCTGAAAAAGCTAAAATCTACTATAATACTGCAGTTGGATTATATAGTTCGGATTTGATAAATTCTAAAAAACAGTTAGAGAAAGCACTAAAAGCAGATCCGAAATTTGTAAAAGCCTACATATTTTTAGCACAATTATATTCTAATAATGCTGAGAAATGTGGCAAAACACCATTTGAGAAAAAAGCAATACACAATTTAGCAATTTATACGGCGAATAAAGTATTGGCTATCGATCCAAAAATGCGAACTAATATTGAAAGTTTAACTACTGGTTTTTCAAAAAAAGCACTTACAATGGATGAAATCGCAAAAGCGAAATTGTTCGGAAAAAAATACACTATCACTGGCTGTGACATTAATGAAACTTTCACTTTTCCTGATAAGAAATAATGCAATTCACGAAAAAAATATCTTTTTTTCTAACAGTTCTACTCTGTAGCATTGCCATTGTTTCTTGTGAAAGTAATTTTAAAGAAGTGCAAAAAATGGGATTATCCGAATTTAGTCCAAGTGGTGAAGCGGATACTATAAACTTAAAGTATACCGATTCAGGAAGAATAAAAGCTGTTTTAATAAGTCCAAAAATGCTCGAATATGGAATGGTAGAGTTTCCTTTTACAGAATTTCCAAAGGGAATTGACTTAACGCTTTTTGATGCAAAAGGGAAAAAGACTTTTGTAAAATCCAATTACGCCATTTCTCACAAGGGAACAAATATTATTGATTTACAAGGAAAAGTAAAAATCACCAACGAAACAGGCGAAACATTAGAGACAGAACAGTTGTATTTTGACCAAAAAAATGAATGGTTTTTTACTCAAGAAAAATTTAAATTCACTTCTCCAAAAGGAGTTTCTTATGGTGAAGGAATAGATTTTAGCAAGGATTTCAAAAAAGTAAACTCTCAGAAAATTTCTGGAGAAATAGACGAATCAGATTAAAAATTATAAAAATGAATTACTTAAAATTTACCCAATACGCTTACTTAATCGCAGGAGCAATCTTTGCTTACGATGCATTTACTAAATGGCAGTCTAATGATGATAATTATATTCTTAGTGCTGTTTTTGCAGTGATTGGAATATTCATGTTTTTCTTCCGCAGAAAATATGCGAAACGTTTTGACCAACAGAATAAAAAGGAGTAAAATATTCTGGTTCAAAAAAAATCGAGAATTACATAAAAATATAAGCATCTGATTGTTATTATTTCATAGATAATTGTATTTTCGCAAACTGAATTAAAAATTAACATAAAAATACGATGGCAGTTTTATCAAAAATTAGACAACGTTCAGGATTATTGATTGGTATGATTGCATTTGCATTATTTGCATTTGTAATTGGAGATTTAATCCAAAGCGGAAGTTTTAGTCAAACCTCAAGAGAAGTTGGAAGCATAAATGGAGAAGATATTTCTTTTGATGAATTTAATTTAAAAGTAAGTAATGCTGAAAAAAGTGGACAAGGAATGTCAGCTCTTCAAGCATCTAACCAAATTTGGAATCAAGAAGTAAGTATTGCGTTATTAACTTCTGAGTTCGAGAAATTAGGAATTAGAGTTGGTGAGAAACACATTGTTGAAGTGTTTAAAGCAGACCAAAATATTGCTCAAAATCCAGCTTTTTTAAATGCATTAGGTAAATTTGACTTAGCAAAATTTAAAGATTATTTCAAAGCAAATCCAGAAGGAATTCAATATTTGAAAGAAAGAGAAAAAGACGCTGAGTTGAATGCAAAATACCAAATTTACAATGCTTTAGTAAAAGGTGCATTATACACAACAGAAGCTGAAGGAAAATTCAAATACGAAATGGAAGCTAACAAAGTTAGTTTTGATTTTGTTAGTGTTCCATTTTCTTCAATAAAAGATAGCGACGTTAAAGTAACAGATGAAGAAATCGTTGCTTATATGAAAACAAAAGAGAAAAAATTCAAATCTGAAGAAACTCGTGAGTTAGATTACGTTCTAATTGAAGAAAAGCCTTCAAAACAAGACGAATCTGAAATCAAAGCGAAAGTTGATGGATTGCTATTGCCAAGCGTTCGTTACAATAAAGAAACAGGAAAAAACGATACGATTTCTGGATTTAGATCAGCAACTAATATTGCAGAGTTTGTAAATGCTAATTCAGACAGACCTTTTGATTCAACTTATATCGCTAAACAAGATTTACCAGCAGAACATGCAGAAAAACTATTTGCATTACCTGTAGGTGAAATTTATGGACCATATATCTACAATAATTACTATTGTATTTCAAAAGGATTAGGAAGAAAAGCAGGTGCAAAAGCAAAAGCAAGTCATATCTTAATCAGTTGGGAAGGAACTCAAGTGCCTAACAAAAAAGAAAAAAGAACTAAAGAAGAAGCAAAAGCTAAAGCAGAAAGTTTGTTAGCACAAGCTCAAGCAAATCCTGGAATGTTTATGATGTTGGCCATGACTAATTCTGATGACTCTTCTTCGCAACAAGGTGGTGATTTAGGTTATTTTGGTCCAGGTCAAATGGTAAAACCATTTAATGATTTCGTTTTTAACAATCCTATTGGAAAAGTTGGTTTGGTTGAAACTGAATTTGGTTACCATGTAATTAATGTTACCGATAAGCAAGATGCTGTTAAACTAGCCACTATTGCACAAAAAATTGCTCCTTCTGAAGCAACAAATGATAAAGTTTATGCTGATGCTACTAAATTTGAAATGGAAGCTGCAAGCAAGGATTTTACAGCTTTAGCGAAACAAATGAAATTAACAGTTACGCCATCAGTTAGAGTTAAAGCGATTGACGAAAGTTTTGGAACAATTAACAACCAAAGACAAATCGTAAAATGGGCATTTAATTCGGATACTAATATCGGTGATGTAAAACGTTTTGAAATTGTAAACGTTGGACACGTTATTGCAAAATTGAAAAAAGTTACTGAAAAAGGACTAATGGCTGTTGAAGATGCTAGACCAATGGTTGAACCAATTCTTAAAAACAGAAAGAAAGCTGAAAAAATTAAAGCAAAATTATCAGGTTCGTCTTTAGCTACAATTGCTGCTGCTAATAAAGTAACGGTTTTAAATGCAGTTGATTTAACTGTTGAAAACGCTGCACTTCCTGGAGCTGGATTTGAACCAAAAGTGGTTGGTTCTGCATTTACTTCAAAAGTTGGTCAGGTTTCTAAACCAATTGATGGAAATTCTGGTGTGTATGTTATTGTTACAAAATCGGTTGTTAAAGCACCAGTTTTGAAAAAACATGACGAATATGTGAACAAACTAAAACCACAAGTTGCTAATTATGCTGGTAGAGTTTTACCTGCGTTGAAAAACGAAGCTGATATCCAAGATAACAGAGCAAACTTCTACTAGTAGAAATTTATATCATACAAAAAATGCCTCAATTTATTGAGGCATTTTTTGTTTTATTATGTTTTGAATTTCTTTACAAAAGGACTTTCATGAAATTAGCGATACAATTAAGTTAATATCATTTCATCATAAGAAATGACTGTTTCAAAGCCTTTTTGTTTGAAATAATTGGTTGGATTTTCTTTTGAAAAAGCCAAAATAAAATCTCCGCCCCAAGCACCGAGACTTTTTAAAACACCATTAAAATCTTCAAAAACGGCTTCTTTAATAGTGGAAAGTTCTAATACTTTGCTCATTTCGATTTCGTGTTTTTGAATTTGGTGAGCAAATTTTTTAGCATCATCTGTAGAAATAATCGTCTGGGTTATTTCGTTAAACGATGGAATGATTTTATGAATATCACCTTGTTTGTTATAATAAGCGGCAATGGCTTCGCGACTGTTTTGTTTTTTATTTAAGTAAACAAAGTAGATGTTTTGACTAAAACTGGGTTTAAAATCTACCGTTGTTACTTTGGGTAATTCGTTAATCAATTGATATAAAATTGCCGAATTATTTTGTGCGCAAGCAATGTCATAACCACTTCCTCCAAAACTATTTCGTAGTAATTGAAACGCATCGATTTCTAACCATTGTGCAATATTATTTATTAATGTTGATGATGTTCCTAAACCCCAATTTTTTGGAAAACTCAATTCGGTAGTGATTTTATAACCATTGGATTGAGTAATGAAATTTGAATTCTGAAGGTACGCTTCGTGTAAAATGTCAATTAGTGTGTTTTTTACACTTTTGATATCGTCAAGGCGTTCTTTTCTGACGATAGATGAAAATGGAATGTTGTCTTCGAACCAAATGCTCCCATCGCTGTCAAAACTTGTCCAAGTAATGATGTTGTTTTCTCCTTGTTCTACTTGTAGTGTTTGTCCAAATTTTGTGGGCAAAGCCAAAGCAATTGCTCCATCGAGAACAACATATTCGCTGGTGATGAGTAATTTTCCGTTGCTGTAGAAGGTTTTTTTCATGAAGCTGATTTAGTGCTATGGTTTCTTTTTTATCCCCGATTGTAGTGGAAATCCTTTTTTGTTTTTTTAGCAATTGTACCTCGACTGCGCTCGGTGTGATAAAACAAAAAAGATTGGAACGAAAAGCGGGAATATGGTTTGTTCAAATGCGCAAGCGATTCGATTCAAATTTATTTCCTTAAACTTTCGATTAATTCCACTACCGAAGCATGAGAAATAGTATTGTTTTCAAAGTGTTTGGCGATGGTAATTCGTTCTTCTTTTGTGGCATGAAATTGATTTAAGATGTTGTTGATGTGCATTTTCATATGTCCTTCTTGAATTCCAGTTGTGGTTAACGAACGCAAAGCGGCAAAATTTTGGGCTAAACCGGTTACGGCTACGATTTCCATTAGTTCGTGAGCTGTTGGTTTTCCTAGGATTTCCAAGGCAATTTTTACTAATGGATGTAGCGATGTCAATCCGCCAACGGTTCCAAGTGCGAGTGGAATTTCCATCCAAAAAGTGAATATTCCATTTTCTATTTTGGCATGAGATAAGCTGGAATAGTTGCCGTTTTTTGAAGCATAAGCATGAATTCCGGCTTCAACGGCGCGAAAATCGTTGCCTGTGGCTAGAACGACTGCGTCAATTCCGTTCATTATCCCTTTGTTGTGCGTAACAGCGCGAAAAGGTTCGATTTCGGCAATGCGAACGGCTTGCACAAATTTTTCTGCAAACTCGATTGGGTTTTGAATATTTTTTTCGGCTAAATCTTCAACTTTACAGGAAACTTCGGCACGAACGATACAATTGGGAACATAATTGGACAAAATGCTCATCACAACTTGAATGTTTTTTTCTTCTTCGGAAAAAAGTTCAAATTGTTGTGCTTCGGTTTTCAGCGTTTGTGCAAATTGTTCCAAACACGAGTTGATAAAATTTGCACCCATGCTGTCTTTGGTTTCAAATGTAGCATGAAGTTGAAAGTAGTTTTCGAGTTCGGCGGTTTTATTTCGTAGTTCAATATCTAGAATTCCACCACCGCGTTTTTGCATGTTTTTGGTTATGCTTTCGGTTTCTTTAAAGAATTTTGGCTTGGTTTGGATGAAAAATTGCTCTAGTTTTTGAACATCGCCTTTATAAAGGAAATGTACTTGACCAATTTTTTCGGAGTTTAAAACAGTTGCTTTAAATCCACCACGTGTTGACCAATATTTAGCCGATTTTGCCGCAGCAGCAACAACCGAACTTTCTTCAATTACCATCGGAACGGTTTTGTATTTTCCGTTGATTAAAAAATTAGGTGCAATTCCCATTGGTAAATAGAAATTTGAAATTGTGTTTTCTATGAATTCATCATGGAGTTGTTGCAGTTTTTCATCGCTGTTCCAATATTGTTTTATTGTAGCAACGGCTTCACTTGGATTAGCGAAATAAGTGGTTGCTATCCAATTGATTTTTTCTTCTTTGGATAATTTTGAAAATCCAGAAACGGCTTGGCTCATTAGTAATGCTTAAAGTGTTTACAAAGATACATTTTACAGTAAATAAAAAAAGGTCGCTTATAATAAAACGACCTTTTAATCAACTTAACTTTAAACTTAATTAGTAATCACAATTTTTTTATTAATAACAGTGTTGTCAATTTCTAATGATAACATATAGATACCACTACCTAAGCCTGTTACATCTATTGAATTTACTGACGTAACTTCTTTAATTGATCTACCATTTACATCAAATAATCTTACTTTGCTATTGTCATATGAAAAAGGTATGTCAATATTAATGATGGAATTTGCTGGGTTTGGATAAATTCTAATGCTTTCTAAGTCATTTTCATTTACACTCAATGGAGCAGTTGGCAATGGAATTAAATTTCCACCAGCAGCAGTAGCAACCCAAAGTCCAAAAGCAGGACCATCACTATTAACAGCAGGATTTAAAAACCCGCTAGCGATAACTGTAATTGCTGCACCATCAAGGTTTAGCGTTTGCAATGGAGCTAAATATGAAGCTACTGTAGTTGTTCCAGTTGCATCACGAACATCTAATACAAAATCTAGGTTAGGCAATTCTAAATATCCTGCAAATTGTGGATAAGATATATCATTAACAATAGTTCCTGCACCGACACCAGTTTCAACAACATCTACTGTTGGCGCATCTGGTGAACCATGATTTACTAAAACATCTGTTTCAGCTGGGTCAGAAGCAGCTTCACGACCTTGAGCAAATACGCTTAAAGCAAAGTTTGGAGCAACACTATATCCTGTTGGAGAAACAATTCCATTTGCAATAGCGATATACGTTTCACCATCAGCAAGAGTAGTAGTTAAATTATATACTGATTCAGTTGCAGAAGTACTATTTCCTGGAGCAACATCAATGCTTAAAGCTACACCAGCCGGAACATCAATGAAAGGCGTTGCAGTTCTGAATGCAAAATTATCTAGAGTTAAAGTTCCATTTACATAAACATCTACTTCTGCTGCTATTGCATCAGGTGAGTTGTGTATTACTTGTAAACGAGCAGTTGGCTCAACAAATGGAGGAAGTTGAATTAAATTTCCACCAGCAGCAGTAGCAACCCAAAGTCCAAAAGCAGGACCATCGCTATTTGCAGCAGGATTTAAAAACCCGCTAGCGATAACTGTAATTGCTGCACCATCAAGGTTTAGCGTTTGCAATGGAGCTAAATAAGAAGCTACTGTAGTTGTTCCAGTTGCATCACGAACATCTAATACAAAATCTAGGTTAGGTAATTCTAAATAACCTGCAAATTGTGGGTAAGATATATCATTAACAATAGTTCCTGCACCAACGCCAGTTTCAACAACATCTACTGTTGGCGCATCTGGTGAACCATGATTTACTAAAACATCTGTTTCAGCAGGATCAGAAGCAGCTTCACGACCTTGAGCAAATACGCTTAAAGCAAAGTTAGGAGCAACACTATAACCTGTTGGTGATACAATTCCATTTGCAATAGCGATATACGTTTCACCATCAGCAAGAGTAGTGGTTAAATTATATATTGATTCTGTTGCAGAAGTACTATTTCCTGGAGCAACATCAATGCTCAGAGCTACACCAGCCGGAACATCAATGAAAGGCGTTGCAGTTCTGAATGCAAAATTATCTAGAGTTAAAGTTCCATTTACATAAACATCTACTTCTGCTGCTATTGCATCAGGTGAGTTGTGTATTACTTGTAAACGAGCAGTTGGCTCAACAAATGGAGGAAGTTGAATTAAATTTCCACCAGCAGCAGTAGCAACCCAAAGTCCAAAAGCAGGACCATCGCTATTTGCAGCAGGATTTAAAAACCCGCTAGCAACTACAGTCAATGCTGCACCATCAAGGTTTAGCGTTTGCAATGGAGCTGAATATCTAGCTACTGTAGTTGTTCCAGTTGCATCACGAACATCTAATACAAAATCTAGGTTAGGCAATTCTAAATATCCTGCAAATTGTGGGTAAGATATATCATTAACAATAGTTCCAGCACCAACGCCAGTTTCAACAACATCTACTGTTGGCGCATCTGGTGAACCATGATTTACTAAAACATCTGTTTCAGCAGGATCAGAAGCAACTTCACGACCTTGAGCAAATACGCTTAAAGCAAAGTTAGGAGCAACACTATAACCTGTTGGAGAAACAATTCCATTTGCAATAGCGATATACGTTTCACCATCAGCAAGAGTAGTAGTTAAATTATATACTGATTCAGTTGCAGAAGTACTATTTCCTGGAGCAACATCAATGCTTAAAGCTACACCAGCAGGAACATCAATGAAAGGTGTTGCAGTTCTGAATGCAAAGTTATCTAGAGTTAAAGTTCCATTTACATAAACATCTACTTCTGCTGCTATTGCATCAGGTGAGTTGTGAATTACTTGTAAACGAGCTGTTTGAGGAACTTCAACTAATGGTAATTCAAACAATGGTCCACCATTTGAAAAAGCTACCCAAAGACCAAAAGCTGGACCGTCACTATTAGCAGCAGGATTTAAAAAACCACTTGCTAACACAGTTATTGCACTTCCAGCATAGTTAAAAGTGTTAAATGGTGCTTGATATGATGCTACTGTTGTTGCACCTGTTTCGTCTCTTACATCAAGAACAAAATCTGCTTCTGGTAATGATAAATAACCAGCAAATTGAGGATAAGAAATGTTATCTACTACTGTTCCTGCTGGAACTGCTGTTTCAACTACATCTACAGTTGGCGCATCTGGCGAACCATGATTTACTAATACATCCACTAAATTTGAATCATCTGCAAACTCTCTTCCTTGTGAAAATACATTTAAAGCAAAGTTTGGAGCTACACTGTATCCTGTTGGTGATACAATTCCGTTAGCAACTATTATATAGGTTTCATTAGCAGCTAAAGAAGTTGTTAAATTATATATGCTTTCACTTGAAGAAGAACTAGTAGAAGGTGCGATATCAATGCTTATCGAAGTTTCTGCTGGTAAATCTATAAATGGTGTTGCAGTTCTAAAGGCAAAATTATCCAGAGCTAAATCTCCATTGATATACACATCCACTTCGGCTGCGATAGCATCAGGAGAATTATGGATTACTTGTACTTTGGCAGTTGGATTGTACAAAGGCAATGGAATTAGTGCGCCACCAGTTGCTTTAGCTACCCATAAACCAAATGCTGGTCCATCGCTATTATTATCAGGATTTAAAAAACCACTCGCTACAACTGTTATGGCATCGGATTGTAAAAATAAATCACTTAAAGGAGCTGAATATCTTGCTACAGTTACTGTACCTGTTTCATCTCTAACATCTAATATATAATTGGCTGTTGTTAACTCTAAATAATTAGAAAAAGAACCATAAGATAAATTGTTAACTATTGTTCCAGCGCCAACACCTGTTTCAACAACATCAACCGTTGGAGCGTCTGGTGAACCATGTGCTACTAAAACATCAGTTTCGGTTAAAACAGGCGTTCCTTCACGACCACCGCTGTAAACACTTAATGCAAAGTTAGGTGCAACCGAATACCCAGTTGGACTAACAATACCATTTGCAACAATGATGTAGGTTTCACCTGCAGTTAATGTAGTAGTAGTTGTAGATAGTGTTTCTAAAACTGATGTACTACTAGCTGGTGCAACATCAATAGTAATTGGTGCGTGAGCAGGCAAATCGATAAATGGAGTAGCCGTTCTAAAAGCAAAATTATCCAATGCGATTGTACCATTAATGTACACATCAACTTCTTGTGCCGCTAAGTCGGGTGAGTTGTGAATGACTTGCACTCGTGCGGTTTGTGCGTAAGTAAATGTAATTCCAAATAGGATTAACAATTTACATAGATTAGTAATTTTTTTCATAGTTGTTTAATTTTTTGTTTAACATTATAAAAGTAATACTAGTCATTTGTTAAAACGTTAACAAAACATTAAAAAACGATTTTGTTATGAAAATTTTAACTAATGTAAAGCATTGAAAACAAGCTTTCTAATATTATTTTTTTTGAAAACACCAGTAAAATAGTAGCTTTAATTTATTTTGTTAATAGGCAAGTCACTGAAATTAGATGTTTGATATTAAACAGTTTAGAAAAAATCGACTTAAGTAGGAGTAAAATCAATCAATAAAGCTTTTCATCTTGATGTTATAGGTGTAAAACGGATTGAAAAAGAGATATATACTTTAGTTGTATGTACTAAATCAATTGAAAATAGGAATATAACAATTGTATTAGAGACAAAACGAATTGAAAATGGGTTAATTACTACTGTTGTATGTACTAAATCAATTGAAAATATAAATAATGCTTTAGTAATGATGACAAAATGAATTAAAAATGGGGTAATTACTACTGTTGTATGAACTAAATCAATTGAAAATAGGAATAATCCTTTAGGAAGGAGGGCAAAATCAATTGAAAATGGTTTAATTACTACTGTTGTATGCATTAAATCAATTGAAAATAGGAATACTACTTTAGGAATTAGGACAAAATGAATTGTAAATATGATAAAACAGTTCTAAAGGCATTTAATTATACTATTACTTGAGACATGTTAATTTTGTAAAAGCGTTTTTAACATAAAATAGTGCTCATATTTATAAAAATTTCACTAAAATTGACGGTTTTTTAAAATACACAAAATACATGAAGTCAATACAACTGATGGTTCTCTTTGTTGCAACTCTTTTCTCGGCAACAGCACAACAAAAAATTACGGTAGAAGAAATTTATAGAGGTGAGTTTCGAGCCAAAGGAATGGATGCTTTACAGTCCATGAAAAACACAAATCAATATACAGTTCTAAACTCTGATAGAACTTCGAGAAGTCAGCAAATTGACTTGTATGATTTTGCTACGCTAAAAAAAGTTGCTACATTATTAGATACTAAATCGCATACTGATTTAGCCGATGGAATTGATAGTTATACTTTTAGCAATGATGAAAAGCAAATTTTAATTGCTAATAATTCCAACCCAATTTTTCGTCATTCCTTCACTGCAAATTATTATCTATACAATTTGAATTCTAAAAATCTGACTAAGGTTTTAGAAAACGTACAAGAACCAACATTTTCTCCAGATGGAACAAAGATTGCTTTCGCCAAAGAAAACAATCTTTTTGTTTATGATATAGCTACAAAAAACACTACACCAATAACAACTGATGGAAAGAAAAACGCCATCATCAACGGAATTACGGATTGGGTTTATGAAGAAGAATTCGCTTTTGTTCGCGCTTTTGATTGGAGTTCAGATAGTAAAAAGTTAGCTTACATTCGTTTTGATGAAACCGAAGTGCCACAGTTTTCTATGGATATGTATCAAAAAGAGTTGTATCCAACATCGCAAACATTTAAATATCCAAAAGCTGGTGAGAAAAATGCAGTAGTTTCTTTGCATCTATTTGATGTAACGTCAAAAGTTGCCAAAACAGTAAATCTTAGCAATTACAATGATTTTTACATTGCCAGATTGAAATGGACAAATGATGCTAACATTGTTTCTGCTCAAGTTTTAAACCGTCATCAAGACAATTTAGATTTGATTTTTGTTGATGCTACTACTGCTATTGCTAAAGTTGTTTTGAATGAAAAAGATAAAGCATATGTTGATGTTACTGATAATTTAACTTTTTTAAAAGACAATAGTTTTATTTGGACTTCTGAAAAAGACGGTTTCAATCATATTTATTTGTATGACAAAAACGGAAAATTAAAAAATCAAGTAACCAAAGGAAATTGGGAAGTGACTTCTTATTATGGTTTTGATGAAAAAACAAAAACAGTTTTCTATCAATCGGTTGAAAATGGTTCTACAGTACGAGATGTGTACAAAATTAGTTTAGACGGGAAAAAGAAAGTTAGATTGTCGTCGCAAACAGGAACAAATGTTGCAACATTTAGTCCAGATTTTTCATTGTTTATCAATTCGTATTCTAGCGTAAGTGTTCCAACGACATATACTTTAAACAACGCTAAAGATGGAAAACAGGTTCAAGAAATTGTGAATAATAACGCTTTGGCTGATAAATTAAAAAAATATAATTTACCAACCAAAGAGTTTTTTGAACTAACAACAGAAAAAGGACACAAACTAAACGCTTGGATGATTAAACCAAAAGATTTTGATGCCACTAAAAAATATCCAGTTTTTATGTATCAATATTCTGGACCAGGTTCGCAAGAAGTGGCTAACAATTGGTTAGATACTAATGATATGTGGTTTATGATGTTGTCGCAGCAAGGTTATATAATTGTATGTGTTGATGGACGTGGAACAGGTTATAAAGGTGCAGCTTTCAAAAAATGTACTCAAAAAGAGCTAGGCAAATATGAAGTAGAAGACCAAATTGATGCTGCAAAAGTTATTGGTAATTATTCGTATGTTGATAAAACTAGAATTGGTATATTTGGCTGGTCGTATGGTGGATTTATGTCGAGCAACTGTTTGTTCAAAGGTGCTGATGTTTTCAAAATGGCAATTGCTGTTGCTCCAGTAACTAATTGGAGATTTTATGATAGCATTTATACCGAAAGATACATGACAACGCCACAAGAGAATGCTAGTGGATATGATGATAATTCGCCTATCAATCATGTGAGTAAATTAAAAGGAAACTTTTTATTAATTCATGGAACAGCCGATGATAATGTGCATGTTCAAAATTCAATGCAAATGATTGAAGCATTAGTTCAAGCCAATAAGCAATTTGATTGGGCAATTTATCCTGATAAAAACCACGGGATTTATGGCGGTTACACCCGAATTCAGTTATACAATAAGATGACAAATTATATTAAAGAAAAATTATAATCAACTAAACCAAAAACCAATATTATGAGTGAAACTACAGTAAAGACAGGACATCCAAAAGGACTTTGGGTACTATTCGGAACCGAAATGTGGGAAAGGTTCAATTTCTACGGAATGCGAGCAATCTTAACCTTGTTTATGGTGAATTCGTTGATGATGAAAGAAGAAGAAGCATCAATAATTTATGGTGGATTTCTTGGTCTTTGTTATTTAACGCCAATGCTTGGAGGATTTATTTCTGACCGTTTCTTTGGAAATAGAAATTGTATCATGCTTGGTGGAGCAATGATGGCAATTGGACAATTGATGTTGTTTTTTAGCGCAAGTGTTTTTAGTACTAATCTTGGTTTAGCTAATACATTAATGTGGACAGCATTAGGAATCATTGTTTTTGGTAATGGATTTTTTAAACCAAATATTTCATCAATGGTTGGAAGTTTATATCCAAAACAAGAGAAATCTAAATTGGATACCGCTTTTACAATTTTCTACATGGGAATTAATATTGGAGCATTTTTAGGTCAGTTTATCTGTCCACTTATTGGAGATGTAAAAGATCCAGGTGGAATTAGAGATATTCATGCTTTCAAATGGGGATTTTTGGCAGCGTCAATCGCAATGATTATTGGAACGGCTATTTTCTTTTTCTTAAAAAATAAATATGTTGTGACACCGGAAGGTAAAGCAATTGGTGGCGTTCCATCAGGAAATGATGCTGGCGATTATGAAGAAGGTGAATCGCAAAAAGCAGAGTTTTCTATGAAATCTATCATCACTGCGCTTGCAGTATTTGCGGTTGTATTCTTTATTTTTAATTATTTTACAGAAGGCGAAAATGTGGTTAAAATATATATTTACCCATTTATTTATGCAAGTGGAGTTTCTCTTGCAACACTAATATTATTAGATAGCACTTTGACAAAAGTAGAAACGCAACGCATTTGGGTAATTTACATCATGTCATTTTTCATTATTTTCTTTTGGGCAGCTTTTGAACAAGCAGGTTCGTCTTTAACTTTTATTGCTGATAATCAAACTGACAGAAATATGTTTGGTTGGAATATGCCACCATCGATGGTTCAAATTTTTAACGGATTGTTTGTGGTGATTTTTGCATTTCCTTTCAGTGTTCTTTGGGATAAATTAAGAGCTAAAAATAGAGAACCACTTTCTACAGTAAAACAATCAATCGGTTTATTGTTAATTGCAGTAAGTTATTTTATCATTGCTAATAACGTAAAAGATTTAGGCAACTCAGGTTTGTTAGCTATTAAATGGTTGATTTTATTATATTTAATTCAAACATTTGCTGAGTTATGTTTATCACCAATCGGATTATCATTAGTTGGTAAATTAGCTCCTAAACGTTTCGCATCATTGGCTTATGGTGTTTTCTTTATTTCGAGTGCAGCAGGATATGCTTTGTCTGGAACTTTAGGTTCAATATTACCTGCAACAGGTGACAAATTTAAAAAAGCTAATGAACTTGGAATTGACTTACAAGGCGTTTTAGACAAATCAATTACGCCAACTGCAGAGCAAGTTAAATTATTAGCGGATAATCAAATCAGCGATCATTATCCTTCATTTGCAGGATTTGAAATTACTAATTTATATGAATTTTTCATGGTGTTTGTTGTGCTTTGTGGAATTGCATCGGTTATATTATTCTTATTAACACCAGTTATCAAAAAAATGATGCATGGCGTTCGCTAATCATTTTTAAAAATAATTTTATATCTTTCAAACCTACAAGAAACACTTGTAGGTTTGTTTTTTTAAATCAATAAATTATGTGGAAAAGTCATCCTAAAGCATTGCCTTATTTATTTTTATCCGAAATGTGGGAGCGTTTTGGTTACTACTTAATGATTGGAATTTTTACGTTATATCTAAAAGATGTAGAAGCAGGATTCGCGATGACGGAGAAAGAAGCGTCCGATTTGTATGGAACTTTCATCGCTTTGGTATTTTTAACGCCATTCGTTGGTGGATTAGTTGCCGATAGATATTTAGGTTACAAAAAATCAATCGTTCTTGGTGGAATAATGATGGGTGCAGGTTATTTTATGATGGGAATTCATGATATCGTGATGCTTTACATTGCCATGACATTGGTAATTGTCGGTAACGGATTTTTCAAACCAAATATTTCTACGCTTTTAGGAAATTTTTATAACGATGAGCAATACAAGGAAAAGAAAGATGAAGGATACAATATTTTCTACATGGGAATTAATGTTGGAGCTTTCATTTGTAACTTCTTTGGTGCAGCTTTGCAAATCCTTTTAGGTTGGCAATATGCGTTTATGGCAGCTGGAGTTGGAATGTTTATCGGTGTAATTGTATTCCTTTTAGGAACAAAACACTATGGCGACAAAACCGAAAAGAAAGGAATTCAAGAAGGCGATATGCCATTTTATAAAATTGTTTTGTATATCCTTGTTCCATCGGTAGTTTTTGGAATTATTGGTTGGTTGATAAAAGGTGTTCAATCGGATGTAAATTTAGATAGCGCTATTTTCGGCTCGGATAGTACTGATGCGTTTATATTTGCCTGTATTCCGGTAATTTATTTTTATGGAAGCTTGTATTTCAAAGCTAAAGTTGATGAGAAAAGACAAATAGGAGCTTTACTTTCTATTTTTGCGGTTGTAATATTATTTTGGGCAGTTTTTAAACTTAATGGTTCAGCGTTAACAACATGGGCAGATCGATATACTGATAGAGAAATTACAGGAACAACACAAACCGTTTTTAGTAGTTTAAAGTTATCCAAAGATGTTGAATTCAAAAAAGATTCAACTGAATTATATGACTCTAGTTTCCGATTGCAAAAAGAAAACGGAGTGGTAAAAAAAGAAGTAAATTATCCAGTATATTTTAGAAATGTTGCCGAAGAGAATAAACCAAATGAAGGTTCAAAAGTATCACTTTGGGCAACCAATTTAAGTCAATCAATAAATCCAGGTTGGGTTATCATTTTGACACCTTTAATTGTTGCATTTTTCACTTATTTGCGAAGCAGAAAAAAAGAGCCATCAACACCAACAAAAATTGCTTTCGGATTATTAATTTCCGCTTTATCGGTTTTAGTGATGGTTGCAGCAGTTCATATTGGAAACAATGGAACCGAGAAAGTATCGGTTTGGTGGTTGGTTGCCAATTATGGAATTATCACTATTGGAGAGTTATTTTTAAGTCCGATGGGATTGTCAATTGTTTCTAAATTATCACCAAAAAACATCACAGCTTTAATGATGGGCGGATGGTTTTTATCAACTTCCATCGGAAATAAATTATCAGGAGTTTTAGCAAGTATGTGGGATCAATATGATGACAAAGCTAATTTCTTTTGGGTAAACTTCGGACTATTAATGTTTGCAACACTATTAATGTTTGCTTTAGTGAAAAATCTAAACAAAGTAATGAAAGACCACGGAATTAATTAAGTATGGAAAAAAATCTAACTATCAACCAAATTCAAGATTTTAAAGGAAAATATCCAAAACAACTTTGGTATTTATTCTTCTCCGAAATGTGGGAACGTTTTTGTTTTTATGGAATGCGCGGCATGTTGTACTTCTTCATGGTTAATGAGTTATTGATGAATAAAGAAGTTGCCAATTTACAATTTGGAGCAACTCAAGCATGGGTTTATGCATTTACGTTTATAGGTGGATTATTTGCTGATAAAATATTTGGTTTTAGAAAATCTTTATTCTGGGGTGGATTATTAATGATAGTTGGTAGTATAATTTTAGCAATTGATCCTAAAGAGTACTTTTTTTTAGGTGTTAGTTTTACTATTGTTGGAACTGGTTTTTTTAAGCCTAACATTTCTTCTATGGTAGGTATGTTGTATAAAGATGGTGACCAAAGAACTGATGCTGGTTTTTCATTGTTTTATGCAGGTGTTAATCTTGGGGCGATTTTAGGAGGTTATTTTTGTATAGCAATAGGAAAAAGAGAACTATTTGCATCTCAAATTGCAGAAGGACTTGAATGGAATGTAGCTTTTGGTTTGGCTTCAATTGTAATGGTTATTAGTTTGTTGACTTTCACTCAAACTCAAAAGAGTTTAGGAGAAATTGGATTGTCGCCACTTTTAAATATTGATAAAAAGAAAAGAGTTTTATATGAAACATTGATCTATTTGGGTTCTTTATTGATAATTCCATTAATAATTGTAATGGTTTCAAATACAAGGTATACTGATTATTTTATGTACATAATTGGGCCAGTTTCTTTGTTGTATTTGGCTTATGAGATGAAAAACTTTTCTTATTCTGAAAATAAAAAATTAATTGCAGCTGTAATTTTTATGCTTTTCTCAATTATCTTTTGGGCATTTTTTGAGCAAAGTGGCGGTTCGTTAAGTGATTTCGCTGCGGAAAATCTAAATAAAGAAGTTTTAGGGTTACAACTGGATCCTAATGGAGTTAACAACTCAGCAAATTCTGTTTTTGTTGTGGCTTTTGCCGCTTTAGTTGGAATGGTTTGGATTTGGATGGCAAAAAGAAAAATCGAACCCAATACTGTAGTGAAATTTGGATTAGGTTTCTTATTTTTAGCGGGTGGTTTTTGGGTGTTTTATTACACCAAATTTTTTGCTGGTGCAGATGGTAAAACTTCCCTTGATTTATTTACTTTCGGATGGTTTATTATCACATTTGGAGAGCTTTGTCTGTCGCCAATTGGGATGTCAGCGATGACAAAACTTTCACCACAAAAAACACAAGCCGTTATCATGGGAATGTGGTTTTTAGCGAGTGCTTATGGTCAATATTTCGCTGGATTGCTAGGTGCAAATATTGCCGAAGCTTCTGAAAATGCTACTAATTTAGAAAAATTAAATACCTATGCTGATGGATATCAACAATTGGCTATTTATGCTTTAATTGCGGGTGTTGTACTAATTATAATTTCGCCATTAGTTAAAAAATTGATGCAAGATGTAAGATAACCGACAATTATTTTGGCATTCTTTTTGTTATATTTGAAAAAAAATTATTCACAATGAAAAAAATATTCTTAACGTTATTCTTAGTTTTAGGTTCGTTTACAATACAAGCACAAGAGTTGACATGGGAAACCGATGTTAACAAAGCGATGGAAGTTTCTAAAAAATCTAAAAAACCAATGCTGATGTTTTTTACAGGCAGTGATTGGTGTGGATGGTGTATTCGTCTTCAAAAAGAAGTTTTAAAAACACCTGAATTTGCTAAATGGGCTAAAGAAAATGTTGTTCTTGTTGAGCTCGATTTTCCAAGAAGAACAGCGCAAACTCCAGAGATTAAAAAACAAAATATGGAGTTGCAACAGCTTTTTGCGGTTCGTGGTTATCCAACCGTTTGGTTTGCCAATGTAACTAAAAAAGATGGAAAATTAAATTTTGAACAACTTGGAAGTACAGGATATGTTGCAGGTGGTCCAAGTGCTTGGTTAGCTGGCGCTGATAAAATATTAGCTAACAAAAAGTCTTAATTCAATTCTTCAGTTTGAGTTTTTTTCTGGAGGAAAAGCTTTGAAAACTAAAATTTATAAAATCCTTTTTCATGCGTGTTGTGAAAAAGGATTTTTTCTTTTCTACAAGTTGCTTCCCAAAGTTTACTGTAACTTTTAAAATTTGATCCATCAGCTACTATAACTTTAGGTTTGTGAGTTTGTAATAATCGGTTTAAATTAATTTTTGGTGATTGCGTAATAACCAAGATGTCTGGTTTAATATTTGGAGTATAAATCGAAGAACTATCAAGAAGTAAAACCTTTTTATTATTAATGTAAAGAAGATTTTCTATCGTTTTCTTTTCTTTTATTTTACAAAAATTACCAACTAAATAGGATTGGATAGCACTATTTTTTGTCACACTTTCAAGAATGCTATCATTCGAATAAATAGTCACATTCTCGCCAATTCTTTCAGTTAGGATAGTATTTTTTTTGGAGTTAAAAACAATAGCTTCATTTGCTATTTGTGTTTCCTTTTTTTGATAAATAAAAGCAAACTGTAATAGAACTATACTCAAAAGACCAAATAATAATCTTGTGAAAGTTGATTTCTTAAACCATAAAATCCATGAAAGTATAACAAAATACGAAATCCAAAGCATTGGTTCAGAAAACGAAATGTTCTTAATCACAAAACTTTCAAATGAGGCAACCCAATGAATTATTGCATTTAGCAACCAAATTGACCATTCTAACGGTTTTATAATTAGCATTGGGACAAATCCAAAACAAGCAAATAGCAATGAAAAAACACCAATTGCCATTACAACGCTTAATAATGGAATGATTAAAATATTCGTCAAGAAAAACAATCCTGGAAACTGATGAAAATAGAAAATACTCAACGGCATTGCGCCAATCTGCGCTGATGTCGACATGCAAATGATTTTCCAAAAGTAGTTAACAAGACTGTTTTTTGGCATCCAAATTTTGTCATAAAGCGGATCAACCCAAACGATAAAAAACAAAGCAAGATAGCTTAATTGAAAACCTACATCAAAGAGGAACGATGGTTTTATCAATAAAATTAAAAACATCGAAACCAGTAAAGTATGGTAGATGTTAACTGTTCTTCGCAAATTTGTTCCAATAGCTAAAAACGAAAACATGGTTACAGAACGAACAACAGATGGTGATAATCCCGCTATAATTGCAAACGACCATAACGAAAGAATGATAATTAATAGTTTTGTTGTTTTTCCTTTTATAGAATTTGGAATGTAACGTAAAATAAAATTTATGAATCCTAAAATTAATCCAACATGTAAACCGGATACCGATAAAATATGAACGGCACCAGCAAACTGATAATCTTTCAAAATTTCAGGAGAAATATCTTGTTGTTGTCCAAGGAGTAAGGCAATAAAAACGGTTAATTCTTCTTTGCCCAAGTTCGATTTCTGAAAAACATCAATGATTTTTTCTCGATAATTGGAGAAAAATATCCAAATGGAATTTTCATAACCTACTAGTTCTACCGATTCATTTTTGGCATAAATTTGACCATAGATTTCTTGATTTTCTAAGTATTTCCCGTAGTCAAATTGATTTGGGTTAAACGGAGATTTATTGCCGTAAAACGAACCATTTAGTGATAGAATATCTCCAATTTTCATTGGTTTGAAATTGCTTTCAATTGGAAAGTTAACAATCAGTTTTCCAAAACTTTCTTGGTTTTGAATTGTTTTTATTTTGACAATGTATCGGTAGTTCTTTTTAGTATTCTTGAGTTTTTCATCAAGTAAAACTATGTAATTTAAGTTTTGATTTTCGTCAGAAGATTGATGAATATAATGTTTCGGATTGAAAGTTTGTTTGTGAATTGTAGCTGTTGTTACTCCTAAACTAATTGACGTCATAAATGTAAAAACACCAAACAAGGTTTTGAATGCAGCAGTATATTTCTTGATTAACTGCAGACCAAGTAAAACAAATAATCCAATAAATAGAATTATAAAACTATTTTTTGGCTCTATTTTCAGCATCGGAAAAAGTAAAATGCCTAAAATGAATCCAAAAGAAATTTTAGCTAATGGGAATTGTAAGATTTTCATGCAACTAAATTACAAGAAAAATTAATCTTACAAAAAAAAATTATTCTAAAATTCTATTTATTTGTGCAAAAGTTCTTTTGTAATACGATTCGGTAGTAGAGGAGACAATAACACCTAAGCTTGTCGAAGAATGTATGAATTTAATTTCATCTCCATTAACTTCCGTTATCATTCCTACGTGAGAAATTCGGCTTCCGCCAAAGGTTTTGAAGAAAATCAAATCGCCTTTTTTTGCTTCTTTAGCATCAATTTCTTTGCCAATTCGTGCCATTTCGTGAGAAGAACGCGGCAATATAATATCAAATTTCTTAAAAGTAGTAAACATCAATCCAGAACAATCAAAACCTTCTGTGGAAGTTCCGCCACTTCTGTATCTAGTTCCTAGATTTTCTGAAGCATTGTGTATTAATTGTTCCGCAAAATAGTTTGTTTCATCGGTTTCAATTATAATGTCATCAGCATTTTTTGTATTGATAATTGACTCAGGATCTTTTTTTCTGGTTTCTTTTTTCTTAGCTCTTTTTGGTTCTTCACTATTTTTTTTTGGAGTAGCAGAAACTATAGATTTTTCATTGTTTGGCAATGAATAAACGCCTTTTTTTACCGCTAATTCTTTTGATGTAATTATTGTTTTTGACTGAGAATAACCAAAGTTAGTCAAAGCCAAAAAAAGAAAAGAAACGAGTATAAATATGCTTTTTCTCAAATGAATTAGTTAAAATGCAAATTTAAGCATAAAATCTAGAACCCAAAAAACTATACCAATTCTTTAACAATTAATTGGGCTGTTTTTTGGCTTGCGCCCAATCCACCAAGTTTGGTTTCCAAGATGTCATAATTGGTTAACAACTTATTTCGATGGTTGGTTTCAAGAAGTTTTGAAAGCTCTTCTTTGATCCGTTTTTGGTTGCATTCCTCTTGAATTAATTCAGTCACAACTTCGGAGTCCATAATTAGATTTACTAGCGAAATATATTTTAAGGTGATTATTCTTTTGGCAATTTGATATGAAATCCATCCGCCTTTATAACAAACAACCTCTGGAACTTTAAATAAGGCAGTTTCTAATGTTGCTGTGCCAGATGTAACTAATGCTGCGGTTGAAATGCTCAATAAATCATACGTTTTATTGGAAACAAATTTTACATTTTGTGTAGTTAAAAATTGTTTGTAAAATTCAAATTCCTGACTTGGCGCACCAGCAATGACAAATTGATATTCGGCAAAATCACTGACAACGCTTAACATAACAGAAAGCATTTTTGAAATCTCTTGTTTTCTGCTTCCAGGAAGTAATGCTATTATTGGTTTTTCATCAAGATTATTTTCTCTTCTAAATTGAATTTCATCGGTTTTCTTTCGATGGTGAATGGCATCAATCAATGGATGACCAACAAAATCAACAGGAAAATTGTGCTTGACTTCAAAAAAATCTTTTTCAAAAGGAAGAATAACAAATAACTTGTCAAAGTCTCGTTTGACCGCTTTAATTCGATTCTCTTTCCACGCCCAAATTTGCGGCGCAATGTAGTAATGGGTTTTTATTCCTCTTTGTTTTGCCCATTTTGCAATTCGCATATTAAAACCAGGATAATCTATAAAAATAATTACATCTGGATTGAATTTTTCGATGTCTTTTTTACAAAAAGAGATATTGTTTAAAATAGTTTTCAAATTCATTATTACTTCAGCAAAACCCATGAACGCTAGTGTTCTATAGTGTTTTACTAAAGTTCCGCCAACTTCTTGCATTAAATCGCCACCCCAAAATCGAATGTCTGCTTTTGGATCTTCTTGATATAAAGCACGCATTAAATTAGAACCGTGTAAATCACCAGAAGCTTCGCCAGCAATGATATAATACTTCATTTTTATTTATTTAAAATCAAAAATCCCACGTATTTAACTGTTGAATGGCATGATGTGCTGTCATATCAAACTGAACTGGAACAACCGAAATATAACCGTTAGCTAAAGCAAATTCATCTGTATCTTCACCTTTGTCTTGATTGACAAATTCACCAGACAGCCAGAAATAATCTTTTCCATAAGGTGTTTTGCGCTTGTCAAATTTTTCCATCCAAAGCGCTTTTGCTTGACGACAAATTTTAATTCCTTTAATCTCTTCTTGTTTGAGTTTAGGGAAATTAACATTTAAAACTGTTCCGTCAGGCAATTTATTGGCTAAAACTTGTTCGGCAATTTTCTTTACAAAAGGTTTTGTAGCTTCAAAATCAGCGTTCCAATTAAAATCAGCTAACGAAAATCCAATTGCCGGAATTCCTTCAATTCCAGCTTCAACAGCAGCACTCATTGTACCTGAATAAATAACATTAATTGAAGAATTAGAGCCATGATTAATTCCAGAAACACACAAGTCTGGTTTTTGTTTTAGAATTTCGTGAACGGCAAGTTTTACACAATCAACAGGTGTTCCAGAACAATTATATTCGGTGATTGTTGCATTTTCTTTGGAAACTTTATTTAGATATAAAGTGTTGTTTACAGTTATCGCATGTCCCATTCCGCTTTGTGGGCTATCAGGTGCAACAACAACAACGTCGCCAATTTCAGCCATAACAGCTATTAAAGTTCTAATTCCTGGTGCAGTAATTCCATCATCATTAGTAACTAGAATCAGTGGTTTTTTCTTCATTGTCCTATTTTCAATTAAGGCAAATTTAACCATTTTTAAAGTTAAAATGAGTAACATTTTTTTTAACTTTGGACAAATATGAAGAAAGTAGTAATCTGCTTTAACAAAAAATTAGCTGTTCCAAAAAATCTTGGCATAGTTTTTTATGTAATTTAGACAAAAAATTAATGAATGTTATTTTCCAATTTATGAAAAGAAATTATAAAGTTCTCTTGGTAGTTGCTCTACTGTCAGTTGCCCTATGGAGTTTTATTCCAAAAGAGAAATCGTCCGATCCAGAGAAAGATAAACTACTAATTGATTTGTTGACTTTTGTCATTGAAAAAGGTCATTATAGTCCGTCAGCAATAGACGATACTTTTTCTAAAGGAGTATATAAAGATTATTTAGAAGCATTAGACCCGTCAAAGCGTTTCTTTTTGCAATCTGACATAGATGAGTTTGCGAAATATGAAACTAAAATTGATGATCTAATCAATAATAAAGAGTTGACTTTTTTTGATTTAACTTATTCGAGATTACTTCAAAGAATGGAGGAAAGCAAAGCTTATTATCAAGAACCACTAAGTAAACCTTTTGATTATAAAAAAGACGAAAGTATAAGTACGGATTATGAAAAATTGCCTTATGCTAAATCCAAAAATGAATTAAAAGAAAGATGGCGTTTGCAAGTGAAGCTTTCTACATTATCTTCTTTGGTTGAAAAACAAAAACTAGAAGAAGACAAAGTTAAAGACAAAGAACTGGCTAAAAAAGAAGCACCAAAAACATACGAACAACTTGAAAAAGAAACTCGCGAAAGTGCTTTAAAATCATTAAATGATAATTTTAGTTTCATTAAAGATTTAGAAAGAGAAGATTGGTTTTCTATTTACATAAACGCAATCGCTTCTCGTTTTGATCCACATACTTCCTATTTTGCTCCAAATGAAAAAGAGAAATTTGATGTTAGCATGAGTGGAAAGTTAGAAGGAATTGGTGCTAGACTTCAAAAGGAAAATGATTTTACTAAAATTTCGGAATTGATTTCTGGTGGTCCAGCATGGAGAGGAAAACAGCTTGAAGCTGGTGATTTAATTTTAAAAGTTGCTCAAGCAGAAGGTGAAGCGGTTGATGTAGTTGGAATGCGTTTGGATGATGTAGTAAAGAAAATTAAAGGACCAAAAGGAACGTTAGTAAAACTTACAGTAAAAAAACCTGATGGTACAATAAAAGTAATTACCATAACTAGAGATGAAGTTGAGATTGAAGAAACTTATGTAAAATCTAGTGTAGTAAATATTGATGGAAATAAATACGGCGTTATTTATTTACCAAAATTCTATATCGATTTTGAAAATAAAGATGCTCGAGATGCTGGAAAAGATGTGGCACAAGAAGTAGAAAGATTAAAAGCAGAAGGCGTTCAAGGAATTGTAATGGATGTTAGAGATAATGGTGGAGGTTCATTAAAAACAGTAGTTGATATTGCTGGGTTGTTTATTGAACAAGGACCAATTGTACAAATTAAATCAGCTGCTGGAAAAAAAGAAGTTCTATATGATAGAGATGCAAAAGTACAATGGGATGGACCATTAGTGGTCATGATTAATGAATTTTCGGCTTCGGCATCAGAGATTTTAGCTGCGGCAATTCAAGATTATAAAAGAGGTGTTGTAGTTGGAAGTAAGCAATCATATGGTAAAGGAACTGTACAAAATGTGATAGATTTAAATCAGTTCGTACGCGGAAGTACTTATGGAGATTTAGGCGCATTGAAAACAACAACCCAAAAGTTTTATAGAATAAATGGTGGTTCAACACAGCGTGAAGGAGTGAAGAGTGATATTGTTATGCCAGATAAATATGCCTATTTAAAAATGGGTGAAAAAGATGTTGAAAATGCTATGGCTTGGGATAAAATTGATCCTGCCGACTATAAGATTTGGAACAAACAAAGTAATTTTGATCTGGCAATTGCTCAAAGTAAAGCTAGACTGGAGAACAACAAACAGATGCAGTTAATTGAAGACAATGCAAAATGGTTGGATCAACGAAATAATGAAAATGTTTATAGTCTCCAAATTGATAAATTTAAAGCGGAACAGAAAGCGTTAGATGAAAAAAACAAAAAGTATAAACCAATAACAGATTACAAAAATTCACTTTTGTTTTCATCATTACCTTATGAAAACGAAAAAGTAAAAGATGATCCAGTGCTAAAGGAAAAACGTGATAGATGGCACGAAAGTTTATCTAAAGATTTGTATATAGAAGAAGCATTACATATTCTAAATGATATGAAATTTGGTAAACAAAAAGACTTATCGGATAAAGTTGTTACCAAAGAAAAAGTAGTTAAATCATAAATTTATTTTTACAGTCATAAAAAAACCACTCAAATTTGAGTGGTTTTTTTGTTATCTTAACTTGTTTAATTTTTTTTCTTCTTTACTTATATCTTCTTCAAGTTCTTTAATCTTCAATTGTTGTTTGCTTATTTTTACATTTTCTTTTTCAATTTCAACTGGAGAAAGTTTTCCTTTAGCTCTATTTTTTGCAAACTTGACTTCCATTTTGTCTAAGTCTTTGATTGCTTTTTCTCTTTTCCCTTTAATTTTTATTAAAGTTTTTTCTGTTGAAGCAATTTTTTTCTGTTCTTTTTCAAATCTCTTTTGTTCCTTTTCTAACCTTTTTTGCTCCTTTTCAAGTTTCTTTTGTTCTTTCTCTTGCTGCTTTAGGGCTTTTTCTTGTTGTTGTTTTTCTTTTAAGGCTTGCTTGTCTTCTTTCAATTGCTTTTCCAATTGTGATTTTTCATAAGCTTTTTGTTTTTCAACTTCGGCCATTTTTATTTGAACAGAATCTACTGCAACTGAGTCTACTATTTTTTGTGGTTGAACCTCTTGTGCATTGATGTTTTGAAAACATGCTATCAAGATAACTGACAGTACTAATTTTAGTTTCATTTTTTTTATTTTTAATTATTTTAAACAATATCTTTGATAGAACAATAACCGTTCCAAAAGACGAATTTTCTTAAATTAAAGTTATGAAAAAAAATCTAATTCTTCACATAATTTTTATATTTTATGTTAGTTTACATTTTTCTTGTAGAACAGAAGCAGAAAAAACACCTGATAATAATATGGTTAATGAGCAAAAGAAAGAGCTTTTTGTCGAGGCTAAATTCGATTATTTACCAAAATCCAATACAAATCAAGTAGTCATTCATCAATATTATACACTTTCTTATAATGAAGAATATGAACAAGCCGAATGGGTTGCCTACACTTTAAAGCGGGAAAACTTAAAAGGAAATAATTTCGACAGACCTTTTTTTATACAAGATTCAAAAGTAAAAACTGGTTCGTCGGATTGGAGGAATTATAAAAAATCGGGTTATGACAAAGGACATCTTTGTCCAGCTGGGGATATGAAATTTTCTAAAAAAGCCTTTGATGAAACTTTTTTAACGTCAAATATTTCTCCTCAAAAACACGATTTTAACGATGGTGTTTGGAATAGATTGGAACAAAAAATCAGATTTTGGGCTTCTAAATACGGTAAAGTTTATGTAATTACTGGCGGAGTTTTAAATGATGATTTAAAAACAATAGGTAGAGAAGAAGTGGCAGTTCCTGAGTATTTCTATAAAATTGTTGCAACGAATACTAATGGGAAAATTAAAATGATAGGGTTTTTAATTCCACATCAAGATAGTGATGTTGGATTATACAATTTTGTTACTTCTGTTGATGAAATTGAAAAAATGACAAAAATTGATTTCTTTCCAAAATTAGATGATAAGCTAGAAAACAAATTAGAAGCAAGCGATGATTATAAAGATTGGAGTTTTAACTAACTAATTATTTGAACTTTCAACATCATAACTCGTACTTCGAACCTCGTACTTCATTCCTTACCACTCATTTACTTTATTTGCATCCATTTTTAAGAATATAAAAAGTAAAATAGTGAATCCCCAAAGACCCGATCCACCATAAGAAAAGAATGGTAGTGGTACACCAATTGTTGGAAAAATACCAACAACCATTGCAATATTTACAAAAAAGTGAATAAATAAAATCCCTGCTACACAGTAACCATAGACTCGACTGAACTTCGTTTTTTGCCTTTCGGCCAAATATATAATTCTAATAATCAAACTGATAAACAATCCGATTACTACTATTGAACCTAGAAAACCCCATTCTTCACCAACGGTTGTGAAAATATAATCGGTGTGTTGTTCAGGTACAAAACCACCTTTTGTTTGTGTTCCTTCTAAATATCCTTTCCCAAACCAACCGCCAGAACCTATGGCTATTTCAGATTGATTTGTATTGTATCCTACATCTTTTAAATCAACTTCTTTTCCTAATAAAATATTGAAACGATCGCGATGATGTTGTTTAAATACATTATCAAAAACATAATCTACAGAGAAAACAAATCCAGAAACCAACACAAAAATTATAGTGCTTAATATCCAGTTTCTGTCAATTAATCTACTTCTGTAATAAATAAAAAGTATAACAGCAAGTGCAATGATTATTATAACTATCGGTTCAAGTAGTAGTGCTAACATAAAAAGGAGTATAGCAATAAAACCTGTCCAAACATACCAAGCAGGTAAACCTTCACGATACAGAACAATGATGAAAATAGAGAATATCAATGCACTTCCTGGATCGGGTTGAGGTAAAATGAGAAGTATTGGTAAAAATATTATGATTAATGCTTGTACTTGACGGTTGAAATCTTTTAAGTTTACCTGAACATCACTTAGATATTTTGCAATAGCTAAAGCCGTTGCTGCCTTTGCAAATTCTGATGGTTGTAATGTAAAACTACCAATAGCATACCAACACCGTTGACCGGCAATTGTTTTTCCGAAGAGAAATAAACCTGCCAAGGATAGTAATGAAATAGCAAAAATGATAATAGCATACTTTTCAAAAAACTTGGCGTCAATTGCTAAAACACTAAAAACAAGTGGAACGGAAAAAAGGATAAATAAAAATTGTTTTCCATATATCTGTGTAACATCAAAAATAGACGTTTCACCTTCTATGGATGACAACGAAGAGGAATAAATGTTTAGCCAACCTAGTATCACGAGAATGATATAGATGACAACACTTATCCAGTCTATATTGTTAGTTACACTCTGATTTTTCATTTGATAAAAGTTAGTCTACTTTATTTTCAGTTAGAATTATTTCGTCTTCTTTTTTCATTTCAGCTTTTGGAACGATGATTGGTTTTGGAACGGTCAATGTATCGTTTACTGCCTTTGGTAGATATTTGTTGTATTCTGGCAATAGACTTCCTTCTAACATTCTTTTTTCTAAATCTTTACGAGTGATTTTTCTTTTGATATATTTTTCAATCATTAAGCTTGTAATTGGTCCTGCCCATCTTGCTCCCCAATAACCATTTTCAACAAATACAGCTATGGCTATTTTAGGATTGTCTTTTGGTGCAAAAGCAACAAAAAGTGAATGGTCTTGCAGCTTCACTCTTTTACCATTAATCTTTGAATAATTTTCAGCGGTTCCGGTTTTACCACAAATTTCGATACCTTCAACTCCTAGACCTCTTGCAGTTCCGAGATTGTAAACATCATATAATCCACTAATTACAGGATCAAAATATTTTTTATCGATAGATGTAACGTGTTTTGTTCTAAATTTTTTATCAATTTGTTCCCCTTTTATCGATTTGATAATATGAGGTGTGTAATAATATCCTTTGTTTGCAACAGTAGCAATCATATTGGCCAACTGAATTGGTGTCATTAACACTTCTCCTTGTCCAATAGAGTTTGAAACGATTGTTTTGCTATCCCAATTCCAACCAGGATACATTTTTTTATAAGTTTTTGATGTTGGAACTTTTCCTCTTTTACCTGTTGGCAAATCATATCCCATGAATTGACCTAATCCAAAACTTTTTAAATGGTTACTCCAAGTATCAACTCCATCGGATGGTTTTACGTATTTGTTAATCGTTTTCATGTAAGCACTTGCAAAATAGGTGTTACAAGAATTATAGAAACCATTATGTAATTTTGAAACTCCAGAGTCGTGACATCTCATAAATCGGCCACGAGCATAACTAAAACCATGATGACAAACAAAAGAGGTTTCTTCATCAATAACACCTTCTTGTAGCGCAATTAATCCTGTCAAGATTTTAAATGGCGAACCAGGTGTGTATTCCGCTAATAAACCTCTGTCATATAATGGTTTCGCTATGGAATCATTATAAAGTTTTGTGTAGTTTTTTGAGCGTTGTCTTCCCACTAAAATGGCTGGATCATAGGATGGAGCTGTTACTAATGCTAAAATTTCTCCTGTTTTTGGTTCAATAGCTACAATTCCACCACGTTTGTTAACCATTAATTGTTCTCCATAAGCTTGAAGTTCAGCATCAATCGAAAGGTGGATGTCTTTTCCCTGAACCGCAATGGTGTCAAATCGACCTTCTTTATAGGAACCAATTTCTCTGTTGAACTTATCTTTTTGGATGTATTTTACACCTTTTATACCTCGTAAAACTTCTTCGTAATTTTCTTCAACACCTTGTCGTCCAATTAAATCTCCGCTGTTGTAATATTTGTTTTTTTTGATAATACCTTCAGTTACCTGTCTAATATATCCAAAAACATTGGCGCCACATTTTACTTGATAATCACGAAGTGAACGTTTTTGAATATAAAAACCTTCAAACTTTCGTTGTTTTTCTTGAAAGGCAGCATATTCCAATTTATTCAATTGAGCTAAGAAAACAGAAGGTAATCTTGGGCTATATACTTTTGCTTTTTCAATTTTCTTGATAAAATCTTCTTTGGTTATAGCCAAGAGTGAACAAAATTCTGTAGTGTCAATTTGTTTTACATCTTTTGGGATAACCATAATATCGTATGACGGCTGATTGGCAACCATAAGTTTGCCGTTACGATCATAAATATAACCTCTTTCGGGATAGTCATATTTAATTTTGATGGCGTTATTATCTGACTTTAATTTGAGAGTATCATCTATAACTTGCAAGTAAAAAAGTCGAATAACAATCAAAATAGTTGTAACGATAATCATTGTTGGAAACAAAACTTTTCTCATCGTTTATTTGGCTTTATGATATAGATAATGATAATACAAGTAATAATCGTGAAAAGAGTACTCAAAAGTGTTCTTAGAAAAATATCCCATAGAAAACTAATCTTGAAAACCTCTAGCACAAATAGCGTAAAATGATGAATAACTACCGCAATTAATATAAATGAAAATCGTTCAGGTGTTAGAACATCATTTAGTTTAACGGTTTGGTATTCATAACTTAATCCAAAAGAAAATTTAAAAATAGATGGTCTAAAATAGGCGAGAACCAAACAAGATGCTGCATGAACACCACCATAGTTCCAGAACATATCCATGATTAATCCTAAAAAGAAACTAGCAACAAGCAATCCTGTTTTATTTCCATTAACTGGATAAAGAATAATGAACAAAATATAAGGAAACGGATTGATAAAACCGAATAAATCAATGCGATTGAAAATCAAAACCTGTGCTAAAAGCAACAAGATAAAACGGGCGATATTGGTCAATAAAGCACTATTCATTTTTCTTTGTTTTATCTTCTAGTTGGATGATTTCTTCTCTATCTTTATTTTTAATGATATAAACATAACCTAAGTTGGTCATATCGTTAAATAGTTTGATGTCAAGTGTATAATAATTAGTTTCATCGTCGATATAAACTTTATCAATAGTTCCGATGCCTATGTTTTCAGGAAAAATATGCGATTGTCCACCAGTTACAATTGTATCGCCTTTGCGAACACCTGCTAATCTCGGAACATCAATCAATTGAACAAAACCTGTACTTTTTCCGTTCCAAATTAAGGAGCCAAAATGATTGGATTTTTTAATCTTAGCATTGATTTTCGATTGCACGTTTAAAATGCTTATAACGGTAGAGTAGTTTGGCGAAGTGTTGTCTATAATCCCTATAATTCCTGCACTATTGATAACACCCATGTCTTGCTTTAAGCCAGCTTTTGAACCCGTATTAATAGTTAAATAATTTTCAAGAACACTATAGGAGTTATGAATTACTTTAGAGATGATGACATCATTTTTCTTAACTCCTTTGATGGAGTCAAGTTCAGGCAATTTTGTTGTGTCTTTTTTATTGAAAAGTAATGCTTTTAGTCGGGCATTCTCATTTGCCAATTCATCATTTTGAGATTTAAGATTAAAATATTCATTAACATTATTAATCTTTTGATAAACACCACCAGTCAAAAAATTAGCAGAGCTAATAACTTTACTTTTGTGATATGAATGAGATTGTATAGTTAAACTTAGTGATAAAACCAATAGCAGCAAAAACAGTAGTCGATAACTGTTTTTTATCAGGAAACTAAATATTTGCTGCATTTTTAAAAAGTTATAAAAATCTCAAATTCCAAATCCCAATAAATGTAATTATTTATTTTAGAATTTGGAATTTAAAGATTGAAATTATTTATTTTATAAGTATACTTCTAAACTTAGGAATATTTTTAAGTGCCATTCCTGTGCCACGAACTACAGCTCTTAATGGATCTTCAGCAATGTAAACGGGTAAATCGGTTTTTTGAGAAATACGTTTGTCCAAACCTCTCAACATCGATCCACCGCCAGCAAGATAAATACCAGTGTTATAAATATCGGCAGCTAATTCTGGAGGCGTTTGTGATAACGTTTCCATGATGGCATCTTCAATACGTTGAATAGATTTATCTAAAGCTTTGGCAATTTCACGATAAGAAACTTCAACTTGTTTAGGCTTTCCAGTCAATAAATCTCGACCTTGAACCGACATATCATCTGGTGGAGTTTCTAAATCGTCAGTAGCAGCACCAATTGTAATTTTAATTTTCTCTGCTGTACTTTCTCCAACAAATAAATTGTGTTGTGTTCTCATGTAGTACACGATATCGTTTGTAAAAACGTCACCAGCAATTTTTACTGATTTGTCACAAACAATTCCGCCTAAGGCAATAACGGCAATTTCAGTTGTTCCACCACCAATATCTACAATCATGTTTCCTTTTGGTTGCATAATATCAATACCAATACCAATAGCAGCAGCCATTGGTTCGTGGATTAGATAAACTTCTTTTCCGTTTACGCGTTCACAACTTTCTTTTACCGCACGCATTTCTACTTCAGTAATTCCAGATGGAATACAAACTACCATGCGCAATGCTGGAGTAAACATTTTTTTCTTTAAAGCTGGAATACTTTTGATAAACATCGAAATCATTTTTTCAGACGCATCAAAATCTGCAATTACGCCATCTTTCAATGGTCGAATTGTCTTTATATTCTCATGGGTTTTACCTTGCATCATGTTGGCTTCTTTACCAACAGCTATAATTTTTCCCGATATTCGATCGCGTGCTACAATTGATGGACTATCAATTACAACTTTGTCATTGTGAATTATCAGTGTGTTGGCTGTACCAAGGTCAATCGCTATATCCTCGGTCATGAAATCAAAAAATCCCATACTGCTTTTAAGGGTTTAAATGTTTATAAAATTTTAACGTACAAAGTTAAACAAATTAATGTTTAAAATGACGTGTTCCTGTAAATACCATTGCAACTTTATTTTCGTTGCAAAAATTAATACTCAATTCGTCTTTTATCGAACCGCCAGGTTGAATTACGGCAGTTATTCCAGCATTATGAGCTATTTCTACACAATCAGGAAACGGAAAGAAAGCATCACTTGCCATCACAGCACCTTTTAAGTCAAATCCAAAAGTTGTTGCTTTTTCAATTGCTTGTTTCAATGCATCCACACGAGAGGTTTGTCCAGTTCCTGAGGCAACTAATGTACCATTTTTTGCAAAAACAATCGTGTTTGATTTAGTGTTTTTACAAATTTTTGAGGCAAATAATAAATCTTCTATTTCTTGTTCCGTTGGCTGTATAGTAGTAACGTAATTTAGGTGTGATTTATTGTCCGTAATGTTATTTCTTTCTTGAACTAAAACACCATTCAAACAAGTTCTCACATTAGTTTGAGGTAAAGCAACTTCATTTTGAACCAAAATAATTCTGTTTTTCTTTTCAGATAAAATAGTAATGGCTTTTTCGTCAAAACTTGGTGCGATAACCACTTCACAAAAAAGCGAATTAATTTCAATTGCTGTGGCTTCGTCAATTGTTCCATTCGCAATTAAAACGCCACCAAAAGCCGAGGTTGGATCGCAAGCTAATGCCGTTAAATAAGCTTCTTTCATTGTACTTCTTGTAGCCAATCCACAAGCGTTGTTGTGTTTTAAAATAGCAAAAGTGGGTTCGTTTTCTTTGAATTCTAAAATCAAATTTACTGCTGCATCAACGTCTAATAAATTGTTGTATGACAATTCTTTTCCGTGCAATTTGGTAAACATCGCTTCAAAATCACCAAAGAAAAATCCTTTTTGATGTGGATTTTCACCATATCTAAGTACTTGACCATTTTGTTCACTAATTTTCAAAACCGTTTCTTCCTGATTTTGGTTGAAATAATTAAAAATAGCGGAATCGTAATGAGATGAAGTATTAAATGCTTTCGTTGCTAACAAACGTCTTTGTTCTAGGGTTGTTTCGCCATTTTGTGTTGAAATTAATTCCAGCAAATAAGCATATTCATTAACTGATGCAACAATAACAGTGTCTTTAAAGTTTTTTGCAGTAGCACGAATTAATGAAATACCACCAATATCAATTTTTTCAATAATATCGGCTTCACTTGCGCCAGAGGCAACCGTTTTTTCAAAAGGATATAAATCAACAATAACCAAATCAATTTGAGGAATTTCAAAATCCTTCATTTCAGCTATGTCTGAAGCATTATCTTGACGGTTTAAAATACCACCAAAAATTTTTGGGTGCAATGTTTTTACTCGTCCACCAAGAATTTCTGGAAATGAAGTAACTTCTTCAACAGGAACTACTGGAATTCCTAGGTTTTTGATAAATTCTTCTGTGCCGCCAGTAGAATATAGCGTTACGTTTTGTTCGTGTAGTTTGCGAACAATTGGTTCTAATCCATCTTTAGAAAAGACAGAAATTAGTGCCGATTTAATAGTTTTTGTTGTACTCATTTTGTAGTTGTGATTAAGCGCACAAAAGTAGTTTTTTTAGCATCAAATGACAAAGAACTTTTGTAACATTTCTCATAAAAGACATACCAATCATTTAATGCGATAAAAAGCTTATTTTCTAACTATTTTTTTTGAAATTTACCAATCCATAAATAAGTACAAATGATTCTATATTTTCGGCTACTTAAAGAGAGTTTTGGATTTGCAATGAATGCCTTGCGAAACAACAAACTGCGCACAATGTTGTCACTACTCGGAGTAACAATTGGTATATTTTCCATCATTGCAGTGCTTGCTGCAGTTGACTCTTTGGATAAAAAAATAAAAGCTGATTTAAGTTCCTTAGATAAAAATACTATGTATTTGAAGAGTCAACCTTTTGGTCCTTCCGAAATTCCATATTGGAAACGAGAGCAATTTCCAGAAGTCAATTATGAAGAGTTTCAATACCTTAAGAACAACTTAAAAAATGTCGAAAACCTTTGTTATCAGTATTTTATGTTCTCTCGCGAAAGTATAAAATACGAAGGTAAAACCGTGTCCGATTTGAATGTTGTTCCTGTAACTCATGAATTTGCCGATATTCAAAGAATGGAAATCAACAACGGTCGTTTTTTTAACGAAGCCGAGTCAAATGCGGCAAGTGGTGTAATTGTTTTAGGATATACCATTGCAGAAGGTTTGTTTGGCGATATAGATCCAGTGGGTAAATCGGTTCGAATTTATGGAAAAAATCTAAAAGTAATTGGTGTTACCAAGAAAAAAGGACAAAGCATGGGTTTAGGTGATAGTGATGACGACTCTGTCTTTTTACCTGTGAACTTTTTAAGAAGACTTTTTGGAGATAATGGTAAAAATTTTCTACCAGTTATTGTAATAAAACCTGAAAAAGAAGCAGATGTTGATGCCGTAAAAGGTGAAATAACACAAAAAATCCGCAATTATCGTGGCGTAAAGCAAGGAGAAATTGACAATTTCTTTTTAGACATTCTCTCAGGATTTACCGATATGATTGATGGAGTTATTGGTTCGTTAGAAGCTGGCGGATGGATGATTAGTGGTTTTTCATTGCTCGTTGGCGGTTTTGGAATAGCCAATATTATGTTTGTGTCTGTTAAAGAACGAACCAACTTAATTGGGATACAAAAATCGCTTGGCGCAAAAAACAAATTTATCCTTTTTCAGTTCCTTTTCGAAGCGATAATTCTTTGTGTAATAGGAGGAATGATTGGGTTATTCCTAGTTTGGATAATAGCAATGATACTCAGCAGTGTTTTAGATTTCGAATTTGTTCTAGGTCTTGGTAATATAATTCTCGGAACAGGTCTTGCTGCGGTTATTGGACTTATTTCTGGAATACTTCCTGCTATTTCCGCTTCACAACTCGATCCTGTTGAAGCTATCCGTAGTGGAATGTAATCAATTTTAGGAGCGAATCGCTTGCGCATTCATGCTATCCTTTTTCCCGCTGTTCGTTCCAATCTCTGCGAGGATTTCCACTTCCATAGTGGCTAATTGATTTTCCATTTTTTTTCTTGGTTTCTTTCATAACTAACTTTGATACATTACCACTTTGGTACTTTAACTTATTTTATGATAGTATTTTCCTTTACGAATTTTTTATCAGTTTCGGAACTAATTATAGATATTTCCCATTCAAACAAAAATTTATCTTTATCATAAAATGATATAATTTTGGAGTTAGATTTTATTATTGCTTTATAACCTTTTTTTAATTCTAAAGGAATAAAATGATAAATTTCTGCTATAGAATCATTAATTGCATAAGGAAATAGTTTATCATCCGCAATTGGATTAAATTTTGCTTTATTTGTTTTATCAATTTTCAACTGCATAATACCAAATGCGTGATTATTAGAGATATTTATATTTGTTATTATTCCAGAGAATTCAATATTGTTTTTCATTAACTCTTTGTTCTTTTTTACTTCTACATTACTTGATTTATTAACAAAATAAATAAAAGTAAAAAAAAGAGATATTAGAATTAATAGTATTACTGGTGTTGATTTATATTTAAACATGATATTTGTTTTATTGTAACTTGAATAATTGCAGAAGGAATTGGTGATATAGCATTTGAAAATATATTGGTAAAACTTCTTTGGGAAGATGGTTTTCCAGTTCCTTAAAGTTTATTTTTAGTACTACACTACTCAAATGTCTTGACTTTGTGCAATAAATTCGATTGTCTAAAGTTTAAAGACTTTACGCATTTAATTAAATGTATTTCAAATATATTCAAAAATTACTATCATTTTAGTTCCACAGTGTTTAAGTTTTTTTTAAAGTAGTCAACCTTTTTTATAAAACTCTGATCCAACTTTTCAATTATTGCGTCCACCATTTTAAAACTTCCGTCCGCAATTTCAATGTTTGTGTCCGCCTTTCAAAACTTCCGTCCGCAGTTTCAAATTTTGCGTCCGCGGTTTCAAAGTTTGCATCCGCCATTCTAAAACTTACATCCACCGTTTCAATTATTCCGTCCGCCAATTCAATCTTTGCAACCGCCGTTTCAGAACAAACTCAATGAAATATAAAACTAAAAGCAAAAAATAAAATACAAAAAAAACCCAGAGCTAATGCAATGGGTTAATTTATAATAGGGTAGAAGTAAAACGCTAACTAGCGAACCTCTTGATTTAAAATCAAATCGATATATAGATTTATTTTGTCTTTCAATTCTTTTCTGTGGGAAATAAAATCTAGAAAACCATGATCCAAAACAAATTCAGCCGTTTGAAAACCTTCTGGTAAATCTTTTCCTGTAGTATCACGAACAACTCTTGGTCCGGCAAACCCAATCAATGCACCAGGTTCAGAAATATTAATATCACCTAACATCGCATACGAAGCAGTTGTTCCACCCGTTGTTGGATCGGTACACAAGGAAATATAAGGAATTTTAGCTTCGGCCAATTGAGCCAATTTTGCAGAGGTTTTAGCTAATTGCATTAATGAATACGCAGCTTCCATCATTCTCGCTCCACCCGATTTTGAAATCATTACAAATGGTGTTTTGTTTTTGATAGCATAATCAATTCCACGTGCAATTTTTTCTCCAACAACAGCACCCATCGAACCACCAATAAAGGCAAAATCCATACAACAAACCACTAAATCTTTTCCTTTAGATTTTCCAACGCCAGTTCGAACAGCATCTTTCAATCCTGTTTTTTCGATGGCGTCTTTCAATCGATCCGAATATTTTTTAGTGTCCACAAATCCTAAAGGATCTTTGGCTGTCATTTTTGCATCTAATTCTTTGAATTCATTGTTGTCAAACAAGATTTCAAAATATTCCTTACTGCCAATTCTAACATGAAAATCATCTTCTGGACTAACCCAAAGATTTCGTGCTAATTCATCGGTATCGATAATTTTCCCTGTTGGCGATTTATACCACAAACCTTTTGGAACATCTTTTTTGTCCTCAGTTGCAGTAGTAATACCTTTTTCTTTTCTTTTAAACCAAGCCATAATTCTTGAAGTTAGAAGTCAGAAATCAGAATTCAGAATTAGAGGAACAAAAGTTCTAAATTCTAAATTCTAAATTCTAAATTATTATAATGTGTTTACGTTATTCAAGTCAGCAAATGCTTGTTCCAGTCTTTTGTTGAAAGTCATTTCGCCTTCACGTATCCATTTTCTTGGATCGTAATGTTTTTTGTTAGGAGAATCGGCTCCTTCTGGACTACCAATTTGAGTTTTTAAGTAATCAATTTTTGAAGTCATATAGTCACGAATACCTTCTGTGAAAGCAAATTGTAAGTCAGTATCAATATTCATTTTGATTACACCATAACCAATAGCTTCTCTAATTTCTTCAATTGTAGAACCTGAACCACCATGGAAAACAAAATCAACTGGATTGTGACCTGTGTTGAATTTATTTTGAACATAATCTTGAGAATTTTTCAAGATTTTTGGAGTTAATTTTACGTTTCCTGGTTTGTAAACACCGTGAACATTTCCAAAAGCTGCAGCAATACTAAATTTAGGAGAAACTTTCATTAGTTCTTCATAAGCATAAGCTACTTCTTCTGGTTGGGTGTATAATTTTGAACTATCTACGTCAGAGTTGTCAACGCCATCTTCTTCACCACCAGTTATTCCTAATTCGATTTCTAAAGTCATACCCATTTTGCTCATTCGAGCTAAGTATTCTTTACAGATTTCGATATTTTCATGTAATGGTTCTTCTGATAAATCAATCATGTGCGAAGAAAATAATGGTTTTCCTGTTTCTGCAAAATGTTTTTCAGAAGCATCTAATAAACCATCAATCCATGGTAAAAGATTTTTTGCACAATGATCAGTATGAAGAATTACAGTTGCGCCATAAGCTTCCGCCAAAGTATGAACATGTTTTGCTCCAGCAATTCCACCAAGAATAGCTGCTTTTTGACCTTCGTTAGACAAACCTTTCCCAGCGTTGTATGCTGCGCCTCCATTTGAAAATTGAATTATCACTGGAGCATTCAGTTTTGCTGCGGTTTCCAGAACGCCATTGATAGTACTTGAACCAATTACGTTTACTGCTGGTAGAGCAAATGCTTTTTCTTTTGCGTAGTTAAAAATTGCTTGAACTTCATCGCCAGTTGCAACTCCAGGTTTGATATTGTGCGCCATTGTATTGTTTTGTTTAAAAGTTAATCCCGATTGTTCGGAATGCAAAAATAATAATTTCTAATTTTAGAAAGGATAATTTATTCCAATATTTAATACCGATTTGTCAAAGCGCATTTCTTTAAACCACTTTTCGTTTTCTGGTCGAGCTGGATTATAGGTTTTAAAACCAAAATCAGTTCTAACCACAAAGAAGTTGAAATCGTATCTAAATCCAAATCCTGTTCCGATTGCAGTGTTTTCTAATGATTTTAATCCTCTAAAAATTGCTGTTTCTGTAGTAGTGTTATCTAGAACGTTCCAAATGTTTCCAACATCTGCAAAAACGGCACTGTTCAACTGTCCAAAAAGATTAAAACGCAATTCGGCACTATAAGCTAACTTCATATTGGCTTCATTAAAATCCAAAATACTGCCACTTGCTCCAGGACCAAGACTGTAGGATTGCCAAGCTCTATTATCATTTGATCCACCACCAAAATAACTTCGAGAGAAAGGAATGTCTTCAGAGTTTCCATAAGGAATAGCAATACCAGCAAAGCTTCGCATCGCAAAAACTGTTTTTTTGAACAAAGTCCAATGTTTGATAAATTCAACTTCTGTTTTTAGGTATTGTGAAAATTCAACATCAAAAATCGTGTTTGCGCCACCTTGATTTTGCAGTTGTTTTGAAGCACGAGCAAGAAGTGATAAAAGGTTTCCAGCTGATTCAAATCGGGCTTTGAAAATATAGAAATCATTGTCTAATAAATCTTTTTTAGATGTTTTAGAAAAAGCAATGTTTGATGCAAAAATTAGGTTGTTCTCGGTCAAACGAGCTTGACGTTCAATAATACTACGAAGCGATTTTGCATCATTTTCTGTGATAGGTATAATTGGGTTTTCACCAAAAACATCTCTATAAAATCCAAAAACACCATCCTCAATTATCAAATCACCATCGCCAATTAAATCGCCGTCAGTATCTACTAAATACTCTGGGTTTACAGGATAATTTTCAGCAATATCATTTAAAGCACGATAAGATGATTTGTAAATATTGAAATAATTTGATGGATTTAGGTTTTTTACAAATTGAATATTGATTAAATCTAGCTTTAAAGTTGTGTTTCTTTTTGGTGTCCAATTATAGGAAAGTGAACTTGTAAAATTTTGTTTATCTAAACCTACATTTCGTTGTTTGGCATAACCAACACTAAAAGTGGTATAAGGAATCATGGTTTTTGGAATGATTCTATCCGTATTAAAAGGAAGCAATAATCGTGGAAAATTCAATCGAGCATCAACCCCAACTTCAGAGATGTTGAAGAAACTATCGTTTGCATTGGCTAAATCTTTTGATGAACCAATATTTCCTCTAAAACCAATATCAAAGGTTTCGGCTCCATTAAATACATTTCGAATAGTTAAAAAAGTGTTTCCAGAAATACCAAATTCTTGAATGTTAGAATGTGTAAAATCGGTAGAAAAACCAAAAGTATATTTCTGTTTTGGAGTTAAAAATATATTGGCAATCAAACCTTCTGGATCATTTTTATCTTCTTCATATTGAATTAATGGATAATTGAAAACCTTCAAATTACTCAAATACCTAGAAGTCAAAACGTTTTTTGTATCCGAAAAATAATTTCCTTTGTTTACAAATATTCCATTTGTCAATGCTTTTGGTCTGTATTTTAATTTGTTTTCGCTATAAATAGTGAAGTCTTTATAAGTGACACTGTCATTTATTGTAATTTTATTACTGTTGTTAGAATGGTCAGTATAAACATTTACTTTATTAATTTTATAAAGTTTAAAAGGTACTTTCTTAAGACTATCTTCCGTTCGAATGGTTTGATCACCAATGTTTAAAGTAACTTTTGGACTTTGCTTTCTTTGAAGTGTGTCTAAATTGAAGTTCACATAATTTTGTTGAAAGTAAAAAGCACCGTTATCTCTAAAATCGTTTGTAATTCTCTTTCTTTCTTCATCAAAAGACTTGGTATTGAATTGATCGCCTGGTTTTATGAACGAATTATTTTTTCTCAATTGATAAATAGAATCAAGCGGTCTGCTCGTTATTTTTGATTTTATTGAGTCTAAAATAGAAGGTTTTCCTTTGGTAATCGAATAATTGATTTTTGCTTTTTTTGCCGCAACAGAGTCTATTTTAAAGGTGGCATTTACATCAAAATAGCCATTGTTAAAATAGTAAGACTTCAATCGTTTTATAGATTTTTTTGTGCTTACAGTATCGAGAATTACTGGTGGTTCACCTGTTTTTCTGAGGAAATTATGAATACCTGAATACCAAAAAGATTGACCAAGTCGCTTTACTTGCTTGCGCGATAACCATTTTGATTTTCGAGCATATTTTTTGGGATTGTTGATGAATTTTGCTTTATAGATTGAATCTGTTTTTTGTTTGGCAAGATTGTAAATATTTAATCGAAGACGATAGCCAAGAATAGCTGTGTTTTGTTTTTGATATAATTGATTAATTACTTCTTCGCTTTTTTCTTTACTGCCATCAACCACTATTTTATTGTCTAAAAGTAGCTTTTTTCCATTGGGAACTCTTTTTGTTGTATTACAACTAAAAAGAAGTAAGCCAAATAGAATAAATAATAATATTTTTGTAGAATTAGGTTTCAAAGATTGCGACATATATAAATTCAAAAATACACTATTTATGGTTAGTAAAAACCAAATAAAGTTGATAAATGGTCTTCACCTGAAAAAAAATCGATTAGCGAATCAACTTTTCTTAGCTGAAGGTGTAAAGGTAATTCAAGAATTACTACAATCAAATTTTGTGCTAGAACATTTGTATGCAACCGAAGAAAGTTTTAATTCTTTTTCAATTACTAACAAATCAGTAGTTTCTGAAGTTGAAATGAAAAAAATAACTGCCTTATCAACGCCTAGTAGTTGTTTGGCTGTTTTTCAAATTCCGAAGCAAGAACAGCTAATAAATGCTGGATTATTCGTTGCGCTTGATGATATTCGCGATCCAGGAAATTTAGGAACTATAATTCGATTGTGTGATTGGTTTGGAATTGAGCAAATTGTTTGTTCTAAAGAAACGGTCGATTTATACAATCCTAAAGTAGTTCAAGCAACAATGGGTTCAATAGCTCGAGTGAAACTTAATTATTTGGATTTAGAAAAATTTATCAGTGAAACTACTTTGCCCATTTTTGGAACTTTTATGGATGGATCAAACATTTATGAAGAAGAATTACCCAATGAAGGAATTATAATTTTAGGAAATGAAGCCAACGGAATTTCAAAATCAATTGAAAAATTAGTCAAGAACCGAATTGCAATTCCGCGTTTTGGAAATCTACAAAAAACGGAAAGTTTAAACGTAGCTACAGCAACAGCAATAGTTTTAAGCGAATTTAGAAGAAGTTCTAGTGGAAAGTAAAATTGATTAAAACGGCACGAGTTTTCATTGATTGAATGTTTCCTGTCCATGGACTATTCGGGTCATCATCTCTAATCAATTCGTCGTTAAAACCAAATACACCTCGGATTGAAGGTGAAAATTTGAAATATTCAAAGTATAAATCAATTCCGAAACCAAGTTCATAGTTTTGAGACCACGGCTTTACTCTAAATTTTTGTTCCGAGTTATCATCTTTAGATTTGGAATTACTAGAAAGATTTAAAGTGGTAGAAACACCACCAACAAGATAAGGTCGAACATTTCCAGTGCGTAAAGAAGAAAACTTAAGCAACAAAGGAAAATGAATATAAGTAGCTTTTACTTCTCTAATTCCATCTCTATCATTTGAAAAACCAGAATACGTCAATGTTCGTCCTGCATAATATAAACCAGGCTCAAAACGCAAATCGATATATTCATGCAAACGAAGATTTCCAACCAAACCAACATTAAATCCTGTTTGTCCTAGAACGTCGATGCTTTTATCTGGATCTTTATAATCCATTTTGAAATCATAACTGTTGAATCCTAAAAAATAACCCCAATGCACACGCTGTCTGTCAAAATTTTCAAGATTCACAATTGGATCTTTAGAAAAAAGACTTTTACCAAATTGAGCATTCAATTGGGAACTAAGAGATAAAAAAACTAAAAAAAAGACTTTTCTCATGTCAACAAAACTTCAATTATTTTTTTGTAGCGGTGTAAATTGTTGCCACTCCAAATGTTTGAGGCAATGCTACACAATCTATAAACGAAATTTTACGTAAAATATTGTTTAACGTTTCGCCAAATGGAAAATTGGCCGCCGAAGTTGAAAGATAACCATAAGCATTCTTATCTTTAGAAAACATTTTTCCAATCAAAGGAAGGATTAATTTAGTATAAAATGCATAACCTTGTTTGAAAGGAAATTTGGTTGGAACCGATGTTTCCAATATTACAAAAGTTCCATTTGGTTTTAAAACACGATAGATTTCTGCTAAACCTTTTTCAAGAGTTTCAAAATTTCGAATACCAAAAGAAACGGTTATGGCATCAAAATGATTGTCTGGATAAGGAATGTTTTCACTATCTGCTTGAATCATTTCTATTTTATCAGATAAATTTTTTGCGGCGATTTTTTGTTTACCAATGTCAAGCATTCCTGCTGAAAGGTCTAAACCAACAATTTTTTTTGCGGATGTTTTCGTCATCATGATAGCCAAATCGCCTGTTCCTGTTGCAATATCCAAGATGGTTTCAGGGTTGTTTTTTGCAACAATTTCAATTACTTTTTTACGCCATTTGACATCAATTCCTAGAGAAATAACTCGGTTGAGGTCATCATAGCTACCAGAGATGTTATCAAACATTTGGGTGACTTGTTCTTTTTTTCCTAGCGAAGAATTTTTGTATGGTAAAACCGTTTTAGACATTCTATTTTTTTTGACAAATATAATTCATTATTTCCTTAGTATATAGGTGAGAAACGTAAAATCATAAAGATGTCTTTCGTCTTTTGGATGAAATTCTTCAAAGTCAATTTTCCACTTATTTTCATCAATTTCTGGGAAAAAAGTATCAGCTTCAAAATTGTGGTCGACAACTGTAATTTCTAATTTATCAGCAAAATCAATCGATTGTTTGTAGATTTCGCCACCTCCAATAATATAAATATCCTCGTTTTTTGGACATACTTTTATCGCTTCTTCCAAGCTAGAAACAACGATGCAATTTTCTACTTCATAGTTTTTTTGACGTGAAATTATAATGTGTGTTCTATTTGGTAATGGTTTTGGGAAACTTTCAAAAGTTTTTCTTCCCATAATTATGTAATGACCAGTTGTTAAGGTTTTAAATCTTTTAAAATCGTCTGGTAAATGCCATAATAGTTGGTTGTTTTTTCCAATTTCGTTGTTTTTGCTAATGGCAGCAATTAGAATTATCATTAAATTGTGGGTTTGGCGTTATCTATATTGTTTTTTAGTTGCTCAATTTTTTTGTTTTGCTTTAACATTAATTTGTCAATTTGCTCTCTTTCCCAGTTTTTATTCATAAAACTATCGGTTATAAATACTTTTATAAAGTGAAGTATAAAAAGAAAAGCCCAAATAGTAGCTGCCCAAATCCACCATTTTATTTCGGGATAAAGGGATAACCAAATGTTGGCAATGTAAAAGAATAAACTGCCTAGAATGAATGTTATAAAATGAAAGTATAAACGTTTCTTTTGTTTAATTCTATTTCTTGCATATTCATAAATTTCGTGTTGATCTCTTTCCATATGACTAAAATTGAGGTTTAAAGGTAAAATTTATTTTCAAAATAACGAAATTAGATTTTGAGATAATGTAGTAAGAAAACGTTTTCTTAATTAAGTATGCTAAATAATTAAGCAGTAAAATTGACAATCTTATGAAAATTAGGGTTGCTTTTTGTCAAAATCCTAAAAATGTCTTTAGTTGTAAAAGATATTAAACTATTGCTTTACTTTGCGTCATTAATCTATAAATGAATTAGTTATGCCCATTAAAAAACAATTTATAAAAACAAAGCCTGTTTGTAAAGTTACATTTTCAATCGAGGCTAAAGAAGCAAATACAGCTGCAGTAATTGGAGATTTCAATAATTGGAATCCAACTGAAGGTGAATTGTCTAAATTAAAAAACGGTACATTTAAAGGTCTTTTTGAAGTTCCAAAAGATGCTACTTATGAATTTAAGTATGTAATTGATGGTTCATATATCAACGATCCAGAAGCAGATGGTTATGTTTATAACGATTTTGCTGGAGCAGAAAACAGTGTGGTAACTGTTTAGTTTTATTGGTTTTTAGTTTGAAAAATCCGTTATAAATTAATTATAACGGATTTTTTACTTTTAATAATTAATCGTTTGTTAAGAAGTAATAGGCTTCAACATTGTCTAAATAAACACCATCAAAACCAGCATCAATAATTTTTCTTGTATATGAGTCGTCATTTCCATAAATAATGTCTTGCCATTCTTCATTCCAATATTCAACCCAAACTTCATTTTCATAGCCATCATATTTCTTTTTTAACCATGATGGATCATTAATTGTCCAATGTTTACGCCAATAATAACGATATTTTTCTGCAGCTCCAATATTCATGTAAGCAATAATCAAACGTTTTGAACCATTGGCTTTTGTTTGAATACTTTTAATCTCTTCGCTAGAAAATGGAGCTTTGTTGAAAAACAAATCAATAAAAACCACATCGTAATTTGTGTTTGCAATAGCTGTCAAAAATTCCTTTTTTGAACTATAATTACTGTTATTAATAAGATATAGAAAGTTTTTTGCTTGATTTAGCTTTTCAATATTATCTTGATTTTCATTATTGACTTTTGATGGAATAATTGAATAATGATAATTGTCTTTATTTCTTGCAAAACTAATGAATCCTTCTGTCGAATTTTTTTCAATAGTTTCAGGAATTAATTTGTCATCAGTTACATATTCCGAAACAAAAACTGGCTTTTGATTTTTGAGCTTCCGAAGATTTTCAATTCGATACTCATTGGGTTTATAGGTTTCATTATAAAATAATTCTTCTATTCCAAATCCATCTATTGCTTTGAGATAATTTTCATTTATTTTCTTGCTGACATCGGCTTTTGTAAATGCCAATTCTTCTCCATTTTGAGGAATGATAATAAAGTTGGGATTATTTTTTTTTGCAAATTTTGAAATTTTAATAACGAAATTTTGCATTTTCTCAGCTGCGTTATTCGGACTTTTCTCTATTGGTTTTTTTACACTTGAATTACAAGTTAGTCCTAAAATAAGTGACAACCCAACAACCAATAATAGTATCTTTTTCATGATTAAATGGCTACTTCACCTTTTATATGTGGATGTGGATTGTAATCAACTAAGGTGAAATCTTCAAATTTGAAGTCGAAAATGTTTTTTACTTCAGGATTTAAAATCATTTTTGGCAAAGGTCTTGGTTCGCGAGACAATTGTAATTCTACTTGTTCAAAATGATTATTGTAAATATGGGCATCGCCAAAAGTGTGAATGAATTCGCCAACTTGTAAATTACAAACCTGTGCAATCATCATAGTAAACAAAGCATATGAAGCAATATTGAAAGGAACGCCAAGAAAAATATCAGCACTTCGTTGGTATAACTGACACGATAATTTTCCGTCGGCTACATAAAATTGAAAGAAAGCGTGACATGGTGGCAAAGCTGCTTTTCCATTGGCAACATTTTCTGAAAATGATTTTGAAGTGTCAGGAAGAACAGATGGATTCCATGCGGAAACTAGCATTCTGCGGCTATTTGGATTGTTTTTTAGAGTATCAATTAATTCCGTGATTTGGTCAATTTCTTCGCTGTTCCAATTGCGCCATTGATGACCATAAACTGGACCTAAATCGCCGTTTTCATCAGCCCATTCATCCCAAATTTTAACACCATTTTCTTTTAAATAATTGATGTTAGTATCGCCATTTAGAAACCATAATAGTTCATAAATGATTGATTTTAAATGTAGTTTTTTGGTAGTAACCATCGGGAAACCTTCAGCTAAGTCAAAACGCATTTGATAGCCAAAAACACTTTTGGTTCCTGTTCCAGTTCGGTCGCCTTTTTGGGTTCCGTTTTCTAAAACGTGCTTTACTAAATCGTGGTATTGTTTCACTTTGAAAAAGGTTTGAAAGGTTAAAAGTTGATGAGTTTAAAAGTTATGATTCACGTTTAGAAATTTCATCTCTTATGCGTGCTGCTTTTTCATAATCCTCGTCTTGAACTGCTGATTCTAGTTGTGCATGCAATTCGGACAGACTTAATTTTGAATAACCTCCGCTTGGTTCTTTTCCTTCGCTGTCTAATCCAAATGTTTCTGGAGTAGAAAGCACGCCATCATCATCTTCATTGGAATTTTCTAGTTCTGTTGGGTTGTTTAAATAAATTCCAGCTTTGTCTAAAATGTTTTTGTAGGTAAAAATTGGTGCGTTGAATCGCAATGCTAAAGCGATAGCATCGGAAGTTCGGGCATCAATGATTTCTTCTATTTTGTCTCTTTCGCAAATTATGCTTGAGTAGAAAACGCCGTCAACCAATTTGTGAATAATCACTTGTTTTACTACGATGTCAAAACGGTCGGCAAAACTTTTGAATAAATCGTGTGTTAGTGGTCTTGGCGGTTTGATTTCTTTTTCAAGTGCTATAGCGATTGATTGTGCTTCGAATGCGCCAATGACGATTGGCAGTTTTCTTTCGCCGTCAACTTCGTTTAATATTAAAGCATACGCGCCATTTTGCGTTTGACTGTATGATATTCCTTTTATGGTTAGTTTTACTAAACTCATTATTTTGTCATTGCGAGGCACGAAGCAATCTCATCCTCAATTAACTTAGTTTATATAAATTTCTTTTGAAAAACTGATTTCTATTCAATACAGTTCGTCTTTTAGCCCTGATAGCAGTGAAAATCCTTTCTTTTTTATCGAAAAAGAAAGATTGCAACGGATAGCAGGAAAATGGACTGCAAAGTAACAAAAAAGTTTCGCTTCTTAAAATAAAAAAAACTACCTAAAAAAATGTTTTTCAGATAGTTTTTCGGGTTAGAGTTAGTTTTATCTTTAGCTGTTGCTTGCTTTGAATTCTTTTAACTTTTGGGTTAATTTTGGAAGAATATCAAATGCATCACCTACAATTCCATAATCAGCCACTTTAAAGAAAGGTGCTTCAGCATCGGAATTGATGACTACTTTTACTTTTGATGAGTTGATTCCAGCAATGTGTTGGATTGCTCCAGAAATTCCTACGGCAATGTATAAATTGGTTGCTACTGGTTTTCCTGTTTGTCCAACGTGTTCGCTATGTGGTCGCCAACCTAAGTCGGAAACTGGTTTTGAACAAGCGGTTGCTGCACCAAGAACGGATGCTAATTCTTCTAATATTCCCCAATTTTCTGGACCTTTTAGTCCACGACCGCCAGAAACTACAACGTCTGCATCGGCAATGGTAACTTTTCCTGTTGATTTTTCTACTGATTCTACTTTTACGTTGAAATCTGCATCGTTTAATGTTGGTGTGAAATCTTCTTCAGTTAGTGAAGATGAGCTTTCTACTAATCCGAATGAATTTTTTCCAATAGAAATTACTTTTACATCTGTTGAGATTTCGGTAATATTGAAAGCTTTATTAGAAAAAGCGGTTCTTTTTACTTGAAATGGTGATGTTGAAACAGGTAATTCAACCACATTGGATGCAAATCCTGCTTCTAATCCTACAGCTACTAATGGCGCAAGATATAAGCTGTCAGTTGTTGAAGAAAGTACGATTACTTTTGCGCCTTCTTTTTGTGCTGCTTGTTTTACAACATCGGCATAGGCTTTGGCATTGAAGTTGTCTAATTTGCTATTAGTTACTTTCAAAACTTTGTTTACACCATAGTTTGATAATTCAGAAACATCTGAAGCGTTTACTGTTACAGCTGTAACTGTTGTTCCTAATGATTCAGCTACTTTTTTTGCATACGATGCTAATTCAAAAGCTACTTTTTTGAATTTTCCGTCGGCTGATTCTGCATATATTAATAATGACATTTTTTTAATTTTTAAATGTTAATTATAAATGATTAATTTTTTGAATTTGATTTTTATTGATTAATATTTAATCATTAAAAATTAATCGTTTTACTAGATTACTTTTGCTTCGTTGTGTAATGCATTAACTAATCCGTCTAAATCGTCTGCAGAAAATAATTTCACTGCTGATTTTGGAGCTGGTTTTTCAAATTTCACTGCTTTTGTTTCAACTGAAGCTGAAACTGGTTCAAGAACTGTTAATGCTTTTGTTCTTGCTGTCATGATTCCTCTCATGTTTGGAATACGTAAATCTTTTTCTTCAACAAGACCTTTTTGTCCTCCAATAACTAAAGGAAGTGAAGCAGCTATTACTTCTTTTCCGCCATCGATTTCTCTAGATGCTTTTGCAGAAGTTCCATCGACTTTAAGATCAGTACACGAATTTACAAAATTGTAGTTTAACAACCCTGCAAGCATTCCTGGAACCATTCCACCATTATAATCTAAGGATTCTTTTCCACAGATTACTAAGTCATAATTTCCAGATTTTACTACTTCGGCTAATTGTTTTGCTACAAAAAAACCATCTGTTGCTGCTGCGTTTACACGTATAGCTTCGTTAGCACCAATGGCTAGAGCTTTTCTGAGTGTTGGTTCTGTATCAGCACCGCCAACGTTTACAACAGTTACGTTTGCGCCTTGTTGCTCTTGAAACCAAATGGCTCTTGTTAATCCGAATTCGTCATTAGGATTGATTACATACTGAACCCCATTGTTGTCAAATTCTGAATCGCCGTTGACGAAGTTGATTTTTGAAGTAGTATCAGGTACATGACTGATGCAAACTAATATTTTCATTATATTTTGATTAAAAATTTTCTGCCCGTAAAAGTATAAAATATATTTCTAATTTTTGTATGCTTGCATACTATTTTTTCAATTTTCAATCGATTTCGTAGCTGTTGTGAATTTCGTTTCGGTTAAATTCAAATTAAACTCTTGAAAAGCGATACATTAATTATAGTTTAATTTGTTTTTTTATCACTTTTAATTTTTATTTTTGCGTTTCAAAATTTACAGACAGTAATACAATCATTATATGAGAACGATACAATTTAGAGAAGCAATTGCCGAAGCGATGAGTGAAGAAATGCGTCGCGATGAATCAGTATATTTAATGGGAGAAGAAGTTGCCGAATACAACGGTGCTTACAAAGCTTCAAAAGGAATGCTTGATGAGTTTGGTCCAAAAAGAGTTATTGACACTCCGATTGCTGAATTAGGTTTTGCTGGAATTGCAGTTGGTTCTGCTATGAATGGTTGTCGTCCAATTGTTGAATACATGACGTTTAACTTTTCATTAGTTGGAATTGACCAAATTATCAATAATGCTGCTAAAATGCGTCAAATGTCGGCAGGACAATTTCCAATGCCGATGGTTTTTCGTGGTCCAACAGCTTCTGCTGGACAATTGGGAGCAACGCACTCGCAAGCTTTTGAAAACTGGTTTGCAAATACACCAGGTTTAAAAGTAGTAGTTCCATCTACAGTTTATGATGCAAAAGGTTTGTTGAAAGCTGCTATTCGTGATAATGATCCAGTTATTTTCATGGAGTCAGAACAAATGTATGGTGACAAAGGAGAAGTTCCAGAAGGAGATTACACTATTCCTCTTGGTGTTGCAGATATTAAAAGAGAAGGAACTGATGTGACAATTGTTTCTTTTGGTAAAATCATCAAAGAAGCCATCATTGCTGCTGAAGAGTTAGCAAAAGAAGGTATTTCATGTGAAATTATCGACTTAAGAACCGTTCGTCCTATGGATTATGATGCAATTATCAATTCGGTAAAAAAAACAAACCGTTTAGTTGTTCTTGAAGAAGCTTGGCCATTTGCTTCAGTAGCTTCAGAAATAACTTATATGGTTCAAGAAAGAGCGTTTGATTATCTTGATGCGCCAATTCAAAGAATTACTACAGCTGATACTCCTGCGCCTTATTCTCCAACATTATTGAAAGAATGGTTGCCAAATTCTCAAGATGTTGTAAAAGCAGTTAAAAAAGTTATGTATAGATAATAATAAACTTACTATATTTGAACCACGCTTTGCGTGGTTTTTTTATGCCTATGAAAAATTTTATTCTATCTTTTATTTTGTTTTTTGTTTCGGTAAATTTTCTTTCTGCCCAAACCAAAGTTAGTGGAACTATAGTTGATAATACCAATCAACCAATTCCTTTTGCTAACGTTGTTTTTAAGGGTTCAAAAATTGGAGTTGTTTCTAATGAAGATGGACGTTTTTATATTGAAGCACCTGATAATTATGACGTATTATTAGTTTCTTTTGTTGGTTTTCCAACCAAAGAAGTGAAGCTAACCAAATTAGTGAATTATGATTTTAAAGTTGTTCTTAGTGAAGGCGAGGGAAGAAATTTAAAAGAAGTTGTGATTTTTGCTGGAAAAACGTCTAAGAAGAATAATCCGGCATTAGATATTCTTCGAAAAATTTGGGAAAGGCGACGAAAAAATGGACTGAAAATGTTCAAACAATATCAGTATGACAAATACGAAAAAGTAGAGTTTGATATGAACACTATCGATAGTGCCATGATGAAGAGTAAACTTTTCAAAGGAATGGAGTTTGTCTTCAAAAACGTTGATACATCAAGTGTAACAGGAAAGACCTATTTACCAATCTTCATCAACGAGTCAATTTCAGAAGTTTATGGTGACAATCAAACAAAGAAAACAAAAGAAATTCTAAAAGCAAATAAAAACTCTGGTTTAGGAAATGGTGATGGCGTAAATACTTTTATTAAAGACTTATACAATGACTTCGATATTTATGATAATTACTTGTATTTTTTTGATAAGAGTTTCACAAGTCCGCTTTCAAGAACAGGAATAGATGTTTATAATTATGTTTTGGCCGATACCGCTTTTATAGACAATAAATGGTGTTACAATATTGTTTTTTATCCAAGGAGGAAAAATGAGTTGACTTTTAAAGGAGATTTTTGGGTTAACGATTCTACGTTTGCCATAAAAAAAATCAACATGGCTATTACCAAAAGTGCTAATATAAACTGGGTGAAAGACATTTATTTAGAGCAAGAATTTGAAGTGCTTAACGATTCTATTTTCTTGCCAACTAGAGATTATATGATGTCTGATTTTGCTTTGCGCAAAAAAGAAGAATCAAAAGGAATTTATGGAAAACGAACAACATTGTATCAAAATTTTAAATTTGACGAAAAGAAACCAGAGAAATTTTATAAAGAAGAAATCAATTTTATAGACAATTCGGTTTACAATAAAACAGATGAATTTTGGCAAGAAAATCGTTTTGAAAAATTAAACAAAGACGAACTTGGGATTTATAAAATGCTTGATACACTTAAGACGGTAAAGAAATTCCAACGAATGTATAATCTGGTTTCAATTCTAGGTAGTGGTTATGTTGAGTTAAACAACTTTGATTATGGACCAATTTTTTCCACTTTTGGTTATAATGAAGTGGAAGGTGTTCGAGTTCGTGTTGGAGGAAGAACGTATTTTGGACCAAACGATACTTGGCGATTGCAAGGATATACTGCTTATGGATTTGATGATCATAAGTTTAAATATGGAATCTCAGGAAAATGGATGGTTGATAAGAAAAATAGACTTATTCTTTCAGGAGGAAATCGTCGTGATGTTGAACAGATAGGTGCAAGTTTAACAACAACCAATGATGTTTTAGGACGAAGTTATGCTTCGTCAGGACTTTTTACAACTGGAGCAAACGGAAAATTGACGAATATTAATTTGAGTACCATAGCCGCAGAGATTGAACCAGTCAAAAACCTAACCATGCAACTTGGTTTTTCCTATCGAACTTTAGAATCGGCGTCTAACACTTTTAGTCTAAACTACTTTAATGATGACACTTTTACAACTACAAATAGCGAAGTAAAACAGTCTGAAATCAATCTTCAAGTCGAATATACTCCAAAACGAAAAACAATTGGATATGGTGTAGAAAGAAGAGAAGTTGATAGTCCATATAGTCGTTTCTTCATTAATTATAGTCAAGGATTGAAAGGATTTATAAGTAGTGATTTCGATTATCAAAAAGTTCAATTATACTATAAACAACCAATAATAATTGGTGCTATTGGTCGTTCAAATGTAACAATGGAGTTAGGTAAAACATTTGGTCAAATTCCTCTCGGATTAATGAGCGTTGTTCCCGGTAATCAAACGTATTTTATCATAGAAAATACATTTAATAATCTTAATTTTTATGAGTTTGTAGCCGATGAATATGCAACCATCAATTGGCAACATAATTTCAATGGAAAAATATTTGCTAGAATTCCTGGTTTGAGAAAGTTAAACCTAAGAGAAATTATAGGTATCAAAGGTGTTTATGGAACCGTTTCAGATGAAAATAGAGCAATTAATGCTTCTGGATTACTATATCAATCACCTGAAAAACCTTATTGGGAATACAACGCTGGAATTGGAAATATTTTTAAAGTGTTGCGAATTGATTTTGCGTGGCGCGGAAATTATCGCGATGTTCCAGATACAAATAACTTTACAATCAAAGGCTCGTTTGGGTTTTATTTTTAATCTGAATGTAGTTTAGATTAAAATTATGAAAGAAGCGATTTCTTTTTTAGTCGAAAAAGACCAAGTCTTCAAAAAGTTGTATGAACAATATGGAAATCCGTTTATTCCTTCACGGCCAGAAGGTTTTCAAACGTTGTGCAAACTTATCTTAGAGCAGCAGGTTTCGATTGAATCTGCACGAGCTTGTTATCAAAAACTTGAACATTTTTTAGAGGAAGTAACTCCAACAACTATTTCGATAATTTCTATTGAAGAACTCCGGAATTGTTCTGTTAGCCGACAAAAAGCAGTTTATTTAAAAGCTTTGTCGGACGCTATTCTCAATGAATCACTAATTTTAGAAACCCTTTCTCAAAAATCTGACGACGAAGTTAGAAAAGAGCTCATTAAAATCAAAGGAATTGGTAATTGGACAATAGATGTTTACTTATTGTTTTCTTTGCAATCCGAAGATATAATTCCTCTTGGTGATATAGCTGTAATCAACACAATAAAAGAATTATTTGGTTCAAAAACTCCTGAAGAAATTGCTGCACTTTCAGAAAATTGGAAACCCTATCGAAGCATGGCTACCTTTTTTCTTTGGCATCATTATTTAGAAAAAAGAAACAGGAAACCAATAGTTTAAAACAGTTAATTATTTGATAATAAACGAATAAAAAAATATTCTTTTTATTTGTTAAAGTTTTGTTACTTTTGCACCCGATAAAATTTATAACAAAAATTAAATTTATGGAATCAATGATGATTTATTTGCCAATAGTTATGGCGTTAATTGGATTGCTTTTTATGGCAATCAAAAGAAGCTGGGTTTTAAAACAAGATGCAGGTGATGGAAAGATGAAAGAGATTTCAGACTACATCTATGAAGGTGCTTTGGCTTTCTTAAAAGCAGAATACAGATTATTAGCAATATTCGTATTATTGGCGAGTATCGTTTTGGCTGGAATTTCATTTGTAGTTCCAACAACACATATATTAATAGTAGTTGCCTTTATTTTTGGAGCTTTCTTTTCTGCATTGGCAGGAAATATGGGAATGAAGATTGCAACTAAAACAAACGTTAGAACAACACAAGCTGCTCGTACTAGTTTGCCACAAGCATTAAAAGTTTCTTTTGGTGGTGGAACGGTTATGGGATTAGGAGTTGCAGGTCTTGCAGTTCTTGGTTTAACAGCATTCTTTATTTTCTTCTTCCATTATTTTATGGGCGGTGTTTGGACTTCAACAGAACAAATGACCATCGTTCTTGAAACATTAGCTGGTTTCTCTCTTGGAGCTGAATCTATTGCTTTGTTTGCACGTGTTGGTGGTGGAATTTATACAAAAGCTGCCGATGTTGGTGCTGACTTAGTGGGTAAAGTTGAAGCTGGAATCCCTGAAGATGATCCAAGAAATCCTGCTACAATTGCAGATAACGTTGGTGACAACGTTGGTGACGTTGCCGGAATGGGTGCCGATTTATTTGGTTCTTATGTTGCAACAGTTCTTGCTGCGATGGTACTTGGTAATTATGTTATCAAGGATATGGGTGGAAAAATTGAAGACGCTTTTGGCGGAATTGGACCAATCTTATTACCAATGGCAATTGCTGGTTTCGGAATTTTATTCTCTATCATCGGAACGATGTTAGTAAAAATATCAAGTGATGACGCTAAAGAAAAACAAGTTCAAGGTGCATTAAACATTGGAAACTGGGTTTCTATTGTTCTAACTGCAATCGCATGTTTTGGTTTGGTTAAATATATGTTGCCAGAAGTAATGCAAATGGAATTCTACGGAGAAGGATTAAAAGAAATTTCTTCGATGAGAGTTTTCTATGCAACAATCGTTGGTCTAGTAGTAGGTGGAGTTATTTCTTCAGTTACTGAATATTACACAGGTTTGGGTACAAAACCAGTTTTGGCAATTGTACAGAAATCGTCAACTGGTGCAGGAACTAACGTTATCGCTGGTTTAGCGACAGGAATGATTTCTACTTTCCCAACAGTATTATTATTTGCTGGTGCTATTTGGGCTTCTTATGCTTTTGCAGGTTTCTATGGTGTGGCTCTTGCTGCTTCTGCAATGATGGCTACAACAGCTATGCAATTAGCCATTGATGCATTCGGACCAATTTCTGATAACGCTGGTGGAATTGCTGAAATGAGTGAATTGCCTAAAGAAGTTCGTACTCGTACAGACATCTTGGATTCAGTTGGTAACACAACTGCTGCAACTGGAAAAGGTTTTGCAATTGCTTCTGCTGCGTTAACTTCGTTAGCTTTATTTGCAGCTTATGTAACTTTTACAGGAATTGATGGTATTAATATCTTCAAAGCTCCGGTATTAGCAATGCTATTCGTTGGTGGAATGATACCAGTAGTTTTCTCTGCTTTAGCAATGAACTCTGTAGGTAAAGCTGCCATGGATATGGTATATGAAGTACGTCGTCAGTTTAAAGAAATTCCAGGTATTATGGAAGGAACTGGAAAACCTGAATATGGTAAATGTGTAGAGATTTCTACGAAAGCAGCATTACGCGAAATGATGTTGCCAGGTATTTTAACTATTGGTTTCCCAATTTTAATTGCAGTTTTACCAATGTTAATTGGATATGATAATAAATTAATCGCTGAAATGTTAGGTGGTTATATGGCTGGAGTTACTGTTTCTGGTGTACTTTGGGCTGTGTTCCAAAACAATGCTGGTGGTGCTTGGGATAATGCTAAAAAATCATTTGAAGCTGGTGTTGAAATCAACGGAGAAATGACATACAAAGGTTCTGATGCTCACAAAGCTGCTGTAACTGGAGATACTGTTGGTGATCCATTTAAAGATACGTCTGGTCCATCGATGAACATTTTAATCAAATTGACTTGTTTAATTGGATTGGTAATTGCTCCAATTTTAGGTGGTCACGAAGCTGGTGCTGCAACAACTGGAAAAGCATCTTGTTGTACAGAAATGTCAGCTGAATGTACTTCAATGTCAAAAGAAGAATGTGAAGCAAAAGGTTGTAAAAGCACAACTTGTGAACACATGAATGCTAGTAAAGAAGTTTCGAAAGAAAGTGTAAATGTTGAAATTAAAAACATCAATGGTAAAGTACTTGGTACTTATACTAAAACTGTTGATGGAAAATCTACTACACAAACTTTTGAAGGAACAGAAGAAGAAGTTAAAGCTAAGTTAGATTCTCTAAAATAGTATTCTATAATATAATTCATCAAAAATGCCTTTCAGTTTTGGGAGGCATTTTTTTATGGCTTTCGTTAAGAAATTGATGATTTAGGTTCAAGTATTAATAGTGTAGCTTCAATAAGCGGTTATTTAGGTTCAACAAGAGTTAATGTAGGTTCAACAATTGATTATGTGGGTTCGACAATCGATTATGTAGGCTGAACAAGAGTTAATGTAGGTTTAAGTATTAACAAGATAGGTTCAACAATCGACAAGATAGCTTCAACAATAAGCAAGATGCCCTTCGACTGTGCTAAGGTTGACAAAACAATTGATAATATAGCTTCAACAATAGGTAATATAGGTTCAACAATAAATGAGGTAGCTTTAACAAAGTATAATCTTGATAGTTCTATTGGAAGGATTGGGGTTTATAGTGTTGATTTTTTTGGATAAAAAAACCTGATAGTTTTTACTCGCTATCAGGTTTTTAGTTTTGTTGGGTGTGGTTATATTTTTAATCCTTTTATGAGATTGTATTCTGTTGAGTTGTTGCCATATTGTGCTTTTATGCTGTCTTTAATTCTAATGCCTATTTGGGACAAGGTGTTGTAGCTTTCGATACGGACTTTGTTGTTTTGTACAAATTGGGTAAAATTGTTCATTACGTCATTATTTGCCGTTATGGCATCGTTGTATCGATTGTTTAATTCGGTGATGGTTATTTCTGAATTTGCTGGAGTATAATCTGTCCCAAAATTTGATAGATTGGCAATTAAGTCGGCAAAGAATTGGGCTTTCGAGTTGAAGGATTGGTACGATTGGCTTACGGTTGCTTCGTCTGGATTGGCAGTTTTCTTGCTTTTTATGTTTGCTCCTCTAATTTTTGCAATGATGCTGGCTACATCGGTTGCTTCTTTGGCAGTTCTTCCAAAGGATACTTTTACGGCAGCGTTTATTGGAGAAAGTAGTTTTTTTATTGCGTTTATTTTTAAGTCGTACACTTGTTTTCTTTTTTCTACGGCTAAGGAATAGCTTTGTTTTTTGCTGGCTACATCGTTGTTTTGGGATTTGATGGACGTTATTAAATCGTTGTAGGCGTTGATGCTGTACTCGGGTTTAATTGGTGTGTAGTTGTTGAAATTTTGTAGTGCTGCGACTAGTTTTTCTGCGTTACCGATTCTTGCTCCGTAACTTACTTCTGAATTTGAGTTCATATTTTTTTGATTTATTAATTGTTTGTGAACTATTTCACACAAAGCAATTATCAAAATGCTTGCCAGAGTTTGTAAGTAAAGATTTAAATTTTTGTTAAAGTTTTAGCAGTTGTTTCACTTGCATATCGTTTCAATATTTTTTTCTCGCTAAGACGCAAAGTTTTCTTGATTTCCATTAAAAATCCGTATTTCTACTTAGTTTTATTTTAATGCTGATTTCTATATTAGCCAAAAATAGGGAAAACCCTAATTCAAATTAGGGTTTTCCCTATTTGTTGATTAGGGTTTTTCCTAATTCGAATTAGGGTTTTACGAAAGTGAAAAGTGGAATGAATGAAATATGTTTGCCTTACAAAATCTTTATGAAAGAATAACAAAAAAATACATTGCTTAGATAAAATACTAACAAAATAAATTCTTACATTTAACACCAATCAATTAACACTTTCTTTTATGATTTTATTTTATACCCTTAAAAAGTCTCGCTTTTTAGCATTATTCCTTCTTACAATCAGCACTGCACAATCCCAAGACATTCTTTGGGAAAAAAGTTATGGTGGTAAACATGCCGAGTATTTATTCGATGTAATTCCTACACCAGACTATGGTTTTATTCTAGCCGGAAGTTCGTTGTCTAAAAAGACAGGAAACAAGACGGAAGACAATCGTGGTGATTTGGATTATTGGGTTTGGAAGATGGATGAGAAAGGCGAATTGGATTGGCAAAAGAGTTTTGGTGGAACGGGACAAGACATATTGCGTTGTGTTTTGTTGACCAATGAAGGCGGTTTTTTGTTGGCGGGTTCGTCACAATCAGCAGAAGGATTGGATAAAAAAGAAAGCACTAAAGGACAGTCGGATTTTTGGATTATTAAACTCAATGCGCAAGGTGGTGAAGAATGGCAAAAAACAATTGGCGGAAGTGGACAAGATGATTTGACGGCTGTAGTTAGAACTAAAGATGGTGGGTTTGTAATTGGAGGTTCGAGTAGTTCGGAAAAATCGGGAGATAAAAGTGTGGGTAATTTTGGTGGCTTGGATTATTGGGTGCTGAAACTGGATAAAGACGGAAAAATTGTTTGGCAGCAAACTTTTGGTGGTGATTACAATGATGAATTACGCAGTATTGCTATAACCCAAGACGGTGGTTATTTATTGGGTGGAAGTTCTAATTCGTCTGATGTTGGAACAAAGACGCAAAAGAGTTATGGTGCTAGTGATTATTGGATTATCAAATTGGATAAGGATGGCAACGAGCAATGGCAGAAAACCATTGGTGGTAAAGGAGATGACCAACTGTATGTTGTGCATACAGCGCAAGACGGAAATTATCTTTTGGGTGGTAATTCTAACTCTGAAACGGGAGATGACAAAAGAAGTAGCAACGAAAGTGGAACGGACTTTTGGGTGATTAAACTTGACCAAGAGAACAAAGATATTCTTTGGCAAGAAACCTATAATATTAGTAAGGTTGATATTTTAACGTCATTGGTTGAGAATGATGATAGGAGTATCTTGTTGGGTGGTTATGCGCAAGGTTCCCGCATTCGCGGGAATAACAAGACCTCACGCATTCGCGGGAATGACAAGTTGGTGAAAGGAACAGCTGATTATGTAGCGATAAAGCTTAATGAAAAAGGAGAAGAGAAATGGCGAAAAGACGTAGGTAGTGATGGAGAAGATATTTTGAAGAAAGTGATTGAAACTAGAGATGGCGGTTATTTGATGGCGGGAACGAGTAAGGGTAAAATCTCTAATGATAGAAACACCAGTAAAGGAGGCAATGATTTTTGGGTGGTGAAACTCAAAGACAAGCAAAAACCAAAAGAGAAAAAAGAACCAATTCAAGCGATACCAAACCCTGCGGTAGATTTTACCAATGTGATTGTGGGTTATGAGTTTGAAAAAGGCACGGCTACAGTGGTTGACCTCGCAGGACATGTGTTGCAGACTTTTGAAATCAAGGAGCGAACGGTGCCTATCGATTTACAAGGTTATCCGGAAGGGATTTATATTGTTAACATCAAAACAGAGAAACAAAGCGATGGTGTGAAGGTGATAAAGGGAAGGAAGAGGTAGTGTTCAGTGGTCAGTGGTCAGTTGGCAGTTGAGAGAGAATAGAAAATAGAGAATAGAATAAAGAATATAGAAATTTTAGATATGAGAAAATATATAGTTGTAATGGTTGGTTTGGTTTTTTGGATTGGTTGTTTTGGACAGGCTACTACCGAGATAGTTGATTTTATTCCTATGACTCCTGAAAGCTTTGCATTTAAAAAAAGATTTAATTACGACATATCAAATTATACAGGAACTACAAATATTGATATTCCAATTTATACTATTATTGATAAAGATATAGAAATTCCAATTTCTATCTCATATAATACTGGAGGTATAAAAGTAGAAGAGGAAGCTAGTATAGTTGGGCTAGGTTGGTATCTAAATATTGGAGGAGAAATATCAAGAAAAAATAATGGGGCTCCAGACGAAAGGAGTTTTATATCAACTAATTACAATAGCGTAAATGGTATAGGTTATAATAAAACAACAATTCCCGATTTTATTCCGCCTTCGGGTGGTGACATTTATGCAGGTTTATATTGGGCTAAGGTTCATCTTTATCGAGATGCAATTCTTCATAGTAATCCTTATGTTTCCTATCAATTAACTCGAGACACTAGACCTGATGAGTTTTTCTATAATTTCTTGGGAAATTCTGGTTCTTTTATGTACAATCAGCAAACGAGTAATTTTATTAATTATCCTTTGAATAATATAAAATTTGACTTTATGACCCAATACATCCAAGGTTATAATACGGTATTTTATAATCTAATTGCTAATCTTCCTGATGGAAATAAAGTATTTTTTGGGGAAGATGGGAGAAGAAGTGTTAGAAAAAATGGAGGATTATATTTTGATAACTCATGGCAAATTAAAAAAATTATTACCAAAAATAATCTTGAAATAAATTACGAATACATTCAAAGTGAGTATACAACTAGTACAAGGTCAACCTGGACAGGTTTTGAAGGAGGTGTAAGCCCTGGTCTTGCAAGTAACCCTATTTCATTTGGTAATTCTTATGATTATAAAAATAGAGAAAGTCTAATAAGTAAAATACATTTCCCTAATGGAATGATTGAATTTATTTATGGAAATAGAGATGATTTATTGAGTGGTTCAAAAAGGCTAGTTGGAATTAAAGTTTTTGAAAATAATCAATTAATTAAAGAAGTAAATTTGAATCATAGTTATTTTGTTTCAAACCAACCAGTCGTACCCATAAATAATGTTATATCTAGAACAAAAAGATTAAAGCTTGATAGCATAGAATTTAAAGGGAACGATGGATCTGTTGTTGAAAAATATTCACTGGAATATAATGTTTTCGATAAAGTGCCTACAAAAGACTCTTTTTCTAGAGATTATTGGGGTTACTTCAATGGGGACAATAGTGCTAATATAATGCCAAAAATTTTTGATGTAGAGTGTGTTACTAATTGTTATGATAGGATAAGTCCTTTATATTCGAAAACTTTTTCCTTAAAAAAAATTATTTATCCAGAAGGTGGTTATACGGAGTTTGAGTATGAAAATAATATTGCAAATATATCCTTAGGTGATGTTCCTCAAGATTTAATAGATAAAATAACGGATGAATTATATCAAAATGAATTCCGGGATTTATATATCTCAGGCTATGCATTAAATAATTATTATCCAGAACCAATACCCGATACATATTATCCTGCAAGGAGAAAATTTTTATACAGTGAACCATTTGTTATAGATCAAAGTATATCACCAAGTATGACTAACAATCTATTTATAAATAGCAACTTACCTTTTAAAATTCCATTTTACCAGACTTTTCTTCCGAGTAATAATTATGTCAAATGTGATATTGAGAAATTTAATGGTACTAGTTTTCAACCCTATTTCAGTAAAACCATTTCAGTAAATGAAAACAGTAATGGAAACTCAGGTAGTTATGTTGATAATTTAAATTTACCACATGGAACATACAGATTTAAAATAGAGCTATACCAAGGATATTTTAATAGCAATGGATCATCCTATTTAAACTCACAAGAATTACAACAATATCATTCAACATCAATAAGCTTAAGGTTAAGGAGGAAAAATAAAACTGAAATTATTGTTGGTGGATTAAGGATCAAAGAAGTTACATCAAATACTCCTCAAAATGCTTATAAAACTACATATAGTTATTTGAATGATAATGGTAAATCCAGCGGTAGAATGACTTCAATACCTACTTTTATTAATTTAGTGTCCTACAATGATTTTCTCCCAACCAATCAAAATCCAAATAATCATATAAATAGAATCATAATAAAAAAATCTTCCGAGCCAAATCTTCCTATGATTAAAACACATGGTTCTCATATTGGATATCAAAAAGTTACAAAAAAAATCATGAATTTGAATGATAATAATGATTATATGAAAACGGATTACACTTATTCTTTTGCAAGCCCTTTATTTTCAGATCATTATTTAAGGACTCACTTAAAGATTTATGAACCTAAACCTTGGCAAAGCGGTAAACTTTTGACAACAACTGATTATATTAACGATGCGATTAAAAAAAGGACAATTTATGATTATTACGGTTTAGACTTAGAATATGACAAGGGGTTTGTAGAAGATATTATTACTGATTATTTTAATCAAAATGAATTTGATCCAGATAATGCTCTCGTTTTTGATAGAGCATCTAATTTTATTCCAGTAATAGATGGAAATGTGATATCTGGAAACGGCCTTAATTTATATCAACCCGATGATAATCCAGTAATGCTGGCATCTGGCCATTGGACCGCCGCAGGAGCTGGTTTTAAAACGCCTTACTTTAAAAATTATACAGGTTTTGATGCTATAAAGTCTGTTAAAACAATATTTTATGAAAGTAACGGTGATTTTGAAACTAACGAATATTATGATTATAGGAATAATAATCTATCAAGTAAAAGAGTGTTAAGTTCCACCAATGATACTATCATAACTAATTATTATTATCCAGTTGATAATGAAATGAGTAATGAGCCAAATATTCAAAATTTAGTTCTTAAAAACATAATATCAAAACCGCTAAAAATAGAAACATACAGAAATGATGTTAAAATATATGAACAGAAAACTGTTTATAAAGATTGGGACACGACTAGTGGTATTTTTTTACTACCCGAACTAATCAAAACAAGCAAAGGTAATGGTGCCCTAGAAGATCGAGTAAAATATAATCTGATTGACACAACTAACGGCAACCCACTAGAAGTTGAGAAAAAAGACGGAATGAAGATCAGTTATATTTGGGGTTACAATAAAACGCAACCCGTTGCAAAACTAGAAAACATCGCTTATGCTTCAATACCTGCTGCTACCATTGCTGATATTCAGAGTAAGTCCGACTTAAATAATAACGAAGCTAATCTACTCACATCACTCAACGCATTGAGAACTTCATTTCCTAATAGTATGATTACTACACTGACCTATAAACCATTAATTGGCGTAAGCACGATAACCGATCCGAAAGGACAAAAAACAACTTATGAGTATGATACTTTTGGGCGATTAAAACAGGTAAAAGACCATCAAGGCAATATACTTTCGGAGAACGAATACCATTACAGAACTCAAAACTAAAGCAAGATGAAAAAGTTATTATTTATCACCGCCACATTATTTTCTTTCTTTGCTTATGGGCAATTGCCGAGCTCAGACCAGAATTATATAAAGAACACTACTTATAAAGTACCAACGACTGTAACACCTAATCCAACGGATGCTCAAAAAACACAAAGTATCACTTATTTTGATGGTTTAGGAAGACCTATACAACAAATAGCCAAAGCGCAATCAGCAACAGCAAAAGATATCATCACGCATATTGAATATGATGGTTTCGGTAGACAAACGATGGAATATTTACCATTTGCCTCACAGCAAAACACGATGCTGTTTATGGATAGTAACACGCTGAAACAAGAGCAAGCTACTCAGTATCAAACATGGTATGGTGATGTTAATCCGTATAGCGAAAAGCGATTGGAGAATTCACCACTAAACCGTGTTTTAGAGCAAGCAGCACCAGGCAATGATTGGGCAATGAACAATGCTGAAAAGCATACTATTCGTTTTGATTATCAAACCAATGTTGCGAACGAAGTAAAACTATATAAAGCTACTGCTACATGGGTTCCAGCCAAAGGATTGTATGAAATAGCATTGGTTAACGAAACGGGAAGTGTTTATTATGAACCGAATCAATTGTATAAAACAATCACTAAAAATGAGAATTGGAAAACCGCTGATGGCGATAAAAACACCACAGTAGAGTTTAAAGACAAAGAAGGACGCGTGGTTTTGAAGCGTACTTATGGTAGTTCTATAATTAATAATGCTGAAACGGCTGCATGGCATGATACGTATTATGTTTACGATATTTTTGGAAATTTAACCTATGTCATTCCTCCATTGGTAAATACTAGTTTGGTAATAACGAATGATGTTTTAAATGATTTGTGTTATCAATATCAATATGATTACCGCAACCGACTGGTGGAAAAGAAACTACCGGGAAAACAATGGGAATTTATTGTTTATGATAAATTGGATAGAGTAGTGATGACTGGACCCGCTTTGTCTCCCTTTACGGATCTAACAGGAAATGGTTGGATGATAACTAAATATGACGTTTTTAGCCGACCAATACTAACGGCATGGATGCCAGGAACGGTAACAAGTACAACTAGAAAAACCAATCAAGACAATCGCACATCGGCTACGTTATTGAACGAAAGTAAGACAACTTCAAATACAACTGTAAACTATGTAGGCTTTATGTATACTAACCTATCATTACCAACAAGTGATTATCATGTATTGACTGTAAATTACTATGACAACTATGATAGTGGTCTATTGTTTTCACCAACTATATCGTATAGCGTTATTCATGGACAAACCTTACACAATAATACAACTAGTAAACCTATTGGATTGCCAACGGTGAGTTGGGTACGTGTACCTGAAACGAGTACTTTATACAAACATGAAAAAAGCTACACACTCTATGACACTAAAGGAAGAGAGATTAGAACCTATAAGAACAATTATCTTGGTGGTTATACCCAAACGGATAAAAAGCTACAGCTTATAACAGGTAGAGTAGATTTTACCGAGACACGCCATAAACGAGTAACAGCTGATGCTGAGATTTTTGTGAAAGATGTTTTTACCTATACCGATCAAGAACGATTGTTAACCCATACGCACCAAATAGGAACTAGTGGAACACCGCAACTGTTGGCAAAGAATGAGTATGACGAATTAGGTCAATTAATCAGCAAACAAGTTGGAGGAACGGATACGACTACTTTTATTGGATTGCAAAAAGTAGATTATAGTTATAACATTCGAGGTTGGTTGAAAAGCATCAATAATATAAATGCTCTGGCTCAAAGTGGCAACCCAACGGATTTGTTTGCATTTAAACTAAACTATAACAATGTTGAAAACGAGAGTGTCTATGCAGGTACTAAACTTTATAATGGAAATATCAGTGAAACGTATTGGCGAACAAATAATGATGATGTGAAACGAAAGTACAGTTATAATTATGATGAGTTGAGTAGATTAAAAAATGCGGTTTATCAACGACCAGAAGATGCTTCACCATTACGAGATAGCTATAATGAAAGTTTAAGTTATGATAAGAATGGAAATATAAAGGCATTACAACGCAACGGAGAGTATGATGATGTGAATTATGCTTTTCAAATAGACCAATTGGAATATACCTATCATCCAACAAAGCATAACCAGTTGATGAAAGTAGTTGATGAGAGTATTAACCCTAATGGTTTTAAAGATGTTGCAAACGATAAAGATGATTATAGTTATGATGCTAATGGCAATATGACAATAGATAATAACAAAGGTATAACCGCTATTACATATAATCATTTAAACTTACCTACTAAAATAACATTTGGAACAAGCGGAAGGGTTGAGTATCTTTACAATGCATTTGGTAGTAAAGTAAAAAAGAGTTTTTTTAAAAGTGGAGTTTTTTTACCTACTGTTACAGACTATTTAGATGGATTTCAATATGCTAAAGTAGCTTCAGCTGTTGTTAAATTAGATTTTTTTCCACATGCGGAAGGTTATGTGAAAAATACTGTTGTTGGTAGTGCTAATGTTTATAAATATGCGTTTAATTATACTGACCATTTGGGTAATGTTAGACTAAGTTATGGATTAAATAGTGAAAATGTTCTTACTGTTCTTGAAGAAAATAATTACTATCCATTTGGATTGAAGCATGAGAATTATAATGTAACAAAGAAAGAGTATGATAAATATGACGGTGAGATAGATTTAAGAGGATGTGTGAATTGTAGTTATAAGTATAAGTACAATGGAAAAGAGTACCAAGACGAGCTGGGGCTGAATATGTATGACTACGGAGCGAGAAATTACGACCCAGCAATTGGTAGATGGATGAATATTGACCCTCATAGTGATACATATTTCTCAATTTCTAACTATGGTGCATTTGTAAATAACCCTATTTCTTTTATAGACCCCACAGGGAAAGATATTTTATTTTGGCGAGTTAATCAGAAAAGCGGAGAATGGGAACAAGTGAAGTTTAACCAACTGGATAAAAATATTCAGAAGGGAATAGAAGATTTCGGAAAAACTAAAGCAGGCTATGAATTTTTATCAAGTTTCGCAAATAAAGGAGATAAAATAGGAAGTTTAAGTTTTGATAAAGACGGAAAATATTCTAATCACGATTTACAATTAAATCAAGTTGAGGGTGAAACAGGTTATGAAGGAAGAACAAATTCACCAGTGATTAGAAAGGATAAAATAACTTTTGGAATTAACTTAAACAAAGACATCGAAAGTCCTCAAGTTAATGTGGCAGAAACGTTGGGTCACGAAGCATTTTTACATCAAATGCAAACTCTTGATGGTATAATTTCAGCCTTTAAAAAAGGAGGTGCAGGTGCAGCAATGGACTACGATTTAAAAGATTTTCATTCAAATCCAAGTGGTTACAAAGACCACCTTGCTTTAAAAGATGATGTTCAAGGTAGGGCAAAAAGATATTTTACTTATATTTCACAATTAAAAACAGTCCTTAATCCTATTGAAGTGCAAAAAGTTGTAAATAAAGACATTAAAAAAAGTTATTCGGTCGGTGTACAAGACACTCCTAAAAAACGATAAACATGAAGAAGTTTGGATTAATATTAAGTATGGTTATTATGTTGGCACAAGTTTATATTTGTTGTAACAACCATAAAGCGACAAATGTCGAAAAACAAGTTTACTATAAAATATATTCCCAAAAGGATAGTTTAATTGGATTTTCTTTAAGGAAATATGTTTTCAGCAATGATACAATGATTGAGAAAAGTTTATCAATTAATTTAGAAGGAAAAAAAATGAATAATTCAAAACAAACATTTTTTAAAAAAGGTAAAGATGTTTATATTTTTTCCAACATAAAAAATAATAGAGATAAGTATCTATACTTTTCTCCAAGTTTAAAAGACACCTGTTTACATGTCGATAGGAATATTCAAAACTTTTATTTGTGTAATAAAGGTAAAATAGATTTCAAAAAACACAAGAATGTTTATGAAGTTCTATATGATGAACGAGGATATGATTCAAGAAAGGAAACCTTAATACTTGATAAAGATTATACGTTATTGGCAAGATTCGAAGATTGTTATAATTATAGAAAAGAAATCATCACGGAGAATATGAAAGAGATTGAGAGCGCAAAAATAATGCTTGAAAATGTGAGCAAGCAACTACCATGGTGGTAAAATTTTAAATGGGTAATGTATCAAATTGTTAATGTATCAATCGTGTGGTTTTTGTTTTTTACAATTATTAGATGTTGATAATCAGTATTTGTTTAATAAAAAATATTTTAAAAGGATGAGTATCGTACTCATCCTTTTTATTTTTGGGCTTTAAAATTTAAATAAAATGATACCAAGAATTCAACTAGTTTATCAATTAGCCACGATGGAAGTGGAAATCCTCGCAGACATTGCAACGAACAGCGGGAAAAAGGAAGGGATTGCCACGCAAGCTCGCAATGACAGCGCAAGTGATTCGCTTCTAAAGAAAAATCAATAGTTAGAAGATAATCTAAAACAACCCATTCAATTCCGCATCAATTCGATTGATGATCATTCCTAAATCCTCAGGATTGTTTACAAAATCGATATCATCTACATCAATGATTAATAATTTTCCTTTATCGTAAGTTGTAATCCAAGCTTCATATCGCTCGTTCAAACGACTTAAATAATCAATTGAAATGGTGTTTTCATAATCACGACCACGTTTATGAATTTGGCCAACTAAATTAGGGATAGAACTTCTCAAATAAATTAATAAATCGGGAGAACCAACCAAACCTTCCATTAATTCAAAAAGCGAAGTATAGTTTTGAAAATCGCGATTCGTCATCAATCCCATAGCGTGTAAATTTGGAGCGAAAATATGCGCGTCTTCATAGATGGTTCGGTCTTGAATAATGTTTTTTCCGCTTTCGCGAATTTGTAAAACTTGACGAAATCTACTGTTAAGGAAATAAATCTGCAAATTGAAACTCCAACGTTCCATTTGATGATAAAAATCATCCAAATATGGATTGTCAACTACATCTTCAAAATGTGGTTCCCATTTAAAATGTTTAGCTAAAGATCGTGTCAAAGTAGTTTTTCCTGCGCCTATGTTTCCTGCTACTGCTATGTGCATTATGGTAGTTTTATTTTAAAATTCTTAATTTGTTGGTTGGTAAAAATAGCTAAAATTTGGTCTTTGTAATAAAAATTTTGAAACGATTTCTCAACAATTTCAATTTCAATGATGGACTTGGTTGTACTATTTAATAAAAATAATTGTTCTCCTTTTGAAAAAAGTATTTTCTCTGCATCAATAATTTGAATGAACTCAAAAGAGGGCAAACTGGATAAAAGAGTTTTCTTTCCAAAAATATCACACGAAAAGAAATCATTGTTTTCGTCTATCCAATAGAAAGTATTAAAATTTGTTTGTGAAAATTTTAATTTATGTTCAATAGGAATAGGCAATTCTTTTATGTTGTTTTTTATATAATCATAAAGCAATAACTTTTGAGAAATGGAATTATAGAGCCAAAATTGATTTTGACCTGAAAGTCCCATTTTGGATACAATTAATGAAGTGTCGATGTCTGAAAAATTTATTCTTTGAATTTCATTGAGTTGATTATCAAGAATAATAACCGAATTGAATTGTTCGTAGAATAATACAATTTGTAACGGATTGATGATGTCAACCGAAGTTATTTTACCAAGTGTCACATTTTTGTATTCCCAAGTTTGATTTTCGGATTGCTTGACAAAAACATTATTTTTTTGGTAATACAGATTTCTAAAGTTATCAAAACCAATAAAATAATCACAGTCGATTGCTTTTTCAGACTCTAAAGCTGTTTTTAATCGTTGCGATTGGCAATGATCGCTTATAGAAACGGATAGTAAAATAAAATAAATTATGTTTTTCATCATTGTGCTAATTTAATTAAACTAAATCAATTTGAAGTGGTCTAATAATTTTTAACAAAACTTTGGTAACACTTTATACAAACATTCGTCATATTTGTTATCGATAAAATAATAAACAATCTAAAATGAAAAAGTTCTTCTTCCTAGTAACTGTTTTAGCTACAACAGTTTCATTTGCTCAAAAAGATTTTCAAGGAATGGCGGTTTACGAATCCAAAACAAGTACTGCAGATTTCAAATCTCGATTTGAAGGAAACAAAGAAATCACTCCAGATATGCAAAAAATGATTGAAGAACGAATGAAGAAAATGTTTGAAAAAACATTCATTTTGAATTTCGATAAATCAGCTTCTATATACAAGGAAGAAGAACGACTTGATGCTCCTGGACAAGGACAAGGTGGAATGCGAATGATGTCGTCGTTTATGGGTGGCGGCGGAACGCATTATAAAAATGTAAAGGAAAAAATGTATAAAGTTGATAAAGAATTTATGGGAAAAGAATTTTTGGTAAAAGATTCTTTAACAACTTATAATTGGCAGATGAGTGGTGAAACTAGAGTAATTGGCGGTTATAATTGTTTTAAAGCAACAGCCGTAATTCCAGCTAGTAAAACTGATTTTAGAAATTTCCGTCCAAAGCGAAATGACGATAAAAAAGACGAAAAGCCTAAAGAAGAAGCTAAAAAAACCAGTTTTTTTGACGAGATAGATTTGCCAAAAGAAATCACTATTACGGCTTGGTACACGCCAGAAATTCCAGTAAGTCAAGGTCCAGAAGGTTATTGGGGTTTGCCAGGTTTAATTCTTGAAGTGAACGATGGAAAAACGACCATACTTTGTTCTAAAGTAGTTTTAAATCCAAAAGATAAAGCCGACATCAAAGCACCAACTACAGGGAAAGAAGTTTCTCAAAAAGAGTATGACGAAACTGTAACCAAGAAAATGGAAGAAATGAGCGAAATGGGTGGACGCGGTGGTTTTCAAATGAGAAGTACAAGGTAAATTTAATATTCATCAATCAATTATATCATGACAAAAGTTGTACTTATTTCATCGTTTTTGCTAATGGGTTTTTTGGCAAAAGCACAAGAGTTTCAAGGAAAAGCCGAGTATTTTTCGAAAAGAATTATGAAGAAAAATGCGGAGAAAATTGTAGCTCAAAAAGATGAGCCTCTCGATCCTGAACTTCAAAAAGCGGTTGAGGAAGCAATGAAAAGAGCTTCCGAGAAACAATTCGTTCTTACTTTTAACAAAACAGAATGCCTTTATGAAGAACAACAAAAATTAGACAAACCTGAAGCAAATGATGGAATGTCTATATCTATTAGTTTTTCAAGTGCAGGAAAAAAGTATCTTAATGTAAAAGACAAAAATAGTATTGTGGAAGACAACATTTTTGGAAAAGAGTTTTTAGTCGTTGAGCCAATAGTACAACCAGAATGGAAACTTATTGATGAAACAAAAAAAATTGGCGATTACAATTGTTTTAAAGCTGAATTGCTTATTCCAGTGAGTGAAAAGCAAAAAAAAGATTATGAAGAGTTCTTGAAAAAAGAAGAAAAAAAGCCTGCGCTTTTCAAGATGGAAAAGCCAGAAGATAAAGTAGTTACCGCTTGGTATTCTCCAGAAATCCCAGTTAGTTTTGGTCCTGATAATTATTGGGGTTTGCCAGGATTGATTTTAGAAGTAAATGATGGTGAAAATATGCTTCTTTGTTCGAAAGTAGTTTTGAGTAACAAAGAAAAAGCCAAAATCAAAGCACCAAATAACGGAGAAAAAACAACTCAAAAGAAGTTTGATGAAATCCTAAAGAAAAAAACGGCAAGCATGGCAAATGAAGATGGTGTTATTATTTTCGAACATTAATCAAATTATTTTCTAAGCCAAAAACATGAAAAAATCAATCCTATTTTTATTTCTATTAATTTCAACAATTTCTTTTTCTCAAACGGTTCGTTTTGAGGGTATTATTCAAGACGATAGCAAAGCACCGCTAGAAATGGCAAACGTGATGGCAATGAATCAAACGACAAAAGCCATGGATGCGTATGCCATTACCAATGAAAAAGGAAAGTTTTTACTAAATCTAAAATCCAATTCGACTTATACTATTAAGTTGAGTTATTTGGGAATGCAAAACAAAGAAATCACCATTACAACACAAGGAGAAAATATTACTCAAAACATCACTATGGAAAGTGGTGGAATTGAACTTCAAGGTGTTGAAATTGTTCGTGAAATGCCAGTTTCGATAAAAGGCGATACGATTGTTTATAATTCCGATTCGTTTACAACGGGAACGGAAAGAAAATTAGAAGATGTTCTAAAAAAACTTCCAGGAGTTGAAGTTGATGCCGATGGTCAAGTAAAAGTGGAAGGAAAAGCAGTAACGAAGTTAATGGTAGAAGGCAAAGATTTTTTTGATGGCGATACCAAATTGGGCGTGAAAAATATTCCTGCCGATGCAATTGATAAAGTTCAAGTGCTTCGTAATTACAACGAAAATTCCATCATGAAAGGCGTTGAAAACAACCAAGACAATTTAGCAATGAACATCAAACTTAAAGAAGGAAAGAAGAACTTTTGGTTTGGTGATATGACAGCAGGAATTGGTGTTGGACACGACGATACACGTTATGTTGTAGCGCCAAAAGCGTTTTACTATAGTCCAAAATACAGTCTTAATATTATGGGAAATAGTAATAATGTAGGTCAACAAGCGTTTACTATTCAAGACTATTTCAGGTTTAGCGGCGGTTTCAGAAATATCATGGGAAAAGGTGGCGGAAGTATTAATGTAGGTAGCAATTCACTTGGAATTAGCTTTTTTCAAGACAATAGAGTTAAGGAAATCGAATCGCATTTTGGTGCAACCAATTTTTCATACAATCCATCAAAAAGCTGGAGTTTGAGCGGATTTGCTATAGCAACTTCTACCTTGGTAGATACAGAAACGGCATCAACAGTTAATATTTTACAACCTAATACAACCGATGTATCTTCAACTGAAGTTAGAGACGATGCCGGAAGTCAAAAAAATAATTTAGGATTATTTAAGTTGAGTACAACGTATAAACCATCGGCTAAATTTCAATTGGATTATGATATCTTAACCCGAATTTCGGCACAAAGAGAAAACAACGAACTTTACCGTCAAGTGTTTAATTATGTTTCTGGAATAAATACGGATGAAAGTATTTTGACTTCTAAAAAACAAGATCCAATCAACATCAATCAGAATTTGAGTTTTTATTACACGCCAACAGATAAACATATTTTTGCTTTCGAAAGTCAGCATTTATACCAAAATGAAGATCCGTTGTATAATGCTAATTTAGAGTTTCAACCCTTTGATTTTTTGGGATATAACCAAACGCAAAATAGAAATGATATTACGCAAAGTCGTTTCATTAAAACCAATAAATTGGACAGTAGATTGGATTATTATTATGTGTTGACACCAAAAACAAACTTGAATTTTACCTTGGCAAACTCTTATGTATATCAAAGTTTAAACTCGTCTATTTTTCAGCGATTGGATAATGGAACTGTCAACAATTTGAATGCTACTGAAAACAATAATGATGTTAGTTATCGCTTTAATGACACTTATTTTGGATTTCATTTCAAATGGTTAACGGGTAAATTTACTTTCACACCAGGAATTACGTTGCATCGATTTAATTTAACTAATACGCAATTGGGAACAGATGTAAATCAAGAAATGTATCGTTTATTACCCGATTTTCAGATGATTTATCAAATTAAAAAATCGGAAACGCTAAATTATAATTTCGGATTGACCAATAATTTTACCAATATTAACAACTATGCTGTAGGAACAATTTTTAATAGTTATAGCAGTTTGTTTTCTGGAAATAGAGATTTGAATAATTCAGTGATACAAAGTCATTCTTTGAATTATCAAAAGTTTAATATGTTCAATTTCGAGAACTTTGGTGCCAATATCAGTTATACGAAAACAGTTGATGCTATTAAAACTAGAGCATTATTTGAAGGAGTAAATCAAATTGGTTCGCCAATTAATTCGCCATTTGGTGACGAGAATTTTTCAGCAAGTGGAAGATATGGTCGTTCTTTTTTGAAGTATTACAAAGCTAATTTTAGTGCAAATGTCAATTGGAGTAAGTTTTATAACATTCAAGTAAATCCATTAAATGCTGCCGAAGATGTTGTCGATACCGAAAGTTTTTCACAGAATTATCGCTTAAGTGCTTCCACAAATTTTAAAAATATGCCAAACATTGAGTTGGGATATTCCTATAGTGTAAATCAATATCCGAACGATAATTTTTATACCGATAGTCCATCGGTAAAACTGGATTATTTCTTTTTGAAAAGTTTTTCATTCCTAGCAGAATATGAATTTTTTCATTACTATAACAAAGCAAAAACCGTTGACCAAGAATATGACTTTTTATCAGCAAGTTTGACGTATCAAAAAACAAAAGCAAGTCATTGGGAATATAAAATTGCCGCAACTAACTTGCTCAACACTACATCGCTTAATGATGATAGCTTTTCGCAATTTTCCACTAGGAATTCGCAATATAGAGTTCAGCCGAGGTATATTATTTTTAGTTTGAAATATAATTTATAATAAAAAAAGCCAGTTCAATTGAACTGGCTTTTTGTTTGATTACCATCTACATTCGTTGGGTGATTTTGTTTGTATTTTTCTAAAATTTAAATACTTATAGTATTTTTTTGAATTCTTAAATTCTGAAGTTCTAAGGTCGTCAAAATTATATTGTTTACCTTTATAAATAAGCTTACAAGCAATAGGTTTGTCAAATTTTTTTGCCCAATAATTCACTAGAAAACGAAATTCAGCTACTGGAATTTTATAACCATCATATTTTTCTCTAACGAATGGATTATTCATAGAGATGATATAAACGTAGTCTTCTTCAAAATCAAAAAGCTTGGTTTTTTTGGTGTCAATTAAGTAGTGATTGTTGAGTTCTTTTTCCGTCACTAAATTACTGAACATAGTCAGGTTTCCAGCATTTCCTAATCCAATGTAGGTTTTCAATGTCCAAAAACTGAGTAGTAAAAAAGTAATGATTAACGGAATTGTATAGTTTTTTTTGAACAAAAATTCTTTGGGTTTATTGTTTTTTAAATAAATCAATCCAAACGTAAGGTAACCAATTGCAAAAATGACTCCTTGAATAAAACGATGTTTGTAAACGATGATAGCTGAATATTTCAATAAACCAAGACAAAGCACAGCTAAAATTAGAAATGTCAAATAGAATTTTAAATAGTTAATCACTTGTTTTGGAATTTCTTTTCCCTCAAAATCATGAATACAACCTATCAATAAAAATAAAGCCAAAGCACTAAAATCTGCAAAAACGGAAAGCGATAAATAGCCATGAAATAGTAAAAGTGCTAGAACAGTATATTTTCTTGTCTTGACAGAAAGAAGTCCAAACGGAACAATCATTTCTAAAATAATGGCAATAAACTGAAAAGTTCGAGAAAGTGAACTACTAATTTTAAAGTCAGAGTTTAAAATATTTGAAATCGTATATTCATTAATTTCATTAACACAACTAACACAAGGGTTAAAAAAATCGGTATTGAGTTTATGAAATCCTGAATAGAAATAAATACTAAAGGTTGCAATTCGGAATAAATAAGAAATAAAATTGGCTTCAATTTTTACTTTGAATTTAATCCATTTTAAAAAAATCCAACTGACTAATAAAATAGAAATTACCAATAAAAATGTAGAATGATTGCCTATTCTAGGAAACACAAGGACAAGTGATGAAATGGCGATAAAAGAATTAAAAATGACTGACCACCATTTTTTATAATCAATAATAGTAATGATTAAAAAAGTCAACAAACCCAACATGATTAATGGGTTTTTATAAATCAATTTGTGAAAATTCATCACAATGGTACCATTAAAAATTGCGAGTAAAAACAAATAGTTTTGATTTAATTTTAAACTTTCTTCAAGTTTTTTTATAAATGTCATTTGTCAAATTTTAAACTAAAGTAATAAAAAAAACCACTTCTAAGAGTGGTTTTTTGTAGATGCTTTTTTGAAAAAAGTATAAATTTAAATTCCAAATGCTGCTTTTACTTGGTCAACATAATCTAATTTTTCCCAAGTAAATAATTCAACAGTTACTGTTTTATTTTCTCCATTTGGTGAATTGAAAGTTTTTGTAACCGTTTCTGGCTTTCTTCCCATATGTCCATAGGCAGCAGTTTCGCTGTAAATTGGATTTCTCAATTTTAAACGTTGTTCTATAAAATAAGGACGCATATCGAAGATAGCTTCTACTTTTTTGCTGATTTCTCCGTCAGTTAAGTTTACTTTTGAAGTTCCATAAGTAACAACATTAATTGAAGTTGGTTTTGCAACTCCAATAGCATACGAAACCTGAACTAAAATTTCATCACATAAACCTGCTGCAACTAAGTTTTTAGCAATATGGCGTGTTGCATATGCTGCTGAACGATCCACTTTACTTGGATCTTTTCCAGAAAATGCACCACCACCATGAGCGCCTTTTCCACCATAAGTATCCACAATAATTTTTCTACCAGTTAAACCAGTATCTCCGTGTGGTCCACCAATTACAAACTTCCCTGTCGGGTTAATGTGATATGTAATTTGGTCATTAAATAAATGAGCGTATTGTGGATATTTTGCTTTAATTCTAGGAATTAAAATTCCAACCAAATCCGATTTGATTTTAGCCAACATTTCTGCTTCTGGAGCAAAATCATCATGTTGAGTAGAAATTACAATGGCATCAATTCGTTGAGGTTTGTTATCGTCAGAATACTCTAAAGTTACTTGCGATTTTGCATCTGGACGTAAATAAGTAATTTCAGAATTCTCTCTTCTTAAGTTTGCTAATTCAATTAACAAAGCATGAGATAAATCCAATGCCAAAGGCATATAATTTTCAGTTTCATTTGTTGCATAACCAAACATCATTCCTTGATCTCCAGCACCTTGTTCTTCTTTGCTTGCTCTATCAACACCTTGATTAATATCAGCAGATTGTTCGTGAATAGCAGATAAAACACCACATGAGTTAGCTTCAAACATGTATTCGCTTTTTGTGTAACCAATTTTTCTAATTACTTCTCTAGCAATTGATTGAACATCAAGATAGGTGTTTGATTTTACTTCACCAGCCAAAATTACTTGACCGGTTGTAACTAAAGTTTCGCAAGCAACTTTTGATTCTGCATCAAATGCTAAAAAATTATCAATTAACGCGTCTGAAATTTGATCTGCTACTTTATCAGGATGTCCTTCACTCACAGACTCTGATGTAAATAAATAAGCCATAGTTATAATTTATTTTTAAAATTAAATTTTGGGAGGAAAACGAAAATCGAAAGAAAATACTAAAGAAGAATTTCTGCTTTAGCATTTTTTAACGAGGTTGCAATCAGTTCAAATTTTTCCTCTTATTTCGGGTGCAAATGTATAAAGACTATTTCGAATAGAAAAATCAATTTTACTTTTTTTATTTTTTTAACGCTATTTTCAAAAATCTAAATACGTAGTATTTAAATATATAATCAAAATTTTTAAATGTTAAATTTTCATTTTCGATTTGGTTAATTCAAAAATAGTTCAGAAGTTTGCTTCATCAAAAACAAAGAAAAAATGATTTTAACGATTTGCAATATGTGTTGTATGATGTGGAAACTTCCGCAGAGAACTTCTATTGCATAATTTTAAATTTTTAAAATATATCCAAATGAAACCTCTGCAAAACGCAGAGGTTTTTTTATTCCAAATTTTAGATAAAGCTCAAAAAATTAAATACTAGTAAAAACATACTTTACTTTAAAAATATAAAAATGATAACAGTAGGGAAAAATATGATGATGAACAAAATGATGCGCATGATGATGTGTTGCATTTATATTCCCTGTTGCCAAAAGCATAAGACTTAATCGTAGTTATATCTATATTTTAAAAGTCCTTTTGGTAGCCATCCAAAAGGACTTTTTTTATTCAATAATGTTTGTCACACTGGTATTTCGACTAAGCTCAATATAAACTAAAGTCGAAGTGTTTATTAAAAAAATAATAATAATCTAAAATTCTAAAAAAATGAGTACACAAAAATTTTCAACAAACGCACTTCACGCAGGACACGATGTTACTAAAAACGCAGGAACTAGAGCTGTCCCAATTTATCAAACATCATCGTATGTTTTTAACAATTCAGACCACGCAGCCAATCTTTTTGGACTTGCCGAAGCTGGATTTATCTACACAAGATTAAACAATCCAACCAACGACATTCTAGAACAACGTCTAGCAAAGTTAGAAGGTGGAATTGGCGCAGTCGTTACCGCATCAGGAACAGCTGCCATTGCAACCACATTTTTAACTTTATTAAAAGCTGGCGATCACATCGTTGCATCTAACAGTTTGTATGGCGGAACATACAATTTACTAAAAGTAACTTTACCACGATTAGGCATCACAACAACATTTGTTGATCCTTTAAATCCTGAAAATTTCACAAAAGCATCGCAAGAAAATACAAGAGCGTATTTTGTAGAAAGTCTAGGAAATCCAAAACTTGACGTACTCGATTTAGAAGCCATTTCTAAAGAAGCAAAAGCGTTTAAAGTACCTTTTATTGTAGACAATACTGTGGCAACGCCTTATTTGTTAAACCCAATTAATTATGGTGCAGACATCGTTATTCACTCACTTACCAAGTACATCACAGGAAACGGAACATCACTTGGTGGCGTTATCATCGACGCTGGAAACTTCGACTGGAGCAATGGAAAATTCCCAGAATTCACAGAACCTTCAGCTGGATATCATGGCTTGAAATACTACGAAGCACTTGGCGCAGCATCATTTATTGCCAAAGTAAGAATTGAAGGTTTGCGCGATTTTGGTGCAGCTTTAAGTCCGTTTAACGCTTTTCAAACTATTCAAGGATTGGAAACTTTAGAAATCAGAATTAAAAAACATTCCGAAAATGCTTTGGCTTTAGCGCAATGGTTGCAATCTCAAGAAGAAGTGGCTTGGGTAAATTATCCCGGTTTAGCAACTTCGAAATACAAAGATTTAGCTGATAAATATTTGCCACAAGGAAAAAGCGGCATTGTAACTTTTGGATTAAAAGGCGGTTTTGATGCGGCGAAAAAAGTAGCTGATGAAACCAAATTATTCTCGCTTTTAGCCAATATTGGTGATACAAAATCATTGATAATTCATCCAGCAAGTACCACACACCAACAATTATCAGATGTAGAACAAGAAACAACAGGAGTTTCCAAAGATTTAATCCGTCTTTCAGTTGGTTTAGAAGACATCGACGATTTGAAAACCGATTTGAAAGCGGCATTTTCAAAAGTAAAATCACCTCAGGTTATCGTATAAAAGTTATTGATTTAGGTTTTGTTTGTTTGTTTAAGATTGTCTTCAATCATCTGGTTGAAGGCAATCTTTTAAAAAAAAGGGAAGAATTGCTTAAAAATAAAAAAAATGAAAAAGTTAGAAAAAATCGACCTCTTTAATTTTGATTTAGAAATCGGAAAACAGAAACCTTACCTTCCGTTGTTCTATCAAACTTTCGGTCAACCTATTGGAACTGCTCCAGTTGTGGTTGTAAATCATGCTTTGACAGGAAATTCTAATGTTACGGGAGAAAACGGTTGGTGGAACGATTTGATTGGCGAAAATAAAATCATCGACACCAATCATTTTACCATTCTTGCTTTCAACATTCCAGGAAACGGATATGATGAAAACTTTGGAAATCTAATTTCAGATTATCGTTATTTCACCCTTCGTGATATGGCCAAAATCTTCTGGAAAGGTTTAGATTTTCTTCAAATTTCAAATGTCTTTGCCGTAATCGGCGGAAGTCTTGGCGGTGCAATTGCTTGGGAAATGACGATTTTAGAACCAAACAAAATTCAAAATCTAATTCCAATTGCCACCGATTGGAAAGCCACCGATTGGGTTATTGCCAATGTCTTAATTCAAGATCAAATTCTAAATAATTCCGATGATCCTATTGCCGATGCACGATTACACGCAATGCTGTTATATCGAACGCCAAAATCCATCAATCTGCGATTTCAAAGAAAAAAAACAAACGAGATTTTTCACATAGAAAATTGGTTAATCAATCACGGCATCAAACTCAAAAATCGTTTTAGATTATCGGCTTACAAACTGATGAACCATTTGCTAAAAACCAATGACATTACTCGCGGCAGAAAAGATTTTTTGTCTATAATCAAGGAAATTCCAACCAATATTCAAATCGTTTCGGTCAATACCGATTATTTTTTCACTGCTGACGAAAACCGAGAAACCTATCAAAATTTAAAATCAGTCAAGGAAAATGTTTTTTACAGCGAAATAAATTCCATTCATGGTCACGATGCATTTTTAATTGAATTCAATCAATTAGCCCAAATTTTAGAACCTATTTTTAACAAACAAAAACAACAAAATTATGTCAACGCTTAGAATAAATGTCATCCTTTTCGGCATCGGAAATGTCGGAAGCACTTTAATAAACCAAGTCATAGAAAGCCAAAAATTCTTCCTAGAAAAAAGAAATATCGATTTGCGTTTCCCAATAATTACTAATTCAACACTAGCTTTCTTCGAAAAAGAAGGCGTAAAAAATCAATGGGAAGCCAACTTTGCCCAATCGGCAATTCCGTTCAGAATAGAAGATATTATTGATTATGTGCAAGAGCAAAATCTCGAAAACCTAATCGCTGTGGATGCTACAGCAAGTTCCGAAATAATAAAAAGCTACATTCCGTTAATTCAAAACGGATTTAATATTGTTGCTGCCAACAAAAAAGCCAACACATTACACCTCGATTTTTACAACGAATTAAGAAGAAATCTAAAAAACTTCGACAAAACATTTCTATACGAAACCAATGTTGGAGCAGGTTTGCCAGTAGTTCAAACCATTAAAGATTTGCATTTTTCAGGAGAAAAAATCACCAAAATTCGTGGTGTTTTCTCAGGTTCATTAAGTTATATCTTTAACAGATTTTCTTCCGAGCAAACGCCTTTTTCAAAAATTTTAATCGATGCCGAAAAAAATGGATACACCGAACCCGACTCGCGCGAAGACTTATCAGGAAACGATGTAGCTCGAAAATTATTAATTCTAGCACGAGAAATCGAACAAAAATTCGAGTTTTCCGACATCAAAATCGCCACACTTTTGCTGCTAGAATTAAATGAAAAACATTCCAAAGCACAATACGCAATCAACAAAACGCTGTTCGATAAACCATTTAATATTGCCAAAATCACACAAGCCGAAAATCACGTTCTTCGCTATGTTGGAGAACTCGATGTAATAACCCAAAAACTTGAAGTCAAACTCGTTTCTGTGCCAAAATCAACCGCTTTAGGTCAGCTAAAAGGAGCCGATAATTTAATCGAAATCTATACAAAATCCTATGGTGAAATCCCAATTGTTGTTCAAGGTGCAGGTGCAGGAAAAGAAGTAACTGCTCGAGGCGTGCTGACCGATATTCTAAAAATTACTGACAAAATAAAAATAAAAGAAACTGTATTTCAATAATTTCATGACCAACTCCAACCACAAAAACCTGCAACACTATATCGTTGTAGGTTTTTATTTTTCACAAACACTTGCAAAATAAATTTCTATACCATTACTTTGCACTGTTCATAAACATATTGATTGTTATCACGAAAGCTGGAGAGATTAGACTCAACGAAAGCTTAGCAACCTATCAACTAGAAAAGGTGCTACATTCTATCTTTATGCTGAATTTTTTTCAGCATCTGTTAAAGCAGATTAATAAAGAACAGATAACCAAGAGAAATTTTTCTATTTTCTTGATAACATAATTTAAAAATTTACAAAAATTATGTCGATTATTCAAGAAGCAATTCAAAATCGTATATTAGTTCTAGATGGAGCAATGGGAACAATGCTGCAACGCAATAATTTCTCCGAAGAAGATTTCCGTGGCGAGCGTTTCAAAGATTTTCCACATCCATTAAAAGGAAACAACGATTTGCTTTCCATCACACAACCCGAAGCCGTAAAACAAGTTCACCGTTTGTATTTTCAAGCTGGAGCCGATATTGTAGAAACCAATACCTTTTCTGGAACAACCATCGGAATGGCAGATTATCATCTTGAAGATTTGGTTTATGAACTCAACTACGAATCAGCCAAAATCGCTCGAGAAGTTGCCGACGAATTCACAGACAAACCACGTTTTGTTGCTGGTTCAATTGGACCAACAAACCGAACAGCGTCAATGTCACCAGATGTAAACGATCCAGGTTTCCGCGCAGTAACGTTTGACGAATTACGAATTGCCTACAGACAACAAGTCGAAGCCTTAATTGATGGAGGTTGCGATGTGCTTTTAGTAGAAACAATATTTGATACTTTAAATGCCAAAGCAGCACTTTTCGCTATCGAAGAAGTAAAAGAAGAACGAAATTTAGATATTCCTGTGATGGTTTCTGGAACAATTACGGATGCTTCAGGAAGAACACTTTCTGGACAAACGGTAGAAGCGTTTTTAATTTCAATTCAACACATTCCATTATTAAGTATTGGATTTAATTGTGCACTTGGAGCTGACCAATTAAAACCCTATTTAAAAAGATTAGCACACAATACACAACTAAATATTTCGGCGCATCCAAATGCAGGATTGCCAAATGCATTCGGTCAATACGACCAAACGCCAGCAGAAATGCAAGTTTTAATAAAAGAGTATTTGCGAGATAATTTAATCAATATAATTGGTGGTTGTTGTGGCACAACACCAGAACACATCAAAGCAATTGCAGAAGTCGCAGCACAATTCAAACCAAGAAAATCAGAATCAGCAGCAATTTAAAATTTGTGAAAATTTGTGAAATTAGCGGTTAAAAAAATAAATGATACTGAATTAAGTCAGCATAAAATAATGTCAAGAACAAACAAAATAAATTTACAACTTTCAGGTCTAGAACCACTTTTCATCACCGAACAATCTATTTTCGTGAATGTTGGCGAACGTACCAATGTTACTGGTTCGCGTAAATTTCTTCGATTAATTAAAGAAGAGAAATACGAAGAAGCACTTGAAATCGCTAGAAATCAAGTCGAAGGCGGCGCACAAATAATAGACGTCAATATGGACGAAGGAATGCTCGACGGTGTGTATGCCATGACCAAATTCCTAAACCTAATTGCTGCCGAACCCGATATTGCTCGAGTTCCAGTAATGATTGATAGTTCCAAATGGGAAATCATCGAAGCTGGGTTGAAAGTTGTGCAAGGAAAAGCCGTTGTCAATTCCATTTCACTAAAAGAAGGAAAAGATGCTTTTATCCATCATGCCAAATTAATTAAACGATATGGCGCTGCAGTAATCGTGATGGCATTCGATGAAGATGGTCAAGCCGATACCTATGAAAGACGAATTGAAATTTGCAAAAGAAGTTATGATATTCTTGTAAACGAAGTGGGTTTTCCAGCTCAAGATATCATTTTTGATCCAAATATCTTTCCAGTAGCAACCGGAATGGACGAACACAAATTAAACGCTTTAGATTTTTTTAGAGCCACAAAATGGATACGTGAAAATCTTCCTTATGCCAATATTTCTGGTGGTGTAAGTAACGTTTCGTTTTCGTTTCGAGGAAATGATACCGTTCGTGAAGCGATGCATTCGGCGTTTTTATACCATGCCATTCAAAACGGAATGACTATGGGAATTGTAAATCCTGAAATGCTTGAGATTTATGATGAAATTGACAAAACACTTTTAGAACACGTTGAAGATGTACTTTTAAATAGGAGAGAAGATGCAACCGAACGACTTTTGGATTTAGCAGAAACCTTCAAAGGCGATTATAAAGTAAACGAAAAAGCAATTGCCGAATGGCGAAACGGTTCGGTTCAAGAACGATTGACACATTCATTAGTAAAAGGAATTGACGAATTTATCGAAATTGATGTCGAAGAAGCGAGAGTAAATTCGGCGAAAGCCATAGAAGTTATAGAAGTAAACTTAATGGCAGGAATGAATGTCGTTGGCGATTTATTCGGAAGCGGAAAAATGTTTTTGCCACAAGTGGTGAAGTCAGCTCGTGTCATGAAAAAAGCAGTGGCGTATCTTTTACCATTTATCGAAGCTCAAAAACAAGGAAAATCATCATCGGCAGGGAAAGTATTGATGGCAACCGTAAAAGGCGATGTTCATGATATTGGTAAAAATATTGTAGCTGTAGTTTTGGGTTGTAATAATTTCGAAATCATCGATTTGGGAGTTATGGTTCCGCCAGAAAAAATTATTCAAGCAGCAATTGAGCATAACGTAGATATTATAGGACTAAGCGGATTAATCACTCCATCATTAGACGAAATGGTTTATTTGGCAAAAGAATTAGACAAATTAAACATCAAAATTCCAATTATGATTGGAGGCGCAACAACTTCTCGTGCACACACAGCCGTGAAAATTGCACCAGAATATAAAGAAACTGTAGTTCACGTAAACGATGCTTCGCGTGCCGTAACGGTAGCAAGTAATTTATTGCAATCCGAAACCAAAGAAGGTTACGTAAAAGCCATTCGTGAAGAATACGACAAGTTGCGTGATGGTTATTTGAACAGAAGTCGTGATAAAAATTTCCATTCGATTGAAGAAGCTAGAAAGAACAAATTAAAATTAGATTGGGATAATTCCACACCAGTAAAACCAAATTTCATAGGAACAAAAACCGTTGAAGTTGAACTTTCTGAATTGGTCGATTTTATCGATTGGACACCATTTTTTAACTCATGGGAATTGTACGGAAAATATCCTGCAATATTAACCGATGAAATTGTAGGCGAACAAGCCACCAACTTATTTGCCGACGCGCAAGAAATGTTGCAAAAAATTGTTTCAGAAAAATGGTTAACTGCCAAAGGAATTCTCGGAATTTTTCCAGCAAATGCCATCAATGATGATGATATCGAACTGATAACCGATAACCGACAACCAATAACTTTTTTAACTTTAAGACAACAATCCCAAAAGACAGCTGGCGCACCAAATATAGCATTAGCCGATTTTATTGCTCCAAAAGATAGCGGTAAACAAGATTACATAGGATGTTTTTGTGTAACAACAGGTTTTGGTGTAGATGAAAAAGCAGCCGAATTCGAAAAACAATTAGACGATTATAATTCGATTTTAATTAAAGCACTCGGAGATCGATTTGCGGAAGCCTTTGCTGAATATTTGCATTTAAAAGTTCGTAAAGAAATTTGGGGTTACGCTTCAGATGAAAATTTAACTAATCAGGATTTAATCTCTGAGGAATATATTGGAATTCGTCCTGCGCCAGGTTATCCGGCTTGTCCAGACCATTTAGAAAAACCAACTATTTGGAAATTACTAAATGTAGAACAAGAAATAGGAGTGAAGCTTACCGAAAGCATGGCAATGTGGCCAGCAAGTTCCGTTTCGGGATATTATTTTGCCAATCCACAAAGCAAGTATTTTGGACTCGGGAAAATTAAAGAAGATCAGGTAATAGATTACGCCAAGCGTAGAGGAATTTCTACTGAAATGGCAACCAAATGGCTTTCGCCGAATATAGCAGATTAAAAACAGTTGTCAGTTCTCAGTTCTCAGTTTTCAGTTCTTTTGGAAACAGATAACAGATAACGGACAACAGACAACTAAAAATTATGAAAGTAACACAGCACATAGAAAACGCCGACGGAAAACCATTATTTTCTTTTGAAATTCTTCCGCCATTGAAAGGACAAAACATTCAGTCAATTTTTGACAGTATTGATCCGTTGATGGAATTCAATCCGCCATTTATTGACGTGACGTATCATCGTGAGGAATACGAATTTAAGGAATTGCCAAGCGGTTTGTTGCAAAAGAAAATTGTAAAAAAACGTCCAGGAACGGTTGGTATTTGCGCCGGAATTCAAAATAAATACGAAGTAGATGCTATTCCTCACATTCTTTGTGGTGGATTTACAAAAGAAGATACCGAGAATTTATTAATTGATTTGGATTTCTTAGGAATTGATAATGTTGTAGCACTTCGTGGTGATGCATTGAAAAATGAAACCTATTTTAAGCCTGAGAAAGAAGGAAATGAATATGCGACCGATTTAGTTTTGCAAATCAATAATTTGAATAAAGGAATTTATTTAGACGAAGACTTGAAAAACTCAGCTGAAACCAATTTTTGTATTGGAGTTGCAGGTTATCCAGAAAAACACATGGAAGCACCAAGTTTAGACAGTGACATTCATTTCTTGAAACAAAAAATAAAAAATGGTGCCGATTATATTATTACACAGATGTTTTTTGACAATAAAAAATATTTTGATTACGTTGCCAAATGCCGTGCAGCAGGAATTACAGTTCCAATTATTCCAGGTTTGAAACCTCTAGCTACTAAGAAACAACTGAATTTAATTCCTCATCGTTTTTCACTTGAAATTCCAGACGATTTAATTATGGAAGTTGTAAAAGCAAAAGATAACGACGCTGTAAAACAAATAGGAATTGAATGGTGTATTGCTCAAAGTAAAGAATTAGTTGCAGCTGGAATTCCGGTTTTACATTATTATTCTATGGGAAAAGCGGAGAATATCAAAGCGATTGCTAAAGAAGTATTTTAATAATCTAATTTGTGTGACTATTATAGTTTTGTTCATTTTTTTCCTTTTATTTGTACCAAAAAATACGTTTTAAATTATAAATCAATAAGTTATGAGATTTTTTTTATGTTGTTTATGTGTGCTATTGCCTTTTTGTGTCCATCCTCAATTAAGTTTAGATACGACATATGCGAATGAAGGAATAAATAATACAGGATTACAAAGTTACAATACCTACACTGGTGGTGGATTAGGAATTTCTAATTCGCCATTTTTTATGGCAGACAACTCAATATTGGTGCCTTATACATTAAATCCGTATTATAGCACACAATCTGTAAATTTAGCACCTACAATTGGCATAAGAAAATATTTAGAAAATGGCACTTTGGACAGTACTTTTGGTACAGACGGTACAGCACTAATTCAAAGTAATTTTTACAGAGACAGATTTGAAGTTTATGGAGTAAACACTGATGCCAATGGCAGAATAATATTAGTTGGTAGAAAATATACTATCGGTGTTTTTAGCCGTGATTATGAAGTTTTTGTGTGCCGACTTAATGCCAATGGTACAAAAGATAACACTTTTGCCAACAATGGATTTTTTATTAGCAACCTTTATTATGAAAATAGTGCCGATACTAACGATGAAAGGTTGTTTGACGTAATTATTGATAGTCAAAATAGAGTAATAGCTGTTGGTTATATATATTGGGACATTGGTGTAAATTTATATGATGGTGCAGCCACGGCAATTAGATTTTTAGAAAATGGAACATTAGATACAACTTTTGCCAACAACGGAATTTTTCAACTGTCTGTAACTGGTGTTGATCTTTTTTCGAGTGTATATCAATCAACAAATAATTCATTATTACTTTTTGGGTCAACAAGTCCATCAAATTCTCAATTGCTGGTTACAAAAATAGACAGCAATGGTGTTTTAGATACATCATTTGGTACAAACGGAAGTGCAACAGTCGATTTTGGAGGAAATACCTCGGCAATGAAGATTTTTTTTGAATCTGATAACTCAATGATGCTTACCGGACAGCGATTATCATCGGGTGTAGCTTTTGCCAAATTAACCGAAAATGGAATTTTAGATACCACGTTTAGCACCGACGGAAAAAATATAAGCGTAATAACCGTTCCGAACCACGAATCTGTTGGTGCTGCAAGTTATCCAGGAATTGGTGCCAAACATATTGACAAATTGCCAGATGGCAAATATATAATCTTAGCGACAGTAAGAACGGGTAATCTTTATAATTATAGTATTGTTCGATTAAATGCTGATGCTACTAGGGACAATACTTTTATGACAAACGGGGTTTATCTTAATGATATTGTAGCATTTGATTGGGCAAGAGCTTTGCATGTTCAAAACGATGGAAAATTATCAGTTTTAGTGGGTTCAACCTTGTTCAAGTATATAAATTTTAGCGTTTTGACTGTTGATGATTTTGAAGAAAAAACTATTACTGTTTATCCTAACCCAACCAAAGAGTTTCTTAACCTTGGGTTTGTTGCAACAAAAACTACGATATTAAACATACAAGGTAAAGCTATAGCAACTCATGCTAATGTTGAAAAAATCAACTTTTCAAATTATCCTAACGGCGTTTATATAGTTAAAATTCTTAAAGAAGATGGTTCAAATGTGTTTAAGAAAGTAATAAAAGAATAATTGAAAAACTTAAAAAATGTTACTAAAACGATTAATTAAATCAAAAAAAAAGTTAAGTAAGGATTAATTTTTATATAAAAATAATCCTTATAATTCGTTTAAATGGACTCATTTTCTATCAGTAATTTCGATTATACACTATTACAAAATCGAAAACAAGTAAATCTCAAAGTTATTGCTTTACAGGTTTTTTAGATATCAATTCTTAATATAATCTGTTATATTTGTGACTTAAATTTTTAGGATGAGGAAGTTTTACCTTCTTTTTTTGTTTTCTTCTTTTTCTATTTTTGGGCAAAATAAGAGTCCATTCACGCTGGATGTATCGCTGTTGAGAGGAAATGCTTTGCCGCATACTGAAGATATGTATCATTTAGTAAATGGTCATCCGGATGGAATAATGATCAATTTTGGCAAAAAAACAGACGGTTCAAAAGAATGGCATCAGGCGTATAATTATCCTGAATATGGAGGTTATTTTTTATATCAAGACTTTAAAAGTCAGCCTTTGGGACAAAATTATGCTGTAGGTGCTTTTTATAATTTTTATTTTTGGAAAAGACAACTTCAATTCAAACTTTCTCAGGGAATTGCAATGACAACCAATCCTTATGACAAAGTGGATAACAGCAAAAACAAAGCATTTGGAAGTAAATTAATGGGAAATACTAATTTCGGATTTACCTATGATAATCAAACACTTTTCAAAAATATTGGATTTCACGCCGGAATTTTATTCACACATTATTCTAACGGAAGAGTAAAATCGCCAAATAGCGGAATAAACACTTATCTATTAAATGTAGGTGTAAATTATAATTTTTCGAAAGATTTTAACCGAATTGCAGATACAACTCAAGTCAAAAAATCATATAAAGAACCAATAAAGTATAACTTTATTTTTAGAACAGGTGTCAATGAAAATCCTATTGTCAATAGCGGACAATTTCCGTTTTACCATATCGGTTTTTATGCTGACAAAAGATTGAATAGAAAAACCGCACTACAATTTGGAGCCGAATTGTTTTTGACAGAATCCATTAAAGAATACATAAAATATTATTCGGTTGCTTATCCAGACCAAAATATTGACGCCAACACAGACTATAAAAGAGTCGGCGTTTTTGTTGGTCACGAGTTATTAATTAACCGAATTTCACTCGAAGCACAGCTTGGTTTTTACGTCTATCAACCTTTCAAAAAAGACATTCCAGTTTATGATAGAGTTGGTATAAAATATTATTTTACCAATAAAATTTTTGGTGGATTTACAATCAAAACACACCTTTTTTTAGCAGAAGCTTTAGAATTTGGCATTGGTTACAGACTTTAAAACTATACTCATGAAAAAGTTATCTTTAGTACTATTTGTATTCTTTATTTTCAACTCCTGTGAAAAACCAAGCGATTGTATCGAAAGTTCTGGAACCATCATAACCAAAGAAATTCAAGTTACTAACTTTAAAAGGATAAAAGTATATCGTGGCATCGAAGTGATTATTACGCAAGGAACAGAATACAAAGTTCAAATAGTTGCTGGCAAAAATTTTATCGATAATATTGAAGTAAAACAAAATGGTGACCAACTTATTTTCAAAGACAATACGAGTTGCAATTGGGTTCGTGATTATGGTCAAACCAAAATTTTAGTTACCACGCCAACACTTGAAGAAGTCTATTCAAAAACCGATAGAAAAATCAGTTCCAATGGCGTATTGACTTTTCCAAATCTATATTTTCTCTCGTTAGACAAAGATGCCGATGGCGAAAGCGGCGCAGGAACAGGCGATTTTATCCTAAACATCGACAATACCGCTTTGACTATTGCCAACAATAATGTGTCTCGATTTTATCTTACTGGACAAACCGAAATAGCCGAATTCAACTTCTATTTTGGTGACGGACGCATAGAAGCTGAGGATTTTTTAGCCAAAGAAATTAAAGTCTATCACCGCGGTTCCAACGATATGATTGTTCATCCAATCGAAAAAATCACAGGAATAATGAACAGCACAGGAAATATTATTCTAAAAAATATTCCACCAATAGTTGAGGTTCAAGAGTTATATCAAGGAAATGTGCTGTATAATTAGAAGCTAATCCTGCTATCCGTTTCAAGTTTTTTCACGTTAAGCTATTTTTGTACGCTAAAAAAAGAGCTTCCTTTGGTCGCTTTTTTCTAGCAACAAAAATAGCTTCCCGTTTCAAAAAGCTTTCCACTACTATCAGGGCTAAATCTCGTACTTCGTAAATTGTACTTCTAACTTTTTTTACTCGTTTTCTCTCTAAAAATCTGCTCCAAGTTTTTATTTTTCAAAGACAATTGCAGTGCACGCAAACCATTTTCTTGAGCAAAATCAAATACAGAAGGACGTTTGTCTTCTTCCGTTTCAAAAATCAATTCCCAAACATTATCATGAGTATTCTTGAACGTTTTTAAATCAGATAATTTTGAAAATAAAGCTTCGTCTATCGCTCTATCAAACTCAACTTCAATCACTTGTTCCACAATATCCGAAACCAATTTGTCTAACTTTTTATCCGTAACTATTTTTCCGTTATTGATAATGATAACTCGGTCGCAAATAGCTTCAACCTCTTGCATAATATGTGTAGAAAGAAAAACCGTCTTGTTTTTACCAACGTTTTTAATCACATTTCTAATTTCAACCAATTGATTTGGGTCAAGTCCTGTTGTTGGTTCGTCCAAAATCAAAACATCAGGATTGTGTAATAAAGCCGTTGCTAATCCAACACGCTGACGATAACCTTTAGATAATTGACCAATTTTTTTATGACTTTCAGCCGTTAAACCAGTTAATTGAATTACTTCTTCAATTCTCGATTTAGCTACTTTATATACATCAGCATTGAATTCTAAATACTCACGAACATACAAATCCAAATACAACGGATTGTGTTCTGGTAAATAGCCAACCGATTGTTGCACCGCTTTCTGATTATCGGTTACATCATTACCATTTACGGAAGCTTTTCCTTCATCCGAATTAATATAAGTAGTCAAAATTTTCATCAACGTAGATTTTCCAGCACCATTCGGACCAAGGAAACCAACAATTTCACCTTTTTTTACAGAAAATGAAACATTGTCTAGTGCTTTTTGAGCACCATAACTTTTTGAAATATTTTGAACTTCTATTGACATAATAAGACTATTTAACGCAAATGTAGTAATTAATAAAAGTATAACGAAAAATTCCCGATTTTATGATAACTACGAAAACGTTTACGTAACTTTTTTTATTTTTTTGATTATCGTACAACTTTTTTTCCTACATTAGCAAAACATAAAAACAAAATGAATACAAATTTCACAACATATTATAACTATTTCTTTTATTTCTTCTTTGGACAGAAAAAGGGATTAGTATTACTATATGTTAAAAAGTAAATTTGAAACAAATATAAAGTACAATCCCGATGAAAATCGGGATTTTTTTTTGACTAAAATGAAAGAAAAAATAGCCATACAAGGAATAAGAGGATCATTCCATCATCAAGTTGCTCTAGAATATTTTCAAGAAAATGTTCAGGTTGATGAGTGTTTATCATTTGAAGCACTTGCTGATAGTTTGCTGAAAAATCAAGCGCAACTGGCTGTAATGGCAATTGAAAATTCTATCGCTGGTTCGATTATTCCAAATTACGCCTTAATTGATAAAAATAATTTCCACATTATCGGTGAATATTATTTGGATATCATTCAAAATTTGATGGTTCTAAATGGGCAGAAACTAGATGAAATTCAGGAAGTTCATTCCCATCCAATGGCGTTATTGCAATGTATGGATTTCTTGAAAAAACATCCAAATATTAAATTAGTTGAAGATAAGGATACTGCCGAAACTGCGCGACGTATTCATCAAAATCAAATTAAAGGAATTGCAGCCATTGGAAGTAAAGTCGCGGCAGAATTATATGATTTAAACATAATCGCTCCAGAAATCCAAACGGTAAATAACAACATGACACGTTTTTTTATCATAAGTAAAGAAACCAATCAGATAAATAAAGAAGAAATCAACAAAGCATCTATAAAATTTGAATTAGAAGACACGCCAGGAAGTTTGGCAACAGTATTAAACGTAATGACGAATTGCAAATTAAATCTAACCAAAATCCAATCGATGCCTATAATTGAAACTCCTTTTCAATATTCTTTTTTTGTTGATGTGGTTTTTGAGAAATACAAACATTATGAAAAAGCCGTCAAGATTTTAGAAATAATGACCAATCATTTCAAGGTTTTGGGAGAATACAAAAGCAAAAAGCAATAGCAATAACAACTTTAAAAATCAGTATAATCCGTTAAATCTGTGGCAAAATAAAATGATAAAAACAGCAAAAAGACTAGAAACCGTTCAAGAATACTACTTCTCCAGAAAATTAAAAGAAGTAAGACAACTCATGTCCGATGGAAAACCTATCATTAATATGGGAATTGGAAGTCCAGATTTGGCTCCACAATCGTCTGTAATTGAAGCCATTCAAAAGGCAATGTTTGATGAAAAAGCCCACGAATATCAAAGTTATCAGGGTTTGCCAGAATTACGTCAAGGTTTCGCCGACTTCTATGCTACTAATTTCAAGGTTGAATTAAATTCGACAAATGAAATTTTGCCATTAATGGGTTCGAAAGAAGGAATTATGCATATTTCATTGGCTTTTTTAAATAAAGGCGACGAAGTTTTAATTCCAAATCCAGGTTATCCAACGTATGCTTCTGTAACCGAATTGGTTCAAGCGAAAGCGGTTTATTATGATTTAAAAGAAAATAATAATTGGCAACCTGACTTTGAAAAAATAGAACAACAAGATATATCAAAAGTGAAATTGATGTGGGTTTCTTATCCACACATGCCAACTGGTGCCAATGCCACTTTAGAATTGTATCAAAAACTAATCGATTTTGGAAAAAAGCACAACATTTTAATTGTGAATGACAATCCGTATAGTTTTGTTTTAAACGAAAATCCGTTGTCTATTTTTCAGATAGAAGGTTCAAAAGAAATAGCGTTAGAATTAAATTCACTAAGTAAAACATTCAATATGGCAGGTTGGCGCGTCGGAATGGTTTCGGGAAATGCCACTTTAATCGATGCGATTTTAAAAGTAAAAAGCAACATGGATTCGGGAATGTTCTACGGAATTCAAAAAGGAGCAATTGCCGCTTTAAAATTAGGAAAAGATTGGTTCAAAAGTCAGAATGAAATTTATACCAAAAGAAGAAATTTGATATTTGAATTAGCAGAAAAAATGAACTGTACCTTCGATAAAAACGCTGTCGGAATGTTCGTTTGGGCAAAATTACCAACCGGAATTCAATCTGAAGAATTCATAGATGATTTGTTATATGAAAAACATATTTTCCTAACTCCAGGAACCATTTTTGGTAGCAATGGTGAAGGTTATATTCGTTTTTCATTATGTGTGAAAGAAGAAAACATTTTGGAAGCAATAAAAAGATTTAAGTTATGAAAGTATTTATAATAGGAACAGGATTAATCGGCGGTTCAATGGCATTAGACATAAAATCAATTTATGATGAGGCAAAGATATTCGGGATAGATGCCAACGAAAACCATCTTGAAGAAGCAATAAGACTCGGAATCATCGACCAAAAAGCAACCGAAAATGATTTAATTAACGCAGATTTAGTAATTGTTGCTGTTCCAGTTGATGTTGCTTTAGTAATTTTGCCCGAGATTTTAAATAAAATTGGAGAGCAAACCTTAGTTTTTGATGTTGGTTCAACTAAAAATCCAATATGTGAAGCCATACAAAATCATCCAAGAAGGAGAAATTTTTTAGCTTGCCATCCTATTGCTGGAACCGAATTTTCAGGTCCAAAAGCAGCCATCAAAGGATTGTATGAAGACAAGACAAACATCATTTGCGAAGTCGAAAAAACGACTTTTAAGTTGCAGGAAACAGCGATGGATTTATTTAAAAAACTGGGCATGCGCATTCGATATATGGATCCAAAATCGCATGACAAACACATTGCTTATGTATCACATTTGTCGCATATAAGTTCGTTTATGCTTGGAAAAACAGTGATAGAAAAGGAAAAAGACGAACAGGATATTTTTGACATGGCAGGTTCTGGATTTGAAAGCACAGTTCGTTTAGCCAAGAGTTCACCAGCTATGTGGACACCGATTTTTAAACAAAATAAAAAGCAAGTTGTAAAATCACTTGAAGAATACATTCAGAATTTATCAAACTTCAAGAAATTATTAGAAGAAGATAATTATGACGAAGTTTATAATGAAATGCAGAATACGAATAGAATTAAAGAAATATTGAAATAGATAATAGAGACAAGAAGAAAGATGCAAGATTAATTGTTTAGTCTTTTCTCTTTATTCTTGCTTCTTTTCTCTCAAATTAAAAAAAATGGAAAACAACAAAGAAATGAGAACGTGGTTAAACAATTTTAATTTACCACATCCGCTAGTAATCGCTGGACCTTGTAGTGCAGAAACAGAAGAACAAGTATTGAAAATTGCTCGTGAATTGAAAGATTCAAAAGTATCGATTTTTAGAGCAGGAATTTGGAAACCAAGAACACGTCCAGGCGGATTTGAAGGTGTCGGTGAAATAGGGTTGAAATGGTTACAAAAAGCCAAAGCCGAAACAGGTTTGAAAATGGCAATTGAAGTGGCAACAGCAGCTCACGTGAAATTAGCTTTAGAACACGATATTGATATTTTGTGGATTGGAGCACGAACAACTGTAAATCCGTTTGCAGTTCAAGAAATTGCTGATGCTTTGCAAAATACAGAAAAAATTGTGTTAGTAAAAAATCCCGTAAATCCAGATTTGGCTTTGTGGATTGGTGGTGTGGAACGTTTGTATAATGCCAATATCAAAAATCTTGGAGTGATTCACAGAGGGTTTTCGACTTATGAAAAAACAAAATACCGTAACAATCCTGAATGGCAAATTGCAATTGATTTTCAAAATCGATTCCCAGATATTCCATTAATTATTGATCCGTCGCACATTACAGGAAATCGCGACATGATTTTTCAAGTAACGCAAGAAGCATTGGATTTGAATTATGACGGAATGATTATCGAAACCCATATCGATCCTGACAACGCTTGGAGTGATGCTGCACAACAAGTAACTCCTGAGCGATTGAAACAAATCATTTTTGATTTAACCATCAGAAAAGAAACCGATGATGCCGATGAATATCAAATCAAGTTAGCAAAACTGAGAAGTAAAATAGATGAATTTGATGCTAAATTATTGGATGTTATTGGCAAAAGAATGAAAGTAGCAGAAGATATTGGAGCTCTGAAAAAAGAGAAGAATGTAGCCGTTTTACAAAACAAGCGTTGGAACGAAATTCTAGATAAAATGGTTAACGATGGTAGCCAAAAAGGATTGAGTGAAGAATTTATCATTCAGTTTTTCAAAGCTATTCACCAAGAGAGTATTACGCACCAAGAGAAAATTTTTAATCAAAAATAAATACGTCATTTTACGTATTAAATATTTACATTATTTTTTGTATCATTGCGAAATAATAGTATTAACACAAAATTTTATACCAAATGAAAAAAATTATTTTAGTTCTTGCCTTAGTATTTGGCTTTGGAATAGCAAATGCTCAAGTTGATGTAATCACAAAACACAGTGGAGAAACAGTGGAAGGGAAAGTTATTAGACTAGACGAATACACAGTTGTTTTTAAGTATGATGGTGAAGATGCAGAAAATACAATTGGAAAATATGCTGTTGAAAAAATTGTATATGGTAAAACAAAAAGAGTTGAACAAGTAACAGAAAAAATCGTTATCAATGGTGAAGATGATTGGGAAAAAGTAGTAATCCTTGAAGATAAGTCATACATCGCAGGTTTGAAAAAAGTAGGTGAAGTTCGTGGAAAAACAGGTTTGATTAATTTTCAAACAGGAAACACTGGAGATAAAAAAGCACAAAAGAAATTGAAAATGGATGCTGCAAAACAAGGTTGTCCTTTCGTTTTGTTGACTGCTGATAAAACTACTGTTGGAGCAAACTCTAACGCACTTGGTGGTTCACAAGCAATCAAAACAGGTGTTGCTTACAAATACTAATTCAAGTTTAGAATTATAAATAAAAAAGGTTGTCAAAATTGGCAACCTTTTTTATTTGCCATAACTTTAAACCATAACCAAATACATTTTTTTACCTTTGCGAAGTTCACAATTCACAATTCACAACACATAATTAAAGAATGACAGGAACAGTTTATAAATCTACCGGAAGTTTTTATACCGTAAAAACAGATGATAACGAGTTCTTTGAATGCCGTATCAAAGGAAAATTCCGTATGAAAGGCATCAAAAGTACCAACCCAATTGCGGTTGGCGATGTGGTAGATTTTGAACTTGATGAAACTACCGATGAAACCGTTGGGCAAATTCATAACATTCACCCGAGAAAGAATTACATTGTTAGAAAATCAGTTAATCTTTCTAAGCAAACTCACATCATTGCGTCGAATATTGACGTAGTTTTTTTGTTGATTACCATCAATAATCCACCAACAACAACCAGTTTTATTGATAGATTTCTTGTCACTGCTGAAGCTTATGGCATTGAAGCCGTTTTGATTTTTAATAAAATAGACACTCATGATGAGGCGATGATTGATGAACAGTTATACCTTCAATATGTCTATTCTCAAATTGGTTATAAATGTTTAAAGATATCCTCGACAGAGAAAAAAGGACTAGACCAACTCAAAGAAATGATGATTGGAAAAACCAGTATGTTTTCAGGACATTCAGGTGTTGGGAAATCAACTTTGGTTAACGCATTGGAACCCAATTTGAACCTTAAAACCAAACACATTTCCGAACAAAGTAAGCAAGGTCAACATACCACAACTTTTGCCGAAATGTATGATTTGTCCTTTGATGCCAAAATTATTGACACGCCAGGTATTAAAGGATTTGGAATTGTTGATATGGAATCAGCAGAAATCAGCGATTATTTTCCAGAGTTTTTTAAACTAAAAGAACAATGCAAATTCAATAATTGTCTTCACAAAGATGAACCACATTGCGCCGTGAAAGACGCTTTAGAAAACAATAAAATAGCATGGTCTAGATATAACAGCTATTTAAAAATCCTCGAAGGCGATGACGAACATTACCGACAAGATGTTTACAACGATGATAGAATTGCGAGCGATGAAACGAGGAAATAATGTTCAGTATTCAGTTTTTAGTATTCAGATTTAAAAATTTATAAATCAAAAACGGTTAATCTTCAATCGTTAATCCAAATGAAAGTAGTTCTACAACGTGTATCGAAAGCATCCGTAACCATTAACAACAAAATCGTTGCCGAAATCAACAGCGGATTATTGGTTTTACTCGGAATTGAAGAAGCCGATAATCAAGAAGATATTGATTGGTTAACCTCCAAAATTGTTAACCTCAGAATTTTTGGCGATGAAAATCAGGTGATGAATTTATCACTAAAAGACATAGATGGCGAAATGATTATCGTTAGCCAATTTACCCTTCACGCATTGACTAAAAAAGGAAATCGTCCGTCGTATATAAAAGCCGCTAAACCCGAAATTGCCATTCCATTATATGAAACATTCATTTCTAAAATGGAAACCGAATTAGGCAAAAAAGTACAAACCGGTCAATTTGGTGCCGACATGAAAGTTGCACTCTTAAACGATGGTCCAGTTACAATTATTATTGATAGTAAAAATAAAGAATAATGTAGAAATAGTTTTACATATCATTATATGATAATGTACAAAACAAATCCATACTGATAGTTAAGTTTGATGAATTCAAATAATATTAACTTAAAAAATTACAGTATGCCATTTGAAAATTTAAACAACAACCATTATTCTACTGAGGAAAAAGCCTCAGTATTTGAAACCATTTCAGCACTAGAGGAAACATTATCCGCTAAGTTCAAGAACCTTTCGGCAGAAGAACGAAAAAAGTATGGAAGCATCAACGAGCAAAACAAACTCATTGTAAACAAAGCGCATGATTACCGTACCAGTCAGCCAAGCTTGAGCAGCAACGATGTAGATTGGGACGAATTTCAAAACGACTACGACTCGCGTATGTTTATCAATGCAGCCATTTCGAGGTTGCAAAACTTAATTGATGGATTAAACAACAACAAAATCCTTCATGATTATGACAACTATCAAGCGGCATTAACCGATTATGGTTATAGCCAATACAAAGCAGGAACAAAAGCCGCAGGTTTTGAAACCAAGATAAACGAAATGGCACAGTTTTTCAACAGAACAGGAACCACACCAACTACAACGGATGTTCCACCTGCAACCTAGATTTTCTGTTTTGTCATTCTGAGGCACGAAGAATCACACAAGAAAATAAAACGTCAATACTATATCAGATGTTTCCTTTGTCAAGAAGACAAAATGATAACTTCCCCTTTCAGATTATCTGAAAGGGGTTTTTATTTTAGAAAAACACTCAAAAACGTCAAATTTGACGTCACGGACGCCAAATTTGACGTCGCCGACGCCATTTTTGACATCAACAACGTCAAATTATACGTTACATGACGTCAAATTTGACGTCACGGACGCCATCGTTGACGTCACGGACGCCAAATTTGACATCGCGGACGTCAAACTTGACGTAAACAACGCCATCGTTGACGTTTTTTGCATAAAATCATTTTCAATCCACTATTTTCAATCCATATTTCTAGTTATATTTGTTTTTAGGAACTAAAATTTCAAAATGAAATATAAAAACATTCGCGAAGAAGAACTAAAGAATAAAGTAGGAGCCGATTGGTTCAAGCAATTTGATACTACCGAAATTCTTGGCAACATCGATTTTACTGTTTTTCCACAACAAGATAATTTATTTGGACGCACACCGTTGCTTTGGGCAGAAGCCAAAACGGGTAATTTTGATGTAGCTACTATGTTTGTGCAGTTAATTTTAACCATTGGCAAAGCACGAACGTTTGATAAAACCATGCCACCTGCTTTTTTGGGAGCATTTGATTTCAAAAAAATAGCGTTTGTTCCCTACATCAATATACAAGATATTTTTTACCTAAACGATTTCAATTGGAACGTTACACCAAGTAATCACGAAACTAAAGAATTTCAGTTGATTAAACAACGTGTTGAGGCAACTCTAAAACGAGATACGTATGTTTATGATTATGAAAAAGACGAAAAAGAACTCCAAGCGTTTATAAAAAATAATGTTGCCAAAGCCACAACAGCTAGCAAATTAAAGATTGATAAAAACAACTTTATCCCTATTTATTTAAGATGGTTAGAAATAATAAAACCCATCATTGGTGTCAATTGGGACGATTTAAAAAAAGCCAATATACTAGACAGCGATTTTTATCTTGCCGATTTATTTGTAGATGACAAAGACACCCAAACTATTGGAGACGATTTATCTATTCGTGAAAATTTGTTTGTAATGTTTCAAAATGAAGGGTATAAAATAGCCAAAGAAAACATCAAGCAAATGTTTGACGCCACCATTACGCTAAAAAACAAAGACACCTATTTGCATTTTTGGAAACGCTACAAACGACCACCGCTTAAAGAATTTCAAGATTACATAATAGAACGCCGAGATTTACTAGTGCCGCAAGACATCAGAGAGCGCAAAGGAGCATTTTTTACACCACGTATTTGGGTAGAATTATCACAAAAATATTTGACTGATTATTTGGGTGAAAACTGGCAAGACGATTATTATATATGGGATTGTGCCGCTGGTACAGGAAACCTTTTAGCTGGTCTAACCAACAAATACAACATTTACGCCAGCACACTAGACCAAGCCGATGTAAACGTAATGCACGAGCGCATCGACCACGGTGCCAACTTGCTTAAAAACAATGTGTTTCAATTTGATTTTTTAAATGATGATTTTTCCAAGCTACCACAAAGTTTGCAAGACATTATTAATAATGAAGAAAAGCGAAAAAAGTTGGTAATTTATATTAATCCGCCTTATGCGGAAGCAACTTCTTCAAAAACCGTGTCAGGAACAGGAGAAAATAAAAGTGGAGTAACTACAAACTTTAAAATAAATGAAATTTTAAAACCCAAAATAGGTAACGCTTCTAATGAGATTTTTGCATTATTCATGGCGAATATTTATGAAAAAATACCAGGATGTATTTTAGGTCAATTTTCAAAAATGAAATTCATAAATGGTTCAAATTTCAAGAAATTTAAAGATTACTTTTTAGCAGACTATGTAAGTGGGTTTATTGTTCCCGGCGATACTTTTGATAATGTAAAAGGCAAATTTCCTATTGGGTTTACCATCTGGAATACAGCCAATAAATCTAAAATAAATACTATTTCTACCGATGTTTTCGACAGAAAAGGAAATTATAATTCTACTAAAAATTTTTACGGAGAATTACCAAACAATATTAACAAATGGATAAAACTTTTTGATGAGAAAACACAAAATGGCATCTCATTTATGGGAAATCCATCACCTGATTTTCAACATGATAGTCAATTGTATTTGTCTATTAATAAAGGCATTGAGCATTTTAATTTTTTCAATTTCAATAAGAATAATTTAATTGTAGGTTCAATCTACTTTTCAATTCGAAATTGTATAGATGCAATTTGGATTAATGATAGAGACCAATATTTATTTCCAAATGACGGTTGGCAAAATGATATTGAATTTCAAAACGATTGTTTAGCTTACACGCTTTTTCACGGTCAAAATAGAATTACAAGTTCTGAAGGCACCAACCATTGGATACCATTTACAGAATATGAAGTCAATGCCCAAGCCAAGTTTGAAAGTAATTTCATGACCGATTTTATAAAAGGCAAGATAAAGCAAGAAATTACAACTAACGACCTTTTTGTCATTCCGACGCAGGAGGACACGAGCGATAGCGAACTGGCGAAGCAATCACATAAAGTTAATCAACCATTGCAATTTTCAGAAGAAGCCACAGCCGTTTTTGATGCTGGTCGCGAACTATGGAAATACTACCACGCACAAAAAGACGTAAATGTGAACGCTTCTCTATATGACATCAGAGAATATTTTCAAGGAAGAAACGATAAAGGCAGAATGAATTCAAAAAGTGATGATGCAACTTATACACAACTAATTGCTGAGTTAAGAAACAAACTGGCAGTTTTAGCAGATAAAATAAAACCCAAAGTATATGAATATGGGTTTTTAAAGGAGTAAATAGTAAAATCACAATTCACAACTCACCATTCACAATTCAAAATTATGGATATAAAAAACTCCCAACTCGAAGTAGATAACTGGATAAAAAACCACGGTGTTCGCTATTTTAATGAATTGACCAACATGGCACAACTCACGGAAGAAGTTGGCGAAGTGGCTCGCATCATTGCACGTCGTTATGGAGAACAATCCGAAAAAGAAAGCGATAAAAACAAAGACCTTGGCGAAGAACTTGCCGATGTAGTTTTTGTAGTGTTGTGTCTCGCCAATCAAACCGGTATTGACCTTCAAGCGGCTTTCGACAAAAAAATGGATTTAAAAACCAACCGCGACCACGACAGACATCATAATAACGAGAAGCTGAAATAATGGTGAATTGTAAATTCTATAATTCACCATTCATAATTCACAAATCACAATTAAAAAAATGAACTGGATACTATTAATAATAGCAGGATTATTCGAAGTCGCTTTTGCAACTTGCTTAGGCAAAGCCAAAGAAACGACTGGAACAACCATGTGGCTTTGGTATGCTGGTTTTCTAATCTGCCTAACTATTAGTATGGTGCTATTAGTAAAAGTAACTAAAGAATTACCCATCGGAACTGCCTATGCCGTTTGGACAGGAATTGGCGCCGTGGGAAGTGTACTTGTCGGCATATTGGTATTTAAAGAACCAGCTACATTTTGGCGTGTTTTCTTCATAAGCACATTAATAATCTCAATCATCGGACTAAAAGTCGTTTCAAAATAATGAATATACATCTTCAAAAGTCAAAAGTCAAAAGTCAAAAGTCAATCGTCAAAATCACTGGAAGCAAGTCAGAAACCAACCGATTACTATTGCTACAAGCCTTATATCCAAATATTACTTTAGAAAACACTTCCAATTCTGATGATAGCGACGTAATGTTGAAAGCATTAAATTCACAATTCACCACTGACCATTTACAATTAATAGATGTTCACCACGCTGGAACTGCCATGCGTTTTCTTACGGCCTATTTTGCCATTCAGGAAGGGAAAGACTTTGTTTTAACTGGTTCACCACGAATGAAAGAACGACCAATAAAAATTTTGGTTGAAGCCTTGCAGCAACTCGGAGCCGAAATTACTTATGAAGAAAAAGAAGGATTTCCACCAATAAAAATCATAGGAAAAAAATTGACAAATAACAAAGTTTCACTTCCAGCAAACGTAAGCAGTCAATATATTTCAGCACTTTTATTAATTGCACCAAAGCTAGAAAATGGCTTAGAACTAACCCTCGAAGGCGAAATTACATCAATTCCATACATCAAGATGACCTTGGCTTTGCTCAATGAAATTGGAATAGAAACTTCATTTATTGAAGATAAAATTATAGTCAAACCACAATTCACAATTCACAATTCACAACTCACAATTGAATCGGATTGGTCTTCCGCTTCTTATTGGTTTTCCATCGTTGCTTTATCCGAAATTGGAACCCAAATTACACTGTCAAGCTACAAACAAAATAGTTTGCAAGGCGATGCAGCTTTGGTTGAAATCTATAAAAACTTTGGCGTTGAAACTGTTTTCAATAATGATAATTCAATTTCAATTTCAAAAATCAATTTCAAAAATCAAAAATCGTTACTCTTCAATCTTCAATCATCACCCGACATCGCTCAAACCATTGCTGTAACCTGTTTCGGATTAGGAATTGGCTGTCATCTAACAGGATTACATACCTTGAAAATCAAAGAAACCGATAGATTGGAAGCGTTGAAAAACGAACTAACAAAACTTGGAGCAACCATTTCTGTTACCAATGACAGCTTGACTTTAGAACCATCAGAAATAATCAACGAAAGCATCAGCATCAAAACCTATCAAGACCATCGAATGGCGATGGCTTTTGCACCATTGGTATTAAAAGTTCCAATTATTATTGATGAAGCCGAAGTAGTTTCAAAATCCTATCCAACGTTTTGGGATGATTTAAAAAGTGTAGGATTTACTATTGCATCTCACTTATAATCCAACAATCTGATAATCTTTTCAAAATAAACATCAAAACACTTGACAAAGGCTCTTTGACAATAGTATATTTGCAACCAGAAAATTAGAAGTAGTGAAATCTATTCACTAATTACTATTCACTAATAACTTTATATGAAATTATCTCATTTTAATTTTAATCTCCCAACGGAATTACTTGCCGAATATCCAGCAGAAAATCGTGACGAATCACGTTTAATGGTTGTACACAGAAAAACAGGACAAATAGAACACAAATTATTCAAAGACATCATCGACTATTTTGATGATGGAGATGTAATGATTTTAAACAATACCAAAGTTTTTCCTGCGCGTATGTATGGAAACAAAGAAAAAACCGGAGCAAGAATTGAAGTTTTCTTATTAAGAGAATTAAATGCAGAGCAACGTCTTTGGGATGTTTTAGTTGATCCAGCGCGTAAAATCCGTATAGGAAATAAATTATATTTTGGCGATGACGATTCATTAGTAGCAGAAGTAATTGATAATACAACTTCTCGCGGAAGAACATTACGTTTCCTTTACGACGGTTCCTATGAAGATTTCAGAATAAAATTATTAGAATTAGGAGAAACACCAATTCCAAAATACATCAATCGTGAAGTAACTGATGAAGATGCGGAACGTTATCAAACTATTTATGCAAAAGAAGAAGGCGCAGTTGCGGCACCAACTGCTGGTTTGCACTTCTCTAAACACTTATTAAAACGTTTAGAAATTAAAGGAATAGACTTTGCCGAAGTAACACTTCACGTTGGACTTGGAACATTCAATCCAGTAGAAGTTGAAGATTTGTCAAAACACAAAATGGACTCAGAAGAACTAAAAATCACTCAAGAAGCATGTGATATCGTTAACGATGCCAAAGCAAAAAAGAAAAAAATCTGCTGCATCGGAACAACATCCATGAGAGCTATTGAAAGTTCAGTATCGTCACAAAGAACACTAAACCCATTTGATGGTTGGACAAATAAATTCATTTTTCCACCTTATGATTTTAGTATTGCAGATGCTATGGTAACCAATTTCCATACACCAAAATCTACATTATTAATGATGGTTTCCGCATTTTGTGGACATGATTTAATGAAAAAAGCATACGAAGAAGCCATCAAAGAAAAATATAAGTTTTATTCTTATGGCGACGCAATGTTGATTTTATAATCGACATTCCTTTTTTAAAATATTAAATCTCATCAGCAATGGTGAGATTTTTTTTTTTGAAGCCAAACACTAGGCACTTTATAAACCATTTTCCTGCTATTCGTTACAATCTTTTTTGAATTGAAAAAACAATTCAAAAAAGGATTTCCACTACTATCAGGGCTAAAAAACAAACCATTTAAATTTCTTTACACTTTTTTCTTTTCTCTTTTCACTTTTCTCTATTTTTACCATCCAAACAACGAACAATAATGAAATTTCAAAATACCCGCGAATTCGCTCAACAATTAGACTCTCAAGACGAACTGAAAAACTATAGAAACGAATTCATTTTTCCACAACATCAAGGCAAAAACGTAATTTATTTCACAGGAAACTCTCTTGGCTTACAACCAAAATCAGCAAAAAAATATGTCGATGAAGTAATGAACGATTGGGCAAATCTAGCAGTCGAAGGACATTTCTATGCCGAAAAACCTTGGTGGGATTATCACGAGCGTTTTGCCGAACCACTTAGTAAAATCGTTGGTGCAAAACCATCCGAAATTACCGTGATGAACACCTTAACGGTAAATCTTCACCTATTGATGGTCTCTTTTTATCGACCTACTAAAACACGCTACAAAATCATTTGCGAAGAAAAAGCATTTCCATCAGACCAATATATGTTTCAATCGCAAGTCAATCATCACGGATTTAATCCTGAAGATGCCATTGTCGAAATTAAAAGACGCAAAGGCGAACATAACATTCGCTTAGAAGACATTTTAGCCAAAATTGAAGAAGTTGGCGATGAGTTAGCATTAGTACTTTTTGGCGGAGTAAACTACTATACTGGACAAGTTTTCGACATGAAAACCATTACCGAAGCTGGACACAAAGTTGGAGCAAACGTAGGTTTTGATTTGGCTCACGCAACAGGAAATATAGAACTAGAACTCCACGATTGGAACGTAGATTTCGCCGCTTGGTGTTCATATAAATATATGAATTCTGGACCAGGAAATGCTTCAGGCTGTTTCGTTCACGAAAAACACCATCAATCCAATCTGCCAAGATTTGCCGGTTGGTGGTCGCAAAAAAAAGAAAAGCGTTTCAAAATGGAACCTATTTTTGATCCAATCGAAAGCGCTGATGGTTGGCAAGTTTCCAATTTACCAGTTTTATCACTTGCGCCATATCTCGCATCAGTAGAGATGTTTGCCGAAGTTGGAATGGAAAAACTTATCGCTAAAAGAAATCAAATCACAGCTTATCTGGAATTCATTCTTCACGAAATAGACAAAGAAGTTGATAGCACTTTTGAAATAATCACACCTTCAAACCAAGATGAAAGAGCTTGTCAATTATCAGTATTTCTTCATGGCGAAGGCAGAAGTTTGTTTGACTATTTAATGAGCAACGGCGTAATTACCGATTGGCGCGAACCAAACGTAATACGTCTTGCACCAGTTCCATTATATACTTCCTATGAAGACATGTATGAATTTGGACAAAGATTAAAACAAGGAATACAATCATTACATAAATAATTAAACCAAAGAACGATGCGATTGCTTCGTTCCTCGCAATGACATGACAAAAGAACAAATTATTGCCAATTTCGATCCTTCACAACCAGGATTAGCCGATGCAACCGTTTTCGGATTACCCTTTTCAGCCGAACAAAGTGAAATTATTGTAATTCCTGTGCCATGGGAAGTTACCGTAAGTTATGGAGCTGGAGCTTCAGAAGGTCCAAATGCCATTTTAGACGCATCATTTCAAGTCGATTTAAATCATCAAGATTTTCCAGAACTATGGAAATTGGGAATTTATCTCGACGAAGCACCATCACATTGGAAAACCAATTCTGATAAATACAAAGAATTGGCACAACCAATTATCGAAATGCTCGAAAGTGGCGAAGCCATTGAAACCTATCCTGCATTGCAAGCCGATTTGGACAAAATCAACAAAGTATGCCGCGAATTGCACACCGAAGTAAAAGAAAAAGTGTTGCATTGGATGAAACAAGGCAAAAAAGTTGTGCTTCTTGGTGGTGATCATTCAACGCCGTTGGGTTACTACGAAGCTTTGGCAAGCATTCACGATAATTTTGGGATTTTACATCTCGATGCTCACATGGATTTGCGCATTGCCTACGAAGGTTTTACCTATTCTCACGCTTCGATAATGTATAATGCGCTGCAACTTCCACAAATTTCAAAACTAGTTCAGGTTGGAATTCGTGATTTCTGTGAACAAGAAGTAGATGTTGTAAAATCTCAAAACGGAAGAGTTTTACTAAACACCGATGCTGATTTAAAAAAAGAAACTTTTGAAGGTAAAACTTGGGCAGAACAATGCGATGTAATTATTGCTTCATTGCCACAAAAAGTATGTATTTCTTTCGACATCGACGGAATGTATCCATGGTATTGTCCAAATACCGGAACGCCAGTTCCAGGTGGATTTTCCTTTGAACAAGCCACCTATTTATTCAACAAATTAGCCGAAAGTGGCAAAGAAATCATCGGATTTGACTTGGTTGAAGTTGCGCCAGGCGAAACCGACGATTGGGACGGAAATGTTGGTGCTCGAATGTTGTTCCACATGTGTGGCGTTTTAGCAAAAAACAACGGCTTGAATACTGGAAAAAGAATTGAATTTCCTAGAAAATGATTTTTAAAACCATTAAGAAATTAAGTTTCATTAAGTTTTACTCTTAACTTTTCTTAATTTCTTAATGGTTTATTTTCTACATTTGATTTTCATACCTATTTCCCATGAAAAAAATCAAAAAAATACTCCTCGTCTTATTTTCATTATTACTAATTATAGCTTTAGGCATTTACTTTTATCTTCTTTCAACCAAGCCACAATACGAAGGTGAAGTTGCCATCAAAAATATTTCCACTACAACCGAAGTCTATTTTGACGATTATGGTATTCCGCATATTTATGCTAATTCCGAAAAAGATGCGATGACCGTTTTAGGTTATGTTCATGCGCAAGACAGATTATGGCAAATGGAATTGCTCCGTCGAATTGCTCCGGGAAGATTAGCCGAACTTTTTGGCAATAAAGTTTCCAAAACCGATATGTTTTTTGCTGGACTTGGCATCGATGAAAACTCCGAAAAAACTATCACACAAATTGATAAAAACTCCGAAACCTACAAACTGACATTGGCTTATCTCGACGGTATTAATCAGTATTTAGAAAACGGGAAAACACCCGTTGAATTCACTTTATTAGGATTAGAGAAAAAACCATTTACACTCAAAGATGTTTACAATATTTTCGGGTTTATGTCTTTTAGTTTCGCAATGGCGCAAAAAACCGATCCGTTAATGACTGATATTCGCAATAATCTTGGTTCAGAATATCTGAAAGATTTTGGATTAGATGGTTCTTTTGGAACAGTTCAATTAAAAAGTTATGATGGAAAACCCAGCGATTATGCCGAAATTTCACGAACAGTCAATGCCTTACTTGATAATGCAACCGTTCAGCCATTCATTGGGAGTAATAGTTGGATTATTGGTTCTCAAAAAACCAAAAACGGCAAAGTGATTTTTGCAAATGATCCACATATTAGTTTTGCCCAACCTTGTACTTGGTTTGAAGCGCATATTGCCACACCAAACTACGAAATCTATGGTTATTATCTTGCTGGAACACCATTTCCGCTTTTAGGTCATAACCGCGATTATGCTTATGGTTTAACCATGTTTGAAAACGATGATATTGACTTATTTCAGGAAGAAAATAACCCAAAAAACCCAAATCAGTATAAGTATAAAAACGAGTATAAAAATTATACAGTTCGTAAAAAAACAATAAAAGTTAAAGACAGTTCAGACATTATTTTGAAAGTTAAAGAAAGCATTCACGGACCAATTATGAATGATGTGATGAACACCATTTCTTCCGAAAAACCAATTGCGATGTCTTGGATTTATACACAAGAAAAAAATGAAATTTTAGATGCTGTGTATCATCTTTCGCATTCCAAAAATGTTGACGATTTTAGAAAAAGTATCAAACTCGTTCATGCGCCAGGTTTGAATATTATGTATGGAGATGCAAAAAACAATATTTCATGGACAGCTTCGGGGAAATTATATAAATTAAACAAATCCATCAATCCCAATTTCATACTAAATGGTTCGAATGGAATTGACGATCAAAAAGAGTTTTTGCCTTTTGCTAAAAATCCTTCGGCTTTGAACCCAAGCTGGAATTATTTGTATTCGGCAAACAATCAAACAGAAGTAATTGATGGTTATTTGTATCCAGGTTATTATTTGCCAAAAGACAGAGCCGAACGAATTGACAATTTACTTGCGCCAAAAAATAATTGGACAAAAACGGATGTCGAAAAAATGATTGTTGACAATACTTCTTCCCGAAGTTCGTTTGTCGTTTCGACTGTTCTTCCGCAAATAAATTTAAAAAATAAAAGTAAAAACACTCAAATTGCTTTTTCGATTTTATCCAATTGGAATGGTTCAAACAACGAAAATGATATTGCACCAACCATTTATAATAAATTCATTTATCATTATTTGAAAAACACTTTTGAAGATGAATTAGGTAAAAAAGACTTCGAAGCTTTGCTCGCTACACATATTGTGAAACAAATTATTGAACCGCAAATGGCTAACGAGAATTCCATTTGGTGGGATAATATTGCTACAAAAGACAAAAAAGAAAATCGTTCAACTATCTTGACAAAATCATTAGAAGAAGCAATTTTTTCACTTGAAAATCAATTAGGTAAAGACATAAATTCATGGACTTGGGACAAAGTTCATAAACTTGAACATGTTCACCCAATTGGTCAAGTAAAATTATTTCGTTCCTTTTTCAATGTGGGAAAATTTGACATCGCAGGAAGCAATGAAGTCATTAATAATCTAGCATTTACCTATACAGATAATCAAGAGCATATCGTAAAAGCTGGACCATCAACCCGAAGAATTATTGATTTCTCTGATGTTGAAAATTCAGTATCCATTTTGCCAACTGGAAATTCTGGTAATCCTATGAGTAAACACTACAGCGACCAAACCGAAATGTACAATAAAGGTCAGTTCAGGAAAATGAAAATGAATAGGAAAGAGATTTTAGAAACTTCGACTAAATTGATTTTTACTAAAAAAAGATAATTGAGATTCTTCCTTCGTCAGAATGACAAAACGGAGAAAAAACAATAAATTTGCAAAACCGCTTATACAATTATAATGCAAACTCCCAAAAAAATAGCCGTTGTAGGTTCTGGATTAGTTGGAACTTTATTGGCAATATATCTTAAAAAATTAGGTCACACGGTTCACGTTTACGATAGAAGTCCTGATATTAGAAAAATTAATTTCTCAGGTCGTTCCATCAATCTTGTATTGTCTGACAGAGGAATAAAAGCACTCAAAGATGTTGGATTAGAAGACGAAGTTCTTGGTATTGGAATTCCTGTTGAAAAAAGAGCAATCCACACGGGTATTGATACTGTAAACGAGCAATTTTATGGCAAAGATGGCGAAGTAATTTACTCGCTTTCTAGAGGTTTGTTGAATAAAAAAATGGTCGATTTAGCCGAACAAGCTGGAGTTGAGTTTTTCTTTGAACAAAAAGTTTGGGATGTCGATTTAACAACAGCAACAATATCAATCGGTGAAACCGAAAGAGGCGAATGGACTACAAAAGACTACGACTTGACATTTGGTGCTGATGGCGCTTTCTCCAGAATTAGACACAGAATGCAACGTCAAAGTATGTTTAATTATTCGCAAGAATTTTTAAATATTGGGTATAAAGAATTAAATATTCCTGCAAATCCAGATGGAACGCACAAACTAAATAAAAACGCCTTACACATTTGGCCAAGAGGAAATTTCATGCTCATGGCGTTAGCTAATCCAAATGGGAGTTTCACCTGTACCTTGTTTATGCCACATGATGGCGAAAATTCTTTTGAAGAATTAAAAACAACAGAACAACTGGTTGCTTTTTTCGCGAAACATTTTCCAGACACAAAAGAAGTAATTCCAAATCTTGTGGAAGATTTCTTTAAAAATCCTACAAGTTATTTGGTCACAATGAAATGTTTTCCATGGACATACAGTAATAAAGTAGCACTTATTGGCGATGCTTGCCATGCAATAGTTCCATTTTATGGTCATGGAATGAACGCTGGATTTGAAGACATTACCGTTTTAAATCAAATGATTGAACAATATGGCGATGATTGGGCGAATTTGCTAAACGACTATGAAAACTCGAGAAAACCAAATGCAGATGCTATTGCCGAACTTTCCTATCGAAATTTTATGGAAATGAGTTCGAAAACCGCTGATGAAAAATTCCTTCTTCAAAAGAAAATTGAAAAATGGTTTTCAGACAAATATCCTGAAAAATGGATGCCGCTATACAGTCGAGTAACTTTTAGTTTGCAACCTTATTCAGAAGCATTAGCCATTGGCGACTTTCAAAATAAAATTATGGAGGAAGTGATGCAAATGGATAACATTCATGAAAAATGGAATTCAGAAGAAGTTGAAAATTTTATTTTTACAAAATTAAAAACTGACCACTGAAAACTGCGACTGAATACTAATTCTCTTCCCGATGTACTTTTGTAAAATCAAATGATGGTTTGCAAATAGCGATATACTCACAAGGTTCATCAAACGGATTGGAATATTGAACTCGAGTGTTTTTCTCAATTTTGATGGATTGTCCAGCTTCAAGAATTACTGTTTCATCTTCTATAATAAATTGCTTTTTACCCGAAATGATATAAGTGTATTCTTCAAATTCTGGTGTTTGAAACGGTTCGCTCCATTTTGGTGGTGCAATCATGTGTGCAATCGAAATTTCTTCATTAGCTGTTGCCACTTTTCCGTGATGTTCTTCAATTATTTTCCCATCAGTAGTCGGAACTACAAATGGTGTTTTTTGGATAAAATATTTTTTCATTTAATTACTATTTTTGTCACACTGAGCGCAGTCGAAGTGCTATTTCTTAAATATAAAGTAAACCGCCAAAATTAAAAAGCAAAAACCAACAGCGTGATTCCATCTAAAAGTTTCATTTTTAAAAAACAATAAAGAGAAAATCACAAAGATGACTAAGGTGATGACTTCTTGAATGACTTTTAACTGCATTAGCGAAAATGGTCCGCCATTTCCTTGAAAACCAATTTTATTTGCAGGAACTTGAAAACAATATTCGAATAATGCCAAACCCCAACTTATTAAAACTATGGTAATCAATCCAGCATTTTCAAACCATTTCAGTTCTTTAAATTTTAAATGTCCGTACCAAGCCAATGTCATAAAAACATTGGATAATATCAAAAGTCCGATGGTTATAAATCCTTTCATTTATTAGTTTAAAAGTTTATGAGTTTATAAGTTTAAAAGTTTTTTGAGAGAACTTCCATCTTCCATCTTCAGTCTTCCAACTATTTCTTAAACAATTTAGTCAAAATCCCAAAAACGCCTCGAATAAAACTCGCGCTCGTTACTACTTTGGTTACGGATTTTCCAATTACTTCAGCGGTTGAAGGTTCGTTCGACTTTCTTTTTTCTTCAACAGGTTCAACCTCCTCAGCAGCTTGGTTGGCTTCTTCTATTTTTTTATTCAAAATTTCATAAGCACTTTCGCGGTCAATTTCTTCAGCATATTTTTTTACCAATTTTGATTTTGTATTGATTTCCGAAATTTCGCTTTCGGTCAAAACATCCATTCTACTCATTGGAGCGCGCATCATTGTTGCTGCCAATGGCGTAGGAATTCCTTTTTCGTTTAATGCTGTAACAAAAGCTTCTCCAATTCCAAGTGATGTTAAAACTTCATCGGTTTTATAATAATCTGATGTTGGATAATTATCAGCCGTTTGTTTAATCGCTTGTCTGTCTTTTGCAGTAAACGCTCGTAACGCATGTTGAATTTTTAAACCCAATTGTGCCAAAACACTCGCTGGAACATCCATTGGATTTTGGGTTACAAAGTAAATTCCAATACCTTTGGAGCGAATAAGTTTGATAATCGTCTCAATTTGATCTAACAATGCTTTGCTTGCTTGGTCAAATATAAGATGTGCTTCATCAATAAAAACAACCAATTCAGGTTGATCTGCATCGCCTTTTTCGGGCATTTGCTGATAAATTTCTGCCATTAAACTCAACATAAACGTAGAGAATAATTTTGGTTTATCCTGAATATCTGTTAGGCGTAATATATTGACATATCCTTTTCCGTTTTCGTCAATTCGCATCAAATCATCAATTTCAAATGATTTTTCACCAAAGAAAATATCGCCACCTTGTTGTTCCAATTCGATTATTTTTCTCAGAATTGTTCCAGTTGTTGCGGTAGAAATTTTTCCATATTCTTGCGAAATTTCGTCTTTTCCTTCTTCAGTTATATAATTAAGGACTTTCTTGATATCTTTTAAATCTAATAAAGGCATCTTTTTGTCGTCACAATATTTGAAAATTATCGATACAACTCCAGCTTGCGTATCGTTCAAATCTAATATTCTGGAAAATAAAACTGGTCCAAATTCTGAAACCGTTGCTCTCATTCGAACACCATCTTGAGCTGATAGTGTCATTAATTCGACAGGAAAACTTTGAGGTTCAAATGGTAATGTGATTTTAGCATGGCGTTCTGTAATAAATGGTTTTTCTTCGCCAACAGCAGCAATTCCCGAAAAATCTCCTTTTATATCCATCATCAAAACGGGAATTCCAAAGGAAGATAATTGCTCTGATAAAACTTGAATGGTTTTTGTTTTTCCCGTTCCAGTTGCTCCAGCAATTAATCCGTGGCGATTTAAAGTTTTTAGTGGAATCTTTATATGCGTATCTGGAATAGCATCTCCGTCAAGAATTGCTCCGCCAAGAATTATAGATTCACCTTTTGTAGTATAACCGTTGCGGATATGTTCGCTAAAATCATTTTGTTTTGACATAATGTATATGTAATGTAGAGTTTATTATTGTTTTCTATATCGCAATTTAATATAAATTGACCAAAGAAAAAGTTAATTGATAACCAAGTGTTAAAAATATGGTATAACTTTATAATTCTAAAACTTTTTGTAGTAAATTATAATATTCTCAGTCCTTTTTACGTTATAATAAATAGTTTCTTTTAAAACGTTTAAAATAAAACTAGTTTTTGGTTTTTTTCGAATAAAAAATAAGAAATCGTTTTAGTGAAGTTTAAAAATATTGAAAGTTAATGTTACATAAAACAAAAAAAGTTTTTTTATTAGAAGTAAAAAATTAAATTTGTTCCCAATCAAGTTTATAAAACAACTAAAACTTATAATTTATTAAAAACTATTAAAATTTTAAAAAAATGGCAAACGGTAAAAAAGAATCTAGTTCAAATGGTTTAGGTATGATGTCAGGAATCATCATTGTAGCATGTGTTTTTGTTGGATGGTTGATATGGCAATTTATAATGGGTGCAGGTTCAAATTTTGAAGGTGGAGTTAATACAGGTCATCCGCTACCAGGAAATTATTTAGCAATGGTTTATAAAGGTGGTCCAATTGTACCAGTTTTGATGGGATTGTTTTTAATGGTAATTGTGTTTTCTTTCGAGCGTTTCTTCGTTATCTCTAAAGCTGGAGGAAAAGGAAACCTTGATACATTTATGAAAAATGTACAAACTAGTATTAAAGGTGGAAATATTGATGATGCAATCAGCGCTTGTGACAAACAACAAGGTTCTGTAGCTAATGCAATTAAATCGGCATTAATCAAATATCAAGAAGTTAAAAAAGAAGGATTTACAAGTGAAGAAGCGTCTGAAACTATTCATAAAGAAATAGAAGAAGCTACATCATTAGAGATGCCAATGTTAGAGAAAAACATGACTATATTATCAACACTTGTAGCTCTTGGAACTCTTGCAGGATTATTAGGAACTGTAACGGGTATGATTAAAGCGTTTGGTGCATTGGCAACTGCTGGATCACCAGACCAAGCTGCATTAGCAAATGGTATTTCTGAAGCACTTATCAATACCGCTACAGGTATTGCTACATCAGCATTAGCGATTGTAACTTACAATTTCTTTACTTCTAAAATTGACACATTAACTTACTCTATTGATGAAGCTGGTTCTACAATTGTGAACACGTACAGAAAATTCAGAGGAAGTTTAAAATCATAATTAATAATTAGAATTCTAATTATTTTAATAAAATAAATAAATGGCTAAAGTAAAAATGTCTAAAAAAGCAACTTCCATCGATATGACAGCGATGTGTGATGTGGCTTTCCTTTTACTTACCTTCTTTATCTTAACAGCAACAGCAAAAGCTCCAGAAGCATTGCCTGTTGACACACCTTCATCTACAACACAAACCAAATTACCTGAAACAGGATTGGTGATGTTAACAGTTGGAAAAAGCGATGGTAAAGAGCAGGTATTTTATGGTATGAAAGACAGAGCTATCCGTTCGGGTGCTCTAGACTATATGGCTCAAAAATATAAAATTGAATTTACTGATAAAGAGAAAGCTGAATTTGCATTAGTGGACGAATTTGGAGTACCAATTGAAGGTTTAAAACAATTATTGAGCATGAAATCTTCTGAAAGAGTTAAAAAAGGAGTACAATCAGGTGTTCCTTGTGACTCAATCAATAACCAATTACAAGATTGGATACAAGCGGCAAGAAAAGCCAATATTGAAAATGGAGGAACTAAGGAACTAGATTTTGCAATTAAAGGTGATGCTAAAGAATTTTATCCTCAAATTAAAAAAGTGATGGATATTCTTCAAGATCAAAAAATCAATAGCTTTAATTTAGTTACTGGTCTAAGAGGAAAAGATTATTAATTTTAATAATAAAATATAATGGCTGAATTAAATACCGGCGATGGCGGTGGCAAAAAAGGCAGTAAAAAAGTAAGAAGTAAAAAATCCAATTCAAAGGTAGATTTAACTGCTATGGTGGATTTGGCATTCTTATTGATTACATTTTTTATGTTAACCACATCGTTATCAAAACCTCAATCGATGGATTTAGGTTTGCCAGATAAAGAAGATAAAAAAGAACCAGAGAAAGATATAAAAGTTGATCAAAGAAGAACCATGACTATACTTATGGGGAAAGACAACAAAATTAAATGGTTTCATGGTTTATTAGAAGCTCCAGAACCAGGTGGCGCACCAACTGATGCTGTGTATGGCAAAAATGGGCTAAGAAAAGAAATTCTAAAAAGAGTTGTTTCTATTCCACAAGTTACAGGAGACAAAGACAAAGGGATGATTGTCATTATTAAACCTTCAAAAAAATCAACTTACAGAAATTTAGTTGATGTTTTGGATGAAATGGCAATATGTGATGTACCTACTTATGCAATTGTAAACGACATCACTCCTGAGGAACAAAAACTAATTGACGAAATGAACAAGTAATGTCTTGTGCTAATCTTTAAATACTAGAAAAATGAAATTAGACTTGTTTAAAAGACAGTGGATAGACATCGTTTTTGAAGGGCGTAACAAAGCATATGGTGCTTATGAACTTCGTCAAGAAAATTCGAAAACTAATGTTCGTGCATTTATAATAGGAGCTTTAATTTTTGGTTTTGCTGTTGCTTCTCCATTGATTATATCTTTAATTCCAGATAGCTCTGATGAAGATGCTAATTTGGATAAAAAAATTGTAACGATTAAATTACCACCAAAAGAAGAACAACCAAAAGATCTTCCGCCACCGCCACCGCCACCACCAAAAGTAGATCAGGTGAAATTTGTTAAGCCAGTGGTTGCGAAAACAGAAGAAATTGTTGAAGAACCGCCAAAGGTTGAGGAAATAAAAGATAAAAAGCTGGGTGATGAAACTATTAAAGGAGATCCAGATGCACCATTAACAGTTGAACCAGTTGGAAATGGTCCTAGCGAAGTAGTTGAAGAAGACAACAGTATTTATAATACTGCTGGTATTCAAGTACAACCTGAATTCCCAGGCGGAATGGATAAGTTTTACAAATTTATTGGTAAAAACTTTACACCACCAGATGAAGAAGGTTTGAAAGGAAAAGTATTTGTAACTTTTGTAGTTGAAAAAGATGGTTCTTTAACTGATATTAAAGTTATTAGAGATATCGGATATGGAACAGGAAAAGAAGCTATTAGAGTTTTGAAATCTTGTCCAAAATGGAATCCTGGTGAGCAAAATGGAAAAAGAGTGAGAGTTCAATATTCTTTACCAATTACTATCCAATCAGCTGACTAAATGGTGACAAAATTTATAGAAAATTTCAAGAAGAAATCGCTAAAAGAGCGATTTCTTCTCGTTATTAGCTTATTGAATTTCATTGCCTTTACTTGCTTGGGCTTATTATTATTGTTTTGGGACAAGTTAAATTTAAATTTGCCTAACAATTTGCAAATAATTGCAGGTTGTCTGATACTTTTATTCGGTTTTTTACGTTTTATAACTCAGATAAAGAGATTGAATACTATAGATGATGAATAAATTAGTTAAAACAATAGTCGGATTTTTGCTTTTAACATTGTTGTTTGTTTTTGCATGTCAAAAAAAGAATGATAATGAAGAAACAATCATTAAGGGAAAAGCAACCCTATATGTTGACGAGTCTATTTTCCCAATTGTTGAAGATCAACAAGCGGTTTTTGAAACGGAATATGACGCAAAGTTAAAGCTGATTACCAAATCTGAGGCTGAAATCATAAATGGTTTGCTTAATGACACAGTTAAGATTGCAGTTTTACCAAGAAAGTTAAGCAATCCAGAGTTGAAAGCATTTAACTCAAAAAAAATTAATCCTAAAATAACTCCATTCGCAAAAGATGCTGTTGTTTTTATCAGAAACAAATCATCAAACGATACCTTAATTGCTATGCAAGATGTTATCAGTTTTATGAACGGAAATACTGTTGAAGGAATAAAAGGATTGGTTTTTGATAATCCAAATTCAAGTACAGTTCGATTACTTTCAGAAGTTTCAGGAGTTAAAATTCCAACGCAAAAGAATATTTATTCTTTTAAGACCAATGCAGAAGTAATTAAATATGTGGCTGAAAATAATGGAATGATTGGCGTTGTTGGAATTGATTGGCTTTTTCAACCACCATTAGAAATGCAAGCTGTTGTTGATAAAACAACAATTTTGAGTGTGAAAGCTCCAAATAAAAATGAATATGTTTTTCCAAGTCAAGATAATCTTGCACAAGGAAATTATCCTTTGGCACGTGATTTGTATATTATCAATTGTCAAGGATATTCTGGACTAGGAATGGGATTTGCTTCCTTTCTAGGCGGTGAACGCGGACAGCGAATAGTTTTGAAATCAGGATTAGTTCCAGTTCGTTATCCTAGCAGAAAAATTAAGGTAAGAAACACAATTACAAAAGATAAAAATTAAATAAAGAAAGATGAAAAAGAGTAAAATTTTAGGTTTTGCAATTATAGCTTCAACTTTTGTTGCTCAAGCACAAGATTTAGAGCCAGCAAAAAAAGCTATCGATGCAGAACAATTCGAAAAAGCAAAAGGATTATTAAAAACGATTATACAATCTAAACCAACTAGTGGTAAAGCTTCGTTTTTATTAGGAAACGTATATTTAAAACAAAACATAGCTGATTCTGCTAAAATCTACTTTCAAAAAGGATTAACAGGTGATGGCGGAAAAATAAACAATATTGGTTTGGCACAAATGGATTTGGATGCAAATGATAATGCTGCTGCTCAAGCAAAATTTGATTTGGTAATCAAAGATCTTAAAAAGAAAGATATTGAAGAATATGTTTTTATAGCAAGAGCCTACATGAATGCTGAAAAGCCTGATTTCAAAAAAGCTATTGAGTTATTAAACAAGGCAAAAGCAGTAAATCCAACTGACTCGCAAGTGCAATTGGCGCTTGGAGATGCTTTATATGGTGATAAAAAACAAAGCGAATCGTATGTTGCTTACAGAAATGCGTATCAAACTGATCCATCATTAATAAGAGCAAAAATGCAACTAGGAGTTTTGTTGAAAGGTTCAAGTAGTTTTGAAGAATCAATCAAGGCTTTTAATGAAGTAAAAGGAATAGACCCAAATTATGGTCCAGTTTATAGAGAATTGGCAGAAACATATAACAAATGGGCAGCTTTCAAACCTTCAAAAAGCGTTGAATATCAAAAGATAGCACTTGAAAATTATACAAAATACATGTCGTTAACAGATTATTCGATGACGTCACGTATGCGTTATGCAGACTTTTTGGTTAAGAACAAAGACTATAAAGCTTTGGAAGCTGAAGCAAATAAAATGAAAGAATTGGATGGAGTAAATCCAAGAATTATGAGATACTTAGGATATTCAGCCTACGAAAATGGTAATGCAGATGCAGCTTTAACGGCAATGAACCAATTCATTAATAATCCTGCTAACAAAGTTATTGGTAGAGATTATCAATACCTTGGAATGGCAAAAATTAAAAAAGCAATTGGAGTTGATGGTGTTGTTAGCGATGCAACTTTATTGAATGAAGGTTTCGCTGATATCAAAAAAGCAATTGAAATTGAACCATTATTAGCTGCTGATTTTAGTGATGTTGGTAAAGGATATTTTTCTCAAAAACAGTATGGAATTGCATCGAAATATTTTGAAATTGCACTTTCAAACCCAGAATCTAAAACAGTTTTAGATGATAGTATGTATTACGCAATTTGTGTATATACTGATAATAGAGGAAAAGAAGGTGCTGCGCTAGATACAGTTAGTTTAGAAAACGCTTCAAAAGCTTTGGATAACTTAGTTGTTAGAAGTCCAGAATATCAAGAAGCTTATTTATATAACGCTCGTTTAAATAATTCGCTTGGTAAAGATGAGTTGATGGCTACTAATTATCAAAAATTTCTTGATTTAGTGCTTGTTAAATCTCCAGATGATATTGGAAAAAATAAAGCTAAAATTATTGAGTCGTATAACAATATGGCATCACACTATGCTAACTCTGATAAAGCAAAAGCAAAAGAATTACTTGCAAAAACATTAACTATTGATCCTGCAAATAACTATGCTATTGAATCATTAAAGCTTTTGAAATAACAGTTTAAAGTTTAAATATATAAACCGTTCAATTTATTGGACGGTTTTTTTATTTAGTTGAACTTTGAGTAAAATAATCAGAAGCATTTTTTAATTTTCAAATTTACTACTATTCAAATTGAGTATCTTTGCCGACAAGTTTATAAAAAATGATTGCAAAAGAAATACAATTAGCGGTTGATAAAGGCGAAATGCTACCGTTGATGGAAGAGTTTTACACTATACAAGGAGAAGGTTTTCACACAGGAACAGCAGCTTATTTTATTAGAATTGGAGGTTGTGATGTGGGTTGTCATTGGTGTGACGTTAAAGAAAGTTGGAATGCCGATTTACATCCACCAACAGCTACAGATTTGATAGTAGAAAATGCAGCCAAATATGCGGATACTGTTGTAGTAACTGGTGGCGAACCATTAACTTGGGATATGACACTACTTACTCAAAAATTAAAAAGTAAAAATTTAAGAGTTCATATTGAAACTTCCGGTGCTTATCCCGTTTCAGGAACATGGGATTGGTTTTGTCTTTCTCCTAAAAAAAATAAACTACCAGTTAATTCTGCTTATGAAATTGCTGATGAACTAAAAGTTATTATTTATAATAAACATGACTTTCAATTTGCCGAAGAACAAGCCGCAAAAGTAAATTCAAAAGCGATACTTTTTTTACAACCTGAATGGAGTAAAAAAGAAGAAATGACTCCTTTAATTGTAGACTATGTTATGAATAATCCAAAATGGAGAGTTTCTTTGCAAACACATAAATATTTAAACATACCTTAAAGATGAAAGCTTTCATTTTATATTTTATGTTATTATTTTCACCATTACTTTGTGTTGCACAAATTGGTGGCGAAGACGAAGTTTATCTTGGTGGAGATAGAATAGAAGCAACATTCAGAGGTGATGATACTATGGTGAAATTTGGTGAATTTATTAATTCCGAATTTGATTATAGTAAAGTTACCAAGCCTGGAAAAATGGTTTTTGCTTTTACAATTGATGAACAAGGAAGTGTAAAGAATATAAAAATTGTTGAAATTCTTGATATGGAATCGGCAACAGAAATTATTAGGGTTTTAAAAAAATGTCCTAAATGGATGCCAGCAAAAAAAGGAGGCAAACCAATTAGTGTTGAGATAAAATATCCAATGGTTTTTAGAGAAAAAACTAACGATATAAAAAATTTAGAAGATAAAAGTAATCCTAATAATCAAACTGAGATAGAAAAAAAAGTATATGGAATTAATGACGTACAAAAGATACCTGAGTTTGGTGGCGGTTTGGTAGGTTTTTATAAATTCATTGCTCAAAATTACAAAACTCCAGACGAGGAAGGATTGAAAGGGGAAGTTTTAGTTACATTTACAGTAGATGTTGATGGTAGTTTAATCGATATAAAGGTCATAAAAGATTTGGGTTATGGAACAGGTAAAGAAGCTATTAGAGTTTTGAAAATATGTCCAAAATGGATACCAGCGTCTCAAAATAATATTCCAGTAAGATGCCAGTATAGCTTACCAATTAAAATCAAAACGTAGTAAAAATTATTGTAATTAAAAACATTATTTCGTCTTTTTACAAAAAAATACTATTTTTATAAAATAAATAAACAAAAAACAAAATGAAAAAAATTTTAATCGCAGTAGCATTTGCATTCGTTTCACAAGTAGGTTTTGCTCAAGATGATGCATTCAAAAAAGAAGTTCTGAAAGTAATTGAATTAAGTGGTTCAGCTAATCAAATGAAATCAGCGAAGGATCAAATTTTACAGATGGTTCCAAAAGATAAACAAGCTGCATTCATTTTAGAATTTGATGCTACATTACCAGCATTGTATGATAAACTGGCAACTATTTATATGGAAGAATATACAAAAGAAGACATCAAAGCGATGTTGGCTTTTTATGAAAGTCCAGTAGGGAAAAAAATCAATGAAAAAGCAGGAGTTATGCTAGAAAAATCTCAAGCTGCTGGTCAAGAATGGGGACAAGGTTTGCAAGGAATGATGATGAAATACGTTCAGCAATAATTCTCAATCATAAAAAAAATAAAAAAATCTCAAGCGTTATGTTTGGGATTTTTTATTTTATAAAATAGTCAGTTTTGCTAAATAGTCAAAATGCTTACCTTCTAAAACCAATTCGCAGTCAAAGCCATTAGCATGGGCAACATTTTGTAGTGTATTATAATCCAAATACAACCAAGGAAAAGCAATTTCGGTTTCATTTTTATACGAAATAGTAAAAGTCAATTCACCATAATATTGATTGGTCGGAACCAAATAACTTCCATCGTCTTCTTGGTCAAACATATAGATAATATCCGAACTATCTATGAGAACTTGCCCGTTTGGTTGGAGTAATGCTTTTATTTTTTGAAGATATTTAGATGTCGCAGCAAGTGTTCCAAAAATTCCAGTGCCATTCATCAATAAAATAATGGTATCAAACTTTTCATTTTGTTGTAAATCGGAAGCAAGATCTAAAACATTTAGAACTTTTGCATTTTTCAAACCACGAAGTTGGCACGCTTCAATTGCATTTTTAGAAATGTCTATAGCAGTAACATCAAAACCATTTTCTTGAAGATACAAACTATGACTTCCTGCGCCACATCCTACATCTAGAATTTTTCCTCTTGAAAGTAGAAGTGCTTTCTTTTCAAGTTTTGGCATTTGGTCAAAAGAACGAAAAAGATAAGCAACTTCCATTTCATCGGCTTCAGAAATAGTAGTTTCTGTGATTAAATTTTCGGGTGAATTATTGGTTTGAAAATCGAGTATGGCTTTTCCAAAAAGGTCTTTCATTAATTTAAGTTTGTGGTTTAAGGTTTCAAGTTTTAAAGTTGTTAACTTTGTAGTATCAAAAGTGAAACCAGAAACGTGAAACAAATTTTAAACAATATTCAAAAGTTAGCCAAAGATACGCATATCGAAAATAAAAAGTATTTTGATAAGCTAAAAAAGAAAACACCAAAAAATTTGGATTATGTTATGCAAGAATTACACGAAAAAGAATTTAAAAAAACAAATTGTTTAGACTGTGCTAATTGTTGCAAAACCACTGGACCACTTTTTACTTTGGCAGATATAGAAAGGATAGCAAAGCATTTTCGCCAAAAACCACAGCAATTTATCGATACTTATTTGCAGATTGATGAAGATAAAGATTATGTTTTGAAAAGTGTTCCTTGTACTTTTTTGGATACTGAAAATTATTGCATGATTTATGATGTTCGCCCTAAAGCATGTCGTGAATTTCCACATACAGACAGAAAAAAGTTCCAACAAATTTCAGATTTGACTTTGAAGAATGTTGCTATTTGTCCAGCAGCGTATAATATTGTTGAAGAAATGAAGAAAAAAATACCTTTATAAGATGAAAGTTTTTAAATCAAAGATAGATTGGTGGTTGGTTGTGTTAGTTTTGGTTATTTTTGGATATCCAATTATTGATGGAATTCTTAGTAAAGAATATGTTTTATCATTAGTTTTTGGATTGATTTTGGTCGTGTTTTATTTTTTGTCGAAAACCATTCGATACAAAATAGACAGCGAAAATCTAATTATATGGAATACTAAAATAAGCATTCATTCAATTAGAAAAATTTACAGAACAAATAATCCGTTGAGTTCACCTGCATTGTCTTTGGATAGAATTGCAGTAGTCTATAATACGTATGATGAAGTTTTAATTTCTCCAAGAGAAAGAGAGGAATTTATACAAGAACTTTTAAAAATTAATCCAAATATTGAAGTTGTCACATAATAAAAAACAAACTTTTTCGTTATATTAGAAAACATGATATTATGAAAAAGCTCCATTTTTATTTGCTGGTTATTTACATTATTTCTTTGAGTATTTCTTTTTTGGGTTACATTGTAGATGCCGAGGAAAGTAAAAATGCTTTTGTCTATGAAATGTTCGAAGTTTTTATGATGTCTCTTCTTGTTTTTGGATTTCTTTTCATTTCTTTTTCTGCTTTGTATTTTCTTTTTAGAGTTTTCAAAAGTATTTCTAATAGTGAACAATTAGTAGATTAAATACTTTTTTCTCAAACTTTTAAATTCATTCAGTCCATTTTTCCATGAATTTCTAATTTGTGCTTCAGAAATTCCAACTTCAATTTGTTGTTGAAGTTTTTTTGTTCCAGCTAATTTGGTAAAAAAATCATTAAAAAATTTACTTTTATCTGAAGTTGTGTTATACGCTTTGATGAGCCATTTTAGTTCCAATTGTTTTACTTTTTGAATTTTTGTTAAATCTTCACCAAAGCATAATTGGTTTTTATGTGTTGGGTCTTTTGCACCAAAATTTGGAATTGGTGTAAAGCTAAAATTGCTTTTAGGTAAAAAAGGTGAGCCGTAAATTTGGAATTGCATTTCAGTTCCGCGACCAACGCTAACATTGGTGCCTTCAAATAAGCACAAACTAGCATACAGATTTATTGATTGATCATTTGGTAAATTGGGTGAAGGTTTAACAGGCAAACTGTATTCCATTTCACGATTGTAATTGAGGCAAGGAATAATAGTTAGTTGGCATTGTATTTGGTCTTTCAGCCATTTTTCACCATTTATCATTTTGGCATATTCACCAATCGTCATTCCGTGCAATAGTGGAATTTGATGCATTCCAACAAAACTAGAATGTTCTTTTTCTAAAATTGGTCCGTCAACTATACTCCCATTTGGATTTGGTCTATCTAAAACAATTAATGGAATATTATTTTCAGCACAAGCTTCCATAATATAATGTAAAGATGAAATGTAGGTATAAAATCGTGCGCCAACATCTTGTAGATCAAAAACCATGATTTCAATTCCTGCTAATTGTTCTGGTTTTGGTTTTTTATTATTTCCATATAAAGAAATAATTGGGAGGTTAGTTTTAGTGTCTTTGCCATCTTTAATTAATTCGCCTGCATCAGCTGTACCACGAAAACCATGTTCAGGAGCGTAGATTTTTTGGATGTTTATTTTTTTCTCCAAAAGAAAATCAACTAAATGTGATTTGTCTGAAAGTATTCCAGTTTGATTAGTAACGATTCCAACTTTTTTATCTTTTAGTAGTGGAAGATATTTGCCTAAATTGTCAGCTCCAGTTTTTATTTCTAGATTTTGCTTAGTGTTATTTTGATTTTGGTTTTTGGCTTTTTGCGCCAAGTTTCTCACTTCTGGTTTTTGAGAAGCACCGCAAGAAAGCATTAGTAAAATCGAGAATAAAACTGTATTTTTGAGCACCAAATTTGAATTCATACATTTGAAATTAGAATATTTTATAGCAAAACGATTGATTACTACTAAAGAGTATAAAAGTAGTATTTCTGCACCAATAATAAAAATCGCAATAACTGCAGTAGCATTAGGAATGATTATGATGATTGTTTCAGTGTCTACAGGTATTGGATTACAACAAAAAATACGCCAAAAAATTTCTGCTTTCAATGGACACATATTAATTTCCAGTTATAATGATAACCAATCTGATGTAAGTACGAAGCCTATATCAATACATCAAGATTTTTATCCAAGTTTTAAAAATGTTGAGGGTATTAATCATGTTCAAGCCGTTGCAAGCAAAGCTGGAATGATAAGAAGCGAAACTGCAGTTGAAGGAATTATTTTTAAAGGAATTGGTAAAGATTATCAGTTTGATAATTTAAAAGAATATTTAGTTGAAGGAAGATTGCCAAATTTAAAATCTAATTTAAATGAAGAAATAATAATTTCTCAATATTTAACTGATAGATTAGGATTAAAATTAGGTGATAAGTTTATAACCTACTTTATGAAAGAAGATAGTCAAGGTTATAATTTGAGAAATTTTAAGATTGTTGGAATTTATAATTCAGGATTTCAAGAGTTTGATTCGAGTTTTGTCATTGGTGATATTCGCCATATTCAAAGAATAAATAAATGGAAACCCAATGAAATAGGTTCTTTTGAGATTTTTGTTGATGATTTTTCTAAAATAGATGAAAAAGGACAAGAGGTTTATGATGAAACCTCGTCCACTTTAGACTCTATAACTATAGTTGAGAAGTATTATTATATTTTTGAATGGCTTAAGCTTTTTGATTTTAATATCATTGTTATACTTGTTGTTATGATTGTTGTTTCAATCATTAATATGGTTGTTGCTCTTTTAATACTGATTTTAGAGAGAACCCAAATGATAGGAATATTGAAATCGTTAGGAGCAAATAACTGGTCAATAAGAAAAATTTTTCTTTACAATGCTTTTTATTTAATTTTAAAAGGATTGTTTTATGGAAATGTAATTGCTTTTTTATTCTTATTAATTCAAAAGTATTTTGGTATTGTACAATTGAATCCAGAAAGTTATTATGTAAAAAATGTTCCTATTGATATAAATTTATGGCATATTTTTTTATTAAACATGAGTACAATTACTATAATAGTACTTGTTTTATTAATTCCTGCTTATCTTATTACTAAAATTTCACCTTCAAAATCAATTAGATTTGACTAGGACAATTCGTGTTTTTGTCAATGAAATTGATTTTTTATATCTTTTGGATACTTTATAGCTTCCATTTTCATTTTCAAAAAACATATAATCAACCACTTAAGAAAAAGGCAAAAAAAAGGTTAAAAAATATTTGGATTAGGGGATAAATAGTTTTTATATTTGCACCCCGCAATAGGGAGTTCATTGATATTTTTACTGACAGGAGATTATTAAAAATAATTTTAAAAAATATTTTCAAAAAAGCTTGTTTGGTAAAAAGAAATGCTTACTTTTGCACCCGCTAAACGAAAGAATAGCGATATAGAAT
>NZ_SNXR01000013.1 GCF_004362665.1 Flavobacterium dankookense | reverse complement strand
TTAATTTTAAAAAAGATAATTTCCTACTTAAATGCAGTTCGTCGATATTTTTATTTAGGCATAAAAACAAAAAAACCACTCTAAAAGTGGTTTTATATTCTCAATTAATCGACATTTTAACTATCAAGGTGATAATCTATCAATTTTCCAATTATAATTGTCTTCTAATTTATAACGAATTCTGTCATGAAGACGATTGGCTCTTCCTTGCCAAAATTCTACTTCTATTGGACGAATTAAAAATCCACCCCAATGATTTGGTCGCGGGATTTCTTTTCCTTCATATTCGTTTTCTAGTTCTTTCAACTTGTTGTCTAAAAAATCTCTTGATGGAATAGTTTCGCTTTGTGATGAAACAATTGCTCCTAGTTTACTACCATCTGGACGAGAGTTGAAATAATTATCAGAAACTATATCGCTTGTTTTTTCGGCTATTCCTTTAATGATAACTTGTCGTTCCATAGTTTGCCAAAAAAAAGAAAGACAAACATTTGGATTGTTTATGATGGCTTTTCCTTTTTCGGAATTGTAGTTGGTGTAGAAAATAAAACCTTCTTCGTTGAACTTTTTCAAGAGTACTACTCTACTTTTTGGAAATCCATCCAAACCAATGGTAGCAACCGTCATGGCGTTTACTTCCTCTAGATTTCCAAATTCTTCTGTTTCATAAAACCATTTGTGAAAAAGATTGATCGGATCTTCGGGAATATTGGTTTCTAGAAGTTCGCTTTTTTCATAGGATTTTCTATAATTGCTAAGGTCTTTCATTGTTGTTGATTTGATGCTGCTAATTTACTAAGTTTTCTGGTTATAAAATGGTTTGCTGTTTAGCCCTGATGGAAGTGGAAATCCTGTCATTGCGTAGTACGAATTTCTCTGAAAGATTGCTTCATTCCTCGCAATGACAGATTGGAACGAACAGCAGGAATTGCGTTTATAGAAAAGCCCGAACGATTCGCTCCAAATTATTTTAATCAAATTCAAAACTCTTTCCATCATCTGCCAAAAGGACGTTTGGAAATATCGTTTGGGCTTCGTCTTTGAAAAGTTCTATATTGCTGTATCGTGTGCTGTAATGTCCTAAAATTAATTGTTTTATGTTGGCTTTAGTGGCAATTTGCGCTGCTTCTTTGGCTGTGCTGTGCATTGTTTTTTCGGCTTTGTCTGCTTCGGTTTCAAGAAAAGTAGTTTCGTGATAGAGAATATCGGCGTTTTGAATTATCGGAATTATAGTTTCGTCATACATCGTATCGCTGCAAAAGGCATAACTTTTTGGCGGAATTGGATCAAAAGTCAGGGTTTCGTTTGGGATAATGGTTCCGTTGTCGAGCGTAATGTCTTTACCGTTTTTGATATTTTGATAGTAGCAGGTTTCGATTTCATATTTTTCGACGGCTTGAACGTTTAGTTTTCTGTCGCCTATTTTTTCTTGAAAAAGAAAACCATTGGTATAAATTCGATGTTTTAAAGGAATGGTTTTGACGATGACTTTTTCGTCTTCATATATTATTTCACTTTCTGTTGCGGTTAATTCGTGAAAATAAAGATTATAACCCGTAAACGAATTGGAAAAGCGCAATTGAAGTAAAATAATTTCTTTAATTCCTTTTGGACCGTAGATGTGTAAATCGGTTTGACGATTGAGCAACATGAAGGTAGAAATCAAACCTACCAATCCATAAAAATGATCTCCATGAAGATGTGAAATAAAAATATGATTGATTTTTGAGAATTTGATTTTGTTTTTTCGCAATTGGACTTGAGTTCCTTCGCCACAATCGATAAGAAACATTCGGTTTCTGATTTCTAATACTTGCGATGTTGGATTGGTAATCGTTCTTGGTGTTGCCGCATAGCAACCTAGTATAGTTAACTTCATTGTAATTCTTTAGAAACCTAAGTCGCGTTCAATTTCATCTATTTCGATGATATCATGTGCTTCAAGTAGTGTTGGAACTAGAACAATATTTTTGGGAACAGCATTAAAATCAATATCATTAACTACTAATACTAATGATTTCTTTTCTTTCTTATGCAGTTTTATCATATCGGAAAACAATTTTACATCTGCCATCGTTATTGCTTTGTCGTGCGATAAATCAATGATAAGGTTTTGGTTTTTATAACTATTGTATTCGTGTGTGAGCTTTTGCAAAAACTCAGCTGTTGGATATTGTGTATTCCTTATTGTAGTAGTATGTCCTTTTTTGTCCACTTTCATTCTAATGTTGTTTTTTTTCTATGATGCTAATTTACTAAGATTTTAGCATTCTTCACTCTTTTGAGAAAGGTTTATGTTTTAAAAGATGTAGTTCATAGAAATTATTGGAATTTCATCGGTGAAATACACGTTTTTTTAACATTTCATAGATTAAGTGCATCAAAAAAACGCTCAAAACCCTTGATATCATTGATTTTGTCGTTTAAACGACTTTTGGGGTTAATTATCGAAAAAATTTCACCTCAGACAACTCTCGACGTAGTTTTGGTTCAGAATTAAAACACAAACTAAAAATAAAAGATATGACAACAACTTTCACAACAGCTCAAAAAAATGTAACTAGCGTTAAATTATTTGTATTGTTCGTGTTTATGTTTTTATCTACATCTAACGTTTTTGGTCAAGACAAAAAAGAAACAGTAACTATTGTTGAGCCAACTACAACTGTTACAACTTCTGAAAATACTGTTGCTACAACTACTACTGAATTTGCAGTATGGTTTGTTGGAAGTGCAAAATCAACTTCTCAAACAAAATCAACTACTTTATCTTTCGGTAGAAAACAATTGATTAACTCTGGTATTACTACTAACAAAGTATTAATCAAAGCGGTTTTGAAAAAAATCGTTGGTCAAGAAAGCAACATCGCTTAAGAATAATTTTAATTTTATATAATTGGTTAGTTTTTGAAATCACAAAAAAAGTCTCCGACGTGGAGACTTTTTTTATTTAGTATTTTGTTTAAAATATACCTCAGTAGCACCAAGACCATACTTTTGGTAATTCGCATCTTGAAAGGTTACGTTTTCATATCTTCCCAACATAAAATCGAGTTCCGATTTTAGAATGCCTTCACCTACTCCATGAATTAAAACTATTTTTGGAATTCTATTCCTGATTGCAAATTCAATATGTTTTTTAGCCGTTTCAGACTGAAGTGTTAGAATATCATAATTGCTCATCGATTTATAATTTTTAACTAATTTTTCGATGTGCAAATCAAATTCGGGTACAGGAACTTCTTTTTTAGATTTTTTTTCCTTGTTTATGTAATTCGGTTTTGGAATTTCTTTCGCTTTTATAACTTCGTTTTTATTGAAGTTTAAAGTCATCGCATCAGCATTACCTATTTTTATTAATTCACTAGCTTTGAAGGATAACGGAAATCCATCGGTGGTTTCAATAGTAATGGTATCACCATTTATTTTTACCACAACGCCATCAATTGCATCGTCTAGTACCGAAACTTTATCGCCTACTTGAAACATTTCTTTATAATTTTAGTTCAAAAATAAGAAAGTTTAAACCGATACAATTTTTTATTAAAAAATAATTTGTAAACTTGTTACATCAAAAAAAGAAATGCAATGGAAGAATACATGTTACCTTGTATGAATAAAAAACTATTGGGTATTGAATGTTTCGGTTGTGGAACTCAACGTTCTTTCCTGCTTTTAATCAAAGGTGATTTTGTTGGTGCTTTCAATATGTTTCCAGCAATTTTTACAACAGTATTATTCTTTTTAGTTTTAGCACTTCATTTTATTGACAAATCAAGGAACTATCAAAAAGCGATTATCAGTTTAGCGGTAATCAATGCTATCATCATAGTCGTTTCTTATTTTTATCGTTTAACCAATTAATTAACTAAATAACTTTTTTATGGAACAATCAAACTTTAACAACTTTGAAACTGGACAGAAACTGCCTAATGCGACTGCTGTTTTAATTTTAGGTATTTTATCTATTGTAACTTGCTGTTGCTATGGAATTCTTGGATTAATTTTAGGTATTGTCGCTTTAGTTTTAGCTAAAAAGGATAGTGCTTTATATAACGTCAGTCCTCAATCCTATACAAATTATTCTAATCTAAACATAGGAAGAATTTTAGCTATCATTGGTATCGTACTAAGTGCTATTTATCTACTAATGACAGTTTGGATGATAATGACTTTTGGATTAGAAGGAATGCAAGATCCACAAGCTGTTCAAGAGAAAATGAGAGAAATGATGGGACAATAATCCTTACTCTCTAATTATAAAAAAACCGTCTTGTTATTGTAACGAGACGGTTTTTTATATCTACATATTTGAGTTTTTATTTCTCAAATTCTTTTAGCGTAGTTATAATAATAGAAATACAATCTAACAATTGCTCTTCGTTCATTACTAATGGCGGTGCAAAACGAATAATGTTGCCATGAGTTGGTTTGGCTAACAATCCGTTTTCAGCTAATTTCATACAGATATTCCAAGCGGTATCACTTTCTTCCGTATCGTTGATAACAATAGCATTCAACAAACCTTTTCCGCGAACTAGTGTTGCAATATTGGAATTGGCTACAAACGCTCCTATTTTTTCTCTGAAAATTGCTCCCAATCGGCGCGCATTTTGGGATAAATTTTCGTCATTCACCACTTCAAGTGCTGCAATGGCAACCGCAGCTGCAATTGGATTTCCTCCAAAAGTGGAGCCATGTTGTCCTGGCTTAATCACATTCATAATGGCATCATTAGCCAAAACAGCCGAAACGGGATAAGCACCACCAGACAATGCTTTTCCTAAAATTAAAATATCTGGAGCAACATAAGTCGATTGTTTTTCGCAGGCTTTTTCACAAGTACAATTTCCGCAAACTGCCAAAATGGAACCTGTTCGAGCAATTCCGGTTTGAACCTCATCGGCAATAAACAAAACGTTATTGGCTTCGCACAATGCTTTGGCTTTCGCCAAATAATCAGCAGCTGGAGTATAAACTCCTGCTTCTCCTTGAATTGGTTCTACTAAAAACCCAGCAATATTTGGAGACGATGTTATCGCTTTTTCTAATGCTTCGATATCATCATAAGGAATTTTTATAAATCCAGCGGTGTAAGGTCCAAAGTTCTTTCTGGCATTTTCATCGTTGGAAAACGAGATGATAGTCGTTGTTCTTCCGTGAAAATTACCTTCACAAACAATAATTTGTGCTTGATTTTCGTCAATTCCTTTCTTTTCATACGCCCATTTTCTACAGATTTTCAAAGCCGTTTCAACAGCTTCTGCTCCTGTATTCATAGGAAGTACTTTATCAAAACCAAAATACTTGGTGATGTATTCTTCGTAAACGCCTAGTTTATCATTGTAAAAAGCACGAGAAGTCAACGTTAAGGTTTGTGCTTGTTCCATCATAGCACCAACAATTTTTGGGTGACAATGACCTTGATTTACTGCCGAATAAGCCGAAAGGAAATCATAATATTTTTTACCTTCTACATCCCAAACATAAACACCTTCACCTCTACTCAAAACTACTGGTAGCGGATGATAGTTGTGCGCACCATATTTGTTTTCTAAATCAATTGCTTCTGCGGAAGTTAATTTTTCTAAAACTGACATAATTTTTAATTTATTACCCAAACTCACTAATGGGCTATTCTAAAATATCAATTCCTTCTTGTGGAGAGAAATCATCCATGTAGCAAAAGTAAAATATAATTACGAATTATAAATTACGAATTACGAATTGTTTGCGCGTAATGTTTTTTGAATAGCAGCTATAATTCTCAATAATTCCGTTATATCGTTTTGCAAAATTTCACTTTCTTCTTTTTCAAGATAGCCTGTATCAGTTAATAATCTAATCCAATAGTGCGTTTCTCTTGCTTCTTTATATGCAATAGTTAGTTTAGCAAAAAAATCTTTGCTCGATTGACCTCCAATCGCTTCCTCAATGTTAGCACCAATTGAAGTTCCAGAACGCAATAGTTGTTTGCTCAAAATGAACTCCTTTTTTTCACTACATAAACGCTGATAGACTTTTACAATTCTTATGGCAAAAGCATAGCTCTTACTCTGAATAATATTCTCTTTCATACAATTCGTAATTCGTAATTTGTAATTTGTAATTTGTAATTTGTAATTTGTAATTTATAATTCGTAATTTTTTAATTGCCATTTCTTTTCTCTTGCAGTTCAATTAGCTTGTCTAATTTTTTATTTAATGCTCTAATTTCGTTTTCCGCTTTCAGATTTACTTCATAATCTTTTTTGGCGCGTTCGCGGTCTTTTTCTTCCTGACGGTTTTGGCTCATCATTATTATTGGCGCTTGAAGCGAAGCTAAACAAGACAATATCAAATTCAAAAGAATAAACGGATACGGATCAAATCCTTTATTCAACAGCACATAGGCATTAAAAGCTATCCAAATAATAATAAATATAAAAAACGAAATAATAAACGTCCAGCTTCCGCCAAAATTGGCAACATTATCAGCTACTCGCTGACCAAATGTTCTGTTATCGATTTCTTCTTCTATTTTTTTCATGGTTGTGATTTTTATTTCTTGCTAATTTACATTTTTCCGCACACAAAAAAACCTCATTTCAATGAAGAAATGAGGTTTATATTTATCTATTTCAAAAGCTTAAACCAAAGTAGCCGTTGATGTAATTTCAGTGTTGAATAACTTAGAAATTGGGCAGTTTTTTTCAGCTTTGGTTACTAGTTCTTGGAATGTTTCGTTGGATATTCCAGGAATAGAAGCTTCAACCGTTAAGTGAGAACCAATGATAGTTCCTGTTACTAAGTTGATTTCACATTTCGTTTGAATACTTGTCGCTTCAAAACCTGCTTCGCCAATAAAAGCCGAAAGTTGCATCGAGAAACAACCTGCGTGTGCTGCAGCAACCAATTCTTCTGGATTGGTTCCAACGCCATCTTCAAAACGCGAATTGAATGAATATTGTGTATCGTTTAAGGTGGTACTTTGTGTTGTTAGCACTCCTTTTCCCTCTTTAACGGAACCTTTCCAAACTGCGGTAGCATTTCTTTTCATAATTGTTGTGTTTTTAAATTGAATTACAAATTTAAACCACAAATGCTAATTCAATGTTATAGTAGTATTGTTATTTTTATGGGTTACAATTATTAAAAGCGTCAGTTCGAGTGTTTTTTGTGTAGAGAAACGGAACAAAAATGTATCGAGAACCCATTTTTGATGAAATTTTTCTTGTTCTCGATATAATTTTTTTCAAAAATCACTCGAACTGACGAAAAATTATCATCAAAAATTATTCATACATCTCCAAAAGCTTCGTCACCGAATTCCAATTGCGCATCGTAGCCACAACATTCAATTTTTTCTCTATATACTTTTGGTCCAAGCGCGTTTTTCCTGCGCCGATGTCATACTTTATAAAAATACGATTGCCATCAATCACGGCTTCATCGGGTTTGAACTGACTTATTTTGAGTTCATTGATAGCCGAACTCGGTAATTCTTTAGAGATAAAAGCAACGTATAATTTCTTAGTATCAACCTCTTTTTCCTTTAGGAACGGATTGTTTTTAAAACACAACTCCAAATCGTCTTTAGTAACCACAATCACCGGAACATCGTGTCCAAAGACTTTGTAGATTTCTTGTTTGATGGCAAAACCCACAGCCGAACCACTTTCTTCGTCAGTAGTAACAAACACATTACCACTTTGAATATACGTTACCACATCCGAATAACCCATGTTTTCCAGCATGTTTTTCAACGCTTCCATTTTTATCATATTGTGTCCTGATACGTTGATGCCGCGAAGGAGTGCGAGGTGTTTCATTGATTTTTATTGAATTAATTTAAACTCTTCACAATTGTGATAAAACATAGTCATTTTATCACATTTACTTTTAAAAATAACTTTTCTATTCTTTCTCTCTAAAAGTTCTTCAAAATTGTATATGTATGATTCTATTATTTGAATTTTTCTATATCCTAAACTAATTTTTTGATTATGTAATTCAACAATTTCATTTTCATCAATATTAAATTCAACAGTTGGATTTAAATCATTTATATCCTTAAAATATTTTATAGACTCTTCTGCATTATCAAACTCATATTCTGAACTTAATTCTCCATCAAAATCATAATGTAAAATTTCTCCATTAATTACTGAAATAATTTTTTCAACAATGTTGAAATTATCATTTCCAATTGAAGCAAAACTAAAATTGATGAAACGGATATTAAAAAAATCCTCAATCATTCTTAAATCCTCAAAATATTTCTTGTAATTTTTGGCTTGATTTACTAATTCTGGAAATTCTGGAAATGATTTTCTAAATTTCTCTCCAGGCTTATCAGTAAAAACAGTAAATTGTTTTGAAAGGCCAATATTCTCTTGCAATGTATATAAATCTATCCCGTCTTTAACTCTTGTAAAATCTTTAAAATATTCAAAACTAAGATTATAATTTATAATCGAACCTTTAGTAGTTTCTATTTTTATTTTAATAATTGAATTTTTATATTCTAACTGTAACTCAACAAAATCTGTAGTACTAAAGATTTTTGTTTCTAAATCGTTTATCTCAAATCCATCAACAAACTTAACATCAATTTTTAATATTTTTTTTGGTGCAGTTTTAATTACAAACATATTATTATCATTAATTTCAGTTAATTTTATTCCTGAAACTCTGAATTCTAATTTTTCCAGCTTTTCTCTTGATAATTCTATTTCACCAATTGATTTACCATTAACTATCTCTCTAAACCTTTTAATATATTCTTCATCATCTTTAAACTTTAAATCAATTATACCTTCAACTTTTCCATCTAAGCCATTTATTGATTTTAATTTGAATTTATTGTTTTGTGCTAATAATTCAGATTTTAAACTAAAATTATTTAGAAAAGTATTAAAAGTATCAGCACTAGTTCTACCTAATTCTAAATCAGATACTATATTTTCTTTTATATTTAAAATCAATTCATCGATAAAATCTTCTGCAGTTGAATTTATATAATTTATTCCCTTGTGATTTAAATCTTTTTCTTTTAATGGAGGTATATTTGGTGCAATAAAATAATATTCTTTTCGATTTTCTTTAAGTTCGTCAGATATTTTATCAAAAATGACAGATGTATTTGGGTCTTCTAGATTATATCCTAAAAACAACACACACTTTGTTGATACTCTTTCTTTTATTACAGTCCAAAAAACTTCATTATCTCTAGATGCTTTAAAAAAATTATTATAATCGGATTTAGTAATTATTAGACTATTTGGCTCTATAAAACTACCATGAACTTTAAATAGATTTGTTTTGTCTTTACTCACGTATGGTATATTCATTGATGAATAAATTACTTCCGACCTATTTTTATATGCTTTTTCAAATAATTCATCATAATTGGTTGTAATTATTGTTTTGAAATGTGGAATATTAGATATGTTATCATGTACTTTAGTTGAAATTGGTATGTGATTCAAGAAAGTCTTTTTTAACACATTAATTAAAAAATTTCGATTATGATTTTTAATTCTATAAATATCTTCGGCTAATTCTGGTAAATTTTGTGATGTATTTATTTCGCTAATTTCATTTGCAGTCAAATTATCAATTAAAATATTTTTAAGCTGTTCTCCACTTGGATAACCAGCATATAAGGATAGTCCAGCTCCAGCCCAAATAACGACATCCTCATTTCTAACATGATTAAATAAACTTTCTTTTGACATAAAACTCATATTTCCCCAAATATAATAATTCCTACTAATAAATAATCCAATTCCAGTTCTCTTCCAAACGAAACTAGTTCCCTTCCGAACGAAACTAGTTCTCTTCTGAACTAAACTAGTTCTCTTCCGAGCTAAACTAGTTCTCTTCTGAACTAAACCAGTTCCCTTCTGAGCTAAACTAGTTCTCTTCTGAGCTAAACTAGTTCTCTTCCGAACTAAACTAATTCTCTTCTGAGCTAAACTAGTTCTCTTCTGAGCTAAACTAGTTCTCTTCTGAGCTAAACTATTTCTCTTCCGAACTAAACTAGTTCTCTTCTGAGCTAAACTAGTTCTCTTCGGAAGAGAACTTCACTACAAGGCATAAAAAAACCAGCTCGTTGGAGCTGGTTGCTTTTAATTAAAGGGTTAACTATTCGGTTTTTCTTTTTCCTTGACCTTTGAATCGTCTCGCCATTTGCTCAACCAACGCTTTCGCATTGGCATCCCGTTTAGCAGCTACTTTTAAAAAGCCATATACTTCGTCAGCTTCTTTCATCGCGTCCGACGAAAGGGCTAAGATAGTATCGTTCAATGCCTCTGTTAATGCCTGCGAAGCGATTAATAAAGGATACAACTTGTTGATAGCTGCAACGTCTTTAGTAAATTCAGCAACAGGAAAATCGGCAGGCAAACTCGATGGAAACTGGTTGGCTCCCAATAAGTTTTCGTTTACATAATCAACACTCTTTGGTCCCATTTTTCTGAAATTCTTTCGCTCTTCGGCAGAAAGGTTTATCAAAAACGGAAACTCGGTTCTTGTGTTATTAATAGTTACTATAGCTTCTGCAACTACTGCATCTACTATTTCGACAGAGATTAAATTTTGTCTCGCCATGTTTTAATTCATTTAAAGGTTATTATTTATTTTAAATGAGCGCTCAAAGCAAATAACGTAAGAATTATCAATGTAGTATATTACTTATTTTGTTTTAACAAATATTTAACTAATTAACAATAATTACTTAACTCAAAATGAATGACTAATAAAAAAATGAATATTATAATCAGAATTTTATAAGGCTTTTTTGAAAATTAAATTTTAAATTTGCTAACTACCTAAAACCAATAAAATGAAAAAAATTCTAAGTATTATAACTTTTGTAGCTGTGGCTTTCAGTTATTCGTCATGTTCAAGTGATAGCGATTCTAAAAGCAGCGACATAAGTGCCAAGATTAATGGTGCAGAAAAAAGGTTCAAAGACGCAATTGTTGAAGAAGATGTATATGATGACTATACCGATTTTATTGTTGATGCTGTTCAAACGGATGATGCCACTAAGATGCTTTCTATCTCTTTAGGGAAAGAAACAACAGGTGCTGATAGCGTTTATTTCATTCAATATTTTGATGGTGCTGTTTTTTATCAAGCATCAGAATCTGGAATAACGGCTAACATCACTGAAAGTTCTAACACTAAAATTAAAGGTACTTTCTCAGCGATACTAACTAGCGAAAGCGGTACAACCGTAACCATAACAAACGGTGTGATTAATGTAGCACACTAAATACATTACAAGAACATAGATTGAAAACGCCTTTTGAAGGCGTTTTTTTTTGTGCTAAAAAATAACTCAAAATTAATAACAACGATTTTTTGCAACCGTTTATAGAGAATTTTTGTGAAACACTTGTAGAAGAGTCATCTTTGAGAAAACAAATCTACAAAGACTATGAAAAAAATTATTTACGCTTTAACCCTACTCGTTTTTACTGCGACTTTTGTTTCGTGTTCTGACGATGATGACAATCAAAACAGCAACATTATCGTTCATAACGCAACAGGAACATTAACTTTAAAAATTAATGGCGAAGCAAGAACGTTTGGCACACTAAAAGTAATTGAAGAACGTTATGTTGGTTATACCGATTTAGTGATTCAAGGAACTCAAATTGACGATGCTACAAAAAATATTACTGTAGCTTTAGGAAAAGAAAAATTGGGTTCAGAAAGTATTTACTTTGTTCAATATGTAAACAATGGAACGCATTATCAAATGGGAAGCATCGAAATAACGGGTGATATCACCGAAAGTAATGATACCAAAATAATCGGAACATTCTCTGGCATGTTGTCAACTATCAACATGGACAACCTTTCGCTAACGGATGGAACTTTGAATATTTCGTATTAAAAATAAACACTACCCAAACTATATTTAGACGACGGCGCGAGAAATCGCGTCGTTGTTGTTTTTAGCAGAAAATAAATTCTTAAAAACGATGGGCAGTTTTGTTCAATAGTTTATTTTTGCGCTATGGGAAGAAAACAAACAAACAAAGTCATTTTTGAAAATATAACTGTTTTAGATGCTGGTGCGAAAGGCGTATCTGTAGCTAAAGCACCCGAAGGTCAAGTTATTTTTATACCCAACGTTGTTCCTGGCGATGTGGTCGATGTACAAACTTTCAAAAAAAGAAAAGCCTATTTTGAAGGCAAAGCGATTAAATTTCACTCTTTTTCTGAAAACAGAATAGAACCAGTTTGTCAACATTTTGGAGCTTGTGGCGGTTGCAAATGGCAGAATATGAAATATGAGCAACAGTTGTTTTATAAAAATCAAGAAGTTTATAATAATTTAAAACGTATTGGTAAAATAGAATTACCTGATTTTGAACCCATTTTAGGTTCGGAGAAACAATTTTTCTATCGTAATAAAATGGAGTTTGGATTTTCTAATCAGCGTTGGCTAACCGAAGACGAGATAAAATCGGAAGACGATTTAGGAAACAGAAGTGCGCTAGGATTTCACATTCCAAAAATGTGGGATAAGATTTTGGACATTTCAAAATGTCATTTGCAAGAAGATCCGTCCAATGCTATTCGCAACGAAATTAAACGTTTTGCAATAGAAAATGGTTTAGCTTTTTTTGATGCTCGAAATCACGAAGGTTTATTGCGAACGTTAATGATTAGAACAGCTTCTACAGGAGAAATCATGGTGTTGATACAGTTTTTTAAAGAAAACAAAGCACAACGTGAATTACTTTTAAATCATGTGGTGGAACAATTTCCACAAATTACATCGCTGCAATATGTTATCAATAGCAAAGCTAACGATACACTTTATGACCAAGATATAAAACTGTTCAAAGGACGTGATTATATTTTAGAAGAAATGGAAGGTTTGCATTTTAGCATCAATGCTAAATCGTTCTATCAAACCAATTCGGACCAAGCGTATGAACTGTACAAAATCACTAGAGAATTTGCAGGTTTAACGGGTAATGAAGTGGTGTATGATTTATATACTGGAACAGGAACTATTGCACAGTTTGTTTCGAAAAAAGCAAAAAAAGTAGTTGGTGTAGAAGCCGTTCCAGAAGCCATTGCTGATGCGAAAGAAAATGCCAAGCGCAACGAAATTACTAATTGCGAATTTTATGTTGGCGATATGAAAAACGTTTTTAACGACGATTTCATCAATCAACACGGTCAGCCTGATGTTATCATTACCGATCCGCCACGCGACGGAATGCACAAAGACGTGGTGGAAATGTTATTAAAAACTAATGTGCCAAAAATTGTTTACGTAAGTTGTAATTCGGCTACACAAGCTAGAGACTTAGCTTTGATGGACGAAAAATACAAGGTAACTCGCGTTCGACCAGTTGATATGTTTCCTCAGACGCATCATGTTGAAAATGTTGTACTTTTGGAACTTAGATAAATCCATTTCGTTTTTATGAAAAAATTGCTTTTTATAGTATTATTTGCCATCACTTTTTCCTCTTGCGAAAAAGACGATATCTGTAGTGATGAAACCACACCAAGATTGGTAATTGAGTTTTATCAAATTGGCGATCAAACAGTAAAACAGAACGTTCCAAATTTGAAAGTTATTGCAGATGGAGAAACAATACCAGTAGTTTTAAATGAGAGTGCTACTGGCGATAGCCGATTTCTTTCGAATAGTTCTTCTATAAAAATACCTTTAAATTTAGAAGATACAACAACTAAGTATAAATTTATTATAAATAGTACAAGCACGAATCCGTTACTCATCAATGAGGATTTTTTAACGTTTAATTATACTCTTGAAAATGTTTATGTATCACGCGCTTGTGGTTATAAAACCATTATGGAACTTAATACTACTGATGGAATTATAAAAACAGACACGCCGCTAGCCGATGGTTTTTGGATGCAAGCAATCAATATAGAAAACAATTCGATAACTACTGAAAATGAAATACACGTTAAAATATACCTTTAGTATTGCGCTACTGCTGTTTTCATTGATAGTTAATGGACAAGTAACAAGCGAACAGCCGAAAGAGACAACCGCTAAAACCGATAGTATTCCTATAAAAAAAGAGCGTTATGGAATTCGTGTTGGTGTTGATTTATTCAAATTATCCCGTTCTTTTTATGAAGATGAGTATCGTGGAATTGAATTTGTTGGCGATTATCGATTAACAAGAAAACATTATTTAGCTGCAGAAATTGGTAATGAAAACAAAACCGTAGATGAAGAACAGTTGAATTTCACTACCAAAGGTTCTTATGTAAAAATCGGTTTTAATTATAATACCTATGAGAATTGGCTCGATATGGAAAACCAAATCTTTGTTGGTTTGCGCTACGGATTTGGAACATTTAGTCAAACCCTAAACAGTTATAAAATCTATAATCCTAATCCTTACCTTGGTGAATCGCCAGAGGTAGTATCAGGTGAAGAATATACTGGATTAACTGCACAATGGCTAGAAGCAGTTGTTGGTGTTAAAGCCGAAGTTTTTGATAATATTTTTGTTGGTTTTAGTTTCAGCTTGAATAGATTACTGTCGCAAAAACAACCAAATAATTTTGAAAACTTATATATTCCTGGTTTTAATAGAACGTATGCTGGTGAGTTTGGTGTAGGATTTAATTATACTGTTTCTTATTTTATTCCTTTTTATAAAGCAACGGTAAAACCAAAGAAAAAAGAAGAAAAAAAGAAGAAGAAAAAATAGTTTCTTTTTTAAAACACTAAAAAGTCATGTCAAAAAAAACAAAAGCATTTATATTCAACCTACTTTGTTTCGCTGTTTTATTTATCTTATTTCGATTTTTAATAGAGCAATATACTAATTTGACTGGTTATTGGATTCCTATTACTGCATTTGTAGTTGGAACAATTTTAGCTCCTAAATTTCAAGCTATTCAATCACCATTGGGAGAAAAATTAGTCATGCGATGGATATTTTTAAAAGGCATTAAAGTGATCGAATAGCTTTTTGTTAATAACGTGGTTAACATTTAAAATGTTAAAGTTATATTCTGTAAAGTTAATTATAGGTATATTTGCAATACCCTAAATCTCGAAATTAACTTAATTCATATTACTATGGATACTGCTAACTTTAATTATAGCATTCATTATAAAAATAATGGAGCTAACGGAAAAATTGTAGTTCTCACTCAAGCTCCAAACAACAAAGGAGAAGGAAACACACTAGAAATCCCTGAATCTGATCTTGGAAATGTTATCACAAAACTCAGCAATTTTAGAGATATTGTTGACACACCGATAATAGCCATTCCTGAAAAAGAAGAAGAGAAAATCGAAACATTACGACCAAATATAGTACATACCATCGTGACGCTATTTTTATCGGGAATTCCTGTTCCTGATTTAGCAAAACAATATGACTATTCCGAAGACATTATTAAATTTCATTTAGAAGAAAAGGGTATTATACTACTAGATTAGGTTTATAGTAAATACTTTTGGGGAGAAACATCTTGATTCGTCAAGATGTTTTTTTGTTTTCATTAACTGGTATTCTTTTCAGAAAAGTATATTTTTGTGATAAAAATTATTTAAACCATGAATAGACTAGTTCTAGCTTTTCTTTTAAGCTTTTCTTTTTTTATTGCAAAAGCCCAATCTGGCTATGAAGTAACAATCAACTTAAAAAACTATAGCGATTCGCTAGCCTATCTTACCTTCTATCAGTTTGACAAAACCTATATTAAAGATACTTGTCGAACAATCAAGAATGGAAAAATTATTTTTAAAGGAAAAACCAAACTAGATAAAGGTATATATTCCTTAGTTGGACAACAGAAAAACCTTTTGTTTGATTTTTTTATCGAAAATGACAACCAAATTTTAGAAATAAACTCTTCGGCTGATGCCAATATGGTGAGCAATTTAGAAGCAAAAAATGCACCTATACTGAATGATTTTTTTGGTTACATAAAACATATAAACGAACAATCTAAAAAGTTTGACGGTATCAAACAAAGAGCTAAAGGAAAATCAAAAACAGATTCTATAGCTTTTATAAAAAACGAAAGAGAGTTGCTCGACAAGAATTTTAAAAACTATGAAAACCAAGTTTGGGAGAAAAATAAAAACAACCTACTTGGAACCGTTTTAAATCTAAAAATTGACAAACTCCTAAAAGATATCCCAAAAGCATCAAACGGAAGACCTGATAGTGTAGCTGTGTTTAAATATTATAAAAAACATTATTGGGATAATGTAAATTTAAAAGAAGATGCCATTGTTAAAAATCCATTTTTCTACAAAAAATTAAAAACCTATTTTGATGATGTAGTGCTAAAAAATCCAGATAGCGTTGCGGTAGAAATTGACAAAATGATTGTTCAAACAACTCCTGGAAGTTTAGTAAATAAATTACTGATTAGCTATTTCACTTACTCTTATGAAAGTTCTAAAATAGTAGGTTTTGACAAAGTGTTTGTGCACATGGCAGATACCTATTTCAAAACAGGAAAAGCCAATGATGTGTATGACGACCATACGGCTGTGGATAAAATCATCAAGAAAGCTAATAGATTACGACCATTATTGATTGGCGCAAAAGCACCCGAACTCTTTATGATAAAAGCTAGCGATCAACCAAAAATGAAACAAATTGGTATTGAAGCTTCAACTACTAGTGAAGAAGTAACCAAACTTTATTATGCCAATCAAGAGGTTATCAACAAACTGTTTTTCAAACTAAATGAAGTCACAACTGATTATACTATTTTAGTTTTTTGGGATGTAGATTGCAGTCATTGTGTGGTTGAAATTCCAAAATTATTAGAAGTATATCACGAGTTAAAAAAAGAAAAAAAACCAATCGAAATAATTAGTTTTTACACCCAATTTGAAGGAGATAAATGGCTAAAATATATTGATGAAAAAAAACTAGATTGGATAAATGTGTATGATGGCGCTCATTTTAACAACGTTCCAGAAAAATATGATGTCTATTCTACACCAATAATTTATATCTTAGACAAAAATAAAATAATCAAAGGAAAAAAAATAGGTGTTGATCAAATCAAAGAATTTATTAATATCCTAGAAAAAAGTAAATTGTAACGCTATGAAAGACCAATCCGATTTATCGACCTTAACATTGACCGAACTTCATAAAAGAGCTAAATCTACAAAATTGGCTTCTGGATTATTAATTGGAATAATAATAGTTCAGTTTATAACCGGTATTTTTTTAACAATTAAACAAGGTTTTAGTATATTTATAATTATTCCCGTTGCCTTCTTACCAATGGTTGCAGTAAACTATTCTAATTTAAAGAAAATAAAAGAAGAGATTGCGAAACGTAAATAACAATGAAAAAGATACTTATCATCTTATTATTTATTTCAAATAATAGTTTTACTCAAAACAAATTTGGAGCTTTTACTGGTGTCAACTATTCCTATTTTACCGATGGATTTGGACAAGTACTCGCTGAGGAATCTTTTGGTTTACAACTTGGAGTAGTTTATGAAAAACAACTTTCGTCGAGTGTAGCTTTTCGTCCAAAATTAATTTTCTCACAACAAGGTGATAGAACTAGGACAAAAGCAAACTCAAATTTCAATCCCGATCAAGAAATTGTGGTTATTAATCCTTTTGAAATTGATCAGATTGATACAAAACTAACCTATATAAACATTCCATTAGATTTTAAATTTTGGAACAAAATCTATGTAATTGCTGGGCCACAAATTGGTTTTTTAATCAATGAAAAATCATTTGGTGATTATAAACAAAAAGCAAAAAGTAATATTGATTTTGGAATAAATTTAGGAACAGGATTTACCATTAACAAGTTGTTTTTTGAAGTTGGAATTTACCAAGGATTAACCTCTTTATATGAATATCCATATTATTACACAGGAAACAATGTGCGCGTACAAAACGGTTTTGCAAAGTTTACAGTTGGCTTTATGTTTAACTAATTTTCTTGCTGAAACTTCGCTTTTTTACTACCTTCATACATTTCATATTTCACTAATCGGGCTTCCAAACTTCCGTTGAAAAGCTTGATTTTTCTTGAAGGACGAAGACCAACAAATTTCAATGCTTCTAAATTGGCAGTAATAAACCAAGCGTTGGTATTGGGATAATTGTTTTTTAGTGTATCACCCAATTCTCTATAAAATCGCTCTAAATCAATATCCAAACGTTCACCATAAGGCGGATTGAAAACCATGTGCAATGGACCAACATTTTCTTTTTTAGTATCGAAAAAATTAGCTTGACTTATCGTTACATAATCCTCTAAATTGGCATTAATTATATTGTCTTTTGCTTTTTGAACGGCACTTGGAGCTTTGTCATAACCTATGATTGTATGATGAAATTCTTTTGTTCTTTTCATCAACGCATCAATAATTTGGTCAAACAAATCATTGTCCCAATCGTTCCATTTTTCAAAAGCAAATTCTTTTCTGTTGATATTGGCAGGAATATTACACGCAATCATTGCGGCTTCCGCCAAAATAGTTCCTGAACCACACATTGGATCCAAAAAATCGGAACTTCCATCCCAACCCGAAAGCAACAGCATGCCAGCGGCAAGAACTTCGTTAATTGGCGCTATATTAGTTGCCGTTCTATAACCACGATGATGCAACGAAGCACCAGAAGTATCTAATGCAACCGAACATTGATCTCTATCAATATGAATATTTATTCTCAAGTCTGGAAAATCCTTATCAATACTTGGTCGCTGTCCAGTTTTATCTCTAAATTGATCTACAATGGCGTCTTTTGCTTTTTGAGAAACAAACTGCGAATGCTTGAAATTATCCGAATGAATTGTGGTATCAATCACAAAAGTTTGATTTGCATTGAGGTAGTTACTCCAATCAATTCCTTGAATTCCTTTGTATAAATTTTGGTCGTTAGTCGCACGAAAATAATAAATTGGCTTCAAGATTTTAAGTGCTGAACGCAATGATAAATTGGCTTTGTACATAAAACCTTTATCACCTTTAAAACTTACCATTCGAGTGCCAATTTCCACTTCTTGAGCACCTAATTGGTTTAATTCTTTTGCTAATATTTCTTCAAAACCAAAAAAGGTTTTGGCCACCATTTTAAAATTTTCCATAAATCAATTTCAATGTCAATTTCAGTTGCACTCCCGAACTGTCGGGACAAATGCAATTTCAATAATTAACTAAATCCCAAACTTGGGATAATTTTGGCAAAAATACACTAAATTTGTCGGTTGAGAATTCATTTGAAAAGAATAAATGTCAGAAGCAATAAAACCCGATACTAAAAACGCAAAAGACGAAACCAATACTTGGTATGAGTCTTGGTTTGATACTAAATACTATCACATTCTTTATAAGGACAGAAATTACCGTGAAGCTCAGGTTTTCATGGATAATTTGACGCATTACTTAAACTTGCCCGAAAAAGCCAAAGTATTGGATTTAGCTTGTGGAAAAGGTCGTCATTCAATCTATTTAAACCAATTGGGTTTTGATGTAATTGGTGCCGATTTATCTGAAAACAGTATCAACGAAGCCAAGAAAAATGAAAGAGATAATTTGCATTTTGTCGTTCATGACATGCGTGAATCATACGAAGAAAAATTTGATGCTATTTTCAATCTATTTACCAGTTTTGGCTATTTTGAAAATGAAGAAGATAATTTACAAACCTTAATTGCAATTAAAGAAAGTTTATCCGAATATGGTTTTGCTGTAATTGACTTTATGAATGTTTACACTGTTCTTGAAAACTTAATTCCAGAAGAAATAAAGACCGTTGACGAAATTGATTTTCACATCAAACGTTTTGTGTTAGATGGATTTATTATCAAGCAAATTGATTTTGAAGCTGATGGGAAATCATTTCATTTTGAAGAAAAAGTAAAAGCCTTTACACTCGAAGATTTCCAAAAAATGATGGACGAAGCTGGAATTTATTTACTAGATACTTTTGGCGATTACAAATTGAAGAAATTCCACAAGAATACGAGTGAACGTTTAATCATGATATTCAAATAAATGAATTACCTACTTCCTTTATTATCAGTTATTTTAGGATACGTAATTGCATTATTACTGAAGCCGAAAAAGAAGAAAAATTTAAAACTCTTATTAGCATTTAGTGGTTCTTTTTTATTGTCCATTACGGTCATGCATTTACTTCCCGAAGTTTATGAAGCTCATAACCATAGTGTTGGAATATTCATTATGGTTGGGATTTTGTTCCAAATTATTTTAGAATTTTTTTCCAAAGGTGCGGAACATGGTCATGTTCACGGACATGATAAAATAGCTCGAATGCCTTGGTTGTTGTTCATCAGTTTGTGTATTCATGCTTTTTTAGAAGGATTTCCAGTTGGTCATCATCACGATTTAGCCTACGGAATTGCTATTCACCACTTGCCTATTGCTATTATTTTAACGACATTTTTCATCAATGCTGAATTGAATAAAACAGCGTTGTTTATCTTCATGCTTTCTTTTGCATTTATGACACCTTTAGGAACTTTTGTTTCCGATAATGTACCATTTATTACGCAATATCACACCGAAATCACAGCCGTAGTTATTGGAATTTTATTTCATATTTCGTCTACGATTATTTTTGAAAGCAGCGAAGGACATAAATTTAATATTGCAAAAATTTCGATGATTATTTTAGGGATTTTGTTGGCGGTTTTTGTTTAAAATAAGGCAATAAGAATTTTTAAACGATGAATTAAAACTTTGTAACTTTGATATATTACAACTAATTTAAAATGAACTTCACCAAAACCACTGAACAATCATCGCATTACGACAGTTTAGAAACTATGTCGGTTATTGATTTATTGACGAATATTAATAACGAAGACAAAACGGTTCCGCTTGCTGTGGAAAAAGCATTACCTCAAATTGAAAACTTAGTCACCAAAGTAGTCGAAAAACTAAAACTTGGCGGCAGATTATTCTACATTGGCGCTGGAACTTCAGGAAGATTGGGCATTGTTGATGCTTCGGAATGTCCGCCAACATTCGGAGTTCCGTTTGATTTAGTAAACGGAATTATCGCTGGTGGCGACAAAGCCATTCGTCGCGCTGTCGAAAATGCCGAAGACAATCGCGAACAAGCTTGGATTGATTTACAAAACGAAAACATTGGTGCTAACGACGTTGTGATTGGCATTGCTGCTTCGGGAACAACTCCTTATGTTATTGGTGGATTAGAAAAATGCAATGAGCAAAATATCAGCACAGGTTGTATTACTTGCAATGAAGGAAGTCCATTGGCTTTGACTGCAAAATTCCCAATAGTCGTTGTTGTTGGTCCAGAATTCGTTACAGGAAGTTCACGAATGAAAGCTGGAACCGCTCAAAAATTAGTCTTGAATATGATTTCTACTGCAACGATGATACAACTTGGCAAAGTAAAAGGCAACAAAATGGTCGATATGCAATTGAGTAACGACAAATTAGTCGATCGTGGTGTGAAAATGATTATGAGTGAAATTTCGGTAGATTATGAAAAAGCGGCTGAATTGTTGAAAGAATTTGGAAGCGTTAGAAAAGCAGTTGAGAGTTATAATAACTAATGGGAGTCATTATTTTCTTCATATTACTGATTTCTGTACCAATTTTATGGATAACAAGTATATATTTTTTAAGAAAATGGAAGTTTTTGTTTGTATATTTTTTGAGCAACTTAGTTGTAAGTGGAATATATTCATCAATTATTTTTTGTTCAAATCTTAGTTATTTTAACAATGATCCTTACGGATTAAGAAAAATATTTTCTTTTTTGTTTGTAATTGGAATACATACGACTTTAGGCTTTATCTTTGCTTTGTACCATAGAAATAAAACATCAAAAAATGGCAACCAATAAAGACAAGCTAGCTAAAGGCGTTAAATTTCTTGCGGGTTCTTTACCCCTAATGTTTATTGGTCCAAGTGTGATTTATAACGCGTTTATGAACCAACATACCAATTGGCATTACTTGGTTTTAGGTATTGGAATAACAATTTGCATAACATCCGTTTATTTTGCATTCAAAGGGATAAAAACTATGACAGATGCTATGTTTGATGGTGATAAATAATTTATTTTATAATTATTTTTCTTGAAACAGAATTTCCTTCCGAAGTAATTTTTGCTAAATAAATTCCTGATGTTAGATTAGTTTCAATTTCAGAAGTTCCATCAAAAGATGTTTTAAATACTTCGGCTCCAAGCATGTTATAAATTGTAACTACTGCATCCGATTTTACTCCTGAAATTGTAAAATTACCATTCGAAGGATTTGGATGCAAAGCAATTTTATCAATATTATTTTGATTTGTACTAAGTGATGAAGACCAAGCCTGACCTGCATTATTTCCCCAAATGTAATCGGCTAAATTTGGATAATCAATAAAAGGATTCCTGTTATACTGCCAAGTGTAGATGTAGTTATTTCTATTCATTTCAAAATCGTCAGAAGGATCGGTTTGATTCCATTGAAGTAACGTTGCTAAATCTCCTATTTGTCCAACAGTCGTATCGGGTAAATCGCCATTGACAACTTCCAATCCATTATATCGAACTGCCATATAGAAAATCGCTCTAGCAACATCACCTTTCCAAGAACTTTGGTTACCATTTCTACCATTATAACCCGTCAAACCATAATCTTTGTTGCTTCTGTTGGTATTTTCTGGTCCATCCTCAGCTCTTAAATGATGTGCATCGGCATGACCTGCAGCAATATCATCAGCACTTGTTGGTAACCAAACATTAATACCATCTGGAGTTTCCTCAGTGGCATTAGCAAAACCACCACGAGATTGTGGATATATATGTTCTCTGTTCCATTTTCCAGTTCCAATACTTCCTGTTTGATAATCTAATTTTGACCTCGGAATTTCAACATACATTAACCAAACTTCGTTACTATTTAAAGGATTTTGATCGGCAACTTTGAGAATATCAACAATATCTCCATAATTATGAGCGCGAACAACGGCTGGATTGGCAATTATATTTTGGAGTTCTTGCTTCAAAGCATCACCTGCTAAACCTTCAAGGGAAGAATAATAGCCATTTGGCGATGTACTTTCTACAAAATCATAAGTAGGATTTAAAGGTGTTCCAAATGTTGCTTGTGTAAAATCATTATCAACAACTCTAATCTCGATAAAATCATTCAATCGGATAAATCCTGATGGCAAAAGTCCAAATTTAATTATAGCGACTTCATCACCTTCGTCTAACACATCATCAACAAAAGTTATAGTTGTTGAAAAAGTAGTTGTACCAGAAGGAATTATAACATTTGTCGAACCCGTAAAATCGGCATTTTCTAACGATCCTGAACTGAGTGAAAAAGTAAATAAGACATCACTTACAACGGGAGTTTGAGCTGTGAAGGTAATTTGAAGATTATTGCCTTCTGTAACTTGGAAAGCTGATGTAGAAATTGTTATTCCATTAAAAATGAATCCGCTACCATCGTTATTTGCTCCTGGCGTTGGAGTTTTTGCCTCATATGTTCCGTCATTTTTTCTTTGTATAGAATTGGCAGTGCTTGCGCCACTTGCACTTTCATCTAGTTGAATTGTTACTCCAAGCAAAGCCATTAATTCTGTGGCATCTGGATCATTTGTCCCATAAACTATGGCGTCAATTAAATTAGTGATTGTAGCTAAAGAATTATTTGGAAAATCCGAAGAAGAACCTAGATATAAGCCAACTCCATCTGAACCATTTTGAAAAATACTTTCAGGCAATAATTTTTCAGGAACAGGAGAAACAAAACTATTTCCAATTAGAAACAACCCATTGACATCTGTAACAAACCCATCTAAATCAATTACATAATAACTTAAATTTGCTTGAGAACCTGTTCCATTAAATAAAACTAAAACATAGCCATCAAGGGGGAAATTTGGAGTTATCGATTTTAATTCTATAAATTCCTTATCATCAACAGATGGCGTATCTGAGTCTAATTCATTGATAAAAATTTGAGATTGGCAGAAAAAAGTAGCTAACATTGCCACTAAGAAAATAGTGTTTTTTAACATTGTAGTTTGAGTTGGTAAACAAATTTATTTATTAGCAATGAATAAAAAGAATATTTGCCATTTATTAACTTAAAAATCACATTTATAGTTCATTTGTAAAGAAAAAACGTAATTTTTTTATGTTAGAAAAAATTAAATTAAAAAAGACTGTTATTTTTAATATACTATAAACTTTCCTTAATTTCACTTTTGTTTCAGTATAAATTAAATACATTTGCAGACGAAAAAAATAACGATTTAAAAAAAATGAAAAAAATTATTTTATTATTAGCAATCACATTAATTGCGGTTTCCTGCAACTCACTTTCTGAGGGAGAATATAGTATAACAGGAACTATAAAAGGATTACCTAACGGTATAGTATATTTAGAAAAACCCGATGAAAACGGAATGTCAGCCAAAGCTGTGGACACTGTTAAAATAATCGATGGGAAATTTGAAATAAAAGGAAATTCAACAGAGCCTGAAATGTATTTTTTACAAGTTGAAAAAGTAAATGGTAAAGTTGCTTTTATTCTTGAAGAGGGTGAAATATCTGTAGAGGTGGATAAAGATAGTATTTTTAAATCAAAAATTGGAGGTACATACAGTAATGATGAATTTTATAGTTTCAACCAAAAATCTAATGAAATTCAAAAATCATCTCAGAAAAAAATCATGGATTTTCAAATGAAAAACATGGCAAAAATGAAAGAAGCTCAAGAGAAAAATGATACTGTAGCTATCAATTCATTGAGAAAAGAATATAAAGGACTGCAAAAAAATATGACTGATTTTCTTTTTGGTTATCCTAAAGATCACCCTAAATCTTATATCAGTATGCTTATCATTCAATCAATGATTGGAAATCCAGAACACAAAATAGAAGATGTAGAAATTAAATTTAATGCTTTAGATAAAAAACTTAAAGAAACCAAAGTAGGAAAAAAAATAGCAGAAAAAATTAAAGAAATCAAAAATGCAAGCAAAGCTATTCCAACAACTTCTGGAATAAATGTTGGTGCAGTAGCTCCAGATTTCTCCGCGAAAAATCCCCAAGGAAAAATAGTTTCACTAAAATCAAGTTTAGGTAAAGTTACTATAATTGATTTTTGGGCATCATGGTGTGGACCATGTAGAGCAGAAAACCCAAATGTTGTTGCATTATACAACGAATTACATACTAAAGGATTAAACATCATAGGAGTTTCACTTGATAAAGATGCTGCAAAATGGAAAGAAGCTATCGCTAAGGATGGTTTAACTTGGACACAAATATCAAACTTAAAAGAGTTCAATGATCCAATTGCTAAACAATATGGTATAACACAAATACCAACAACTTATATCCTAGACTCAAAAGGAACAATTGTTGCTAAAGATTTGAGAGGCAAAGAACTAAAATCTAAGGTATTAGAATTATTGAACTCAAAATAATATTCTCTATATTACTTACAAAACAAAATCTCCTTTTCAGGAGATTTTTTATATAATTCGTTTTCAGAATATTAAAAAATAACTATTAAATAAAAAGTAATTTTTCTTGCTGATAAGAAAACAGTTTTTATATTTGCAACCGCAACAGCGTTGGGGAGATACTCAAGCGGCCAACGAGGGCGGACTGTAAATCCGCTGACTACGTCTTCGCAGGTTCGAATCCTGCTCTCCCCACAAAAAAAGCACAGTTAATCTGTGCTTTTTTTATTTAATAAAGTTATATTTGATTTTTTAAAAATGATAACTATGAAAATTAATGCTTTATATGGTTCACTCCTACTTATTAGTTTGACCTTACTAACCTCATGTAAAAAAGAGGAAGAAGAAACGAAAACTTTAGATCCAAACAAACAAATCATTTTGCCAAGAGTTGCGCCAATTCCTGCAACATCTACTTATGTGCAACCTAATAACCCACAAACGGTTACCCAACAGCAACCTGCACAAACAATAACACCAGGTCAGCAAGTTGCCAACCAAAAACAAGTAGTTACAAAACCAGGAATGAATCCACCACATGGTCAAGCAGGTCATCGTTGTGATATTGCCGTTGGAGCGCCATTAAATTCTAAACCAAATGCAACGGCTACTCCAAGTCAACCTGCATTTACAAAAACAGTTATACCTAATGCTGCTCAACAAGCAAAATCTGCTGGAACAGCTACAACTACTGCAGGAACACCAGCTTTATTAAATCCTACTACTGCTGGAACAAATCCTCCACATGGACAACCAGGACACGTATGTGGAACACCTGTTACTCCTGCAGCTAGCACACCTGAAACTGCAAAATAATATAACAATAAAAAAGTCTCCAATTTGGAGACTTTTTATTTTAAACTAGTTTTGTTTTTTAATCTAAAACAAAGCTAACAGTTACAGTAGCATTGATTTCAATTTCGCCAATAGCTAATGTTTCTCTTGGAGCGCTTTCTGCATCGGAAGCCATTGCCATCATTGCACCTTTATACATTGGTTGTGGAAAATAGACTTGAGAGCTATCAGTTATTAAAAGTGCTTTGCCAACTTTTTGTCCTAAAACAGAAACATAATCCTCGGCTTTTTGTTTTGCGTTTAACATTGCTTTTTTACGCGCTTCTCTTTCATGCTCTTCCATTTTTGACGATTTAAATTCCACACCTTGAATTGAATTTACACCAACATCGTTTAATCCCATCATGATTTCATCATATTTTGATATATCTTTCAATGTAATGCTGATGTTTTGGCTCGCTTGAAAGTTGTATTTCTTTTTTTCATAGTCATAGTTTTTATAAAGACTTACATTATCCGTTTTATAATCGGTAGCAGCAATGCCACTTTTCTTTAAAAACTTGATTACTTTATCTACGGTTTCGTCGTTTAGCGTTTTTACTTCTTTGGAATCTTTACCAGTATTCAAAACCCCAACGGAAATAGTAGCTCTGTCTGGAACAACTTTAATTTTTCCTTCTCCAGTTACAGAAATTTGTGGCACTTGTGGTTTATTTTCTTGTGCTTGTGTCATGATAGAAAATAATGTTACTAAAATTAATACTGTCTTTTTCATACTAAATGTTTTATTGATTTAACTATTACTTTTCAAAAGTTGTGCCAATTATAATTTGCCTGCTTTTGCCATTACAAACAAAATAATGATTGGAACTGCTAACAAAATCACCATCAATAAATTATCCTGTAAAAGCGAAGGCATTTTTAACAAAGTAATAACATAGCCACCAATGGCTCCACCAAAATGAGCGGCATGACCAATATTATCCGTTCTGGATTTCATTCCATATATAGAATATAGAAGATATAGAATTCCGAAAATATAAGCTGGCATTGGGATTATTCCAAATATACCAATAGTCATATCGGGATACATCAATATAGCAGAATATAAAACTCCTGTCACTGCACCTGAAGCACCAACGGCACGGTAACTATAGTCATTCCCATGAAAAACCATTGTCAATAAACTTCCAAAAACTAAACTTCCTAGATAGATGAGAATAAATGAAAAACTACCTAATGTTTGAATAACAATTGGCGCAAAGAAATAAAGCGTAATCATGTTAAACGCCAAATGAGGTAAATCGGCATGAAGAAAACCCGAAGTTAACATTCTAATTTGTTCACCTGAACGAATACTACCTACATGAAATTGGTATTTTCTAAAAAACATTTCATCATTAAATCCTTTGATACTAATCAGTACATTAGCAAGGATTACAGCAAGCATAATAGTATTTTCCATAAATTATTTGAACCAAGATTTAACCATTTCTTTTTCTGATAAGGCATCGTTTTTGTGATGGAAATTATTGGTTTTACCATCATAAATATACTCCGAAGCCCAATTTTTATGATTTTCTGCTAAAGCGATGATGTTGTTACAAACGTATTCAATCTCTTCATTAGTAGTCGTTGGATGTATCGACATTCTAATCCATCCTGGCTTTTTCATCAAATCACCAGAAGTAATTTGGCACACTAAATCATGGGAAGTTTCTTGATCAACATGCAAAAGAAAATGTCCGTAGGTTCCAGCACAACTGCATCCGCCACGAGTTTGAATTCCAAAACGGTCGTTCAACATCTTTACTCCAAGATTATAATGCAAATCATCAATGTAAAAAGAGATTACTCCTAGCCTATCTTTATGTTGATTGGCTAAAATCTTGATATTTGAAATATTTTCCAATCTAGAGAAGACATAGTCAACAATTTCGTGTTCGCGGTTTTGAATATTTTCCACGCCCATTTCTTCTTTCAATTGAATAGCCAAAGCCGTTTTTATCACTTGAAGAAAACCTGGTGTTCCACCATCTTCTCTATCTTCAATATTGTCGATGTATTTGTGTTCGCCCCAAGGATTGGTCCAACTCACGGTTCCGCCACCTGGACAATCGGGAACATTATTTTTGTATAAATTTTTATTAAAAAGTAAAACGCCTGTAGTTCCTGGTCCGCCAAGAAATTTGTGTGGCGAAAAGAAAATAGCGTCCAAATATCTTTCATCATCCGGATGCATATCAATAGCAACATATGGTCCAGAACAAGCAAAGTCAACAAAGCATACACCGTTGTTTTCGTGCATTATTTTTGCCACTTCGTGATATGGTGTTTGAATTCCAGTTACATTGGAGCACGAAGTGATGGAAGCAATTTTAAAACTTCTGTCTTTGTATTTTTCTAACGTAATTTTAAATTTCTCTAAACAAAATAATCCTTCTTCGTCACACGGAATTACTTCAACATCGGCAATAGTTTCTAGCCAAGACGTTTGATTAGAATGATGTTCCATGTGAGAAATTAGAACAATTGGTCGCAATTCTTTTGGAATAGTGGTAAATTCTTTTAGATTTTCAGGAATTCGAAGTCCTAAAATTCGTTGGAATTTGTTGACAACTCCAGTCATTCCAGTTCCATCTGTAATTAAAACATCATCATCGTTGGCATTTACATGTCGTTTGATAATTTTTCTCGCTTCGTGATACGCCATTGTCATTGCAGTTCCAGAAATGGTAGTTTCCGTATGAGTGTTGGCAACAAATGGTCCAAAAACGTTCATCATTTTTTCCTCAATTGGACGGTATAATCTTCCGCTGGCTGTCCAATCGGTGTAGATTATTTTTTGGTTTCCAAAAGGTGATTGAAATTCTTGATTAATTCCGATGATATTTTTCCTGAATTGCTCAAAGTAAAGTTCTAGTGTTGTATCGTTTGCAGTAGCTAACATAGTAAAAAAATATAGTGCTCAAAGATACATTTTTTTGAATTAAATCGTTTTCGTAAAAAAGGATTTTAAACCTTTTCTACTATTTAAAGTCAAATACACATTCAACCCAATAGAAAAATGGATAAAAACACGCTTTGGTCGCTACGCTTAGGATTTTCAGGAAAACAAAGTCAAACCATTCAAAAAATAGGTTTGAATGCCTTTTTGGAAAAATCTTTCATGACAAAAGTCGATAAAAACATTCCCAATTTTCTTGATAATAGTCCAAAAAGCTTAGCCGAATTGCAATCGAGACGCAAAGAGATTAAAAACAATACCTCAGACCAAACGAAAGAATTACTAAAAAAAGAAATTCAAGTTTCGAATGAAATGAAAGATTGGTGGTTGGAAAAAATGATGAATGATGACTTTCCTTTGCGAGAAAAAATGACTTGTTTTTGGCACAATCATTTCGTTTCAACTTATCAAAAAGTTAAAGTAAACCATTGGGTTTTTCAACACAATAAATTGCTGCGAGAAGAAGCTTTTGGCAACTTCAAAACATTGACTAAAAAAACGATACAAACTAATGCTATGGTTCGTTATTTGGATAATGTAGATAACCGTAGAGATAAAATCAATGAAAATTTAAGCCGAGAATTGTTAGAACTTTTCACTCTTGGCATTGGAAATTATACCGAAGATGATATTAAAAATGGCGCAAAAGGTTTAGCAGGATTACATCTTGGTGAAGACCAAGCCATTTACAGACGTTTTTTTGAAAATAATGACACTATCACTTACTTCGGGAAAACAGGAAATTTTAAAGCTGATGAATTAGTCGATATCATTTTTGAACAAAAAGCTGTTCCCTATTTAATCACTCGAAAGATTTTAAAATGGTTTATTTATGATACGCCATCAGAAGAGATAGTAAAGTATTATGGCGACTGTTTCCGGAAAGTGAATTTTGAAATAAAACCGTTATTGACAAAAATTTTTACGGAAGAATATGCAAAAGAAAGCGCCGGAAGTAAAATCAAAGATCCGCTAGTTTATATTCTTCAACTATTAGATGAGTTGCAAATTAGAGATGTCAAACCAAGACTCATTGTTTTCTTCTTAAAGCAACAAGGAATGGATTTATTTAATCAACCTAATGTAAAAGGATGGAATGGTGGAAAAGAATGGTTGACTTCTCAAATTTATTTGCAACGAAATAATGTAGCCGATTTATTGTGCAATGGTAAAAGTTTAAATAGACGAAATCAATTCAATGAAAATGAAATGATTACCGAAAATAAAAACGCATTAATAAATGTAAATATTGATTTTAATTCCAACGGAAATAATAAAACCATCATTGCTGAATTGACTAATCGATTGCTGTTTCAAACAGATGAAAACTTACAAAAAGAATTAGAAACGCTCTTGAAATACGATTTTAATCCAAAGACAGAAAGTGCCAAAAACGCAGTACTTCGACTATTTAACACCATTACAAAAACACCTGAATTTCAATTGATATAGTTATGAATAGACGTAATTTTTTAACCTTAACAGGAACATTTACAGGTGGAACTTTATTGCTTCCTAGTTTTCTTCATGCTTTTGGAACCCAATCCAATTTGGTTATCGGTGAACAATGTTTGGTTTTCATTCAATTAAATGGTGGCAATGATGGCTTGAACACTTTTATTCCTTATGACAATCCTTTGTATTATGATTTTCGTTCAAAAATAGCCTTGTCAAAAAATGAAATTGTGTCCAAAAATAATGGTATGGGATTTCATCCTGCTTTGAAAGATTTTGCCACTATGCAACAAAATGGCGATTTGAGCATCATTCAAAATGTTGGTTATCCAGAACCCAATCGCTCGCATTTTCGCAGTCAAGAAATATGGCAAACGGGTTCGAAAAGCAATGAATACCTCAATGAAGGTTGGCTTGGACGTTATTTAGACATTCAATGCAATGAAAATCAACCCACAGCTGGAATTAATCTTGACGCTATTGACAACTTGGCATTAAAAGGAAATGAACCCAATGCCATTACTGTAAAAGATCCAAATCGATTTAAAATAAGAAAGAATGGCGACGATGAAGTTGCTCTTTCTTCCAATCCGCAATTAGATTTTGTTCGAAAAATAGCCAATTCAGTTACGGAAGGTTCAGAAGAAATTCAAAAAGCTTTGACAAAATCTACCTCCGAAATTAATTACCCGAAAACCAAATTAGCTGCCAATTTAGAATGGATTGCTAGACTGATTAAAGGAAATTTGAATTCAAAAGTATATTACACATCTCAAAATGGTTATGATACTCATGATAATCAACTTGCTATTCACCAGCGAAATTTAACTGAACTGAACGATGCTGTTTTTAGTTTTTATTCCGATTTAAAAAAAGCGAATTTGTTGCAAAACGTTACCATCGTTGTCTTTTCAGAATTTGGAAGAAGAGTTAAAGACAATGGCAATGGAACCGATCACGGAACTGCTGCACCACTTTTTATTATTGGTGGAATGAATGATGGAAAAGTTTTGGGCGAAAATCCAAATCTGAGCGATTTAGACAATGGTGATTTGAAATATAATATTGATTTTCGTTCTGTTTATGCTACGCTATTGCAAAATAAAATGCAATTTAATCCAAATCAAATTGGCATTACTAATCTACCATTGAAAGGGTTATTTACTTAAAACAACATTTGAATTTCTTTGATGTTAAAAAAACTAATTGAATCGTCTTCAAGCATTACTTGCAACTTTCCATCATGAGTAACGCCTTGAATAATTCCCATAAAACGATTGTTTTTACTGTCTTCAAAAGCTAAAGGTTTGTCTTTTTTAAATAGTTTTTCGTGGTATTTGTTCCTAAAGACTGGCATTAACTCATCCAACTGCTGGAATTTTTCTTGAATTTTTTTAGCAATTTCTTCTGCAGTTTCAAAAATATCATACTCTTTGCCTGTCAAACTTTTCAAAGAAGTCGCTTTTGGTAAATGCTCAAAATTGGTTTGATTTAGGTTTAACCCAATTCCAACAACTGAATCGAAGCTTTCGCCGTTTTTTAGCACATTTTCAATTAATATGCCACCAACTTTTTTAGAATCTGCCATAATGTCGTTAGGCCATTTGATGGAAACCTTTTGAATTTCATGCATTTCTAAAACTTCTAAAACTGCTAATGCTACGACAATATTCCAGTCAAATAGTCTTTCATTGGATATCATTACATTTTTAACCAATGCACTAAATGTCAAGTTTTTACCAGCTTCACTCATCCATTTCGAACCCATTTGTCCGCGACCTTTTGTTTGCTCATTAGCAACAACAATAGTAAAATTATCGAGCTTTTTTTCTCTTGACAACTGCTTCAAATAGTCGTTTGTAGAATCTATGGCACTGAGTTTGATTATTTGCAATGTAATTAAGGTATAAATTAGTATAATTTTAGTACTTGCTTAGGCAAAAATAAGTACAAAATATAATACCTTTGCAAAACATAGAAATTTTATACATGGCGAAGAAAGCGGCTCAAACAGATGTGCTATTGGCAAACATCATTAAAGGAATAGAAGAAGTTAAAGGAAACGATATTGAAATCTTAGACTTAAGAGAAATAGATACAGCAGTTTGTGATTATTTTATCATCTGCAACGGAAATTCAAATACTCAAGTTAACGCGATTGTTAACTCCATCCAAAAATTAGTTTCAAAAGAATTAAAAGATAAACCTTGGCATGTTGAAGGAACTGACAACGGCGAATGGGTTTTAATGGATTATGTGAACATTGTTGTTCATGTTTTTCAGAAACAAATTCGTGAATTTTACAATATTGAAGGACTTTGGGGTGATGCCAAAATTACAACCATACAAACCAATTATTAAAAAATACGAAAGCAAAAAATGGCTAGCGAAAAGAAACCAAATAATTTTAAATTAAGTCCATATTGGATTTATGGGATATTAATTGTGATATTCCTACTGCTGAATGTTTTCAGTGGTTCAAATTTTCAAGAAGTAGGTAAACTTTCTTCTTCAAAATTTAATGAATACTTAGAAAAAGGTCAAGTTGAAAAAGTAGTAATCTTTAATAAAACGGAAGCCGAAGTTTATCTAACTGCAAAAGCACTCAAAGACAAATCACACAAAACCATTGCTGTGGATTTATTAGGAAGAGTGAATAAAGGTCCGCATTATAGTTTTGATATTGGAAATGATGAAATTTTTCAAAAGAAACTAGAACAAGCAGTTGCTGACAAAAAGTTAAAAGATTTTGACTTCAAACCAAAAAGCAATTGGTCCGAAATATTCTTTAGTTTATTGCCAATCATTGTCATCATTGGGCTTTGGATATTCATTATGAGAAGAATGTCTGGTGGCGGAGCTGGCGGTGGCGGTGGACAATTGTTCAATATTGGAAAATCAAAAGCAAAACTTTTTGACGAAAAATCAGAAGTAAAAACAACTTTTAAAGACGTAGCTGGTCTTGAAGGCGCAAAAGAAGAAGTACAAGAAATTGTAGAATTTCTTAAAAATCCAGAAAAATATACTGTTTTAGGAGGTAAAATTCCAAAAGGCGCATTACTCGTTGGTCCACCAGGAACAGGAAAAACTTTGTTAGCCAAAGCTGTTGCAGGCGAAGCTAAAGTTCCATTTTTCTCATTATCCGGTTCTGATTTTGTTGAAATGTTCGTAGGTGTTGGAGCTTCAAGAGTTCGCGATTTGTTCAAACAAGCCAAAGACAAATCTCCAGCAATTATTTTTATTGATGAAATTGATGCTGTTGGTCGTGCAAGAGGAAAAAATAATTTTTCAGGCGGTAACGATGAACGTGAAAATACTTTAAATCAATTATTAACCGAAATGGACGGTTTCGGAACTGACACACATGTAATTGTTTTAGCAGCAACCAACAGAGCAGATGTTTTAGATAAAGCATTGATGCGTGCAGGTCGTTTTGATAGACAAATTTATGTTGATTTACCAGACATCAAAGAACGTAAAGAAATATTCGAAGTTCACTTAAAACCATTGAAAAAAGTTGACGGTTTAGACGTTGATTTCTTGGCAAAACAAACTCCAGGTTTTTCGGGAGCTGACATTGCTAATGTTTGTAATGAAGCTGCTTTAATCGCGGCTAGAAATAACAAAAAAGCGGTTGACAAACAAGACTTTTTAGATGCCGTTGACAGAATTGTTGGTGGTTTAGAAAAGAAAAATAAAATTGTAACTCCAGATGAAAAGCGAGCGATTGCTGTTCACGAAGCTGGACATGCAACCGTAAGTTGGATGCTAGAACACGCTGCACCGTTAGTAAAAGTTACTATAGTTCCAAGAGGTCAAAGTCTTGGTGCTGCATGGTATTTGCCAGAAGAACGACTAATTGTTCGTCCAGAACAAATGTTGGACGAAATGTGTGCTACAATGGGCGGAAGAGCTGCAGAAAAAGTAGTTTTCAATAAAATTTCTACTGGCGCTTTAAGCGATTTAGAAAAAGTAACCAAACAAGCTCGTGCGATGGTTACCATTTATGGACTAAACGAAAAACTTGGAAATATCACTTATTATGACTCTTCAGGTCAAAGTGAATATAATTTTTCAAAACCATATTCAGAAGAAACAGCTCAAGTTATCGATCAGGAAATTAATAACTTAATTGAGACAGAATACCAAAGAGCCATACAAATACTGACTGATAACAAAGACAAGTTAACACAACTTGCTGATATTCTGATAGAAAAAGAAGTTATCTTTAGAGACGATTTAGAAACTATTTTCGGAAAAAGACCTTTTGATGTATCAGAAGATGAAGTCGTAAGAGAATAGCAAAATAAAAATTTAACATTTTATTAAAATCTTAATTCAAAAACAGCTTTTGAATTAAGATTTTTTTATCTTTGATGGATTCCAAAAACTATTGCAAGATTTAACACTACCTATGAGTCTTTTTAGAAAAATATTTGGCAACAGCAATGATGCCTCAAATGAAGAAAATCAGAGTGAGTTCAATAATACTCCATCTAGTTTCTCACTACTTCCTGTAGATGAGAAGTTTACCTATAATTTTAAAAAAAATGGTGGAAAATTCATCTATTGTGAAAACTTAAATGAGGTTAAAGAACAATTTTTGAATATTTTAGAAGAAAACGACTGGTTTGAGTGTGATGCAATGTGTTTTGAGAAAAAATTATTTTCGATGTTGGAAGAAAATAAATTAAATTTTGATAATCCGACCGATCCAAAATTTTTATTTGCAAGTTGTGAAAATCTTATTGCTGATGAAGGTTCAGTTTTATTTTCATCCAATCAAATAAAACAACACAAGCCAAACGATTTACCAAACAATATTATTATTCTTGCTACTACAAGTCAAATTCTTGAAAACAAAAGCGATGGTCTTAGAGTTATCAAAAAGAAATATGACAAAGAATATCCAACAAATATTACTACCATAAAATATTTCGAAAAAGCAAAAGAAGAAGATTTTCTTCAGTATGGAAGTTCAGCTAAGAACTTGTACTTATTGCTTTTAGAAGATTTATAGCATGAATTCAACTCTCACAAGAGCTATTTCGGGAGCAGTATATATTTTACTGTTAGTTTCAGCAACAATGTACTCATCTAACAGTTTTTTGCTGTTTTTTGGACTACTATTACTTCTAGCAGTCATTGAATTTTGCAAACTTGTTTCATTAAAAAGTACAATCCCATTAATTTTCTCTGTTGTACTTTTTATTCTTTTTAATTTATCCTATACCAATAAAACCAATGATATTTTGGTTTTATTGGCAACTTTATTAGTAACATTAAAAGCTGTTGTTTTTCTTTTTGACAAAAAAAACAGACCGATTGACTCGCTTTCAAAATACGTTTATTTAATTGGTTATATTGCACTTCCTTTTATTCTAATTACTAAATTACCATTTGTAGAAAATAATTACAATCCAAAAATAATTATATGTGTTTTCATTTTAATTTGGGTTAATGATACGTTTGCTTTTCTTGTTGGAAAAACATTTGGAAAGCATAAATTATTTGAAAAAGTTTCGCCGAAAAAAACAATTGAAGGATTTATTGGCGGATTTATTTTTTCAATAATTACAGGATTTATTTTAGCAAAATATTTAATGCTGCAATCTTATTTTCATTGGGTTTCTATAGCCATTCTAGCTTCTGTTTTCGGAACATTAGGTGATTTAGTAGAATCTAAATTCAAGCGAATTGCCAATGTAAAAGACAGTGGAAATATAATGCCAGGTCATGGAGGTGTTTTAGATAGATTAGATAGTATTATATTTGTAGCACCAATTGTATATTTGTTTTACCAAATTTTATTTTATGTTTCATAAAGAAGGTTATAAAATCATTTTCATTTCGTTAGTAAGTTTCATAGCTGCTATAATTTTAATCGATAAATTCATCGATATTTCTTGGCTAAAAATGGCTTTGCAATTAGTTGTTCTTTTCTTTTTTGTAATGATTTTGCAATTTTTCAGAAATCCAAAAAGGATAGTTTCCTTGAATGAAAATCATATTATTGCTCCAGTTGACGGTAAAGTTGTAGTGATTGAAGAAGTTTTTGAAGCAGAATATTTCAAAGACAAACGTTTACAAGTATCAATATTTATGTCGCCAATCAATGTGCATGTTACACGTTATGCCATCAGCGGAAAAATAAATTTTAGCAAATACCATCCTGGAAAATATTTAGTTGCTTGGCATCCAAAAGCAAGTACTGAAAATGAAAGAACTACCATTGTTGTTGAAAATAAAACTTTTGGGGAAATTTTATACCGACAAATAGCAGGTGCATTAGCCAAAAGAATTATCAACTATGCCGAAGAAGGAACGCAAGTAATTCAAGGAGAAGACGCTGGATTTATAAAATTTGGTTCAAGAGTTGATTTATATTTGCCACTTGGAACAAAAATAGCTGTAAAATTGAATGACAAAGCAGTTGGTGGAAAAACCATTATTGCAATAAAAGAGTAAAATAATTTTTAAACCAAACTTTATGAAAAAAATTGTATTTCTATTATTTTCAACTTTAATTTTATCGTGTAGTTCAGACGAAAATTCTGGAAATTCAAATCAAAATGGTTTTACTTTTAATGGAACGTTTTATGAAGTAAAAACCGTTTTTATTATTGATGAAAACACCGCTGATAATAATCCTAGTGATATTAGTTTTAGTTTAGTCAACAAAACTGTTTCAGAAATAAGTAGCGAAAATGATTTGAGTAACATTGCTTCACTTTATTTTGATTTTAATGCTGTTAATGTTGAGGAGACAACTTATACTAATATTTTAGATTATAATGCAACAATAAATGCAAACAGAATTAATGGAAATATTGATGGTGGAATTGAAATTTTATCAGATAATAATATAGAATTACAAGCAACCAACATAAATATTACCATTAATAGTATAACCACAACAACTGTAAACTTCAGTTTTTCATTTACAAAAACTAACGGACAAACTATTTCTGGACAATATAACGGTAGCTATTTAACATTATAAAAAATGAAAAAGATCTCTCTACTAATCACATTTTTGTTTGTTTCATATTCAGTATTTTCACAGAATAACTTAACTTATGGTATAAAAGCTGGTTTAAATTTTACTGGTTTTAGAACCGATAATGGAACAAACTCAGATTTTTTAGGTTTAAATATTGGTGGTATTGCTAAAATGGATTTGAATAAAACATTTGGATTACAAGGTGAATTCAATTTAAACTCTAAAGGTGGAACTTATCTTTTTCCTTTAACTCCAAACAATCCCGAAATTAAACTTACATATATTAATTTACCTATTTTACTTAAAGTTCATATCACACGAAAATTCAATTTTGAATTGGGACCAGAATTTGGATTTTTGTTAGAACAAAAAGCAAAACTTAACGGTGAAACTTTTGAAATAGATGATGTTCCCAGTTTTGACATGAGTTTAAATGCTGGATTATCATATGAATTTGAAAAAGGAATTTTCATTCAAGGTAGATATGGTTATGGGTTAACAGAACTATTTGAAGATAGAGATTACAAAAATTCTTGTATTAGCTTATCTTTAGGATATTTTTTTAAATAAAGAAACGGTCAGATTAGCTTAACAATATAACTCATGGCAGAGAAAGATTTAGAAACTCGATTTCAGGAAGCTGTCGAAATAGCTTCAAAAATGACACAAGCGTCTTTGCCACAAGATGTTCAATTGCGATTGTATGCCTATTACAAACAAGCTACATTCGGAACAATTGAACCAAATAACTCTTCAAGTTTCGATTTAAGAAATGCTTTTAAAACTAACGCTTGGATGCAAATCAGCCATTTATCCGTTGAGGAAGCAAAAGAATTATATATCGAAGCCATACTATCGTTATCAAAAAAATAATTTAAAATTTCCTTTAAATGAAAAAGATTTTTCTAGTGGTAGTTTCACTTTCGCTGTGTTTTACTTTACCATCATGTAACCGAAAAAAGCTAACCGAAGTTGTTGAAGTTCCTTTACCGTCAGCCGAAGAAAAAATTACTATTGGACAACCTGACGATGTAAATGCTGAAGATGGACCATTTGATTTGATAAAATTACCATACAAATACAATGAGTTAGCACCAAGTATAAGCATTTTAGCAATGGAAATGCATTATTCTAAACATTATTTAACCTATACTAACAACCTAAACAAATTGGTTACTGCAGATGCAACGCTAACCGATTTAGCTATTGAAGATATACTGAAAAAACTAGATTTAAACAATGCTGATTTACGAAATAATGCCGGTGGTTTTTATAATCATGGGTTGTTTTTTGAAAGTATGGCTCCAAAAGCTGGCGGACAACCAAAAGACACTTTAGCAGCAGCAATTACAAAAGATTTTGGAGATTTTGAAAACTTCAAAACACTATTTTCAGATGCTGCCGAAAAACAATTTGGTTCAGGTTGGGCATGGTTAGTTGTTGATAAAACAGGAAAATTACAAGTAACTAGCACACCGAATCAAGACAATCCGTTGATGCCAAAACAAACAGTTCCTGGAACGCCAATTTTATGTTTGGATGTTTGGGAACATGCTTATTATCTAGATTATCAGTACAAACGTAAACGCTATATTGAAGCTTTTTTTAAAGTAATTAACTGGAAAAAAGTTGGCGAACGTTATGAAGAAGCGATAGCAAAGAAATCATAAATAAAAAATCCCTAATCTTTCAATTAGGGATTTTTTGTTTTTACCAAATAGTAATTTTCAAATTATCAGGTCGTTTCATTTTACTACCATTCTTTATATTGAATGCTTTATGAAAATCTGGATTATTTTCTAATGGTCCATTAATTCTGTATTTCGCTGGTGCATGAACATCCGTTAATAATTGATTGGCAAGTGATTCCGGTTTAATATTTACCATCCAAGCGTATCCATAAGCCAAAAAGAAACGTTGTTCTGGAGTTAATCCACTGATTTTCTCTTTATTTTTATACTGTGATGATTTCTTAAATGCCTCAAATCCCATAACCACTCCACCTAAATCGGCAATGTTTTCACCTTGAGTAGCGTCGCCGTTTACAAATTTTCCTGGTAATGCTTCGTATTTATTAAATTGCTCTACAATCAATTTGGTTTTTTCTTTGAATTTTTTCAAATCCTCAGCTGTCCACCAATTATTTAAATTTCCTTTCTCATCATACTGACTTCCTTGATCATCAAATCCATGTGTGATTTCGTGACCAAAAGTAGAACCACCAATAATTCCATACAAAACTGCATCATCTGGCATTCTACCTTCAAATCCTGGAACTAAAATATTACAAGCTGGAACACAAATTTCATTATTACTTGGATTGTAATAAGCGTTATAGGTTTGTGGAAACATTCCCCATTCTGTTCTATCAACAGGTTTTCCATATTTAGAAATCATATCATTAATAGCCCATTTGTTAGTAGCCATTACGTTTTCCAAGTATGTTTTTCTACTGATTTCGACACTGCTCATGTCTTTCCACTTGTCAGGATAACCAACTTTCATTACAATTTTACTAAGTTTGTGCAATGCTTTTTTCTTAGTTTCTTCGCTCATCCAATCTAACTTTTTGATACGTTCTGCATATACAGTTCTGATGTTATTTCCGATTTCTAAAAGCTTTTCCTTTGAACCTTCCGGCAAATATTCTTTTACATAAACTTGACCAATCAATTCACCTAAAGAACCATCAGTTTGTTCAACAATTCGTTTCCAACGTGGTTTTTGCTCTTTCACTCCACTCATTACGGTAGAATAAAAATAGAAATTCTGTTTCTCTATTGCGTTGTTAAGATAAGATGCATACGAATTCACTAAATCCCATTCCAAATACGTTTTCCAGTTTTCGATAGAATAACTTTTTATCATTTGGTCTAAAGCCTTGTAAAATTCTGGCTGACCAACAATTAAAGTATCTACATTTTTTATTCCTATTGTTGCTGTAATTGCTTTCCAATCCATATTTGGTGTTGCTGCATTCAACTGAGCAATACTCATTTTATTATAATTTAAAATCGGATCACGAAGCGCTTCTAACTTTCTTGAATTTTTAGCTAACTCCGTTTCCATCTTCATGATTGAGGCTGCATTTGCTTTTGCGTCAGTGGCTGAATAACCGATCAACTGTGATATTGCTTGAAGGTGTTTCACATATTCGCTTCTGATTGCAACTGTTTCTTTATCAGTATTAAAATAATAATCGCGATTTCCCATTCCTAAACCACCTTGACTTAAAAAAACGGCATATTTAGCACTGTTTTTATCATCTTGTCCAACATAAGCAGAAAAAGCTGGATTTGCACCAATTGTATGTAAATATGAAATTGTATTCAAAAGAGAAGGCACATCTTTTATCGATTTTATTCGGTTGATATCTGATTTTAATGGTGATAAACCTAATTTTTCAATAGTCAAAGTATCCATTCCAGAAGCATAGAAGTCACCAATTTTTTGTTCGTTACTGCCTTTTGTTGAATTGGTTAAAGCAGCTGATTTTTCACATATTTGTTTAATTTGAGAATTGATTGTATCGCCTATTGTTCTAAAAATCCCGTTGCTTCTTTCACTAGCAGGAATAGGATTTCTCTTGAACCAACCTCCATTTGCATACATGAAAAAATCATCAGCAGGATTGACAGTAGTATCTCTATTCGTTAATAAAGGATCTATAAAATCCGTTTCTTTTTGATTGCAACTAGAAAGTGTTAAAGCTAAAATTAAAGCTATAAAAGGTAATTGGTTTATTTTCATCATTATGATTGGTTTAGTGAGACTAATTTGAAAATTAGTAGTAAAAGTAACTATTATGTTACTACAATTTTAAATTTTTGCAACAAAAAAAGCGTTCAAAATTGAACGCTTATTAAAAAAAATTACAAAAAATATAATTATGCTTTTTTCTCTTCTGCTTTTTTAGCTGAACAACAACCCGCTTTTTTTTCTTTACTACATTCTTTTTTATCTTCTGTAGTGGCTAATTTTTCAGTTTTTGCTTTTTTCTTTTTATCTTTTGTAGGTTCAGTAGCATTTGCATTTACTGAAAATAAAAATGCTGCAATAGCAAACATTGATATGATTTTTTTCATCTTTTATAATTTAAATATTAATAATCATTTGTTTAGTTAATCAAATTTATGTTTTATTTTGAATAGTCATCCATTTTTAACATTAATTTCGGCTTAAATTATTTTAATGTTGATGGGCAAACAAAGTTTGTGGTTTTTATTCCTGTTTTCTTAATCGCGGAAAACCCACCTAAAACATTAATTACATTATGATAACCTCTAGCTTTTACAATAGATGCAGCAATCATTGAACGATAACCTCCAGCACAATGCAAATAAAAATCGTTTTCTTTTGGAAATTCTGCTAAATGATTATTTAAAAAATCTAACGGTGTTGAAGGCACATCTACAATGTGTTCCGCTTCATATTCTCCTGGTTTTCTGACGTCAAATACAGCTAGTTCTTTAGTGTCGTTCTGAGCTTGTTTCAATACATCTTCAAGAGTTTCAGCGGAAACAGAAGTAACAGTATCATAATCTAAACCTGCTTTTTTCCAAGTTTCAAAACCTCCTGATAAATAACCAAGAGTTGCGTCATATCCTACTCTAGCTAATCTCGTGATGGTTTCATTTTCTCTTCCAACTGGAGTTACCAAAAGTATTGGTTGCTTATAATCTAAAATCAAAGCACCAACCCAAGGAGCAAATTGACCATCAATTCCAATAAAAATTGATTTTGGAATATGTCCTTTTTCAAAATCATCTTGATGACGAACATCTAAAATCAACGCATCAGTTTCATTAGCAACAATTTCAAATGTTTTAGCATCAAAAGCTTTTGCCTCAGAGATAATAGTTTCTACATTTTGATAACCTTCTTTATTGAACTTCACATTCATTGGAAAATATGCTGGCGGTGGCAATAATCCATCGGTAACTTCTTTAATAAATTCTTCTTTAGTCATATCCGCACGAAGCGCATAATTTGTTGCTTTTTGGTCGCCAATACTTCCGACAGTTTCTTTACTTAAATTTTTACCACAAGCACTTCCTGCACCATGCGCTGGATAAACAATAACATCGTCAGCGAGAGACATAACTTTTGTTCGCAAACTGTCAAATAAAATTCCAGCTAAATCTTCTTGCGTCATATCAGCCGCTTTTTGAGCTAAATCTGGACGACCAACATCGCCTAAAAATAGTGTGTCACCACTAAAAAGAGCGTAATCTTTACCATTTTTATCTTTCAATAAATAACACGAACTTTCCATGGTGTGACCTGGCGTGTGAAGGCAAGTCAAAGTAATTTCTCCCAGATGAAAAACTTCATTATCTTGAGCTATATGTGCATCAAAAGTTGGGTTGGCATTTGGACCATAAATAATCTTTGCTCCTGTTTTCTCTGCTAAAGTTACATGTCCAGAAACAAAATCTGCATGAAAATGAGTTTCGAAAATGTACTTGATTTTAGCATTATTTGCGGTTGCTTTATCAATATACTGTTGCACTTCTCGCAATGGATCGATAATGGCAACTTCTCCATTACTCTCAATATAGTATGCGCCTTGTGCTAAACAACCCGTATATATTTGTTCAATTTTCATAAATTTTTCTATTTTATAACAAAGTTAACGGAATTCAAATTGACAAAAGATGATAAATAACAGTTTTTACTCTTTTTTAAGAAAAAAATAACTCTTTTGCAATTATGTAAGTTCCCATAAACAAAACAAAATAACCAAAACCTTTTTTTAGTTTTTCGCCTGAAACTTTTTTAGAAAGAAAGCTTCCGATAAAAACGCCAACTAATGAACAAAAGGTAAAAGTCAGCATTAATTCCCAGTCTAAAACTTGCGTTGTAATGTCGGCTAAAAAACCTATTAAAGATTGTATAGCGATTATAAATAATGATGTTCCAACGGCCATTTTCATTGGTGTTTTTGCCAAAAAAAGCAAAGCAGGAATAAGTAAAAATCCACCTCCAGCACCAACAAAACCAGCAATCAATCCAATAAATAATCCTTGTGAGAAAATAGCAAAATAATTTAATTTTCCATTGGCATTAATCTCAACTTCCTTAGTTGGCTGTATCATTTTGATTGAAGCAACAATCATTACAATTGCAAAAACAATCATGATAAAAACTGGCTTATGTAAAGAAAATGATTGGTTGGAAAAGATGATTTCTGGGATATTTGGAACAATAAATTTTCGAGTTAAAAAAACTGCCAAAACGGTTGGAACTCCGAAAAGAAGTACTTTTTTAAAATCAACTAATTGCTGTTTTGCTTTTTGAATTCCTCCAACTAATGCAGAAAATCCAACTACAAACAAAGAATATGCTGTAGCTAAAATTGGTTCAACTTTCATAACATAAACCAAAATTGGAACCGAAAGAATTGAACCACCACTGCCAATCAACCCTAATGTTATTCCAACAAAAACCGCTAAAAAATAACCAAGTATTTGATTAAATTCCATCACAAATAATTTATAGTCAAATATGGGGTTTTTATCGATAGTAAAGAAATAATAACTTTAATTTATTCGTAATAATTTATAATAAATTTAATAATTCTGCGTTGTATAAGTAGTAAATTGCACGTTAAATAGATAGCAAAATGGATATCATAAAAATTCTTTGGGTTGATGACGAAATTGATTTGTTAAAACCGCACATACTTTTTTTAGAAAAGAAAAACTATAACGTAACGACCTGTAATAATGGTCGTGATGCCATTGAAATATTTGAAGAAGGCAATTTTGATATTGTTTTTCTAGATGAAAACATGCCTGGAATGAGTGGTTTAGAAACGCTTCAAGAAATGAAAGAAAAAAAATCTTCCACACCAGTAATAATGATTACCAAAAGTGAAGAAGAATATATCATGGAAGAAGCCATTGGCTCAAAAATTGCAGATTATTTGATAAAGCCAGTAAATCCGAACCAAATTTTACTGAGTTTAAAGAAAAACTTAGACCATTCGAGATTGGTTTCTGAAAAAACGACATTGGATTATCAAAAAGAATTTCGAAAAATTGCGATGGATATGACAATGGTTCGAACCTATGAAGATTGGGTTGAATTGTATAAAAAATTACTTTTTTGGGAATTGGAACTCGAAAACATCAATGACCAAAGCATGTTTGAAATTTTGGAAAGCCAAAAAGTAGAAGCCAATTTTCAATTTGGAAAATTCATCGAACGAAATTACGAAGACTGGTTCGAACCAAAAGCAGATAAACCAATACAATCGCATACTTTATTTAGAGAACTAGTTGTTCCTGAGTTGGTGAAAAAAGACAAACCTGTACTTTTTGTAGTAATTGACAATTTACGTTATGATCAATGGAAAGCTATGGAAAGTGTTATTGCCAATCATTATAAATTAGAAAAAGAAACTCCTTATTTTGCAAGTTTACCAACAGCTACACAATACGCGAGAAATTCAATTTTTTCAGGATTAACACCATTAGAAATGGAGAAACAGTTTCCTCAATATTGGAAAAATGATGTCGAAGATGGAGGAAAAAACCTATATGAAGCTGAATTTTTAACCGCACATTTAAAACGATTGGGCTTAAATATTAAGCAAGATTATTTTAAAATTACCAATTTGTCTAGCGGAAAAAAACTTGCAGATAATTTTAAAGGGTTAAAAGACAACGATTTAGTTACTGTTGTTTATAATTTTGTCGATATGCTTTCACATGCCAAAACTGAAATGGATGTGGTGAAAGAACTTGCTTCCGATGATAAAGCCTATCGTTCGTTAACGTTAAGCTGGTTTAAAAATTCTCCTTTATTAGAGATTATTCAACAAGCACAAAAGCTTGGTTTTAAACTAATTATCACCACAGATCACGGAACAATAAATGTTAAAAATCCGTCGAAAGTGATTGGAGATAAAAATACAAGTTTGAACTTACGTTATAAAACTGGACGAAGCTTGAGCTATGAAGACAAAGATGTTTATGCTGTAAAAGATCCAAAAAAAATAGGCTTACCTGCAATAAATATGAGTAGTTCATACATTTTTGCAAAAAACGATTTATTTTTGGCTTATGTAAATAACTACAATCACTACGTAAGCTATTATAGAAATACTTACCAGCATGGAGGAATTTCGTTAGAAGAAATGATTGTGCCGTTTTTAGTTTTTAATCCGAAATAAAAAGTGATTTGTGAAAGGTAAATTAAAACTATCAATCAAAAAGTAATACTATTTACTTTTCACTAATTACTAATTACTTAAACCATGGAAATTATATTTTCGATTGAAGAAATTGGCGAAGTTGCCAAAAAAATAATTGCTGAAAATCCTAAAAAAGTCATTCTTTTTCATGGAAATATGGGCGCAGGAAAAACCACTTTAATAAAAGCTTTAGCGAAAGAACTTGGCGTAAAAGATGCTACTAGCAGCCCAACTTTTTCTTTAGTAAATGAATACAAAACCTTTGATAATCAGTTAATTTATCATTTTGATGTCTATCGCCTAAAAAGTGAAAGTGAAGCATTAGATTTTGGTATTGATGATTATTTATATTCAGGAAATTGGTGCTTCATCGAATGGCCAGAAAAAATTCAAAACTTGTTACCAGATACTTTTTCAGAACTATTTATCAGTCAAACGATAGAAAACAAAAGAAAAGTAACGCTGGTTTAGATTTGGATATTTTTTTGTAATTTGTGCCCTATTTGATAATAAATACAATGGCTAAGACACCTTTTACCAAAGAGCAATTACTTCCACAAGAAGAAAAACTAGAAATCTATCGTCATAAAAGTGACTTGTTTATTGGTGTTCCAAAAGAAACTTCTTATCAAGAACGTCGTATTTGTTTGACACCAGATGCAGTTAATTCGTTAACATCACATGGACACAAAGTTTTGATAGAAGCTGGTGCTGGTTTGAGTTCAAGTTATACCGACAAAGAATATAGCGATGCTGGAGCGAGTATCACTAACGATACAAAGAAAGTTTTAAGCTGTCCAATGATATTAAAAGTTGAACCGCTTACCATTGAAGAAATTAGTATGGTCGAAAACAATGCTATAGTAATTTCGGCAATTCAATTAAAAACTCGAAAAAAAGAATACTTCGAACTATTATCAAAGAAAAAAATCACTGCTTTAGCTTTTGAATATATAAAAGACGAAGATGGTTCTTATCCTGCAGTGAAATCATTAAGCGAAATAGCGGGAACAGCTTCTGTTCTTATAGCTGCCGAACTAATGATTAATAATCAGTTTGGAAAGGGATTATTGTTAGGAAATATTACTGGAGTTCCGCCAACTGATGTTGTTATTCTTGGTGCTGGAACTGTAGGCGAATTTGCTGCAAAAACCGCACTTGGACTTGGAGCACATGTTAAAGTATTTGATAATTCAATAACCAAATTAAGACGACTTCAAAATAATCTAAACCAACGAATTTTTACCTCAACCATTCAACCAAAATCATTATTGAAAGCATTAAGAAGATGTGATGTTGCCATTGGTGCAATGCGCGGTAAAGAACGTTGTCCAGTAGTTGTAACTGAAACAATGGTTGAACACATGAAAAAAGGTGCTGTTATTGTCGATGTTAGTATCGATACAGGTGGTTGTTTTGAAACATCCGAAGTTACTACACATGAGTCGCCAACATTCATAAAAAATAATATTATTCACTATTGTGTTCCAAATATTCCATCGCGTTATTCTAAAACTGCATCGCTATCTATTAGTAATATCATTACTCCTTATTTGTTACAAATTGCCGAAGATGGTGGTTTAGAAAGTGCTATTAGATGTAATAAAGGTTTGAAAAATGGTGTTTATCTGTATCATGGTATTTTAACCAACAAAGCAATTGGCGATTGGTTCAATTTGCCTGATAATGATATAAATTTAATCGTCTTCTAATAATTTTTTGCTTTTAAGATACTGTTTACATTTTTCGTTTTACTTTTGCAAAAAATAATTTTATGAATTTAAAATATCGTTTTGCCTATTATCTTGTAGGTTTTACTATTGGAATGTTTTTTGTGGCTCTAATTTGGAGTGGAAAAGATACCCGATGTAATTATTTTCCAAATGCTCGTGTGTTAAATGATCTTCGGAACAAACCTTTCCATTATGACATTGAAGCCTCGAGGCGACTTTCAGAAGATTGGGTTGATAGTGTTGACATAAAAAATTCTTTAACTCATGGTGATGTAGATTTTGACAAAAGCAATATCAAAGTTGATGGAGGAAAATTATACATCATTTACGGAAAAACAAGTAAAAATGAAGAAATAACACTTGAAGTTGTAAATTATCCAAATAAAGCCGTACTCAGAAATATTATTCGAAAATAAAATTTAAGTCATAAAAAAAAGGTTGCTAAAATTAGCAACCTTTTTTTTATTTGATGACTTACTTATTCAGCATGTCTTTTTTCAATTTCTTCAATATCTTTCTTACTGATTGAGTCAACTAATATTGGAGTTGCAATAAACAATGAAGAGTACGTTCCAACAACAATACCAACAAGCATTGCAAAGATAAATCCTCTAATTGATTCACCACCGAAAATAAACATAATCAATAATACTAAAACCATTGTCAATGATGTATTGATGGTTCTAGAAAGTGTTGTATTAATAGATGCATTAACCACATCTTTGAAACTACCTTTTACATTTCCAGCTAAGAATTCTCTAACTCTATCAAATACAATTACAGTATCATTCATAGAATATCCAATTACTGTTAAGATAGCAGCTATGAAATGTTGATCCATTTCCATGTGGAAAGGCATGTATTTGTATAACAATGAATATAATCCAAGAACAAAAATAACGTCATGTAATACTGCAGCGATAGCTCCCAATGAATACTGCCATTTACGGAACGAAATCACTAAATATAAACCAACTACAAGCATAGCACCAATAACAGCCCAGAACGAGTTAGTTTTAATATCAGCAGAAATAGCTGCTCCTACTTTTGACGCTTGTAAAACACCTGTTGTTTTTCCGTCATAAGTATTGATGAAGTTTTCATACGTTAATCCATCTTTATAGTACTTTTTCAATGTAGCATAAAGTTTCTCATTTACTTCTTTATCAACACCAACTCCATCTTCTTTGATTTTGTATTTTGTTGTTATTTTTAATTGATCATCATCACCAAATACTTTTGCTTCAACAGTTACACCAAATACAGCTGATAATTCTTCTGATACTTGAGTTGGCTCTACTGGTTTTTCAAATTTTACTTGGAAAGTTCTCCCTCCAACAAAATCAACGCCTTCATCTAAACCATTAAAGTAGAAAGAAATACAACTTACTATAACAACTACAGTAGAAATAGCATAAGACCATTTTTTTATTCCAATAAAATCAAAATGGAAGTTTGTAAACCAATTCTTTGTAGTCGGTGTAGCGAACATCAAACTTCTGTTTGCAGCTATATCTCTATCAATAAATATTCTAGCAATAAAAATAGAAGTAAACAATGAAGTAAAAATACCTATTAATAATGTTGTAGCAAAACCTTGAATTGGTCCAGTTCCAAAGATAAATAAAATGGCTCCGGTTAACACGTGAGTAACGTTTGCATCAATAATTGAACGCATTGCACCTTTCCAACCATAGGAAGCTTTAACTGCTTCTGCTAATGTTTTACCCTCTCGAAGTTCTTCTTTTGCTCTTTCATAAATAATGATGTTAGCATCAACGGCTGTACCTAATGTTAATACGATACCAGCAATTCCTGGCAATGTTAATACAGCACCTAAACTTGCTAAAATTCCAAATAAGAAAAGTAAGTTTACTATCAAAGCTGCATTTGCATACCAACCTGCTCTACCATAATAAAATACCATCCATAAACATACTAATAAGAAACCAGCAATAGATGAAGTTGTACCAGCATCAATCGCTTTTTGACCTAAAGATGGTCCAACCACTTCTGATTGAACTATTTCAGCAGCAGCAGGTAATTTACCAGCTCTTAAAACGTTAGCTAAATCTTTTGACTCAGCAACTGTAAAGTTTCCTGAAATTTCAGAACGTCCACCAGCAATTGGTCCTGTAGAAACTCCTGGAGCAGAATACACAACATCATCAAGAGCAATAGCAATAGCGCTTTTTTGAGTGTAAGCTCTTCCTGTTAATTCTTCCCAAGCTCTTGCTCCTGCACCATTCATTTGCATTGTTACCGATGGTTTACCCATTTGGTCAAATGAATCTTTGGCATCAACAATAACACCACCACTTAATGGAGCGATATCATCTCTATTACCTTTTAAAGCATATAAATCAACCGTTTCAACGTCTTTTTTAGTTTTTGCATCTTTAACAGAAACTGGTTTACCCCAAACAAATTTTACGTTTTGTTTATCTGCTGGAACCAAAGCACGAATTTCTGGTCTTTTAAAATAACCATTAATCGCCGCTGTATCTTTAGTTGTGAAAGTAGCCAAAATTGGACCACCACCTTGACCAACTAATCTATCAAATAAAGGATTATTTCCTTTTTTAGCAGAAGCTGTATCTGTTTCTTTATCAGTTAATAGTTTAGTTAATGAGTCAACTGGTTTTTCTGCTTCTTTAACTTCTGATTTTACAGTAGCTTTTAAAGCTTCATTAGCTGAACCTAAGAATCCCATGAATTCTTCTGCTTTGTATGTTTCCCAAAACTCTAATTCTGCTTTACTAGAAACTAATTTTTTAATACGGTCAACATCTTTAGCACCAGGCAATTCGATTAAAATTCTACCTGTTTGACCAAGTTTAGCAATGTTAGGTTGCGTTACACCAAATTTATCGATACGACTTCTTAATACTCCAAATGCAGATTCAACTGATTCATCTACTTTTTTAACCAATACCTTTTTAACTTGGTCATCAGTCATATTAAAGTTGATTTCATCCGATAAATTTCTGTTAGCAAAAATATCTGGAGAAGCTAATTTAGTAGTTCCTTTATTAGCATCAAAAGCTACAAAAAATGCATCTAAATAACTTTGATTTCCTTCTTGGTTACGAGTTGCTTCGTCTAAAGCTTTATTGAAAACAGGATTATTAGAATTGTTAGACAATCCTTTCAACACGTCTTTAACCGAAATTTGAAGAATAACGTTAATTCCTCCTTCAAGGTCAAGACCTTTGTTGATTTGTTTATCTTTTACCTCATCAAAAGTAAAATCCGTAAACCCTAAATTGAATACTTTTTCTTTTCCAATTGAATCAAGATATTTGATTTCCTTTTCAGGATTTCCACCTGCGAAAGCTTTTGCATCATTTTTTACTTTGTTTGCCACAAAAGTGAAAGAAAGTTGGTAGATACTCACCAATGCAAATAGAATTGCGAAAAATTTAACTAGTCCTTTATTCTGCATTATTACTAAAAATTAATTATTCTTTTGGTTATTGTTTAGAGTTACAAAAGAAACAAGCAATTGAAATTCAATACATTACTACTTAAAGAAATGATTTTCCAATTGTTCCCTTTTTTTGAAACGTGCAAATATATAATTCTAAGTGTGATTAACCAATATTTTAATGATTAATATCAAAAAAAATCAAGGAAACATTCTAATAATTTTTGAGTATAATCAAAATTGGAAGTTCTTACAGTTTAAAGTTCAGGATATGAATACTAATTAAAATATATCCAAATCAAAATAAAACTTTTTAACAAGTATTAAATAATAATTTTAATAAAAGGTCATATTCTTTTTTAGATAAAAAAATAATAGCTACGAACAAAATTGACTTAAATAATAAAAAAAACTACCAATCTGCAAAGGAAATTCCAAATCCAAGGGTAGTTTGGCGAAAGTTATAATCAATCAAAGTTTCACCATAGCCTTCAAAGAGTTGAACATGGCCACGAAGATGTCCTTTTAATGGGAAAACATAATTCAACTGAATGCTTCCTCCTTTTATTTGGTTAAATGGATGTGTTATGATGCTATAAAACTGGTGTCGGTGATAGTTGTAGGCTACATTAATTTCCGCATTACCAATGTATTTTCCAATATTTGGATTTTCATCTTCTTCATCTTCCAATCGTATCCAAGGATTTAGTGTAATTATCCAATCGTCATTTTGATAACCCATGTGAAAGATAATTCGGTTCCAACTTCTTGAATTTGGTAAATCACGACCATTGGATTGGTGATTAAATGAAAGCCCAACCGAACGAAACTGACCTCCAAAGAATTTCCAACGAACGGGATATTTAAAAACTATTTCAGGTTCATAATTCAACTCTCTAAAAACCCGAGACAAGCCTGTATTAAAAACTTGCCAATGCGCTTTTTGAGTATATCCCAACCAAATATCGCCTTTACCCCAAAAGATACCTTGTACTAACTTGGTTTTAAAACTAACTTGAAACTTAGCTTCGATATTATTATAAGGAAAGGAAGTGGTTGACGAAAAATCTGGATTATCACTCGTGGGTTTGTCATTTGGTTTGGACGACCATCTAACGGGCGCAAGATAAATTGGCTTGTACGACATCAATCGGAAAGTGCCTTGTTGATAAACACTATCCAATTCCCATCGCTCTGAATACGTTTTTACAATATAATCATCTGATAATTGAAAAAGTTGTTGCGCTTGAAGATTTGAAAACATCACCATCAATAAAAAGCAAATTAGTATTCTGGTAAATGTTATCATCATGATTTCGTTTATGTTGATTACAAATATAGTAGTTTAATGTGGTAATTTATCTTTAAAAACACCATAAAGAAATGTGCCGAAAATTGCTCCAATCAAAACAACTCCAATACTCATAAAACCTGCGCCAAGAAGTATAAATATTGGTCCAGGACACGAACCAACCATTGCCCAACCTAAACCAAAAAGCGTTCCACCAATCCAATAACGTGCATTACCTTTTTCTTTATCTTGAATAACTATAGGATTGCCATCAATGTCTTTTAAATTGTTTCTTTTGATAATTTGAATGCCAATAACACCAGTTATAATAGCAACTGTTATAATGCCAAACATGTGAATGGACTGAAATTGAAACATCTCATAAATACGATACCATGAAACTGCTTCTGATTTGGTCAATACAATTCCAAATACAAAACCTATTACTAAATATTTTACTAATTTCATGGTTTAAAAAATTAAGGGTAAAAGAAAATGAGACATGATTAAACCTCCAATAAAGAAACCAATAACCGCTTTTAAAGAAGGTAACTGAAAATTACTTAATCCAGAAATAGCATGACCAGATGTACAACCACCTGCATAGCGCGAACCAAAACCAATTAACAAACCACCCAAGAGCAAAATCCCAATCATTTTTGGTGATGAAAATGCTTGGCTGCCAAAAATACTTTCTGGTACTAATTTTCCATTTGGTGCTTCGATATTCATTGTGGCTAATTGCTCGATGGTAGTTGGGTTTAAATCGACATTAGAAGCATCACTCATGAAATGAACCGCAACATATCCGCCAATCATTGCACCAAGTACAACCACTAAATTCCAACGTTGCGATTTCCAATCCCAATCAAAAAAAGCCACCTTCTTCCCTATTCCAGTCATCGAACAAAGCGAACGAAGATTAGACGACATGCCGAATTGTTTTCCAAAATAAATCAAGCTAAGCATTATCATTCCAATAAGAAAACCAGAGATTGACCAATGCCAAGTGTGCGTTATTAAATCCATACCTATTTATTATTTTTACAAAAATAGAAATTCAATAACAGTTTATTGATTAAAATATATAATTTTATATTCGCAAATAAAAATAAGTCCTTCAACCGTTTTAGCACGATTATTGCACGTCGAATGAAAAAATGATTATCATGAAAAAAATCAGTTCCGTTTTTACCCTTCTTTTATCTAGCTTATTCCTTTTTTCTTGTGTAAGTACGAAGTCAACAATCAAAAATATTGATGACAAAGCGCCACTTCCTACTTTGACCAAAGACAATACATTTCTAATTACAGAATACAGCCAAGACTCAAAATATGGTTACGATCCTGATTATCCTGTTAATGTTTTTTATAAAAATTCAAAGGATGAAAATCTAAATGCGCAACGATATCTAAATGCTTTAGCTGGTCCAAAAGGCGAAAAAATATTTTATAAAAAATTGGAAAGCTGCTGTCCTTTTCCAAGTAAACGAACAGAAATGGGTGCCGGATTTTTAGATGTTTATGAAATAACTTGGGTTGGACTTCAAAAACCTTTAAAATTGTACTTAAACATCTACGAAAGAGGTTATTTATTAATTCCAATCGGATTTTCAGCCAAAAAATAGTTTGTTAAAAAGCAAAAAAAAGACACAAATTATTGCTACTTTTGCACTTTCAAAAAAACATAATTTATGAACCTAAATACTATTCCACAAATCAAAAATATTGATAGTGGAAACTTCTTTGTTTTAGCTGGTCCATGCGCCATTGAAGGAGAAGAAATGGCAATGAGAATTGCAGAAAAACTGGTTACTATTACAGACAAATTAGAAATTCCTTATGTTTTCAAAGGTTCTTTCAAAAAAGCCAATCGTTCTAGAATTGATAGCTTTTCAGGAATTGGAGATGAAAAAGCATTAAAAATTCTTCGTAAAGTTTCAGAAACGTTTCATATTCCAACCGTTACCGATATCCACACCAACGAAGATGCTGACAAAGCAGCTCAATATGTTGATGTACTTCAAATACCTGCCTTTTTAGTTCGCCAAACCGATTTAGTAGTTGCTGCTGCTAACACGGGTAAAACGGTAAATCTAAAGAAAGGACAATTTATGAGTCCAGAAAGCATGAAACATGCAGTGCAAAAAGTATTGGATTGTAACAACCAAAATGTGATGGTAACGGATAGAGGAAGTATGTTTGGATACCAAGACATGATTGTTGATTTTAGAGGAATTCCAACGATGCAACACTACGCTACAACCGTTTTAGATGTTACGCATTCACTTCAACAACCCAATCAAATGGCTGGTGTAACTGGAGGAAGACCAGATATGATAGAAACTATTGCCAAAGCTGGAATTGCCGTTGGCGTTGATGGAATTTTTATTGAAACGCATTTCGATCCAGCGAATGCCAAAAGTGATGGAGCAAACATGCTACACTTAGATTATTTCGAAAACTTAATGACTCGACTTGTTGCAATTAGAAAAACAATAAACGCATTTTAATATTTTTTTATTCAAAATTTTGAAAAAAGTCTTTTTACTCGCCTTATTCTGTTCTTTACATTCGTTTTCACAAGATTTAGCTACTCCAGAGAAATATACTGCCCATAACAAAGGAAAATTTTATATTTTTTGGGGTGGAAACAGAGAAAGCTTCTCAGAATCTGATATTCGTTTTCAAGGAAATGGATACGATTTTACACTACATAATGTCGTGGCTCACGATAAACCTAAAGGTTGGCACTGCGACTATTTAAATCCTGCAAGAATGACCATTCCGCAAACCAATTTGAGAATAGGTTATTTTATTAATGACCATTACAACATTTCTATTGGTGTTGACCACATGAAATATGTAATGTATCAAGGTAGAACTGTAGATTACACTGGAACCTATCCAAATCAAGGAAGTTATGGAGAAGTGTTACCAAACAATCAAATACTATTAACAGAAGATTTTCTAACCTTTGAACACACCGATGGTTTAAACTATATAAATACAGAGTTTTCTAGAGTAGATGATATTTCAAAATGGATTAAACTTCCTAATACGGATAAATTTCAAATCAATGTAACAGAAGGTCTTGGCGCAGGAATATTATACCCAAAAACCAATGCCAAGCTTTTTGGCAATACGCGTCACGATGATTTTCATGTTTCTGGTTATGGAGTTTCGGCAAAAGTGGGTTTGAACTTTACTTTTTTCAAGCATTTCTTTATCCAAACGGAATTAAAATGTGGTTATATCAATATGAATGATATCAGAACTACAAATAATCCATCAGATAAAGCGTCACAAGAGTTTTTCTTTTTCCAAAGAATAGTAGCTTTAGGCGGAATATTTAGAATTTAGAAAACTATTCTTCGTCTGAATCGGTTGCGTTGGATTTGGCATAATTGCGCCATTTTTCAATACATTCCTTCATATCATTAGGAATTTCAGTATCAAAACTCATAAATTGTTTAGTAGTTGGATGTTCAAATCCCAATGTTTTGGCATGCAGCGCTTGTCTTGGTAGTGTTTTAAAGCAATTATCAATAAACTGTTTGTATTTTGTAAACGTAGTACCTTTTAGAATAAGATTGCCGCCATATCGCTCATCATTAAATAAAGTATGACCAATATATTTCATATGAACTCTAATTTGGTGCGTTCTTCCAGTTTCTAATTTACATGAAACCAACGTAACATAACCAAAGCGTTCCAGTACTTTATAGTGTGTCACAGCATGTTTTCCTTGCTCGCCATCAGGATAAACTGCCATTTGCATTCTGTCTTTTACATGTCGAGCAATGTGTCCTTCGATTGTTCCTTCGTCTTCTTTTACATTTCCCCAAACTAGTGCAATATATTCTCGGTCTGACGATTTATCTTCAAACTGTTTGGCTAAATGCGTCATGGCTGCTTCTGTTTTTGCAACCACTAAAAGTCCCGAAGTATTTTTATCAATTCGATGCACTAAACCTGGTCGTTCACTAGAATTCATTGGCAAATTTTCAAAATGAAAAGCCAAAGCATTCACCAAAGTTCCTGTATAATTTCCATGACCTGGATGAACCACTAAACCTGGTGGTTTGTTAATTACCAACAAAGCTTCGTCTTCATAAACAATATCCAAAGGTATATTTTCGGGAAGAATATGGTTCTCAAATGGTGGATGTGTAAGCATCACGCGAACCACATCAAAGGGTTTTACTCTATAATTGGATTTTACAGGAATATCATTTACCCAGATATTGCCTTTTTCGGCGGCTTGCTGAATTTTATTGCGGGTAGCAAACTCAATAAATCCCATCAAAAATTTATCAACACGCAACAACGATTGTCCTTTTGGAGAAACAAATCGGTGGTGTTCAAAAAACTCTTCTTCTAGTTCGAAATCTTGATTATTCTCCATCAACAGTATCTATTGGAGGTATTTCAGTAGAATCAACAGCCGTAGAATCTAACATAGTATCATCAAAAACTACTTTTCCATCACCTAGAACTAAATCTATTTTTGATGATTTTAATACTTTCTGACCTGGTTTTACTCGTTGTCCATTCATCATCATTTCAAGTACCATGTCTTTTCCTAAATAAGGTTTATAGGTAATGGTTCCTTCTTGCAAACCAATTGCTTTTAAGGTTGGAACGGCTTGTCGATAGGTTTTTTCAATTAAATCGGGAACAGCAACCATAGTAAAAGTGGATGCGTTTATTTTTAAATATACTTTTCTACCGCCTTTTACTTTTGCGCCAGCTTTTGGTTCTTGTTCTACTATAGTCAGTTTTGGAAATTCTGCTCTATAATCAACCGTATCAAGAATGATGTAATCCAAATCCAAATCGCTTAGTTTTTCCTCAGCTTGTTCCACTGAAAGTTTACTCAAGTTCGGCACTTCTATTTCTTCGCCATGATTGGTGAGATAGTTCAAACTATTAAAAAACAAAAAGGCAACAATACCAACAGAGACAATGGCAAAAAGAATTTGGCCAAAGAAAACCCGACTAGTTAAGTATTTTCGTAAACTCATAAAAAATTAATTTAGGCAAATATATAAAAACCTAAAGCCATTTTGTTTGAAAAAAATTGATAATTTTGTTTAACCTAATACATAAACTAATCCTTAGACAGAAATGAAAAAAGTTGCCATCATCATGGGCGGTTATTCAAGCGAATATCAAATATCGTTAAAAAGTGGAAATGTTGTTTATCAATTTTTAGACAAAACAAAATATGAAGCCTACAGAATTCACATTTTCAAAGAAAAATGGGTTTATGTTGACGACACTGATACCGAATTCCCTGTTGATAAAAACGATTTTTCTGTAACTGTAAAAGGAACTAAAATCAACTTTGATGTAGTGTTCAACGCTATTCACGGAACGCCAGGCGAAGATGGATTAATGCAAGCCTATTTTGAACTATTAGAAATACCACAAAGTTCCTGCGATTATTATCAAGCAGCTTTAACCTTCAACAAGCGTGATTTATTGTCTGTTTTAAAACCCTACGGAATAAAAACGGCAACGTCGTATTATTTAAATTTTGGCGATGACATTAATACCGATTTAATATTAAAAACAGTTGGTTTGCCTTGTTTTGTTAAACCCAACAAATCGGGTTCAAGTTTTGGAATTTCTAAAGTAAAAACTAAAGAAGAATTTCTTCCTGCTATCGAAACTGCCTATAAAGAAGACAACGAAATCATTATCGAAAGTTTCCTTGATGGTACCGAAGTTTCGGTTGGAGTGATTAACTACAAAGGTGAAATTACCGTTTTACCTATCACTGAAATTGTTTCCGAAAATGATTTCTTCGATTATGAAGCCAAATATTTAGGAAAATCTCAAGAAATAACGCCAGCTAGAATTTCTCCTGAAATGACTGCAAAAGTTTCGGCTGTAGCCAAAAAAGCCTACGAAGTATTGAAAATGAGTGGTTTTTCTAGAAGTGAATTCATCATTGTTGATAATGAACCACACATGCTGGAAATGAACACTATTCCGGGTTTAACCACCGAGAGTTTAATCCCTCAACAAGCGGCAGCCGCAGGAATTTCATTGACTGATTTATTTACAAATGCCTTGGAATTGGCTTTAAACAAGTAATTATGATGAAAAGAAAAGCAGTTTTCCCAGGTTCGTTTGACCCAATCACTTTGGGACATTATGATATTATCAAAAGAGGTATTTCACTTTTTGATGAAGTGGTCGTTGCCATTGGCATCAATGCGGATAAAAAATATATGTTTTCGCTAGAGGATAGAAAACGTTTTATAGAAGAAGCGTTTGCCAATGAGCCAAAAGTTAGCGTAATCACCTATGAAGGATTGACCATCGATTTGTGTAAAAAAGAAGACGCACAATTTATACTCCGTGGATTGCGCAATCCTGCCGACTTTGAATTTGAAAAAGCCATTGCACATACCAACCGAAAACTATCGAAGATTGAAACGGTCTTTCTTTTAACCGCTTCCAAAACGTCATATATCAGTTCAAGTATTGTTCGCGATGTGATAAGAAACGGTGGCGATTACACGGTTTTAGTTCCCGATAGTGTTTTGGTGAAGAAATAGTTACCAGTCGCAGTAAGCAGTCAGTCCAAACAGTAAACTGAGACTAAAACCTACTCCTCTTTCTTAATCACTTTTCGTGCTACTTCAATTTTAAACTTCTTCCCTTTCATTTTTTCATCGCGAATATTAGAAAGTAAGCCGTTCACTTTATTGTATTTCACCGCAGCAAACGAAATAAAATCTTTCACCTCAATCAGTCCTAAATCGCCTTTTTCTAGTTTTCCTTTTTGAGAAAAGAAACCAACGATGTCTATTTTATTCAATTTGTTTTTCTTTCCACCGCTGATGTAAATCGTTTGAAACTCGGGTGGTTTTGGTAAAGTTGTTGCGGTGTCCACCTTTAGAACTGGCATATCATAATCGATATAATCGTGCTTTTTTTCACTTTCGTGAATGATGATATAAGCCGTTCCCGAAGCCAACATTCTAGCTGTTCGACCGTTTCGGTGGGTGAATTCGTCTTCTTTAAAAGGCAAATGATAATGAATAACGTGTTTCATCTCGGGTATATCCAATCCTCTAGCCGCCAAATCCGTAGTAACCAAATAACTCACACTGCCGTTTCTAAACTGAATTAAAGCACGCTCGCGTTCGTCTTGCTCCATGCCACCGTGATAATAAGTAGCATAAATTCCTTTTTCGTTGAGCGTATCACTGATGCGTTCTGCAGCATCTCTGTGATTGCAAAACACCAAAGCCGATTGCGATTTCAGCGAACAAATCAACTGAAACAACGTCTCCATTTTATCTTTGTCTTTAGAAACGACCAACTTCATAGCAAGATTTACTTTTTCTTCTTCCGAGGGAATAAAATCCAAAACCGTTGGATGCACCACTTGGGTATATCTTGGAATTTCAATACCCGATGTAGCCGAAACCAAAACCCTTTTGTTCACTTTGGTCAACCTACTGATAATAAAAGACATTTGCTCGTGAAAACCGAGTTGCAGCGACTTGTCAAATTCATCCAAAATCAAAGTTTGAATACCATCCACTTTAAACGTTTCTCTATCGATATGATCGGCTATACGTCCAGGTGTTCCAATTAAAACCGCTGGCGGATTGGATAAGTTCTTGATTTCGGTTTCGATGGCATGGCCACCATAGCACACGTTTACTTTATAGGCTGTACCCATTTTTTTCCAAACCTGCTCAATTTGTAACGCCAACTCTCTCGATGGCACTAAAATCAAACATTGCACACCCGTAATTTCCTCTTCTAGCAAGGCAAAGACTGGCAACAAAAACGCCAATGTTTTACCCGAACCCGTTGGCGAAAGCAACAAAACATTGCTATCGTTTACAATAGTTTCTTGTGCGGCAAGTTGCATGTCGTTTAGGTTTTCAATCCCTAAATTTAAAAGTAAGTTATTTAAATGGTGCTGATTTTTCATGCAGCAAAGGTAAGCAATAAGTTGGCAGTGGCAGTGTTCCGTTTACAGCGACCTGAAACCGAGATTTAATACTAAAAAAAACACTTCATTACGGAAACCCGTAAAATAGAATTGTTTTTTTGTTTTAGGTTTGTAAAAAATAGGTATAAATACGGAGTTGATTGATTGTAAATACTTTTATATTTGGAAAGTACAAATGCATTAAAGTTGTTAGACTTTGTGGAGAAGGTAATTTGAATTAAAAATTAAAAGAAAAAAAAGATGCGCATAACATGATGCTTTGGAATAAAATCAATTAATTTTAGAAAGATATAACCAAGTTAGGTGCAATTATTAAATCGTAAACAATGAACTATCAACATCACAAAGAATTTGAAGAAATCATATCACAACTTTTAGAGTTAATGGGATATTCTATTGAATTAAGGACTAGATTAGATAAAGGTGTAGATATTATTGCTAATCGAAAAAATGTTAAAAAATATATTGAAATTAAATTTTATCGTTCAGCACATATTCCCGCATCAGTTATTACTGAAAGTGCAAATCGACTAGCCTATAACTTAAAACAACAAAATGGTAATTCTGGAACTTTGATAGTAAATAGTTTAGTCGGTATAGCCTTAAAAAATAAAATAATAGATGACTATGGAATATCGATTTGGGATAGAAATACATTATACTCATTTCTTACAACATTGTCAAGTGATTTAAGAGATCAATTTGAAAAGTTACTATTAGAAGCTCAGCAAGGCACAAATACAAATTATGTTTTTGGTGGTTTCGAATCGGAGAAATTAAATGAAGAAAGTGAGGATAAAAATACTCAAGTCAATTTTAAAACTATACCTGTAAACAAAGGAGCGCATCTTTATAAAGAGCTTCAGAAAATTCAATGTGGAAAAAATGACTGGAATGCTTACGAAAAAAAGTGTAAAGAGATTTTAGAATTCCTATTTGAGAATGATCTTTCTCTTTGGGACAAACAAACAAGAACAGATGATGGACTATCACGCTTTGACCTAATATGCCGTATTGCTTCTAGCGATGACTATTGGAAAGCATTAATTAATGCTTTTAATACTCGTTTTATATTATTTGAATTTAAAAATTATTGCGCAAAAATAAGCCAAGATCAAATTTACACAACAGAACGATATTTGTTTAATAAAGCTTTACGTTCTGTTGGATTTATTATTTCTCGTCTTGGCGGCACAGACGGAGCAATTCAAGCCGCAAAAGGATCACTTAAAGAGCATGGTAAACTAATAATGATTTTATCTGACGAAAATTTGTGTGAAATGTTAAAACTTAAAGATAATGGAGATAGTCCAAATGACTACTTATCAAATCTATTAGATAAGTGGTTAATATCTCTATCAAGATAACTGCAACTAATAGCCTTTTTCATCAAATACAAATTTTGCAGTAAATGCACCTTTATATTTTGCAATAAATTTTATCTTTATTCCCAAAAAACTATAGCAGTATGCAAACTTGCCAATCAAAATAATGTCATACAAGGATGGTTTGCTGGTAAGCTTATAATAATTAATTTAAAAAACTAATACATGAAATTTTTAACCTTAGGTCTTGTTATTTTTGGATTTTGTAATTCCTTTTCCCAAATTCAAAATGTGGAAATAATTACCAAAAAAAATGATACCATAAAGAATGTCGAATTAAAAATGGGTCATATTTCTAAATCTAATCTAGAAGTCTTACTACAAGAAAAAATTACATACTTAGATAAACAAGGTGATAAAGTTAAGCTACTGCCAACAGATGTAAGTTCTTTTAGCTTTACATATGACAATGAAGTTTTACGTTTTGAGAACATTCAAGATAGAGGATTTGCCTTGGAGATGTACTCGAACAAACTCAAATTATTCAGAGTAAAAACTAATGCTTTCAATGTTTATATTATAAAAAAATCCGACGGTAAAGTAATCTACATGGAAGCAAAAGGATTGAGCAGACTAATTTCTAAAAAAGAAATTGCTAAGGCAATTCCAGATTGTCAAAGTACTTTACAAAAAGTTGAGGATAAAACATTAACTATTCAAGGTGAAGCCGGAGTTATTGAACTTGTAAAAGATTATGAAATGAATTGTAACTAAAAATCCACTCAGATAACACGGATTTACAATCTCTACCCGCAAAAACCCAATAAAAAATACCACCACAAAACCCTAACCTTTGCCATCCTGTAAAACGGTCGCAAAGGTTTTTTTTTGGCTATAAGTTACTCCCACAAGTTGAAAAACCAGCAAACCGTTGTTTTGTATAGGTAAAAAAAGCGCTTTGTAACTCCTTCATTTTCAGTGTTAAAAATTAAAAACAATAGTATAAGGCATAGTAAACAATAGTATAAGGCATAGCAAACAATAGTATAAAGCATAGCTTAGTATAGCTTTATACTCAACTTAGTTTAGCCTTATGCTCAACTTAGTATAGCCTTATGCTAAACTTAGTATAGCCTTATGCTCAACTTAGTTTAGCCTTATGCTCAACTTAGTATAGCTTTATGCTCAACTTAGTTTAGCCTTATGCTCAACTTAGTATAGCCTTATGCTCAACTTAGTTTAGCCTTATGCTCAACTTAGTATAGCCTTATACTCATATAAGTTTAGCTTTATACTTAAGTAAAGACCTTTTTATGCTATTTATGGTAAACCAAGTACTATAAGCCATGTTAGCTATAAGTAAACGTTACCCTAGTAGGTTAGAAGTTGATTTTTGAAGTTGATTTTAGAAGTTCTAACCTCATCTGCATTTGGTGAGCGCAAAGCAGGTTGAAACTAAATTGAAATTTTACTTATCTTTAATGCAAATTTTTAAAAAACCATTTCTAACGCAACTCGGCATCGCGTTACTCTAAACGCCAAAAACGCAATTCAACTATGAAAAATTCGATTAAAAAAGTAGCTACTATTGTTCTTTTGTTTTTATCATTTTCTATCAATGGACAGAGCAGTCACAAAAAAATCAAGATAATACTACTGGGTACTTTTCATTTTAATCAAAGCATCGACAGTACGAGTAAACTGCACTCCAACTTGTTTTCTGCAAAAAGACAAAGCGAAATAGCAGGTCTGGTTACAAAACTTGCCAATCAAAAACCAGACAAAATATTCTTAGAATTCAGCGAAAAAAATCAAGCCTATTACGATAGTATTTACAATGACTATCTGCAAGGCAAAGAACCAGCACGACTAAAAACAAAGGCAAACGAAATATTCCAACTGGGAATGAAAACCGCCAAAGTATTGAACCATAAAAAAGTTATCGGCATCAACTACCAACCCGAAGAATTGGCAGACAGCACCTATAAACCAAAAAATAAGGTGGATGAAGCCATACAGAAATTATATTTGGAATTGGGTGCTTTTAATGACGAAACACGAACAAACGCCAAGTTTTATGATTTAAAATATCCACACAAACTCCCGAAACAGGACTCGCTTTTGCAAAAAGTAAGTTTGGATAAGTATTTGCTACACATCAACTCTGAAAAAAAACTCCAACAAGCAGATTACTATGAGTGGAACTATTTCTTAAGTATGGGAACCGGATCGGATATGAGTTCGATGGAATATGTAAGCACGTTTTGGTATGGTGCAAACCTTAGAAACTTCAACAATATCTTGCGACAAGTTGATTATAAAGAAGACAACTGCTATTTGATTATTTATGGCTCCAACCACATTCCGTTTTTAAAATACCTGTTTAGCATGCACCCGTATTTTGAAGTGCTTGATTTGAATGAAGTGTTGAAGTAAAATTGGAGGTAATTAAAATATTGAGTAAAGTTTATTTTTAGATGGAAGAGAAATTTTGTTGGCGATGCAATTGTAATGTTAAAATGCTAAACGACTATGAATTCAATTTATGCAGAGAAGCATGGTTTGGTGGAAAAAAAGTAGTTGAAGAAGAATTGCAAAAAAGAAAGATTGAGAAGTATGTTTGGCTAGACCAAATCGAAACATTTGAACAATTTAGGTATTTACTTGAAATGTATCGTTTACTAACAGGAGAATATGAGTCAAACCCAAACGCAATATTGCACCATCAAAGAAGTCAATTCGGAATGAATTGTCCAAACTGTTCAAAACCATTCAGAACACCTAAAGCCAAATATTGTCCAAGTTGTGGTTATAGCACAGAAAACTTAACTAAAATTTAAATATGCTTTTGAAGCCAAGTCGAACAATGTTATAAATAATCATGAAAAAAACACATCTACTACTTGTAGTGCTTTTGGCAACTCTTTGTAGCTCTTGCTATTCGTATAAAATCTATCCGAAACAATATCGAAAACTAGAGAACAAACAACCAAAACGCAGCGCCTATATTGAGAACGACACTTTAAAAAAAGAACTAAAAATTTTAGCCTATTCGGAATTGTTTGAAATTGTATCCGATAGTACTACAGCAGACTTAAAAATAAAACTGTATCCGTTGGAAAAAAGTTTGGTTTGCGGACAACCTTTAACAGCTTCAATGCTGACCATTGGGCAATTGCCGGTGTACTTAAAGGATCAATATACCTATCGTTTTGACGAAAAAGAAAATGGAAAAGTAACTGAAAGAAAATTAGAATTGAAGATAGCGCAACGCGTTTGGTTCTGGGATATGTTTACTTTTGATAAAAATTTTGAAAAAAAATCAGGTAAAGCCGTTCTAGGAGAATACCAAACGGTGGTAAAATAGTTTCAGAATAAGTAAAAAAATAACAGTTGAGCAATAAATGCTAATTCTTCACTCTCAACTACCTACTAACTACTACCTACTCCCAACTACTTCGCCTCTTCCTCAAACAGAAGCTTAATATTTTCATAGGAGTTTTTTAAAGCTTCTTTCACTTGCTCTGGGTTGAGCCAGGCTACTTTTTCAATTCCTTCATTCATTTGAGGAACTAAATCGCCTTCGTGTTCGGTGTACATTTCAAACCAATGAGTAATTTTTAGTTTATACACTTTGTTTCGCTTAAAAATATGATAGGTTTTTTGCAGTTTTCTTTTGATTTTCAATTTGCCAACGCCTGTTTCTTCTTCCACTTCGCGCATGGCAGTCAAATGCATTTCTTCGCCTTTTTCTTTTCCGCCTTTTGGCAAATCCCATTTACCATTTCTGAAAATAAACAAAACTTCGCCTTTTTTGTTATACACCAAACCGCCACCGGCTTTTTGATAAGGAACTTTTTCTTTTAGTTTGGTTAGAATGGCTTTCTCGTCAGGATAATAGAGGTAAGCGTTTTCTACTTTATCGGTATAGATATTGATAACTAATTTTCGAATATCAATACTCTCAAGCAAAAACAATTGAAAATTGGTTTCCTTTTCAATTTTATTTGTTAAAAAAAGAGCTTTCTCGTTGACAAAAACTTTATACATTTGTACTATGATTTTTAATAAAGACACAGCCGAAAAAACAGCCGAGTTGCTTTTACAAATAAATGCAATTAAATTGAATCCTAAAAATCCTTTTACATGGGCTTCGGGCTGGAACTCACCAATTTATTGTGACAATCGTTTAATCCTCTCATTTCCAGCGATAAGAAATTTTGTTCGCGAAGAATTTTCTAAGCATATTGAAAAACAATATGGTAAACCTGACGTAATTGCTGGTGTTGCCACTGGCGCTATTGGTATTGGTATGCTAGTTGCCGAATATATGGGATTGCCTTTTGTATATGTCCGTCCGGAACCTAAAAAACACGGAAGACAAAATCAAGTAGAAGGTTTTCTACAAAGTGGTCAAAATGTGGTCGTTGTTGAAGATTTAATCAGTACAGGAAACAGTAGTTTATTAGCTGTTGAAGCACTGAAAGAAGCTGGTGCTAATGTGAAAGGAATGGTTGCTATTTTTACCTATGGTTTTGATATTGCTACTGAAAACTTCAAAAAAGCCAATGTAGATTTGAATACGCTTGCCGATTATGAACATTTGTTACACTTGGCTGTTGCCAAAAATTATATCACTGAAAAAGAATTAGAAACATTGCAAGAATGGAGAAAAAATCCGTCGACTTGGAATAAATAGACGAATAGATAATAGATGAATTGATAATAGACTTTTAACTTATCCCTTTTCTCTTATCCCTAAAAAATAAAAAAATGAACCTAGAAAGCCCAAAAGTAACCGTAGAAAAATCTTCAGAATATTTATTCAATGCCTTATCGGATGTGAAAAATTTTGAAAAGCTAATGCCTGAAAACATTGCGAAATTTGAAGTATTAGGCGATGATATTTTTAACTTCGGATTAAAAGGTATGCCTGAAATCAAATTGAGATTAAAAGAAGGTGTGCCACATTCGAAAGTAAATCTTGCTGCGGCTAGTGATAAATTACCTTTCACACTAACGGCTAATTTAGATGCTGTTGCTGAAAATACAACCAGCGTTCAACTGGTTTTTGATGGCGAATTCAACCCTATGATGGCGATGATGATTAAAGGTCCAATCACGAAGTTTATTGAGACTTTGGCTGAGAATATGGGGAAATTGTAATTCCTCAACTTACTTCTAATGAAAATTGTTGATCATAAACAAACATGGGAAGGATTTTTTACCTATCCATCTGACGATGATTATAGCGATCAAGATTTAGAAGTTACTTTCAAAATGGAATTAATTTTTAATGAAAACTCGTTTACTGGCACATCAAGAGATTCTGAATCTGAACACATTTTTGAAGAACCAACGATAGTTAAAGGATTTATTGAGGATAATAAAATCAGTTTTATTTTAAATTACCCTTGTTATTACTACAGAGATGAAGATGGAAATATTCAAATCGATAAAGATTTACCACATCCAATTGTTGAATATCTTGGTTATTATGACGAATATGAGAAAAAATATTCAGGAACTTGGGAAATAATAATCCATGAAGAAAAAATTTCTGAGGATAATTTTCTTGAAGAATTTATATACGGCGACTTTGAAATGCAGCGAATAAAATAAAACGATTTTAAACTGTTATTTTTTTATTTAATTGTTTATTGAAACTTAAAGCTTATAATATTGGGAAATTGTAATTCCTCAACTTTTTGTCATTTCGACGAAGGAGAAATCTCATTATATTAAAATTTTGATGTGATTTCTCCTTCGTCGAAATGACAAAAGACTTAAAATAATTACTTTACCGTAGTCAATCGTTTGTCAATTACTCGTTCCATATAATCTTGAATAAAGGCTTTGCATCGCATTTCAAGTGAATCCATTTCAGGATTTCGACGATTGATTAAATTTCGCTCCATCGCTTTGTCGTTTTTATCATAGAAACCAACGGCTTTTTTTCCGTCGAAAGTACAGATGTAATTACCACTCATGTATTGATACACATTGCCAGAATGTTTTATTACAAACGGTGGAACTTGCTTATCATTGATTAAACTTCTGCCCCAACTTCTGAATGGTTTTTGATAGCCAATCATATCAAGAAGCGTTGGATAAATATCGATTTGCTGTGCCCAATCATTATTGACACCAACATACTTTTTATTTGGCGTAAAAAATAATATTGGAACGGTATGTTTGTTAAATTCTTTTCGGTATTCTTCATACGCAATTGTATTGCCATGATCGGCAACCATCACAAAAATGGTGTTGTTGTACCAAGGTTGTTTTTTGGCTTCGGCAAAGAAACGCTGTAAAGCAAAGTCAGTATAACCAATACATTGATTGATATTTACTTTTCCTTTTGGAAACTTACCTTCATATTTTTCTGGAATTTGATAAGGCGCATGTGATGAAACGGAGAACATCGTTGCCATAAAAGGTTGTTTCTTTTTCGATATTGTTTTATTAAAATATTGAAAGAAAGGTTCGTCCCAAATTCCCCAAACACCATCAAACTCCGCATCATTATTGAATTCGTTTTTACCATAATAATGATCATAACCCAATATATTTCCGAAACCTAGAAATCCCATGGAACCATTTGGCGCACCATGAAAAAACGAAGTATCATAACCATCACTTTTTAACGTTGAGACTAAGGACTCTATTTTTTGTTTTGGATAAGGTGACGAAGTAAAAGCCACTTTAAAAGACGGTATTCCTGCAATAACAGATGAAACACCATGTATGGACTTCCATCCATTAGCATAAGCGTTAGTATAAATCAAACTACTTTGCGATAACGAATCGATAAAAGGTGTATAACTTTCATAATCAGCTATTTTCACGTCTTTATTGAAAGCACCACTGTATTCTCTTCCAAAACTTTCTAAGATAAAAACAACAATGTTTGGCTTGGTTGAAGGATTGTTTTTGTACTGTTTTATTGGAACTAATAATGAATCTACTGTTGCTTTTGGAAGGTAGTTTTCTTTTTTAAACATATTGGCACTCCAAGTTCTGATGATGGCAAAAGGCGTGTTTAAAACCAAATCAGCTTGGGAAGAATTAGTCACATATCGGCTAGCATCTAACAGATTTATAGGTCGTGTACTTTTTCTGAAATCGCCACGAATTCCACCAACACAAAGCGTTAAAATCAATAAGAAACTGACTATTGATGTTGCAAAGTATTTCAGTGTCGGCTTTTGGCTGTGTTCTTTGACTTTAACTAATTTGTACAGTCGTATCCAAACATAAGCCGTTAGGAAAAACAATAAAAACACATGCCAATAATCAATTACGAAACTCAAAAACAATAGACCTTTATTACTCTCGTTTTCCAGCGATTCCAAGGACGCTTTTGTGCTTCTTCCAAAAATAAATCTGTAGTAGATGAAATCGGCAAAATTGAAAACGTAAGCCAATAAATTAGTAACGAAATACAAGTAAAACAAAAACTTTTGGTATCCTTTTTTAGCATTCACCAAAACGGGAAAAACAGAAAGAATAATAAACAAACTGTTGATATAAAGTATGGAAGTCGTATCGAATGCAATACCGTGATAACACAATCTAAAAAAGTCAACAACTCCATCAACTTTTATCAAATCACTATTGTAAATAAAAAATAAAACTCGGGCTAAAAAGTAAAACACATACGCTAATAATATTCTAAAAAACAACGCTTTGTATTCTATAAATCGTGGAAATTTATGCATGAACTTTTTTAATTATTGGAATACAAAACTACATATTTCGACATTATTTTTGTCATATTCTAAATTATTATTGTGTTTAATTACAATAATCATTAATTTGCATCAAAAATTTATCCTACATGGCTTCAATAACACGTCTTTTTGATTTTCCTTATCATCAATTAGAAAAATATAATATCCCAGATGCTTTAGTTACAAAGCACAATGGTACATGGGTTAAAACCTCAACGCAAGAATACATTGATAATGCAAACACTATATCAAGAGCATTGTTGCGTTTAGGAGTTCAAAAAAATGATAAAATTGCCATCATTTCTTCTAATAACAGAACCGAATGGCACATTATGGATATAGGAACGCTGCAAACTGGAGCGCAAACAGTGCCAATTTATCCAACCATTTCAGAAGCGGATTATGAGTATATTTTAAACCACTCGGAAGCTATCTTTTGTTTTGTTTCCGATGATGAAGTACTTCACAAACTGAATGCTATAAAAAACAATGTTCCTAAATTGAAAGACATCTATTCGTTCAATCAAATTGAAGGATGCAAGAATTGGACAGAACTACTAGAATTAGGTAAAGACACCAGCAATCAAGATGTAGTTGAAGATAGAAAAAACAATGTAAAAGCATTGGAACTTGCCACAATAATCTATACTTCGGGAACGACAGGCAAGCCAAAAGGCGTAATGCTTTCGCACAATAATATTGTTTCAAATGTTTTAGATTCAGCCAATAGAATTCCTTTTGACGCAGGGAAAAGTCGTGCGTTGAGCTTCTTGCCTATTTGTCATATCTACGAACGAATGGTGACTTATATCTATCAATATTATGGCGTTGCTATCTATTTTGGTGAATCAATAGAAAAAATATCAGACAATATAAAAGAAGTACAACCCAACGTAATGACAGGTGTGCCTCGACTTATTGAGAAAGTCTATGAAAAAATCATTGCAAAAGGTTCTGAACTCACAGGAATTAAAAAGAAACTATTCTTTTGGGCTGTGGAAGTTGGGTTACAATATGAACCAGAGCATGCCAATGGCTGGTGGTATGATTTTAAGCTAAAAATTGCTAGAAAACTTATCTTCAGTAAATGGAAAGCTGGTCTTGGTGGGAAATTAGATTTAATCGTTAACGGAAGTGCAGCTTTGCAACCACGTTTAGCTCGCATATTTGCTGCTGCCGAAATTCCAGTTATGGAAGGATATGGATTATCAGAAACATCGCCAGTAATATCGGTTAATGACCAACGAAATGGTGGGTTTAGAATTGGAACTGCTGGACGAATAATTGATAACGTAGAAGTGAAAATTGCTGCCGATGGCGAAATACTTTGCAAAGGTCCAAATGTCATGATGGGTTATTATAAAGATGAAAAACTAACGAGCGAAGCTATTGTTGATGGTTATTTTCACACAGGTGATATTGGTGAAGTGGATTCTGATGGATTTTTAAGAATAACTGACCGTAAGAAAGAAATGTTCAAAACCTCTGGAGGCAAATATATTGCGCCTCAGTTGTTAGAAAACACTATGAAACAATCGCGTTTCATTGAGCAAATTATGGTAATTGGTGATGGACAAAAAATGCCAGCTGCTTTTATTCAACCGAGTTTTGATTTCATCAAAGAATGGGCGAAAATCCATAACATCAATATTGGAACTACAAATGAAGAAATCATTTCAAACCAACAAGTTATCGACCGAATTCAACAAGAAGTTGACACACTAAACGAGAAGTTTGGTAATTGGGAAAAAATTAAGAAGTTTGAATTAACGCCAGATTTATGGACAATTCCTTCCGGACATTTAACTCCTACTATGAAGCTGAAACGAAAAGTTGTGATGGAAAAATACATCAACTTGTTTCACAAGATCTACGGCTAACATTGACCTGAGCACTACTCAGTGCTGTTTTGTTTATTAACAATTCTATTCTTTAAAAAGTTAACAATTAAACAGTTGTTAAATTATTATATTCTCAATATTTTAATACTTTTATTGAACTAATCAATAAAACAATAAACTATGAATGTAAAAAACTTTTTAGTAGCAGGAATTGTTGGAGGAATTGTAGATTTTCTTCTAGGTTGGGTATTTTATGGAATGTTATTTAAAGACATCTATCCCGAAACACCTGACATGAAATTAGAATTCATCTTTCTTGGATGTTTAACTTTTGGATTATTAATGTCCTACATCTTTACAAAATGGGCAGGAATTACAAACGCAATGACAGGTTTAACAGCTGGAGTTGTAATAGGTATTCTTTATGGACTTTCAACCAACTTCTTTATGTATTCTAACAGGCCTATAAATGTTCAAAACTTTATGATTGACCTGGTTATTTCTATCATTATTGGTGGTGCTGTTGGTGCAGTAGTTGCGCTAGTAAATGGGAAAATGAAATAGTTGAATTGATTTATATTGTGAAACCACGACTATTCTTTTATAGTCGTGGTTTTTTTTTTTAAGTATAAAATAATTTTATCCTATGGCTTAGCTGGCTAATTAAAATAAAATCCTGCCGGAATGACACCAACTGTTTTATTGGCAAGTAAATCCCCATCAAGTGAGTAAACATATACTTTTCCGTTAGAGCTATAGTCTACAGCATCGCCTACAAAGATTTTATTGTTTTTGACCGCAAAGCTATATACGTCATACTCACTTTGTTCCGAAATTGAAAATAACTCAGTAGCTGGCAAAGTATTAGCTGATAGTGTTTTTTTATAAATACCAGAGTCAACCGTATAGTAAAGACTGTTATTTTCTATCACTAAATTGGATGGATGCTGTCCTTCTGGAAAACTAATGGTGCTCGTGACTGTATTGTTTGACAATCTTATTTTTACTAATTTCCCCAATGTTTCATCTTGTGTCCAAAATGGTTTTCCTCCACAAATAACATATAAATAACCGTCTTCTTCTTCTATCGAATTAGGAACATCACCAACAGCAATGGTTGTTTGCAACGCATCTGTAGCAGCATTGATTACTGAAATAGTGTTGCCATAACCAAATCCTCCAGAGTGAGCAACATACAACTTATCATTTTCTTCAATAATACGCTCTGGACCTTCTGCTACAGCAATCGTAGATGAAACAGTATTAGTGGCAAGATTTATAACTGCGACAAAATCATCTGTTGTACTTCCTCCATTTCCCCAATTGGTTACATACGCTTTACCTCTAGCAAATTGAATGTATCTTGGATTAGATAAACCTTCAGAAATAGTACCAACATGTGCTAAAGTAAAACGGTTTACAATCTCGATTTTGCTCGAGCCATTCAAAACGATATAGGCTAAATTAGTATAAAATCCAATATCTTGTGCGGTATCGCCAAGTGTGATAGTTGGGTTAACTAAAGAAAAAATAGTATTTTGAAAAGTACTTAAATCATTTGAAAAATAAGACAACGAAGCATTGCCATATCCAAAACCTCCTTGGTTTAGAATTAGAACACCGTTATCATAATTACCAAGAGGTGTTTCATTAGCATCATCATCAGTACACGAGGTAAACAAAGATGAACCAATAATGGCAGCGAAAAATAGTTTTTTGAAATTCATTGTATTTATAGATTAAAATTAAAATTTAGTATATAATTTCTTCCTGGAAGAGGTCTTTGAATAACCGCTTGGTAGTTTTCATTAGCAAGATTTTGCACCTGAAAACCCATTCTACAGTACTTTAAAATTTGGTATTCAATACCTAAATTAACCACATTGTATTCTTTTAAACGATAATAATTATCGAGCGATGTAAACACGGCTCCATTAAATAAATGGGAACCAAAGACAGTTAATTTTCTATAGTTATAAGCAACACTGGAAGTTAATTTATGCTGGGGAACATAAATTAACTGTTTTCCAGTGTCTTGATTTTCTGAAATAGTATATCCGTAATTGAGATTTAATTTAACTACATGGTGATGAAACAATCGTTTATTGTAACCCAAACTTGTTTCTATTCCATATGTATTCACTCTATTGGTATTGATTGGTTGCCAAAGTCCGTTACTATTGGGCTTCCAACTAATCATGTCTTTTATTTTATTATAAAAACCTGTTAGAGTAAAAACCAGATTTTTTGTAGTTATTTCGTTTATTACATCGAATTGAAGCGCACTTTCTGGATTTAAATCTGGATTTCCTCCTTGTTGCCAATAAAGATCATTAAAAGTTGGTATTCTAAAGTTTTTAGATACATTCATTTTAATTTTATAGTATTTAGCAAGGGAATAATTCGTTCCAAAGGAAAATAGATAAGGACTTTGATAATTGCTAGTAATTTCTTTTCGTAAATTAATTTCATACAGAAAATCACTAGTCAGTTGGTGTTTCATCAATAAAATGCCCGAAAAAATATCGCGCGAAGTAGTTTTTAAATCAGAACCAAAGCCTTTTGTATGGGTATAATCAAATAGTGAATTAAGTGTTATTTTATCTGTAATTTGATATGAAAAATCATATTTGGCTATAGTAGTTTCCGATTTTCCATAATTAAAAAAAACTTCATTTTTATCCTCAAAATACTTGTAACTTTCTGTTAAAAAAGCCAAACGGATATTAGAGGTCGTTTTACTAGTAAAGTTAGCATATTCAAGTAAGCTTCTAGTATTCCAATCTTCATATTTGCTTTTAGAAGCTGCAGCCAGCGTTCCCGAAAAGTGACGCAAACCATCAAATACTTGACTGTAAAACTTTAAATAATTCTTAGGGTTAATTTTATATCCTAATGAAAGATTTGCACTGGTATTTTCAAACTGTCCGTTTTGATTTTTCTGATTGGTATTGAGGTATTTATAATCATTATCAGAGTTATTTCTAACTATCGAAAACTGTGAACTTAATCGCTCAGTAGAGGCATTAAGAGCATAATTTACACTCAACGTGTTAAAACTCCCATATCGAATTTGAAGCGCATTAGAAAATTCTTTTTCAAACTTTAATGCATTAGAAAGATGGATACTTCCTCCGATAGCACTCGAGCCATAAATAGCACTTCCGCCACCAGCTCTGATAGTTACCTCATTATAATTACCATTATTAATCGTATTAAAGTCGGTTAATCCGTTGAGTTGTGAGTTGATGTTGATTCCGTTCCAAATTACAGCTGTTTGCTGTGCGGTTGTACCTCTAAACGAAGGTGAAGAAACCATTCCTAACCCATTTTCTTTAAAGTAAATAGTTGAATTATAATTCAATAAAGATGTTAATGAGGTATTGCTTCTCGAAATAATCGAATCATTGAGTTTTGAAACATATTTAGTGTTAGAAAATTTCTTTAGTTGTGTATCTGATACAATTACTTCATTTAGAACAATAGTATCGTTTTGCGCCATAATACATTGGCACAAAAGCAATAAAAACAAAAGAAACCTATTTTTTAAAGTCATACTTACTGAATCTTTTTTCCCGAAGATTCGTTATTCGTTATGAAAAAAGGCAGGTCTCCTGACTTGCGTCTTGTTGTTTACCTTCTCATCCGCCATAGCGAACAATGGTTTTGTAGTAACAACAAGCTTTGTAGCTTACAGTTGCGGGAACAGTTTTGGATTTTAACCAAATTCCCTTTTAATGTGATTTTGAAATAAACTAAAATCACAACCTTAATTCGGGTGTAAAGGTAAATTAAATTATTAGAAACAATAGTTTACTTTTGCTAAAAAATAAAATTAAATGAAAAGCGTTTCTATTTTTTTGTCTTTACTCCTTTTTTCTTTGCTATTTGTTCAATGCAAAAAAGAAGAAATTTCAAAAGTCAACGAAGTTTCGGTTGAAACTGTAAAATATGCCAAAGGTTTTTCGATTGTTAATCACAATGGTTACAGTATTGTTACAGTAAAAAATCCATGGCCAAAAGCAACTAAAACCTACACTTATATTCTGAAAGAAAAAAACGGAATAATCCCAGATAGTTTGAAGCAAAATCCAATCATAAACGTTCCTATCAACACAATTGTGGTTACTTCTACTACTCATATTCCATCATTAGAAATGCTGGATGTAGAAGACAAATTGATTGGCTTCCCTAACTTAGATTATATTTCGTCCGAAAAAGTTCGTGAGTTAATTGATGCAAATAAAGTTAAAGAATTAGGCAATAATCAGTCATTAAATACCGAAATTCTAATTGATTTACAACCTGATGTCATCATTGGTTATGGAATTGACGGCAACAATCCAACACTTGATAATTTGCAGAAAAGCGGTTTAAAAGTGATGCTAAACGGCGATTGGAACGAAGAAACACCACTTGGCAAAGCAGAATGGATTAAGTTTTTTGGTGTTTTATTTGGCAAACAAAAGAAAGCAGAAGAACTATTTTCAAAAATTGAAAAAGATTATTTAAAGACAATAGAAATTGCTAAACTAGCCACAAAACAACCAACTATTCTTGCTGGTGACATGTTTGAAGACAAATGGTATTTACCCAAAGGAACAAGTTGGGGAAGTTTGATGCTCAAACAAGCCAATGCGAACTATCTTTGGCAAGAAACGACAGGTACAGGTAGCTTATCCTTATCGTTTGAAACGGTATTTGAAAAAGCTAAAAATGCGGATATTTGGATAACCTCAGGACAGTTTTCAACGTTGAAAGAAATGACAGATGCCAATTCACATTACGCGCAATTTGATGCATTTAAAAATAAAAATGTCTATTCCTTTACCAGAAAAAAAGGGAAAAAAGGCGGAATATTATATTATGAATTGGCACCTAATCGTCCCGATATTGTATTAAAAGATTTGGTAAAAATTCTACATCCTGAATTGTTAGTTGGATATGAACCATTCTTTTTTGAAAAAATAAAATAAAACTAATCTATTGAACGCATTGTTTGTGATTTGAAACCTAATAAAAACTACATATCGCTTTTTGGATTCTTGCTGGTATTATTGCTATTGGCATTATTACTTAATATTTCGTTTGGACAAGTTGCCATTCCAATGAAAGAAGTTTTCAAAAGCCTTTTTGGATCATCGGCAAGCAAAGAAACTTGGGAATATATCATCATTAATTATCGTTTACCAAAAGCTATCACAGCAATATTAGTTGGTGTTTCACTCTCTATTAGCGGATTGTTAATGCAAACTTTTTTCAGAAATCCACTTGCTGGACCTTACGTTTTGGGCTTGAGTTCGGGTTCAAGTCTTGGTGTGGCTTTTGTGGTATTAGGATCAAGTTTTTTACCATCAATTGCAGCACAATTTTTTCTTTCTTCCTATGGTATAATTACAGCATCTTGCTTAGGAAGCTTATTGGTTTTACTACTTATTATTTTAGTTTCCAAATATCTACGAGATGTGATGTCAATTTTAATTGTAGGCTTAATGTTTAGTAGTTTTACGAGTGCTATTGTTACTATTTTAACCAATTTCAGCACAGCAGAACAACTACAAAAATTTATGTTTTGGTCCATGGGAAATATTGGCAATGTAAGTTGGCAAAACATTGTTTTCTTGACTATGGCTGTTGCTATTGGAGTGATTTTGAGCATTGCTACACTTAAGTCATTGGATACGCTACTGCTCGGTGAAAATTATGCAAAAAGCATGGGACTGAATTACAAAAGAACACAATATTTCATCATTTTTTCAACTAGTATTTTGACGGGTAGTATCACCGCTTTTGTTGGACCAATTGCATTCATTGGATTGGCTGTACCACATTTGGCAAAACTGCTTTTTCAAACCAGCAATCACAAGTTATTATTTGGAGCAACTATATTAATTGGAGCAATAATTATGTTACTTTGTGATGTTATTTCTCAAATGCCGATGAGCGATTTTACATTACCAATCAATGCTATAACATCATTGGTTGGCGCACCAATTGTGATTTGGTTAATTGTTAAAAAGAAAAATTTTAGATAAAACATGAAAGCCATTTTTAGATTTTCAATAGTATTTATACTGTTTACAACTTACAGCTGTAGTGAACTAATTGATTGTATAGCTAGTACAAAACCAGAATTAAAATCAAAATCATTATCTCTTGGTTTTACTGGTCAACCGTATAGTAATTTTATTGAAGCATCGGTAAAAAACGACTCGAATGACGATGACTATGATTATCATTTTTCAATCTCTGGAAATTTTCCACCAGGAATGACTTATTTTGAACAAAACAGAAGATTATATTTCAGTGGTGCTGCAAATCAAGGAGGAACTTATACATTTAAAGTTACTGTAACCATCGATTATCCTGAATATTATGATACAGATCAAGGTTTTTGGGAAGATGACAACCGAATTTGTTTTGGAGATGATACCGTTTCAAAAAATTACACAATTACCATTCAATAACATTGAACGAAAAAACCATCATATCAACAGATAATTTATCCATTGGCTACAAAACCAAAAAGGATACTATTGTTATTGCTGACAATCTGAACCTAAATTTAGAAACTGGAAAGTTAATCACTTTGGTTGGCGCCAACGGAATTGGTAAATCAACCCTAATACGAACTTTAACTGGAATTCAAAAACCACTTTCGGGAACTGTTATTTTGAATGAAAAAAATATCAATTCGTTTGATAAATTAAGCCTTGCAAAAGAATTAAGCTTGGTTTTGACTGAAAATTTACCACCAAGCAATTTGACTGTTTTTGAACTTGTTGCACTAGGAAGACAACCTTACACCAATTGGCTAGGCAATCTTTCTGAAGAAGATTTAGAAAAAGTAAATGCCATCATGCAACTTACACAAACAGAACATTTAGCTAATAAAAAGCATTTTGAAATAAGCGATGGACAACTTCAAAAAGTAATGATATCAAGAGCATTAGCGCAAGAAACTTCTATCGTTATCTTAGATGAACCAACAACGCATTTGGATTTATTTCATAAAGTTGCCGTTTTCAAACTTTTGAAAAAATTATCGAAAGAAACCAATAAATGCATTCTTTTTTCAACTCATGATATTGATTTAGCCATCCAACTTTCGGATGAAATGATTGTTATGACTGAAAAAAATATCATCCAAGACCAACCTTGTAACTTGATTTCGAAAGGAATTTTTAATTCGCTTTTCAATGATAAATCGATTACCTTTGATGAAACCAAAGGAAAGTTTATCATTCAATCATAAACCTATTTTGTTTACTCATCAAAAAAAATATCATGAAAAAGAAAGTACTACTATTTATTTTGTTGGTTTCAATTGCCTCAAACGCTCAAAAATTAATTCCTTATAATGATGGTGAACAAAAGCTAGAAGGTGTTTTTTATAATCCAATAAAAAGCAATGGAAATGCAGTTTTATTGCTTCCAGCTTGGAAAGGAATTGATGCCAATGCCAATGAAAATGCTGCTGAATTAGCTAAATTAGGTTATAAAACTTTTGTAGCTGATATTTATGGAATTGACAAAAGACCAACTTCTACAGCGGAAGCGGGAAAAAGTGCTGGATATTTTAAAACGAATTATATCGAATATCAAAAAAGAATTCAATTGGCCCTAAATGAATTAATCAAGCAAGGTGCAAACAAAAATAAAATTGCTATTATTGGTTATTGTTTTGGCGGAACTGGCGCTATTGAAGCAGCAAGAGCAAACCTATCTGTGCAAGGCGTTGTTTCATTTCATGGTGGTTTGGGTAGGAATTCTGAAAGAACAATTGATGTTATTAATCCAAAAGTTTTAGTACTTCACGGAGCAGATGATTTTTATGTAAGTGAAGCAGAAATAAAATCGTTTCAAAACGAAATGCGAACTGCAAAAGCGGATTGGCAAATGAATTATTACGCTGATGCTGTTCACGGTTTTACTCACACCGATGGTGGAAATGACAAAAGCAAAGGTGTTGCGTACAACGAAAAAGCAGCTAAACGTTCTTGGAAAGCGATGTTAGCTTTTTTTGATGAGATTTTTAATTAAATCCAAATAATTTATTTAGCCTTTAACTTTATAAATTACAGCAATTAAGATGTAATTTTTTTGTGTCTAGTTCTGTAAATTTGGATTGCTTTTTCAATTAAGTATGGTTTTTTATCATAACCGTCAATTCTAAATTTGATATCTTTATTCATTGTTGGTTTTATAATCAAATGGTGAGTGACCGAATTTCCATCTTGTCCTTTCTCTACATAAATTTGATTGATTTCATTCCATGAGATAAAATCTTTTTTGTTGATTTTTATCCCATTTGAGTTTAAAATTAATTGAGGTTTTTTATCAATTAGAGCCAATAGTCCTGATAATAAAAGTAGTATACCAAGGGCAAGTATAATTAAACTTTGATACATTTTAACTGATTGATCTAGATACGATTTAATCGCCATTACTACAACAAACACTCCAATTATGAATACTATCAAACTATTTGCCTTTGGAATTTTCACTTCCATTTCTTTTGGCACAGAAAAATCATCATAATGAATATCTTTTTCTTCAAAGTTTTTTCTTATTCGTTCCACTTTTTTATGCCTCTCATAATCTCTATTCTTAAACTTTCTCACTAGAATAAAATTTTTTTCAGAAATTAATTTATTCTCTAGTGCCTTTCTTTTTAATTCATGAACATTTCTAACATTTTCAAAAGCCCAAAATTGCCATTTTAAACTTGCATAATTCCAATACAGCTTCATAAAAATGAAACCAATAATTAATCCTATCCACAAAGCAATTGGAAGCCATAATTGATGTATTATTTCATGCTCATAATTGCTAAAAATAAATATCGATACAACTGGACATACGAGCAAAAAAATCAACATTGTATAAACAATACTTAATTTTCCCTTATGAATTGCTTCTTCTATAGAAAATTGATTATGCATTTATCCTACTTTAAGTTGTCTTTTCGCTTCGCCAATGACAAACGCCACTGAATTAGCAATGTTATAACTTCGAATTAAATTAGACATTGGAATTTTCAAGTGATTCTCAAATTGGTCTAAAACTTCTTGGCTAAGACCAACGCTTTCTTTGCCAAAAACCAACCAATCGCCATCTTGATATTCAATATCGTAAATCGATTTTGAAGCATGAGAACTCATCAAAAAAACTCTTGATTTATCTGGAATTTGAGCCATCCATTCTTCTACATTATTGTATTCGTTCCAATCCAAATGAACCCAATAATCCAAACCAGAACGTTTTAAATTTTTATCGGTAATTTCAAATCCATAAGGTTTTATCAAATGTAATCGACTTTCGGTTCCAACACAAAGGCGACCAATATTTCCCGTATTGTTAGGTATTTCGGGTTCAACGAGAACGATGTTTAACATTAATACAGATTTTTAGATTATTAGATTGTTAGATTGTTAGACATTGAATTTATCAATTTCTAAAACTTCTCCAGCTTTTAAGTTTTGCAAATGTATATTTCCTACTCGAATTCTAACCAATCGAAGTGTTGGAAATCCAACAGCAGCAGTCATTTTTCTGACTTGGCGGAATTTGCCTTCGGTTAGCGTGATGGAAACCCAAGATGTTGGTCCATGGCGTTCATCACGAATTCGACGACCTTCGCCAATACAATTTGGTAATTCGGTGATTATTTTAGCTTCGCATTTTTTGGTAGTGTATCGAATGCCTTTGAAACCAATTTCAACTCCATTTATTAACTGTTCGACTGCTTCTTGATGGATAATTCCATCTATTTGAGCAAAATACTCTTTTTCTACTGTTTTACTTCTAACTATTTCACTCATCATTCCATCAGTCGTAAGTAAAAGTAAACCTTCACTATCTTCGTCCAATCGACCAATCGCCATTGTGTTTTCGGGAAAATCAAATAGTTCGCCTAACAACTTTTTGTGTCGCTTTTTTTCGTAAATAAACTGACTTAAATATCCGTGTGGTTTATGAAGAAGAAAATGGTGGTGCATTTCTTTTTTTATTTAGACAAAAATAAAAAAGACCATCCGAAATGAATGGTCTTTTCTATAATTTATTTTTACAAATTATTGGCGACTTTGAACATAGTCTGAAAGTTCGTCAACATTGCTGCTAAAAGAAAAAATTCCGTTCAATTTGAAATAATTTCTTGGTTCGATACAATAATCATAAGCAAATTTGGCAAATGCTAATTTATTATCTTCAAAACTAAAAGTGTTCGCAATTTGAATAATTTGATCAACATTTAAACAATTAGCAGTAATTACTTGTTTTGCCGTTTTAAGTTGTGTGTCTTCAAAACTTTGCTGTTTTATAGTTGCTAAAGCAGCATTAAAATTACCCGAAGTCATGCATGATCTTCCATTACAACCTCTAACAGGTTCGTCGTGGTCAACGATTACTGTATTAGAATGATTCGTTGTAGTAGTTGTCGTTTGTGTAACAACACCTGTTCCCATTCCGTCGTTTATAGAAATTCCCATGTTGATTCCACCAACATTAACTCCTACTCCAACATTTGTTCCTCCAGTTTGCGTTGTAGTTGTTGTAGTAGTTTGTGAAACACCACCAACAGGTTGCGTAATTACTTGTTGCGTTGCAACAGGTCTTGGTTGTCCATAATGAATAACATGCACATTAGATGCTGGAATAAAATCAGGTTGAACCGGAATTGAAGAGAAATAATTCAATTTCATTTTAGTTTTGTTGTTTTTGTCTCTTCTAATTTTATAGGTTACATCAGAAAAAATTCCATCAACATCGGCAATCATTAAATTATTTTTGGAAACATCCGCTAGGGTTTTATCCTCAAATCTGATTTTTGCATTGTAATAAGGTTGATTTAAATCTTCTACTCTCAAGTTCGTTTGAGGCGTATCGTTTATTACTTCTCCATTAAGAATTAAAGTAAATCTATCACCATCTTCAGAAAAAATGGTCAAATGTCCAACTGGTCCAATTTGTGAAAAACTTATTGATGAAATCAATAAAAAAGCTAAAAGTGTAATTTTTCTAATCATAAGTATTTGTTTTTTGTTGTAAATATAATTTTTTTCTTTTTACGTTTTTTCAAAAATAATGCCAAAGTAAAAAAGTATTTTTAAAACCAAGAATATTTTTATTTCAAACTGTGTATCTTTAACTCTTTAAATATTTATTTTTTTTATGGACGATAAATTGATTTTTGTTTTTAGCATTTTAGTAGTATTAATAATTGGAATATTCATTGGGAAAATAATTTTTTCAGGAAATTCTAAAACCGAAAAAGCTTCTTTGGAAGAAAAAATAAATGGTTTGCTACAACAAATTGAGCAACTAAAACATCAAATAAACCAAACAGTTCAAGAACGAGAAACTATTCGAACTGAAAAAGAATCGCTTGCAATACAATTGTCAAAAAAAGAAACTGATTTTGAAAATCTTTGGGAACGCAATAAAGAACAAAAAGAAGAAGTTGAAAAACTTCAGGAAAAATTCACCAAAGAATTTGAAAATTTAGCAAACAAAATACTTGAAGAAAAAACCAACAAATTCACAGAACAGAACAAAGAAAATCTAAAAAATATTCTTTCACCTCTGCAAGACAAAATTCAGCTATTTGAGAAAAAAGTAGAAGATACGCATAAAGAAAGTATTGATTATCACGCAGCTTTGCGTCAGCAGATTTTGGGTTTACGAGAAATGAATGAACAAATGAGCAAAGAAACCTTGAATTTGACTAAAGCTTTGAAAGGCGATAGTAAAATGCAAGGAAATTGGGGTGAATTAATATTGGAACGTGTTTTAGAAAAATCAGGGCTAGAAAAAGGTCGCGAATATGAAGTGCAACAGAGCTTTACAAACGAAGAAGGCAATCGTGTTTTTCCTGATGTTGTGATTAATCTTCCAGATGGAAAGAAAATGATTGTTGATTCTAAAGTAACTTTAACTGCCTATGAACGTTATAGTAATGAAGAAAACGACGAACTAAAAGCTCAACATTTGAAAGAACATGTTATATCTTTAAAACGCCACGTGGACCAACTTAGCGAGAAAAATTATCACGATTTGTATCAAATGGAAAGTCCCGATTTTGTTTTGCTTTTCATTCCAATAGAAACTGCTTTTTCACTGGCTTTAAATGAAGATAACACATTATATAATAAGGCGTTTGAAAAAAACATCATAATTGTGACACCATCAACATTATTGGCTACTTTACGAACTATTGACAGCATGTGGACCAACCAAAAACAGCAAGAAAATGCCCTTGAAATTGCGCGCCAAGCTGGAGCTTTGTATGATAAATTCGAAGGTTTTGTTACTGATTTAGTAAAAATTGGCAAAAAAATGGACGAAGCCAAAATTGAGTATGGAAGTGCAATGAGCAAACTCGTGGATGGAAAAGGAAATTTAATTACAAGCGTTGAAAAGTTGAAGAAAATGGGAGCAAAAGCAAAAAAATCATTACCCGAAAATATTGTTAACCGAGCTACAAACAGTCAAGAAATTGAACAATAATTAAGAAATAATGTTACGAAAAATCATTTTGTATGTTGTCCTATTTTTAGGAATTTTTACTGCTATTTATTTTGTTTTTTATACAACGCAACCTACAGCGAAGGACTTCGCTCAGGCGAATTGATAAAATTCAGTAACAAAGGTGTCGTTTTTAAAACTTGGGAAGGCGAATTAAGTCAAGGATTGTCTGGAAATAAAATTTTTTCTTTTTCCGTTTTAGACAAAGATACTCAAGTAATTGAAGATTTAAAAAACTTGCAAGGTCAATACGTAAAAGCTACCTATGTTGAAAGATATAGAACTTTTCCTTGGTGGGGTGAAACTCGCTATTTTGTCACTAAAGTTGAAAAAGAAAAATCACCCATTTTTAACAACTAATCATGAGCGAATTCAAAACTGTAAAATCATCTAAAGTTACCATTTCAGTTCTGATGCTACCATCACACAGCAACTTCAGTGGAAAAATTCATGGTGGCTATATTTTATCACTATTAGATCAAATTGCATTTGCCTGTGCTTCTAAGTTTTCTGGACATTACTGCGTTACTGCTTCTGTTGATACTGTCGATTTTTTAAATCCTATAGAAGTAGGCGAACTAGTAACTCTCAAAGCATGTGTAAACTATGTTGGAAAAAGTTCTATGATAGTTGGTATTCGAGTTGAAGCCGAAAATATTCAAACAGGACAAGTTAAACATTGTAATTCAAGCTATTTTACCATGGTGGCAAAAGACTATGATGGAAAAAATACAAATGTTCCAGGACTGATACTTTCATCGCAACAAGACATAAAACGATTTATCAACTGTATCAAACAAATTTCATTAAAAAAAGAAAGAAACTTGCATGAAATCATTTATGATTATAAATCTGAAAAAGCATTGGAAGAACTAAAAAAATATAATGTGAAATTAGAGCAAAATCAATGATAACTTATAAATTGTTATTTTGTCTAGAAAATGAATAAAATCGTAGATTTTATTTAAAGTAATTTGTTAAAAATTAGTGTATATTATTTTTTTTATTACTTTTGGTTTGCAAATTAAAAAATTCTATGATTAGAAATTACTTTTTCCGTTTTGTTGTAATCATTTCATTACTAATTACTTCGTGTTCTGATGATGACTACACCGATATAGAAGATATATTGCCCGTGGCTACTAACGATATCGGCACTTATGAATTATTATCAACTGTAACTATTGATGTTTCGAGCAATGATACTACTGGTGATACTGTTTTGGCGTCAAGTGTAAGTATTGTTGGAGGAACTGATACTGACGGAAATACAACTCTTGATAGATTGACAGTAACAAATGAAGGGATTTGGACTGTAAATCCGGTTACAGGTGCAGTTACCTTTACTCCAAATGATGGTTTAACAACATCACCAACTCCAATTTCATATACAATAAAAGACGCTGAAGGAAACGTATCAAATGCAGCAACTATAACTATATCTGCTGTTCCATCAGCTGTAGTTGACTTAACACAAGTACCATATCCAAAATTGTCTGATTATAAGTTTTTTGCTGGAATAATGAAAAATCAAATCCCATCTTTAAACGTATTGCCATTGGAACCAGAAAGTACTTTGTTTACTGATTATGCTCATAAAAAACGATTCGTATGGATGCCACCAGGAACAAAAGCTACTTATAATGGTGATGGTAAAGTTTTAGAACTTCCAGTAGGAGCCGTTTTAATTAAAAACTTTTATTATGATAATGTTCAACCATCAAATGAAACTAGAATAATCGAAACTAGAATAATGATAAAAAAATCAACTGGTTGGATTTTTGCTGAATATGTATGGAATACTGAGCAAACTGAAGCTTTTTATAACATGGATGGATCATATGCTAGCATAACTTGGACGCAAGAAAATGGATCACCAAGAACTGTCGCTAATTACAGAATTCCTTCAGAAACAGAGTGTTTTGTTTGTCATAAAGCAAATAACTCAGCACAACCAATCGGTATAAAGCCTCAGAATTTAAATAATGATTATCCTTTTAGTACAGGTGTTCAAAACCAACTAGCAAAATGGTCCGAAGTTGGATACTTAGATAATTCTAATCTTCCTTCAAACATTCCTTCTGCAGTCGATTATAAAGATAGTTCAAAACCATTAGTTGATCGTGTTCGCTCTTATTTAGACATTAATTGTGCACATTGTCATAGTGAAGCTGGACATTGTGGCTATAGACCAATGCGATTTGCTTTTTCCGATACTGCTGGAGAAGCTGGTCTTACAAACATGGGAGTTTGTGTTGACACAGAAGACATGCAAGGTTTTCCTAGTAATTTAAGTAAAATTATTAACGCAGGAAATCCAAATAGATCAATGCTTTTTTACAGAATTAATACAAACAACCAAACCTTCAGAATGCCATTACACGGTCGTTCTGAAATTCACACCGAAGGTGTAGAATTAATAAGAACTTGGATAGAATCACTACAACCTTGCCAATAAAAAATTAAAATTAAAAAATAAATTATGAAAAGAAATTTACTCCTTTTTTCTTTATTAGTATCGCTACAATTTGTTAATGCACAACAAACTTGTGACACAGCATTACCTATTACAGCTGGAATTCATCTAGTAAACGCCGTTGATGGGTCTCAAGTTCCACAACCACTCTGTGAAGACCAGTATGGTCAAGTTCCTTCTGAAGATAATCCTGCTGGAAAATGGTATACTTATACACCTACAGGAAATTTTACTGTTACTGTAACCTCAGATATAGCTGCTAATACACCTAGAAGAGATACACGTTTTCACGTATATTCGGGTAACTGCTCAAATCTAATTTGTGTTAGTGGTGATGATGACAATGGAAGTGGTCTTTCATCAACGGCAAGTTTTGATGTTGCACAAGGAACAATATACTATATTGCTTGGGACAATAGATGGACATCAAATGGATTTTCATTCAGTTTATCAGAAGCGCCAATTGTTCCAAATCCATGTCTAACAGCTACTCCAGTAACAACTGGAATAACTACTGTAGCATCAATTAACGGAAATAACATTATTACTTCATGTTCAAATGCATCAGCTGCAAAATGGTATTCTTATACAGCTAATGGTAATTCTAATTTAACAATTACCTCTGACTTACCTCAAAATATTTGTAAAGACACTAAATTAAGTGTTTACACTGGAAACTGTCCCGGAGTATTTACTTGTGTTACAAGTGATGACAATTCTGGTACTATTCAATGTAATAATGGAAATACTAATTCATTTTTATCAAAGAAAACTTTTGAAGTTCAAAGCGGTGTAACTTACTATATTGTTTGGGATAACCAATGGAGTTCAGAAGGATTTGATTTTCAAATAACTGAACAAGCAATAGTTAGACCTGTTAATTATAACACTCAATTAGTTAGTACAATTAATAGCTCATATGATACTTGTATTGTTGATATGAATGGAGACAACTTAGACGATATTGTTGGTGTAAGTGGTAATAATCTTAAAATACATTATCAGGGTGCTAATGGAAATCTAAGCATAGTTAATTTTCCTATAACTGGTACAAGTAAAATGCCTTCGTGGAGTATAGTTGCTGGTGACTATAATAAAGACGGTTTTAATGATCTTGTACTTGGGGCTGGAAATGGTTTATCTTTATGGAAATCAAACACTACTGGAACTGAATATACAAGTGTAACACCAGGAGAATATATCTTTTGTCAGAGAACAAATTTTGTTGACTTGAATAATGACGGAAACTTAGATATATTTTCTTGTCATGACATTGACCCTAACGTATATTATCTAAATGATGGCAATGCAGGTTTACAGTATTTTCAATCAGGAATATCACCTGGTGCCTACATGCTAGGCATAACAGAAGGTGGAGGTAATTACGCGTCACTTTGGACAGATTATGACAATGATGGTGATGTAGATTTATTCATTTCTAAATGCTCAGGTCCACCAAGCGAACTTCATAGAAATGATGGAAATGGAATATTTACAGATATATCAGCAATTGCAGAAATTGATGTTACTCCAGTTCAATCATGGTCATCAGCTGTAGCTGATTTTGATAATGATGGTGATATGGATATTGTAATTGGCTCAAACGGAAGCACAGGTCACATGTTTTTCAGAAATGATTTAGACAAAACAAATAATGTTGAAGAACCGTTTGCAAATATTACTCTAGGATCAGGATTGGATTTAGATCCTTCAGACAATAGGGACTATATCGCTTATGATTTTGATAATGATGGTTTAGTTGATATAATGGGTGGAGGAAATAAAATCTTGTTTAACAAAGGTGATAATGTTTTTGAATCAGTTAGCTATCCACAAATTAATGTTGGTGCAATTGGTGATTTAAATAATGATGGTTTTTTAGATATATTAGACATTGTAGTACTTAATAATCAAAGATTTCCATATGTAAGATATGCAATTCCAAATGAAAATAACTGGTTAAAAATAACTACTAAAGGAATAGCTAGTAATAGTAACGGAATTGGTGCTCGTATTGAGATTTATGGTGCTTGGGGCAAACAAATCAGAGATGTTAGAAGTGGTGAAGGATTTGAATTCGGAAGTACTTTAAATACGCATTTTGGACTTGGAACGGCTACAGAAATTGATCAAGTAGTTGTAAAATGGCCATCAGGAACTGTTGACACATTTGAAAATGTAGCTATTAATCAAACACTAAATGTAGTTGAAGGTGCAACTTTATCTAATCAAAATTTTAATAATGGTGTATTTGCTATCTATCCAAACCCTGTGAAAGAAACCATTAACATTCAATTAAAAGACAACACAATAACTTTAAATAATGCTCAAATATTTGACATTAATGGTAAAAGAGTTATCAGTACAAATAATGTTGATCAACCAATCAATGTTAGTCAATTAGCTAATGGTTCTTATATTTTAGTAGTTACAGATTCAGACACTAAAAGCTATTCTCAAAAATTCATTAAAGAATAATTAAATATTTTATAAACAAAAAAGTCCCAAAAATTTGGGACTTTTTTTTATGCTTATTTTATTTTTATCTTAGAAAACTCTTAATAAATTAAATCCAAAAAAAACATCGCCTTTTGTCCAATCACCCGTTGTATTCCCTAAAAAACCAGCCTCGTGAATTCCTTGTGAACTGCTAAAATGCATTTGAAAAACATGTCCTCCGGTTTCAATATCAACTCCAACTGACAAAGGATTTTTATAAGGAGAATTATTTACTCTATTCAAATGTGCCGCATAATCAACATTTAATGACCAACGCTTAGCAAATTTATATCTTCCTCCCAATCCAACTGCAAATTGGCTATTCTCCTGATTATCATCTAAAACAAAATTTTCATGAAAAAAAGTTGGTGCAACCTCTAAAGATAAATTTTGTGAAAACTTTCTTGAAATCAATAATTGAGAAACATATATAAGTCGATTTTCAAAAGTCATCTTTGGATACAAACTTTCTTTCAACGTATTATTGATGGCGAGACTTCCAAAACCAACAATGGCAACAGGAAAACCATCTTTTTCTTGATTTTTTATCAACAACTTCCCTGAAAAATCGTATGCTAATTCACTTCTTGCGCCACTTACTGTAATCCAATCCGTCAATCCATAAACGAACTTTATTTGAGTATTGGCATTATCTAAACCATAAAAACCTTCAAAACCATCTTTTATAGAACCAAATCTATGCGCAACAATAAAATATAAATCTCCTTTGGCTGCCAATTTAGTAGACTCCAGATTTACAATTTTCAAACCTTTGAAAGCAGATTCTACTTTACTTTTTTCAGTAGAAACAGTGTCAATTTCATTCAATAAATCATCTTGAGCGAATACTGAAACAGGAAACAATAATAACAATAAGTACTTTTTCATATTTTTTAGGTTAATTTATAATTGTAATTTGGTCAATCTTATATTGCTCTAATAAATCATCATAGCCAACAAATCGTCCTTTAACAGTCAAAACCTGCCCAACTGTTATATCATTTGGAAAAACACCATTAAAAGTGGCAAACAATTTTTCATCAATAATTAATGCTTTATTCTCGGGTTCAATTGTGGTTATTTTACCTTTAATCTCAACCGTCTTATCAAGATATTTAAGGTTAGCTAAACTATCATTTTCAGCAAATTCTTTTTCAAAACTTTTAACTGAAATTACATATTCTGATGTTTCATTTGCTATGCTTCTATGCTCTTTGTACACATAAAAATAAAATGCAACTGAAACGGCTAGAATTACAAACAATAAAATAATAACTTTCTTTTTCATAGGATTAGTTTTTGATTGATGTGTTCTTAGTTATTTACGATATAAATTACGATTTGGTTTAACTTTTTAAAACTTAAAATTAAAATTCAACGTAAATATAAAAGAATAGCTATTCATTCCTAAAATAGTTTTAAATAATTATTTGGAAATCAGAAAAATAATTATACATTTATATTAAATTCTATGAAAAATAAAACGCTTCTACAATCGGTTTTTGTGTCAATGGTATTGTTATCATGCACAAACGACAGTACTTCTGATTTGATTGAAAATGATATTCAACAAATCAGTTATACTAATACTGTTAAATCTATAATTGACAATAACTGTGTTGTTTGTCATGCTGCAACACCTATAAATGGTGCTCCAATGTCATTGACAACTTATGATGATGTGAAAAACGCTATTCTTACGCAAGACTTACTAGATAGAATTTCCTTACCGCAAGGTGAAGCAGGAATGATGCCTAGCGGTGGAACTAGACTGCCGCAACCCATAATTGATCAAATTAACACTTGGGCTTCTCAAGGATTTAACGAATAAAATTAAATTATGAAAAAGATTAGTTTATACTTAGCGTTATTAATTGGTATCGCTGGATTTTCACAATCCAAGTTAATTACCAAAACAGGAAAAATCACTTTTGAAGCTTCTGTTCCAGCATTTGAAGAAGTGAAAGCTAAAAATGAAAGTGTAACCTGTGTTATAAATACCGATAATGGCGAAATCGCGGCATTGGCATTAATGAAAGGATTTCGATTTAAAATTGCTTTAATGGAAGAACATTTCAATGAAAATTATGTTGAAAGTGATACCTATCCTAAAGCAACTTTTAAAGGTAAAATTGAAAATTTTGATATTTCTAAAATTGGTGTAACGCTTAAAGAATTTACAATCAAGGGAAAATTAGAAATGCATGGAAAATCAAAAGAAATTTCAATAATCGCTAAAATAAAAAAGACAGAATCAGGATTAGAAATTGATTCGAACTTTTTCGTAAACACTGACGACTTTGATATCGACATTCCTAGTGTTGTAAGTAAAAAAGTGTCAAAAAAAGTGAACGTTACTTTGGATTTTATTTTAAAATAATCAAATTGATTTTTCCATAACATAATCATCCATCAAAAACCCATTTCCAATATCAATCACTTCCTCATAAGCAATTGAAAATCCAACCTTTTTGTAAAAAAATTGAGCAGAATTGTTTTTATTCACATTCAAAAAAAGAGTTGATTGATTATTATTTTGAGCTTTATCTGCAATAAATTTAACTAACTCATTCCCTATTCCTTTGGCTTGAATAGAAGGTAAAACGTAGAGTTTGTGAATTTTTGTTTTCCCTTTTTCACCACAATCAAATTCATAAGAAGCAAAACCAACAAAATTTTCTTCTTTTGCTAAGATAAAATGATGATTTTTTTGGGTTTGTGCAAGTAATGCATTCTTACTATACATCAAATCCAACATGTAATCAATTTGATTTTCAGAAATAACATTTTTATAAGCAACTGGCCAAGTTTTTTGAGCAATATCCTGAATTATATCCAATTGATTTTCAGAAGCTTTTATAATTTCAAACATTAGCGCTTTAATTTTTCTTCATAAAGTGAAATCCAATCTTGAACGGACATTTTAGAAGCCAATTCTCCTAATAACTCAAAGGGAATGTCATTCATTTTTTTAAATCGAATGCAACTTTTACCCATATCTAATTTAGATTTACAATGTTTTGGATATTCTGAAACAAACCAATTTAGCAATTTATCATCAGCATATATTCCCATATGATAAAAAGCAATGAAGTTTTTTTGAGAAGCCAATGATAAAAATGGTAAAGGCGTTTTTGGATCACAATTATAACCACTTGGATAAATAGAATGTGGAACAACATAGCTCAACATGCCATATCCCATTGTTTCTTCAAAACCTTTTGGCAAATTTTTTAAAACGATAGTTCTTAGTTGTTCGATAACTATTTTTCGTTCTTCTGGTAGTGAAGCAACATATTCTAAAGGTGTTTTTGCTGTTGATTGCATCTAGTTTTATTTTGTTTCCCAAAAATAGAAATAATTTTAATAGCTTTACGAATGATTTTTATCTACTCAATTTATGTCGCATAATAAGCTCCGAACTGACAAAACATGTCTGAATTGTAACCATGTAGTTGACCAACGATTTTGTCCTAACTGTGGTCAAGAAAATATCGACACACGAAAGACTTTCTACCAGTTATTTGTCCATTTCTTTGAAGATTTAACGCATTATGAAAATTCATTTTGGAAAACCATTCGCAATCTGATTTTCAAACCAGCATCGCTTACAAAAGAATATTTATCAGGAAAAAGAATGTCGTATTTGGCTCCAATTCGATTGTATATTTTCATCAGTTTTGTAACGTTTTTTATTGTTTCTCTACTTCCAGGTGGAATAGAAGAAGAGAAAGAGACTGTTACAATCGTTAATGGCAAACCTGTTACCGAATTAATTAAAGACTCATTAATTGCAAAAAAAGACAGTATAAATAATCTGATTTGGATTAAAAACTTAGAGAAACAGGGCGTTTTTGATCAAAAACAATCTGATTCATTGAAAAAAATTCTTATTGAAGCCACTAAAAACCAAACAAAAGACGACTCAGAAAGTTATATGAATTTTGGTTATAAAAACTTAAAAGAGTTGGACTCCATTCAAAAATTTGGAAAACCTGAGGATAAAGAATACTCTTTTGTTTATTGGTTCATGAAAAAAGTATATCAAGTAAAAGAAGGTAGAACCAAAAAAGAAGTTAAAGAACGATTTGTAGAGTCTTTTTTGAGAAATATTCCTAAAGCACTTTTTATTTACATGCCGTTATTTGCCTTCATTTTATGGCTATTTCAAAACAAAAAAAGATGGTACTATTTTGATCATGGTATTTTTACCTTACATTACTTTTCATTTTTGCTTTTAGCAACACTAATAATGGAGTTAATCGAAGCTTTTATTAGACTATTTGGCGACAATCCATTTATTGATTCAACAGTTGGTATGATAAATTTTGTAATCGTATGCTATATGCTCTATTACTTTTTTCCTGCGCATCATCGTTTTTATGGTCAATCAAGGATTAAAACCATCATCAAAGGAATTATTATGTTTTTTATAAATATCTTTATTTTAACCTTGATTCTCATTGGAATTGCCTTGTATTCATTCATTAATATTCATTAAATCATGATAAAAAAAATTGTTGTACTTATTGTTAGCGTTTCGTTTTTTGTTAGTTGTTCCTCGGCAAAAAAAACGATTGATTATGAAAATCTAACGTCAAACTATATCAATCAAATTAAAACCGAAAGTCTAAAAACCAATCTTACTATTATCGCTTCTGACGAAATGGAAGGAAGAGAAACGGGAAGTAACGGTCAAAAAAAAGCCGGAAATTATATTATCGAGCAGTATAAAAATGCTGGAATAGTTTTTCCAAAAGGAGCAACGAGTTATTATCAAACTGTTCCTGCATCGTTTTTGAATGCCAGAAGAAATATGAACTTGCAAGACTCTGAAAACATTTGGTCATTTATCGAAGGTTCTGATAAAAAAGATGAAATTGTAGTTGTTTCGGCTCACTATGACCATGTTGGGATTGAAAAAGGAGAAATTCACAATGGCGCCGACGATGATGGTTCTGGAACTGTAGCATTAATTGAAATCGCAAAAGCATTTCAAAAAGCAAAAAATGAAGGAAATGGACCAAGACGTTCTATTTTAATACTTCATGTAACTGGAGAAGAAAGAGGTTTGCTTGGCTCAAAATATTACTCTGAAAACCCATTATTTCCGTTAGCTAATACCGTTTCTGATGTAAATATTGACATGATTGGTCGAAGAGATGATTTACACAAGGATACAAATAACTATGTTTATGTGATTGGTTCTGACTATCTATCTACAGACTTGTACAACGTTTGTGAAAACGCCAATAAAAAACATACAAACTTAGTATTGGATTATAAATTTAATGACAAAAAAGACCCAAATCGCTTTTATTATCGCTCTGACCATTACAATTTTGCCAAAAACGGAATTCCTTCTGTTTTCCTCTTTAGCGGTGTTCATGAAGACTATCACAAACCAACAGATGATGTCGAAAAAATAGAATTTGATGCTCTGACTAAAAGAACAAAATATGCTTTTGCAATAGCATGGGAAATTGCCAATAGAGAAAATCGACTGGTTGTAGATAAAAAAGACGAATAAACTACTCTTTTAGTATCTGAGAAGCGTGTGCTTTGGTTTTTACATCAGTAATTATGTCATCAATAGTACCATTTTCGTTGATGATAAAAGTTGTTCTGTGAATTCCATCGTACTCTTTTCCCATAAACTTTTTTGGTCCCCAAACTCCAAAGGCTTCAATAACAGATTTGTCTTCATCTGCCAATAGCGGAAAAGGAAAATCATACTTGTTTTTGAAATTAGTTTGTGCTTTTGCGTTGTCTGCACTAACGCCAAGGAGAGCATAATTATTGGCTTTAAAACGTTCAAAATTATCGCGTAAATCGCATGCCTCAGCAGTGCAACCTGGCGTATTTGCTTTTGGATAAAAGAAAACTACTAATTTTTTTCCATTGTAATCAGCAAGATTATGAAGATTTCCATCTTGGTCTTTTGCAGAAAAACTTGGTGCTTTGTCTCCTATTTTTAGTGTTGTCATTTTTTAAATATTAAATATTAGATTTTAGATATTGAATAACAGATATTTGATTTTTTATAATTGACTTTAATTGCCCCAAATTGCAGTGAAAAGCTTTTATTGAAAAAAGCTATTTTTTGTTAGTATAAAAAAGCGACCAAAGGAAGCTCTTTTTATGCTTTGGAAAAACTGCTTTTTGAAATAAAACTTGTAACGGAAAGTTGGATTAGGCACATAATAATTATAAATTTACAACTATAAAAGTACATAAAATGACGAAAAAAGAACGCGCAACATTTGTTATAAATACGTTAAAAGAATTATATCCCGAAATTCCAATTCCGTTAGATCATAAAGATGCTTACACGCTGTTGATTGCAGTTTTACTTTCGGCTCAATGTACTGATGTTCGCGTTAATCAAATCACTCCTATTTTGTTTGCAAAAGCGGACAATCCATACGATATGGTTAAGCTTTCGGTAGAAGAAATTAAGGAAATAATTCGTCCTTGTGGCTTATCGCCAATGAAATCGAAAGGTATTTATGGTTTATCTAAAATATTGATTGAAGAACATAATGGTGAAGTTCCGCAGAGTTTTGAAGCTCTGGAACGTTTGCCAGCAGTTGGTCATAAAACGGCAAGTGTTGTGATGAGCCAAGCTTTTGGTGTTCCAGCATTTCCTGTGGATACACATATCCATCGGTTGATGTATCGCTGGAATTTGACAAATGGAAAAAACGTGGTGCAAACTGAAAAAGATGCTAAAGCTATTTTTCCAAAAGAACTTTGGAATGATTTACACCTTCAAATCATTTGGTATGGTAGAGAATATTCGCCAGCTCGAGGTTGGGATTTAGAAAAAGATATTATTACCAAAACAATTGGACGAAAAAGTGTTTTGGATGAATTTACAAAATCTGCCAAAAGAGCTAAAAAATAAACTTGTGAAGAATTAATTAAATAAAAAATATCCCAATTATCATTGGGATATTTTATTAATTAGCAATGGTTTCGAAGTTCATATTACCAAATTTCACAATGCGCAACGCCTTTGAATATTGTAAAATAAAATTTATTGTTTCTTTTTTTGGTAACATTTTTGAGGATGCCAATCTTTTTTTAGAGTAGAGTTTTGCCATAGTTTATAAAGTGATTTTTATAGATAACGCAAAACTTTTTAAAATATTGTTTAAATTGATAAATAAATTTGATTTTTTTCAATTATTTTTCTCATGTTATTGATTGCATAACGCATTCTACCCAATGAAGTATTCATACTAACATTTGTAACTTCAGAAATTTCTTTGAAAGTCATGTCTTGAAAATAGCGCATCATTAATACTTGCTTTTGATCGTCTGGAAGTAACTCAATTACTTTCAACATGTCGGTATTGATTTGATCACAAATCATATCTGCTTCAATACTTGGCGTTGTATCTTTAATCATAGAAACAATAGGGAATTCTTCTGTATCGCGATACATTCTGATTTTACTGTCTTTTCTGTAACTGTCCACAATTAAATTATTAGCAATACGCATAACCCAAGGTAAAAATTTTCCTTTCTCGTTATAATATTCTTTTGATTTTATCGTTTTAATTACTTTGATGAACGTTTCTTGAAAAAAATCATCTGTTTTGTCTCTATCTCCAACTTTGGAATAGATGAAACCATAAATTCTAGATTGATGTCTTTCAACAAGCGTTGCCAATGCATTTTCGTCACCCGAAATATACATATTGACCAATTGAGCGTCAGAAGTTTGAGATTTAGCCATAAAATTACCTTTTAATAAGGATTGAGAAACTTATTTTTTCTAAAAAGTAATTTTAATTCAATAGGCCGAATAGGGTTTTGTGATTAATTATAAGCCAAATTTAACATAATTTTAATTGAATAAACAAATATATTTCAAAAATTAACATTTAAATGCTAAAATAAAACGGATTTATTGAAGCTTTTAGAATAGAAAATGCCCTGAATACCTTTAAATCAACAACAATGTTCTAGTTTATTATTTTTTTATAATTTTTGAATTATGAGTTCCAGTGGCATTTTTTATTTGCAAGAAATAAATACCTGTTCTCAAGTCGCTAACATCCAATTGATGAGAAGAGCCCACTTCCATTTTGATTAATTGTTTTCCAAAAATATCTTTAATTTCGACAACATTCTCCGTTTCTGACAAATCAAAATTGAGTACGTCTTCAACTGGATTTGGATAAAAAAGTTGCTTTTGAGAATATGAATTAGTATCTAGATTACAATTAGTTCCAACAACATATGAAAAATATTTGGTCACAGACAATCCGCCAGCATAGGCAAATTTAACAGCATAATTGATGGTTGAGCCAATGGTTTGGCCTGTTATGGTATAGGTATAAATATTTCCTGAAACGTTAGTCATTTGATATTCAGTGAATGGATTTTGTCGCCAAAGAAAGGCAACAACTCCTACTCTTCCTGTATCTAACATTTCAAAAGTAATTTTCACATCATTTCCAAGCGTTTCAAAAGAATAATTATAACCAGTAGTAAATGCTCCTTGTTGCGCTTCAGTATCAGTTCCTGAACAACCTATAACGTTGGTTGTTGTGGCATTCACTACAATTGGATTTGCAACATAATTATTCCCTGATAAATCACTAGCGGAAACTGAAAAAATATAGTTGGTGTTTGGTGTCAAATTAGGCACAATCACAGATTTTTGAACGCCAGCTGGATTAGCCAAAGAAATAGTTCCACCACTATAATTGATGGTGTAATTGACATTTCCAGAGTTATCGTTAGAATTCAACAATAATTCAATGGTTGAACTGGTAACTGCTCCAACAGTAGCCGTGAAATTAGTTGGTGCTTCTGTATCTACAGTAGTGTTTTGATAGACTCTCACATAATCAATCTCCATTGATTCTTGGTTAAAATTGGCAGGAATATTTCCAGCAATTCCTCCCATTGCGATGTTTAACAACAGATATTGTTCTGAATTAAAAGGCCAATTATTTGGTGTTTTAACGGCTGGATTATAGGTGTAAAATGGAACGCCATCCAGTAAAAAAGTGATTTGGAAAGGCGACCAATTCATGGAATACACATGAAAATCATTTCCTAAATTATTGGCGATAATTCCTCCAATATTGGTTGTGTTTCCAAAAGAAGAAGGCGTATGAAGCGCACTTTGAACATAATTTGTTGGTTGTGATGGAGTAATTCCATGCTCCATTATGTCAATTTCTCCACAAGCTGGCCAATCTGTAGTTCCAAATTGTGAATCAAAATAAGCTCCATCTTCATTCACATTTTTTCCTAACATCCAAATAGCAGGCCAAGTTCCTTGTGCAACAGGTATTTTTGCTCTAACATCTACTCTACCATAAAGAAATGCAAATTTTGAATTCAAACGAGCAGAAGTATATTGCTTTGTTATTCCTTGATTAGTATATGTCTCTTTCTTGGCAACAATATTTAAAAAACCGTTATTTACGAATGAGTTGGTCAACTGATCGGTATAATGCTGAACTTCTCCATTAAACCAATTTCCACCAGCTGGTAATTGTGTTTGATGAAACCATTTACTAGCGTTAACAGCACCATTAGTTTCAAATTCATCCGACCAAACTAATTCGGAATAAACAACATCAACTTGAGAAAAACTACATTGTGTGAAAAGTAGAAAGGTAAAAAGAAAATTAAGTAGTAAATATTTTTTCATAGCAAGCATTTTTTTTTTAGAATTTCAATTTTTCATTCTTGTCCCACAAACCCCAATAAGCTCCAACAGCACCTTCTGGTCCTACTTTCCATGATTCATCAAATGAAGAAAAATAAAATGTTTCAATGTTATTGTTTTTACACCAATTTTGAGTTTCAATAAAGTATCTCATAGCATTTTCGTTGGTTGCGATGGCACCTTTTAAAGAACCACCTTCGCTTGGCCAACCTGTTTCTGTAATGATAATACGTTTTCCTTTTCCAGCATCTTTAGCAGAACCAAACATACTTTGAATGTGTGGCAAAGAATATTCTATTGGACAACCTTCCCAATATGGATAACAATTGGTTAAAATCACATCACAAACCTCAGTAATTCTTGGTCGATGTGAAAACTCATAATAAGCATCAACGTATCCTACTGGAATATTTGGCAAAGCTTCTTTTACACGATTAATATATTCTAGTAATTGTTCTTCTGTCAAATCACCTCGGTACATTACTTCATTACCAACTGCTGCAATATCAACACAACCTTCTTTTGCTAAAGTGATTAAACTCTCTATTTCTTTTTCGTTTAGTTCTAAATCATCTCCAAGCCAAGCTCCAACAAGGGTTTGCATTCCGTTTTCTTTGGCAATCCTTGGAATATGTTCGTTACCTTCGATACACGAAAAAGAACGAACCCATTTAGAATAAGGCTTTAAAATTTGAATACGACGGTTAACTTGTTCGGCAGTAATAATATCGCCTGGTTTTTGTCCGTCTTCGTATAAGCTGAAGCAAATTCCATGCATGCCATTTTCTAAAGTTTCTCTCCAAAGTTCTGCTAATTTCTTTGCAGGAATTTCGGAAAAATCAAAACTCTGATAATCACTTTTGTTAGTATTATTGCTATTATTATAATTATTTTCTAATGAAAAATAGTGACCTTCTCTAAATGACATGATTTGTAATTTTTAAAATTTAAGCTTCTCATTTTTATCCCAAATTCCCCAAGCAGTTCCAACGGTTCCTTCTTGCATTGCTTTCCAAGATTCGTCAAAAGAAGAGAAATGGAATAGCTCAATATTGTTGTTTTTTGCCCATTTTTGAGAAGAAACAAAATATTTCATAGCATTAATTTCTGACGGAACAGCTTCGTCAACTACATCGCCTTTACTTGGCCAACCAGTTTCTGAAATTATGATTTTCTTTCCTTGAGCTACATTATGAGTTAGTTCAAGCATATTTTGCAAATAAGAAGTTGTGTAATCAATATTGGCTCCTTCCCAAAATGGATAGAAGTTCACTAAAAGTAAATCACAGTTAGAAATTAAACTTGGTCTATCTAAAAACTGATAATAAGCATCAACATAACTAACAGAGATATTTGGTACGGCTTCTTTTACTCTTTTGATGTAACCAATAAGTTCTTGTTCAGAAATTTCGTTACGATGCAATACTTCATTTCCTACTGCAGCTATATCTACCAAACCTGATTTAGCTAGTTTGATTAATGCTTCAATTTCTTTTTCGTTTCTAGATTTATCATTACTAATCCAAGCTCCAACAACCGTTTTAAGCCCTTTTTGGTGCGCAATTTCTGGAATTAGCTCGTTACCTTCTATACATGAAAATGAACGAACCCAGTTGGTGTGAGGAGCAATAATGTCTAATCTTCTTCTAATTTGGTCAGCAGAAAGAATATCACCAGCTTTTTGATTTTCAACGTATGGACTAAAACAAAGTCCGTGCAATCCGTTATTAAGCATTTCAGAATAAGTAGTTTTTAATTCGAAACTACTTTTTGAATTCAAATCAGTATCAATTGAAGTGTTTAATGATTTATTCTTTAATAAAGAAACCAATTTTCCTGATAGATAAGCCGATGATTGATTGTTTGTTTTTCCTTTTCGTTTATCTAAAAGATCTCTCACTTCTCTGGCTTTGGCTTCGTCAATATCATAATTTCTCATTACCCAAATTGCACTCAATGTACCAAGAATTGGAACTCCTACAAAGAATATTCGCAGCCAAAACATAGTTTCATCGGTTTGTGTAGCAGCATTAGACTGAAATGCAACTAAAGAAAGAATTAATCCACTTAACAATCCTGCAACAGCTGTTCCAAATTTTACCATCCACCAATAAATAGCGCCTAAACTTCCTTCTCTTCTTTTTCCTGTGTTGAGTTCATCAATATCTATAACATCCGAAGTCATCGACATCATTAAGGTAAACAAGCTTCCAATTCCAAAGGAGAAAAATGGCAATGCAAACAAAAACAGATATGGTTTTCCTGGAACAAATAATACAAAAAGCAAAATGTAACCGATTACAGAAATGCCTTGAGAAACCAAAAAAGCTTTCTTTTTTCCCATTGTTTTTGACATTCTTGCTACAATAGGAATCACCGCAACCGTTGTGATAATTGCACCTACACTTCCAAATAAAGTAGGCCATAATCCGAAACCATCTTCATTTCCTTTAAACAAATAATACTTGATGATAAAATACGAAAATGCTGCTGTAGTTTGAAAAGCATTAAAAATTAAAAAAGTAGCAATACAAATTTTTCTAAATGGTTTAATTTCGATCGAAGCTTTCAATCCTTCTTTGATTTCGCCAAAACTTCCCAAAATCCCTTTTAAATCAATTGGGCTGTAATCTTCGTTGAGTGTAGATTTACTTGGAATAAAAAATGCTGGAATTGCTGCTAAAATGGCGCAACCTATTGCAACATATACAGCTAAGGTTCTTACAGCCACATCACCTGATGGAAACAATGATTTATCTGCCATTATAACCCAAAACCATGGTGCAACAACCCAAGCCAACTGACCTATAAGTTGCGAAGTAGCCATAATATTGGTTCGTTCGTGAAAATCATCACTCATTTCGTAACCCATTGCAACATAAGGAATACTGAATATGGTCAAACCTGAATAAAAAATCAATGAAATAACTAAAAAGTACCAAAAATTGTATGTTACACCGTTTTCGGCATACAATTGCCACATTAATGCAAATGAAATTCCTAGAATAATTGCTCCAGCTAATACATATTGTCTTCTTCTTCCCCATTTTGATTTGGTATTATCACTCACATAACCCATTATCAAATCAAACAAAGCATCATAAAACTTTGGAATAAAATACGTTAAGCCTAACAATAATCCACTAAACCCCAATTGTTCGACTAATACAACTGTAAAAATTCCTAAAGCAGCTGGAAACATTTGGTTAGCAAGCATACCCAATCCAAAGGCAATTTTTTGACCCATTGGAACTTTTCCTGATGAAGTTGAATTAGTATTTGACATATAGAGTTTTTTTAATTATTGGTTAGTTTGGTTTGATTATTATAGTTTGTAATGCTTTTGAATCAATTGAGATTAAAGCATTTTTATTATTTAATTTGATATCAATTGTTTGTTTAGATTCTGTTGGATTAAAAATAGCAATTGCGATAGAACCATCTGGGTTTTTAACTGCTGTTGAAACCAATTCTTTAGAATTTATTTCACAACCAATTTTAACAGCACCTGGTCGCATAAACTTGCTAAAATGAGACATGACATAATATAATGGTGTGAAGTACACTTCATCATTTTTATCGTCAACAATGACTGGAGCAACACACCAATTTTTGAACCAATTTGGTCCACCTTGTCTGTCAAGAACCATGTTCCAATCAATCCAGCCATCAACTCTATTATTTAAACATCCTATTATATCATTTGCGTAACGGTTTACTGGAGCGTATTTTGGATGTAAATATTTTTCTTTTTCGCTAGCCCAATCCCAACCCCAATCGGTAGCTTCTTTTTTCCAATACCAAGCATCATCTTGCCAATGCGGAATTTCAGAATCTACACAACCTTCGGTTTCAATTAAATATTTGTTGGGTGCTTTTTGGTGTGCATACTTTAAATCATCTGGGAAAACTTCATAGGTACTTTCATACCAATGAATTGCCATTCCATCAAAATATTTAGAGGTGTTTTCATCTTTATACATTTCGTTTGCCCATTCTTTGATACCTGCACGATTTTGGTCATATCCAAGAATCTTCACATTTCCCCAACCGTCTTTTTCTAATTTTGGACCCATGTGATTCATTACAAAATCGGTCATTTCTTTTGGTGAAAAAAGAGTGCTTTCCCAATTGTTTCCGTTTCCGTGTGGTTCATTAATCACTGTTACACCCCAAATATCAATACCTTCGTTTTTGTATGCATTCAAATATTTAGAAAAATACAAAGCGAATGCATCGTTGAATTCTGGTAATAACTTTCCACCTACGTATTTTTTATTGTCTTTCATCCATGGCGGACACGACCAAGGTGAAGAAATGATTTTAAAACCTTCTTTAGAAATCGCTTTTGCTTCTAAAATCATCGGAATTAAATCGGATTTATCGTCTTCTATGGTAAAATGTTCCAAAGTCATGTCGTTTTCGACTTTGGCGTAAGTATAATTGCTTAACGAAAAATCGCAAGACGCAATGTGTGTTCGAGTTAACGAATAATTAGCTCCTTCTTTACTAAAATAAGCATTCAAGATTTTCCTACGATTATTTTCACTCAATCGATTGAGTAAATAAGCGGAAGATTCAGTAAATGATCCGCCAATACCAGTAATAGTTTGAAATTTTTCATCCGGATTAATGGTAACAACAACTGGAGTTCCTTGATTTGAAAATTGGGTGATTTTTGTCAATGAATTTCCACGTTCGGAAGTTTCATAAACTTGAACATTTAATTTATCAGCAACTTTACAACTATGCAATGAAAACGCCATAATACAAGCTATTATCAAAAATTTACTATCAACTATTTTACCTCTATTTTTTACCATTTCCTTAATTCTTTAAAATAGTATTTGGTGTTTTGACATCCAACCATAAAGCTTTTTCATCACCATTATACGTTTTTGTTATTGGTTTTCCATCTCTAGTTAAACCTTTAAAAGTTCCTTTATCAACATTTTTCCAAAGCACATATTTGGCTTGTGCTTGCAAATTAATTAAGCCAAAATGATTTTCTGATCCTAATGGATTGGCACTATCTTTCCAATTTTCATCAAAAGCTTCAAAATAGAAACACGAAATATTGTTTTTGTTACTCCATTCTCTCATAAAGTCATAAAACAAGGCTGATTTGTATTCATCAGTTGCTTTAGAACCATCATTTCCATAGTGCTCATTTGACTTTGTTGCCCAACCTGTTTCACCAATATGTACCGGTTTGTTGACGTTGATTGACTTCATATAATTAACAACACTATCATATTGCTTGATGGCATAATTTCTGGCTCTTAACATTGCAGCATCTATCTTTTCTTTTTCAGATAAGTGCAATTCACTCTCTTTTATTCCCCAAAAAACTGGGTTATAATGTGTGTCATGCATTGGGTAGGTGTGCATCGAAATATAATCTACTGCTTTTATTAATTGATTCAAATCTTCCACATGATAATCGGCAGTATTTCCACCCCAAGAAGCAAAATTATCTGAACTTGTTATCCAAACTTGTTTCGGTAATTTATTTTCTTTCTTCAAATTTTGTAAATGATTAACCCATTTTAAAATGATATTTGGCGTGACATAATAACTAGTTGCCCATTTTACCATCGCTTCATTTCCAACGGCTATAATTTTAATTATTTCAGGATATTTATTAGTTAATCTTACTGCTTCTTCAATTTCAATTGCATTTCTCTCACTTTCTTCATTATGAATTGGTTGCAAATTTGTCCATGCATTTTTACAATCAATCCATGCGCCAAGCATTACATACATTTCAAAATTTTCATCCGCTTTTTTTAATTCTGTAATGGCTTTTAATAAATTTACTACTTCTTCATAATGCACATTATAAGTTCGTAATACTTTAATATTCAATGCAGAAAGAATTCTTAAATCTTCTTTTATTTCTGATATTGTTGGTTGAATTTCTCTAGAATTTGCTCTGTATCCACCATAACAAATAGCTTGATAATTTGTATTTCCTAATAATTTTTCTGCCGTCATTTCTTTTGAAACTAAATTTCTTGTATTCATTGGTTTACATGATATAAACAATAGTAATATGATGTAAATCAGATTTTTCATATGTTTAAATATTATTTTTTAGCGGTAACATATGGTATCGCCTTTTTTTTATTTGTTTTTATCTTACAATTGTTTAATTTTTCCATCGGTGTTCGATGATTTTCAATTGTTTGCAACAAACTTTTTGTTAGTGGCGATTTCATTATCTTAAAATAGATGCATTTAAATAGACTTCAACCCATGTAATTTCATCGGTTCTATTAAATATTTTTTTGCTTTCTTCTTCGTTTAATTCTAATGTTTCAAAAGTTTTTGTTGACCCATTTTTATAGTGTAAAATAATTTTACTTGTTTCATTGATTTTATAAATAACTGGTACTTGGCATGTTGTAAATGCTAAAGAGTCTTTTTCAAGATTCATTACTTTTTGTGAACCATCAACCATCATAAAAGTTACTTCAGTATCTTTTGATAAAAACTCTTCTTTTTTTAGGAAGCTTGGTTGGAATTGCAACTTTCCATTTTTCATTTTCACACCTAATTCTCCAACTCTAGTTAAGATGTCTTCTTTCACTTGACCTGTCATTCCTGGTTGTTGAGCACCTTTTCCAAAAGGAGTATGTGAATACGGATCAGTTGGAAAAGCTCCATAAACTTCTGGAGATTTATGAACTCCAATTCCAGCTCCAATTTCATCAAAATGATTTACTAGAGCATCAATTACAGATTGATCTTCCTTATTTTCAATAGCTTTATTGATAACTTCCATTACAGCCAAATGCAATTTGGAAACCATATGCCAATAAATGGAACCTAAACCTTCATAACCGTAAAATGTTCCTGAACGACCTGTAAAAGCTTTATGATTGAATACCTCTTCAAATAGTTGAAGTACAGCATCAGAGTCTTTTGAAACCAATGCTGCATAATCATTATTGGATGATAATTGGTCTAAAGCATTCTTTAAATCGTTAGCATTATGAAAGTTACCATTAAAATGATAGTTTCCTTTTATGTCTTTATTGATTAATTGTAAGTTATTTTTATCTAAAAGTTGTTTTAACAAAAGAGATTTTTCTACTTTTTCTCTAGGAATTGTATTTTTTTCTAAAAACTTTGGAAGTTCTTTATTTGGATATAAAATATAGCTGTTTTGATCTTTTCTGTATAAGGCACTTTTTCTTAAAGCATCCAATACTTCTAAAGATTGTTTACCTGATAAAAACCCTGAACTTAAAATAGCAACTTGACCTTCAAGCATTTCTGGTAAATAGGAAATTGAAACACCATTATTTTCAATAGACATTAAATTATATGCATGATACAACTTATCTTCTCTCTGATTGGCTTTTATAGAATGTTCGATAAAATCAATACTAACTTGAGTAAAGTTCTTCAATCCTTGAATTGAATGTGTTCTCTTTTTACCCCAAAAACCGCTGTTATAAACTTGAAAACGATATTCGGAAGCAACTTGACCTAGAGCATTAAGTATCTTTTGTCTTTCTTCATTAGAGATTGAACCTGATAATAAATGTTGATTATCTAATAGAATTTGTCTTGTTGCATGATAAAATTCTACCATTTCATTAGAAATCTTGATAGTTTCTTGGTTTGTATTATCTAATAATTGTTGGAAAAACTTCAAAAATCTTCTCAAATAATAGAGCGTAACCATTGAAACACCATTACCTACCAAGGCATTATTAGCGTCATTCCATTCTGGTCGTTGGGTGTTCATCCAAATACCAGCTTCTGGGATAAAATTGGACATCTTTGCCAAAACTGTTGCTAATAATTTCTCAATTAAATTAACATGATAAATTTCATCATTATTATCTCTTAATAAAGCACCATCAGCACCATTTTCCTTGCGTCTTTGATTAATTTTCGCATCCCATTCGTGATTGAACTCGATGGTATCTTTTGGATTTTTAAGAATATCTTTATATGGCTTTATTGTGTAAGGAACGGCTGCATATACAAAACACTCTTTATCAAAGTAAGCATTTAGTTTTCCTGGCTGGTAATTTTCTATAAATTCTAAAAACTTCAATAAATAGATAATTTGATGATCACCCCAATAACCAATGTACGACCATGGATTATCTGGCTCAATGGTTTCCCAATCAAAACCATCTTTAGTAACTCGATAAGGATTGTATCCATCAAAAGTTGAGGCATTCAAAAACTTGTGAATCATTCCATCAATAAAATCGGGATAAGCATTCGCCAAAGATTCCCAGTTTTGAAATATATCACGCCAGTTTCCTTCATAATCAAGTATTTTGGAACCATCTATTTCACTTCTAGTGTTGATAGAAAATTTATTCCATGGACGGCTTGGATCACCATGTCTTCTACTAAATTTAAGAGGAAGATATTCTGTACAAAGACGAACTAAATCGGCATTTTCACTATTTGAGATTAATTGTTGAAGATATGAATAATCAAAATTTACAGGTAAATCGTTTAAAAGTTTACTTTCTTGCAGAAATAAAATTTTGTTAGCTTTAGCAATGTAATTTACAAAATCATTTTTCTCAATCGTATAGTTATTATCAAAAATACCTCCACGCATGATGTTGAATAAAACATTTGAAAAATGACGTGTATCTTTACGTTTGTCTGCTGTAAATTGTAATCCGTCGGCAGTTGCGTTTAGAGCAATTAGATTTTGAGTTCCTAACTCAATATCTTGAATTATTTGATTATCTAGCGTTTTGTCATTGCAAATAGCATCTGCTAATTGAATAACTTGCGCTTGATTTTGATTTACATCAGCAATAATCTTCCAAGATTTAGAAGAGTTCTTTGCCAAAAGCAAATCGGTTGAAATAAAATAAGCACCTTTCTCACCTTTTACATCTGTTTCATGATGCAATTTTTGAAATTTTCTAAAAGCAGAAAGTTGCAATGACGAAAGTAAATAAGTAGGATTGTCCAAACCTAAAGACCAAGCAATATTTGATTTTAGTGCTTCACTTGGTTCAGCTTTATCGACAATAATAGCGCTTAACGCAAAAATTCCTAAACCACTTTCTGAATGAAGTTCGTTTCTTTTGTAAGCATCAACTAGATTACTTGTAGTGGCTTGTAAATCACTATTTACGCCTTGTGGTAAAAGATTTTGAATACCATCAAGAAGTGTTATTTTATAATTGTTTTCAGACTCGTTAATTAATTCCGATTTTTTTACAAAACCAAATAAATCACTAGAATTCCATTGGTATCTGAATGTTAATTGAAAGTCATTATGAATTTCTTCAAATATAATCTTATTTCCAAACTCATTTTTATAAAGGTTTCGGGTTAAATTATACTTATCATTAAATCGTTCTGAAAATGGTTCCCAAATATACTTTTCATTATTAGTTTCAATTTGAAAAATTGATTTACTTCCTGTAATATCAGCAAATTCAGTTATTTTATCATCAGTATAATAAGGAAAAAGAGCAAATTCTGCATTTTTTCTTCCAGCAGTTAATCCGCCATTACTGGAAACAAACATCCAATGATTGGAGTCACTCACTATACTCATGAAAAATGGTCTCATTTGATCAGAGTTTTCTATTTTATAATATTTTTCGCCTTTTATTTCAATTAATTGCATAAAATCAGTTCAATTGTTATTTGTTTAATTAACTTAAATATCACCTTCAAATTTTTATAAGGTGATATTTAAGTCTGATAAACATTTTAAATGAATATCTATTTCTTTTGTTTATAGATAAATTATTATTTAAGGAAGTTCTACTAAGGTTACATTATCAATATTTACAGTTCCAATAGCTGCGCCCATATCAAAAATCACTCTGGAATTAGTACTTGTAAAATTAGCAACCAAATCAATACTAAAATTCTGAACGGTCGTTGTTAAGTTACTCGTTACTGATTGATTTGTAAATGGATTTCCACTTAAACCTATACCTACAATCATAGATCTATTCACATTTGACCAACCATCAAATGTCAAACGATAGGTTTTTCCTTGTGTCATATTAATTCCAACTTGGGATAAATTTACATCATAAGGATTTCCAGCAGCTGCAACATTTACTGAAAAGTAAGTGTTTCCACCTTGAGATACTAAAGTTGTAGAAGGAATAGCATTTGTTACACCTAAAGTCCATGGTGTAGCTCCAGATTCAAAATTACCATTTGACACTAAACCGCCTGCAAAAACAAAAACAGAAACATTACTAGTGTAAATACTACTAGCACCTGTTGCACTGTTTCTTGCTGTAAGTTTCACTGAATATTCGCCAGTTTGTGTAAAAGTTTTTACTGGATTTTGAGCGGTTGATGTTGTATTGTCTCCAAAATCCCATAAATAACTGTCTGCATTTTCAGAAGTATTAATAAATGTTACAGTAGCAGAAGATACTGACTCTTTAACAAAAGTATATTTTGCAAGTAATTCATTTTGATTTACATCATTGTCATCTGAACTATCACAAGATATAAAACATAGTAAGCTAAAAAATAAACTAAATATTTTTATTGATTTTTTCATGATTTCATTTATTATTATTGATATACTCTAACATAATCAACAAGCATTCTTTGAGGGAAAGTTGTACTGCTATTTGGACTACCAGGTAAATTTCCTCCAACTGCCATATTTAGAATCATGAAAAACGAATTATCAAAAACCCATTCTCCACCTTCTGCCTCAACTTGTTTTTTAGTAATTTGGTTGTATAGAACATCATCCACATACCAATTGATGTAATTTTCACTCCATTCTACACCAAACACATGAAACTCATTGTCAAATCGACTATTTGGCAAAGTGTAAGTTTTACTTATGCTTTCTGCTCCAGAAAATTGAGGTCCATGAAGTGTGCCTAAAATTTGCGTTGGACTATTTCCTAAATATTCCATGATGTCGATTTCTCCACATTTTGGCCAACCAACTTGATCAATATTACTTCCTAACATCCAAAACGCTGGCCATAAACCTTTACCTAGAGGCAACTTAATACGAGCTTCAAAACGACCATATTTTTGGTCGAATAGATTTTTAGTTTTTAATCGTGCTGAAGTATAACTTGCACCACCAAGAGCTTCTTGTTTGGCTGTAATTATCAAATAGCCATTTTGAACGACTACGTTTTCAGGTCTATCGGTATAAAACTGTAATTCATTATTTCCCCAACCATTGTTATCTGAACCTCTGCCAATATCATAAGACCATTTTGCAGCATCTGGCGCACCATTTACATCAAATTCATCTTCAAAAACCAAATTGAATTTGGTTACCACAGTTTGCTTTTCATCGTTATCACAAGAATATGTACCAACTGTTAACCCTATAATGGCAAGAGATAATACACTTATTTTATAATTTATATTTTTCATTTTTTTTGATTTAATTCAATTGATTTAAAATTAGTTGTAGAAATAAATATTGTCCATATAAAAATTTGTTAGAGATGAACCATTAATATTTTCTAAAATTATTAGACCAATGTTATTTCTGTTTATTAAAGTTAAAGGTGCTTCTATGGTGACCCATGTGTTTGGCTGCACTTGAGAAGCATTTACAAAAATTTGCTGTCTAGTATCATCACCTCCATTATCAACCTGATTTGGACCCCAATCCTCTATAGAAATTAGGAAACTAAAATTAGGAGGTACATTTCCTGGTATGTACATATTAAAATGTACATTAGTCATGTTAGATGTATTTAATGTAGGATTTGTCAATGCAATACCTACATAATTAAAAGTGGTATAATTTAAAACATTATTTCCATTTACTGAAAAATCGGCTGAACCAGTAGTTGAACCTCCCCAAAATCCATTGTAATAGGTAACAGGAACATTGTTATAGGTGTCACTAAAAACTGAAAGTACATTTGCTTGATTTCTAGTTGGAATTGGAGCATTTGCAAAAACACCTTGACAGTTTAATGTCAAACTACCTGCTGTAGGCTGTCCGTTAAAAGTAGCTGTAATCACTGCCGTTCCGGCTGCAATTGGAGTTACAATTCCTGCCTCATTCACTGTAGCAACAGAAGAATTAGAAGAATTAAAATTTAAATACGATGGACTAATAGTAACAGATTGGTTAACACCATTTGGCATATTAAAACTTGTAATTATACCATTAACCGCCGATTCAAGTCCAACAAATGTATCTCTGGTAACATTTGCTCCATTCATTATTGAAGCATTTAAAGGAACAATTGTTCCTAACTTTTCAAATTTTAAATCATCAACCCAAATTGTATAACCAAAACCATTAGTTCCTTGTGTTCCGGCAGCATATCTAAACATACCTCTTTCTTGTAGAAGCTTTGAAGCATCTGGAATTGGAATAATGACTTTAGTCCAGTTTGTACCAACGCTCACGTTTGTAATTGTAGCCATGTACGTGTTTTGTTCAAAATCTTCTCCAAAACCTAATTCACCAATAGTAACACCTTGTGAAGCTTTGATGTAAAAGGTCAATGCGTCATAGTCTGTCAAATCACGACCAGCTCCATCAATTCTGAATATAGCTCCGGCATAGGTTCCTTCTGGATCATTAGAATTTGGTACATCAAAACGCAATGAAGCATTACTGTTGTAACCTTCTGTCTCATCAACAGACCAAGCGGTTGGTTTTGAGCCACTGTAAGGAAAATAAAAATTACTTCCCATACCTACAAAGCTATCTGTAAAAATCTCAGCCGTTTTAGCATAAGTTGCTAATCTTGCATCATCTGATAACTCTCGCTCACAATTAAAACTAGTTACTAAAACCAGTCCCAAAAGAAGCGACTTTACTAAATAATTAATTTTTCTATTTTTCATTTTTTCAATTTTTTAAAATTATTTTCCAATATTTATATGAACGTATGTTCGGATTTCCCATTCTGAACCGTTTCCAAATCCAACAGGAGATAGAATAGGCTCTGGAGAAAATTCATTAGCAGCTTGATTTGGAGAGTATCTTGGTGAATATTGGTCTAGTGAACGCCAAATTCCCATTATTCCAATTCTTGTATCAGGAAGAATAAACCAGTTTGGTTTTCCAACCGAAGTAGAAATATCAATAGAAGTTTGTAAAGGGAAAGTTAAGTTAAAATCTCTGTGGTAGTCAAATGGACCCCAATCGTTAATTTTTAATGAAGAAACAACTTTTACTTTCTTATAGATAGCTCTAATATCAGCTCCACCTCTTTTGATTGTTCTATCTGAGTCTCCATTGGCTTGTCCGTTTCCAAAATAGATATTTGCAATTAAACCTAAATCTGGAGATAATTTTGAAACAATTCTTGTATTAGACTCCCATAAATCTTCGGCAGGAGCAGAACGCTCAAATGCAAAAGAAGATCTGTTTGATAAAAATCCAATTGCAGCATCCATAGTAGTTGGCAAATGACGGTATACAAAACCAGTACTGAAAGCAAATTTTGCATCTTCCACCATGTCATTGTTCCATTCATACATCCAAGTTCCAGGAGTTGGATCGTAAGTCAATAATAATTCTCCTCCAACAGTTTCTCTATTTGCTCTTACAATAAATGGATCATCTAAAATATTTCTTAATCTTCCTGGTGCATCTACTCCATTTGGCATAGCTTCAACTAGTGGTTTTTGCCACAAGAAATTTGGCGCAATTTGCAAATTTGAGTTTACATTATAGGTTAAACCAGCTAAAACATTCATTTGGTTTCCACTACCAGTGTCTTTAAGTCTCCATCCAGTAAATGTTTGTGTGTTATCACCACCACCATTGGCTACTAGACCTTGAATTGCACCTTGGGTGTATGCATTAAATCTTCCTTTTGAAAAAGTAAATTTTGCTTTTCCTCCCCAATTGTCTTTATTATTTATTTTATCAACTTTTACTACATCACCATCCATTATTTGGAATTCTCTTCCATTTAGTGGTTGTCCACCCCAAATACCACCTAATTCTACACCTAAACTTCCAAATTTAGTTTGGAAATAAACAGTTGCTCTTCTTGTTTTTGGAATAGGAAATGCGATAGAAGAAACTGACTCAGAAACTTCTGCTTGATTAATATCTTCATGATATACAGCAGCTACATTGTACTTTCCGAATTTCTTTGCATATTTTAATAAATAAGCTGGGTTAGCACCCCACCATAATTGAGGTCCAAAAGCAGCTTTTAATCCATTTAAGCTTCCTTTTCCATCAATTTCAAGACCTAATGTTTCACCGTTATAAATATCTAAATTAGGACCATAATTTGCCTCTGGATAAAGACCAAAGAAATCGCCTTCATAACCCCAATGATAGTGACCTGTTCTGTAAAAACCTCTTAATTCAAAATCTTTTGCATTCCACTTGTATGATGCGTTATAAACTTGAACTCTGTTGGCGTCATTTATAACAACTGGACCATCAGGAGTATTTACTGTTTGTACTCTTCCTCTATTTTCATAGAAAATTTCATTGATTGGGTTTTCTGCTACACGACCTAAAATATTGAAATTAACATTTGCTTTCATATTTGGAGCTGGATTTCCTTCTACACCAACAAAATAAGATTGCATGTGATCAAATCCTAATCTGTTTGGATAACCTGCTGTATCAGGATCATCACTCTCAGGTGTTGTAATTAAACTTCCTCCTGTGTTGAAGGTCGTGAACTCAGCTCTAAAATTGCTGATTTTCAATATTCCACCGTCATTTGCACCTAAAGCAGCTTTATCGCCTCTTGCTCGTAAAGCAGCATCCATCAAATTAGCATTATCAAAATGACTTTTTATAGAAGTACTGGTAACACCTTCAGCAAATGGATTTAATTTGTGTATGTCTTTTAAAACATAATAAGCAGAACGAGGATATAATTGATAATGTCCTTTTTCATTAGTTGGTCCTTTTGCACAAATTCCGAACCATTCTTCATTCATATTATTTTGACCTTCGGTAAAGTCTTTTTGATAACCACCATTAGACCATGATGCATTATCATCATGAACATCTAAATTGCTTGTTTGACCATATTTCCACCAACCATCACTGAATTGGAACGTGTAACCTCCAAGACAGTTACCTGTTTTTCCTTGTCCGGCAGCGTTTTCATATATTTCCTTCCAGTTTGATTTTAAGTAAAAAGCCTGTGCGTTTTGGTCTTCTTGATTAGCCATTACATTAAATGCATCAGAACCAAACTCAGCAAACATTACTGGTTTGCCATATTCTTTTTTCACGCGTTCAAACAAATCTCCAAATGAAGCACCACGATAAACGTTAGTTGCAAGAATATCAACATCTTTACACTCTTGAGCAATGATATCTAGGAAAAGTAAATCTCCATTACAAATAGAAATTGGATGAGAAGTACTAACCGCTTTCATCGCAACAGTTGCTTCATTGAATAACTTGTACATAGAACGAGCACGAACTGTTGATTTTCTATCTTCCATTGGAATATTTTCAGTTTCTGCTCCATCCCAAAACAAACCATAGTTATTTTCATTACCAAGCAAAAACAACAAAAGACCTTTTGTATCTTTATAATCAGAAACCATTTGAGTAACCTCTTTCAATAAAAGTGCTCTAGTATTTGCCTCCGAATATTCTGTATTTGGTGTCCAAACGCCATTTAATGTTAAACCATAACGACCAAAGGTGTGATTTAACATGGTATAAATTCCATAATTTTCGTATATGTATTCAATCCATTTTTTTGGGATACCAGAATAAACTCTTATCGAGTTTACACCCATGTTTTTCAATAACCCCATTTCATCGTCAAGAGCTTGTTGAATGAACTGATCGGATTGAGTCCAAAGACTATAAGAATAATTGGTTCCAATTGGAAAATAATCCCAGTTCATACCGTTAATCATAAAATCTTTTCCATCTACTACGAGTTTAATTCCATTAGCATTATTCACAACTTCAACTTTGTTGCTTTGTGAAAAAACTGATGTAGAAAAAAAGATAAAGGTTAGTAATAAAACGATTTTTTTCATGTTTAATAATTGTTAGTTTTTTGTAATAATTTAATATTGAAAATGGTTAATGTTAGTAATAAAGATAAATAATTATTCATTATTCATAAATTGGTTTGTTTTTTTTAAGTTTTGATAATATATGTCAATAAAAACTACCAATATGTAAATTTACATCTTTTATAATTCAAAAAATAAATAATTGTCTATAGAAACTATACAAGACAGAATAAAATTAAAAATCACTCGAGAGCCATTATTTTATGGCATTCAACGGGTTTGAACGGCTACTCTAATGCATTTGTACATTATAACTTTGTATAGTTAATGTATAGTTTATTTGTTTGTAATTTCTAATACTAAATCGAGAGTATGTATTCAACAAGTCCTGTTTCGTGTGGCAAATCCATTTTTTTACGCAAACGGTATCGTTTTATTTCTACGCTACGAACAGAAATATTTAATAATGGTGCAATTTCTTTTGAAGACAAATTCAATCGTAAATAGGCACAAAGTCGTAAATCATTTGGAGTTAAACTGTTGTGAGCTTGTTTAACTTTCTTTAAAAAGTCTTTATCCGCAGTATCGAATGCTTCTTTGAAAACATTCCATGCATTATCTTCAGTGATATTCTTATTAATAGTATTAATTACTGATTTAATGCTTCTTGAACTTGCTTCATCAGATGTTTTCTTTAAATCTTCTTTGATAACTGATAATAATTCATCCTTTTTAATCAAACTCATCGTTGAAACAGCCAACTCTCTACTCTTATTATCTACATCAATGGATAATTGTTCATTACGCAATTTCATCAACTGTTGTTCGTTTTCAAGCTCTTTAATTTCCAGAAGTAAATTATTCTCTTCTATTAATTTTTGCTTCTGTTCATAATAGTATTTCTCATAGGCTTTATTAATATAATAAGCTAATAAACAGATCATAAGGAAATAAATAACCAATGCTAGATTGGTTAAATACCAAGGTTTTGAAATGGTAAACGAATAAACGGCAAGATTTTCAGGTTGCGAGTTTACAACTTTTGAACGAACTTTAAAAGTATAATCGCCAGGCGGAAGGTTTTTAAAATTAATAGTAGCTTTTGAACTCCATTCACTCCAATTATCTTGAAAACCTTCTAATAAATATTGGTATTCTGCGATAATATATTTATCGTATTCTGGAACAGTATAACTGAAGGTAATGTTATTCTCATCGTGTTTAAACTCGCCTTTGTCACTAATTGAAAAACTGCTTTGTTTTTCATTTAGTTTATTTATACTAATATCTGAGATAGCTACGCTGTGATTTTTAAAACTTAACTCATTAATATTGAATGTATAATAACCATCAGTTGTTCCAATCAAATAAATTGAATTTGATAATTGTGTAATATTTTCATAACCCAACATTGAATTTGAAATCGATGCTGGTATAGAAATAACATTCTTTTTTAAATCGGAACTTAATTTATTTACTGAAAAGTAATTAATGTAACTTTTAGAAAAAATCCACAATTTATTTGAGTTATCAAGAATTAATTTTCCAGATGTATATTCATTATTATCAAAAACACCGCTCAAAGATGGATCTCGTTCAAACTGTTTTGTTTTTTGATTTAACTTGAATATACCATCTTTATAGGCATAATAAATGGTATTATTAAACTTCGTCAATCCAGCATTTTTACCTTTCACAGGTTTGGTATACGTATATAATTTTGAACCTTTGAAAAATTTAGAATCCAATTGAAAACGGAAAATCCCTTTATATTCGTGACTTACATATACTTCATTAGAATTTGTTATTTCAAAGTGCTTTGAAGAATAATTATATCCCGCAATTTTATTTCTAAAAACCCATTGATTATTGATTTTCTCTAGAATTGACATCCCGTAATAATTCCCTTGAAGTAGAAAGTTCTCTTTGTTTGGAACAACTTCTAGTTTCCAAGTTCCTGATTGTGAGAATATGTGGCTTGAGTTTTCACCATCAACAATAAAAGTACCAGAGTCATGACCACAAAATAATGTCCCATCATGAACAAAAAGAGACCAAACTTGTCCTTTTGTTCCTTTTACAAATTTGAATTGATTATCATATAAATATTCTTTGTAAAACAATCCTTGATTAGTTCCAATATATAATTTTCCCTTATATAAAGCAGAGGCATAAACTGTTCCTAATACTCCTGTTTCATCCGAAAAACTTCGTATTGGAGATTGTAAATTGATACAGTTTATTCCGTTGTCCAATCCGATCCATAAGTTCTTATCAAAGTCTTCTGCAATGGATAAAACAGTATTATTGCTCAGTCCTTTATTTTGAGTAATGTGGTATTTAACTTTTCCGTCTTTGTTCAAAATGAAAACGCCATTTGAAATAGTTCCGACTGCAAAACTTCCATCAGAAAGCATTTGGCTACTATAAATACTACTTGCTGAAATTTCAGAGTCTGCTTCTGTATCGAATTTAAATAAATTACCATTTGATAGTTTAAAAAAACCATTAAACTGAGTATGAATTAACAAACCTTCATCGATAGCAAATACATTTACAATCTTTTTATCTTTTAGCGTTGAATTATCTAAAACCAACTTACTAGTTCCGTTTTCAATTTCAAAAAAATCATTATTAACAGTCTGATAATAAATTGAATTTGAAGTCTTAAACGATTTTAAAATATTAACTTTTGGTTGTACAATTTTAAACTTTCTTGTTTTTGTATCATAAATAAATATCTTATTTAATGACTGAAAAATAACCCATTGATCGTATTGTAAAATATTCCAAAACTGTTCATCATCAATGATTTTTGATGTTATTTTTTGGCTTAATGATGTATAAATCAATCTTCCATTACTTTGTCTGGACCAATATCCAAACTCCATGTAACAACCTGTATATATTTTATTTCCAATTACTTTTACCGAACGAATAATTGTCTCATTTGGTGATTTATATAACGTCCAAACCGAACCATTATATTCCAACAAGCCTTCATTATTAGCAAAATAAATGTAATTGTTTTTATCCTGAGATATCATCCAATTTTGATTTCCTGCATTGTAAATTGAGGAATTGTATTTGACAATTGGTGGCAAATCTTGCGCATACAAAAAAAGATGTGATGCTAATAGAAGCGCAACAACATAGACAAACTTTAAATTAAAATTGGGTTTTACCGCCATAGAATAAAATTTTACGAATTCAAAACTAATTTTTTTAGTTTTATTATTTAAAAAAAAAGCACGAAATAAATCTCGTGCTTTAGTTAATCAAATGATGAAAATTATTGTTTTACGAATCTAGTCGAAGAACTTTTTCCGTTTATAATAGTTTTTACAACATATACTCCTGTTTGAAGACTTGCCACGTCAATAGAAGTTATATTAGAATTTGGTTGTTGTGATGTAACTTCTTGTCCTAATACATTAAGAATTGAAACTTTTTCGATAACTTGATCAGCAGCACTAATGTTCAAAACTGATGAAGCTGGGTTAGGATACATTTTTATTTGTGATGCAGTAAAAGTTTCATTACTTAAAACAGAGTTAACTGTTAACAAAATATTGTCAACATATACATAACCCGCATTTTCTACGCTATCACCAAAAGGACTTACTTTCCATTGAAAGAAGTTTGAACTTGCGAAACCTATTCCAGTGAAATAAGATAAAGGTATTTCAACTTTTTTCCATTCACCTGTTACTAAATTCTCTTGAGTACCAATTTGATAACCATGTTCAGTAACTCCTCCGCTATTACTAATCATTACAAATCTGAAACCATTTGGCAAACCTGGCTGAGCCCAATAATCAAATGAAACGAAACCATAAGAATTTATATTAGCATTAGCTTCACCTTGTCCCCAACCTGCAATTCCAAAATTAAATCTGTAAGCTTTGTTTACTGCAGATGTATCATCTAAATCTGGTTCACCAGATAAAACACCAAATGGGTATTGAACAGGAAAATTAGTGGTATAACTATTCGTATCATTGTAAATACTATAAACCTCTGCATCTGGTGCTGTTGGCACTGGAGCTGGAGTAGTTGGAGTTGGTATAACCGGAGCAGCACCAAGTGGACCTTTAATATTGTCTACATAAAAAGTCCTAGCTGGTCTTGGTATTGCGTTTCCACCTGGGAAAAATGATGTTTCACCTGCAACCCAATAGGTGTGAATTACGAATTTATTATAAACACCTGATGCTAATGCAGCTGGAACGTCCAAAGCTGTATTAAATGTAAAGGATACTGTTTGCCAAGTTCCGCCACCTGGATGAGATGCTTGAGCAGCTACTGTAGCTGGATTAGAAGGAGTTCCAGTACCTCCGTTCACTTTAACTAAAAAAGTTATAGGTTCATCGGAATAAACATCCATAGTCATCGTCTGAGTATCAGTCAAATTAGTTGCTGATGTCAAATTTAAATTTATTCCTTGCCAAGGCTCACCAGCTGGATTTCCAGTTATTTTTAGTACTTGAGTAGTATTTGAACCAGGTCCTGCTTCAACAACTGGTGCAGGTCCATTACCAAATGGTCCACCATCTACACCTCCAGATTCAGTGGTTTCAAAACCAAGTAGAAGATCTTGTGCGTAAACACAAGAAAATGACATAAAGAAAAATAATAAAAGAGTAATTTTTTTCATAATTAAGTTTTTTTGATTATTAATTGAGTATTTGTAAATTTAATCATAAATCTTTAACGAACTTACTTTTTTTTGTTAAAGAAACTATACAAGTCGATTACTAATGAAAAACAATACAATTTTAGCGCAAACTATTGATTAACATTAATTTTACATTTTAATTTATTATAGAAACTAAAAAATAAAAATTACATTTGTATAGCTAATGTATAGTTTTTTATAGGATAATTTAATTACTATATCGATTTCTTAATCTCTAAAAAAAATAAAAATGAATACAACATCAGTCAATCTCATGAGTTAGATTAGTTATCTTTGCCTACCATAAAAATAAGCCATGATAGTAACTGATTTTTCAAATCTTGATACAAAGAAGAATATATTAATTAAAGGTGCTCAAATCCATAATCTAAAAAATTTAGATGTTGCTATTCCAAGAAATAAATTAGTGGTTATAACTGGTTTATCAGGTTCAGGGAAATCTAGCTTGGCATTCGATACTTTATATGCCGAAGGACAACGACGTTATGTTGAAAGTTTATCATCTTATGCAAGACAATTTCTTGGACGTTTAGATAAACCAAAAGTAGAATACATCAAAGGAATTGCTCCTGCAATTGCAATAGAGCAAAAAGTAAATACAACCAACGCACGTTCGACTGTTGGAACATCTACAGAGATTTATGATTATTTAAAGTTACTTTACGCACGTATTGGCAAAACCATATCGCCTATTTCGGGGAAAGAAGTAAAAAAAGATACCGTTTCCGATGTTGTTAAAGAAGTAAAAACATTTGAACTAAACAGCAAATGGCTTCTTCTCGCTCCTATTCACCTTGAAAAAGGACGAAAACTAGAAGACAAGCTAAAAGTTTTGCTTCAGCAGGGTTTTGCTCGAATTTTAGTGGGTAATGAAATGGTTCGGTTAGATGAATTAGACCAAAAATCTTTTGACAAAAAAGAAATTCTGTTAATTGTTGATAGAATTGTCTTTAATCCAGACACTTCCGCTGAAGAAGAATTCTATAATCGCTTGGCTGACGCTATACAAACCGCTTTCTTTGAAGGAAAAGGAGTTTGTTTCCTGCAAGAATTAGATTCCAATAAACGAATAGAGTTCAGTTCAAATTTTGAACTCGACGGATTGACTTTCTTGGAACCTAACGTTCATCTTTTTAGTTTTAACAATCCCTATGGAGCTTGTACTGTTTGCGAAGGCTATGGTAATATAATCGGTATTGATGAAGATTTAGTTGTGCCAAATACAGCTCTTTCTGTCTACGAAAATGCTATTTATCCTTGGCGTGGCGAAAGTATGAGTTGGTACCGCGATTTACTGGTTAATAACGCTTATAAATTTGATTTCCCAATTCACAAACCTTATTTTGAGCTTACTGCCGAACAAAAACAACTGATTTGGGATGGCAATAAGTATTTTACTGGTTTGAATGCATTTTTCAGCGAACTCGAAGAAAAAAATTATAAAATTCAAAACCGCGTAATGCTTTCTCGTTATCGTGGTAAAACAAAATGTACGGCTTGCAAAGGAAAACGACTTCGAGTTGAAACCAATTACATAAAAATTGCTGACAAAACCATTTCTGAATTGGTAGATTTACCTATCAAAAGATTGATCCCTTTTTTCAAAGAAATGGAACTTTCAGAATATGATTTTAAAGTCGCAAAGCGTTTACTTATCGAAATCAACAGCCGTTTGGCATTTTTAAGTGATGTTGGTTTGGATTATTTGACTTTAAACAGAAATTCAGCTTCACTTTCTGGTGGTGAATCACAACGAATTAATTTGGCGACTTCGCTTGGTAGTTCGCTAGTAGGTTCGATGTACATTTTGGATGAACCGAGTATTGGTTTACATCCAAAAGATACTGAACGATTGATAAAAGTGCTTAAAAATCTTCGCGATTTAGGAAATACTGTTATTGTGGTCGAACATGATGAAGATATTATGAAAGCTGCCGATAGAATAATTGATATCGGTCCAGAAGCGGGAACTCATGGTGGAAATTTAGTTGCCGAAGGTACATTTGAAGAAATCTTAAAATCCAATTCGCTTACCTCACAATATTTGAATGGCAAAATGGAAATAACTGTACCCAAAACACGCAGAAAATCCAAAAATGCCATCGAAATTATTGGTGCGAGAGAAAACAACCTTCAAAACGTGGATGTTTCGTTTCCGTTAGAAAGTTTAACCGTTATTACTGGTGTTTCGGGTAGTGGAAAAAGTACATTGGTCAAAAAAATTCTCTTTCCTGCAATGCAAAAGAAACTCGAAGGTATTGGCGATAAAGCTGGACAATTCACTGAAATAAAAGGAAGTTTTTCGCATATCAAGCACATTGAATATGTTGACCAAAACCCAATTGGAAGAAGTTCTCGTTCCAATCCTGTGACGTATATTAAAGCCTATGACGACATCCGAGAATTGTATGCTAAAGAGAAATTATCCAAAATAAGAGGTTATCAAGCGAAGCATTTTTCATTTAATGTCGATGGCGGACGATGCGAAACTTGCAAAGGCGACGGAAGCATCAATGTAGAAATGGTTTTCATGGCCGATGTTGAACTGCCTTGCGAAACCTGTGGCGGAAAACGTTTTAAAAAAGAAGTATTAGAAGTAACTTTTGAAGGCAAAAACATTGACAACATTTTAACCATGACGGTTGATGAAGCTATTGCTTTCTTCTCTGAACACAAACAAAATAAAATAACTCAAAAACTACAACCATTACAAGATGTTGGATTGGGTTATGTGCAATTAGGACAATCCTCATCAACGCTTTCGGGTGGTGAAGCGCAACGAATAAAACTAGCATCTTTTCTTGTAAAAGGAGTAACAAAAGACAAAGCATTATTCATCTTTGACGAACCTACAACAGGTTTGCATTTTCATGACATCAAAAAACTATTGGCTTCTTTCGATGCATTGATTGATAAAGGACATTCGATAATTGTTATTGAGCACAACTTAGATTTAATCAAATGTGCCGATTGGATAATTGATTTAGGTCCAGAAGGTGGCGAAAATGGTGGAAAACTCCTTGCCGTTGGAACTCCAGAGGAAATTGTAAAAAACAAAAAATCAATAACAGGAACTTATTTAAAAGAGAAGTTATAAAACGATTTAATCCAAACCTTAATCGTCTTTTCGAGTATTTTTTGTGTAGAACAACGGAACAAAAAATGTATCGAGAACTGTTTTAATCAATAACAATCTTCTTCGTAATTCGTTTATCATTGGTTTCAATAACCGCAAGATAAATACCATTTGGAATACTGGCTACCGAAATTCTTTGGAGTTGGTTTTGTGTATCAAATTGGTTTTCTATTACTTTTTTACCATTGATATCTACTAGAGTAAAAGTAGTTTTATCTGAAGTCAGGTTACCAAAGTTAATATTCAGAAACTCCTTTGCTGGGTTGGGATAGAAACTAATTTGATGGTCTTTTATAAAATTTTGATTGTCTAAACTACTTGTGCTAGCTACTGCAAAATGAAGCATCGCGCCTGTGGCAGCTTTCGCAATGTTATATACATATTCTGGATCCATGTTTACTAGCAAATCAGTTGCGGTGTGGCGATGTGGTGTTTCGTTAGTTTCAAAAAAACCGGTAATGATTTCGTTGTTTTCTTCAAAAGGCATATAATCCGAAGCATAAGCATAGGATAGAAAAGTATTTAATGGCGAATACAACTCAACACAATTCATCAGTTGGTTTGTAATCAAGTTTGATGCCGCATTGTTAGACGTTGGACTTCCTGTATCGCGTTCACAAGTAATGGTATCGTTTACAAAACCTGCTCTTCCTCCTACTTCATCTATGTTGAAAACCAATTTAATATCCATTTTAGGAGTTGTAGCATTTACAACTGTCGAAACAAAATGTTGGCTGCCAATCAATCCGTCTTCTTCACCACTAAAATTGATGAATTTTATCGAATATTCCGTTGGAATGTTTTGCAACAAGCGAGCTACTTCAAAGATGGTAACTACACCGCTTCCGTTATCGTTTGTTCCTTTGCCATTGATGGTATCATAATGTCCGCAAATGATAACAAACGTATCTGGATAGAGCGTTCCTAGTTTGGTTACTACTAAATTCTTGCCCGTTGTGTTTCCATTGGTAAAACTGTACTCTTGCATTTGAGCCGCAATATAACCATAAGATAGGTATTCAGCTTTGAGCCAATTTAAAGTGTTTTGTAAAGGCGTTGTGCCACGTCTTTTTACACCCAGGTTTTCAAATTCCGTGAGGTTGTTGAGTATGTTGGTTGCTGAGACTTGGTTTACTATAGTAGCGTATTGTTCGGTATAAACTTGAGCCGTAGTTGCCAATGTGGTAAAAAGGAAGGTAAGCGTAAGCAGTAGGTTTTTCATTTTTGGGCGAAACAATTTTTTTTCAAATGTAATAAAAAAAGACCTCATCTGTAGATAAACAGTTGCTAAATACTATTTTGACGAAAACGAATTTATTTATATATAACTATATATCAATACTTTAATACGTCTTAATCAAACCTTAAGAATAAAAACACTGACTTTGGCACAGCAATTGAAATAAGCTCTACAACGGAAACAATTTCTGTTCGAAGAAGCTGAAAATCGAAAGAGTAAGCAAAACGCATAAATTTTACAATCATGAAAAAAATTACCTTTTTAGTAGCAAGCGTTTTGATGACAACAACCATTTTAAACGCAACCGAAGTAAACATTACTTCAACTGAAAATAGAATGAGACACAATTTCGATGAGCCAATCTCATTTGTAGAACGCGGTATTGAGTTTTTTGTATTTGCAAATGGTGACTTTGATTTTAACACACGTCCACAAGACAGCCAAGGTGACTATTTCTATAGAACCGCTGGAAAACGAGTAGCTACTGTTGCAAGAAGACCAGTAAATTATGGTACTCGAATAGAACACGATAGTTTTGGAAGAGTTCGACGCGTTGGTAACACGTTTATCAACTATGATGCTAACGATAGAGTGAATAGAATTGGAACTGTGTATATGCGTTATAACCGAATAGGTTTAACCCAAATTGGGGGAATGAAAATTGTTTACAATCGCAGAGGCGACATTGTTAGCACTTATGGAACAGTTAAAGGATATAGAAACCAAGGATTTGTTTACACGTATAACAATAACTCTAGTTATAACAATGATTATGCAGTAAATGATGATGATGACGATAACTATTACTACTACAGACACGATGGTACAAAAGCTCGAATAGCTGATGATGACGATAAAAAATAGGTTAGGTTTAGATTAAGTTTTGGTTGGTTAGTTTTTGATGAAGAAATCTCGCGGCGTTGCAAAACAAAGCGGGATTTTTTATTTGACAAAATTGATTCCGTTTTTAATCCACTTTATCAAACGTAACTATCCGTAAATAAATTTTATATTTGAATACAGAAAACCAAAACTATGTTAGATAAACTATACACCAACAAAACTGAAAAAGAACTGAAATCAACGCTAAACGTCTATACTTCACTGCTGATTGTTTCTGTCTTAATGCCAATAGTATTGATAACGATGAGTTATATTCTTAACGGAAAGGCACAATTCAAATATCTAATTATATTTATCCTAGTTTTCCTTTGGAGTTTAATCAATGTTGATTACTTAAAGAAAAGAGTGAAAAAGGATAAGTAAAAAGGGATAAGATGAAAGTGAAAAGTAAATCTCAAATGACAAACCAATCTTTTCTAATCCTTTCAAGTGATTTTCTTAATTAAGAACAAAACTCCAACAATCTAAAATTCTAACAATCTAATAATAATACAACACTTCCCAACAATTCTATAACATTCCAGCTACTATTGAAGCGTACCTTTAAAATTATGCCTTCGCATGAAAATAAAGTACTAATTCTAAAAAAACAAAGATGGAAAACGAAAAAACAATTGAAGTGTTAAACACGCTAATCACTATCAACAACGACCGAATTGAAGGCTACGAAACCGCAGGAAAAGAAACCGAAGAACACGATTTAAAAACACTCTTCCACCAGTTTGCCGCTACAAGTCACCAATGCAAAACAGCACTAACCATCGAGGTAATCAGACTAGGTGGATTGCCTGCCGAAGGAACATTAACCACGGGTAAATTCTTCCGCGTTTGGATGGACGTAAAAGCAGCATTAACAGGCAAAGACCGCAAAACAATTTTAAGCTCTTGCGAATTTGGCGAAGACATGGCAAAAGATACTTACACCAAAGCCTTAGAAGTTGATTTAGAAAACCTAACTCACGAACAACAATCGATGATTAGAGCACAAGCGGTTTTGCTCAAAAACGATCACGACAAAGTAAAGTCCATGCGCGATGCTGCAATGGTATAATAAACCAAAAACCTGTCAATAACACTGACAGGTTTTTTTATTTCATATAACGGATTTTAAATTCGTGCCAAATAACTTGAGCAGACAAAACGTTCAATAAAAGAATCACTAGACTGAAAGAACTAAACTCTCCCGACAATAAACGATTCATTCAAAAATCATCTCAGAACTTATTCATTAACCTCGAGCTTATATCCTTTGCCACGTATTACAACAATATTAACCTTCGGATCCAATTCAAGTTTTTTTCTAAGTTTAGAAATAAACATGTCCAAACTTCTTCCAACGATTACACCTTCATCTTCCCAAATTTCTTTTTGCAGTCGGCTTCGTTCTATCGTTGCATTAGGCGATGATGCTAAAATGAGTAGCAAGCGCGTTTCTGTTCCCGTTAAGTCGATAGTTTCATTGTTTATTTGAAGCTGTCGTTGTTGCGAATCAAATACTACCGAACCAAAAGTTAGGATTGCGTGAGTAGTTTCTTTTGGTGCTTTGTTTCGTGGAGCAACTTTGCTTACAAAAAGAAAACCAACCAAGGCTAAAAACGACAAACCGCCCAATAAATAATTGGTCGCTGTTGCTGTAATTCCCTTTGGTTTAAATCGAATGGAAATGATGTAACACGCTTTGGGTTGCTTTCTACCAATGCAGGTTACGATATCATCTTTTTTATTTTTAGAAATAGCATAACTATACGCAACACTACCATTGCCACAGTTGAGAACATTCACCACATAATCATTAGCAAAGGGTTCATTGGCCAGCAAACGCTGCGTAGTTTTTACCAGAAAATCAGGTTGGAACGTAAATTCTTTTTCAAAGCTGATTTGGTATTCGTTTTCCGCTATTTTTTTTATCGGAAGCACTCTAGAAATGCTGTCACCAGCCTGCAATAATAATTCATGCCCAATCCTGCGGAGTACAACTTCTCTCCTAGCACTATCAAAATCGCCGTCATCTGTTTTACTAAAAGCGAAACAAATAATCACAACAAACGAAAGCAATAGCAATGCAAATGCGTATTTTCGTTTTGTAAAGAATAGATTTTGAATAAGTTGCATGATGTCAATTATATATTTACAAAGTTTACATTTTTATTTACAATCGCAATCACTCTAGCCGAAAAATAGCAATGTAAATTTGTCTTATCAATTTAAAAAAATGAAAGATATGAAAAAAATCAACTGTTTGTTGCTCTTACCACTGGTTGTCGTAATTGCATTAGCACTCGTTAGTTGTGAAACTAAAAAAGAAACAAAACCAACACCAAAAACGTTGACCATTGCGGAAAAGAAAGCCAACGAAGCCGAAAAGAAAAAATGGGAAGCTTCGCCTGACGGTATCAAGTTCAATGCCTGGAAGTCTTCACCCGAAGGGAAAAAAGTACAAGCCAGTTATGATAAAATAAAGAAGAACCTATCGTCTTTTAGCCCAATGGAAGCTGTGGTAACTTCGGTTACATTTCAGCGTGAAAATACTGGAACAACTGCACCAAAATGGCTGGTGGTAAAGATTGATGGCGAAGACTATATGATACAATTTACTCCGAAGGAATTTGAGCCTTTAAAAAGCTTGAAAGTAAATGACAAGATTATTATAAAAAGCCACAACGCAGGACTTTCGAATAATCATCCCTATTTGATACTGTCTGCCGACTCTATTGAGCATAATGATAAGGTAGTTTACAAACGCGATTTGAGTAAAAATGACGGCTGCTAAGCATGGTAACTTCCTGCTCGAAGTAACTTGACATTACTCTATTAAAATCCAAAATCTTGTTTTAGTAACAGGGTTTTGGATTTTAATGAATACTTGACGTTGGTTAACCTAAAAATGTGTATTAGATTATTATTATTTGGTTATATTTGAAATATAGTAGAAAGTAGTATGAATATCAGACTAATATCCCTAGTGTTGATTTTCCGTACTTTTAAACTATCTGTGGTTAGCCTATAAGACAATCCGATATGAAAAAAATAATATTACTACTTTTAATTTTCCCGCTCTATTTGTCTTGCAATAAAGAAAAACAACACGAGCAGAAAAACAACCTTGACACAATTATAGTTTATGAATATGAAGAAGATGAAAAAATTTTTGATCCAAAAAATAAAAACAAAAAATTAGTTTTTGTTAAAACCAGTTGTATTGATAATGAAAAGAAAGCCTATGCTGATATCAAGCGAGGAAAATTAATATACTTCTTTTATATGAATATGTCTACAACCACAATGGAAGGAGATGAAATGAAAGAACGATTTGCTAATAGTAAAATTAATATCAGATATGCTTTTGGAAGTGGTTGCATACCCGCAGAAAATGAAGAAGAAAAAAACTGTTATGAAAAAGTAATGAATAAAGAAGTAGAAAAAAGATTTGGGATTAAATTTATTGATTCCATAAAAAAAATTAGAGAATCAGTAAAACTTAAGTATTTAAAAAAATAGTAGTTATAGAGACAAGCTATCAATAGTCTCAAGGCTTTGCGCCACAATAGACTCCAATACTTGTTCAACAACTCAAACAAACCATTCCATAAAACCAGCACTAGACCTGACAGGATTTAAAAACTTGTTAGGTCTAACCAAAAATCCAAAACCCTGTTTTAGTAACAGGGTTTCTTTGTTTTTAATAAATACTTGACGTTGGTTAACCTAAAAATGTGTATTAGATTATAATTATTTGGTTATTTTTGAATATAGTTGAAAGTAGTATGAATATAAGACTAATATCCCTAGTGTTGATTTTCCGTACTTTTAAACTATCTGTGGTTAGCCTATAAGACAATCCGATATGAAAAAAATAATATTACTACTTTTAATTTTCCCGCTCTATTTGTCATGCAATAAAGAAAAACAACAGAAGCATAAAAATAACCTTGACACAATTATAGTTTATGAATATGAAGAAGATGAAAAAATTTTTGATCCAAAAAATAAAAACAAAAGATTAGTTTTTGTTAAAACTAGTTGTAGCGATAATGAAAAGAAAGCCTATGCTGATATCAAGCGTGGAAAATTAAAATACTTCTTTTATTCAAATATGTTTACAACCACAATGGAAGCAGATGAAATGAAAGAACGATTTGCTAATAGTAAAATTAGTATCAGATATGCTTTCGGAAGTGGTTGCATACCCGCAGAAAATGAAGAAGAAAAAAACTGTTATGAAAAAGTAATGAATAAAGAAGTAGAAAAAAGATTTGGGATTAAATTTATTGATTCCATAAAAAAAATTAGAGAATCAGTAAAACTTAAGTATTTAAAAAAATAGTAGTTATAGAGACAAGCTATCAATAGTCTCAAGGCTTTGCGCCACAATAGACTCCAATACTTGTTCAACAACTCAAACAAACCATTCCATAAAACCAGCACTAGACCTGACAGGATTTTAGAAACATGTATACTTCTTAAATTTTATTTACCTACAAAGACAAAAAAAGAACTGAAAAGAGTATCAAACTCAATTACTTGGTTAAAATAACCAATAGAGTTAGGCAATTTAACCAACAGAATTATATAATTTAACCAATTGAGTTATGCAATTTAACCAATTGAGTTATGCAATTTAACCAATAAACTTAGGTAATTTAACCAATAATGTTAGGCGATTTAACCAATATAATTATGCTTTTTAACCAATAGAATTATGTTTTTTAACCAATAGAATTATGTTTTTTAACCAATTTAATTAAGTACAAAAACCAAATAATAGATTTTTTCTTATATTTGTTCTAACCATTTCATAGCAAATCATGATTGACATACAAAGGCGATTTCACAAAAAACGGGATGATGATCCAAAGGATTTGGGCAATTTCATCCAATGGCATATTGAGCAAAACAAAATCAAAAAACGCTCTGTTTCTGACTATCTAGGCGTGTTACCTACAACGCTCAACCAATATTTTAAACAATCCTCTTTTCAATTTAGCATCTTGTGGCGGATTAGTCTTGCGGTGAAGCATAATTTCTTGATGGAACTGGGCGAACAACTCAACATTCCCTATGAAACCAAAGCCGAAAAAGCACTAAAAGCCCAACTTCTAGAAAAAGAAGAACAAATAAAAACATTAGAAAACCAACTGGTTGTTTATAAAGCAATAAGTAAAGTAACGCAGTAGTTACTGTAATTTTTTTATATTTATAACAACAAATACTTTCAATCGATTGTAAGTATTTGCAAATGGGACTTTCGGCAACCCGATAGCGCGGATTTGCAATCCGTGCCCACAAAAACTATTTTACTATATTTGTTAAGAACGTTTTGAAATTTACAAAGCATGATTTAGTAATAGAATTGAATAGTAGTCTAGAACAAAAATTATGAGTTACCACTTTTTTGCAGATAAAAATGATAAAATAAAAATTCTTGAATTCATTTTTGCTGAAACTGATTTTAGAGTATTTGATTTTTCTTCTGAATATGAAAAGGAGATTGAGGAATACAAAAATATAGATGAAATAATTAATAAATTCAATTTATCTGATGGTGGGAGTTTTTCTGTTAGTTTTATTCTTTGGTCACCAAGGCATAAAGGCAAAATTAATATTAGAAAAATTGAACTAAACCCAAAATATTGTAACGGAAAAACATTTCGTTATGAAACAAGCGGTTGGGGTTTAATTCAATTATCATTTAGCGGAATAAATAAAAATGTCCTAACCAAATCTGTTTTTACTAGTTGGAGTAAGAAAGGAGCATTATCAAGAGAAACAGAAAATCATGTAAATGGAAAAGTTATTGATTGGGATTGGATAGAAATTGAAAAAAGTTCGAGAAAGTTAAAATACCAAATTCATAATAAACTAGCTGTTGACAAAATTGGTAGTACAGGAATATTAGAAGCAGCAAGGGAACTAAAAGCAAATGGAATTAATTTTATGTAAAACTTACTCAGTAATCTTTACAATCTTAACATCACCATAAAAACCAAAAAACCCTGCTATCACTAACAGGGTTTCTTTATTAATCTAAAAATCTAAGAAGTCTAAAATTCTAAGCAGTCTAAAATCAATGTCCGCCGCTTACTTTTTTGTCAAACGTAATGCCTTGCGTTTTTAGAATACCGCTTACTTTCCAAGCGTAGAACGCCAAATAGGCAAAACACAACACGCCAACAATATAACTCGATTGAATAGTAGCAATATCTGCCACGTAACCTTGTAGTAAGCTCACAAAACCACCACCCATAATCATCATAATCAAAAAGCTACTGCCTTGGCTGGTGTGTTTTCCTAATCCGCTAACGGCTAAAGTAAAGATACAAGGCCAAAGCGTACTGCAAAATAAACCAACGCTAGTAAACGCATACACACTCACCATGCCATCGGTTGCCATTCCAACTAATAAAGCGGCAATGCCCAAACCAGAGAAAATCAATAGCATTCGTGCTGGGTTTCCTTTGCTGGCAATATCTGCCGCAATCAATACTAAAATGATTAAAGCATATACATAGAACGGCGTTAAATCGTGTTTGGCAATAGCGTTAACTAATAAGAACACACCAAACGCTAAATAAGGCGCAATGAAACGCAATATCTTTTGTGTACTCATATTGTCGGTAAACGCTTCAACAGCTCCAGTCCAACGACCAATCATCAAACTCGCCCAGTATAAGGAAATATAAGGCGCAATATCTTTGGTTAAAAACCCTAAGTTTTTCTCCATATACGCAGGAAGATTACTAGCTGTAGAAACTTCTACACCAACATATACAAAGATGGCAATCATTCCCAATACTAATTGTGGGTATTTCAACGCCGAACTTCTGGCGCTATTGGTGTCGCTTTCCGATTCTACAATCGCAGCGGGTTTGTCTGGCAAGGAAGAGAATTTCAATAAAATAGCTACTAATAAGAAAGCAGCACCAAGAACCAAATACGGAATTTTTACACTCTCAATACTCATTTCTGTATTTCCAGAAGTAGCCGAACCAAAAATAGCGAAACTCACAATTAGTGGTCCAATCGTTGTACCCAAGTTGTTAATTCCTCCAGCCATCGTCAATCGTTGTGAACCTGTAGTGATTGGTCCAAGTGCAATCGCTAACGGATTGGCTACCGTTTGTTGCAACGAAAAACCAAGTGCCACAATAAACAAACCTGACAACATCAAAGGAAACGAACCTGTGTTTGCCGCAGGATAAAACAACAATGTTCCTAATGCTGAAATTCCTAAACCTAAGGCTAAGGAATTTTTATAACCAATACGGTTAATCAAATCGCCTTTGGTCAAATAAGAAATCAATAAATATAACAGCGAACCAACAGTATAGGCAATATAAAATGCCAGGGAAACCAACTGGCTTTCCACCTGTGATAAATCGAATGCTTCTTTAAAAACTGGGATTAAAATGTCGTTACTCGCGGCAACAAATCCCCAAAAGAAAAAGACCGTTACTAGCGGTATAAACTGTGCCCAATTGGTTTTAATTTGTTCTGTACTCATGGTTTTTTATATTGGTTAGTGGTTAATTAATAGTTTTTAATTCGTAATTCGTAATTCGTAATTCGTAATTTTTAATTTAATCTGCTTTCTTAATCTCGCTCTTCGCTCCTATTCCGTTGTTATTAAACGCTTCAATTTGGAAATAATACGCATCCGAACGGTCTAGTCCGTTGAAATAGTATTCGGTTTTGCCATACACCATAATCGAACCGTATAATTTGTCCGCCGATTTACCGAAGTAAATTACGTAACCATCGGCATTAGGTTCTTGTTGCCATTTGAACCAAACGTTTCTGCGTTCGCCTTTCACTCCTGGTCCAGAACGTAACGGAACAAATCCTTTTACTTCGGATGGTTTTTCGCCGCTTCCTTTTCCAAAAATACGAAAACCGCTAATAGCAAATTTACCTGTTGGCATACTGATATTTTCTAACTTCAAATAACGAGCAACGAGTGGCTTTTGCAACTCAATATATTCGTGCGGCACGTCTTTGGTGCTTTTGCTTTTATCAATTGCTATTTTCCAATTCTTGTTATCGTCAGAAGTGTAAATGATGTATTTGTGTCCAGTTGTGGTATCGGGTTTGCCCATGATGTCCGCATCTTGGTCAGCATAGTTGATTTGTATCGCGTTGATGGTACTTTTTTCGCCTAAATCAGAAATCAAATATTCGCCTTTGTTAGCCGTTTTTGCCGACCAATAGGTTTTGATATCTTCATCAACAGCAAGATTGGGTTGAAAACCACCTAGCGTTGACGAAACCTGAACGGGTTTGTTGTAATTGAGTAACATCCAACCGGCAAAGCTTTCGCTTAAATGACCTTTGTTTTCCGATGGTAAAAACGTTGGATAATCGCCATAGGCTGTGTTTGAATACAAAACATCATCTTTATCAAAACCAGCAGGCCAAATGCCCAATCGGCGTTCGAAGTTATTTTTTACACAAACACCAATGGTGGAAACATGCCAATATTTATCGTTACCATCGGTAAAAGTAGCACCATGTCCTGCACCGCGTGCAAATCCGCCAGGTTTATAGGAAAACGGATTGTGCGATTGGTATTCAAAAGGTCCAAGCGGATGATTGCCAACATAAACGCCATCGGCATAACCACTGAATTCAGTTCCTGGCGCGCCATATTGCAAATAATACTTACCGTTGTGTTTGGTCATAAAAGCACCTTCGGTAAACGGTTGTAAAAACGTATTGTCGTTGTTTTCACCAAAGCGTTCCCAACCGTGTTCGTCGTCGTTCAATGCTAAAACCGGAATGCGTTCGCCTTCGGGTTGAAACGTTTTGCGGTTGAGTTTCATGCCATACAATGGATATAAATTACTCGAACCATAATATTCATAAACTTCGTCAGTGTCTTTGTCCCAAAAGATTTGCGGATCCCAAGCGGCAGCTTCCGATTTGTGGATAAGTTCTTTCCACTCGCCTTTTGACGGATTGGTACTCATCCAAAGTGGGAAATCCTTTCCGTGGGTTGAACCAACAACAAGCAATGTATCATTGACAAAAGACAACGATGGCGCGCAAAGTTCGTCATAGACTTTATGTTCTGGTCGAAGGAATTTTTTAGAAATAAATTTCCAATCAGACATATCTTTACTATGCCAATAACCCCATTGATTGGTAGAAAAAAGATAATATTCGCCTTTAAAAAAAGTGATAACAGGATCAGCTGTAGCCCGATGTTTTCCTTGTTTTACAAAATCAGGAATTGGACAATAACCGTAGTCAATATTGATTGGATTGCAATAGGTTTTATTTTGTGCAGTAACTCCAATCGAAAAAATCGAAAAAAGTAAAACCATCAAAAATAAAACTCTATTCATAATCCAAATTTTTAATTTGTAATTCGTAATTCTTAATTGATTGGAGTAAAGCTAATAGCCGTTCCACCGCCAGCTGCCAAAACCAGTTTTAATTTTGATTTTGAAGTAACGGTCATCGTTTTTATCTCGTAGTTGATTGGGTTTTTCTCCCAATGGGCTGTTTTTCCGTCTTGATAAATGGTGGCTTTGTATTTTTTATTTGGCGAAAGAAAATCGAGTTTGATTTCAGAAGTTCTAGCATTTTCGTCGGTGATGGCTCCAAGAAACCAATTTTCGGATTTTTTATCTTTTCGGGCAACGGTTAAATAATCGCCTGGTTCCGCTTCGAGGTATTTGCTGTCTTGCCAATCGGCTGCAACGTCTTTGATGAACTGAAAGGCATCGGGATATTTTTCGTAGTTTTCGGGTAAATCGGCTGCCATTTGCAACGGAGAATACATGGTTACATATAGTGCTAATTGTTTGGCTAAAGTCGTGTGAACTTGCTCTTTTTTAGTTTTGTCGTACGCGCTCATTTTGATTTCAAAAATTCCTGGCGTATAATCCATTGGTCCACCAAGTAAACGTGTAAATGGTAAAATGGTTTCGTGCATTGGCGGATTTCCGTTACTCCACGCATTGAATTCGTTTCCGCGAGCGGCTTCGGCTGCGATATAGTTTGGATAGGTTCTGTGGTAACCTGTTGGGCGTGAACTTTCGTGTGAGTTGACCATCAATTTATAATCGGCAAAACGACGCGCTACGTGATTGTAATGATTAACCATCGATTGTCCGTCATGGAATTCGCCACGGGGAATAATTTTACCAACATAACCTGATTTTGCGGCAGGATAACCGTATTTTTTCATCAATTCTAAAGCTCTATCAAGATGTCTTTCATAATTTGCCACAGAACCTGAAGTTTCGTGGTGCATAATCATTTTCACTCCTTTTGATTTAGCATAGGCATTGATTTCGGCTAAATTATAATCAGGATAAGGTGTTACAAAATCGAAAACATCTTCTTTCCAATTGCCAAACCAATCTTCCCAACCGACGTTCCAACCTTCAACTAACACACCGTCGAAACCGTGTTTTGCTGCAAAATCAATGTAACGTTTGGTATTTTCTGTTGTTGCTCCGTGTTTTCCACTGGCAATTAATTCTCTGGTTTCGGTATTTTGTGCATTTTGTGAACCTGCATAATCCCAAGTAGATTTACCCACGTGCATTTCCCACCAAATACCAACATATTTCATTGGTTTAATCCACGAAGTATCTTCAATTTTTGAAGGTTCGTTTAGGTTTAAAGTCATTTTTGAACTCACAATAGTTCGTGCATCATCGCTAACCATAATTGTTCTCCAAGGAGAAACGCATGGTGCTTGCAAATAGGCTTTATCGCCAATAGCATTGGGTGCTAAAATAGAAGTTAATCCGAAGGTTTTTGGATTTAATTCAAGATGCATCACAGGATAGTTTACTGTTGCGGCTTCGAAGATATTGATGTATAAACCATCAGCAGATTTCATCATTAATGGCGATTGAACGGCATATTTTGCTGCAATGGATTTTACTCCAATTCCGTTGTTCAGGTTTATTTTTTCAGTATCAACTCCAGATAAAAGCGTTTCGTTGTATTCGTATTCTTGACTATCAAAATCGCCAGGTATCCAAAATGCTTTATGATTTCCTGCTAAGTTAAACTCGGTTTTCTCCTCTTTAATGATAAAATAATTCAAGTCTTTTTGTTTTGGAAATTCATAGCGAAAAGCTACTCCTTCATCATACACCTTGAAAATGATATTCATTTTTCTATTCGTTCCAGCTTGCGACAAGGCAACTGTCATTTCGTTATAGTGATTAACGATACTTGATTGTTCGCCTAAAACAGGTTTCCAACTTTCGTTGAACGTTATATTTTTTTTGCCTTCGCTAGAAAAATTGGTAGCAAGATTGGAACCATCTTTTAAATATATTCCCATCGAACTTTGAAGTACCACTGGTTTATTTTTATAGGTAACAGCATAGGTTGGAATGCCATTAGCAGTCAACTTAAAGTCGAGTGAAACTTGTTTTGATGGTGATAGAATAGTTTGTGCATTGACGGTAAAAGCAAACAAAAGTAAAATGACAAAGAATATTTTTTTCATGTAGTTATATTTTTGCTAAAGATAGAAATAACTTGGAATATTTAAAAAAACCCTCCGGCAAATGACCAAAGGGTTTTCCTCGAAGTGCACAACAAATTTAATTAACCAAATCAAATTCTATCTTGCTAGTAGTATCAGAGTTTGTCCCGATAAATACTTCGAACTTTCCTGGTTCTGCAACAAATTGCAAATCAGAATTATAAAATTTTAAATCGTCTATAGTTATTTCGAACGTTACGGTTTTAGTTTCTCCTTTTTTAAATTCAATTTTTTGAAAACCTTTCAATTCTTTTATTGGTCTTGTTACCGAACCAACAACATCGCGAATGTATAATTGAACGACTTCTTTTCCATCATAATTACCCGAATTGGTTACAGGAACGGATACTTTAATTGTTTCGTTAGCTGCCATTTTATTAGATGAAATAGAAAGATTGCCATAGCTGAAAGTAGTATAACTTAATCCAAATCCAAATGGAAATAAGGGTTCGTTTCTTTCATCGATATAGTTAGTTTTAAACTTTTCAAATTTTCCTTCTTTGTTACCTAAAGGTCTTCCTGTATTTTTTGCAGCGTAATAAATCGGAATTTGACCAATCGTTCGAGGAAAAGTCATGGTTAATTTACCTGATGGATTTTCGTTGCCAAATAATACATCGGCTATAGCATAACCTGCTTCGCTTCCGGCAAACCACGTATTTAAAATCGCAGGAACAGTTGCATTTTCATCCGTTAAATCCAAAGGACGACCAGTAAATAAGGTTAATACAATTGGTTTTCCTGTTTTTTGTAATGCTGCTAATAAGTCTTTTTGTGCTTGTGGTATTTTAATATTTGTTCTGCTACTCGATTCGCCACTAAATTCCGCTGATTCTCCTATGGCTAAAATAATCACATCGGATTGATTGGCTATTTTTACTGCTTCTGATAGCAATTCCTCTTTAGTTCGTTTGTCACGATGTAACGTTTTTCCAAACATCGTTGCGCGTTCTTCCAACTGTTCATCATAATCTAAATTACTTCCTTTGGCGTATAATACTTTCGCAGATGTTCCAACGACAGACTGTATTCCAGCTAGTAAAGAAATAGAGTTTTCTTGTTTAGTTGCTACACTCCAAGTTCCAGCCATATTCTCTTTGGCATCAGCCAATGGTCCAATCACAGCAACTGTTCCTGATTTTTTTAAAGGAAGTAGTTGATTGTCATTTTTTAACAAAACCAATGATTGGGCTGCAATTTTTCTAGCTTCACTTCTATTTAAGGTTGTAAAGATTTCGGTTTTGGCTCTTTTTTCATCACAATATCTGTATGGATCGTGAAACAAACCTAAATCGTATTTTGCATTAAGGATTAAACGAACTGCACGATCAATTTCTTGAATAGTTACTTTTCCTTCATCGAGAGATTTTTTTAATGTGCCAAGAAAACCGTCACTCACCATATCCATTTCTATTCCTGCTTTTAGTGCTAAAGCTGAAACCGTTTGCAAATCGCCAACACCATGATATTCCATTTCCATAATACCAGTATAATCAGTGACAACGAAGCCTTTAAAACCCCATTGTTTTCGTAAAACATCTGTCATTAACCATTTATTTCCAGTGGCTGGAATTCCGTCAATTTCGTTAAATGATGCCATTACTGAACCAACACCAGCATCGATAGCCGCTTTGTATGGCGGGAAATACTCGTTGTACATTCTAATTCGGCTCATGTCAACGGTGTTGTAATCACGACCAGCTTCTGGCGCACCATAAAGTGCAAAGTGTTTTACACAAGAAAGTAAGGTGTTATTTTTTGACAAATCATCACCTTGATAACCAGTTACCATCGCTTTGGCGACTTGACTTCCTAAATAAGCATCTTCTCCTGAACCTTCTGAAACTCTTCCCCAACGTGGATCGCGAGAAATATCAACCATTGGCGAAAATGTCCAGTTAATTCCGTCAGCACTCGCTTCTTGAGCAGCAATTTGAGCACTTCTTTTGATAGCGTTCATATCCCAAGTACAAGACAAACCAAGCGGAATTGGGAATGTTGTTTCATATCCGTGAATAACATCCATTCCAAAAAGTAATGGAATTTTCAAACGGCTTTTTTCGACTGCAATCTTTTGAACTTCTTTAATTTTAGCAACCGATTTGATATTGAATAAACCTCCTACTTTTCCCTGTTCTATATTTTTAGCAACGTTTGAACTATTGGCTTGTCCAGTAGTAATATCGCCAGAAGTTGGCAAATTCAACTGACCTATCTTTTCATCAATAGTCATTTTTGCCATTAGTTCTGCTATAAATTGTTCTTTTGGAGCTATTGTCTTTGTTGCTTTCTTTTGCGCATTCAAACTTATTCCTGACAGGAACAAAAACAATAGTAATAGGTTTTTGGTAGGCTTCATTATAATTTACTTTTTTTGCTGTGCGAATAACCACTTATAAAATTCAGGGTTGGAATAAGTAGAATCCCAACTATTATGATTGTCGTTTGGAAATATAAATAATTCCGATTGTTTATTTTCTTTTTTTAGTTCTTGATGCATTAGTATCGAGTCTTCTGCTAGAACAACATCGTCTAAAGCACCATGATAAATACGAATTGGCATGTTTAATTTAGACGCATTAATGAGCATTAAAACATCTACAGGCGCACAAACTGTGGCAACTGCTGCAAAAAGATCTGGATGTTCAGTGGCTAATTTCCATGTTCCCCAACCGCCCATGCTTAGCCCAGTTATATAGATTCTGGATTTATCAATATTATATTTTGAAATGGTTTCTTGAATAAGCTCATATACTGCTGTTGTGTCCCACCAAACATCCGAAGGACATTGTGGTGCTAGTATTGCAACAGGTGATTTTATTAAATTTTGATAAGTAAAAGGACTATGGCTTTTAACCAAGTTCACATCTGTTCCTCTTTCACCAGAACCATGAAGAAAAATTAGTAATGGAAACTTTTCTTTTTGGTTGGTTGGTAATTGAAGAATGTAATTAAGTTCAAGTTTAGTTTTTATTTCTTTTGAAAAACTACCTTGAATTTCTTGAGAAAAGCTACTAAACTTCATAATTATAAAAAAAGTAACAAGAACTGCTTTAATTTTCATGATTTAACAAATTTTAAAACCCGTGCTGAGCCGAAGCAAATCCTAAATTTTGAAGACCTTGCTGTACTTCAGGTGCTTGCATAAATAAATTCCAAAGTAGACCAGTTCTATGATTTTCTATCATTGGTGCTATGGTTCCTTGATCAATAGCAAGATAGCGTCTTGTAAACCAATTAAAGTGTGGTGAAAAAGCATCATACGGTCCAGCAACTCCGATTAGTCTGTCTTTCCAATCAGCATTTTCATAGAAAAAGCGAAGTGCTTTCATTGACTCAACTGGTGTATATGGAAAAGATGACAAAGCTGCTGTTGGTGAAATTACACCTCTATCATTTCCTGGTTTATGGTCGGTATACCCAACTGTTCCATTGCCATTTCTTGAATAACTAGCTGTTAATCCCCAACAATCTTCACCATAACCAGTGTAGCTTAAAGGATTAGCAACACAATACGCATGCATAATTTTAGTATGATTTTGAGTTAACGTCCAATAATTAGCATATTGATCGGTTAAACCTCTTGGGTCAAGACCTAAATAAGAATAATGCGCCCAGAACATTGGACCAACGATACTTGAACCGTTGTAATTAAATACTTTTGGAAACCCATAATTGGAAGCTGCGGTTACAATATTTCCATTTCTTGCCCATGCTTGATGATAGGCTTCCGATGGAATTGGATGTGTTGGTGAAGCTGCACCCATTATGTAAGTTATCAAACATTCGTTGTAACCTTCTAATTTGAAATTTTTTATCCATTCATAATTTGGTGACCAATGCCAATACATTGCATTTTCACCTTTGGTGTACCAACTCCATTCTACGCCTTTCCACAAGTCATCGGCTTTTTGAGCTAATGCCTGTTCTTGAATAGTACCATCTTTGAAATATTCTCTAATACAAATTAATCCTTGACATAAAAAGGAAGTTTCAACAATATCACCACCATCATCATCGTTTCCAAAAGGAACAACATTCCCGTTGGTTCCATTTAACCAATGTGGCCAAGCACCATGAAATCTATCTGCATTTTCAAGAAACGTTAGTGCTGTTTCTAATCTTGCTATTGCCTCACTTCTAGGCACAAATCCTCTTTCGATACCGACTATGATATTCATTAATCCAAATCCCGAACCACCTGTGGCAACAAGATTTGCATCAACGTAAGTTTCATCGACATGATAGCGTTCGCGCGCTAGTTTTGAATTGGTTTCAGCATAATCCCAAAAGTACTTAAAGGCATCTTGCTGTGCTTTTGTCATTAACTCTTCGTCAGAAAGTTGTGGAATTGGTTCAGGTTCAGGCTGACCGTTTGACTTATCCGAACAAGAACAAGACATTAATAAAAATGGTAAAAGGCTTATTATTTTTGAAAAGTATCTCATGATTGATGAATAAAGATAATTGAATTAAAAAGTCTGACGGCTAACCGCCAGACTTTTATAAAATTTATATTAAAACATGAATTATCTTCCTGCTTTTTCTAGTTCATAAAGCGCATTGATGTCAGCAGCATTTAATGTTTTTTTCCACACACGGATCTCATCTATATTAGCTTCTGCTGGAGTTTGCCATGCATCTGGATTTCCAGCAACTACTGTTTGGAAAGTTCCAATTATTGGTTTTGTAGGTGTAAAAAAGTTTAGTGGTAATGGGTTTCCGCCACCTCTTACTTCAAAAGCTGGATTAGATATTTTTTGACCATTAGCGTACAACAAGAATTTTCCAGTACTTGCTTCCCATGTTGCTACATAATGAGCCCATTTCGCTCCGTTTTTGTTTGCGTTACCTACATGACCATTAGCAATATCTGCTGCAGAAGGTTTTGGAGAATTAATAACATCTTGGAAATTAGCAGAACCATCCAAGTTTTTAATTACCGCTAGTCCTTTCAATACCAATGTATCATTTGTTGAAGCGTACCATCCTGTTTCAGCAAATAAGTTAATATTTCCTGCCCATTCGTTTTGTCTGTCAAGGTTAAATAACATAGTTGGTCTTCCTGTTGTTGAACCTGGTCCACCATTATTAGTTACTTTAGCCCAAAGACTTATAGTCACGTTTTGCATAGTTGAACCAAGTGCCGTAATTTGAGGGTAAGCCAAATAACCATTTGCTAACTTAACTCCTTGTCCTTTTGCACCTGCTTCATAAGTGGCTCCAACACTACTAGATGGATTTGTATTGGATAATGATTCTTTACCATTTCCGTTCAATGGCCAATAAGCTACTAAATCAGCAGCACCAACGTCATTAGCGGAATCATATCCACCAATTGGAGGTAAAGATGGTCCATCGTCATCACTACAGCTAGCAACGAAAGCCACTGATGATAATAAAATCATCGAATTCAATAAAATTTTGTTTGTTTTCATAATAAAATATTTAATTTAAGGTTAATTACTAATTTTTAATAGCCGCCAGGATTTTGAATCAATCGATTTCCACTTAGGATAATCTCACTTTCTGGAATTGGAAAAAGTTCGTGTTTTCCAACAATAAATGTTTTTCCAACGGCAGCCATGGCGGAAACTGCTTTTCCTGTTCTAACAAGGTCAAACCAACGATCGTGTTCCATTGCCATTTCTAGCCTTCTTTCGTGTAATAGTTGATCCATTGTTATGCTTGTTAATTCTGTTAAACCAGCTCGAACGCGTAAAAGATTTACTTTTTCTAAAGCTTCTGAAGTATTTCCTAAATTTAAAGCGGCTTCAGCTCTTATTAATAGTATATCGCTATACTTCAAAATTCTCAAGTTCTTCCCTGTTTGCTCTCTGTCACCATTCCATGTTTCTTGTATGGAACTGTGATAGGATTTATAGTTGTAGCGAGGATTTGACCAACCTGGAGATGCAGGAAAACCATCCCAAAGTGTATTAGCACTATATAATATTGTTGCACTTTTTCTCAAATCATTTGGCTCATAAGCACTTTCTAATGAAGTAGATGGTGTATTAAAACCCCAACCCAAATCGGGTGTTCCTCTTGGTGCTTGAACATAAGAATAACTTCTAAGTGCATTTCCAGAAGAGGATTGTATTTCATAAATAGATTCTAATTTATTTTCTCCTACTTCGCGCCAAACATCTTGATAATTGGTCAACAAACCATATTGACCTGAACCAATAACATTTCCTGACATGTCAAATGCTTGTTGCCATTTGTTTTGATATAAGTAGGCTTTTGCTAATAAAGCTTCAGCAGCACCTTTTGATGCTCTACCCAAATCATTCAAACTATATTGTCCTTTTAGAGGAAGTAGTTCTATGGCATCTAATAAATCTGCCTCTATTTGTGCATAGGTTTCTTCTTTTGTTTTTCTGGTAAAAACTACTTGATTGATTAATTCAGAGTCGTTTATATCTATTTTTGAAGTTACTAATGGAACTCCTCCAAAACATCGAACTAAGTCAAAATAAAATAAGGCTCTTAAAAATTTCACCTCACCAATTAATCTGTTTTTTAAGGTTTGATCAATTTGTAGTTGCTCTAAATAGAACAAAGCATTATTCGCTCTACCAATTCCATCATATCTTCCCTGCCAAACTTCACGAAATGAAATATCATTAGCCTCGAAAGTAAGATTGTCCATTTTATTTTTATCTGCTCCAGTATCACTAACGGATGAACCTTTATCGGCATCATCAGATGTTATACTAGTCATACCTATCCATGAAAAAGAATACATTTCAAAATCCAATTGTTTGTTGTAAACACCATTAACGAGTTTTATGGCATTATCTGGATTGTTTAAAAAATCTATTTCATTGATAGTATCATTTGGTTCAACGTTTAAATCTTCTTCACAAGAGGAAAATAAAATTGAACTAAAAACTACTAATGCAATCGCTTTAAAATATTTTATATTTTTCATATTCTTTTTATTAAAATGAAGCATTTAATCCGATTAGGAAAGTTCTGTTGGTTGGATAGGCATCTAACTCAATACCTGCACGACCAAGAGGATCACCAGTTACTTCTGGTGAATATCCAGAGTACTTTGTAATAATAAATGGATTGATTGCTGTAACAAACAAGCGAATTTTATCTATTTTATCATAAAATTGTTTGAATGTATAACCTACTGTAATGTTGTTAATTCTAAAATAATCACCATCTTCAATGTAATAGGTTGAAGCTCTTGGAACACTATTAAATGGTTTTGGATTTGTAGCATTTGTATTGTTAGGTAACCAGAAGTTTTCTAATACTTCTACTTCTACATTTTCACCACCAAAACGTTGTGCTTTTTTTCCGTTATATATTTTGTTTCCACCAACACCATAAGTATCGACAGAAAAATCAAACTGTTTGTATCCACCACCAAAACTTAAACCATACGTATAGGTTGGGATATAACTTCCAGCATTTACTCTTTCGTCACTATAGGTAAATGCACCATCACCATCAAAACCAGTTACTTGATACACATAAAAACTACCCAAAGCTTCTCCAACTAATACTTGCTTAGTAAATTGACCATTTCCTAAATCACCACCAATAAAATTAGCAAAGAATGAATTGTCAACTTTTTCTAATTTGTTTTTATTGTTTGAAAAATTGGCTCCAATCCAATAATTAAAATTATCATTAATTTCATCTGCCCAACGTAATGTTAATTCTTGACCAATGTTACTAACTGTTCCTGAATTAACGTAAACCGATTGAGAAGAAAGTACTCTTGGAATAGTTACAGGCAATATTATATCAGTTGACTGACGATTATAATATTCTATTGAACCTGTTAAACGTCTGTTTAACATAGAAAAATCAATACCAAAATCAAATTCTCTCATCGTTTCCCAAGTTAAATTTGGATCTACATCATAAGGAACTGCTGAACCGGGAAATATAGCTTGATCTGCACCAAAAGTGTAATTTACACCTGGATTAAACACAATATTGTTTGTAGCATTTCCGGTATTACTATTACCTACTTCACCGTAACCTGCTCTAAATTTAAGACTGTTTATTGTCTTAATATTTTTGAAAAAATCTTCATCACTAATCACCCAACCAGCTGATATTGCTGGAAATAATCCCCATTTTTTAGAATTTTGAAAAACACTGGTTCCTTCTCTTCGCATTACTACAGATAATAAATACTTATCCTTGTAATCATATTCTGCTCTAGCAAAATAAGCAATGGATACAACTGGAGTTAATCTGAAATTTTGAACTACTTGTGATGGATCTATCAAAGTATTATTTGACGAAAAATTTAATGACCAATAATTCGATTGTTCAGGAACATTAAAACGATTTCCTGAAAGATTTTCAAAATTATTCTTTGTTGTTCTCGACATACCACCTAAAACGGTTATCGAATGATTTCCAAAATCTTTATTGTAAGTCACAAAATTATCCCAATTCCAGATATAAGATTCAGAACGTCTTTGCGATAATGAATTGTATAATGGCGTTTTTGGTCCAAAAGTAGCTTCATAACTTTCCAAAGTGCTAGTAGGGTTTTGTGATAAGAAAATATCGGCTAATGGCGTGTATGTAAAACCTTTTGTAACATCATAAGTTGCTCCAAATGAAGAAGTAACAGTTATGTCTTTATGAACTTTTAACTCAGCCATGATAGAACCTAGCAAACTAAAACTCTTATTTTGTTCATTAGTATAAAACAATTGTGCTACTGGATTTCCAACATTATTAAATCGATCACTTCCGTTTATATCGATTTGTCCTGTAGCTGGATTACGTAATGGAACGCCCCAACGACCATTTGGAAATTTAACAGGTACAATTGGTGACTGTTTGTAAGCATTTGTAAAAGCACTTAAAGGCTTTGGAGTGCTGTTAGTAAAAGCTAAATTAGTGCTTTGAGTGATTTTTAGTTTATCATCCAAAAGTTTAAATTGAGTTCGTGAATTGATATTATTTCTTTTAAACTCAGTGCCATCTAAAATACCTTTTTCAGCATAATTGGTATATCCTAAGTAGTAATTTGCTGTGTCATTTCCGCCTGATAACGAAATAAAATTATTGGTAACTTGTCCTAATGAGGTAATTTCATCAAGCCATTTTGTATTATAAGGTTGAGAAGAATTAAAATAGGTTGTTGAACCCAACGCAACATTATTGTAATAAGTATAAAAATTAGTATCACTCATTTCAACTTCTCGTTGGATTTGTTTTACGCCAAAATAAGAATCGTACGATATTTTTACCTTACCTACTTTCCCTTTTTTGGTTGTAATGATAATTGCTCCGTTAGCACCTTTTTGTCCATAAATAGCTAAGGACGAAGCATCTTTCAAAATATCCATAGTTGCAATTTCATTCGGACTTAAATTGCTAATACTACTGGCTTCAACTCCATCAATAACATACAAAGGAGTACGACCACCTAATAAAGTTCCTAAACCTCTAATTTGTATCGTTGGACTAGCACCAGGCTCATCATTGGTTACAATATTAACACCAGCAGCTTTTCCTTGAATGGATTGAATAGCAGATTGAGCTGGAGTTTTGATGATATCGTTGGCTTTAATTTGTACAACAGAACCAGTAATTGCACCTGCTTTTTTAGTTCCATAACCAATAACAACAATTTCTTGTAACTGCTGATTACTTTCTTTTAAAGTTACTATCATTCCTTGTTTTGCTGGCAATGTCAAATTATCATAACCTAAGAAAGAAAATTCAATGAGATCTCCTGTTTCAGCATTGATGGTGAAGTTTCCATCAAAATCGGTTTTGGCAAATATATTTTTGTTTTTTACGACAATGTTTACCTCTGGTAATGGCAAACCATTATCATCTTTTACTTGTCCTTTTATATCTTGTCCATAAGATGAGACACAAGTAATGAGAAATGAAAAATAAGCTAAATAAAATTTCATGTTCGGGTATGTTATTTTGTTTTAGCTAATGTAGTGAACTAAATCGTTATAGTAACATTGTATTTTTACTACATTACTACATCATTTTTTATATAAAAAAATGCATTAAATTGATTTTTAATAGTTTAAAATATTTTTTTAACACAAAAAACTCATCGTTACTTATCATAAATGATGTAGTAGTGATGAGTTAATAATTAATAAAATTATAGGATTAAAATTATTGTATTGATAAAAAATAAACTAAAATTATATATTAATCATAAATTTAGATAAACTATCATCAGCAGTTAGACCGATTTTCTTTCTTAATCGATAACGATGTAGCTCAACACCTCGGAAAGAGATATTCATTAACGGAGCAATTTCCTTAGAAGAAAGGTTCATTCGTAGATAAATGCAAAGCTTAATATCCTTTGAAGTTAGTACTGGATATTTTTTTGTAAGTCGTTGCACAAATTCTTCATTACTTTGAAGTAAGTTTTTCTCAAAACTCTGCCATTCGTTTTTATTTATAGCATTTATTTTAATTGATTTCTTGATACTGCTTTTCAAATTACTCATATCATTCTCTGTTTCCAACGCTTTCTGGATGCTTTCAATCATTTCAGATTGTTTGGCTATAGAAAGTGATTTTCCTGCAACTTCTGATGCTTTGGCTTGAATTTGAACTTCTAATATATGTTTTTCATACTCTTGCAATTTCAGTTTGCTTTGTGCATCCATTTCAAGTTTTAGAATTTCTTTTTGGTGCTTGAGTTCTTCTTCTTTGAGTTTTAGTTTTTCTATGTATCTGATTTTATTCCATTTATAATACAAATAAAAAGCACCACCAATTATCGACAAATAGATTAAAATCATCCAAATAGAAATATACCAAGGCATATCAACTCTAAAATTGAAGGACGATAACTGAACGTAATTTTCACCATCATTATAATAAATAACAAGTTCATGACTTCCGCTTGATAAATTATTTAAAACAATGTTCGAATTCTTGAGCGAATTAAAGTCTTTAGTATCATCCAGAGTGTAGAAAAGCTCTTGTTTAGAATTTCCATAAAATTCTGATATGATATCCAGATTTATTGATTTGTTATGACCAATAGTTGCTGATCTTTCAATAAAAACACCATCAACCATAGCTTCAACTCTAACGCTGTTTTTATTTGGTTTAAACTTAGATTTTTGAAGTTCAAAAGCAAAGAAACCATCATCAAGATTTAATAAAATTTGAGAACCAACTTTGAAGACTTTAGAATCTTGATTAATGATTTTCCCTTCATAATATTTTTCAGGTATTAGGTTCCAAACGAACTTATTGTTCACTCTATTAATTAAGAACAGTGACTTTTCTTTTAAAACAATAAAATTCTCATCATCAATTGAAATCAATTCTGAAATGTTAGCAAAGGAGTTGTTAAAATAAGTATTCAACTCCAGTTTATCCGAAATTGCATTGTAATTATACCATTTTGAGTTGATGTAAAACAGTACTTCGTTATTGAAACTAACCATTTTAACACCATAATCATTGAGGATTTTATTCTTTTGCGTGATGTTTTCTACTTTTTTAACTTTAAAATCCTCGTCAAAAAGCAATCGATACAAACTTCTATAATTATCCACAGCCCAAAGTTCGTTTTCTTTGTTCTGAATAATATTTTTTATGGGTTTAGTAAGGTTTGAAAATCGTTTAAAATTCTGAAAATCGTTGGGGTTTTCATAAATTACAATTCCTGAATAGTTGGCTAAAAAATAAGCGTCATGAAAATTGCTTTTCAAAAACTTCCATCCACCAGAAATGGAATTCACTTTCTTTAAATCATTATTTTCATAAATGTAAGTGCCGTCATTGTGTCCTATTAAGTACTTATCTTTTACTTTAAGTATGTCCCAAACTTGTCCTTGCGAATTGGGAAGCAAAGTCAACTCCTTATTTTGGTATTTAAAAACACCATGATTGGAGCCCAAAAGCAAACCATTATTTAATGGTGCCATAGTATAAACCGAACCCAAAATCCCAGTGTTGTCTGAAAATATTTTATAGGACGAATTAATCTCAATATGTGAAATTCCATTGTCTAATCCGAGCCACAAATCGTTTTCTTTATCAGTACCAATGCTTAAAATAGAATTATTCTTCAATGCATTCTTTCTCGAAATGTTGTTATACGAATTGTCATTTAAATTAACAACATACACACCTTGAAATGCAGTTCCAATAACCAATCGATTGTTTGAAATGGCTTTAGCGGTAATAATCGTTTCCTTTTTCAACAATTCGTTTATTGGATGAAGCCAAGGTTTTAGCGTATTGTTCTCCTCATAATAAACGCCATTTTTTTGCGTGAAGAAAAACATCTTGTTCTTAGCTTTATCAATGGCATGAATGATATTATTTTCGAGTAAATTCCACTTCTCTATTTTGGTAAACTTATTGTTTTCAAACAAAAACACACCATCTTTTACCGAAGCGGCATAAATTTTATCTTCCACTAAAAAACAATAGGAAACCTGAAACGGAATTCTAATTTTCCGAATGGTCGTATTCTCTAAAACATACAAATCATTGAACGACTGAAAGTAAATTTTATTGTCGTGTTTGAAAATTTTCCAGATTTCTTCGTTGATGGACAAACCTCTAAAGAAATTTTTGCCTTTGGTTAGCGAAGTATAATGAAGCGTTCCGTTTTTTCTAATCCAATAGCCGAACTCATTATAAGAACCTGAGTAAATTTTATCACCATCTGAAAAAACCGAACGAATAATGGTTTTGTTTGGCAAACTGTACTTTTCCCATCGAACGCCGTTGTAGCGCAATAAATAATGATTGTTGGCAAAATAAAATGCATTGTCACTTCCTTGTGCTACACTCCAAACCTGATTATCACCATTATAGTTGCTCTTTGTAAAGTTTTCCACAAACGGAAGTAACTCCTGCGCCGAAGCCCAAGAGCAAAGTAAAAAGAAGAAAAAAGCAATTGTATGTTTCACTTTCGGAAGATTATTATCCAAAAATAAAAAAACTTACTTCTTTTATAACTACTCATGCGTTATTTTCCATCAACATAGTCTTGAAGATAGGCAAATCGTGGTGTTAGTTTTCCGTTTTCGGTGATTTTTGCGCGTTGCAAAATGCCATCCTTATCGTTATTAAAAAATGCCGGAATAACATGCTCCATAAACATTTCCCCAAATCCTTCGCTGGCGTCTTTTGGAAGTTCACACGGAAGATTATCCACCGACATCACCATGATTGAACCAGGATGCGTATGATGTACTTCTTTGTTTTCAAATGGTAAATAGCCAAAAAAAGGATCGGCAATAGTAGACGCTTTGATCGTACAAGCAATTGGTCCATCTACATCGCAAGAAATATCGGCTACTACTTTTATTTTGCAATCTGGAGCGTTGAGCATGTCTCTAGTAAGTATGTCAGGCGCATTATTTCCATGAAAATGTCCTGCCATGAAGATATCAGCAACCTTTGAAAAACGCTCAAAATTGGATGTATAGTCTTGTGGGTTTTTATAAAAGTCGGTATTGTCGAGTTGTTTTCCGTCCAATCGTTTGTTATAATCTAACACATCGATTTGAGTATAAACCGCTTCGCTGTATTTTTTGTTTAGAAAGTCATCAACGGAAACTTGTTTTACTTTCATGCCGTCAAGTATTTCTTTTGCTCCCATTCCAACTTTTCCGTGACCGGTTAACACAATTTTTATTGGTGGAAGAAGCTGTCTTTTTAGTCGAACAATTAAATCATCTTTGCTTTTTAGTGTTTCCGCTTTTGGCAACGTAAATAAATCATATTTTATACCAAATCCGCGGAAACCATTGTAAGCTCCAACAATTCCTGCATAGCGTCCGAAACCGATTAAGCGTTTGTTATTTGCATCAACAATCGTTTCGTGGTCATAGAGTTCGATGTTTTTTTCTAGAATGGCTTGTAGTAACTTTCTATTGTGGGTTTGTTTTTTAATCGTATGCGAAAAAAAGAAGTACTTCTTATTCGGAATTAAATAATCAACTGGAATTTCTTTTACACCAAAGAAAACATCACAATCCGAAATGTCTTCGGCTACAGTTATTCCTTTTGAAGCATATTCTTCATCCGTAAAAAACCTGATGTCGGACGATTCTACTTTTATAATTGCCTCTGGATGTTCGGTTTGTAGTCGTACAAGTTCTTCTGGGGTGAATACTACGCGTCTATCAGGAGGATTTTTTCGCTCTTTTATAATTCCAAATTTCATGTCATGCTTTTTGAGTGTGCCAAAAGTAGTTGTAACGAAAACGTTTTCAAAACTTTTTTTAAAAAATAAAATTGTGAAAAAGATGTTGATAGCTTTGTCGTATTAATTCGATATCCAAATCTTGAATAATTATATTTGCTTTCCACAAAAATTTAATAAAATGACACGCCGCTTCTCTCTCTATATATCTTTGTTTGTAGTTTTAATTCTATCCGCAGTTGCTTGTTCTAAGCAAGAAAAGACCGAAGAAGGAATAATTAAAATAAACGAGAATGGTCTTCCAATAATGCAACCACTACCCGAAGAATTACCTCAACTTTCGGCTGCTTTTGTTCAAGACAAGAAATATGGCGCGTCGTTGTTTTTTGATAAAATTTGGTCAGAGAAGAATGATAACGTTAGTTTCCTAGTGGCAAAGAACGGACATATCATTTATGAGAACTACATGGGTTTTGCAAACAAAAGTACTGACGAAAAAATTACGAGAGAAACACCGCTTCACATTGCATCAGTAAGTAAAGTACTCACGGCTACGGCTACACTTATGCTAGTTGATGCTAAAAAGCTGAAGTTGGATCAAAAAGTAACTACTATCATCGAAAACTTTCCTTATCCTGATGTTACGATACAAACGTTGCTCAATCACCGTAGTGGGATGAAAAATTATGCTTATTTTACGTTTGAAAACAACAATTGGGACAAGAAAAAAACGCTGACCAACGCCGATATTATCAAAGTGATGGTTGAAAAAGAAATTCCGTTGGAGCGCAAAACCGATACGGGTTTTAGTTATAACAATACTAATTATGCTGTTTTAGCATTAATTATCGAAAAGATTACCGGATTGACTTTTGCGGAAGCGATGAGCGAAATGATTTTTAAACCACTAGGTATGGACAACACTTTTGTTTTTGAAATAGAGGAGCACAAAGGCACTGTAGCACCATCGTATAAGGGCAACAATATGGAGATTGGATTGGATTATTTGGACGGGGTTTATGGTGATAAAAACATCTACTCTACTCCGAGAGATTTGCTGAAATTTGACACGGCGCGCTATGCTGATTTCTTTTTGAATCCTGATTTGATTAAAAAAATCTACCAAGGTTATAGTTATGAAAGCAAAGGTTTGAAAAACTATGGTTTGGGCATCCGAATGGTGGAGTTTGAAGAAGGCGAACCGTTCTATTTTCATAATGGTTGGTGGCATGGGAACACTTCTTCTTTTATCAACCTTAGAAAAGAGAAAGTAACTATCATTACGCTTTCTAACAAATACACTAAAAAGACGTATCAGTCTAAAAAATTGGCATCGCTTTTTGGGGATTATCCGTTTAAGTTGCAAAATGATGGCGACGAGTAGTTTTTGAGGGTTGTTTTACTTGAATTTTTCTTCTTTTTGGGTTGAAGTCTTGGTTTTACTGGGGTTTTAGCACGTTTTTTATTCTAAACATTTCGAATTTATTGAAAAACAGAAGCGATTTCTTTCTTGGAAGAACGCATTTCTTTGCTGAACGTTTGCATTTCTTTGCTGAACGTTTGCATTTCTTTTGTGAACGTTTGCATTTCTTTGATGAACGTTTGCATTTCTTTGCTGAACGTTTGCATTTCTTTGATGAACGTTTGCATTTCTTTGATGAACGTTTGCGTTTCTTTCGTGAACGTTTGCATTTCTTTTATGAACGTTTGCGTTTTTTTGGTGGAAGATTGGGTTAATTTTTTGAAGTACGAGGTTTGAAGTACGAGGTACGAGGTTTTACTATGTTTTATAAATAATTTGAACCATATAAGGTATTGAAGGGCATTTAAGTTTGGTGTTTTTAGGTTTTGGGAAAGTGGTGTGTGATGTTTCCTTCGTCAACATGACAAAAGGGATGGTTAATTTTTTGAAGTACGAGGTTTGAAGTACGAGGTACGAGGTTTTACTGTGTTTTTTTTACCATATAAGGCATTGAAGAGCATTTAAGGTATGAAGAGAGAAGTATGATATACCAAAATTTAACAATCTACCGCAACTAGTCGACATAGCGTGTCGAACATTCGACATAAATGCAAAAAAACAAATAGGTTTTGGAGCCGTGCAGATATGTTTTGATGCTGTGCAGATATGTTTTGATGCCGTGCAGATATGTTTTGGAGCTGTGCAGATATGTTTTGACGCCGTGCAGATATGTTTTGATGCTGTGCAGATATGTTTTGACGCTGTGCAGATATGTTTTGATGCTGTGCAGATATGTTTTGATGCTGTGCAGATATGTTTTGGAGCTGTGCAGATATGTTTTCGTTGCATGCAAAGAGGTTTTGAAGCTGTGCAGATATGTTTTTGATGTTTGCAAAGCGATTTTTTGTTGTTGCAGATGTGTTTTAATGTAAAACAAGCTTGCTTTAGTAAAAATAAGAGTAGGAATTTATATATCTTAAGTTTGTAAAAAATACGTATAAATACGGAGTTGAGGAAATTAGGATATTTGTATATTTGAGAAATTGAAAAAGATTTGCTTGGCAATCATTTTTATTGAATAAAAGCGAAACTAGTTTCGGATATGAACAAGTTGAAAGAGATTTTAGCCCAGATACCGCTTAAAAGTAGTATAAAACTAAAAATTCATTAACCAAAAACAACGTTTAAAATGAAGAAAAAAATTAGAATTTTAAAAAATTTATTACTATTTAACATAGTTTTTATGTTATTTAGTTGCGAGGTTCAAGAAGATTTTGTTGAGTACAAATCTGAAATGAAAATCAAAAAAGTATCTGTCAAAGATATTATGCAAAAGCCTGAACACAAAAATGTAAGAAAACCTATTTCTGATTTTAAAGAATTTGCATTGTCTAAAAACAAGCAAAATACACAAGCAAAACTTATTTATAATGAACAATATGGTTTGTATATTGATGATGAAAATGGTGTTTTTATTGAAAAAGACGGAAGTCAATCATATACATTTAGAATAAGAAGAACTGGCACAGAGGATAAACTAGAAAATATTGTTTTCAAAAGTAACTCTAATGGCGATTTTGAAACTCTAATTGTTACTTATGATATCACTTATGATGAAATCAAAAATCTTGGTAAAGAGGAAATTCCAAATCGAAATGTTCAATATACAACTTACAACAATCAAACAGAAAGTTTACCTTCATTGGTTTGTGTCCAAACATGGGAGTTAATGATGGTACCTATTGATCAAGGAGATCTTACCGGAAATTTTGGATATGAGGAGGCTTGGGTTCTTAGTGCTGAAGATTGTTTTTGGGTAGGAGGCGGCGGAGGTGGCTCATCATCAGGAGGTACTGGAAGTGGTAATACTGGAGGTTACATAGGTGGCGGAGGAGGAGGTGGAAGTAATAACACAGGTGGTACGAATACAAATACACCAATCATAACAACTCCAATCACAACCGATGGAGACTTAATTGATTTAAGTTTACCCGAACTAAATAAAATTACAACTCAAAACGAAAATGGTACTAACATTTTAAGAAATACCATTGACCAAATGAAATCTAATTTGAATAATGGCTCTGAAGAAGGAATTGAGTTTAGTTTAAATTCAGATGATACATATACACCATTTCCAATGCCATCTGGTTTTGATGGCATACAATTTCCCCCGGTTAGCACGAATAATCCTCTAATAAGAATGCATAAACACCATACAGGTTTAGACCCAATATTTAGTGCCGAAGATATCATAGGGATGGTAAGATTTTATCTTGAAAAACAAAATTTAAATCCTAGTTCGCCACAAAACACTAATATTAGCTCAATATTAGTTTCAGTAAGTGGTGTTCATGCTTTGAGAGTTAGCAGTGTTGCCGATTTACAAGATTTATATAATGAATATCAAATAAATCAAGGTAGTTTTAAAGAATTTAAAAAAGCATATGAAAGTCAAGTCATAAAAAAATCAATAGATGAATGCGGTGGTACTTGTAGCGATGCAGAAGCTAATCAATTATTACTAAATAATTTAATTGTATTTATTAATGGATTTGCATGGGGTATTGATTTTTATTTTGCTCCTCACCCATCAAGTCCAAATGGAGATTATACTTGGAAAAAAAAATAATCGTTTAACTTTAAAAATCACAAAATGAAAAATCTAATAAAAATACTATTCTTATATTTTGGTTTATCTGGATTTTCACAAACTATTGTTGAAAAACCTCTTGAGACATTCTTTAATCCTGATGAAAATAAACATGTTTATTTTAAAGATTTTAATAACATTTTAAACAAATATGTTGGTACTTGGGTTTTTGATGATGGTACACATTATTTTAAAATACAATTTTATAAACAAACGTATTACAGAGAAACCCCAATTGCTAATAAAAAAATTACCATCTATAACGATAGAATTATTGGTCTTTATCAATATAAATTAAACGGTGTAGAAATCTATAATGTAACCAACGATAAATTTGTTAGCAGCAACAATGGTTCGTTTTCGAATAGAAATAGTATATATTTTGATGAACCAACTGACAATCCTTGTGGAAGAAGAATTATTGGAGATGTTGATTTAACTTATTCTAACAACAATGGTGTGGAAAAATTGACTTGGAATAGAGTAGATTTTAATGGTGGTGCAGATTGTTATCCATTTGACACAACACCTTTCAAAACTCCTGCCAATATGGTATTAACTAAACAATAAAAACCTCTTGCAACCACAGTTTGTAGCAATAGCGGCTTTCGGGCATTACTGAAAATCGCTTTTGTAATTGTATTGGTTAGTTTTTAATCAAAAGTTTTGGTAAATTTAAACGCTACTGCTACAAGCTGCAGAACGTTAGCTGTTATTTTGAAAAACGTAAACTGTTAAAAAAATGGAAGTACAAATAAAAAAATATTTAAATACAGACAGACTTAGTTGCATAAAAGCTTTTAAGAGTAATGTCCCTACGTATTTCACAAATGAAGAGATACAATACTTCGAAGCCTTTTTAACAAGACTTGAAAGCGTCAATAACAAAACTCAATTTTATGTAATTAATTATAATAACAAAACAATTGGTTGTGGTGGGTTTGGAGATAAAGACAACAATGGAATTATATCATTGGCTTGGGGATTAATTCATAAAGATTTTCATAAAATGGGTTATGGTGAAAAGCTTTTAAACTATAGAATTGAACAAATAAAACTGCTCAAGCCAAAGTTTCCTATAATCATTGATACTACACAATATTCATATGGTTTCTTTGAAAAGTACGGATTTAAAGTAACAAAAATAACAAATGATTACTATGAAATCGGAATGCATAGATACGATATGATTTTAGAAATTTAAATTAAAAGCATTCGACTTTTAAATCATCTGTTTATAAACATTTAAAGAATGAATAATGAAAACAACTATATTGAAATAAATCGACAATCTTGCAATAATAGAGCTAAAATACATTTGGAAGACAAAATTGCAACGGTTTATTCAATTATTGCGAAAAAGAAAAACAACAGCTAACAGCAGTTTGGCAAAATGGCGGGTTTAGTGCTAAATTGAACATTCGGTTATCAAATGATATTTAGTGCTAAATTGAAAGTAAGTGCTTCAAAGTCCGCTACTTCGCCAAGCTGCAAAACGTTAGCTGATAGTTTTTAGGAAATTGCTCAAAATGACAAATCGTGCAGAAAATCAACAAACGCAACCGAAAAAAGTAATCGAATTATCGAAATAGAATAACATTTGGTAAAATCGAACAAGACCTTGGCGCAATCGAACAAAGCATTGGCGCAATCGAACAAAGCTTTGGCGCATTCGAACAAGACCTTGGCTCAATCGAACAAGACATTGGCGCAATCGAACAAGACCTTGGCGCAATCGAACAAGACGTTGGCACAATCGAACAAGACGTTGGCACAATCGAACAAAGCTTTGGCGCAATCGAACAAAGCATTGGCGCATTCGAACAAGACCTTGGCGCAATCGAACAAAGCATTGGCACAACCGAACAAGACGTTGGCGCAATCGAACAAAGCATTGGCGCAAACAGAATAGACAATGTCCGAATCGAACAAAGCTTTGGCTGAACTGAACAAAACAATGTCTCAACTAAACAAAGTAATGTCTAAAGCGAACAAAGCTTCCGCACAATCGAAAAAGACAATGTCGAAAGCAGAATAAACCCTATCGCGCGGATTTGCAATCCGTGCTCACAAACTTGAACTAATAATCTATTTAAAAAAACTACCTCTATACCCGACAGCTTTTAAAAACCTGTCAGGTCTGAACAGTTTTTAGTATATTTGGTTTAAGGATTGTGAGGTTTTTGCAGTCTAGGGTTATAGGCAATGCGTGAAAACGAGCTCGGAATAAATTATAAAAATAAAATGCAAGCAGGTAATTTAGCAATAGGATTGTTGATTGAGAAGTTTTCAGAATTTCTTGAATGGATATTTCAAAAGCGAGAGAAAACCTTAGTGAAGAAATTAATCGATTTAGATTTAAATATAAAAAAGGATTTTAATATTTCAATTTTTGATGTTTCCGAAAGTTCATTTGATGTGCTAAAAATTACACTTGAGAAAATGGATTCACAGATACTCAATTACATTATCATTTTGCTTTCAGAAGTTTCTTTTTCAAAAAATAAAAGTCAAATGTTTCAGCGCATAAAATCTAATACAAAATTGAATGAAAGAATTTTGGAATTGATTGAATTTGCAGAACATTGTAATAAAAACTTGCCACTCGAAATACGGAATATTCAAAACTCATTACAACAATTAATGCGTTTTGCTCATTGAAAATAGAAATTCGCAACCCTATCGCGCGGATTTGCAATCAGAGCCCACAAACTTGAACTAATAATCTATTTCATAAAACCACCACTAGACCTGACAGGTTTTAAAAACCTGTCAGGTCTAAACTGTTTTTAGTATATTTGGTGGAAGGATTACTTCGTTAATTCGCTAGCGCTCGAGTGTGATGTTTTTGTAGTCTGGGGTTATGTGCAATGTCCTTGAAAAACTCTATAAATAGAAAATATAATGACCGAAAAAGAGACAGTTGAAAAATATAAAATTGATATTATAGAGAATGAAAATTCAATTAACAAATTGAAAAAAATGAGACCATTTGGAATTGCAGCCGTTATTTTATTTCCGTTTTTAATTCCTACAATTCCCTTAAGAGGAAAAAAAATGATCGAAGTTTTTCCTTATGAAATTTCTATAATTATATGTTTTGTATTGTTTTCCCTGATGTATATTTCTGTTTATTATAATTCAATCAGTAAAAAAGAGAGGCAAATAAAGAGACTGAAAATATGGATTTCCCAAATTGAAAATGAAAATAGTTAAGACACTGTCTATAACAGCTATAAATGTTGCTCAACTCCTTCAAAAAACTAGATTTTAAATAAAACCACCACTAGACCTGACAGGTTTTAAAAACCTGTCAGGTCTGAACTGTTTTTAGTATATTTGGTGGAAGGATTGCTTTGTCAATTCGCTAGTGCTCGGGTGTGAGGTTTTTGCAGTCTGGGGTTGTGTGGCATTTAAGAACCCGACATGAAAAAACAACTATTCTTATTATTTGGATTTATAATTTTCAATTTTGGTAATGCTCAAAATTGTCTTGAATTCGATCTTTCTAAAACTTATGACTTTGATATTATGTTAGTATCAAAAGACGATAAAGATTTGGGAAAGGCTGAAATAATAATTGGAATTCATGATAAAATAAAACTAAAAAAAATCCAAAGGATAAAAATAGAAAGTGAATTTATTTTGAAATCTAAAAGTTTCAAAGAATGTCTTAACAATAAAAAATATTCTGCAAATGAATTTTTAAAATCAAATGAGAATGACTTTGGAGATTTGATAGTTACAGACTTAAACTTTGATGGAAAAGAAGATATCGCAATAAAACGTGAAGAAGGTGGAAACGGTGGACCAATTTATAATTTTTACATTCAAAATGAAAACCAACAATTTGTTCTTGACAAATATTTATCTCACCAAATGTTATACTTTCCGGATTACATAGACAGTGAAAAGAAAACTCTTCACGTTTATGTTAGAGTGAATAGTTTATCAGAGGAAGGAATTACATATTCTTACTCAGAAATTACTAAAAAGTGGAACGTTGAAAAAAAAGTAACATACAGAAACTAAAAAAGAAACGTCAGGTAACATTGGTTCGGCACAATAGCTACTTTTATTTTCTACTCAATCAACCGAATTTAAAATCTATTTCATAAAACCACCACTAGTACCTGTTTCGCTCTAAAGCATTGCATCAAACAACGGTTTGATACATTTTTTGATGCGTAGTATTCAAAAAAAGTAGTTTTTTTACTAAACAAAGAAGTAAGCTATTAAAAAACTTTTGTAGTTTTGTCAACCATAAATACAGTATAACTAATAAATTGATATGAAAAGAATTCTATTTTTATTACTAATTGGAAGCAACTCTATAACATTTGCTCAACTACAAGTACAAACGCTAAATTTAACTGTAAATGATTTAGTTTATGATTCTGTAACTAATAAAATTTATGCAAGTATACCAAGTGCAAATGGAGCAAATGGAAATAGTATTGGCGTTATAAATCCAGTTACAAAAACTTTAGAAAATACCGTTTTTATTGGTAGTGAGCCATCTGTACTTGCAATTTCTGATAATGGACAATATGTTTATGCAGGTTTTACTGGAACATCGACTATTAGACGTTTTGATGTTGCTAACCAAACTGCAGGGCTTCAATTTAGTTTGGGTAGCGATCCCTTTTTTGGTTCCTTTTATGCTCAAGATATCGAAGTTATGCCTGGAAGTCCAAATACGATTGCAGTGTCAAGAAGAAGACCAAACGTATCGCCAACCCACGGTGGAGTTGCCATTTATGATGATAGTGTGATGCGACCAACCACTACGCCAGACCATACAGGCAGTAATGTATTTGAGTTTACAAGTGCTACTACTTTGGTAGGTTATAATACAGAAAGCACCGAATATGGTTTAAGACGATTAAGCGTAAATGCCGGTGGCGTTTCTAATTCAAGTGTGAATGCAGGTGTTTTAACTGGTTTTGGTTTAGATTTTGTATATAAAAACAATACACTATATGCAACTAATGGAACAGTTGTAGACATGTCCTCAGCTCCTTTTGTAAGTGGACAATTTTCAAACGTTTCTGGTCCAGTTGTATATGATGATTATTACAATAGAGTTTGTTACGCAAGTTATGATTGGAATGGAAACATAACTTTTAAAAGATTTAACCCGACTACTTTCTTGCTGTTTGATAGTCTATCAATCACACAAGCCTTTGGCAATGTAAAAAACATAATAACATGTGGTAATGGATGTTACGCTTTTAACACTACTGATAACAAAGTTGTAATAATAAATGATTCAACACTAGGATTATCTGATAATGATTCAAGAAGTAAACTATCCTTATATCCAAATCCAACATCAGATTTTTTAAATATAAAAAGTGATATAGCTTTAAAAGAAGTAAATATTTCAGATTTGAACGGCAGGGTTTTAAATAATGTAAACTTTACGGAAGACAGAATTTACTTGGGTGATTTAAGTTCTGGTATTTACCTAGTAATGATTACAGATATTCAAGGAAATAGAACTACTGAAAAAATTATAAAAAAATAGTATAATTGTAGATACTTTATCCTTCAAAAATAATTATAATAAAACCTCTTTTAAAGCTATTAAAAGAGGTTTTGTTTTGAAGTTGTAATTCAAAAGAAAACCACTAATCACAATCCCAAATCGCGCGGATTTGAAATCCGTGCCCACAAACTTGAACTAATAATCCATTACATAAAACCAACACAAGACCTGAGAGGTTTTAAAAACCTGTTGGGTCTGAACTGTTTTTAGTATATTTGGTGGAAGGACTATACTATTTTTCAAAGTCTAACGTTATATAGTAAGATCAACAACTGCAAGCTGAACGAACAATAAAAAAACAACTGTCACCTTAGAAACTATATGATGAGAGGAATAAAGAAAACGCTGTTCGTAAAACTTATTTTATTTACGATTTTATCTTTTGTATTTATACAAAAAAGTGGTGCTTGCAGTGGTTATAAAATTACGAGTGGTGATAAAACGATACTTGGAAGCAATGAAGATGCTTGGAGAGTAACTCCACATATTTGGTTCGAAAAAGGCAAAGGCAACGGTTTATATGGTGCCGCTTTTACAGGTTCGCGATATGATGGTGCCAACGGCTATGCACCACAATCTGGAATGAATGAAATGGGTTTGGCTTTTGAAAGACTTGCTTCTCATCATCCTGTTAAAGAAAATTTCGCAAACAGAAAGACCATTTCTAACCCTACAAAGTATTTAAAAGACATTCTTCATTCGTGTAAATCTGTAGAAGAAGTTAGAGCGTTTATAAGTAACTATGACCATAGCTATTTTATTGAAGATGTTTTTATCTATGTTGACCAATCGGGGAAGTATTTGATTGTTGAACCCTATACTTTGACTATAGGAAACGAACCGACATATGTGATTTCAAATTTTTGTCCTTCGATAACTCTTGAACAAAATGCTAATAAACTTGATAGATACCGAAACGGCGTAGCCTTTTTAAAGAACGGTTTTGACACTTCATTAGCCTATTGTACAGCGCTATCAGACAAGATGCACGTTTGTAGAAAAAAAATTGGCGATGGCACTTTACTCTCTTCTATTTGGGATTTAAAAAATAAGACTGTGAACTTATATTTTTATCACGACTACAAAACAACGGTTCAATTCAACGTAAGCGAAGAATTAAAAAAAGGCGACCATAGTATTGCGATAGAAACCTTATTTCCGCACAATGCTGAATTTGAAAAATTGCGCCATTTCAAAACCCCAAAGGATAGTATTGCAATTGGATTATTTATAGTGGCATCTGCTGGATTTTTTTTATTGACTTCTATTTTCTTTCTAATTCACTATTTCAGAAGAAAAAAGACTTTAAAGTACGCTTATATTCCACTGGTGCTGGTTCCAAATGGTTTATTCTTGTTTTATTATATGATTGTATTGAGCGGTAGTGTTAACGTATTCTACTTTCCTGCGCCATACAAAGACCCGACAAATGTTTTTGTGAGTTTGACTTCATACCTACCCTTTCTATTATTGGTGCTTATATTTCCTTTTTCTGTTATTAATTACAGACTTTTTAAGGAAAATAGTTGGAGCTTCTTAGCCAAAGGATTATTTACTTTAAATAATCTTATTTACATTATTCTCATAGGGTTGTTTGTGCATTGGCGATTTTATGATGTTTTCTAGTAAGTGAAGGGTTGGAAAAGAAAAGCGTTAAAATGAAGAGAAACCTTTGCACAACCAACATTCCTAACCATAAAATTACAAATTATAAAAACCCAACCTCGTTTATCTCTAAACACCAGAGCATAAATGAGGTTAACTTTTTTTTATCGCTTACTAATTTGTTTAATAACTGTAGCACCTGTTGCGTCTTTTATCGATAGTAAGTAAACGCCAGAGCGCAAAGAGGAAGCATCAATACTAGTTGTATCTTTAGCCGAAAGCACCAATTGCCCGAGTTGGTTGTATAAACTAATTTCAGTAATGGTACTAGTAGTTGCAATATTCAAAATACCATTAGTTGGATTAGGATATACGGACACTTTCCCTACTTCAAAATCACCTGTTGCTAAAGTTTCAACAAATTCTGTTGCCGCAGTATTAGTTATAATCGGTGGATTGAAATCAAAATAAATAGCTGCCGATGCATTGATGATATCGCCTAATGCCACATTGTTTTTTGGTTTTATTTTATAGGTAATAAAACCATGTGAGTTCGGTTCGTCGTTAGTGCTATCAGGTAAATTGATGTTGTTAAAAATAAAGCTTACGTCGCTACCATTATTGATTGTAACACGACCAGAATGGCTTAAACTTTCTAGTTGCATAGTAGTCCAATCTAGTTTGTCGTCTAAAACATGATCAACGCAAACGTTGATTGCCTCTGCAGTTCCCGTATTTTGAAAACGAATTAGATAATGCAAATATTCATCTGCATCTTCTATCAATACTTGGTCGCCTTCAAGACAGGTAATATCATTTGGGTCATAAGAACCAATGACAAGTTGATTTAGAGAATAGACATTATTGTTTGGAATAAAATCATCGGTAATAGGATTTATAGTTACAGTACTTGTAATTATTTCGTTGATATTAGTTGTTGGTGGTGGAAAAATGGAAAACACTAGATCGATAGTTCGTGTTTCAAATGGATTTAAATTAGCGTAATCAAAAGTAACCATTGAACTAGTTTGAGAAGTAGTAGTTTGATTAGCACTAACAAAACTAAGTTTTGTTCCATCAAATTCATAGGTAATAGCGCCACTCAATTGAGTAGTTCCTCTATTGGAATAAACAATACGATAAAAAGTAAAAAATCCTGGTCTCGGATCGTTTATAGTTGGATAAACAGAAACCGATAATTCATTGATAACAGCCGTTGGAGAAACACAAAAATCAATGTTATTGCTATTGCCTAAGCCAATAAAATTAGACTGGGCACTAGGTGGATTTGCAGCATAATAAGTTGGTAGTTGCGAACTTACCTCTGTAGTTACAACTCCATCTTCAGTAGTATAAAGTTGAAATTGTCCATTCTCTTGTGTGAAAGTAGCGTTTGTAGTTGCAGAATCGGTAGCAATAACCAAAATTCCTGTCATTAATGCATCTGTTTCGGTGCAACCATCTCCTAGTAAATCAAAACGAATTGAGCCCGAAATGCTATTAGAGTCTATGATTCCTATATTCTTATGCCATGAAATCTTATCGTCAATATTAGAGATAGATACAATATCTATTTTATTGTTATTGTCAATATCTGCAGCATAAATATCAAAAGGGCTGTTTGATGTTTGTGAAATAATTTGTTGTGTATTGGCAAATGCTCCTTGACCGTCGGTATTTTCATACCAAGCAATAACGCCGCCATTTCCTTGAGATGAGCTTGCTATATCTATGTCGCCATCATTATCAAAATCGGCTACAACCAAACCTTTTGGTGTAGGAACTAAAGTAGTGATAATTTGAATTGGTCCAAAACTACCCAAACCATTCAAATTTTTAGACCATCCTATGAAAGTATTGGAAGATGTTTGACCAATTGTACCCATGTAAAGTAAATCACTATCACCATCGCCATCAACATCAGCAATTTCTGTTGAAACAGCACGATATTCACTAGTTTCAAGAATTATTCTGGAGCTAAAAGTACCTTGACCATCTGTATTCAAATAGCGAAGCATTCCATAACTTCCAGCTACTGAAATATCGATATCGCCATCGCCATCTAAATCGTCAAAATCCACATCAAACATAGTAAAATTGTTGATATTATCAATGGTTTGTTGTGGTCCAAAACTACCCAATCCATCTAGATTTTCATACCATGCAAAACGAGAAGTTCCAATAGCAAACACATCCATATCGCCATCATTATCAATATCAGAAAGATAAACTCGTGATGAATTATACAAGTTTGTATCAATAGATTGTTGTGGACCAAAGTTGCCTAAACCATCGATATTTTTAAACCAAAAAACGGTTCCATCAAGATAAGCTGTAGCCAATAAATCCTTAAATCCATCGCCATCAACATCTCCTACAAAAACAGATGTTATACCATTATTTGCTAAACTTACAACCGTTTGTGAATTAAAGAAATCTCCTTGACCATCAAGATTTTTAAACCACGAAATTTTATCATCCCAATACGATGCGGCAAAAATATCTTTATCGCCATCATTGTCTATATCCTCAGCAACTACAATACGACCACCATCAACGTGTTTTGTTAGAATATCTGATGAAAAACTACCTAAACCGTTTGTATTTTTATATAAGGTAACATTATTATCGGTGTTTGTAGCGGCAAGAAAATCTAAATCGCCATCAGCATCCACATCCGAAAAGTGAATATCTCTAATATCGCCAGAATGTGTTGCAATGATAATCTCTTCACTAAACGTGCCAGAACCATCGATATTATTAAACCATCCTATTTTTTTATCATCATTAGAACCAAAAACTACGTCCTTATCGCCATCGCCATCAACATCGGCTATTCTTACTATAATGGCTGCTAATGCATTAGTGGTTAAAATTTGTTGTGTACCAAATGTACCAATGCCATCTGTGTTTTCATACCAAGCAATTTTATTATCAATCGACGAAGCCGATACAACATCCATGTCACCATCACCGTCTAAATCGCCAGCATAAACAGAAGTAAGATAACTAACTTGATTAGAAATCAATATTCGTGTACTCAAAGTTCCTAAACCATTATTACTGTTTCTGAACCACGTTAATCCATTTGAACCTGTTGATGATCCAAAACCAGAAATAATGTCCATAGCGCCATCACCATTAATATCAGCAGGAAAAAATCCAGGTGAGTTGGTTGAATTAGCATCAATTATAACAGTACTACCAAAAGTTCCTAATCCATCATTATTTTTGGTCCATCGCAATTCACTATCGCTGGACGATGACCATACTAAATCCAAATCGTTGTCATTATCCATATCAACAGCCATGACTTTGTTGACCAAAGTGGCAAACATTCCTTGTTTGTATACGAATGTTCCGTTGCCATCGGTATTTTCAAACCATGAAACATTATTACCGCTTAATGAAGTCGAAACTGCATCTAAATCTCCATCACCGTCTAAATCTGCAGCACAAACTCCCCAAGGTGTTTGAATAGTAGAAGAAATCAAATGAAGTTGGACTTCAGTGCCTATTCCATTCAGATTTTCCAACCATACTAACCTATTGCCGAAATAAGCCGAAGATAGTACATCTTGATCACCATCTCCATCAAAATCTGCAGACACAACTCCATTTGGATTCTGCATATAAAATGTATTATCAATAACCAATTGTTCTTCAAACACTACTTGAGCATTAGCAAATAGAATAGAAAATAATAGTATTGAAAAGGTAATTTTTAATTTCATTGCGTTCTTTTTTAAAGATTTACAAATCTAAACAATTATCAATCAGTAGCAAGTTTTTTAATTTGTTGTTTTGGGTTTAGAGGTTTGCTACAAATTGGTTTGGGTAATGAGAAATATCTTGGAAGTGTTATATAGTTTAGTTTGACCTTTAAAATAGTAGCTAAGAACAAAAGCAATTATCTAATAAACAACCCAAAAGAAAACCACTAATCACAATCCTATCACAAAAAACACTTTTCCCCCAGCCGATGGACTACCTTTAGAAAAAATACTAAAGTCATGTCAGAAAAAAACAAAAAACAGTTTGGAGTTTGGATGGATACGCACAACGCTACCATCGTAGGAAGAGAAGAAGAAGCTAATGGTGATTTTATTGTTTTAGGACATGTTAGCAATGCTGGTCCAGATAAAAATTCCAATGAAAATGCAGCCAACCACCAAGAAATTAGCTTAACGCAAAAGTTCTTTAAGGAAATTGCCAGTAAAATGCCCAATGTTGACCAAATTCATCTCACAGGAACTGGTCAAGTTCAAGAACAGTTCATGAAGTTCCTAGCCGAAACACCGCAATATAAAAACGCTATTGCTACAGAATGTACTTCGAACAAAATGAGCGATGAAAACTTTGTTGCCTTTATTGAAAAACGATTTAATTAGAAAGTCAAAAAGGAGAAGAATAATCTGTTAGATTTTTCAAAAAAGTGTACTATATTTGTGGTCTGATTTTTGCTATTCAGTTAAACAATTTTGGGGTCGACTGGTTTTGACAGCAAGATGAAACGGACAGTAAGCACGTCGAGCATTGTACTTTTTGCTCGTAAATCCAAAGGTACAAACCTATAAACGGCGAAAATAATTACGCTTTAGCTGCTTAATCTGAATTATAGTAAGATTTGCCTAGTCTCGACAAGGTCGAGAAGCTAGATTTACCTCAAAAGCCTTGGTTTGTGGCGTTTGATTAAGGTAAACCGTAAAGATAAACCTAGAAATGGTAATGCTTTAAATCCATTTTGACACTGATAAAGCTAAGTAGTTGGTGGTTGTTTCTGACCTAGCTAACTATCGAAAATCTAATCAGGAAATAAACGTGTAGAAAGCTCTTTGCTTCCTTGTTTGGACCCGAGTTCGACTCTCGGCGACTCCACAAAAAAAATGCCTCGATATTTTGAGGCATTTTTTTTTATTTGAATTTTATTCGATTAATTATCTCTTTTTACGTGAACAGTACCTGTCAAAGTGTGGGTGACATTGTTTTCACCTTGAAAAGTTCCATTGAAAGTCATATCAATATACTCGCCAATAGCACCAAATTGGTTTAGGTTAAACTGTATCGTGTTGGGTGTGTCTGGTCCAATATAGCCAACTCCATTACCTTCAATCTGAAAAACATCTGTGGTATAGGTTCCAGGCAATGCTGTATTTCCCCAAATATATATTCCCATATTATTTGAATATCCGTTAACACTCATACCAGCAGGAATTCCACCTTGATTTGCACTTCCATTCAAACCTAACAAAATAAAAATAGTCGGATCATTATCAATTTGATACGAAATGAATTCGTCAATAGCAGTACAAGCTTGAAGATTTCCAACGGAAGTTATTGGTGAAACAAAATTATAACTAATAGAATCAGTCTCTTGCAAATTTTCAACATCAACTCCTTTTAATTTAAATTCTGTATCGTTATTACAATACAATTCATTAAAACTAAAAGCACCGTTCGTTACTGGCGAAAAAGAATAGGTTCCATATCGACTAAGCAACACATAACCGTTAGTTACATTGCTTCCATTACATTTTAGTAGATTTCCTTCTACCGTTGTGCTTAAAGTTGAACTGGAAAGTGCAACCACAACATCAGGTAAAACGGTATCGGTGCTAAATGGTCCAATGGTTGTGGTGTAAATAATATTATCGGCATTGCAAGTGTAGTAAGTCGAATAAACATTTAACGTCAGTGTTTGATTCGCAGGAATTAATCCTGATACTTGTCCGTCACCAGTAGTATAACCTATTACAGGCCATGTATTTCCATTAGCTATCAATCCAACTCCTGCATTAGAAATTTCATTACCATTGCTATCTACAATCGTTACCGTTAAACGAACCATTTCGGTAAAAGCATCACAATTCCACCAAGAAAAATGCGATACTTCTCCAACATATTTATTACCAATTTTTGTAGCAATACCATCTTGTTTCCAATAGCCTTTTACTTCGTCGAAATGCCATAGCGGAATTGTATTTGGCGCTGTTGCCAATTGCGTATCGTCAATACGTAACGTAATTTCAGCCGTATGACCTGATTTGATATTTAATTTTTGTCCTCCAGAACCGCGAAGTTCTACGTTGATCATTCCAAAAGTTTCTAGAATAGCTTCTTGATTATTCTCCGTTTGCGCATATAACATTCCTGGCATTAGTTGACTAATATTACCATCAGTTGGTGTTAAATGAAACATCGCTACCTCAACAGCACCTGTATAATCAGCTCCATTTTCGTCTTGAAAAGCTCCGTCAAATTTTACTTTCGTTCCCGAATAAATCGATACTTCACTTGCTTCACCCGATTGTATGGTTGCTTGTGCAGCAAAAGGTATCATCATAATTTTTACATTATTTTTACCTGTAGTTGGAACTAACGAACGAGAACCATCAATATAACCTGATTTTTTAGCAGTGATATAAGCAAACTTCTGATAAACTGATGCGTTATTAATAACAAAAACACCATTAACATCCGTTAGTGTAGTCGAAGAACCAATTTTAATGGTTACTCCTTGAATGGGTTGATTGTCTGCGTCCACTACCTGACCGATAAAATCTCGGTTGGTTATTGCTCCAAAGTTTTGAGTAAAAGTGTTGTCATCTGGTCCAGAGGTCGAACCGCCATCATCAGGATTACAGGAAAAGAAAGCCATTACGCAGAGTAATAGCAAAGCGGTGATTTTTGAATTTTTCATAACTGGTTAGGTTTTATTTATTTTAAAGATAGGAAAAAACAGAAAAGGTTGCGTTTGTTTTACCAAAAGCAACCTTTTAAATGAGTATTTGACTATTCTGAATTAGAATTCGATTAGTTGAATTTAGAAATTCCGTCTTTTAGCCAAGCTAAGTATTCTTTACTATCTGGAGTATAACTAACTGGTTCGTTTAGCTTTTGCTCTTTTACATCGGTTAAAACATAGAACGGTTGTGTATTGGTTTTATAACGTGTAATCATAAATTCCGTCCACTTATCGCCTATTGTCTCAATATCGTTTCCTGTTACTTTTGAAACGTGCTTTTCTTCTTTAGGCAATTCACGTTTATCATCAACATATAAAGAAATTAAAACCAAATCATTTTTCAAAACACTTAGCACTTCTTTATCCGACCAAACGTTGATTTCCATTTTACGACAATTGACACATGCAAATCCCGTAAAGTCTAGTAGTATTGGTTTATTAACTTCTTTGGCATAAGCCAATCCTTTGTCATAATCAGTGAAAGTAATAATTCCGTGTTCGCCTGCCTTTGCACCATCGGGCAAAGTTTTTTCATTTGAAGTAGAAGAAGAATTATTGCCAAAAAAACCTGTTGGACTTTCGCTATACGTTTGTGGCGGTGGAAAAGCAGAAATTAGTTTTAGTGGTGCACCAAACAATCCTGGCAACATATAAACGGTGAAAGCCAAAACCAATAAGGCTAATGATAATCTTCCAACGGAAATATGGGTTAATGGACTATCATGTGGTGTCGTAATTTTGCCAAATAAATATAAAGCCCAAGCTCCGAAAATGGCAATCCAAATCGCTAAAAAGACTTCTCTTTCTAATAAATGTAATTGCAAAACCAAATCCGCATTGGATAAAAATTTGAAGGCTAGAGCCAATTCTAAAAATCCAAGGGAAACCTTAACTGTATTCAACCAACCACCGGATTTTGGTAATGAATTTAACCAACTCGGAAACATAGCAAACAACATAAATGGTAATGCTAATGCAGATGAAAAACCAAGCATTCCAACAATTGGTGCAATTCCACCTTTGGATGCAGATTCTACTAAAAGCGTTCCAACAATTGGTCCAGTACATGAAAAGGAAACAATTGCTAATGCCAATGCCATAAATAATATTCCAATGATTCCACCTCTATCAGCTTGTCTATCTACTTTATTTGCCCAAGAGTTTGGCAACATAATTTCAAATGCTCCTAAAAAAGATACTGCAAATACGACTAACAAAACGAAGAAAAGTATATTAAACCAAGGATTGGTTGATAAAGCATTTAAAGCATCAGCACCAAAAATCCCTGTGATGACTAATCCTAGAACAACATAAATAGCAATAATAGATATTCCATATAATATTGCGTTACGTTTTCCTTGTACTGGATTTTTACTTTGTTTAGTAAAAAAACTTACCGTCATTGGTATCATTGGGAAAACACAAGGTGTTAACAAAGCCGCAAAACCTCCTAGAAATGCTAAAAAGAAAATCGTCCACAATCCTTTTTCTTCTTCTTGCTTAGATTCAGATGATTTCGTTGTTTCAACCACTTTTATTTGTTCTTCTTTTGCTGTTTGTATTGTATCAACTTTAGCAGTATCAGTAGTTACAACTGGTGCATCTGTCGTTGCTACTTCTATTTTTGGCAAAGCAAATGTAAATGTATAATCCTGATTGATACAGACTTCTTTACAGACCTGATAATCAATAGAAGCTTTGATTGAAGTCAATTTTGGGTTGGTAATTTTTACTTTTTGAGTAAACGTTACTTTCTTTTCAAAATAGTATTCGTCTACTTCAAAAACATCGTTATATTGTTTCTTATATGGACTTTCCTTTACTTTTCCAATCAGTTCATAATTGCCTTTACCATCTTTAAACTTGAATTCGGCTGGCAATGGTCCATTTTCAGGAGTAAATTGAGAATACACATGCCATTCGTCTTCAATTTTTCCTTCCATAACCAGATTAAACTCTGTATCAGAAAGTTTTTCAATTTTAGAAGACCATTTAACTGGATTGATTATTTGAGAAAACCCATTGGCGAAAGCCAAAAATGTGAAGAGTGAAAAGAGTAGTTTCTTCATTACTTATTCGATGTAGTTAATTTGTAAAATATTTTTTGTTGTTGCTGTTGTTTTAAATCGTTCGTCTTGGCGTTTTCCAATAACCCAAACAATTTGGTCATTAGAACAGAGCAACCATGCATTGGATTTATCCAACAACGAGTACTTCTCGTCCTTGAAAAACTTACTCAATTTCTTTTTACCTTTCATTCCAAATGGATAAAAAATATCGCCTTCATTCCATTTGCGAAGCGTTAGCGGAAACTGAAGCTTTTCTTCATCGACAAAGATAACATTAGTTGATTGAACCGAAATGTCACTTAGGTTACAAAAGGTCAAATTTAAGGGAACTTTAACTTCCACTTGGTCTTTTTCAATCCAAAAAATGGCTTCATCTGCTGTTTGTTGTCGTGGAAACAATAACAAAGTATTTCTGTTTTTGAGGAGAATATGTGTGTTGGAAAGTACTTGTTTTCCAGATTGTGCTATTAGTATATCGGAAATCGAATTCCAATCAGCAAATCCAAAACTGGCTAACCAACGAAATAAATACGCTTGATGATTAGGATATTTTAACAGCTTTGTCAAATCAAAAACAGTATGATGTTCTTCTTCTGAAGCCACTTTTTCATAAACTATTTTTGCAGCATCGTCCACTAATGACTGCGATTGTTTTAAATTTTTTATTGTGTTTTCAAATGATGAAAGTAGGCTGGGATTTAGTTCTTTCAATATCGGAATTACATCATGTCGCAATTTATTTCGCAAATACTTATCGGAAGCATTGCTACTGTCTTCGCGCCAAGTGATATTGTTTTCTTGAGCAAAAGTTTCAATTTCATTTCTAGAAAAAATCAATAATGGTCGAACATTTTTATCGTTTTGCTCCGGAATTCCAGTTAAACCATCCAATCCTGAACCTCTTGTAAAATTGATTAAAAAAGTTTCTATACTGTCATCCAGATGATGTGCTGTTAGGATAAAATCAAAATTATGATTGGCTAAAAGTGAATAGAACCAGTCATAGCGCAGTTTTCTCGCTACAACTTGAATGGATAATTTTTGCTCTTTGGCAAAGGTTGCTGTTTCGAATTTTTGGGTGAAAAGTGGAATTTTGCCTCTCGACTGCGCTCGAGGTGACAGGTTTTCTATTTGTGATTTCACGAAGTTTTCATCATCATCGCTTTCATTTCCGCGCAATTGAAAATTACAATGTGCTACTGCAAAATCCAATTGCAAATGATGACAAAGATGCACTAAAACCATACTATCAATTCCACCGCTAACGGCAAGCAAGAGTTTCTTTTCTTTTAAAAAAGATAAGTTTGTATTGATATGATTTTGGAGTTTTTTAAGCATAATTCAAATATTGTTATTTGATTAGTATCACTTCTACCACTCCATTTTTCCCTTTTTTACCATATTTAAGCTCTGCATTTTTTTCTTTTAAAATGTTCAAAGACTTAATATTATCCGGATTTATTGTCAAAAATTCTTTTTCTTTAATTTCTTTTCCATCAACAATATAAAGTGGTTTATTTTTTTCTTCTATTGAATCAAAATAACACTCAAAAAGTATGTCAATTGCTTGCGTAGCTAGTTGTTCCTCATTACTATGATAATCTTTATTTAATGGCGTATTTGTCTTGTAAACTTTCAAAATAATATCCTGACCATCATCTTTCATCATCTCAAAATAATTCATGCATTTACTTGGTGTAAATATGAATTTGGAATCATACATTTTTAAAGCATTTGCAACAGTTAAAGCTCTTATTTCCATAAATTTACCATCTGGGAGATAACCTTTAAATTCTTTAGTCAAATGTATTTTCTCAATTAAATTTTGAGCATTTTTAGGCTCATAAAATAGTACTCCAGGGAATAATTTACTTTTATATCCAAATTTAATTTCTGGACTACCATCTTCAGTATAACTATCAACGCAAAAATCCTTTTGTTCAATTGCTACTAGTTTTATTTCAGTATCCATTTTTTTTAAATCCTCTAATGATAATGGACAAAAATTTATTTTAGAAAGATTTACTAGATTATCTTGTGAAAATAAGGTGTTTGAAATGATAAGTAGCAAAATGATTGAATATTTTCTCATTTTTTGTTAATTTATGAATAATGTAAATATAAAAATTTCATAGTATTATTTTGAAACTATTTAAAGCTATCTTTTATTATTGTAAAACGGAAAACATCGCCTTGGCTTTCAACAAGCATTCTTCATATTCTTGTTCGGGAATCGCTTTTGATGTAACAGCACTTCCAACGGAAAAAGATAAATATTCATTTTCAGCATTATACAAAATACTGCGAATGACTACGTTAAAATCAAAATCATTTTCAGGAGAAAAATAACCCACTGCACCGCTGTACAATCCGCGTTTGGTTTCTTCGAGATTTTCGATAATATTCATCGCCGAAATTTTTGGTGCGCCAGTCATACTTCCCATTGGAAAAGTAGATTTTATAATTTCCACTGGAGAACGATTTTCAGCAACGGTTGATGTTATCGTAGAAATCATTTGATGGACTTGTTCAAAAGAATAAATACAACAAAGTTCTTCTACTTCTACCGAACCTTTGGTAGCCGTTTTGGACAAATCATTGCGCACTAAATCTACAATCATAATATTTTCAGAACGTTCTTTTGGGTTTTCGGCTAAATCAGTTTTTGATTTTTGGTCTAAATCTTCTTCCGAAAATCGCTTGGCTGTTCCTTTTATGGGTTGCGAAATGACTTTGTTTCCTTCTTTTCTCAAATAACGTTCTGGCGATGCAGAGAGCAAATAGTGCTTGTTGTTTTTGAAAAAAGTAGCAAACGGCGGTTTTGAAATGGTATTCAGTTTTTGATAAATTTCTACTGGATTAATAATTGCCTTTTCGGCAAAAAATTCCATGCAAAAATTGGCTTCATAAATATCGCCACGCTGAATGTGTTCTAACATTTTATTGACTTTGGAAAGGTAATCTTCTTTGGAAATTCGTTGGTTTATTTTTGGTTGTCGGTTGCCAGTTACCGGTTGATGTTTACTATTTAAAATTTCCTGAAAATCCAATTCAAATTCGTCGTCACACAGTAATAAATAATGAACTTCGAGTTGATTTCCTTTCAATAAAAAAAGTTTTTTAGGTTGAAAGAAAAACAAATCAGGGAAATGCAATCCGTCAAAATTATTGGAAGTTAACTTTTCTGTATCGTTTTTTAAATCGTATGAAAAATAGCCGAACAACCAATCTTTGGTTTGCTGCTGATACTGTTTTATTTCTTCAAAAGCATTATGAAAATCAGTTTTTAAAGACGTAAAAGCATCGACAGCAAGGACACAATCATAGCTGGAATATTTTTGATGGTAATTGTTTGAATCAAAAAAAACAACTTCTCTAAACTGTTGTGACCAAGTTAGTAACTGGTTTTTGAAGGCTTCGGGATTGGAGATTTCTTTGGAAAAATGCGTTCTCAAGATGATTGGATTTGAGTTCAAAATTACGACAAAAAAATAATTTTAAGCAATTCTTAAGTTTGGCACGCTTTTTAGTATTTTAAAATTAATGTTAAACCTGTAATTCATTTTTGCTTTTGATAGAAAACTACACTTTGCTTATTGATAAAAACCAAGCTCAGAAAATGTTCTCTATTATTAACAATTTAAAAAAAATCAAAAATGAAACACCTTTCAAAATTAGGTTTGGCATTACTCCTACTTGGATTTGCCTGTGCATGTAAACAAGCTGATTATGTCGCTGATGAAGCAAATGCCAGTGTGGTATCTGCTGATTCAACTTCTGTAATTTCGTCAAATGCTGCTGTGGAACCCAAAAATTCCAATCGAAAATTTGTTCGAACGGCAGATATTAAATTCAAAGTAAAAGATGTTGCCAAATCGACTTATGCAATTGAGAACAGTATTGCAAAACATGGTGGATTTGTAACATTTACCGATTTAAAAAGCAACATCAATCAAAAATCGGAAACAAAAATCAGTCAGGATAGTATTTTGGAAACGATACAATATACGGTTGATAACACAATTACGTTTCGAGTTCCGAATACACAATTGGACACAGTTTTGAAATCGATGGTTAAGGAAATTAATTTTTTGGACAGTCGATTGATTAAAGCTGATGATGTTTCGTTGCAACTTTTATCGAATAAACTGGCGCAAAAACGCATTAAAAACAGTCAGTCTCGATTGGAAAAAGGGATTGATACCAAAGGCAAAAAACTGAATGATATTACTACTGCCGAAGATAAAGCATTGGACAAAGCTACTGAAAGCGATGCTACAATCTTGAACAATTTGAGTTTGGAAGATCAAGTGAATTTTAGCACTGTAACCATGTATTTATATCAAAGAGAAACGACGAAACAGGAAGTTATTGCAAATGAAAAAAGTGTGAATGAATATCGTCCAAATATTGGTTTACAAATTTGGGATAGTTTGAAAACGGGTTGGTTTATTTTGGAAGGAATCATTGCTTTTGTGATGCAACTTTGGTCAGTGTTTTTGATTGGGTTTGTTGGGTTTTTGGTTTATAAAAAGTTTTTGAAGAAATAATGTTTCTTGAAATTCAATACATATCCCAACTAACCCTGATTGTAGTGCAAATCCTGTCATTGCGACTCCAGAAATTGTTTATGAGATTAGCTTACGCTCAGTTCGCTTCGCTCGTGTGTCTTCGTTCCTCGCAATGACAGATTGAAACGGAAAGCAGGAAAATGGATAGCAAAAATTCCCAAACGATTCGTTCAAAGACTTAAATTTTTAAACTAAATAAAATGTCCCGGAAATTCGGGACATTTTGTTTTATTTATCGATAGAACCAAGAACTCGCTTCATAAAATCGTTGAGTGCTTCTTTTTTGTCTTTGCCTTCTTTAGTCATTTTGTGGACTTCTAAAGCGCCGTACATATTGGAAATTAACTCGCCAATTACGTCTAATTCTTCATCTTTTAGTGATGGGATTTCGGTTAGAGCTTCGAGAACTTCTATGGTTTCGATTAGATAATCTTGGTCATTTTCTTCAATAAATTGTGTCAAATGTTTGATTACGGGTAATTTCATTTTAGATTTTTTAGATAGTTAGAATTTTAGACTTCTTAGATTGCACAATTTTAGAGGGATAAATATCTAAAATGTATAAGTTAGTCTAAGAATCTATTAGACTAATTCTTCTACCAATTCAGCCAAAACTTCGGCTTTGTTGGTTTGAGTTTCGTTCAATAATTTTCCTCCAACAAAGGTTGCAAAGGTTGGTAAATTAGAAACATTCGCTAATTTTCTTGACTCTGGAGCATTTTCTGCATCAACCAAAACAAAGGTAATTTCTTCATTCTCTGAAGCTAATTTTTTGAATTTAGGTTTCATAATACGGCAGTTTCCACACCATGAAGCAGAATATTGAACTACCACTTTATTGTTGGTATTTACTAAATCTTGTAATGTATCTTCGTTTAATTCGATTAACATAGTTTTAAAATTTCAATGTCAATTTCAACGTCAAAAATCAATTTAAAAACTTGTAATTGACTTTTGACATTGAAATTAAAATTTGTTATTATATTAGTTTTGAGACAAATATGCTGCTGTACTTAAACGATCAGCATTCATCGCTTCTTTTCCTTCTTCCCAATTTGCAGGACAAACTTCACCTTTAGTTTGAACGTGAGTGTAAGCATCGATTAATCTTAAATACTCGTTTACGTTTCTTCCTAATGGCATATCGTTTACGCTTTCGTGGAAAATTTTACCCGTTTCGTCAATTAAATAAGTCGCTCTGAAGGTTACGTTTGATCCTTCAAGGATTTCGTCATTTAATTCTGCGTCGTAAACCCATTCTGCGTCAAGAATATCTAAAGCTGCTGATAAATTTCTTGTAGTATCAGCCAAAAGTGGATACGTTACACCTTCAATTCCACCGTTGTTTTTTGGCGTATTTAACCAAGCAAAGTGAACTTCGTTAGTATCACATGAAGCACCAATAACGATAGTATTTCTTTTTTCGAAATCAGTTAAAGCTGTTTGGAAAGCATGTAATTCAGTTGGACAAACAAAAGTGAAATCTTTTGGATACCAAAATAAAAGTACTTTTTGATTGTTTTTTGTAGCTTCTTCAAGCACATTAATTCTTAAATTATCTCCCATGTGAGAGATTGCATCAACTGTAATGTTTGGAAATTTTTTACCTACTAATGACATGTTTATTATTTTATTTGTTATTAATTTCTAGCGCAAAATTACAACCGATAAATGCATAAAAACATGACTTTTATTATATTTTTATAATAAGACAATAGAAAAAAATTATCAAAATATTTCTCACAAAAAATTGTGATTTTTTTTGAAGATTTAATAATTTTTAGTTGTTATTTTTTTCATGTAAATAAAAAATCATGAAAAAAAGAGAATTTAGGATTAAAAGATTTTTTAATTAGTGCAAATCAAAAATAAAAACCATTAAGGAATTAAGTTTCATTAAGCGTTTTCAACTTAATTTTACTTAAATACCTTAATGGTTATTTTAAAAATAATTTATGGTAGAATAATTATTTTAAATCAAATCGGTCTAAATGCATCACTTTTGACCAAACATTGATAAAATCGTTCACGAATTTTTGTTTGTTATCATCTTGCGCATAGACTTCGGCGTAAGCTCTCAAGACTGAATTGGAACCAAAAACTAGGTCTACTCTTGTTGCAGTCCACTTGGTTGCACCCGATTTTTTATCAACGATATTGTATAAATTCTCGCCTACTGGCTTCCAACTGTAGTTCATATCGGTTAAATTCACAAAGAAATCGTTACTTAAAACACCCTCATTATTAGTAAAAACACCATGTTTTGTTCCACCATAATTAGTACCAAGAACACGCATTCCTCCAAGTAAAACGGTCATTTCTGATGCAGTCAAACCAAGAAGTTGTGCTTTGTCTAACATCAATTCTTCAGGTTGTACGACGTATTTCGACTTCATAAAGTTTCTGAAAGCATCGTTTGTTGGTTCTAATACTTCAAACGATTCTACATCGGTCATTTCTTCCGATGCATCACCTCTTCCTGCATGGAAAGGAACTTTTACGTTAAATCCACCTTCTTGTGCTGCTTTTTCGATAGCTGCTGTTCCACCAAGAACAATTAAATCAGCGATACTCACTTTTTTGCTTAAACCAGCTTGAATTTCGGCAAGTTTAGTCAAAACTCTATGTAATCTTTCCGGTTCATTAGCAACCCAATTTCTTTGTGGCTCTAATCGAATTCTAGAACCATTTGCTCCACCTCTAAAATCGGAACCTCTAAAAGTTCTTGCGCTGTCCCAAGCTGTGTTGATTAATTCGGCTCTTGTTAGTCCGCAGTTTAATAATTTTGATTTTAACTCTTCTATTTCCATTTCCGATAAAGTGTAATCAACTTTTGGAACTGGATCTTGCCAAATCAAATCTTCTGAAGGAACATCAGCGCCAAGATATCTTTCTTTTGGACCTAAATCTCTGTGGGTTAATTTAAACCAAGCTCTTGCGAAAACTTCAGAAAAATAGGCTTGGTCTTGATGAAAACGTTCCGAAATTACTCTATAAGCTGGATCCATTTTCATCGCCATATCGGCATCGGTCATAATCGGATTTTTTCTAATTGATGGATTGTGAGCATCGATTGGTTTGTCTTCTTCTTTCATGTTGATTGGTTCCCATTGCCAAGCTCCAGCAGGACTTTTCTTTAATTCCCAATCATGGTTCAATAACAAATCGAAATATTCATTGTCCCAACGAGTTGGATGTGTTGTCCATGCACCTTCCAATCCACTGGTTACTGTATCAGCACCATTTCCATTTCCTTTAGGATTTAACCAACCAAACCCTTGATTTTCGATTGCTCCAGCTTCTGGTTCTGCACCTAAAACAGATGCATCACCATTTCCGTGTGCTTTTCCAACGGTATGTCCACCAGCAGTTAAAGCAACAGTTTCTTCATCATTCATCGCCATTCTTTGGAAAGTGATACGAACATCATGAGCCGTTTTTAGTGGATCAGGTTGTCCATCAACACCTTCTGGGTTAACATAAATCAATCCCATCATTACTGCTGCCAAAGGATTTTCTAGATTTCTTTCTCCAGAGTAACGACTTCCTTCACCTCCAGATTTTGCCAACCATTCTTTTTCTGCACCCCAATAAACATCTTTTTCTGGATGCCAAATATCTTCACGTCCGCCAGCAAATCCAAAAGTTTTTAATCCCATAGACTCATAAGCCATATTCCCAGCTAAAATCATTAAATCTGCCCACGAAATTTTGTTGCCATATTTCTTTTTAATAGGCCATAAAAGTCGTCTAGCTTTGTCTAAGTTTCCATTGTCAGGCCAACTATTTAGTGGAGCAAAACGAAGATTTCCAGTTCCTGCGCCACCACGACCATCTGCAATTCTGTAAGTTCCAGCAGCATGCCAAGCCATACGAATCATCAATCCACCATAATGTCCCCAATCGGCTGGCCACCAATCTTGACTATCAGTCATAAAGGCTTTTAAGTCATTTTTTAGTGCTTGTAAATCTAATTTTTTGAATTCTTCAGCATAATCAAAGTCTTCTCCAAGTGGATTGGTTTTTGAGTCATGTTGGTGTAAAATATCTAAGTTCAGCGCTTTTGGCCACCAATCTTGATTTTTTACTCCATCATTAAAACTTTTTTGATTTTGATGAAATGGGCATTTACTAATGTCGTTTGAATGTTCCATACTTATTAATTTGTTTGTTGGTTATAAACTCTGTTTGTTATCATAAATTTAGTAACAAAAATATATTTTGTTTTCTTTGGATTATCATTTTTTACTATTCGTTTCTTATAATACAATAGCTTTTAATTATTATACATGAATTTTTTACAATAAAAATTAAAATTACATATATTTGTTTTTACCTAAAAAATCAAACAATGTACATATCAAAATTATTCAGAAAAAAATCAACTGAAGTTATACTAAAACAAGGCGGCGATGGTGAACATTCTGGACTAAATAAAGTATTATCGGTTAGAGATTTAACCTTTTTCGGAATAGCTGCAATTATTGGTGGTGGAACATTTAGTGCTATTGGTAATGCCTGTTTTTCTGGTGGACCAGCTGTTGTTATTTTATATATTATGTGTGCTGTTGCTTGTGGATTTACAGCAATGTGTTATGCTGAATTTGCTTCACGTGTACCAGTTTCTGGAAGTGCATATACTTATGCTTATGTATCTTTTGGTGAATTATTTGCATGGATAATTGGCTGGGCATTGATCATGGAATATTCTATAGGAAACATTTATATCGCTTTTTCATGGAGCGGTTATTTCACCAATTTATTAGAAACTTTTGGAATTCATTTACCCGAATGGCTGACCATAAATTACAAGTCGGCTCATGCCGCTTTTCTTGAAAATAAAGTTGGAGAAGGTTTAACCGCTTGGCAGAATGCGCCAATGATTGGAAGTTTAAAAGTCATCTTTGATTTACCTGCTGTTGTCATTAATTTGCTTATTACCTATCTGGTATACCGCGGAACAAAAGAATCTAAAAATTTCAGTAACGCAATGGTTTACATCAAATTAGCTATAATTATTTTGGTAATTGTAGTAGGTGCTTTCTATGTAGATATTGACAATTGGACGCCATTCATGCCAAACGGATTTAGCGGAGTTATGGCTGGAGTTTCTGCCGTTTTCTTTGCTTATATTGGTTTTGACGCTGTGTCTACATTGGCAGAAGAAAGTAAAAATCCACAACGCGATTTACCAAAAGGAATGATTTATTCGTTGGTAATTTGTACTGTAGTTTTCGTGATTTTAGCATTAGTTATCACTGGAATGGTTTCATACGAATTACTTGGAGTTAGCGATCCATTGGCTGAAATTTTTGCATTAAAAGGTGTAAAATGGATGTTGTTTATTGTGTCAATTGCCGCAGTTGTAGCCATGACAAGTGTGTTATTGGTTTTCCAAATGGGACAACCTAGAATTTGGATGACGATGAGTCGTGACGGATTAATGCCCAAAAAGTTTTCAGAAATTCATCCAAAGTATAAAACGCCAAGTTTTGCTACGATTGTAACAGGATTGGTCGTTGGAATTCCAATATTCTTTACTGATGAGAACTTTGTTTTAGACTTTACAAGTATTGGGACTTTGTTCGCATTTGTATTGGTTTGCGGAGGTGTTTTAATGCTTTCTCCACAAAGCGAAGCTGAATTGGAAGAACGCGCTACAAAAGGGAAATTTAGAATTCCGTATGTGAATTCGAAGTTTATTTTTCCTTTAATTATGATAGTTGCTGTTATTTTGATTATGAAGTATTCACCAACCTTTTTTACTGACATTCTTGATTTTTCAGATGGTAAAATGGCAACCAACTTGCCGATGTTAGTCTTCTTACTGGTTTGTATTGTTATGACGTTTTTATCCTTCACCAAAAACTTATCATTAATACCATTATTGGGATTAGTTTCGTGCTGTTATTTACTAACCGGAATGGCCGTTTCTAACTGGATGTGGTTTGGTGTTTGGTTATTAATTGGTCTAGTCTTTTATTTCATGTATGGTTATAAAAACAGCAAGCTGAATAAATAATATTTAAAAAAACACCGTTTAGTTGAACTTAAACGGTATTTTTTTTTATCTATTAAATGGGTATTCATTTATCCACTTGAAACTTGTACTGTTCAACAAGTATTCATTCCTTTTCTTCTGTTGGGTTATTATTTCCAAAGTATCTAATTCATATTTCCCTTTGAAAATTACTCTTTGTTCTGGCAATCGATTATAATCAAATTTATAAACTTTGGTACTGTCATCAAAAGAAGTAAGTGTTATTTTCTTATGGATTGTATCGGTTTTTACAGAAAAACGAGTTTTTGTTTTATTCGTTGTTCTAAAACCGAAAACACCTTGTTCGATAACAATTTTTGCCCATCGTAAAGTATCTGTTTCTAATAAAGGAATTGTATCACCGTTTTTAATAAATGTTTTAATTTCATAACTTCCGTCGAAACTTTTTGAATAATCTTTATCTTCATATTCAGTAGCATTTTCTATTGACATGCCAATAATCATCACGGCACAAAGACTTAATAATATAATTTTAAAAATTTTATGCGTAAGTCGTTGCCATTTTTTTTCAAAAATTAGATTTTCTATTTTTAATTGAACTGCCTTTTGTTGAAAAATAAATTGGAATAACTTCTTTAAATGAGGCGATAAAATCAAAATAGAAAGTAGAACTAAATGAGTAGAAAATAATTTCACACACACATCATAACAATAATTCATCATGGCAACATTGAGCATAACACCAAAAGCCATCAATGCTCCAGCAATTGTAGTTCTTCTAAAAAGTAATAATAAACCAGCGATAAGTTCCATCAAACCTCCAAAAAAAGTATATGCTTTTGAATGTCCCATGAAAGTCCATAACAATCCCATTGGAGAAGAGTCGCCATAATTTTGTTCTAAACGACCTATATATGGCGGTCCAAATTGTCCTTCAAACAATTTAATCACACCATAGACAATCAAAAATAGACCTAAATAATAACGTGAATAAATCCAAGTTAGGTTAAACCATGATTGGAATTCTTTTTTCTTACTAACTAATAAAACAATTGTTGTTGCAAGCAATGAAATAATAAAAATAACTAATAATCTAACATAGTCAAAAGTAGTATCACCACTTCCAGTTTGGGCAATTTTTTCTAATGTTGTTATTCCTAAAATGGTTTTTCCAAACCAAAGAATTAACCATTCCATCGGCTTAGTGAAAACAGAAAGCAATTCTGTAACTCCAGGTATTTCCGTGAAAGGTTCGGGAAACATGTAAAGCAAAAAATAAAACACTACAAAAAGCGTTATTGTTTTTCTCAATAAACTCCATTCTTTTTTTTCAGTTGAAACAGTTTCTGTCATATTGATTACATTGAAATTTTAAATTAAAATAATTTATATCTTTATGAATTTTTTAGTTTGATTTCCTTGAGATGTTTCAACTTCAATCAGATAAGTTCCTTTTTGCAATGAACTTACATCTATTGTTTCTAAATTATTAACTGTAAGTACTATTTGCCCAATAAGATTTTTAAATTCAATTTGTTTTAAAACATCCATTTCAGAAACAACAATATTCAAAATTGTTTCTGATGGATTAGGAAAAATTTTTACATCAACTTTATCATTTTCAGTCACACTCATAGCAACTTGAACAGGAATATTACAGTTAATTCCATTAAAAACCAAAACATTGCCACTTGTATTATAATCTGTATATATTAATTCGTTTTGCTCACCATCATCTGTACAAATACTAATTAGGTTGGGATTGTTGTAAATTCTAAATGCAAAAAATAATAAATCTGGATCACTATCTAATATCGCTCCATTACGAGCGTTTATAGTTTGAAGATTTGGGCAATCGACAACAAATAATTGTTCAACTCCTGAATTACTTGCATCTATTGAAGTTAACAATGTGTTGCTTACATCAAGCATCCCTAAATTAGTAAGTCCGTTTAAATTAATAGTGCTAATCGGATTGTTTTCACATGTCAATATATTCAATGAAGACAATGTATTTAAGTCAATAGTATTAATTTGATTTGATGCACAACCTAAAAATCTTAATGTTGATAATCCAGAAATATCTAGAGAGGTTAACATATTATTTCCACATTCAATTTCATCAATTTGTGTTAATCCAGAAACATTCAGTGAATTTAACATATTATTCTTACAGGAAATCCAGCTTAATGAAGGATAAACAGTCAAGTCTAAGCTAACCAATAAATTATTATAAATTAAAATACCTTCAAGTGAAGTATTATTATTTTGAATAATAGTACTTAACAAATTATTATGCACAGAAAGTATTTTTAAATTTGATAAATTAGATATGTCTATAGTTGTAAGTAAATTATTTCCTGCTCGTAATTCCTCCAATAACGTCAGCGGTTGTATATTTAATTGATTTAAATTATTTTTTGAACAATTTAAAATTCTTAAATTTTGAAAGGATTCCAATCCAGTTAAATCTGAAATATAAGACGTAACTGGGAAATTAAAGGAGTTGAGATTGAGTTCATTAACTAAGAGAGCTTCACTTACTTGAATTTGTCCATCGTTATTGCTGTCAATTTTGAAGGAAATATTATTATCGTTTTTTGCAATATCATTAAAACTTGCGGATTGTAAAAGCCGAGTTTTAAAGTTAGCATCAGGAAAAGTAATGATTTGAGAATTTGCTGAATAACTTATTAATAATATGAAAACAATTTTTTTCATGTCTTTAATTTTTAATAAACCGTTTTGTAACCGTTCCACTTTTAGTTTCAACTTCAATCAGATAAGTTCCTTGTTGTAATGAACTTACATCTATTGTATGCTGTGATTTTGAACTAATTAATTTTTGACCAAGTAAATTATAAATCACACTATTTTGAATTTCATTTTCAGATAATAGGTTTATATTTAAACTATTCTTTGTTGGATTGGGAAAAATGGAAAACAACTCATTTCTGCCATAACTAGTATTGCTTAAATTAGAAAACGTAGTTGAAACGGTATTCGTTATGATTGGAAAATTGAAATCAAAGTAAATATTAGCAGTATTTTCAATAACATCATTCAAAACAACATTTGATTTAGGTTTTATTTTAAAAGAAAAATAGCCATTGCTTCCTGCTTCATCCTCACTTGATGGCGGTAGATTTATTCCTTCATAAAAAACTTCTAATTTATTTCCTTCGGTTAAACTACTTCGATACGAATGACTACTTGACACCATTTGAAGCGAACTCCAATTCAATTTTATATCTAAAAAATCTTTAATAACAACATTTTCAGCTGCATAAGTTCCTGTGTTTTGAAAACGAACAATATAATATAGATAATCACCAACTTTAGAAATATCAATCTGTGAACCTTGAAGTACCGTTTTATCATTTGGATCGTAAGAACCTACAACTAGTTGATTAAAATCCATTTGATTATCATTTGGAGTTTCATCAGTTAATGAACTCACAATTGAAACACTAAAATTTAGAATATCATCATTGTTCACTGCTGGAATTTCCATTGGAGAATTGACATTTAAAACCACTGTTATTTCTCTAGTTTCAAATGGTAATAAATCAACAAAATCCCATGAAAGAGTATTTCCTTCTTGTAATGAAACTATTGGATTTGATGAAACTAAGTCCAAAACAGTATCCATAAATGTAAAACCAACAGTTCCTGATTGTGTTTCTGTTCCTTTATTTTTAAAAATTATTTTATAGGTCGCATCAAATCCTGGTCTTGCTGGAGAAATTGGCAAAATACTAACTTCTAAATCTGGATGAACTCCATTGGGAGAAATACAGAAATTGGCGGTTTGTGTTTGATTAACACCAACAAAACTTGATGTAAAATTTGATGGAGATATAGTATAGTAAGGGTTTTCAAATTGTGGTGTAATTATTCTGTCTTCAGATGGAACATAAACCACATAATCACCATTTTGATTTGTATATGAATTTCCATAAGAAAAGACGCTAAACGTTATTTTTATTGGAATTGAAATTGCTGATACATCATTTGCATCGCAACCATTAGAACCATTATCTAATTTTATATTTCCAGAAATAGTGTTATAACTTCCTCCAGGAGTATAGGAGCAATAAGTTGAAATGAATGTATTTGCTAATTCAGGATTATCCATGTAATGATTGACTTCGTCCTCGTCAACACAAAGAAATTGTAAATTAGGATTGTTAGATGCAGTATAATTTGGCGATATAGTACAAGTTACGGCAGGATAATATTGGCATCCATCAAAACTTCCATTTTTAATATTTAAACTTACTAAATCTAAGTTATTAAAAATATACGAATCGTCAGTAAGCGGAAAGTTTACATCCAAAGATGTAAGTTTAGTATTCATTGCAACAAATTCTATTTGATAATTATTATTTCCAGCTATTGGTTGTAAATCGATACTTGTATACAAATTACCAGAAATGTTTAAATAATATAAACCGACAGTTGGGAACGTAACTGAATTTAATAAATTATTTGCTATATTTAAATAACTAAAATTCGGATTATTTTGTCCAGTTAAATCAATTGATGTCAAAAGATTATTAGAAAAATCAATTCCTGTCATGTTGGAAGATAGCAACAATGAAGTGATTTGATTATTAGAACAATCTAACTGTGTTAAACTTAACATTGAAACATCTAAAGATGAAAGGTTATTATAACCACAACGTAAACGTTTTAAAGTTGAAAATGAAGAAACATCTAAAGTATTAAACTCATTATTTTCGATAAATAAATTAACTATTGAATTAGCATTTTGCAAAAAATCAATATTCTGTAACTGATTATAACTTGCCTCAATTTGCAATAAATCATTTTCGTTCATATTTATTGATGAAATAACATTACCACTACATTCAAGGTAAGTTAAAGTCATTATCTCTCCTAAATCTAGTGATGTAAGATTAGAATTGTTATTACAACGAAAATCTTTTAAGTTTGTAAAATACTGTATTCCTTCAAGAGAAGCAACAGAAGAACCAGGAACATTTAGCCATTTAACTAAAAGTGCTTCACTAACCTCAATTTCACCATTACCATTAGTATCAATAACCATTGGAGTAAATGAATTTATAGTACTCGATGCTATTTGATTAGTTGTATTTGCTGCTAAAAGCTTCGCCTTAAAATTAGCATCAGGAATAGTAATAATCTGAGATATGCTTATTGAACAAACAAACAAAAACAGAAGAATGTATAATTGTTTCATAATGAAGTGATTTTCACCTCAAATATAACAAAAATTGTAAGAATAATTTAAAAATCTACAAAATCCCCAACTCAACCATACAACCTTTCATCATCTGATAGGTTCGCTCTATATCATTATCCAATCCAATAGAAAAACGAATTAAACCATCTGTCAAACCCATTGTTTTTTGTTCTTCCAAAGGTATTTCAGAAGATGTAGAAGTTCCTGGCGCAGAAAACAACGTTTTATAAAAACCTAAACTCACCGCCAAATAACCTAAATTTCTGTTTTGCATCAACTCCATCAATTCATTAGCTTTATCTAACGATCCAACATCCATAGTCATCATACCACCAAAACCATATTCCCTGTTAATCATTTTGGAATAAAGTTCGTGACTTGGATGACTTTTTAACCCTGGATAAACAATTTTCAATCCATCGTCTTCAAATTTTTGAGCCAAATAAAGTGCATTATAACTATGCTGTTTCATACGAATGTGCAACGTTCTCAAATTCTTCAAAATACTTGCACTTCTAAAACTATCCATTGTTGGTCCAAGCAACATACTTGCGCCATTGTTCACGTTTTTCAAATCATTGATAAAATCTTGACTTGCACAAACCACACCGCCAACAGTATCACTACTTCCATTGATAAACTTCGTCAAACTATGAATAACAATATCAGCACCCAATTGTACAGGCGCAACCGAAAGTGGCGAAAAAGTGTTATCAACTACTAACTTTATATTATGCTTCTTAGCAATTTTCGCCAATTCTTCAATGTCAGCCACTTCTAGCAATGGATTGCTAACTGTTTCACAATAAAGCACTTTTGTATTAGATGTAATCGCTTTTTCAACTAAATCCAATTTGGTAATGTCAACAAAATTGGTTTGAATATTCCATTTTGGCAACATGTTTTTCATAAATGCATACGTTCCGCCATAAATAGTTCTGCTCGAAACAATTTCATCACCTGCCGAACACAATTGCAACAAAACTGGCGTAATTGCTCCCATTCCAGAAGCTGCTACATTTGCGGATTCCGTCCCTTCCATTGCTGCCAAAGCTTTCCCTAAATACAAATTCATTGGCGACGAATGACGAGAATACAAATAACAACCTTCAGCATTGCCTTCAAACGTGTCAAACATCGTTTTAGCCGAAAGAAAAGTATAAGTAGAACTATCTGAAATAGATGGATTTACACCACCAAATTCACCAAAATATTGTAAATCTTGAATTTTGTCTGCGGGATTAAAGTTTTTCATAGTTGTACTTTTTAAATGATTATCTACTCCAAAATTCAATATAATTAGATTTAAAGTCAATACATTAAAAATTATTTAGATTTAAAAACTAAAAAAAATACATTTTAAAGAAAATAAAACTAAATTTGAATACAGATTTTATTCTTAATAGATTTTAAAACAATATTGAAATGGACGCTATCGACAAAAAACTACTGGAATTACTCCAAAACGACACCAAAAAAACCACCGCAGCATTAGCCGTAAAACTAAATTTATCAGTAACAGCGGTTTATGAACGGATAAAAAAATTGGAGCGTGAAGGTATCATCGACAAATACGTTGCGCTTCTAAATCGGAATAAAATCAATAAAGGTTTTGTTGTTTTTTGTCATTTGAAATTATTACAACACACCAAAGAATTCATCAATCAATTTGAGAAAGAAGTTGTCAAGCTAGATGAAGTTTTAGAATGTTTTCACGTCAGCGGTGATTATGATTACATCTTAAAAATTTGCGTAAAAGACATGGAAGAATACCGCGAATTTATGGTTACAAAATTAACTACTCTAAACCATATTGGAAGCACACATAGCACATTCATGATTGGCGAAGTGAAAAATACAACGGTTTTTACGGTTTAGTTTTTTTACACCACATTTTATTAAATTGAATTGAATTTTTGATATTAAAATTGAAATTGAATTCGTAATTTTGCATCACTAAAAACAAAAAAACTATGAGTTCATTTGACGTAGTCATTATAGGTTCTGGTCCAGGCGGATATGTTTCGGCAATTCGTTGTGCACAATTAGGTTTCAAAACCGCAATTATAGAAAAATATACAACACTTGGTGGAACTTGCTTGAACGTAGGTTGTATTCCATCAAAAGCTCTTTTAGCATCATCACACCATTACGAAGAATTACAACATTTTGCCGATCACGGAATTGAAGTTTCGGGAGAAGTGAAAGTAAATCTTGAAAAAATGATTGCTCGCAAACAAGCTGTAGTTGATCAAACATCTGGCGGTGTAAAGTTTTTAATGGATAAAAATAAAATCACTGTTTACGAAGGATTAGGTTCATTTGAAGATGCTACTCATGTAAAAGTTTCAAAAGCTGACGGTTCATCGGAAGTTATTGAAGCTAAAAATATTATAATTGCAACAGGTTCCAAACCATCAAATCTTCCTTTTATTAAAATTGATAAAGAAAGAATTATCACTTCTACCGAAGCATTAAAATTACCAGAAGTTCCAAAACATTTAGTAATTATTGGTGGTGGTGTTATCGGAATTGAATTAGGACAAGTGTATTTAAGATTAGGCGCACAAGTTTCTGTTGTTGAATTCATGGACCGAATTATTCCTGGAATGGATGCCGCTTTGTCCAAAGAATTAACCAAAGTGTTGAAAAAACAAGGAATGAAATTCTACACTTCGCATAAAGTACAATCAGTTGAAAGAAAAGGTGATGTAGTAACGGTTCAAGCCGAAAATGCAAAAGGAGAAACTATTACCTTAGACGGCGATTATTCTTTGGTTTCTGTTGGTCGTCGTCCTTATACCGATGGATTGAACGCAGACAAAGCTGGAGTAAAAATTACCGAAAGAGGAATGGTTGAAGTAAACGATCATTTACAAACCAATGTTGCTAACATTTACGCAATTGGTGATGTAGTTCGTGGCGCCATGTTGGCTCACAAAGCTGAAGAAGAAGGTACAATGGTTGCAGAAATTTTAGCAGGTCAAAAACCACATATTGATTATAATTTAATTCCTGGAGTAGTTTATACTTGGCCAGAAGTTGCGGCTGTTGGAAAAACAGAAGAGCAATTAAAAGAAGCTGGAATTGCGTATAAAGCAGGAAGTTTTCCTTTCAAAGCATTAGGAAGAGCTCGTGCTGGTGGCGATACTGATGGATTTGTAAAAATCTTAGCGGATGCAAAAACCGATGAAGTTCTTGGTGTTCACATGATTGGTGCTCGATGTGCCGATTTAATTGCGGAAGCCGTAACTGCCATGGAATTTAGAGCTTCAGCCGAAGATATTTCTAGAATGTCTCATGCGCATCCAACATTTGCAGAAGCTATTAAAGAAGCAGCATTAGCAGCTACAGATAATAGAGCATTGCATGTTTAATTTAATAAAAAAGTAACGCTTCTTTCAAAACAGAAATTAATATTTCATTATCAATTTCCTCCAAATTTGAATAGCGTAATGATTTAACGATACTTCTACCATTATCAGCAACCAAGTGTTGCTGATTTTTTTTTAATTCAAATCCTTTCATAAATGCTACATCCACAAATTGCTTTTTGTGACTAGCATTTAAATAACAAAACGGCTTTTTATCTAGGTAGAAAAAAGGAATTTTCCACTTGTATTCCAAAGTTGCTTCGGGAACAACTTGCTCCACTACTGCTACAACATGAAATAAAATGTCTCGGTATTTTTCTGGTTGGTTCAGTATATAAAGGTCTTGTGGCTTCACGATGATTTTTTTTCAAAAATAATCGAAAAAATATTTGGTCAAAGGAAAAATTATTATTTACTTTGTTTTTCAAAGTACTTTAAAATGGAAAACGAAAAATACCTTAAAGACATTCAAGACATCAAACAAATGATGTCGCAATCTTCTCGCTTCATTTCATTAAGTGGATTATCGGGAATATTGGCTGGGATTTATTCCTTAATTGGCGCATGGTTAGCTTATAAGACCATTTACTTTGACACTTCAACTATGGGTTCATACAGAACGTTAATCATATCCTACGAAGCAGTGGTAAAATTATTCATCATTGCAGCTTCGGTAATTGTTTTATCAATTGTAACTGGATTGATTTTGAGTTTGAAGAAAGCAAAAAAAGCAAATGAAAGTTTGTGGAACCCAACATCAAAACGATTATTAATCAATTTTTTAATTCCATTATTGACTGGAGGATTTTTCATCATTTTCCTAATTGAAAAAGAAATTTTAAGTCTCGTTGCTCCGTTAATGCTGATTTTTTATGGAATGGCTTGTCTTAATGCGAGTAAATATACTCTTGGCGATGTTCGATATTTAGGCATAACATTAATCATTTTAGGATTATTATCAACCTGGTTTTTAGGTTATGGATTATTGTTTTGGGCATTAGGTTTTGGCGTTTGTCACGTTGTTTATGGTGCGTTGATGTATTTTAAATATGATAGAAATTGATTTTATGAAAAAGAAAATTTTACTCATCGTCACATTATTGATTGCTTTTTTTGTTTTTGCAAAAGTCAATTCAAATCAAGTTGAAAAAGCTTTTTCTACAATTAATAAAAAAATCGAACAATCTGTTCAAGATGGCGATATCATTTTTCAGACTTCCCAATCAAAACAATGTGAAGCAGTTCGAATTGCAACTAATTCCAAGTTTTCTCATTGCGGAATTATTTATGTTATAAATGGTGAGAAATATGTATTTGAAGCCGTTCAACCCGTTAAAACTACTCTTTTGAGCGAATGGATTAAACATGGTGAAGGCAATAAATATTTAGTTAAGCGACTGAAAAATAGTTCTGAAATTTTAACTCCTGAAGTTATTTCTAAAATGAAAAACTACGGAAAACAGTTTGACAAAAAAGATTATGATTTATATTTCGAATGGACAGACGATAAAATCTATTGCTCCGAATTGGTATGGAAAATTTATAAAAACAGCGTTGGAATAGAACTTTGTCCACTAGAAAAACTGAAAAGCTTTAATTTAGCAGACGAAAAAGTAAAGAAAATTTTAAAAGAACGTTATGGAAATAAAATTCCATTAGAAGAAAAGGTTGTTGCACCATCACAATTGGTAAATTCCACTTTCTTAGAAACTATTATTGACACTTATTAAAAATTGAAAAACATCATCCAAAATATCAACAAAGCTTTTGATCATCGCATACGCCTTGGCATTATGTCGGTATTGATGGTGAATGAAAGTGCCGATTTCAATATGCTGAAAGAATTACTTGGCGTAACCGATGGCAATCTTGCCAGTCATACCAAAGCATTGGAAACCGAAAATTATATTATGATCGAAAAACAGTTTATCGGCAAAAAACCGAATACACGCTACATCGCCACAAACGAAGGAAAAAAAGCGTTCAAAGAACATATTGAAGCGCTTGAAAAATTATTATCAAAAAACTAACGCTATTTTTTTATTCATTTACTTTGAAATTCAAAGTGCTTTTAAATTTAATTATGAGAGATTTAATCATCGAAAAAATGTATGAATGGAGTAAAAAACCTTATCAAAAGTTCTTCAAAAAGAACGAACCTTGGAACATTACTCCAAAAGAATTGATTTTGCTTCCCAACGACAGTTTGGGCTTTCACATGGGTTGCTTTTTATTGAAATACAACTTTGAAATGCAACCCAAATTGGAAGATCACGATGTCATTCATGTGTTAACCAACACTGGAGTTTCGGTTATTGAAGAAATTGGAATGCAATATTATTTGCTAGGCAACGGCAAAAAAAGCGCTTATCTATTTATGGTGATTTTCGTTGGAACGCTTTTCTACCCTAACCGACTGAAAACGTTTTACAACTATTACAAACGCGGTCAAAATGCGCATCAGTTTTACCATTTGGCTTTTGACAAAATGCTTTACAAATCGCTGAGAGAAATTCAATTCATCTTTAATATTCGATAACATGAACTTTGCCTTAAAACTGTATCATCAAGACAAAAAAGTAAATCAAACGCTTTTTCTGTACATCATTTATTGTCTTTCATTGCTTTTGATAAGAGCCAAAATTACCCAATCTGTCTATTTGTTTTTCCTGATTTGGAATCTGTTTCTTGCTTTTGTTCCCTATGTTATGAGTTCTTATTTTCAATCATTGGATGCAAAAAACAATTCCAAATTAAAACGCTATGCTTTATTGATAATTTGGCTTTTGTTTATCCCAAATTCATTTTACATCATTACCGATTTGGTGCATTTGGACAATTCGGATGGATTTATTTTTTGGTTGGATTTAATCATTATCAGTTCGTATGCTTTGATTGGTTTTGGATTGGGATTGTTATCGCTTACTCATTTTGAAAAAACACTCCAAACGATTATTTCAAAAAAATATGCTTCTATAACACTTTTTTGTATTTCGTTTTTATGCGGTTTCGGAATTTATGTTGGACGAATTCTTCGCTACAACAGTTGGGATATCATTAGCAATCCGTTCGATTTAATCGTTGACCTTTTTACTGCGGCAACTTCTAAAACGTCGTTATTCTTCTCTATTCAGTTTGGAATTTTCATCTATTTCGCCTTTTTGATTAAAAAAAATATCACTTCTAAATAATTCACTCATGGAAACATTTTCACACGAAAATCAAAAATCTGCCGGATTTTCAACCTATTTAGCGATTAGTTCTTTTGGCATTGGAACGCTTTTATTCTTATTGCATTTTGCTCTTCCCGAATATGGATTGCTCTATTTCATTGGGTATTTCTATTTGATTTTAGCTTTTTTCATCAATCTGCTGGTATTTCTGAATTTACTCTTTCTGTTTTTTATCAAACCTAATGAGCGCGAAGATTTAACCATCAAAATGCTGATTATGTTGGCTAATATTCCAATCGCACTTTTATATCTCTACATCGTATTTAACAAATTTTAATCAATTATAAAACTCAACATCATGGAAAATCAAGAAATTCAAAACCAAGAACCAAAAACATTCTTTCAATCGACCACTGCCAAAATGATTATGGTAGGTTTTTTAACCCTAGTATTGCTCATTCCGCTATTTTTTGTGCAAGATTTAATAACAGAACGTTCGCAACGAAAAAACGAAGTCACACGAGAAGTTTCTAATCTTTGGGGAAGCGATATTCAATTTTATGGTCCGATTTTAAAAATTCCTTATACTTCATATGACAATTACAATGTTACCGATACCAAAACCGGCGCAACAACCATTCAGAAGAAAGCAACGACCAATTATGCCTACTTTTTTCCAAATGAACTGACCAATTCGTCCAAAGTGATGAAGAGTGAGTCGCTGAAACGAGGTATTTTTAACCCAATTGTCTTTACGGCAAATATGAATTTTAAAGGGAATTTCACGTCGCCCGATTTTGCAAAGTTGAATATTGCTCCCGAAAATATACTTTGGGATAAAGCCTCAATTATCGTAAAAACAACCAATTTAAAAAGTATCAAAAGTGAATTGAAAGTAGAACTAAACAATCAAAAACTTTCGTTCGAACCTCAAAACAACGACAAAACCGACTATAGTTTGCTTTCGACATCGGTTTTTGATTATAAAAATTTGGCAAACAATGACAAAATCAACTTTAATTTCAACATTGTTTACAACGGAAGCAACAGCTTGAAATTTGTCCCAATTGGGAAAGTAACAAACGTTTCTATCGATTCTGATTGGCAATCGCCAAGTTTTGAAGGAACTTTTGCCTCAAATGATACTACAAAAAGTATTTCTGCAACAGGTTTTTACGCCGATTGGAAAGTTTTAGACATCAACAGAACGTTTTCGCAGCAATACAGCAACGTTTTACCTGATTTGGATGATTATCTCTTTGGCGTAAAATTAATTGAAACAGTGGACGAATATCAGCAAAATGAACGCGTTTCTAAGTATGGTTTCCTTGTTATTGGTTTAACGTTCTTGATTTTCTTCTTAATTCAGTCGATTAGCAAAATCAATATCCACATTTTTCAGTATTCCATGATTGGAATTGCATTGATTATGTTTTACACGCTCTTGATTTCAATTACCGAACACAGTAGTTTCAGTTTGGCATATGGAATTTCGGGAATTGCAGTTGTAGCTTTGATATCGCTGTATTCGGTTTCCATTCTAAAAAATAAAAAATTCCCGATGTTTATTGCCACATCGCTTTCGGTTTTATACGCATTTATTTTTGTGATTATCCAAATGGAAGATTATGCTTTGCTTGCTGGAAGTATTGGTTTGTTCTTCATTTTGGCAGCTGTGATGTATTTTTCAAGAAAAATCGATTGGAGTAAATAGTTTTTACACAAAGTTTCGCAAAGTTCTCACAGAGTTACACAAAAAAACTCTGTGAAGCTTTGTGAAAAAACTTTGTGAAACTCTGTGATACAAAAAACGTGTTACAAAAAATCACAAATCAACTTTCCAACCTAATTCTGGTTTGTACCAAAGTTGACCTTTTTCTACCACAAGCGGACAATCAAAATTATTGGTATATAGACTTCCCGTTCCTAAACCTTGAGGCATTTTATTATTTAACGTAAAAGTAAATTGTGCAATCGCATTCAAACCGATGTTGCTTTCCAAAGCTGAAGTAATCCACCAACCGATATTGTATTTTTCTGCCAACGAAATCCATTCTAAAGTTCCTCGAAATCCACCTATAAAACTTGGCTTTAAAATGATGTATTGTGGCATTATTTTTTGTAACAAATTTTCTTTTTCAGATGCCGAAAACACGCCAATTAGTTCTTCGTCTAAAGCTATAGGTAAATTCGTATTTTTACACAATACTGACATCGTGTCAGTATGATTTTTTTGTATTGGTTGCTCAATACTATGCAATTTAAAACCAGTTAATTGATTTATTTTATTTAAAGCTTCATTTTCATTAAAAGCACCATTAGCATCAACACGGATTTCTATCGTATTTTCATCAAAATTTTGACGAATAAAGCGCAATAACTCCAATTCTTTGTCAAATTCTATCGCTCCGATTTTCATTTTTATACAGCCAAAACCTTGAGCAATCTTCTCCTCTATTTGCTGCTTCATGAAGGCTTCATTTCCCATCCAAACCAATCCATTTATAACAATAGATTTTCCTCCAGAAACAAATTCGGAAGAAAATAATTGAAACGGATTTTTACTTCGTAAAGACAAAAAAGCCATCTCAACTCCAAACTGAATGGATGGAAACTCAATCAATTCTTGCCATAATTTTTCCTCTCCAAGATGAATATTTTCGCATGTCCATTGTAGTTTTTCTTCATAATCTGGTCGATCATCAGCCGAAAGTCCGCGGAGAATTCCACATTCACCTATTCCTTTTTTACCGTTTTCTTCCAAAATAACAAACCAAGTTTCTTTTTCCGTCATGACTCCTCGAGACGTTCCTGATGCTTGCTTAAATTGAAGGATATGCTTTTTATACGTTGCTTTTATCATTTTTTTATTCTAAAATTCGGAAAATCTTTTTGAAATCATCTGTTGGCAAACCGTTTTTCTTGAAGTTTTCAAAATCTTCTTTTGTGGCTTGTGTCCAACTTTTACTGGAACTTACATTGTTTGAACGGTATTTTTTATGAATATCTTTAGCATCGCTTATTCGATTAGAAAACAAATAAACGTGCGCCAAACGCAATTGATGTTCGATATTTGTAGCATTCATTGAAATCGCTTTCTTAATTGCCACTTCCGCTTTTATGTATTGCTTTGTCATCAAATAAAAATCGCCTTGTAAACCATAATCCAAATCGGTTGCTCTGCCTTTTTGAATGATATCGTTTTCAATAAGCGACATTCCTTTTTCATATTCTTTAGCCGATAAAAATCGTTTTGCTTCAGCGCGAATTCCATCCAAATAACCGTTCATCAAACCTGATTTCTTTAAGCTTTCATCCATTACATCATTGAACGCTTTTGCTCTTTCTGCAGGAATTATTTCTTTAAAATCATTGAAATTATATTTTGAAGTAAAAGTTTCAATAAAATATCCTAATAATATATCTTTCTGATTTATAGATTTAAAAAAATCATTGTTTTCAATTTCTAAAAGCAATTCTTTTTTCGCTGCATTTGTCCAGCCATTCTTGAATTTATAATCTACCCAAGGCACGACTTCAAAAACTATTTTTTGCTTCATAATCCAATTATCACTTTCAAAAACAAACCATAGATTTTGATTGCCGTTTAAACATTTCGATTTCTCCGAAAGCAATTTTGCTTCTTTGTTTATAGGTTCGTTTTGAATCACACAAGCATTTTTCAGCACAGTTGATTTCTCATACTCCAATGCGTCTTTTTCGTTGCTAAAAACAGCGTATTTGCATTTATCATCTCCTGAAATTGTCGAAGCTAAAAAAACTGCTCCAGCCGAACCTTGGCTAATTCCCGTTGGATCTGGAATTGCTTTCAAAACTGAAACCAAACTCGAAGAAATCTTTTGGTTATCATCTAGAATCGAAATTCGATACACAACTTCCGTTGTTCCAAGTGGAAAATCGGCGGTTTTAATCATTTTCTTTTTTCCAGCACCAAGCGTAATCGTTTCGTTTGTAGTTCGAACATTATCCCAATATCCATCTTTAGATTGTGCTAAAACGAAAGAAGAAAACAGCGCAAACAATACATTTAATCTTTTGTTCATATTATGATTTTTATTTTCACTTAAAACAATAAGAGTGCCAAAAATTTGACACTCTTTATCATCTATTATTTATTTGATTTACAAATCAATACTTTGCCCTATTTCAAGTAACATTAAATCCTTTCCAGCATCGAAAAATTTCTTTTTTGCGTCATTGTGATCAACCATAATAAATCCAAAAGTATCAAAATGACAACCCAAAATCTTATCGCATTCTACAAAATCGGAAGCTAAAATTGCGTCTTCCACATCCATTGTAAAGCAATTTCCAATTGGAAAAACAGCCAAATCTAGTTTGGTTCGCATTGGAATTAACTTCATATCCATAGTTAACGCTGTATCTCCCGAAATGTAAATATTTTTATGTTCGCCTTCAATTACAAAACCACCAGGATTTCCACCATATGTTCCATCTGGAAAAGCGCTAGAATGAACCGCAGCAACATATTTCACTTTTCCAAAATCAAACTGCCAGCTTCCTCCGTGATTCATCGGATGATATTGAAAACCTTTATTCCCAAAATAGGTCGCAATTTCCCAGTTCGAAACAATAACTGCATTTGTATTTTTTGCAATCGCTTCAACATCCAAAATATGATCAAAATGCGCATGTGTAATCAGAATATAATCTGCTTTTAATGAATTGATATCGATATGCGCCGCTTTTTCATTGCCTGAAATAAACGGATCGATGATGATGTTTTTTCCGCTTACTTCAATTCCGATGCAAGCATGACCGTAAAATGTAATTTTCATAACTTATTTTTTATTTTTCTATTTCAAATACTTCTTTAAAAATATTTTCAAGCTTTCTTTTTTTTAGCCACATATAAAAACAGCTAAAAAACACAAAACAAATCATTATTGAGTTTGCAATCACAAAATCTTTATAACTAGCCGATTTCACCTGAAAACAAAGGATTAAATTAAACAACGGAATTACAGCTAACGGCATAAATTTAAACCAATGATAAACAAATCCTAACGGTAATAATTCATAATTCACTTCTGTTTGATTGTTGCTTTTTAACTTATAATCACCGCTAATTCTGTACATATTTGGAAAATATTCAAAAGTTTCAGTAATTTCAAACTTATTCTTTCCATTCATTCCAAAAAATTTTTTTTCAGTTTTTGTAAATATAAAAAACACAATATTCAATGAATATCTTTTAGTATGCAAAGTTCCACGCTCTACATTTACCTTCAAAAACTCATTAAACTTCTTACTATCAACTTCAAAAGTACTTTTCAATCTTTTATGTTTTAAATAAAATTTTTAAACATAATTCACAACCACATCTGATATGAAGAATATCAAACACAAGGCTAAAAGTACCGCCAATAAAAACGTACTTATTGCTAATTTTTTCAATTCTGGATCTAAAAGTCGAGGCGTTTTATTTTTATAAACTGTTATCAAATGACTAATCATTGGAAAATAAGCCACGACAAAAATGTATTGATCAAAATGAAAGTCATTTAAGAACGCAAAAATCAGCACCAAAATCATAGCCGAAATCACCAAAAAGAAGTGGTATTTCTTTGCCCAAGTTCCACCGTTTTTAACTACGATCGTATTTTTTCCCGCTTTTCTATCGCTTTCTTCGTCGCGCATGTTGTTTAAATTTAAAACTCCAACACTTAAAAATCCAATTGAAGTAGCTGGAAGTAACAACAATAAATCCAAGGTTTTAGAAAACATAAAATACACTCCAAATGTACTTACCATTCCGAAAAATACGAAAACAAATACATCGCCATAACCACGATAACCATAAGCACCTTTTCCGACGGTATATCGAATTGCAGAAGCAATAGCCAAAATTCCCAATACAAGAAAGATTAATGAAAACACCAAGTATTTCCCTTTGAATGCAAAATAAATCAACAGAACGGCAAATAATAGCGTAATTAAGGATGTAATTACTATTGCTCGTTTCATTTCTGTAGGCGAAATTACACCGCTTTGAATTGCCCGTTTTGGTCCAACTCTATCGTCGTTATCCGTTCCTTTTACTCCATCGCCGTAATCATTGGCAAAATTGGATAGAATTTGCAATCCTAAAGTCGTTAAAAGCGCAAAAATTACGATATTCCAATTGAAAATTCCTTGCGACATGGCATAAAAACTTCCCACAATAATTCCTGATACCGATAAAGGCAATGTTCTCACTCGCGCAGCTTCAACCCAATGTTTCATGATATAGACTTCTAGATTTTTAGACTTATTAGATTTTTAGATTTACATCCAATTACTCTCGTTTTTTTCAATTTGGTACAACCAATGATTGACATATTGATTGATTTTGTCAAATTTACCTAGTTGAAAACTAACATTTCCTCCTGCGGTATGTATCGTTAATGAACCAATATTTAAGCTTTTGTGCCAAAATAATTGTGATGTTGTTATGGCTTGTATTTTTTCAATTTTTATAACTTCATTATCAACATCCCAAGCGCCGCTTTGCATGATAATGTGCTTATTGTTGATGAATAAACTATTATTTTTAAATCCAAAAAACAATCCAATGAATATAAAAACAGCACAAACTATCGCAATATTTTTGTATTCAAAGAGGGAATTCACCAACCAATTTCCTATCGCTAAATAGGCAGATAAAGGTAATACAATTAATATAAAGATTGAAAAGAGAAGTTTACGAAAATTTGGTTTTAATTTTTCTCCTTTTTCTGGGATTTCATTAAAAATCAATTGCAGGATTTCGTCACGTTCTATCTCATTACAACCAGGAATTTCAATGGTTGATTTGTCTTTTTTGCTTTCATCATTAATCGTTTGCTTGATTTTTATTTCAAGGATTTTTAGCTTTTTCTGGAAAAAATTTCGTGTAATTTTCACAATTTGAACTTTTTCCGGCTTTAAAATCGTGCTTTGTGTTGCAATTAAACCATAAGACATAACTAACGAACCTTTTTGCTTTGCTATTTTAAAACCATAATATTTTACCAAAGTTCTAACGATATTGATGATGAAAATCAGGGTAAACAATAGTACTATTGCCAGTAAAACCGAATAAACTTCTGTATTGCTTTGAATAAAATCCTTCACTTTGCTTCCATCGACATATTCTTCGGCACCAGCTTGGTTGAGATTTTCATAAATGGTGAAGAAAAAAGTCAACAACAAACCGATACTTTTGGCATAATTGGACGTAATTCCAACTTTCAGTAAACTGATTAAGTCAATTTTTAAAAACGGTTTATTCTCCATTTCTTTTTCAACCTCAAACGAATCATCGACTATATCAACTCGTTCGTTATCCAAAAGCCTAGCTTTTAAAACCATGGCAACTTCTTTTGAAACGGCATTGATTACGGCTTCTTTTTCCTCACTTCCAGCCGAATCAATGTTAACTTGATACACATCAACAATCCTGTGAATAATGTTTTGCTTTAAATTTACCTGTTGGATTTTGTGTAATTGTATAACCGTTTTTGTTTTGTTCAAAATGCCGTGTTGCACAACGAATTCATTTTGCTTTTCATCAATATAAAAAGTAAAAGTTCGGTATTTCAGATAAGAATAAACGCCGAAACCCAGTAAAACCAATACAAAAATTCCAATTCCCCAAAAAATATCCGTTGCTTTTCCTTTCAGAAAGAAAATAATTAGCACAATCCACATCGCTTTTAAAAATTCGAAAAGCGAATTAGCAAACAAGACGAGTAAACCTGTTTTGGATTGTCTTTGTGGAGTTGAAAATTCAGATTTCATTATAGTTGCTTTTGAATTTTACCCATTAGCAATTGTTTGATATCTTCGGCTTGCTCTTTTTTAATTCCTGGAATTGATACATCACTAGAATCGCCACCAGCAGTGAAGATTTCTACTTTTGCCAAATCAAAATAACGCGAAATAAAACCTTCATGCAAAGCAACGTGTTGTACTCGATTGTAGGGAATAATCATTGTATTGGTAGCTAAAATTCCGCTTCTGTAAATTACATCGTGTTCTCTGAAAGCGAAACCTCTTTTTTGAAATGAAATTTTACTCAATAAAAATGTAAATCCCAAAAACAAAACATAAACCAATCCGAAAAGCCAAGACATGAAATGAATTTCTTCAACAAAATAAATAATTACAGCTGAAGCTATCCCAATGATTAGAAAAATTGCCGAAATATTTAATAAAATTACGTTCCAATATTTTGGTTGCAATGCATTCAATTTTACTTCTTCGTACCTTGGTAAAGCTGAAATATCGATTGGTTCGTTGGTGAAGTTCTGCATGGTTAATTTCTAATTTTATGAAAGTCTTGTTGATAAATCTATATGAGATTCCTCCTTCGTCGGAATGACAAACTGTGCGTAGAAACTGAATATTAAATTATGGCAACCACTTTTTATCGAAGTTTGGTTTTCTTTTTTCCAAAAACGCATCTCGACCTTCTTTAGCTTCGTCAGTCATGTAAGCTAAACGTGTTGCTTCGCCAGCAAAAACTTGTTGTCCAACCATTCCATCATCGGTTAAATTCATTGCGAATTTTAGCATTTTGATAGATGTTGGCGATTTTGCCAAAATCTCTTGTGCCCATTCATAAGCTGTATCTTCCAACTCAGCATGTGGAATTACGGCATTTACCATTCCCATTTCAAAAGCATCTTGAGCGGAATAATTACGTCCTAAAAAGAAAATTTCACGTGCTTTTTTCTGTCCGACCATTTTAGCTAAATATGCCGAACCATAACCGCCATCAAAACTCGTTACATCGGCATCGGTTTGCTTGAAAATTGCGTGTTCTTTACTTGCCAAAGTCAAATCGCACACCACATGAAGCGAATGTCCGCCACCAACAGCCCAACCAGGAACAACACAAATTACTGCTTTTGGCATAAAACGAATTAATCGCTGAACGTCCAAAATATTCAATCGATGGTAACCATCATCACCAACATAGCCTTGATGTCCACGCGCTTTTTGATCGCCACCAGAACAAAACGACCAAATTCCGTCTTTGGAACTTGGACCTTCGGCAGAAAGCAGAACTACTCCAATGGAAGTATCTTCCTGAGCATCGTGAAAAGCTTGCAGTAATTCGGCCGTAGTTTTTGGACGAAAAGCGTTGCGAACATCAGGACGATTGAAAGCAATTCGTGCTACGCCATTGCATTTTTTATAGGTTATATCTTCAAATTCTTTGGCAATTTGCCATTGTATTTTACTCATAAATAGCTATTTTTTTTTAATATAAAATTATTTTCTTTTGTCAATAAATAAATAATAAACTGGAATTCCCAAAGCTACAATTACTAATCCTAATCCCGTATTTACTGTATCATAAATCAATAGTGCAATACAAATCAATGCTGTCATAAAAATATATAATGCAGGAATGAATGGATAGCCAAAAGCTTTGTATGGTCGTTCAGCATTTGGTTCTTTTTTTCTAAGGATAAAAATACCATAAATAGTCAACATATAAAATAATAAAGAAGCAAAGGTTGCATAGGTCAATAAATCACCATATTTCCCTGAAATACAGAGCACGCATGCCCAAACACATTGAAACCAGAGCGCTTTTTCGGGAACATCGTGTTGGTTTAGTTCGGCTGCTTTTTTGAAAAACAATCCATCTTTTGCCATTGCATAGAAAATTCGTCCGCCTGCCAAAACCAATCCAGTATTACATCCGAAAGTAGAAACCATAATTAAAGCAGCCATTACAAAAACACCAATATTTCCAAGCATAACATTAGCAGCTGCAGCTCCAACTCTATCTTGAGCTGCAAACATAATCCCGTTTTCGGCAACAGACGAACCATCTGGAGTTCCAGACATTGGTAAAAGAGCCAAATAAGCAATATTTGCTAAAATATAAATAATGGTTACAATAGTTGTTCCTAAAAAAAGACTTCGCGGAATGTTCTTTTTGGGTTCTTTAATTTCTCCTGCAATAAACGTAACGTTGTTCCATGCATCACTAGAAAACAATGAATTAATAATTGTTGCTCCCATTACGCCAAGCAACGCTACGCCAGTTAATTGTGTTACCGATATTGAACCATCTGAATTTAAAACTGTTTTGGAAGCTTGCCACATATTGGTGAAATTATCAGCCAAAACATCGCTTTGTAAACCAACGTATAATCCAAAAAAAATCAAAGCAAAAAGCGCAAAAAGTTTAGCAAAAGTAAAAATCAGTTGCAGTGTTTTGCCACTTTTTACACCTTTAGAATTAATGTATGTTAGCAAAAGAATACTAACCATCGCTAAAACTTGTTTGTTGGTAAAAGAATAACTCTCGCCAAATTCTAAAATTTTATTTTCTAAGGCTGGAAAAAAAACGGCCGTATAATTAGCAAATGCCACTGCAACAGCAGCTATGACTCCAGTTTGAATTACAGTAAAAACCGTCCAACCATAAAGAAACGAAGCTAATTTTCCGTAAGCTCGTTGAATGTAAACAAATTGTCCGCCAGCCGTTGGCATCATTCCAGCTAATTCTCCATAACTCAATGCGGCTGACATGGTTAACAAACCTGTGATTAACCATAAAACGATTAACCAACCTGCGGAACCTACATCGCGCGCCATTTGGGAAGTAACAATAAAAATACCGGAACCTATCATGGAACCGGCAACAATACTTGTGGCGTCAATTAATCCTAGTGAACGTTTTAATTCATGCTTTGTTTCAGACATATTTTGGTATTTTGGTTGGTTAGCATCAAATGTAATAAAAATAATCAATACCTATTTTTCAAAATCATATTCGCGTTCTACTAATGCTATTCTTACTGAAAATTTTTTATACCATTGTTTTCTACCTAATTTTTGAGCAACTAAATGTTCTGTATTTTGTCGCCATTGCTGAATTGATGCTAAGTCTTTCCAATAGGAAACTGTAATTCCAATTTCTGAACGAGCAGAATCTATTCCTAAAAAACCTTCTTGTTGACTGGCTAATTCAACCATTTTCTCAGACATTTCAACATATCCATCTTTGTTTTCTTCTAAAGAAGAAGTAAAAATAACGGCATAGTAAGGTGTTTTCATAATTTGGTTTTGGTTTCAAGTTTCAAGTTTTGGTTTGTTGTTGCTCAGCGTGACAACTGATTACTTCTAATTATCATCACCAACTTGATTGGAAACTGAAGACTGATTACTGAAGACTGCAAATTATAATTTTTTCGCTTCTTCCCAAAAAATATCCATTTCTGCGAGTGTCATATCAGCAAGTGGCTTTCCCAACTCTGAAGCTTTGCTTTCTAAATATTGAAATCGTTTTATGAATTTTTTATTGGTTCGTTCCAAAGCATCTTCGGGATTGACGTTTAGAAAACGTGCATAATTTATCATGGAAAACAATACATCGCCAAATTCAGCTTCTATTGTATCTTGATTTCCTGCTTGGACTTCGACTTGTAATTCGTTTAACTCCTCTTGAACTTTATCCCAAACTTGATGTGGTTCTTCCCAATCAAATCCGACACCTTTTACTTTGTCTTGAATACGACTGGCTTTAACTAATGCGGGTAAACTTTTCGGAACACCTTCTAGCACTGATTTTTTACCTTCTTTAAGTTTTAGTTTTTCCCAATTTTGCTTCACTTCTTCTTCATCGGCAACGATAACATCACCATAAATATGTGGATGTCTGTCGATTAGTTTATCACAAATACTGTTGGCAACATCGGCTATATCAAAGGAGTTGGTTTCGCTTCCTATTTTGGCATAAAAAACAATGTGAAGCAGCAAATCACCTAATTCTTTTTTGATTTCAACCAAATCATTATCCAAAATTGCATCGCCTAACTCATAGGTTTCTTCAATGGTTAAATGGCGTAAACTTTCAAGTGTTTGCTTTTTATCCCAAGGACATTTTTCGCGCAAATCGTCCATGATATCTAGTAGTCTGTTGAAAGCATCAAGTTGTTGCTGGCGTGTGTTCATTTTTAGATTTTAGATATTTAGATGATAGACAAATAGATAATAGACTTTATTTTTTAAATAATAACTTCGTAAAATTAAAAAATCCTACCGTTGATTTCAACAATAGGATTTGTATTTATAAAGAAGTAATTAACTATTCTTCTTTTTTAGTTTTTTTTGTTGCTTTTTTAGCCTTTACTTCTTCAACCACTTGTTCTTTAATTACTTCAGCATTCTCTACTTTTGGCTCTTCTTTTGAAACTAAACCTTTAGCTTGCAAAATATTATACCAGTTTAAAAGTTTTTTAATATCAGAAGCATAAACTCTATCCTCATCATAATCTGGGAGAATTTCTTTGAAATAAGTTATTAATTTATCATTATCTTCTTTATGAGAAATGGCTGGACCTTCGTTTTCTTTTATAGCAATTGCTCTCATGATTTCAACCAATGGTTTTTCTTCACTGTAAGTGTACATTGAAATTTCGGAAAGTAAACTTACGTTACTTCTCATTCCTACTGTGATTTTTTTTCCGTCAAGTAGAGATTCCGCAACAAATCCAGAACGTGTTTGTAATTTTAATTCAAATAAACCTGGTTTTCCAGCAATAGCTAATATTTTTTCTACGTTCATCTTATTAATTTAATTTAGGGCACAAATATATTTAAATGTTTATTTTAAAAATGTTAATTATCTTCCTTTTTTATTGGCAAATTTCATTCTGTAATCTGGCCTTGCTTTTCCTTCCATTATGTTTTGTAACTTCTTCTTAATCAGTGTTTTTTTTAACATTGAAATTTTATCCGTGAACAAAATTCCTTCAATATGATCGTATTCATGTTGAATAACTCGAGCAATTAATCCGTCGAAAACTTCTGTTTTTTTATTGAAATCTTCGTCATAATATTCTAAAGTAATTCTTTCGTTTCTATAAACATCTTCGCGAACATCAGGAATACTCAAACAGCCTTCATTAAATCCCCATTCTTCGCCTTCTTCTTTCAACATTTTTGCATTGATAAATGTCTGCTTGAAGTTTTTTAATTGTTCGTGTTCTTCTTTTGACAAATCATCACTGTCACTGAAAGGTTCTGTATCGATAACAAACAAACGAATAGCCAAACCTACTTGTGGCGCAGCTAATCCAACACCATATGCATTGTACATAGTATCATACATATTGGCAATAATTTCTTTTAAATTTGGATATTCTCGCGAAATTTCTTCTCCGACTTGTCTTAAAACAGGTTCGCCATAACCATAAATAGGAATAATCATTTTTTTAATTTTAAAGTGACAAAAATAATGAATTTAAATCATTTTTCTAGTCAAATAATCTTGAAGTAAAATAGTAGCTGCTATTTCGTCTATTAAAGCTTTATTTTTTCTTTGATTTTTCTTCAATCCACTATCAATCATGGTTTGAAAAGCCATTTTAGAAGTAAATCGTTCATCTACTCTTTCAATTTTCATTTCTGGAAAGTTATTTCGAAAATCTAGAACAAATTTTTCAATAATTGGAGTGCTTTCAGAAGCTAAACCATTCATTTGTTTGGGTTCGCCAATGAGTACTTTTTCTACTTTTTCCAGAGAGAAATAATTCTTTAAAAAAGCTATAGTCGCTTCTGATGAAATGGTTGTTAATCCAGAAGCTATAATTTGTAACTCATCTGTAACAGCAATTCCTGTTCGTTTGATTCCATAATCAATGGCTAGAATTCTTGGCATATTAATTTTATTTTTACAGCTCGTTGTTTCGAAATTATAAATAAAAAAGCTTGAATTATTTTATCAATAACTCATTAAGTTTTGATAATTTATTTATACAAAGTTAATCAAGATTCATAAAAACAAGTAAATTCCGTTGATAATTAAATGATTTGAAAAATACATAAATGCGACTATATTTGTAAAAAATTACAATAAATGACACTATTACAATCTATCATAGAATCAGCATGGGAAAACCGTGCTTTACTTCAAGAAGAAACTACTACAAACGCTATCAGAGAAGTTATTTCTTTACTTGATGCTGGAACTTTGCGAGTTGCTGAACCAACAACTTCAGGTTGGCAAGTGAATGAATGGGTTAAAAAAGCGGTAGTGCTTTATTTTCCAATTCAAAAAATGGAAACTTGGGAAGCTGGGATTTTCGAATATCATGATAAAATGTTGCTCAAAACTGGTTATGCTGAGAAAGGTATTCGTGTTGTTCCGCCTGCTGTAGCAAGATATGGTTCCTATATTTCGAAAGGTGTAATTTTGATGCCAAGTTATGTTAATATTGGTGCTTATGTTGACGAAGGAACAATGGTTGACACATGGGCAACAGTTGGAAGTTGTGCACAAATAGGCAAAGATGTTCATCTTTCTGGTGGTGTTGGAATTGGTGGTGTTTTAGAACCGCTTCAAGCTGCTCCAGTAATTATTGAAGATGGTGCTTTTATTGGTTCAAGATGTATTGTTGTTGAAGGCGTTCGTGTAGAAAAAGAAGCTGTTCTTGGCGCCAATGTTTGTCTTACAGCGTCAACAAAAATTATCGATGTTACTGGTAGTGAACCAATCGAATACAAAGGATTTGTTCCTTCAAGAAGTGTTGTTATTCCTGGAAGTTATACAAAAACGTTTGCAGCTGGTAGTTTTCAAGTTCCTTGTGCATTAATTATTGGAACTCGCAAACCATCAACTGATTTAAAAACTTCACTCAATGATGCTTTGAGAGAATATGATGTAGCGGTTTAAAATCATTTTAATTATTAAACTTTAGTATCGTAAACCAAATGAGTGATTTAGTAAAAAATAATTTCAAAATTGATGCGGTTATCACTTGGGTTGATGGTAGTGACGTTGTCTGGCGAAATAAAATCAATACTCATTTAGAAAAAAAAATTGATTGGAATAATAAAGTAAGTAGCAAAAGATATAACTCTATTGATGAAATTGAATTAACAATTGAATCTATCATAAAGTTTGCTCCATTTATTAGAACTATTTTTATAGTAACTGATAATCAAAAACCTAAAGCTTTTGATAAACTTAGAGAAAAAGGTAAAAAAGTCAACATCAATTTAGAACTGGTTGACCATACTGTAATTTTTAAAGATTTTGAAAATTACTTACCAACGTTTAACTCATGTTCGATTATCACGGCGCTTTATAGAATTCCAACTTTAGCTGAGCATTTTATCATTTTTAATGATGATACTCTATTGATGAGAGATACTAAAAAGGATGATTTTTTTATCAATGGATTGCCTGTAATTCGTGGAAGATGGGATAGTTTTTACTCCAACAATTGGTTTAGAAAAACCTATAATAAATACTTCAATAAAAATTTAAAAACAAACGTTGGCTACAAGCATTTACAACAAAAAAGTGCCAAAATTGTTGGATTTGAAAAAAAATACGTTCGAAGAGATCATACTCCAGTTTCGGTTAGAAAATCAACTTTAGTAAACTTCTTTTCAAAACATCCAAATCTTTTGGAGAACAACATTAAACATAAATTTAGGAACAATGATCAATTTATAATTTCATCCTTGTCCAATCATATTGAAATAAAAAATGAAACTTATGTTCTAAAGACAAATTTTCAATTAACCTATTTCAGAACCTACAAAACCATACCGACCATTTTTAAATTGTTTTGGTTTGATTTAAACAAGAAAAAGTTATTCGTTTGTCTTCAAAGCCTTGAACTAGGAAAAAAAAGTATGCAGGCTTATGTTTTAAAATGGATAAATAAAAAGATATACAATCAATAAACACAATATTATCATCAAATAATAATAGTATGAAAATAATTATTCTCGCAGCAGGAATTGGCTCAAGACTTGGCAATCCATTCCCAAAACCATTAACACCTTTAAAAAATGGTAAAAGTATAATGGAATATCAAACAGAGAACATTGCTTCAAAATTTAATATTGATGATATAAACGTAGTTGTTGGTTTCAAAAAAGATTTAATCATGGAGCGTTTTCCTGAACTTACCTATATATACAATCCCTTTTTTGACAGAACAAATACTTCTAAAAGTTTGCTTCAAGCATTGAAAAAAAATCGTGATAAATCAGTAATGTGGTTCAACGGCGATGTGGTTTTTGATAGACAAATTTTAGACATTTTACATCCATATATAAAATCAAAAACTTCTTTTGTAGCTGTTAATACAAGTAAAGTAGCAGATGAAGAAGTAAAATACACATTAAAAGATGGTTTTATCAACGAACTTTCAAAAACCGTAAAAAATGGTCTTGGTGAAGCAGTTGGTATCAATTTTATTTCCTCAAAAGACATTCAAGCTTTTATCAATAGATTAGAAGAATGTAATGACAACGATTACTTTGAAAGAGGATTGGAATTGGCTATTGAAAAAGATGGAATAAAAATCACTGCCGTTGACATTTCTGCTTTTAATTGTATGGAAATTGACTTTGTAGAAGATTTAGAAAATGTAAACAAAATGCTTTAAAATGAAATGTATTCTTTTTTGTCAAAATAATTATTCCTTTGGAATTCTTGAACCAATAAAAAATTATTTACTGGCAAAAAACCATGATTACATTTGGTACATCAATGAAAAAATACTACCTGATTTTCCCTTTAAGAATGAAAATCATACATCATTAATTACTAATTTAGAAAACTATAAAGCAGATGCTATTTTTGTTCCCGGAAACGAAGTTCCTCATTATTTGCATGGATTAAAAGTACAAGTTTTTCATGGTTTGGCTGGAGAGAAAAAAGGACATTTTAGAATTCGTCACTATTTTGATTTATACTTAACCCAAGGTCCATATTTTACTAAAAAATTTATTGATTTTAAAAATAAATACCAAGATTTTGACGTTATCGAAACGGGTTGGCCAAAACTTGATGTATATGGAACTGACTTACATTTATATGATGATGAAAAGAAGCAGCTTTTAGCCAATTTCAATGCAAAAAAAATACTGCTCTATGCACCAACTTTTTCGCCAAAACTTACTTCAGCACCGTTTTTGGTTGATGAGTTAAAAGCATTGGTTAAAAATCCTGATTATTTAGTTCTATTAAAATTTCATCCTTTGATGGATAAAAATTGGTTAGATATATACAAAAATCTAGCCGATGAAACACCGAATATTATTTTTGAAACAGAAAAAAATATCATCAAATTTCTACTAATGGCTGATTTAATGATTAGTGATACTTCTTCTGTAATTTATGAATTTTTACTTTTAAATAAACCCGCAATAACTTTCAAAAACATCTCTGAAAATATCGTTTGGGAAAACAGCTTTGATTATGCTCAATTAATTCCTTTGGTAGAAAAAAACCTTTCTGAAGATACTTTTGCAAAAAACAGAAAAGACATTTTTGAACAATATCATCCCTATAACGATGGAAAATCCGCAGAAAGAATGGTTGAAGCAGTAAAAAATTATATTGCCAAAAATGGTGTTCCGAAGAAAAGGAAAATCTCTTTATTTAGAAGAATGAAAATGCATTCGCTATTTGGAAAACCATCAAAAAATTAAGGTAGTTTTTCTATACCGTTTTTGATTTTCACGACACCATTTTTTTTGTTGAAAGCTCTGATAGCTAAATTTTTATTCCAACCTTCTTGACTGTAATAACCGCGAGAATGATCTAAGTGAATACAAATTGCTGAGTATCGAATTTGTTTTGAAAATAAATCGTTATTAAACATTCTTTCGCCAACTTCTCTGTCCAAACCACCATATTGCATGTCTTCATTAAAACCATTAACTGCCAAAATATCTTTTTTAAAACAAGAAGTATTATGTCCGTTGAAAGTTCTTTTGGTTGGCGTTAACCAATTCATAAATGCGGCAAAATACCTATTATGTGTGAGTTTGGTTGCTTTAAAATTCAAGTTTAAGCCTTGTTTTTTTAACCAAGAAACATTGAAACAATTTTGAGTTTCAATATCGTTATCCGTTATGGCTTTAGAAACGTCCATTGGCAATTTGAAATAACCACCCGAAAGAAAATAATTGACTTCTTTATTTTTTAAATGAATTGAAACAAAATCTTTTCTCGGAATGCAATCGCCGTCAGTAAAAAGTAAATAATCAGAATTTGTTTTAAGAATGGCTTTATTTAAAATCTCTGATTTTCTGAAACCTTTATCTTCATGCCAAACATGAACAATTGGATACTTAAATTTATTTGAAAATAAGGCTAAAACTGCTTTTGTTTTATCGGTAGAACCATCATCTGCAATGACAATTTCAAAATCATCTATAGTTTGAACACTATAACCTACAAGCACTTTGTGAAGCCATTCTTCAGCATTATAGGTGGTGATTATTACAGATAATTTCATTATTACAATACTACAAAAATAAAATTGTAAGTTACGATTCCTTATTCAATTTGTTTTTGCCTTTATGTTTCCATCTTTTGTGCGTCCAAAGATAAAATTCTGGTGCTTCTAAAATTTGTTGTTCTACTTTTCGTAAAAATGTTTCCGTAATCTGAAAATCTGGAATTGATTTTGGCTCTTTAGTTAAAAGCTCAAATTCTGCTTCATAAAAACCTCGTTTAACTTTTTTGATTTTCATAAACATTATGTTCATATCGAACTTCTTAGCAAGTATTTCTGCTCCAACATATACAGGAACTTCAATTCCCATAAATTTACTCCAATAGGTTTTCTGTCTTATTTGTGGCGATTGGTCACTAGCAAAACCATATAATCCTTTCACTCCATTTTCATCATTTTTTTCAATTGTTGGGATGGTTTCCTTCGTTGTGATTAAATATGCTTTAAAACGAGAGCGAATTTTTTTTACCAAATTGTCAAAATGTTTATTGGTAATTCTTTTATAAATGGCAAATCCATCAAAAGTGATTTGACTATTAATTGAAATACTCCATTCGTAACTAGCATAATGACCACACATTAACGCTATACTTTTCCCTTCTTTTTCTAGCTCTAAATATTCATCTAAATTTTTTACAACGAAACGCTTTTCAATTTCTTTCACCGAAATTGACATCGTTTTTATCATTTCTAAAAACATATCACACAGGTGTTTATATGATTTTTTTTCAATTTCTCTTCGCTCTTTTTCGGAAAGATGTGGTAATGATAATGCGATATTTTCTCTGACTACTTTTTTTCTGTAACCAATAACATAATAGACCAAAAAATAAACGCCATCAGAAACAATGTATAAAATTCTAAAAGGTAAAATTGAGATTAAAAACAGGATTGGATACAAAATCCAAAATAATATGAGTTGCATTTCTTTTTTTTTACAAATATAACTAAAACTATTTTTCTATGAGTTTGCTTTATCTTTGCTAAAATTTTGAAAAAATGAATATCAACGAAGAAGTTCATAACGCCTTTGAAGTAATCCAAAACGGAGGAATTATTCTTTACCCAACTGATACGGTTTGGGGAATTGGTTGTGATGCTACAAATCCGGAAGCGATAAAAAAAATCTACGCTTTGAAACAACGCGAAGAAAGCAAAAGTATGATTTGCTTAATGAATGGCGAAAAAATGATGTACAATGTTTTCAAAGAAATTCCAGAAGTAGCTTGGCAAATTCTGGATTTATCCGAGAAACCAACCACTTTAATTCTAGATAATCCAAGAAACGTAGCTGCCAACATTATTGCGGAAGACAAAACTCTTGGAGTAAGAATTGTTAAAGAACCTTTTTGCTTCAAATTGATGGAGCGAATGAAAAAACCATTGGTATCCACTTCAGCAAATATTTCGGGTATGTTTACTCCAAAATCTTTCAAAGAAATAGCTCCCGAAATTATAAATGGTGTTGACTATGTTGTAAATTTGCACCGCGAAAAAATTTGTGACAAACCATCAACGATTATTAAGTTGACCAATGATAGTCAAGTAACAATTATACGTAAATAAAACACTACTCGTTGTCATTCCGAGGAACGAGGAATCTCATCAAACTATTCTGATTATGAGATTCCTCGTTCCTCGGAATGACAAGATTGAAAATAAATTATGAACTACAAAACAGCCTTAAACAATCCAATATTTGAAATAATCTCCAAAGCGAGTCAAGAACTTAATCTTGAAAGTTACGTTATTGGTGGTTTTGTTCGTGATTTTTTATTGCAACGCGATTTTAAAAAAGACATTGATGTTGTAGCTGTTGGTTCTGGAATTGATTTGGCTTTAAAAGTTTCCGAATTATTACCCAATAAACCCAAAGTTCAGGTTTTTAAGAATTATGGAACAGCAATGTTGCGTTACAAAGAAATTGATATTGAATTTGTTGGCGCCAGAAAAGAAAGCTACACAGAAGAAAGTCGAAATCCAACGGTTGAAAATGGAACATTAGAAGATGATCAAAATCGTCGTGATTTTACCATAAACGCATTGGCTTTTTCATTAAATACGGCTAATTATGGTGAATTAATTGATCCGTTCAATGGTTTAGAAGATTTAGAAAATAAAATCATCAAAACACCTTTAAATCCTGACATAACTTATTCTGATGATCCATTGCGAATGTTACGAGGAATACGTTTTGCAACGCAATTGAACTTTACCATTGAAGAAAAATCGCTTCAAGCTATAGCCGAAAATAAAGACCGCATTAAAATTATTTCAGGCGAGAGAATTGTAGATGAATTGAATAAAATTTTAGAAACGCCAAAACCATCTATTGGATTTTTGCATTTGTATAAAACTGGACTTTTAGACATCATTCTTCCAGAGTTGACGGCTTTGAATAATGTGGAAGAAATTGAAGGACAAACACATAAAAACAATTTCTATCATACACTAGAAGTTGTAGATAATATTTGCCCAAATACTGATGATGTTTGGCTTCGTTGGTCTGCTTTGCTTCATGATATTGGAAAAGCACCAACTAAAAAGTTTAATAAAAAACAAGGCTGGACGTTTCATGGTCATGAATTTCTTGGCGGAAAAATGGTGAAAAAAATATTTGAACGTTTACACATGCCATTAAATCAAAAAATGAAATTTGTGCAAAAAATGGTCATGATGAGTTCTCGACCAATCATTTTAGCCGATGATATTGTTACTGACTCGGCTGTGCGACGATTGGTTTTTGATGCTGGTGAAGATGTGGACAATCTAATGACACTTTGCGAAGCAGATATTACGACCAAAAATCCCAAAAAATTCAAGAAATATCACGATAATTTTGACCTTGTTCGCAAGAAAATTATTGAAGTAGAAGAACGCGATCATGTTCGTAATTTTCAACCACCAATTTCGGGAGAAGAAATTATGGAGCTTTTTAATTTAAAACCATCGAGAGAAATTGGCGTTTTGAAAGAAGCTGTAAAAGAAGCTATTCTTGAAGGCGAAATCCCAAATGAATATCAAGCAGCATTGGATTTTGTTTTGAAAAAAGCAACTGATATTGGACTGAAAAAATCGAAAGAATAAAGGATAGATTAACTTTTGTTCTAGATTAAAATTTATAAGATTATCTATTTTTGTATTAGAATTATAAACATGAAAAAATATTTTGAAAAATCTGCAAAGATTGCTTTAGTTCTAGTATATCTGGTCATTTTTGCTGGAGCATTTGTTAGATTGACCGGTTCAGGAATGGGTTGTCCTGATTGGCCAAAATGCTTTGGTTACTATATTCCGCCAACACAGGAAAAAGAATTACTTTTTGCTTCTGGAAAAGAATACGACAAAGGTCAAGTAATCATTAAAGATGAAACGCTTTGGGTTGCAAACAAAGATTTTAGATCAAATAAAACTTTTGAACAAAAAGATTGGGAAAAATATACAAAACACGATTACGCAATTTTTAATCCTATGCACACATGGGTTGAGTATATTAATAGACTACTTGGCGCACTTGCAGGAATTGCTTGTTTTGTAACATTTCTATTGTCTTTTGGTTACCGAAGTGAAAATAAGAAATTAATTTTCCTTTCTTTTTTTGTATGCGTGTTGATGGGTTTTCAAGCTTGGCTAGGAAAAACAGTTGTTGATTCGGTATTGAATCCTGTTAAAATAACAACGCACATGCTAGCTGCTTTGTTAATAGTGGCATTACAGCTATTGATTATCTACAAAACCAAAATTAACCACAAAAAACGAGTTGAAGATAACCGTTTTAGAAACTTTTTACTAATAGCCTTGGTGTTTACTATTATCCAAATAATTTTTGGCACAAGTGTTCGAGAACATGTTGATGAAATAATCGAATTAGGTTTACCAAAAGAAACGTGGCTTCAAAATCCAAGCTTCTCTTTTTATATTCACAGGAGTTTTTCAATTTTAGTTTTTCTTGTTAATTTGTATTTGATTAACCGAAACAAAAAACTGAATTTGGGATTTGAGAAAATGAATTGGGTTATGCTTTTGCTAATTTCGGAGATTATTACTGGAATTGCAATGTATTATTTTGATTTCCCATTTGGAACACAAACACTACATATTGTTCTAGCTACTGTATTATTTGGATTTCAATTTTACATGATACTAGAACAATTTTCAAGAAAAAAATTAGAATAAAATTATATTGATACAGACTATATTGTCGCAGTTACTTGTTAACCATTTAAATGTCAAAACTTGCCAAAGAAGATAAATTTTTAGATTTATCAGATTATGGAAGATCTTTCGGGAGATTTTTTGCTAATCAATTAAAAGAAACTCGCTTTACTCCTATTCATGTTACGCTCCTTTTCGGAATTTCTGGAATATTAGCTATTTATTTTATCATAAATAATCAATATTGGCTAGCCGCTTTTTTTATCGTGCTAAAATCGGGTATTGATGCAGCTGACGGTGAACTGGCAAGAATGAAAAATACGCCATCCTATTCGGGAAGATATTTGGATAGTGTTTTTGATATTATTTTAAATTTTCTGTTTTTAATGACCATTTGTTATGTTTCAAAAACTACTATTTGGTTTAGTTTATTGGCTTTTATTTGTATTCAGCTCCAAGGAACATTATACAATTACTATTATGTTATCTTGAGAAACAAATCTGTTGGTGGCGATACAACGAGTAAAGTGTTTGAATACAAAACGCCCAAAGCTTTGCCAGGCGAAACTCAAAAATCCGTTGATGTTTTATTTAAAATTTATACTGTAGTTTATGGTAGTTTTGATAAAATGATACACGCTTTAGACAATGATGCCTACAAAGTCAAGACATTTCCAAACTGGTTTATGACACTACTTTCAATTTATGGTTTAGGATTCCAATTATTGATTATAGCGGTAATGCTACCTTTAGGTTGGATTGAATTTATCGTTCCCTTTTTTATAGTTTTCTCCATTCTAATCTTTGTATTAATATTGATTAGAAAACGATTTATAAACTAAAAAAAGACTTCAAATTGAAGTCTTTTTTGTTGTATTTGTTATGCTTTTTTCTTCACCTTTATCGAACATCCAATGGCTTTTGTAACCACTGGAGAAGGTTCAGTTCCTTTTTCTAAAGCCGCAATGGCATTTTCTAAATATTTTTCTTTTACTGCCGAAGCATCATCGGTGTTATCATCTATCGCACCAATATATTTTACGATAAGATTTTTATCAAGAAGAAATACATGAGGCGTTTTGGTTGCACCATATTGTGGATAGATTTTTTGTCCTTCATCAACTAAGTAAGGAAACGAAAATCCTTTTTCTTTGGCTTTCTTTTGCATCAATTCAAAAGTATCGTCAGGTTGCGCCGCAGGATCATTTGGATTGATTGCCAAAAGATAATACCCTTTCTCTTTATACTTCTTTGCCAAATCGTTAATTCTGTCTTCATATTTTACTGCAAACGGACACGTATTGCATGTAAAAACAACAATAAAACCTTTAGCATCTTTATAATTTGCCATGCTGTATTGCTTTCCATCAACTGATTTAAGTTTAAAATCTGTTGCTTTATCGCCTGGTTGATAACCAGTTGATAACGTTTTCTCTCCAACTAAAAAGGAAGAAAAAAACATCATAAGTAATGTTACTATTTTCATAATTATTATTTTAGATTGATAAATGAGTTTACGTATTGATTAAGTTCATCAAAATTTTCAAAATCGCGTTCGGCAAATTGTTTTTTCTTTCCATTGAGAAGTAACGTAGCCGGAATAGCACCAGACCAATCATCATCTACTTTGGAAAGCCACGAATTATAATTTTTGTCTGCTAAGAGCAAAACTTTGGATTTCAATTTTCTTTTTTCGATAAATGGAATGAGTTTTTTGTCTAAATCTTTCTTGCTGTCCAAACTGACAAAAATGACTTTTACGTTCTTATTCTCGGCGTTTAATTTTTCAAAATACGGTAATTCTTTGATACACGGCGCGCACCAAGTTGCCCAAAAATTGATAACATAAATGTTTTCGTCTTCTATCAAAATGTTTGTGGCAAAATCGTCATAGGTATCATAAACCGTAACTTTTTCTTGCGCTTGAACCGAAAAAGTAACGAAAAGTAAAACGAATAAATGATGAACAGCTTTTTTTATCATAATCTACGAAGTTAGTGAGTTAAGATAAGAAGCTGCTTGGTATTAACAAAAATTTATATTGTAAATGGAATGATATTTTGATATTATCAAAAAGAAGTGCTTAAATTAATAGTAAATCCCGTACTTTCTGGAACAAATCGGCAAACACCACCAACACAAACTAATCCACCGCGTTGTCTTCCATAGTTGAAAGCAATACGATTTGCTCCTTTTCTATAAGCTCCGCCAACATTATAATAGTGTGTTTTATTTAATTCATTTTTATTCCCATAATTGTAAATATCCCAAACATATACAGATAATTTATCATTGAAACTATACTCCAAAGTTCCACCAATCCAATTTTTTCTGTCGGCATCAGCCCAAAGATGTTCTGCTTCAAAACGGATTGATTTTGATTTTCCAAAAGAATAAATTCCTTCAGCTGCTATGATATTTGAATTTATCTCATCTCCACCTTCAATAAACCTACGATTATAATATTGATTTATAAAGTAAAATCCAGTCAACCATTCTTGTGATAATTTCTTTTTTATCTCAATATTGTAATCTGAAAAATATTTATTTCCAACACCGAAAAAATCAACATCATAATCAGAAGGAACAAAAGAATATTTTCCTGGTAAATTATACCAAGAGGCAAGATTTACAGCTACACTTGTTCCATATTTTCCTCCTAAAGATGTTCCTTTTTGAAATTTATATAAAAAATCAATCTGTCCACCTGTTTCTCCAGCTTTCATTATGGATTGATCTGAAAAATCAACTCGATTTTGAGCTTGGTAAACATAAATATTTGCTAAATTGGAGTGGTGTTGTTTTGTTAAAGCAGGAGTAAAATTTAAAATTTTATCATTATAGTTTAAACTCGTATTTCCGTCGAGAAGACTTGTTGGAATTCTTTCAGAAAGAAAACTAAAATTTTCAAGTCGTCTTAAAGAAACATCAACTCCTAAACCTTTTTTTGAATACCCAAAATTTAATCCAATTGCACTACCTGATTTTACAAAATCATTATTTAACTTATTTTGAACATTTAAAATTCCGTCTGTTGATTTAAAATTGACTTCAGAATTTACATAAAAAGCATCGTGCATAAAATTTATTCTTGCACCAAAAGCATTTGTTAACTCAGAGAAACTAGGATTTTCAAGTTCAATTTCTTCTTTTCTTCCAACATATGAAATTCCAAAACTTAAATCAGTTTTTGAAAATTTAAGTAAATTTGATAGGTTGTAATCAAGATCTGCACCAAATATTTTCCCTTTCGAAACATCAAAACCAGAACGTTGTTGTCCATAAAAACTTTTTAATACGATGTCGTTTGTTGGTCTGTAAATAATTCTTGCGCCACGAATAGCATTATTGATACCTAAAGCTCTGTCTTCCCATGTTCGCAAAATTAATCCACTTCCAAATTGCTCGTAAAAATGACCAACTGTTGCTTCAAATTTATCTGATTTGTAGTTTATGAAATAAGTTCCAAAATTTGTACCCTTATATTTGGGATTGAAATTTAGCAATGCATTTGGTTCATAAGACTCTATTTGAAAACCAGTCGTCCATTTTTTATAATTATAATTTAAAAACAAATAGTTATTAGAACGAATTGGATCTTCTGGATGTGGCAAACCTCTTTCTTTGTCATTTAAATACCATTGGGCATTGGATTCGAAACCACCAAAAACAGTTCCCCATTTATTTTTATTATTTTGTGCAAAAGAAACTTTTATAGATAACAGTGCTAATGCAAAGAATAAATATTTCATTTTATAATGTTTTTAAAACAGAAAATAATTCTTTTTCAGCACCTTGACTATATCCATTTTGTATATGAACAATTTTTTGATTTTTTACAATAATGGTGTAAGGAATATTTGCTATAGATAATGCTCTTTTAAAATCTTGATTACCATCCAGTAACATCTTGTATTCCCATCCTTTTCCGTTTAAAAGTGGTTTTACTCTTTTTTGTGTACGAGAATCATCAATAGAAACTGCAATTAATTCAAGGTTGAGTTCTTTTTTCCAATCAGCATAAACATCATTTATAGCCTCTAGCTCATTGATACAAGGCACACACCATGTAGCCCAAAATGAAAAAACATATATTTTATCTTGTTCAGTAAAATCTGTAGAAACATTAATTGGATTATTATCCAAATCTTTAACAGTTACATTCGGTAATTTGGATTGTGAGAAAGCAGAAAAAGTTAAGAATAGAACTGCAACTAGATAAATTTTATTCATAATAGCATGAAAAGGTTAATGAATTGTTAAAAAAAAAGTTTGACAAATATTTGTTTTTTTTTTGATTTAGAATAATTTTTTTTAATATTTGTTTTTAATTAATTAATAACCAACTAACAAACTAAAAAAATCAAATTAAATGAAAAAAACTCTACTTGCTCTTCTACTTTGTTGCACATCTATGACCATTAATTCTCAAATTAGTGGTGTTCAAGCACCAGATTTCACGGTTACTGATATTAATGGACAAACGCATACACTATCAACATATTTGGCTCAAGGAAAAACTGTTATCCTTGATATTTCTGCAACATGGTGTGGTCCGTGTTGGAATTTTCACAACGGTCATGCGCTTGAAGATTTATACAATTCATATGGACCAAATGGTTCTAATGATTTGGTTGTTTTATTTGTAGAAGGTGACGCACAAACGACTTCTGCTGATTTAAATGGAACTGGAAATAATACTCAAGGCAATTGGGTTGCAAATACTCCTTATCCAATTATTGATAATAGTCAAATCTCAGATTTATATGGTATAACTTACTTTCCAAGCTTATTTAGAATTTGTCCAACCGGAATTGTTACAAGTATACAAACTGCAAATGTAACATCTCTAAGAAATAATCTAAATAGTAATTGTGGAACTATGCCAGGCGCACAAAATCATGGTAAAGTTGAAATGGATGATTTGAATAGTTGTTCAACTACTGCTATTCCAGTAGCAAAAATCAAAAATTACGGTACTAATTCAATAACTAGTGCAACACTTTCTCTTAAAGAAAATGGTTCTGTTGTGGCAACAAAAAATTATGCAGGTGTTTTAACAATGTACAACTCAGCAAACGTAACATTCAATGCAGTTGATTTAAATGCAACCTCTCAATATGAAGTTGAAATTTCAAATATAAATAATGCTACACCATACAACAATAATTTAACCAATGAAGTCGTAGCTTTCAATTTAGCAAATAATTCTGCATTACAAGCACAAGTAAGGGTTTATACAGATGATTATCCAACTGAAATTAGCTGGAGAATAAAAAATGGTGCAGGAACTATTATTGCGAGTGGCGGACCATATGTTGGAAGTCCAAATGGTGGTGGTGCTGATGCAAATACAACAAAAATCCATAATTTAACTTTAACAGATGCTACTGATTGTTTTTCTGTAGAATTATTAGATAGTTATGGAGATGGTTGGGGTTATGGAAGCACACCACATGGTTTAGAAATTTTTAATGGTGATAATTCAATCTTTAATTTATCGGTAGCAAATTTTGGTACCGCATTAAATAGATCAGCTGCTTTTAGAACAACATCATCACTTTCTGTAAATGAAAATGAAATTGCAAAAATTTCAATGTTGCCAAATCCATCAAATGGTATTTTTACTTTAACTACTGAAATTTTAGTAGATGTAGAAATTTATGATATTAGTGGTAAAAAAGTTTTTGCAGGAACTAATATGGAAAACAACGCTATAATCAATATTAACCAATTGAATAGTGGTTTATATTTAGCAAAAGTTACTGGTGACAACTACTCTGAAACAATTAAATTAATCATCAAATAAAAATGAAAAAATTTCTTAGCATAATTGCTATTCTATTAGCAACTCTTTCATCACAGGCACAGTTTAGCGTTTCTAAACTTAATGGTCCAATAATCAATGATGGTGATATCTTTACATTTGATGGAATAAGTGCTGCTATTGCAGAATTTAAATTTAAAGTCACTAATACATCAACTACAGATGATATAAATGTAAAAATTAAAGTGGAAGAAATTATTAATGCTAATGGTTCGGATTTTCAGCTTTGTTTTGGTGACTTATGTTTTTTTTCGATAACAGCAGGAAATAGTTATCCTCCAAATTTTCCATTAACACTTGGACCTGGTGAAAGCAACGGTAATTTTGATCATTTTTGGAATACAAATACTGGTAATGGAGAAAATTTCCCAATAGATTATAGACTTAAATTTTATCAACTAAATGACTCTGGTGTTGAAATCGGTAATAGCATATCAATTACCTATCGCTATCAGCCAAACCTTAGTTCATCGGATTTTGATACATTAAAAAATAAAGGAATTTTATTAAACAGTACAATAGTTTCTTCTTCCTTAAGTTTTAATTCAACAATTGATACTAACGTTATTTTGAGTGATATTAACGGTAAAATTATTTCGAAAAATTATTTTTTAACTGGTGAGAATACGATTGATTTTTCTAGTCTAAAATCAGCGGTATATTTTGCTAAATTTGAAAATAAAGATGGTATAATCGGAACAATAAAAGTTTTGAAAAAATAAATGAAAAAGATTATTGGTTTTTACATTGTATTATTATCTCTATTACAAACATCTTGTAATGAAGAGTATACTATTCTGAATGAAGTTGACACAATTTATATCACTACTGATAATACTACAAAACTTATTGGGTCAACGTTTACATTTACTGTAAAAAATAATTACGATGTTGATGTAACTTCTGATGCAACTTTTTTTGTAAACAATGTAGAAATTAATGGTAATACTTATCAATCAAACAGTGTTGGAAACTACTCTGTTAAAGCCGTTTATCTTGGTGTAGAGTCTGAGATAATGACTATAAGTTACTTTGATGGAACCGAAGTAAACTTTACAAAACGGGTTTTAATTGAAGATTACACAGGAACTTGGTGTGGCTATTGTCCAAGAGTTGCTCATGCAATAGACTTAGTAAATAACCAAACGGATAAAGCTGTTGCAGTTGCCATTCACAGAGCTAGTTCTAATCCAACTAGTAGTAATTATGATCCATTTAATTATGATGCAACGGAACTTGAAAATTTAATTAACATTCCTGGTTATCCAAAATCAACATTAAACAGAACAATTCAATGGAATTTTCCAGAACCAAATAACGTTAATCAAGCTCTAACACTTACGCAAGGTGACAATCCAAAACTTGGATTAGCTATGAACTCAACATTAACTGGAAATCAACTTTCACTAGATGTAAATGTGAAGTTCAGTAATACATTTGATAATCTAAAACTGGTAGTCTATGTTTTGGAGAATGGTTTGATTTATGACCAATATAATTACACCAATTATTATGGCGCAATACACCCGCTTCCAAACTATACTCACAATCATGTTCTTCGTGATTGTATAACACCTATTTTAGGAGATAACATTGCTAATTCAGAAACTGTTCCTGCTAATGTTTATCAACGTAGCTTTAATATTCCTTTACCTTCAAACATTGCAAATGCTCAAAATGTAGAGTTTGTGGCTTTTGTCGTTGGAAGTGATAATAAAGTAATCAACGTTAGGAAAGCTGCCATAAACGAACAACAAGTATTCGAAGAATTATAAACAGAAAGAAACCGTCATTTATGGCGGTTTTTTTATTTCATTTTTTAAATAATGAAAGAAGAAATCACCAATTACATTTCGCTTTTGGATGAAAATTATCAGGAAATTGCTCATCGATTATTTGAAGTGATTGAAGCAAATTTGGTTTCAACCGAAAATAAAATTTGGCATCGTCATCCGGTTTGGTTTATAGACGGAAACCCAATTGTTGGTTTTGACAAACTGAAAAACGGTTTGCGATTGATGTTTTGGAGTGGCGCAAGTTTTGATGAAGAACAACTAAAAATTGGCTCAGGAAAATTTAAAGATGCTTCCATAACTTACACGTCTTTAAACCAAGTAAATACTGACGATGTAAAACGCTGGGTTGAAAAATCATTCAATATACAATGGGATTATAAAAATATCGTGAAACTAAAAGGTAAACTTGAGCCACTTTTTTAAATACCCAAACCATTCCTTAAAATCATTCACACGTTCGCGAGCTACAATTACTTCATCGTCTTTATAGGCTGTGAGGGTTAATTTTTATTATATTTTTCCTTCTTTTACTTAAAAAATGATTTTTTGCATCAGCTAAATACTAAAATTAAATATTTATTACTCTTATTTTAAAATTCTCAAAAAAGTTGAACAATAATTATTAATTCTATACGTTTAATATTAAAACATTTTAATTTTCAATTGAACATGATTAAATCATTTCATCTTTTTTTCTTATTACTACCTTTTATTCTATTTTCTCAAAACCAAAGTCAATATCCCGATACAATCATTGACTCTTATAATAGTACTTCCAAAACTCGTGATAAGTTTTATGGAGGTTCAAAAGTTCCGTCAAAGAGAATCGCAGTATCTTTAGACTCTCTTTTCTTTAAAAATGACTGCTTCATTAGTTTACCTCAAGACAGCTATATAATTGTGGGATTTACTGATAATTACATAATTGATGCACCACAACAGAATGATATTTTTATTGAAGAAGTTGGAGGTGCAGGTGAATATGCTGATGTATTTGTAAGTTCTGATAATTTAGAATATACTTTTTTAGGTGTTGCTGGAGATGGTAGTGTTAATGAATTTGATTTGGCAAAAATCAATTATAAAAAACAAGTTAAATACATTAAAATAATTGGTAAAGACAATAAAGGTTCCTCTCCAGGTTTTGACTTAGGAAGTGTTTATGGATTACCAGGAGCTAACAAATATGAAGAAATTATCATTCTAGAAAACGTATTATTTCAAACCAACAAATCGATTTTATTGGAGCAATCTTTTGAACCTTTAAATAAATTAGCCCAACAACTTGAAATTAATTTGTCTATAAAAATAGAAATTAGAGGTCATACCGATAACAAAGGTACAGAGGCTAAAAATCAATCACTTTCTGAAGAACGTGCCAAGGTAGTTCTGAACTACCTTGTTTCAAAAGGTATAGCTACGAGTCGATTTTCTCATAAAGGCTTTGGAAGTACACAGCCAATAGCTTCAAATGATACCGCTGAAGGACGTGAAAAAAATAGAAGAGTTGAGTTTATAAAAACCGAATGAAAAGTTTATCTTACCCCAACCATTCCTTAAAATCATTCACACGTTCGCGAGCAAAAGTAAATTTTATTTTTTTTGTAAAAATTACCAATTTTTGGTAACTTTGATTAAAATTAAAAATTATGGGACGAAATACATCTGTTTCTTTGGGAGATTATTTTGAAGATTTTGTGGATAAAAAAGTGAATCAAGGTCGTTTTAAAAATACGAGCGAAGTTATTCGTGCTGGTTTGCGCTTGTTAGAAGAAGAAGAAAATAAAATTTTAGCTTTAAAAAATGCTATTCATCAAGGAATTGAAAGTGGAATTGCTAAAAATTTTGATGCAAAAAATCATCTTGAACTTCTAAAAGCAAAGAAAAAAAATGGCTAATTTTTTATTAACCAATAAAGCTGTTGATGACTTATCTGAAATTTGGAATTACACCTTTGAAGAATGGTCGGAAAGCCAAGCTGATAAATATTATTTTCAACTTCTAAACGATTGTAAAGAGTTAGCAAGAAATCAAAATCTCGGTAAAAATTATTCTGAAATTTCAAAAGAAATTTTTGGATACAAATCTGTAAGACATATCATTTTTTATCGAAAAATAGATAACGAAACGATAGAAATCACAAGGTTTTTACATTCTCAAATGGATTTGAAAAATAGAATTCAGGATTAAATTACCCCAACCATTCCTTAAAATCATTCACACGTTCGCGAGCTACAATTACCTCATCGTCTTTGTAGGTTGGTAAAATCACTTTCAGTCGTGAATTGCTGTGCAACTGAATTTCCTTTATCGCTTTCATCGGGATGATGAATTTTCTTGAAACTCGATAAAATAGTTTTGGATCGAGTTCGGTTTCGAGTTGTTCTAAAGTGTTGTCTAACAAATAATCACGATTATCCAAAGTATGCAGATATGTTCCTTTGTTTTCGCTGTAGAAACATTCTACTTCTTCAATGGCAATCATTTTCAGTTGTTGCCCCATTTTTATCGTGAAGCGTTTTTTATATTCGCGATCCATTGGGTTAACCAACATTTTTTTAATCATTTCGAAGTCTAAAGACAAACTTGGAGCTGCAACGTTTCTAGCTTTGAATTTATTAACCGCAATTTCTAAATCGTCTTCGTCAATAGGTTTCAACAAATAATCAATACTGTTTAATTTAAACGCTCGTAAGGCATATTCATCATAAGCAGTGGTAAAAATCACGGCACTTTTGATTTCGATTTGCTCAAATATTTCAAATGATAATCCATCGGAAAGTTGAATATCCAGAAAAATCAAATCAGGATGTTGGTTACTGTTGAACCAGTTGATGGCTTCTTCAACCGAATGCAACATGGTGTTGACTTGCAATCCTAATTTTTCAACCTTTCTTTGCAATAATCGTGCGGCTGGTTTTTCGTCTTCAATGATAATGATGTTCATATTTGATTATTTGTGGATTTGATGATTTGACTTCTAAACTTTATTCTGCGTAAAATGGAACCTTAAATTTGCACTCTATATTGCTTTGTCCATTTCACAATTAATGGTGTGAAAATTACTGTTGGCAGCAACCAACCAACAATTCCTGGCAAAAAATGATTATTCACCACGATAAAAGCCGTCAATGCAGCAATGTATGAACCAACCATTCTTTGAATGTGCAATAACAACCAATAGTTTTTTTCTTTGATATTACCTTTATAGACTTTGATGTCTTTTATCGCCATCAAACAACTAACTACACCAAAAACAAGAAGTACTATTCCAAAATTGACTTTGTTTATCAATAAATAACTTCCGTAAATGATGAAAAGAAATGCAAAAACTAACATGGTATAGGTCAAAATCCAATCGATAGTTTTTGGTTTTTGTTCTTTATGCAACTGTTTTAAAGAAAGAAAACGTTGTCCTGTTGCCACCATATAAATAGAAAAAACGGCAACAATCAATAGAAAGTCATTTCTATGAATTAAAGAAATTACTAAACCTGCGAAACCATTTATCAACATACTATAAAAGAAAAACTTACCTACGTTTTTATGCGCTTTATCGCCTTTCTTTTTAATGATATTTATTGTTCCTGTTAGCAATCCGATACTTCCAGCGATAATGTGAATGATTAGTAAAATTGTAAAAATAGTTTCCATTGGCGTTTATTATCTATTGGTGATTGAGTTTCAAAATTACTCCCATTTATTGTTCTTTTCTTTTTCCATTAATTCTTTGATTTTCTTTTCTTCCCAGTTTTCACCCAAAATCATTGATGGTAGAAAAACCGAAAGTCCGTGAGCTACTAATCCAATTCCCCAAAAGAAAGGAGTTGACAACGTTTTCCATTGAAAATAACTTTCGCCTTCGTTAACACTTTGAGCATTTAGTATAAAAATCATAATGTTTACAACAATATAAACACCTAAATGAGAATAAAATCCTTTGATTTTCTTTACGCGTTTTGCGGCTTCTTGATATCTAATTTCGTCTTGATTTTCCATGATTAATTGTATTTGTTTTTTGATTTTTCTTCTTCCATAAATTCTTTAATCTTTCTTTCTTCCCAATCTTTACCAATAAAGGTTAAGAATTTGAAAACCAAAGCAGCGTGAATGAATAGTCCAATTCCCCAACCTAATAGTGACCAAAAAAACCATAAATAGTGTGGTGTGTATTTTAAATTGATAAAAATCAACACTATCATCACTGCGATATAGGAAGAAAGATGAACATAAAACCCTTTGATTTCTTCTACTTGCTTTTTCGCTTTTTGGTATCTTTCGTATTCGTTATTATTCCTTTCCATGATTATTCCCATTTATTATTGGATGTTTTGTCTTTCTCCAGTATTTTATCAATTTGCTTTTGTTCCCATTTTGAACCAAAAATTTTTTCAGCAAAAAACACTTGTATTCCTTGAACTACTAAGAAAAAAGTCCAAACCCACATTACAAATTCATTTATATACCTTAGTGGTAAAAAGTTAAATGGTACGTTAAAATATGTTTTCAGTATGTAAAACACTATTCCAATAACGTAAATAAACAAATGAGTGTAAAACTTCTTTAATTTGTTTACTCTATCTCGAGCAAGTTGTTGTAAAATACTCTTACTGTCTTGATTTTCCATGGCTAATTCCATTTGTTGCTTTGATTGTTTTCTTTCTCAAGAATTTCTCTAATTTTCTTTTCTTCCCATGTTTTTCCATAACCGAAAACTTCAAGTGCGTGAAACGTTAAACCCATTCCCCAACCCAACATTGGGAACCAAAACCACTGAAAATTTGAAGTGCTTAGATTTATAAAAATTAAAATCGGGATAACAAAGCAGTAGGAAGTTAAGTTGCCATAAAATCCTTTTAATTGGTTTACTCTATCTTTAGCTTTGGCATAAGCCATATTTTCGTTATAAATATTTTGTGTTTCCATGATGACAATTTGTTTGGTTAAAATTGGAATTTTTACTTTAAAAACTTCTGATGTTTCTTCCACCAAAACTTTTCGTTCTGAAATCAGTGCATAGCGATTAACGATGTTCTGCAGTCCAACGCCTTTTCTATCTTGAAGCACTTCTTTCTTTTGTAAATTATTCTCGATGATTAAATAATTGTTTTCGATATAAATTTTAATGTGCAACGGCTTTTGCTCGCTTACTACATTATGTTTTATGGTATTTTCTAATAAAAGTTGCAATGATAACGGAACGACTTTAGCTTCTAAATTATCAAAATCGGTTGGTAATTCATAGCTGATACTGTTTTCAAAACGCATTTTCAGCAAATTCATATACGTTTTAGCAAATTGCAATTCTTCTTCTACTGGAACTAGTTCTTTGTCTTTTTGTTCCAAAACGTAGCGGTAGATTTTTGATAATGAAGTCGTAAATCGTTGCGCATTATCTGGATTTTCTTCAATCAAAGAACTCAAAACATTCAAGCTATTGAATAAGAAATGTGGATCAATTTGGTTTTTTAAACTTTCAAACTTCGCTGAAGCAGTTCCTGCAATAACTTTTTGTTCTTTAAGTTTATTCTCTTGATAATATTTGTAGAGATATATGATGTGTACAATAGAGATTACAATAAAAGTAAAAACTGATGCTACAATATAATTACCCGCTTTTTCATTTTTTATAAAATCTAAAAACGTACTTCCTTCAATAACTACATCTTCAAAAACTCGGAGTAAAAAAATTACAAATAGTGAAAGAACAAATGATAAAGCAAACCCAATAAATATTCTTCGTTTTGAAAATCGTTCTTCTTTAAAAATTTTGTCTAAAAAAATGAATAATGATGTGTTTGCTAAATGTAAAGATGTAGTGTAAAGTAATGTATATAGAAATGTTGATTTTAATTCGTCATTAAATTGTAAACTAGCACCATTCAATACATTTATAAAGGTTATGATACAAAAAATCCCTAAACCGATTACAATTGCTCTTGGAAATTCTCTTAAATATCTATTTTTCATGGCACTAGTTTTGAATAAAATTTAAAAAGTTTCTACAATAAAACTATTATTTACAACCTTTCAACGCTTCTTGCGCTCTATCTAAACCCCAATTTGGTGCAAAAGGTGTATCCGTTTTAAAAGTAGCAAATAATTCAATTGATTTTGCAATTTGCGCACACATTGGTTTTGTATCAGCTCCAGACCATTTTGCACCACCAATTTCAAACTCTGCTTTGCAGAACATTACTCTTGGATTGTTTGGCGCAATTGCTTGAGCTTTATAATATTGTTCCATCGCTAATCCTGAATATTTCATACCATTAGTCATTGGATCTTGTACTAAAATAGCTGTGTAAAGCATTGCTTGTAACACCATTATCTCAGCATTGTTTGGAGAAATAACACTTGCTTGGTCGATGGCATCTTGCGCTTTTTCAATCAATGAAGCTACTTTGTCTTTGTTTTTTGGATTAAAAGCTTCGGTAGCATTTACCATTCCGATGTAATAATTTGGCAACCAGTTTGATTTTTCTGCTGAAGCAATTCTTTCAAATAAAGCGGTTGCTTCTGTTGCTTTTCCTTCACCCCAAAGTGATAATGCTTTTTGCATTCCTGTTTCATATTGAGTTTGTGCTGTTAGCATTGTACTAACAAAAAAAGCTGTGATGATGATAAATGTTTTCATAATTTCTAAGGTTTTAAATTGTTGATTTTTTTAATTGATTAATTGAAACTTGTTGTTTAATTATAGTCCAAAAGTATAGCGGTTCTATTGGCTATAAAATTTATTATTACTGAACTGTCGTTTTTGATGGATGAATTGTTTCTTTTAGCAAATAGTGATAAGCTATACTACTCTTGACTTTTTAATTTTTACTTTTTAATTTTTACTTTTTATTACAAATTATTCAACTGATTATCCTTCATATTATCGCTAATAGTCCAAAAGAAACCTACAAAGAAAAACTGATCGGCTGTCGGACGAATTTCTCTTCTGTCGAATGTTCCGTTGGCATTAACTGTATTCGAATACTCGTAGCCAAACACATTTTGTGTAGCTAAAACATTTGTCACAGAGAAATACAATATCTTTTGTTGTGTTAATAAATACGACCAACCCAAACTAAGATTGTTGTAACCTTTTGTTCTTCCTGCCATAAAATTTGCTTCATTTGGATTGTTAAATGGTCGTCCAGTTGAAAAACTATTGGTAATACTCAACTGAGATTTTAATTTGTTTATCCACCATTTTGATACTACACTTAAACTATGTTTTGCTACGAAGTTGGGTGTTACTTCTGTTGGAAAGTTTCTGTAATCTCGCTGCGTATCGATATAAGAATACGAAACCCAATATTCTAAATTCTTGATTGATTTATTGTCTCTCCAAAAAATGTCCAACCCTTTTGCATATCCTTCGCCAGTATTGAAATAGTTACTATTAAATTGTGGACTATCCGTGTCAAACTTCACTAAATCAGCATAATCTTTGAAATAGGCTTCTGCTCTAAACGTTCTTCTGTCTTTATTATACTGATAGTTTAAAATGTAATGCGATGCTTTTTCGCTGCTTAAATAATCGGCATATTTCAAATATTCTTGTCTTGGAGCTTGTGTAAAACTTCCATACGCTAAAGAGAACTGACCGTTTTTAGAAACTTTATACGCCATTGAGGCACGAGGAGAAAGTACTGTTTCATTTAGCAAATCGTTATTAGAAAGTCGCGCACCAAATTTTATGGCAAAGTTTTTTGAAAAGAAAATATCTGTTTCCGCATAAGCTGCCGCGATATTTGCATTGTAACCAATAGCAAACATATTACCCAAATTTTCTTTAAAAGTTTCGTCAAATTTCGTGATGAAATAATCCGAACCAAATGTTAACTTCACTCTATCAGAAAATGATTTTTTCAATCGTAATTTCATGTGAGACGAATGCTCATCGTTTTTAGCATCGTCAACATTAATTCCAATTTTGTTTTGACCAAAACCATAACTTAATCCAGTAAAAAACTGCCATTGATTACTCCAATTGGCTTTATATGAAGCATTCAAGTAGAAATTGTTATTATTCAAATCTATTCTAGTTTTGTTTGCTGAGTTGATGCTTTCTTGGTTAATGTCAAACTGAGCCGCATCAAAAGCAGCATATAATTTGAATAAACCATTCTCAAAATTATATCTATAAACTGCTTCACCTGAAAGCGATTGATATGGTTTGTTCCAATCAGCATTTTGTGGAACTAACTTTTGATATGGTTCTAAATTGATGTAAGCCGTGTTGAAAGAGATAGAATTTTTTCCCCATTTTTGGGTGTTGGCTAATCCTAAACCAACTGTCATCAAGGAAATATCTGTTTTTTCTTCCACCATTTCGTCTTGAGTATTTAACAACAAAACACTTGAAAGCGCTTCGCCATATTCTGCAGAATAACCTCCAGTTGAAAACGACATTCCACTAAAAAGAAATGGAGAAAATCGTCCACGAGTTGGCACATTTGCGGTTGTTGCACCATAAGGTTGTGCTACCCGAATTCCATCAACAAAAGTTTGGGTTTCATCAGCTTCGCCACCACGAACAAAAAGTCGTCCATCTTCACCAACGGTGTTTGTTCCTGGTAGCGTTTGCAATGCCGAAACAATATCACCTAACGCACCAGCAGTTGTAACAATATCTAATGGTTTCAAAACTGAAACACGAGCTTTTTCGCCAGCGTCAAACGTTCCAGCTGTAACGATAACCGCATCTAAAGTGTTAACACTTTCGCGCATTTTATACGTTTTGTTTTTGGCATTTGTAACATCAATTGAAACTGATATATTTTCATAGGTAATAAAACTAATTACCAACGTTTGATTGCCAGTAGTCGTTGTTGTGAAAGAGAATTTTCCATTTTCGTCAGACGATGCGCCGTCATACGAACCATCAATATAGATGTTTGCACCAGTGATTGGCTTGCTTTTTTCGTCAAGAACTGTTCCCGAAATTTCGTTTTGTGCTAAAGCCGTTACGCTGATAAAAAATAAAACTAGATTGTAAAAAGTTTTCATAGAGGTTGTATTTTGATAGGACAAAATTGTACAATCTTACACAACTATGAAATAATAGTTTACCGAACTGTAGAAATTAGTGGATGAAGTGTATTAATTATGTTTGTTTTAAACTACTAGTAAACAAACTCCCCAAACTCGCTAGTGATAGTGAGTTTTTTGTTTTCGCTGGCTTCTACTCTACCTACAATTTGTGCATCAACACCAAACGATTTTGAGATGGCAATAATATCGCTAGCAATAGCTTGTGGAACATATAACTCCATTCGGTGACCACAATTGAACACTTGATACATTTCTTTCCAATCTGTTTTTGATTGTTCTTGGATTAACTTGAATAATGGAGGAATTGGAAACAAATTATCTTTTATCACATGAACATTGTCCACAAAGTGTAACACTTTTGCTTGTGCACCACCAGAACAATGCACCATTCCGTGAATATCATTTGGAGTGTATTTATCTAATATTGTTTTGATAATTGGCGCATAAGTTCGCGTTGGCGAAAGCACTAATTTACCTGCATCTACAGGAGCATTTTCAACGGCATCGGTTAATTTTACATTTCCAGAATAGACCAATTCTTTGGGAACTGAACTGTCAAAACTTTCAGGGAATTTTTCGGCAAGATAATTAGCGAAAACATCGTGTCGTGCCGATGTTAATCCGTTACTTCCCATTCCACCGTTATACTCTTTTTCATAATTGGCTTGACCAAAAGAAGCCAAACCAACAATCACATCTCCAGCTTGAATATTAGCATTATCAATTACTTTACCGCGTTTCATTCGAGCAGTAACTGTTGAATCTACGATGATAGTACGAACCAAATCACCAACATCAGCTGTTTCGCCTCCAGTAGAATGAATGTTCACTCCATAGGTTTTTAGTTCTGCTATCAATTCTTCCGTTCCGTTAATAATTGCAGAAATGACTTCGGCAGGTATTAGATTTTTATTACGACCAATTGTTGAAGAAAGTAAAATAGTATCAGTTGCTCCAACACATAATAAATCGTCAATGTTCATGATTAACGCATCTTGAGCAATGCCTTTCCAAACCGACAAATCTCCTGTTTCTTTCCAATACATATAGGCTAATGACGATTTTGTTCCAGCACCATCAGCATGCATGATTAAACAATAGTCTTCATCATTGGTTAAATAATCGGGAACGATTTTACAGAAAGCTTTTGGAAATAAACCTTTATCAATATTTTTGATAGCGTTGTGTACATCTTCTTTGGAAGCCGAAACTCCACGAAGTGAGTAGCGTTGACTGTTATCAGAGCTCATTTGTTGTAGTTAGTTGTGTACGGCAAAGATAGGAATTTGAAGTACGAAATACGAAATACAAAGTACAATTTTTTAAACTCAATTTTTGACAATCAAAATTTCTACTCTACGATTTTCGTTAGCTTCATCTTCATTTTGTTCAGGGATTTTGTGAATTGGTCTTGAAATACCATATCCTTTATAAGTCATTCGCTTTCTATCGATTTTATTTTGTATCAAAAAATTATATATCGCTTTGGCTCTAGCAGTTGAAATATCAGCAACATCCTGAACAAGCTGACAACAAATGTGTCCTTGAATTTCGATAACAAGCTTTGGGTTTTCTTCCATTGCACACAATAAATCGTATAAAACGAGTTGCGATTGAGGAACTATTCGAGCTGAATTATTGTAGAAATAAATGTTAGGCAATTTGATGGTTTCACCTGCTTTAGCATTCCTTATTTGTTTTGTCAATTCGCTAGCAACTGGTTTTTCATCTACCTTATATTCGATGACTACTTTTCTGTTTTCGGCTTGAATTTGTGATAGCTTAAAGTCTTTTCCAAAAGGAATTCGCACAAGGTTTTCAGCCAATTTAGTTCCGCTTTTTTGAAGCAAAAGAATCACATTTTCGATTCGTCTTTCGGCTAGTTTTTTATTATAATTCTTTGTATCAACACTATCGCAATAACCCGATAATTTAGTCACTTCGATAGATTTATTTTGAGACAACCATTCGTTGATTTTTAATATCGATTGCGGATTAGGAAAATCTTGATTGAAATCGAAAAACACTTCAAACTGCTTTTGACCAAAACCAAAAAAGGAAAAGAAAAGAATACTATATAGAATAACTTTTTTCATTTATTTTCTAACAATTAAAATCTCAACACGTCGGTTGGCAATTCGTTCTTCTTCATTTTTTTCAGGAATGGGATAAATTGGAAAATTGCTTCCAATTCCGTTATAAGCCAATCGGTTTTGCGCTATTCCACGACCTTTTAGAAAATTAAAAATTTTTAAAGCACGTCGATACGAAAGTTTCGTTGCCGCTGGATTTGGATTACAACAAATGTTTCCATTAATCTTGATAACCATTTTTGGGTTAACCACCATAATCATATAAAGTTCTTCCAAAATAGCATACGATTCGGGAATGATTTTCTCAGAATTTAATGCAAAATGAATATTGTTTATTCGAATATAATCTTCGACTTTTGCTTTTTGAAACTTGGCTGCCAGCGATTTTTTTTCTTCTTTTATTCGTTTAATCAATTCGCCTTTTGGAATTTCAGTTTCGGGGAAAAAATCTTTTTCAGTATCAAAATACGTGATTATTACTTTTCTGTTTTCAGACTGAATTTCGGAACGATTGAAATCTTTTCCATAAGAAACCAACTCAATATTTTCACTTAAAGCAACGTTGTTTTTTTGCAATAACTCTTGAATGGATTTTACACGTTTTTCTGCTAATTCTTTGTTGTACTCCTTGGTGTCAGTGCTGTCGCAAAAACCTTCTATTTTTAAAACTTCTATATTTTTATTCGAATACCAATCCTTAAGTTGTTCTATCGATTGCTGATTGGGAAGGTGTTGATTGAACTCAAAATAAACACTAAACTTGCTCTGACCAAATCCGAAAATTGAAATGAGAAGAACTAAATATTTTACTCTTTTGAACATTAATTTTCTACAATTACTATTTCTACTCTACGATTTGCGGCTCTTTCTGCTTCATTTTTTTCTGGTAATGGATAAATTGGTTGTGTACTTCCAAAACCTTTGTACGACAATCGACCAGAATATACGTCATTAGCAATCAAAAAACTATAAATTGATTTTGCTCTTTTTGTAGAAAGATCTACTCTATCGGTAGGCATACAACACAAATGTCCTTGAATTTCTATTTTCAATTTGGGATTACTTTGCATCACCAAAAGCAACTCATATAATTTCCCTCTCGACTCAGGAACTACGGCAAAAGTGTTTACAATAAAATTTAAATTATCAATGGTTAGTTTTTCTCCAACGGTTGCATTTCCTACTTTTTTCATAAAAGCTCTATCGAGTTTGAACTCCGATTTTGTTCCGTTTGGATTATCAAAAACCAATTTTTCGGGATAGTCGATTTCAACTTTTGGTTCAATAGTTTTTTCTTCTTTAATGCCTAGAATTTCGTTTTCGCGAGGTAAATCTTTTTCTAAAATATAATAAATCGTTACTTTTCTATTCTCTGATTTATTCGCAGCTTGTTTGAAATTTTCGCCAAAACTTCTCGATTTAAAGTCTTCTCTAATCTTGATGTAACTTTTTACTTCATTAAAAATAAAATCTACTCTCTTTTTTGCTAAAGTATCGTTGTAGCCAGAAGTTCCGTCTTCGTCAGTATAACCATTAATTGCAACAATTTTTGAAGTTGGATTTTCTAAAATCCATTGTTGTAATCTTCTATTTTCTTTTACAATTGGTTCATGCTTATTGCTTTCGAAATAAATTGAAAATTGCTCTTGAGAAAAAGACGCATTTACCAGAAACAAAAAAAAGATATAGCTGATGTAATTTTTCATAATCATAGTATTATAACGAAATATAGTAAAAAATAGTATCAAATAGAAATAATTCTACATCAAAATACCAATAACAATTTTATATTTGCCAAAAAATCAACAGAATATGAAACAAACTTTATTATTTTTTTTAATGATAAGTCTATCTGGAAAAGCCCAATCGGTTGTTCAATCAGTCAATTCAGGAAGCATTATCACTACAAACAGCAGCATTTCTATTGGAGAAATTGTGATTATTCCTGAAAATCAAAACCAATCAGTTAGTGGCATTATTGGTATTTTGACACAGGTAAATGACCAAACTCTGGAAGTTCCGCAACTGGAATTGACCAATACTATTCGTGTTTTTCCAAATCCAACAACAAATTCAATTTCTTTTCAAACGGCTACCGATTTGACTAATGAAAAAATTTCCATTTATAACTTATCAGGACAATTGGTTTCGAAAAAACAAGTTTCTGGAGGCAACGCTTTAGATTTATCTGATGTTGCCAAAGGTGTTTATTTAATTCAATTTGACAATAAAAAAATCAATTCTTTCAAAATAATCAAACGATAATATTTCAATTTCAAAAATCAAATTCAAAAATCAATTATGAAAAAAATAGTATTTTTAGTTACACTTTTAACGACACTTATAACTAACGCTCAAGTTCCACAAGGTATTTCATATCAAGCAATTGCTTTAAACACATCAGGAAATCCAGTTGTGAGTTCTAATGTTAGAGTAAAACTTTCTGTTTTAGACAATATTGCAACAGGAACAGTTTTATACTCAGAAACACATTTAAAAACAACTAATCCACAAGGTTTATTCAACTTAACTATTGGTCAAGGAACAGTAGTTTCCGGAACTTTTAACACCATAAACTGGGGAACGAATTCCAAGTTTTTAAAAGTTGAAATGGATGCCACTGGTGGAACAAACTATGTAGCTGTTGGAACAACGCAGTTACTTTCTGTTCCTTATGCTTTGGCGGCTGACAGTTTAATTACTTCTCCTGGCGAAGGAATTACTTTGGTTTCTCCAAACGGAACACCTTATCAATTAACCGTTAGCGATAGCGGAGAGTTGTCATTGCCAACTACTAATAATCCATCAGCTAGCAGTCCAAATAATTTTTATATGTATGGTACATTCAACACATTTAACCCAACAACAGCATTGTTGATGGCTAATTATAATGATGGAACAAGTTTGTTCAGATACGGATTCAGGTATTTAACTGCTGGAACAGAATTAAAGTTTCTTGCTACAAACAATGCTTCTTCACCTGTATATGGAGTTAATTTAACAAATAATCTTCAAGTAAATGGCGCTAGTTTTTTAGTTGATACAAATGGATTTTATTTAATTCAATTAGGAAATGCATATAATCCAGATTATCCGCTTAATCAATTTGGCTTAGGCTTGGATTCTCTTGCTCCTAAACTTAGAAATTCTCTTACTTCGAATTACTATAATGGTACCTATTCTGTAGCTACTAATAAGTTCACATTCAATATTAGTATTTCAGCTAATAATTCTCTACAATATGATTTTTATTATCCAGATCCAAAAGGAGAATTACATGGTGACAACCTAGCCGATGGAAGTGTTGAAAGTAATGGTACACCAATAACGATAAGCAACACAACTGGAACACCAAAAAACTATAGAATAGAACTAACCATCAACTTTAATGGTTCAGCAACATATACTGTAACACAATTATAAAAAGTTGGTTAGTATTATTAAACAAAAAGTCCCGATTAATCGGGACTTTTTTTGTTATTTAGAAACTCATTATCTTGTAAACAACAATTCTCTATATTTAGTCAACGTCCAAACTTCGTCATCCACTAAAAGCTCTAATTTATCACAGTGCTCGCGAATTACTTCGAAATATGGTTTTACTTTATCGCAATACATTTCAGCCATTTTTTGCGCATCAGTTAATGCATTCGCTTTTTTGCGAGCTTCTGTCATGGCTTCAACATTAGAGTTAATGCCTTCGATGTGAGCCGAAATTTCTTTGATTAAAGAGATTTGTTCTTTTGCAATTTTTTCAAAATCTTTTCCGAAGATTTCTTTCAATCCACGTACGTTTTCAATCAACGTGTTTTGGTAACGAATAGCCGTTGGAATTACGTGATTACGAGCAATATCACCTAAAACTCTACCTTCAATTTGGATTTTTTTAGTGTATTCTTCCAATTCGATTTCGTAACGTGCTTCTACCTCAACGTGGTTCATAACGTTTAATTCTTTGAATAAATCCAACGCTTTTTTAGATACTTTAGCTTTCAAAGCCGCTGGCGTAGTTTTATGATTACTTAAGCCACGTTTTTTAGCTTCTTTTTCCCAAGCATCGCTATAACCATCACCTTCAAAAAGGATGTTTTTAGTTTCTTTGATGTATTCTCTCAACACATTGAAAATAGCTTCATCTTTTTTCAAGTCTTTTTTCTCGATTAACGCATCTACTTCTTTTTTAAATTCTTTCAATTGTTTTGCAACGATAGAATTCAAAGTTGTCATCGCGTTAGCACAGTTAGCAGAAGAACCAACCGCTCTAAATTCGAATTTATTTCCTGTAAATGCGAATGGAGACGTTCTGTTTCTATCGGTATTATCCAACATTACGTCTGGAATTTTACCAACTACGTTCAATTTTAAATCGGTTTTTTCTTCTGGAGATAATTTTCCTTTAGAAACACCTTCTAATTCAGCTAAAACTTTAGTCAATTGCTCTCCAATAAACACAGAAATAATTGCCGGCGGAGCTTCATTGGCACCTAATCTATGGTCGTTACTTGCAGTTGCAATTGCAGCACGAAGTAATTCTTCATAATCATTTACCGCTTTAATTGTATTGATAAAAAACGATAAAAATTGTAAATTACTCATTGGAGTTTTACTTGGAGAAAGTAAATTCACACCAGTATCTGTGGCCAATGACCAGTTGTTATGTTTACCTGAACCATTAACACCTTTGAATGGTTTTTCGTGGAAAAGTACTTTAAAATCATGACGTTCACCAACTTTAGACATTACATCCATAAGAAGTGAATTATGGTCAACTGCAAGATTTGTTTCTTCAAAAATTGGAGCCAACTCAAACTGATTTGGAGCTACTTCATTGTGACGAGTTTTAACTGGAATTCCCAATAACATACATTCTTCTTCTAATTCTCTCATGTAATTTAATGCACGAGAAGGAATTGAACCAAAGTAATGATCATCTAGTTGTTGTCCTTTTGCAGAAGTATGACCAAGTAATGTTCTTCCTGTCATCACTAAATCAGGACGAGAATTTGCTAAAGAAGCATCTACCAAGAAATATTCTTGTTCCCAACCTAAAGTTGCAGTTACTTTTTTAACGTTTTTATCAAAATATTTACAAACCTCAGTTGCCGCTTCATCAACTGCATTTAAAGCTCGTAAAAGTGGTGTTTTATAATCTAAAGCTTCACCTGTATATGAGATGAAAACTGTAGGAATACATAAAGTAGTTCCAAAAATAAACGCTGGAGATGTTGGATCCCAAGCAGTATATCCACGAGCTTCAAATGTATTTCTAATTCCTCCATTTGGAAAAGAAGAAGCATCAGGTTCTTGTTGTACTAATTGACCACCACCAAATTTTTCAACTGGATCTGAACCATCATATGAAGTTTCAAAAAAAGCATCATGCTTCTCTGCAGTTGTTCCTGTTAGTGGTTGAAACCAGTGTGTATAATGAGTTACACCTTTAGAAAGCGCCCATTCTTTCATACCCATTGCAATATAATCGGCTAATTTTCTATCAATTTTAGTTCCGTGCTGCACTGCATCTTTTACTCCTTTATAAGCATCTGAAGTTAAATATTGCTTCATTGCTTTATCATTAAACACATTAGAACCAAAAAGAGCTGATTTCTTTCCAGCTTCTTCAAATTTTACAGGCTTTCTACCCGATGCATCTTTTAATGCTTGAAAACGTAAAGTTGACATAAAATTAAGTTTTTAAAAGTTATACCCTAATAATTCGATGCAAATATATAAACATTTTATTCAAATTATAATTATACCCTATTTTTTTAGGGGTAAAAATTGTTTAAATGTATTTTTTATCGTTAAAAAGCAGTTGAATTTACAGATTTGACAAAAACGCAACTAAAAATCATAAAAAAACCACACTAAAAAGTGTGGTTTTGAAATTATTCAGATATGATTTTACAAACTTATCTTTTTGATTGGTTTATTGGTTAAACCAAGTTTTTCTATTGTTTCATCATAATTACTGAAGTCGATTTCCGTTCCTTTATTTCCAAAAAATCCTGGTACAACAACTATTCTAATCACTTGATTTAATCTCAAATCTGCTGGAAGACTTAAAAGATCATTTCCTATCATTTGAACTAAAGCATTATTTTGAGTAAAATCATTGGTATATCCAAAATCCAAAGTTCCATCGGCGAAGTAATAGGTTTCAGGCATTAACTTCCAAACATCATTACCATTATCAAAATCAGAAAGTCTGTAAACTAAAACCATATCTGAAGGAAAAATAGAATGTTGAAAAGGTAATAATACACTAAAATTATTATTTGGTATAAAATTCACATTTTGATTGTATTCCCAAACTTCACTAATAGTATCGTTATCAAAATTATCAGTATCTTCATTAACTGTGCAGCTTTGTAATGTTATCATCCCGATAAACATAAACAATAAAGTAATTTTTTTCATAATATATAGTTTTAAATGATTAATGATATTAAACTCTATTCAATTGTTGTGCCAAAAAAAATATTTTACCCAAAATGTTTAAAAAAAATATAATTGTGTGCAAAATAATTATTTGAAAACTATATTTGTAGAAATATATTTTATTATGATAGTTTGGATAATTTTTCTTGCGTCGATATTTATTTTTTTAGCTTTAGACTTAGGTGTTTTTAATAAAACGCCACATATCATTAGTTCAAGAGAAGCTTCATCATGGACATTACTTTGGGTAACATTGTCTCTGTTATTTTCTGGAGTAATCTATTTGTTATACGAGCACAATTATATTGCAAATCCAACCGAACTTAAACCTCAACAAGCAGCAATTAAATATATCACGGGCTATTTGATAGAGCTATCATTAAGTATTGATAATATTTTTGTAATTGCTATTATATTTTCTTCTTTCAAAATCCCACAAAAATACCAACATCGTGTTTTGTTTTGGGGAATTATTGGTGCTGTTTTTTTCCGTGGCTTGATGATTTTTCTTGGAGTAGCTTTGATAAATAAGTTTTCTTGGATGACTTATGTATTTGGAGCATTTTTAATTTTTACAGCTATGAAAATGCTTTTCACAAAAGAGGAAGAAGATTTCAATCCACAAGACTCTAAAATTTATAAAATTATTGGACGCTTTTTTCCAATTAAATCTGAAATTTCAGGACAGAAATTCTTTATCAAAGAAAATAAAATTCGTTATGTAACTCCTTTATTTATTGCTTTAATAGTTATTGAACTAATGGATGTTTTATTTGCTTTAGATAGCGTTCCTGCTATTTTAGCGATTACTTCTGATCCTTTTCTAGTTTTTAGTTCTAATATTTTTGCTATTCTTGGTTTGCGTTCTATGTATTTCTTTTTGGCAAATATGCTTGAAAAATTCAGCTATTTGGAGTACAGTTTGATAGCTATATTAACTTTTGTTGGAATCAAAATGCTTTTGGTACATTATTTTAAATTCCCAGAATGGGTTTCGCTTAGCTTTATTGCGCTTTCATTATTGACAGGAATTATCGTTTCACTACAAAAAAATAAGGTTAGCCATAAAAACTAACCTTATCAATCAAGTAGTATTTAATGTATAAATCTTTTAGTATATTAAAAAATTAACTAATAAAAACAGTATCATTAGCAACATTGCGCTATTAAAACTTTTATTAGTTGTAATCTCGTCATTAGATTTATCATAATTCTTTACTGTAAAATCAAGTCGCAAATAGCTTTCATTGCTATTCTGCGAAAAGAAATTACGCAAAACTGGTAAACGTAACAAACTGTATTTTATTCTATCTTTCATAACCTGAAATTTCATTAATTTCCAAATCATGAATAGGTCACATAATTGAAAATACTAATTTTAATTAGCAATTCCTATTAGTGTAGTTTAATTGTAGATTTGATTGGGAGTGTAAATTTAATTTTATTTTATATACGAAAAGAATAATAGATAAGGTTTTCTACCAATTGTATTTTTTTCTCGATAACGAACATTGCAGGTGAATTTCGTCGATTAAATTTTCTTTGAATAGGTTCTTCTTCGTCGGAAAATTTCTGGATTAAAGTGTTTCCAAATATTATGAATCGCATGATTATCTTCAAGTTCTGGAGTTCGAATACAGTTTTTTATTCCTTTTTTATTGAAAAGTTCATAATATTCATTAAAAATAATAGCTGTAACACCTTTACTCTGATATTCTGGTTCAACACCTATAAGATAAAATAAAACATCTTTACTGTTTTTCCTTGCGTTCAGCATATGATATAAACCAAATGGAAATAATTTGCCATTGGCTTTTCGCAAAGCTTCTGAAAAACTAGGCATAACGATACTGAAGGCTACAATTTCGTCGTCTTTATCAACCACAAACTTGATGTATTCAGGATTTATGAAACTAATGTATTTCTTTTTAAAATATTCTTTTTGAATATCCGTAATCGCAACAAATGAGGACAACGAAGCATACGACCTATTGAACAAATCAAACATTTTGTCAACATAAGGCATAATGTCTTTCGTTTTAGTAAAATTCAAAGGTTTTAGTTGATAACGTTTTTTAATCAAATCCTGTATTTTAAAAAAGAATTCCGGTTTTACGTTTTCAAAAGGGAATTTATTTTCTAAATATTCTTTTTCCTTGACATAGCCCAATTTCTCTAAATGTGAAGCATAATAAGGATAATTATACCATGTAATCATCGAACCCATTTCTTCAAAACCTTCGATGATAACTCCAACTTTATCTAAATTTGAAAATCCCATTGGACCTTCAACATATTCCAAGTTATTTTTTATTCCTAACGCATAGACTTTTTCAAGCAATGCTTTAGTAACTTCAACATCATCAATAGTTTCCCACCAACCAAAACGTACTTTAAGCTTTTGCTGGTCTTTTACTTCATTCCAATTAATGATAGCGGCTATTCGACCTACAATTTTATTTTCTCTATAAGCCAAATAAAAAGTTGCTTCAGCAGTTAGAAAAGCTGGATTTTTAGCTCTGTCAAAAGTTTCTAATTCATCAGCTATTAATGGCGGAACCCAATACGGATGATTTCTATATAATTCAAAAGGAAATTTCACAAAATCCTTCATTAATTTCTTTGAATTGGCTTCTACAATTGTAATCATTATTATGGCTTTGGTTCTTCTACTTCAACTTCATCTTTGCGCTTTTTCTTTTTGTCTTTTTTATCCTTTTTGTCTTTTTTGTCTTTTGATTTGTCTTTATCGTCAACTGGTTTTGTACTTCTCAGATATACTTTTTCATAGTTTTGATCAAATCGCCAAGACAAGCCGACACTTGCACCTAATAATGAAGGCGTATCTTTAATATTTTTTACAACAGAAGCATCTATTTGAATATTCTCTCTAATTAAATAAGCTGCACCACCACGAAAGAAAAAATCAGCATAAATATCACTTTTTGTAGCCTGAAATTCTAAAAATCCAGACCAACGCATATTGAAACCTCTGGTTAATGTAGAAACCAAACCAACATTTTCATAATTGGTTAAAAATTTATCCATGTAAATATTATTAACAAAAACCCATTTAGTTCCAAAATGATTTTGAGTAATCAACATCATTTTTGGACTTATCACGGAGTTATCGTCAGGAAAAAAAGGATTATTCCCTACTTTTAAATTTACACCAGCATATAAAGCAACGGCAGGAATTAAATCTCTCCAATTGAATTTTAAGCTATGATTGGCTTTCCAACTATACAAATTAGGTTTATCTTCTCTTAAATTTTTAAATGGATCATAAATAAGATATTTTGCGCCAATAGTTGTCTGTTTTAATCCACTACGAGTTTCGTTAATCAAAGGTGCTGTGTACCAATCTAATTGATATTGCAAATCCATATTTAACTCAAATTGTTCAAAAAAAGCACCATATCTGATACTTAAATCACTCCCAAAACCACTGGCTTCATAGCGCAAGTCGCTGTGTTCTTCTTGAATTCCATAAAAACCACCTTCAGCTTGTATAACTGTTTTTCCAACAGAGAAAGCCGATTGTGATTTTCCTGGTCGGTTGGAATTTATAACATCGGTATATTGACCATAATGAAATGTTGTAGCCATCAAAAACCCAACAAGAAAAGCTGATTTTAATTTTAACATAGTGCAAATTATTTCAAGGAATATTGTCTTCCAAAAGTAATACAATTTATCATTTATTTAAGAACTCAAAGCGAATTTTACATTGTGGAAATTCGTATTTTTGGCAAAAATTATCTCAGAGATGGAAACAGCATCAATGCCGGGTTTTTTAAAAACCATACTTTATATAATTGCTTTTTACTATATTTTTAAGTTCTTAGCTAAACTTTTCTTACCTGTTTTAGCTAAAAAAGTGGTAGAAAAAGCATCGCAACAATTTGAACAACAGCAACAACATTATCAGCAACAGCAACAAGCCCAACAGCAAACTCAGGAAAAACCAAAAGAGAAAAAAGTTGTTGGCGAATATGTTGACTTTGAAGAAATAGAGTAAGTTTGATGACGTATATGAAAAACACATATTCTCAAATGGAAATTTAACATCTATCATCTTATAGTCTATTATCTATTATCTTAACCAAATACAATGAAGCAACTTCAAAAGTTTTATCCGCATTTATTAGCCATTGTTGGCTTTGTCGTTATTGCGTTAATCTATTTTTATCCAGTACTTCAGGGCAAAAAAATATACCAATCCGATATTGTTCAATATACTGGAATGGCAAAAGAACAAAACGATTTCAGAGCCGAATACAACGCTGAACCTTATTGGACAAACTCTGGCTTTGGCGGAATGCCAACCTATCAGCTTGGTGCCAAATATCCGAATGATTTTATTGGAATGCTTGATGATGCTTTGCGTTTTCTTCCGAGACCAGCTGATTATTTGTTTCTTTATTTCTTAGGGTTTTATGCCTTACTACTTGTCTTCCGTGTTGATCCTTTGAAAGCTTTTTTTGGAGCTTTAGCCTTTGGGTTTTCTACCTATTTGATAATAATTCTCGGCGTTGGACATAACGCCAAAGCACATGCTATTGCTTATATGCCATTGGTTGTTGCTGGATTTATAGTTGTTTTTAAGAAGCATTACATTCATGGTGGAATTCTAACCATGCTTGCCGTTGCGCTAGAAATTAACGCCAATCACTTTCAGATGACCTACTATCTGTTGTTATTCCTCTTAGTGTTTTCGGTTTATTTTATGTACAAATTATACCAAAATAAAGACTTAAAAGCACTACCTAAAATTATCGGAACATTTGCTGTTGCGGTCATTTTGGCAGTTGGAGTAAATGCTACCAATTTGTTGGCTACAAAAGAATATGCCGACTTCAGTATTCGTGGTAAAAGTGAGTTGACTTACACTTCTGATGGCAAAAAGAAAACAGAAGATACCGCTTTAAGCAGAAGTTACATCACCGAATACAGTTATGGTATTTCTGAAAGTTTTAACTTGATTGCACCAAGATTGTTTGGTGGTGGAAACGGCGAAAAACTAACTGAAGATTCTAATGTTTACAATTTTGTATCCAATTATGGCGCATCACCAGAAGAAGCAAAAATGTTTACCGAATCGTATGCTAAAACCTATTGGGGTGAACAACCAATAGTTGAAGCGCCAGCATATATTGGAGCTGTCGTTTTCTTTTTAGCGATTTTAGGATTGTATCATGACAAGAGAAAAGTGAAATATGCTTTTCTAGCTGGAGCATTGTTATCACTGCTTTTATCTTGGGGAAAAAACTTTTCATTACTAACCGATTTCTTCATTGATTATGTTCCGATGTATGATAAGTTTAGAGCTGTTTCATCCATTCAAGTGATTTTAGAATTGTGTTTTCCTGTTTTGGCTATTTTAGGATTACAGTCCTTTTTTACTATCGAAAAAGAAAAACAATGGGCTAGCCTTTGGAAATCCACCGCAACAGTTTTAGGATTGTTTTTAGTTCTATTTGTTATGAAAAATACGTTCAGTTTTTCAGGACAAATGGATCAACAATTACTAGAAATGTTCAGTCAAAGTCAGGACAAATCATTTGGAATTGGCTTTATTGATGCTTTAGTTGAAGACCGAAAAAGTTTGTATTCAGCCGATTTATTGCGTTCTAGTTTCTTTGTAATAATTTCGTTCATAGCACTTTACTTCTACACCAAAAATAAATTAGCAGCAACAACAGCAATGATTTTAGTTGGATTATTCATGGTTGGTGATTTATTTTTTATTGATAAAAATTATGTAAACAAAGAGGATTTTGTTAGCGCAAGAGAAATGGATATTCCTTTCACGGAAAGTCAGGCAGATTTGCAAATTCTACAAGATACTACTCATTATCGAGTTTTAGATGTTGAAGGATATTTAACAGGGAAAGCATCTTATTTCCATAAATCGATTGGAGGATATTCTGCAGTTAGACCTCAACGAACACAAGAATTATTTGATTACCAAATCACAAAAAACAACATGGAAGTTTTGAATATGCTCAATGTGAAATACATCATTCAAAGCGACGAAAAAGGGCAAGAAATTGCTTCTATGAATAATGATGCTAATGGAAATGCGTGGTTTGTTTCTAAAATTCAGTATGTCAATTCAGCTGATGAAGAAATGAAAGCATTGGATAAATTGGATACAAAAAATGTTGCTGTTACCCAAGATTTCAATAATACTAAACTTGGTGATCCAAAAAAGTTTACTAAAGACAGCTTGTCAACAATCAAACTCGATTTATACAAACCCAATCATTTAAAATATACTTCCAATAATAGCAATGACGGTTTTGCTGTTTTCTCTGAAATCTATTATAAAAATGGTTGGAAAGCAACTATCGATGGAAAAGAAGCACCAATTTATAGAGTGAATTACACACTTCGTGGCTTAGAAGTTCCAAAAGGAAAACACACCATCGAATTCAAATTTGAACCAGAAGTGGTAAAAACAGGAAGTACAATTGCTTTGTTTAGTTCGATTGGAATGTTTTTATTGATTGTTGGTGGCGTTTATTTTGAGAGAAAAAAGAAGAAAGAAGATTAAATGTCTGAACCAAAAAAACTCTTAATCATTACCTATTATTGGCCGCCAGCTGGTGGACCAGGCGTTCAGCGATGGTTAAAGTTTGTCAAATATTTACCAGATTTTAATATTCAACCAATCGTTTATATACCTGAAAATCCGACCTATCCGATTATTGATAACGGTTTGCAAAGCGAAGTTTCAGAGAAAGCGATTATTCTAAAAAAGAAAATCTTCGAACCGTATGGCTTTGCTTCTTTTTTAGGAAAAAATAAAACCAAAAAAATCAGTTCGGGAATTATTCCCAATCAAAAAAAACAATCGTTTGTAGAAAAAACATTGCTTTGGGTTCGAGGTAATATTTTCATTCCTGATGCGCGTTTTCTTTGGGTAAAACCTTCGGTAAAGTATTTGAAAAAATACATTGAAGAAAACCAAATCGACACGATTGTCACTTCTGGTCCACCACATAGTTTGCATTTGATTGGTTTGCAATTAAAAAAAGAGTTGAACGTAAAATGGTTTGCCGATTTTCGTGATCCGTGGACAACTATTGGTTATCACAAAGCGTTGAAATTGTCGTCTTCTGCTGAAAAAAAACACAAAGAACTCGAAAAAGAAGTCCTTACAACTGCCGATACCATAATCGTAACTAGTAAAACCACCAAAACCGAATTCCAAGCGATAACCTCACAACCAATTGAAGTAATTACCAACGGTTATGATGTGGAAAAAGTTACCAAACAACCATTGGACGAAAAATTCACTTTGGCACATATCGGTTCGTTTCTTTCGGAACGAAATCCTAGGATTTTGTGGAAAGCTTTACGAGAATTAATTAAAGAAAATCCCGATTTTAAAAAAGATTTCCAATTAAAACTAATTGGCGCTGTCAGTCAGGAAGTTTTGGATACAATAACTGAATTCAGGCTAAATGATTACGTTTTGAATTTGGGTTATGTTTCTCATCAAGAAGCGGTGGAACACCAACGAAAATCGCAAGTTTTATTGTTAATCGAAATCAATTCAAACGATACTAAAAGCATCATTCCTGGAAAATTATTCGAATACATGGTCTCCGAAAGACCAATTATTGCACTTGGTCCAGAAGGCTCTGATTTTGCAGAAATTATCACTTCCACCAACACCGGTGTTTTCTTTTTATATGACGAAATGGAACAATTAAAAGCACTACTTTTGAACTATTATAATTTGTACAAAGAACAAAATTTAAAAGTGAATGCTGTTGGTTTACAACAATATTCAAGAAAAAGTTTAACGGAACAATTATCAAACCTCGTACTTCGTAAATCGTAAATCGTACTTCAAACATGGGCATCGTCATCAACCAATCCATAAAAAACACGGTCATAACCTATATCGGTTTTGCGATTGGTGCGGTAAACTCGTTGTACATGTATCCGCATTTTTTAGAGGAAGAATTTTACGGAATTACCACTTATATATTATCATCTGCCAATGTGTTGTTTCCGTTGATGGCTTTTGGTGTTCATAATACGTTGATTAAATTTTTCTCCGAATACAAAACCGAAAACGAAAAAAAACAATTTCTCGGCTTTGTTCTCGCGCTTCCGTTATTGATAATCATACCTGTTTTTGCAATCAGCATACTAGGTTATGATAGCATTGCTTCTTTTTTATCCCGAAAAAATCATGTTGTTTACGACTATGTTTGGCAAATTCCAATCATCGCTTTGTGTATGGGATACTTTGAGATATTTTATGCTTGGGTAAAAGTGCATATGCAATCGGTTTATGGAAATTTTCTTAAAGAAATTGGGTTACGAATATTGATTTCTATTTTTTTATTAGGAGTATATTTTCAAGTTATAACGGTTGAACAATTCATTACTGCTACAATGTTTGCCTATTTGATTAGCATGTTGTTAATGCTTTTTTATGCCAACAAAGTACAGCCAATTTCTTTTAGATTTAAAATACCAAACAACGCCAAAGCCATATTAGTGTATTCTAGTTTTATCATTTTATCAGGAAGTGTTGCCAACATGCTTTTGGATATCGACAAAACGATGCTGAACCAATACATCGAAATTAAAAATTTGTCTTATTACTCGGTCGCTATTTTTATTGCAACAGTAATTGCCGTTCCAAGTCGATCTATGCATCAAATCACCTACCCGATTACCGCCAAATTGATGATTGAAAACAAATACGACGAATTGAACGATTTGTATAAAAAGTCATCGATAACGCTTCAAATTATTGGCGGATTGATCTATGTTGGTATTATAGTGAATATCAATCAGCTTTATCTCTTACTTCCAGATAATTATCGTGGTGGTATTTTTGTGGTTTTTGTCATCGGACTTTCCAAATATTTCGATTTGATTTTGGGCAATAATAATTCGATTATTTTCAACTCCAAATACTATCGTGCCGTATTGTTTTTAGGATTACTACTTGGTTTTTTTGCTGTGACACTCAACATGATTTTTATTCCAAAATATGGCATTGATGGCGCTGCCATTGCAACATTAATTTCAATTACACTCTACAGCATTGCCAAACTGCTTTTTGTAGTGTTAAAAATGAAACTCTATCCGTTTACTGTTAAAAATATTTATGCTTTACTAATTGGATTGCTTTGTTTCTTCGGATTTTACTATTGGGAATTTCCATTTCATCCAATTCTAAATATTATGTTGAAATCGGCTTTGGTTGCTATAGTTTATGTTGGAATAGTTTATAAAGCTAGACTTTCGGGAGATATTAATGGTGTGATTGAGAAAGTTTTCAAAAAATTGTATAGTAACTAACGAAAATTAATGACTAAAATAAACTTCTTGCTTTTATTATTTTGCACAATGAACATATGTTTTTCGCAAAAAAATGAAATTGAAAATGAGTTTTTAAAAAACTTTTTTTCACATAAAGATACACTAATTTATACTAGTGAAAGTTTTGGTTGGAACATAATGAAAGAAAAATTTAACAAAAAGAAATACAAAAATTACAACCTCAACAATACAAACACTATTGAATTTACAGATAAAGAATATCAATATATAAAAAACGAAATTTCAACTCTTGAAAATTACTTATGGAATTCTAATCTATTTGATAACTCTGAAAAAATTGAACTAGAAGAAGTTGAAAGTTACTTAAAAAAAAGAAACGAACCATACCGATTAGAATTCGAAAACATTTCTATCAATGACACAAGTGCAACTGTTGAAATGAAAAACAAAAACTATATTATATATTCATTCTCTAAGCCAATTTTCTTTAGAAAGAATAAATTTTGTCTATTTGGTTATTCAGTCAATTCAGAAAAAAACTTTAAACCTTATAAAAAAATTGCTTTTTGGAGAAAAAAAAGAGGAAAATGGATTGAATGGTTGGAACTTTATAACAATTTAGATTAACTAATAAGGGTTTTAAAAACAACAAAACTCATGAAATAAAAAAACCGTCTCTTTCAAGACGGCTTCCATATTAACAATTAATTTTATGCATGAGTATTCCAAAATTATAAAATTATTTTTTTCTACAAAAACTTCAACACAAAAAAAAACCGTCTCTTGCGAAACGGTTTCTCAAACATAGTTTGACTTGATTTTTGACGTTTTATTATTAAGTAAGCTGTACTTTAGTTTCCTAAATCATTTCTGATTACAATGTAAAAGTATAGTCTTCAATTACTTCAGCATCATAAAATCGTTAATCTACTCCAAAACTCGATAAAACAAAACTCGATAGCCTTTAATCGATGTTTTTTTATGAAATAGAATGAAATGTTCTAAATTTACTTCACTAAAAAACCAACCAATGAAAAAATTAATCTTTTCTATCGACATCAATGCGCCAAAAGAAAAAGTATGGTACGCCTTGTGGGATGAAGAAAACTATGAAAGCTGGACCAGTGTTTTTTGCTCAGGTTCAACTGTTGTATCCGATTGGACTGATGGCAGCAAAATTCATTTCCTTTCGCCAGAAGGTGGCGGAATGTTTTCCCGAATTACCATAAAAAAACTATTTGAAACCATGCTTTTTCAGCATTATGGTGAATTAGAAAACTTCGAAGAACAACCGATTAACGAAGCGACAAAACTTTGGTCGGGTTGTGAAGAACGCTACGATTTAGTAGAAAAAAATGGCATCACAACAGTAACCGCCAGTGTTGATACAGTAGAAGATCATGTGGATTATTTCGATAAAACCTTTCCAAGCGGTTTAGAAAAAGTAAAACAAATAGCCGAAAGCAATCAAAACACCGCCATTAGCGTAAAAACTTCTGTAAAAGGTACTTTGGAAAACGTTTGGAATAAATTTACCCAACCGGAACACATCGTCCACTGGAATTTTGCTTCGGATGATTGGCATTGTCCCAAAGCGGAAAACCAACTTGAAGCGGGCAAAAACTTTACATATACCATGGCTTCCAAAGATGGCGAAATGAGTTTTGATTTCGTTGGAACCTACGACGAAGTACTACCAAAGAAGCACTTTGTTTATCACATGGAAGACGGTCGAAAAGTAACCGTAAAATTCCATAAACTAGACGATAACATCATCGTTACCGAAAATTTCTTTCCAGAAAATATCCATTCGCTTGAACTACAACGCGACGGATGGCAAGCTATTTTGAATAATTTCAAAAAATACGCCGAACAATAAAACCTAAACAATAAAACAATGGCAACAGTAAACATTTATTTAACTTTCAATGGAAATGCGGAAGAAGCATTTCTTTTTTACCAATCCGTTTTTGGTGGCGAATTTGCTCATATCGGCAAATTTAAAGACATGCCAGCCGACGAAAATGGACAACAAATCACAGAAGAAGAAGGCAACCGAATTATGCATGTGGCGTTACCCATCAGTAAAGAAACCATTTTAATGGCGAGCGATACTACTGCGGCGCACGGCGATGTAACTTTTGGAAATAATTTTTCCGTGTCCATCAATACCGATAGCACAGCCGAAGCAGATAAACTTTTTGCCGGACTTTCCGCAGGTGGAAACATCATTATGCCGATGGAAAAAACATTTTGGGGTGCTTATTTCGGGATGTTTACCGATAAATTTGGTATCAACTGGATGATTAATTTTGATGAAGTGCCGCATAACTAATTCGTTAATCACAAATTAATAAAAAACTCCATCCTTGTGATGGAGTTTTTTTGTTGAAACTATCTATATTTTTCAATACAACTAGGATATGTTTCACTATTTCGAAATATAAAAGGGTTGGGATAATTTTATATATTTGAGGGAATGTTATTTAGTAGCGCCAATCTACCCAAATTTGGGTATATAGTCGCTACTTTGTAGCGACTATACACAAGTTATGCGTAATTATTAAACACGAATCTCTAATGAAGACATTTCAAATATTTTTTGCTAGTCCTGTCGAAGACCTAAATGATTATTATCAAGCTTTAAAAATCGTTAAAAAATCAATAAGTCATCTTTCCGATTTTAAAATCAATTTAATTGAAGCAGGCAACTTAACAGCTGAAAGTTTTTTTGAAGAAGTTAAAACTACAATTCAAACATCGGATTTAATTATTACTCATCTTTCTAAGGATAATTCTAACGGAATGTATGGAATTGCAGTTGCTCATACTCTTGATAAAGCAAATATATTACTGATAGATGATGAATCTAACTTACCATATGGGATTCATAGTTTAAGGTATATTACTTACAATGAACAAGCAATTAAAAAAAGTGATGAGGCAGAAAATAATATAAGTACAAATTTGGCAAATCTAATAAGACAAGCACTCAAAGATCCAGCAAGTTGGAAGTTAAATCCATTAAACAACAAATCGTTAAAAGATTTAAAAACAGTATTCGTAAGCTATAGTCATAAAGATTTTAAATATCTAGAAAGAATTCAGATTCATTTAAGACCTTTAGAAAGAAAAAGTCTTATTCAATTATGGTCAGATACCTCAATAAAAAGTGGAGAAAAATGGAAAAAGGAAATAGAAGACGCACTAAACAAGTCTTCAATAGCATTAATCCTTATTAGTGCTGATTTTCTTGCGTCTGAATTTATCATAAATAATGAATTGCAACCTTTATTGAAAGCTGCTGAAGATAAAGGCACATTAATTATTCCTTTGGTTGTAAAGCCGTGTAGGTTTACCCGAGAACCAAGCATATCTCAATTTCAATCAGCAAATGATCCTTCAACACCTTTATGCAATATGACAGAATATGACCAAGAACTCATATATGAAAAAGTTGCTAGTAGAATAGAGTTAATACTTGAATCAGAATAATGACTACGCATAACAGCGGTTTGGTGCAATAGCTAGTTTAGTTTCAACCTCACGTTTTTCTTCACGAAAAAATTTTATCTTTAACAGAAAATAAGTAGCTCGCTGGCACCGCTACTGCGCTAAGCCGCCGAACGTTAACGGCAACTTTAACCACGAAACCGTAAAATGAAAGACATTTACAAGACAATAATCTTTACCAAAACACCACTTAAAAGTTATTTCAAGTACGAGAATGAATTCCAAATTTATCCAGTTGAGGATAAGTATTTAGAAACAAAAAAACATCGACATTATCCAATCTTTCTGGAATTTAAACTCAATGAAGAAGATAAAATCAAACCACAATTTTCCATTAAAGAGTTCGAAGAACAAATATCTGAAACTGCAACAATCCAAACAAAGCAAGACAAAATTATCAATCTTCTGAATCTTTTCTCGACGTTTACTTTTTTTAAATATAAAATAGAAGGAAATTGGGTTTTACCTATAACTACTAAGATGTCGAAAGAAGAAATATCAGAAATCGATGGCTCAGAATTTCTTTATAATCATTTTTTACACAAAGGGATTAATTTAGATATTATTGAGTTTACCGAGGTTTCAAATCAATACAAACCAATTAAGGTAATTGAATATTCAGAATATTATCAAAATGAACCAAACTATGATTATGATCAAACAAAAGAAATAACATTACCAAACAATATTATAATGGGTTTACGAGCTTATTTTAATTTGAGTACTGAAGAAAAAAGAGTTATAGATTCCGCTATAAAATACTCTTGTTTAAGTATGGAACTAATGGAAGATAAAACAACTTTAGGGATTTTATCTGCATTTACATCAATAGAAACTGTGATGAATTTCTATTATAAGAATTATAAACCCGAACTGTGTAAAGAATGCGGACAACCAAGATATAAGATTTCCAAACGATACTTAGATTTTTTATTAGATTTTATTGGTAATGGAGATGGATTCAAAAAAAAGTTTAATAATCTTTATAGTCTGCGTTCAAAAATAGTCCATACAGGATTTAGCTTTTCAACTGAACCATTTTGGAATGAGTTAACAGAAAAAGAACATGATGCAGAATTTGTTACGATACTTGAAATAGTTATGCTGAGCAAATTATCTGTAATCAACTATCTTATACTACCATCTTTGAGTAAAAAAAATAAGCATCATACTTAATCAAAAGCAGCCGGTAACACACGTTTGGCGCAATTGCCAATTTTGTACTAAGTTCACCCTTCCATTTCACAAGAATTTTTATCTTTAACATAAAATAATCAGTTCCGAAGTTCGCAACTGAAGAGAATCGGCGGAACGTTAGTGGCAAGTATACATCACGTTAAATAAGACTATATGAAATTTCAAATATGGCTTTTAGTATCTATATTAACTTTTCCAAGTTATGGACAAGACATTAAAACTTGTAACAGAAAATTAAAAGATACTTTTGAAAAAATTGAATTTTACACAGACCAAAGAGGCAAAAATGAATTTGCTTACGATTCAATTAATAAAAGTAATGAAGATTTTGAAAAACTATTGCTACAATGTACATCTTCATTTCCAGAAACATTAACTCTTGACTTTAAAGATTTAACGAAAAGTGGTTTGGAAATATCAACATCCAAAAACAGTCTTTTTAGGATTTATTCTTGGGATACAGAAACTGGTGGAACAATGAGAAGTTTTAGGAATATATTTCAATTTAAAAGCAGTAAAAAAGTCTTTTCTCAAAAGTTATTATCCGATGTTGATGAATACGGAGAAAGTAGCTATTCTTATGAAATTCTTGACCAAGTAATCTCAAAAAAGAAAACTTTTTATATTGTAAAATGCATTTCAATTGGTAGCTCCGCAGTTTCAAGTCATAAAATAAAAATATTCAGTATTGAAAACGGAAAATTAAATGATAACGCTAAACTTATAAAAACAAAATCTGGAATTAAAAATGAATTAAGTTATGATATTGACTTCTCATCAAGTGTTAATCAAGAACCGAACTCGCTTGACAGAGAATATGCTTGGTTAAAATATGATGTGAAGAATAAAGTTATAATTATACCGTTAATTACAGAAGAAGGAAAGTTGACAAAACAGAAAATAAAATATCAATTTAAAGGAGACTACTTTGAAAAGATACAAAATGCCAGCCACTAACAACCTTTTCAAGCAATTACAAATTTCGTCACAAGTCCACCTTTCCATTTCACAAGAATTTTTACCCTCAACAGAAAATAATCACTTCAAAAGTTCGCAACCTCACCAAGCACAGGAACGTCATAAGCTAGCTTCTCAAAAAATTTGCGGTAAAGTAAATTCACGTTGGAAGAAACCAAAAAAGTAGCTTAGAAACTAACTTTTCAAAAAATAAACAAGGCACTGGCCAAACTAAACAAGACATTGGCTCAACTAAACAAGCCTTTGGCTCAACTAAACAAACCTTTGGCTCTACTAAACAAGCCTTTGGCTCAAGTAAACAAGGCACCGGCCAAAGTAAACAAGACACCCGCCAAAGTAAACAAAGCATCCGCCAAAGTGAACAAGACACCCGCCAAAGTGAACAAAGCATCCGCCAAACTAAACAAGCCTTCCGCCAAAGTGAACAAGGCATCCGCCAAACTAAACAAAGCATCCGCCAAAGTCAACAAGACACCTGCCTAAGGGAATACGAAGCCAGCTTATAACAGCCATTTCTCACGATTGTGAATTTTGCGGTAAGTTCACGTTCACTTTTCGAAAGAATTTTTATCTTTAACAGAAATAATTAACAAACAACACCAACCATGTTTAGATTATATTTTCCTTTAGCGTTTATAACCTACTTTGCTCTTTGGATAGTATATCGAGGGTTAATAAAAAAAGACTTGAAGCAAAATCTAAATACGTTGTATGTTGGTTTTGTATGTGTAGGCGTTTGGGTAATTATATATATGTTGTTTCTTCAACAATAAAAGAAAAATGCTAGTAACTCAATTTTGCATACAAGGATAAAAAAAATGAACCCAACTAACGAACATAACGAACGCATAGCCAAAATGACTTTTGCATCGGTTTATCCGCATTATGTAACGAAAGTCGAGAAAAAAAACCGCACTAAAGAAGAGTTGCACCAAGTGATTAGTTGGTTAACTGGTTTTAATGACCAACAACTCCAAGAACTGATAGTAAGCAACGCTACATTTGAAACTTTTTTCAATAAAGCAACACTCCATCCAAAGGCAAACCTCATCACAGGAATGATTTGTGGTTATCGCATTGAAGAAATCGAGAACGAGTTGACAAAACAAGTTCGCTATCTCGACAAACTGGTTGATGAACTAGCAAAAGGAAAAACAATGGAAAAGATTTTGCGGAGTTAAAACACAAAATAATCCGTAAAATCCTTGCAATCCGTGGCAAAAAATAAAAAAATCAAACTATGCTAACATCAATTCACCCAAAATTACCCATGCGCAACAAAGCCAAAACCCGAGATTTCTATATCAATCAATTAGGGTTTATTGATATTGGCAAAGAAGACTACGATTCCTATTTAATGGTAAAAAAAGACGAAGTAGAAATTCATTTTTTTGAATTTGCCGATTTAAATCCTGATGAAAACTACGGTCAGGTTTACATTCGAACCAATGCTATTGACAACCTCTATCAAACATTGCTCGACAACAAAACACGAATTCACCCCAACGGTTTGCTCGAACTAAAACCTTGGAGACAAAAAGAGTTTTCCATCCTTGATCCTGATAAAAACTTATTGACTTTTGGCGAAAGCTATCTTTAACTCCACCAGTACTTTAGACCTAAAAGTGAAAATTATTTTATTTTTTTTCAAAATTTAAGTAGGGTAAATTTAAAGTAGCTTGTTTTAGTTATATAACACAAAATTTATAACTATGAAAAATGTAAAAGCACTTTTGGGTATTTTATTATTAATGTTGTTTGTGGCGTCTTGTTCTAGTGACGACAGTACCAGCAACAACGGTAACAATCAACTACGCATCAAAGCAAGCGCTGTATATACGCCAACAGCCAATCGTTCTGCAAACGGTGTAGCGATGAATGAAGATGTAGTTTTAACTTCCTTCAAAATCAACATCAGAGAAATTGAATTTGAATTTGCTGAAGACTACTATGATGACAACGACAATGATGATGACGATGACAACGATGGTTATGATGATGATGACAACAGCTATGACGATGACGGATTTTATGGAGATGATGATGAATTTGACTTAGCTGGACCATTTGAATTGGACTTATTAAACCAAAATTCAGTAGTTACTACAGTTAGTATTCCAAACGGTATTTATGAAGAAGTAGAATTCAAACTAGACCGCAATGTTGACTCTGCATCAGAAATGTACAATAAATCAATTGAAATCAAAGGAACTATTGGCGGTACACCATTTGTATTTTGGCATAATGTTGAAGAAGATTTCGAAATCGATTATGAAGATGACAACCAAAACTTAGTTGTTAATAATGGTTCTTATGAATTGGTATTCAACTTCAATTTAAACCAAGTATTGAGCCAAGTAGATTTAAGCAACGCTACCGATGGTGATGGTGATGGTTTGATTGAGATAGGTCCAAACGACACTGATGGAAATCAATCGTTAGCCAACGCTATAAAAAATAAAATTAAAGATTCCTGTGAACTAGATGATTAATAATTTTTGAGATTTGTTTTTAAGTTGAAAAGCCCTGATGTTTATTGTCAGGGCTTTTTGTTTTTAGAGATAAAAAATAAATTATATACCAGCAATAGCTTTCAATTCATTTACAAAACGAACAGCTAAAGCATCAGCAGCACCTTGGGTTGGTGCTTCTGTATAAATTCGGATAATTGGTTCCGTGTTTGATTTACGCAAATGAACCCATTCCGTTGGGAAATCAATTTTTACTCCATCAATTGTAGATATATTTTCAGATTTATAAGTTTCAGTAAGTGTTGCCAAAATTCCGTCAACATCAATTTGTGGTGTTAACTCAATTTTGTTTTTACTCATATAATACTGCGGATAACTTGCTCTAAGTTCAGCAACTGTAACATCTAAATTTGCTAAATGCGTTAAAAACAAAGCCACACCAACCAAGCTATCTCTTCCATAGTGCAGTTCTGGATAAATAATTCCGCCGTTTCCTTCGCCACCAATTATGGCGTTTGTGGCTTTCATCAATTCTACCACATTTACTTCTCCAACGGCACTGGCTTGATAACTTCCGTTGTGTTTTTCAGTAATATCACGCAACGCACGCGACGAACTCATATTAGAAACAGTATTTCCTGGTGTTTTACTCAAAACATAATCCGCAACGGCAACCAACGTGTATTCTTCGCCAAACATTTCGCCATCATTAGAAATAAACGCCAAACGGTCAACATCTGGATCAACAACAATTCCGAAATCGGCTTTTTCTTCAATGACTAGTTTACAAATGTCACCCAAATGTTCTTTCAATGGTTCTGGATTGTGAGGAAAATGTCCGTTAGGTTCACAGTATAATTTTACACATTCTACACCCATTTGTTCCAAAAGTTTTGGGATAATAATTCCACCTGAAGAATTCACGCCGTCAACTACTACTTTGAATTTTCTTTTGGCAACAGCTTCGGCATCAACTAAAGGTAATTCTAAAACCTCATCAATATGAATATCCATGTAAGCATCGTTTGCCATAATTTCTCCTAAACTATCTACATCCGAAAAATCAAACGCTTCTGCCTCGGCAATTTCTAATATTTTTGCACCTTCAGCACCGCTAAGAAATTCACCTTTTGCATTTAAAAGTTTCAAAGCATTCCATTGTTTTGGATTGTGAGAAGCTGTTAAAATAATTCCGCCATCGGCTTGTTCCATCGGAACGGCAACTTCAACTGTTGGTGTTGTAGATAAACCTAAATCAATAACATCAATTCCCAAACCAATTAAAGTATTGACTACTAAATTATGAATCATCGGACCTGAAATTCGAGCATCACGACCAATAACTACTTTCATCTTTTTGTCATTCTGAGCTTGCGAAGAATCTCTTCCGGCTTTTAGAAATGTTCCATAAGCCGAAGCAAATTTCACAGCATCTACTGGCGTTAAATTGTCTCCAACCTTTCCTCCTATTGTTCCGCGAATTCCTGATATTGATTTGATTAATGTCATTATTTTTTGTTTAAAAGTTTATGAGTTTAAAAGTTTAAGAGCTAACTCGTGTAAAATACAAATATAAAAAGTTATGATTTGGATTTTAATAAAACATTGAAAGAATTAATATATTTACAAAACAATCAGAAATAAACGAAGCTATTTGATAGTAAAATGGATTTAAAACAATTTAAACTCATAAACACTTAACCTTTTAAACTATTTAATGAATTTCCTAGCACATATTTATCTGTCTGGTAACAACGATTTGCTGAAAATTGGTAATTTTATGGCAGATAGTATTCGTGGAAATAGCTATGAAAATTATCCCGAAGAAATAAAAAAAGGTATTTTACTCCATCGCACGATTGACAGTTTTACGGATATGCATCCCGTTTATAGAAAAAGCAAACATCGATTGCATGAAAAATACGGACATTATTCTGGTGTGATTATGGACATTTTTTACGACCATTTTTTGGCAAAAAACTGGGCAAATTATTCCAATAAAAAACTAGAAGAGTATGCCGATGAATTTTATCAGCTTTTACAAGACAATTATGATTTACTTACGGCTAAAATTCAAGGAATGATGCCGTATATGATTGCTCGAAATTGGTTGGTAAGCTATGCTTCCATCTCAGGCTTGGAAATGATTTTGTTCCAAATGGATCACCGAACCAAAAATCGTGTTGCGATGCATGAATCGATAGTGGAATTACAAAAGTTTTACTTGGAGTTTGAAACCGAGTTTACGCAATTTTTTATGGAACTTCAAGAGCATTGCCAACAAAAAATTCACGAATTAAACGGATAATATTATATGAAAAATACGATTATCCTTTTCCTTTTTTTACTTCAAATTTGTTTTGGACAGCAAGGTGTAACTGCTTCCAATGGCATGGTGGTTTCGGCTCGTGAAGAAGCTTCCAAAATTGGCATTGACATTCTAAAAAAAGGTGGAAATGCATTTGATGCTATGATTGCAACACATTTGGCATTGGCAGTTGCTTATCCTTATGCAGGAAATATTTCGGGTGGAGGATTTTTGGTGTATCGAAAAAATAACGGTGAAATTGGTTCGCTTGATTTCAGAGAAAAAGCACCGTTAAAAGCATCCGAAAACATGTATTTGGACAAAAATGGCAATGTAATTCCTAATTTGAGTACCGATAGTGCTTTATCCGTTGGCATTCCGGGAAGTGTTGCAGCTATATTTGAAATCCATAGAAAATTTGGTTCATTACCACTAAAAGAGTTGTTTGAACCTGCTATCCTTTTGGCAAAAAAAGGTATTGTTGTAACCGAAAAAGAACATGCAAAACTCAATGAATATCGCTCTAAAATTGTTGAACTAAGCGGGAATCAAACACTTTATGCAGAAAACTTTAAAGTTGGCGATACCATAAAATATATGGCATTAGCTAATACATTAGAACAAATTCTTAAAAACGGAGAAGCCGAATTCTACAAAAGAAAAACTGCAAAAAAATTAGTCAAATTTATAAAAAGCAAAGGCGGAATAATTTCGCTAATAGATTTAAAAAAGTACAAAACCATTTGGCGAAAACCGATAACTTTTCAATACAAAGAACTGAATATCATTTCGATGGCACCACCAAGTAGCGGCGGAATTACTTTGGCTCAAATTATGAAAATGATTGAACCCTTCGACCTTAAAAAACTGCAACACAATTCGGCTAACTACATCCATCTTTTGAGCGAAACTGAACGTAGAGCGTATGCCGATAGAAATTATTTCCTTGGCGATCCGGATTTTGTTACTATACCAGAAAAAGAATTGCTCAACGAAAATTATTTAAAAAATCGAATGCAAAACTTTTCTTTTGAAAATGCAACGTCATCCAAAGAAGTTAGTCATGGTGACATTCAGGTTGTAGAAAGTGATGAAACCACTCATTATTCGATTGTTGATACAAACGGAAATGCCGTTTCGGTGACGACAACTTTGAACGGTGCGTATGGTTCTAAACTATATTGTGACGAACTGGGATTTTTTCTCAATAATGAAATGGATGATTTTTCGGCAAAACCCGGAGTTCCTAATTATTACGGATTAATTGGTGCTGAAGCCAACAGCATTGCTCCCGAAAAACGAATGCTTAGTTCGATGACACCAACAATCGTGGAGAAAAATGGAAAATTATTAATGCTTTTGGGTTCGCCTGGCGGTTCGACCATAATCACTTCGGTTTTGCAAACTATTTTAAATGTATATGAATTTGAAATGGGAATGCAACAAGCCGTAAATCAACCACGCTTTCACCATCAATGGTTGCCAGATGAAATTATGCTTGAACCTAAAAAATTCAGTTTAGAAGTCAAAGAAAAGCTCAAACAAAAAGGTCATGTTATTAACGAAAAATTTGCACCTATTATTGGTAAAGTAAATGCGATTTTGGTTTTACCAAATGGCAATATTGAAGGCGGAGCCGATTTTCGCGGAGATGATAAAGCTATTGGATATTAAATTAAAAAAATGAATTTCATACAAGAATTAGAAACCGAATTGTTTCGTCATAAAAATACTGAAAACGCAGCAAAAATGGAAGCTTACATGAAGCATAATTTTTCTTTTTTAGGTATTAAAACCGAAACAAGAAGAGCTGTTTTTCAAGATTTATGGAAAAAACACCAATCGGAAATACAATCCAATTTTCGAGAAATCAGTTGGGAACTTTTCAACAAAAAAGAGCGTGAATTCCAGTATTGTGGAATGGAAATTTTAATTAAAGAAATTAAAAAAAAGTATTTAAAAGAAGACGCCAAACTCATTGAACAATGGATTATTACCAATTCTTGGTGGGATAGTGTTGATGTTTTGGCAAAATATCTTTTGGGTGGTTATCTTTTGCAATTTCCTGATAAAACATTAAAAGTAATCGAACGGTTTTCAAATTCAGAAAATATGTGGCTCAATCGAAGTGCCATTCTTTTTCAATTGAGTTATAAGCAAAAAACCAATTTTGAATTATTGAAATCCGAATGCGAAAAACACAAATATTCGAATGAATTTTTTATTCAAAAAGCCATTGGTTGGTCACTTCGAGATTATGGTCGATTTAATCCAAATGCGGTAAAAAGCTATGTAGAAAACACTAATTTAAAACCTTTGAGTAAAAAAGAAGCACTGAGAAATATTTTAAAATAATCATTTATAGCTATTTTTGTAGAATATTCTCAAATAAATGCCAACAAAAAAAGCACCACTATATAAAATCGTTTTCCGAAATATTTTTCGAAGAATAGAGAATATTATCTTTTCTTTGAAAGAGAAAATATCCGAAAGACAATTTCTTTATTTTTCGGCTGTAGTTGTTGCTATTTCATGTTCGCTTGCCGTAATTTTATTAAAGAATTTTGCGCACTCCGTTTTTGTATTTGCTAATTATGTAAATACGTATCTCAAACTTCCTTATATCAACAGTTTGTTGCCTATTATTGGAATTCTTTTAACGGTTTTTGTGGTCAAACATTTACTTGATGGAAGCATTGAAAAAGGAAGTTCTAAAATTTTATATGCAGTTGCCAAAAAAGGTGGAATTGTTCCCAAAAAACAGATGTATGCCCAAATTGTAACAAGCTCATTAACCGTTGGGCTTGGCGGTTCTGCAGGTTTAGAAAGTCCAATTGTAATCACTGGCGCAGCATTTGGTTCTAATTTTTCACAACGCTATCATTTAAGCCAAAAAGATAGAATTTTATTGTTAGCCTGCGGCGTTGCTGCTGGAATTGGTGCTGCATTTAATGCGCCAATTGCTGGAGTTTTATTTGCTATAGAAGTTGTTCTTGCCGATGTTACTATTTCGGCTTTTATCCCGATAATGATTTCGGCAGCAACTGGAGCTTTGGTTTCAACAGTTGTATTAAATGAAGATGTTTTGTTGTCATTTAAGCAACAGCAAGTATTTGATTATCATAATATTCCCTATTATATTCTTTTGGGGATTTTAGCAGGATTAGTTTCGGTTTTTCATGCTCGAAATTTTCGCAGAGTGGAACATTATTTTCAAAAAAAGAAAAGTAAAATTTATAACAAAGCACTTTTTGGAGCAAGTATTTTAGCCCTAATGATTTTCTTTTTTCCAACACTTTTTGGCGAAGGATATGAAAGTATCAAAACACTTTCTACCAAAAATCCTGGTGCATTATTAGAAAATACTTTACTAGACAATCATAAAAGTAACGAATGGATTTTACTAATTTTTGTTGGTGTAACGATGTTACTGAAATCTTTTGCAACCGGATTAACTTTAGGTTCAGGAGGAAATGGCGGTAATTTTGCACCATCACTTTTTGTTGGAAGTTATTTGGGTTTTTTTGTTGCCAAATTTTTTGATTTAACCGGAATTAACAACCATTTACCCGTTGCAAATTTTACTATTGTTGGTATGGCAGGAATTTTAAGTGGTTTATTTCATGCGCCATTAACTGCTATCTTTTTGATTGGTGAAATTACTGGTGGATACAATTTGATGGTTCCGTTGATGATTGTTTCTTCCATTAGTTTTGCGGTTTCAAAACGTTTTGAAAAACATTCAATGGATGTAAAACCTCTGGCAGATAAAGGCGATGTTTTTACCAGTGATAAAGACAAAAATATTTTACTGAAAATTGATGTTTTAAAATTAATCCAAACCAATTACCAAACGCTTTCTGTAGAAAACTCACTTGAAAAAGTGGTAGAAATATTTGCGTCAACATCTCAAAAAGTAATTCCTATTGTTGATGAAAAGAGAAATCTTCTCGGTGTAATTGAATTTCAACATGTCAAATCGTTTATTTTCAATCCTTACAGAGTAAAATTCACAACCATAAAAGAAATTCTCACTCAACCCGAAGTTATATTACAGTTTGATGATGGAATGGAAAAAATCATGAAATCCTTTGACAAAACCAACCACGAAGTATTACCTTTAGTAAAAGATGGTAAATACTTTGGTTGTCTTTCTAAACTTGATATTCTGGAAAATTATAGAACCAATTTCAAGGAAATGGTTATTGAATAAAAAAACCTTTCAATTGAAAGGTTTTCTATTACTACTTCGTTTTTTCTCCCACAAAATAATCGTTTGTACTTTTAAACAATACATTAAAAGTAGTCATACTTCCGTAACATCGTGTAATGTATTGTTGCAATTCAACCTTTTCAGAATTATCTAAATTACTTGAATTTATTTTTTGTTCCATAACTCGAAGTCGATCTCTTACCATAATTATTTTATTGAAAAAAATATCTATAGGAACTTCTTTGTTTTGAGTTGGTGTTCCTGGTTCCATTATTAATTTTCCGCCTTTCCATTTATCGGCAATGGGAACAATTTGCGAAACATCGCTCCATTTTTGCAATAGATTTTTCAAGGTTTTTTCTACTTCATAAAAACTAACTGTATCTACTTCACCTTCAACTGCTTCAATTACTTCAAATTCACTATCTACATCAATAGTTTCCAATCCGTTTTCTATAAAAGTTACCCAATAATGCTTTGCAGTGACGTTGGTTACAACTCCAACACCATATTCAGCATGTTTTAAACGTGAACCGATACCAAGTATTTTCATTATTTTGTTTTTTTAAAATTTTCCCAAATATAAAATTCTTTAACAAATTCTTGTCAAACGTTATAATGAATTTTGAGTTAAAAAAAGTACTTTTGCGTTTCAGCACTATTTTATGCAAAATCAAGACGAATTTATCGAAGTTATTGGAGCAAGAGCTCATAATTTAAAAAATATTGATGTTACAATTCCACGCGAAAAACTAGTCGTAATTACTGGTTTGTCGGGCTCGGGAAAATCATCTTTGGCTTTTGACACGATATATGCCGAAGGTCAACGTAGATATATTGAAACTTTTTCGGCTTATGCGCGTCAATTTCTCGGTGGATTGGAACGACCTGATGTGGATAAAATCGACGGACTTTCTCCAGTAATTGCTATTGAACAAAAAACAACGAGCAAATCACCTCGCTCGACCGTTGGAACTATAACTGAAATTTATGATTTCTTGCGATTACTTTTTGCTCGTGCTGCCGATGCATACAGTTACAACACAGGTGAAAAAATGGTTTCTTATTCAGATGAGCAAATACAAGGTTTGATTAAAGAAACTTTCAACGGAAAACGAATTAATATTTTAGCTCCAGTCATTCGTGCCAGAAAAGGTCATTATGCAGAACTTTTTCAGCAAATTACCAAACAAGGATTTGTAAAAGTTCGTGTAAATGGCGAAATTCAGGATTTGGTTTCCGGTATGAAACTCGACCGATACAAAACACACGATATCGAAATTGTGGTTGACCGAATGGAAATCAGTAACAATGAAGATACGGATAAACGTTTGGCAGAAAGCATCAAAACCGCAATGTATCATGGCGAAAATATTATGATGGTTATCGAACATGGCAGCAATGAAGTTCGCTATTTCAGTCGAACGCTGATGTGTCCAACTACCGGGATTTCCTATCCAAATCCAGAACCGAATAATTTTTCGTTCAATTCGCCCAAAGGTGCTTGCGATAGCTGTAATGGTTTGGGAACAATTAACCAAATCAACGAAAAAAAGATTATTCCAAATCCAAAATTATCCATAAAAGCTGGTGGTTTTGCGCCACTTGGCGAATACAAATCATCTTGGATTTTTAAGCAATTAGAAATCATTGGCGAAAAGTTTGGCTTTACATTAAACGATGCTATCGAAACTATTCCTGCCGAAGCGATGGAAATGATTATGAACGGTGGAAACGAAAAATTCTCTGTAAAATCAGAAGCTGCAGGCGTAACGAAAGATTATAAAATTGAATTTGAAGGTATTGCCAATTTCATCAAAAATCAATATGACGAAAGCAATTCAACCTCTTTAAAACGTTGGGCTAAAGAATTCATGGACGAAATTGCCTGTCCAGATTGTCACGGTTCCAGATTGAAAAAAGAAGCTTTGTATTTCAAAATCAATGAAAAAAATATAGCCGATTTATCTACAATGGATATTTCTGAACTGATTGATTGGTTTCAAAATTTGGATGGAAAATTATCTGAAAAACAAATTACTATTGCAACCGAAATTCTAAAAGAAATCAAATCGAGATTGCAGTTTTTGATGGATGTTGGTTTGAATTATTTGTCTTTACACAGAAGTTCAAAATCGCTTTCGGGTGGTGAAGCACAACGTATTCGATTGGCTACTCAAATTGGCTCACAACTGGTTGGTGTACTTTATATTTTGGACGAACCAAGTATAGGATTACATCAACGAGATAACGAAAGATTGATTAATTCATTAGAAAATCTTCGTGATATTGGCAATTCTGTTTTGGTAGTAGAACACGATAAAGACATGATTGAACGAGCGGATTATGTTATTGATATTGGTCCAAAAGCTGGGAAATTTGGTGGAGAAATCATTAGTATTGGCACACCAACAGCATTGCTGAAAGAGAACACCATTACGGCGCAGTTTATGAATGGAAAAATGCAGATTGAAGTTCCAAAAAAACGTCGTGAAGGCAACGGAAAAACGCTGAAATTAACTGGTGCAACTGGAAATAACTTAAAAAATGTTTCGGTAGAATTTCCTTTAGGAAAATTGATTTGCGTTACTGGAGTTTCGGGAAGTGGAAAATCAACTTTAATTAATGAAACCCTTTACCCTATTTTGAACGAATATTTCTTTAATGCAGTAAAAAAACCAATGCCTTTCAAAAAAATTGAAGGTTTGGAGCACATTGATAAAGTGATTGACATTGACCAAAGTCCAATTGGAAGAACTCCAAGAAGCAATCCTGCGACTTATACTGATGTTTTTTCGGAAATTAGAAGTTTGTACACACAAACACCAGAAGCTATGATTCGCGGTTATAAAGCTGGTCGATTTAGTTTTAATGTTTCTGGCGGACGATGCGAAACTTGCGAAGGTTCAGGAGTTAGAACAATAGAAATGAGTTTTTTACCTGATGTTTATGTAGAATGTGAAACGTGTCAAGGAAAACGTTTTAATCGGGAAACTTTGGAAATCAGATACAAAGGAAAATCCATTTCAGATGTGTTGAATATGACAGTTGACGAAGCCGTTCCATTTTTTGAAAACATACCCAAGATTTACCGAAAAGTAAAAACCATTCAGGATGTTGGATTGGGTTACATCACGCTTGGACAACAAAGTACAACACTTTCTGGTGGTGAAGCACAACGTATCAAATTGGCGACTGAATTATCTAAAAAAGATACGGGAAATACATTCTACATTATGGATGAACCAACAACTGGTTTGCATTTTGAAGATATTCGGGTTTTGATGGATGTAATTAATAAATTGGTAGAAAAAGGAAATACAGTTTTGATTATCGAACATAATATGGACGTAATTAAATTAGCAGATTATATTATTGACATTGGTCCAGAAGGTGGAAAAGCTGGTGGAGAAGTTGTTGCAAAAGGAACTCCAGAAGAAATCATAAAGAATAAGAAAAGCTATACAGCGCAATTTTTAAAAAAAGAACTAAATTAGCAGGCTGTTTTTAGCCCAGATTGCAATGGAAATCCTTTTTTATTGTTTTTTTGAAAGACGTCTTTCCCGAAACTTCGGGATGCAATAAACGTTACAAAAACAATAAAAAAGATTGTAATGGAAAGCTGGACACGAGCTCCAAAAGAGCGAACTGACGAAGTAAATAGCTCCAAAAAAAAATAAAATTTATTACTATGGCATTAGAGAAATACGAAAATGATGATGATAAAATCCAAGAAAAACTAAAACAAAAAACTTGGAATGAAATAAGAACAAACGATTCTTGGGCAATTTTTAAAATTATGTCTGAATTTGTGAATGGATATGAATCGATGGCACGAATTGGTCCATGCGTTTCTATTTTTGGCTCGGCAAGAACAAAACCAGACGACAAATATTATTTGCTAGCGGAAAAAATCGCTTATAAAATTAGTAAAGCTGGCTATGGTGTAATTACTGGCGGCGGACCAGGAATTATGGAAGCTGGAAATAAAGGTGCTCATAATGGCGGTGGAACTTCCGTTGGATTGAATATCGAATTACCTTTTGAACAACATTTCAATCCTTATATTGATAAAGACAAAAATCTAAATTTTGACTATTTTTTTGTTCGTAAAGTTATGTTTGTAAAATATTCACAAGGTTTTGTTGTAATGCCTGGTGGTTTTGGAACTTTGGATGAATTATTCGAAGCTATCACATTAATTCAAACCAAAAAAATCGGGAAATTTCCAATCATACTTGTTGGAACCCAATTTTGGTCAGGTTTAATCGAATGGGTGAAAAATGTTCTAATTGACCAAGAAAAAACAGTTAGTCCTGACGATATGAATTTGATAAAAATTGTAGATACCGAAGACGAAGTGGTTGAAGCTTTGGATAATTTCTATAAAAAATACAATTTAAGTCCGAATTTTTAAGTTTCTTTTGAAACCAAATCCAATATTTTGCATCTACATTTAAAACGTCTTTTTTTGAAATCAATTTGCAAAATAGTTGCTCTGTGTTTTATGTTGTTGCCAATGATTTCATTGGCACAACATCAATGCAATATTATTGCAGAAATCAATCATGAAAATAAAACGATTTCTGTAGTTCAAGAGTTGACTTTTTTCAATCAAACCAATGATACTTTAAATAATATCGTGCTCAATGATTGGATGAATGCTTATGGCGATAAAAATTCTGAAATTGGAAAGCGATTTGCTGATGAATTTGAACGCGGCTTTCATCTTGCTAGCGAGAAAGAACGTGGAAGAACCGAGAATATTACTATACTGAACGAGGAAAAATCATTTTTAACTTGGGAACGTGATGAAAACAGTGCTGATGTTATTCAAATTAGATTAAGAGAAAAACTTTTTCCAAATGAAAAAATCAAAATACTTCTAACCTATTCAGTCAAAATTCCAAGTGGTCAATTTACAAAATATGGCTATGACGACAATGGAAAAATCTATCTAAAAGATTGGTTTTTATCGCCAGCTCGATATGAAAATCATGGTTTTGTAAAAAACAATAATCACAACCTTGATGATATTACTAATGCTGTCTGTGATTATGAACTTCATGTAACAACAACCCAAAATCTTGAAGCTTTTTCAGATTTGGATGAAGTGAAATCAGAAGTAATAAATAATCAAAAAAAATATCATTTTTCAGGTAAAAATCGTTTAGCTTTTAAACTCTTAATTGGTACAAAAAACGAATTTGAAAGTTTTAAAAATGAAAAAATTGAAGTTGTAACTAATTTCAGAGATGAACGTGTTGATGACATTCAACGTGCCATTGTAATTGATAAAATTGCTAATTGGGTTCAAGAAAAATTAGGCAATTATCCCAATCAAAAAATAGTAGTTGCCAAAGCAGATTATGAAAGAAATCCATTTTATGGCTTGAATCAGCTTCCAGCTTTTATTGCACCATTTCCTGATCAATTTCTATATGAAATAAAGTTTTTAAAAACCTATTTGAACAATTACATTCACAGCACAATCAACCTAAATCCAAGGAATGACAACTGGATTTATGATGGAATTCAGGTTTATTTAATGATGAAATATATTGATGAATTTCATCCTGGAACTGCTATGATGGGAAATGTAGCAAAATTAAAAATCTTCCGAGGTTACAACTTAGTGAGTTTAGATTTTAATGGTCAATACAGTTATTTTTATATGCTGATGGCACGAAAAAATTTAGACCAACCATTAAATATGCCAAAAGACAAACTGATAAAATTCAATGAAAAAATCGCTTCAAAATATCGCGCAGGTTTGAGTTTAAAATACTTAAATGAATATTCTGAAAATGGTTTGGTCGACAAAATAATTCCAGAATTTTATTCTCTAAATTTAAAGCAACAAAGTGTTTCAAGTGATTTTGAACAACTTCTAAAACAGAATTCTACAAAAAAAATAGATTGGTTTTTTGATAAAATAATCAACTCAAGAGAAACATTTGACTATAAATTTGACATGGTTTCAAAAACTAATGACAGTATTCGTTTTCGATTAAAAAACAAAACGGAAACCCATGTTCCAATTCCAATTTATGGCACAAAAAAGAAAGAAATCGTATTTAAAAAATGGATTGATGCTTTACCAAAAGACAGTATTTATACTATTTCTAAAAACAATGCAGACAAAATAATCATCAATTATAAAAACGAAGTTCCCGAATTTAATCTGAGAAATAATTGGCGTTCGCTGAAAGGTTTCCGATTGAGCAACAGACCAATAAAATTTATATTTTTTAAAGATTTAGAAGATCCAAATTACAACCAAATCGTTTATATTCCAACTTTAGAATTTAATCTTTATGACGGTTTTTATCCTGGAATGCGCTTTCATAACAAAACCATTTTAGACAAACCATTCATTTTTGATGTTAACCCAAGTTATTCTACAAAAACACAAAAACTAACTGGAAGAGGAACCATTTTCTTCAATCAGTTTAATCGTGATAGTAATTTATACCACATTCGCTATTTGCTGAACGGACATTATTTGCATTATGCTCCTGAAGCTGCGTATATAAAATTAATGCCCGCAATATATTTTAGAATACGACCTGATGATTATAGAGACAATAAAACTCAAAATATCATCGTCAAACAAACCATTATTGACAGAGAAAAATCAGATTTTACGACAGAAGAAAATACGGAGAATTATTCTGTTTTTTCAGCAAAATATTATAACGGAAGAACCGAAATAACAAACCATTATAATTTTCTAACTGAAACACAATTCGCAAAAGATTTTGGAAAACTTCAAGGCGAAATACAATACCGAAAACTATTCAATAATAATAGACAATTGAATGTTCGTCTATTTGCTGGAACATTTTTATACAACAACACTAAATCAAGTTTCTTTGATTTTGGATTGGACAGACCAACAGACTATCTATTTGAAAGTGAATATCTTGGTCGTTCCGAAAGTACTGGATTGTTTAGTCAGCAATCTATTGTTTCTGATGGTTTTTTTAAATCTGTTTTCGAAACTCGTTTTGCCAACCGCTGGATGGCAACAACAAATATCAGTTGTAACATTTGGAACTGGATAGAAGTTTACAGTGATTTTGGTGCTTTTAAGAATAAAGATATTCCAACAAAATTTGTTTACGGTAGCGGCATTCGCCTAAATTTAGTGACCGATTATTTTGAACTTTATCTTCCTGTTCATTCCAGCAATGGTTGGGAAGTTGGTCAACAAAATTACGGAGAAAAAATACGTTTTATAATTACATTTAATCCAGAAGCGCTAGTTACTTTATTTACAAGAAAATGGTTCTAATAAGTGCAAAACAATCCTTAAAATTAAATTATTTACTATAAATACAGCTTTTAATTGAATTAAATATAAAATTAAAGCTATATACAACCTATTCCTTATCGATACTTAAATTATATTTTTTTCAAAGAATTATAATTATTACTTCTTTTTAGCTAAATTTGTTACATCTAGAAATAAATTCAGTTATGATTGAACCACAACTCAAATCCGAAATCACATTTGAAGATTTTAAAGCCGAAGTTTTAAATGATTATAGAATTGCCCGAATTAGCCGCGAATGTAGTTTGTTAGGACGAAAAGAAGTTTTAACTGGTAAAGCAAAATTTGGAATTTTTGGTGATGGAAAAGAAGTGCCACAATTAGCTTTGGCAAAAGCATTTCAAAACGGTGATTTCCGATCAGGTTATTATCGCGACCAAACTTTTATGATGGCGATTGGTCAATTAACTATTGAGCAGTTTTTTGCTGGTTTGTATGGTCATACTGATTTAAATTTTGATCCAATGAGTGCTGGAAGGCAAATGGGTGGTCATTTTGCAACCCATTCGTTAGACGAAAACGGTAATTGGAAAAATCTAACCGAACAAAAAAATTCTAGTGCTGATATTTCACCTACAGCAGGACAAATGCCCAGATTATTAGGATTAGCACAAGCTTCAAAAATATATAGAAACGTTCGTGGTTTAGAAAGCCTAACTAATTTTTCTAATGAAGGAAACGAAGTTGCTTGGGGAACAATTGGAAATGCATCAACATCCGAAGGATTATTTTTTGAAACCATTAATGCTGCAGGAGTTTTACAAGTTCCAATGGTTATGAGTGTTTGGGATGATGAATATGGTATTTCAGTTCATGCAAAATATCAAACTACTAAAGAAAGTATCTCTGAAATTCTTAAAGGTTTTCAACGTGATAACGAAAACAATGGCTTTGAAATTCTAACGGTAAAAGGTTGGGATTATCCATCATTAGTTGCCACTTACGAAAAAGCATCAGCTATAGCACGCGAGGAACATGTTCCTGTTTTAATTCACGTTGACGAATTAACACAGCCACAAGGTCATTCGACTTCTGGAAGTCATGAACGCTATAAAAATGCCGAACGCTTGGCTTGGGAAGCAACATTTGATTGTTTAGCACAAATGCGTAATTGGCTAGTTGACAATAATTTGGCAACAGCTGAAGAATTAGATGAAATTGATGAAACTGCAAGAAAAGAAGTTTTAGAAGGTAAAAAAGCAGCTTGGAATGCGTTTGTTTCTCCAATAAAAGAGGAACAAAACGAATTAGTGGCATTGCTGAATTCAATAGCTTCGTCAAGTGCAAATAAAGTTTTTATTGAAAAACAAGCTAGTGATTTAGCGTCGATTAAAGAACCTATTCGCAAAGATATAATCACAACAGCTCGTAAGGTTTTGCGTTTGGTTATAAACGAAAATGGAAGAGAAAAATTAGCTAGTTGGATAACAAATTACATAGAAAAAATCCAGCCAAAATTCAGTTCTCACCTTTTTTCACAATCAGACAAAAATGTTTTGGCGGCAACAACTGTAGCTCCAACCTATGACGAAACTGCCGAAGAAGTAGATGCTCGTTTAGTATTGCGTGATAACTTTGATGCTATTTTTAGCAAATATCCTGAAGCTTTGATTTTTGGAGAAGATGCTGGAAATATTGGTGATGTAAACCAAGGTCTCGAAGGAATGCAAGAAAAATATGGAGAACTTCGTGTTGCCGATGCAGGAATTCGTGAAGCAACCATTCTTGGTCAAGGAATTGGAATGGCATTGCGTGGTTTACGACCAATTGCCGAAATTCAATATTTAGATTATTTGTTGTATGCTATTCAAATTATGAGTGATGATTTGGCAACATTGCAATATAGAACTCACGGAAGACAAAAATCACCCTTGATTATTAGAACTCGTGGACATCGACTTGAAGGTGTTTGGCATTCAGGTTCGCCAATGGGAATGATAATTAATGCTATTCGAGGTATTCATGTTTTAGTACCAAGAAATATGACCAAAGCTGCAGGTTTTTATAATACATTGTTAGAAACTGACGAACCAGCATTAGTAATCGAATGTTTAAACGGTTATCGATTAAAAGAAAAAATGCCAACCAATTTGGGTGAATTTAAAACACCAATTGGAGCTGTTGAAACTATAAAATCAGGAAGTGATATTACAGTTGTTTCTTATGGCTCAACACTTAGAATAGTTGAACAAGCCGCAAAAGAACTTTTAGAAATTGGTATTGACGTAGAAATAATTGATGCACAGTCGCTTCTACCGTTTGACATCAAGCATGATATTGCTAAAAGCGTTGCTAAAACTAATAGATTGTTAGTTGTTGACGAAGACGTTCCTGGAGGTGCAAGTGCTTTTATTCTTCAACAAGTAATTGATGAACAAAATGCTTATCAGTTTTTAGATAGTCAACCACAAACGTTGGCGTCTAAAGCGCATCGACCAGCTTATGGAACAGATGGTGATTATTTTTCAAAACCTTCAGCTGAAGATGTTTTTGAGAAAATTTACGCCATCATGCACGAAGCAATGCCTGAAAAATATTCAAGTTTATATTAAAAATAAGGGAACCAAATTTGGTTCCTTTTTTTATGTTTAAAGACTATTTGCTATTATTAAAATGAGTTAAAATAAACAGTATGGAATGTTAAAATCTAAAACTTTACGACTTTTCACATACTATAAAACTATCTTTAACGTTATTCAATTTATCAATACAAAACATGACGTTATGAAAAAAATAGTTTTACTTGCTATGGTTTTGGTTATCGCATCATGCAAGAGTAAAAAAGCAACATCTGATAGCGATAATAAACCAATAGAAGAAAAAATTGTTATTTTAAAACCTACGGAAGTTGATAACCTAAAAAAGGATCGCGCTTACGATTTGGGTAAACGATTATTAGAAACGTGCTCAACTTCAAAATTTAAAGCTTTTTCTAAATCCGAGGCTACGGATAAAGTTATTGCAAATGCCACAGTAGAAAAAATTGCTGCTACCTGCAAAAAAATAAACCAACGCAACGGAAAATTCATCGGTATTAACTTAATTGATGTTAAACATGACACCTTTTTAAACGAATACGTTTTTAGATATGCTATTGATTATGAAAAGAAACTCTATAAACGAGAACTATTTGTGACAATCAATTCTGAAAACAAAGTTTCAGCTATTAACACAAAAGAAGTAAAACCAGTGCCCTTTTAAAAAAACAAAAAAACCATCTATTTTCACAGATGGTTTTTTTGTACTATTTAAATCTATAAATTATATCTTATATCTTTTTCTATCCGTTTCAGTAAGATAGATTTTTCTTAAACGAATAGATTTTGGCGTACATTCTACATATTCATCTTTTTGAATGTACTCTAAAGCTTCTTCCAAAGAAAAAATAATTGGCGGAATAATTCTAGCTTTTTCATCATTTCCAGAAGAACGAACGTTAGATTGTTTTTTCTCTTTAGTTACGTTTACACACATATCATCACCACGAGAGTTTTCACCAATTACTTGACCTTCATAGATTTCAGCATTTGGTTCAACAAAAAACTTACCACGATCTTGTAATTTATCGATAGAATAAGGAATAGCTTTCCCTTTTTCCATAGAAATTAACGATCCTTTGTTACGACCAGCAATTTCTCCTTTATATGGTTCATATCCAATAAAACGGTGTGCCATAATTGCTTCTCCAGCTGTAGCAGTAAGCAATTGATTACGCAATCCAATAATTCCACGAGATGGAATATTAAATTTGATAATCATACGTTCACCTTTAGTTTCCATACTTAGCATTTCACCTTTTCGCTGCGTAACAAATTCCACTGCTCTTCCAGAAAGTGTTTCAGGTAAATCGATTGTTAATTCTTCTATTGGTTCACATTTTACACCATCAATTTCTTTAATGATAACTTGTGGTTGACCAATTTGCAATTCATACCCTTCTCTTCTCATTGTTTCAATAAGTACAGATAAATGAAGAACTCCACGACCAAAAACCATAAACTTATCAGCCGAATCGGTTTCGCCCAATTTCATGGCTAAATTTTTCTCTAATTCTTTAGTCAGTCTGTCTCTAATGTGACGAGAAGTTACAAATTTACCTTCTTTACCAAAGAAAGGTGAGTCATTGATAGTAAACAACATACTCATTGTAGGTTCGTCAATAGCAATAGTTTGCAAAGCTTCTGGATTTTCAAAATCAGCAATAGTATCACCAATTTCAAAACCTTCTACTCCAACAATTGCACAAATATCACCTGCTATAACTTCTAATACTTTTTTACGCCCTAGACCTTCAAAAGTGTGCAATTCTTTTATTCTAGATTTCATCACTGTACCATCTCTTTTTACTAAAGAAATTGGCATTCCTTCTTTTAAAACTCCTCTTTCTAGACGTCCAATTGCGATACGACCCGTAAATGCTGAAAAGTCTAATGAAGTAATTAGCATCTGTGGTGTTCCTTCTGATACTTTTGGAGCAGGAACATTTTGAATTACCATGTCTAATAATGGCTCAATATTATCAGTTTGATTTTCCCAATGGTCAGACATCCAATTGTTTTTGGCAGAACCGTAAACTGTTGGGAAATCTAATTGCCATTCTTCAGCACCTAATTCAAACATTAAATCGAAAACTTTTTCATGAACTTCTTCAGGAGTACAGTTTTCTTTATCAACTTTATTGATAACCACACAAGGTTTTAAACCTAAATCAATTGCTTTTTGTAAAACAAAACGAGTTTGTGGCATTGGACCTTCAAAAGCATCTACCAAAAGGCAAACACCATCGGCCATGTTCAATACTCTTTCTACTTCTCCGCCAAAGTCCGCGTGACCTGGAGTATCAATAATATTAATTTTAGTTCCTTTATACGTTACCGAAACATTTTTTGATGTAATAGTAATACCGCGTTCACGCTCTAAATCGTTATTATCAAGAATTAAATCACCTGTGTTTTCGTTTTCACGAAATAACTGACAATGATACATAATTTTATCAACCAAAGTAGTCTTACCGTGGTCAACGTGAGCAATAATAGCAATGTTTCTAATAGATTCCATCTGTGTTTTTTTTGAAGGTGCAAAGGTACACTTTTATTTGATATAAAAAATGAAACCTAATTTAGTTTACAATTATTTAAAAGTGAGATAGTTTAAAAAAAACATCAATAAGTTTCAAGTAAAATTTTTTACTAATTCGAATTTGTCTATATTTGGAGTAATGAAAAATAATTCCAATAAAATAACATTAGCCTATGTTGTTATATTAATTATTGTGGCTTATGTTGCACATAAGCTAGTATTTGGATATTTCACTATTTCTTCTATTGAAAAATTAGAGTATTATAACTATATAAAAGATGTTGTATTAATCTTAATTTCTGCACTTGTTTTTAAATTTTTAATTGGTCAAAACGAAAAACACAATCGAAATGTTTTAAAAAAATTAAAAAACACTAACCGTGAAATCATCGAGTCGAAAGAACGTTATGACATAGTTGCAAAAGCTACCAGTGATACAATTTGGGATTGGAAATTGGAAGAAGACCAAATGGTTTGGAATAAGGGAATTCAAGGAGTTTTTGGATATAGAAAAGAAGAAATCGGAAAAAACTCAACTTGGTGGTTTAGTAAGATTCATCCCGAAGATACGCTTAGAATGTCTATAAAACTCTATTCTTTCATTGAGCAAAGAACAGAAAGATGGCAAGATGAATACCGATTTATGTGTGCTGATGGTAGTTTTAAATATGTTCTTGACAGAGGTTTTTTAATAAAAGACAAAGACGACAAACCCATTCGAATGATTGGAGCAATTCAAGATGTCACTAAAGAAAAAGAGGAAGAACAGCGCCTACGTTTATTAGAAACTGTGATTACGCAATCTAAAGATGCCATTATGATCACTGGAATTACTCTTGATGAAAATTCAATTCCAAACATACTTTTTGTAAACTCTGCATTTACTAAAATAACAGGATATGATGCCGAAGATGCAATTGGAAAATCACCTTTAATTCTTTTTGGTGAAAAATCAGATGTTTTACAACTAGATAAAATAAGAACCAATATCCTTCAATATAAAGGATTTACTATTGAAACTATAAGCTATAGAAAGGACGGAACCGAATTTTGGATTAATTTCTCGATGATGCCAGTAACCAACAAAGCAGGAGATCATTCACATTGGATTTCAATTCAAAGAGACGTTACAATCGAAAAGGAAAAAGAAAAAGAACGCGAACAACTCATTAGAGAATTAACTCAAAACAATAATGATTTAAAACAATTCTCCTACATCACTTCACATAACTTAAGAGCACCATTATCAAATTTAACTGGACTTTTAAACCTTGTTGATGATATTCCAATTGACAATCCAGAATTAAAAGAAATAATAAACGGATTTTCAACGTCAACACATCTTCTAAATGAAACTATAAATGATTTAGTTAAAGTTATTATAATTAAGGACAATCCATCCATAAACAAGGAAAAGGTTTTAATAAAAGAAGTATTTGAAAATGTATTCAATCAATTGAGCTTTCTAATCGGCATTCATAAACCAATATTAAAAATTGAACTAGATGAATTATCAATTTTAAACTCAAATAAATCATATTTAGAAAGTATTTTTTTAAATTTACTCACGAATTCAATTAAATATAAGTCTCCAAATAAACAATTAAAAATTACAATAACATCAAAAGTAGTTGATGACAATATAATTTTGAGTTTTAAAGACAACGGAATTGGAATTGATATGGAAAGAAACAAAAATAAAATTTTCGGACTGTATCAAAGATTTCACAACCATCCAGACAGCAAAGGATTAGGCTTGTATTTAGTAAAATCTCAAGTAGAATCCATGAACGGAAGTATAGATGTAGAAAGTGAAGTTGGAAAAGGAACTACCTTTACAATCACTTTTAAAAACAATTAAATGATAAAAAAAGTATTTTGTGTTGATGATGATCCAATCACTTTGATGCTTTGTAAAAAAGTCATCGAGAAGGTAGAATTTGCCCAAGAAATTGACGTAGCTCAAAATGGTGAAGAAGCTTTACTTTATTTTGACAACCTAATTGAGGTGTTTAAAAACAACACAAACACCATATACCCAGAATTGATTTTTTTAGATTTAAATATGCCCATTATGAACGGTTGGGAATTTCTGGACAGTTATTTTAAGAAAAAATACAATGAAACATTTATAAACTCAAAATTCATAGTATTATCATCCACTATAGATCCTAGTGATGTGGAAAAATCAAAAAACTATCCAATGGTAATCGGCTTTTTATCTAAACCGATTACAAAAGAAATTCTAGAAAGTTTGAAGGGTAAAATATAAAGCAAAAAAAGCACTCAAATGAGTGCTTTTTTTATAATATGAATTAATTAATTACGCAAGACTAGAAACATGCTTAGTTAATTTTGATTTCAAGTTTGAAGCTTTGTTATCATGAATGATATTTTTCTTAGCTAATTTATCAATCATAGAAACCACAGCTGATAATTTTGTAGCAGCATCAGATTTGTCAGTTGACAATCTTAACGCTTTTATAGCATTACGAGTAGTTTTGTGTTGGTATTTGTTTAACACTCTTTTTTTCTCGTTACTTCTAATTCTTTTTAAAGCTGACTTATGATTTGCCATTTTTTCTTTTTCTTAATTAAATAAATTTTGTAGCCCGTAGGGGAATCGAACCCCTCTTACATGGATGAAAACCATGCGTCCTAACCGATAGACGAACGGGCCAACTTTCTCATTGCGGATGCAAAAATACAACTATTTTTTATTTTCGCAAGTGTCAGGATAATTTTTTTTTATTTTTTTTTAATACGCCTTTGCAAACAACACTCTACCAACAGATTGCCCTCCAGAAAAAATACAAATTCCTTCTTCATTTTTTCTATCTAATGGAATACAACGGATGGTTGCCTTGGTTAAATCTTTAATTTTCTCTTCAGTTTCTGATGTTCCATCCCAATGAGCAGAAATAAAACCTGCTTTATTTTCTAATACATCCTTGAATTCTTCAAACGAATTAACCTCTGTTATATGGTTGTTTCTATAATCAAGTGCTTTGTTGAATAAATCGTTTTGTATTTGCTCCAATAAGTTTGAAACATAATGCACTACTCCATCTTTAGAAACTATTTCTTTAGTCAAAGTGTCGCGTCTAGCTATTTCAAAAGTTCCATTTTCTATATCTTTTGGTCCAACAGCTATTCGTATTGGAACACCTTTTAATTCATGCTCGTTAAATTTAAATCCTGGTGAAAGTGTATCACGAACATCAAATTTTACAGAAACACCAAGTTTTTTTAATGATTGAACTAAATCATCAACAACTAATTTTATTTGGTCAAATTGCTCGTGATTTTTAAAAATAGGAACAATCACCACTTGAATTGGAGCTAAATTTGGAGGCAAAACCAAACCTTTGTCGTCTGAATGCGTCATAACTAATGCACCCATCAATCGTGTTGAAACTCCCCACGAAGTTCCCCAAACATGCTCTTGTTTTCCTTCTTTATTTGTAAATTTAACATCGAATGCTTTTGCGAAATTCTGACCTAGAAAATGTGAAGTTCCAGCTTGAAGCGCTTTTCCATCTTGCATTAATGCTTCAATACAATAGGTTTCATCAGCTCCAGCAAAACGTTCATTTGCGGTTTTTATTCCTTTTACAACAGGAATTGCCATGAAATTTTGAACAAAATCAGCATAAACATTCATCATTCGTTCTGTTTCTTCAATAGCTTCCACTTTTGTTGCATGTGCAGTGTGACCTTCTTGCCAAAGAAACTCAGCTGTTCTAAGAAATAAACGAGTTCTCATTTCCCAACGAACAACATTTGCCCACTGGTTTATTAATAACGGTAAATCTCTATAGGATTGTACCCAATTTTTATATGTACTCCAAATGATAGCTTCACTAGTTGGACGAACAATTAATTCTTCTTCCAACTTAGCATTTGGGTCAACCATCAATTTTCCTGGTTTGTCTGGATCATTTTTTAATCTATAATGAGTGACAATAGCACATTCTTTAGCAAAGCCTTCAGCGTTTTTTTCTTCAGCTTCAAACATACTTTTTGGAACGAAAAGAGGAAAATAAGCATTACTATGTCCCGTTTCTTTAAACATTCTATCTAATTCTGCTTGCATTTTTTCCCAAATAGCATAGCCATAAGGTTTGATAACCATACAACCTCGAACACCTGAATTCTCAGCCAAATCAGCACTGACAACCAGTTCATTATACCATCTAGAATAATCTTCTTCTCTTTTTGTTAAGTTCTTGCTCATATTAAATACTTTGGCACAAATATTGTTAATCTTTTTTTAACTATTTTATTTAGCAAAACTAACTATTTTTGTATAGTCCAACAATAAAAAATGCTACTGATATGAAAACAAACTTTCCTTTTACGAAAAAAATATCCAATTCGATAGCCGTTGGATGTTTATATGCTGTCCTATTTTCTTGTGGTTCTTATCAAAACACATCATATTATGACAATGATGGTGTTTATTCAGACACTACCAATAAAACTAATGAAGTAACTCCAGACAATACAAACAGCAACAAATACAAAGAGTATTTTAGTTCCTTAAATCAAGATTCGAATGAAATTTTTACAGATGTAGAAAATTATTCTTCAGTTTCTAGTACAGAACCGTCAAATAATCAAGAAGAATATAATAATTCATATTCAGGCTGGGGAAATAACCCTCAAAATGTCACTGTAAATGTTTATGACAATAATTGGGGTGCAGGTTTTTGGAATAATTACTGGTACGGCAACTATTGGGGTTGGAACAATTGGGCTTGGAATAGTTGGTATGGACCAAATTGGGGATGGAATGTCGGCTTAGGTTGGAATGCTGGTTGGGGATGGAATAACTGGTATGGACCTAATTGGGGTTGGGGTTGGAATAATCCTTATTGGTATGGAAATAACTGGGGTTGGAATAATGGTTTTTACAACAGTTACTACAACGGTGGAAGAAGAGGAAGAAATGACGGATATGGATATAATTCAAGAAATGGAAATGGAAGAACACATACTGCAACTGTAGGAAGACGAGGGAATTCATTTACAACAACGGGCAGAAACAACTCAACTTTTGGATCTTCCAGAGGAACTACAACAAGATCTAATACCGTTGGTACAAGAAATGTAAATTCTACAAATTCAAATACAAGACCTAGTGCTTCAAATTCGCAAACAAGAAGCAACAGTGTTAGAACAACTTCTCCTTCAAGGAATGATTCGCCAAGATCAAATTCAAGCTACAGTGGCGGAAGATCATCTGGTGGTGGAAGTTATGGCGGCGGAAGCTATGGTGGTGGAAGATCATCTGGCGGCGGCGGAAGACGATAAAACTATTTTACATCCTGTGAAGTAAAGTAATAGGATTTTTTTTGAAAAAATTATATATGAAAAAGTACATTTCTATTCTATTAATCGGGTTGTCAATAACATCATTACAAGCCCAAGAAACAAATGTTGACGATGCACTTAGATTAGCCGTTGACAACATTACAGGGACAGCTCGATATAGAGCAATGAGTGGCGCATTTGGAGCTGTTGGTGGTGATTTATCAGCCATTAATCAAAACCCTGCTGGTTCAATATTTTTTAACAATAACTTCGGAACAGTTACTGGATCAATGTTTAACACAAAAAATAGCTCGCGTTATTTTGGAACAAAAACATCAGAAACAGATGTTTCATTAGATTTAAACCAATTTGGAGCTGTTTTTGTATTCAAAGATAACTCTGGAAAAACAGATTGGAAAAAATTCTCTGTAGCTGTAAATTACGAGAACACTAATAATTTCGGCAACAGCGTTTTCTCTGCTGGAACAAATCCTTATAATTCGATTGGAAATTACTTTGTAAATATTGCGCAAGGAATTCCGTTGGATTTTATAACAAATTACGATTATACTAGTTTAAATTTTTATGAGCAACAAGCTTATTTGGGTTATGATACGTATATTTTTGAATCACAAACTGGTAATTTAAACGACACCGAATATTACACCAATATTCCTTTAGGTGGAAATTATTTTCAACAAAATCAGGTTTCTACAACTGGTTATAATGGTAAATTAACTGGGAATTTTTCCACTTCATATAAAGATAAAATAATTTTAGGAGCAAACGTTAATTTTCATTTCGTTGACATTCGTAAATCATTTACTGTATATGAAGAAAATTCAAACCCATTATATGATACTGGTTCAACTATTACAGAAGTTCTTTTTGAAAATCAATTAAATACGTTAGGAACAGGAATTTCTTTTAACCTTGGTGCTATTGTAAAACCAGCAGAATATGTTCGTTTTGGAGTTTCCTACGAATCACCAACATGGTACAGAATTACTGATGAATTAACTCAAGGTGTTGCTACAAGAAGTTTAAATAATCCAGACAATAATGAATTTCCTGCTTCATACCAACCAACTATTGAATATTTACCTTATAATATTCAAACTCCAAGTAAATGGACTGGAAGTGTTGCTTTTATCTTTGCTAAAAAAGGGTTACTAAGTGCGGATGTTTCAACTAAGGATTATAGCACTACTCGATTCAAACCAAAAAATGATGTCGTGCATAGTGTTTTGAATAATTATATGAATACTGCTCTTGGCAATGCATTAGAATTTAGACTTGGTGGCGAATACAAAATCAAACAACTATCTATTCGTGGTGGTTATCGTTTTGACCAAAGTCCATATAAAGTAGATCAAAATTTTGGCGATTTAACTGGTTATTCAGGTGGTATTGGATATAGTTTTGGCGAAAATAAAATTGATTTAGCCTACAACTATGAACACAGAAAAATGAACCAAGCATTTCTTTCATCAGGAATGACAGATCCAGCCAGAATAAGTCGTTACAACAACAATATAACGTTGAGTTACTCTGTTAATTTTTAAATTATAAAGCTACTATTTCTCAACCATTCTGATAATTCAGAATGGTTTTTTATTTTAATGACTGCAAAAACCAAATAAAACCGTAATTTTGCACTCCAATTTTTAAGTCAATGAGAACTAAATCTTTAAAGAAAAACAAAATCAACGTCATCACACTTGGATGCTCAAAAAACACTTATGATAGCGAAGTCTTAATGGGACAATTAAAAGCTAGCGGAAAAGATGTTGTACATGAGCAAGAAGGTAATATTGTCGTTATAAACACTTGTGGATTTATCGATAATGCCAAAGCTGAATCAGTAAATACCATTTTGGAATATGCCGATAAAAAAGAAAAAGGTATTGTTGATAAAGTTTTCGTAACGGGATGTCTTTCGGAAAGATACCGACCAGATTTAGAAAAAGAAATTCCAAATGTTGACCAATATTTTGGAACAACCGAATTACCTTTGTTATTAAAAGCACTTGGTGCCGATTATAAGCACGAACTTCTTGGCGAACGTTTGACAACAACTCCAAAAAATTATGCTTACCTAAAAATTGCTGAAGGTTGCGACAGACCTTGTAGTTTTTGTGCTATTCCGTTAATGCGTGGAAAACATGTATCGCAATCTATTGAAAAACTGGTAAAAGAAGCTGAAGGATTGGCTAAAAATGGGGTAAAAGAACTAATTCTTATTGCCCAAGACTTGACTTATTATGGTTTAGATTTATACAAAAAAAGAAACCTAGCCGAACTTCTTGAAAACTTAGTAAAAGTAGAAGGAATCGAATGGATACGTCTTCATTATGCTTTCCCGACAGGTTTTCCCATGGATGTATTGGATTTGATGAAGCGCGAACCAAAAATTTGTAATTATATCGATATTCCGTTGCAGCACATTTCAGATAGTATTTTGAAATCCATGAAACGTGGAACTACAAAAGAGAAAACAACTAAATTGCTAAAGGAATTTCGCGCAGCTGTTCCGGGAATGACAATCAGAACAACTTTAATTGTCGGTTATCCTGGCGAAACACAAGAAGATTTTGAAATCATGAGAGACTGGGTTCAAGAAATGAAATTTGAGCGTTTAGGATGTTTTACTTATTCGCATGAAGAAAACACTGGTGCTTTTGCACTTGAAGACGATGTTCCTGAGGAAGTAAAAAAAGCTCGTGCACAAGAGATTATGGATTTACAATCTCAAATTTCATGGGATTTAAATCAAGAAAAAATTGGTCAAACATTCAAATGTATTATTGATAGAAAAGAAGGTCAATATTTCGTTGGAAGAACCGAATTTGATAGTCCAGATGTTGATAACGAAGTGTTGATTGATGCATCTAAATTTTATGTAAAAACAGGAGAATTTGTAACAGTAAAAATTATCGATGCTACCGAATTTGACCTTTATGGCGAACCTGAAAATTAATATTTTATGAAAAATTTATTTTGTATTGTTTTTGTTTTAATTACATCTATGTCGTTTGCACAATTAGATAGACGAATGGGTCGTACACCCCAAATTCCAAATAATAATTCTCAAAAAAAGGTTGATCCTAGAGAAACTTCACTAAATTATTTAAAGAAGGAATTAAACTTAGATACTTTTCAAGAAGCAGCAACCAAGACTTTTATAGAAGAAAATATGAAAGAAAGAGAATATATCTTAGCTTTGGATATAACTACCGAGGACAAAATTGAGAAACTGAAAGTTTCAAATGAAAAAATGAATACTCAGATGAATACCATTCTAAATGAAAATCAAAAAGTCCTTCTGGAAAAATTAAAAGATAAAAACTCTAAAGACAAGAAAAAAAAGGTTAAGAAAGATAAAAAAGAAGAAAAAGAAGAGTTAATTCATGAAGGGAATTAAAGAGATAATAATCCGTTTTCTTTTAAAATTTCAATAGATTTTGAAAACCAAAACATTTCAAAATCTTCAAATTGTTGTTCGAAATTTTCTTTAATTGAACCTAAAGTCATTTTTCTATCATTTTGAACTACACAATTTTCTAACAGTTCAATCATCCATAATGCTTTATCTTTTTCAAGTGAAATGTCAAATATTTGTCTTTTGTCGTGAAAAGTTAGCTTCATCATTTCCCAAGAAATCCCTTTTTTAGATTTAGTAAACGATTCAACATGAGGCTTTCCTCCTAACCAAACTATTTTAGAAGAAGATTTTACAGCAAATGAAGTTTCTTCTAACAAGCAATTTTCAATAAAATCTGGACTAACCTTCGTTTTTGGAATTTTAAAATCAAACCAATCTTGTAAATCGTAATCAAAACAAATGCCGTGCATGTAATTGAACAATGATTTTTTTAGACCAAAACTGAATTTATCATGATTAATTCCTGTTTTGTCTTTAAACTGAATATCGTTATTGGCGAAAGTAATTTCACTTTTTTCTGGAACAACACCAAATTCCTCTGGAAACATGCCAACCGGCGAATGTGCAGTCATAGCAAATTGATGCCAAAATCCGCTTTGAATAATTCCAATTTCAAACATTTGACGCACCATTTCGAAACTATCAATCGTTTCCTGAACTGTTTGCGTTGGATAACCATACATCAAATAAGCATGAACCATAATGCCACTTTCGGTGAAATTTCGGGTAACTTTGGCAACTTGCTCAACCGTTACGCCTTTTTTTATCAATTCCAATAATCTATCCGAAGCCACTTCTAATCCGCCAGAAACCGCAATACAACCCGAAGCTTTTAGCAAAACACATAAATCGGCTGTGAAACTTTTTTCAAAACGGATATTCGTCCACCAAGTAACCGAAAGATTTCGTTTCAAAATTTCCAAAGCAACTTCTCGCATCAACGCTGGTGGCGCAGCTTCATCTACAAAATGAAAACCATTTTCGCCCGTTTGAGCAATTAATTCCTCCATTCGGTCAACCAAAATTTTGGCTGCAATAGGTTCGTAAACCTTAATGTAATCGAGTGAAATATCGCAAAACGTACATTTTCCCCAATAGCAACCATGTGCCATCGTGAGTTTGTTCCATCGTCCATCACTCCAAAGACTGTGCATTGGATTGGCAATTTCTATAACCGAAATGTATTTATCTAATAACAAATCGGAATAATCTGGCGTTCCAACTTCAGCTTGTTTATAATCGTGGCGAGAAGAATTATTAATATAAATTACTTTGCTATTTTCTAATTTAAAAGTTCTTTTAAACTCATTAGAATTTGGAATTTGAACATTGTAATATAATAACTCAACTGGAAGTTCTCCATCATCTAAAGTGATAAAATCAAAGAATTCAAAAACACGTTTATCTTTCAACTCACGGAGTTCGGTATTGGGAAAACCTCCGCCCATCGAAACTTTAATCTCTGGAAAATGCTTTTTTATAAATTGTGCAGAGCGAAAAGCACTGTATAAATTGCCAGGAAACGGAACCGAAATACAAACCAATTTTGGGTTAACCAATTTGAGTTTCTCTTCTAAAATTTGAAGTGTGATTTTGTCAATATAAGTCAAATCGTTTTGCAAATGACTATACATTTCATCAAATGAATTAGCACTTCTTCCCAAACGCTCGGCATAACGACTAAAACCAAAGTTTTCATCGACACATTCTACTATAAAATCAGATAAATCTTCGAGATATAATGTTGCCAAATGCTTGGCTTTGTCTTGCATTCCCATTGAACCAAAAGCCCATTCCATATCGTCCAATTGGTCAAATCGAGAAGCTTCGGGAAGAAAATTTCCACTGCAAATTTGTCGAGCTAAAGTTGGATTCTTTCCTTGCAGAAAAGCAATTACGCTATCAATAGTTTTAATATAATCTTGTTGTAAAGAAAATATTCGCTGAGCATTTTCACCAAACTCTTCAAACTTAAAACTTGTAACTTGAAACAAATTTTCTAATCCATTCTTTGAAAAAAGCTCCAAAATCACTTCTATTCCCAAATCCGTTTGAAAAGAAGAAATGTCTTTGGTGTTCAAAAATCCTTTCAAATAAGCCGTCGCTGGATATGGCGTATTCAGTTGTGTAAATGGTGGCGTTATGAGAAGAATGTTTTTCAAGAGTTGGAAATTTTGGCAAAAATACTTTATATTTTGTATGTTTTGATAAACATTATATACTACTAGAAATTTTAACAATAAAATACCTCGTTTTATTTTTAAAATATTATTTTTACCTTTTAAGTCACATTTTTCACTTCATGAAATATTTATCAATTATTTTCTCTCTACTAATTTGTAATTTATGTTTTTCTCAAAACTTAAATAAATCAAATGGTTTTATTGAAAACAAAGGTCAAATCGTTGACCAAAACGGAAAATCTAATCAAGCCGTAAAATATCTTTTAAACACGAACGGACTAAATGTACAGTTAAGACAAAACGGCTTTTCCTATGATGTTTATGAAACAAAAAAACAATTTACAAAAAAATCCAATCAAAAAATAATTAAAGTAATACCTGACCATAAAGAGGAAGAAGAAGTTACTTTTAAAAATATTACCCATCGAATAGATATTGATTTTATAAACTGTAATACTAATTCAATTTTATTGGCTGAAGGAAAATCAACAGATTATGATAACTATCATAATGTTTTAAACATACCAGAAGGTGTATTAAATGTGCATAGATTTCAAAAAGTCACTTATAAAAATATTTATCCCAATATTGATGTGGTTTTCTTTATTCCTGATGACAATACCAAACCTGTTGAATATAATTTTATAATAAGACCTAATGGAAAAATCAACGATATTCAAATAAAATTTAGTGGTACAAAAACTGAAATAGTGAATAATAAAATCAAAATGAAAATTCGTTTTGGTGAAATGGAAGAAACACTACCTATGAGTTGGATTGAAAACAAAAATGAAAAAAAAGAAGTTTTAGTCAATTATAAAAAAATCAATAAAAATACCTACGGATTTACAACAAATGAAAACATTTATGATCAAAAAGTAATTATTGATCCTGTTCCAATAAGACTTTGGGGAACTTATTATGGCGGTTCTGGTGGTGAAATGGCTGGTTCAATTCATGTTGATAGTAATAATAACGTTTTACTATCAGGAGGAACAGGAAGCTCTAATAACATTGCAACAGCTGGATCCAATACAAGTGGTTACACGAGTGGAAATGATTTTATTGCAAAATTCAACTCCAATGGAGACAGAATTTGGTCATCGTATTATCCTTTTTCAACTAGTGATATGAAAATTGACCAAGATAACAATATGTATGTTTTTGGGAGTTTGCTTCAAGCTAACCCTAATATTCCTTCGACAGGTTGTCATCAACCCATAAAAGACATATATACATCAGGTTTCTTAGTCAAGCTTAATTCATCTGGTGCAAAAGAATGGGGAACTTATTATGGAGGAAATCAAAATGAAACTATTAACGACTTATCAGTTGACAACAATGGAAACATATATATAGTCGGCGGAACCAATAGCACAGATTCATTTTCAACTCCAGGAGCTTTTCAAATAACAAAAGCTTCATCAGGAGATTATGAAACTGGTTTTTTAGCAAAATTTAATTCTTTAGGAAATAGAATTTGGGGAACTTTTTACGGAGGAGAATTAGCAGATGGATTTTTCAGTTGTGATATTTCAAGTGATGGTTATTTATTTGCTACTGGAACACATAATAGTCAGAATAATATAACTACTCCAGGAGCTTATCAAACAACTTTTAATGGAACTGGTGGAATGATCGGTAAATTCGATTTAAACGGAAATAGAATTTGGGGAACATTCATTGCTGATGGAACATACACTCTAAGAAGTAAATTAAAAGGCAATAATATCTATTTAACTGGTAGAGCTTTTCCAAACAGTAATATCGGAACACCAGGAACATTTCAAGAAACCTTTCAAACACTTCCTTCTGGCTCGACTATGAGTGGAAACGAAAATAGTTTCATTTGTAAATTTAACTATCAAATGGAGCAGTATATTTGGGGTAGTTATTTTGTAGAACAGATTATAGGAGTTGATATTGATTCAAATAACAATGTGTTTTTCTCTGGTTACACAGGTATTAATACAGGAATAACAACTCCAGATAGCTATATGCCAACAAAAACTTTATATCAGAAATCATATCTTACTAAATTAAATCAAAATGGACAAAGACTTTGGGGTACATACTATGGAGGAAGTCATGCTGAACAATTAGGTTTTGTAACAATAGACAATAACAATGATATTTATCTTTATGGAAATACAAACGGGAGTACAAGCGGTATAGCAACCTTAAATGCTAGTCAAACTACTCTTGGGTCAAATCCAGATACTTATCTTGTAAAATTACGTGATTGTCAATCATTAGCTTCAGTAAATTCAAACTCACCAATTTGTCTCGGAGAAAATTTGAATTTAACTGCATCAGGCGGAACGGGCTATTCTTGGACAGGTCCAAATGGATTTACATCCAATTTACAAAATCCAACATTACTAAATACTACTTCATTAAATTCTGGTCAATATGTTTGTAGTATAACGGGAAGTGGTGGTTGTGATGATACAATAACTATTGACGTTTTAATTGGAGATACAACTAAACCAATACCTAATATTGCTACATTACCAACAATAACTGCTGATTGTAATGTAATTCTCTCTGCTCCTACTGCTACTGATAATTGTTCAGGAAGCATAGTTGGCACCACTACAACATTAGTAAACACACTATCTTCTGGAAGTCACACTATTGTTTGGAATTATAATGATGGAAACGGAAATATTGCAACACAAAATCAAACAATTATTATAAATCAGGTTACTTTACCTAATGGAAATCCTAGCCAATCCTTCTGTATCCAACAAAATGCAACGATTAATAATCTAACTATAACGGGGCAAAACATCAAATGGTATGATTCTGAAACTGGAGGAAATTTACTTTCTAGTTCAACTATTTTGATTGATGGAATGACTTATTATGCTTCTCAAACGCTAAACAGTTGTGAAAGTTCAAGAATTCCTATTGCAGTTCAAATTCATGATACATCTGCTCCAACTGGTAGTAATCAATCTTTTTGTGCGGTTCAAAATCCAACACTAAACGATGTTATAATTAGTGGAAATACTATCAAATGGTTTTCAGATACTATTAGCACAACCGAACTTCCTCAAACAACTCCTCTTACTGATAATACAATCTATTATGCTACACAAACTCTTAACGGTTGCGAAAGCACTACTCGATTACCCATAACTATTAGTCTAATTTCAACTTTAAATGCAAATGATTATTCATCTATCATTTGTGACAACGGAAATGAAGGAACCGAAATCACTAACTTAACTTCTTTTAATAACTTGTTAATCAATTCGTTAGAAAATATCTTTACATATTACAAATCAATAAATGGAGCTGAAAATCAAATATCAAGTGAACAATTAAATAGCAGTCATACTATATTATCAGGAATAAACACAATATTTGTGAGAATTGATTCGTCCAACGGTTGTTACCAAATTGTTCAATTACAACTTACACTAATAAATGTTCCCGAAATTCCAATTCTAGATGAAATTACACTTTGTGAAAGAGGCATTGTTACTGTTGATGCTGGTTCAGGATTTGATAGTTATACATGGTCAAACAATGCTACAAATCAATCAATTATAATAAATCAAGCTGGAAATTATTGGGTTACAGTTACAAAAAATAATAACTCAACCATTTGTTCATCAACTAAAAACTTTACAGTAGTATTGTCAAACAAACCAACTATTACTTCAATCAATACAATTGATTGGACTGATTTTGAAAATAGTATTACAGTTAACGTAACTGGCTTAGGCGATTATGAATATTCTATTGATGGAATTAATTTTCAAGAAAGCCCAATTTTTAGTGATTTATCAAACGGAGTTTATACAGTAACTGTTAAAGATACTAAAGAATGCGGCACGGCAACAAAACAAGTATATCTTTTAAACTATCCCAAATTCTTTACACCAAATGGTGATGGACATAACGACACTTGGAAAGTTAAATTCTCTCAATTTGAAGAAAATTTTGTAACTCAAATTTTTGACCGATATGGTAAAATAATCAAAGTTTTAAATAAGCTTGAAAGTTGGGATGGAAATTATAACGGAAAACAACTTCCTTCAGACGACTATTGGTTTCAAATTACAAGAAACGATGGAAGAATTCACAGAGGACATTTTACTATGAAAAGATAAAAAAAGTGCATCCGCACTTTTTTTATTTCCCAGATTTCTTTCTTTCCTTATAATATTCGGTTAGTTTCTTTCCATAAAGCGATTTAGCAACTTTTGGTGTCATCGTTTTATAAATTGTATCTAAGTATTTAAAATTAATGTCATAAATTTCAGCTAAAGCTACATAAGGAGCAACTTCGTAATCACCATTATTTACAGCAAAATTAGTTGAATAAAGATATTTTCTTTTTAAAATTCCGTTTTGTTCTTCTTCAATTTTTGCAATTTCATCTGTCTTTTTTGCTTTGTAAGCCATTAATTTTTTCTGTATCAAATTCAAATCCTGATCAACATATCTCGACATTACTTTTTTATACTCTTCATATAACTGGTGATTTTTTGAACCTGTAATTTTTGCATCTGATGTAAAAAAATCTAACGACGTTTCGATATTCATTTTACCTTGTTCTGCAAAAAACGGAATGTTATTATCCAACGAATTAGTTACTCCACGATCTAGAAACAAATACAACATTTCTGGAGATTGCAAATCAAATTCGCTTTTAAAGTTAGAATCACCATTAATTTTTATAGTATCTATTCCAACTAAAACAGTATCTTTTATTCTTTGAATGTATAAAGTCCCTTTTTTTAATCCTTTGATATTTCCAGTTAGAACAAAGTTTTTCTCTGATTTCTTTTCAGAACATGAGAGCAAAAACACAACACTAAATAATAAAATAATCGATTTACGCATAACTAAAATTTTGGCGCAATGTTACAAAAAAAATCCTCAATCTGAATGACAAATTGAGGATTTGATTTTATAGCTAAAAAAGTATTTATCCTTTTAACCAAGATTCTTTCAATTTCAGTTTTGATGAATCACTCGTTTGATAACTCTCTGCTTCTTCAGTTGATAATTTGACTTTACCAGTAATGGTTTGCTCTACTCCATCTCTTTTTATTTTAACAGAAATAGCATCATCAACTTTCCAATTTTGGCTTTCCATTACCATATCATAAATATTCTCAACGTTATAAGCCTTTTCATTAAATGCAAGTAAAACATCGCCACCTTTTATATTTAAAGATTTGAAAAAATCATTTAAATCTGTATTTGGCAAAACGAATATTTCTTTTGATTGATTAACAGAAACATAAGGCGTTTGACCATTTAAGAATGGATTACTAGGAACTTGAATTTTCACTTTTCCAACACCAACTTTCGCAAGAAACTCATCATAATTTATTGGTGTTGTTCCTTCTACATAGGTTTTTAAAAATGCTCCAACTTCTGGATAGGTTATTGATACAATTTTTCCAAAAAGTTCTTCATCGTCAAATGGTCTATTCGTTCCATATTCAGCTGATAACTTTTGCATCATATCCAAAATTCCTCTTTGTCCATTACTTTTTTCTCTGATAATAATGTCAATACACATTCCTATCAATGCTCCTTTTTCATATACATTTAGATATTGATCTTTGTATGGTTTCTCAAGAACTTTTGAACTCATTTCTGTAAATGACATCGTATCATTCATTTTTGATGCATTGTCAATTTTACCTACCATTCGTTGATAAAACTCATCTTCATCTATCAATCCTTGATTAATTTGGAAAAGATTAGCAAAATATTCTGTAACACCCTCATACATCCAAAGGTGTTTTGACATTTTAGGATTGTTATAATCAAAATATTGAATTTCTTTTGAATGAATGCTCAACGGCGTTACGATATGAAAAAACTCATGCGAAACAACGTCAATTAATTGTTTTCCCAGCATTCCAGCTGGCATAGCTTCTGGAAATACAACAGTAGTTGATGTATGATGTTCTAATGCACCAAATCCTTTAGCATCATCTTTCTCCATATCAGAAAGATAAAGTAAAATTGTATATTTTTTGTTGTTGTTTATTTTACCAAGAAATGCTTTTTGAGCACGCATCATTTTTTCTAAATCTGCTGAGAGCGATTTAGCAGTATGAACGCCATTTGGAGAATAAACGCTAAATAAAATCTCCATTCCGTCAACCATAAATGTTACAAAATCCGACTTTGAATACATAATTGGATTATCGGTAACATCAAAATATCTTGCAACATTGAATTCATCAACAGTTGTGCTTTTATTTACATCTTCTAATGATGTCGTTCCAACTAAGTTTTCAGGATGATTGATAGTCAAATTGTACTTAGTTTCAGTTTTCCCGTTGAAATAACCAACAAAACCGTGATTATTTAACATGAAATTAGTTCCTGCTAAAATATTAGTTCCTGCTGGAGAGAATACTTCTTCTTTACCAAAACCTCTTCCAGTCTCGGTATCATAAGTATCATTAACTAAATAGGTAACTTTTGATAACGTCTTTCCATTACTGATTTTCCAAGTATTGTCGTCCGTTTTTATGGTTTCAAGTTCATTTCCTTTTTTATCAAAAGCTTTTAAACCTTCTATATATTTTCCATAATTATCCGTAGAATACGTTCCTGGAACGGTTTTTGGAATTTGATAAATAACTTCATTTGTTGTAAAAGCTGGCGGAATAACAGTTACTTGAACTTTGTCCTCTTTAACATTTACCAAATCAATTGTTACTTTTACTTCTTCACTTGCAGCTTTCTTTTGAGCATAAATACTTGTAGAAAGAACAACTGTAAAAAGAAATGACAGAATTACTTTTTTCATTTTATAAAATATTTTATCGATAAGTCAACAAAAATAAACATTCGTTACAATAACTGTTAATTTTAAGAAAGGATTAACAATGATATTATCGTTTAGAAATTTTGTTGTGTGTGATTTGCTTTTGCAATGTGCATTTAAAACGGTCAATTCCGTTTACACGAAGTTTGGCATGTTTGGTAGTTCTGCCTTGAACTCTTTCACGCCACATTTTAAAACTTGAAGGTTTCATTTCGCGGCGCATGATTTCGATAGTTTCTTGCTCGGATATACCAAACTGAAAAGTTATAGCTTCGAAAGGAGTTCTATCTTCCCAAGCCATTTCTATAATTCTGTCAATTTGTTGTTCCGTGAAAATTTTTGATTTCATAGAAACAAAATTCGGTATTAAATAAAAAAACTCTTGTTGAACAAGAGTTAAAGTTTAGTCAAATTTATTTTTAATGTAATATTTACTATCCAAATCATCATCAAAGTCATCAATAATAGGTTTTGGTTTTGGCTTGCTTCCAACGGCTTTTTTCTTCCATAGCTCAAAATTGTCTTTGGACAAACGTTTTCTCATCAATTCGGTAACTTCATTTTCTGTAAGTCCAAATTCTTCTTTTATAACTTCAAAAGGCTTTCTTTCCTCTTGCGCCATGCTGACAACCCTTTCTATTTGTTCGTTGTCAAGTTCTACTCGCTTACTTTTTTTCATTTCTGTAAAAGCATTTTTTTTTAAAAAGATATAAACTCATTAAATTAATAATTCAATATTAGTAAAAAAAATAATTAGTTTTTAATTGGACATTTATTTTTTTTAATTAATTCTCTGGCGAACGAAGTTTTTGGAAAGGAATTGACAATAAATTTTTTAAATTATTATGTTCTTCAGGTTTCATGTGTGTATCAACACCATAGATTAACTTGCTTCTATCCAAAGTTTTAAAAGTTCCAAAAATCCTGTCCCAAATGGAAAAAATATTACCATAATTGCTATCGGTGTATGGCAAAACATAGTGATGATGTACTTTATGCATATCAGGCGAAACGAGAAAATAGCTTATAAAGTTGTCTAACTTTTTTGGCAAAATTATGTTTGCATGTGTGAATTGCGTTGCAACTACTGATAATGTTTGGTATAAAAAAACCATCCACATTGGACTTCCAACAGCTAAAACTCCAATTGTTGTAAAAACAAACCGAATGACACTTTCGCCGGGATGATGTCTATTTCCTGAAGTGGTGTCAATCCATGTATCTGAATGATGAATGAGATGAAATCGCCAAAGAAATTTTACTTTATGTTCAACCAAATGGGCTAAATAAGCTCCAATTAAATCTAAAAGCAATAATCCGATTATAGCAAACAACCACAAATTCATTTTAGGTAACCAATTCAAAATTCCAAATTGATTATCGACTGTCCATTGCGCTGATTTTAGCAAAATAAAAGCCAAACAAAAGTTGATAATTATGGTTGTTAGCGTAAAAAAAATATTAATTCCAGCGTGTTGCCATTTGTTATACTTAAATTTTATAAAAGGAATTGCACTTTCAATTACCCAAAACAAAGCTATTCCGCCAGCTAAAATCGAAGCTCTGTGTGACGAAGGAATTGACGAAAAATAATTGATTATTTCTTGCATAACTACAAATATAACAAAACTAACTATTTGATAATTCGGAAGGTTAAATTTATTCTTGGTCCAATTGGTTTAACCGTTTTTGGAATTTGATGTTTCCAAAAATGCTGAGTTGTTCCTTTCATAATCAATAAACTTCCATGCTCGAGATTTATTTTTAATTTTTGCTCTTTGAAGGAATTGTGCTGCAAATGAAAACTTCTTTCTGCTCCAAAACTTACTGAGGCGATAACTGGATTTGTTCCTAATTCTTTTTCGTTATCAGCATGCCAACCGTTACTATCTTTTCCATCACGATAATAGTTTAGTAAAACGGTAGTAAAATTTTCTGGACAAACTTCTTCGATTTGATTTTTAATAAACATGAGTAAAGAATTCCATGAATGCGGCTTCATAACTATATTAGAATAGCTGTATGGCTTTCCTTCGTTTCCAAAAAGTGATGTTAACCTTGGTTGTGGATATTTTTTTCCAAAAACAGTAATATCATCATGTTGCCAAGGAATATCCTTTTTTAGTTTTTCAAAAAACTCATCTGCTTTTTCTTTATTAAAAAAATTAGGATAATAAATGATTTCAGAATCGGGAAGATTAAATTCGATGCTTTCTGATGGAAAAAGTGTATTCATAAAACAAAAATAAAGAGAAAAAAATGAATAATTTCACTCTTTTCTCTTTATTACTATTCAAATCGAAGTTACTTATAAAGTATCCTTTTTGTCTAATAAAAATTTATACAAAAATCCTCCAACAATTGCTCCTGCAATCGGTGCAACCCAAAACAACCAAAGTTGTGATAACGATTCTCCTTGTGCAAAAATAGCTTGTGAAGTGGATCGCGCAGGATTTACTGATGTATTTGTAATTGGAATACTAATCAGATGAATTAAAGTTAATGCTAATCCAATAGCTACGCCTGCAAACTTTCCATTTGCCATTTTATCTGTTGCACCAAGAATTACGATTAAGAAGAACATTGTCAAAACAAATTCTGTTGTAAAAGCTGCTGTCATTGAATAACCATCAGGAGAAAAAGCATCATAACCATTGGTTGCAAAAGCTCCAGGTTTAGTATTGTCAATTGTAAACCCTGCTTTTCCTGAAAGGATAAACAACAAAGCTCCAGCTGCAACAATTCCACCTAAACATTGCGCAACAATATAAGGTAGTAAATCTTTAGTAGAAAAACGTCCACTTGCCCATAGTCCAAAAGAAACAGCAGGGTTAAAATGTCCGCCAGAAATATGACCAACAGCATATGCCATTGTCAAAACAGTTAATCCAAATGCTAATGATACACCAGCAAATCCAATTCCTAAGTCTGGAATTCCTGCTGCAAAAAGTGCGCTTCCACAGCCGCCAAAAACGAGCCAGAAAGTTCCAAAAAATTCTGCGAATAGTTTTCTCATATGTTTTGATTTTATTGATTACAATCAAAAATACGGAATTTTCTATTAAAATGTTAATTTTTCTTAAATTTTACATTCATAATCACAATTGCTGCAATAATTAACACAATACCGAGCCATTGACTGAAAACTACATTTTCATTTAAAATTATAAATGCCATCATAACAGAAACAGGTAACTCTAATGCTGAAACTATACTTCCAAGACCAATACCAGTTAGAGGAAAACCAGCGTTGAGTAGTATTGGTGGAATAACTGTGCCAAATAACGCAAGTAAAATTCCCCATTTAAAGAAAATATCATAATTAAAAGGTGTATCTTGTGTAAAGATTGCAAAAATAAACACTACTACAATTCCACCTAAAAGCATATATAAACTTCTTTGAGCTGAAGAAATTGTTAATGCAACTCTATTAGCAGCAAACATGGTTGTTGTAAAAGATGCTGCCGCTAAAAGTCCAAGAACAATACCTCTCCAGTCAAGATTTACTGAATTATTTAACACATTTGTAGCTAGTAAAGTGCCGAATAACACAATTAAAACTGCGATGATTTTTACTTTCGACGGTAATTTTTTCTCTAAAAACATTTCTAAAACCACACCCATCCAAACGGTTTGCATTAATAAAACAATACCAATAGAAACCGGAATATATTTTACAGCCAAATAATAAAAGATACTCGTCAATCCGGTCGAAGTTCCAACCAACATTAACTTTTTGACATCAGATGAAGTTGCTTTGATTACTGTATTCCCTTTTCTGTTTTTTTCAAAAGCATTAATCAATAAAACGATGAGAATACCAATTACAAATTGAGCTGTTATAACTTCTGCTGGTGTGTAATGAAGTCCTTGTGAACTCGTATCTGAATATGCTAACTTTACGAACGTAGCTAACATCCCATAGCTTGCAGCTCCAAGTCCAACTAATACAACACCTTTCAATATTTTATTTCCAATCATTATCTATTTTTTAAAAAGCGGACAAAGATATAGAATAGAAATGGTTTTGGAGAATATATTAAAAACAAAAAACCACCACTAAAAAGTGGTGGTTTTATTGAGCCGGCGGAGGGATTCGAACCCACGACCTGCTGATTACAAATCAGCTGCTCTAGCCAACTGAGCTACGCTGGCGTTTCAACGTGAGTGCAAATATAATAGTGAAAATGAAATCTCCAAAATATTTTTACACTTTTTTATTGATTTTTTTGACTATAAAGCGTTGATTTTTTCAACCAATTGATTAGCAGTTTGTTCTAATTCTGTATTGATTTGTTTAAAATGCGCTTTTTTATTCTCAACATTCTTTGCATTTACTTTTTTAATCAAACTATCAAAAGATGTAATTGCTTCATCTATAATACCATTTGATTTATCAGATGGTTTTCCTGAAGTTGTCATCTCATAGATATATACTGCTTCAATAATATCACCTAAAACAAAATTGATATCTTTTTTTAAATTTTTAACACTTGGCATTTTCTTTTATTTTTAAAATTTGGTGCAAAATTAAGTATAATCTTTTGAATATAGGTTAAGAAATATAAATTTCTAGTACCGATGCATTTCCATTTAACTGAAAATCAGTTAAAAAAGCAGGAATTAAAACAGTATCGCCTTTCTTATAATTATACTTTTCTTTATTTAAAATCAATTCAAAATCGCCATCAACACACATATAAACGGTAAATGAATTTTGATTTTTATTGCAATCTATTTTTCCATTTAAAGGGATAAAATTAGTTGTGAAATACTGACAATCAACAACTTCATTTGGTTTATTTTCTATTTTTGAATATTTTATTTGCGCTTCAACTGTTTCATAATTAATCGCTTCAAGAGCTAAATCAACATGAAGTTCACGCACATTTCCATTGGCATCAACTCTATCAAAATCATACAATCTATAAGTGATGTCTGAGGTTTGCTGGATTTCGGCAATTACAGTTCCAGCACCAATGGCATGAACAGTTCCAGTTTCTAAAAAAAACACATCGCCTTTTTTTACTTTTTTGGTATCCAGAATATTCAATAATGTCTTATTCTCTAAATGCTGAATATATTCTTCTGGAGATGATTTTTCTTTAAAACCAACTATTAATCGTGCGTCATCGTCGGCTTGCATAACATACCACATTTCCGTTTTTCCAAAGGAATTATGACGTTTGGCAGCCAATTCATCATTGGGATGAACTTGAATTGACAAATCTTCGCGTGCATCAAGATATTTGAATAATAAAGGGAATTGTTTTCCAAATCTTTTGAAAACTTCTATTCCTAAAACTTGTTCTGGAAACTCATTTATCAACTCGTTCAACGATTTTCCCTCAAAAAAACCATTTACAATGATACTCACATCATTTTCAACTGTAGAAATCTCCCAACTTTCTCCTGTTATTTCTGAAGTTATAGGTTTGTTTAGATACGTTTTAAGTTTTGTTCCTCCCCAAATTCTGTCTTTTAGAATAGGTTGAAATTGCAATGGATAAAGTTTCATTTGATAATTTTAAAGTACAAAGATGCAAAATTAAAAAAATACTATTTTGTCATTTTCTGCACTATTTTTAATGCTTTTTCGATATGAATTTTACCTGACATACTATTAAAAACTAGAACAATTTCACCTTCTTTATTGGCTACAAAGGTTTGACGGCCAGGAATAAACAAGAAATCATTCTCTACTTGAAAAAGTTTTCGAAGTTTTTTGTCATAATCGGAAAGCAAAATAAAAGGCAGATTAAATTTTTTCTTAAAATTTATGTGCGACTGAACTGTATCAGCACTAATTCCAATAATTTCAGCTCCTAATTCTTTAAATTCTTCGTAATTATCCCTAAAACTACAAGCTTGTTCAGTACAAACTTTTGTTTCGTCTTTTGGATAAAAATAAATAACAAGTGGTTGCTTTCCTATATAATCTTGACTATCAAAGAGATTTCCGTTCGTATCTTTTGCTTTAAAATTGGGAAGCTTATCACCTATTTTTAGTGCCATTTTAGTTTCCTTTATAGGTTACAAAATTGCGAGGTGTTTCATAAAGAACGACTTCTAACTCTTTATTGGCATCGATAAATTTTCTAAGTTTATTCCAAATTACAACCGCAATATTTTCGGCAGTCGGATTTAAATCGGCAAAATCAACAACATCTAGATTTAGATTTTTATGATCGAAAGCGTTTTCTATATGCTCTTTAATTAAATCGGAAAGGATTTTAACATCAATCACAAAACCAGTTTCCTGATCGATTTCTCCAGTAACTGAAACTATAAGTTCATAATTATGTCCGTGATAATTGGGATTATTGCATTTGCCAAAAACCAAATCGTTTTGCTCCATTGTCCAATCTTTTCGATACAATCGGTGTGCGGCGTTGAAATGTGCTTTTCTAGAAACGGTAACTTTCATATTTTGGAATTTGAAATTTGGAATTTGAAATTTATAGTTTGTGATCTTCTAAATAATGGTAAAATTCATCGAATATAATCTTGAACCAAACAGTATAAATATGTGGATTGGCAACCATATCGTCTTTAATATCTTCAATGGTCATCCATTTCCAACTTTCTACTTCTTCACAATTAATATTTGGTTCTTCATTAGAATAACCAATCATTACGTGATCGAGTTCGTGTTCGGTCAAACCGTTATCAAAAGGTGCTTTGTAAATAAAATGAAAAAGTTCTTTTAGTTCTGCTTTGAAACCCATTTCTTCATAAAGGCGGCGTTTTCCTGCTTCAATATTAGTTTCTCCAGCACGTTGATGACTGCAACAAGTATTGGTCCACAATAAAGGCGAATGGTATTTATGATGTGCACGTTGTTGCAACATGACTTCATTTTTACCATTCAATATAAAAACTGAAAAGGCACGATGCAAAACTGCTTTTTCGTGAGCTTCCAATTTATTCATCAAACCAATAGGTTCGTCTTTTTCGTTAACTAATATTACTTGCTCTTCTTTCATAGATTTTTTATGAAGGTCAAAAATACGAAAAAAGAATTGCTATGTTATTTTTATATTTTCAACAACCGTTAAACTTTACTTAAAACCACTCATTTTGTAATCTGCAAGACATTTTACAGCGTATATCTGTTGTAAATTTGTACTCTATTTAAATAAGATTGCTATGAAAAAAATCTTGAATATTTTAGTTATCATTCCACTGTTCGTTTTAAACGCATGCGGTCAATCGAACAACAAACAAAAAAACACAACAACAAAAACAATTGCAATGGAAAACGTAATCAGCAAACCTGAAAATCCGTATTATTCGAATACCGACACAAAAAAATTAAATGTCCCAAATACCGAATGGAAGAAAATTCTATCTCCAGATTTGTATGCAGTTGCGCGTGAAGCCGATACAGAACGTGCTTTTACGGGAACGATGTGGAAAAGTGAAACCAAAGGAACCTATTATTGTGCAACCTGCGGAAATAAATTATTTAAATCAGACCAAAAGTTTGTGAGTAGCTGTGGATGGCCAAGTTTTTTTGAGCAAAACAACAAAGAAAGCATCACTTTCAAAGCTGATAATTCCTATGGAATGCAACGCACTGAAGCACTTTGTGGAAGATGTGATAGTCATTTAGGGCATTTATTCGATGATGGTCCTGAGCCAACCGGAAAGCGATATTGCATGAATGCAATTTCTCTAGATTTTGTTCCAGACGGTGTAACTTCAACTTCAGGTGATTTAGAAACAATTGTTATTGGTGGCGGCTGTTTTTGGTGTGTTGAAGCCGTTTATCAAAATTTGGATGGTGTAAAAAGTGTCTATTCAGGTTATGCTGGAGGAAGCGTTGAAAATCCGAGTTATGAAGAAGTTTGCACCGGGAGAACTGGAGCAGCAGAAGTAGTTGAAATTACATATGACAAAACCAAAACGAATTTGGACGAAATCTTCAAAGTATTCTTCACCGTTCATGATCCAACTACTTTAAATCGTCAAGGTGCTGATGTTGGTACGCAATATCGCTCGGTTATTTTCTATAAAAATGAAAACGAGAAAAAAGTTGCTCAAGACTTGATTAAAGAATTAAATACTGAAGTGTTCTCAAACAAGATTGTAACAACACTTGAACCGCTTAAAAAATTCTACAAAGCGGAAGAATACCATCAAGGTTATTATGAAAATAATAAAAACAAACCCTATTGTCAAATGGTCATTCAACCAAAAATTGAAAAATTTGAAAAAGTTTTTAAGGATAGATTAAAAAAATAATAATATTCAAGTTAAACACAGATTTTACAAATTCATACAACTTTTTTTCTGCGATAATTTGTGAAATCTGTGTTTTTTCTTCTAAACAGTTAGAATTCTACAGAATATAATCCGTATTTATAAAATTAGATTCTTTGCTATTTAATAAAGCCTGAAGAATTTCATTATTGTAGGCATTGTCTTTTGAAGCAACAAAAGTTCTGATAGAAAAAGACCGCAATGCATCATGGATACTCAAAGTTCCTACTGCCGAATCTTTTCTTCCTGTAAAAGGATAAACATCTGGTCCACGCTGACAAGAACTATTCAAATTCACACGGCAAACCAAATTAACCAATGTATCAATAAGCGGTCCAATAGTTTTTATATCTCTACCAAATAAACTTACTTGTTGACCATAGTTTGATTCTGCCATATCATCCAGCGGTTCTTGAATATCTTTAAAAGTCAGAACTGGTATTACAGGACCAAATTGCTCTTCATGATAAACTCGCATTTGTTTGTTTATAGGAAATAAAATTGATGGAAAAATATAATTCTCAGTTCGTTCTCCACCTTTTTGATTAATTATTTTAGCACCTTTAATGGTAGCATCATCAATGAGTTCTTGAATGTAATTGGGTTTTTCAACTTCGGGTAATGGTGTTAGTGAAACGCCTTTTTCCCATGGATTTCCGAAAGGCAAAGCATCTACTTTTTCGGCAAATCGTTTGTTAAATTCCGCTGAAATAGTTTCGTGAACATAAAGAATTTTCAGAGCGGTACATCGTTGACCATTGAAAGATAATGTTCCAGTAATACATTCTTGAATCGCCAAATCTAAATCGGCATCAGGTAGAATAATTGCTGGATTTTTTGCTTCCAATCCTAAAATCAAACGAAGACGATTTTTATTTGGGTGTTGATCTTGTAAAGCAATTGCTGATTTACTATTACCAATCAAAGCCAAAATGTCAATTTTTCCTGATTTCATTATTGGAGAAGCCACGTCTCTTCCTCTACCATAAACTATATTGATAACCCCTTTTGGAAAACTACTTCTAAACGCTTCAAGTAAAGGAGAAATTAACAACACACCATGTTTGGCTGGTTTAAAAATTACGGTATTACCCATAATTATTGCAGGAATTAACAATGAAAAAGTTTCATTCAACGGATAATTATATGGTCCAAGACAAAGCACTACACCAAGTGGACCGCGTCTTACCATGGCATTCACACCTTGACTTTTTGTAAATCGTGCATTGTTTCTATCTAATTCTTTATAATCTTCGATAGTATCATAAATGTATTCCACAGTTCTGTCAAATTCTTTCTCCGAATCAGATAATGATTTGCCAATTTCCCACATCAAATATTTCACTACTTCGCTACGAGTAGCTTTCATTTGCGTGACAAAATCTTCCATACATTTGATTCGGTCACTCACTTTCATTGTTGGCCAGATTCCTTGTCCTTTGTCATAAGCTGCAACTGCGGATTTCACGACCTCATCGGCAGCCATTTCGCCCATAGTTGGAATTGTTCCTAACAAAGTTGGTTCATAATGCTCAGTTGAAGAAATAGTTGAATAGACTTTTGACGTTTCTCCTGTCCATTTTTTTAATTCGCCATTTACCAGATAAGTATCTTGATGTAATAAATTAGTAATTTGAAATTCTTTAGGAATAGCGTTCATAGATATGATTTTTTTATAAAAGTACTACATCTACAAAAACGCCCAACAGACTTTATTAAAAAGAAATTAACTAAAACGTTGTAATAGAATTAAATAAAAAATATAGTTAGAATTTTCTAAGACTTTCCGAAATCTTGATTGCGCATTTTTCGCCATCAATGGCAGCCGAAATAATTCCGCCAGCATAACCTGCACCTTCGCCACATGGATACAAACCTTTTAACTGTACATGTTCTAATGTTTCATTATCTCTTGGAATTCTAACTGGCGATGAAGTTCTGCTTTCTGGTGCGTGAAGAATAGCATCGTTTGTTAAATAACCTTTCATGGTTTTTCCAAATTCTTTAAATCCTTCTCGCATGATTTGAGATAAAAATCCTGGGAAAACTTGTCCCATTTCTACTGAAGTTGTTCCGGGAACATAAGATGTTTTTGGAATATCAGACGAAACTTTATTTTGCGTAAAATCGACCATTCGTTGTGCTGGAACTTTTTGAGTTTGACCTGCTAAATGCCACGCTCTTTGTTCAATGGCTTTTTGAAATTCCATACCGGCAAGAGCGCCAAATTTGGCAAAAGGTTTGAAATCTTCTAATTTTAGTTCGACTACAATTCCCGAATTGGCAGTAGCTTGATCACGTTTGGATGGCGACCAACCGTTGGTTACTACTTCGCCTGGACTTGTAGCACAAGGCGCAATTACACCACCTGGACACATACAAAAGGAATACATTCCGCGTCCATTGACTTGTTTTACAATAGAATATGGTGATGGAGGTAAAAACTCGCCACGAAAATCGCAGGAATATTGAATTCTATCAATTAGTTCTTGTGGATGTTCTGCTCGAACGCCTAATGCAAATGGTTTGGCTTCTATTAAAATTTTCTTTCTGTCTAATAATTCAAAAATATCACGAGCCGAATGTCCTGTGGCTAAAATGACTTTATTGGCTGAAATTACATCTCCATTTTGAATGACAACTCCTTGAATTTCATTACTTTTTACCAAAAAATCGGTGACGCGAGTATCGAATAAAACTTTTCCGCCACATTCGATAATTTTTTCTCGAATGTCTTGAATAATTTGAGGTAATTTATTGGTTCCAATATGTGGATGTGCTTCCACTAGAATATCATCGGAAGCTCCGAAAGCTACTAGTAATCGGAGAATTCTATCTACATCGCCACGTTTTTTTGAACGTGTATATAATTTTCCATCGGAATACGTTCCTGCTCCGCCTTCGCCAAAACAATAATTGCTGTCTTCGTTGACAATATGATCACGATTGATAGCTTTTAAATCGCGACGACGACCGCGAACGTCTTTTCCTCTTTCGATAACTATTGGTTTTAAACCCAATTCAATTAATTGTAAAGCTGCGAAAAGTCCAGCTGGTCCAGCGCCAACAACTATAACTTCTTGCTGGTTGGAAACGTTTTGATAATCGGGAAGTGCTATTTTTTGCGCTTCAAATTCTTCATCGATTAAGTAAACAGAGACTTTTAGATTAATTTTTATGGCTTTTTGTCGCGCGTCGATGGAGCGTTTTAGAACTACCACTTTTTGAACTAACTTAGTCGAAACTCGTACTGTTTTTGCCACATAGTCATAGAGCAAACTTTCATTGGCAGCTATTTCAGGAGAAACTTGTAGGTTTAATTCTTGTGGCATTTTTTAATGTATAATATAGGTTGCGACCGTGATAGTAGTGAAAAGCTTTGAGCTAAAAAAAACTTATTTTTTGCCAACAGAAAAAGCGACTAAAAGAAGCTCTTTTCTGTTGTTGCAAAAATAGTTTTTTTAGCGAGAACTTGAAACGGATAGCACGAATTGTCGCCCAAGAAAAATTATTTCTTTTCTTCGAAAGCTCGTAAAGCGAAGGAAGCCAGCCAATGTTCGCCTTCATAATTGCCGTCAACCACGGACGGAAGCGAGAAATTGAGATGGTAATCGGCGAGATTTTTCAGGTGTTTGAACTCGTTTGGATATTGATTTAACAAATAATACATGTTCCAAGCGCGGCTGAAATTTAGTCCGTCGAGATGCACTAGATGTCCATCGGTTCTGTCGGAAACGCGGGCGACTTCCCATTTGTAGTCTTTTTTGAAAAGGTTTGGTGCGAACTTTTTGAGCCAAGTTAGAAAGTCTTTTTTATTTAAAATTCGTTGCATTAACGCCATTTCTTCCATACACGGCGAAAGGAAATCGGTTCCACTTGGTTCCCAATTGAATGGACAGTTTTCGTCTTTTTGGAATAACCGAATGGCGTTTTCTTTGATGCTTTTTTGGAGTACTTCATTTTTAGAAAACACAGCATAATCCCAAGCATTTGTTAGTCCGAAAGCGGTGTTTGAATGTGTTCCAACGCGAACTGGATAAAGTAATTTAGGCAAAAATTCGATGTAACGCTCGATGATTATATTAGAAAGTGGTTTAAGATTTTGAGCCAATTCCGCAGCGAAAGGTTCGTTGCTGGTTTCGAGTTCGAGTTGTAGTTTGAGCAACCAGTTCCAGCCGTAGGTTCGTTCGAATGATTTTTCGTGTTTCTTATTGAGATAATCGATTTCTACCTGAATATTTTCTTTGGAAAGGTTGGTTTTTAGTTTTTGGATAATCTGTTCTTTGTTAGCCAAATTAGGATATCGCTTGAGCAAATAAACCAAACTCCAATGTCCGTGAACTGAGGAATGCCAATCGAAACAACCATAAAATGTTGGATGGAGTTTTTTGGGTGATTGAATTTCGGTGCTGTCAATGAGCATTTGGCCCAATTTATTTGGATACTCTTGTTGCAAGCATTTTAATGGTAATGTGGCTAAATGATTGGCTTGTTCGAGTGTTAATTCTTGAGAAAAGCTATTGAAACAAGCTGATAAAAATAAAATATAGATGAATTTCATGGTGTTGTTTTTTTCAAATGTAACAAAAACTTACCTTTGTCAAACTACTTTTTACTCTATGTCACGACAAATTAAACTGATTTGGGATTTTCGAGGTGAAGCTGCTGCAAAAACTGCCGAGCATCATGAAATTCATTTGAAAGAATATATTGCTATGGAAAAATTGCCTATTAGCATCACTGGTTTTGAGGTTAAAAATGAGTTACACGCCATTGCCTATATGGTGGTGACGGATGAGTACATGATACAAGTTCGCGATGTTTTAAAACCTCATCGAGGTGAATTATATCCTTGATTATGAGCGGAAAAGGCTTTTAAAAATCCATAAATAGCTTTAAAAATTCCGTAATTTTGAAAGTATACAATTAAAATTATAGATTTAAATGATATAGTTTTGGTTAAACTAATCAATTCTAAAATTTATGTCACAACATTACTTTCTAAAAATTCTATCGAAAGTCATCAACAATCGAGAGAAAATTTCAAAACAAAAAAATCATTCTTTAAAAATGATCTCATCAGTTGCAATGTTTTTATTCATTGCGATGAATGTTCAATCACAAACCACTTTTACTTCTGTTCAATCGGGAAATTTTACTGACGCAACAACTTGGGGAACAGCAACAGCACCAACTTCAATTGACAATATCGTAATTGCTACTGGAACAACTGTTCTTTTGGACGATTTGATAACTGTAAACGATGTAACTATTTCTGGAATACTCGAAAGTGGTACTGATTCACCAGATTTTACTATCAAAGGGAATTTGACCGTTAATAATGGAGGTTTATTTGATGCTGTTTTTTATTATGATGCTGGTAGTTTTGGTTATGATAAATCAACACAACTGACCGTTGCTGGAAATATAATAAATAATGGTAGAATAGATTTGTCTGTTGGAGCTAGTTATAATCCAGAAGGTGCTTTAGTTTTAAATGGTACTACAGTTCAAACTGTAAGTGGTTTGGGTACTTTTGGAGGAACTTTATATGTAACGGACAACACAAATAATGGAGCTGTAATTAATCAACTAATTATTGATAATTCAAGTTCTGCTACTCCAAATGTTATTTGGGGATTTAATAATATCAAAATCAAAAGCGTGCTGACTTTGGCCAATGGACGTGTTGATTTAGCGGAAAATAAAATTACCATTGGAAATTATGGTTCTGCTACGACAAATTGCACAGCTGGAAATGGTTTTCTAACTGGAACTATTGGAAGATGGTATGGAAGTTATGATAACTTTCCTGCAATAACATCTGGTTCAGATTATAACAATAATAACGCAATTTTTCCATTCATTAATATTGACGGTAAAAGCCGAGCTGCCTATATTGTAAGACCAAATGATAACACTTCATCAGCAGTTTCAGGAGAACTTTCTGTTGCTTATTATGATGCAACTGCTGTTTCTTCAGGATTTGCAATTGCAGATGGAACTTATACAGTAACCGACATTTATGAAAGTGCTTGGGTTGTTTCAAAAGATGCTACTTATTCGTTTCCAATCGGAAATCATTCTATAGCTTTTTCTGCTCAAGATGCTTATTTAGTTAAAAATGGTAATTCAAGAATTGTAAAAGCAGATGGAACAACAATTGGAAATCATCAATCTGGAACAATTATACCTTTTGCTACTAGAATTGGTCTTTCGGATTCTGATTTAGAAAATGTTTTTCAAATAGGATATAATGCTGCTGTAGACACACCTGTAACATCTATTCAATCAGGAAATTGGAATGACGCTTCAACTTGGAGTAGCAACAGTATTCCAACATGTAGTGATACAGTAACGCTACTTTCAGGACATTCCATAACTATCAACTCTGCCAGTGCAGTAACAGGTGTGAATATTTCTGCAGGAGCAACTTTAATTAACGAATCTGCAACCTTAACCGTTGGTTGTACTAATAATAACGCTACATTTTTCAATGGAGGAACATATACCATTAATGGTGGTTCATTAGTTGTTAATGGAAATATAGTTCATACTGATGGAAGTACATTCAATCAAATTGGTGGTGATATCATTGTAGATGGAAATAATAATGGTGATGCTGCAACAAGTATTGACCAAACACTTTTCAAAATTGGAAATGCAACATTAAACTTAACTGGAGGAAAAATAACGATAGTAGATCCAGCCGTTTCGAGTGCAACTATAGCAACAACTCATACAGCAACAGCTATTGTTCCATGCGTAGGATTTTTGTGCTGGTATCCAACAAGTGTTACTTTAGATTCGGTTGATGGATTATCCGTTGGACAAGTTGTTGTTGGTGATGGAATTCCTGCTGGAACTACCATTGCAAACATTAATTTTGACGGTTCAATTAATACTAATCCAAGTTTACCAGAAACAGGATTAAATTTACCACTAGAATTGACTTTTTATACTGTGACTAATTCTCCTTCTACATTTATCTACGACTCTAGTAATAACTACGCCGCAGGAGAAAATCATACACTTCAAATAGGTGATGGTATTTCAACTCAAAAAAGTGTTGTAACTACGAATGGATTTAATTGTAGTTTCAGAGCTAATAGCGGAACTTTATCATTGAATAATTTAACTATTAATGCTTTAGATGCTACAAACCGTTTTGTTAATTTAGATTCAAGCAACCCAAGTGGTTCTTCTACAATGAATGTTCAAAATGATTTTACAATAACACAAGGAAAAGTAAAAGGCGCTGGCGTGGAGACTTATTTTGGTGGAAACATTACAAACAATGGCGAATTAAATTTATATAACACTACAACTTTTGGAAATTTTATTGATGGGAATTATGTAGCTACTTCAAAACCGCAAACTATTTCTGGAACAGGAACATTTAATGCACAAACTGATGTAATGCTAAATACTCCAGCTAATACCGGTTCAGTTTCTCAACTTAGAGTGAATAATACTAGTTCAGAAGGTGTAACTTTCTTAGTGCCATTCAACGTAGTTGTTGGACTAAACATGACAGCAGGTATTATTCATACTTCTGAAACAAGTATCTTAAAAATTGGAGCTCCAGCAATGTCATATACAGCATCTGTATCTGGAAATTTTGGAGAAACATGTTATATTGATGGTCCATTTGCAAAAGATATCGGAGGCGGACAAAATGCAAATGATTTAACAAACGGTTCTGGTTTTATAGATAAATTCTTTTTCCCAGTTGGAAAATCATCTTATGCTCCAATTTGGGTTGCAGTTACAACGCCGGCTGGATCATTTGGTAGTCCTGGAACAAATTTAAAAGTAGAAGCTTTTGAAACTAATCCTGGAACAGCTTCATCAAATATCTCAAATTTAAGCCAAAACAGATGGGAAGTTTCAAAAACAGCAGGAACAGTTATCGATTTTAATATTAGTGTTGCAGATGCAAACGCCATTGAGACTAGTATCATTGTTCAGGCAGATTCAGCTACTGGAGTTTATGACAATGATTTTGGAATAACTTCAACTTTTGTTGCTGGAACGCCAAATACATTAACATCAACAAGCGAACCATTATCGTTTGATGATTTCAAAGGTTACTTTTCTACTGCTCGACAAGCAGAATGTTCTACAGTTACTCCTGGCAATACACTTGCTTCTGAAACAGCAGTTTGTTCTGGAAAATCAGTTACTTTAAGTTTAGAAAACATTATTATTGGTGAAGGTATTACTTATCAATGGCAAAGTTCAATAAACGGTACAGATTACACAGATATTGATGGTGAAACTGCTACGACTTGTTCTGTTACACCGCTTCAAGATACATACTATCGTTGCAATGTTAGTTGTTCGTTTAGTTCGACAACTGTAGCTTCAACAGCAGTTCAATTAACGTTAAATAATACTATAGTTTCTGCTACACCTGCAACTATTTGTATGCCTATTGATACTGCCACTTTATCAGCTACTTCATCTTCAGGTGATGTAAAATGGTATGGAACACAAGTTGGCGGAACAGCACTTGGAACTGGAAATACATTTACAACACCAGTAATTACAGAAACTACAACTTTCTATGCTGGAACAGAAACTACCTCTAACGGTACAGCTGGTTTACAATATACAAATGACGGATACGGTTCAGGTGGTTTAAACAGAGGATTAGTATTTAATTTAGCAAATTCAATTATTTTGAATTCAGTTAAAGTTTATCCACAACAAAATTCAGGAGGAACTGGCGTAGCTCCAATTACAATTAAAGTATTTCAAAATGGTGTTCAAGTTCCAGGAACTTCTGAAGTGATTTTCACTCCAGATGCTGCTTCTGGTTGGTCTCCAACAACTACGGCACAAACTATTACTCTTAATTATTCATTACAAGCAGGTAATAATTACTCACTTGAAATTACTGATGGTGCTTCTTATGATAATGCATTAGCTTATGTTAGTCCATTTCCTAGTCCATTCCCTGTTACAAATGGTGCTGTATCTATAATTGGAGATATTAACAACGGTTTTATCGATACATATAGTTATAACTTTTTCTTTGATTGGGATGTTACTGAAGTATGTTCATCTGCAAGAATTCCTGTTATTGCAACAGTTCAAACGGCTGAAGAATGTGAATTAGGAAATCCTACATTTTCAGATTCATTAACAAAAGTTATTGCTTATCCAAATCCTTATTCTGAAACATTTAAATTAGACATTCAAACTAACAGTTCAGCTGATGTTATAATCAAAGTTTATGACATGATTGGACGATTAATTGAAAACAAAGTGGTTAATTATACTAATTTATCAAATGCAGAAATTGGTAATGGCTATCCAACTGGAGTTTACAATGTTTCAGTATCTCAAGAAGGAAAAACCAAAACACTTCAAGTTATCAAAAGATAAAACTAAACTTCAATTCAAATAAAAATCGGCTACTTTAAAAAAGTAGCCGATTTTGTTTTTAAGAATTAAAAAGATTAATTCAATAATCTATTAAAAAAATTAATTAGCAACTTCGCTAATAAACTTTATTCGCATCAATCGTAACTCCTGAATATCATAATCGCCATCAAATGCAGCAAGAGCAGCTTCAATATTATCTGACTCTGAGTCCATGTAATATTCATGGATTTCTTCTTGTTGCTCATCATCAAGGATTTCATTTATCCAATATTTTATATTCAGTTTTGTTCCTGAATAGACTATTTGCTCCATTTCTTTGATCAAATCGTCCATTTTCATTCCTTTTGCTTTGGCAATATCTTCCAAAGAAAGTTTTCGATCAATATTTTGAATAATATACAGTTTATTTGCCGAGTTGGCGCCTGTAGATTTCACAACTAAATCATCAGGACGAATGATATCGTTATCTTCTACATATCTTGCAATTAAATTAACAAATGCAGCACCATATTTTTTTGCCTTTCCTTCACCAACTCCATGAATATTAATTAATTCATCCATAGTTATTGGATATTTCAAAGCCATATCTTCTAATGATGGATCTTGAAAAACTACAAACGGTGGAACACCAAGCTTTTTTGCTTCTTTTTTTCTCAAATCACGCAACATTGCCATCAATGCTTCATCTGCAGTTCCTGATGATTTTGCAGCTGTTACTATGGCGTCGTCTTCAGCTTCGTTATATTCATGATCTTCTGACATCATAAACGAAGTTGGATTTTTAATGAAATCGTGTCCTTTATCAGAAACTTTTAAAATTCCATAAGTCTCAATATCCTTTGTAAGCATTCCATCAACTAAAACCTGACGAATTAACGCCATCCAATAACGTTCTTCTTGGTCATTTCCACATCCAAAAAAACTTTGCGTATCAGTTCTGTGTGCTTTTATAGTAGCGTTAACTCTTCCAATTAAAGTGAAAACAATTTCTTTTGATTTATACAAATGTTTGGTATCGCGAACTACTTCCAATAATTTTTTAACATTGTCTTTTGCTTCAACTTTTACTTTTGGGTTACGAACATTGTCATCCATATCAGCACCTTCGCCAGTTTCACTGTCAAATTCTTCACCAAAATAATGCAATAAAAATTTACGTCGAGACATTGAAGTTTCTGCATAAGCAACAACTTCTTGCAAAAGAGCAAATCCAATTTCTTGTTCTGCTACTGGCTTTCCAGACATGAATTTTTCTAATTTTTCTACATCTTTATATGAATAGTAAGCTAAACAATGACCTTCACCACCATCGCGTCCAGCTCTACCCGTTTCTTGATAGTAACTTTCTAATGATTTAGGAATATCGTGATGAATTACAAAACGAACGTCTGGTTTATCGATTCCCATTCCGAATGCAATTGTAGCAACAACAACTTCAACATCTTCCATCAAAAACATATCTTGATGCTTGGCTCTAGTTTTTGCATCTAAACCTGCATGATAAGGAACAGCAGAAATTCCGTTAACTTGGAGAACTCCTGCAATTTCTTCAACTTTTTTTCTGCTCAAGCAATAAATAATTCCTGACTTTCCTTTGTTTTGTTTTATAAAACGAATGATATCCGCTTCAATATTTTTAGTTTTTGTTCTTACTTCATAAAATAAATTGGGACGATTGAACGATGCCTTGAACGTTGTTGCATCCGACATGTCAAGATTTTTTAAAATATCCTCTTGTACTTTTGGTGTAGCAGTAGCTGTTAAACCAATAACTGAGATATTCTCTCCAAGCTGTTTTATAATATGGCGAAGATTTCTATATTCAGGTCTAAAATCATGTCCCCATTCTGAAATACAGTGTGCTTCATCAATGGCAACAAAAGAAACAGGAACACTTTGAAGAAACTCTACGTATTCATCTTTTGTTAACGACTCTGGAGCAACATATAAAAGTTTAGTAATTCCCGAAGTAATGTCTTTTTTTACTTGATTGATTTCTGTTTTGGTCAACGAAGAGTTTAAAACATGAGCAATTCCATTCTCAGATGATAAACTTCTAATAGCGTCAACCTGATTTTTCATTAAAGCAATTAAAGGAGAAACTACAATAGCTGTTCCTTCATGAATTAATGCTGGAAGTTGATAACAAAGAGATTTTCCACCACCAGTTGGCATAATAACAAAAGTGTTATTACGATTAATAATACTTTTTATAACTTTTTCTTGCAACCCTTTAAATTGCGAGAAACCAAAATACTTTTTTAATTCTTTATGTATGTCAATTTCGTTTGAATTCATTCTTAGTTAATGGTATTTTACATAAATTTGCACCACATAAAGATACAACTTTCTTTTAAACATACAAATTTTATATTATTTCAATTTTGATAACTACAGAAGACATTATAGCATCAGCAAAAAAATCAATCCTTTCTCAAAGTGAATCTATCAGTAAACTAGTTAATTATATTGACACTGATTTTGTAAAAGCAGTTGAAACTATCTTCAACTCCAAAGGTAGACTTGTGGTTACAGGAATAGGAAAAAGTGCTATTATTGCTCAAAAAATTGTTGCTACATTAAACTCTACTGGAACGCCTTCTTTATTTCTTCATGCTTCAGAAGCGATTCATGGCGATTTGGGAATGGTGCAACCGGATGATGTAGTTATTTGTATTTCTAAAAGTGGAAACAGTCCTGAAATTAAAGCTTTGGTTCCGCTTTTAAAACGATTTGGTAATAAATTAATCGCCATTACTGGAAATGTAACTTCATTTTTAGGAAAAGAAGCTGATTACACGTTAAACACTCATGTAGAAAAAGAAGCTTGTCCTAATAATTTAGCGCCAACTAACAGCACAACTGCTCAATTAGTTATTGGCGATGCAATTGCAGTTTGCTTGATGGAAATGAAAAATTTCACTGCGGAAGATTTTGCCAAATACCATCCTGGTGGAGCTTTAGGAAAAAAACTTTTACTCCGTGTTGGTGAAATGCTGGATACAACTCACAAACCTATTGTTTCATCAGATTCGAGTGTAAAAACAGTAATTGTAGAAATATCCGAAAAAAGACTTGGTGTAACGGCAGTTGTTGAAAATGAAAAAGTAATTGGAATTATTACCGATGGTGATATTCGAAGAATGTTAAATAAAACCGAGACTATTAGTGGTTTAACGGCAAAAGACATTATGACTATTAATCCAAAAACGATTAAAACTACTGATTTAGTCAGTGATGCACTGAATATACTCGAAGATTTTTCGATTACACAACTTGTAGTAGTTGACGGAAGTGAGTATAAAGGTGTTTTGCATTTACATGATATTCTAAAAGAAGGTATTGTATAATGGCAAAAAAGAATATAAATGAAATGTCATTCTTGGATCATCTTGAAGATTTAAGATGGTTATTAGTAAGAAGTTCGGCTGTAATTGTAATTATGGCGATTGTGACCTACGCTTTTAGTGATTTTATTTTTGACGACATCATATTTGGTCCAACTCATACTGACTTCATAACCTATCGCTTTTTTTGTGATTTGGCTCAGTCACTTGGTGTAACAGGCGATATTTGTGTCAAAGATCTTCCTTTCACAATACAAAACACTTCAATGGAAGGACAAATTAATGTTTTCATTTGGACGTGTATCACGGCTGGATTTATTCTTGCATTTCCATATATATTGTATGAACTTTGGAAATTTATAAGTCCAGCGTTGTATGAAAAAGAAAAAAAAGGCGCAATTGGTTTCATACTAATGTCGTCTGTTTTATTTTTTCTTGGTGTGCTTTTTGGCTATTTTGTCATTGTACCGCTTTCTATCAACTTTGTGGCAACATTTTCAGTCAGTAATGTTGTAAAAAATGAATTCAATTTAGATTCATATATAGGTATGATAAAAACATCGGTTATAGCAGCCGGATTGTTTTTTGAACTGCCAATTATTATATACTTTTTAACCAAATTAGGATTAGTAACACCAAATTTCCTCAGAAAATATAGAAAATACGCTATCGTAATTGTGCTAATTGTGGCGGCAATTGTAACACCTCCAGATGTTGTGAGCCAAATTACAGTAGCTATTCCAATGCTTATAATTTATGAAGCAAGTATATTTTTATCGGTATTTGTAGAAAAAAAGAAATTAAAAAATGGCTGATTTAGTACAAGAATTTAACGATTATCGTTCTAAAATGAACGAAAAATTATTGGCAGATAACAATTTAGTTATCAAAAGAATTTTCAATTTGGATACTAATGCTTATGCTGAAGGTGCATTGGACGTAAAAACCAAAGAACTTCTGGGATTAGTTGCCTCGGCGGTTTTGCGATGCGATGATTGTATCAAATATCATTTAGAAACCAGCTACAAGCATGGAGTAACCAAAGAAGAAATGATGGAAACCATGGGAATTGCAACCTTAGTTGGTGGAACGATTGTTATTCCTCATTTGCGAAGAGCTTATGAATTTTGGGAAGCATTGGAAAAATAATTAAAAATTGAGAATTAAAAATTAATAATTAGTTAAATCGTCGATTTGGTGATTAGTTTATTTGTTAATTTGTCAAAAAATCTAACTTTCTAAAAATCTGAATCTCTAGATATGAAATTAAGAGCTGAAAATTTAGTTAAAACCTATAAAAAAAGAAGTGTTGTAAAAGGCATTTCTGTAGAAGTGAATCAAGGAGAAATTGTTGGATTACTTGGTCCAAATGGAGCTGGAAAAACAACTTCGTTCTATATGATTGTAGGTTTAGTAAAACCAAATTCAGGTAATATTTATCTTGACGATATGAATATTACCGAATTTCCAATGTACAAACGCGCACAATATGGCATTGGTTATTTAGCTCAAGAAGCTTCGGTTTTTAGAAAACTGAGTATTGAAGATAACATTTTGAGTGTTTTGCAGTTAACCAATCTTTCAAAAGCGGAACAAGAAGCTAAAATGGAAAGTTTAATTGACGAATTTAGTTTGCAACATATCCGAACTAATCGTGGTGATTTACTTTCTGGTGGAGAACGACGAAGAACCGAAATCGCACGTGCCTTGGCAACCGACCCGAAATTTATTCTTTTGGACGAGCCATTTGCCGGAGTTGATCCTGTTGCCGTAGAAGATATTCAGCGAATTGTAGCGCAATTAAAAAATAAGAACATCGGGATTTTAATAACCGACCATAACGTTCAAGAAACACTTGCTATCACTGATAAAACCTATTTAATGTTTGAAGGTGGAATCTTGAAAGCTGGAAAACCAGAAGAATTAGTTGAAGACGAAATGGTACGAAAAGTATATTTAGGTCAAAATTTTGAACTTCGTAAAAAGAAAATTGATTTTAATCAGCCTCATTAAATAAAAAAGCTTTCTAAACGGAAGCTTTTTTGTTTACTATATTATTGATTACTGAAAGTAAGACATAAATCAAGATTATCAGTGGAACAGCCACAATTTGAAGAAAAATCAGCATCAAAACTGAAATGGCTAAAAAGAAAATCTGCAACTTATATTTGGCAAAAATGAAGTTTTTAATCTTTAAAGAAAACAATGGAATTTCAGCGTTCATGACATAAGCGCTTAAAAAAGTTAATGCTAATAAAATCCATTTACTATAAGAAAAACCTAAATCAATTTCAGTGTGAAAATAATCGGCTATTAAAGGTAAACTTGTAAAAAAAAGAGCATTTGCTGGTGTTGGCAAGCCAATAAAACTATCGGATTGTCGTGTGTCAATATTAAATTTTGCTAAGCGATAACAAGCACCAAGAGTAATGATAAAGCCTAGAAAAGGAATAAAATCACTGTAAATTGTTCCAAAAAACATCTCTATATTATACAAAATTTGATACATCGCATAACCTGGAACAACTCCACTGGTTATCATATCAGCTAATGAGTCTAATTGAACTCCAAGCGGACCAGCAACATTGAATTTTCTAGCAAAAAAACCATCAAAAAAATCGAAAAAAATACCCAAACATACCAGATAAAAAGCTAATTCAAATTTAAAATCAGCCACAAAAACCAATGCAACGCAACCACAAAACAAATTAAGCATCGTAAATAAGTTGGGAATTAGGGCTTTGATATTCATTGGTTAGTGTATTAATTTGAAATTTTTACAAATTTAATACAATATGTTAGAGCATTCTACGTTTTATATTAGAGATTTTTATATGATATTTGTAAAAAGAAAAATTGCCTTGAAAAAAACGCTTTTTGTTTTATTGCTTTTTGTTAGCATTTTAACTCATGCTCAGTCAGTTAGAAAGTATTCTAATGAGTTTATGAATATTGGTGTTGATGCTGCTGCATTAGGAATGTCGAATGCAGTTACCGCTTCAACTGGAAACGTTAATTCAGGCTATTGGAATCCTGCAGGATTATTTCGAATAGAAGACAGTGAAGCTTCGTTGATGCATGCCAGTTATTTTGCCAATATTGCCCAATATGATTATGCTGCTTACGCCAAAAAAATTGATGACAGAAGTGCTTGGGGAATTTCATTAATTCGTTTTGGAGTTGATGATATTTTAAACACTACACAATTAATTGATAGTCAAGGAAATATTGATTATAATAGAATTAGTCTTTTTTCTACTGCCGATTATGCCTTGACGTTTTCCTATGCTAGAAAATCACAACTAAAAGAGATTACCTATGGAGTAAATGCTAAAGTTATCCGAAGAATTATTGGTGAATTTGCTAATTCTTGGGGTTTTGGAATAGATGCTGGTTTGCAATATCAGAAAGATGATTGGCAATTTGGTATAATGGTTCGCGACATAACTACAACTTATAATGTTTGGGCAATTGATGAAGATAAATTCAACGAAATTAAAGATGCTGTTGAAGGTCAAAATCAAGATCTGCCTGAAGATACCGAAATCACTTTACCGAAAGCACAACTTGGAATTGCTAAAAAATTTGAATTCCATTATGATTATACATTATTAGCTGCCGTAAATTTAAACATGCAATTTGCAAGAACTAATGATATTTTGGCTTCCGATGCAGTTAGTATTGATCCAGCAATTGGATTTGAATTTGGCTATACCGATTTAGTTTTTCTTCGTGCTGGAGTTGGAAATTTTCAAAATGTAGTACAACTTGATGGTTCAACTAAAGTAAATTTTCAACCAAATATTGGCTTAGGTTTTAAATACAGAGGAATTCAAGTTGATTATGCCTTAACCGATTTGGGTGACCAAAGTGCCGCTTTGTATTCCAATATATTTTCGGTAAAAGTAGATTTAAGCATTTTTAGATAAAATCATGTTCAAAAAAATATTCTTTTTTCTTTTACTATTCACTAGTATTGCGTTTTCACAGGAACAAAAACTTTCGCCATCAACCGAAGTAAGTATTTTTACTTGCGGACGTGGAGATCAATTGTATTCCACTTTTGGTCATACTGCTTTACGAATTAAAGATGTTGAAAATCAACTGGATGTAGTGTATAATTATGGTGCTTTTGATTTTAGAACCGAGAATTTTTATTTAAAATTTGTCAAAGGCGATTTACAATATTTCATGACAGCAACTTCAGTAGAAGATTTTATCATGGAATATCAAATGGACGAAAGAGAAGTTATTGAACAAAAATTAAATCTTTCGTTAGAAAAAAAACAAGAACTTTTTGAGCATTTGAATACCAACTTATTTTCTACTGAAAAATATTACACCTACAAGTTCATTGACAAAAACTGCACTACTATGGTTGCCGATAAAATCAATGGATTATTTAGCGAAAAACTTATTGAAAAAGTAGATGACAAATCAATCAGTTACCGCGAATTATTATATCCTTATTTTGATGATTATTTTTGGTACAAACTAGGCATCAACATCATTTTTGGCGCAAAAACAGATGCGAAAGCTGAAAAATTGTTCTTACCTGTTGAACTTTTAAATAGTTTAGACAAGGCAAAAGTTGATGGAAAATTACTTGTATCAAAAAAAGAGATTATTATTAAAGGAAAAGAAAAACCAACTTCTTTTTCTTTCTTTAACAGCATTTATTTTATAATTGCTTTTCTCCTACTTATAATTGTAATCAACAAACGAATTTTATTTTTGAGTTATTTATCTGTTTGCGGACTTTTGGGTATTTTCCTTTGTTTAGTTGGTTTTTATTCAGAACATCAAGAAATTCTTTGGAATTATAACGCACTACTTTTTAGTCCTTTATTTATTCTATTACCATTTGTAAAAGGAAACATTTTCAAAAAAATAATAGATTTTAATCTAATTCTTTTATTAGTTTATATTGTAATTATTTTCACAAAACCTTATTTAGTTCTTATGATACCATTCATTTTGAGTAGTATTTATATTTTACTAAAATTAAAGAAAAAAAGTCAGGAAAAACTATTGTCCTCTGTAAAATAAAACAGTACTAAAGGTTTTAAAAAGTATATTAAAATCAAGAAAAAGACTTCTGTGCTTGATATAATATAAATCATATTGAAGTTTAATTAAACTGTCATCAATAGTTGCTCCATAAGAATAATTGACTTGTGCCCAACCTGTCAAACCAGGCTTTACAACATGTCTTGTTTCATAAAAAGGCATTACTTCAGCAATTTCTTTTACAAAAACTGGTCGTTCTGGTCTAGGTCCAATAACTGCCATATCACCTTTTAAAATATTAATAAATTGAGGAAATTCATCCAATCGTGATTTTCTTAAAAATTTACCGAATGGTGTAATTCTAACATCGTTTGTAGTTGCAAAAACAGCTCCATTTTTTTCAGCATTTTTAACCATCGTTCTAAATTTTACGATTTTAAAAACTTCACCATTTTTGCCGACACGTTTTTGAGTATAAAATAAATCACCTCTATTTCCAATCAAATTCCCTATTAGAATTAGTGGTAGTATTACTATTCCAAATACAATTCCTATTGAAGAAATTATGATTTCAAGAAGTCTAACAATTATTAAATAAAAATGATTTTGATTGCTTCTGCTAAAAGGAAAATATCTATAAAAATCTCTTGAAACATATTGAACAGGAATTCGCTGAGTTATTGACTCATAAACTTGAGTATATTCACGAATTATATAACCATTTTCTAAAAGATTAATTAGTTGATTATAAAGTTTAACTGTTATTCCATCCGTTTTTTGAGATGCAACAACTATTTCTGAAACTGAATTTTTATTTACAAATTTCCCTAACCCATCAATTGGTATGTTATTTATGATAAAGTTATCATTGTGCTCTGCATTACTATCAGAATTTACAAAACCTAAAACTCTGTAATGTGGATCAACAGACACCAATCCATTAATTAACTCTTCTGCTTGATCTTGATCACAAATTAAGATTACTTTTTTCACAAATCTATTGGAAGCAAAAAAACGAACATAAGTAATTCTCCACAAAAACAATGCTCCAAAAATGGCAAAAAAGAAAATTAAAATTTGAACACGATTTGATGGTAAAACTGGTGTATAAAAAGGTGTTAAAAGATATAAAAGAACTGTTGTTGAAGAGGTTAATATTATACTTTTTATTATTTGAAATTGACTACTTGCTACTTGTAAATTGTACATTTCAAAAATGGAACCAATCATTAAGATATAAACTGCTAAAACAATTGTCCAATAGTAATTAGTTGCTGAGATATTGAAATAATCAAAATGAAAAATTACACCTACAAAATATAAAGAAAGAAGCACAGAAATTACGTCAAAAATCCTAAGTAGAATTTTCCTTTCTGAAACTTCAAAGTGTATATCTTTATATTTATTCATAAACTTTTTTGAAGCTGCAAGTTACTAATTATTGTAATATCTCAATCCATTGGTTTTTTATAATTTTCCAATCGAAGTTCTTGACCGTATTTTGGGCATTGGTAATCAATTTTTCCGCTAACTCTTTTTCTACAAATATTCTTTCAACTTCTGAAACCATTTTTTCTAAATCATTATCATTTACTAACAAAGCATTAAAATTATGATCAAGCAAATAAGGTATTCCACCAACATTTGTAGAAACTATTGGAATTCCCAAAGCCATAATTTCAATAACACTTAATGGTGTATTGTCGAAATGTGTTGTATTCAAAAAAACATTATAATTATTAGATATTGAAATCCATTCTTTTGTTGAAAGTTTTCCTTTAAATTCAATATTTAAGTTATTCTTTTCAGCAAAATTCTTAGTTTCTTCAAAACTATCGTCTTTTTTTGGTCCAACCATACACAGTGTGGCTTGAGGAAATGTTTCCCTAAGTTTTAAAAATACTTTTACAGCCAAAATAGGATTATAAATTTTAGAAAATGACCTTAACCAAAATAATCTAGGAAAATCATAACTTCTTGATTGAAATGGAAAATTTTCTAGCTGAATTGAATTAGGTATTAATTTAGTATTTTCAAATCCATTCGATATAAATGCATTCAATAAAAATCCTGAAGGCGCGATATTTATGTGAGCATTTTTAAAAATCATCTCTGAAATTGTTTTACTTTTTATAAGCCTTGAAGGTAACATTCCTCCATGAAGAATTGGTATATATTTAGTTGAAAATATTCTACATATTTGACTTGTTAGAAAAGCATACCAAAAATTAGTTGTACTATAAGTATCTATTAAAACATAGTCAGCTTTTTTTGCATATTTTAGAACACACATAGTCATATCGAGCATTCTTAAAACCTTATTTTTCTGTGAGGATGCGTAGTAAACTTTATAATTTTCACTTTCGAGATACTTACCTAAAGTATCAATTAAAGTTGGGTTATTACCTTTGTTAGACAGTTTGTTCCCTATATATAGTATCGTCTTCATACATTTTGACTTTTAATAGCGAAAGTGAGTAAATAAAGGCTGGAGCTGCTATTCTCATTGCAGCATGATTTATTGTTAAAATCCAAAATATTATAAAACAAAACAAAAATAAATGTTCTCTATTGGATATATACAAGAACATTGGTGTTATAAATAAAATCATTAGAGCAAAAATTCCCATAATACCATGTTCTGCAAGCATTCTAGTAATTTCATTATGTGAAGCTATAATAAGACCTCCTGTTTCTGCTTCTCTAATTTCTACTCCTTTTGCTACTCCAACACCAAAAACAGGACTTGCAAGAAATGCATTAACTTCAGATTTATAAATATCTTCTCGACCAGACAGCTGGCTTTCTTTTGTTCTCCCACTTGCATCTTGATTGGCATATCGTTTTTCAATAAGTCCATCCGTTTCATTGGATGCATATAACCATGTTATTAACATAATTATAGATAAAAAAATAAACATTAAATTCAATTTGCTTTTTACAGCAGAATTAGTTTTTATGTAAATGATTACTAATAATATAATTATCATTATAAATCCAGTAATCATTCCTCCTCTTGAAAATGTTAATAAACCACGATAAGAGATATTGAAAACAATTATCATATTAACAATCATAATCAGTTTGGATTTTGATTCGAACAACAATCGTGAAAAGAAAACAAACATTCCTAACCCAAAGACAGTAGCAACTTGATTAGGTCCAAAACCTCCAGAGGTTAATGGATTTGAACCTGTTCCTACTAGAACTTCTTTTAAATCTGGTGTTACTAAAATTAGATATACTGTATTTGATATAATTGGTAAACCTATAAAAAGCAATATTTTATTAACATCAGTGAATAAAATTTTTCTGTTATAACAATAAATACCAGCTACACCAAGACAAAGAGGTCCAGAAATATTAAATAGAATAGCTTTTCTTATATCAGTAGTCAGATTGAGGGTTTCTGTGGCTATTATTACTCCTGGAATTAGTAGCAATAAGTATATCCACATAGGTAATGCATTTTTAGAAAATCCTCTATAATACATTCCCATAAGCAAGAAAAACATAACGCCATACTTTGAGAATTCATAAAAAAAACTTCCTTGTGTCATCCTTAAAAAAACCTCACTACCAACAACATAACCTGCAACTAGTAGAACATTATTGCTTTTGTTCTGAGTTTTTAAAACATATAAAAATCCAAAAACTACAATTGCTACAGCATAAATTTTTGATAAAAATGGAAATAAATATATTAGAATGCCCAATAAAGCATGAATCACAACTAAAAGTATATAATTTCTATCTTTCATTGTTATTTATATTGTTTTTAACCAAGTTATGTACCTATTTATAATTGCTTCTTCAGAATTATTCTCGTTTATAGTTACATTCAAATTTGCTCCAAGTTTTTCTCTTAATCCTTTATCATTTATCAATTTTTCTAGAACATTGTAAAAACTTTTAACATCATTTACAGGAACTGTAAAACCATTTTCATCATTTTTAATAATTAATGGAATTTCACCAACACTAGTTGAAACAACCGGTTTTTTACACAATCCATACTCTAACAAAGCAACAGGTAATCCTTCTGAATTAGAAGTTAAAATAGCTATGTCAGATTGATTTATTATGTTTTCTGTATCTTTTCTAGTTCCATAAATAAATACAGTTTCTTGAAGATTTTTTTGAACATGCATTTCCCTTACATCTTTAGAATATTGATCTTCAAAACATTTACCAACCAAATGAAAAGTCCAATCTGGGTAATTTGATTTAAATTTTTCTGCTATTTCTAATAATAAAAAATGATTTTTTTGATGGCGCAAATTTGCTAAACACAAAATTCGTTTTCCTGAAATTCCTTTTAATACTGTTTCGTGTTCAATACCTTTATCAAACTTGGTGAAATTTGGCAAATAGGTTACATTTTTACAAAACAAATCTCTTTCTGCCCAATTTTTTAACTGATAATTTACTGCTATTACTCCTCTAAATAAGAAGGAAGCCATTTTAACGGCATAGGTATTCCTTTTTCCTAAAAACTCACTCAAACCATTGTGATCATGCCAAATAATTTTAATTTTAGGATAGATAAGCTTTAACATGAAAGCAATAAAATAAGAACTGCTATGAGATTGAACAAATTCTACATTATTAAAAATACAATACTCTTTTAAACGCATAACAGCTTCAATATCAAATCTTTTTTTTCTATTAAGGAAAAGATAGCTAACTTTTTTATCGATAAGCTCTTTAAGATAGCCTTCCTTCCTAGTGGAAACTAATCCTGAAAATTCAATTTTTTCTGATAACGCATTAGCATAATTGACAGACATTTTTTCTGCTCCTCCAACTTCCAAGGAATCAATGATTTGAATTATTCTCATCTTGAAGTAATTTTTTTATTTCGGTTTCAAAATAGTCAAGTGTATATTTTCTAGACCATTCTATTGCTTTCAATGACATTTTTTGATAATGATTTTCATTTGAAAGTAGTTTTAAAATTTTTTCCGTGTCTTTTTCAATATCTAGTGAAAGTAATAAGCCTCTTTCTTCATTATTTAACATAGTTGGAACACAAGAAATGGCTGTCGAAATGGGTAGACAACCCCAAAACATTCCTTCAGCTAAAACTTTTGGCCAACCTTCACTCTTTGAGGGTAAAACTACAAAATGATTTTCTTGCAATTCCTTTTTAATTGTTTCTTGAGAATGATTTCCTTTTAAATTTATATAATTCTCAAGTGAATTATTTTTAATATAGTTTTCTAAATCAAGTCTTTCACTTCCTTCTCCATATAAATCCAATGCAACTTTACACCCTGATTTTCTTAAACTTTCGATGAGTTGTATAGCATATAATGGCCTTTTTCCGGAAGATAATGTTCCTATAAATAAAAACTTTATTGCATTTGAAAAATCTCTTGGAAAAACATTGGCTTTATCAATTTCTTTATAAGTTGCTGTAAAAAAAGGTTTTATATTTTTTGAACTTCCATCCCATTCGCCATAAACTAATACTTGCATATTTTTGGTAAGAAGGGTATTGTTTAAAATCCATTTTTGAATTCGATATGTTAATGGCTGATTAGAATTTGGAGCCCAATTTCCTGCGTATTTAGCAGTTTTTATTTTTTTTGGAAATAAAATTTGAACTAAACAACCCAACAATCCAATATTTCCGGGGCAACGCAAATGGATGTGATCCGCTTTTTTGAATGCTTTGTAAATTATAAAACAATTATAAAACGAATAGAAAAAAGCAAAAAAAGAATTTTTTATTGTTGTTAGATTAAAATCCTTGAGTACAACTACTTCTTTTATTATGGGATTTATTTTTTCTATTAAAAGATTTTTATATTCAGGTAAAACAGCACACACAAAGACAGTCTCATCAGAGTGCTTCATCCAATATTCAATCTCTTTTACATAAGGACTGTAAGCAAAATATTCCTCTTGCTGCTTTATTAATGGTGCATTTGATAGTATAACTAATCTCATTAAATATATCCTTTTGAACTTTTTTCTGAAATTTTTACCGCTGGAACGCCAAGCATAACAGCGTTTTCTTCAACATTTGAAGTTACCAAAGAACATGAACCAATTAAAGCATTATTTCCAACCTTTATTTTACCAGCAACAATGCTATTTGAACCAATAAAAACATTGTCGCCAATTATTGGAACTCCTCTAAATTCTCCTAATCCTGAAACACCAATTGAAACTCCTTGAGAAATATTGCAATTATTGCCAATTATGACCTTCGAATTTAAAATTATTCCACCAAAATGGGCTACATAAAAAGAATGTCCTATTTGTGCAGATGACGGTATTGAAATTCCTGCGAAAATCTCAATTAATTTTTGCCAAAAAAACATTGGGTACAAAAAAATTGCTCTAAATGGCTGCAATCTTATTTTTCTGTGAAAATAATTAGCAATTCGGTATTGAAAAGTTGCCCAAAATCCTTGTGTAAAAAATAGTATTACAAGAAAGTTAGCACCATATTTTTTGTGTTTTTTGAAATCGGATATTATTAATTGAACAACAGTCATTAAGTTTTTTTAAATTACTTTTTCTGCATTAACATCGTCAATTGCATACACTTAAATAAATGACTATCTGAAGTAGCTGATAAATCCCAATCTTTTTTATGCCATTTTTTTCCAATTGCTTGCTTTTTTTCATCTGAAATTGGCAATAAGTTTATCAAAAAATACCATTTCGCTTGACCTAAAACACCATGTCTTTCAATAACTTTAAAAGTATTGTGAAATTTATAATAGGTTTTTCTGGAAAATGGCCATTCCCAATCTTTATCTGATTGAAATGGTCTGTACAAAACTCTGATAAATTTTATCGGTAAACTTGTCTCCAATGGATCATAACTAATTATGGTTCCGTTTGGAGCTAATTTTTCGTTTAGTTTAGCAATTAATACATCCGGATTTTGAAAGTGATGCAAAACGCCATAGGCATAAATTATATCAAAATCTTTTTCAGCAAAGTCATCCGAGAGAAAATCAACAGCTACGGCTTTTGCATTTGGAAATTTCTCAATCCTTTTATTTAGTTTTTCAATCGCTAAATCACTTAAATCTAGTCCTATATATTGTTTACTATGTTCCGCTAAATATAAACTCCAATAATTCCCGGCAAAACAACCTAAATCAAGTACTTTTTTATTTGAAACATCTCCAAACCAAACTTTATGTAAATCATAAGATTGATTGAGTACTCCAATATCTTTTCTGATTTTTTTTAATGTTTTTTCACGAACAAAAGACCAAATTCTTGTTGGAAGATTTTTCTTTTTATGATTATAAAACTCTTTTTGTTTTTTGTTGATTTCAATTATTTCCTCTTGCGTTCTCATTTCTGTCTTGGTTTGTTGCTAAATAAAGAAAACCATCCTAATGTTCTCCCCATAAATTCAGTAAAAGCTTCTTGTTTTTTATTGGTTGTAAATATATTGCTAAATCTGATGAATGTCAATAATAAAGTTATAGAATGCCATTTAAATTTATCTTTTATACTTGGTTTTGGATATTTAACACGCCAAACATACCAACCATTTCTAACAACCATCTTTCCATAATTATATTTATTCGGTCTTCCTGCTGAGTCATGAAAATGACCAAGTTGTGCATTTGTATTTATATATAATTTTCCAGTTTTAGAAACTCTTAGCGTAAAATCAGCATCTTCATACAAACCATATCCTTCAAAATAAGTAGAAAATTGAAAAGTTTTGAATACTAATTTTCTAAAAGAGGAAACACCACCCATTAACTGTTCAACTTCATATGTTTTTCCCGATGGCGGTAAAAAACTAATACTTCTTCCATGAGAAAATGAAGGATGACAACCTGGATTTCTATCAGCATCGAGTTGTAATTTTTTTCTAATTATAAATCGACTACTTTCATTTCTTATCCAACCATCATATAAAAATTCGTTGCTTTTTGGTCTATAATCTCCCGGAACTTTTTTCCATACTACTTCATTATTGATGTAACCTCCAACTCCCAATGCATCTGGATATAAAGAATAAGTCTTTAAGATTTCTTCAAAATAGTTTGGTTCTAAAATCGTATCATCATCAAGAAAAAAAATGATTTCAGAGCTTTCAGAAGTTTTATTAATTCCAAAGTTTCGTTGTTTTGTCAAACCTCTATTTACCCTATCAACTAAAAAATAATGTAGATTTTTGAAGACATTTTTTTCTAGCATAAGGTTGGTTTCATTGTTCAATGAACCATCAATAATCAAAATTTCAGATGGATATACCGTTTGTTTATCAATTGATAGTAATAATTTACACAACGCTTCAGGTCGCATATATGTGCATATTATTAATGTGAAATTCATCTTTTATTTTTTAAAATATTTGCCCAATACAAACTTCTATTCCATCTTTTTTTAAACAATGATATGTAATTGAAAGGATTTAAAAAAAAACTTTTATTAATGTTTTTGATGAACAAAGTTAATTTATAACTGGAATTTTGTTCATTTGAACAATGTAGAATTCTAAATAACATAACCGTTGGCGATGGTTTAGAATGAATAACATCATCACTCCAAAGACGTTTTGGTTTTACTCTAAAACCTCCAATTGGCGCCTTCAGGTGTAAAATTTTAAAATCGGAAATATAATGAATATCGTATCCTTTATTTCTGAGTTGCATTCCAAAATCATTGTCTTCACCAAATCCAAATTCATACGAAGTATTAAATTTAATGTTTTTTAAACAGCTTGATTTTACAAAAGCATGTCCTGCACCAAAAACGGCAAATTGTTTTGGTGATTCTACTTTAATTACTTGTGATTGAAGATGGCAAGCGACTAAAAAGGCATCAAAATTCATTTTTTCAAAAATCGAAATAGCATTTTCAAGTAAGGTGTTTTCAAAATCAATATCATCATCCGCCATAAAAACAAATTCACTTTCTATTAATTGAAGTCCAATATTTCTAGCATTACAAGCACCAGTTTGATGTGTAAAATGATGTTTTATTTTGAAAGGCCAGTTTTCATCGATATATTCTAACTCAGAGACTGAATTTTCAATTGGGTTTTGCTCAATGATGATAACATTAGCTGGCAAATGAGTTTGAGATGCTAATTTTTTTAAAACATCTAACAAGTATTTTTTTCTTCCAATAGTTGGTATCAGGACATCAATTGACCTTATTTCTAATTTATTTATTTTAGAAACTAAAGTAATTTGGTCTAAATTTTTGGTGCTTATTGTTCTTCTTTTATAGAAAAGTGAAGCAAGAAAAGGAGCAAAAGTAAATTTCTTTTCAAAAAGAAGTAAACTGAAAAAAAGTAGAAAAACCCATCTAATTCTATAATGCTGTTTTGTGAAACGATATAAATCAAAAAGAGAAGCCGATTTTAGATTGACATTTTGAGATGGTTTGATTAATAATTTTGGTGCGGAATAACAAAATAATCCTTTTGGTAATCCCAATCGAGCAATTGAGTTTAAAAAATAATCAAAATTATCTTTTCTATTATTACTGTTTTTAAATGCAATAATCGTAGCGGCATGTATTGCTCCAACATAACTACTCATCATCCAAGTAGCATATTTTACTTTTTTGTTAACATTAACAAACTGAGTATCTTCAATATATCCAACATATCTTTCAAAGTAATTAGAATCACTAGGATTGAATGATATTAAAAACTTATTGTGGAAAAAAAAGCTTTCAATAAAGGAATGATTTAAGTTTTCTTTTTCATTTTGATGACACCATACAAGAATTTCATTATTATTTTTTTCAGCAAATTCAATGATTGTTGGAACAATCAAACTATTCTTTGTAACCGAAAAATTATCTCCATTTGAAGAAACTATTTCTGTAATTTTTGAATTATCGTGAAAAAAAATAATCATCTTTAAAATGTATTCAATACTAATCCAACAAAAGTAATTATTTGACAGGATTCGAGGCTGATTTTTATTATTTGTTAATCAATTACTTAATATTAAAATCAATCTTATCTATGCCAATTTGATAAAACTTTTTTATAAAAATCGACATTTTGATTAGCTACAACTTCAAGACTAAACTTAAGTATAACTTTGGCTCTTGATGCTTTACCAAATTTTAGACTGAGTTCTTTATCAAGTAGCAATTTATTTATTTTTTCAGCAAACTCATGGTGCGATTTTGGATCAACTAAATATCCTTCCTTTCCATCTTCAATAATTTCTTTTGCCCAACCTATATTACTTGCTACTACAGGCTTTTCCATTGCCATTGACTCAATCCATGAAACTGGTAATGCTTCGGCAAATGTAGGGAAAACGCATAATGTTGCGTTGCTAATTAGTGTTTTAATTTTATCATAAGAAACACTTCCTAAGTAAGTAACATTTTCCAACGCCTTGGTATCAAATAATTTTTGCATGATAGTCCAAGTAGAGTCATTTCCAGATAATACATCGGGTGTGTCTTTTCCAACAAGAACTAATTTTGCTTCTTGATTTTGCTTATATACTTCATTAAAAATCAAAGGCAATTCAAGAAGTCCTTTTTTCCGAATTAGAGTTCCAAAATAAAGTATAATATGGTCTGAATTACTATCAATTGCGGAAAATTGTTTCAAGTCAATACTATTTGGAATAACTTCAATTTTTCTATCTAAATCAAATAATTCTCTCGTTACATTAGCTGTATATTCACTAACTGATGCTATTGCATCTGCATTTTTCAATGCTTTTTTTTCGTTATATTTATTTTTGAATTTAACAGGCCTTTTATCTAAATGACAAAAATAAGTATCCGAACCGTGTAACTTAACTACTAATGGACATTTGGCTTTTATATTCGATGAAAATCCTGTCCAATCAGGTGATTCTAATAGATCTAATTGATTTTTTTTAACTAAAGAATTAACTAGTTTTTGAACTTTTTTTTGAGTAAAAAATAATGAAAGTCCTTTTATTTTTACATTTTTAATTCTGTAAAATGTAATTCCATCTTCTTCAAATACTTCATCTTCAGATTGTCCATAAACAAAAATTGAAACCTGATTTCCTAATTGGGATAGTCCTTTTGATAAATTCAATATACTTGTACCAATTCCACCAGAATGTCCAAATTTTGGATGTGGAAATTCGGGTGTTAAAAATCCTATTTTCATTTTTCTGTTAGCGTATTAATAAATTCCCAAATTCTTTCTGATGCTTGGTTTGCTGGCTTTTGATTTATAATTTCAAACCAAGTTGTTGCCTCTTTCAATGTTGTAACTTTTCTTTCTAAAATAGATTGAATTTTCTGTTCTATTTCATCAACATTGTTAAACCAAATCACTGAATTACTTGTTGGCATCGAACGAAAATGAATATACTTATAAATTTTTTCAACGTTCCAATTTGATGACTCCAATTTAAGGACATCATAATTTATATAAACACATGGTTTTTGATAACATACATAATCAAAAACCATCGAAGAACCAAGATTTATAACAAATTCAGTATGAGCAATGGTATTTGTTTGTAGTATCATGTCTTCATATGTTGGCAAAATGGTATTCCATCCTTCACCAATTTTTCTCCAAACTGGATTTATTGGAACAATAACATCTTTGTAATCATTTAGAACAATATCAAATCTATTAGAAAAATCAACAGGACATCTTCTGAAAACTATTCCTAGATTAAATCCTTTTTTATTCAGATTTCTAATAGCATCAGCAGTGTCCTTTAAATACTGTGGATCATTAGGAGAAGTCGTAACATCATCACCTGAAAAACAAATGTATTTTTTATCTAAATCAAGATTGTTTTTTTTGAAAAACACTTCTTTTTCAACTTTTAAACTTAAATCAAAATGATTTTCAAATTGAGGCGTTCCAACTATAACTATTTGATTTTCATAAATATTTGGATAATATTTCAATATTTCCTTTTTCATAAATTCACTCCAAACGAAATAATAATCTGTATCGATAACTAATGTAGCTTTAGGAAGATTATCCCAAGAGAAAATAAATGTAGCTGTTGGAATTCCAAGTTGTTTTGCTGCTTCAATCGGAGCAATTGCTGACATTGGTCTTTGGTTGGTACAAAAAACAAAATTGGGTTTCTCTTTTTGAAGCGTATTTATACAATCATCAAAATAGTTCGTTTTCTTTTCTAACTCGGAAATTTTTTTTAAAAGAATTTTAAGTCTTGTTTCTGAATTATATTTTGAAATTATTCTTTTGGTGAGAAAGGTTTTTATTTTTTGTTTTACAGTTTTAGTAGAAAATGGAAAGCGATAACTATTATAAGTTGTATCGTTAAATCTTTTTATAAAAAGATTTAACTCTATTTGCTTTCTAGCATTTTTGTATATCTCTGTAAGAGGATGGTTTTTAGGATTATTAATTTTTACTTCTTTATAGCCTAATTCACTTATATCGAATGGTGTATTGTTCCAAAAAGTAATATCAAAACCTTTTTCTAAACCAATTTTATGAAAATTTGTAAAAGCAAAATTTCTTAAACCAATACCATCGGGTAGTAATATGAATATTTTTTTGGAAGTCATCTATAATTTTCAATTTGACACCAAATATCTTGATTTTTAAAGGAACTAAAAAATCAATGTGAAAAATATAATAAATAGATTTTCACTAGAGTTGCATTTACTCTTCAATATTATTTTTCAAAAGTACTTGGTCGATAAAAATATTGGTAAAATATATTGCTCCATCATGATTGAGATGATTTGAATTTTGAAATAATTTTTCGTCAGAAACAGCTCTTGAAAAATCATAAAAATTTGGAACTTTATTTTTGAGTTTTGCTATGAATTCCATGTTTTTTCCATGATAGCAGAAAGGTGCACAATAGAAAGTAGCATTTATTTTATTTTTTTCAATGTATTTAATAATTGAATCGAAAACTACATTTTCTTTTTCTAACTCTGTAGGAAGTGTCAATCTATGGTTTTTTGATGTTCCATATTTTGGAGCATAACCATTTCCTTCCATTGCGTTTGTTTTTTTCTTAGCAATACTAAGTAGTATTTCTCTAAAATTTAATTTTAAGTCATTACGACTATATCGATAAAATGGAACATAATTGTATCCAAAATAATCTTCAGAATTGTTTTTAAAATGTTTATTCAATACTTCATTTTCATTTATAAAAGGTATCATTTGATACTGAAGAATTTTAGAATTCCCTTTTAAATTATAGATGTAATCAATTTGAATAAAAATTCTTTTTCCTTGAATATTATATTCTTTTAGAAGTTGTAAAATTGTATAAATGTCATTCAATTTTGAGGCTTGAAAACCCATGTTGAGTGTTTCCAATCCTGTTTTTTCTTTTATAATAGTAGGAATTATACCATTTTCAACACGAGAAGAACCAAGAAAAACACAATCAAATTGTTTATTTTTTAAAGACCTAAAATATTGAAACTTTGTTCTAGGTTTAGCATTTTCATACACTTTAGTATAGCCAAAATCAAGAGCGAACATTATTAAAAATGTTGCCATCAAATAGGATAATATGGTTACTATAAACTTCTTCATTAAAATTGAAAATATATAAACTCTTTAGCTTCTGAAAATACTCCAAAAATCAAGATCATGGTTATTATGGCGATTACTTTTAACGATTTGAATTTACCAAAAACTGGATGAACTCTTTCTCTTGAAATCCATTCTATAAAAAGAAAAAGAAGTAAAAGAAAAACCAATTCAATGGTATATCTGTCAAAAGTTAAGTATTGAAAACCACCATTAACATTAAACTTAAAAATATTTTTTATAAACTCAATAGCCTGACTAACCGTATTTGACCTGAAAAATATCCATGCAAAGGTTGTAATTGTAAATGTCAATAATATACTGAAGAACTCTTTGATTGTTGGAAACATTTTCCCTTCAGCAACAATAGATATATTGTTTCTATTATTGTTTGTGATTAACAGAGGAAGAAAAAATAAAGCATTTAAAAATCCCCATATTATAAATGTCCAATTCGCTCCATGCCAAAAACCACTAACCAAAAAAATGATAAAGGTATTTCTAATTTTAGTTGTCATTCCTCCTTTGCTTCCACCTAACGGAATGTATAAATAATCTCTAAACCAAGTAGATAATGATATATGCCATCTTCGCCAAAACTCTGCTATATCTCTTGAAAAATAGGGATAATTAAAGTTTCTAAGTAAATCAATTCCAAAGAGTTTGGATGTTCCCAATGCAATGTCAGAATAGCCACTAAAATCTCCATAAATTTGGAATGAAAAATAGACTGCTCCAAGTAGTAATGAAATAGAATTCATACTTTGATGATTATCAAAAATTTCATTTGCATAAACCGCGCAGCTATCAGCAATGACTAGTTTTTTGAACAAACCCCAGAGAATTTGATAAAAACCTTCCATTGCATTTTCATAATTAAAAACTCTTTTTTTCTTAATTTGAGGCAAAAGATGGGTTGCTCTTTCAATTGGTCCGGCAACTAATAATGGAAAATAACTAACAAACAATGAATAGTCAACGATGTTTTTTTCAGGTTTTATTCTATTATAGTAAATATCAATGACATAAGATAATCCGTGAAATGTATAAAATGAAATACCAACTGGTAAAATAATTTTCAATGTCCAAAAATGAGAAGTAACACCAAAATTAGTTAGCAAATCTTCAAAGGATTCTATGAAAAAATTATAGTATTTAAAAACTCCTAAAAATCCAACATTAATAAAAATACTAGCAAAAAACCAAAATTTCTTCAGTTTAACACTTTTTGCTTCAAACATTTTTATTCCTGTAAAATAATCTAATCCTGTTGAAAACATCAATAAAAAAAGAAATCTCCAATCCCAGCAAGCATAAAAAAAATAACTAGCTGTTAATAAAAATAAATTTTGCCATTTCAATTTTCTGGCATTCAACATCCAATAAATTGCAAAAACTATTGGCAGAAAAAATAAATAGGAAATAGAATTAAAAAGCATTTAATTGGATTTTAAAGTATTTAAAAACTTCATTACAATAAAATCTTCCGTCATCGTCATTGATTCGAAAGTTGCTCCTGCAATATGTGGTGTGATAATTATATTATAATTTAAATTTGTCAATTGAACTAACGGATTTTTGGACACTGAATTATTATACTCATCAAAGAGCACATCAGTGGCAATTGCCTTTATTTTGTTCTCTCTCAAAAATTCAGCTACTACAGTTTCATCCCAAATTTTTCCACGAGAAGTATTAATTAAAATTGCATTTGAATTACAACTACTTAATAAATCTTTATCAACATACTTTTCATTTTCAAAAGTATAAGGAATATGTATCGAAATTATATCAGCCCAAGAAAATAAATCTTTAGCGTCAGTAAATTTCAAATAATACGATTCAATTTGTTGAACATCAAAATAGGCTATTTCCATCTGAAAAGCTTCTGCAAATTTTGCCACTTGCTTACCTACTCTTCCTAAACCAAGAATTCCAATTTTTTTGTCTTTTAAATTATTCCCTTTAAAATTATCTCTATTCCAGTTTCCTGATTTAACATCTGCGAAAGCATTTGGAATTTTTTTCATTAAAGCCAATAACAATCCCCAAGTATGTTCTGCCGTTGATGGTATTGTGCCTAAAAAATCGGCTTCTCCTTTTAGGGAAATTACTCTTCCACCATTTCCTTGAAAATAATCAACATTAATGTGATCTAGGCCAGTTGTTGCAGTTAAAATATATTTTAATGAACTAGTTTGGCTTAAAATTTCTTTAGATAAATTAAATCTCAAACGAATAAAAAGTACATCTACTGTTTGAATCTTTTCAATAAGTTCTGCTTCTGAAAATAGATTTGCTACTTCAACCTCAAAATGTTTTTTGAGTTCAAGAATAGCATCTTCACTAAAATTTTCAGATTCAGTGATTAACAATTTCATTTTTCCAGTCATCGTAAAGCAAAGTTGCTATTTTAAAATCTCTTTGGGTATCAATATTTAAAAGCCAATTAGCATCCATTATGAATCCTTTTTTATTTTTAACCATAAAAGATTTCTCTTTAAAAAAGGCTTTTACTCTCACCGCATAAAAACAACCATTACGATAATAAACAGGTTTTAAATCTTGTCTTCTGGTTGTTTCTCCTTCTTTTTGAAGTGGAATCATCTCTAAATTTTCATCTAAACTATACATTCTTGCAGGATGATAATCATCAAAAGCAACAACACTAATAACACCATCCAAATCAGCTTCTTTTTCAAACATAGAAATGATAGCATTTAAATCATTTGGTGTTCTTAATGGCGATGTTGGTTGAAGCAAAACAATAACATCAAACTCTTCGTTAAGTTGGTTGTAAACATGTTCAACAGCTGTAACTACATTACTATTATCATCGGCTAATTCTGTTGGTCTTTTAATTACTTGACAATCATTTTGGATAGCAATCTGAATAATTTCATTAGAATCAGAGGAAACAACAACTTTAGTCACTTTACTAGCATTTTTAGCGCAATCAATGGCATGCATTATCAAAGGTTTACCACCAAGAAGTTTTATGTTTTTCTTTGGAACACCTTTTGAACCGCCACGCGCAGGAATAATAGCTAAAACTCTCATTAATACGTAATGGTTTTATGAAATTGTAATGGTAAATCTTTTAGCAATTCTGCAATTTTTTCGCCTGCATTTCCACCACCATAAACGGTTGATTTTTCTCTTTTACTATTGGTAATACTATATTCTATTGCATTAATAATTTCTTCTTCACTGTAGCTAACATCAACTACATTGCTTCCTCTATCTCTGCGATTTTGTCTTGAACCAATATTAATCGTTGGTACACCAAGATAAGCACATTCACGAATTCCAACGCTTGAATTTCCTATCAAACACAACGAATGATTTAATAAATTCAAGAAATCGTCACCTTCCATGTTTTTGAAAAAATGCACATTTTCCATTTTATATTTTTCACGAAAAGAACGAATTCCAGAGGAAGTCCCATCGGCTCCAGCATCAACATTTGGCCAAAACCAAAGCGTGGGTCTATTTATTTTTTGAATAGCACGAAGTGTGGACTCAATATGCTTTCTTGAGTCTTGATATTCATTAGTAACAGGATGTTGCATTACTACTATGTAACCATTTTTCAAATCGGGTTGAGAACCAACACCGCCATACTTTTCATAAGGATTGAAGGTTAGTTGTGTGTTTTTTGCAACTTCTTCTGCAATATCAATTGATGGACAACCCGTATTAAAAACCATATTGGGATTTTCACCGAGTTGAATTACTCTAACTTTCGCATTTTCAGAAGCAACAAAATGATAATCAGCTAATTTAGTAATTGAATGTCGTACCTTTTCATCTATATTTCCTGTAACTTCACCGCCTTGAATATGTGCCAAAGGAATATTCATATAAGAAGCTGAAATTGCTGTTGCCATAGTTTCAAATCGGTCAGCAACTGTCACTACAATATCTGGTTTTAAATTATCAAAAACAGTTGATAATTCTAAAATTCCGATACCAGTGGTTTTGGCTGCAGCCGTAAGATTTTCGCCTTCAAGCACATTAAAAACTTTGGCAGCAACTTCAAACCCATCTTTTTCAATATAATTCACAGCACTTCCATATCTATCTAGTAATGCAGATGCAGCAACAATAAGCTGTAACTCCAATTCGGGATGCTTTTTTATAGCCGATAAAACGGTTTTTACTCGACTATATGATGGTCTTGCTGTGATTACTACAGCTATTTTTCTTTTTTCGCTCATGCTAAATCATCTTCATTCAAAAAATCCCATTGGGATTTATCGTTTTTTAGTTTGGCTCCAATTACTTTTTGAAAATCGGAAGCAGGAATTCCATATCCTTTGGGTTTTTTACTTTCTAAATCGTCAAAAGTTATAATGTGACCTTTTGGCAAATTTTTATTTATTGCTAATGACTTTTCAAAAATGGCTTTCAATTCTTTGAATTGTTCATTAGTTTCTTTACTTATCACATGATTTTGAGCCAAATAAATAGCAGCAACATCATCAACCAGCTGCTTTGTTTCTTCTATTGTTAGAGAAGCAACTGCGTCTGGTCCAAACATTTGTTTATTAAAAACCACATGAAATTCTAAAATTTCAGCTCCAAGAGTTACAGCAGCAATTCCTGTAGCTACTTTGGCCGAGTGGTCGGAAAATCCGATTGGAACATCGTATCGTTTTTTTAATTCAGAAATAACATTTAAACCATATTGTTCGGGCTTTGTTGGATAAGCTGTGGTACATTGAAGTATCGAAAATGTTGCCTTTTTACTTCTAAGAAACTCAACTGTTTTGTCTAATTCATCAAAACTACTCATTCCAGATGAGATAATGATTGGTTTTCCTGTTTGACAAATCTTTTCCAAAAGAAGAAAATTATTTACTTCGCCTGAACCAACTTTATATTGTTTTACATCAATTTGTTCCAGCCAATCTACAGCCAAATTACTGAATGGAGAACAAATAAAATCCAAACCTACTTCATCGCAATGGCTTTTGATTTCCTTCCATTGTTCAAGTGTAAATTCCATTCGTTTCCAATAATCAAAACGTGTAGCATCTTCTTTTGAAAATTTTACTCGAAATGGTTCATGAATACTGCTTTCAGCATCAGCAATATGCAACTGAAACTTAATGGCTTGCACGCCAGTTTTAGCTACTGCATCAATATAGGAATGAAGAATTCCTAGACTTCCATCGTGAGCTTGAGCAATTTCGGCAATTAAATAGGGCTTGTTTTTCATTCAAAAAACGGATTGATATGGTAGTAAAAGTAACTAATTTTATTTTTTTGAGGTAAATTATTGTTCCAAATTACTTTTTTATGGCTAATAATTCTTTGACTTCAACATCAAAGACTTTCTTCAATGCGATTTCATCACAATAATTTTCTAAATCTTTTCTATTTAATTTGAATTCATTTGGATTATTTTTCCAGATTGTGTATAATTCCTCTATGTTCTTTTGAATTGCCAAACTATCATTCGCTTCAGACCAATATGGATATTCCTTTCCTAACAATCTTCTAACTTCACTATAATATGGTCCAACGAGAAGCATTGGCTTATTCGATTTGATACAATTTGGAAATTTTCCTGGCAAAAAAGGGCTTATTTCAGAGATTGCTTCAAGAACAATATTTACTGCTGCTTCATTTTCAATGGTTTGAATAATTTTATATTCAACATAACCATGGATTATAATATTTGGATGGTTTTTATATTTATCTAAAAGTGCTGAGTGTTCGTTATAATTGCCAACGAAATAAAGTTTAGCTTCGGTTTTAGCGTATGGATTTTTTTCTAGAAAATTTAAAAATGCATCAATTAAGAAAGCAGGATTCCGTTGTTTCAACAAATTTCCAGCATGCAAAAGAGAAAACTGATTAACTTGAAAAAAATCAGGAAGTGGTTGCAATTCTCCATCAACCTTGATTTGATGTGGAATTATGACACTTTTATTAGTAACATCAGGAAAATAACTTTGCATCCATTCTTTTAACAATAAGCTTGGAAAGGATAAAATGTTAGCCTTTTGCGTTATTAATTGCATGAATTCTTCCTTTGATTTGTAACTTTCTTGAACGAAATTATATGGTCTTGGATATACGTGAAAAGGATATGGATCATGGATATATGCCATCCATTTTGAATGTAATTCAGGTAATTTTAACATTGCTCTATGTGGTCTAAAACTTCCTCCTTTGCTTAATGTAAAAATTAAATCTGGTTTATAATCTTGATTTCTCTTTATTGCTTTGGCTATAGCATTTGTGTCATTTGTGTGAGTAAATGAAAATCCGAATATTTTTTCTAATTTTTCATTAAAATAAATTTTAGAAATTCTTTGTGATATTCTAACTGCCCTAGAGAGAAGGAATAAAATTGAAAATTTATTTTCTTTTATCAACTGACAATCAATATTCGGCAGTTTAATTTCTTTGTGTGAATAATGAAGAACTTTTAAATCAAATCCTGCTTTATTGAGATTATTTATTAGCGCAACTCTTCCTTTTGATGCACTGCTATCTTCAACATTTATAGATTCAGAAATTATTAAAATTTTCATTTATTTTATTTTTAACCGCTTTAATAATCTGGTATTTGCTATTCGAAAAGGAAGTGTTTTATAGTAGAACTTCCAGTATATTTTTATGGGCAAAGATAATTTTACTTCTTTAAACACATCATCTATCAGATTAAAATCTCTGAAATTATATGCAATTTGTACAAAATACTTAAACAACTTTTGCGATAATACTTTTTTTGATTGTATATTTTTTAAATTTTCAAGTACTGCATCTTTGTTTGAATTTCTTCTAACAGGATTATTGGCATAAAACTCACTTGTGTTAGAATTTGGATGTTTACGATTGAAATATAGTATAGAATTAATTTGAATACCTTTTTTGTTTTCTAAAATAATTCTGGTGTAGCATTCCCATTCTTCGGCATACATTAAATTCTCATTAAATCTAATAGTTTCAAAACATTCTTTTGACCAAAGTACAGTGCAAGAAGCAATAAGTATTTTTTTTGTAACTATTTCGTAAATGGTTTTTATTGAAATCGTATTTTCGACAACTACTTTTTCATTTTTTTCTTTAGGAATTTTATTCTTAAAAGATTGTTTTTGATAGCTGCAGAAATCTATGTTTTTAGTTTTTATTATTTGAATTAGTGTATTTAAATTTTGTGAATGAATAATATCATCATCATCAAAAAAAATTATATAATTTCCTTTGGCTATATCTAACCCATAATTTCTACAACCAGGTAATCCTTTTTTATATTTTTCTGTTCTTTTTTGAAATAAAAATCGTTTGTCGTTGTCCAGAATTGGCTGAATAACCTCTTGCGTATTATCTGTTCCACCATCATCAATTATTAAGCACTCAAAATTTTCAAATGTTTGTTTTTGAATAGATTGCAATGTTTCTACAATAAAATGTGCTCTATTGTAGGTTGCCATTATAATTGAAATTTCTGGTTTCATTAATTTAAATAGTCTTTGCTAATATTCTTTTTATTCTAAATCCTAAATATTTATCTACTTTTCGGAAATAGGAATAAATCCTTAATAATCTATACATATTGTGACCAATTATACTATTTTTTTTAAATAAATAATAAACATGTCTATTCTGTTTTATACTGGCATAATTTATAAAATGCTTCAACCAAGTATGTAAATAGCTTATTAATAGATGCTTCAAATCAGATTTATTCTTCTCTTCTAATTTTTTTATAATATCTGGAATGAATAATAAAATTGTATCGTAATATTTCTGCGAAAAAACTTTATAATCTTTTCGTTCTGCTAGAACATATTTTGAATCTGGTTGTGAATCATTAAAAACTTTATAGTTATTATCACTTAATAACATAGCTCTAATATGAATTTCGGGATCATTTAGCCTTGCATAATTAATATTGAAGCCTCCTAATTTTTTTAAAAAACTAACTTCCCAAGTAACACACATAATTCCCCACCAAATTTTATAACTCAAAAAATCTTCAAGATAATTGCTTTCAGGAATTTTTTTCTCTTTAAAAACATTGGTTTTCACTTCTGTTAACATTGGAAAAACGTAAAAATTTAAGAATGGATTTTTATTTATATAGTCCAATCTCTTTTCTAAGCAAAAATCCAGCAACATATCGTCTGAGTCAAGGAAAATAATATAATCTCCTTTTGCCTTTTCTAATCCAATATTTCTACAATGTGAAGCACCTTTTGGATTATTTTCTCTAACATAAAATTGAAATCTTGAATCTGACTTACTATATTTTTCAACTAGAGTTCTTGTATCATCAGTACTAACATCATCAACAATTATACATTCCCAATTTTTATAAGTTTGAGAAATTAAACTATTAATAGTTTTACTCAACAGATGTGATCTGTTGTATGTAGGAATGATTATAGAAAATAATGGATTATGCATAGATTGTATCTATATGTTTCTTAAGTATAGCTGTAACTACGTCTTGTTGTAGTAATTTAAATAATATGTATCTATTTTGTTCTATTTCTTCTTGTGTTAAAAATGTATTACATGAATTTTCATTTAACTCATTCTCGTAGCTAAAAATATGAATATTATTTCTTTTTAAAAAAGTATAGAAAGGATTTTGTTCACTTAAAAAAATCTTCACACCAAACCATAATAACGCTATAGTATTTCCTAATGCTTGTTGTCTATGATTATTAAAAATTGCAATTCCAACGTTGTTAAGTAATTCATTGTAATCAGACAAAGATAGAAAATTCAAAAGAGGAAATGACTTTTCTCCAAAGGTTAAATTAGACTGTTCAACAATGTCATTAATATAACTCTCAACACCATAATTTAAAGGAATAATAACTTTTGATGCTTTTAAGTTATAGTTTTTTATTCTATCAAAAACATCAAGATGGTTTAATGATTTGAATCCTGAATTTCCAATTAGCATTGTAGTTTTATCAAAATTTATTGGCGAATTGATTTCAACTATTTGCTCTAGAGGATAATACCAAAAATTGAAAAAATCTTTTTTAACATTCAATAACTTTTGAATAACTACATATTCATCATGAAATGTTGAACCTAGATAATTTACTCTTTGGATAGCTTTTCTTTTTAATTCATAATCAGAAAAAGGTAAATTGGGTTTTATAATACGGTATAAAGGTCTAATTTTTTTGCGCCAACTTAAGGTTTTGTCATTTGACGGATATTTTTTTAATGTTATTTTATCTAATAATTGATTGTTTTTATAATAGTATGAATCATTATAGACTTCGAAACCAAAACATAACCAAACTATTTTTATTTCTTTCGAAAGTTTTAGAACAAAAGAATAAAACTTACTAGATAAACTGTGCAAAATAACTAAGCTAGACTTGTCCAAAGTTTCAGATAATTGAACCAATTCGATAGTGCTTATAGATTTGGTGCAATTTGAAGGTGTTACATGTCTAAATGGAATTGAATTATCCGTATCAACAATGTAAAACTTGTTCTGATTTGGAAAAATTATTTCAAACTGGTTTATTGCCGAGTTGATAAATTTTTCGTCTTCACAGATATGAATAATATTATATTTCATTTTTATAAAAATCTACTATAATATCAATTATCTTTTGCTGATTTTCATTGGTTAATTCATAATAAAAAGGCAATCTAACTAATCTATCTGTAAACAAATCAGCATTTGGTAACTCTACAGATTCATTATTTTTTAAGTGAAATTCGCTTTTATGCAAACTTAGATAATGAAATACTGCTAGAATATCTGAATTTTTTAGTGTTTTTATTAATCTCGTTCTTTCATCTAATGAATTGCAAACTAAATAAAACATATGTCCGTTGTTTGTAGAAAAATCAGGGATTTCAGGTAAAGTTATATTTCTACTTGAAATTAATTGTTTTAATTGTTCAAAATAATTATCCCAAATTACAACTCTTCTTTTTTGAATAACATCTATATTTTCAAGTTGTGCCCAAAGAAAAGCGGCTATTATTTCTGAAGGTAAAAATGAAGAACCAGTATCAACCCAACCATATTTGTTTATTTCACCTCTAAAAAATGAAGCTCTATTAGTTCCTTTTTCCCAAATTATTTCTGCTCTTTCAATAAATCTATCGTCATTAACTGCTAATAAACCACCTTCTCCTGAAATTATGTTTTTAGTTTCATGAAATGAAAATGCTGCAAGATGACCAATACTTCCAAGAGGTTTTCCTTTATAAAATGAATCAATAGCTTGCGCTGCATCTTCTATTACAAACAGATTGTATTTATCTGCTAATCGCATCACTTCGTCCATATCGACTGCTATCCCAGCATAATGAACTACAACTATAGCTTTAGTATTACTGTTTATTAAAGATTCAAGCTTGGATACATCAATATTTGGATGATTAGGTAAGGAATCTGCAAAAACAATTTTTGCTCCTTGACGAACAAAAGCCAGTGCAGATGTAACAAAAGTATATGAAGGAACAATTATCTCATCATTTTGAGTGCAATCGATTAGCATTGAACACATTTCTAAAGCATCAGAACAAGATGTTGTTAATAATGCTTTTTTTATTCCATAGTTATCTTCAAAAAAGCGTTGACATTTTTGGGTAAAATCACCATTTCCAGAGATTTTTCCTGATTTTACAGCTTGTTCTATGTATTTTGTTTCATTTCCTGTTAGGAAAGGTTTATTGAATGGTATCATTTTATCTTATAAATTTTGCTGGATTGCCAACATATAACCCACTTTTTTCAATTGATTTTATAACTACAGTTGCTCCGCCAATTCTTGTGTTTTCAGCTATTTGAATTGAATCGATTAATGTTGCATTAATTCCTATTATACATTTTTCATTTATAGTTACAAATCCAGCAACTGCAACTCTTGGTGATAAAAAGCAGTGTTCTTTTATAACTGTATCATGTGCAATTGTGCAAGAGATGTTTAAAACTGTATTTGCTTTAATAACAACCTTTGCATCAATAACGCAGTTTGGATAAATTACACATCCTTGTTCTACAATTGCTGTTTTATCAACCCAAGACGAGGAGTGAATTAGTGTTGCAAAAGGTAAATAATCTTTAAATCGATTGTAAATTTCTTTTTTTTCATTGAGATGATGATAACCTATTCCAAGAATTATTTCATCAAATGAACCTTTTTCGAATTCACTTATAATTTGATTCGAATTGCCCAATATAGGAATGCCATTAACTTTATTTTCAGATGAAAAGTCGTCAAAAAACACAACATTATCAAAATGATTGTCGGACAAAGCATAATGTGCAATTTGCTGTCCTAAGTGTCCTGAACCCAGAATTGCGAGTGTTTTCATGAATATAACTTTCCTTCTAAATCATTTAATGATTTAATGATTTTATCACTTTTTGGATAAAATCCATCTCTATCAATTACAAATGTAGTAATTCCTAAATTAGTTGCAGGTTCAAAATCAAGTTTAAAAGAGTCTCCTACATAAATAATTTCGGAAGGTAAAACACCAATTTTATCTATTGCATATTGATAAAAATCTAATGACGGTTTAGAAATTCCGATTGTTTCAGAAACGAAAATATCTTTAAAAATTGGTCCAAAATAATTGTTCAGCTTATCTTCTAATGATGAGTTGAAATTTGAAAGTATTCCAATTGGAATATCTAAATTATTAAGAACTTTGGTATCATCATATTTCTCCCATGGCAAATAGGAACAAGCTTTAAAAATTGTTTCCAAAATATTTTCGTTAGGTACGATACCTAGCGAAAATAGATACTCCGTGTTGAAATAATGATAGAAAGTGCTATCAGTTCTATCGGGAAATTTTATTGTTTCTGAGAGAAGTTTGTGGTTATATTTAAGTTTTTCTATTCCTACTTCATATCCGAAATCGTATAATATAGTTGCTATTTTTTCAAAAAAAATTGGTTTGTGCAAAATCGTTCCAGAAACATCCAGTAATAAATATTTCATTTTAATAAAGTTTAAAATTACTTGAATTATTATTCAACAGATTTTCGTCTGTTGCATTTGGATATATCACATCATATAATAATCGTGTGGCAATACCTTCGATTGTCTTAACTTCATCTGGCTCTTGATTATACAAGTATTCTTGAAGTGAATATTTAACATCTTGAAAACCTAAATTGTGCCTAATAGAATTTGTTCCTGAAATTCTACAATTCACTTCAAATGGTATTATAGTTTGATCATCTTCAACAATAGATTGTATGTTTATACTTCCTCTTAATCCTTGAAATTGTATCATACTCTTGATGATTTTTTCTAATTCGGCATCATATTTATTGCATGTTTTTGATTTCGATGTTGCTCCATTAGTGAGTTCTCTTTCCATTGTAAATAATCCATGTAAGCTGCCATCCTTTTTTACATAAAAAGCTGTAGTAATCTCTTTTCCTTTGTGAAGTGGTTGTATTAAATATTCATCAGAAAAGCTAGAAGGATTTTCAGGATTAATTTCAATTCCTCTTGATCCTCTTCCTTCGCGTGGTTTGACAATAATATCTCCATCAATTTTAACAAACTGGCTGGGCAACCATGTTTTTGCAAATGGAATATTTAATTCTTGATGGTGTAAAAAGGTTAAATATTTATCTAAATATTTTTTTGCTAGAGAGGAATCGCTTGCAACGACTGTTGATTTGATTTTATCTTGATTTAATGATAAAAAATATACTTCATAATCAGTTGTTGGTAGTATTATATCAACTCGATGTTTTTCTACAATAGCAGAAATTTCAGAGATATAATTTGTATCAAAAGCATATGGAACTTTGTATGTAACATCACAAAGATAATTTCCTGCCGTAAAAGTTGCAACATCTGTACCAATAAGAAATATATCTAAATTTAAATCTATAATATTTCTCAAAACTCCTTGACCTACATTTCCACCTATTCCTGTTACTAAAACTGTTTTTCTTTCCATTCTAAGTAGTTAGTTATTCCTTCTTTTAATTCAATTTTAGTATTCCAATTTAATTCTTCTTGAGTTAGTTTATTATCATAAAAGTATGAAAATGAATTATCACTTCCAACATACTCTATTCTAGAATTTGTCTTTAAAGCAATAATTTCTGCTAAGTGAATATTTGAATATTCATTTTTATCAACACCAAGAATCGGGAAATTAATATTTTTTTTATGTTGAATTACTCTAGCAATCAAATCAATAGCGTCATCAATATGGATATAGTTTTGCTTACGTGAACCATTTCCCCATACTTCAATTTTATTGTTTTTTATTGCTTGATTACAGTAATTAGGTATCAAAGTGTTTTCTTTCATTCCAATTCCATACAATGAAGACAATCGAATAACATTATTTAATTTATTTGTTAAAACAAGTTTTTCGGCTTCAAGTTTTGATTTGGAATAATTATTCTCAGGATTTGGAACTGATAACTCTGTTAATCTATCTAAAGTATCTCCAAAGACAGAAACCGATGAAATATAAATTACTCTTACGTTTGGAAAATAATCTAAAATCTTTTTTGTAAAAAGAACATTTGTTTTCTTCAATTCATCATCAGAAAGCACTGTTGTTCCCGAGTTTATTGCCGCATGACACATTACAATTGCATCTGGAGAAAAACTTATTTCTTCTAGAGCTGCAAAAGTTGTGATTGAGTCATTAATTATTTTATTTTTACTTGTATTGTATAAACCAAAAACATCATGGTTTGAGCAAAGTTCATTTGCCAAATTAGATCCTAAAAAACCATAAATCCCAGTAATTAATACTTTCATTAATTAGATATTATAATGTTTAGCTCTCAAAAAAACCTGGTAGAACTGCATATGTCCCAGCTCTATTAGTCTTGCCTGTTTGCCAAATATCTCCAGGAAGTACAAATATTTCAGCTGCTTTTTCAACAACATCAATAAAAGAATCTGCCCGAGTTGAACCATCACTTAATTGAATTGTTAAATCATAACCTCCGGCGCGAATGAAAAATTTAGGTATATTTAATTCAATATAATTGCTTTTTTCAAGATTAGTAAAATCTGAAGCCATTTCATCACTAAAAAAAGAAAGAACTCTATTTTCTTGATTATCGAAAAAAGCAATCCCGACAAATAATTTCGATAAGTCAACAAAACTTCTTTTCTCAATATGCAATCTTACTTTCAAAAGTTCACCCGATATTACTTGAGTTACACTTTGATTTTTATCGTTTAAAAAATCAACTCCTACAACTTTTAATTTTAAATTGCCCAATCTATCTAATCGATTTTGGAGTGAAATATCTTTTGTTTTTGATGAATTTGATAGATAAAAATTAACTGCATCATCGCTTTCTCCTTGATATACTACTTTGCCGTTTTCTAGAACTATTCCACTATTACATAAGCTTTTTACAGCAGCCATATTGTGGCTAACAAAAAGAACTGTTCTTCCTTGTCCTTTACTGATGTCACTCATTTTTCCGAGACATTTTTTTTGAAATTCTGCATCTCCAACTGCTAGAACCTCATCTACAATTAGAATTTCACTCTCTAGATGAGCTGCAACAGCAAATGCTAAACGCACATACATTCCTGATGAATATCTTTTCACAGGAGTGTCAATATATCGTTCAACTCCAGAGAAATCAATAATTTCATCAAGTTTTCTGGTGATTTCTTTTTTTCGCATTCCGAGAATTGCTCCATTGAGATAGACATTTTCTCTACCTGTTAATTCTGGATGAAAACCTGTTCCTACTTCAAGTAAACTTGCTATTCTACCTTTGACTTTTATTTCGCCTGTTGTTGGAGAAGTTACTCTAGATAAAAGCTTTAAAAGTGTACTTTTTCCTGCACCGTTTTTTCCAATAATACCTACTGCATCGCCTTGATTTATTTCAAAATTAATATCTCGCAATGACCATACGATGTTGCTTTCTCCCTTTACACTTCTATCATTAGTTTCCCCTATTCTCAGAAATGGATCTTCTTTTCCAAGCACTTTTGTAACCCAGAAACGCTCTAAATCCTTTGAGATTGTTCCAGTTCCTATTTGCCCAATTTGATATGCTTTGGATAAATTTTCTACTTTTATTATTTTGTTACTCATTAGATTGTATCAACAAAGTTTTTCTCTGTTTTATTAAAAATGATTATTCCTAAAAATAAAATTATAATGGTCACAACAGCAGAATAGCCAAGACTTGCGGCAGTAAACTCACCTGTTCCCAAAAAAGCGTAACGAAAAGCTTCAATAACTCCTGTCATAGGGTTTAATTGTACTATATGATCATATCCTTTTTCTCTTGCGTAACTTAAAGGATAAATCACCGTAGTGGCATACATTAATAATTGAACTCCAAAAGTCACTAAGAAAGTTAAATCTCTATATTTTGTAGTCATTGCAGTGATGATTAAACCTAATCCTAAACCAAGTAACGCCATTAATAGCACTAGAACTGGGAAGAGAAGTATTGCAGGTGTAATGTGAAATGTTCCTTCGGGAAAAAAGTAGAAATAAATCATCATGCAAATTAGCAAAAGTAATTGCACTCCAAATCGAACCAAATTACTAACAACAATACTTAATGGCATAATTAATCTTGGAAAATATACTTTTCCAAAAATATTAGCATTGTCCCTAAAAACGGTACTTGTTTTAGTAAGGCAATCTGAAAAATAAGCCCATGATGTTATTCCTGTTAAATAGAAAAGATATTTTGGCGCACCATCAGTACTAATTCCTGCAAGGTTACCAAATACAAATGAAAAAACTATAGTAGTAAAAATAGGTTGAATAAAAAACCAAAGTGGACCAAGTATTGTTTGCTTATAAAAACTAACAAAATCTCTTTTGACAAACATCGCCAATAAATCTCTATAATGCCAAAGATCTTTAAACTTTACATCAAAAAGTGATGTATGACCTTTGATAACTAAGTCCCATTTTTCAGGTTGAATGTGTTGCATTAATCTATTTTTAATGTTTGAAAAACTTATTATTGCAAATATATAAATAACAAAATCCTATGAAACGATTAATACATATTTATTTGATAATTAATCGTTACATAACTTTAAAATATTAGTTATTTTTACCGTTCTAAATATTTAAAATTTTGATTTCTTTTTTTAAACAAAAACCCGTTTTAAAGGATTTAATTCCAAATAATTTTGTTGACATTCATTCTCATTTACTACCAGGAATAGATGATGGAGCTAAAACAATTGACGATACGCGAAATTTAATGTTAGAATTGAAAAGTTTTGGATACAATCATTTCATTACAACTCCACATATCATAACCAATGTATGGGACAATACGGAAGAAAATATAAAAAAGCATTACGAATCCGTATTTAGTAAACTAGAAAAAGAAGAACTTTTTTCGTCGTTTAATGTGGCAGCAGAATATATGATAGATTCTTTCTTTATGAAAAGATTGGAAACTGAAAAGTTGTTGACTTTAAAGGGTAATTTTATCCTAATCGAAATGTCTTATTTAAATCCTCCAATTCAATTGTATGATATAATTTTTGAAATTCAACTTGCAGGGTATAAGCCGATTTTAGCACATCCTGAGCGTTATAATTTCTATCACAATAATTTTTCCGAGTACGAAAAACTTAAAAAAACAGGATGTCTGTTTCAACTCAACTTATTATCAACAGTTGATTATTATGGAAAAAATATCACTTCAATTGCTGATAAACTTTTGCAAAAAGGAATGATAGATTTTGTTGGTAGTGATGTTCATCATACTAATCACATTCAATCTTTTTATAAAAAAGTTTCAATTAAAAATACTGAAGCACTAAAGTTTGCTATTGATAAAAATCTATTTTTTCATCCATAGTTTATCTTTCCACGATTTTTTTGTTTGCTCTACATCGTTTCCATAACCATAACCATAGCCGTATCCATAGCCGTAAGCATAACCATAGCCATAACCATAGGTTTTTCTCCAAATAGTGTCATTTAAAAGTACTGCCATATTTGGTAATTTCTTTTCTTGATAGAAACTGTCAGCTACTTTTATAAGTCTTTTATCTAAATAATTAGCTCTCATAACATAGATAAACAAATCAGCATATTTAGCTACTAATAAAGTATCTGTTACTAAACTAACTGGCGCTGTATCTACAATAATATAATCGTATTGATTTTTAAAAGTGTCAAATAACTCTCCTATTTTATCGCTCATCAATAAATCAACTGGATTTGGTGGAATAATTCCAGACGGTAGAATATAGAAGTTTTCGAAATTATCAATTTTTACAATAAAATCTTTTACATCTTGGTTGGCTTTTGCTAAATAATTAGTCAATCCTTTTGAAGGAATGTTGACATATTTATCAATTTTAGGATTTCTAATATCTAAACCTATTAGTAATACTTTTTTATTTGAAAGTGCAATTGTACTAGCAAGATTTAATGCTACAAACGTTTTTCCTTCTTTAGGTAAAGTTGATGTTACAAATATTGTTTTAGCTTTATCAGCTGGAACATTATTTAGCATGAATTCTAAATTTGTTCTAACTATTCGAATGGCTTCTGCTGAACTAGATCGGCTACTTGCATTTATCAATTCATCTTGTGTTTCTGATTTTGGTATATCACCAAGGAATGGAATGTTTGTTTTAGATTCAATGTCTTGTCTATTTTTGATTTTTGTATCTAATAAATCTAATACAAATAAAATCAGAAATGGAATCAACAATCCGGCGATAATTGCTCCCAATAAAACAAAGTTTCTATTTGGTGAAACTGGAGAACTTGTAGCTAATGCTGAGTCTATAAGTTTAGAATTTGGTGCAGCAACTGCTAAAGAAATTCCAATTTCTTCCCTTTTTTGCAAAAGATATAGATAAAGCGATTCTTTTATCTGTTGTTGTCTTCCAATACTTGTAAGTTCTCTAGATTGATTAGGTATTTTAGAAATTTTATTATTTAACGATCTATCTTGCTTTTGTAAATCTTCTCTTTTGATTTTATAGGTTTCTAAAAGTCGTGCTAAACTTTCTTTAATGTTCCTTCTTTTTTCATCAATCTCTGCATTTAAATCAATAACTCTCTGATTTTTAACAGTTCCACTACCTAGAACTCTATTTCTTCTTATAACTACTTCATTAAAATCATTTATCATTATCGAAGCGTTATTATCTTGTGGAATAATATTGCTAGGTATAATTTCGTCAGTTGGTGAACTATTCAAATAGGCAATCATGGATTGTATTATCCTAATTTGAGTTTCGGTTTCTATAAGTGATTTTTCGAAAAGTGCAGAATTTTGAATATACAATTCAGCATCAGCAGTAATTTCTGTGATTCTGTTATTTGTTTTGAAATCTTCTCCTTGTTTTTCAACATCACCGAGTTCTTCTGTGATATATTTTAATCTGTCGTTTATAAACTTTTGTGTGTTTAACGAAACATATTTTTTATCTTCTATTGCATCTTTGTTATAGTTTTCAATAACTGCATCTAGTAAATCTTCTGCTTTATCAGCAACTGGATCATTCATTGAAAGTTCTACAACACTAGAGTTTTTACTTAGCGGTGTGATATTTATTTTACTTCTATACTTCTGAACAACATTAGCTAATTTATTAACTTTAACTATTATTTTATAGTCTTCTTTTGTTATGTATTTAGTAATAAAAGGTTTCTTTGTTACAACGAGTTTGGCTTCTGGTAAATTAACTATTGAGCCAAAATTAAATTTACCTAATGACTTTCCTTGATATTTTTTTAGTTCAAAATGATTTGCACTTAAATATATAACTTCGTAGCTAAAATTTTTGTTATAAAAGCTATCATTTGGTTCAAAGAATCTAACCTCTATTGGACTTTCATTATACAACTCAACAGATTTAACTCGTCCTTCTGCAAAATATTCAACGTTTAAGTTTAAGCTTTTAACTGCTTGGTTGATGATGTTTCTAGATTTTATTATCTCAATTTCGTTATCAACATTGTTTTTTACATTTTTAACAAAACCTAATTCAGAAAAAGCACTTAACTCTGATTGGATTCCACCTTTTCTTTCATCTTTCACTAATATTGTTGCTGATGCACTATACTGTGGAACCGTATATCTTAAATATAAAAGTGCTATTATAAAACAAATAATTATTGATAATAAAAACCATTTCCAATGAATAAAATATTTATCAAATTGTTCTCTGATATTTAAACTTTCATCGTTTGTTTTATTGTTAAAAGATTGGTGTTCTTGCATAATTTTTATCTAAATAGAATAATTGCAATTGTGGTAATTAATGATAGTGCAGATATTGTAACTGAAATATTTGGCCCAATAACTGATGAATTCATTTTTGTTTTATTAGGTTCAACTAAAACTACATCATTTTGATTTAAGTAATAAAATGGTGAGGAAACAAAATCTTTATTAGTTAAATTCAATCTATTGAAAGTTTTTTTACCATCAATTTCTCTTATAACCAATATGTTATCTCTTTTCCCATAAATTGTCAAATCACCTGCTAAACTTAAAGCTTCTAATATTGTAATGCGTTCACTAACTATTTTATATGTATTTGGCTTATTAACTTCTCCTAAAACCGATATTTTATAGTTTAACATTCTTAAATTAACAGAAGGATTAATTATGTATTCTTTAATTTTTTCTTCTAACAAATTTTTTGCTTGAGTTCTAGTTAACCCACCTAACTTTACTTTCCCTATCACAGGAAAATCAATATTCCCTTCACTATCAACTAAATATGTTTTTATTCCAGCCTGACTATCACCATCTTGATAATTTCCTTGAACTTGAGGTAAATTGAAAGGTATAGTTAGATCAGGTTGTGATGCTGCAACTATTACGCTCAACAAATCATCAGATTTTATTATTGGCTCATAACTAGTATTAGCTAAAGTTTGGTTATCTACATCTTGTAAATAAGCAATGTCTTTTCTAGAAGCACATGATAAAAAAAGGCAAACACTTAATAATGTTGCTAGTACATTAGAGAATTTCATATTAAATATTATAAAGAATGCAAAGTTAACGATTTATCTTATAGTAAAGTTGAATTATGCATCAAGAGTTTCAAAAATTGAATTCATACTTTTGAATTCTGGGACAATTTTTTTCATCAAACCAACTATTTCATCATTTGATGCTTTTTTTGAAGTCGCAATTAATTCATTAACTAGAATATCTACTTCTTCAAATTTATCAAAATTATCTTGTCCAATAAGAATTTTTTCATTGTGGGTTGGCAGAGTTTTTGAAGTATCATTCAATAATTCTTCATATAATTTTTCACCTGGACGCAAACCAATAATTTTTATTTTAATTTCCTTATCTGGTATAAAACCTGCTAAGCGTATCATCTTGTTTGCAAGATCAATTATTTTAACTGGTTTACCCATATCAAAAATATAGATTTCTCCGCCTTGTCCCATTGCACCTGCTTCAAGAACAAGTTGACAAGCTTCTGGTATTGTCATGAAATATCTAATAATCTCTGGATGTGTAATGGTAAGTGGTCCGCCTTCTTGTATTTGTTTTGTAAATAATGGAACAATTGAGCCATTAGAACCTAATACATTTCCAAATCTAGTAGTGATGAATTTTGTTTTATTTTCTCTTTTAGAATTTGCTAAATAAAAATTTAAAGATTGTACATATTTTTCTGCAATTCGTTTACTTGCTCCCATCACACTACTTGGATTTACTGCTTTATCAGTAGAAATCAAAACAAATTTTTCTACTAAATATTTACTCGATAAATCGGCTAAGTTTTTTGTTCCGATAACATTTGTAAAAACTGCTTGTGATGGATTTTCCTCCATTAAAGGAACGTGCTTGTAGGCAGCAGCATGATAAACAAAATCTGGTTTAAATTTTTTGAAAACATTTTCAACAGCTACAAAATCTTTAACATCCGCTAAAACCGTTCTAATTTTTATTTTATCTGCAAACTCAGAAATCTCTAATTTTAAATTATGTAATGGCGATTCGGCTTGGTCAAGAATAACAATTTTGTGTGGTTCAAAATTTATTACTTGTCTAACTATTTCACTTCCAATAGAACCTGCTCCACCTGTTATTAAAACTGTTTTACCTTTTATTTGAGATGAAATTCCATGATTATCTAATAAAATGGGTTTTCGTTCTAATAAGTCTTCAATAGCAAAGTTCTTTAACTGATTGGATATCTGCTTTTGGTCTTCCCAATCTGTTATTAATGGAACTGTAAAAACTTTGAAATTATATTCTAAACATTCCTCAACTAGTGCAATTGTTTCTTCTTTTGACAAACTTTTTTCTGCAATGATTAAAGCTTCAGCTCCTAAACTTCTTAAAATTACGTGAACTTTTTTAGATTGATTTATAATCGGTAAATTTAGAATGCTCTTGGATGTTTTTACTTTTTTATATTTATCAATAAATGCAACTAACTTAAAACGTGATGGTTTTTCTGTTCTTAAAGCATTGGCAACAGAAATAGCATTAGCATCTGCTCCATAAATTACAGCTTTAACCAATTTAACTTTATCGTCAGATTGAAGATATTTTTCGAAAAAGTTTTTGACTAAAATCCTGAATAAAAATAATAATAAAAATGAAATTACATAGGTAATAAACAAACTTGTTGATAGAAAAATCTTTATTTTGAAAAAGAAAACTAATGAATAATTTACCGTTAATAAAAATAAATAAGACGATGTTGTAGCAACTAGTAGCTTAACTCCATCAATAAAAGTTGAATGTCTAATAATTCCTGAGTAGGTTCTATAAAAAAGAAAAAACATTGCATTAACAAGAATAATTATTCCTGCCCGAAATGGTCTTTCAAGTTGACTAGTATAGATAACAGACAAACTATCTAAAATAACATAGGTTACAATAATAGCTGTTATAACAATAAACACATCGATAGCAAATATTATCCATCTTGGTAAATAACCAATATTGCTAAAGCGTTTACTTATTACGTTATTTTTTATTTCTGAAAAAGTAGAGTTACCCATATAATACTATTCGACTAACAAATTTAAGATAAAATTAACATTAAAGACATTTTTAAATATAAATATTAAAAAAATCGTTGAAAAACTTCTTTAATTCTATTCTTATCATCGTTATTCAAATTTGAACCAGACGGCAAACAAAGACCTGTTTCAAATAATGTTTCAGATATTTTCCCGCCGTAGTATGGATAATCCTTAAATATTGGTTGCAAATGCATTGGTTTCCAAAGTGGTCTTGATTCTATGTTTTCTTTTTCAAGCTCAAGTCGAATCTCTTCTCTTGATTTTCCTAGTTTATCAGAATTTATGGTAATGCAAGATAACCAATGGTTTGAAAAATAGTCTGAATTTGGTTCTTGAAACACGGTTATTGCATCATTATCTTTAAAAATAGACTTATAAAAGTCGTGCATTTCTCTTCTTAAATTAATGTGTTTTTGAAGGACTTCCATTTGTCCTCTTCCAATTCCTGCAGAAATATTACTCAATCTGTAATTATATCCAATCTCGGAATGTTGGTAATGAGGCGCATTATCTCTTGCTTGTGTTGCTAAGAAAACAGCTTTTTCTTTTATTTCTTTTGAATGAGAAACCAAAGCTCCACCACCAGAAGTTGTAATAATTTTATTTCCATTAAATGATAAAGCTGCAATATCTCCAAACGTTCCACACATTTTTCCTTTGTAATGACTTCCTAAAGCTTCAGCGCTATCTTCAAGGATTGGAATATTATATTTGTTTGCAATTGATCTTATTTCATCTGCTTTATATGGCATTCCGTATAAATGAACTGGGATAATAGCTTTTGGTGTTTTACCTTTAGATATTCTATCTTTAATTGCATCTTCAAGGGCAACTGGACACATATTCCAAGTTTCTATTTCACTATCGATAAAAACAGGTGTTGCACCAAGATATACAATTGGGTTGGCGGAAGCTGAAAAGGTAAAACTTTGACAAATTACTTCATCACCAGCCTTTACTCCTAATAATATTAATCCTAAATGTAACGCCGCTGTTCCTGAACTTAATGCAGCAATATGTACATCTTCATTGAGAAATTTTTCTAAATCTTGTTCAAAACCAGTAACATTTGGACCTAGTGGTGCAACCCAATTGGTATCAAATGCTTCTTTGACATAATTTTGTTCATTTCCACCCATATGTGGTGAAGAAAGCCAGATTTTAGTTTTCAAAATATCTTCTATTTTTGTCCCCATTTGAAAAAAATATTTGCACTACGTTTTCTTTTGTAATCTTCAATAGAATTTATACTCTCTAATTTATCGTTATAAATAATATAACCTATTCCTTTGAAATAGTTTATGATTTTATCTTCATCACTCTGAATTTCAATCATTAAGTTTGGCTTGGCTTTTTCAATAGTCTGCTTAAAACCTTGAATGACATTCCATTCAAATCCTTCAACATCTATCTTAACAAAATCGGGAAACTTAGTTTCATTTTCATAAAAACTATCTAAAGTAATTACAGGCACTTTTTGCACTTCAACATCTACATTTGTATCTGCTGAATGTGCTCTACTCGTTTTAAATCCGTCAAAATCTTTAACAAAAGAATTGTTTTGTCCCGAAATTGGATCAATATAAAAATCTAATTCTCCCACAATATCTCCTGCACCTTTTTGAACAATTGATATAATACTTTTTAAATTTTCATCTAAAAAATCAATGTTCTTAGTAAGGTATTTCAAATTTTCGTTGCTCGGCTCAAAAACTACAACTTTACCTTTATCGCCAACCAAATCTGCATAAAAAGTTGAAAAATATCCAATATGACCACCAATTTCTAAAACATAATTATCTTTAGAAATCCATTTTTTGAACATGGCAACGGTTTCTTCTTCACGTTTTTTTCCATGATACCAATAACCTTTGTGGTTATAGGAATTAAGCATGAATTTTTTATGAGTATAGTGATGTGTGATAGTTATATCTTTTGCAGTAGCTTTTAAAATTTTAAGGACAATTTTTCGTAACATAATGTGTTTAAATTATAGATTGATATCTAAAAGATTAGAAAGTCTAATCTGCGGTAAATATAGTACTTCTTTATTAAAATCTTGTTTATGGATATTATTTCCATCATCTAAAATACAAATTGTTTTCCATCCCAATTCATTTGGAGTAACAAAGTCTTTTTTAACATTATCACCAATATAGTAGTAATCATCTGTTTTGAATTTATGAAAAACTTCATAGTTTTTTTTATTTGGTTTCTCACTTCCAAATTCTTCTGAAATTATAATTAAATCAAATAAATTTTCAATGTTTAAAGCTTTGATTTTGTTACGCTGTGTAATTGAAAATCCGTCAGTAATTAATCCTAATTTATATCCTTTATTTTTTAAATCAATTAAAAGATTTCGTTCTTCTGATTGTGAATTAAAATTTGGAAAATGATTTCTGTAAATATTTTTTAATGTTTGAATTTCGATGTTTTGATATTGATTAATAATATTTTGAAAGACGTTTTGTTTATCAAAATACCATTCCATCATCTGTTCGAAAAGAGTTTCGTTTTTAATATCAACATATTCAGCAATCGAATTAAATGCCGATTTGAGGTATTCAATTTCTTTAACGATGGTATCATCAAGGTCAAAAACAACAGTTTTAGTCATTTAGTGATTAAAATTATGTATTAGAATTTCATCATCATATCGAAGCATCATCAAGTTTTTTTCCCAATCATTAAAAACTTCAACACCTTGATTTTCCATCATATATTCTTGAATAATCCATCTAGGAAAATTAGCTTTTGCTAAATAACTCAAAGGATAACCGCCACCAAAACGAGGATTTATTTCTATTCCAAATATTTGCTGCGTCTCTAAATTAACGAAAACTTGAAACGTTATACAACCTCGAAAACCGTCAATATGTTGCATTTTTTTCCAAATTTCTGGTATAAAAAATGCGTCTTTTGTTACGGCTTTATTCACTTCACCGTCACGAACTTCAATTCGTTGTCTTGGAACAAAACATTTTAAATCCGAATTCTTATCATAGTATAAATCAATAGTGAACTCTGTATGTTTTTTGTGATCCAAGTATTCAAGAAATAGTAGTTTGTCATTTTGAAAATGATAATCGGTTAATTGTTCTTGAGTTGTAATAATAAAGTTATCTACACTTCTACTTCCGTCGTAAGGTTTGATATAAATAGGTAACTGATAATTTTCTTTAGAATATTCTTTGGCACAATTAATACCATATTTTTCAAAAAATTGATGTGTTAATCTCTTGTCTCTGAATATTTTCATTATTTCATAATCCGAAATCACGACCTCTATTCCCTTTGACTTGAATACTTCAATGTTTTTAGAAAGAATAAGTAACTCAGTATCTATGGTTGGGACAATAATTTTAACACCATTTTCTATCGCTAATTGTAGCAAATCGTCGATATAATTTGGTTCGGTGACGCGTTGCATTTTAAAATAACCATCCGAAATTCGACACGCTGAAGCATAATCTGGATTTGCATCTGTAGTAAAAACTTTTGCTTCAGCAAAAACGCTTTTCAATTCTTTTTGAAAAAATCGGACCAAAGAAACACGACGTCCAGCTGATGTTATTAGTATATTATTCATTAATTATATCCATTAAATGGTTCTATTGTATTTCCATCTTGGGCATTTATTCCTTCGCTTTGGATTACTTTTTGAACTGTTTTTAAAATTATTTTGCAGTCGAGTAAAAAACCAATATTATCCACATACCAAACATCATATTCAAATTTTTTGTCCCATGATATGGCATTTCTACCATTGACTTGTGCCCAACCTGTTATTCCGGGTTTTACTTCATGTCGACGATTTTGAAAATCATTATATAAATGTAAATAGTCCGTTAATAATGGTCTTGGTCCAATTAAGCTCATATCTCCAATAATTACATTTAAAAGCTGAGGAATTTCATCTAATGAAGTTTTTCGAACAAATTTACCTACTGCAGTTAATCTTACTTCATCAGAAAGTAACTTTCCATCCTTATCTTTTTTGTCATTCATAGTTTTAAACTTAACTATTCTGAATACTTTACCATTTTTTCCTGGACGTTTTTGGAAGAAAAAAGGCTTTCCATCATTGGCAATTGTTAAAAATAATACTATTAGAATAAATAAAGGTAACACTAAAACAAATCCAATTAGTGATGCTGTAAAGTCTATAACTCGTTTAAAAAAATGTTTGTACATTTTAAATTTTTAGTGATTATTTTTTTCAAAGGACTGATATTCCTCAAAAATTGCTTTCCAAACTACATGTTGTTCATATCGAGACACAATCATTTTTCGTGCATTTTTTTTCATTCTTAGTATTGCATCAGATTTAAGAATACAATCATTCATAGCTTCAAAAATAGCATTTTCATTTTTAACGGGAATAATTATTCCGTTTTCTCCCTCAATGATAATTTCATTACAACCATTTATATTGGTTACTATACAAGGTAAATTCATTGCTCCTGCTTGCATCACCACATTTGGAAATCCTTCACGATAAGTTGGGAAAACTAAGGCATTACTAATGGCGAAATAAGGTCGAACATCATATTCAAATCCAGTTGAAATTATTGATGAATTTGATGTTATTTCATCTAATGTTTCTGATGAAAGTGGATCTAAATCGGTTTCATAATCACCTACTAGTAAGAGCTTTATGTTTTTATGTTGAGATTGAAGTTTAGAAAAAGCAGCAATTAACTCATTAATTCCCTTGTCTTTTACTAATCTTCCCACAAAGATGAAGACAAAATCGTTTTGGTCAATTCCTAACTTTGTTTTTAAATCTTGGTTATTTTCAAAAGAGTACAATTCTGGATTAAAGAACGAAGTGTCAATTCCATTAGAACTTCCGTTTCCTATAACTTTTAATTTGTTGGCTTTGCAATACTTATTTTCGATTATTATATCTTTTAAACCCAATGAATTTGGATAAACTTTAGTTGCGCAACTGTAAGTTAGTTTTTCAACAAAATCTAACAGTTTTCTTTTTTTTCCACCAATTTCTAATAAAGGTAAACCAGCAACTGTGTGTAAACGATTTGGAACACCTGCGAGTTTTGCAGCTAACATTCCTATTGTTCCTGCTTTTGGAGTATGAGAATGCACTATAAATGGTTTTGTTTTTTTGAAAAAAAAATACATTTTCACAAGCGCCAACAAGTCTTTTATTGGTGTAATTTGTCGTGTTAGGTTAACAAAAAAAACAGGTAGGTTTATTTTCTTTCCGAGTTTTTCTAAATTTTCTTTTTCAGATGAAACGGCTATTAGATTATAATGATTACCCATATATTCTAACTGCCCTGAAAGTAATTTTTCAAGTGAAATTGGAACTGTTGTAATTCGTATGAGAGTTTTTTTTTGCATAAACAATTTTTATGCTTTTTTCAACTTATTAAAATAGTAATTTGTGATTTGTTTTCTACAATTAAAAACTATATCAACATATTCTTTATAGTAAGCATCAGAAACAAAGAGTTTCTTTTTATATTCTTTATAAGTTATTGATTTATAGCGTTCAGGCAAACTTGGATTTAATTGGTAAGATGGACTAACCTCCAAAACTAAAGGTTGAGAATTTAAATCATCCTTTTCCCAAGTAATATCAAAAGCTCCGGTTGGTAAATTCATTTTGTGTAAAAAATCAATAAATAGAGATTTCCATTGTTCAGGGAAATTCCCAAATTCAGTAGTATTTCCAAATGAGGTTGCCGTTGGTTTCCACTCTTTACTAGAATTTACTCTCCAATAAAACGAAATTACTTCACCATTTAAGATTACAACTCTCAAATCGCGTCTCATATCAACCAATTTTTGAACAATAGTTTTTGAATGACCTTTTGCCCAAATTTTATCCAAATTTTTAAGTAAATCTTCCTTTGAGTTTACTTTTGTAATTCCACGAGAACCTGCGGAATGTATTTCTTTTATCAATGCTGGAAACTGAAGATTATCCAATTCATTAATCGAATAATTTCTATTTAAAATTATTGTTTTGGGATGATTTATTCCAAGTTTTAAAAATTGTTCTTGCATAAAAGCTTTATTCTCCCAATATTCAATTTCACTTGTTTCAGGAAAAAGTTTATTTCCTTGATTTTCAAGCTCATGAACGGTATGAAAAAGTGTTGCAGAATAATTTGCTACTTTGTACGGATTACAATTTTCAGAAACAGTATAGAAAATAGTTTTATTATTATATTTTCCAATATTGTTTCCAATAACAATTTTAAAAGGAATATTTCTGATTGCAATAGATTCTATCAATGCAAAATCACTCAGCAAATCGTTATGTTTTAGATATCGCAATAATGTTGTGAAAGGGTTTGTTTTAATCCAAATTATGGTATCAGCATTTTTATCATAATTTTTAATCCATTTCATTTTAGATATTCTTAGAAATAAATAAAGAAATGCAAAAATTTTTGAAAACAATCGATTGATAAACTTCATTGTTATGGAATTAAATTATTTTGAATTCAAATTTAAAATAAACTGATAATCATAATATTTTAAATTCATTTTTTTTACTTCATCTATTACTTCTCCGAAGAAAAGCGGTTTTCCTTTTTCATGATTATAACTTAAATCATCAAAGTAAATTATTTCAAAATTATTACTAAGATATTTTAAATATTTAATTTTATCAATTGGATTATTAGTAACAATCAATAAGTTATCATTCATGTTAAAACCATTTTTTATCAACCATTTTTTTGTTACTTTATAGTCAATAATATTCCTGTTACTTATAAAAATGACTGGCAAGTTTGAGAAATGATTATTGATGTAATTTAAAGTTCCATGAAGTGGTTGAAGATTTAAAAAAAAAGCATTTCTGTCTTTTTTAAATCCATTTAAATTAGTCCAAGTATCCGCAATTGTGTTATCAATATCTAAAACTAAAAATGAATTTGATTTTTTTGTTTTAGTAAACGTTTTTAATTGTGAATTAAAATAGAACTGTATGAAAGGATTGTAAAAAGCTTTAATTATTTTTCGCATAAAAGTTCTTTCATTGCTTTTATAATTAACAAGTTTTCTTCGAAAGACCTTGATGCAATACGAACAAACTGACCATCAAGACCAATCTTGTCGGAACAATCTCTAACATAAATTCCATATTTTATTAGAAGACTAATAGTAAAATCAAACGAAGTCATTCCGTTTTCTATTTCTACCAATGCAAAATTTGCCCTTGAAGGATACACTTTTATTCCTGGAATATTTTTTAATTCGTTAAGAAACATTAATGTATTCATTATGTATTTCTTACGCTCAATATCATACTTATCAATAAATTCTTTTTCAGAATATACCTTGAAGAAATAATTAGTCAAACCAGAAACATTCCATAAATAACCGTTTTTGAGTAACTTATCTACTTTGTCAGCATTCATAACTGCATATCCAGCTCGAAGTCCTGCAATCCCAAAATCTTTAGACATACTTTTAACGATAATTAAATTGGAATAAGTATCTGTCAATTCTTCAGAAGTAATTTGTGAAAGTTCTATATCTTCATATGCAAAGTGTATGAAACTTTCGTCAATGATAACATTTGTAACTTCTCTCAAGCTTGATAAAATATATAGAAAATCCTCTTGTTTTAAATAACCACCATTTGGATTATTAGGATTTATGATTGCTATAGTATCTGGTTTTTCCTTTTTGATGAAATCAACATATTTTTTTGGATCAAGAAGATATTCTTCTTCCTTTAAAAGAGGAAAATATACAATTTCTATATCATCTTTTACAAATTCATAATAGGATGAAAAAGTTGGTGAAATAATGCATATTTTTTTTGCAACAAAATTGTGAAGAATACCTTGAATAATTTCAATAGCACCATTTCCAACAAATATTTTTTTGTAATCTACATTTATTGCTTTGGAGATGTACTTTGCAACTTCCCTATTTTGAGGTGGATAAAATTCAAGAACATCTCTTAACTTGTTATTATCAATCAAATCTTCATGAAGACATTTCATAAACAAATCAGTTGCATAAGGATTTGATAAAAAACAAGCATCAACGCCTATTTTTAATTCAGGACATTCATTCAAGATGGTATCAATGCTAGGCGAATGTGTTCCCGAATCTGATTTTAATGTTTTGATTTTATTGACTACGTCGATGCTTAATTCTGAATTCATAATAATTAATGTTTTCTTGAGAATGCAAATTTAGTTAAAATGTGAGTACTTATTAATTTTTTGTTAAAAAAGGAGTATTAAAAAAAACGTTTAGAAAACCTAAAAATTTTTATCTTGTTTTTTTTCTAATTCTAAAAAGGATATCTAATAGCTTAGTTCCTAATTCAATTCCTAGAAAAGATATAATGTATTTTACAAGTGCTGCTTTCTTGCTATGAGTGTATTTAAACAAATACAAATAGGCAATTAACCTGTTTTTTACCAATTGTTTCTCATCATTCGATAAATTGGGATAAATGACAAAACAAGTACTATAATGAAACGAAAGATGTCCTAAAAAAAGATGACTTAACGGGTCGTTTTTAGCTATAAATTCAGGACACCATTTATCGAGAATAAACAAAATACTTTCAATACTTTTTACATCAGCAGTAGAAGTCACACTTCCTTCTCTGTTAAGCAAAACAACATAAAAATCTTCGTTTATTGCATCAATTTTATTGGCCTGTTTAAAAACATTGAGAGTCCAATCTACATCTTCAGCTTTTATACCTTTCACAAAGAACAGCTCGTTTTGGAGTATAAACGCTCTATTAACAACTGTTATCACAGCGGAAGAAGGAAATAGACCTGTATCAAATAAACTTTTTAAAACTTCAGTTTTTGTTGCATTTTTGGAAATTTCAGTTTGGTATTTTTTATTGGAAATCTCAACTCGGTTAGTGTTTAAATTAATTTGTTTCCAATAAAATAATAGAATATCAACATTTTTACTTTCCGTCAATCTATTGACAACTTTTTGAATAGCATTATTATCATCCCAATAATCATCAGAATCAAGAAACATCAGATAATCGCCTTTAGCAGCTAAAATTCCTTGATTTCTAGCATCGGATGCGCCACCATTTATTTTATGAAGTACTTTTACTCTGCTATCTTTTGAAGCAAAATCATCACAAATTTTTGGTGAGTTATCTTTTGAACCATCATTAACGAGAAGTAGTTCAAAATTGGTATAACTTTGATTGAGAACGCTTTCTACTCCTTTTTTGATATAATTTTCTACGTTATAAACAGGTATTATGACACTGATGAGCATGATTTACTTTTTGTTTAAATTTAATTGCTTGTCATAATTATATCTGGCGTAAAAATATAGCACAATTCCAAATGGAATGGCTAGTATCGTTAGCAACTTATTAGAACTTTTACTAAAAAATTGTTTGTCTTTTAATATTATTGAACTGTTTATGTAATGGATACATTCCATAAAACGAAGCTTGAATGTAGGTGAAATTTTCATCAACATAATCCTCATATGTTGAAAACCTCTCGCATTGGTAAAATATTGCTTGAATTTGTTCATACTCGCTCCATCGGGCAAATATTCAACTATACAAACAGGTTCGTTAAGAATTAGAATGGTATAATCACGTTCAAGAAAATGCTGTTTCCAATACAAGGAATAAAACTTTTCCCCTTCAAAAACAGGAATTGGTGGATACTTTTTTAAGTAAGCTGTTACAGCAATACATTTTTTATCGCCAACCACTTTATGAATTTTATTTTCATTGTAGATTACAATTTTACAACCCCAACCTTGAAAAGACTTTAAATCATCTGGATATTTATCGCCAAGAATTGATCCGTCTTTCGTAGCATCGAGTGCATAAATTGCTCCAACATTTGGATTTTTATTCTTTAACCAAAATGAGAGTATTTTTTCTATTGCATCATCAGTTACATAATCATCTGAATCGATGCACATATTTAGTTCTGTATCAATCAACTCATAAGCTCTGTTATGAGCCGTGTGCATTCCACCATTTGGTTTATAATCATATCTAATTTCTATCAAGTTTTGGTCTTGCCAAGATTTCACTAGTTCATTAGTTCCATCAGAAGAACCATCATCAATAATTAACCACAAAAAATCAGTAGATTTTTGTCTTACCAAACTTTCGTAAAGTTGATGTAAGCAATAAGCACGATTAAAAGTTGGGGTAAAAACGGTAAGTGTTTTCATGGTTTTAATTATTTCCTCTTAGGATATTCATTATATAAGTAAATGCAAAATAAACAAAAATCAATCTTCCCATAAGTTTATGTTGTTCGCTAAAGAATTTCCTTTTCAAAAAAGGATAAATGATAACGATTCCCATTAAAAACCAAGATAAATAGGCAAATCTATTGCTAAAAGATGCTCTAATAACTAGTATCCAAAAAGCGTTGGCAATCAAATAAGTATTGCAAATTAAGCTATATGTTTTGTCTTCAAATTTTTGCTTTATGATAAAATACCAAACTGCATAAACACCACTCATACTATACAATAAGAAATCCCAACGAAAACCAGTAGATGAAAACTGCTCCGAAAACTCATCCGTATCAGACAGATATCCAACCGTTCTCTCTGATTCTACTAAATCGTTAAAAAAGAGTTCTAGAGAACCACCGAGAACAAGAGATAATGGAATACATAAAAGCCATCCGTATAGAAACCATTTCGTCTTGTCTAATGAAATAGCAATTAAAAAAGCAGCTGCAGGAATCATCATTGCGTTGTGAGTAAGATAACTAATTCCAATCAGCGCGAACATTAGTAGTCGTTTTTTTTGGGAAATTCCATAAATAAAAATGGTAGTTGCAATTCCATTTCTAATACCATTTACAGCATAACCCCAAAATGAAAAAGATATAACTAGCATTAAGAAAGCATAAAACCAGTATTCTTTGAATAAATTTTTACTAGCAGAATAAAGCGGATATATGTATAGCATTGCGCACAAGAGAAAGAATATTTCATGTGTTGCATTTCTGGCACAAAATCTCATAAAAACTTGAAAAATATAATCGTTTTCATTTCCTAAAAAGTCTTCACCACTAGCATACCGTTCCAGATAATCTCTGTAGGTTGTCATATCACCAAATATTGGATCTATAGGACGAAAACCAATATAGCTTATAACAAAAACTAACAAAAAAATTCCAAAAGCGTTTTTGGTACTTAAGTTTATTTTACTTGTTAACTCTTCTCTAAAAGTTGAAATAAAAAAAAACAGCATAAAAAACAACAAAATATTATAATATATTGTAGTATAATACTCTATTGGAACTAATGTATTCAATTGTTGTTATATTTTAGGATTGAATCGCACACCGATTTTGTGAATTTTTGTCCAGCAGATTTGCCCAGGTGAACGCCATCATAGGTTGGAAAAGAACTCATGTTAGATGTAAAATCGAGATACTGAACTTTATTTTCATCAGCAACGTTTTTCATTTGAAGATTAAAATCGTTCCAATAGCTATTTTCTATAGCTACAATATCATCACTGCTTGGCATTCTAACTAAAACAACTCTTCCGTGGTTTTTAAGAAACTTTATGGTTTCACTTAGTTTTTGAACTCTGTAGTCTGATTTTTTCCATTTTTTAATAAATCCACCATACAATTCTATTTGTGTTTTTTTCCAACCGTTTAAAGTTGCTTTATCAGTGGTTAAATTGGTTTCTTCTAACCATCCATCATCATGAACAATAGAATTTTTTCTTATGACAGCTTTAAAATGAAAGTATTCGTAATTTTTGAAAAAATATTCAACATTAGGATTCATGTTTACATAATTCATATTTCCTGGCGGAAAGGATTCTTCAAAATAGACTCCGTTTTCAAAATCATCTTTATCCCTTTGTGAGAGTATGTAAGGATGAACCGAAAGAATAAATAATCCGTTTTTAGTATCTGGATTTATTTTTGATTTAATACTTTTCAATAAGCTTTCGCCATACGAAACTTGAGCTAGCGTAAAACTAAAATTATACATTGGTAAATCAAATGTATTGCTCAAATTTTGATTAAACACCGTTGGTTGCAATCCTTGAAAACTTCGAGAGTCTCCAATGATTAATGACGATTGCGCCGGTGAAGAAACTTTACCATAGAAATAATCTACATATCCAGCATATCTATTTAATAAAAACAATATGATACCTGTAATAAGTATTGAAAAAACTAGAAGTCGTAGTATAAACTTTTTCATCTAAAATTGGAAATAAATGAATGAATCAGAACTTGCACCAAAAAATAAAATCAAAATAAAGACTAATAAATAAATGATCCATCTAATATAAGTATGTCTAACATTTGATAATTCTAAACCATGCTTTTTCTTTCTTTGAATCCACTCTACAAAAAGTAAAATGAATATGTAAATAAATGGTTTTAAATCAACTTGAGGAAAGCCATATGCTTTAAAATTAAACATTTTAACAACATAAACCCAAGCTTCTGTAACCGTTTCTGCTCTAAAAAACACCCAAGCAATTGTAGTTAGGATAAATGTAATTGTGATTTGAATAACTTCTTTGATTGATGGCAAAAATGAATTTTCGGCAACTATATTGGTGTTGTTTCTGTTTAATTTAAAAACTACTAAAGGCAAGATATACAGTGCATTCAAAGCACCCCAAATAATAAATGTCCAATTGGCACCGTGCCAAAAACCACTGACTACAAAAATTATAATTGTATTTCTAACTTGCATCCACATTCCGCCTTTGCTTCCGCCAAGTGGAATGTATAAGTAATCTTTAAACCAAGACGATAAAGAAATATGCCAACGACGCCAAAACTCTGCAATATCTCTAGAAAAATAAGGGTAATTAAAGTTACGTAACAATTCAACACCAAATAATCGAGCAGTTCCAAGAGCAATATTAGAATATCCTGAAAAATCACCATAGATTTGAAAAGCAAAAAATACTGCTCCAACAAATAACGAACCTGCATTTAATGATTCTTGGTCTTTAAAAACATGATTTACAACCGTTGCACAATTATCAGCAACTACCACTTTCATAAACAATCCCCAAAGTATTTGTCGTAATCCATCAACAGCTTTTGTGTAATCAAAATGGCGTTCGCGTTGAATTTGAGGTAATAAATGAGTGGCACGTTCTATTGGTCCGGCAACGAGCAAAGGGAAAAAACTAACAAAAACAGAATAGTCAACTATATTTTTTTCTGGTTTAATTTTATCGTTATAAATATCAATCACATAGGATAATCCATGAAAAGTATAAAACGAAATTCCAACTGGAAGAATAACTGAAATAGTCCAAAAATTAGCATGGAAACCAAAACCTTCTAATAATTCTTGAAAAGAGCTAATGAAAAAATTATAATATTTAAAAATTCCTAAAAATCCTAAATTAATACCAATACTGAGCCAAAACCAGAATTTCTTTCCTTTTTGAGAAGCAGCTTCGTGCATTTTTATACCTGTAAAGTAATCTAAAAACGTTGAAAACATTAATAGAAACAAAAACCTATAATCCCAACAAGCATAAAAGAAATAACTTGAAACAAGTAATAAAATATTTTGACTTTTACTACTGCTCTTGGCTAAAATCCAATAGAGCGCAAAAACAATAGGAAGAAACAATAAGAAGTTAAACGAATTAAAAACCATTTTATATCTATTTGAAGCAAATATATTTCTTTTTATAAACTTACCATAAAAAAAGGATGTTTATTGGTCATAACATCCTTTTGAAAACTAGAAAATTAATTCTTTTATTTATTGTTTTTTACAATTTTTTTAATCCCAAATCCTTCTTTTGTAATTACTTTGACATAATAAACGCCCTGTTGGTATGAAGTTAAATCAAGTTGGGTTTCTAGCTCGTTGTTTTGTATTTTAGTTTGTATAATTCTTCCGTTAGTATCAAAAATCATAACCGAACTTATTTCGTTTTTAGTTGTGATAGTTAGCACATCTTGTGTTGGGTTTGGTACAATTGAAACAAAAACTCCATCTACTTCCACTAATCCTAATGCTTGCGAAACAACTGTAATTGCGGGTTCAGTAACGATAGGGAAATTATAATCAAAATAAATACTTGCCGTGTTGCTAAAAGTATCATTTAGTTGTAAATTATTTTTTGTTTTAATTTTAAAAACTATATAACCATCGTTTGAAGCATCATCAAAAGGAAGATTAATATTTTCAAAAATAAATTCCACTTTATTCGAATTTGAAATTTTTGTTACAAATGGATGACTACTATTAAGTGCTTGAAAACTGCTAACATCAAACTTTGAAACATCCAAATTATCTACTACAACTACATTTTGAGCGTTTGCCGTACCAGTATTTTCAAATCGAATCATGTAATGAACATAATCGCCAACTTTGTTTAAAGGAATTGTATTTCCTTCAAGGCATCTTTTGTCGTTTGGATCAAATGAGTTTACCACTTCTTGATTGAAAACAAAAGTATTGTCTGATGGTGTTTCGTCTTCTAGATTTCCTATAATTGAAGCGGTATAATTCAAAATAGAACCACTTTCTAACGGTGGATTATCGGTTGGTGCATTCAAATTAAATGTTACATAAATTTCTTTGCTTTCAAATGGCGCTAAAGAAACAAAATCCCAACTCAAAGTAGTTGTATTTTGTGATGAAACACCAGGAATAGATGAAACAAATTCCTGAAAATCGTTTTGGTATTGAAAATTTACAGAACCTGTTAAGGCAACAGTTCCTTTATTTTTATATGTAATTTTATAAAGTGCATCAAAACCTGGTCTTTGGATTGTTAGTGGAATAACAATAACTTCTAAATCGGGATGAGAACCATTAAAAGAAGCACAGAAATTTTGAACAAAAGGACTTGTTTGTGCAGGAAAAGAAACCGTAATTGATGCCGGTGATACAGTAAAATAAGATGGGATTTCAAAAACTGGTGTTATAGTATGCGAATCTTGTTGTACTGGTATAGAATAATTTCCTGTTGCATTTGGAATAATAGTTGTTGAAGCAGTACCATTTGTAATGTTCAGTTTTAGATTTTGAACTACAGTATCGTTACTATCGCAACCATTATCATTCAAATCAACACGTGAATTTCCATTGATAGTATAAAAAACGCCACCCGGAACAAAACTACAATAAGAGTTTACAACACTAGTTGTAAAGCCTCTTTCTAAAAGATATTCTTGAACTAAAGTTACTTCATTTTCGTTGGCACAAACATATTCTAAGTTTGGCAAATTATATAAAAATAGATTATCTGTAATTAATAAATAAGTTGTTCCTATGCCATTTTTTAAATTTAGATTTGTTAAATTTGGATTATTATAGCAAAACACTTCAACAATTCCAGACCCAATCGAACTTAAATCAATAGAAGTTAATAAATTGTCACTTAAACTTAACATAGAAATACAATTATTTGTTGTTACTGGTGGAAGAGAAAAATTTGTTAACAAATTATTATTACATCTAACTTTCCACAAACATGTATTAGGAAATATAAGCTCTGTTAATTGATTATAACTACAGTCAAAATCTCCACCAACAAAATTTAATACACCTAGTGAAGTTAACTGATTGTGAGAACAATTAAAATTAAAAAGTTCTGATACATCAAAACTCTCAGCATCTAAAGATGTAAGATTGTTGTAACTACAGTTAAATTCTTGTATAAAAATTGGAAGCAGTGCTGAAACATTTATAGATGATAACTGGTTGTTGTTACAATAAAATCCAATAATGCCTTCTGCAATATAATTCTGAATATCTAATGAAATTGTTGTGATTTGATTATACTGAATGTCAATTCTATTGATTAGGAAAAAAGAATAATCAAAAGTAGTTAAAGCATTATTCCTTGCCTCAAAACTCCTGATATTGCTGGGCTGATTGATTAAAATTGAATTAATTTGATTATAATTACAATTTAAAACATTTAAAGCAACATTCGCTGTTAAATCTAATGAAGTAATTGAATTGTTTGCACAAAGTAAGCTTTTTAAATTTTCAAAGTTTGAAATTCCGTCCAATGATTGAATCGCAGAATTACTAACATTAATTTCACCAACAAGCAACGCTTCAGATACCTCAATCTCATTATTTCCATTCGCATCAATTGAAATTGGGTATCCATTAGAATTAAAAACAATATAATTAGTCGGATTTGAAGATAACAGTTTATTTTTAAAATTTAAGTCAGGAATGTTTATAATTTGAGCGTTTAAGTTTATCATTAAAAAAAATAAACTAAAAGAATAAAATTGTTTCATAGGAATAGATTTCAGGGGATTTTCCTCAAATATAAATAATAAAAATAATATCTTAACCTATGTTCAATCCAAATAAGCTTTCGTAACTATTTTTAAATCAAACTTTGAGAGAAGTTCAATTTTATTGAGAAGCAATTTCTGCTTATACTTTTCATCTGATAAAATTAATTCTAATGCATGAGCAAAATCTTTTTCCTCACTTGTAATTTCATCGTTATTTGGAATTGCTAAAACTCCTTTAAAGAAATTTGGTGTGATAAATCCGCTTTCTGTTTCGAGAAGATTATCTGTTTTTTTCATTTCCCCTAGACTCATCAACTCAATAATACCATCTGTACAATTAGAAGAAACAACAGGAACTTCACAAGCAATTGATTCAACTATAACGTTCGGTGTTCCTTCATAATTTGAACTCAATGCAAGTATTTTTGATTTTTTTAAATATTGATATGGATTTGATTTTCTTCCTAAGAAAAAAACTTTATCCGATATTTTTAACTTTAAAATTAAATCTTGCAGGTAGCTTTCAACATTTGAATCTCCATCTCCAATGAAAACTAGCTTCAAATTTTGATGTTTTTTTTCTATTAAACTAAATGCTTTTATCAAATGCCAAGGCGATTTTTGAAAAGAAAATCTACCTAAAAATACTATTACATCGTTATTAAATAATTGTTTTTCATCTTCTGAATCAATAGGAATATTAGACAAAAATTCTATATTTTCTATGTCGTGCGGATTATAGATTACTTTTAATTTTTGTTTGAAAGCAAAACCGCAATTTTCAATTAAATCTTTCTTGATAGCGTCACTGATACAAACTACTTTATCAAAAAAATAGTAAGTGGATTTATAGGAGATTTTTGAAATTGTATTAAAAAAACTTTTGTTAATTAATTCAACACTCTTGAGTGCGTGAATACTTGCTACTTTGTGTTCATTTGTAAAAGACAATGAAGAGAAAAAGTTAGCCATATCACCAAAAGAAATTGAATGCGTAATCTGATTTTCTTTGATGATTTTACGAATCATCATTGGCGCTTTGAAGTAAAACTTTAATCGTTGGGAAGAAGACATTTCTGAAAAGTCAATCTCGGATAAAGCAATTTCATCATTTCCAAAACTAATTATATCATCCTTTAGCCTAATTATTTTTAAAGCTTTGACTTCATAATTTTGTTTGGAATAATGGTTGTAAAAGTTGAGTGCCAATCTTTCCATTCCACCAACACTTCCATAAGGCATAATTAGTAAAATTTTTTTCATGACAATTTTTTCTTAATTTCTCTAAGTTTTAAAATTTCAATAATTTTATTAATCGTATTCACTCCAAAAACTTTCATCAAACTTCGTTTGATATTGGGTAGAAATGTAGTTTTTTTAGAAATCCAAGACATTGCAAAATGATGGATGGTGTAGGTGTTTTTTGTGACAGTAACAATTCCTGTTCCTTGATTTTTTGCGCAAAAATAATCAACTGGAAACATCATCAATTTAGAACTATCTGATGAATATGATATCTTTTCATCTGTGCTCATTTCAGTTACAACTTTAGTTTTTCCTATTTGCTCCATCATTATACTTGGCAACGTTCGGATGTCTAATGTCGTATCTGATTTTATGAATTCTCTATTTTTATAATATTCGAGACATTCACCAACCCATTGTGTTTTTAGTTCAGCTCCAAAAACTCCAGCTTCAACAATTCCTCCACCTTCAGTTCCAATAAAATAGGGTAATTCTAATAAATCATTAAAGCTTTTTACCACTTCAACATCAGTATCCATATAAATTCCGCCATAATTATAGACTGCATAAAGACGAATGTAATCAGCTGCAAAAGCATACTTTTTGGTTTCAAAGGCTTGTTTGACCCAAAGTGAATCTTCAAGATTGAACTTAGCTGTATCCCAAAGTATAAACTCATAATCTGGAAGTTTTTCTTTCCAAGTAGTTATACATTTTTCAATACTATCTGGATATTTATCTCCGCTAAGCCAACAGTAGTGTATTATTTTTGGTATCATTACTTGCTTTTGAATAAAAACTATTTTTTATTAATAAATGCTCGGCATTTTTCTTTCATTGGTTCTGCTAATGCATGGTGTTTTCCTAAATTTTTAACAATAGTATTTTTAGAAATTTTTCCATCTAAAGGAAAATTAGCAGTAAACTCTCCTGTTTTTGTATTCACATCAACTCGATTAAATAAATCTAAAATTCCATCAAAACGGCATGAGTCTACAAAACTGTCAAATCCGTTAACAAAAATAACTGGTGTTCCCATTGCTAAACAAGGTAAAGCACAATGAATACGGGAAGTGATTACCAGTTTTGCTTTGGCATATTGATTTAAAATATCTTCAGCCATGGCAAATTTTTGATCATCAGAATAAGTGTTTGATGGTGGTTGTTGATTGATATATTTAGCTGATTTTAATAAGTCTGCGTCTATAAAATTACTAACATGCTTTTTTCTTTCACCTAGTTTGAAAATAGTTCCATTTTGGATACTTCTCAAAAAATGTTTCCAATCATAAGTCACTTTTTCCCATGTTGGATAACTGTATAACGGATCAACGATATATATATCATCACCACGCAAAGAATCATCAACCTTGTAGGTATCTAATGTTAAAGTTAAACATCCAGAAAAATAAGCATCAATACCTTTCGATTTTAGCAAATCTGCCGTAAACTGGTCGCGACATCCAATTGGTTCGTGTTTTTTTAGATAAGCAATTCCTTTATCGTTTAACATGCCTGGTGCTGCAGTATTGTTTACGTGAAAAGAAACAAAAAACGGTTCAATATCTTCGGATGGAACCCAATTGTTATAATTGTGAGTGAACCAACCATTCATTATCACTTTCATTTTTTCACCGTGATAATCAGCAAGATGTTCTCTATTTATATAAGTATCCAACTGAGGTAGATATTGTTTTGCTGCTAAACTTTGCACATTATCACCAACATTGAATGATTTTTTATTTTCTTCGTATGTAAAAATACCGTATTTCATGCGTTTGAAATTTTTATAATTTTCTTCTTAAATCTAGATATAATTGAAACAACTTAGGGAACTTATTGATGATTTTAAATTTAAGCTCGTTTTGTTTTTGTACTTTTTCTTGATTCTTGTTAACTATTTCATCTAAATTTAGGTTGACAAAGGTATTGAAATATTCTAACTCTGAATTTTCATCTTTAATAATGTAAGGTTTGGAAATAACTTTCGCTTTATCTTGTAGGCATTGCCACTCATATTTTACTCCAACAGACATTACAGCATTCTTATCAAAATTCTTCAAAATGAGTTTATAAAAATCATTTGAAACTTCAAAACCATAGTCATTTGGATTTTGACCTTCAAGAATGAAACCTAGCATTGTTCGCTGACATTTTGGACATCGGCTACAATTGTATCCTTCTCGAAGTTCCGAATAACAAACTCTGAGTTTTACTCGATATCCTGTTTTTTTTGCAAAAGCAACAATGTTTTCAATCTTCTCAGTTCTTCTCAAATGAAATCCATCGTGGATGACTTTTTGATTAGCCCATTTTACTTTTTCATCTGTTTCTGATGTTGAACCCCAACCAAAATTAACTTCACCAGTATTGGAAGAGGCAATTAATGTAGTTGTTATTCCATGAATGTAACTTAATGGCGCAATCAAACTCAACAAAGCCATACCATGTTGAATTTTTCCCCACCAACCTAAACCAACTAATAAATCAACTTCATACGTATAAAATGTTCTTAGATTAGACTCAACATAACAAACTCTTTCTTCTTCGATAATTTCTTCTTCGAGATTGAATGTTTTAAAATCATTCCAACGCTTTTCATCTTTAATTTCAATATCTGCTCCGTGAATTGATATTAAAAATGGTTTCTTTTCAATATTTCTTGTTAGCGATTCAAATGCATCTAAACCACCACTAAAAAGAAGACCATAATTGTCTTTATCAAATGTGTTGGCAACTAATTTTTTAACATGAAGTTTTGTGTCATTTTTTATCTGTGGAAAATGAATAGCAAACTCTTTTTTTAATTCATGAAGTGAATTATAAAATGTTTCGTCTAATTCGTCAACATAAACATCAAAACCAACAAACCATGCTATTGGCATCACACTCGCTAAAAATGGAATTGTATTAATACTATTCGGAATACTTGAAATATCCTCCTGATAATAAACATAGTAAAGTTCTTTTTTATTAAAATACTTTGCTAAAGAAGTATCATAAGAATATCCGAAAGTCAACTTCTTTCCTTTCTCAGAATAGGATAAATTATCTAATTTGAGCATGACTATTTTGATTTAAGAAATTTAGGTAACATAGAATTTATAGTTTGTCTTTCCTCTTGATTCATTCCAAATCTAAACATCAAAAGTGAAAAAATAGATACGAATATTGATATTTTTACTACCAAATTAAACCAATTATTTCCAGGTAAAAAATTAAGAAGCCAACCAAGAATTAAAATTAATAAAAATGTTGGTACAAGTTTATTTGCTAATTCTTTAAAAAAACGAAAAACATTGAGTTGTAATACATTTTTATAATAAAAATTCATAATGATTTGGCTTAAAATCCATCCTGAAGTTGTTCCAGTAATTAAACCTAAACTTCCGAATTTTTTTGAAAGAAAAAAACCTAAAATTGTTCCTAAAACAATTAAAGTTATATACGTTTTTGCTTTAAAGGAAAATAAATTTTTAGATTCTAAAATTGAATTAGCAAAAGATTGTACTAATGGTAATGTATATGAAACCATAATTATTAATGCAATTATCCATGAATTTTGATATGTTTTTCCAACCCATAACAGAATAAATTGCTGTCCATACAATATAAATCCTCCAAGAATTAATAATAAGGTTATAAAAGAAAAACGTCCAATTCTTATCATCATATCAGTCATTTCATCATTGGTTGCGTTTTGAACAGTCATTTTTGTTGCTCTTGGTAAAAAAACTCCAGAAATTGCAGTCGAAAAAGCGCCATAGTATGTTCCAAGCATTATTCCAACTCCATAAATGGCAACGGCTGTTGTTCCAGAAATCATTCCTAAAATCACTTGTCCAGATTGCCATTGAAACTGACCAACCATTGCAAATAAGAATATCCAAAAGGAATACTTAAATATTTCTTTGATTAATATAGACTCAAGTTTGTGCAATTTTATAGTAACATTTAATTTTTTAAAAACAAAATACGCATTAATAGCTATTACTAAAAGGTTGACAATTGTATCTAGAATAACAATTGAAATAGAATCTCCTCCATAAATCAAGATAGAAACTAGTAGTAATGACCTAACGATATACTTAACAATATTTAACATTCGGGGAAAAACAAATTGCTCATATGCGCTTGATATTGCTGCAAATGCGCCACCGGGAAGTGTTATTGCTAAATTAAAAATTAGAATTGCAAACATCACTTTAGCCTTTCCAATTTCGGTTGGGCTTAACTTTTCAAAAACTGATTCAATATTGAAGTATAATGCGATACCAATAATTATTATTAAAGAAGCTATAAAAGCATAAATAATCATGGTTGTAGCTAGGAAATTTTCTTCGCCTTTTTTGTCTTCTAATGCTCTAAATCTAGATACAAATCGAATAATTGCATTATTTAAACCAAAATCTAATACACTGATATATCCAATTAGTGAACCAATAAGTGTATAAAGACCATATTCTGAATCACCTAATTTATGAATCATAAAAGGTGTCAATACTAATCCTATTCCATTGGTTAATAGTATGGTAACATAGGATAATAGCGCACCTTTTTTAAGTTGGCTCATTTATTTAGCAGTTTATGAATATTGCTTTTCGTAATATTTCTTATACTCACCAGAAGTTACATTTTTTAACCAATCGTCGTTGTTCAAATACCAGTCTATAGTTTGTGATAATCCTTCTTCAAAAGTTACTGATGGTTTCCAACCTAATTCTTTTTTTATTTTTGAAGCATCGATCGCATATCGCAAATCGTGTCCTGGTCTATCTTTTACGTAAGTGATTAATTTTTCAGATTCACCAGAAACTCTTCCTAGTTTTTCATCCATTTTTTGGCAAAGTAAATTTACTAAATCAATATTTTGCCATTCGTTGAAACCACCAATATTGTAGGTTTCATGATTTTTTCCTTCATGAAAAACTAAATCAATAGCTACAGCATGATCAATTACATAAAGCCAATCACGAGTATATTTTCCATCGCCATAAACTGGTAAAGGCTTATTAGTGATGATATTATTTATAAAAAGTGGAATTAATTTTTCCGGGAAATGATTTGGTCCATAATTGTTGGAACAATTTGTTATCACATAAGGCAAACCATAAGTTTCACCATAAGCGCGAACAAAATGGTCTGAACTTGCTTTTGAAGCTGAATAAGGTGAATTGGGATCGTAAGCTGTGGTTTCACTAAACAAACCCGTAGCGCCTAAAGTTCCATAAACTTCGTCAGTAGAAATGTGATAAAATCGTTTATTTTCTTTATTATCGTTCCAAATGGTTTTGGCAGCATTTAATAAATTCATGGTTCCGATAACATTTGTTTTTACAAATGCCAATGGATCGGTGATTGACCTATCAACATGAGATTCGGCCGCAAGATGAATTACACCATCGAATTGATGTTCTTTGAACAAATCCATAATAGTTTCACCATCAGTAATATCCGCTTTTAAAAAAGTATAATTTGGATGGTTTTCTATATCAGCTATATTCTCAAGATTACCTGCATAAGTAAGCGCATCAAGATTGAAAATTTGATAATTTGGATAATTGTTCACAAATCGACGAACAACATGTGAACCAATAAATCCTGCACCTCCAGTTATTAAAATCTTTTTCATCTTTTAAAGTCTTCCGTCTGCTTTATCTTTTAAAACCCCTTTTACATCAAATAAAACTCCATTTTCCTTTTTCAATTTTGACAAATCGATAGCTGTAAACTCGTTATGAGCAACACCAAGAACAATTGCATCAAAAGTTTCAGTAGGTAAATCATTAGTTGTTTTTAACTGATATTCGTGCTCAACTTCGGCTGGTTTTGCCCATGGATCAAAAATAGTAACTTGAATTCCATAATCTGCCAGTGCATGAACTACGTCAACAATTTTAGTATTTCGAACGTCTGGACAATTTTCTTTAAAAGTTATTCCGAGCATCAATAATTTTGCGCCATTAATAGTTACTCCTTTTTTTATCATTAGCTTAACTACTTGTGAAGCAACATATTCACCCATACTATCGTTTAGTCTTCTACCTGCTAAAATAATTTCAGGATGATATCCTTTTTCCTGAGCTTTTTGAGCTAAATAATAAGGATCAACACCAATACAATGTCCGCCAACTAAACCTGGTTTGAATGGAAGAAAATTCCATTTTGTACCTGCTGCTTCAAGCACTGCATGCGTATCTATTTCTAATAAATTGAAAATTTTAGCCAATTCATTTACAAAAGCGATATTGATATCGCGCTGTGAATTTTCAATAACTTTTGCGGCTTCAGCCACCTTTATTGATGGAGCTAAATGAGTTCCAGCGATGATAACTGACTTGTATAAATCATTGACTTTTTGACCTATTTCTGGAGTTGAACCCGAAGTTACTTTTAGAATTTTTTCAACAGTATGTTCTTTGTCTCCAGGATTTATTCTTTCTGGAGAATAGCCTGCAAAAAAGTCTACATTAAATTTCAACCCACTAATTTTTTCTAAAACTGGAATACATTCTTCTTCGGTAACACCAGGATAAACTGTTGATTCATAAATCACAATATCACCTTTTTTCAATACTTTTCCAACCGTTTCGCTGGATTTGTACAATGGTGTTAAATCTGGCCTATTGTTTTTGTCAACTGGAGTTGGAACAGTAACTATATAATAATTACAATCTTTTATATCATCCATTTGATTACTACAAAAAAGTCCATTTTCGTTAGAAGATGAAGTAACTAATACTTGCTTTAAAACGTCTTCGTCAACTTCAAGTGTTGAATCGGTTCCGGCGTTTAACTCACTTATTCTTTTTTGATTTATATCAAACCCAACGACAGGATATTTAGTTGCAAATAGTCTTGCAAGTGGTAATCCTACATATCCAAGTCCGATGATTGCTATTTTAATATTCATGAAATTTTTCTAATTAAAATTATAATTTTATTGGCTTACAAATATACTTATTTAACTAAGAACCAATTGATTGATAAACAAAACCTATTGATTTCATTTTCTCAGCATCTAACAAATTTCTACCATCAAAAACAAAGGCTGGTTTTAACATACTGTCATATATTTTTTGCCAATCATAGTCTTTAAACTCATCCCATTCCGTTAATATTGCAACTGCATGAGCGTTTTTACAAGCCTCATAAGGATTTTCATATGACGTGATATGTTTTTCATTTTCTGATGCAGTTCTTGTTTCAAGATAATCTAAATCAGATAATACTTGTTTTTGGCTTACTTTTGGATCAAATAAGGCTATGTAAGCTTGTTCATTTATTAAATCATCAGCAACATATATTGCGGCAGATTCTCTTGTATCGTTTGTATCTTTTTTGAAAGCCCAACCCAGAAATGTAATTTTTTTTCCAGAAACAGTATTATATAATGTTTGTACAATATTTTTTGAGAAACGTCTTTTTTGATGGTCGTTCATTATAATTACTTGTTCCCAATAATCAGCCACTTCATTTAGTCCAAAAGCTTTTGAAATATATACAAGATTTAATATATCTTTTTGAAAACAAGAACCGCCAAAACCTACAGATGCTTTTAAAAACTTAGAACCAATTCTACTATCCATTCCGATAGCTTTGGCTACTTCATTTATATTTGCTTCAGTTTTTTCGCATAGTTCAGACATTGCATTAATAGAAGAAACACGTTGAGCTAAAAAAGCATTTGCTGTTAATTTTGATAACTCAGATGACCAAACATTAGTTTTAAGAATTCGTTCTCTTGGAACCCAATTGGCGTAAACATCAACTAACGCTTCAATCGCTTTTTGACCTTCAGGTGATGTTTCACCACCAATTAAAACTCTATCTGGATTTAATAAATCTTGGATTGCAGTTCCTTCGGCTAAAAATTCAGGATTTGAAAGAATTTGAAATTGAACTCCATTTCCAGTGTTATCTAGGATGCTTTTCAATGCTTCAGCAGTTCTAACAGGTAAAGTAGATTTTTCAACAACTATTTTATTATTCTTTGCCACTTTAGCAATTTGCCTAGCACACAATTCAATATGTTTCAAATCAGCAGCCATTCCTTTTCCTGTGCCATACGTTTTTGTTGGTGTATTTACAGAAATAAAAATAAGTTGTGATTCATCGATCGCTTTATCAACATCAGTAGAGAAAAATAAGTTTTTACCACGTGTTCTTGCTACAATTTCATTTAAACCAGGTTCATAAATTGGTATATTATTTACATCTTCATCATTCCAATTTGCAATCCTAGTTTCATTTAAGTCAACAACTGTAATTTTTATATTTGGACATTTTTCAGCAATGACTGCCATTGTTGGTCCACCAACATAACCTGCTCCAATACAACAAATGTTTGTAATATTCATTTGTAATCTATTTTAGATTTTCCCAATACCATTTCACAGCCACTTTTAAACCATCTTGAAATGAAAATTTAGGATTATAATTTAATAATTGTTTTGCTTTATCAATACTTGCTAGCGAATGAGGAATATCGCCAACTCGGTTTGGTCCGTAAATTATATTTACATCAGCAATTTTCGAATCAAATTCTGATAAATATTTTTTTAGATAAAACACCATATCATTTAGTGTTGTTCTATCACCAAAAGCGGTGTTATAAACGGTATTAATTGCTGCGTTATTTTGTGTTGTAATAGCTAACTCATTCATTTGAATTACATTATCTATATAAGTAAAATCTCTCGAAAAATTACCATCACCATTAATTATTGGACTTTCATTTTTCATAAGTTGCATTACAAACTTTGGAATTACCGCTGCATAAGCTCCATTTGGATCTTGTCTTCTTCCAAATACATTAAAATAGCGAAGTCCAATAGTTTCTAATCCGTAAGTTTTACTGAAAATATCTGCATACAATTCGTTTACATATTTTGTAATAGCGTAAGGAGAAAGCGGCTTTCCAATTTTATCTTCTACTTTTGGTAAACTTTCTGAATCGCCATATGTTGATGAACTTGCAGCATAAACAAATCTTTTAACTCCAGCATCGCGAGAAGCGGTTAACATATTCAAAAAACCTGAAACATTAACTTCATTACTAGTAATTGGATCATTAATTGATCTTGGCACCGAACCTAATGCCGCTTGATGAAGAACATAATCAATGTCTTTAACCGCAATTCTACAGGTTTCGATATTTCTAATATCGCCTTCAATAAGACGAAAGTTAGGATTTTTTAAAAATGGTTCAATATTATATTTATGTCCAGTCGCGAAGTTATCTAAACAAGTAACTTTATTTCCTTTTTCAAGGAAATATTCACATAGGTTGGAACCAATAAATCCAGCTCCACCTGTTATTAAAATGCTATTTTGTGTTGAACTCATTATTTTCTTTTCAAAAATTTATATTTCAACTTTTCAAAAAATCCTTTTGGAACATCATCATCATGGTATCCATTTGAATAGCCATATCCGTAACCATAACCGTAACCATAACCATAACCGTAGCCTGTTCCGTATTTTGCTTTATTTTCATAACCGTTAAACACAATGCTGATATTGTTCAACTCACCGCGTTTTGTTCTGTTATTTAATAAAGTTAGCATTTCTTTTTTGGTGAAGTTTTGTCTAACAACATATAATGTAACATCACTAAATTGTGCTAATTCTAGCGCATCAGAAACTAATCCAACTGGCGGTGTATCTAAGATTATATAATCATATTGTTTTTTCAATGAGGTAATCATTTCTTTCATCGATTCTCCCAGAATTAACTCAGAAGGATTTGGAGGAATTGGTCCAGAAGTAATTACATCTAAATAAGGTATATGCGTTTTTTGAATAATCTCATCTAATCCTTTTTGACCAATTAAATAATTTACAGCACCAAAATTATTTTGAATATTAAAATCATCAAAGATTTTTGGTTTTCTTAAATCTAGTCCAAGAATGATTGTTTTTTTCTCGCTTAAAGCAAAAACGGTTGCTATATTAATTGAACAAAATGTTTTTCCTTCACCACTGACTGATGATGTCAGCATCAACGTTCTTGCGCCTTCATGAATTTGCTTCTTATATAAAAATTGTAGTGAGGAACGAATTGCTCTAAAAGACTCAGCAAGTGCTGATTTTGGCCTTTCAAAAACAGAAAGATTAGAATCTGTATGTTTTATACCAACAATTCCAATAAGTGGAATTTGAGTTATTGCAGAGATATCTTCAATATTATGAATTGCATTATTAATGAAAAATAATAAAAACACCACAACGAGCGGAATAAGTAAACCTATTATAAATGCTAAAACATAATTTACAGTTGTTTTTGGTCCAAGTAATCCACCACCAACATCTTTAGCTGTATCAATAAATCTTATATCTGAAAGATTCGCTGCTCTAACAATTGAAGCTTCACTTCTTTTTTGTAAATAGGTATTATAAATATTATCACTTAAATTATACTTCCTAGAAATTTTTAAATACTGCTGTGAGCTTTCTGGCAATCTTCTAATTTCACCTTCAATACTCGCTAATTTACTATTAACTTGATCTAAATCATATTGCAATGTAGCTCGATAAGAAGTAACATTTTCAAGTAGAACTTTTTTAAGAGATTCAATTTCATTATCTATTTCATCAAAATAAATCGTTCCTTTTACGGCCTTTCTTATTTCAAAACGCTTTACAGATAATGTTATAAGTTTGGCAACATTAGCTGAAATGTTTGGCTCCTCAATTCCTGCTATCGTCGGTGCAGGCAATTTTGAATAATCAACACTATTTTTAAGATAATTTTTTAACGAGTTCAGATAAGCTATTTTTCTTTCAACACCATCTTTTTGAACATCATACTGAAGAAATCGCCCTTTAAAATCAGCACCGTTATCCTGAATATCCAAAACATTATTTTTCCTGCTAAAATCTTTCAATTCATCTCCCGAATCTTTTAGTTGTCCTTCCATTGAAGCTAGTGTCTCGTCGATAAAGGCAATTGTGTTTTTTGCAAATAGGTTCTTATTCTCTAATTGTGTTTTTATTAAAACAGCTACTGTAGTATTCAGATAATCAACCATTCGTTGTTTATTTGTTCCTTCCATATTCAATCTCAGAATTGAAGCTGCCTTTTCATCTATATTGATACCAATATTTTTATATTTGGATACGGTTTCGTTAAATGAGTTAAAACGGATTAATACTTCTTCTCCGATATTCAACTTAACCGAAGAATCTCTGTCTAATTTCCAATTTAAAAATGGCAAAACAACTTGTTGTCCAACTTTATATTGTTTGCTAAACTCATTGTTTTCTACATCAATAAACTTGTGAGAGTCATCTATGTATCTAACAGTTTCAATTGAGCCTGAGTCAAATGGTATTGTCAAAAGATAAGTGTCTGAAGAAATCATTTTAACTTTCAAGAACTTCGAATACACTTGGTATTCAGAAGGATTTATTCTCACTTTAAAAGGCACTTGCCCATAAACATCTTTGAAATAATAATCTGTTTTAGTATAATAATCAGTGTAAAACTGGAGACTATCAACTACAATTTCATTGTGTGATCTTGACTTAAATGTTGTTGCGATACTCTGTACCTTATCCGAAGTTCCACCCCAATTAAAAATTAAACTGGTGTTTGAAGTAAACAATGGGTTATTTTCTTCCGTCACCGAAATAACTGTATCTATCCCATAAATTTTTTGCTTTCTTATGTTTACTTGATGTGCAATTGTAAAAGTGATTAGTAAAGAAATTAGAAACCATTTCCAATAACTTACTATTTTGACCAAGAAACTTTTAAAATCAAAACTATTTTGTTTTTCAAAAAATGAAAAATCTTTAACTTCCAGCATGGATAAATTGAGTTTATCTATTAAGTAATAAGTAAGTTGTTGTGGCCAATGACAATAATGTTATTATTGTTGAAAGCGATTCTATTCCAGTTCTTCCTGTTCCCCAAGTTTTTTGTTTTAACGGTTTTACATAAATATAATCATTGGGCTGAAGTTGATAAGCAGGTGAATTTACAGCATTAGAATCAGTTAAATCAATATGATAGGTTTGGTTCCCTTGAGGAAATCTTCTAATGACAACTACATCCTTTCTATTTCCAGTAATTTCTATATCACCTGAATTCGCAATTGCTTCCATTATATTTACTCGATCTTGATACAAGACTTTTGTTCCGCTACTAGAAACTTCACCATTTACAGTATACCTAAAACCTCCTAATCTAACATTTACAAATATCCCAGCTTCTTTATTAAAGTATTCTTCTAATAACTTCTTTTCTACTTTAATTCTGACTTCTTCAAATGTGTGACCAAGAACATTAATTTCTCCTAAAACTGGTAGTCTAATATTTCCGTGATCATCAACAACATAACCATTAAAATATATCGCTTGTTCATTGTTTACTGCTGAACCTATAGTTGAGTTAAATATTTCAACAAGTTTAGGATCCATAGCCTTTATTGTAACGTTTAATAAATCATTTACCTGAAGTCTGTAAGGCTTGTCCGTTATAGCTTCAACAGCCTTATTATTATCCTTGTTTTTATTTTCTTGTAGATAGATTAAATCCTTTGTTGGAATGCATGATGTAAAAAACACACTTATGAATACCAAAAGAAAAATATTGTATTTATTCATTATCTGTAATAACTTGTTAGCCAACAAAGATAGTTTTTCAATTCTAATTACAAAAATGTAGAAAGCTATTATTTTGTTATGACTTATTTATTGATAATTCGAATGGAACTCGGTGCAAAATACTTCTTCCAAGCGTAACTTCATCAGCATATTCTAATTCGTCGCCAACAGCTATTCCTCGTGCGATTGTTGAAGTTTTTATTTCACACTCTTTTATTTGTTTGTAGATATAAAAATTGGTTGTATCGCCTTCCATTGTTGAACTTAACGCAAAAATCAACTCCTCAATTGTTCCTGTCTTTACTTTTTCAACTAATGAATTAATTGTCAACTGACTTGGACCAACGCCATCAATTGGAGAAATTTTACCTCCCAAAACATGATAAATTCCTTTGAACTGATTGGTGTTTTCAATAGCCATAACATCGCGAACATCTTCAACCACACAAATAATTTTATGGTTTCGAGCCGAATTATTACAAATTTCACAAACCTCAACGTCGGAAATATTGTGACAGGATTTACAAAACTTAATCTCTTCTCGCATCGTTGTTAATGCTTGCGACAAAAACTGAGTTTGTTCCACAGGTTGTTTTAATAAATGTAAAACTAGACGAAGTGCTGTTCTTTTACCAATTCCAGGTAATTGCGCCATTTCGTTGACTGCTTTTTCTAACAATTTCGAAGAAAATTCCATTTGACAAAAATAGTGTAAAAAGAGAAAAGAAAATAGAACAAAGAATGCAGAGTTATCTATTCTCTATTTTCTTTCTTCTATATTCTGTTTTATTTCTATTTTAGCACAACAAAAAATCACACATGTCAGCAGGAACTATTTTAGTCATCATCATCATTTATTTTGGAGTTTTAATTCTAATTTCAAATTTAGTTTCAAAGAAAAGTTCGGATAATGATACTTTTTTTAAAGCCAATAAAAATTCAAAATGGTATTTAGTTGCTTTTGGGATGATTGGAACAGCATTGTCTGGCGTTACTTTTATTTCGGTTCCAGGAAATGTTGGTTCACCTGAAAGTCAGTTTAGTTATTTTCAATTTGTTTTAGGAAATGCTATTGGATTTTTGATAATCGCTAAAGTTTTACTTCCGTTGTATTATCGGATGAATTTGACTTCCATTTATGGTTATATAGAACAACGACTTGGTATAGTTAGCTATAAAACAGCCGCTTCTATTTTCTTGATTAGTAGAACAATTGGCTCGGCTTTTCGATTGTATTTGGTTGTAATAGTTTTGCAACGCTATGTATTTGATTTCTTTGATGTTCCGTTTGCAGCAACGGTTTTAATTTCGCTCGGATTAATTTTTGCTTATACCTATCGCGGCGGATTAAAAACGATTATTATTACGGATACTTTACAAACTTTTTTCTTAGTTTCTTCGGTGTTTTTGACGATAATTTTCATTTGCCAAAGTCTAGATTTATCGGCAATTGAAGCTTTTGAAGCGGTAAAAAACAGCAATTATTCCAAAATTTTCTTTTATGAAGATTATCTAAAAGGGAATTTTGTTTTGAAACAAATCCTTGGAGGAATTTTTGTTACTATCGCTATGGTTGGACTTGACCAAGACTTGATGCAAAAGAATTTAAGCTGTAAGAACATAGGCGAAGCTCAAAAAAACATGTTCACTTTTACTGGAATTTTTGTGGTTATCAACATCTTTTTTCTTAGTGTTGGTGCATTGCTTTATCTTTTTGCGACTAAAAACAATATTGAAATTCCGATGGTAAATGGCGTTGCACGAACGGACTATCTTTTCCCGGAAATTGCGTTTAATCATTTGGCAATTTTCCCTGCTATTATATTTTTGTTAGGATTAACGGCTGCCACTTTTGCTACAACAGATAGTGCTTTGACGGCTTTAACTACTTCGTTTTGTGTGGATTTTCTAAACATGGACAAAACTGAAAACGCATCAAATCCTAAAAATGTAAAAAAGCGACATTTGGTTCATTTAGGTTTTTCGCTATTGATGTTTTTGGTGATTATCGTTTTTAATTCTTTGAATGACCAATCGGTTGTGACGATGATTTTTAAAGTAGCAAGCTATACTTATGGTCCGTTATTGGGATTGTATGCTTTTGGTTTGTTTATGAAATCGAAAACAGTTCACGATAAATTTGTTCCGTTTATTTGCATTATTTCTCCATTGGTTTGTTTTTTCTTGGCAAAAAATTCGGCAGTGCTTTTTGGGAATTATGTTATTGATAACGAATTAATTATCATCAACGGATTGATTACGTTTATTGGTTTGTTGTTGATTAGTAAACCAGCTACTTCTGAAACTAGATTTTAAAATTTAACCACGAATAACACAAAATATTTTTGAATTTTTGGAACGCGGATGACGCAGATTTCACAGATTCACACGGATTTTTTTTCCAAAAGTTCAAATGGATAACTTTTTAGCCCCGATTGAAGTGGAAATCCTGTCATTGCAGAGCCAAAAGTTTGATGAGATTAGCTTACGCTCAGTTCGCTTCGCTCGTGTGTCTTCGTTCCTCGCAATGACAGATTGTAACGAAAAGCGGGAAAATGGCTTATAAAATGCCTGAACGATTCGCTCCTAATATTGATTGGTTGCAAGTAATACCAAAGTACATGCGATTTCAACCTTGATTCCATTGCTTTGCAGAAGTTGGTAAAACTCTGGATTTTCGGTTCCGGGATTGAAAAGTACTCTTTTGGGTTTGGTTTCGATGATGTAGTTGTAGTATTCGCGCTGACGAACTGGGTTTAAATACAAGGTTATAGTATCGATATTTTTTAGTGGAATTTGTTTTGTGTAGATTTTTATTCCGGCAACTTCACCTGCATTTTGCCCGATTGCCAAAACGGAATGTCCTTTTTCGGTTAGCATTGTGATGGCTTTGAAAGCGTATCTTTCAGGTTTTGTTGTAGCTCCGAGAACGAGTGTTTTCTTGTTTTTCATATTGCAAAATTAGTGAATATTATTTTTTATTTAACGTTGCCTTTTATTCTTTGTTTATCTTTGCAGTGAATAAAAATTTTAGAAAAAATGGATGTCTTTTTAAACACATTTTTTGTTCTTCTTGGTGCTTTGTTTTCGGTACTAAATCCAATTGGTGCTATTCCTATTTTTGTTGGTTTGACACAAGATTATAGTAAAACGGAACGTTCACGAGTTTCGCTAATGACGGCAATAAATGTTTGTATTATTTTATTGATATCGTTTTTTATTGGTGAATATGTTTTGAAATTTTTTGGAATTACGATTTCGGCACTTCGAATTGCAGGTGGAATTTTGATTGCAAGTTCTGGTTTTGGTTTACTAAATGCGAATCCAAAAAAACGAAAAGGAATTAGCAAAAAAGTGGAAGAAGATTCGTTGAACCGAAATTCGATTGCGTTAACGCCACTTGCGATGCCGATGTTGGCTGGTCCAGGTTCGATTTCATTATTGATTGCTTTTAACCAAGATCATAATTCCACTACGGATATTTTAGCTTCTTCACTATCCATAATGATTGTTTCACTTTTGATATTCCTTATTTTAAGAAGTGCTCATTATTTAGCAAAATATCTTGGAGCTTCGGGAATTGTTGCTATTTCTAGAATTGTAGGGTTTTTAACCGTTGCTATTGGAATTCAGTATATTATAAGTGCTATTTTAAGTATCATCAGAGGAATTTAACTACTGTTGAATGTTTTTAAGTACTATCTTTATTTCAAAATAGTATTTATGAAAATTCTACTTACTGGTGCTAATGGTTATGTTGGCAGACGATTGTTGCCCGAACTTTTGACAGCTGGACACCAAGTGGTTTGTAGTGTTCGGGATAAAAACCGATTGGGATTAGATAAATCTACTTTGGATTTAATTGAAATTTGGGAAGTCGATTTTTTGACTACTCCTTCATTTGAAAAAATTACAAAAGACATTGATGTTGCATATTATTTGATACACTCAATGTCTTCTTCAACTACAGATTTTGATACTTTAGAATCCAAGGCTGCTAAAAATTTTAATGAATATGCGAAAGCAATTGGTATTAAGCAAGTTATCTATTTAAGTGGAATTGTAAACGAAGACAAACTCTCAAAACATTTACAATCTCGAAAGGATGTTGAAACCATTTTATATCAAGGTAACTTTAACACTACTGTTTTACGTGCTGGAATAATTGTAGGTTCAGGAAGTTCATCCTTTGAAATTATTAGAGATTTATGCGAAAAACTTCCTGTAATGATTACACCAAAATGGGTTTTAACAAAATGTCAACCCATTGCTATTCGCGATGTAATTAACTATTTGTTGGGTGTCATTTCTAAAGAAGAATGCTACAACCAATCGTTTGATATTGGCGGACCAAATATCATAACTTACAAAGAAATGATGCAACTTTATGCAAAAACTCGAGGTATTAAATTAATGATTGTAACAATACCAATGATGACACCAAAACTGTCGTCTTATTGGTTATATTTTGTTACCTCAACCTCATACAAACTTGCCATCAATTTAGTTAATAGTATGAAGATGGAAGTGGTTTGTAGTGACAATCGATTACAAAAAATATTAAATATAAAACCAATCACTTATGTTGATGCTATCAAACTTGCTTTTATAAAAATTGAGCAGAACTTAGTAATTTCTAGTTGGAAAGACAGCATAAGTAGTAGTCAATTTGCTCCAAATTTTTCGGAATTTATCCAAATTCCAAAATATGGCTGTTTGAAAGACCATCAGATGAGAAAAATTGAAAATGTTGAAAATACACTTTTGAACATTTGGTCTATTGGCGGTTCTCGTGGATGGTATTATGGAAATTGGATGTGGAAACTACGTGGATTTATTGATAAAATTTTTGGAGGAGTTGGTTTACGGCGAGGTAGAACAAATCCAATTCATTTAGATAACGGAGATTCGCTCGATTTTTGGCGTGTTTTACTTGCTAACAAGGAGGAAAAAAGATTATTACTTTATGCCGAAATGAAACTTCCGGGTGAAGCTTGGCTTGAATTTAGAATTGATGACGATAATGTACTACATCAGATTGCTACCTTTAGACCAAGAGGAATTTGGGGAAGATTGTATTGGTATTCCTTAGTTCCATTTCATTTTTTTATCTTTGGTGGTATGATTGACAATATCATCAAATATAAATCCTAAAAAAAAATACAAATGAAGTCTTTTTTATGTTTACTATTCTATTCAATTTTATTTTCATCCTGTAAATCGGCAGCATACAAAGAAAAAGAAACTGATAAAAATTTAAAAGAACTAGTTTCAATCATGCAAGGACATTATTCATCCGAAGCACATTCCATTGAAGATAAATCATATTATAACATTTCTTTAAGAATGACACCTATTTGGAAAGAAAAAGGAAATTATCTTTTTGTAGAACAAGCCATGTTTGACAAACAAGGCAAACCATATAGAGTAAGAGTTTATAAAGTCAGTCAAAGAGGCGACGAATTTGTAAGTGAAATTTATACCCTTAAAAATGAAAAAGATTGGATTGGAAAATGGACAAATCCTGAAGTATATAACCAATTATCAGAGACAGACATTGAGCTAAAACAAGGTTGTGAAGTAGTTTTAAAACGAGTTGAGAAAAATAAATTTAGTGGTTCAACTGGAGATAAAACTTGCCCAAGCGAACTTCGTGGTGCTAGTTTTGCCAATTCAATTGTTACTGTTACTAAGGACGGAATTGTTTCCTGGGATCAAGGTTTTGATAAAGACGGAAAGCAAGTTTGGGGTGCTGAAAAAGGTGGATATAAATTTGTTAAAATTAAATAATCTTAAACTCAAAAGAGTTCAAAAAATGAAATCCCAAATTCCAATAGCATAATTAGAATTTGGGATTTTTATTTTCTTTGATTTATTAAATAATAATAACTTACTCCGTTGGAAGAAAAATTTCTGCCATCATACAACGTGCGCTTCCGCCGCCACAAGCTTCGATGGTATCTAAACTGGAATGAATAATTTCAACATGCGCTTCGAGCTGAGCGATTTGTTTTTTGGTTAAACTTTTATAAGCCGACTCGCTCATTACTAAAAATCTTTTATCGTCTTTTCCTTTTACTTCAAGCATGTTTCCCGCAAAGTTATTGACTTGATCTTCGGTAATTAAAATTACTTCTTTGTCATCACCACGAAGACTGTCGAGCACCATTTTGCGTTCTTTTTTGTCATCAATACAATCGGCACAAATCACAGCAAATGTATCGCCAAGACACATCATTACGTTGGTATGATAAATCAGTTTTCGCTCGCCGTTTACCGTTTGAAAAGCTTCGAAAATTACGGGTGTAAATTCAAAATCTTCGCAAAATTCTATCATCAGTTCTTCGTCGGCACGTGGTGAAAGAGCACAATAGGCTTTTCCGTTTTCTCGGTCGAGAAGTAAACTACCTGTTCCTTCAAGAAAGACGTTATCTTCTTCTGCGAGAGTGTAATCCATGATTTCATTGATGACAAAACCTTCGTCTTCAAGAATATCAAGAATATCTTCTCTTCTTTCGGCGCGACGATTTTCGGCAAACATTGGATATAAAGCTACATCACCACTTTCGTGAAATGATATCCAATTGTTTGGAAAAATACTGTCTGGCGTGTTGGGTTCAAGCGTATCGTCAACGACAATAACATTCACGCCAACTTTTCTTAATTTGGCAACAAAAACATCAAACTCTTGTTGGGCTTTTGCATTTACTGTTTCAGGCGATAATCCGTCGAGAACTTTTTGGTAATAATTGTTAACAGCAGTTTGTTCGTTCATTCGAAACGCTACTGGACGAATCATTAGAATTGAGTTTGTTGTTTGGTTCATTTTGTTTATTTTATTTATTTGGATTTAAAGACTTTGTGCAATGCATCATCTTTAAAGATTAATCTCTAATTAATGGCAATGTTGAACATCTCAACAATCCTTCTTGTTTTGCAATTTCGGCATATGGAATTTCTTCAACTGTAAATCCGTTTTCGCGAAGCCAATTGTTCAATCGGGTGAAATTTCTCTCCGAAACAACTACATTTTCATCAATTGAAAACACATTGGAATTCATGTGGTACATTTCGTCTCGCGTGATGTGAAACAGATTTTCTTTTCCAAAAAGTTTTACTAAATACACATAATCGGCTTCTTCTCGGAAACCACTTTTATAGATTATACCTTTGTTTGAACCAACAGGTTGAAAGCAACAATCGAGATGCAAAGCATTATCTCGCGCTTCCAATTTTGATTTTACCAAATCGAATTCTTTCACAATTTTATTAGGAAACAAATCCTTAATATACTGAACACCTTGCATATTAGTTCGTGCGGTGATATAATCTTTATAATCCGAACCTTTGTATGTTCCGATGAAAATATAATCGTTCCATAGCATAACATCGCCACCTTCGATATGAACATCATCTGGCGGACGAACGACTTTAGCGGGATTTATTTGGTCAATAACATATTGAATGGCATCTAATTCTCGTTCTCTATCAGGTAAAATATTGGCTTTTACAAATGTATCGTCGATTACAAAACCAATATCGCGAGTAAAAATTTGGTTGTAATTTTCAATCATTTCCGGACGAAAAACTTTTACATCATATTTTTGAAATACTTGATTAAAAGCTTCCATTTCGTTTACCATATCAGCTTCTATTGGATATGTTCCAGCGAGAATGTGTTCTAAAGATTTTGGATCATAAGCTTCTTCGGCAGTTGGTGTTGGTCCGTTATTAAGCGCTGAACCTAAAACCACTGCACGCAATCGAGACGTTTCGTTTTTTACATTTAATTGTAGCATAAAATTAATTTTGTGCAAAAAAGCATCACTTTTTAACACTGATTTTGACAAATATAAAAAAGCTTCCCGATTAAGAGAAGCTTTGTTTATAAGTATTTTTCAAATTGACATTTAATTTTTCATTAGTTTTTCAGTAAAGAGTTGACCATCTTTTGTTAGAATATTTATTAGATAAACTCCATTAGCAAAACGGCTTACATCTAGTTGTGCTCTATCCGTTTTTTGAATGTTTTTTTCCAAAACCAATTTTCCGTCAATTGTAGTTATTGTCACTTTATCAAATTGAGAATCTTTCATTATTATTTCAATAAAACTACTTGAAGGATTTGGCTGAATAGTAAATCCTGTTGCTAACTTGATTAAATTTAATTCTTCTTCCTGTATTGGTTGTTTTTCGACAGGAGAATTTACTACTTCAGTTCGATACATAAAATTACTAGAACATCCTTCAATATAAGCTGCAAACTGTGCTCCTGAAAGCGCTTCAAAACCAGGATTTAATTCCACAAAATTACCAGAGTGATAAACAACTCCATCTTGTAAATCATTATTTCCAACTTCAATTATATTGGTTGCTCTAATCCAATCGGACCGTTCTCTTTTCTTCTCACTATTTGGTGCTTGATTACTCAAATCATCAGCTGGTGAAGTTACGGTAAGTGTTGCTATACAACAATCTTCAAATGAAACATCAGGACCAACATTGGCAGAGAAATCGGTTATGTCGTATACAAAATTTCCTGCTGGACAAGTGACATTAAACGTAGCATCAACTTGAAATTCAAAATTACCTGACGGATCAACTCCAAATAAACTAGGCAGTACTTCAAAACAAAACGTGTTAGCGGTTAACTGTGTCGGCGCATTTATTGTTGCAACAATCGCATCATCTTGTAAAATATGTAAAATCAAAGTATTAAGTGTAGCATTTGCAGGCGATTGATAGGTTCCACAAACATTAAATGGCGTTATCGATAAAACATCGGGACAACTAATATTTGTTGGATCTAAACTTAAAGCACCAAGTTGCGGAGATGGGCAAGTTAGACCACAGATGTTATCTATATAAACTGTTCCAAAATGTTTAGATGGTTGACAATCACTAATAGTAAACTCAATTGTACCAGGTTGATTTAAAATACTTTCAACATTTAATCGAGCACAAATCCAATCGGTGTACAATATTCTTCTTTCATCATTAACATATATGATATTAAAAAGACAATTATCAGGATTAGCAATGATACATATTTCATCAACAACATTTCCGTTTTGGTCTAAAACTCTAGCTCTAAAAAAAGGTTGAATAGGTTGACCATGCTCTGGTTTATTATCCATTATCAACGAGAAATTGAAATCGATAGTCGATTGATTAATACTTGGAAAATAGCGAGAAAATGATGTTATATCAGACGAACCATATCCACCAGTATTATTGAGTTTTATACATTTTTCACCACCATTGGAATTAAGAGTTGGAACATCAACACCAAAGCTTTGCAAAATTGGATCAAATTGTCTGTAGTTCGGTGCCGTGCTATTAATTAAATTAACTCTAGAATTAAAATTATTTGTTGAAGCAGTCATTACATTTGATGCTGAAAGTGCTGTTGGCGTTGCACAAGACAAGAAAAAATCTTCACCCGAATCTGGTTGTGCATAATTATCAGACCAAAATGAATACCCAGCAGTTCCATTTTCAAAATCACCATTAACACAATCTTGTGCAATAGAACGCGAAATTTCAGCTGCAGAATAGTCTGCTTTTTTATCTGGATTTTCTCTAAAGAATAATTTTCTTAATTCGTGTTTTTTTGCATTTATCAATGCCGCTTCAAGTTCTTCTTGAGTGAATTCTTCTTCCTCTCTAAGATGTTTTATAACTTCATCATTAACTTCACGAGCTAATTTGTAATTCTTGAAATTATCATTGACAAATTTTTCTATTTCTATCTCTGTTTGCTTAGTGTTTGCAATCCTTCTGTTTTCGGCAGCTATATACTCATCATGTTGAGCAAAAATCGAAAAGGAGTGAAAGCAAAAACACAATAGCAAAACTATTTTTGCTGTTTTTTGCATGTTATTTTGTTTTTTCGATTAGTGCTTTTACTTGATTTTTTAATTCTTCTAATTCGGTATTGAATTTAGATATCAATTGATTTTGTTCCTTTATTTTTTTGTCCTGCTCAATTGCATATAATGTTAACTCTTCAATTTTTTCCATTTGTTTGGCTTGCATTTCTGCAACATCTAACCCGTTTTCAGCCAATTCTGAAGCTGATTTAATACCTGGCAAATGATTGTTTTTAGAAATAAATTTTTCAACATCTGCTAATGGCATTAATTTATAATCATCTGCAAAAACGTAGTCAGCCCAATTTGCTGTACTTCTTAAAGCTACTTTTACTTTTTCGGTTAAAATTCCACCTTCTACAAATAATTTATAATTTCCTGTTGAACTAGGATAATTAGCAGTTGAACCTAAATAAATTTTTCCGTTAGTTGGACTGTTTGCTGTGTTAAACCAAATATTTCTACTGTTCATATCTACAACTCTATTCCCATTGGTAGTTGATAACTGATTAATGCTTCCATTATTAGTATAAATACTTGTGTCAATTGAATTAATAAGATAAGGAGTTGCTGTTGAGCCATTTCCTGTTATCGTTATGTTTCCATTTCCTGTAAATACGGGAACAGGAAGTGTTACAGAGTTTCCGTTTGATATTGCTAAAACATTTCCAGTAAGCGATAATGATTGAGCGTCAGTGTCTGTTAAAGTTGGCAATTGAAAAGAACCTCCACCATTAGACAATGTTATAGTATTTCCTGCTTGAGAAAGAGTTTGAAGTTCATTAGTTGTACTTCCATCAACTTCGTTAAAGTTTGGTAATACTACTGAATTACCATTTGAAATTGATAATGTATTTCCAGTAAGCGATAATGATTGAGCGTCAGTGTCTGTTAAAGTTGGTAATTGAAAAGAACCTCCACCATTAGACAATGTTATAATATTTCCTGCTTGAGAAAGAGTTTGAAGTTCATTAGTTGTACTTCCATCAACTTCGTTAAAGTTTGGTAATACTACTGAATTACCATTTGAAATAGATAATGTATTTCCAACCAAGGAAAGAGATTGAGCATCAGTATCGGTAAATGATGGAAATGTGATTGGTGTACTCGTAACTCCGTTTATTGTAGTCACTAATTGATTGTTTGAGTTTATAGTATTTGTAACTGAATTTATTATTGAAGCATTAGATATACTTCCATTTACATTACTAGTAATGGTATTATTGTTTGTTGTTAAAGTTCCAATCAAAGCACTAGTCGCTGTTTTTTGCAAAACCACATCTCCATTCGCATTTACAGTTAAAAACTTATCCGTTGCAGTGTTGTTATCAAGTGCTGAATTGCTAGTTAAATTTGTAAATCGAAGCCCTGATTTTCCATCTGTTCCATGAGTAATTTCAAGTTTGTTTTTTGGTAAAGTTGTACCAACACCAACATTTCCTTGAACTAATAATCCATTTGCAGGTGCAATAACATCTGGCGTGTCAGCAATGTTAGGCATATAATTTTTACCAATTACAACTCCACCATTTACATCCAATCTATTCAATGGTCTAACATTGTTACCAAGACCAATTCCAACATTACCGTTATTGTTTACCAAAATTCTTTGATTTCCAGCACCATCAGCAATAGTAATAATTCTACTAGCATCATTTCCAACTAATAAACTTGTAGATGGTTGATTTTCTAAGACAACTTTTCCTAGAAAAACATTTTGGTTACCATTTTGCAAAAATTTACCTGAGTCTGTACCAATTATAACATTTCCATTACCCGATACTAAATTCCATCCAGAGTATTGACCGAGAGCGACATTTGAATTTCCTTCATTTATCAAAAGACTGGCATAGCCAATTGCAGTATTATTAGAACCTGTGATATTTGAATTACCTAATGCTCTAAATCCAACGGCAACATTGCCAGTTCCAGTTAAATTATTTTCCAAACTTCTTGTTCCAAAAGCTGAGTTTAATTGACCATCTATGTTTCGTTTTAAGGCATCATTACCAAAAGCAGAATTAAATCCTCCTCTATTGGAAGGTAAAGTATTGGCACCAAAAGCAGTATTACTGTTATTGGCATTATCATGAAGCGAAAACAATCCAAAACCAGTATTATAATTTCCTGTGCTATTAGTTCCAGCTTCTTCACCAGAAAAAGTATTACCACTTTGACTATAACCATTTTCAATAGCAGCCAGAATAATAAATGATAAGATAAATGAGTAATTTTTTAATTTCATAACTGTAGGATTTAGAGGTTTTTTAATTCTTTTTAACACAAAAAATTGCTTTCACAATTTTAATTTTTGATTAATAACTGAAACGTTAAATCTTATACAGCTAGGATATAAAAACCTGTTTATGTAAATAATTTAACCTTTGAGTTTATTAAATTATTTGATTTTTATATTGCTTGTTTTTGACAATTCAAATATAGAAGAAGAGTTTATAAAAAACCATTAAAAGCATATTTTTTCGATGAAATACACTTTTTAATATTTCAATTATGTATTTTACCTACAATTCTTAATTTATAATAAATAGTCATTAAATAAAAAAGCTCCGCTGAGTAGCGAAGCTTATGACTTAAAATTATTACTATTAAATAGTTCCTGCAAATGTTATAATTTCATTTCCTCTAAAAGTAACTGTTTTATATGGGTAATTATTTTTCTTAAAAAACTCCTCTAACTTAATGTAAGTTGGCTCTCCATTAATAATGTGATAGGAAGCAATGGCAAAATTAGGTTTCAATGTTTTCATAATTTCTAAACATCCTTCAACGGCTTCTATTTCTGCGCCTTCAATATCCATTTTTATTAAATCTAATCGATTTATATTGTTTTGTTTCACCCAACTATCAATTGTTATGGCTTGCTTTTTTACCACATTAGCATTTCCTGAAAACCATTTTGCTGATGAACCAACTGTTCCTGCCTCTTCAAAATCAATAAAAGTGTCTTCATTCCACAATAACATATCTTGCAAAATGATATTGTCTTCTAAATCTTTATTGAGTTTGATGTTACTCTCTAACTGCTTTACATTATGTTTATCTGGTTCAAAGCAAAATACTTTTCCTGATTTGCCTACACACTTTGAGAAGAATATTGAAATATGTCCAAGGTTAGCTCCAGCATCAATTATTACATCTCCGCTTTTTGCTTTGTATTTGTAATTATAATATCCGAAATCATCTACTATTGGATATAATGCTTGATTTGTAAGTAGTGTTATATCGTCAAAAGTTGTTTTGTAAACGTAACTTCCTTGTGTGTGTGTGTTAGCTACTTTTAGCACATCAAAGGAAACATTGTTTTTACTAAACGTTTTATAAAAAAAGAGTTTTATTTTCTCTTTGGTGTATCCTTTTGGCACAAAAAAGCTAATTCCCTTTTTTAGTTTCTTTTTTAAACTCATGTTGTATTTTTTAACAAATATAAAAAAACTCTTCGCTTTCACGAAGAGTTTGTGAATTTTAAATATAATATTAAAACTACCTTTTATCCATCGGTTTAAAATCTCTCAATGGATGTCCAGTATAGACTTGTCTTGGTCTTCCGATTGGTTCTTTGTTTACACGCATTTCTTTCCATTGAGCAATCCAACCTGGTAAACGACCAATGGCAAACATTACGGTAAACATATCCGTTGGAATTCCTAATGCACGGTAAATAATACCAGAATAGAAATCTACATTTGGATATAATTTTCTAGAAACGAAGTATTCGTCTACTAAAGCTGCTTCTTCTAATTGTTTTGCAATGTTTAGAATTGGATCGTCAACTCCTAGCGTTTTTAAAACCTCATCGGCTGCTTTTTTGATAATTCTTGCTCTTGGATCAAAATTTTTATATACTCTGTGTCCAAAGCCCATCAAACGGAATGGATCGTCTTTATCTTTGGCTTTAGCCATATATTTTGCAGCATCGCCACCATCTTTTTGAATAGCTTCAAGCATTTCTAAAACGGCTTGGTTTGCACCACCATGTAATGGACCCCAAAGTGCAGAAACTCCAGCAGATATAGATGCAAATAAACCTGCGTGTGAAGAACCTACTATTCTAACCGTTGATGTAGAACAGTTTTGTTCGTGGTCTGCGTGAAGAATAAATAATTTATCTAGAGCATCAACAACTGTTTTATTAGCAGTATATGGTCCTGTTGGTAATTTAAACATTAACTGCATAAAATTCTCAACATATCCTTGTGTATTATCATAATAGTTTAATGGATAACCCATCATTTTTCTGTACGTCCAAGTGGCAATAACCAAAAATTTACCCATGGTTTTGCAAACTGCTTCATACATTTCTTTTTCGTTCTCTACATTGACTACTTTTGGATTGAAAGCAGTTAAGGCAGAGGTTAACGAAGATAAAACGCCCATTGGGTGAGCTGTTTTAGGAAAACCATCAATGATGTTTTTCATTTCTTCGTTTACCAAAGTATATTTACGAATGTCGGTTTCGAATTGGGTTAATTGTTGTTTTGTTGGTAATTCACCAAAAATAACCAAATAGGATACTTCTAGGAAATCGGCTTTTTCGGCTAAATCTTCGATGGCATAACCTCTGTAGCGTAGAATTCCTTCTTCGCCATCAAGGAATGTAATATCGCTTTGGCATGAACCAGAGTTTTTGTAACCTGGATCAAGAGTAATAGCACCAGTTAAGGCACGTAATTTTTCAATATCAATAGCAGGTTCGTTTTCGCTTCCAACTATTACTGGAAATTCATACTTGTTGCCATCGTATTCTAATATTGCTGTTTTAGACATGGTATAAAAAGGGAATAAATCTTAATAAAATCATTAATTCAACAAAATTAGGGAATTGAAAACGAAATAAAAAAGAATTTCTATAACGTTTTAGTTAATTTTTTTATAAAAAGCGGGTATTTAGCTTGTAGTTGCTTTGTATTATTTGGAATAACCCCAATTGGATAGCGTTTTACCCCGAGTGGATAGGGTTTTACCCTAATTTTATGATATAAAAAAACTCACGATTATAGGTCGCGAGTTTTTTTAATTAATTAAAATTAACTTTTTATTCTTTGACTAACTTTTCTACTTTTATTCCTTTATCTGTAATCACTTTTAGGAAATAAATACCTTTTGCTTTTGATGTAATATCAAGCGATGCGCTGTTTTCTTCTACGATGTTGGTTTGTAGTATTCTGCCTTGAACATCGTATAATTGTATTGATTTGATGCTGAAATCGGATGTTATTGAAACAATTGATTTAGTAGGGTTTGGATAAATTAATATTGATGTCTTTTCAAAATTATCATTGTTCAAATTTCCTGCTAATCTAAAAGTGGTCTCAGCAGTATTTGTTTGGGTAGCTTCTGTTTCATTAAAAAAGACAGCTGTTTCAAATCTAACTGTATCATTTACTTGAAGTTGATTTGAAGATTTAATTCGAAGTAAAACATTTCCATGACCACCTGTTTGAAGTTCTAAATTTCCAAAAATTAATTCTAATAGATTTCCTGTAATTCTGACCTCAACATTGCTTGAACTGGCTAAGAGTTGGATGGAATTAATATCAAACTGTTGCGGATTTATTGTTGCTCTTAAAACTATAAACGAACTTGTTTGGTTTGTGTTGTTTTCAAAATTTATTGAATAGTGTAAATAATCCCCAATCAAGTCGGCACTAACCTCTTCGCCTTCAACGCAAATGATTGAGTTTAATAGCATAAATTCTTCAATTATTTGATTGTATGTAAATTGATTGTTTGAAGGGTTTATGTCAGTCGAATTAATAGATGCTGTGGCAGTAAACTCTAATATATCGCCAACGGTGAGTGGATTTTGGCTAGTTGGTCCATTTAAATTTAAGCTAACAATAATTGTTCTACTTTCAAAAGGAAGCAAATTATTGAAACTGTATTCTAACTCGCCTGCTTGATTGATAGCGTTTTGAACTGGTTCTGAAAATAAAAAAGTTGCTTTGGATGTGTCATAATTAAAATTAATATTTCCTGATAGAGTTTGATTTCCTTTATTTTTATAAAATATTTGATATAAATTTTCACTGCCAGGAATTGGGTATGAGAATGGAGAGACAATAACTTCCAAATCAGATTGATTGTCTAATGCTTGTATACAAAATGGCACAATTGCAGTATTATTTTCATTATTTAAAAAGGATACTTGGGTGTTTTGTCCATTTATTGTGAAAAGTGAATTGTTTTCTATTGTGGCATTAACAGTAAAGTTACCTTCTTGAGCGTAGAATTTGAAATTACCATCTAAATCTGTAAAAACAGAACCTTGATTTGTTCCATCATTTATGGTTACCTTAATATAAGGTTGAACTATATCTTCTAGACTGCAACCATTCTGATTGGAATCAAAAGTCACGGAACCACTAATTGTATTGTAACTTCCTCCTGGAACAAATGAGCAATAGGAGTTTACAACTATCTGTTGCTCTATACTTTGTAATAAAAATGATTCAATGAATTGAATTTCATCATCATCGGCACAAATAAAAATCAAATTTGGAAGATTTAATTCACTATCAAAAACAAAACCAAAAAACATTGAGGAATTATTTTTAATATTTAAATATTGTAACTCGTTATTTGTCCCTAAATCCAAATAGGTTATGTTAGGATTATTTGAAAAATCTAACGATTGAAATTGGTTTAACGAACAAGAGACTGCATTTAGATTTGGTAAAGTTGAGAAATCTAATGTTGATAGGTTATTATTTGCGCAGTACAAGCTTATTAATTGTGGGAAAATTGATAAATCAAGAGCTGTAATTTGATTTGAAGTACATTCTATAGTAGTTAAATTATTGTTATTACCGAAAATAGGAGTAGCTACATTACAGCCTATAAATTGCAAATATTCTAGACTTGTTAATCCGCTAACATTAAGACCATTCAATTGATTGCCACTACAAATTAGTTCTTTTAGATTAATCAATGGTGAAACATCTAAAGTTGAAATTGAAGCCTGCGAAACTGCATCTTTGGAACAATCTAGCTTGGTCAACAATAAATTATTACTTACATCTAAACTTGTAATTTCTGTTAAGGATACATTTAAAGTCCTTAAATTAATCAAACTACTAACATCTACTGATTGTATTTCTCTACATTGTGAAAGATCTAAATCGGTCAATTGAGTGAGTTGCGACCAATTCAAAGTAGTTAAGGGATTACTACTAGCATTCAATTTCACTAATGATGAAGTCTGAGAAAAATCTATAGTAGATATTTGGTTACTATTTATAATTAACTCTTCCAAATTAATTAAACCATTTAAATTGATTTCTGTTAGAAGATTTCCAGTTACATCTAATTTTCTTAATGATGTTAAATTATTCACTATCACTGCTATTAATCCAGAGTTTTGTGTTTTTAAACTTTCTAGATTACTAAATAATGTAGCGTTTAAGGTTTGTCCTGTAAGCTGGTTAGTTGAGATATCTAAGTTTTTTAGATTCAAAAAGGCCTCAAGTCCAGTTAAATCGGTTATTGGATTTCCTTCTATTAAAAATAATCCATTTTCATTTCCTGCTAAGTCAAGACCAAAAACAGCAAGTGCTTCTGTTGTTTGAATTTCACCATCTTGATTAACATCAACCACCATTGGGTTTCCTTGAAAATCATAGGCAACTTGTTGGTTTGTACTGTTTGATAATAATAGTGCTTGTTTGAACACTTGATCGGGAATTGTAACCACTTGAGAAGTTCCTGCAAAAGAACTTAACAATAGTAAATTATAAAAAAACTTTTTCATAGCGTTTGTTTTATTATTTTGTTTTCATAAAATTATACTGATTTTGTTCGTTTTTATTTAATGATTGAGCAAACAAATGGTTTCATTTAGAATTCGAAAACATTGACGGATGATGTAATCGAAAAACTGTTATTCTTTGACTAACTTTTCTAATTTTATTCCTCTATCAGTAATGACTTTTAGAAAATAAATGCCTTTTGCTTTTGAGGCAATATCAAGCGAAGCGGTGTTTTCTTCTACGATGTTGGTTTGCAGTATTCTGCCTTGGACATCGTATAATTGTATTGATTTGATATTGAAATCGGACTTGATATTGACTATTGCATTGCTTGGATTTGGGTAGATTTTTACGCTATTATCGGTTTCAAAATCAGGGTTGCTTAATGATTGGAAAACGGTTTCGGCATCATTGGTTAGGATTGGGAAGTTATAATCAAAGTAGATATTGGCTTTGTTTTTAACCAAATCGCCTATTTGTAAATTTGGTTTGGTTTTTACTTTTAGTAATACGTTTCCGTGTCCGCCAGTTTGTAGATAAATTTCTTTGAAAATAAATTCAACTATGTTTCCTCTTATTCTAGCATCAACGGCATGAGAAGCATTTAATAGTTGAAGAGTGTTGATGTCGAATTCGGCTGGATTGATTTCGGTTTTTACCACTATATTTTCGGCAGATGCTGTTCCTGTGTTTTCAAAACGAATGTTGTAGTGAAGGTACTCGCCTATTTCGGTTGGTGAAACGATATCGCCTTCGAGACACGTGATGTCGTTTGGATCATAAGAACCAACAACAATTTGGTCTAGAACAAAGGTATTGTCACCTGTGTTTTCATCGCCTGCTTGTGGCATGATGGACGTGGTAAAAGTTAAAACATCTCCATTATTCACTGGATTGATATCCTCCGTTGGTGCATTGATGTTTAGGGTAAATACAATTTCTCTACTTTCAAATGGTTGTAGATTGGCATAATCCCAAGAAATTCCTCCAGCAACCATTTGACTTGGTACTACTGATGCAGAAACATATTCCATCAGATTTTGATTGTAGAAAAAGTTGATACCATATTGTTGCGACAAGGTTTGGTTTCCTTTGTTGCGGTAAACAATTTTATACGTTGCGTCAAATCCTGGTCGTGCTGGATTTATTGGTGTGATTACGATTTCTAGGTCAGGATGAACGCCGTTTGGTGTTACACAAAAGTTTTGAAGTGTTTGATTATTGTTTATATCCGTAAAAGAAACTGATGCTAATTCTGGTGAAACAGTAAACCATGTTGGGTTTTCGGTAGCTACAAATAGTTCGTGATTTAAGGCTTGGGAGTAAAAAGTGTAACCGCCGTTTGCATTGCTAAAGGTTGCACCAATTAGTGATGGATCTGCGATGTTTATTCTAACGTTTGGCAAACCAGCGCCGTTTACATCGCAACCGTTATTATCTTCATCAAATTGTACTTGTCCAACGATGGTGTTGTAATTTCCACCTGGCGTGAAGGTGCAGTAGGAACTTAAAACTGTCTGAGTTAATCCTGCTAGATTAAGTTTATTTTGCACCGCAATAATTTGACTTTCATCTGCACAAATATATTGAATATTAGGAGTTTGATAAAAATTAATAGTCTCATTTGCTCCATTTTTCATAAATATTGTGTGAAGTTGATAATTAAAATCAAGTCGTAAAGATGTTAGTGAAATACATTCACTTACATCTAAAGTTTGAAGTGTATTTGAACCAGAATTTGACATAACCCATGCATCTTGTAAATTAACTAATCCAGTAAGAGATAAATTCGCAACTTGATTGTCTTCATATCTTAAAGTTTCTAAATTTATACAAGTTGACAAATCAAGTGCTGATAAAGTAGTATTAGCAATTTCTAAGTAGGTTAATGAAGTACATCCTGTGAGATTTAAAGAATTCAAATTCATTGGTGGTACCAATCCTCCACTAGCAGTGTAATTTATAGTTAATGTTTCAATATTGATATTTCCACTTAAATCTATATTTGATAAATTGTTTGCTCTTATAATTCTTAAATAGATTAAAGAAGTAAGATTATCAAAACCTACACTAGTTAATAATGGTAAATCATATAAACTCATATTTGTAACACTAGATTGAATAGGAAGATTTAAATCTACTAAAACAGGCAAAATATCGAGTGTAAGAGATTGTAAATTTGATAAATTTGACAAGTCTAAACTTTGCAAATTACTCATACCCTCAAGTGTAAGATTTCGTAAGTTTATAAAACTTGAAATACCTTCCGTTGAAATAGTTTGAGGACTATAAATTTGAAGACCAAGAGTTGCCAACGCTTCAGTTTCTTGAATTTCCCCATCGCTATTGCTATCAACTCCATTCTCTATCAAACTCTGTTTAAAATTTGCATCAGGAATATTTACAATCTGTGCATTTGCAAATCCTGTGATTAGTATTAAAATGTAAAATAGCTTTTTCATGGTATGTATTATTATTTTGACAATCTTTTTTTATAAAATTACTGTAATCAATTTAATGTATTATTTGTAAATGAGTAAAGTCCTATTTCTATTTAGAATTCGCTACATCATTTTTAACAACTCTTGTAAACGGTCTTTCTTTCGTTGCGAAATAGGTAAATTACAATTGTCTGCCATAACCACATAACCGCCATCTTTTTTGATGTATGATTTTAGATAAGCGATGTTTATCAAATGACTTTGATGAATGCGCTCAAATCCATGTTCTGCCAATAATTCTTCGTATTCTTTTAAGGTTTTTGAAATTAAAATCGGCTTGCTATTCTTAATATAAAACTTAGTGTAATTGTCTTCGCTTTCGCAACGAATAATATCGCTGACATCAAAAAGATGTATTCCATCGGAATTAGACAAGGCTATTCGTTTGAAATTATCAACTTTTTTCCTAATGTTTTCTAATAACAAATCGATGTGTGCTGCGCTATCACTTTTGTCAATTACACTTTTTAGTTTGGCAATTACCTTTTGGAGTTCGTCTGGATCAACTGGTTTTAGAAGAAAATCCAACGCACTAAATCGAAATGCTTTGATGGCGTATTGCTCATGAGCGGTGATGAAAATAATTTGTGCTGTTACTTTCACGCCGTTTTTATAAACTTCTTCCAACAAATCAAAACCCGAACCATCGCCAAGATGGATGTCTAAAAACACCACTTGAGGTTGGGTTTCCATGAGCAAAGTTGTTCCGTTTGCTACACTATCGGCTTCGCCTATAATTCTAATTTCGGGCGCATAGCGAGAAAGCAAACTTTTCATTCCGCTTCTTAAATTATCATCGTCGTCTATTAGTATTGCTGTAATCATATGTTTTTTGGCTTTATGCTTTAAGCAGTAAGCTTTATGCTTTGTTATTATTTTATCGTTATCAAATTCGGCTTTGAGCTTATGGCTTATGGCTTATTGCTCAAATACTGAATCGGTAAATTCAAAACTACTTTTGTTCCTTTTATTTCGTTATCGGATTTCACTTCTTCAATAGTAAAATTGGTTTTTTGTTTGGTAGTTGATTCTATCATTTCCAAACGCTTTTTGGTAATATCCAATGCCATTGATTTGTGCGCCACTACAGAGTTTACTTTTGCTGCCTGCGACTGTTGAAAACCAACTCCATTATCTTCGACTGTGCAAAGCAAACTATCCTTTTCTATCGTAAAACGAACAGCAATACTTCCTATTTCCTTCTTAGGAATTACTCCATGAATGATGGCGTTTTCTATAAAAGGTTGTAACAAAAGTGGTGGCAATGCCAAATCGTCTTCTATTGCATCGCTTTTATAAATACTAAAAGTAAATTTGTTATTGAAACGCAATTGCTCTAGTTCTAAGTAGTTTTGTAAGCTCTCGATTTCTCTATCAATTGGGATTAAACTTTCTTTGGAATATTCCAATGTTAATCGCATCAGTTTTGAAAACTTGGATAAATATTTAATTGCGGAGTCAGTTCCGTTTTGAACAATAAAACTAGATATTGAACCCAAACAATTGAATACAAAATGTGGGTTCATCTGCAAATGCAAGGCTTTTTGTTCGTATTCAGCTAACTCTTTTTGAAGTGTTAAATTCTTTTTGAGTTGAATTCTACTGTAAATTAAAAATCCAATTCCAAAGAGTAACAATCCGAAAATAGCAGCAAAAAATAATTCCATTTTGCTCTGCTTGGATTGTTCTTGAAGCAATACTTCTTTCTTTTCAATTTCTTTTTGCTGAATGGCTTCGCGTTTTTCAAAATCAAATGATAGTTCTTCTTCCACGCTTCTGCGAATGTGTTCTTCGTTGGTCAAACTGTCTTTGGCTTGGCTATAAGATTTAAAATGTTGAAACGCTAACGGAAGATTATTTTGCTTCGAATAAATATCGCTTAGTAGTTTTTCTGAAATTACTATTTGTTCTAAAACGTTACTTACTTTCGCCAAATTCAATGAATTTTTTGCATTCTGCATTGCCATTGCCAATTTGTTTTGTTCTAAAAACAGCTGACTTAAATAAATATAACTGTCTGCAACACCAAATTTATCATCTATAGTTTTGAAAGTTTTAATAGCAGCATTCCAGCTTTCAATTGCTTTTTCTGGCTGATTGGCTGATTTATAATACAGTCCAACATTGTTATGCCATTCGCCTAAAGCTCTTGGATTTGGGTGTTTATCGAATGATGATTTGGCTTTGGTGTAATAATCAAATGCTTTAGGTAAGTTTTTTTGTTTCAAATAGCCATTACCGATGTTGGTATAGGTTATTCCTATATTAGCATCATTTCTTTTTTCTTGAATTTTTTGCGCTTTAACAAAGTAAGTTAACGCTTTAAAATCGGAAGCTTGTGAAGTATAAACAATTCCGATGTTGTTATAAAGTTTGGCGCATTTTTCTTCGTCTTTTAATTGCTCATAAATTTTTACCGCTTTTAGATAATATTGTAATGCTTTGGAATAATTACTTTGTTCCGAAAAAACAATTCCAATACTTCCTAACGCTTTAGCAAGTCCTTGTTGTTTTTCAATAGTTTTGTTTTCAAACGTTTCAAAAAGATGTTGTGCTTCAGTAAATGATTGTAGAGCAACACTATAATTTCCCGAAATGATATTGGCATTACCAATATTTAGCAACGCATTTCCTTCGGCAAGTTTGAAGTCAATTTTTTTGGCTAATGCTAATGCTTTGTTAGCATAGTTTAACATTAATTTTGGGTCGGAAGTTTTATACTGATCAGCAACAGCGTTGAGTAGTTGTGCTTTGTCAATATCATTTCTAGTTTTAGATAAAACAAGAAGTAAGCTGTCAATCTTTGTGTTTTGAGCATTCATTAATAGGGTTGAAAGCCACAAAAAACAAACCGATAAAAGATATTTTTTCTTCATTAGAAACAGTTTGAACACTATTTCTAACAAAAGTACTATTTCCTTTGAAGTAACAATTACTAAATGAGTATTTGAGTAGTTTGAATTAGAATTTGATTTAAAGACGAGAATTCAAGGCAAAGTTTGCAATAAAATTTACTTTCTTTTGAAACCATTTAATTTGATACAAACCTGCAGCACTCATTATGTATAAAGCAACACGTGCTGGGAACATGTATCTCGGTTCCATATAAGTCAAACCATGAAATAGCAGCAACGCAATGATAATAGACCAAAATGGCCAATAGTTAACCAAGTTTTTTTGCTTTCGAATAAACACAAATGCACCGATAATAATTAAAATATTAACGGAATTGATTAGCGCAATAAACATCCAATAAAAAGCTGCTCCTTTAATTGGTCCGATTTTAAATGTTTCGGGTTTTACACTATTGATCACATAAATATGTCCATAAAGAGATTTAACAAAAAACTGTCTAGTAAACCATATCGGATGTTCCATTGCATCATCAATTAAAAAATCTTTGTAGACTTGAGTTGAAGTTACGTTTTCATTTTCCGTCTTTGCTGATAAAATAGCTCCTGTTGACTTCCAATTTTGATAATCCTTGCTATCAGGTCGAACAGTATCATCCCAAAATCTAAAATCAAATGGTTCCTCTCTAAACTGAAATCTTCCTTGAAATGCTACATAATATAATAATCCTACTTGGTCACTTGAGGTTTTAGAACTTGAAATAGCTTTTGCCAACTTCAAAGTTAAAAACCCCATGATACCAATACAAAAGAAGCTTATAAGCAGCTTTTTTGCAAAGGTTTTAAAAAAATCTTTGTTCTTAAAGAATGCATATATCACTACTAAAAATCCAATTGGTAAAATCAAAATAGCATTAGGTCGGTTTAATATTAAAAACCAAACTCCTAAAATTAGAAACAGCCATCCTTTGAATTTATCTGGCGTTTTCAACAAGATAGACCAACCAAACAAAGCTACTGTAAGGGAGAAAAAAGCAGGAACTTCGGCTAAAATACCGAGAGAATAATAACAATGTATTGGAAAAATAAAAAATAGTAAAACACTCAACAATCCAACTTCTTTTGAGAACAAATTAGAACCAATTCTAAAAATCATTAGCATGCTAATGGTGATTATTAAAAATGTAAAAACTACACCATAAACCCATAATTGATTATCTGTAGCTGTTGATGATGCCAATAAATAAGCAGGTGTATAAAAGAAAACAGGTCCAGGCGCTTTTGTGATTGTAACTTTATCATAGTCAACCGCACCTTTTATATATAGAGCTAAATTTTTTGCTTCTTCATGAAAAGTAATATCACCAAATGGTTTTGCTTTGAAAGGCAGATTTAATACTACTATCATCATTAATAAAGAGATAGCTACGATAAGGATATCCGACTTTTTAAAAGGAAACAACTTGTTTTTCATTACAACTTTAAATCAATTAATTGTGTCGAAAAGTAATAAAAAATCCTGAGTTAAAACTCAGGATTTTTAAATATAAGAAGATAAATTTTTAATTATGATAAAGCTGCTTTGACTTGATCTGCTGCTTCTTGGAATTGAACTGCAGATAAAATTGGCATACCAGAATTATCAATTAACTCTTTTGCAATTTCTGCATTTGTTCCTTGAAGACGAACAATGATTGGCACTTTAATAGCATCACCCATGTTTTTATAAGCATCAACAACACCTTGTGCTACTCTATCGCAACGTACAATTCCTCCAAAAATATTGATTAAAATTGCTTTTACGTTTGGATCTTTCAAAATGATACGGAAAGCTGTTTCCACACGTTTTGCATCAGCTGTTCCACCAACGTCAAGGAAGTTTGCTGGTTCAAAACCGGCATATTTAATTAAATCCATAGTTGCCATTGCTAATCCTGCACCGTTTACCATGCAACCCACAGTTCCATCAAGATCAACATAGTTAAGTCCAACTTCTTTAGCTTCCACTTCGATTGGATTTTCTTCACGAATGTCACGCATATCAGCATATTTTGGTTGTCTGAACAAAGCGTTATCATCAATATTTACTTTAGCATCAACTGCCATTATTTTGTTGTCCGATGTTTTTAAAACTGGATTGATTTCGAACATTGAAGCATCACAACCTATGTAAGCATTGTATAATGAATCAACAAATTTCACCATTTCTTTGAAAGCATTTCCAGAAAGTCCTAAGTTAAAAGCAATTCTTCTCGCTTGAAAACCTTGCAATCCAACAGCTGGATCAATTTCTTCTGTAAAAATTAAATGTGGTGTGTGTTCTGCTACTTCTTCAATATCCATTCCACCTTCGGTTGAATACATAATCATGTTTCTACCTTTTGCCCTGTTCAATAAAACAGACATGTAAAACTCAGATGTTTCACTTTCACCAGGATAATAAACATCTTCCGCAATTAATACTTTATGCACTTTTTTACCTTCTGGTGGCGTTTGTGGCGTGATTAATTGCATCCCAATGATTTGTTCAGCAATTTCTTCTACTTGTTGCAAGTTTTTTGCTAGTTTAACTCCACCACCTTTTCCTCTTCCACCTGCGTGAATTTGAGCTTTGATAACATGCCAACCAGTTCCTGTTTCAGCTGTTAGTTGTTTTGCAGCAGCCACAGCCTCAACTGGACTGTTTGCTACAATTCCACGTTGAATTCTAACGCCATAACTAGCTAATATTTCTTTTCCTTGATATTCGTGAATGTTCATATTGAAATTTTTATTTGCTTTATAAAGTGTCACAAAAGTAATTAATTAGTATCAAACGAAAAAGAAATGTATGTCAATTTAGTACAATTATTATTTTTAACATTCGTTGAACTATTTGGCGCAACCATTTTTTTCTTTTTTCATCCTAAAGTAAAAAACATTTTATGAAAACAATTTACAAAACCTTATTACTATTGCTAGTTTTAACACAGTTTAGCTGTAATGATGACGAAAGAAACGATAACTTCGAAAATCAAATTAATGGTCAGTGGCGTTTAACAAAAGTTGCTGGTGGATTAGTTGGTATCAATCATACTTTTGACCCAATAACAATTGTTTGGACTTTTAATACTTCGAACAACACAGTTACAATTGTAAATAACAATCCTGACGACAGTATTATTTATGATGGTTTTGAAACTGGTGTTTATGAATACCAAATTGAGAATAATCCTGTTTCAAATCTTTGTGATGATGTTATCACTATAGATGGAATTGAAATGGGTTGTATCGATATCGTTAATAATAAATTAGTTATCGATCAATCTTTCTCTGATGGTTTTCAACTAGAATTCATAGAATAGCTTTCAAAAAGCACGAATTCTGTTATTTTTTTCCTTGCTTTTCCCTACTTGGAATGATAGCTTTGCATAAATTTAAATTATAATTATGCAACCGACAGAATTAGAACAATTGGCCCGCGAATTTGGGAATCCACTTTATGTGTATGATGCTGAAAAAATAGAATTTCAGTACAATCGTTTAACTAATGCTTTTGCCAAGGTAGAAAAGCTTCGTATCAACTATGCAATGAAAGCCTTGTCAAACATTTCAATTCTGAAGCTACTGAAGAATTTAGGTTCAGGACTTGATACCGTTTCTATTCAAGAAGTGCAATTGGGTTTGCATGCAGGATTCACTCCAGATAAAATCATTTTCACTCCAAATGGTGTTTCATTTGAAGAAATAGAAGAAGTAGCCGCGCTTGGAGTTCAAATTAATATCGATAATCTTTCGGTTTTGGAACATTTTGGCACTAAACATCCAAAAGTTCCAGTTTGTATTCGTATTAATCCACATGTAATGGCTGGTGGAAACGAGAATATTTCTGTTGGACATATTGATAGTAAATTTGGGATTTCCATATATCAAATTCCGCATATTCTTCGCATAGTTGAAAATACAAAAATGCATATCAATGGAATTCACATGCATACGGGTTCGGACATTTTGGACATTGAAGTATTCTTATATGCTGCCGAAATTTTATTTGATGCTGCAAAACAATTTAAAGATTTAGATTTTCTGGATTTTGGTTCTGGGTTTAAAGTACCATATAAAAAAGGCGATATCGAAACCAATATTGAAGAATTAGGAAAAAAACTAACCAAACGATTTTTGTCTTTTGAAAAAGAATATGGTCGCGAGTTGACGTTGGCATTTGAACCTGGGAAATTTTTAGTGAGTGAAGCAGGTTATTTTTTGGCGAAAGTAAATGTAATAAAACAAACTACTTCAACAGTTTTTGCAGGTATTGATAGTGGTTTCAACCATTTAATTCGTCCGATGTTTTATGGTTCACAACACACTATTGAGAACATTTCTAATCCAAAAGGGAAAGAACGTTTTTATACTGTTGTTGGATATATTTGCGAAACAGACACTTTTGCAAATAACCGTAAAATATCCGAAATTCACGAAGGTGATACTTTGTGTTTCAGAAATGCTGGTGCTTATTGTTTTTCTATGGCATCAAACTACAACTCGCGTTTTAAACCCGCCGAAGTGTTATGGAAAGATGGAAAAGGTCATTTGATTAGAGAGCGAGAAACATTTGAAGATTTACTTCAAAATCAAATTATGATTGAATTATAAAAAAAGCCCCGAATTTATTTCGGGGTTTTTTGTAGTTTTGGATGTTAAAATTAACATATTCTCTGGTCAATTAATCAAATCAACACTGAAATGGAAGACAACTGTAAAAACTGTGGCAGTTTAGTAGCTAGTAATTTTTGTAATAATTGTGGACAAAAGAAATTCAAGCGTATTGATAAAAAGTACTTGATTGACGAAATACAATACATTTTTTTGCACACCAATAAAGGTTTTTTCTATTCTGCAAAAAATGTTCTTAGAAATCCAGGGAAAACCGCCAAAGAATTTATTGAAGGTAATCGTGTCAACCATTACAAACCACTTATGCTTGCCTTTGTTTTGAGTGGTATTTCTTCATTTATTTCGTTTAAAATATTGAATGTATCTAAAATAATGGAACAAACTTATGATAAACAAAACATAAATAAATCGGCTATCAACGAGTATATGTCATTCCTTTCCAACTACAATTCGTTGGTTATGCTCTTGGCAATTCCTTTAATTTCCGTGGTAACCTACTTATTATTAAAACGTTGGAATAATAATTACTATGAGCACATTATCATGAATGCTTATATTCAGTGCTGTTATACGATTTATTGCATTTTGATTCTCTATCCAATATTATTTTTTTTAAAAGATGGTCATCTTACTACTTATATGATTATTTCCTTGTTGTCTATATTTTCCATTCCTGTAATCATGGTTTGGTTTTATAAAGAATTCTATCCTGAAAAAAGCATTGGTGATATTATTGTTAAAGTAGTTTTCTTTATCCTTATTGGCTTTATTTTGTATGTTGCTTTAATATTCATTTTCATCATAGGAACATTAATTATTTCTGGTCCAGAAGGATTGTTGAAATTAGCGCCACAGCCAAAATAACTTTTAAAAAAAAAGACTACTTAAAAGCAGTCTTTACTTTTGACTAGTTCCTTAAAACTTCTTCCAAAACATTACTATCAGTAGCATTAGGCAAAGTGATTTTTAGTTTCTGCGCTAAAGTTGGTGCAATTTGAGTAATCACTTTTTTGTCGTGTGAATTTCCTTTTGGAATATTCCAGCCATAGAAAATACACGGCACATTGGTGTCATAAGTATAAGGCGAACCATGAGTTGCGCCAGTTGCAGAATATTCTACAAAACCGGGTTTATATACAAAATACAAATCACCATTTTGTGTTGGATCATATCCTTTGTATACAAAACTCAATAATTGATCGTTGCTCGATGACGCTAGTATTTCTTCCTCAGTATATACTCGTTTAACATAGTTTTTAGTATATAAAAAGTCTTTAAAGCTTTGTTTCACTTTAACTAAATCTAGTCCTTTTGATTTAATCATATCTTTATCTAAATGAACATTATAACTATCGTATTTCAATAGTAAATTAGCTCCGAAAGTAGCATTAGAAAACGCGGTTAAATCTTTAGATACATCTTTATAACTAATATTGTCCACTTCATATTTGTGGTCTTTTAAGTGCGATGAATTCTCGGCACAAGCATGATCAGCAGTCATAAACACGAGGTAATTCCCTTTACCGACGGTTTTGTCAAGATAATTTAGAAAATCAGCAATGGTCAAATCCAGACGCAAGTAAGTATCCTGAATTTCAATTGAACGTGGACCAAAAGTATGTCCAATATAATCTGTTGATGAAAAACTTACCGCAAGAAAATCGGTAACATCATCTTTTCCAAGCGATTCTTTTTCTATGGCTCTTTTGGCTAAATTTGCCAAAACATCGTTACCAAAAGGTGTTACTCTCAAAACACCTGCATCATTTCCTTCATACATTCCTTTTAAATCATAAGGAAAAACAGGTGGTTTTTTATACAGTTTACCTTCATAAGGATTGTCATCTACTAAACTTTCATTGTAGGTTTCGATAGGCTTCAGCAAGTTCCAACCTTTAGTTAAATAGGTTTCATATTGTTTTTCGTTATTGAATTCGGTTACCCAACTAGGTAATTCTTTTCCATAGAACGAACTCGAAATAAAGTTGCCAGTTTTAGTATACCAAAATGCCCAATCGGCAAAATGCCCAGCTGGTAAAATTGCTCCTCTATCTTTAATACTCATCCCAATAACTTTTCCTTTGAAATTGGTAGCTAATTTTAGTTCGTCTGTAATCGTAGTAGTTTGAAGGTTTTTTGGAGACATTTTACCTTCTTTCTCAGTTCCCGAAACTAAAGTAGCCACAGAGTCATCATCTGTACAATACACTTCTTTTTTTAAGGTTCTGTGAAACCATTCATTACTAACAATTCCGTGCATTGCTGGTGTTGTTCCTGTATAAATAGAAGCATGTCCAGGTGCAGTATAAGTTGGCATGTAGTTATAATGCATGTTATGAAACGTATATCCTTCGTTCATTAATCGTTTAAAACCATTTTCAGAAAAATCACTATTGAAACGGTATAAATATTCCATTTTCATTTGGTCGATTACAATTCCAACAACCAATTTTGGCTGTTTATTTTGTGCAAAGGCGAATTGAACTACTAGTAAAAGGATAATTGATTGGACGTTTTTCATAACATAAAGATTGAAAAACAAAAGTAAGGATTCGTATTGAAAATGGATGTTTTTTTGTGTTAATCAATTATTATAAAAAACAAATGCACACTTGTTAGTGTGCATTTGTACCCAATTTTAAAAAACAACTAAAATTCAACAACTATTATTTTAATATTCTAAACGTACAACGTCTGTTGGTTGCATGTTCAGCTTCTGTACAATCATTTTTCGGACAAATAATTAACAATCTTGTCTCGCCATAACCAATTGAGCGAAGACGTTTTCTATCAATACCATTTTGAACTAAATACTCTAAAGCAGCAGCAGCTCTTCGGTTAGATAATCGTAAATTATACATATCAGAAGCACGGGAATCGGTGTGTGCTCCAATTTCAATTTCCATGTAAGGGTATTTTTTAAGAAGTGCTAATAATCCGTCAAGTACTTGTTCAGCCTGAGGTTTAATTACTGATTTATCTAAATCGAAATAAATATTTTCTAACTCAATAAAGAATGAACCTTCTGCATCTTTCTTAATATTCTTTTCAGCATCAGAATACGACTCTACTTTCATCTCTAAATCAATGAATACTTTTCCTTTTATGCTGGTATCAAAATAGGCTTCGGCTGGAATATAAAAATCTCTGAACGCCATGATTTTGTATTTCTTATCTGGTTCCGTGTTGAAAACGAAATCTCCATCTTTTCCGACAATAACTTCTTCTATTAATTCGCCAGCTTCGTTATAAAGTTTCACAGCTGTTCCAGGTAATAATTGTAGGGAATTTTTATCACGCACAACACCTTCAACTGCAAATAGAAGTTTGTTTTCCTCCATAGCTACTGTGTAGAGATTATCATCGCCTGTTCTATTGGAAGAAAAATAACCTTTACCTGTTTTATAATCTAGAATTAGGTTGAAATCATCCATTTCACTATTGATGGTTAATCCAAGATTTTGAGGCTTGTCAAACTCTGTTTCGCTAATTTTATAACTCATGAAAATATCTAAATTTCCATGACCTTGATGACCATCTGATGCAAAATAGAGCGAACCATCATCGGCTATAAATGGAAATTGCTCTCTATGTTTGGTGTTTATTGTTTCGCCCAAGTTTCGTGGTTGACTATACGTTCCATCGTCGTTAATATCAACAACAAAAATATCCATAGAACCTATAGTTCCCAACATATCACTGGCAAAGAAAAGTTGTTTCCCGTCTTTAGAAAGTGCTGGATGTTCTACTGAATATTCATCGCTAGAAAAAGGCAACATTGTTACGTTTGTCCATTTTCCTCCTTTAAATTCTGCTTTGTACAATTTTACGGTTGCGAATCTTTCGTTGCCAATTTGTACTTGTTTGTCACCCGTTCTATTAAAATACATGGTTTGCAAATCAGCTGAGAAAACTGCCGAACTTTCGTGAGTTTTTGTATTTATTTCTTCAGGAAATGGTTCAACATTTGTCAATTGACCTTCATTATTTACGGTAGCTGAAAATAAATCAAGATAAGGTCTTTCGTTCCAACCATAGGAAGCATTTTCAGCATTTCGCAAGGATGCAAAAACAACTTTATCGCCATAAAAAGAAATACCAAAATCACCATTGGTTTTATTTTTTGACATCATCACCAATTTATATGTAAAAGCAGCATTTCTAGTGATGTTTTTCATGAATTTAGGTGTGTTTTGTTCATAGCCCAAATACTCAGTCATGATGGCATCACCTTTGTCAAAATCAGCTATTCCTTTTAAAGCATTAGCATATCTAAAATACACCTCGGGTTTCAAACTGTCTTTATGTGAAAAAAACAATTGACCATAAGCGCGAACGGCATTCTGCATTTGAAAATTATAATAATAGCTATCTCCTAAATTTTGAAGTACTTCTTTGGTCGTTTCTAATTGTTCATACATTTCTGCGGCTTTAACATAGGCTTTTCTTTCAAAAAGCTTGTTGGCTTGTTTTACTGTACCTTTTTTTTGTCCAAAAAGATTTGAAAAACAACCGATTAAAAATAGTATGTAGAATATTTTTTTCATGCCAAAGTATTAAAAGAAACGCGGTGATTTATCATATCCTTTCCCTGAAAGTTTTCCAAAATCAATATCAAATAAAAGGAAAACTTCATGCGAACCCGAATTGAAATTTCTTAAATTAGTTAATGTATAATCATAGGAATAGCCAATTCGCAGTGTTGGAGTTACATAGAAACTAGCCAATCCTGAAACCGAGTCGCCTTGACGGTATCCAACTCCAAATTCAAACTTATTATTGAAAAGCATATTCGCCGTAACATCAAGAGATAATGGAGCGCCAGAAACTGCTTTTGCCATGAAAGCTGGTTTTAGTTTGAAATTTTCGTTATTGTTAAATTTGAAAACATAACCACCTGTGATAAAAAAGTGCATTGCTTCAACTCCAGTTTCAACAATTCCATCTTGACGTTCGAGATGTCTGGTCATTAATAAATTTGGCACAGAAACTCCAGCATAATAATTATCGCCAAACAAATACATTCCTGCTCCAACATTTGGATAAACTTTACTTATGTTATTTGCAAATGCAGGATCAAGTTCAGGATCAGTAAATTCAAAACCATTGAAATTAGTGTCAAATAAAGTTACACCACCTTTTGCGCCAAGCGATAATTTCATGGTTTCTGAAATGGGCAAAACATAAGCAAAATCAACGTATATATTATTTTCATTTACCACATCACCAATTTCATCATGAACAATAGAAACACCCAACTCTACTCTCTTTGACATCGCTTTATGAGCAAAAAATGTTCCTGAAGTTGGTCCGCCAACTGCGCCAACCCATTGTGCTCGATATAATCCACCAAGATTTAATACATCAGTATTATCAGTAGCGTAAGCTGGATTGATTACACTCATGTTATACATATAATGTGTAAACATAGGATCTTGTTGCGCAGAGGATTTTACAGCCATCAAAAAGAATGCTGTTGCAATGAGGTATTTTAAAAATCGATGTTTCATAATTGTACTCATTTCCTTTATCTGCTTAAATATAATCTGCCTTGAACTGGTTTTTTAACACCATCATTGAAATATAGAATATAGAAATAAACACCTGTAGGCAGTACATTTCCTCCAACATTCAATCCTTTTTCAGTTGTAGTTCCATCCCAAAGTGGTGTATTTTTATTTCCATTATATAATATGTTTCCGTAGCGATTATATATTTCTAATTTAAAATTAGGGTATACTATTGGCAGGTTTTTAATTTCAAAAGTATCATTGATGGTATCGTCATTTGGAGAGAAACCATCAGGAATTAGAATATCATCACAAATGGTTAAATCAACTGTAACTTCTAATCGTGTTGGTCCTTCGCAACCACTTTGAGAAATTAAAGCAGCATAATAAGTTGTATTGTGAACTAATAAATCTGTTTCTGCATAAGCTGTTCCGCCAGTTTCAGAAGTGTACCAAATGACAGTTTGTCCATTTAAAATATTTGCCGATAAATTAGCAATGGTTGGATTTTCATCTTCACAGAAAAGATTGCCTTCTTGAATTAAAGTTGGTGTGCCTAATTGTTCAACCTCAAATGAATATGGTGGAAAAGTTATTCCGTTTAATCCACATATCACTGTGGTAGAAATGATATCCGTAATCGTAATTGTAGTTGAACCAGCGTTAGTTAAATTGGTTTGCGCTAGTGGGAAAATTGCAGAACCAGAAACAAAAGGAATTGTTATGGTTTCGGTAAATGCATTTGCTCCAGATAAAGTATAAGTGATGGTATAACTATCATCTGGCAAATTATTTGCGTTTGAAATAGTCACTAAACTTTGAAAATTAACACAAGTATCTTGTGCAGAAACCGTTGCGCCAGTTATATCTAAAGATGGTTGAATTGTAAAATTAGTAGTAGCTGTAACTGTTGTATTAGAACAACCCGAATTAGTAGTTATACCAACGATTGTTAAAATATAATTCCCAGCTGTTGAAAAGGAAGCTGCAGGAATTGTAAACTGTCCGTTACCAGAAGTAATTGTTACATCGCCTGAATTTCCAGTAGTTGGATTTGCATTAGGAATGGAATAACTAAACTGATATACTCCATCAACTAGATTGGTAGCATTTGTTATTTGAACAGTCAAATCATCTCCAATACAAACATTTGATATGCTAATATTAGAACTATCAATTGAAGAAAGTGGCGTAATTTGTATTTGAGCAGAAACATTAACAACATTATTAGAACAAGTACTTACTGTATTCAAAATAGCAGTAATTGTGATAACAGTTGTTCCAATGTTGGTCAAATTTGAACTTGGAATAGTAAAAGTTCCTGTACCAGCTGCAATTGTTACGGTTGCAGTTTGTCCAGCTAAGGTATTACTTCCAGACAAATCATAGGATATTGCATAAATACCATCTACCATTCCATTTAAAGTTACAATTGTATCTATTCCAAGACAGTTCGGATTTATTGAAATATTAAATGACGCTATTTGTGGATTTGGTAAAATAGTAAACTGAACCGTTGTAGAAACCGAAGCACACGAATTGGTGACAGTATAGGTATAAGAATAAGTTGCTGGAGAAAAATTGATAATCGTCAAAGGAGAATTGACAACTTGTCCAGTACTATCTTTCCATTCGCCACCTGTATCTTCATTCTCCAAAAGTGAATTTAAATCTAAAACTCCCGTTGATGGACAAATAGAAATTAATCCAGTAAATGTTCCTGAATTTGGCGTCGCTTGAACATCAAAAGTAACCGATGATGAAACCGTTGGATTAGAGCATTCCGTAGTAGAAGTTATTCCAGTTAAAGTTAAAGCATAACTTCCAACCGTTGCAAAAACAGATGCAGGAATTGTAAATTGACCATTTCCAGCAGTAATTAAAACATCTCCTGAATTTCCTGTTGTTGGATTTCCTGTTGGAATGGTATAATTAAATTGATATGTTCCGTCTGGGAAATTAGTTGCATTAGTATATACAACTGTAACATCAGTACCAAGGCAAACATTTGCAACTGTGATTACATTTGGAAAAATATCTAATAAAGGTTTCACTTCGATAATCGCTGAACTATTTGTTAAAGTAGCGGTACAATTTGTTACTGTATTAGTAATGTTTTCAAATGTTATAGTAGATGTTCCGATGTTAGAAAGCGATGTTGATGGAATGCTAAAACTTCCTAAACCGCCAGTTATTGTTATAGTTTCGGATTGAGTTGTGATATTATTTACACCCGAAACAGAATAATTTATAGTATAGTTTCCATCTTGCATTCCACTAAACTGAACAGTAGCATTACCGCCAATACAAATTGGAGTTATGGTTACATTTGAAGTTAAAACAACTGGTGTTGGTAAGATTTCTAATTGTACTAACTGCTCGTCATCTCCACAAGAATTAGTAACTTCATAAGTATAATTATAGACTCCCGAGGTTAAAGCACTAACATTAATTGGATTTACTATTATTGTATTTGTACTATCGAGCCAATTTCCACCCAAGTCCTGACCTGTCAATAAAGTATCCAAATCAAACGTTCCTACTGAAGTACAAATTGGAGAAGTAGCTACAAAATCTCCAGCATTTGGCAATGGATTAACTGTTACAGTTACGACTGAAGTATCTGTTGTACATGGTGAAGTTCCTCCTGTAACTGTGTAAGTAAATGTATAAGTTCCAACACCAACTAATGATGGATTGAAAACATTTCCAGTTAAAGCGCTAGTATTGTCATCATCTGTCCAAGTTCCAACTCCTTGCGTTCCATCTAAACCAGTAGTTAAATCTAAATTTATTACATCTGCACATGTTGTTAATTGCCCGTCAGCACCAGCAATTGGAGATTGAACCACAGTAATTACAACATTTGCAGTATCAGTATCACATAAATTCCCACCAACAGTATAGGTATAAGTAGTAGCAACATCAACCAAAGGATTGAATACGCCAGTTCCACTAGCTAATGCTGGCGACCAAGTTCCACCTGTTTGTGGATTACCATTTAAGAAATCAAATAAATCCTGAGGTGCATCATTTGTACAGAAAATATGTGTCCCATCTTCTCCAGCATCAGGCACAGGATTTACAATTACAGTTATTGTCGCTTCATCATTATCACATGGGTCATTTCCAGAAAGTGAATACGTGTAATCTCCTGCCAAGTCTAAAGCAGGATCGAAAACTCCTGTTCCGCTTGTTAATGCTGGTGACCAAGTTCCACCTGTTTGAGCATTTGGTCCTAAAGCTAAAAATAAGTCTTGAGGATTACTATTTTCGCAAACAGTGATTGAATTACTATTTCCTGCTTCTGGTCCTTGAGTGATTATTACTTCAATAGTTGCAAAATCATCTACACATGGAGCAATTCCAACTACTGTATAAGTGTAAGTTGTTGAAGCATCAACAGAAGGATTCAAAACTCCTGTTCCACTTACTAATGTTGGTGACCAAGTTCCGCCTGTTTGAGCATTTGAACCCAAAAGTGTAAACAAATCAACTGGATTTTGATTGGAACATATATTGTAATTAACGACATCACTTCCAGCATTTGGAATTGGATTTACAGTTACTTGTACTGTTACTTGTGCTGGAGGACATAATGGATTGCCAGTGACAGTATAAGTATAACTTCCTGACAAATCAACAGCAGGGTTGAAAACACCTGTTCCACTTGCCAATGCTGATGACCAAGTTCCACCAGTTTGGGCTGTATTTCCAAGTAATAAAAATAAATCAATTGACGGTGAAGTGACACAAAATACTTGGGGTTGTGGTGCAACTCCAGCAACTGGTGCTTCAACTATAGTAATCGGAATACTGCTCGGTTGTGGATTGTTACAACTTGGTGTTCCTAAACTTGCTACACTTACTATATTGATAGTTCCTGTTGTTGTTGGACTTACTGCTATCGTAGCTGTTCCTGCTGCGTTTAAGGTTATTGTTTGGTTTGCTCCACCATTGATGTTGTACGTTACTGTTGCATTTGGTGTTCCTGTAAACGTTAAAGTCGTAGTTCCGTTTTCACAAATAGTACTTGGATTGGCCGTTACACTTGCCGTTGGTAAGGGTAAAACCGTGATTGGAATACTACTCGTTTGTGGATTGATACAACTTGGTGTTCCTAAACTTGCTACACTTACTATATTGATTGTTCCTGTTGCCGTTGGACTTACTACTATCGTAGCTGTTCCTGCTGCGTTTAAGGTTATTGTTTGGTTGGTTCCACCATTGATGTTGTACGTTACTGTAGCATTTGGTGTTCCTGTAAAGGTTAAAGTCGTGGTTCCGTTTTCACAAATAGTACTTGTATTGGCCGTTACACTCGCAGTTGGTAATGGTAAAACTGTGATTGGAATACTACTCGTTTGTGGATTTGTACAACTTGGTGTTCCTGAACTCGCTACGCTTACTATATTGATTGTTCCTGTTGTGGTTGGACTTACTACTATCGTAGCTGTTCCTGCTGCGTTTAGTGTTATTGTTTGGTTGGTTCCTCCATTGATGTTGTACGTTACTGTTGCATTTGGTGTTCCTGTAAAGGTTAAAGTCGTGGTTCCGTTTTCACAAATAGTACTTGGATTGGCCGTTACACTTGCCGTTGGTAATGGTAAAACTGTGATTGGAATGATACTCGTTTGTGGATTTGTACAACTTGGATTACCTGAACTTGCTACGCTTACTATATTGATAGTTCCTGTTGCTGTTGGACTTACTACTATCGTAGCTGTTCCTGCTGCGTTTAACGTAATCGTTTGGTTGGTTCCACCATTGATGTTATACGTTACTGTAGCATTTGGTGTTCCTGTAAACGTTAAAGTCGTAGTTCCGTTTTCACAAATAGTACTTGGATTAGCCGTTACACTTGCCGTTGGTAATGGTAAAACCGTGATTGGAATACTACTCGTTTGTGGATTGATACAACTTGGATTACCTGAACTTGCTACGCTTACTATATTGATAGTTCCTGTTGCTGTTGGACTTACTACTATCGTAGCTGTTCCTGCTGCGTTTAAGGTTATTGTTTGGTTGGTTCCACCATTGATGTTGTACGTTACTGTAGCATTTGGTGTTCCTGTAAAGGTTAAAGTCGTGGTTCCGTTTTCACAAATAGTACTTGGATTGGCCGTTACACTTGCCGTTGGTAATGGTAAAACTGTGATTGGAATACTACTCGTTTGTGGATTTATACAACTTGGTGTTCCTGAACTTGCTACGCTTACTATATTGATTGTTCCTGTTGTGGTTGGACTTACTGATATTGTGGCTGTTCCTGCTGCGTTTAATGTTATCGTTTGGTTGGTTCCTCCATTGATGTTGTACGTTACTGTTGCATTTGGTGTTCCTGTAAACGTTAAAGTCGTAGTTCCGTTTTGACAAATCGTTGTTGGATTGGCCGTTACACTTGCCGTTGGTAAGGGTAAAACTGTGATTGGAATACTACTCGTTTGTGGATTGATACAACTTGGATTACCTGAACTTGCTACGCTTACTATATTGATAGTTCCTGTTGCTGTTGGACTTACTACTATCGTAGCTGTTCCTGCTGCGTTT
>NZ_SNXR01000012.1 GCF_004362665.1 Flavobacterium dankookense | reverse complement strand
CCAATAGTCGTATTGGTGTATAAATTTGGTAATGGATTAATTTGGTCTTCTGCGTCTTGTTGGGTTAGATAATAGCCTACCGTTAAACCTACTTGCCCGTTGATTATCTCTGCCGTTTTACTGTTTAAAGTGAAAACCTCTTCTCCATCGCCCGGATTGGTGTAATCACACAAGGCATAATCTGTAATGGTTGGATTGGCAAAGGGTTTTGGAAGAATCGTTATGATTGCTATTCCTATTTGTGATTGAGAGCAAGTAGTATTTAAATCTTTAACACTAATCAAATTATAAGATGTTGTAGTGTTCAAAACTGGAGTCCAGAGTAAAGCATTACCGATAGAATCTAACATAATAGTTTGGTTTGGATTTGTTCCAATGTTATAGGTAACTTCACTATTTGGGGTTCCGGTAAATGTTATTTGAGCCGATTCACCAGAACAAATTGTTGTTGTTCCAGAAATACTTGCTGTTGGCAAAGGACTTATAGATATAAAAGCAGAACCTGTTTGGGATTGAATACAAAGTGGAGTTCCAGGCAATGAAACATTAACTAAATCATAAATACTGTTGTTAGTCAATGCTGGTGTGGTTAAAACAGCTGAACCCATTCCATTTAATAAAATTGTTTGGTTGCTACCGCTATCAACTGTGTAGGTAACTGTTGCATTTGCTGTTCCAGTAAATATTATTTGAGTTGTATCACCTGAACATATTGTTGTAGTTCCTGAAATAGTTACCGTTGGAAGTGACCCAATTGTCACAATAGCAGAGCCTGATATTACTCGGCTACATAAAGAAGTACCTGATGAAATAACATTTACTAAGTTGTAAGTACTGTCTAAAGTTAATACTGGAGTTGTTAGAACAGCAAAACCAGTATTGTCCAATAGAATAGTTTGATTACTACCTCCATCAACGGTGTAAGTAACAGTTGCATTTGGAGTGCCATTAAAAGTAATATTAGTAGTTGCTCCAGAACAAATTGTTGTCGTTCCCGATATGGTTACTGTAGGCGCGGGATTTACGGCAACAGTAATTGTCTGATTCGATGGTTGTGAACAGATTATAGCTCCTAAGCCATCTAGAACTCTAACTCCAGTTAATGTATATGTCCTATCTGAAGTAAGAATTTCTGTCATTGTAAATGTTCCTGAAGCATTTAGAATTGCAGTTTGAATTGGACCACCATCAATACTGTAATCAAATGTTGCATTAGGAGTTCCAGTAAAAGTGACTGTTACACCATCACCAGAACATATATCTGTATCAGAGACACTTAACGATGCATTAGGTACTAAATTCACTACTAAATCAAAGTCTGTTGTGTTGTAACAACCCGACAAATTATTAGTTACTCTGACAAAAATTGTTTGAGGATTTGATGTATTGGCATAAATATCTGGCAATGGATTTGTATTATCATTTGCTTCTTCTAGGGAAGTATGAAATGAAATCGTATTGTTAGAAGTATCTGCATTTATGAGTGATCTTACTGTATCAAGATTGTAAATCCCAACATTTGGAGTATTACTACAAGTCAAAACGTCTGCTATTGAATTTACGGTTGGCGGAGTTGTAAAAGCTCCTGTTCCTGACATGGCTGAACCTGTCCATTGAATTTGAAAACCGCCATCTCCAACAGGTCTGTCAATGACAATATAATAGGATTGTCCAGGAACAACCGTTAACCATCTAACAAAACCATTTCCATCAGAACCAGGTCCAGTTTGTGTTAACAAAGTTGAACCATTCATTCCTGTAATATTATTGGTTAATCCAGCTTCTTGCGGATTCGTCGTGGCGCATCTGATTGGAACTCCTAAAGCTGTACAATTAGGATTTGGTCCAAAAACCCAAAAATCATAATCAACAATAATACTAGGATCATCAGGAATTATATTAAAACCCAACGTTCCACCTTGAACAATATTTATTTTTAACCATAGGGAATTAATTTCCATTCCGCCACAGGCATTGATTTCTTGAGTACTTCCGCTACCATTTGCGTTGGATGTGAAACTACCATTTCCGCATACAATTATAGCGTTGACACAATCATTTGGTTCGTTTTGTGCAACAACTAAATTCGTAAAAACCAATGCTAAAATTAACTTTAAAATATTCTTCATTAAACAATCTTAATTTATGCACAATAGCCAATCCCAAATTTTTTTGAGATTAGCTATTGATTTCCATTTACAAAATTAATTAACTTTTAAACTTTAATCTTAATAAATCGGGAGGTATTCTATTAATCTATTTTTTTACAATCAAGAATTCTGAACGTCTGTTTTGAGCATCTTGTTCAGCAGTGCAATCAGTACCACAACTTACTTTTTGTTCAGTACTTCCAAATCCTTTTCCAGAGATATTTCCTTGAGAAATTCCTTTGGAAACTATATATTGAACGGTAGATTGTGCTCTTCTTTCAGATAATTTCAGGTTATAATCATTGCTTCCTTTTGAATCGGTATGCGATTTTACAAAAATTACCATCGAAGGATTGTCCTTCATCACTTTGACTAATTTATCCAATTCGGCTGCACCTTGAGCTGTGATATTACTTTTATCATATTCAAAGAAAATTGGACTTAAAATCACTTCTTTATCTGTAATTATTACTTCCGATGGCGTTAAAGAAACCTCAACTGTTGTTGCACCAGCTTTATCAGCTTTTACAGCAGAAGAAGTTGATTCAAAGTTTTGAGCAGCAATTTGCAATCCATAACCCAAATTACATTCGATTGGATAACTAACTTTTCCTTCTGAATTGGTTTTTTCGGTAGCAATTACATTTCCTTTTGCATCTAATATTCCAACCGAAGCATTGGCTAACGGGTTTTTAGTTTTAGCATTTGTAACCAAAACGATAGCTTCTGCTTTGCACAATGGTAATGCAGAATAAATAGCATCATTTCCGTTTCTGTTTGAAGAAAAATAACCTACATTTTGATTTTTATTAAAACTAAAGGAGAAATCATCTTTCTCAGTATTTACAAGTTTTCCTAGATTTTTTGCTGGTGAAGAACTATTCATATCGGCTTTAAAAACATCAAAACCACCAAAACCTTGTCTTCCTGTTGAAGCAAAATACAATGTGTTGTCATCATCAATAAAAGGGAAATTTTCTCTATCGGCTGTGTTTACATTTGAACCTAAATTTTGAGGTTTTCCATATCCGTTTGCCTCAATAGCAACTTTCCAAATATCCGATTCGCCTAAACCATTTGGCATATTTGAAGCAAAATACAATGTTTTCCCATCTTTACTTAAACTAGGATTGGTAACCGAATAACTTGTACTATTGATTGGCAAAGCTTCAACATTTGTCCATTTACCGTCAACTTTTGTTGCTTTGTAAATTCCTTGTTGACCCACTTTGATATTACTTTTTTTATTTTTTTCGAATTGCCCTTCGCTATGACCATCACGTGCAAAATACATTGTATTTCCATCAGCACTTAATGTAATTGGACCATCATGAAAAGGTGTGTTTAATTCTTTTACTTGAGTAGGTTCAGAAAAAGTTCCTTTTTCATCTCTTGTTGCCTGGTAAATATCCAAATAAGGTTGCTTGTTCCAGTTATCGGTTTTGTTAGAACTATTTCTGGTACTAGCAAAATAAAGTGTGTTATCATTGGTTAACATAGCGCCAAAATCACTTTGTCCTTTGCTGTTGATATTCGTTGAAACAACGTCAAACAATTTTGAATTGTTAGCTAAACTTGGAATGTAATTTGGATTTGCCAAATGCTCTTTCGCTCTTGCATCCGAAGGAATCATTTTTGAAAAAACATCCATTTGCTTATTGGCTTCTTGATATTTCCCTAAAACTTTCAAGGTTTGTGCATAGCGATAATACGTTTCAGCATCGGCTTTTCCTTTTGCGGTAGCTTTGGCAAACCACTTCGCGGCATTTTCTGAGTCGAATACGTTATAATAACTATCTGCTAATTGTGTATAAATATATTCGTTACCGTTTTTCCCTTCGGCGAGTTTAGTATATTCGTCTATTGCGGCAACATATTGGTAGCTTTCAAAAAGTTTGTCAGCTTTTAGAGTTGCACTATTCTGTCCATAACTTGCTGTTAGCAGCAACATCAAACTAAGTGTGATATATGTTTTGTTCATGGTTGGTTGTTTTTAGAAAAATCTTGGTGAAACAGAAACTTTTTTAGACAAATTTAAGTCAAATAACAACATGAATTCATGTGAAGCTGGAGCAGTTCCTCTAATATCAGAAATTACATGATCATAAGCATAACCAACACGTATTGATGGTGTAACCGCAAAGTTTATCATAGCTCCAAAAGAGTCGTCTAAACGATAGGTTCCACCAATTTCATATTTTTCAAAAAATAAAAAATTTGCTGAACAATCTAAAGAAGTTGGTGCTTTGAATGCTGATTTTAGCATGAAAGAAGGTTTAAATTTAGTATTTGTCGACAAATCGAAAACATAACCACTCGTAAGAAAATAATGTTGTGTGTCACTTCCAAATTGATATTCTTGACCGTTTCGTGTAATGTCTAGATGTTTTCCATCAAGCATATTTGGAACAGACAATGCAGCATAATATTTTTTGGTATAGAAAAATAATCCTGTACCAATGTTCAATTTGATATTATTACTGTTTTCATCGAAAGCAAAATCATTTGGTTGTTGTGTGTATCCGTTTCCAATTTCTGAAAACAAACCAATTTTTTGGAAAATTGCTCCCGCTTTTAAACCAAATGCCAATTTACTATCTCCACCCATATTTACCGTATAGGAGAAATCTCCAAAAACATTAGTCTCTTCGACTGGACCTATTTTATCTGAAATAGCAGAAAATCCTAATCCAACATTTTTACCAACTGGACTATGAATAGAAAAAGTGGCTGTTTTTGGCGCGCCTTCTAATCCTGCCCATTGTTGACGATAAAGTAATGCTCCAGAAATAGTTTCTTTTGAACCTGCATAGGCTGGATTCATTACGTTCATATTATACATATATTGCGTATAATGTGGATCTTGCTGTGCTTGAACTTCCAATGCGAACAATGATAGTAATGCTAGTGCTAAATATCCTTTTTTCATTAGGTGTGTCATTTTTATTTATTAAAAGCTTCCTTTATTAATATTCTCTGTTGATATATACCCAACCTGTTTTGGTACCGTCATTGGTGCTAATGGTATAGAAATAAGTTCCATCTGGCAATTCATTTCCGCTGTCCGATTGTCCTTTCCATTGGTTGGAGTAATTCCCCGAGAAAGAGAATACTTTAGTTCCATATCGATTGAAAATTGTGATTTCTTTTACACCATAACCAGTTAAGTCAAATGCATCATTTACTTGATCATTGTTAGGCGAAATACCTCTTGGAATATCTTGGCAAGGATTATTTTCAATAGTGATATTTTGTTCTTTTGAACAGCCATTTAATCCAACAGTTACGCTAAATGTTAATGGTAAATTTAATGATGGATTTTGCGCTAAATATTCATTCACATTAAATGATGGATTATTAGTTCCAACTGTCGTATTGGCTTGGCTCCATATATAATTGGCTGTTTCTAAATTGAAATCAGCATTGGCAACTTGAATCATCAACATGCTGTTCTCGCATACTTCATCAATTGTATAATTAAACCCGTTAGTGATTATTATTTCAAATTCACTTTCTCCACCAAGATTACATGAAGTAGGTTCTTCATCAATTTTATATTTTACTAAATAGGTTCCAATGGTACTGTTTCCGATGTTTATTTCACCCGTATTAGCATCAATAACTAAGCCTGTGGGCGCTGAGAAATTTCCACCAGCTGCAAAACTTCCTTGAGGTAAAATATTTTCAGCATCAGAACAATATGTTGTTTGCTCGTATGTAAAATCTGTTACTGGAGTTATGATAGGATTTACAGTTATAACAACCGAACCTGTTTGATTTTGAGAACAAGATAACGTTCCTGATGCAGCTGCACTAACTAATGCGTAAGTTGTAGTTGTAGTTAACGCTGGAGTTGTAATTGTAGCATTTCCAGAACCATCTAAAAGTATCGTTTGATTTGCTCCACCATTTATTGTATAGGTTACGGTTGCATTTGCTGTTCCATTAAACGTTATTGTTGCTGTAGAACCTTCACAAATGACTGTTGTTCCTGATATTGTGGCAGTCGCTAATGATTCTACCGTTACAATGACTGAACCTGTTAGTGTTTGCGAACATGTAATTCCATTTGTGATTGCGGCACTTACTAAAGCATACGTTGTATCTGTAGTTAAAGCAGAAGTTATTACTGTTGCAACACCTGTTGAGTCCAAAGTAATTGTTTGGTTTGAACCACCATTGATAGTGTAAGTAACCACAGCGTTTGACGTTCCATTAAAAGTAATAGTTGCTGTTGAATTTGCACAAACGGTTGTTGTTCCTGAAATTGTAGCAGAAGGTAACTCATTTACTTGCACAATAATTTCTGCTCTTGGACCTTCACAGCCATTAGCATCAACTGATGCAGCATAAAACATTTGAGAACTGCCAGCTACAGATGTATTTGGTGTTGGAGCAGTTGATGAACCAACTCCGCCAATTGCTTGAGTATACCATTTAACCGTATTTCCTGCAGAAACTGTTGCTGTTAAAGCTGATGGCACATCATTTAAACAATAAATAACAGGACTTACTACTTCTGCTGTTTCTGTAGTTCCTTGTTTAGTAATCGTTACTGTTTTATCACAATAACGTGATTTCCAATGGAACACATATTCTCCTGGTGCGTTAAAACCAGAAACATTTGTTGAGCCACTATTTGGATTTGCTATTGTTGTTGCTCCAGGATTGTTTGCGTCTGCTTCCCAAACACCAAAACCATTGGCATCAAATTCCATTGTAGTAGTAATACAATCTAAAGTAGTATCAGCAGTATCGATATTGATATCGACATTTGCTTTGAAATTTGCAGCATCTAAAACGTGACCTATATCATAAAATTTTGTTCGGAAAATAAAGCGCGTAGTATTTTGACCAGCAGGAACAACATAAGTTCCTCTAACCCATTCCCAGTCCAAACTATTTGCAAAATCTTCGGTAACTAATGTAAATGGACCTGTTGGCGGACCAGCGAATAATTGAACCGTTGAGCCATTTCCTCTTGTTGCAGAAGCAAAGCTATAGTCCATTTTAGTAATTTCAGTAGTGTCAAAATCTTTGTACAAGCCTTTGATATTTGGATCACTTTCATCCCAAGTACTTTCATCATCTTGTGTTAATTGAATACATTGACCACCTGAGAATGGATAAACATTTCCTGAATTAGAAGCTTCTTGGAAGAACATTGTTCCCCAATCGGTATTAACTCTCCAACCTGGTGTAACTGTTGCATCAATAATTGTTGTAACACCTGTAACATATTGTAATGGTAATTTTTCAAAATCATAATTGAAAGCATCCATTTCACACAAATCCTGTGGCGTTGTAATACAGATATGGAAGGTCTTATCATTTGGAACATTACTATCTAATTTTAATCTAATTTTATATGTTTTTCCAACAACTAGTTCCGTTGAATAACTTGCAACAAATGAATTGTTCTCACTACATCCTTTTTCAACAAGTGAACCATCTGTTTGTTCTTCATATAACGACATCATTATTTTTGGCCAAAGACCAACAAAAGCAGATGTAAAATAACTTCCTGGAGCAAAATCGCTTAATTCAATAACATGTACTCTTGAAGTTGCAACGAAATCGTACCAAATATCACCACCATTAGTTCCTGCACAAGAGGTTGGAACTGTTGAAGCCGTTGCCGAAATAAATGAAGCGTCAACACCAGAAACTTCACATGAAGTTCCAGTATTTACTTGTAAACGAACAGCATTGGTTGGTTCGTCATTTCTAATGAATACTTTTGGTCCAGACCAATAACTTTTATCTGTTGTGCTACAAACAGCTCGAACAAAATATTCATAAGTACTTGCAGTTGAAACTGTAAAATCAGTTGCAACTGGTGTATATGTTGGTGTGTTTACAATAATTCCTGTTTGTGGAATTGTACCATTTCCTAATGGTTGTACAAAAACTTCCCATTGAGTCTCAGAACCTCCAGCAGTCCAAGACAAGACACCTTGGTTACTTACTGCTAAATTCGTTGGTTGCGGACAAGTAACAGTTCCACAATTGGCAATTCCAGTAAAAAGAGTTGTATTTACGGCACCTAATCCTAACGGACTTGTCCAAACGATATTGTTCGCTTCGTCTTTAACAACTATTTGTGCTTCTGAGTATTGAACTCCACTTCCAAAACCATTCCAGTATAAGCTAAACTCAACACCTCTACACAAGAAAACGGTATAATCTATTACTTCTGGCTGTCCAAAACCAGGGAATTCGAGTGCTTGCATTTCAATTCCGTTTTGCATTACACTAACATTATCCGTCACTTGACCTGTATTTCCATTAGTAACCGAAATAGTATATTGACATACATTAGAATAATCGCATCGAGTTAAAATTTCAAATGGACCAATCCACTCACTTTGAGAAGAAGAACTACAAACAGCTCTAATATAATATTCATATAAAGTTGAAGGAGTTAAGTCTGTAACAGTATAAGGATGAGAAGTTGTTGTATGAAGGTATTCAGGTAAAGTAGCACCTGTTGGCGGTGGAGTTCCAAAAGGTTGAACTGAAATTTCCCAAGCTGTTTCTGAACCTGTAGTTTCCCAGTTAATATCCGCTGCAACATCAATAATATTGGATGTTGTAACATTAATTACTGATGGACAAGCTGGGATATCTTCCACAATTACATTATCTATAAAAGTATATTGACCTCTATAATTCCAGGGATTTGGTGGAAAGAAAGGAGTATAAAACGCAAGGTTAATATTTGTTGGAGCTGTAATATCTGTTAGATTAATAACCATTTCACGCACTTCAACATTATTAATAACGTCATGAACAAAAGTTACATTTAATGGTCCAGCAGCAGTTACGTCTGCATTTCCTGATATGGTTATTGTTGTTCCATTTATGGCAGTAACGGTTGAACCATATGGAATTACCCAACCTGGAATATCAACTCTATCACCCAATTGAACACCTTGAGTAGAAACTAATGTTATTGTATTAGAACCTGCTACCGTTCCAGTAGCATCAGTTTGTATAACAACATTGTTTTCATATAAAATTGTCGAAAATTGATTTGTAGCAACACCATTTGTAGATAGCATTACTTTTAAATCTTCTTCAAAATCACTGCTAAGTACTTTGTAGTAAAAACGAAGTCTTTGACCAGGTCGAGCCATAAGTGTTGGTGTAATTAACCATTCGTTATTATTTCCATTATTTCCCGAGAACAAACCAGCCATTTGATCGCCAAAAATTGGATTTGCTGGTTGACTAAGCTGCCAAAAATCAGAATCGCCATTACCATTTACAATTGTCCAACAAGTTTCTGTTTGAGAATTGCTATCAAAAGTTTCTATAAACGGTGTTGGAAATGGGTTACAGATAGTTCTAAAAGGATAAGGTCCAACCCAATTACTACTTTCAGAACCACTACAAATAGCTCTAACATAGTATTCATAAGCCGTATTTTCTGTTAAGTTAGTGGCATTATATGTTGGCGTTGTAGTAACTGTTGTACCAGAACCAGTTGGAATTCCGGATAATGGTTCTTGTATAACAACTTGCCATTGCGTTTCTGTATTTCCTGCTGTCCAAACTAAATTAGCCGTTGTTGGAGTAATTCCTGTAGCCGTTAAATTAGCAGGATTTGGATCTGGACAAGCTGGAGCATCTTCAATTTTAACATCATCAATCATTACAATACCTGTAGCTCCGGGATTTTCAATTGTAGGCGACATTCTAAACGCTATATAAAAAGTTCCTGTTCCGTTAAATAAAACCGAATCTTCTAAATAACCTCCATTAGTAAAATCATGTGAAGGAATCAATGTGGTATAAGTGGCAAAGTCTTGTGTTGGTGACATTAATACTTCGAAATTACCTCTCGGAGTTGGGAAGAATAAAGAAGTTGCTGCTCTATACTTAAAACGAAGTATTTTTGGTCCAGTTACATTAACAGGAACACTAATTAACCAGTCGTCATAAGAAACGAAAGGATTAAAAAATTGTCCTTGAGGTTGAATACTTGCTTCTGTTCCGTTTATTGTCCATTGTGCAATATCACCATTTACATTATTAGTAGTCCAACAGAATTTTTTTGTAGTAACGTCGTCGTCATTAAAGCTTTCTAAATAAGGAGAAAATTGAGCAATACAAACGGTATTAAAATTAATTGGTCCAACCCAAATACTTTGCTCTGTATCGCTACAATAAGCTCTCATATAAAACTCATATCGTGTTGAAGGAATTAAATTGTTTAGTGTATATGGATTAGTGCTTACAATAATTCCAGGTTGAGTTGGAATACCAGTACCTAATGGTTGTGCAACTAATTCCCATTGTGTATTTTGATAACCATTAGTCCAAGATATTTCAACCGAAGTTGAAGTTAAAGTTCCAGGAGTAACTGTTGGATAAGATGGCTCAGAACATGCTGGTAAATCTTCTACATAAACATCATCAATATAAAATTGAGTACCTGTTTGGTTTGCTCCAGCTGGTAATTTCCAAGCAATGTTTATATTTCCAGTGATATTCATTGGAATTGGAACAATCATTTCAATATAATTGTAAGCTGTAGTATATGAACTTAAAGGAACTAAAACGGTTGTAAAATCACCTTCTCCTAAACCATTGGTTGAAAGCAAAATTTCAAACGAACCTGGTCCACCAGTTGGATTATCTACTATTAATCCCCAATTACCATAAACTTGATATTTAAAACGAAGTCTCTTTTGAGTAACACCATCTAAATTAAATTGAGGCGAAATCAACATATCATTTGTTTGATTACCAGCATTTCCTGTAGATAATTTTGCAACAGGTTCACCTTGCCAATCGCTACCATAATTAAACTGATATTGATCATTATTCAAATTTAATACTGACCAACATGGTTCTGGATTTCCGTTAACTGTTGATGCATTTGTAAATCCAGTATAATAGGGTAATGTTTGAGGGTTACATTGTGTTGTAAAAAATAATGGTGCACTCCATGCTCCAGGAGTTCCACATATTGAACGAACAAATAAATTATAACTCGTTCCTGGAGAAAGTCCTGACAAAGGATTATTACTATTTGTATTAGTTGGTGTACCAGATTGAGCAGCTGTTGGAGCAGCTGAAGAAGAAGGCAAAACAATATACTCCCATGCGTTTACAAGATTTTGAACATTGTTCCATGAAGCTAGAGCTGATGTTTGTTGTAGATTATCTAGAGTTAGCACTGCTGGCGAAGGACAAGCAGAACCACTAATTGTAAAAGTAAAACAAACTCCTGCTCCAGGATTGGACTGTTCATATGGTGATGAAATTACAAATACATATTCCTTTCCAGCCTCAGCATAAAAATTCGAAATTTGCGCCGTGTTTGCATTACTAGATGTAGCCACTGCAGCTAAACATGCTGCTGACGTTCCAACTCCTGCACAACCATCAAAGACAAAAACACTTGAAAGATCATTATAACAATTATTTCCGCCACCACCAGAGAGAACATTTACCGTTTGTGTGATATCAATTAAACCAGATGTGGTCGGTGTATAAGAAAGATAAACATGGTTTCCTAATAATAAATTACCAGTTTGACCAATTGGTTGACAGCTCATTATTTGACTATCCATTTCAACATAAGTTGTACCATCATAAAATTGATCTAAATTAGAACTTAAAGTATATGGCGCTGTTGTAACATCTGGCGGAATAACTATTGATGTTGTACAGGTTAAACCAACTGTTGTTGTGCTAAAAGGAAATGGTCCAGCCCAAGCACTCGATGTAGAACCATCACAATTAGCAATTATATAAACATCATAATTAGTTGATGGCTCTAAACCTGCTGCATTATAACTATTTCCTGTTGGAGTTCCTGTTGCTGGATTTCCTGCTCCAGCTGGTACAATATTTATTTGAAATTGAGTAGCCGACGGATGTGTCCAAGATATTGTTGCTCCAGTTTCAGATGGAACAATCATTGGCGTTGTTACTGGAGAACAACTTGAAATTACTCGTGCATTATCTATAAACCAAGAATCGCCACTTGTAGCTGTAGTTCCAGTTTGATTAGTTATGGCAACAAAAGCTAAATAAACTGGAATTCCAGCAGGTATGGTTGGTATATTAACAATTTTTTCTTCCCATGTTGTTGCAGCAGTATTTAATTGCAACTCTGTCCAAGATTGTAACGTCACATTAAAACTACTCAAATCAGGCTGATTTGCAGTAGATATTCTTAACTGATATACAGTTCCTCTGTTCGTAAAACTTCCTTGCTTAGTAAAAAAACGAATCTGACCATCAGCTGGTGTCAAAAACTGAGGAGTAATCATAAAATACTCCGCTGTTGTACCAACGGTATTATTAGTTGAAGGATTTAGTGTAGCTGCACCACTAGCCAAATAACCGCCAGTTGGTGTATGAACCCAATTGTTAGTAAAGGTTGTTGAAACACCACCTTGCGTTCCTCTAATTGCCCATGTTGTCGGAATACCACTTTCAAATGCCTCCGTTGCTAGTTGACTGTAACTAAAATTAGCTAGCAATATTAATAACAAAACGAAAAATCGCTGAAAGATATTTTTACCAGAAGCGTTATTGTTTTGAAAAATACCATTTACAGGTTTTAATAATGTGGTTTCAAAAAAGGGGTAATTTTTTTGCATTTTGTAAATTATTTAGTTGGTAATTTAATTCGTTGTAAAAATCAATTTTCGACAAAAATTCGTCAAGAAATTAATTTTCAATTTATACTATTATTTAAAATTTGTTTCAAAAAATTTGTCTTTAATGCTTAAAAAAAGCTTCCTAGAAACATCAAACCGATTTAACCACTTTTTTTCAATTTTTCCTTATTGATTTTATTCGTTTATTGAAATAAAATCGTTTATCAATAGTAGAAAACATTGTTTTTTGAATGTGTTTTTTTCTTAAAACACCACTCTCAAAGCCTTGATTTACACGGATGTTTGCTTAAAACAATCTGTGGTTTATGTTTCTTTACACTAAGATACGGAAATAGTGATAGAGCAAAAATGGTTTTGCTTTAGAATTTACTGAATTTACAAAGTATAATGGCAGTATTTTGGGGTGTTTTGGGTATAAAAATGAAGTTTAAACTTCTTTTGCTTTTTTGTTTTGTAACACAAATATTTGGTTTTTTATTGCTTCAACTTCTTTTCTTTTTCGTTTAATAATTACATAGAAAAAAAAGATGCCTAAACTTAAAATAACAAATAAAAGCAATACTAAATAATAGAATCTTTTTGAAGAATCCTCTTGTTTTATTTTTAACTCAACTTCTTTTACATCTAAAGATTCGCTAACCGAATTTCTTTCGCGGTCTTTGATTAATTTTTGAATGTCGATAAATTTTCCTTGGTTGATTTTATATTTATCCCATTCGTTTATTGCCAAATAGTTTTCGGCTAAACCTCTATAAATTTCTTGGTTTAAAATTAAATCATTCACTTCAGAAGAAAGCTCCACTGCTTTGTTTAAAGCATTTATTGCATCCGAATTTTTTCCTTCCAAAGCATAAACTTTGGCAGAACCTTTTAAGGCAAATGCTTCTAAACTTTTGGCATTAACTTCTTGAGCTAATTTGGCTGATTGTTGAAAATTCTCAAGTGCTTTTTTATTATCGTTCAATAAGAGATAACAATTTCCTTTGTTGTATATCGCAATACTAATTTTTGTGGCAGCATCCGCTTTATCTTTTGATTTCAATAGCTGAGCAATTCCTCTATCAATAAAGGCAATGGCAATGGCACAACTCAAATTTTCTTTATAAATAAGACCTCTAACGATGTAATTCTTCCCTAATTCGGAGTGAATAGAGTCTTTGTTAGGATAATCTGCAATCAACTGCTCGGCTTGGTCTAGATGTTGAATAGCTTTATCATATACTTTTAGCTGATGGTATTGTATTCCTGTTTTGTTGACAATAGTTATTTTCAGTAAATCATCATTTGACTGGTCTAATAGTTCGGAAGCTTTTATTAGATATTCTAGTGATTTTTCGTAATCTCGTTTTGAAGAATATGCATCTGACACTAATTTATATCCTTTGATTTTATAATTTACATTGTCGCCTGCACTTTTAACAATGGTTTGACCAACTTCGATTACGTGGTCTGGATTTACATAAATTTCATTTCCCGCAACATTAATAATACTATCTAGTTTTCTATAATTTTGAGCATAGAATGTTTGAGTTGTAAAAACACAACCAATCAACAGGTATAACCAAAAGCTATAGTTGCTAGTTTTCATTCTTCTAATAAATTATTTTCTTTTTCTTGATTAAGTAACTCAATAAACTTGACTGGAGAAATTCCTGTAATTGATTTAAAAACGGTTGCAAAACTACTATGAGAAGAAAAACCACAATTTTCCGCTAGATAACTAATCTTGTAATTGATAAAATTTGGATCTGTTTTTAATTTTTCTATGATGTAATTTATTCGCAACTTATTGATATAAGTATTAAAATTAACATGATAATGATTGTTTATAATCTCTGAAAGATACTTGGTGTTTGAATCCAATTGCCCAGCTAAAACAGCAAGCGAAATGTCTTTGTTAGTAAATCGTTTTGAACTTTCAAATCGCTTCAATTTATTCAAAATTTGCTCTTCGGTTTCTTTTAAAATAACATTCTTTTTTGGCTCCTGTTTTTTATCTGCAATACTAAAACCACCCAAAAGATTACTTCTTGTAATTTCGATATAGTTGATTATTTCGTTTAATCGTTTTTTTCGTTGCAGTGTTTTTTGCCAAAAGAAAAAGCCAATCAATGCTGCAATAATCACCAATCCTAAGAAAATGTAAATTATATCATAGTACTTAGCTTCATCATTCTCATAGTTTTCTGTATATTCATCAGAAATAAGATTGTAACTAGTATTGATAGCTTCTTGTTCTTGGTTTTCCAATTCGGTTTGCAGTTCAAAAAACTTAGTGTTGGCTTTCTTATAGTTATCAAAATCATTTAATGCTAAATAATTTTTACTTTGGATTTCGCTGATTTTTAGTTGTAAAAAAAGATTTTCAAATCGCTCCGCATGTATCATTGCCTCATTGGTTAAGGCAACTACTTTGTTGTATTCTTTTTTTAGAAAAAGCACTTGTGCTAATCCGTTTAAAGCATCAATTTTGGAATAAATATTATTAGCATTCTGTTTGTTGATTTTGTCAATGGCTGATTGAAAAATCTTTTCGGCTTCCGCCAAATTATTGTTAGCTATAAACAATTGCCCTTTTGTTATTAGATAATTTAATTCTAATTCTTTGGCTGTTTTTAGAGCTTCATTTGCAGATAATTCCTGATTTTTAAAAAGCGTAATTCCTTCTTTTACTTTGTTTTCCTTTAATGAATAATTGGCTTTTTCAACAGTAATTGATGTCTCTAAATATTTCCTCAACTTTCCATCTGAAGTAGATTTTAGTTTATTTTCGAGTTGCTGAATGATTTTTTTTGACTGTTTGTCTAATGATAATTCTCTTAGAACTCTAACTTTTGCAATAGCTATATCAATAGATTTTTCTTCATTAAGATAATCGCCATAATCTTTTTCTTCGTAGAGAAAATTTAAAGCACTACTATAATCTCCCTTTACGATATAAGCTTTCGAGATAAGGTAATTCACTTTTGCCTTTTCATCATTTGATGTACTCGTTTTACTCAATAAATATTGAGCAATTTTTAATGCTTGATCAGGATTGGAATTTATTTGACTTTGAATGTCGTCAGATAAATAATGTTTGTTTAAAAGATTTTGCGCACTGCTATTCGTATGGAGTAATCCAAATACTAAAATAAAATAAAAACATCTCTCTATTTTGATAAGATATTTCATTTGCTTTTAAATTAATACAAAAAAAAATAACTGGTCAGTATTGGCAAAGATATAGAATAATTAAGACAAAAATGGGCTTTAAAAATGTAAAAATTACTGTTTAAAAATAAGAATACTTTAAAAATTGAATTAAGAAACTGGAATTATCTTTTATAGTTCTACTATAATTTGTAAAACTTTGTATCCCTAATTAGAATAAAACATCATTAAAAGACAGTATCATTAAAATGATTTATATTAAACAAAAGAGAACAATTATTACTCCAAATTGAGTTTTGTTTGAACCAAATAGAGTTACCCTTAATGCAAATAGAGTTTTGCTTAAACCAATTAAAGTTTTGTTTAAACCAAATAGAGTTACCCTTAATGCAAATAGAGTTTTGTTTAAACCAAATAGAGTTTTGCTTAAATCAATTAGAGTTTTGTTTAAACCAAATAGAGTTTTGCTTAATGCAAATAGAGTTTTGTTTAATGCAAATAGAGTTATGTTTAAACCAAATTGAGTTTTGCTTAAACTAATTAGAGTTTTGCATTATCTTAATAAAGATTTGTTATGAGAATTTGTATTAAGCCATCCTGTTTTTAAGTCACTAATAACTTCTAGCTATTTCAAATGATTAAAATTTTAAGACATTCCAAAATAAAACAGTATTAACTTCAGAGGTTAAAATCTTTCTTTTTGTCCCTATTTCTTCAAAAACTTGATGTTCTTTTTCAATCCTTCGAGTTGTGTTCTCTTTAATGGAGAGTTGGTGAATACTTTAGTAAAAGTTTCTTCGGTAATTTCTTCCCAGTCTTTTTTAGAATAAGACAGTAGTTCGGGATAAGGACTAAACAGAGGTTCGCTGTGAGGTTTCGAAAAACGATTCCAAGGACAAACATCTTGACAGACATCACAACCGAACATCCAATCATCGAATTTACCTTTCATTTCTTGCGGAATATTTTCTTTAAGTTCGATAGTAAAATAAGAGATGCATTTACTTCCATCAACAACATAAGGCGCAACAATTGCTTGTGTTGGACAAGCATCCAAACAAGCAGTGCAAGACCCGCAATGATCAGTTGTAGGATGGTCATATTCTAGCTCGAGATCTAAAATTAATTCGGCTATAAAATAAAAAGAACCCACTTTTTGGGTAATTAAATTACTGTTTTTGCCAATCCATCCCAAACCACTTTTTGCAGCCCAAGATTTTTCCATTACGGGAGCAAAATCCATAAAAGCTCGTCCCGCAACATCGCCAATCTCAGTTCGAATGGCTCTTAGAAGTTTTTTTAATTTTTTCTTTAAAACAGAATGATAATCTTTTCCGTAAGCATATTTTGAAATCTTATAACTCGCTTCATTTTGAATTTCGGCGGGATAATAATTCAGTAATAACGTGATTACACTTTTAGAATCAGGAACTAATAAGGTTGGATCTAATCGCTTATCAAAATAATCAGCCATGTAATCCATTTTACCATGACTGTTTTGCTTCAACCAATTTTCTAATCGCGGTGCATCTTCTTCCAAAAAACCTGCTTTAGAGATTCCACAAGAAAGAAAGCCGAGCTTATTGGCTTCGGATTTGATGAAAGTAGTGTATGTAAGTTTAGAATTCAGAATTTAGAATTTAGAATATTAAAAACTATTTGGTATTGATTCTGTTTTTTGTATTTTTAATTATGGTGACAAAAATTGCAGTTAACTCATTCGCTTCTTTAAGCAATAGTTTTAATTCTTCATTGTTTTTCCAATTCATTTCTTCAATAATTTCTAACCAAAACAAAGTTTCATCAGCTTCCTCTAAAACAATATTCATTTTCGATAAAAATTCAGCGTCGCTTCTACCTCTACATGCAGATCGATAATTAGCTCCAACTGATGAACCTGATTTTGTAATTTGATTTACAATTACCTTTTTTACAATAGAATATTCTAAACTTTCTGCAAAATTCAACACATTAATTGTAAATTGTTTTGTTCTATTCTTTAAATCCTTATCTTGATGCAACACTAAGTTCTAAATTCTAAATTCTGATTTCTAAATTAAAAAAGCTCTCCTTGATTCAACCCTTTAATTCTTCCTAGATGTTTATAAGCTTTCTCAGTAACTTCTCTACCACGAGGTGTTCTAATAATAAATCCTTCTTGAATTAAAAAAGGCTCATATACTTCTTCAATAGTTTCACCACTTTCAGAAACAGCTGTTGCTAAAGTAGAAAGACCAACTGGTCCGCCTTTGAATTTATCAATAATAGTGGTGAGTATTTTATTATCCATTTCGTCTAAACCATGCGCATCTACATGCAATGCTTTCAATGAAAATCGTGCTATTTCTATGTCTATTTTACCATTTCCTTTTATTTGAGCAAAATCACGAACCCGACGAAGTAATGCATTAGCAATTCTTGGTGTTCCACGACTTCTTCCAGCAATTTCGATAGCGGCTTCCATCGTGATAGGCATTTTTAGAATGGCGGAACTACGTTGAACAATTGTGGTTAATAATTCTGTGTTGTAATATTGCAATCTACTTTGAATTCCAAAACGAGCTCGCATTGGAGCCGTTAATAATCCAGAACGTGTCGTTGCACCAACGAGTGTAAAAGGATTTAAATTAATCTGAACCGTTCTTGCATTTGGACCCGATTCAATCATAATGTCAATTTTAAAATCTTCCATTGCAGAATATAAATATTCTTCTACAACAGGACTCAATCGATGAATTTCATCAATAAACAGAACATCTCTTTCTTCTAAATTAGTTAACAATCCAGCTAAATCACCGGGTTTATCTAAAACTGGACCAGATGTTATTTTTATTCCAACGCCAAGTTCATTTGCTAAAATATTGGCTAAAGTAGTTTTCCCTAATCCTGGCGGACCATGAAATAACGTGTGATCTAGCGCTTCATCCCTTTGATTAGCTGCTTCAACAAATACTTTTAAGTTATCTAAAACTTGTTCTTGTCCAGTAAAATCATCAAAAGATAGAGGTCTTAACTTTTTTTCTAAGTCAAGTTCTTCAGGGTTGAAATTAGAATTCGTAGGATTGAGATTTTCATTCATATTACAAATATAGGATAAAGTTGTGTGCAAATAAAAATGCCTTTCGATAAGGAAAGGCATTTTTATATTTTACAAAGAAATTTAGTGATGTAACACTTCTTCTCCTTCTTTCATCGGCACGTTTTGAGGAACAAAATCTTCATCATGTCCAGGTTTGCTATAATCATATGGCCATCTGTAAACATGAGGGATTTCTCCAGGCCAGTTTCCATGTATATGTTCAACTGGAGCAGTCCATTCTAGCGTATTCGATTTCCAAGGATTTTGAACTGATTTTTTTCCATAAAATATACTACTAAAGAAATTGTATAAGAAAACCAATTGGAATGCACCACCAACTAAAGCAAATACCGTAATAATTACATTCACGTTTGCTAAATCATCAAAAAGTGGGAAGTTTGTATTTGTATAATATCTTCTTGGTAAACCTGCCATTCCAATAAAGTGCATTGGGAAGAATACACCATAAGCACATACTGCTGTTACCCAGAAATGAATATAACCTAAATTTTTATTCATCATTCTTCCAAACATTTTTGGGAACCAATGATATATTCCAGCAAACATTCCATAAAGAGCAGAAATACCCATTACTAAGTGGAAATGAGCAACTACGAAATAAGTATCGTGAACATTAATATCAAGTGTACTATCACCAAGAATAATACCTGTTAAACCTCCGGTGATGAATGTAGAAACCAATCCAATAGAGAATAACATTGCAGGATTTAATTGTAAGTTACCTTTCCAAAGAGTTGTTATGTAATTAAATGCTTTTACTGCAGAAGGAATTGCAATCAACAAGGTGGTAAATGTAAATACAGAACCTAAGAAAGGATTCATTCCAGAAATAAACATGTGATGACCCCAAACGATAGTTGATAAGAATGCAATTGCTATAATTGACATAATCATTGCTCTGTAACCAAAGATTGGTTTACGCGAATTAGTTGCAATAACTTCAGAAGTAATACCTAGAGCAGGAAGTAAAATGATGTATACTTCAGGATGTCCAAGGAACCAGAAAAGGTGCTCAAATAGTACAGGTGAACCACCTTGGTAGTTTAGAACTTCTCCAGCTAAATAAATGTCTGACAAGAAAAATGATGTTCCAAAACTTCTATCCATAATCAACATAAGAGCTGCTGATAATAAAACTGGAAACGAAATTACACCAATAATAGCAGTAATAAAAAACGCCCAAATTGTTAATGGAAGTCTTGTCATTGACATTCCTTGTGTTCTTAAGTTTATTACAGTAACAATATAATTCAATGAACCAAGTAACGAAGCAGCAATAAACACAGCCATAGACACTAACCATAAAGTCATACCTGTTCCCGAACCAGATATTGCTTGAGGAAGAGCACTTAACGGCGGATATATAGTCCAACCAGCAGATGCAGGTCCAGATTCAACAAAAAGTGAAGAAATCATTATGATACTTGACAGGAAAAATAACCAGTAAGAAACCATGTTTAAAAAACCAGATGCCATATCTCTAGCACCAATTTGTAATGGTATAAGTAAATTACTGAAAGTTCCACTCAAGGCAGCTGTCAATACAAAGAATACCATGATAGTACCATGTATTGTAATTAATGATAGATAAGCTTCATTAGTCATTACTCCGCCTGGAGCCATTTTTTCACCTAAGAAAAAAGTAAATATTTTGAATGATTCTTCAGGCCAAGCTAATTGCATTCTAAAAAGCAATGACATTCCAACACCAATAACACCCATGATAATACCCGTTAACAGATATTGCTTAGCAATCATTTTGTGATCGATGCTAAAAATGTATTTGGTTATAAAAGTATCTTTATGGTGATGTTCGTGGTCGTGACCATGATCATTATCGTGTGCGTGATTGTGAGCTTCTGCTGACATAATACTGTACTTTAAATTTTATGTAAAATTATTATAATTATTTTTGAGCAACAAGTGTAGAGTCTGTTTTAACTTTTGTTGAAGCTGTGTCGTTTTTTACTGGTTTACCTTCAGTTTCTTTTAATTTTTCTTCCGCTAAAGAGGTTTTTACTGCACTGACAATAGTCTGCTTATCTTTTAACCATGCTTTAAAATCTTCTGGTGTATCAACCACAATTTTCATTTGCATGTTGTAATGAGAAGCACCACAAATCTTATTACATAACAATAAATAATCAAATGCATATGGATCTAGTGCTGTTTGACCTTTTGCTACTAATTCTTGACTTTTCTTAGCTCTTATAGCATTAATGTTTGCTACTTTCTCTATCATTGCTGGTCTATCTCTCATTTCAGCAGTAGTCAATGTTGGAATAAAAGAAAAACTTGTAACCATTCCAGGAACACAATTCATTTGTGCTCTAAAGTGTGGCATGTAAGCTGAGTGTAATACATCTTGAGAACGCATTCTAAAAATTACTCTTTTACCTTTTGGGATATGTAATTCTTTAGATGCAAAATCATCTTGAGCATTTGGATCAGATAAATCGACACCTAAATTATTTACACCTTCAATATATCTTACGTTAGCTTTACCTAAAACATTATCTGCTCCAGAATATCTTGCTTCCCAATTAAATTGTTGAGCATATAACTCGATAACGATAGAATCTTGCTCTTGTTCTTTATCAACAAACATAATATTATTCCAAGCATATAAACCATAAAGGATTAAACCTGCTAAAACTACTGCCGGGATAGAACTCCAGATTACTTCTAATTTATTATTGTCTGCAAAATATAAAGCTTTTTGACCTTCTTTACCTCTATATTTATAGGCGAAATAATGAAGCAATGCTTGAGTAATTGTTTGTACAACAAAGATTAAAACCAATGAAATAATCATTAAGTTATCTACTAATGGACCATGTTCGGAAGCAGAATCGCTTAACAATGGGAAGTGACCATAATTTAGAACACAATATATAGTTGTTAAATATATGAATACAAGAAAAGCAAACATTAAGTAACCGTTTACTTTATTGTCATTGTCATTTGCAACTTGAGTATCGTTAACATTTGCACCAACTTGAGTTAAGTCGAAAATCTTTGTTAACTGCCACAAGGCAACTGCCAATAAAGCTACAACTATAAGTATCAAAAGAGTTGTCATTTGTTTTTTACTTTAAAATATTAATAATGGAAATGTTTACTTTCTTCAATAAATGGATTTCTTTTTGGAACTAACGGAGCTTTAGTAAGTGCCGTAAATACAACATAGATAAACAATCCAACAAAGAATAAAATAGATGCAATTTCTGGAATTCCAATAAACCATCTGTCACCAACCGTTGCCGGCATTATCATGTTGAAGAAATCAACATAGTGACCAAACAGAATTATGATACCTGCCATTACTATAATCCAGAAAACACGTTTGAAATCGGTGTTGATTAACAATAATATTGGGAAAATAAAATTTAAAACTACTGCACCAAAGAATGGTAGATTGAAGTGTTCAATTCTAGTTTTGAAATAAGTAACTTCTTCCGGGATATTAGAATACCAAATAAGCATGAATTGTGAAAACCATAAGTATGTCCAGAAAACACTAATACCAAACATGAATTTTGATAAATCGTGAATATGACTTGAGTTTACATTTTCTAAATATCCTTTTGATTTTAAGTAAATAGTTACCATTTGAATAGCTGTAATTCCACTCACAAAGAAACTTGCAAAAACATACCATCCAAATAAAGTACTGAACCAGTGTGGATCAACTGACATAATCCAATCCCAAGCCATAATTGATTCAGAAACTATAAAGAAAACTAAAAATGCCGCTGACAACTTAAAGTTCTTTTTGTAAAATGAATTGTCATTAGATTCATCTTGAGCTAAACAATTTTTTCTAGAATAATGTCTATATAAATTCCAAACTGTTAAGAACAATATAGCTCTAATAATCCAAAAAGGAAAGTTCAAATATCCTGACTTACCAGCAATTAAATGATCATAATTTTCGTGTCCAACTTCGGTTACTCCATCGTTCATCCAAACAAATAAGTGATTTAAGTGGAAACCAGAACATAATAATAAAACAAAGAAAATTATAGAACCAGGTAATAGATAAGAAGTAACACCTTGCATTACTCTGAACAATACTGGAGACCAACCTGCTTGTGCCACTTGTTGGATAGCATAAAAAGCTAATGCCCCAAGAGAAATCAACATAACAAATAGACATGCTACATAAAGCGCTGCCCAAGGTTTATTTTGAAGTTGGTGTAAAACATGTTCTAAATGCTCTTTGTGAGCAGCTTCTGCTTTTGCATCATGTTTTTCAACCGCATGTGAATCATGGGAATCTCCATGACCATGACTATCAGCTGCAAGAATTGTCTCTACGTCTTGAATTGTTTTTGGTGCTGTGAAAAAACCATAACCAATTCCCAATACTCCAACGAGCATTAAGACCAAAGAAAGTGTTTTTAATTTACTAGAAAAAGTATACATATCTATAACAATCTGTTTATTCTACAATTATAATTCGCTTTTCAATTTTTGAACATAAGCGGCAACTTGCCATCTTTCTTCTTTGCTCAACTGATTAGCATGAGAACCCATTGAATTTAATCCATAAGTAATTACGTGAAAAATACTACCTTCAGTAATTGGTCTATCTGCGTAACTAGGAACACCTAGAAACTTTTCATTAGTAACTAGTTTACCTTTTCCATTTCCAGAAGTTCCATGACAAATAGCACAATAAATATCATATAATTCTTGAGCTTTTTTCATATCAACTTGAGTTGAGTCCAAAGGTGATTTCAAGTTGGCTTTAGCTAATTCATATCCTGCTGTAGTGTTTGGATATTCATAAGGTTCAAAACCTCTTTTAATCGTTCCATCTGGAGGCAATTGTCCTGATTTCCCTTTCAAACCTGTTGGTGAGTTGAAAGCATCAGACTCTACATAAGTTTCATAAGCTACCGACTCATACATGTTTGGCATGTATTGGTAATTTGGTTTCAAGTCATCTTTACAAGATACCGTTGAAACTATTATCACTACTATAAATACTATTTTAAGTAAATTTTTCATACTTTATTATTAATGCTTTTCTACAACTTTAACTTCTACTGCACCAGTGTTTTGGAAAAACTTAACTAGTTCGTCTTCATTATTATTTACCGATACTTCCATTAAGAAATGATCATCCGTTGTTCTTACATCAGGATTTTCAGCTTGCTTAAATGGCCATAATTTACTTCTCATATAAAAAGTGATTACCATTAAGTGAGCAGCAAAAAATACAGTCATCTCAAACATAACAGGAACAAAAGCTGGCATATTTTGGTAGTATGCAAAACTTGGTTTACCTCCAATGTCTTGTGGCCAATCTTCAATCATGATGTAATTCATCATAACTGTTGCAACTGTCAAACCAATACAACCATAGATAAAAGCACAAATAGCTAATCTTGTTGGTGGAATTCCCATTGCTTTATCCAATCCGTGAACAGGAAATGGTGTAAAAACTTCTTCAATATGGTGATGTGCTTTTTTGGTTTGCTTTACAGCATCCATCAAGATGTCATCATCATTATATATTGCGTGTATAACTTTAGTACTACTCATGACAAATATTAATGTTTATCTGAATGATTATCTCCTTTTAGTTCTCTTTCTCTCTTATAATTTTCACCCGAAGATTTCAAAATTGTTTTTACCTCTGCTTGAGCAATCACTGGGAAAGTTCTAGCATATAAAAGGAATAATACAAAGAAGAAACCGATTGTTCCAATAAAAATTCCAATATCAACAAATGTTGGTGAGAACATTGTCCAAGATGATGGTAAATAATCCCTGTGTAGTGATGTTACGATAATTACAAATCGCTCAAACCACATTCCAATATTTACTACAATTGAGATTATAAAAGAGAACATGATACTTGTTCTTAATTTTTTAGACCACATGAACTGAGGTGAAAACACATTACATGTCATCATTGCCCAATAAGCCCATGCGTAAGGTCCAGTTGCTCTGTTCAAAAATGCATACTGTTCATACTCTACACCAGAATACCATGCAACAAATAACTCAGTTATGTAAGCAACACCTACAATAGAACCTGTAATCATGATTACAATATTCATTAATTCTATATGTTGTATAGTGATGTAAGCTTCTAAGTTAGAAACCTTTCTCATGATGATAAGCAATGTATTTACCATCGCAAATCCAGAGAATACAGCACCAGCAACGAAGTATGGTGGGAAAATTGTTGTATGCCATCCAGGAATTACAGAAGTAGCAAAGTCAAAAGATACAATAGTGTGTACAGAAAGTACAAGTGGAGTTGCTAAACCTGCTAATACAAGAGAAACTTCTTCAAAACGTTGCCAATCTTTTGCTCTTCCGCTCCAACCGAAACTTAAAATAGAGTAAATCTTTTTGTTGAAAGGAGTTACAGCTCTATCTCTTAACATTGCAAAGTCAGGCAATAATCCAGTCCACCAGAAAACAAGTGAAACAGAAAGATAAGTAGAGATTGCAAATACGTCCCAAAGTAACGGTGAGTTAAAGTTTACCCATAGAGAACCAAATTGATTCGGAATTGGAACAACCCAATAAGCTAACCAAGGTCTACCCATGTGAATAATTGGGAACAAACCAGCTTGAATAACCGAGAAAATGGTCATTGCTTCAGCAGAACGGTTAATTGCCATTCTCCATCGCTGACGGAATAATAAAAGTACTGCAGAAATCAAAGTTCCAGCGTGACCAATACCAACCCACCAAACGAAATTGGTGATATCCCAAGCCCAACCTACTGTTTTATTTAATCCCCAAGTTCCAATACCTGTAGATATTGTATAAATGATGCAACCAATTCCCCAAAGGAAAGCGATCAATGCGATGGAAAAAACTGTCCACCATTGTTTGTTTGCTCTACCTTCAACTGGAGCAGCTACATCAACTGTTACGTCGTGATAAGTTTTATCACCTATAACTAAAGGTTTTCTAATGGGTGCTTCGTAATGAGACGACATAATCCTTTATATTGTTTGTAATTATTATATATTTCTTACTTTAACTTGGTAAACCACATTTGGTTTTGTTCCAACACTTTCTAATAAGTGGTAAGCTCTTTTATCCTCTGCTAATTCAGCAATTTTATTTGCTTTATTATTTATATCTCCAAATGCCATCGCGCCAGTAGAACAAGCAGCAGAACATGCAGTTTGGAATTCATCAACAGCTACTTCTCTTCCTTCGCGTTTTGCAGTAAGAATTGTTTTTTGTGTCATTTGAATACACATAGAACATTTTTCCATAACTCCACGAGAACGAACATTCACATCTGGATTAATAACCATACGACCTAAGTCATTGTTCATATGGAAATCAAATTCGTCATTATTATTATATAAGAACCAGTTGAAACGACGTACTTTATAAGGACAGTTGTTTGCACAATATCTAGTTCCAACACATCTGTTGTAAGCCATTTGGTTTTGACCTTGACGACCGTGAGATGTAGCAGCTACTGGACAAACTGTTTCACATGGCGCGTGATTACAGTGTTGACACATAATTGGTTGGAAAACAACTTGAGGATTATCCGATGGATTTTCCATTTCTCCAAAACCACCTAATGAACCATTATCTCCAAATAATCCGTTGAAATTTTCTTTCTTCTCGTTATCTTTTTCAAAAGTTTCTTCAGAAGAATAATATCTATCAATACGCAACCAATGCATATCACGACTTCTTCTAACCTCAGATTTTCCAACAACTGGTACGTTGTTTTCGGCGTGACAAGCAATAACACAAGCACCACAACCCGTACAAGAATTCAAATCAATTGACAAATTGAAATGATGACCGATAGAACGATCAAATGATTCCCATAAATCAACAGACGTTGCTTCTACTTCTTTGTGATCTAATGAAACCATCGGTGCAGGATTCCAAACCTGTGGTTCATTATATTTTGTACTGAATATTTCTAAAGTTGTTTCTTTAACAATATCACCTCTACCCATTAATGTTCTTTGTGATTGAACACAAGCAAATTCGTGTTCTCCACTAGCTTTTTCAATGGTAACCGATTGTACATTATTAAAGTTAGCATACAAAGCATAAGCATTAACTCCAACTTGCATTTCTTCTTTCATCGAAGCTTTTCTACCATAACCTAAGGCTAAACCTAAAGTTCCAACCGCTTGACCTGGTTGAACAATTACAGGAACAGTAATTTCAGTTTTACCCGATTTAATAGTAGCATAACTTCCATTTAATCCACCGTTTGCAACAATTTCATTTGCTAATTCTAATTTATCAGCATCAGCTTTAGAAACAGTAACATAATTATCCCAAGAAACTCTTGTGATTGGATCTGGAAACTCTTGCAACCAAGGATTGTTTGCTTGTTGTCCGTCACCTAAACCAGTTTTAGTATATAAATTTAATTCAAAACCTTGTGCAGATTTAGATTGAGCCAAAGCATTTGCTGCTCCAGAAAAATCAGCCGAACCTACTGTTGCTGCAGCTAAAGTTCCAACTGAAACACCATCATGCAATGTTTTATTCCAAGTTGCACCATTAATATATGCTGCTGCATTTGATTTTATGTAATCGTAAAACGAAACTGTATTCCCATTCCAGTCTAACAATGCTTCTTGAAATTGCTTAGAACTAAATAATGGTTTGATTGTTGGTTGTACTAAAGAATAAGTTCCTTTTGTCAACATTAAATCATTCCAACTCTCTAAATAATGAGGTGCCGGAACTGCAATATTTGTAATTGATGCTGTTTCATCTTCTTTTATAGAAAAAGCTACAGACAATTTTACTTTTTTCAAACCAGAAACAAAAGCATCGCTATTTGCTAATGTATAAACAGGATTAACTCCGCTTAACAAAAGAGTATGAACAGTTCCTGCATTCATATCAGCAACAAGTTGAGCTACTTTTTCGTTAGAACCTTTTCTTATTTGTCTTGTTCCGATAGTTGAAAATGCCTCACTAGTCAATGCTTGATTGATAGCTAAAACAAGTAATTGAGCGTTCTTATCTTGAATACCAGAAACTAAAACCCCTTTTGAACCAGCATCTCTTAATTGTTTTGCCGCTTTAATTACTACATCTTCATTTGCCACTTTTCCAGTAGCAACTGATGAGCCTGTAATTATATTGTATATTTTAACTAAAGCTAATTTTTGATTAGCTACAGTCATTGGAACTCTTTTATCAGCTGCGGCTCCAGACAAAGTCATGTTTGCCTCAAACTGAAAATGTTTTGACATTTTCCCAGCTTGCGGAACTCTTCCTTTTGCATAACCTGTATCAAATCCGCCACCTTGCCAATCTCCTAAAAAGTCAGCTCCAACAGAAACGATAACGTTAGCTTTTGAAAAATCATAATCTACTAAAGCTCTTTCTCCTGAAACTGCTTCAAAAGCATCAAGTGCTGCCGATTCAGAAACTGCATCATAAACAACATGCTTTGCCGTTGGATTTTTTGCAATGAATTCAGCGATTAACTTTTCAGTGGATGGACTAGCTAAAGTGTTAGTTAAGATTACAACTTGTCCACCTTTTGCTTTTGCATCAGCTAGACTAGCTTTAACTTTCAAATCAGCTTCTTGCCAAGTTGCAGTTTTACCAGCAATCTTAGTTTGCTTCAGTCTTAAATTATCATATAAAGATAAAACAGAAGCATGAACTCTTGCATTTGCTGCAAATTTTGCTCCAGCAACTGTATTATTTTCAATTTTAATTGGACGACCTTCGCGAGTTTTTACTAATAAATTAGCAAAGTCAAAACCATCAAACATAGTTGTTGCATAATAATCTGCAACACCAGGAATGATTTGTTCTGGTTGAAGAACATAAGGAATTGATTTATGAACTGGACCTTCGCACGCTGCCAATGTTGCTGCAGCTGTACTAAATCCAACATATTTTAAGAAATCACGACGAGTAGTTGATGAAGATGATAATGAGTCCTTGTCAGATAAAAATTCATCTGTTGGAATTGCTTCCACGAATTCATTATTTCTAAGCGTCTCAACAATAGAACTATTTTCGTTTAGTTCCTCAACACTTTTCCAGTATTTTTTGTTAGATGACATCGTATATAAATATTAGCTTCTTAATAATTTTATTAATAGTGACACTTACCACATTCTAAACCTCCCATTTGTGCTGCAGTTAATTTTTCTACACCATATTTTTTAGAAAGTTCATCGTGAATTTTATCGTAATAAGCGTTTCCTTCCATTTTAACATCAGTTTCACGGTGACATTTAATACACCAACCCATTGTTAAAGGAGCAAATTGTTTTTGAATTTCATATTCTTGAACTGGACCGTGACATTTTTGACACTCAATTCCAGCAACAGTTACGTGTTGTGAGTGATTGAAGTAAGCAAAATCAGGTAAGTTGTGAATTCTAACCCATTTCACTGGACTCGTTTTTCCTGTATATTTTTGAGCTGTTTTGTCCCAACCCACAGCATCATATAGTTTTTGGATTTCTCCATCGTAAAATGCTTTTGAGTATTCTGCTGTTGCAGTAGTATCTGCTACTTCCGCAATATTCTTGTGACAGTTCATACAAACATTCAAGGAAGGAATTCCAGCATTTTTACTAACTCTAGCAGCAGAGTGACAGTATTTACAGTCGATACCATTACTACCAGCGTGAATTCTGTGAGAATAATGAATTGGTTGAATTGGTGCGTAGTCTTGATCAACACCTACTTGCATCATCCAGCTGTAAACAAAATAACCACTTGCCAATAACAAAAATACTGCTGTTACTAAAACTAAAAATTGATTTTTAGCAAATGCTTTCCATATTGGTAATGATGCTTCTTTTTTAGCAACTTCAATACCATTTGATTTAGCGATTTTTGTTAAAAGGTTATTCACGAAGAACAACATCACTACTAACATTAATAACACTACTGCTAATGCACCAAGAATTACGTTGTTTGAAACTCCACCTTCATTTGAAGTTGATGCTAAACCACCATCTTTAATAGCAAGTCCTGCTGGAGCTTCAGCTTTTGGTTCAGAAGTATAAGCAATGATATTATCAATATCTGTTGTTGACAATTGAGGAAAAGAAGTCATAACAGACTTATTATACTCTTCAAAAATAGCAATTGCTTTTGCATCACCAGATTTAATAAAAGCAGAACTATTATTAATCCATTTGTACAACCAAGCTTTGTCATATTTATTGGCAACACCTCTTAATGCTGGACCAGTTGCTTTTGCGTCTAACTTATGACAAGCAGCACAATTTGCATTAAACAAAGCTTTTCCTGCCACAGCATCACCAGTTCCTGCTGCCGCTGGAGCTGCAACTGCTGCTGAATCTTTTGCTGGAGGAGTTGTTTGTGAAAATGAAGTGAAGGAGAACGTTAGCATTAGAGCTAAAGCGAAGAGTATTTTCCTTGAAATCGAACTATGGTTACCCACCTTTTTCATATTTTTATTAATGATTATCGACTAATTTGGCATGATTTTTATACTAGAATATACTTGTAAAAAACCACCGCTTTATTAAAAACTTGCACAAAAATACGACTTATGCTCTATTCTCAAAACCTTAAATATATCATAAATACCAATTTATATTAATTCTAAATAATAATTTCTGTTTTGTTTAATTTATTAAGTTTTACATTTGCATTAAAATCAAACCATTATGAAAATATTAAGTGCCAAAAATTCATTTTTTATCATTGCAATCACCTTGAAAATAAGTTCATTTTCTTATGCTCAAGAGGCAAAAGTTAGTGTAAATCAAGATGTAAAGTTTGAACAATTATTAAATGAAAAACGAAAAATTAATAGCTCAATTACTATTAATGATCGTTATAAAATCCAGATTTTTAATGGTGATAGCGAAAATTCTAAAAAAGCACTCATCAACTTTAAGAAGGAAAACAAAAATATTGATGGAACTATTGTTTTTAGCACACCAATGTATAAAGTTTGGGTTGGAAATTTTAAGACAAGAATTGATGCAGAAAAAAACCTTCAACTACTAAAAAAGAAGTTTCCGAATGCTTTCCTAATCAAACCGAATAAATAAAAAAGTCCCGATTAAATCGGGACTTTTTGTTATGTATTATTTCAACTTTTTCTTCACTTCAACTTCTTGGAAAGCTTCGATTATGTCAAGTTGTTCAATATCGTTGTAGTTCTTAATTTGCATACCGCAATCGTATCCTTTAGAAACATCTTTCACATCATCTTTGAAACGTTTTAATGTTGCTAATTCACCAGTGTAAATTACAACACCTTCGCGAATTAAACGAATTCTAGAGTTTCTGAATATTTTTCCATCAGTAACCATACATCCAGCAATTGAACCAATTTTAGAAACTTTAAATATTTCTCTTATTTCGGCTGTTCCTGTGATTTCTTCTTTCATCTCAGGCGACAACATTCCTTCCATTGCATCTTTCAACTCATTGATTGCATCATAGATAATTGAATAACTTCTGATGTCAATTTCTTCTTTTTGAGCTAATTGACGGGCGTTTCCAGCAGGACGAACGTTAAATCCAATGATGATGGCATCAGAAGCAGACGCTAACATTACATCCGTTTCAGTTATTGCTCCAACACCTTTGTGAATGATGTTAATTTGGATTTCTTCAGTTGATAATTTTGCAAACTCACTTGATAATGCTTCTACAGAACCATCAACGTCACCTTTTAGAATTATATTTAATTCTTTAAACTGACCAAGAGCAATACGACGACCAATTTCTGCTAAAGTAATATGTCTTTGTGTTCTAACTGATTGTTCACGCATTAATTGTAAACGTTTAGTAGCAATTTGTTTTGCTTCTCTTTCGTCTTCAAATACGTTAAATTTATCTCCAGCAGTTGACGCACCATCCAAACCTAAAATAGAGATTGGAGTTGATGGTCCGGCTTCTTTAATGTTGTGACCTCTTTCATCATGCATAGCTTTAACCTTTCCATGATTTTTTCCAGCTAGCACGTAATCACCAACTCTTAACGTTCCTGATTGTACTAATATGGTTGAAACATAACCTCTTCCTTTGTCAAGTTGCGCTTCAACAACAGTTCCAACAGCTGGTTTATTTGGATTGGCTTTTAAGTCTAAAATTTCAGCTTCAAGCAATACTTTTTCTAATAATTCTTTAACACCAGTTCCTTTTTTAGCAGATATATCGTGTGATTGGTATTTTCCACCCCAATCTTCTACTAATAAATTCATAGCCGCTAATTTCTCTTTAATTTTTTCAGGGTTTGCACCTTGTTTATCAATTTTATTGATAGCAAAAATCATTGGAACATTAGCTGCTTGAGCGTGACTAATTGCTTCTTTCGTTTGCGGCATGATATCATCATCAGCAGCAACTACAATAATAGCAATATCTGTTACTTGAGCACCACGAGCACGCATTGCGGTAAACGCTTCGTGACCTGGAGTATCAAGGAAAGTGATTTTTTGACCATTATCCAATTGTACAGCATAAGCACCAATATGTTGAGTAATTCCTCCAGACTCTCCAGCGATTACATTTTCTTTACGAATATAATCTAGCAAAGACGTTTTACCGTGATCAACGTGACCCATTACAGTTACAATCGGCGCACGAGACACTAAGTCTTCTGGTCTATCTTCAACTACTTCCATCGTTTCTTCGATATCAGTAGTAATGAATTCAACTTCATAACCAAATTCGTCAGCAACAATTGATAATGTTTCTGCATCTAAACGTTGGTTCATGGTAACCATAATTCCAAGTGACATACAAGTTCCAATCACTTTTGTGATTGGCACATCCATCATGGTTGCAATTTCACCAACAGTAACAAACTCTGTCACTTTGATTGTTTTGCTTCCTTCGTCTAACGCTTTTTGCTCATCATCAGAACGTTGACGGTGTGAATCTCTTTTATCTCTTCTGTATTTTGCCGCTTTCGATTTAGAACCTTTACCTTGAAGACGTTCTAACGTTTCTTTGATTTGGTTTTTAACCTCTTCTTCTGTTGGCTCAACTTTTTGAACTATAGCAGGACGATTTCCTTTTTGAAAACCTGGTTTGTTAGGAACAAATTTTCCTCCACCTTGTGTATTATTTCCTCCGCTTGTAATAGCAGGTTTATCACCTGGTTTTGGCGGAATACGTTTTCTTTTATTTTTGTTTGCATTAGCATTGTTTGCATTCGCTGCATTGTTTGCTCCGGCAGGACTTGGTTTATTTGCGTCTTTCTTGAACTCTTCTTTTTTCTTTTTAGGTTTATTAAATTGAGATAAATCAATTTTTTGTCCTGTTAAAGTTGGTCCAGAAAGATTTTGATATTGAGTTGTATGCGTTTCATCTTGAGCAACTTCTTCCGTTTGTTGTTTTGGTTGTTCAACTACTTTTATAGGCTCAACCTCTTTTACTTGTTCAACCGGTTTAGCTGGTTCGATTTTAGCTTCAACAACAGGTTTACTAATAGCTTCGATTTTTTCTTCGGGTTTTTTTGGAGAAATTTTTGGCGCTTCTGTTGCTGGTTTTGGATTTAAATCAATTTTACCAACTTGTTTTGGTCCTGTAACAACTGCTTTAGCTTTAATTAATTCTAAGCGTTGACGTTCTTCTTCAAGTCTTCGCTTGTCCTCAATTTCTTTTTCTCTTTCAACTCTAAGAGCTTCTTTTTCTTTTTTGATCTCTTCGCTAATGCCTTTTGAAGCTTCTTTGTTTCCTTTGTCGCCAGCAAATTGACCACAAAGAATATTGTATACATCATCAGAAATTTTTGTGTTTGGACTTGCCTCAATAGCAATTCCTTTATCTTTAAGATAATCCACAGCTCTTTCCAAAGAAATATTTAATTCCCTTAAAACTTTATTAATTCTAATATTTCCTTCAGACATAAAATCTTTTTAATGTTATCTGTTTGTGTTGTGTTGTCGTTTTAAAGAATTAGTCTTCAAACTCTTCTTTTAATATTCTAATCACTTCTAAAATAGTTTCTTCTTCTAGGTCAGTTCTTCTTACTAAGTCGTTCACGTTTTGGCTTAAAATACTTTTAGCAGTATCCAATCCAATTTTTGCAAACTCATCAATAATCCAACCATCGATTTCATCTGAAAACTCAGTTAATTCAACATCATCTTCTTCTAAAGCGGTTCCTTCTCTTATTACATCTAATTCATAACCAGTTAGTAAACCAGCTAATTTAATATTATGTCCACCACGTCCGATTGCTTTTGAAACTTCTTCTAATTTTAAAAATACTTCAGCTCTTTTTGTTTCTTCATTAATTTTTACTGAGGAAACTTTTGCAGGGCTTAATGCTCTCGTGATTAACAATGAAGCATTAGTTGTATAATTAATTACGTCTATATTTTCATTTCCTAATTCGCGAACAATTCCGTGAATTCTAGAACCTTTCATACCAACACAAGCTCCAACAGGATCAATTCTATCATCATAAGAATCAACGGCTACTTTTGCTTTTTCACCCGGAATTCTTACTACTTTTTTAATCATAATCAAACCATCAAAAACCTCTGGAATTTCCTGTTCGAATAATTTCTCTAAAAATTTATCTGCTGTTCTTGACATGATGATTTGTGGCTTATTACCTTTCAATTCAACACTTTCAATTACACCACGAACGTTATCTCCTTTTCTGAAAAAGTCAGATGGAATTTGCTTTTCTTTTGGTAAAACAATTTCGTTTCCTTCATCGTCAACTAGAATTACAACTCTAGGACGAACATGATGTACTTCGGCTGTGTAAATTTCGCCAATTAAATCTTTAAATTGTTTATAAAGATTAGTATTATCGTGCTCGTGAATTTTTGAAATTAAATTTTGGCGCAATGCTAAAATAGCTCTTCTTCCTAAATCTATTAACTTTACTTCTTCTGAAACTTCTTCGCCAATTTCAAAATCTGGCTCAATTTTTCTTGCATCAGTCAATGTGATTTCTTCATTTTCTAAATCTAAATCATCATCAGCTACTACAATTCTTCGTCTCCAAATTTCCATATCACCTTTATCAGGATTGATAATGATGTCAAAGTTATCATCTGAACCGTATTTCTTTTTTAAAGCGTTTCTAAAAACATCTTCTAAAATCGCCATAAGCGTTACTCGATCAATAAGTTTATCGTCTTTAAACTCTGAGAATGATTCGATTAATGCAATATTTTCCATGCCAAATTCTTAATTAAATATTATTATAACAAGTGCTTCTTTTATCTCTGAATAAGGAATTTCACGATTGTGTTCAACAGTTTCTTTTCCTTTTCCTATTTTCTTTGGTTCTCTTGAACTCCATTTTAAGGTAATAAACTCATCATTTGCAGCAGCTAATTCAGCTTCAATTGTTTCATGATTTGTTTTTACTTTTAAAGTTCTTCCTATATTTTTTTTATACTGTCTTATGTTTTTTAATGGAGAAGAAACTCCTGCCGAAGCTACTTCTAACGAAAAATCTTGTTCTTTTCTATCAAGACTATTATCAATAATCCTACTGATATCTATACAATCTTGCAGCGTTACGCCATTATCACCATCTAGTGCTACAGTAACTTTATAAGCATCTGAAACGCTTAAATCTACAAGAAACAACGATGGTTTCTCTAACAATCCACGTTCAATTATATCAGCAATTTTCTCTTTAAATGTCATAGTCGTATAAAAAGAGGGAAGCAAAGCTTCCCTCATTATTTAAAACTGAATGGTAAATAACGGTGCAAATATAATGATTTTTTTATAAATCAAAAATTCATTGTCAAATCAAAAAAAAATAGTAACTTTATTCTATTAATTTATACAACCTATTAACTCATTTTTATTATGAAAAAAATATTAGTGCCAACAGACTTTTCAGATCACGCTCACTATGCACTTAAAGTTGCTTCAGAAATTGCTAAAAAAAATAACGGAGAGATTATTTTGCTTCATATGCTAGAATTACCTCATCAAGCAGGTGACGCTATCGGTAGCGGACATGACTTACCTGAAATCATGTTGTTTAAAAATGCCGCCATAAATAAATTGGAAGATTTAATGGATGATGAATGCTTAGATGGATTAAAAGTATCTGAAGTAGTTCAATTTGAATTGGCTTTTGATGGTATTATGACCGTGAGCAAGAAAAACAATATTGATTTAATTGTTATGGGTTCACACGGCGCAAGTGGGTTCAAAGAAATGTTTATTGGTTCGAATGCAGAAAAAGTTGTTAGAAATTCTGACGTTCCTGTATTAATCATCAAAAAAGAACAATCAACTTTCAATGTAGAAAAATTTGTCTTTGCTTCTGATTTTACAGATGAAATTAGAAAGCCTTTTGAAAAAGTAGTAGAATTTGCTAATAAATTTGGTTCCGAATTACATTTAGTCATGATAAATACGCCAAGTAGTTTCAAACCAACACACGTTGCGCATGAAATTATGAATAATTTTGTTTCAAAATTTGTGATAAATAAATTTTCAACTCATATCTATAACGACACTAACGTTGAGAACGGAATTTTGAATTTTGCCAACCATATCAATGCTGATTTAATTGGAATGAGTACACATGGAAGAAAAGGTTTAGCCCACTTTTTTAATGGAAGCATTAGTGAAGACTTGGTAAATCATGCTGTTAGACCTGTCGTTACTTTCAAAATATAATTAAATAAATAATAGAATCAAAAAATCCCAACCTTTCAGTTGGGATTTTTTGTTGGTCTACAAGGACTCGAACCTTGAAAGACTGCACCAAAAACAGTTGTGTTACCATTACACCATAGACCAGTTTTGCTTATTGCGAGTGCAAATTTATAACAAATTTTATTCTACACAAATAAATATGGTAAAAAATTGAAACAATATTTCAATCAAATCATTATTAACTCACGATTAACCTTCTATGATGTTGTTTTTTTTGTTAAACCACCTTTATTTGCATAAAAAAAATAGTTTCTTTGTAGCACAAAAAAAGTAAAACACTTATTATTGAATTATGCAAAACTTCAATTTCAATAAATGGAATACCATTTTAGGTTGGTCTTCTTTCGCAATTGCCTTAATCACCTACACACTTACCGTAGAACCTACAATGAGTTTCTGGGATTGTGGCGAATACATTTCCACAGCAGCCAAACTAGAAGTTGGTCATCCACCTGGAGCACCTTTATATCAAATTTTAGGAGCGTTTTTCTCCATGTTTGCAACTTCAAACGAAACAGTTGCATTGATGGTAAATATGCTTTCGGTATTTTCTAGCGCATTTACAATATTGTTCATGTACTGGTCGAGTACTATTTTACTGAGACGAATAGTGAGTAATTATACCGAACTTGACAACTCCAAATTAGTTGTGATTCTGGGCAGTTCCTTTGTTGGTTCGTTGGCGTTTACTTTTTCTGATAGTTTTTGGAATAGCGCTATTGAAGCCGAAGTTTATGCAATGGCATCTTTGTTAATTGCATTGCTTTTTTGGCTTGGACTTCGATGGGAACAAGAAATGAATACACCTCGAGGAAATAGATGGTTGTTACTAATTTCATTGATTATCGGGCTTTCGTTTGGTGTGCATTTCATGGCTTTATTGACTATTCCTGCTATCGGATTTTTATATTTCTTTAAAAATTATAAAACGATAACGGTTAAAAACTTCATTATTGCAAACATTATTATTGTTGCCGTTTTATTGTTCATCTTCAAATTATTATTGCCATATACCTTAGCTTTTTTTGGTAAAATGGAAATATTTATGGTGAATAGTTTTGGTTTACCCTTCAACTCTGGAACCATTTTTGCGTTTTTACTAATTGTAGCTTTTTTCTATTTTGGATTAAAATACACGCGCGAAAAAGGTCATCCGTTTTACAATACAGTTATACTTTGTATTCTTTTTGTATTAATTGGTTTTTCAACTTGGTTAATGTTGCCAATTAGAGCAAATGCGAATGTAGTTATCAATGAAAATAAACCTTCAGATGCTGCCGAAGTTTTGGCTTATTATAATCGTGAACAATATGGTGTAAATCCGTTGTTTTATGGACCGCAATATACAGATACTTTTGCTGGTTTAGATGAAAACGAACCCTATTTGGACAAAGCACCCAACTATGAAAGAGATTATAAAACAGGTAAATATGTTATTGTAAACAATTATAAAAATGCTGAACAAAACAGCGATAATAAACACAAAGCTATTTTGCCTCGTCTTTGGAGTACTGAACATATTGAAAACTACATCAATTTTACAGATGTTCCAAAGTTTGAAATCAATCATAATTATCCATTTGAAGAAGATTTAGCGCAATATGGTGTTAACTTAGACAGCTTGACAGAAGAACAAGCAATGCAAGCTGTTGGGCAATTAAAAGAAGAACTTCAAAATAGCATCAACGAATTCAAAACAGCTTATGCTCAAAAGAAAGTTGACAACGAAGATTATGTTAGTTTTCTAAAAAAATATAGCGATTACTTAATAATTGAAAAACCATCAACTTGGGATAATCTTAGCTTTATGGTTGAATATCAATTTGGCTATATGTATGGTCGCTATTTACTTTGGAATTTTGTTGGAAAACAAAATGATGTTCAAGGACGATATGACAATCTGGACGGTAACTGGATTAGCGGAATTGATTTTGTCGATGAAATTCACCTTGGAAAAGGAACTCAAACCAACCTAACGGAAGATATAAAAAACAACAAAGGAAGAAATGTATATTACTTTTTACCTTTCCTTATTGGTTTAATCGGATTAATGTATCATGCGCAAAAAGATTTAAAAAGCTTCTACGTATTATTAGTTTTATTTTTATTTACAAGTTTCGCATTAAAAATCTTTTTAAATGAAAGACCTTTTGAACCTAGAGAAAGAGACTATGCGCTAGTTGGTTCTTTCTACGTTTTTGCTATTTGGATTGGTTTTGGTGTTTATGCCATTTATGAAATAGTTGCTGGTTATATCAAATCCAAACTAGTTGAACCAATAGTAATTACAGCTTGCTTAATAGCTTCACCTATATTAATGGCGACACAAAACTGGGATGATCACGACCGTTCAAATAAATATACAGCTATTGCAATGGCTAAAAATTATTTAGAATCCTGTGAGCCAAATGCTATTTTATATACTATTGGCGATAATGATACTTTCCCGCTTTGGTATGCTCAAGAAATCGAAGGCATCAGACCAGATGTTAAAATTTGTTGTACCAGTTTATTAATGACAGATTGGTATATTGACCAAATGAAGTACAAAACATATACTGCAGAAGGAATGCCTATTTCATTTACACACAACGAATATGTTGGTGATAAATTGGATTATGTTGCGCATATTCCAAAAACTGATGCAAGATGGGATTTGAAAGACTTCATCAAATTCATTAAAAATCCTCAGTCTACTGTTGATTTACAAAATGGTCAAACTATCCATTTTTATCCAACAAATAAAATTAGAATTCCAATCAACAAAGAGAACATCATAAAAAACAAAGTAGTAAATCCAAAATACTTTGACTCTATTGTTCCGTTCATTGATTTAGATGTAAAAGGTAGTGCGATGTACAAAAACCGACTAATCATGCTAGATGTTTTAGCTAACAATGACTGGAAAAGACCTATCTACTTTACTGGTGGAAGTTTTGGTGATGATGATTATCTATGGATGAAAGACTATTTACAATTGGACGGATTGGTTTATAAATTGGTTCCTGTAAAAACTAAAATCGACGAAGAAAACCCAATGGATATGGGACAAATTGACAGCGAAAAAATGTATAATTTAATTTCAAAATGGCAATGGGGTAATGGCGAACTCACAACTATTTATCACGATCCGGAAACTAGAAAAAATAGTATTTCCTACCGAACCAATATGGCCAGATTGATGGAACAATTAATCAATGATGGTCAAAACGAAAAAGCTAAAAAAGTAATTGAAATGGCGATGACTAAAATGCCGATGGATTATTATGGCTATTACACTATGGTTGAACCATTTGCAGCTGGATATTACAAATTAGGCGAAAAAGAAAAAGCAAGACAATTATTAGATCGTTTGATTAACAAATACAAACAAAGCTTAACTTACTTTTCAGGAATTCAACCATCAATTCAAAACGGAATTGCTTCAGACATTATTACTGATATTGAACGATATAGAAGTTTATTATATGTCATGAAAGACAACAAAGACCTTGAATTCTATACTAAAAACAAAGCAGCTTTCAATTCATTAAATAAACGTTTTGAACGTTTTGGCAGAGAAATGGAGTAATTTTTAATTCAAAAAAATTGAAATGTGTCATCATGAAAATTCATTTTGGCACATTTTTTTTATTATTACATTTACAACATGAGTTTATGGATAAAAACAAATCGGCTTATTAAGATACTTTTCCCCAACTATGTTTGGTCAATACCTAACGATGAAAAAAAAGTGTACTTAACTTTTGACGATGGACCAACGCCTGAAATAACGGAATGGGTTTTAGAACAACTAAAAAACTACAATGCCGAAGCTACTTTCTTTTGTATTGGTGATAATTGCAGAAAATATCCTGAAATATTCCAAAAAGTAATTTCAGAAAATCATTCCATTGGAAATCATACTTTTAACCATCTTAAAGGCTGGGAAACCTCAACGGAAGATTACATTAACAATGCAAAACTCTATGAAGCTGAACACTATAAACTGAGTACAGAAAACTGCAAACTCTTTCGTCCACCTTACGGAAAAATAAAACGTTCACAAGCAAAAAAGCTTAGAGAAATGGGTTACAAAATAATTATGTGGGATATTATTTCTTATGATTTTGACGAAAATACATCAAAAGAAAAATGTCTTGAAAATGTTTTGAAAAATATAGAAAGCGGAAGTATTATTGTTTTTCACGACAGCAAAAAAGCCTGGCAAAACCTAGAATATGTTTTACCAAAAACATTAGAGTTTTTAAAAGAGAAAGGATTTACCTGCGAAAAAATCGACTAAAGTTGCTCTTGTACAATTCCAATCAACGTATTAGCATCTAATTCGCCTGATTGTCTCCAAACCATTTGACCTTCTTTATAAATCATTAAAGTAGGCAAACCTTTGATGCGAAGTGCTTCGGCAAGTTCTTGATTTTTATCAACGTCAATTTTAATCACTTTGGCTCTATCACCAAGTGCGGCTGCAACATCTCTAATTACAGGATGCATTGAAACTGATGAATCGTTCCACTCTGTGTAAAAGTCTATCAACACAGGTACTTGAGCGTTAATTAATTCTCCAAATTTTGACATAAAACCAAAATATTTTAATTTTCTTTTATAAAGAAATGAATTTAGAATACTACAAATGTAGCATTTTTAACTAATTATGCTACTTTTTCTGCTTTTTTTAGTTCGAAAACCGTTATTTCTGGCCAAATTCCAACACGACCAGGATAAGCATGAAACCCAAAACCGCGATTTACATAGATATATCGTCCTAAATTTTCATATAATCCAGCCCATTGTTTGTAAACATATTGTACTGGACTCCATCGGATAATTCCGGGTATTTCAATTCCAAATTGCAATCCGTGTGTATGTCCAGATAGCGTTAATTGGAAATTTTTATCATGGTTTTTAACTTCATATTCCCAATGACTTGGATCATGACTCATTAATATTTTAAAATCTTCATTGGTCAATCCTTCTGACGCTTTATTCAAATCTCCAGCTTGCTTGAAGTTTTTACCCCAATTTTCTACTCCAACAATAGCTATTTCACTAGTACCTTTTTTGATTTTTTTGTTTTGGTTTAAAAGCAAATCAAAACCAATATCGCCATATACTTTTTTAATGGCTTCAAAATTTTCGTCTTTTGCTGCTTGCGATGGCCAAGTTACATATTCTCCATAATCATGATTGCCTAAAACCGCGAATTTTCCATATTGATGATTATCAATTTTATTAAAAGTTTCAATCCAAGGATGCATTTCCGTAGCATGTGTATTGACAATATCGCCAGTAAAAAGCATCAAATCGGTTTTGTGTTGATTAATCAAATCAACTGCATATTGTATTTTTTCTGGATTATCAAAACTTCCGCTATGAACATCGGATATTTGAGTAATTGTGAAACCATCAAAATCATCGGGCAAATCTGAAAAAAACAGCGTTTGTTTGATTACCTTATAATTGTATTTCCCTTTCGTCATTCCGTATAACAGTGAAGTAAACGGAATTGCCGCAATTGCTAGAGCCATCTGACTGATGAATTTTCGTCGGTTTGGCAAAAAATTTCCCGAATCGTTATCGCCCATAAAATGAGTAATTGTTCCGCTAAAAATCCGGAAAATATCTTCCAAAAACATGAATAATGTCAATATAATTTTTGGAACAAGCACCAACAACAACAATCCTAAAGTAAATAATGACATTTGCGTTTGTCCAACACTTCTATCAAATTTTGAAAATTGGTAGAAAATAAAAATGATTACTGATATAGAGACTATCAAATATACTGAAAGTACAACTCTAGATTTTGAAATTGTTCTTATCGCTTGAAAAGAATAAATTTCAACAATAGCAATGATTATGAAGAGAAATAACCAACGAAACATACAAATATTTTCGGCAAAATAACGAATAAAGTAATCACTAAATTACATTGTTATGGTTTTTTTAACGTGTGTTAAGTAAAAGCAAATACAAGATAACTTTCTATTGATTTTTACTTCATAAAAATAATAACCAATTTCATAAAAAACGTCATCACTTTCATGAAAAATAAAACATTTTACAAAAACAAACTATTTGATTTGCAATGTTTACAATTTCATTAAAACACATTTCTTATGAAAAAAATACAGCAATTTCGACTAGAAATCATTTTAGTTATAATCTATTTTCTGCTTTTTATGATCTTCTATTTGAATTTCCGATAATTATTTAATGAATTTTTGTTTTAAAAATATTGTTTTACGTTTCATGAAAAAAAACTGCTGTTTCGTGAAAACTTTAACTTTTTTAGAAATTGTCACCTGATTTTTGCTCAAAATTTTAAAACCAAATCACATGAAAAGAGTATTACTTATTACAACTTTGATTACCTCAACACTTATTTTTGCACAAGTTCCAACTAATGGATTAATTAGTTACTTTAACTTTGAGAATACTTTAAATAGTAATTCTCCAACGCACAGTTTTACAAACGGAACAACAACAAACATAACTTATAATACTGGTTACTATGGACAAGGTGTTTCATATACTGGAGCAGAAACTTTAGTGAATTCTACAATCTCAAGTGCAATAACATCACAAGCCAAATATACAATTGCATGGTGGGAATTCAGACCAATAGGTGTTCCAACTAATTATTCAACTTCTTTTGAATTGGGAGAAACAAACTATTATAGAGCAACAAACTCGTCTGGTTGTTATGCGCCAACATATTATCCTAATAGATATGAATTTGGTTTGTTAGATGGTCCAGCCTACAGATGTCTTACTTTACAAGAACAAGCAACTTTGGCTGGCTCTTGGGTACATCATGCTGTTGTTCACAACGGAACTTCGGTTAGTTATTATTTAAACGGTGCTTTAAGTATTAACACTTGGCTTTTGAATTACTCCGGTTTAAATTTAGCAACAAATAAATTTACTTTTGGCGGTGGAACAAATGGTGGTGTAATTAACACTGCAAAATGTATGAATGGAAAATTAGACGAATTATATGTTTACAATAGAGAATTATCAGCTGCTGAAATTCTTGCGGTCAAAAATTCATCTGTTGGTATTTTACAAACACCTGTTATTTCAAATGTTGCTTCACTTTTTATATCTTCTAGTGCAACAGTTTCTTACACAATTAATGCTTCAGGATTAGCAACAACTTCTGTAATTAAATATGGTAATTCTAGTACTGCTTTGACAAATCAAGTTACAGGTGGAAATGCTTCAGGAAATTCTAATACAAATTTAAGTACTTCAATTTCTGGTTTATCATCTTCCAATACTTATTATTATCAAATTGAGGCAACCAATGCTGATGGAACAACAGTATCACCAATATATACATTAAGTTATAATTTAATTCAAAAATTTCCATTTGATAATTCTTTGAACAACGAAAACAATACAATCTCTTTGAGTCCTTTATCAACTAGTCCAACTTTTGTAGACAATCGATTTAGTCAACCTAACAAAGCTGTTTTTATCAATAACCAACAAATGAATGCTTCGATTTCTAATTTACCACAAGGAAATGCACAAAGAACAGTTTCTTTTTGGATGAAAAGAGTAACCGATCAAAATCATTTAGTTTTTGCCTGGGGAACTCCTGCAACTAATCAAGCTTATGGTATGTTAATTAATGCTGGAAGTGGAAACTTAAATTATTATGGTTGGGGAAATGATTTTGTAATTACAGGTTTAGGACACAATTCAAGTTGGTCACATTATGTTTTAACTTTTAATGGAACTTCAGCAAGTGCTTATAAAGACGGAACGCTATTAGGCACTTCATCAAGAGCATGGAATAGCACAGGAACTAATTTAATTTTTGGAAATTACGCTGGAGGAAGTAGTGCGTCAAGTATTAGTTTGAACGCACACATTGATGATTTTGAAATTTACAATATTGCACTTTCTTCATCAGAAGTTATAGCATTATATAACAATCAAAGCGTGCTTTCAAATCAAGATTTTAATTCAAATAATCTAAAAGCAACAATCTACCCAAATCCAACTTCAGATAATTTCTCAATTGAAATGGAAAATGAAGTAAAATCAGTAGAAATCTATTCGCTTCAAGGTCATAAAGTGATGACTGCTAGTTCAAAAGAAATTAATGTTTCTAACTTATCGAAAGGAATCTATTTAATTCGTATTGAAGATTCAAACAATGCTATTGCAACACAAAAACTAATAATTAAATAATTATGAAGAAGATTATTCTCTATTTATTCTTAGCATTTGGATTAATGTCTATGAATACAATATCATCAATTAAAAACACAGATAAATCAGTTGTTGTTGCAGAAAAATTCGACATCAAAATTAAAAATGATTTAGACGATGAAGTGAGTGTAATCAATGCTGGAAGCGGTGGAAGTTACCGATTGACCAAAAACGCAACCACAACCATAAAAATGGAGGAAGGCGACAAATTACACTATTATGAAAAAGGCAAAAAAGGCGCTTTAATCTTAACCGCAACTGCAACCATGCACGGAAAAGTACAGCTATTGAGTAAAATATAAAAGTAAAGTAGTAGTTTTTTGGAAAATACCGCTCAAAAGAATTCATTTCTCCTTGAGCGGGTTTTTCGTTTTGAAAAAAATACTATCTTGTTTCCCTATTCAACAACCATGAAAACCATCAAAGCCATAGTAGTAGACGACGAAGAAAACGCACGTTTAATAATTAAAAATTTTATTGCCGATTATTGTCCAACAGTTGAAATAATTGACGAAGCCGAAGACGTAAAATCGGCTGTAAAACTCATTAATAAAAACCAAATTGACTTGGTGTTTCTCGACATAGAAATGCCAAACGAAAACGGTTTTGCTCTTTTTGATTACTTCAACAAACCCACTTTCGAAACCATTTTTTGTACCGCGTATTCCGAGTATGCCATCAAAGCCTTTGAAGTTTCTGCTACCGATTATTTGTTGAAACCTATCGGATTGATAAAACTCAAAGAAGCCATCGAAAAAGTAGAAAGTAAATTAGCAAACAAAAATTCAAATTCGGATAACATCGCCGCATTAAAAGAAAATTTAGTCGAAAAAGAAATCAAGAAAATCGGTATTCTTATTGGCGACGGCATTGTTTTTATGGATTTAAACGACATTCTCTATTTTGAGGCCGAAGGTTCGTACACGACCATTCACCACAAAAATGGCACTGATTTGACCGTAAAAAAAATCAAACATTTTGAAGATTTGTTGGCGAATGACAAACGGTTTTTCCGCATTCATCGCTCATACTTAATCAATGTTTCTCTCATCAAAAAATACAGCAAAAAAGACGGTTTATCAGTTACCTACGACGACCGAACGCTACTTCCTATATCGCGTGAAAAAAAAGAAGAATTTGAAGAATTTATGCAACTCAACAACATTTTATAATGAAGCATTGGTTGGTTTTTATTGGACTATTTTTCAGTCAATTGCTGTTGGCTCAAAACACCAATTCCGACCTTATCCAACTTCAAAATCATCCTCAAAAAGACACTACACGTTGCTTTCTTCTCAACAAAATCATTGAAACCGAAAACGATCACAATATCTGGATCAAATACAATCAAGAGCTTCAAAAAATAGCTTTGGAAAATAGTAAAAAAGAGAACAACAAAACGCTAAAAAATACTTACATCAAATATTTGTCGATTTCATACAACAACGATGGCGCGTATGAATTGTACAATGAGAAATACGATAAAGCCATTCTATTGTACAAAAAATCACTGCAAACGGCCAACTCCATTCAGTTTCACATCGGGAGTTCTCTTTCGCTACAAAACATTGGAACTGCGTTTGATTATTTAGGTAAAATTGACAGTACGTTGGTGTACATGAAAAGAGCACATCAATTTGCTTTACGTTCCAAAAACAAATCATCTATTGCCTATGTTTTGACCGATTTGGGTTACGTCTACAACAATTTAGGCAACAACAATTTAGCCATAAAATACAATTTAGAAGCCTTGCCTTTGTTTGAAAAACTGAACGATTTAGAAGGTTTGGAGCGCACCAATTTTGCACTCGGACGCATTTTTGACAATCAAAACGATTTTAAAACGAGCTATTTGTATTATTTAAAATGCTTGGAAATCGACCGGAAAACTAACAATAAAGAACGTTTGGGTTTAATTTTAAATAGTTTGGCTGCAACCAACACTAACTTGAATTTTTTAGAAAAAGCGCTGCAATTCAACGACGAAGCTTTTCAGTTGGCAACTCAAATGAATAATGAAGATTTAATTGCTACTTCGCACAAAAACTACGGAGATATTTATTTTAAGAAAAAGGAAAACGAAAAGGCGAAATCCAACTATTTATTAGCCGAACAATTATTTAAAAAAATAAACAGTGGCGTTCATCTTTCGAAAGTACAAATCAAATTGGCGACTATTTTTTTCAATCAAAATCAAATATCAAAAGCCAAAGAATATGGATTAAAAGCATTTGAATTGGCACAAAAAACCAATTTCCCATCCGATCAAAAAAACGCTGCTGAAATTTTAAGCCAAATTTTTTCTAAAGAAAAAGACTTTAAAAATGCTTATAAATACAAATCGATTGCTTCTGACATTAGTGAAGAAATTTACTTTGACGAAAGTAAAGACATCGCCTTAAAAGCCACGTACCAATACGAAACCGAAAAAAAAGAAGCTGCCATCAAAGTCCTAAATCAAAAAAATCGAATTACTGAACTCGAATCGAAAAAGAAAACGACCACGTTATATTTAGTCCTTCTTTTTTTTACTGGAATTGCAACCACAAGTTATGTTTTGTTTTCTCGTTACAAAGAAAAAAAGAAAAATGAATTACTTGAAAACAAACTCCTCGAAGCCGAAAAACTCCTCGAAGCCGAAAAAAAAATAACCGAAAGCGAACTCAAAGCCCTAAAAAGTCAAATGAATCCTCATTTTATTTTCAATGCACTCAATAGCATTCAAGTACAATTTATGTATGGCGATAAAATGGTTGCCAACGAGCAGCTAAATAATTTCACGTATTTAACTAGAAAAATTCTTGATGTTTCAGGCAAAAAAAATATCCCAATTTCAGACGAATTTGAAATCCTAACTAAATATCTTGAGCTAGAACAATTGCGATTTAAAAAAGATTTTACTTATTCAATAAACGTTTCGAATAACATAGATGAAGATTATCACAAAATTCCACCAATGCTAATTCAACCGTTTGTAGAAAATAGCATCAAACACGGATTATTACACCAAAAAGGAGAAAAAAAAGTAAAAATTCATTTTGATATTGACAAAAATGAAACTTATCTAATATGTACTGTTATTGACAATGGGGTTGGTCGGAAAAAATCAGCTGAAATTAAAGCGAAAAACAACACTAACCACAATTCTTTTTCAACACAATCCATTGAACAACGTCTTGAATTATTAAACAAAAAAACACAACTTTCAGATTTAATGACCTATTCCGATTTAATCAATGAACAAAACGAAGTAACAGGAACAAAAGTTGTAATTAAAATTCCTTTTGCTTGATACTAAAAACAAATTAAATAATAAATATTCAATCCAATAATTGCAAGTGTAATAATCGCTAAAAGCAAAAATTTAAAATTAAAGTTTTTAATAATTATTTCCATTTTATTTTTTTACTGCAAATAAAACGGTAATAAAAAGATGTTGTATTAAAAATTCATGAACTGTATAATTTAGTTCACGAAATGAAGATTTCTTTGTTATTTTTACAGTCTAATTATGATAAAATGTCACAAAAACGCCTTTACCTTCTTGATGCTTACGCACTAATTTTTCGCGGCTATTTTGCCTTTATAAAAAACCCTAGAATCAATTCTAAAGGAATGGATACTTCGGCCATTATGGGATTTATGAATGCATTAATGGACGTTATCAAACGTGAAAAACCCGATCATTTAGCCGTAGCTTTTGACAAAGGTGGAAGCGATTATCGTTACGAAATGTATCAAGAATATAAAGCGCATCGTGACGAAACACCCGAAGCGATTAAAATAGCCGTTCCATATATTCAAGAATTGTTGAAAGCGATGCACATTCCGATTATGGAAAAAGCAGGTTTTGAAGCTGATGATTTAATTGGAACGTTGGCTAAACAAGCCGAAAAAGAAGGTTTCAAAGTATATATGGTTACGCCCGATAAGGATTTTGCACAATTGGTTTCCGAAAATATTTTTATGTACAAACCTGCTCGAATGGGTAACGACATCGAAATTTGGGGAATTCCAGAAGTGTTAGAAAAATTTGAAATTGAACGACCAGAACAAGTCATCGATTTCTTAGGAATGATGGGCGATGCAGCCGATAATATTCCGGGATTACCTGGCGTAGGAGAAAAAACAGCTAAGAAATTCTTGAAAGAATATGGTTCGATGGAAAACCTTTTAGCAAATACGCATGAACTTAAAGGTGCGATTAAAGATAAAATTGAAGCCAATGCCGAGTTGGGATTATTGTCAAAAAAACTCGCAACCATTTTATTGGATTGTCCTGTTGAATTTAATGCTGAAGATTTCGAGCTTTCTAAACCTGATGTTGAAAAAACCGATGCTTTATTTCAAGAGTTGGAATTTCGTCAAATGAAAGCGCAGTTTGATAAATATTTCGGAACTGGAAAAGAATACGACGAAATTGACACGAATGGCAATGGCAATGACATTAGCAATGACAAAAATCATCCCGAAACTTCGGGACAAAAGAAAACAGTAGCAAAAAAATCCAACGAAGATCAATTTGATTTATTCGGATTTTCGGATGAGGAAAGTGGTGAAGTCAAAACCAATTCCAATTATGCAACGTTAGAAAATACCAATCATAATTACACGATTATTCAAGGTGAATTGGGTACAAAATTGTTTTTGCAAAATTTACTCAATCAAACTTCGGTTTGTTTTGATACCGAAACCACCGGAATTGATGCCTTGAATGCTGAACTGGTTGGAATGTCATTTTCATGGCAAAAAGGTGAAGCTTTCTATGTTCCTTTTCCAGAAAATCAAGAAGAAGCTCAGGTTTTGGTAGATAAATTCAAGCCGTTTTTTGAAAATGAAACCATCGAAAAAATTGGTCAGAACATTAAATATGATTTGAAGATTCTTTCGAATTACGGTGTTCAAATCAAAGGAAAATTATTCGATACCATGATTGCGCATTATCTAATAAATCCTGATATGCGTCACAATATGGATGTTTTATCAGAAACCTATTTAAAATATTCTCCAAAATCAATTGAAGATTTAATTGGTAAAAAAGGTAAGAATCAAAAATCAATGCGCGATGTTGCTTTGGAAGAAATCAAAGAATACGCTGCTGAAGATGCTGATGTAACCTATCAATTAAAACAAAATTTCAGTCCGATTTTAGATAAGGCCGAAACCAAAAAGTTATTTGACGAAATCGAAATTCCGTTAATTCCTGTTTTAGCCGCAATGGAATTGGAAGGAATCAATCTTGACGTTCCGTTTTTGAAAGAAATGTCGGTTGAAATGGCAAAAGAAAGTTCAGAATTAGAACAAAAAATATATGAAACTGCTGGCGAGAAATTCAATTTGGCTTCACCAAAACAATTGGGAGACGTTTTATTTGACAAAATGAAAATTGGTGGTGCCAAACAAAAGAAAACCAAAACCGGTCAATATGCGACTGGCGAAGAAGTTTTGAGTTATTTAGCCAATGAACACCAAATTGTAAAAGATATTTTGGACTGGCGTCAAATGGTGAAATTGCAAAGTACTTACATCGATGCTTTACCTAATCAAGTCGATAAAAAAACTGGTCGCGTGCACACCGATTATATGCAAACTGTTGCAGCCACAGGTCGTTTGAGTTCTAATAATCCAAACTTGCAAAATATTCCGATTCGTACAGAAAGAGGAAGATTGATTAGAAAAGCATTTATTGCTCGTGATGAAAATTATACCTTAGTTTCTGCCGATTATTCGCAAATAGAACTTCGAATTATCGCAGCTTTATCTGGTGAAGAAAACATGATTAAAGCGTTTCAAAATAACGAAGATATTCATAGAAGTACTGCCGCAAAAGTGTTCAATGTTCCGTTAGAAGAAGTTACAAAAGAACAACGTAGCAATGCCAAAACAGTGAATTTCGGAATCATTTACGGTGTTTCAGCATTTGGACTTTCTAATCAAACATCGCTTTCTCGTAAAGAAAGTGCCGAGTTGATTAATGCGTATTATGCAACGTATCCAAAACTGAAATCTTATATGTCAAATCAAGTTGATTTCGCCAGAGAACATGGTTATGTGCAAACGGTTTTAGGAAGAAGACGCTATTTAAAAGACATCAATTCAGCCAATATGATGGTGAAAAGTGGCGCGGAACGAAATGCAGTAAATGCACCAATTCAAGGTTCGGCTGCCGATATTATCAAAATTGCGATGATTAATATTCACAAAAAACTAACTTCCGAAAATTGGAAATCTAAGATGTTATTGCAAGTACATGACGAACTTGTATTTGACGTTCACAATTCCGAATTAGAGAAAATTAAACCAATGATTAAACACGAAATGGAAAACGCCTTCAAAATGGATGTTCCATTAGATGTTGAAATTGGTGTTGGGAAAAATTGGCTGGAAGCGCATTGATTTTAGTGTTCAGTGGCAGTTAGCAGTTGAGAAACTTTGTCATTTCGACGAAGGAGAAATCGTATCAAATTATTTAGATTATGTGATTTCTCCTTCGTCGAAATGACAAAATTCAAAATTAATTTTATGATTACTGAACAAGAAATAATCGATTTCATCAAAAAAGAATTTTGGGAAACAAAACTTACTTCTGACTCTGATGTTTTCTCAGAAGTTGGAATTGATGGCGATGACTGTGATGAATTTCTATTAAAATATGCAGAAAAATATGCTGTTGACATGAGTAATTTTCTTTGGTATTTTCATTATCAGGAAGAAGGAAGTTTGACCTTTAACATAGGTAGTTTATTCTCGAAAAATCCTCACCAACGAGTTAAAGAAATTCCAATAACACCAAAAATGTTAACCAAATTTGCTAATGACAAAAAATGGAAAATTGATTATCCTGAACATAAATTACCAAAATATCGATATGATATGATAATAAACTCTATTTTATTTATTACTATAATATTTTGGCTAATTATTTCCTTAGCAAAAAAATATTTAAATTAAACCATGAAAAAACTCCTTTTCCTTTTATTATTATCAACATCATTTGCATTTTCGCAACAAACGAAATTTCAAAAAATTGATAGTTTGTTGACTTTTTTGAATACCAATAATAAATTTATGGGCGAATTATCCATAATCGAAAAAGGTAAAATGGTTTTTAGTAAAGCCTATGGTTTTGCTGATGTTGAAAGCGGAAAAAAATTAGACGCAAACACTAAATTGAAGATTGGTTCAATTACTAAAACTTTTACGGCAACTATGATTATGCAATTGGTTGACGAAAAGAAACTGACTTTGGAGACAAAACTTTCAAAATTTTATCCAAAAATTCCAAACGCTGATAAAATTACCATTCATCATTTGTTGCATCACCGAACTGGAATTCCTGATTTTTTGAATGACGATCCAACGGTTGGAGAATTCATTTATGTAGAAAATAAAAAGGAAGATTTGGTAAAGCGAATAGAGAATTACACTTCTGCATTTGAACCCAATTCGCAACACAAATACAGTAATTCCAACTATAATTTGCTCGGTTATATCATTGAAGATATTACCAAAAAAAGTTTTTCCGAAAATCTAAATACTCGAATTGTTAAGAAAATAGGTTTGAAAAACACGCTATTTCCAACTAAAATTGATATTTCGAAGAACGAAGGCAACTCTTATTTTTTTGATGGAAAAAATTGGACAAAAGTACCCGAATGGCATAGTTCATTGTCGTTTGCAGCTGGCGCAATGGTATCAACAACAGATGATTTGAATCTGTTTTTAGAAGCTTTATTGGAAGGTAAATTAACTTCAAAATCTTCTTTGGAGCAAATGAAATCTATGGAAAATTATTATGGAAAAGGATTAATTATTGCACCATTTGAAGACCGAAAATTCTATGGACATACTGGCGGAATTGAAAACTTTCGTGCCGCTGCAGGTTATAATCCAGAGGATAAAACAGGTTTTGCTATTATTGTAAATGGCGATAATTATAGTAGAAACGATATTATGATTGGTGTGTTGAGTTTGTTTTATGGTAGTGACTATTCATTTCCAGAATTCAAGCAATTTGAGGTTTCGAAAGCGATTTTGGAGCAATATTCAGGAACGTATAAATCGGCTGCATTTCCAATGAAAATTAAAGTTTTTGTTGAAAATGGCAATTTATTAGCGCAAGCAACCGGGCAAAGTTCATTTCAATTAACCGCAAAAAGCGAAACCGAATTTGTTTTTGAAGCCGCTATGATTCAATTGAAATTTGGAGAAAATAAAATGAATTTCAAACAAGGAACAATGGAATTCGAATTTGTTAAAGAATAAATTTTATTTTTAAAACAAAAAAGCCGAAACTAAATTGTTTCGGCTTTTTTTGATATAAGTTGTAGACTATTTTACAATAACTTTCTTCCAAGATTTTTCAGTATCGTTTACTAATTCTAAAAGATAAACGCCTGTTTGCATTCCTTTAATATTAATTTCAGTTGTGTCTGATTCTTCCACTTTAATTGTTTTAACAAAAGTACCAGTTTGTGAATAAACATTAACTTCTCTCAAAGTTGTTTTTGCTTTAATTAAAAACTCACCATTTGAAGGATTTGGATAAATTTGAGTTGCATTTAAAGAAAAATCTTCAACACCCAGAGTTGTCAATGATACATCAACAGCATATCCTCTATTAGAAAATCCATGACTATTTAAAGTATATCCAGCAGAACTTCTTCTAGCAAATGCAAAATCAATTGAACTATCGTTAAAATTAAATTGATAGTCATTCGCATCACCTGTATTAAAAGGTCTTGAAAAAACTATTGTTCTCAATCCAGTTGAAGGAGAATTATCAGTGTTTGAAATAAAAGTCCAATTGTTTGTAGCATCAGGAGTTGGTGCAATTCCTATTCCATTGTGTGAGGCATCAACCAAGGTTACATTATTCCAATAAACTAAATCTAATCCATCACCCATTCCACCACCCATTCCATCGCTATCATCTGGGAATGAGCCAAATTGTAACGCAAACCACCTGTCGTTTGGTCCAGTTAAGGTAAGTGTAGCAGTTTGAGCAGAATTATCTAACAATAATGTTGCAGTTGTGTTACTGAGCAGGTTAACTAAACCTGTTGTTTTTTGCTGGGCAAAAGTACTGATGCTGATAAGTGTAATTAGAAGTAAAGTTTTTTTCATAAACATTTATTTTAAAAGATTGATAATTTCGTCATTTTTTGAAAAAACTGCATATTCAAAAGCTGTTTTTCCTTTGTTGTCTTTGTGCGTTTTGTCTACATTATTTTCAAGTAGCAGTTTTAAAATTTGCTTATTGCCAAACTGTACTGAATAAATTAAGGCTGTAGTTCCATTTTCATCTTCAGCATTAACATCTACTTTATTTTCTATTAATAGTTTTGCAATTTCATTATTCCCTTTAACTATTGCTGCCATTAAAGGAGTTCCCATTTTACTTTTGCTATTAATTTCGTAATTGTTCTCAATTAAAAACTTAGCTACATTATTGTTTCCTCTGTAGCAAGCTAAAATCAAAGGCGAAAAACCTTCATCATTAACAACATTAAAAGCTTTTGGATTGTTTTTAAGCAATTCTTTTGCATTATCAACTGTTCCTTTTCTAGCAATTTCAAACGCATCTAGCTTTTCTTGAGCAACTGCATAAGAAGAAAAGAGAAAAAGTATTAAAAGCGATAAAAAAGATTTTGAATACATAATTAATTTAACAGATGTTAAAATTTTGAAAAGGTTGCGCCAATTTTCTAAATCTTTTTGGTTGAGTCTCTTTGTCGTAATTCTGTTTTGATTGTTGTAGTAGAAAAAGTCAAATTTTCATCATTACTTTCGAGTTTATCAATCAATAATTGAGCAGCAACTTCGCCGATTTCTGGACCATGCTGACTAACGGTTGAAAGACTTGGTGTCATTCTTCGCGACCAAACACCATCGGCAAAACCGATAATTGATAAATCTTGTGGAATTTTATATCCGTTTTGAATCCCTAATTTTAATGCTGTAACGGAAGCATGTTCATCGACTGCGAAAACACCATCAGGTTTATTTTTAATAAAGAAACCTCCAATTTTGGAATTGAATTCTTCATTATTATTAGTTAATATGACTAAATTTTCATCTACTTGTAATCCGTTTGCTTCAAGTGCTTTGAAAAAACCTTTGGCTCGGAGTTTTCCAACACTCAAATTATCAATTGCTGATAATAACGCTATTTTTTTACAACCAGTTTTTATTAAATGTTCCATGGCGTTGATTGCCGACTCATAATCATCCACAATAACTTTGTCGCAATTAACTTCATCAGCAATTCTATCAAACATTACGATTGGTGTTCCGTCATTTATAATTTCTTTAAAATGATTGAAGCTTTGAAGTTTTTGAGATTCTTCAGAAATGGAAAGAATAAAACCATCTATCGTTCCGTTACTCAACATTTCGAGCGCGTTAATTTCTTTTTCCAATGATTCATTTGAAATACAAGTGATGACTTTATATCCTTTTTCATCGCAAACTTTTTCAATACCACTAAAAACTTTGGCAAAAAATGAATTCAAAATATTAGGAATTATTACTCCTATAGTTCTAGTTCTTCTATTTTTTAGGTTTAAACCAATTACGTTTGGCTTATAATTTTTCAGTTTTGCATATTCCTGAACGCGCTGTTTCGTTGGTTCACTGATTTCAGGACTTCCATTTAAAGCTTTAGAAACAGTAGAAACTGAAACTCCTAATTCTTTTGCTATTTGTTTTAATGTGGCTTTCGATTTCATTTGATCAATGTTAATGTGTAAAAATAGCAAAATATTTTATAGAAAAGTTATATTTATTCTTATTCGCTAAATCGTTGAAAAGCAATTAAAAGAATTTTTTTATGACTGTTTGCATATATGATATTTATTTGTACTTTTGCACTCCTTTAATTAGGAATGGAATGTTTAATTAAAATATTATTATGGACGCATTAAGCTACAAGACACAATCTGCAAGCAAAGCCACTGTTACAAAAGAGTGGATCATTGTAGATGCTGATGGTCATAACTTAGGTCGTTTTGCTTCAAAGGTCGCTATGATTCTTAGAGGTAAATACAAACCAAGTTACACACCTCACGTCGACTGTGGAGATAACGTAATTGTTATCAACGCAGACAAAATCAACCTTACGGGTAACAAACTTGACGACAAGACTTACATTCGTCACACAGGTTATCCAGGAGGACAAAGAAGTTTGACTGCAAAGGTTTTGCAATCAAAAAACCCTGCTGCACTTGTTGAAAAGGCAGTGAAAGGTATGTTGCCTAAAAACAAATTAGGAGCAGAACTTTTCAGAAATTTAAATGTTGTTGTAGGTACTGAGCACAAATATGGTGCACAAAAGCCTAAAACAGTTAACCTAAACGACTTAAAGTAATGGGAGTTATTCACAAAATCGGTAGAAGAAAATGTGCTGTTGCACGTGTTTATGTTACTGAAGGTACAGGGAAAATCACTGTAAACAAAAGAGAATTTGCAACTTACTTTCCAACAGCTACTTTACAGTACAAAGTGATGCAGCCAATGTCTATGACAGACAATGCTACAAACTTTGATGTAAAAGTAAATGTTTATGGTGGTGGTTCAACAGGTCAAGCAGAAGCTGTGAGAATGGCTATTGCAAGAGCAATGTGTGAAGTGGAAGCTGAAAACAGAGCTATCTTAAAACCAGAAGGATTATTAACAAGAGATCCAAGAATGGTAGAACGTAAAAAATTCGGTCAGAAAAAAGCGAGAAAGAGATTCCAATTCTCGAAACGTTAATATTCGATTTATATCAGAATATTTTTTTCAAACCTTTTTTACAATTAAAATAGAATTTAAAACAAAGTTGTCGATATTCCTTTTAAAAGGGAATTAGTTTAGCATCGAAATGCAGTACAAAGTCTTAATTTATTAAGCGAAAAAGGTGACGCATTGCTAATCAACGGAACGTAAACTATTACACAATGGCAAACAAAATTGAAGTTAAAGATTTATTAGAAGCAGGTGTTCACTTTGGACACATGACTCGTAAATGGGATCCAAACATGGCTCCATACATTTATATGGAAAGAAATGGTATTCATATCATTAATCTATATAAAACAGCTGCAAAAATTGAAGAAGCTAATGAAGCTTTGAAAAAAATTGCAGCATCAGGTAGAAAAGTACTTTTCGTAGCTACCAAAAAACAAGCTAAAGACATTGTAGCTGAAAAAGCTGCAGCATGTAACATGCCTTACATCACTGAAAGATGGCCAGGTGGTATGTTAACTAACTTCGTTACTATTAGAAAAGCGGTTAAAAAAATGGCTTCTATTGATAAAATGAAGAAAGATGGAACTTTCAACACGCTTTCTAAAAAAGAAAGATTACAAGTTGATCGTCTTCGTGCAAAATTAGAGAAGAACTTAGGTTCTATCGCTGATATGTCAAGATTACCTGCTGCATTATTTGTAGTAGATATCAAAGCGGAACACATCGCAGTTAAAGAAGCACAAAAATTAAACATTCCAGTTTTCGCAATGGTTGATACTAACTCTGATCCACGTGAAGTAGATTACGTTATTCCAGCCAATGATGATGCTTCTAAATCAATTGATAAAATTTTATCATTAGTTACTGACGCTGTGAAAGACGGATTAGCTAACAGAACTTCTGACAAAGAAGTTGATGCTCCAGAAGTAGAAGCGGTAGAAGAAGTTACTGCTGCTGTTGAAGCACCAGCTGTTGAAGCTGCTCCTGAAGTGGAAGCTACAGAAACAAAATCTGAAGAATAAAAACCAATAATTACGAATTATGAATTAAGAATTACGAATTATTATACTCGTAATTTTAAGTTTGCAATTCGTAATTTTTTTTAAAAGAATTTTATTAATCTTAAAATAAAAAACAAAATGGCAACAATTACTGCTGCAGACGTAAATAAATTAAGACAATCTACAGGTGCCGGAATGATGGACTGTAAAAAAGCTTTAGTTGAAGCTGAAGGCGATTTCGATAAAGCAATACAAATCCTTAGAGAAAAAGGACAAAAAGTTGCTGCTAATCGTTCTGACCGTGATTCTTCTGAAGGTGCAGCTGTTTCTTTTATCAATGCAGACAACACTAGAGGAGCAATTATCACTTTAAACTGTGAAACAGATTTCGTAGGTAAAAACGAAGCTTTTGTAACTTTAGCTAAAAATTTAGTTGAAAAAGCAATCAACTTCTCTTCTAAAGAAGACTTTTTAGCATCAGATTTCAACGGAATTACTGTTGCTGAAAAATTAATCGAACAAACTGGTGTTATCGGTGAAAAAATCGAAATCGGTGGTTTTGAAATTTTAGAAGGTGCATTTGTTGGATCTTATGTTCACGTTAATAAAATCGCAGCTTTAACAGCAGTTTCTGCTAGAGTTGACAATGCTGAGACATTGACTAAAGACATCTCTATGCAAGTGGCTTCAATGGGAGCTGATACATTATCTTATAAGGATTTTGATCCTGCTTTTGTTGAATCTGAACTTGCTGCTCGTATTGCTGTAATCGAAAAAGATAATGAAGAGGCAAAACGTTTAGGTAAAACTTTGAAAAATGTTCCTAAATATATTTCTTTCTCTCAATTAACTCCAGAAGTTATCAAGCAAGCAGAAGAAGATGCTAAAGCTGAATTAAAAGCTGAAGGTAAACCAGAGCAAATTTGGGATAAAATTATTCCAGGAAAAATACAACGTTTCATCTCTGACAACACTACTTTAGACCAAGAAAAAGCATTATTAGACCAAAACTTCATCAAAGATGACAGTAAAAAAGTTGGTGATTATGTTAAAGGATTTAATGTAGAAATCACAGGTTTCAAACGTGTTACTTTAGGATAATACAATATCAAATTTTAGATAATAACCTCGTTTCTTTATTGAAACGAGGTTTTTTATTTTAAGGAGCAACACGCTTCTGCTTTTTTAAAACATTTCTTCCCGCTGTTCGCTATATCTTTTTCTAAAAAGAAAAAGGATGCCGCTTCCATCGGGGCTAAAAACAAGCATAAGGCATTTTTTAAACCATTTTTTACTTTGCAATAGGGAAGTTTCTTGCTCGCATCAACGCATCGGTTTTGGCTTCTCTTCCACGGAATTTTTTATAGGCGATTTCGGGATCGATAGTGTTTCCGATACTGAAAACATTTTCTAATAAACGTTTTGCCACTTCTTTGTCATACAAACCACCTTTGGCTTCGGTAAAGGCTTCGGTTGCATCTGCACTAATAACATCTGCCCATAGATAACCATAATATCCAGCAGCATAGGCATCATCTGAAAAGATATGACCAAACTGAGGAATTCTGTGACGCATTACAATCTGTGATGGCATGTTTAACTTATCTAAGGTTTCTTTTTCGAATTGTTTTGGATTAATGTTTGGATTTTCTAGTAAATGTAATTTCATATCAACTAAAGCACTTGAAATGGTCTCGATGGTTGAAAATCCTTCGTTGAAAGTAGCTGCTTTTTCTAAACGATCTACTAGTGACAGTGGCATTGGTTCGTTTGTTTGGTAATGTAGAGCAAACTTATTCAAGACTTCGGGAGTTGCTAACCAACGTTCTAAAATTTGGGATGGAAATTCTACATAATCTCTTGGTGTATTGGTTCCTGAAAGACTAGGATAGGTTACATCTGAACATAATCCGTGTAGCGCGTGCCCAAATTCATGGAAAAGTGTCGTGGCATCATCCCAAGAAATTAAGATTGGTTCGCCTTCATTTCCTTTAATGAAATTGCAGTTGTTGGTTACGATGGTTAGCACTTCGCCATCTACTCTACTTTGTTCGCGCAAAGCGTTCATCCATGCACCTGAGCGTTTCCCTTTTCGAGCATAAGGATCAAAATACCAAACACCAACAGTTTTACCAGTTTGTTTGTTAGTCACTTCCCAAACGCGAACGTCTTGGTGATAGACTGGAACATTGAATACTTGCTTGAAGTTTAGATTAAAAATTTCGCCTGCTACCCAAAACATTCCTTCGCGTAATTTTTCTAATTGAAGATAGGGTTTTACGTCGTTTTGGTCTAAATCGTATTTTGCTTTACGAACTTTTTCGGCATAATAGCGATAATCCCAAGGAGATATTTTGAAATTTCCGCCTTCGGCATCGACAATTTTTTGCATTTCGGCTACATCAATGGCTACTTTATCAACGGCTGGTTTCCAAACGGATTCCATTAAATCTAGTGTTCTTTGTGGTGATTTTGCCATAGTATTTGACAAACTCCAATCGGCAAAGGTTTTGAAACCAAGTAGTTTTGCTTTTTCGGCACGGAGTTTTAAGATTTGAACGAGTATTTCGTTGTTGTTGTTCGCATTCTCGTTATCGCCACGATTGGTAAAGATTTGAAATGCTTTTTCTCTTAAACTTCTGTTATTTGAAAAAGTCAAAAACGGTTCAATTGACGAACGTGTGTTGGCAATGCAACCAAGAACGTTTAACTTTCTCTCTTTAGCATCAGCAATGGCAGCATTTTTTAGTTCAATAGGCAGTCCATCAAAATCGGCTTCTGTTTTGAGTTCTAAATAATAATTGCTTTCATCAGCCAATTGATTTTGGCTAAATTTTGTAAATAATCCAGCTAATTGCTGATTGATTTCACCAATTCTTTTTTTGCTATTAGCATCGGCTTTTGCACCTTCGCGAACGAAATTGGAATAATAATTCCAAACCAAACGTTGTTATTCTGCGGTTAGTTTATCTTTTTCTTTAGCGTTGTAAATGGAAGCAATTCTTTGAAATAGCTTTGCGTTTTGATAAATTTTATTGTTTAATTCAGAGAATTTTGGTGTGATTTCGGCTTCTATTGGTTCAAATTCAGGACTACTCATATTGGAACTAAAAATCCCGAAAGCAGCATAGGTTTGGGTTAGTTTTTTACCCGCTTTTTCCATTGCTACGATTGTATTTTCAAAAGTTGCAGGTTTTGGATTAGTAGCGATAGCGTTAATTTCGTTTAGCTTTTCCTGAATAGCGACTTCAATAGCAGGTTTTAAATCGTTTATTTTGTATTCATTGAAAGCAGGAACACCACCATAAGGTCCAGTCCAGTTTTTCAATAAAGGGTTATTAGACTCTTGCCCATTGGCAACTAAGATTGGAGCATTCATAAGAATCGTTAAAATTATTTTTTTCATAATTAGTTTGCGTTTCTTCAAAAGTAATGAAAATTCGTTTGGTATTTATTCCTCTGAATTACATAAATTTGAGAAATCAGAAAATCTATTTTCATGTTTAAGACTAGAAAAGACACCGTTTATATTATACTAGCTGGTATTTTCATCACCAATGCTATTGTTGCTGAACTTACTGGCGGAAAACTAATTGATGTTTTTGGCGTTCCGATGAGTATTGGAATTTTGCCTTGGCCAATTGTTTTTGTTACAACCGATTTAATCAATGAATATTTTGGCGAAAAAGGAGTGAAACGATTATCGCTCATCACAGCTGGATTGATTGCTTACACTTTTTTCGTGTTGTATTTTGCCATTCAAATTCCTTCAACTGGAATTAGTTCGGTAACGAGTGAGCAATTCAAATCGGTTTTTGGGCAAAGTCAGTTGATTATTGTTGGAAGTATTGCAGCGTTTTTAGTATCTCAATTAATCGATGTTACGATTTTTCATTTTGTAAAAAAACGAACAGGAAACAGAATGATTTGGCTTCGAAGTACTGGTTCGACGGTAATTTCGCAGTTTTTTGACAGTTTTATCGTGTTGGGAATTGCCTTTTATCTGCCTGGGATTATGGATTTTAAAACCTATGTTATCTCTGGATTGACAGGTTATACGGTTAAATTAGTTATAGCCGTTTTGATGACGCCAATGATTTATATAGGACATTATGTAATACAAAAATATATTTCAAAAGATAGTTTATTGGAAAAATAGTTACTTTTACATTATGCTTACAAAAAGTCAACAAAATATCATCATTGAAACACTTAAACCTTTTCACCCAAAACGAATAGGTTTGTTTGGTTCTGTTGCTCGAAATGAAGAAACAGCATCGAGTGATATTGATATTTTGTTTTCATTACAAAACCCAATTGGATTATTTACGCTTTCTGATTTGCAATTTGAATTGGAACAAAAGCTTCATAAAAAAGTAGATTTAGTTTCTGAAAATGGATTGAATAAATTTATTAAAGAACGAGTTTTGAGAGAAGTAAAATATATTTATGAAGAATAATTCCAAAATATTTCTTTTACATATTCTTGAATCTATTGAAAAATTAGAAGAAATAACTACAACGACTTCTAAAGAAGAATTTCTAAAAAACTGGATAATTCAGGATGCAATTCTTAAAAACTTTATCGTTATAGGCGAAGCTGTTGCTAATATTGATGAAGAAATAAAGCAACAGTATTCTATAATAAATTGGCGTGGCGCAAAATCGATGCGTAATTTCATTGTTCATGAATATTTCTCTGTTGACTTGAATTTTGTTTGGGAAACAATTTTAAAAACAATTCCTGATTTCAAAAAAGATATTACAACCATCATTAAGGATTTTGATTAAAGATGGAAAATAAAGTTCGATGTGCTTGGTGTGAAAAAGATGATTTGTATCGCGATTATCACGATAACGAATGGGGAAATCCAGTTTATGATGACGAAACAATTTTTGAGTTTTTAGTTTTGGAAACATTTCAAGCCGGATTAAGTTGGTATACCATTTTAAAGAAAAGAGAAAACTTCAGAAAAGCATTTGACAATTTTGATTATAAAAAAATTGTAAAATACGACGAAGATAAAATTCAAGAATTACTTCAAGACGAAGGTATAATCAGAAATAAATTGAAAGTTCGCGGAACGGTTTATAACGCCATTGCTTTTATGAAAGTTCAGGAAGAATTTGGTAGTTTTTCAAAATATATCTGGGGTTTTACAGGCGGAAAACCAATTGACAATCAACCCAAAGTATTGCGAGATATTCCAGCAACTTCTGCAATTTCGGATGCATTAAGTAAAGATTTAAAAAAACGTGGCTTTAAATTTGTAGGTTCAACCGTAGTTTACGCGCACATGCAAGCAACAGGAATGGTGAATGATCACGTTGAGGATTGTTGGAAAAGAGGTTAGTTCATAATTAAAACCAATGTAACATAAAAAATTACTTTTAGATAATAATAGATTACTAATTTTGAAAAAGCAAAAAATATGAAAAAATTATTCCTACTCTTGCTCACAACTTTTACTTTAAGTTGTTGTAACAATGAAGATGACAAACCACAAAACCCTATAGACCAACTACCACCAGCTACACAAACTGGTGCAAACACATTTGGGTGCTTAATTAATGGTGAACCTTTTGTAGTATCAAACACATCAAACCAAACTGCAATATATCAAGGAGGTGTTTTACAAATTGGTGGAAGTATTGATAATTCGGACATGGATGTAAATATAATTTTAAGGATAAGCGAAAGCATTTCTATAAATACAAGTTATAGCTTAACAAATATACCATTTAATCAATCTTTATTCATTAACAACGGAAACGGTTGTTATTATGACTTTGCTAACACTATATCTGGATCGGTAACTATAACAAATTTTGACCAAACTAACTTTATAATTTCAGGCACATTTAATTTTTCTACTGAAACAAATGAATGCGAAAATATAAATATTACTAATGGTCGTTTTGACTTACAATATATACCCTAACTTTTAAAATCTATAAAAAATGAAAAGAATTTTATTATTTCTTTTGTGTTTGGCTACTTTTTACAATGTACAAGCTCAAAACACGGCTTATGCCAATCGTATGCAGTATATATTTGGTAACATCAATAAATCTAAAGTAACTACAGGTTATCTTAAAGAATTTGGAGTACGTTTTGCTAATATAGAAGTTTGTAACGGTAGTTTATCTACCAATAATTATGTCACTTTAAAAGAATGGAATAATTTGTATAATTCTCTTTATTCTATGCGTGTTGGTACAGTTGCCCAGAATATGATTGCACCTAGCGTTGTAAATACCAATTTAAAAACAGCACAAAGCAACTCCAATGATATTCTTATTGCAGTACAACATTTCAATTACCAGCAATATAAAACCAATGCACATACTAATGGTGATGTAATCATTACAAATGATAAAATTTATGATGTTACAGGTAGAAACCCTTACGATAGTAAAACACTATTTGCTATTACGCCATTAAAACAAAACCTACAAGGTAGTAATTTCAATTTCAAACTACCAAGTAATTTAATTTACTCTAATGTTGGAGTTACAATAAGTCAAATTACTGTTGATTTTAACAATGGACAAGGTTATCAAAATATAGCTGTAAATGAAGTTAAAAATATATCTTATACAACTGGTGGAGAAAAAATAATAAAAGTAAAATTTCAATATACAAACGGATCCATCGTTGAAAGTCAGTCTAAAATTTGGGTAGATTACATTAATTCTATCCCAAGTGCACAAGCTCGCTTTAACGGTTTTGGTAGCGATATGTTTTGGGTAAACCATGCGGTTCCAGGAAACAATTGGAATGGTAGTGCTGCCACAGGTCTTGTAACTATTGAATTAGCACCTGGGCATACACAGTTAACAAAACCATTAATTATCATTGAAGGTTTTGATCCTGAAAATAGTTTTAATTATTTGGATTTAATTAATGATGATGGTCCAGGAGGTTTAAATATCCAAATAAGTCAAACTGGACAACCATTTTTAACACTTAACCAAGCGATAGAAGATGAAGATTATGATTTGGTTTTTATCAATTTTGTAAATAGCACCGATTACATTCAACGAAATGCTTATATGGTTGAAGAAGTTATAAGACAAATTAACCAACTTAAAGTAGGAAACGAGAAAAATGTTGTCTTAGGTATGAGTATGGGTGGTTTAGTTGGTCGTTATGCTTTAAGACATATGGAAACTAGTGGCGAAACTCATGAAACTAAACTTTACATCAGTCATGACAGTCCGCATCAAGGTGCAAATGTTCCTCTAGCGGCACAAGCACTTGTTAGGCATCTAGTTGGTGAACAAATATCTCTTCCAGTATTTTTTAGTTTATTTAGTGTTCCTATTGCAGATTTAGAAGACAACGTTGATGGGTTAAGTGACGGTTTTGCCTTATTGCAATCTCCAGCAGCTCAACAAATGTTAATTTACCAATTACAAGGTACAGGTGCTGGAATATCAATAAATAACAGCACATTAAACAGCAGTTTCTTAAATGAATATAAAAATATGGGATATCCTATACAAGACAATATTAGAAACATAGCCATTGCAAACGGTTCAGAATGTGGAAATCCACTCAATTTTAATCCTTATGCAGATATAGTAAATGCAAATATACAAGTTGATTTACCTTTCTTTTTAACAAATATCGCTTTGGCTATTACAAATGGTATTTCAATAAATCCAATTAAAGTAATAACATCGGTTTTGAGTACAAATACAGATTTAAAAGCACAATTTACACTTAAAGCATTACCATCACTTCAGTCAAAACAAATATACAAAGGTAGGATTTACATAAAAAAAACAATTCTATTTGTTATAAATGTAAACGAACCATTAATTAATGAAAAAACCTTAAACTCAAGTTCAACTATGTTGGCATTGGACAATGCTAATGGTGGTATTTATGATATTGAGAATTTTGCTGAGTTACCAACTGAGTTTGAAGATTATGTCTTTCAAAGACGTTTTAATTTTATACCCGCATATAGTAGTTTAGATGTAGGCAGTGGTAATGCAACAATTGTTCCAAGTGATTTAACTAAAAAATATAATCCTCAATCACCTCCATCTGCTCCAAAAAATGTACCTTTTAATAACTTTTTTACAAATTCAATAACAAGTGAAGCTCATATTCAATTTACATTAAACAATGGATTTTGGTTAAGAAATGAAATATCTGGCACTCCTCAAATTTTTTCTTGCTCTTATGCTTGCGATGACAAAGTCAACAACATATCAGGTACAAATCTAATTTGCAATTCAAATTCAGCTACTTTTACAGCGCCAGCAGGCGGAACCTTCTACAATTGGCAAATTATTGATGGTTCACATTTAATTGCTTCCTCAATTGGTTCTAACACACAAAATTTTACAATTACAACACTTTCTACAGGATATGGACGTGTAAAATTACAAGTGACTATGGGAGATGACCCAAACAATACAGGAAACGGGCGTTGTGGAAATGCAGTATTTATTATAAATATTTGGGTGGGTAAGCCTTATGTTTTTGGTGCTAATCCAAATCCTAATGAACTTGAGTATTTTGTAGATGGTACTTTTTGTCCTATTGAATCAACAACATTATGTGCAGGAAATTACAGTGAAGACAACAGCAGGACAATCTGCGTAGCAGGTCTTGATAGTAACTCGCAATGGGAAATTGTGAAACTATCAGGCTATTTTAGTTACAGTCATTACAATGGTATGATTACCATTAACCCATCAGTTCCTGGTGCTTTATCATTTAAAGTAAGAGTTTCCAATAGTTGTGGTATTTCTGATTGGAAAACGTTTACCTATAATGCAATTAATTGTAATTCAAATATAGCATTAAGAAGTACAGAGTCTTCAACTTATATAGTTTATCCAAATCCTTCAAAAGACATTGTTAATATAGATTTAAGAGATAGTAATAATCAACCTGAAATAACCGCCAAAATATCAGGTGAGTTATTCGATTTAATGGGATTTTCTAAAGCAAGAGTTGAAATAATCAACAATAAAGCTATTTTTTCTGTTACAGATATACCAAAAGGAATTTATGTTTTAAAAATATATATTAATGATGAAGTAGAAAGCCATCAAATAGCTGTAGAATAAATCTTTTCTAAATTTCAAAGAACCTGTGTTTTAGATAATAAAAACAGGTTCTTTTTAAATATTTTTTAGATATTTTCAATGAATGGAGTTATGCAATATTTTATATACTCTATAGAAATTTTTTTGGAATTACAAAAAGTCAGTTTTTTATAGTTATGTTTCACCTATCTTCAAAAAATATGATACATTTATTGAGATACTCATGTATCAAAGAAAATCAATCAAACTGTAGATTTCAAAACTCTCATAAAAGTATCTCTCGAAATTTCAAAAGCACCTAATTTTTCCAAATGATCGTTGTGAACTTGACAATCAAGCAACAAGTAATTGTTTTCTTTTAAATAATTAACCAACCATACAAACGCAATTTTACTGGCATTAGAAACTTTGGAAAACATACTTTCACCACAAAAAACATGTCCTAAATCTAAGCCATACAAACCTCCGACTAATTCGTCATTTTGCCAAACTTCAACCGATTTGGCAATTCCCATTTCGTGTAATATAGTGTAAGAAGCAATAATGTCTTCAGTAATCCAAGTTCCTTCTTGACCAATACGTTCAATTTGTTGGCAATTGCGGATAACCTCAGCGAAATTTTGATTGAAAGTAACTTTAAATTTATTCTGATTTATAAGATTTCGAGTGCTTTTCGATACTTTATATAATTTAGGTACGACCACCATTCGTTCTGATGGTGACCACCAAAGAATCGGTTCATCATCACTAAACCAAGGAAAAATACCGTTTTTATACGCCAACAATAATCGCTCAACGGATAAATCGCCTCCAACCGCCAAAATACCTTCATAGGAAGCTTCGTCAACAGGAGGAAAATAAAGTTCTTTGGTTAAAAAATACATTCTTCAATAACAAAAATCAACTACAAAATTCAACTTCAAAAATCATCTCGTCCTAAAAGACGAGACAAAACTCAATTGTAATGAAAAAGCCAGAAATTCAAGTATTACTTAAACTTCTGACTTCTATCTTCTGACTTCTAACTTTCTAGAAAGGTAAGTCGTCGTGTTCTTCTTCTTTAAAATCAGTTGCTGGAGCAAAAGCTTCTGCTGGTGGCATTGGTGCCATAGCTGCAGCTGGTTGTTCTGCTTGAAGTCTTTCGATTCTCCAACCTTGAATATCGTTAAAATATTTAGTTTCTCCTTGTGGATTAACCCATTCTCTTCCTCTAAGATTGATAGAAACTTTTACCGCTTCACCCACATTATAGTTGTTCAACAAATCACATTTATCTTGTACAAAATTGATACTGATAAACTGTGGATATTGCTCTTCTGTAGCCACAACCAATTCTCTTTTTCTAAAGCTAGCACTCACTTGTTGCTCCGCATTTACTACTTTAATTTTTCCGGTAACTTCCATAATTATAATTTAGCTAAAAGTACTTTCCAAGCCGAAAGCACATCATTATTATTCAAATATTCTTTTGCTTTTAACTGAATTTTTTGCTCATCATCTGAACTTAAAACACCTTTCACAGCAAAATTTTGTTTTACAAATATAGTAATTTCTTCTTCGGTTGGCAACGCTTCTACATTTCCTAATTTGCCCAAATCATTTCCATCAAAAACAGTACTTTTTTTGATAAAATCAGGAATAGCATCCACACCAATTCCGAGTGTAACCAAAGGTTTTTCTACTTCAAACAATCCTTGATTGGAACGCGAATACCAATTTCCGCCCAAACGAGAAACCAAATCAATTTTGTTTTGATCAATCGTCCCTTTTTCGTCCAAAACCGCTTCGTTAACATGAATTTTTACGACTTCACAAATAATCAAATTTCCTGCGCCACCTTGATTTCCAAGAGCAATAATTTCGTTGACTTTGCACTCAAATTGCACAGGACTTTCTGCTACACGATACGGTTTTACCATATCCGAAGGCAACATCGTTAAACCAGATTTTATAAATTCATTCACACCATCAGGATATTCCGTACTCGAAAGCGACATTTGTTGAACAATATCATAATTCACCACATTAATCACCACTTGTTTTGTTGCCTGACAATTCTCCAACGTATGTTTAGTTGTATTATTTCTCACGCGTCGTGCAGGCGAAAAAACCAAAATTGGTGGATTGGAACTAAACACATTAAAAAAACTAAACGGCGACAAATTAGGTTTCCCATTACCATCCATCGTACTAGCAAAAGCAATCGGTCTTGGCGCTACAGCACTTTGCAAATAACCTTGTAGTTGCGCCGGAGATAGTGTATGTGGTTCAAAAGAAAGCATGGTTTTTAGTTTTTCCAAAAATACAATTTTAATTCATTTATTATCCATCACAATTTAGTTGAGATTTGGAGCGAAACGTTCGGGAATTCTTGTTGTCCTTTTTCCTGCTATTCGTTTCAATCTTTTTATTGTTTTGTCACATCGAGCGCAGTCGAGATGTTTTTTTTCAAAACAATAAAAAGGATTTCCACTCCTATCAGGGCTAGAAGTCAATCGTCTTGTATAATAGAATATTTTAATGCAAGAAAATTAAATATTCTATTATACTAATAAGAATAAGTAATTCCAAGATTAATAAAACCAGATAATGTATTCATGATTATTTGTTGTGTCATCAAATCATTCTGCATAAAATTATTTTTAAAATTATTTTCCCTAATATTAAAAATATTATTTGAGTTTAAGTAGAAGTTGAGTTTACTTTTTGTTATGTAATTAATTTTGAAGCTTGTATCTAAAATTGGATTCGAATTAGAAAAACTTGAATTAAAAATATGATATGTTGTGTTTAATTTCCAATTAATTTTTTTACTAAAAAGTGTACCATCCAATTTGATAAACGGACTAGTAGTGATTAATTTACTTTTGTTTAAAGAATTTTGTGCTTCAAATGAGTTGAAATTACTAAGATGTATTATTCCAATATCAAAGTTGATCTTATTCTTAAAATATGATTTTAAACTAAAGTCAAAGGAATTTTGATTAAAGCTATTGTCATTTAGAAGATTATTAGTTAAAGTTTTGCTATTAGAGAATGTATTAGTAGCGGAAAAGTTTACTGCAAGAGGAATTGTTTTTAATTTTTTACTAAAGAAAGAATTAAAAATAAGACTATTTCCATAATCGATATATCTATATTCTTGTTGGGTTACTATATTTGAGTTAATAAAATTGTTTATTATTTGATTTCTATTGTCGTTATACATTACAAAAAAGTTCGCAAAAATATTTTTTGTAATATCTGTGTAAAATAGACCTGTATTAAAATTATCAGATAACATTTCTTGACTTCTTAAACTACTTTTCAACCAAAAAGTTCTTTGATTTTCAAGTAAATTTCCTGAAATAAAATTATTTATATTTGGATTGTTTTGCTTCATAGAATACCCAATAAAACAACTGAATTTTTCAAGTATTTTAAAACTTAAATTAATTGATGGTAATATCAAATTTATTTTTTCATTGAAAGTATTAGGTTTAAATTGATTATTGTTGACATATTCAACACCGATTGTAGATTTGATTTTTTTAGTTAATGTTGATGAAAATGAAACACTGAGATTATTACTTAAAATACTAAATGTGTCTTTAAATTTATAATCTGAACTAATATTTGAATTATTTGTTAAAGTTTCATTATCGATAATCGAATTAAATTTTACTATTAAATCACTTTTTTTAAGTTTAATAGATGCTTTTGCTTTCACTCCAAAACTAATCCATTGATAATTTGTAGTTTGGTTTATATTTTTTTCATCAAAATCAAAACCGATAAAATTTTTATTAGAAATAAAATTCTTATCGGTTTTATTAAAACTGTAATCATTAAAAACTGCACCTTCAATTAAAAAAATTTTAGAAATTTTTGATTTGTATGTGCCATTAAAGCCAACTTTTAAACTATTTAATTCTGTTTGATTTTTAAATAATGTTTGGTCTTGATTGTCAACAATAACATTGTTTAAATCCTGATTTTGCTCATCCATACTCATAAAGAGGTAACCATTTGTTTGAAAATAGTCTTTATCATTTATTTTATTTTCAAACTTAATTATGTTTGAAGAATATAGTGATTTCCCTATAGATTGATAATCATCCAATATAGCTGAACTAACTCTATCTAAGAAAGTTTGAAGACTTTTATTATTTTCTGTTAATCGAGTTTGATTTAAGATAGAAATGAACTCAAAACGTTTATTTTTAGTTGGCTTTTTTGCAAAATTTACAGTGTTATTTTTAGTAGAAATTGTATTTATATTATCCTGAGAAAATATAAAAGGTGGAAGGCCATTTTCGTTTGACGTGGTTATTCCTGTTGAGAATTTATCAACTAATAAATTCTTACCAGCTATCTTTCGCATTTCTATATAATCAATAGGAGAAAAAATATTTTCATTCAGATTATTAAAATCTGTTATAATATTTAATTTGGATTTTTTTCCAAAATTATAAAGATTACTGTGAAGCTTATATCGTTCTTTAATTCCGCCTTCAGCATCAAAATTACCTTTGAATAAATCTCGGAACTTTTTTTTAATACCAATATTTAATGCAGTTTGTCCATTGTTTTCAAAACCATCAATATTTGACAAATCTTTATAATTTTTAAGCATTTGAATTTTCTCTATCATTTCAGCAGTTAAATTTTCAATCGCTAACTGATGATTGTTTTTAAAAAATTCATCTCCATCTATTAAAAGATTATCAATAATTACTCCTTTAAATTTAATTTTTTTATTGTTGTCTATTGTAATTCCTGGTAGTTTTTCAAGTATATCCTTCAACTTTAATTCTGAACCGACTAAAAGATTATTTAAATTGTATGTTAGAGTATCATTTTTTTCAACAATATCTTGTTGTTTTTTTTCAATTACTACTTCTTTTAACTCATTAACTCTTTCTTTTAGAACAACATTTAAGTCCTTTAAACTAAAAATTTCTAACTCTTGTTTTTCATAAAAAAAATGTGTTATTTTAAGTACTAGAGGAAAAGAAATTTCTTTTATTTTAAATGAGAAAAAACCAATTTCATTTGACTTTGAAAATGTTATCAACTCATTATTTTCTAATTTTAATAACTGAATATTCGCATTAGAAATTGGCCTTTGCATTTCATCTATAACTTTTCCTTTTAATTCTTGTGAGTGTAAGTTAACAGAATAAAACATTAGAAGAAAAAGGTATATTTTGAATCTCATTTATTTCTAGTATTTAGCAAGTAAGTGAAAAAAATTACTAAGTAAAAACTAATTTTTTTACTACTCAAGAACTGTTACTTACTACTTGAATTAACTTTCCTCATCAATTCAGCGTAGGTAAAAGTCTTCTTATCCAAAACAGGTTGTTCAACTTTTATTTTTTCTTTTTTAAATTTTACCTCATAAGCATTTATCTCTAGAAAAGAGAGCTTAATTTTTAAGATTAAACCAGGTAATCCGTTAAATCTTGCTGGTCCATTTGCAATGGGTATATCCTCAGTAAACCATGCTATTACTTCATTCCCATAACTATTTGATTTTGCCTTCTTACACTTATAGCCTAAAAAAATTTCTGTTTCATTTAAAATTTCCCAATTCCATTCTACAATGTCGTCGTAGACATTAAATTTTTCATCAAGAAATAACTCCTCATAAATTTTATTTTTATTGAAATCTTTAAATATAAATTTTTCTTTAGTTTTTATGTCAAATGGTGCTGATTTTATAAACTTTTTAATTGTATCACCATTTTCTGTTATTAATGTGGTCTCAGAAACCTCTTCTGTTTCAAATTTTTTTTGAATCTTTTCATTAAGATAACTTGATTGATTTTCATCAGTTATTAACTTGTAGGAATAAAAATTTGGTTCGTAAATTATTTGAAGATTTTTTGGCAACTCTTTAAACTCAACTGAATTTAAATTTATTTCATTCTCAAAGTATTTTATCTCAACAGATTGAGAAAAACAAAAAGTTCCACAGATAGTATATATTATTAAAAAAAACTTTTTCATAAGTTAAAGTTTAGCTCGTAAATAATCAACTTAGAATAAATTGTAAGTTGCCTATTTACGAGCAAAAATTGAATTAAAAGTTAACACAAGTTGTTGTCACAGTTGATGAGCTTCCACTTCCTCCAAGTGAATAACAATTAGTACAAATTGATTGAGGAATTAGAACAATTTCATCTTTAACACCTGCCATAGTAAACACTTTTTTAACTTCTGCTCTATACCAAGTATATTGACTTGTATAAGCGCAACTAACTTCTTCAGTTTCCTGACAGTTTGTTGATAAATTTTCTTTTTCAACAGTATTCGCAAAAGTAACTGCTGAAAACATAAACGCTGCAATCATTAAATTTTTTTTCATTGTATAAAATATTTAAAATTATACACGCTAAACAAAAAAAAAAAAATGACTTGTGCAAATTTATTTACAATTATTTCAAAACTTTAACATTAATGATTTAATTTTAAAAATGTCTTAAAACTGTTTTTTGAATTTCAAAAAACAACATTTTTATTACTTTTGGCTATATTTATAAAAAATTTCAATGCAATTTTCCGAAAGAAGAAACACAACTCGCTGGATAATCATAATGACATCGTTCGTTATTGTAAGTTTGATTCTTTGGAACACGTATTCCTTTTTTCAAATCTTTAAAAGTGAAGAACGTGTCAAAATGAAAAATTGGGCATTGGCACAAAAAAAAATCAATACCGATGACCTAAACGCTGATTTAGAATTGCCGTTTGCCATTATTGAAAATCCTACTATTCCAATCATTTTATCTATTAACGACTCAATTACAAGCACCATAAATATTGATGACGATATTGTAAAAGACAAAAGAAAACTCAAAAATTATTTAGAAAAACTTAAACTGCAAAACAGTCCTATTGTTATGGAGATTTCAAAAGGAAAATCGCAGTATTTGTATTATGGCGATTCTTCTATGCTCAATAAATTAAAATATTATCCTATTGCCTTATTACTTATCATTTTTCTTTTTGGAACTGTTGTTTATAATTTTTATCGTAGTACCAAAATGGCAACTCAAAACAAGCTTTGGGCAGGAATGGCAAAAGAAACGGCACATCAAATTGGAACGCCATTATCATCGCTAATCGGTTGGCTCGAAATCATGAAAGCCGACAATGTAGATGAAACTACAGTTTCCGAAATAGAAAAAGACATCAATAGACTGCAAACCATAACAGATAGATTTTCAAAAATTGGATCAGAGCCAATACTTGAACCCAAAAACATTATTGAAGAAACGGAACAATCGTTTGAGTATTTAAAATCACGTTTTTCTAAACAAGTTATCTTCTCTTTCAAAGCGCCAGAACAACCAATTTTAGTTTCTTTGAATTCGGCACTTCACAGCTGGACAATTGAAAACTTAGTGAAAAATGCTATTGATGCTATGAAAGGTCGCGGAACACTTTCTATAGAAATCTTTGAAGAAAATAATTTGGTAAAAATTCTCGTTAGCGATAGCGGAAAAGGAATTCCAAAAAAACAATTCAAACGCGTTTTTGAACCAGGTTTTACAACAAAAAAACGTGGTTGGGGTTTGGGTTTATCGCTCACAAAACGAATTGTAGAAGAATATCACAAGGGAAAAATTAGAGTTCTACATTCCGAAATTGATAAAGGAACAACGTTACAAGTCTCGTTTAAAAAAGACATAAAAAAAACGCCTCAAAAATGAGGCGTTTTTTTATAAATTGTTTTGAATTGCTTGGGCTAACGCTTCAAATTCTTCTTTTGTGAGTGAAGTTTTTCGCTGAAAACGCATATCATCCATATCTTGCAACGGAATTAAATGTACGTGCGTATGTGGCACTTCAAGTCCAACAACAGCAACGCCAATTCTTTTACATTCTACTGTTTTTTCTAATGCTTTTGCCACTTTTCTTGAGAATTTCATCAATCCAAGATAGTCTTCTTCTTCCATGTCAAAAATCTTATTGATTTCTTCCTTCGGAATACAAAGTGTATGACCTTTTGCATTTGGATTTACATCTAAAAAAGCCAAATAATTTTCATCTTCGGCTACTTTGTAGCAAGGAATTTCTCCGTTAATAATTTTGGTGAAAACACTAGCCATAATTAGTCTCTTGTAATTTCTAAAACTTCAAAATTTAATTTTCCGTTTGGAACCGTAATCTCGGCAATCTCACCTACTGATTTTCCTAATAATCCTTTTCCGATTGGCGAAGTAACTGAAATTTTACCTGATTTTAAATCGGCTTCGCTTTCAGCAACCAATGTGTATTTCAACTCCATTCCGTTGGCTTGATTTTTAATTTTCACATTAGACAAAACCAAAACCTTAGAAGTATCCAAGTGACTTTCGTCAATTAATCTAGCATTAGCATGAACTTCTTCTAATTTTGCGATACGCATTTCTAACATTCCTTGTGCTTCTTTTGCCGCATCATATTCTGCATTTTCAGACAAGTCGCCTTTGTCTCTAGCTTCTGCAATTGCTTGTGATGCCTTTGGTCTTTCTATGCTTTTTAATTGATCTAATTCTTCTCTTAATTTTTTTAATCCTTCTGCTGTGTAATAAGATACTGTACTCATAATTTCTTCCTTTATATAAATAGAAAAAATCCCATCGCAACGGGATTTCTTTTTGCAAAGATACTGTTTTTGATTTGATTTAAATTTGTTTCACACAATAGTGTTTGTCAAAGTTAAATAATTTATTTTTGTTTACTCAAATAATTAGAAATAAAATTTAGATGAAAAAAATTGCTATTATTATTTTATTCCTTGGTTTGGCAATAGGATGTGAATCGGAAGGTTTTAACAATCGAAATCCATACATTCCAAATGTTCAAGTAAATTGGATGATTGATTTAAGTTTGCCGTTATATAGTAATCTAAATTTCGCAACAAATAAAGCTACAAATTTCTCTCAAGGAGTTAGAGGAGTCGTTGTTTTTAGTTTAGGAAACAATAATTTTGTGGCATTCGAAATGGCATGTCCAAATCAAGAATTAAGTTCCTGTTCAACAATGACAATTGACGGTTTAAATGCCGTTTGTCCATGTGATGAAGCTGAATATAGCCTTTTTACAGGGCAAAGCGAAGGAAAACAATATCCATTAAAACAATACCGTGTTGAAGTTAATGGAAATACATTATTGGTTTACAATTAAAAAAAATCCCGTCCAGTTTTAAACTCGACGGGATTTTTTAATTAAAATTTCAACGTTACTCCGGCTAAGAAATTTATTCCTGCTTGTGGATAAAATCCAGCGCCTTCTTGTGTTATAATATTTCCAGGATTACTAAAATCGTCATCAAAGGTATAGAAATAACCATTAGACTCATATTCTAAATCAAATAGGTTATTTACCAATGCCGAGAAAACCATCGATTTTAAACCTTTATTGATTTTCCATTCATAAGAAATGTTCAAATCACTAACAAAATAAGCGTCTAACTTTGAATTTTCCGAGTCGATATTTCCCATGTATTGTTCGCTCACAAATTTTGAAAGAAATGAAACTTGAAAATCATTTATTGGCAAAAATGTAATTCGGTTTCCTGCTACTAAATTCGGCGAAAATGCAATATCTGTATTGCCTAAATTCTGTAAAATACCATCTTGTTGAAAGTAGAAATCACGATTCTTATTTTGACTAAAAGTAACATTTGGGTTCCAAATTAATTTGTCTGTGATTGCAATTACTGATTCAACTTCTAAACCTATTCGATAACTTTTTCCGCTATTGGTGAAAACAGGCGAACCAACATCGTTTAAAGCACCAGTTAAAACCAATTGATCTTGGTAATTCATATAAAATGCATTGGCAGAAACTTTCACTTTTTTAGATGAATATTTCCAACCCAATTCATAATCAAACAAACGTTCTGGTTTGATTGCTCCAGCTTCATAATCATCGCGTCTTGGTTCTTTATTGGCAATTCCAAAATAACCATAAAAAGAATTTTTATCGTTTAATTGATAATTCAAACCAGCTTTCGGGTTAAAAAATCGAAACGTATCGTTTACATCATCAAAACGGAAACTTGTTGCTTGATAAAAGACCATACGATATTGTACATCCGCAAAAAGATTAAGCTTTCCTACTTGCTGTGATGCTTTTGCATAAACATTTACATCGTCTTTGTTTCCAAAATTATCATAATAACGATTGGAATTTGGCACATAAAATTGTGTCCAAACAACTTCTCCAAAATGATCACCTAAGTAGCGATTTGCTGCTCCGCCAACTAAAATATCGGTGTTTTTTGTTTTATAATTTAATGAAAAAGTAGCACCAAAAAAATCGTTGTCTAGCCATCTTTTTCTAACCAAATCAGTTATTGTATTTCCTTCAAAATTAGGCAAGTTGTAATCTGAAAACGTTTCATCTTCTCGATATTGTTCAAAATAGCCTTTTCCTTTAGTATAGTGCAACGCTGCATTTGAAATCCATTTTTCAGACCATTTTTCAGACCAATGCAACTGAAAATGATTTTGCCAATAATTATCGGTTTCATCATCATAGAATTTCATGTTTCCGTTTTCGTCAAAATACATACCAGCAACGTTAAACGTTCTGTCGTTTTTCAACTTTTCTGGATCTTCAATTCCATACCAAGCTTGATATGTTTTTTCTTTTCCACCAAAAGCAAGAAACTTAATCAAAGTGTTTTCTTTGACATAATTTCCATTGAAGAAATAACCAAACATTTTGGATGAAGCTCTGTCGATAAATCCATCCGAGGCAATATTGGAAAGTCTTGCGTTGATTTCAAAATTGTTATGCAAACCGGTTCCAAAAGCCAACGTGTGTTTTCGAGTTCCAAAACTTCCTGCGGAATTTGCAATTTCTGCATAGGCTTTCTCTTGATACGACTTGGTTTGCATGTTTAAACTTGCGCCAAAAGCTCCTGCACCATTAGTCGATGTTCCAACGCCACGTTGCAGCTGGACACTTTCCAACGACGAAGCAAAATCGGGCAAATTGACAAAAAATGTTCCTTGACTTTCGCTGTCATTGAATGGAATTCCGTTGAGCGTAACGTTAATTCGCGAACCATCGGCACCACGAACTCTCATGTAAGTATAACCAACACCATTTCCTGCATCGGTTGTAGAAACTACAGATGGCAAATAATTGAGTAAAATGGGAATGTCTTGACCTAAATTTCGTGGCGCAATTTCTTCCTTAGAAACATTAGAAAAAGTGATTGGATTTTTGCCTTTTGCTCTAACAGAAGAAACTGTTACTTCGTTAAGCTGATTGACTTTTGTGGTGTCTTGCACTTTTTCTTGGGAGAAAGAGAGAAAAGAGAAAAGAGAAAAACAAATAGTTGTTGCTAATTTTTCCCTAGTTTGTACTTTGTACTTTGTACTGTTTTTGAATAAAATTTCCATTCGTAAAATAAATTATACGAATAAAAAGAGGTAATTATTCTTAGTTAAAAAATAAAAAATGTTTGTTTCCTGTGACAAATAGATTCCGAAACGAGTTCGGAATGACATACTAAGTCACTTTTCCCTAAACAGCATTACCTGTTCTAGGTTCATTGGGTATAATCTCAGCTCGTAATTTTGAGCACCCCTTTTTGAGACGAAGCAAAAGTAAAAAAGATTTTTAGATTATTAGAATTTTGGACCAATTAGATTTTACAAATCAGGTTTTTTTCTGTTTTGCTTTACTTCAGAATTGGTTTTTTTGTCTTTAATTCTTTTTTCAACAACTGATCTTGGCACTGAAGTTGGTTTTCTTTTCTTTGGAACAACTAATGCTTTTTTAAGTATTTCCAAAAAACGTTTGGTAACAATTTCTTTATTTTTCAGTTGACTTCGGTCTTCATCGCAGTTTAAAATCAAAATGTTTTCTGAAGTTAATTTGGTTGCCAATTTTTCAGAAATAAGTATTTTTTGCTCTTCAGAAAGTGCTTGAGATGCATTCAAATCAAAAGTCAAAACCACTTTTGAGGAAACTTTGTTTACGTTTTGTCCGCCAGCACCAGAACTTCTAACGGCTTTGTATTGCAATTCAGTTAAAAGTAAATCAGTTTTCATATTGTGATTGATGCGCTGGTTTTAATAAATCGTTTACCGTTTTAACCGGATTGAATGTTAAGAGCGGAACTTCTACAAAAACAGTTATCCATTTTGCCATTGCACCATTCCAAAGCCCTGGTAGTTCATATCCTTTCAGTTCTTTTCCTTTGTTGTTTTTTTGAACAATAAATCCAGATGTATTATCAACAAACTGTGTTAAATCAAATTTATTTCCTTGATAATCTTTGATTGCACAAACTAAATCAACAGGATTAAAATGAGTTGCTTTTGATAAAATTTCATTTTGAACAAAATCGTTTGTATCAACTTGAGAACTTTCAACAATTTGGAGCGATAAATTACCTTTTGAATTTCTTACCCAAAATGGTCCGCCGCCAGGTTCGCCTTCGTTTTTAACCATTCCACAAACGCGAATTGGTCGGTTTAATTTGGTTTTGATGAATTCAATTTTGTGTTCAAATGTAAACTTTTGAAAATCATCTCTAACCTTGATATTAAGTTTTGATTTCATAAAATCAACAACATTTTCCACTTCATTTTCTTGAAATTCTTGCTTTCCGATTGCATTCAAAATGGCAAAAATCTCTTCTTGAAATTCAAGTAAAATTCCAGCCAAACCTTTTTTATACAAAGTAATTTCTTTGATGTGATTTTGAATTACATTATCAATATTTTTGATGAAAATCACATCGGCATCAAGTGAATTCAAGTTGTTTATTAACGCGCCGTGTCCGCCAGGACGAAATACTAATTGTCCGTTTTCGTTGCGAAATGGTTGGTTATTCAAGTTAACAGCAATCGTATCCGTTGATTTATGCTGATAAGAATATGTCACATTTAAAGTGGTTTCGGTCTTATTTTCCACTTTTTCTTTAACATTTTCTACAATTTTACGAAATAAAGTTTCATGATTTTCTGAAACAGTAAAATGTAAGTGCGACACCGAATTTGAAGTGGCATAAAAGGCACATTCATTCAAATGTTCTTCCACTGGAGTTGCAATGTGTGATTGATATTTGTGAAAATCTAAAACACCTTTTGGTTTATTTGCAAAATCAAAATAATCGCTGGACAACATCGTTTTGATGAAATGATAACTTTTTTCATGACTTTCTAACGAATAATAGTCAGGAACTAACGATTTAACCTTCGATTTTATTTCTTCAAAAAAAGGAAACTTCTCAATTCCTGCTAAAAAGGTTGGAAGATTTTTGTCTTTCTTTCTATTAATGTATGCATTAATCGTTTCATTTTCTATATCAAAATCATTAAGAAATTCACTCAAAAATTTGAACATTCGACTGGCAGCACCAGATGCTGGAACGAATTTTTTCAACTTTAAAGCTGATTTTTTTTCGTCAAAAAATGCTGATTTTGAATTGAATTCATCTTCAGAGAGTTTTAAAATCCCATCATCAATTTTTGCTGGACGAGCCAAATACATTTTTGGAATTCCAGTTTGGAAAATAGCAAGTTCTGCTTCAATTTTAGTCAAATCAATTCCATGTTCGTTAATTTGATTAAAATCGGCTTCTGTAAATCCGTATGTGTTGACTAATTTGTCTTTTGTTGTAAAATTTTCTTCCATTCTAAATAACCATAAATGGCGATAATTGTGAAAAATACATATTGAATACTCGTGAAAGTATATCCTTTAGCAAAATACATTGGGATAGAAATTATATCACCAATTATCCATAAAATCCAGTTTTCTATCTTTCGTCTTGCCATTAACCACATTCCAACGAAAAATATTCCTGTTACAAATGTATCAATATAGGATGTCCAATGTGTTAATTTATCAAAAAAGATATAAACCGAAATAACTAATGCTATACTTGCAAGAAATAGTAACATTCCTTTTTTTATTTCGGAAGAAGTAATTTTTGAAATAGGAAATTCATCGACTTTGTCTTTTTTTCTTGTCCAAATATACCAACCATAAACACTCATGATTACATAGTAAAAATTAATCATCATGTCGCCAAGCAATGACCATTCCCAAAGTAAATAAACATAAATTGCAGTATTGATAATTCCAGTTGGAAAGACCAAAATATTATTTTTTTTGGCAAACCAAACGCTCAATAATCCAAAAAAAATTGCAGTTAACTCTAACGCAATTTCATAGTTAGGATAATTTTTATATTGAGAAAAAAGGAAATCTATCATTTTTTTGCACTTCGACTGCGCTCAGTGTGACATTAAGTTAATTATCAAAAAAATTTATATCGTTTTCAAAAGCAGTTCCAATGACGACCATATCGGCTCCAGCAAGAAAAGTTTCTTCGATTGCTTTTTTTGACCTAATTCCGCCACCTACAATTAATGGCAATGAAATTCTCTTTGAAACTTCTGAAACCATTTCCAAAGGAACAGCTTTTTCTGCACCACTTCCTGCTTCCAAGTAAATTAGTTTGCTTCCAATATATTCAGCTGCTTTTGCGGTTTGAGCCACATAATCAATATTATTTCTATCTAAAGGTTTGGTTTTACTAACGCGCTCTACTGCAGTTTCGCTTCCACTTTCAATAAGAATGTAACCTGTAGAAATTACTTCTAATTTTGTTTTTTCAAGAATTGTAACGGCATCTATTTGATGTTCGATTAAATAATCGGGATTTCTTCCAGAAAGTAATTGCAGAAATAAAATCCCATCGGCTTCTGAAGAAATTTGCGATGGATTTCCTGGGAAAAGAATTATTGGTAAGTTTATGTTTTGCTTTAAAAGAATAATTATTTCGTCTAAATGATTTCCATCAAATGAGCTTCCGCCAACAAAAATATGTGTTGCTGATGATTGATTTATTTTTTTAATCAAATCAAAAATTGTTTCTATCACAACTTTATCTGGGTCGATTAAAATTGCTAATAGTTTATTTTTTTGAGATTTAGCTTGTAATATTTCTTTATAAATATTTGTCATCATTAATTTTGAAAAGCGCAGACAAAGATATAATCTTCTACGGCATCAAATTGAATATTAAAATTTTCTTCTTTACCATTGAATATTAATGTTGCCGTTGATTTTTTATCTTCAAAAGAAAAATCATCTTCAAAAATATGATTGGGAAAACTAATTCCCTTCTCGTTTTTTATTTTAAAAATACATTCTTTAATTCCCCAAACAACCGTAGCCTTTTTAATTTTTTCTTCTTGTGAAAGATTATCAAGATGAGAAACATCCATAAATCTTGGTGCTATTTTCAATGTTTTTTCTTTGAGTTGTTCTAAGTCCAAACCGACTTTCTGTTCACTGATTACAACTGCTGAAAAATCATTAGAATGTGAAATAGAAATTTCAACTTCTTTGATGCTACAACCTTGTGGCTTTATGTGTGGTTTTCCAAATTCATCATAATACAAATCAAAATCTGTATAATCGAGGTATTTTAACAACATTCTAACTGCTAAAAATCCTTTTTGGTGACTTTCAGATTTCATATCTTTCAGTCGCTTCAAAGAACTATCTTTCAAAGAAACTTCATTGAAAAGCGTATCAAAATCTTCTGTGATCTTCCAAAGATACAGTTTAGTGTTATTAGATAAATAGACGACTTTATGTAATGGCATTTAGTATTTTACTGTTTTTCAAAAGATTAAACAATCAAACATTTCATAAATTTTAAAATAAATTATTAAAATCAAAACCTATGTTGTAATTTTGCACCGAATTATAAAAAACAAATATACATAATAGATGAGTACACAAACATTACCTTACGTGGCTTTTAAAGTGAAAGATATTTCACTGGCAGCTTGGGGAAGAAAAGAAATTGAATTGGCTGAAGCTGAAATGCCAGGATTAATGGCTTTAAGAGCTGAATATGGAGCAAGTCAACCGTTGAAAGGTGCGAGAATTGCTGGATGTCTTCACATGACTATTCAAACAGCAGTTTTAATTGAAACTTTAATTGCTCTTGGTGCAGAAGTTACTTGGTCATCTTGTAACATTTTCTCTACTCAAGATCAAGCTGCTGCTGCAATTGCTGCTGCTGGAATTCAAGTGTATGCTTGGAAAGGACTTGATGAAGAGTCTTTTGACTGGTGTATTGAGCAAACCTTATTCTTTGGTGAAGATAGAAAACCATTGAACATGATTTTAGATGATGGTGGTGATTTAACTAATATGGTTTTTGACCGTTATCCAGAATTAATTCCTGGAATTAAAGGTTTATCAGAAGAAACTACAACTGGTGTTCACCGTTTATATGAAAGAATGAAAAACGGAACTTTATTTATGCCAGCTATCAATGTGAACGATTCGGTTACTAAATCGAAATTTGATAACAAATATGGTTGTAAAGAATCTGCTGTTGATGCTGTAAGAAGAGCAACAGATATCATGTTGGCTGGAAAAAGAGTTGTAGTATGTGGATATGGTGACGTTGGAAAAGGAACTGCGGCTTCTTTCCGTGGTGCTGGTTCTATTGTAACTGTAACTGAAATTGATCCAATTTGTGCTTTACAAGCTGCAATGGACGGATTTGAAGTGAAAAGATTAAACACTGTTATTACTAATGCTGATATCATCATTACAACAACTGGAAATAAAGATATCGTTCTAGGTGAGCACTTTGAGCAAATGAAAGATAAAACTATCGTTTGTAACATTGGTCACTTTGATAATGAGATTGATATGGCTTGGTTGAACAAAAACCACGGTGCGTCTAAAGTTGAAATCAAACCACAAGTTGACAAATATACAATCGCTGGAAAAGATATTCTTATCTTAGCTGAAGGTCGTTTAGTGAATTTAGGTTGTGCAACTGGACATCCAAGTTTTGTAATGAGTAATTCATTTACAAACCAAACGTTAGCTCAAATTGAATTATGGACTAACAGCGCAGCATACAAAAATGAAGTGTATATGTTACCAAAACATTTAGATGAAAAAGTGGCTGCTTTACACTTAGCTAAATTAGGTGTTGAATTAGAAACTTTACGTCAAGACCAAGCAGAATATATTGGTGTAGAAGTACAAGGTCCATTCAAACCTGAATATTACAGATACTAATCTAAAGTTAGATTTTTAATTATAAAACCCTTGCTGAAAAGTGAGGGTTTTTTGTTTGTTTATCAAAATTATTTCTAAAAAAAGTTCTCATAAAAAAAACCCATTCATTGCTGAATGGGTTTTGTATTTTAATAAGAGTTGTTCTTATGCTTCGAAAGGAAGAATTGAAACAAATGATTTGTTTTCTCCTTTTTTCTGGAATTTAACAATCCCGTCAACTTTTGCATGTAAAGTATGATCTTTACCCATGTAAACGTTTTCACCTGGATTGTGTTTAGAACCTCTTTGTCTAACGATGATATTTCCAGCAATTGCAGCTTGTCCACCATAAATCTTTACGCCTAAACGTTTCGATTCTGATTCTCTACCATTCTTCGAACTACCGACACCTTTCTTGTGAGCCATGATGTTTTGGTTTTATAAGTTAATTATTCTTGAGTATCTTCTTTTTTAGCTTTAGCTACCTTTTTCTTTGGAGCTTCTGCTTCTTCAACTACTGGAGCTGCTTCTTTTTTTGGAGCTGCTTTCTTTCCGCCAGTTGCACTAATTCCTTCAATAAGAATTTGTGTCAAATATTGACGGTGACCGTTTCTCTTTTTGTAACCTTTTCTTCTTTTCTTTTTGAAAACGATTACTTTATCACCTTTTAAGTGTTGTAACACTTTGGCTTCTACTGAAGCACCTTCTATAGCTGGGGCGCCTAAAGTCACATTTCCATTATCATCTAATAAAAGAACTTTGTCAAAAGAAACTTTTGAACCTTCTTCATTAGTCAAACGGTGAACATAAACCTTTAAGTCTTTGCTTACTTTGAATTGTTGCCCTGCTATCTCTACGATTGCGTACATAACAAATTGTTTAATTAATTTTTTGAGTTTGCAAATATACAACTAATTCCTTTATTTACAAGTGCTTTTAAAAAAAAGATTCGTTACATAATTAAACACTCTTTTTATTTTAATTAATTTACATGTCTTTCTGAATAAAAAAGTAATTTTGATGTAACAAAAAGTAATGTTTATTTACTAATTATACTATCAACGAAAAAATTTCAATTTTTTATGAAAAAATCATTAATTGCTTTAAGTTCAATACTTATGCTAGTAGGAACAGCTTCTGCTCAAAAGGTTGCTTTTGAAGAATACGATTTGGACAATGGCTTGCACGTAATTTTACACAATGACCAATCGGCTCCAGTTGTAATCACTTCGGTAATGTATCATGTAGGTTCAAAAGACGAAAATCCAGAGAGAACTGGTTTTGCACACTTTTTCGAACACTTATTATTTGAAGGTACGGAAAATATTAAAAGAGGTGAATGGTTTAAAATTGTAACCGCCAATGGTGGAACAAACAACGCTAACACTTCGGAAGACAGAACTTTTTATTTTGAAGTATTTCCTTCAAATAGTTTAGAAATTGGTCTTTGGATGGAATCGGAAAGATTAATGCATCCAGTTATCAACCAAATTGGTGTTGACACACAAAATGAAGTTGTAAAAGAAGAAAAAAGACTTCGTGTTGACAACCAACCTTACGGAAGCTTGATTGCTGAAGTAAAGAAAAACATGTTTAAAGTTCATCCTTACCGTTGGGCGCCAATTGGTTCTATGGAACATTTGGACGCAGCAACATTAGCCGAATTTCAAGCGTTTAACAAAAAATTCTATAGTCCAAACAATGCCGTTTTAGTTGTTGCAGGTCAAATTGATATTGCTCAAACTAAAGCTTGGATACAAAAATATTTTGGGCCAATTCCAAGAGGTGAAAAAATAACAAAGCAAACTTTTGTTGAAGAACCAATCACTGAAACTATAAGAGCTAGATATGAAGACCCAAACATCCAAATACCAATGGTTGTAGCTTCATATAGAACTCCATCAATGAAAACACGTGATGCAAGAATTCTTGACATGATTTCTACTTATTTAAGCAATGGAAAAAGTTCTAAGCTTTACAAAAAAATAGTTGACGATAAAAAAATGGCTCTACAAATTGGTGCATTTAACTACAGTCAAGAAGATTATGGTCAATATATTCTTTATGGAATGCCACAAGGTACAGCTACATCTGAAGATTTAATTAAAGAAATTGACGAAGAAATTGTAAAAATTCAAAACGAATTAATTTCTGAAAAAGATTTTCAAAAACTTCAAAACATATATGAGAACAACTATGTCAACAATAATGCTAGCGTTGAAGGAGTTGCAGAAAACTTAGCCTCTTTTTACTTATTATATGGTGATGTAAACCTTATTAATACAGAAATAGAAATGTATCGTTCTATCACAAGAGAAGAGATAAAAAATACAGCTAAAAAATATTTAAATCCTAATCAAAGGTTGATTTTGGATTATGTTCCAGGTAAAGATAAAGCTCAAAACTAAGACATTACGTATTATGAAAAAATCTATAATTATATTATCAAGCTTGTTTTTAACATTAATAATGCAAGCACAAGACAGATCACAGCCAAAACCTGGACCATCGCCAGCGATTAATTTGAAAAAACCAACAACTTTTACCTTGCCAAATGGTTTAAAAGTATTAATTGTTGAAGACCACAAACTTCCTCGAGTTGCTTACAGTCTTTCTATTGACAATGCACCATATGCAGAAGGCGATAAAAAAGGAGTTTCTGATTTAACAAGTAGTTTAATTGGAAATGGCTCAACTAAAACTCCAAAAGACGTTTTTAATGAAGAAATTGACTTTTTAGGAGCTAACATTAATTTTTATGCTTCTGGAGCATCAGCTAGTGGTTTATCAAAACACGCTAAAAGAATTTTAGAATTGATGGCAGAAGGTGCTTTAACTCCAAACTTCACTCAAGAAGAATTCGACAAAGAAAGAGACAAATTAATTGAAGGTTTAAAAGCCGAAGAAAAAAGTGTTTCTGCTGTAGCTTCAAGAGTTGAAAATGTTTTAGCTTATGGAAAATCACATCCAGCTGGAGAATATCTTTCAGAAGAAACCATCAAAAATGTTTCATTGGCTGATGTAAAAGATAATTACAGAACTTATTTTGTTCCACAAAACGCTTACCTAGTTATTATTGGTGATGTTAAAACTAAAGAAATCAAAAAATCAGTTGAAAAACTATTTGGTTCTTGGGTAAAAGCAACTGCTCCTACCCTTACCTATTCAAACCCAACTAATGTTCAGTATTCTCAAATCAATTTTGTTGATATGCCAAACGCTGTTCAATCAGAAATGATTTTAATGAACACTGTAAGCTTAAAAATGGCTGATCCTGATTTCTTTCCTGTAATCTTGGCTAACCAAGTTTTTGGTGGAGATTTCAATAGTTACTTGAACATGAATTTACGTGAAGCTCATGGTTGGACGTATGGTGCAAGTTCTTATGTTGATGCAAATAAATATACTGATTCAAAATTTGTTGCTAGTTCTCAAGTTAGAAACGCTGTTACAGATAGCGCAATCGTTGAAGCAATAAAAGAATTAAAAAGAATTAGAACCGAAAAAGTTTCTGATGAAATGTTAAGCGGTGTTAAAGCTGGTTACATCGGTCGATTTGTAATGCAAGTTGAAAAACCAGCAACTGTGGCTCGTTATGCAGTAAATGCCTTAACACAAGGTTTACCTGCTGATTTCTATGAAAATTACATCAAAAGTATCAATGCAGTTACCGCTGACGATATTATGAGAGTAGCTAACAAATATATGCTAGCTGACAATTTGAGAATTTTAGTAGTTGGAAAAGGTTCAGAAGTAATTCCTGCTTTGGAAAAACTAAAAATCCCAATGTTCTATTTTGATAAATACGGAAATCCAACAGAGAAACCAGCTATAAAAAAACCAGTTCCTGCAGGAGTAACCGTTAAATCAGTAGTAGATAATTATATCAACGCTATCGGCGGAGACAAAGCTGTGAAATCAGTAAAGTCAATCGTTTCTATTGGTTCTACAAAAATACCTCAAGTTCCAATGCCATTATCTTACACCTCAAAAATTGATTCTAAAATACGAATGATGGAAGAATTAACTATGGCAGGAATGGGTTCAATAATGAAAAGAGTTATCAATGGCGAAACTGGATATATGTCTCAGCAAGGTCAGAAAAAAGCTTTTGAAGCTAATGAATTAAAAGAAATGAAATCTGACGCTATCTTATTTGCTGAGACTTCATTGGCAACCAAAGCTGACGTGAAAATGGATGCTATTGAACCAATCAACGGTTCTGATGCTTACGCAATCATTGATGGTAATAATACCTATTATTTTGACGTAAAATCTGGACTAAAAACAGCTCAATCAACAACATCTGATCAAGAAGGTCAAAAAGTAACTTTATTTACTTATTTCAATGATTATAGAGATGTAAAAGGAGTGAAAATACCTTTCAACACAATCAGAAATGTTGGATTTGAATTAGATATTAAAATGTCTGAAGTAAAAATCAACGAAGGAGTTTTAGATGCTGATTTTCAGTAATTAGAACAAAATCATAAAATAAAAAGACCGTTTCATTCAATTTGAAACGGTTTTTTTATTTAAAACTTCGTAGTGTTTTTCAAAATAAATGAAAGAACTATTTTTTACTCGAAAGATAAACTCCAACTAAAATAATAAATGCGCCAACAAACTGAACTGGCGTCAACATTTCATTATCTAACAATCCCCAAAAGAAAGCCACAACCGGAATTAAATAAGTAACCGATGTTGCAAATACGGGCGACGAAATTTGTATCAATTTATAAAACAAAACATTCGCAATTCCTGTACCAACAATTCCCAAAAGCGCCACAAAAAGCATTGAGTGTTTCACTTTTTCAACATGAATTACTGAAAAGAAATCGGTGAAGAGCAAAATGCAAAAAGCTGGAACTAACATGACTAAAAAATTACCCGTAGTTATGGTTAATGGTTTCATATCCGAAAGGTATTTTTTTATCAAATTTACATTCGTAGCATAGCAAACGGAAGCGATTAAAACCAAAATGGTGTACCAATAATTTTGCCCAGGATTATTCACTGCGCCATTAAAAATCAACAACATTGTTCCAACCAAACCAACAATAACTCCAAAGATTTGTGTTCGTTTAAAATCCAATCCAAAAACCAATGCACCAAGAATAAGCGTATTCAATGGTGTTAACGAATTTAAAATGGAACTTACCGAACTGTTGATTTGTGTTTGTGCTATAGCAAAAAGATAAGCTGGAATAAATGTTCCAAACATAGCGGTAATTGCAACATATTTCCATTTGTGCATCGGAATTTGCGTTACACTTTTAAACCCGATTATCAATAAAAACAAAGCACAAAAAATAATCCTCAGCGAACCCAACTGAAAAGCGGACAATCCAATCAATCCTTTTTTGATAAGAATAAATGAACTTCCCCAAATTAGTGCTAAAACGATTAAAAATCCCCATTTCAATTGTTGTGCTTTCATGCCTTTGATTTATTGAGTTCAAATTTTGTAATTATTTTAAGAATAATAACTTTAATTTTTAATTATTTTTGTCCTCACAAACAATATTGATTTCACAACATTAAAAATATAGCATTATGAATTTTACAAAATCTATAGTAACTCTAGCCTTAAGCTCGTTATTTTTTGTATCCTGTAAAGAAACTGGAAGCAAGCCAGAAACCAATGCTAAAGACGAAGTAGCAACTGTTGAAAAGAAAGCAGCTCTAAAACCCGAAACGGCAGTTTTAAAAATTGATGGAATGACCTGTTCAATGGGTTGTGCCAAAACCATCGAAAGAAAACTAGCCGAAACCGAAGGCGTTCAAGAAGCAAAAGTAGATTTCGACAAAAAAGAAGCAACTGTTAGTTTTGACGCAGCGATTTTAACACCAGAAAAATTATCAAAAACCGTCGAAGCCACAGCCGATGGCAAAACCTATAAGGTTTCTGATATAAAAACAAAAGCATAATTTAAAATCCCGAAATTGTCGGGATTTTTTTATTTATTAAAAATTTACTTTTCTTTTTAATTATTGGAAGTATAAAACTTCTCAAAAATACTATTTCAATTTGTTAAAAGAATGTTGTTTGAGTTTTTGCTGTAGTTTCGTATATTTGGATATTGGCGTTAATGATTGATTAAAAATCAATTTAAATTGAACCAATTAAATTATTAAAATGATATTAGAACATTCTTCATTTTTAAAACCAAAAAATCCCAATCAAAAAATTTGGAGATATGTTGACTTTACAAAATTTATTGATTTACTAAATTCCGAATCTTTATATTTTACAAGAGTAGACAAATTTGAAGATATTTTTGAAGGTTCAGTGCCAATAAAAACTGCCGAAACAAGAAGAATCCCAATACATCAAAAATTTATAAATGGAATAAAAACAGATGTTTTTCAAGACCCTGAAATTTATAGAGAATATTTAAAGCAGAACCGTCAAGATTTTGGAATTAATTGCTGGCATATGAATGATTATGAGTCAGCCGCAATGTGGAAAATATATGTAAAATCTAATGAAGGAATTGCTATCCAATCAAATTTTAAGAAACTCAACAAGGTTCTCAAAAACTCTGAATTTGAGTTTTTTATTGGAACAGTAAATTATATTGACTATGAAAAAGATAATATAAAATTTGAAAATGATTTTTCACCTTTTGTTCATAAAAGGAAAAGTTTCTCTCACGAAAATGAACTTAGGGCGATTTTACCTATTGAAGCTCCAGCTAATGTAAATAAAATTGATTTACAAAATGGTGGTTGTAAAATAAAAATAAATTTAAATGACTTAATTGATAATGTTTTTATTTCTCCTGATTCACCAAAATGGTTATTTGAATTAGTATCAGAAACTTGCAAAAAGTTCGGATTTGACTTTAATGTTGTTAATTCAAATTTAAATGATAATCCGATTTATTAAAACAAATAATACAGTTATAAGGTAAAGTTCGTTACATCAATCCATAAATAAAAAAATCAAACAACCTACTTCCACTGCAAACTTTCCATTAAGTGTTGCATGTCGTCTTTGACATAGCTTGTGGCTGGCATGATGGAATCAAAATTGGGTTTTGCATAAAAATAAACAGAACCTGTTACAAAATGGTTGATGCTATCCGTAACATAAAATTGGGCATTGGTAGCCGCATTTCCATTTACTTTATAAAACATTCCATATACTTTCTTATCTCTGTTTAAAAAAGGTAATTCGGTAATATCATCTGCTTTTACAACATGTTCAAAAGTCAATTTTTGGGCATCGCGAAGCAACTTTGTTATATCATTGTTAACTGGTTTATAAGTCAAATAAATAGTTGCCTTCATTTTTGGATACTGAATACTAAACCCACAATTTTTGTCTTCTTTGATAGTAACATCTTCATTGACATCAAACGTAAATGGACAACCATTGCTGTAAGTAGCATAACTGGCTAAAGGATAGTCCAATCGAAGCTGACTAGGAGGTTTTGGCAAAACATCGTCTTTACAACTCGTTACCAATAACAAAAAAGCAAAAAAAGAACTGAAAATTATTTTTCTTTTCATAAAATAATAAAGCAAAAAAATCTAAGTGTGAAAAACATTAAAATGGCAAATCATTCTCAGGACTTGACGCTTCAAAGTTAGTGTTTTTAGGTTCAGAAGCATGATTTTGTTTAATTCCTTCCACATCTTTTTTAGTGGTTAAAAAGGTAAACTCTGTCACCTGAATCTCTGTAGTATATTTTGTAGTTCCGTCTTCGGCTTGCCATTGACGGGATTTTATTCTACCTTCAATATAGATTTTATCACCTTTTGATAGGTATTTTTCGCAAATTTCGGCAGCTTTGTTTCGAACAACTAAATTATGCCATTCAGTAGAAGTTATCTTTTCGTTGGTAGTTTTATTGATATATACTTCGTTAGTAGCCAACGGAAAACGCCCAATACAATTTCCTCCTTCGAAATAATGCATTTTCACATCGTCGCCAAGGTGACCAATTAACATTACTTTATTTAAGGTGCCATTCATTGTTTGAGGTATTAATTATTTCAAATTTACTAATTTTTTTGAAAATTAAAACCAATATTTTGAAATAAAATTAAAAATCACAATCGGAAAAGGAAATTCTGCCGCTGATTTACAGTCAATTCCGCCATTGATTTTTCCTTTTACAGTAACTTTCCAAAACTTTATCGTCAAATGCTGATGCGATAATTTATGAATAATGTTTTCTGTATTATACAAAACAACAGTATCAATTTCGTTGGCAATGAAATTTTGCTCTTTAATTAGACTTAAAATAGCATCATCATCAAGAGCTGTTGCTGTTTCTAACAAAGGAAACTGATATAAATTGTGCCAAATTCCTTTTTCCGTTCTTTTATTAATTAAGGTATTTCCATCTTCATCTAAAAAAACAAGGTAGTTAAAAAACTTAGGTGTAACTTTAGTTTTCTTTAATTTTACTGGAAGTTGTGCTACTTTTTTCTTTTGCAAAGCCAAACAACTATCGTTTAAAACACAGGAAGTACAATCTGGATTTTTAGGAACACATTGCAACGCGCCAAACTCCATAATGGCTTGATTGAAAAGATTAGCTTTTCCTTTGGGCAATAATTCACTCGCTAGAAGTGTAAATTCTTTTTTGGCTCCAGCCGAAGCAATATCAGTTTCAACATCAAAATAGCGCGACAAAACCCGAAACACATTTCCATCAACCACAGGAACATTTTCGTTGTAAGCAAACGAAGCAATGGCTGCGGCAGTATATTCACCAATTCCTTTTAATTTCAATAATTCTTTATAGGATGAAGGAAAATTTCCATCGAGTTCAAAAGCAATTTGCTGAGCCGTTTTGTGCAAATTTCTTGCTCTTGAATAATAACCTAAACCTTGCCAAAGTTTTAGCACTTGTTCTTCGTCGGCTTTCGCCAAATCAAATACGGTTGGAAAAGCTTCTGTAAATCGTAAAAAATAAGGCAAACCTTGAGCCACTCGCGTTTGTTGAAGCATAATTTCGGAGAGCCAAATTGGATATGGATTTGTCGTGTTTCGCCAAGGCAAATCACGTTTGTTTTCTAAATACCATTGAATTAAAGAGTTAGCGAATTTCATAGCAAAAAAGTGGTTTGCAAAAATAAATCTTTATGTGATTAAATTTTAATAGATTATGCTTGAAATATTGTTTTTTTAATTCATATATTTGCAACCTCAAAAAATTACTCATAATATTAAATACGAAAGAAAATGACGAAAGCAGATATCGTAGCAAAGATTTCAGAAAAATTAGGTCTTGAAAAAGGAGATGTTCAAGCAACAGTTGAAGCGTTTATGGAAGAAGTAAAAACTTCATTAGAAACTGGTGATAATGTTTATTTAAGAGGTTTTGGTAGTTTTATTATCAAAACAAGAGCTGAAAAAACTGGAAGAAACATTTCAAAAAATACAACTATCAAGATTCCTGCTCACAACATTCCTGCATTTAAACCTGCAAAAGTATTTGTAGAATCAGTTAAAACAAATACTGAAGTACCAGTATAAACTTATTATTAATCACTAAACCCTAACGTATGCCAAGTGGTAAAAAAAGAAAGAGACATAAGGTAGCGACTCACAAACGTAAAAAGAGAGCGAGAGCTAACCGTCACAAAAAGAAAAAGTAGTTCTAAACTACTTTTTTCTTTTTAAACGTTCATTGAAATTGAAATTTAGTAATCAGTGGTCAGTAATTAGTAAACAATTACTGCAAACTAAAAACTGTAAACTGAACACTAACTTTCTCCGGGTAACAAAATACCTGTTTAAAATGTTTAATCCATCTGTAAATAAGATTTTAGATTTTAGATTTTCAGATATATAGATTTTATCTATTTCCTTTTCTCTATTCTCTATTTTCTCAAAAAACAGATATAAATTTACAACATGAATAAAGAATTAATCATCCGTAGTGGTGAAGATGCTGTAGATTTTGCCTTATTAAAAGATGGAAAACTAATTGAATTACACAAACAAGAAGACACAAGTAACTTTCAGGTTGGCGATATATTTATTGCCAAAATCAGAAAACCAGTTGCTGGATTGAATGCTGCTTTTGTAAATGTTGGCTATGAAAAAGATGCCTTTTTACATTATCACGATCTTGGTCCGAGTTTAGCTTCTTATTTGAAATTCATAAAACTTGTAAGCGCAGGTAAAATAAAAGATTTCTCCCTAAAAAACTTTCAGTTTGAAAAAGAGATTGATAAAAATGGTTCTATTTCAGATATTCTGAGTGCCAATCAATCTGTATTAGTTCAAGTAGTAAAAGAACCAATCTCAACAAAAGGTCCAAGAATAAGCGCCGAGCTTTCTTTTGCGGGCCGATTTGTAGTTTTAGTTCCGTTTTCGGATAGAATTTCTATTTCGCAAAAAATAGAATCTAAAGAAGAAAAAGACCGACTTAAAAAACTAGTACAAGCAGTCAAACCAAAAGGTTTTGGCGTTATTGTAAGAACAGTAGCCGAAGGCAAAAGTACAATCGAATTAGAAAAAGACTTGCAGAACTTAATGAATAGATGGACTGCAATGTGTAAAAAATTACCAACTGCTCATCATCCGTCGAAGATTTTAGGCGAGCTCAACAAAGCTTCGTCTATTCTTAGAGATGTATTCAATGATACTTTCACGAGTATTCAAACAGATGACGAAGAGTTGTACCAAGAAACAAAGGACTATTTAGCCGAAATAGCTCCGGAGAAACAAAAAATTGTTAAGTTTTATCAATCAAAAGACACGCCGTTGTTTGAGAAATACCACATCGAAAGACAAATAAAAACCTCTTTCGGAAGAACTGTTTCTATGAGCAAAGGTGCTTATTTGATTATTGAACACACTGAAGCACTTCATGTAATTGATGTAAACAGTGGAAATCGTTCGAACAAAGCTTCCAATCAAGAAGACACAGCATTAGAAGTAAACATGATTGCTGCTGCAGAAATTGCACGACAGTTGCGACTTCGCGATATGGGTGGAATTATTGTAATTGATTTTATCGATATGCAAAATTCTGATAACCGTCAAGTGTTGTTCAACTTCCTTAGAGAAGAAATGAGCGATGATAAAGCCAAACACAAAATCTTACCGCCAAGTAAATTTGGATTAGTTCAAATTACTCGTCAGCGTGTAAGACCAGAAGTAAATATTGAAACAAGGGAAGAGAATCCGAATAATTTGAGTGGCGATGTAGATGCACCAATTCAGATTATAGACAAGATTACTTTTTCGCTTGAAAAAATCATTAAAGACCACAAAAAAATAAAACTAAACGTTCATCCTTTTGTGGCAGCATACCTTACCAAAGGTTTTCCATCATTACGTTCAAAATGGTTTTTTGAACATAAAAAATGGGTGAAAATCATACCTCGTGACGCTTACACGTATCTTGAATATCATTTTTATGATGATCAAGGAAAAAAAATTAAAGAATAATTCTGAAATAAATTCAGAAAATGAAAAACCGCTTTTCGAAAGATTAGCGGTTTTTTTGTTTAATTCAATTTAAATAAAATTAGAATTTCATTCAAGTTTAATTTCTTTCTTCTTGATTAGGATAAATTTTTATTAGTGTCAAGGAATATAAAAATAAAGGAAGAATAATCCTTGTAGCTGAATGATTTATTGATAAAAACCAAAAAACGAACAAAGGAATTAAATAGATATTCCCTATATTGTGTTTAAAGTTAATTATTGGGAAAATAATGAGTATAAAAAAACAAGTAAGCCCAAGCAGACCGTGTTCTGACACTAATCGTGTTACTTCGCTATGGGTGTTTATATTATTGTTATAGTTTGCTTTTCTAATTTCTTGTCCAACTCCTACTCCAACTCCAAAAACAGGATTTTCAATGAAATTATTAACATCAGAAGAAACTAACATGTATCTTCCCTTTTTTAACTTTTTTTCACTAAAATCAAACTTAGTTATATTTGTATATCTGCTTGATAAACTATTTTTTGTTTGATAATCAACAATTGTAATTACCGACAAGAATAAAATGAATATAAGTATATATTCTTTCACTCTGGAAGTATTTAATTTTGATAAATGAACTATTAAAATGAAACAGAAAATTGCAATGATACCCGATACGATTCCACCGCGAGAAAAGGTTAATAACCCTCTGTAAAAAATTAAACAAAATAACAATAGATAAAAATAAAAGACCATTGAATACTTTTTAGCTTGAAAAACTTTTAAAAAATAAATAAAAAAACCAAATCCAAGAACTGTAGCGAGTTGGTTTGGCGCAAAATTTCCTGAATAATAAAAATTTGATCCATACATATTTACTTTATCAAGATTGTACGTATAGTTTATGATCAAATAAAAACAAGTGGTGACTAAAGGAAATCCTATACTACTCAAAATAAGCTTAATCTCTTTTAAAAAAAGAGACTTATTATAGTTATAAACGGACAAGAACCCAAGACAAATTGGTCCTAATATTTCAAAGGAAATTTTTCTTCTGTAATCATTTTCTAAAAAATGAAAAGAGATAAAAATGGAAGGTAAAAGTAAAAATAAGAAAAACCAATACGGATTTTTAATTTTTGGCAGACCTGACAATAAAAATCCTAAAAAAGTAAAAAAAAGCATTAGGTACTTTCCGTACTCGTAAAAAAAACCTCCATTGGTAGTTCTTAATAATACTTCACTACCTGCAATATATGCTATTACATAAAGTATTTCGTTGTTCCTGTTTTTGTTTTTTACAACTACGTATAGTCCGGCAAGGAAAATTAGAATTGCATAAAATTTTGAGAAAAAAGGAAGTTTAGCAATTAAAACACCTAATCCAATGTGTAATAAAATTAAATATACTTGATTTCTTTGGGACATTGCATTGGGTTAGAAAAAAGCATAAATATAAAAATATATTATAAATAGATGTAATTTTGAAGTGCATTTAAAATTTACTTATATGGATTTAATTAACAGGGTGAAAAGTTTTAATTTCTTTTTATTTATTTATTTTATTTCACTTCCGTTTGTTTTTTTTAGCACAGTTTCGGATCCATTTCTACTTGCAAGACAATTATTAACAACAGTCGTTTTATTCATAATCTTTTTATTTTTAATAGTCAATAAAAAAATTAATGATTACTTTGTAATTGATAAATTAGTTATACTCTTTGTAGGTTTCATTTCATTTGGAATTATTTCTATTTCAAAATCAAACATCTATGAACTAAGTAATGTTATACTTTCCAAGTATATTTTATTTTTCCTTTTTTTTATTATAATTAGACATCTTTTAGTCAAAAAATTAGTTGACTTAAATAAAATTATTGTTTCAATAATTATTTTTGGCCTCATATCAATTAGTATTGCAACATTAGCTTTCACTAATAAAACAATAAACAATCAAAATTTATTTGTTAATGTTCATAATATAACTGGAACATTTGGCAATAAAAACTTTTTATCTTCAATTTTATTTTTTTGTTTACCGTTTTATTTTATTGGCCTTTTAATGTCAAAAAAAGTGAGATTTATTTCTTTTGTAGCAATAATAATTACCGTCGTATTGCTAATCTTACTCAGAACTAGAGTAGTTTTAATAGCCTTATGCTTCTATTTTCTCTTAGTTTTTATTCATGAAATTAAAAATAGATTTTCTAAGAAAATAGGCCGATGGCTTCTTGTTGTTTTTATAACAGCAATTAGTAGTGTCATTTATTTTTTTTCTTGTATAAAAACAAATTTTAATGATTTCCCAGAAACTACATCAATGTATTTTAAAAGATTATTTTCCTCATATACCCTATTATCGAGAATAGAGTATTGGAAACAATCTATCTATATGATACAAGATAATTTTTTAAGTGGTGTTGGTTTAGGAAATTGGATGATTGCATATCCGAAATATGGATTATATAATTTTCAAGACTCTTCAATAATAAATTCAAGAACTATAATTGCTAATCCTCATAATGATTTTTTACATGTATTTTCTGAAATTGGACTGTTTGGCTTTTTGTGCTATTTAGGTCTTTTTTTTATAATAATATATCAAGCAATAATTTTAACGAAAAATAAAGTCAATCCAACTGAAAAGAAAAAAGTAATTTATTTATTATTTTTTGTCTTTTGCTATCTGATTATAGCATTTTTTGATTTTCCATTAAGTCGGATTGAACATCAAATTCTATTGATGGTAGTGTTTTCAATAGTAAGTTCAAAATATCTATTATCTCGAGAAACAAAAATATATAAACTTTCTCCTTACCTTTTTTTTATATTCTTTTTTTCATTTCTGACGTATATCATTATAATTACAGCTAGTGCCATATCTGGAGAAAAACATATAGCAAAAGCTCTTGATTTAGAAAAAAAATTAGACTACGAAACATCAATATTAGAATTTAAAAAAGCAAATACTTCATTTTCAATTATTGATACTTATGGTTTCCCAAATGATTGGCATATTGCTAAAGAAACCTATTATAAAGAGAATTTTGAAGAGTCGTTAGAGTATTTCAAAAACGCATACAAAAGAAACCCTTACAACATTATAATTATTAATGACTTAGCGTCGACATATATAAAAAATAATGACACTAAAAATGCGATAAAATATTATAAAGAAGCATTAAATATTTCACCAAATTACGAAGATGCAAGAATAAATTTGGCAGCAACCTATTTTAATATTGGAGAATATAATACCGCTTTTGAAACAATTGATAAATGCAGTATTGACACAAATAATGAAAATTACAAACAGTTTCTAACTAAAATTATTGAGAAAAAATTAAACATGACTCTTGTGAAAATTAATAACCCTGAGTTAAATAGAAGTATTGTTGAAAAAATAAAAACTGAAAATGATTTACAGCAATTTTATTTTGAAAGTAAAAAAAAACAGACTACATTTGATTACTTCATAACAAATTATAAATAATTGAAAATGAAAAAAATAATACTTGGTTTTCTTATTTTGGCTTGTAATTTAATTCAAAGTCAATCGATAATTTCAGTGACACCTGATAATGGAAATAAAGGACAAAATTTACAAGTTACTATCACAAGTCAGGATGTTGATTTTGTGACAAGTACTCCAATAATAAATGTCTCATTTATTGATCAGTTTTCTAATATTTTATCTGCAGAATGGGCTGAAATAATTTCTGAAAATGAATTACTTGTTAACTTATCAATACCTGGTTATGCTACTCCTGGTCTATATGATGTAAATGTATTTGATGATAGTGGTAATTTAAACTACACTTTAAGTGATGGATTTACAGTAAATAATAGTTACACCTATTCACTACAAGGAAATATTCGCTATGACAGTAATAACAATGGATGCGATGCTTCTGATGTAATCGTTCCTAATCAACAAATAACATTTACTAATGGTTCTACTACAGGTAATTTAATTGCAAATCAAACTGGATTTTATAATTATTATGATGTGCAAGCAGGCAATTATACATTTACACCAGTAATAGAAAATCCTTCCTATTTTACTATTACTCCAAATAATGCTAATGTAGTATTATCTGCCAATAACAATCTTATTGTTCAAGATTTTTGTATCTCACCTAATGGAATTCACAATGACCTTGAAATAAGTATAATTGCATTAAATGATGCCAGACCAGGATTTAATTCTGATTATAAAATAATTTACAAAAACAAAGGAAATTCAGTTCAATCTGGAAGTATAAATTTAAACTTCAATGATAGTTTAATGGATTTAATTTCATCTACTCCTATAGCAAATGCGCAAGTTACAAATTCAATAACATGGAATTTTACTAATTTATTACCTTTTCAAAGCGGGATTATCACTTTCAAAATGAATGTTAATACACCTTCTGAAAATCCACCAGTTAACAATGGTGATAATTTAGTCTTCACAGCAAATTGTGATGGCAACAACAACGATGAAACACCACTAAACAATACATCAACCTTAAACCAAATTGTAGTTGGTTCCTATGATCCAAATGACAAAACATGTACTCAAGGTGAAGAATTATTGCTTAGTGAAGTTGGAAAATTTTTGACTTATGTTATTCGTTTTGAGAATACAGGAACTGCAAATGCGGAATTTGTTGTAATTCGCGACAATATCGATACAAGTAAATTTGATATTAACACTTTAACCGTTTTATCAGCAAGTCATTCATTCACAACAAAAATTTTAAATAATAATCAAGTAGAATTTATATTTGAAAACATCAACCTTCCTTTTGATGATGCTAATAACGATGGTTATGTAGCTTTTAAAATCAAAACAAAATCTAATTTAACACTTGGGACAAATATTAGCAACACTGCTGCTATTTACTTTGATTACAATTTGCCAATAATTACCAATACATATACAACAAGAATAGTTAATCAATTAAATACAGCGGACTTTGATTTAAATAATTTATTTTCACTATCTCCTGTTCCTGTAAAATCAGAATTGAATATTGAAACAAAAGAACTTCTGGAAATAAAAGAAATAAATATTTATAACATGTTAGGTCAATTGCTGTTTTCTGAAAAAAATCCAAGCAAAAGTATTGATGTTTCAATTTTGAAATCAGGAAGTTATATAATTACTATATCATCCAACAAGGGAACTTTAAATACTAAGTTTATTAAAGAGTAAAAATAAAAAAACCGTCTTTTTGTGAGACGGTTTTTTTATTTTGTAACATTTCAAAAATCAATCTAATTCATATTCCAATCTAACGGTAATTCGAGCGGTTTTGTTTTTGCTATAGGTATCGTTTATTCCGCCATAACTATCGTCTTCGGTTGAACCTTGACCAGTTATTTGAAAAACTCCCATACTAGCTCGTTTTAATTTACCTAAACTTCCATCAGCTGTTTTTACAATTTTTGACGCTCTTTCGTTGGCATCTTTAGTAGCATTTTCAATCAAGCTTTGTTTTAAACTTGACAAGCCCGAAAAAGTATATTGAATGGAATTGGATGATAATTCAATTCCTGAATTAACCAATTCTGATGTTTTGCCAGAAACATCCTCGATGCGTTTCATCAAACTTGGATTTTTCTTTGCCGAAAAAGAAATGGTTTGTGTTGCTTCATAACCATCAAAAACTTGTTCGTAGCGCGTTTGATAGCTGTTTTCGTTATTTTCACTTCTAATTTCTCTGAATTTTTTTTGAAAATTTACTGCTCCAAAACTAAATTCGTTGGTTTTAAATCCTTTGGAAATAAAAAAATCGCGTACTATTTTTTGGTCAGATACTATTTTATTATAAGCCGTTTTAATATCCATACTTTGTGCATTAAAACTACCCGACCAAAGAATTTCGTCTGAAACAAAATCTTTTGTTCCTAAACCAATTACTGATATTGAATCCAGATTTTGATTGCGGTTTTGAAATGATTTTCCCAAAATCCAAGCGGTGATAATTATGGCAACACCAATAATTATCGAAGATTTAATTTTTTCCATATTGATCAAGTTGATTTATACTAAAACGTGAATAACTACTAAATAGTATGTTAAAGGTAGATTATTTTTTTCTTCTTTGTGCAAAAAAACGAATCATTAACTCTGTCGATTCTTTTGCCAAAACGCTAAATTTTACTTCCGTTTTTGGATGTAATTGCGTTCCCAAAGTCATAAAACCGCGTTGTTCATCGCGTGCGCCAAAAACTATTTTTGAAATTTGGCTCCAATACAATGCGCCAGCACACATTTGACAGGGTTCAAGTGTAACATACAATGTACAACCTTTCAAATATTTTCCACCGATGTAATTTGCTGCGGAAGTTATAGCTTGCATCTCGGCATGTGCAGTTACGTCGTTAAGCATTTCGGTTAAATTGTGACTTCTAGCAATAACTTTATTGTCGATAACGATTATGGCACCGACGGGAATTTCGCCTTGCTCAAAAGCCATTTCGGCTTCTTGCAACGCTTTTTTCATAAAATATTCGTCGGTAAAAGGGTTTTCCATAAAACAAAAATACGATTTCAATTTGTACATTTGTTGCATGTCAAAAAATTTACTCGAACATATCAACAATCCAACCGATTTACGAAAATTATCTCTTTCGGAATTACCCGATTTGGCTACAGAATTGCGTGAATTTATCATTGATATTGTTTCGGTAAAAGAAGGTCATCTTGGCGCAAGTCTTGGTGTTGTTGAACTAACGATTGCATTGCATTATGTTTTTGATACGCCAAATGATTTATTGGTTTGGGATGTTGGTCATCAAGCGTATGGTCATAAAATTTTAACCGAACGAAGAACTAAATTTGACACGAATCGTCAGCTTGGCGGCATTTCGGGCTTTCCAAAACGAAGCGAAAGCGTTTATGATACATTTGGCGTTGGTCATTCTTCTACTTCTATTTCTGCAGCTTTGGGTATGGCTATTGCTTCTCAACTAAAAGGTGAAAATAAACATCATATTGCGGTGATTGGCGATGCTTCAATTGCCAGCGGAATGGCTTTTGAAGGTTTAAATCACGCTGGAGTCACAGCTGCTAATTTGTTGGTTATTCTAAATGATAACGCTATTGGAATTGATCCAAGCGTTGGTGCTTTGAAACACTATTTGACTTCGGTTAAAGAAGGGAAAAACCCGAAGCAAAACAACATGATTAAATCGTTGAATTTTGATTATTCTGGTCCGATTGACGGTCATGATTTACCCAAATTGATTTCGGAATTGGAACGATTAAAAAAGACCAAAGGACCAAAATTTCTTCATATCGTAACCACGAAAGGCAAAGGTTTGGAACAAGCCGAAAAAGACCAAGTAAAATATCACGCGCCAGGAAAATTCGATGCTAAAACAGGAGAAATTACTCCAAAATCGGAAGCACATTTACCGATGAAATTTCAAGATGTTTTTGGACTTACTTTAGTCGAATTAGCCAAAAATAATCCGAAAATAATCGGAATTACTCCAGCAATGCCTAGTGGAAGTTCGATGAAATTTATGATGGATGCTTTTCCAGACAGAGCTTTTGACGTTGGCATTGCCGAACAACATGCAGTTACGCTTTCGGCAGGAATGGCAACGCAAGGTATGATTGTTTTTTGCAACATTTACTCTACTTTTTTACAACGTGCTTACGACCAAGTAATTCATGATGTAGCTTTGCAAAATTTACCCGTAATATTTTGTTTGGATCGCGCTGGATTGGTTGGTGAAGATGGTGCGACACATCACGGTGTTTTTGATATTGCTTATCTACGATGTATTCCAAACATGATTATTTATGCACCAAAAGACGAACTCGATTTACAAAATATTCTTTATACTGCTTCATTAGGTTTACCACATCCAATAGCCATTCGCTATCCGCGTGGAAGAGGAAAATACTCAAATCTACAATTAAAAATTACGAATTACGAATTTGAAAAAATTGAAATCGGGAAGGCACATTTGCTGAAAAGCGGAACAAAAACAGCGGTTTTATCTACGGGTTTTATCGGAAATAATGTTTCATTGGCTTTAGAAAATAGAAATCAACCTGAAACTATTGCGCATTATGATTTTGGGTTTATTAAACCTTTGGATGAAAAACTGTTGCACGAAATTTTCAATTCATTTGAAACTATAATTACTATTGAAGACGGAACGATAAAAGGTAGTTTTGGCTCTGCTATTGTTGAATTTGCTTCAGAAAACAACTATTCAAAACCTGTGAAAGTGATAGGAATTCCGGATACTTTTATCGAGCACGGAACGGTTGAAGAATTACAAAAAATGTGTGGAATTGATGTAAAAAGTTTAGAAAGTCTTTTTTTAAACTATTAAAAAAAACGACTTTTGCACTGTCAAACCATTTTTTTAGAACATGAAAATTTCGCAAAAGATTTTCCTTTTACTTGCTTTACTTTTTTCCACTTGTTTCTTTGCTCAAAATGATGAAAAAACAACAACTCTCGACACTATTTCACATTGGGAAAAGAAAAATACCGCAGGTTTGGACATCAGTCAAATTGCTTTTGTAAACTGGAATGCTGGTGGTGTTAGTTCGGTTTCGGGATTGTTGAAAGGGAATTTTATTCGAAAATATCAAAAAGGAAATCTAAAATGGGTTAACGAAATGATTATTCGTTATGGTGTCAACAAACAAGATGGTGTTGAACTACGAAAAACAGATGATGTTTTTCAAGTTAATTCGACTTTAGGTTATCGAAAAGATACCATTTCAAATTGGTATTCGTCGGCAAAATTCAATTTTAATACGCAGTTTACCAATGGTTATGCTTATCCAAACACTTCTAAAGCCATTTCAAAACCATTTGCGCCAGCATACATTTTCCTTGGAGTTGGTTCAGAATATGTAAACAAACCCAAAAAACTGAACGTATATATTTCACCAATAACGATGAAAACAACTTTGGTTTTAGACCAAACTTTAGCAAATCAAGGTGCGTTTGGAGTGAACAAAGCGATTTATGACATTAATGGAAACCTCATCAAAGAAGGTGAATTATATCGAATGGAACTCGGTTTTTTAGTAACTAATTTTTACAAAAAAGAAATCTATAAAAACATTATTTGGGAAAATCGGTTGAGTTTGTATTCGGATTACATCAACCGTTTTGGGAACATTGATGTTGATTGGCAAATGCAATTAGAATTAGTTGTAAACGAATATGTTAAAGCAAATATTGGCGCGCATTTTATTTATGACGATGATATCAAAGCCAAAGAAGAACGCAATGGCGAACAAGTTACACTTGGTCCAAAACTTCAGCTAAAACAATTGCTTGGTGTTGGTTTGGTTTACAATTTCTAAGCCGAAACTATCTTAAACAATTCCACCGCTTTTCCGTCCGTTAGCATGGAAATGTAATGACAAATATGCAATAATCGGTCGTAAAGATTTTCTTTTTCTAAATGGTGTTTTTCTGGAAGAATTTTTAGCAAAAGTTTGTCATAATTTGTTGCTTTTCCTTCGTGATTGTTATTGAAAGCGGTAATAAATTTATCGAGTAAGGTATTGATAATTTGGTAACCCGAAAGTTCTTTTTCAATCACTTCCCGACTTTGGTAGATGTTTTTCACACTCAATTTGATGATATCATCCATTTGGGCTTTGTATTTACTTTTATCGGTTAAAGCAAAATGAAATTTTCCTTGCAAAATAGCTTCTTCATTTTCAACAAAAACACGAACGGCATCGTTGATTAAATTTCCAATTGCCAGAGCGCGCAAATAACTAATTCGATCTTCTTTGGTGGTTAAAGTTTGGTATTTTGCAGCATCAATTGTGTCTTTTACCAACTTAATTAGATATTCCAAAGCAAAATCTTCGGAAACCAAACCGAGATTTATTCCGTCTTCAAAATCGATAATCGTGTAGCAAATATCATCGGCAGCTTCGACTAAAAATGCCAACGGATGACGTTCATAACCAATATCTTCGCCCGATTTATTGGAAATCATGCCTAATTCTTCGGCAACTTCTTTGAAAAAAGCTGCGTCTGATTGGAAAAAACCATATTTTTTATCCGAAATATTTTTGGTTGGTTTTTTTGGCAAACTTTCCTTTGGATATTTGGTAAATGCGCCAAGCGTTGCATAAGACAAACGCAAACTTCCTTCAATTCCTGGACGTGTACTCGTTAGAACCGAAAAACCATTCGCATTTCCTTCAAAATCGATTAAATCTTGCCACTGTTTTGGCATTAACTTGTCTTTGAATTGTTGCCCTTTTCCAATAGAAAAATATTCTCCAATGGCTTTTTCACCTGAATGACCAAACGGCGGATTTCCAATGTCATGCGCCAAAGCTGCTGCGGCAACAATAGCACCAAAATCGTTCATGTGATAACCGTGAACGGCAGAAAGATGTGGATATTTTTCGATGATTTTTTTTCCAACCAATCTTCCGATGGAACGACCAACAACCGAAACTTCCAAACTATGCGTCAAACGTGTGTGAACAAAATCGGTTTTTGACAACGGAATAACCTGCGTTTTATCCTGTAAACTGCGGAAAGCCGACGAAAAGATAATTCGGTCATAATCGACTTCAAAACCCAATCGTGTGTCGTCTTGTTCGATGCGTAAACGTTTGCTCGTATCGCCTTGACGTTTTAAAGATAAAAGTTGTTCCCAGGTCATTTGATTTCAGATTGTTGATTAACTATTTTTGATTTTAGAAGTTAAAGATAACTTTATTTGAGGATTTTTTTCATGCATACGCTACTTTCTACGTCGATGTATTGTCCGTAGTTTGGAATGACTTCGTAGCCGCTTTTTTTATACAATGAAATGGCGTTTGTCAGCTGGTTTGACGTTTCCAAAATAGCATGCTGAAAACCGTTTTCCTTTGCCCAACTTTCCAACGTATTCAACACAGTCGAAGCTATTCCTTTGCCTCGTTTTTCGGGTAAGACAAACATTCGTTTTATTTCGGCAACCATTGGTTCATATTCTTTAAACGCACCACAACCAACAGCGATATCATCTTCATAACAAACGATTACGTTATCAATATATATTTGATTGTATTGCGCAAAAAAGTCTTTTTCATCGCCATCAATTTCAACCAAATAATCATCAAAAAGTCGGGTTAACTTTTGAAAATCGGGATGATTGGAATTGATTTTTAGTAGTTTCATTTTTTATCGTTTGCCAAGAAAAAATTTCTAGACTTTTTTGGATATTGATTAAAACTTTTATCGCTTGGATTGGCGATTACGGATTTGATGTTGATTTCGTCACCAAGTTTGAAACTCGCTTCGGTATATTGGTAATCCAGCAAGTATTCACCACAGAAATAATTTCCGTTTTCGTCTTTTTCTATGATTCCGGTGTAAACTCCTTTTTTTTCTTTTGACATTTTTTTTACCTTTTTTTAATTTTTTGTTAAAAGCTTATTAATTAAATAAATTATAATTGCTGGAATAATTAGATAAAATATTAACCTAGAATATATTAAACTACCTTCTAGATTAAAAATATCAGAGTGTATATATGAATAATATACTGGATTTCTTTCACCGAATGGACCGTAATTAGTTTTTTCGATTTCAAAAGGGACAAAATATAGGCATATGAAAACTAAAATAACCATATATAGTACAATCAAGTATTTTGTATAATTTTTCATTTTTTAAAATTTATTAAATGTAATTAAAATACAAAAACAGCTATCAAATTGACAGCTGTTTTTGTTTTTTACTTATTTATCCAATCTTTAATGCCAAGTAAATAATTATTCATCCTTAAAAAATTACATTCATCTAAATCACCATTTATAATTGCTTTTTCAAATAAATGTTTTTCAGCTGTTCTATGTGGCTGATTAATAAATCTAAAAAGATATTTATGCTTTTCCTCTGTGTCAAATTCATTTTTAAATAAAGACAAGCAATCTGATATTTTAAAATATTCATTTTTATCAACAGTCTGATATTTATTGAATTGTTCCAATGAATCTTCTAAAAAAGATATAATCAAATTTGTTAAATGTGTTTTCATAAAATTGTATTTATCATTTACTATACAAAAGTATAGAAAAAATTGATGGAAAAACAATTTTTTATACTTTTCTTCTATGAACCACACATTTCACAATCATCACCAACATTTCCAGCGGCGTTTCTGGCGCGTTCTACCATTGCGGCAAAATCTTCGGCAGTCATTTCTCCATTTTCTGTTGGCGCAACAACCTCAACGGCTACAGCTTCTGGTTTTTCGGCGATTGTTGATGGTATTGGTTCCGCTTTTTTGTCGTTATTCAAAGTGAATTTGATAGCATCAACAGCTGATTTTGTTCTCAAATAATACATTCCTGTTTTCAATCCGCTTTGCCAAGCATAGAAATGCATTGACGTTAGTTTTGAATAGTTAGCATCTTGCATGAACAAGTTCAACGATTGCGATTGGTCAATAAAATAACCTCTGTGACGCGACATATCGATAATATCTTTCATCGACATTTCCCAAACGGTTTTGTATAATTCCTTCAAATCTGCTGGAATACAATCGATGTTTTGCACCGAACCGTTGTGACGCATAATTTCTTGCTTCGTTGTTTCGTTCCACAAACCTCTTTCTACTAAATCGTATAATAAATGTTTGTTTACCACGATAAATTCTCCAGAAAGTACACGACGTGTGTAGATATTAGATGTATAAGGTTCAAATGCTTCGTTGTTTCCAAGAATTTGCGATGTTGAAGCGGTTGGCATTGGCGCCATTAATAGCGAGTTTCTAACACCATTTTCCATTACTTCTTTTCTTAAACTTGCCCAATCCCAACGACCTGAAAGTTCTTCATCTTTGATGTTCCAAAGGTTGTGCTGGAATAATCCTTCCGAAATTGGCGAACCTTTGAAAGTAGAATATGGACCTTCTTCTTTTGCCATTTCCATAGAAGCTGTAACGGCAGCGAAATACATGGTTTCGAAAATTTCTTGATTTAATTTTTTTGCTTCATCCGAAGTAAATGGCATTCTCAACAAAATAAATGCATCTGCTAATCCTTGAACACCTAATCCAACTGGACGATGGCGAAGGTTTGAGTTTTCGGCTTCTTTTACTGGATAGTAATTTCTATCGATTACTTTGTTTAAGTTTCGAGTAACGCGTTTGGTTACGTTGTATAATAATTCGTGGTTGAACGTATTGTTTTCTACAAACATTGGCAATGAAATCGAAGCCAGATTACACACTGCAATTTCGTCTGCTGAAGTGTATTCCATGATTTCAGTACATAAATTCGATGAACGAATCGTTCCTAAATTCTTTTGGTTTGACTTTCTGTTTGCTGCATCTTTATACAACATATATGGTGTTCCAGTTTCGATTTGCGATTCTAGAATTTTCTCCCAAAGTTCACGTGCTTTGATGGTTTTTCTTCCTTTGTTTTGAGCTTCATACGAAGTATATAATGCTTCAAACTCATCGCCATAAACATCATACAAACCAGGACATTCGTTTGGACACATCAACGTCCAAGTAGAATCTTCTTGTACACGTTTCATGAATAAATCGGAAGTCCACATGGCAAAAAATAAATCGCGTGCACGCATTTCTTCTTTTCCAGTGTTCTTTTTCAAATCTAAAAAGTCAAAAATATCGGCATGCCACGTTTCTAGATAAATAGCAAAACTTCCTTTACGTTTTCCGCCACCTTGATCAACATAACGTGCTGTATCGTTGAATACACGTAGCATTGGCACAATTCCGTTTGATGTTCCGTTTGTTCCACGAATGTATGAACCTGTTGCACGAACGTTATGAATTGATAATCCAATTCCACCAGCTGACTGTGAAATTTTTGCAGTTGATTTTAGCGTGTCATAAATTCCGTCGATGCTATCGTCTTGCATTGATAATAAGAAACACGAAGACATTTGCGGTTTTGGCGTTCCGGCGTTGAACAATGTTGGTGTTGCATGCGTAAAGAATTTTTTAGACATCAAATCGTAGGTTTCGATTACTGATTCTAAATCATTTAAATGAATTCCAACAGAAACACGCATCAACATGTGTTGTGGTCTTTCTACGATTTTGCCATTGATTTTTAATAAATAAGAACGTTCTAGGGTTTTGAAACCAAAATAATCGTAGTTAAAATCGCGGTTATATATAATATGAGAGTTTAAAAACTCGGCATTTTCTTGGATAACTTTATGTACTTCTTCGGATAAAAGAGGCGCAGCTTGGTTGGTTCTTGGGTTTACATAGTGAAACATTTCGTTCATCGTTTCCGAGAATGATTTGTTGGTGTTTTTATGTAGATTGGAAATGGCAATTCGTGCTGCTAACTGAGCATAATCAGGATGTGTAACTGTCATAGAAGCAGCAGTTTCGGCTGCAAGATTATCTAATTCAGAAGTTGTTACACCATCGTATAAACCTTCAATAACTTTCATTGCCACTTTTACGGCATCAACTAATTCATTTAAACCATAGCACAGTTTTTTTATTCTGTCTGTGATTTTGTCAAACATTACTGGTTCTTTGTGACCATCTCTTTTAATTACGTACATACTTTTTGTTTTTTGAAATAGAAAATCCCTTCTCTATTTCGGTTAGTTTTGTTTTTTGTTAATCCCTTAACTTCTATAAAATTTTCGTTCTATAGATTTTTTTTGAAGCCAATCCAGCTTTCCGTTACAATCTTTTATTTCTTGTTCTCGATACTCGCTTTGCAAGCGAACTCGAACTGACGAAATAAAAGGATTTCCACTTCAATCTGGGCTAAGCTAATCAATGGCTTGGTTTCGTAACTAAACGCCATTGAACTTCAATCAAATAAATTCAGATTAAAAATCAGCGTCGAAACTAATTTTTTGGTCTTCGGTGTCTTTTGACATTACGCCTGCTTTTTGGTATTCGGCAACACGTTTTTCAAAGAAATTTGTTTTTCCTTGTAATGAAATCATGTCCATGAAATCGAACGGATTGCTTGAATTATAAACTCTGCTGCAACCTAATTCTACTAATAATCTATCGGCTACGAATTCTAAATATTGTGTCATCAAGTTGGCGTTCATTCCGATTAATGAAACTGGCAAACTTTCTGTAATGAATTCGCGTTCAATAAGTAAAGCGTCTGTAATGATTTCGGTAATTCTGGCTTTTGAAACTTTGTTTATCAAATGGTGATTGTGTAAATGCACAGCAAAGTCGCAGTGAACGCCTTCATCGCGAGAAATTAGCTCATTAGAAAACGTTAAACCTGGCATTAAACCGCGTTTTTTTAACCAAAAAATCGAGCAAAATGCACCTGAAAAGAAAATTCCTTCTACGGCTGCAAAAGCAATTAATCTTTCGGCAAAAGAATCGGAACCAATCCATTTTAAAGCCCAATCTGCTTTTTTCTTGATGGCAGGAAAAACTTCTAATGCGTTGAAAAGTGAGGCTTTTTCGGCTTCGTCTTTTACATACGTGTCTATCAAAAGTGAATAGGTTTCGCTGTGAATGTTTTCCATCATGATTTGGAAACCATAGAAAAATTTTGCTTCTGGATATTGTACTTCGTTTACAAAATTTTCGGCTAAATTTTCATTCACAATTCCGTCAGAAGCAGCAAAAAATGCCAAAATATGCTTGATGAAGTATTTTTCATCATCGTTTAGTTTATTATTCCAATCGGATAAATCTTGATGCAAATCAATTTCTTCGGCTGTCCAAAAACTAGCTTCCATTTTTTTATACCAATCCCAAATATCATGATGTTTGATTGGGAAAATCACGAAGCGGTTTTTGTTTTCTTGTAAAATTGGTTCGATAGTCGCCATTTTGAATTTATTTTAAAATTATTTGGGTGATTTTTTGACCTTTTGAGTGTGATACAAAGATTGTCAAACGAAACGGAAAAAGAAAGTCAAACTTATCCACAAATCGAGCTAGTTTTTAACAAACTGAAGTTTTGTTTAACGTTTTTAGAAATTTTACAAATAATTGATTATCAATTATTTAAAATTAATTTATTTTACGCAAACCGCATAGATAAAGGATATTAAGAAAATACGCATCGAAATATTTTAACATTTTTGAAAGCGCTAAAATCTAATTTTTAAAGCAAAAAAAAGAGCAATCTTCTATTGAAAATTGCTCTTGTCATTTTATTTGAAAACCTTATTCTTGAATATAAGTTTTATTTCCGTTTTTGTTGATGTAATATTTTCCACCTCTTGGTCCAGTGAATACTTTTTTACCTTTATATGAACCTGTAACTTTGTCTTTCACTTTCTTTTCAGCCGATTTAGAAAGTGTAGTTTCTTTCATGTCTTCGGTTTCTTCCGCAGCTGTTTTTTTGGTTTTTGCTACAGTGCTTTTCGCTTTTGCAGCTGTTTTGTTTGCTTCTGCTTTGGCTTTTCCTTCTGTTGCTTTAGCTGATGCTGAAACAGATTTTGCTTTGGCTTTGGTCGCTTTAGCTTCTTTTTCGGCTGCATCTTTAAAGCGTTTGTCTGGTGTTCCGTCTTTTTTAAGTTTTGTTGCTTTTTCTTCTACTTCTTTTTTAGTTTTAGAATTTTTTGCTTTGGCTTCTTTCTCTGCTTTTTTAGCGTCTTTTTCAGCGTCTTTTTTTGCTTTTGCTTTTTCGTCTTTTAACTTTTCAAGTTTAGCTTTGTTAGCCGCAGCTGATTTTTCGGATTTTGCTTTTGCTTTTTCTTTTACAGTTTGAGCAAAAATGGTATTAGAAAAGACAAATACCAGGCATAATAAAATTAGTTTTTTCATGATAATAGATTTTTAATAATTTAAAATTAGTGATTTTTTTATTACAAAATACATGCCAATTAAAAATAGGCTCTTAATTGAACATTTCCAGTGTGAATGGTTTGGCTCGTTTCTGTTTTTCTTCCTAAATAATTAATGTTGATGTCTAAAAATTCGGTTAAATTTTTCTGCAAAAGTAATCGCCAAGTTAAGTTTTGTCCAGGTTGTAATCCTTCGAGCATCTGAAATGCAACAGGCGACAAAGCATCGCCATTGAATTTATTTTGATACAATGAAAACTCGCCATTGACCGTAAATTTCTTTTCGCCAGAATAGGAAAAAGATGTTCCAAAACGGTTTTGAAGCAAAGATTCGCCATCTCCAAGTTGGTTTTCCTTATTTTGATATTCATAAAAAACATCTAAACTGGCATTTTTATTGAATAAATAAGACACTTTTGGGTTCATTTGATAACCGTTTACAATAAAATTTTTACTGGCATAATTTTCAGAAAACAATTCGGTTGAAATTGATTTTGTGTTCAACGTAAACAACCATGTTTTTTTCAACAAATGAATATATTGCAACTGATGGGATTTGTTTTTGCTTTCTTGCGAACCTACTGAAAGTAAGCTTTTCAATCGATTTTCGGTGTAAGTATAAGTCATCGAATGTTTCTGTTTTCCACGATTATAAAACAAGCTGTTTCTAATACTGGTATTCAATCCCAATAGATTTTCTTCGTCTGTTGAAAACGGATTTAAATCGAAATTATCGCCATTTCTGAAAATTTTCCGTTCAATCAAATAAGATGATTGATTATAAAAATAAGACAATAATTTTTTAAAACCTATTGCATTTTGCCACTGCGATGTATTCAATGTCAACGATTGCGAAAAACGGTTTTGGTGGGTTTTTACAAATTCTTGATTTGGCAAAAACACCCGAACATACTTGGCTTGATCAGGAAAAGGCGCAACTTCAAACTCTTGCAACTCTTGAATTCCGTTATTATTGTAATCAATCCAAGTAAAAACTCCTTGACCTGGTTCAACTTCAAGATAGGTGAATTCTTGTTGTGCAATGGTTCCCGAAGTAGTTTCATAAGATGTTGTTATTTGCATCAATTGATTGAAATATTGATCGTTATACAACAATCTAGAATTCAGCGAAGGTTCGTTTCCACGCAAGTTATCTTCAAATTTCAGGTTTCTGTAATTGATAAAAACAGATAAATCACTTTTTTTGGTTTGAACCAATTTAGATTTCAAATAATACGAATTGGAAGTATTTACTTTTTGGAGCAATCCATTTTGCAAACTATCATTTACACGTTGTAAATAACCCAATTCTACAAAAACTTTTGTGCTATCGCCACGACCAACAAACGCGCCATATTCTGTAAATCGTTGACTTAAAGCAGAAAGCTGATTAGTTGCGACAAGTTTTTCTTTATTGTTTTCTAAACGTAAACTTCCGCCAATCCAATTTTTATTAAAATGATATCTTGCTTGTGTTTGATTTCGAATAAAAGAAGACGTTGCAAAACTTCCATCACTTTTTAAAACGCTGGCATTTTGCAAAATATTCCAATCTTTTAATTTGAAAAAACCATTTACCAAATGCCGATTTCCTGAAAAACTTTTGGAAAAATCAAGCTTTTCAAACTGATAGGTTAGCTTTCCTTTTTCGGGTAAAATAAAATCCAAACCATTGATGAGTAAACTTTGATTTCCTTCAAAAGACGTTAAATTCCAATCGCGATTGAACTCAATATTGAACAATCGCTCTATGGTTTGGAAATTTTCTTGAACAAATTGATAGTTTCCAAAAGCATCGATTTGCCATTTTTTACTAAGCAATCGCTGTTTGAAATTCAATTTTCCAGCAATTCCTTTATTATTGTTGTCATCGATAGAAGAAAACAAATTTTGGTCGTTATTGCTTACGCCAATTTCAAAATCAACTAGCGTTTTTTCGTTTGGATTGAATTTTCCAACAACGGTTGCGATTTGGATTTTTGTTGGTGCAATTAATCGAGTTATTGGTTCATAATTTCCTTGAGGAATTCCAGCGATTGGTTCAACATACTGATAAATTTTGCCAATAGAATTGGAAGTAATCAAATTGTAATTCCCAAGATTTTGGCCAACCAAAGTGAATTTGACATTATATAATTCGTCATCTGGATTGTTAGATTGTTCAAAAACTTCAATGCCGTTGATGATTACTTTTTTATACAGAACTTTGTTGTCGGAATACGTATCGAGATAAGCCGATGGCGCATTCATTAAATTTAAATTATCACCAGCATTTTTTAAAATTTCAACTTGCTCTGGAGATAAATTTTGTTGTAGCGGTTGGTTTTTTACATCATTTTCAGAATACAAATATCCACCTAAACTCCATTTTTTTGCTTCATGATTTGCTCCAGCATACGTCACAAAACGCGTGTAACTTCTATCCGAATATTGGTATTCAATAACGATACGCATTTCAGAAGTAATAGGAAAAAGCGATGTGAAAGTAATTTCGCCAGCATTATAATCAATGATATAATCGTTGTTCTCGCCACGTTTTTTTTGAATTCCGTTGACGTACACACGTTCTGAACCCGAAATTACTAAAACAAACAATTCGCCATTATTTCCTCGCAGTTTATATGGACCTTGATTTCCTTCTTGTCCAGTGAACGAACTTCGAGCATATTGTCCGCGAACCAAAGCCGCCGAGGCGAAAATATCAGTTTTGTTTTCTTCGCCACCAAAGGTAAAATGTGTAGAAAGTCCTTGTACTTTTTTATTGAAATTTAGAAAGCGTGATTGTCTGTTTTCAAGAAATAAATCTCCAGCGCGAATGTTCCATTTATCGGTAAACAATTCGATGAAAATTTGGTCAAATTCATCTAATTTTTGAGAATAACCGCCATCTTGCAACGGAATATTGCTGTCTTGAATAGAAGCACGAAGTGAAACTTTATCAGAAATTTTTCCAGTGATTTGCAAATCGAGGTTGGAGTTTACTGTTGCGTTTTGGTTATTTCCAACCGTTACGCCACGAGTTATACTTCCGGAAGTGTTTAGTCCGTCGAAAGGCACAAATTTTTTAACCGAGCGATTGACTTTATACAAATTTCCTTCTTCGTTGGGAACAATTCGGTCTTGGTCGTAAATGCTATAGGTTTTGGTTAAAAAATCGGGATATTTTAGGTATTGAACGGTTATGCTGTCTTTGGCACTAAACCCGTTTTTGAAGAGTAGTTTTCCTTTTTTGAAATCGATTTTATAAAAAGAAGTGTCAATTGGCGTTCCATCTGCTAATCGCATTTTGAAAAAACCCGAATTGATGCTTACTTTTTCAATGCTAATGGTATCGGCAGAAACAGCAACTTTTTTAGTTTGATACAACGATGTTGTTTCCTGAGCCGAAAGCTTGGAAAACCCAACGAAGATTATCAATAAAAAAAGTTTTTTTAGCATACATACTTATAACGTAAAAAAGCTATTTTGAGTATAAAAACAACACTAATTCAAATATTTAAAAAACCATTAAGAAATTAAGAAAATTAAGTTCCGCAACTCTAAATGAAACTTAATTTCTTAATGGTTCTGTTTTTTTTCATAAATGTTTCTACTCCTTAGTTACCAATTGCATCGTTTCTCTAGAAATTTGTTTCACCAAAACATTTTTACCATTTTCAACAATTTGTGCTGCTTTTTCATCAAAATGACGAATGGTATAAAGCGAAACCTCTTCGTTGTAAGCCACTTTGAATTTTTTAGAAAGGATATTTTTCAATTCGCCAAAATTACCAAACTTATCTTCCACACAAACCGAGAAACTAATCGCTGAGTTTTGTATTAAACTTACTTTTATTTTAAATTGATGAAATAAGGCAAAAATCTCACTGATATTTTCTTCCATGATGAATGAAAAATCAATAGACGAAAGCGAAATCAACAACTGATTTTTCTTTACGATAAAACATGGCGTTTGTGGTTCTAAATCAGCGCCTTTTGAAACACTTGTTCCTGGCAACAAAGGATTGACAAACGATTTTACAAAAAGCGGAATCTCTTTTCTCTGTAATGGTTGCAATGTTTTTGGATGAATAACCGACGCGCCATAAAACGCTAATTCGATTGCTTCGCGATAAGAAATTTGATTTAGCAAAACTGCATTTTCAAAATATCTTGGATCGGCATTTAAAACTCCAGGAACATCTTTCCAAATTGTTACACTTTCGGCACTTAAACAATAGGCAAAAATTGCTGCTGTATAATCAGAACCTTCACGACCTAAAGTAGTTGTGAAATTATTTTCATCAGAACCTAAAAAACCTTGTGTGATGTTGAGTGCTTTTTTCTTTACACCTTTTGAAATTAACTGTTGTGTTTTTTCCCAATCAACATTTGCATCACGGTAATTATTGTCCGTTTTGATGAAATTTCTAACATCAATCCAGTTGTTTTTTAGTCCAGCATGATTGAAATAATGACTTACAATTGTAGTCGAAATAATTTCACCATAACTAACTACTTGGTCATAAACAAAGCTGTAATTAGGCGATTTATTACTTCGAATAAAATATTCCAAATCAGCAAAATGACTGTTTACGGCATAAAAAACATCGTGTTCCTCGTCGTCAAACAAGTCCATCAAAATTTGGTTGTGGTACTTTCGAACTTCTTGTAACGAAGCATGAAGTTCGTTGGACTTTTCGAAATAATTCTTGATAACTGTTTCTAAAGCGTTTGTAGTTTTTCCCATAGCGGAAATTACTAAAAGCGTATCTTCATGACCAACTTTTTCAAGAACGCTAAACACATTTTTTATTCCATCAGCATCTTTAACTGATGCACCACCAAATTTGAAAATTCTCATTATAAATTAGTTAAAAATTCATTTATTCCTTGTTCATCCATTTGGACTACGCGCCAATCGTCAAGAATTTTTGCGCCTGATTTTTTATAAAAATTAATTGCCTGAATATTCCAGTCTAAAACTGCCCATTCTATTCGGCGGACATTGTCTTTTTTTCCTTGTTCTATTATTTTTGAATACAATGCAAAACCAATTCCCGAACCACGCATTTTTTCTTTCACAATTAAATCCTCCAAATGAATTGTTTTACCTTTCCAGGTCGAATAGCGATAGTAATAAAGTGCTATACCAACAATTTCGTCATTTATCTTAGCAATAAAAGTGTGAAACAAAGGAGTTTCTCCAAAACCATCTTTTTCTAAATCGGAAACGGTAACTACAACAGCATCAGGTTCTTTTTCGAAAGTAGCTAATTCTTGAATGAGTTCAAGAACGGCTTTCATGTCTTTTTTTTCTCCTTTACGGATAATCATTTTAAAAAAATTTGGAACAAAAATACAATTAATAATTTCTTCTTGAAAGCGCTTTTTTCTTTAACAAATTTATCGATATTTGCAAAACTAACTACAACGATTTCGTAATGGAAGAACGCAACAAAACTCTAGGTGAATTTATCATCGAAAAACAATCTGAATTTCAATATTCTTCGGGAGAATTATCTCGAATTATCAATTCCATTCGATTAGCGGCAAAAGTCGTAAACTATAAGGTAAACAAAGCTGGTTTAGTTGATATTATTGGCGCAGCTGGCGACCAAAACATTCAAGGCGAAGACCAACAAAAACTAGATGTTTATGCTAATGAAGTTTTTATTCAAACGTTAATAAACCGTGAAATTGTTTGCGGAATTGCTTCAGAAGAAAACGACGATTTCATTACCGTTGCTGGCTCTGATAAAAGTCACAGTAGTAAATACGTCGTTTTGATGGATCCGCTTGACGGTTCATCTAACATTGATGTAAACGTTTCTGTTGGAACGATTTTTTCGGTTTTTAGAAGAAAAACTCCTGTTGGAACTCCAGTAACAATTGAAGATTTTCTTCAGCCTGGAACACAGCAAGTAGCAGCTGGATATGTAATATATGGAACTTCAACTATGTTAGTTTATACAACTGGTCATGGCGTAAACGGTTTTACCTTAAATCCTGCAATTGGAACATTCTACCTTTCACATCCCAATATGCAATTTGCCAAAGATGGAACCATTTATTCCATCAACGAAGGAAATTATGTTCATTTTCCACAAGGAGTAAAAGATTATTTAAAATATTGTCAATTGGAAGAAGAAAACAGACCTTATACTTCGCGATACATTGGAAGTTTAGTCTCTGATATTCATAGAAATATGATAAAAGGCGGCATTTATATTTATCCAACAAGTTCTAAATCGCCAAACGGAAAATTACGATTACTATACGAATGCAACCCAATGGCATTTATTGCCGAACAAGCTGGCGGAAAAGCTTCTGATGGTTTTGGACGAATTATGGAAATAAATCCAACAGAATTGCATCAGCGTGTTCCTTTCTTCTGCGGAAGTTATAATATGGTTAGCAAAGCGGAAGAGTTTATGGCAAAATATTGTTAAAAAAAAACTCCCAATTTCTTGGGAGTTTTTTTATTTATTCATATGTGTCATTTCATATACAAACGTATCCAAATCTACATTTAAAATCAGCAAAGACATTGCTTTATCGATAATCAAAGGTACATTTCCTGGTGTAAAACCCAATGCTAATGCAAACTTAGTTAAGATTTCTTTTTGCTTTGGTCCAAGAACGTGATCAGCATAAACCATTCTTGATAAATCAAACAAACGCTCTAAGCGTTGAGAATGCAAATACGGTGGATTAATTGGATATTTCAAAGGATTTTCTAAAATCTCTTCATATTCTGAAGCCGAAATTTCCAAACGAACAGCCAGTTTATCCAAAAACTCTTTTTCTTCTCTACTCATATCACCATCGGCAATGGCAACACGAACAATAGCCGAAAAATGACCTTTATTTCTACTTTTAAACTCGCTATCAAATAAATCTGAAATGGACATAATTTTAATTTTTGTTGTGCAAATATAATTCAATTTACCATTTTAAGAAAACCATTCTACAATGTTTTCATGTGTTTTTTATTGAGATTTTATTTTTTTTACTAAGTTTACATACCTAAAACTACTTTTTTTGCTATGTCAGACTTCTGGATTTACTTCAACGTTGGTCTAAAACACGTGCTTGATATTCATGCCTATGACCATGTCTTATTTTTGCTTGCATTAACCGTTCCTTATGATGCAAAAGCCTGGAAAAGAATACTAATACTAGTTTCACTTTTCACACTTGGACACACATTATCATTATTTTTAGCCGTTTTTGGAATTGTAAAAATCAACCCAACCTTTGTCGAATTTTTAATCCCGATAACTATTTTAATCACCGCAATTTTCAACATCTATTCCACAGGAAAATCAGCCAAAAAAGACAACATAACTTTCATCGGATTCGTTACGCTATTCTTTGGAATTATACATGGATTGGGCTTTTCCAACTATTTCAACAATATTCTTTCAGGCTCAGCAACCGACAAATTATTACCCATGTTTGAATTTGCACTCGGAATCGAAGCTGCACAAATCATCATTGTCATTGCCACATTAATTCTCGCATTTGTCTTTCAAACCCTATTCAAATTCTCAAAACGCGACTGGATTTTAACCGTTTCGGCCTTCATAATTGGTGTCGTAATTCCTATGATTTTGAACAGTGAAATTTGGCAAAACTAATATTTAACTAAATAATTCTTAAACTATTTCTAGAAGCGAATCGTTTAGGTATCTTTGTTATCCATTTTCCCGCTTTCCATTTCAATATCCCGATAAATCGGGATGATTTACATTACAATCGGGGCTAGAAAGGAAACCATTTGAATTTATGAAAGAACAAAAACAACACAAATACGACGTAGCCTATCTAAGAATAGCTGCCGAATGGAGCAAACTTTCTTATTGTAAACGAAAGCAAGTTGGCGCAATTATCGTTCGCGATAGAATGATAATTTCCGATGGTTACAACGGAACACCATCAGGCTTTGAAAACTGTTGTGAAGACGAAGAAGGTTTAACCAAATGGTATGTTCTCCATGCCGAAGCCAATGCCATTTCAAAAGTAGCGCGTTCTACACAAACCTGCGAAAATGCTACTTTATATATTACACTTTCGCCGTGCAAAGAATGCAGTAAATTAATTCATCAATCTGGAATTAAACGTGTTGTTTTTCAAAATGGTTATCGTGACGCTTCAGGATTAGAATTTTTAGAAAAAGCCGGAATTGAAGTTACCCAAATTCAAGATTTAGAAAGTTAAAAATACTGAAACAATTCAGTAAATCCATGAAATCAAAAGACAAATATTTACCCATTTTACTTTTTGCCTGCGTTGGCTTAGGAATCATGATTGGAGGAATTATAAACTTCCCCGAACATTATTCAACCCCAAAAAACGCTCCAAAAGCAAAACTCAACAAATTAATTGATTTCATCAATAATGAATATGTTGACGATGTCAATTCGGATTCAATTGTGGATTTAACTGTCAACAGTATTTTAGAAAAACTAGATCCACACTCTATCTATTTACCACCAAGCGAACAAACCACTGAAGCCGAAATTATGAAAGGTGATTTTGTTGGAATTGGTGTGAATTTCTACATGTATAAAGACACCGTTACGGTGGTAAATCCATTGCCAAATGGTCCAGCAGCAAAAGCTGGAATTCAAGCTGGTGACCGAATATTATTTGCAGGAAAATCAAAACTTTATGGAAGAAATTTACCTTCGGATAGTTTATTTACCAAATTAAAAGGCGAAGAAGGAACCAAAGTAAATTTAACGGTTTACAGAAAAAGTACCAATAAAAAAATCAATCTAACTGTCACTCGCGCCACAGTTCCTATAAAAAGTGTTGACATTGCTTTGATGATAAATAAAACTACTGGCTACATTAAAATAAATCGTTTTGCCGAAACAACCTACGATGAATTCCTAAAAGGATTGCGTGATTTAAAACAAAAAGGAGCAAAAAGTATCGTTGTTGATGTTAGAAATAATGGTGGCGGATATTTAGAAAAAGCAGTTGAAATTGCAGATGAATTTCTAAAAGAAGACGAACTTATTGTTTTTACAAAAAACAAAAAATCCATCATAAATAAAACTTTTGCTACTAGTGAAGGTATTTTTGAAAACGGAAAAGTTACCATTCTAATTGATGAAAACTCAGCGTCAGCCAGCGAAATTTTAGCTGGAGCCATTCAAGATAATGATAGAGGAACAATTGTTGGTCGTCGTTCATTTGGAAAAGGATTAGTGCAACGCGAAGTTGATTTTGAAGATGGTTCGGCTGTTCGGTTAACCACAGCAAGATATTATACACCAAGCGGTCGTTCTATTCAAAAACCTTACACCAAAGGCGAAGGCGAAAAATACAGTCACGATTTTGAAACTCGTTTTGAAAACGGCGAATTATATGCCAAAGACAAAATTAAAGTTGCCGATTCGCTGAAATTTAAAACCAAAAAAGGACGAATAGTATATGGCGGCGGCGGAATCGTTCCCGATATTTTTGTACCACTTGAAGTAAAAAAAGGCGAAGAAGGATTAGCTTATTTATTAAATTCTGGAGTAGTTGATCATTTTGTTTTTGAGCAAATTGACAAAGACAGAAATGCATTTAAAGACATGACTTACGCAGCTTTTTTAACCAATTTTGGAAAAGACGATAGCTTTATTTCAAAGTTTGAAGACTATCTTAAAAACGCTGGATTGGAACTTAAACTATCAAACAATAAAGAAATTGTCAAAACCCATTTGATTGCCGAATTTGCAAGACAACTTTTTGGAGAAATTCAATATTATCAAATTTTATTGAAAGACGATGCGATGATAAAAGCGGTTTTGAAAAAAAATCAATAAAAATTTTGTAAGTAAAGAATTATTTATTAAGTTTGATTTAGTTATAACTAAATCATTTACGTTCTTACTTTAAAAAAATATATAATTGCGTTCTAGCTTTTAAAAATCTCTGTTTTCAGGAATCGTGGAAAATTTCGAAACACATGGAGAAGTAAAGTTGGATACGTCTACAATTTGCCTAGGCGTTCCATTTGCTTTTGTGTTTAGGTTTCCACTAACCTCTGAAACGAGTATTTGGTTCTGCTTACGCTTTTTTATGTTTTAATTTATTCATTTTAAAAATTAAAAAACATGAAAAAAAAATTTATCCGTTTTAATGTTTGTTATAGCCACAATTTTATTTACTAGTTGTGAAAAAGATTTATACGAAGATTCAATTAAAAATAGTTCAAGAAAACTAAAGATTGACAAAATCAGATTATCTGATATTGACAACAACACATCATTTAAGATTCTAGAAAAAGTGAAAGGGTTGAAAAGTACATTCAATCAAAACAAATCGAATTTAAACAATCAAGCAAATAGATTTACATACAATGATGATTTAGATTTATATATTGATTATGATAACGGAAAAGCAATACAAGATGGAGGTAATTTATATTATACTTTTCCAATGTTTAGAAAAAGTGAAGAAAACTTAGAAAACATATTGTTTATTCCAAAAGATAATGGTCTACTTGATTTATATTTTATAAAATACAATATAAAACCAGAAAATTTTAATAACCTGACAGAGATTGAAAAAAGTAATTTAAACATTCAGGTCTATAGAGAAGCCGGATATTTACTTTGTTTTGATGTTATTAATCGTTTTTTAGTTTATCCAAATGGATGTCAAGAAACCCATTCAAATGGTTACACTTGTCAACTTGAAGTTGTTACTGAAATTACAACTTTTTGTGATTGGGTTTCTTCAGGTGGTGGTGGCACGACAAGCGGAAGTGCATCTGCTGGTAATTCTGGTGGAAGCAATATCGATGGTATTAATGTTCCTGGTAGTGGTGGAAGTTCTGGAACTAATGTGAATAATGACTCATCGATTCCACAAATCATTACTTCAATAATTGGTCTGACACCTACACAAATTAATTTTAAAGATTTTATTACGGGATTAAACACCGATCAGCAATATTGGTGGCACGCTCAAGAAAATTTAGATGTTAGAAAAGAAATTGAAGAATATGTAAATCAACATCCAAATAATTTGAGTGTATTTTTTTACGTCGAGCAATTGATTGATTATTTAATTTTAAATCCAAATATTTCAACCTCTCAAGTTAAAAACTGGTTTTTTAAACCAAGTGTCGGAAATTTTATTTACGATGATAATATAAATTCTCAAAATTCAATGAATTTTCAAAGTTTGGAGGAGTTTGAAGAATTTTTTAACCAAATTAATGACAATATAGGTCCCGCAATAGAATTTGTAGATGGCGATACTAAAATTGCAAAATTCAAGTTTGTTGTAAACTTTTTTACAGATTTTAATGTTGAAGTTCAACAAAAAATTAATCCTTTTTCTGTTGAAAATGTTAGTTCAAATATATCAGGAAACACATTTTCGATATCTTACGAACAAACTACACCTAATAACGCATCAGAAATAACGACAATATCTGAAAACCTTACAAAAATTAAGTTTTCAGGCAATCTTAATTTTAATGTTTTCATTCAAGGATTAGGAACTATTCATACATATCATTTAACTTTTATAGTATATGTGAATCCAATTACTGGACAACCAGTATCAGGACAAATAATTGGATTACCATAAAACTAAAAAATATTTAAGTTATTTAATTTTAAAAAATAAAAAATGGAAGAAATAAATGTTGGGTCAAGTTTAGGATTAGTGATATTTCAAATTTTATCATTAGTATTTCAAATCAGTGTAATTTTTTTCCTGTATAGATTAATTCTCTGGATTTTTAAAAAAAGTAAAAAAGCTTAATGTCTTTAACCAATTCAAGACAGTTTTTTTGATATACTCATAAAGATAAAAATCATAAAGTAAAACAGAAAAAAGACATTGTTATTAAATTCATTTCAATGTCTTTTTACTTCCTAACACTATCATGCACCTGAACATGAACACCATTATTCCAAAGCGTTAAAATATCTGTAGCAACTGCTGCACCACTACCAGAAGCAATGGCTAATTGACTTCGCCAACCAGCAAGAGTTCCAGTAACATAAATACCTTCGGTTACTTTGTGATCAACATTTTTTAATTGAATTCTATTTTTCTCGGGAATTGTTTTTTGATGTGGAATGACATATTCGTCTAAACCTTCAATGGTAAAAGGATTTCCAGCACCAATACTGATGACAACCAGTTGCGAACGATATATATTTTTGTTAGTTGTAATAGTGAAATTTCCAAACTCACCGTCAATTTTCATAACTTTTTCATTCGGAATTTGAGTAACATGCGGATATAATTGTTGCAATTGTTCAACACTTTCTGTTAAAAGTTCTGAACCTAGTTTTCCTGCAGAAATACCATAAGCATTATTAAAAAGAGCATCTTGCAAAGACGATGCTTTTTGATGAGTGATAATTCCAATTTTTTTATCGATTACAAATGGTTTATTACGAGCGGAACCCAAAACCAAAGCACACGACATTCCCGAAACGCCACCGCCAATAATCAGAACATCAAACATATAAAGAAAAATTAATTTTTGAGTTTATCTTCAATTTTTTTAGACATTCTAAAAATTAAAAGAATGAAAACGGCACACAACGCTGCTGCAATTCCAATTAAAGCAATGGAACTTTCACCTTCAAATGGTTTATCAAAATCCAATAAAGTAACATTGAATACGATTAATCCGAAGGCAATAACAATTAATATGGTAGTAAAAATTTTCATGAAATAAAATTATGAGACAAAAATACAAATAAGAATCTTATACAAAAAGGTCTTTAACATTAGCCGCAAATAATTTAACAGCAATTGCCAGTAAAACAACCCCAAATACTTTTCTAATGATACTCAATCCGTTTTTGCTCAGCATTTTTTCAATTTTTGAAGATGATTTTAATACGGCATAAACTAAAATTATATTCAAAATAATAGCAACAATAATATTTATAGAATGAAATTCCGCTCTAAGTGAAAGTAAAGTTGTCATCGTTCCTGCTCCAGCAATTAAAGGAAACGCAATTGGAACAATCGAAGCGGAGTTGGCTTCTTCATCTCGATATAATCTAATACCTAAAATCATTTCGAGTGCCAAAAAAAACAATACAAAAGAACCTGCCACAGCAAACGAGTTCACGTCTATTCCAATTAATTTTAAAATCTCTTCTCCAACAAAAAGAAAAGCAATCATAATTCCAGCCGAAACCAAAGAAGCTTTTTCCGATTGAATATGTCCAAACTTTGTTCTCAAATCAATAATGACTGGAATACTTCCAACAATATCAATCACAGCAAAAAGAACCATTGTTGCCGTTGCTATTTCTCTAAAATCTAAATTCATTTCCATTATTTTTTGCAAAATTAAGTTTTTAATAGTTCACAGAAGCCAATTTTCATTTGTACTTTTGCTCCATTAAATAAAAGAAATGTTTCAGTTAGGAAAAACTATAGTTTCAGAAGATATTTTAGAAAAAGATTTTGTTTGCAATCTTTCCGCTTGTCATGGCGCTTGTTGTGTTGACGGCGATGCTGGCGCACCTTTAAGTCAAGAAGAAACCAAAATTTTAGAAGAAATTTATCCAAAAGTAAAACCTTTTCTCCGCAAAGAAGGCATTGAAGTTATCGAAAGACTTGGAACTTGGGTTGTTGGAACCGACCAAGATTTAGAAACACCTCTAATTGATAATAAAGACTGTGCTTATGTTATTTTTGATGGAAAAACAGCACTTTGCGGCATTGAACAAGCCTACAATCAAGGAATTATTGACTGGAAAAAACCCGTTTCATGCCATTTATACCCAATTAGAGTAAAAGATTTTTCAGAATTTGCAGCTGTAAACTATGACCGTTGGGATATTTGCAACGATGCTTGCACACTAGGAAAAGAACTTCAAGTTCCTGTTTATAAATTTGTTAAAGAAGCTTTAATAAGAAAATTTGGTGCCGATTGGTATTCCGAATTAGAAAAAGTTGCCGAAGATTTAAAAAAAGAGAAATAAAAAAAGCCAGCACATATAAAAATGCTGGCTTTTTCTGTGGAGAATATCGGATTCGAACCGATCACCTCTACGCTGCCAGCGTAGCGCTCTAGCCAAATGAGCTAATCCCCCAAAATTGAAAGTCCAAATATACTACTTTTTACCATCAAAAAAAGCATCGGTTAAATTTCTAAAATAGATAACTTACTATTTACTAAATTTGCACTTATAAAACTTCTTTCATGAGTAACATCAGAATCACCAAACAATTTTCATTCGAAACAGGTCACGCACTCTACGGCTATGACGGAAAATGCAAAAACGTTCACGGACACAGCTATAAATTATCCGTAACCGTAATCGGAAAACCCATAACCGACAACTCCAATGTCAAATTTGGAATGGTCATCGATTTTTCTGATTTGAAAAAAATTGTCAAAGAAGAAATTGTCGATATTTTTGATCACGCCACTGTTTTCAACCAAAACACACCACATATTGAGTTAGCAAACGAGCTAAAAAACCGTGGTCATCATGTAATTTTAGTCGAATATCAACCAACAAGTGAAAACATGGTCATCGATTTTGCCAAAAAAATTAAAGACCGATTGCCAAAAGAAATTCTACTACATTCCTTAAAACTACAAGAAACCGAAACCTCATTCGCCGAATGGTATGCTTCCGATAACTAAACTGTCATCCTAGGCTTGTCGTAGGAAGAAGCGAATCGCTCGGGAAATATCAGTAGATGTCATTCCAGCTTTTCGTTACAATACAAGCAAAAAAGCTTGTATTTTCACTACAATCTGGGCTATCAATTGATCAAATCGAATATTTATATACGTTTGGGCAATCATTTAAAAAAATAGACAAAAGGATAAAAGACAAACAGAAAAAACATAAAAGTCTATCGTCTACCAATCTATCATCTATTTGTCTCTTAAAAAAAATCACTAATTTTACCAAATGCAAATCCAACCCAATAAAAAAATATACTTCGCTTCCGACCAGCATTTTGGCGCACCAACCGCCGAAGCTAGTTTTCCACGCGAACAAAAATTTGTTGCTTGGCTTGACGATGTAAAAAAAGATGCAGAATGCATTTTTCTATTAGGTGATTTGTTCGATTTTTGGTTTGAATACAAAACCGTTGTTCCCAAAGGTTTCGTGAGAGTTTTAGGCAAACTAGCCGAAATTCGCGACAGCGGAATTCCAATTTACTTCTTTGTAGGCAATCATGATTTGTGGATGCACAATTATTTCGAAAAAGAACTCAATATTCCGGTTTATCATGACAATCAAGAATATACCTTCAATGGAAAAACCTTTCTAATTGGTCACGGCGACGGAAAAGGTCCAGGCGACAAAGGCTACAAACGAATGAAAAAAGTTTTCACCAATCCGTTTTCAAAATGGCTGTTCCGATGGCTGCATCCTGATGTTGGCGTGAAATTAGCACAATATCTTTCCGTAAAAAACAAATTAATTTCTGGCGAAGCCGATGTTAAATTCCTAGGCGAAGAAAACGAATGGTTAGTGCAATATGCCAAACGAAAACTAGAAATCAAACACTACAATTACTTTGTCTTCGGCCATCGCCATTTACCGATGATAATTCCAGTTGGCGAAAACTCACAATATGCCAACCTCGGCGATTGGATTGGTTATTTCACTTATGGTGTTTTTGATGGAGAAAACTTTGAGTTGAAAGAATATAAATAGAAATAAACTTTCAACTCTAACAGAGTTCGAAACTCTGTTAGAGTTCAGAGTAAAATCACCTCAAATCCTTCAATCGCAATTGAACCGTAACATTGCCATTAAATTCATTTTCATCAATACAAAAAGCGATATCAAACGGATTTTGATTTTTAGTCAATTCCAATTTATTTCCCAATCCAAAACCAATTACGCCAAAACCTTCACTTCCATTTTGCTTAACAAAAAGTTTTAAATGCTCATCACTTTGACCAATTGTTTTACCATAACCCGTATCTTTTACATTTTTACACATAAAAACCGGTGTCATATTTTGTGGCCCGAAAGGTTCAAATTGGTTTAAAATTCTAATCAATCTTTCATTAATATCGGATAAGTCAATTTCAGCATCAACCGATATTTCCGGAATTAACAAATCAGGAGGAATGGTTTTTTCCACTTCTTTTTCAAAAGCTTCTTTGAAAACAAGATAATTTTCTTCCTTCAAAGTCATTCCTGCAGCATACATGTGTCCACCAAATTGCTCCAAATGTTCCGCACAAGCTTCCAACGCATTATAAACATCAAAATCTTTCACTGATCGTGCCGAAGCAGCCAATTTATCACCACTTTTCGTAAAAACAATCGTCGGACGATAATAGGTTTCAGTCAATCGAGAAGCCACAATTCCAATCACGCCTTTGTGCCAATTTTCATTATAAACAACGGTAGTAAACTTTTCTTTTTCGTTATTTTCTTCTATTTGCGAAAGCGCTTCCACCGTAATTTGTTTGTCTAAATCTTTTCTATCCGAATTGTGTTGCTCAATTTCGGAAGCAAAAATTTCCGCTTGATCTAAATCATATTCCGTTAGTAATGCCACCGCTTCGTTACCGTGTTTTATTCTTCCCGCAGCATTAATTCGCGGTGCAATGATAAATACGACATCCGTAATGGTTAAAACTTTCTTTTTTACATTTTGAATCAAAGCCTTAATTCCTGGTCGTGGATTGGAATTGATAACTTCTAATCCAAATTTTGCCAAAACCCGATTTTCTCCCGTAATCGGAACAATATCAGCCGCAATTGCCGTAGCAACCAAATCCAAATAAGGAATTAAATCTTCAATGGTTTGATTTCGGTTTTGTGCTAAGGCTTGAACCAATTTAAAACCAACACCACAACCACAAAGTTCATCATACGGATAACTGCAATCATCACGTTTTGGATCTAAAACAGCAACAGCTTCGGGCAAAGTTTCGCCCGGTCGATGGTGATCACAAATGATAAAATCAATATTCTTTTCTTTAGCATAAAGCACATGCTCAATCGATTTTATACCACAATCCAACGCAATAATCAGTGAAAAACCATTGTCTTCGGCAAAGTCAATTCCTTTATACGAAATACCATAACCTTCATCATATCGATCGGGAATATAAGTCGCAATGTTGGGATAAAAACTTTTTAAATAGCTCGACATCAATGAAACTGCTGTTGTTCCATCCACATCATAATCGCCAAAAACCAAAATGTTTTCTCCATCTACAATCGCTTTTTCAATGCGAGAAACCGCTTTGTCCATATCTTTCATTAAATACGGATTGTGCAAATCATCCAAACTCGGACGAAAAAACTGTCGCGCATCGTCAAAAGTTTCAATGCCACGTTGCACCAAAAGCGTAGCAATCAACTCATCCACTTTGAGTTCATCAACTAAATGTTTTACTTTTTCTTGAGAAGGTTTTGGTTTTATAGTCCAGCGCATAATTAATTACGAATTGAGAATTACGAATTATGATTTTTTAAACAAAAATTTAAAAACTATAAATTTCAACAGAACATATTCAAGTAATAAAACAACAATAAAAAGTAGTGCTAAAAACAAACTATACATTTCAAAAGCAAAACTTATTCCACCAACTCTCAAATCAGGTTCAATAAAAATTTGATAAATCAGATAAAAGTTTAGAATTGAATATATAACTACGTTAACTAAAAAAATCACTTTGCCTTTTTTTAGATTATCCATATAAAATTTATAGATAAAAAAAGTTATCAATACAACAACAAACTGAAGAAGAAGAAATTCTTTCATCAGAGAAGTAAATATTTCTTGATTATAAACTTTGTTCATTTACCAAAAATACAAAAAACACTACAAAAAAGAACAAGTATTTTCAATTTATAATTTGTTACTTTTGAATAATAATATTTTTCAAATGCAAATTCAAGGTCAAATTGTCGATATTCTAAACAAACGAATTTTTTCGGGTGAAATTACTATAGAAAACGGAAAAATTAGTTCCATAATCGAAAAAGAACACAACGTTCAAGAGTATATTCTTCCGGGATTTATCGATTCGCACATTCATATTGAAAGTTCGATGTTGGTTCCGTCGGAATTTGCTAAAATTGCGGTTTTGCATGGAACTGTAGCGACGATTTCGGATCCGCATGAAATAGCGAATGTTCTGGGGAAAGATGGCGTTTATTATATGATTGAAAATGGAAAAAAAGTACCGTTGAAATTTCATTTTGGTGCGCCATCATGTGTTCCGGCAACGTTTTTTGAAACTGCTGGAGCTGTGATTGATTCAGAAGAAATTAAGGAATTAATGGCACATCCCGATATTTATTATTTGGCAGAAATGATGAATTATCCTGGTGTTTTGTTTGATGATGAAGAAGTTTTGAAAAAAATAGCTTGGGCAAAACATTTCAACAAACCCATTGATGGTCATGCGCCAGGATTGCGAGGCGAACCAATAAAAAAATATATTTCTGCCGGAATTTCTACCGATCATGAATGTTTTACCTATGACGAAGCTGCCGAAAAATTGTCGCTTGGAATGAAAGTCATTATCCGTGAAGGAAGTGCTGCCAAAAATTTTGAGGCGCTGATTGATTTGCTTCCCGAAAATTATGAAAACATGATGTTTTGTTCCGATGATAAACATCCAGATGATTTGATTGTTGGTCATATCAACCAACTTTGCGTACGAGCAATTGCAAAAGGTTTTGATGTTTTCAAAGTGTTGCAAGTGGCGTGTATCAATCCGGTGAAACATTACAAAATGGATGTTGGTTTGTTGCAAGAAAACGATGCTGCCGATTTTATTGTTGTAGAAAATTTAACCGATTTCAAAGTAAAACAAACGTATATCAATGGCGAATTGGTTGCTGAAAACGGAAAATCATTTGTTCAACATGTTGATTTTGAAAAACCAAATAATTTCAATACTTCGGCTAAAGTTTTAAACGATTTTGAAGTAAAAAGTTCGGCAAAAACCATTCGCGTTATTGAAGCTTTGGAAGGACAATTGATTACTAATGAAATTCATTGCACGCCAAAAATTGTGGATGGAAATTTAGTTTCCGATGTGGAAAATGATGTATTAAAAATGGCGGTTGTTAATCGGTATTCCAATGCTGAACCAGCGATAGCTTTCATCAAAAACTTTGGATTGAAAAAAGGTGCGATTGCCAGTTCAGTAGCGCATGATTGTCATAATATTGTGGTTGTTGGTACATCTGACGAAGAAATTTTAAACGCGGTAAATCTAATAATTGAAAACACGGGCGGAATTTGTGCAGTAAACGGTAACGAGAAAAAATCATTAGCCTTGCCAGTTGCAGGAATTATGAGCGACCAAAACGGCTGGGAAGCTGGACGATTGTATCAAGAAATTGACGCTATGGCAAAAGAATTAGGCAGTTCGTTAAAAGCACCGTTTATGACATTGTCATTCATGGCATTGCTCGTCATTCCTGATTTGAAATTATCGGATAAAGGTTTGTTTAGTGGAAAAAGTTTTGCGTTTACGGATTTGGTTGTGGAATAGTTTTAAGGGAGAAAAAACTCTGTGAAAACCCAAAACTATATTTTTAGTATATAAACTACTTATTTTCCTCGTCTTCAGCAACTCTTAATGCAGTTGGTTTAAAAATATGAAAAGAAAGATATTCATTTAAAACCATTGACATTTTATATTGTATCATTTTTTTAAAAACACTATCATTTAGATTAAGTTTGTCATGCTCTTTATAGTATTTAAAATTTCTATTAAGAATTTTCAAAACGGAATCTCTAAATTTAAAAACCTTAACTCTGTCTGTATAATCTAAATTATTTAACTTTTTTGATATATTAGAAGTCAAGTTATAGTGAAATTCACAATTTTTCAATTCTAAAGAATCGGATTTATATTTTTGCAAACCCGCAAAATAAAAATTTTTATTCTCTATATTATTATAACGTATTGATTCGATAAAATTATTATAGAGAAACTCATAACTATCATCTTTCTCTTCTTTTATACAAGAAAACAGGATTGCTGATATTAACAAAAGGAAAAGATATTTTTTCATAATTCATTATAAATAAAAATATTCAACTGCTAACTACAAACTGAATACTGAACACTATTTTTTCCCGCCAACAACCACAACAATTTCTCCTTTCGGAGGTTTAACTTCAAAGTGTTTTAAAACATCTTCAGCTGTTCCGCGAATGGTTTCTTCGTGTAGTTTAGATAATTCTCGTGAAACTGAAACCGGTCTTTCGGTGCCAAAATATTGGATGAATTCCGCTAAAGTTTTTACTAATTTATGTGGCGAAACATAGAAAATCATCGTTCGGGTTTCTTCAGCAAGAGCTAAAAATCGAGTTTGTCTTCCTTTTTTTTCGGGCAAAAAACCTTCGAATATAAATCGGTCATTTGGCAAACCGCTATTGACCAACGCAGGAACAAAAGCCGTTGCGCCAGGCAAACAATCGACTTCTATATTATTTTCAACACAAGCGCGCGTTAACAAAAATCCAGGATCGGAAATAGCTGGCGTTCCAGCATCGCTAATTAACGCAATGGTTTCTCCGGCTTGCAATCGTTTGATTAAATTTTCCACCGTTTTGTGTTCGTTATGCATGTGATGACTATGCATGTGTGTGGAAATTTCAAAATGTTTGAGAAGTTTTCCGCTAGTTCGTGTGTCTTCTGCCAAAATCAAATCGGCTTCTTTCAAAACCTGAATTGCTCTGAAAGTCATGTCGTCAAGATTACCAATTGGCGTTGGAACTATATAAAGTTTGGACATTTAAGCGAAATTATTTGAATTTTTTCTCCACGATTTCTAAAAATCGCTCCAAATATTCTTCTTTTCCAACCCAGTAATTGTATTCCGGAATAACCATTTCATTTAAGAAGTTTTTCGCGTCAGCAAAAGTGTCAAACGTATTCAATTGCGATAAAACTCGGTTGTAATCTTCGTTACTTTCGTTAAAAAGATGCTTTACAAAAGCAACTCTGTCATTCAACGAAATAGAAATTGAATTGGACAATACATCGTTGAGCGAAACGACTTTTGGTTCGTCTTTTTCTTTTTGTTCTTGGTCAAAAACCGAGATGAACTTATCGTTTAATGTTACTTCATTTGGTTTTACAAAAACAGGTTCTTTGTAACTATCACCAAAAATATCGTCCATTGTAACCTGTTTGGCTTCAACAGGTTCTGGTTTTTTTTCCTCAATTACTTCAGGTTGCGTTTCTTCGATTACGGCTTCAATTTCAGGTTCTTCTTCCGTTTCTGTTTCATCTTCAGCCTCAAAAGAAAGTTCAAAAGCAGGTTTAAAATTTCCGCCAGCCAAAGCATCGCTTTCGTGATCTTCTTTGTCTTTTGCTTCGGCTACATCATTATCTTCAAAACTTTCGTCTTCAACCTCATCTTCTTCCTCAAGAATAATTTCGCCAACAACGATTGGTTCCTCTTCCTCAACTTGTTCAATCGTTTCGATGATTTCTTCTTTTGCTTCAGCAATTGGTTCAGCTTCAACAATTGGTAAATCTATTGGTGTAGTAATTTCTTCTTGTGCCAAAAACGATTCTACCTTTTGCTCAATTTCTTCATGAGAAACCTCATTTTTTAGTACTGCATAATTTTCTTCATGAAATTTCAGAATCGAAAGCGCTTCGTATAATTTTCGGGTTTCTTTATACAATTGGTCGATTTCCGACTTATTTTTTAACTTCAAAATTCGATGTGCAATGCTTATTAATTCAGCTTCCAATCTTTTCTTCATGTGTATAAATTATATTGAGATGAAATTATGTTTATTTTTTTAATCGTTATTTGACCAAAGTTTAATCAATGCGTGAATAAATTTTTCTAAATTTGAAACGATGTAAATGTATAAAATTTATATCGATAAGTTTTGTTACAAAGTAATAAAAACTATTCATTTTAAGCGCAAGAAAATTAGAAAATGTTTCTCGAAAATACAGTAAATCATAAAGAACAATTTGGTTGGATTGAAGTCGTTTGCGGTTCGATGTTTTCGGGCAAGACAGAAGAACTCATCCGAAGACTAAAAAGAGCACAATTTGCCAAGCAAAAAGTGGAGATTTTCAAACCATCAATCGACACTCGATATGACGATGAAATGGTTGTTTCTCATAACAAAAACGAAATTCGTTCCACGCCAGTTCCAGCTGCAGCGAATATTCGAATTTTAGCGCAAGGTTGCGATGTTGTCGGCATTGATGAAGCACAGTTTTTTGATGACGAAATTGTTTCTGTTTGTAATGATTTGGCGAATTCAGGAGTTCGAGTAATTGTGGCTGGATTGGACATGGATTTTAAAGGAAATCCGTTTGGACCAATGCCTGCGTTGATGGCAACTGCTGAATATGTTACCAAGGTTCACGCCGTTTGCACACGAACTGGAAATTTAGCCCATTACAGTTTTAGAAAAACCGATAATGATAAACTCGTTTTATTAGGCGAAACCGAAGAATATGAACCGCTAAGTCGTGCTGCTTATTTCAATGCGATGCGAGAAAATATGGTTGTAAAAGACGCCGAACATTTATCTGAAGAAAAAGAAGAATAAAGAAAAATCTTCTGTACGGTAACTTTTTTTAATTTTGCACGTATAACAATTAAATTTAATGTTATTATGGATACTAAACTCACCTTAAAGCTTGATAAAAAAGTAATTGAAAAAGCTAAAGAATATGCTGCGAAGCAAAAAATTAGCGTGTCTTTTATTGTCGAAAATTATTTAAAAGCAATTACTTCCATGGAGAAAAGTGACCAAAAAGAAGAAATTAAAATTTCTGACTTTGTTAATAGTATTCCTGTAGGAAATGGAGAAATTCCAGCTGATTTTGACTTTAAAAAAGATAGACAAGAGTATTTGGTTGAAAAATATAAATAATGAAAAAATTATTTATTGATACAAATGTACTGATTGATTTCTTAGATAAGAGAAATCCATTTTTTTATGAAATTGCTAAAATTTCTAGTTTAGCTGAAGACAACCAAGTTAGATTAGTTGCTTCTTCCATTTCGTTTGTTAACACGTTTTATGTTTTAGGAAAAAAAACTGAAAATAATCGCGTAATTGAGTCATTAAAAAAGTTTAGAGTAATTTGTGATGTTTCCTCTGTTGACGAACTCGTAATTGACGAAAGTTTATTTTCTAACTTTACAGATTTCGAAGATGCCGTTCAATATTATAGTGCTATTCAAGCCAAATGCGATATACTTATTACAAGGAACGAGAAAGATTTTAAAAATTCTGAAATTCCTGTAATGAGCCCAAACAAGTTTTTGGAAATTTTTAATAAAAAATAAAATTTGACACTTTCCATCCGAAATATTATTCCAATTATAAAAGCCAATTGGTTTGGGAATAATGATATAAGCATCATCGATACTATTTCTATTGATAGTCGCACGTTGCAAAATGGCAAACATACTTTGTTTTTTGCCATTTCCGGTCCAAATCATGATGGTCATCAATATATAGAAGAATTGATTTCACAAGGTGTTCAGAATTTTGTGGTCACTCATTTTGATGAAAATCTAAAAAGCAAAGCTAATTTTCTTGTTGTAGAAAATACTCTAGAAGCGTTGCAAAAATTTGCAGCTTTCTACAGAAATCAATTTGATTTTCCAATCATTGGAATTACTGGAAGTAACGGAAAAACCATCGTAAAAGAATGGCTAAATTTTCTGTTAAGTCCAGATTACAACATCATCCGAAGTCCAAAAAGTTATAATTCGCAGGTTGGTGTTCCGCTTTCTATTGTTGCTATTAATGAAAAGCACAATTTAGGTATTTTTGAAGCTGGAATTTCGTTGAAAAACGAAATGGAAAAACTGCAAAAAATCATTGATCCAACCATTGGTGTTTTGACCAATATTGGTTCGGCTCACGACGAAGGTTTTGCCGATATTGGCGAAAAAATCAAAGAAAAACTCAAGCTTTTTACTTCGGTTAAAGTATTGATTTTGAATAAAAACAGAACGATTTGTGCTTTTGTTAATCCAAAAATAAAGCAGTTCAATTGGTCGTCGGATGACAAAAGTGCTGATGTTTTTGTAACCAAAAAGAAACTTGACGAAATAACGGAACTGAACATTACCTATCAAGAAGAAACGTTTCCAGTTCGAATTCCGTTTCAAGACCAAGCTTCGGTCGAAAACGCCATACATTGTTTGATGGTTATGCTGTATTTTGGGTACAATCAAAAAGTCATTCAAACCCGAATGACACAATTATATCCAGTAGAAATGCGCTTGAAAGTCAAAAATGGAATTTTCAATTGCACAATAATTGACGATAGTTATAGTTCTGATTTTCAATCGCTAAAAATTGCTTTAGATTTTCTAGAACATCAAAAACAACACAAGAAAAAAACGATTATTCTTTCGGATATTTTTCAAAGTGGTTTAACCAATGAAGAATTGTATCCGCAGGTTTCTCAGTTAATTATTTCCAATAAAATTACGCGAGTGATTGGCATTGGCGAAACGATTTCAAAGTTTAAAAACAAGTTCATCAACGGAATTTGTTTCAAAAATGTAAACGAATTTATCGCCGCTTTTGATCCCGAAACTTCGAAATTGAATTTCGAAAATGAAACCATTTTAATCAAAGGTGCAAGAGATTTTCATTTTGAAGAAATTGTATCGTTGCTCGAAGAAAAAACGCACGAAACCGTTCTGGAAATCAACCTTAATGCGATTAGTCATAACTTGAATTTCTTCAAATCAAAATTGGCGCCGAAAACCAAATTGATGGTTATGGTCAAAGCTTTTGGTTATGGTAATGGCGGTTTTGAGATTGCAAAATTACTCGAACATCACAAAGTAGATTATCTTGGAGTGGCTTTTGCCGATGAAGGAATTTCGTTGAAAAATGGTGGGATTTCAGTTCCGATTATGGTTTTAAATCCAGAAACTACTAGTTTTTCATCGATAATTCAGCATCAATTAGAACCCGAAATTTATTCGATAAAAGGATTAAAAGCGTTTTTGAAAATAGCGGAACAAAAAAAATTGAAACATTTTCCTATTCATATAAAATTAGATACAGGAATGCATCGTCTTGGTTTTCAAGAAAATAATTTATTAGAATTGATAAAAACACTGCAAGGAAACGAAACGGTAAAAGTGAAAAGTATTTTGTCGCACATGGCAACCAGCGATGATTTAGCGCATCAAGCATTTGCGATTTCGCAGATTGAGCTTTTTGAAAATCTTTCTTCTCAATTGATTTCAGCGTTAAAAACAAAACCAATTAGACATATTTTGAATACCTCAGGAATTTCAAATTATCCTGAGGCACAATACGATATGGTTCGATTAGGCATTGGTTTGTATGGCGTTTCCAACGATGATGAAGAACAAAAATACCTTGAAAATGTTGGTACTTTAAAATCCGTTATTTCTCAAATTAGAACTATTGAAAAAGGAGAAAGCGTTGGTTATGGCAGACGATTTATGGCAGAAAAACAAACCAAAGTTGCTACAATTCCTATTGGTTATGCCGATGGAATTTCAAGACATTTGGGCAATGGCGTTGGTTATGTAATTATAAATCAGAAAAAAGCGATAATTTTAGGAAGTGTTTGTATGGATATGCTAATGGTTGACGTAACCGATATTGAATGCAAAGAAGGAAATACGGTGATTATTTTTGGCGAAAGACCAACCGTTAATGAAATTGCGAAACTATTGCAAACCATTCCATATGAAGTTTTAACAAGTATTTCGCAACGAGTAAAACGAATATTTTATAGAGAATAATTTAGTATTTGTTAAAATTTTATTAAATTCGTTTATTAATAACCACAAAACAAAACAAATTATGGGAATGATTTCAGAATTTAAAGAATTTATTGCAAAAGGAAACGCAATGGATTTAGCAGTTGGAGTTATCATTGGAGCAGCTTTTGGCGCCATTGTAAATTCACTAGTAGCAGATGTAATTACACCTGCATTATTAAATCCTGCACTAAAAGCAGCACAAGTTGAAAATTTGGCAGATTTAAAAACCGAAGGTGGAATTCTCTACGGAAAATTTTTAGCTGCGGTAATTAGTTTTCTAGTAATTGCTTTCGTGATTTTTATTATGGTAAAAGCATTAAACAGCATGAAGAAAAAAGAAGAAGCTGCACCTGCTGCACCAGCTGGACCAACTCAAGAAGAATTACTTACACAAATTAGAGATTTATTGAAAAAATAATTCCGCTACATTATATATTCTAACTAAACCGTTTCTTGATTGAGACGGTTTTTTTTTGCTTTTATTTTGTCACTCCGACGAAGGAGGAATCACATAATCAGAATAATTAACATGCGATTCTTCGTTCCTCAGAATGACAAGTTGTAAAAATATCTTTTAAAGTAAAAAAACAAACTTTCCTTTCTGAAATTCAGTAATTTTTATACTTAAAAGAAAAGGAAACCCAATTTTCTCTTTACTTTTGTACTTCAAAAATTTTATCAATTATAAATATATAAAGTATGAAAGTTGCTGTTGTAGGCGCAACCGGAATGGTTGGCGAAGTGATGCTTCAAGTATTAGCGGAAAGAAATTTTCCTGTAACCGAATTAATTCCTGTAGCTTCTGAGAAATCAGTTGGTAAGGAAATTGAATTTAAAGGTAAGAAATACAAAGTAGTTGGTTTACAAACAGCAGTTGACATGAAAGCGGATATAGCTTTATTTTCTGCTGGTGGAGAAACTTCATTGGCTTGGGCTCCAAAATTTGCTGAAGCTGGAACAACCGTTATCGATAATTCATCGGCTTGGAGAATGGATCCAACAAAAAAGTTAATCGTTCCTGAAATCAACGCATCTGAATTGACAAAAGATGATAAAATCATTGCTAATCCAAACTGTTCTACTATCCAAATGGTGATGGTTTTAGCTCCATTACACAAAAAATACAATATCAAACGTGTGATCGTTTCTACTTATCAATCCATTACTGGAACTGGTGTAAAAGCGGTTCAACAATTAGAAAATGAATACGTTGGAATTCAAGGAGAAATGGCTTATAAATACCAAATTCATCGAAATGCTATTCCACAATGTGATAGTTTTGAAGAAAACGGATACACCAAAGAAGAAATGAAATTGGTTCGTGAAACTCAAAAAATCATTGGCGACAAATCGATTGCAGTAACAGCAACAGCCATCAGAATTCCAGTAGTTGGCGGACATAGCGAAGCGGTGAATGTTGAATTTTCTAATGACTTTGACGTAAACGAAATCCGTTCTATTTTGCATCATACTGATGGTGTAGTTGTTCAGGACAATAACGATACTTACACCTATCCAATGCCTTTGTTTGCTCAAGGAAAAGACGATGTTTTTGTAGGCAGAATTCGCCGTGACGAAAGTCAGCCAAACTCCTTAAACATGTGGATTGTTGCTGATAATTTGAGAAAAGGTGCTGCAACCAATACCGTTCAAATTGCGGAATATCTTGTTGCCAACAATTTAGTATAGTATATTTTCGCTTTCGCGGAAGACATAAAGAAAACAATCCGTTTGGTTTTTCAAATCCTAAAATTTGTTAAAATCAAACGGATTTTCTTTTGGATTAAACTACATTTGCATCAATGAAAGGAAAATTACATTTCTTGAATGTTTTACTAGGATTGGCAGTACTTTTTGCAGTACTATTTCAGCCAATACATACTATTGAGCATTTGGCAAAACAGTTTTCTGAAGAAAGTTGTATTCACAAATATGCCGAAGGCGCAACTTTAAATCATAGTCATTATTGGGAAAAATGTCAAGTTTGTGACTTTGCTCTAAGTCCAACTATCGAAAATAAAACGGCTGTATTTTCATTTGAAAAGCCTGTTTTTTATAATAAGGCATTGTATTTCCCAACTTCCGAAAATATTTCTTTTTTCAACGGAAGTTTTTTTTCTCTTCGCGGACCGCCAATTGTTTAAAACTTCTTGACCTAATCTAGTGTTAACGAATTAGAAAACAACAAAATGCAAAAATTCAGTATGTTTTTTTGCTTGTTGTGTTTTGGTATTATTTACAGTCAAAACACCATAAGCGGAAAAATAGTTGATGAAAACAATATGGCATTGGAAAAAAGTCACATTCACATTTCATCAAAATCGACAAATAGTAAAAAAGATGGTTCATTCATTATTCGAAATGTTCCAAATGGTTCGGCAAAAGTGCTAATCACTTATGTTGGCTACAAACCTATTGATACGATTATTGATGTCAGTGGAAATCTTGAGATTAATTTTCAGATGAAACAAAAAAGTGAACAATTGGAAGAAATTGTGGTAAAACATAAAAACAATTATTTCAATCACTCGGTTTCGGAACAAAAAATCAAAGAGAAAACCATTGAAAAATTCAGTAGTCAATCGCTAGGAAATGCACTCAAAGAAGTCTCTGGAGTTTCAATATTGAAAAGCGGAAGCACGATTGTAAAACCTGTAATTAATGGTTTGCATAGCAGCCGAGTTAGTATTTACAACAATAATGTAAAACTCGAAGACCAACAATGGGGAACAGAACATGCTCCAAATTTTGACATAAATGCAGCCGGAAAAATTACAGTTTTAAAAGGCGCATCTGGTTTGCAATATGGTGGCGATGCCATTGGTGGAATTGTAATTATTGAACCTTTCAGCACCAAAAAAGACACACTTTTTGGAAAAACCATTATGACAATGGAATCCAATGGTCGTGGCGGAACTATTTCTTCTAGTTTACACAAAGGAAATTTTTGCGACTGGAGTTGGAATGCACAAGGAAGTTTTAAATATTTTGGCGACAGAGAATCGCCCGATTATATTTTGTCGAATACTGGAAACCGCGAAGCAAATTTTTCAGGCGATGTAAAATATATTGGCAAAAAATTCGATTTCTCTGCTTATTACAGTTTGTACAACGCCACTATCGGAATTTTAAGTGCTTCGCATATTGGAAATGTTACTGATTTGGAGAATTCAATTGATAATCAAATACCTTCAACTATAAGAGATTTCACTTATTCGATTAAAAATCCGAAGCAACAAGTGCAACATCATTTGGCAAAACTGAATTATAATTATTATATCAAAGACGGCGAATCTATTGGCTTACAATATGCTTTTCAATTCAATAATCGAAAAGAGTTTGATTTGCGAACTGGCGTTTCAGATTCTAGAGCAGCTTTGGACTTAAACTTGATGACGCATGCTTTTAATGCCGATTATAAATTGAGTATTAATAGTTGGGATTTTAAATCAGGAATTATGGGATTGTTCCAAAATAATTCGGCAAATCCAAATACTGGCGTTCGTCCGTTAATTCCAAGTTATAATAAATTTGATGCTGGAATTTATGCTATTGTTGACAATCATATTTCGGATGATTTTTCGGTTGAAGCCGGAATTCGCTACGATTTTTCAACGATTGAAGCGACGAAATATTATCTGAAATCACGTTGGGACGAGCGAAATTACAGTCCGGAATTCAACCATTTAATCGAAGGAGATTTTGGAACACAATGGTTGACCAAACCAACGTTTACTTTCCATAATTTTTCAGCAAGTGTTGGAACGCAATATTCCTTCGGAAACGAATATGAATGGTATTTTAACGTCAGTCGTGCGGTTAGAAATCCAAATCCTTCCGAATTTTTTAGTGATGGATTGCATCATTCGAGTGGTATGATTGAATTGGGCGATTTGCGTTTAGAACATGAAAAGTCGAATAAAATCAGTACTTCTTTGCAAAAACAATGGAAGAATTTCAAGATAAACATCAATCCGTTTTTGAATTATATCGAAGATTATATGTTTTTGAAACCAGTTGGCTTTGAAACCACAATTCGCGGTGCTTTTCCAGTTTGGGAATACCAACAAATTAATGCTTTGTTGACTGGAATTGACTTGAATTCCGAGTGGCAAATCAGTGAACATTGGCAACATCGTTTGCTTTTATCGTATGTAAACGGAAAAGATAAAACCAATGACGATTTTATTATCGATATGCCGCCATTGAACATCAACAACCGAATTTCGTTCAACAAAAAAGATTGGAACAATTTGACACTCGAACTGCAGAGCGAAATGGTTTTTAGACAAACCCAATTCCCAAACAACAATTTTATTACAAATATTATTGTAGATGGCGAGTTAACTCCTGTAGAAGTAGATATTAGTTCGCCGCCAGCTGCGTATCATCTTTTGCATTTTGCATCTGATTTTCAATTCAAAATCGCCAATAATTCTATGGCAACACTAGGTTTTTCTGTATTTAACCTATTAGATACCAAATACAGAGATTATTTAAATAGACAACGTTTCTATGCCGACGAATTGGGTAGAAACTTTCAAATTCAATTAAAAATTAATTATTAAAAACATGAAAACATTGAATAATTTAAACAAAACAAAAATCTTTTTTCTAGCAATTGCAGCTGTATCAATAACGTCATGTAATAATGATGATGATCCAGTAAATGAGGAAGAAGTAATCACAACGGTTACGACTACTTTAACAAATGGTGCAACGACTATAACTTTAACTTCAAGAGATTTAGATGGTGATGGACCAAATGATCCGCTTGTAACGGTTTCAGGAAATTTGACAGCAAACACGGTTTATAATGGCGAAACGACTTTTTTAAATGAATTAGATACGCCAGCAGAAGACATTACTGTTGAAGTTGAAGAAGAAGGCGAAGAGCATCAAGTATTTTACCAAATTCCAGCAGCTTTAGGAACATTTGGTTACACTGATTTTGATGTGAATGCTAAACCAGTTGGATTGACGTTTACTTACACAACTGGAAATGCTGGAACAGGAAATTTAACGGTAACATTGAGACATTTGCCAAATAAATCGGCAGCTGGAGTTGCTGCTGGCGATATTACAAATGCTGGTGGTGCAACTGATGCACAAGTAACTTATCCAATTGTAATTGCCAACTAAATTATGAAATTAAAAAATGCGACTTAATTAAGTCGCATTTTTTTTTAAAATCTATTATCACCATCAATCATTCTGCCTAAACCGCCAAGAAGACTTCCTTCTTCTCTGGAACTTCCTCCATTTTGTGGCGCAGAAGCTATAATTCTATCGGCTAAACGGCTAAATGGCAACGATTGTACATAAACCGTTCCTGGTCCGCGAAGTGTTGCATAAAATAATCCTTCGCCACCAAAAAGGGAATTTTTAATACCGCCAATAAATTCAATATCATAATCTACGTCTTTGGTAAAGCCAACGATACAACCTGTATCTACTTTTAAAACTTCTCCCGAAGCCAATTCTCTTTTGGCTAAAGTTCCACCAGAATGTACAAATGCCATTCCATCGCCTTCTAATTTTTGCATAATAAAACCTTCTCCACCAAAAAGTCCGCGACCTAATTTTCTAGAAAATTCAATGCCAACCGAAACACCTTTTGCGGCACAAAGAAATGCGTCTTTTTGACAAATGAATTTCCCATGAAATTGACGCAAATCTATTGGAATAATTTTTCCAGGATAAGGCGAAGCAAAACATACTTTACTCTTCGAATTATTCTGATTTAAGTAAGCCGTCATAAAAAGACTTTCGCCTGTTAAAACTCTTTTTCCAGCCGAAAGCAGTTTGCCAAAAATTCCTTGCTGTTGAGCTGAACCATCGCCAAAAATAGTTTGCATTTGAATGCCGTTGTCCATCATCATAAAACTTCCTGCTTCGGCAACAACAATCTCTTGCGGATCAAGTTCAATCTCTACATATTGCATTTCTTCACCATAAATGTGGTAATCGATTTCGTGTGCTATCATTGTATTATTTTTTAATTTATTATAAGTTATTCATTTCTTTAAAAAGTTACAACATACTTTGTAGATTATAGATTTAACATTATAATTATGAATATTTCATTAAATAGATTTAAAAATAGTTTATAATTTAAAAAAATAATTCTATTTTTACCATATTACTAACCAAAAATTTGCCTCTTTATGAATTCAATGTTTACAAAAATCGCTAGAATTGTTTTAGGATTAATGCTTCTTGTTTTTGGAGCTAATAAATTTTTATATTTTATCCCAATGGAAGCACCAACAGGTTCTGCTGGTGAGTTTATGAATTCACTAAATACAACTGGTTATATTTTTCCTGTTGTTGGTATTTTAGAAGTTATCATTGGAGTGATGCTTTTACTGAAAAAATGGGTTGCCTTCGCTTTGATTCTTTTAGCTCCTATTTCTATTAATATTTTGCTTTTCCACTTGTTTTTAGATATTCCAGGATTATTATTTGCGCTACTTATTGTTGTAATAAATTCGATATTAATCTACAAACATTGGCAACAGTATAAACCTTTGTTTTACTAATAAAAGAAAAACTCTTCTCCATCAGAAGAGTTTTTTTATTTAAAAATATAAGACAATCCAACAGAACCATAATAAAATCCAGTTACAGAATTACTTTTTATTTCTTGGGTTGTGTAGTGAAATGTGTAGCCCAAATTCCAATTTTGTATTTGGTATTTCAAACCAGTTTCTAATTTAAATCGAAATAAATTGGGTGTAAATGTTAATGGACTTTCATCATCAAAAAGACTTCCTTGAATGGAAGCATCGTAGAACTGTAAATTAATTTTTGGTAAAAAATAAAAATACAGCTCATTTACATTTTTATCATCAAACATCAAACTATTAAAAAAATTAGATTGTTGCATCGATTTTAGGTTTTTGGACAAACTAATTCTCGATAAAATTCCAGTTGTTATGCTCGAAAAAACGGTTCCAATTTCGGCTTTTGATTGCCAATGAAAATCTATTTTATCTGTAGTGATTTTATCAAAAACTTTGGAAGAAAGAATGGTATTGTATTGAATTGCTACTGTATTTTTGATTTGATGTTGCCATCCATATAATCTCCCAAACCCAAAAGCATTGTGCATCCATTTTTGAAAATCTTCCGCTTTTGATGAAGGTCCAACAACTCCAATTTGGTATTTAGTTATCCAAACGGTTTGATTTTTATAAAACCTATTTTGATTAAATTCAGCAAATAAATATCCGGCATACGGTCGATTATGATCTTCTTTAAAATCTGACTTAACCCATTTAGGATTAAAGATATATTGTCCAATTTTAAATCCATTCGATTTGAAAACGTCTTGATTGGATTTTTTTGAGATATAATTTCCAAAAATTTCCATTCCGTTAGTGTAATATTTATCATTGACTAGTGATGAAAACGAATCGTTATCAAGTAGTACTCCCATTTCAAAAGCTTTTTTATTTTGACTAAAACTAATGAACACCATGAAGAAAAAAGGAATGAAAAATTTAACCATTTAATAGTCAATTTTACCTATATGTTGCATCACTCTAACGATTTTTTCTTTTCTTCTGTTGATGTAGGAAGAGGAATTCGTGGCTTTATATTTTCTCGGATTAGGAAGAATGGCTGCAATTCCTGCGGCTTCTTTTTTTGTTAAATCTGCAGCGCTTTTTCTATACCAATGTCTCGCTCCTGATTCGGCACCATAAACCCCATTTCCCATTTCTATTGAGTTGAGATACACTTCCATAATTCGTTCTTTTCCCCAAATGAGTTCTATCAAAACAGTAAAATAAGCTTCTAACCCTTTGCGAATATAACTTCTGCCTTGCCAAAGAAAAACGTTTTTAGCCGTTTGTTGCGAAATAGTACTTCCTCCTTTTAATCGTTTGCCTTTTTGGTTATTTTTAAATGCTTTTTGCATGGCTTTAAAATCAAAACCATTGTGTTTTAAAAAGTTTCCATCTTCACTAGCGATAACTGCCTTTTGGAGATTAGGCGAAATATTTTCAATCGACACCCAATCATGAGTTAGTAGAGCATCTTTTCCTTCTAATTTATTTTCAACAGCACGAGTTATCATTAAAGGTGTAATTGGAACTGGAACCCATTTAAATATAATTACAGACAAGATTGACAAACCAATAAACCAAAGTGTGGCTTTCCAAATCCAACGAAAAACTTTTCTAATCATAACTTATTGTACTAAATCCGCTAATTCTTTTCCTATCAAACTTCCAATTGCGACTCCCATTCCGCCGAGGCGAACTCCACAAAAAACATTATCTGAAAGTTGTTCCACAATAGGATTTTTACTCGAACCCATTCCCATAATTCCGCTCCAACGATGAGCGATTTTGAAATCAGTATCGGGTAAAATTACTTCTTTTAATAATTTTTCCAAATGATTTTGAATTAATTCTGTTTGACCAAATTCGGTTGTAGTTTCTCCGCTAAAATCTAAATTCCTTCCACCGCCAAAGAGAATTCTATCGTCAATGTTTCTAAAATAATAATATCCTTTATCTAAATGAAATGTTCCTTTGATGTCTAAATTGGGAATTGGTTCCGTTATCAAAACTTGTGCTCTAGCTGGTTTTACTTGATTATTAGTTAGCTTTTGAGCAAAACCATTGGTAGCAAATAAAAGCTTTTTGGATATAAAACTAAAATCATCGAAACTAATTAGTACTCCAATATTATTTTCATGAAAAGCAGCGACTTCTATATGATTTAGAATCATAATATTGTTAGCAATTGCTTTTTGCAACAAAGAATGCATCATTTTTCCGGTATCAATTTGAGCTTCAAAAGGATTAAAGATTAAGTATTCATGAATCTCTTTAAAATCAAATCGATCGACCTCTTTATTAAAAACATCATTTTTAAAAATCGGTTTTAGAATTTCGTTTATAAAAGGAAGCTTTTGGAGACATTCGTTATAGCTACTTTCGTCTTCTTTTAAAAACAATTCATAACCACCGAAAGGTTTGAAATCTATTGCTGAGTCGCCAAGATTTTTACGAAGTAATTGCAAACCATCCCAGCGTTTTTGTATCAGTTGAACAACTTCTTCTTCAGAATGATTTTTTAAATCATCTAAAATTTCTGAAGCACTACCAAAACAAGCAAAACCAGCATTTTTAGTACTTGCACCTTGAGGCAATATTCCTTTTTCTAGAACTAGAATTTTACTGTTTGGATATTTTTCTCGTAATGTTAGAGCACAATGTAAACCAACAATTCCACTACCAACAATAGTAAAATCAACAGCCGTAAACCAATTTTTAATTTCCCAATAACTAAAATTCATATTCAAAATTTGATTTAAAAGTAATTATAAATAATCAAACACAAAACAATTATTAAATATGATTTACGCATAAAAATAAAAGAATTGATAAACATATCTCAATTAATTAAATTGTAGTTTATCGAATTGTTAATATTTTTATTAAAATTAATTATGATAATTTAATTTTAATTATACATTTGACACACTAATTAACCAAAAACCAAACAAATTATGAAGTACAAATTACTCTCGGTGGCTTTGCTAGCGTTTACAAGTATGACTTTTGCACAAGGCAAAGGCACGCTTTGGAATGCAACCACTAAAAAAACCACAATGGTTGCGCTTGAAGAAAGCTTGCAACTACCTGAAAACAAGATTTTTGAATTAAACTTAAACACACTGCGATCCAATCTGAATGCAGCACCAAAGAGAATGGCAAACGGTCAATCTCAAAACATAATTTCTATTCCAAATGCAGATGGAAATTTAGAGCGTTTTAGAGTTTTTGAAAACACTACCATGGAAGCTGAATTGGCTGCAAAATATCCTGAAATAAAATCTTATATTGGAATTGGAATTGACAATCCTTTAGCGACTGCCTATTTTAGTGTTTCACCATTAGGATTTAAATCAATGGTTTTGAGTCCAGATAAATCAGCTGAATTTATTGAACCAATTTCTACAGATTTAACGACTTATACTGTTTATAGAAGAGCAGACAAAAGTAAATCTTTAAATCAATTTGAATGTTCTGTAGTTGATAATGCAATTTCTAGTCCAACTATGATGTTACGAAATGCAAATGATTCAACCTTAAGAACATTCCGTTTGGCTGTTTCGTGTACCGGAGAATATGCCGCTTATTTTGGAGGAACAAAAGCGCAAGCATTAGCAGCAATTAACGCTTCTATGACACGTGTCAATGGTATTTTTGAGAAAGATTTTGCAGTTAGAATGGTGTTAATTGCTAATAATGATTTAGTCCTTTATACTGATGCTGCGACTGACCCATATACTACTAGTTATAATAGCCAACTGCAAAGCACATTAACTTCAGTTATTGGAGATGCAAACTATGATGTTGGACATGTATTCGTTAGAGCTTCAAACAATGGAAATGCTGGATGTATTGGATGTGTTTGTGCTTCAGGAAAAGGAAGCGGATTTACATCGAGTACAATTCCTACAGGAGATACATTTGATATTGATTATGTAGCACACGAAATTGGTCATCAATTTGGAGCTAACCATACTTTCTCTATGAGTAATGAAGGAACTGGTGTAAACATGGAACCAGGTTCTGGTTCGACAATTATGGGATATGCTGGTATTACTAGTCAGGATGTTCAAACCAATTCTGATGCTTATTTTCACGCGGCAAGTATCCAACAAGTAACTAACAACGTTAAAACAAAAACCTGTCAAACAAATACTCCAACTGGAAACTCAATTCCAACAGCAAATGCTGGTTTAGATTATACAATTCCTAAAAGCACACCATTTATGTTGACTGGTTCTGGAACAGATGCAAATGGTGATGTGTTAACCTATAATTGGGAACAATTTGATAACGCCGCTTCAACTGCAACAGGAGCAAGTTCTGCAGCAAGTGCTACAAGAACAACAGGTCCAACATTTAGATCATACAATTCTTCAACTACACCTGTTAGATATTTTCCAAACTTATCACGAGTATTGGCTGGTGCAACAACTACACAAGGAACAGAAATTGTTGTAGAAGCATTGCCTTCGGTTGCAAGAACTATGAATTTCAGATTAACTGTTCGTGATAACAGAGCTGGAGGTGCAGGAAATAATAGTGATGATATGGTTGTTACTGTTAATGGAACTGCTGGACCATTTTCGGTAAGTGCTCCAAACACAGCAGTTTCTTATGTTGGAGGAACTTCACAAACGGTTACTTGGAATGTTGCTGGAACAACTGCCAACGGAGTAAATTGTGCTAACGTAGATATTTTAATTTCTACAGATGGTGGAACAACATGGTCAACATTATTAGCGGCTACACCAAACGATGGTTCACAGGCCGTAACTATTCCAAATACTGCTGGAACTACCAATAGAATTATGGTAAAAGGAACTAATCATATTTTCTTTGATGTTTCAAATACTAACTTTACTATTACCTCTGGAACAACAGATACCGTTGCTCCTACTGCACCAACTTTGAATGCAAGTGGAACTACATTAACTAGCACAAATTTATCATGGTCTGGTGCTACTGATAACGTTGCTGTAACTGGATATGATGTTTATAGAGGAACAACTTTATTAGGTTCAACTGCTTCAACTACCTTTGCAGTGACTGGTTTAACTGCTTCCACTACTTACTCATTTACTGTTAGAGCAAAAGATGCTGCAGGAAATGTTTCTGCTGATAGTAATACAGTTAGTGTAACTACGCTTACTCCTACTCTAGATACTACTGCGCCAACTGCTCCAACATTAGCTGCTAGTGGAACTACAACTACTACAACTAATCTATCTTGGTCTGGTGCTACTGATAACGTAGCGGTAACAGGTTATGATGTTTATAGAGGAACGACTTTATTGGGTTCAACGGCTTCTACTACTTATGCAGTGACTGGTTTAACTGCTTCAACTACTTATTCATTTAGCGTTAGAGCCAAAGATGCTGCAGGAAATATTTCTGCTGATAGCAATGTAGTTAGTGTAACGACTTTAGCCGTTCCAACGGTTACTTATTGTGCTTCAAAAGGAAATAGTACTGCTGATGAGTATATCAACAGAGTACAATTAGGTTCAATCAATAATTTATCAGGAAATAACGCTGGTTATGGTAACTTTACTGCTCTTTCTACTAATTTAACTCGTAGCACAAGCAATACCATTACTATTACTCCAGCATGGACAGGAACTGTTTATAGCGAAGGATATAGAGTTTGGATTGACTATAACCAAGATGGTGATTTTGCTGATACTGGGGAACAAGTGTTTAATAGAACTAGAACAACTGCTACTCCGATTTCGGGAAGCTTTACTGTTCCAGCTACTGCTTTAATTGGACAAACTAGAATGCGTGTTTCTATGAAATATAATGCTTCGCCAACATCGTGTGAGACATTCTCTTATGGAGAAGTAGAAGATTATACGGTAAACATTGTTGCTTCTGGACGATTTGATGAAGAAACTCCAAGTGTAGCAAAGCTTACTTTCAAATTGTATCCTAATCCTGTGAAAGGAGATGCTTTACATCTTGCTGATTTAGATCAAACAGCTAGTTATAGAGTATTCAATGTTATGGGACAAGAATTAAGCAAAGGAAAAATTGAGGACAACACTATTTATGTTGGTTCACTAAAAGCTGGCGCTTACTTAATTGAAGTTAGTTCGGGTGGTGAAACACTTACGAAACGTTTTATAAAAGAATAACCTAACCAATTCTTTTACTTAAAAACCACTCTGTGAAAAGAGTGGTTTTTGCTTTTTTATGATTCTGAAGCATCATACCAGTCGATTGATTTGAATTTTTAAAATTATTGAACATTGGATGATTAGCATTTGTTTTATGAAAAATATTTAAATTCAAATTCATGTGTGAAATACAATTGCTATAATTAATTTCATTTTGCAAAGTCAGAAACACGTACGGAGCGAATTGACATGAAAAACATTACGCTGAGCAAGGCTCTGTCTTAATACAAAATGCCTTATGAGAATTTGATTTGTATTAAGCAAAACTCGATTTGGTTTAAACAAAACTCGATTTGCATTAAGAGTAACTCTATTTGGTTTAAACAAAACTCAATTTGTATTAAGAGTAACTCGATTTGGTTTAAACAAAACTCGATTTGCATTAAGAGTAACTCTATTTGGTTTAAACAAAACTCTATTTACATTAAGAGTTACTCGATTTGGTTTAAACAAAACTCGATTTGGATTAAGAGTTACTTGATTTGGTTAAAACAAAACTCGATTTGCATTAAGCAAAGTTGGAGATGAACGAAACCAAGAACTCAACTAGTTTATTTTTTAGCCACGATGGAAGTGGAAATCCTCGCAGAGATTGAAACGAACAGCGGGAATATGGAAAGCATGACAGCGCAAGTGATTCGCTTCTGAAAACAACTTTAAACGAACAATACAACATTCTCTAAAAAAGAAACCGTTAAAAATTTCCTTTTTACATTCAGTCTTCTACCTTTGTATTTCCAATAAAAAGACAATGAACAAGAACAGTAAGCGAAGAGAAGCACTTTTATATCACGCAAAACCTACTCCTGGAAAAATTAAAGTTGTTCCAACAAAAAAATATGCCACACAAAGAGATTTGTCTCTTGCCTATTCGCCTGGCGTTGCCGAACCTTGTTTGGAAATTGCTAAAGATGTAAACAACGTTTATAAATATACTTCTAAAGGGAATCTTGTTGCCGTTATCACCAACGGAACCGCCGTTTTGGGACTTGGCGATATTGGTCCAGAGGCATCAAAACCGGTTATGGAAGGAAAGGCATTGCTCTTTAAAATATTTGCCGATATTGATGTTTTTGACATTGAAATTGGAACAAAAGACATTGATGCTTTTATTGAAACGGTAAAAAATATTGCGCCTACTTTTGGCGGTATTAATCTGGAAGATATCAAAGCTCCCGAGTCTTTTGAAATAGAAAGACGTTTGGTTGAAGAATTGAATATTCCAATAATGCATGATGACCAACATGGAACAGCAATCATATCCTCGGCAGCTTTGTTGAATGCGTTAGAATTGGCTGAAAAGAAAATTGAAGAAGTGAAAATTGTGGTTTCTGGTGCTGGTTCTGCTGCATTGGCGTGTGCGAATCTTTATGTTTTGCTTGGCGTACAATATGAAAACATCATTATGTTTGACAAAGATGGTGTGTTGAGCAAAGAACGAACCGATTTGTCTGACCTACAAAAAAAATATACTTCTGGAAAACAAGGAACGACTTTAGCGGAAGCTCTAGTAAATGCTGATGTTTTTCTTGGTCTTTCGGCTGGAAATATTCTAACTCCTGAAATGTTGTTAGGCATGGCAAAAGATCCAATTGTGTTCGCAATGGCTAATCCAATTCCTGAAATCGATTATGATTTGGCTATTCGAACTCGTGAAGATATCATCATGGCAACTGGTCGTTCGGATCATCCTAATCAGGTGAATAATGTTTTGGGGTTTCCTTATATTTTTCGTGGTGCTTTAGACGTTCGCGCTACAAAAATTAATGAAGCTATGAAAATGGCTGCCGTTAGAGCATTAGCCGAACTAGCGAAAGAATCCGTTCCTGAACAAGTTAATATTGCTTATGGCGAAACCCGACTAAATTTTGGTCGCGATTATATCATTCCAAAACCGTTTGATCCACGTTTGATTACGATGGTTGCTCCTGCTGTTGCTAAAGCGGCAATGGAATCGGGTGTTGCATTAAATCCAATTACGGATTGGGAAAAATATAAAGACGAATTGTTAGAACGAATGGGTTCTGATAATAAAATGGTTCGACTATTGACTAATCGTGCTAAAACCAATCCAAAGCGCGTAGTTTTTGCAGAAGCCGATCATTTGGAAGTGTTAAAAGCAGCCCAAATTGCTTATGAAGATGGTATTGCAAAACCAATTTTATTAGGTAACAAAGAAGTTATTCTTGAACTGAAAGAAGAGCTCGGTTTTGACGCCGAAGTGACTATCATTGATCCAAAAACGAAAGAGGAAGACAAACGTCGCACACGATATGGTGATATTTATTGGAACGAAAGACAGCGCAGAGGAATTTCGCAATTGGATGCCCAACGATGGATGCGTGAGCGCAATTATTTTGCTGCTATGATGGTTAACGAAGGTGACGCTGATGCAATGGTTTCGGGATATTCGAGAAGTTATCCTTCGACCATTAAACCGTTAATCCAGCTTATTGGAAAAGCACCAGGTATTTCGCTGATTGCTACTACTAATATGATGATGACCAATCGTGGACCAATGTTTTTATCTGATACCGCTATCAATCCAGATCCATCAGCCGATGATTTAGCAAAAATTGCTTTAATGACTGAAAAAACAGTGCGAATGTTTGGTATGGAACCTGTAATTGCGATGGTTTCGTTTTCAAATTTTGGTTCTTCGACCCATCCAAGCGCTACAAAAGTTAGAGAAGCTGTAGCTTATCTTCATAAATATTATCCAGATATGATCGTTGATGGAGAAATTCAAACGGATTTTGCACTCAACCCAGAAATGCTGCTGAAGAAGTTTCCGTTTTCAAAACTAGCTGGAAAAAAAGTAAATACACTTATTTTCCCTAATCTTGAATCAGCAAATATTACCTATAAACTTTTGAAGGAATTGTATAAAGTAGACTCGGTTGGACCAATAATGATGGGAATGGATAAACCTGTCCATGTTTTCCAACTTGGAGCAAGTGTGGAAGAAATGGTAAACATGGTTGCTGTATCCGTTGTAGATGCGCAAGAGAAAGAAAAACGACTAAAAATGATGGCAGTAAATAAATAAAAAATCACATTTTTTTTTAGTTTTTGTATTGTAAATCAACTACAAAAAGAATTTTGTTATATTTGGTTCACATTTCTTATTAAATGATAGCACACATACAAGGAAAATTAGTTGAAAAATCGCCGACAGAAGTTGTAATTGACTGCAATGGTGTTGGTTATCATGTCAACATTTCACTACATACCTATTCGTTACTTCCATCAAGTGATTTTATAAAACTTTTTACTTTTCTTCTGATAAAAGAAGATTCGCATTCGTTGTATGGTTTTGTAGAAAAATCCGAAAGAGAAATTTTCAAATTATTATTATCCGTTTCAGGAATTGGTGCTAACATTGCTCGAACAATGCTCTCTTCTATCGATCCCAAACAAATTATACAAGCTATAGCTAATGGCGACGTTGGAACTATTCAATCCATCAAAGGAATTGGAGCGAAAACAGCCCAAAGAGCTATTCTAGATTTGAAGGATAAAGTGTTAAAAATCTATGATTTGGAAGAAATTTCAATGGCACCACACAATATAAACAAAGAAGAATCGTTATCTGCTTTGGAAGTTTTGGGATATCCTAGAAAAACATCCGAACGACTAGTAGAGAAAATTCTAAATGAAAATCCTACTGCAACTGTAGAGGCAATAATCAAACAAGCATTAAAAAATTTATAATTCTTGGAAACAAATTACTTTAATACTATATCATCAAAACTTAAAAAGGTTTTTATTGGACTTGCTGTTTTATTGAGTGCCAATGTCTTTTCTCAAGAAGATGAACCTGTAAAAGATACCATTGGTTATTCGACAGGAAGAGTTGAAATAAAAAACCCTACAAGTGTTGTTGATCTTTATACGTACGATCCAATCACAAACCGATATATTTATACAAGTACAGTCGATGGTTTTAACATCAATTATCCAATTATTTTAACTCCAAAAGAATACGAAGAATTAGTTCTGAGAGAGTCAATGCGTGATTATTTCAAGAAAAAATCAAATGCCATTGATGGAAAAGGAACGGATGCTGATAAAAAAGATTTATTGCCTCGATATTACGTTAATTCAAGTTTCTTTGAAACTATTTTTGGTTCTAATACTATAGATGTAAAACCAACGGGTTCTGTAGAAATGGATTTGGGTGCAAGATATACTAAACAAGACAATCCAGCATTTTCACCAAGAAATAGAGCGCAAACTACCTTTGACTTTGACCAACGAATCAGCATGAGTTTGATGGGTAAAGTTGGAACGCGTTTGAACGTAAATGCCAATTATGATACTGAGTCAACATTTGCTTTTCAAAATTTAATCAAGTTAGAATATTCACCAACTGAGGACGATATCATTCAAAAAATTGAAGTTGGTAACGTTAGTATGCCATTAACTAATTCATTGATTCGTGGTGCGCAGAGTTTATTTGGTGTAAAAGCACAATTCCAATTCGGAAAGACTACCATTACTGGAGTTTTCTCTGAACAAAAATCGCAAACACGTTCGGTAACTTCTCAAGGCGGTGGAACTATTCAAGACTTTGAATTGTTTGCTCTAGATTATGATGCAGACAGACACTTTTTCTTATCTCAATTTTTTAGAAGTAAATATGACCAAGCACTTGCCAATTATCCATTCATTGAGAGTAGAGTTCAAATTACTCGTATGGAAGTTTGGGTTACTAATAGGCAAAATCGCGTAAACGGAACCAACAATAATTTAAGAAATATTATTGCGCTTCAAGATTTAGGAGAAGCACAACTAACTGGTTTACCAGATGATGATGTAGTAGCAATTGCCGCATTAGATATTCCTGGTTTCTTTTTGTCACCAATAGATTCTCCAACGGCTAATAAAAATAACAAATACGATCCGGCAAATATCAATCAACCTGGTTCTTTTTTAAACCAAAATATTAGAGAAATTGTAACGACTAGTCAAGGATTTAACAACTCAGTTCCTGTTAGTGAAGGAACAGATTATTCCAAACTTGAAAACGCTAGAAAATTAAATGCAAACGAATATACTTTTCATCCACAATTAGGTTATATCTCACTACAACAACGGTTAGCAAATGATGAAGTTCTTGCAGTTGCATATCAATATACAATCGGTGACCAAGTGTATCAAGTAGGAGAATTTGGAACTGATGGAGTTGAATCTACAGTAGTTAGCGGAACAGAAGCAGATCCAAATGTTTCAACACAATGTTTGATACTAAAAATGCTGAAAAGTAACTTAACCAACGTTAAAAAACCGATTTGGAATCTATTAATGAAAAATATCTACCAAATTCCTGGTGGATATCAACTGCAACAAGAAGATTTTAGATTTAACATTTTATACACTGATCCTTCGCCATTAAACTATATAACACAGGCCAATACAACTTCGCCCTTACCAGCTGATGTTGAGCAAACACCTTTGCTAAAAGTATTTAATATTGATAAATTAAATTATAATAATGACCCACAAGCAGGTGGTGATGGTTTCTTCGACTTTATGCCTGGATTAACTGTTGACCAACAAAATGGACGACTTATTTTTACAACCGTTGAGCCATTTGGTAAACATTTATTCGAAAAATTAAGAACGAATGCAACGGAAAATTATTTTGAAAACTACGAAGCGGATCAATTGCCAACAACTGCAACGTTCAATGCTAACCAAGCAAAATATGTTTTCCGTGAAATGTATCGAAGCACACAAGCTGCCGCATTGCAAGATGCAACTCGAAATAAATTTCAATTAAAAGGAAGATACAAATCCGCTGGTGGTGATGGAATTCCAATTGGTGCATTCAACGTTCCAAGAGGTTCAGTTGTAGTAACTGCTGGCGGAAGACTTTTGGTAGAAGGTGTTGATTATAGTGTTAATTACCAAGCTGGAAGAGTTCAAATCTTAGATCCATCTTTACAAGCATCAAATACGCCAATCGAAGTTTCGGTTGAAAATAACTCTACTTTTGGTCAGCAAACTAGACGTTTTATGGGAATTAATGTAGAGCATAAATTTTCAGATAAATTAATGCTTGGTGCTACTTTCATCAAAATGACCGAAAGACCATTTACCCAAAAATCAAATTATGGTCAAGAGTCAGTAAACAATACCATTTTTGGTTTCAATGCAAACTACTCCACTGAAGTTCCTTTCTTAACTAGATTAGCTAATAAATTACCGAATATTGATACTGATGTTCCGTCTAATTTATCATTGCGCGGAGAAATAGCTTTCCTTCAACCTGATACGCCTAAGCAAGATAGATTTGAAGGAGAGTCAACTGTTTATGTTGATGATTTTGAAGGTTCACAAACAACAATTGATATGCGTTCACCATTATCGTGGTCGTTATCCAGCGTACCAATTGTGGATGAAACACCAACAACACCAATCGATTATAACTTTAATGCCAATTCACTATCACTTGAATACGGTCATAAAAGAGCCAAACTAAATTGGTATAGCATTGACCCAACAATATACGTGCAAACACCAAATGAAATTGGTCAAGATGGAATTTCACTCAACTCAACGAGAAGGATTTTTAACAATGAATTATTTCCAAATCAACAGATAGCTGTTGGACAGTCGCAAGTAATTAATACTCTAGACTTAACGTATTATCCATCCGAACGCGGACCATATAATTATAATCCAAGTGCTGCTTCAACAGGTTTATTACCTAATCCTCAAGAAAATTTTGGTGGAATAACACGCGCTATTAATTCCACTAACTTTGAACAAAGTAATGTTGAATACATCCAGTTTTGGATTATGGATCCTTATTTTGACCCAACAAATCCTGATGCTGTTTCTAATCCAGCTAATACAGGTAAAATATATTTCAATCTTGGTGAAATTTCAGAAGACGTTCTTAAAGACGAACGCAAACAATATGAAAATGGTTTACCAGCGGATAATGCTTCTCAATCATTAACCAATTCAACTGTTTGGGGAAAAGTTCCATCAGCTCAATCGTTGATTTATGCATTTGATGTTGACGGTGCTGCAAGAAGTTCGCAAGACGTTGGTTTTGACGGATTAAATGATGCTGCTGAAAGTACACTTGCTGGTATCGATCCTGCATTTGCTTCATTGCCAGATCCAGCTGCGGATAATTATCAATACTTTTTAAATGCGAGCGGAAGTAGCATCTTTGACCGTTATAAAAACTATAATGGTGTTGATGGAAATTCTCCAATTGCAGTTACAGATACAAATCGTGGTTCAACAACGCTACCAGATGTTGAAGATATCAATCGTGACAATACCATGAATACAATTAATGCTTATTATGAATATAGCATTAAAGTAAGTCCAGCAGATTTAGCTGAAACTAATGTTGGTAACAACTACATCACCGATTATAAACTTACTGAAAACGTAAATTTACCAAACGGTCTAACTACAAGTTCTCGTTGGTTGCAATTTAAGATTCCTGTAAAAGAATTTGAAAACGCTGTTGGTGGAATTTCAGATTTTCGTTCTATTCGTTTTATGCGTATGTTCATGACAGGGTTTACACAACCAATTACTATTCGTTTTGGAGCATTAGATTTAGTACGTGGCGAATGGAGACGCTATGATAATTCATTTGAATTTACGGATAATAATCCAGCAGATGATGGAACAAACTTTGACGTGCTTTCAGTAAACATCCAAGAAAATGCACAACGTGTACCAATTCCTTATGTAACGCCACCAGGAGTTGTTCGTGAGCAAGTAAATCAAAACAATACTATTATCAGTCAAAACGAGCAATCGTTGTCATTAAGAGCTTCAGGTGATGGATTAGAGGCTGGCGATTCTAGAGCTGTTTTCAAAAACGTAAACATAGACATGCGTCAGTTCAATAAATTGAAAATGTTTTTACACGCAGAGTCATTGCCAGGTGTTACTCCAGAATTGCAAGAAGACCAAATGGCTGCTTTTATACGTTTTGGAAATGACTTTACAGATAACTTTTATGAAGTTGAAATACCCTTGAAAGTTACAACTCCAGTAACTGGTTCTGGTGATCCGGAACTCATATGGCCAGAATTGAATGAAATTGATTTACCAACTGCTTTGTTAACCAAGCTAAAAATTTTAGCAATGGGACCAAGTGCGCCACCAGAAGATGATAATGGAATTCGATATGCAAATGATTTTGATTTAGATCCTTCATTAGCTAGCAATACTTCTAGAGGAAAATTAAGAATTGGTATTAAAGGAAATCCAAACTTTGGATTAGTTAGAACCTTGATGGTTGGTATTAGAAACAATACAACTCTTGATGGTGTAAAAGGAGAAGTTTGGTTCAACGAATTGCGATTAGCAGATATGAGTAACAAAGGCGGAATGGCCGCAGTGTTAAACATGGATGCAAACATGGCTGATTTTGCCACTCTTTCTGCTACAGGAAGAATGAGTACCATTGGATTTGGCGCTTTAGAAGAAGGACCAAATGAAAGAAGTAGAGAAGATATTCAACAATATAATTTAGTAACCAATGTTAGTTTAGGTAAATTACTCCCAAAAAAATGGGGAATCAACCTACCGTTCAACTATGCTGTTGGAGAAGAAATTATCACACCAGAATATGATCCATTCAATCAAGATATTAGATTACAACAACTTTTAGATAATACTTCAGATTCTGCAGAAAGAGATAATATTGAAAAAAGAGCAATAGATTATACCAAACGAAAAAGCATCAATTTTATAGGTGTAAAAAAAGAAAGAGCTCCAGAACAAAAACAACGCATTTACGACCCTGAGAATTTGACATTGTCCTATTCTTATAATGAGATTAAAAAACATAACTTTGAAATTGAAAATTTTATAGACCAACAAGTTAATACAACTGTTGATTACACTTACACATTCAAACCAAAAACAATTGAACCTTTTAAGAATACAAAAGTGTTCAAGAAAAGTGATTATTGGAAATTGTTAAGAGAATTTAACTTTAATTATTTACCAACCAATATTTCTTTTAGCTCGAATATTATAAGACAATTTAATAAACAACAATTCAGACAAGTTGAAGTTGGCTTGCCGCTTGATGCTTTGTACAGAAGAAATTATTCGTTCAATTATCAATATGGATTTAATTATAATTTGACCAAAGCACTGAAAATAAATTATACAGCAGCTTCTCAAAATATTGTTAGAAGTTACATTGACGAAAATAACCAACCAGATAATTCATATACTGTTTGGACTGACTTTTGGAACATTGGAACACCTAACCAACACAACCAACAAATTGTAATAAACTATGATTTGCCAATCAACAAAATTCCATTACTAGCGTTTGTCAAACCTACTTATTCTTATACTGGTGGTTACAGTTGGCAAAGAGCATCGCTTGCATTTGAGACAGTTCCTCTGAATGGTGTTGAATATAATTTAGGAAACACTGTTCAAAACTCAGGAGCGCATCGATTGAATACTGCTTTCAATATGGAAACGTTTTATAAGTACATTGGTTTAGGCAAAAAAACACCAAAAGCGAATGCGCCAAAACCTGCAGCACCAAAACCAGGAGAAAAAATAACAAATACTAAAGCGCAACCTGTACAATCAACAAATGTGTTTCTTGATGGATTGAAAGGTGTTTTGACAAGTGTGAAAAACGTTCAAATTAACTATACACAAAACGAAGGAACAGTTCTTCCAGGATTTTTACCAAGTTTAGGTTTCTTTGGTTCATCAAAACCAGGAATAGGATTTATTTTTGGGTCACAAGATGATGTACGTTATGAAGCTGCAAAAAATGGTTGGTTAACTGATTATCCAGACTTTAATCAAAACTATACACAAGTGGTTACTAAAACACTTGATATGACTGCAAACGTAGATTTATTTCCTGATTTTAAAATTGATTTAACTGCCAAAAGAGCTTATGCAGATAACTATTCCGAACAGTATGATGCTGTTGGTGGAGTCTACGAATCACGCTCACCATATAGTTTTGGGAATTTTGAAATCTCAACGGTAATGTTAAAATCAGCATTCAAAGTTAGTGACGAAAATTTCTCCTCTGCTTTTAATGATTTTAGAGGAAACCGAATTTTTATTGCTGATAGATTAGCGACACAATTTTATGGAAATACTTCATATTCAAGAGATGCAGAAGGTTATCCAATTGGATTTGGCAAAAACAGTCAAGCCGTTTTACTTCCAGCTTTTCTTGCAGCATATACTGGCTTATATTCAACTGGAGCTAATGATAGTGCTAAAGATATTTCATTAAGCGCATTAAGAAACATTCCAATTCCAAACTGGACAGTAAAATATACTGGCTTAATGCGTTATAAATTCTTCAAAGATACGTTCAAACGTTTTTCTATTCAACATGCTTATCGTGCATCTTATACATTAAATTCATTTCGTTCTAATCTAGAATATGATAGAACTAACCCCAACAAAGTAGATGCTGGAGGAAATTATCAACGACAAACTATCATTGGAAATGCTAACTTAGTAGAACAATTCAATCCATTAATTAGAGTTGATTTTGAAATGAAAAATTCATTAAAAATTCTTGCCGAAATGAAGAAAGACAGAAGTTTATCACTAAGTTTTGATAATAATTTGTTGACAGAGGTTCAAGGTTTAGAATATATTTTAGGATTTGGATACCGTATAAAAGATGTTATCTTTTCCTCTCAACTAGCTGACAATCCAACGGGAATCATTAAAAGTGATATCAATGTTAAAATTGATTTTTCGTATAGAAATAGTAAAACTATAGTTCGTTATTTAGATTATGATAACAATCAACTTGGTGGTGGACAAAACCTTTGGTCTGCAAGATTAACTGCCGATTATTCGTTTAGTAAAAACTTAACTGCCATTTTCTTCTACGATCATTCGTTCTCAAAACCAGTAATTTCAACCTCATTTCCATTAACAAATATTAGAGCAGGATTTACGATGCGATATAATTTTGGAAACTAAAGTTTTTATCCAAAATTAAAATCTTAAATTTGACACATTAAAACAATAAACTAAATGAATATACCAGCAAACTTAAAATACACCAAAGACCACGAATGGGTTCTAATTGATGGTGAAGTAGCAACCGTAGGAATTACCGATTTTGCACAAAAAGAATTAGGCGATATTGTCTATGTTGAAGTAGAAACTTTAGATCAAACCTTAAACAAAGACGAAGTTTTTGGAACAGTTGAAGCAGTGAAAACCGTTTCTGATTTGTTTTTACCTTTAACTGGTGAAGTGATTGAGTTTAACGATGAGTTAGAATCGAATCCTGAAAGCGTAAATACTGATCCTTATGGTAAAGGTTGGATGATTAAACTTAAAATTTCTGACACTTCAGAAGTTGACCAACTATTATCAAGTGATGATTATAAAGCACTTATCGGAGCATAAAAAAACTTGTTTTTTTTTAGCAGTTAGTTGGACTGTTACAATTGCGCTTTTATGCTTAGTTAAAGACAGCGATTTACCTTCTATAGGAATTAAAGTGTCTGGATTAGACAAAGTAGTTCATTTTGGATTTCATTTTTTATTTACACTGCTTTGGGCGATTTATTTTTTTGCTTCCAGAAAAGTAGTAACGGTAAAATTGATAACAACAATAATTTTTTGTTCTTTCTTATTTGGCGTAAGCATAGAATTCTTGCAAGGAATTTTTACAACAACAAGACAAGCAGATTTTTTTGATGTATTGTCCAATACTTTTGGAGCTTTAGTTGCCGGACTAATAGCTAAAAAAACGCTAAAAAAACAATCAAATTAAAAATAGAATTAAAAGTCCCATTTCGATGGGATTTTTTTACTTTTATACCCTACAAACAGTTGATTAATAGCAAAGACATGAATATTAAACACTATCTCGACTCTACTTATCTGAAAACGGCAGAACAAGCTGGCGTTTCGGAAGCAGAAAATACCGAAATTGTCAAGCAATTTATTCAAGAAGCTATTGATGAAAACTTTAAACTTATTATGATTCGTCCAAATATGGTTAAGATGGCACGAAAAATGATTGACGAAAAAAAATCCAAAGTGCTTGTTGGAACAGTAATCTCTTTTCCAGATGGAACTAATTCTTTAGACGAAAAAATTGACGAAGCGGAACAAGCCATTTTAGATGGTGCCGATGAATTGGATTTTGTTTGTAACTATGAAGCATTTAAAAAAGGAGAAATAGAATTGGTAAAAAATGAAGTTTTTATTCTTACTCGACATGCTTTTCATAATCACAAAGTAGCCAAATGGATTATTGAAGTGGCTGCTTTGACCGATGCGCAAATCATTCAAATCTCGGCTTTAATAAAAAATGTAGTAATAGCAAATTTCAAAGAAGACTTATATCAAAATGTTTTTGTCAAATCGTCGACAGGTTTTTATAAAACAGAAAATGGTTTGCCAAATGGAGCTACAATACCTGCTATCATCATGATGATTGAAAATGCTTCACCATTACCAATAAAAGCAGCTGGTGGTGTTAGAACCTATGAAGATGTAGCTGAAATGATTCGCTTAGGTGTTAAAAGAATTGGAACTTCTGCTGCCAAAACCATTGCTAACGGAAACGTTTCAACCAATAACTATTAAATTTAGTTTTATTACTTATGAAAAAATTAATCGTACTACTATTTATACTAACAGCATTCATTTCTAATGCGCAAGAAAATTCAAGTATATCAGAACGTTTTCCTGTTTTTCCTGATTGCGAAGGACAACAAAACACAAGTTTAGAAACTTGTTTTTATAATCAAGTACATGATTTTGTTTACAACAATTTCAAGGTTTCTGACGCATTGGCAGAAAAGCAATACAAAGGAAGTGTGATTGTTCTTTTTGAAGTTACTGACCAAGGTAAATTTGTAGTTCAATATGTTGATGCTAATGAAGCAGATTTAATTACAGAGAGTAAAGCTGTTTTTGGGAAAATGCCTCAAGTAAGTCCACCTACTTACAATGGAAAACCTACCTATTCAAAATATACGATAAAAATAAATATTCCGTTGCAAAGTATTGCTCAAATTCAAGCAGCAAAAGAAGCAGAAGCTATTACGCAATCCAATTCAAAAAGATATTTTCCAAACAATAAAGAATTGAATGAAGTAGATGGTATAAACTATAAAACGTTTGACAAACCACAATTTGAAAGTCATTTGAATATTCCATTTTCACATAGTTATTATGCGCAATTTGATGATGAAATGAACCAAATTGGGGCAAACAATCACACAAGTTCCAAACCATTTGCCTATGCCGATGTTTCTAAATATTATAATCTAAAAGCCGAAAACGAAAAATTATACAAATCCAAATCAGGTTGGTGGGGAAAAAAACTTTGGAACGAAAATTTAGTCGAAATCCAAGGTGAAGATTATTGGTTTACGCTAAACCCAATTCTAGATTTACAATTAGGAAGAAGTCAATCGGATGAATCCAATAGCACTTTCGTGAATACTAGAGGAATACAATTTAATGGAGGATTGGGAAAAACAATAAATTTCACCACAACTATTTATGAAAGTCAAGGACGATTTGCTGGTTATTTTAACCGTTATGCCGAATCGATAAAACCTTCTGGGGGAAATCCTGCTATTATTCCTGGAATTGGAATTGCAAAAGATTTCAAATCAGATGCTTATGATTTTCCTTTGGCGGAAGCCAATTTAGCATTTACGCCAAGTAAATTCATCAATTTAAATTTAGGTTATGGTCGCAATTTTATTGGTGATGGTTATCGTTCGTTACTGTTAAGTGATGGTGCAAGTCCTTATCCTTATGTGAAATTGAACACGACCTTCTGGAAAATAAAATATACCAATATTTATACTTGGCTAAAAGATGTTCGACCAGAAGTGACTCTTGATAGAACGTATGCTACGAAGTATGTAGCTAGTCATTATTTAAGTTTAAATGTGACTAAGAAATTAAATCTTGGTTTCTTCGAATCGGTTGTATGGACCAATCAGAACGATCGTGGTTTTGATATGAGTTTTGTTAACCCAATTATTTTCTATCGTGCAGTGGAGTTCGGTTCATCATCTCGAAGCGGAAATGCGTTGCTTGGACTTACATCAAAATACAAGTTCAACAATCAAGTTAACTTTTACGGACAATTTTTGTTAGATGAATTCTCTTTAAATGATATTAAAGCAGGTGAAAAAAGCTGGAAAAACAAATTTGGATACCAACTTGGCGCAAAATACTTCCATGCTTTCAACATCAAAAATCTGTTACTTCAATTAGAATATAATCATGTTCGTCCGTATGTGTATGCGCATAGCGAACCAATAACCAACTATGGACACAATAACCAAAGTTTAGGACACAATTGGGGTGGTAATTTTAAAGAGTTTATTGCTATTGCTCGTTACAACAAAGGAAGATATTTTGCCGATGCTAAAATCACTTTTGGACAACGTGGTTTAGATTTTGACGATAACGCTAATTATGGAAGTAATATCTATTTAGATTATGATGTAAACAGACCATTAGATACTGGCGTAAACATTGGTCAAGGAAATAAAACAACCATCTTTATCGCCGATTTACAAGCTGGATATTTAATAAATCCTGCTACCAATCTAAAACTTTTTGGAAGTGTTATTTATAGAAACTTTTCACCAAATGCTGAAACGCTGACCGATTTCAAAGAATCAACTACTTGGTTATCTTTAGGTGTTCGTTGTGATATATTTAATTGGTATTTTGATTATTAACAGTAAAAACTTATTGAGATGAATAACTTTTTATTGTTATCGCATTATGTTGCGTCAACTTTTCTTTTTCTCAAAAAAAGAAAGTTGTCAAATTTGGTTATATCACTTTTAATAGCAACACTACTTTAGACTTTAAAAACCTAACTATTGATAAGCAGAATGCATCATATTTTAATGAAGTTTCACAAACCTTGATGACTTTTCCCCTTAATTCTATAAAAAAAATAATAGATGAAAATGGAACAACGATTTATCAAACAGCCAAAGTAGTTAAACTAGATACCAATCAACAAATAACCAGAATATCAAACGATACAGTTAAAAAAGCGACAACTACTTCAATAGGACTAGCAGAAAAACTAGAATTTTAATCGGCTAATGAAATTTATTTAAACGGCCAAAAACTAACATCAGAAAAGATTTCTACACTATTAAAAAGAAATACAACTATCTTATCGCTTTATGAAAAAGGAAAGAAGGAAACTAATTTGTGTGCTATTCTCCTTGGTGTTAGTATAGGAATGTTTCTTGGTGGCGGATTATCTAATCTTTCTGCCGCAGATTATGAAAAAGTGGTTCGCCATTGTTTTTAATCGTCGGATTGGCTACTAGTGCTGTTGGTCTTCCTGTTAAGTTAGGCGGAACAAAAAAAATCAAAACAGCTATAAATCAATACAACCAAATTCTAGATAAAAAAGTAACCTATTTCCAAAAACCAGAACTAAAATTAATCACAAATACAAACGGATTAGGATTTCAATTACGTTTTTAAAGGAAATAATATATTCATATTTTAACTGACATAACATTATTCATTTATTAACGATTGATTTATAATGTATAATTAATCGCTATTTAAAATTATTTTGCGTTTTACAAGAGTAATTTTGAGCTCTTTGACAAACTAAAAATTGATTTTAGGAAGATTTACTATTCAATGAGGTTAGCTGGAAAATAACATGTATAAAACAACCCTAAACAAATATTATATTAAAATAAAATCAAACAAAAACCCCAAACCTTTCGGCTTGGGGTTTTTGCTATAAAAAAGAAGTATAATTATTTAACTATTAAGAATTCTGAACGTCTGTTTTGAGCATGTTGCTCTTCAGTACAATCAGCGCCACAATCAACTTTTGGCTCTAACTCACCCATTCCTTTTCCAGAAATTCTACTTGCGTCAATTCCTTTAGAAATGATGTATTGAACTGTTGATTTTGCTCTTCTATCAGATAAATTGATATTGTATCTGTCAGTTCCTCTATTATCAGTGTGAGATTTAGCAAGAATAACTAACTTATCATTGTTTTTCATTACTTGAACTAGTTTGTCTAACTCAAATGCACCTTCTTGTGTGATATTGCTTTTGTCATATTCAAAGAAGATTGGTTTCAATACAATTTCTGTTGGTGTAACAATTACATCAATAGGTTGTAATGCTGCATCAACTTTAGCAGTTGGTCCTTTGCTTTTTGCTACAGCAAAAGTGTTACCTTCATAACCATCTTTAGAAACTTGAACAACATAAGGCATATCACATTCTACTCTGTATTTGATTTCACCATTAGCAGTTGTTGTTTCAGTTGTTATAACGTTTTTCTTATCATCAAGGATAGCAACTTTAGCTCCACTTAAAATAGCACCTGTTTTAGCATCTGTAACTACTGTAATTACATCAACACCACAAACTGGTATTGCACCAAAGATATCATCATTTCCGTTTCTATTACTAGCCAAGAAACCTACATTCTTTTTGCTGTTGAAAGAAAAAGAGAAATCATCTTTTTCAGAGTTAACAGGTTTACCCATGTTTGAAGCTTCACCACTAGTTAAGTCAATTTCAAAAACGTCTAATCCACCTAAACCAGGTCTTCCAGAAGATGCGAAAAATAGGGTTTTGTTATCATCCGCAATATATGGAAAGGTTTCATTTCCTTCTGTATTAACTTTTGAGCCAAGATTTTCAGGTGTTCCAAAAGTTCCATCTTCTTTAACGGCTACTTTCCAAATATCTACACCACCAATACTATTAGGCATATTTGAAGAAAAATACAACGTTTTTCCATCTCTACTTAAACTTGGATTAGCACAAGAATATTCTTTTGAATTGAAAGGTAATAAAGTAATGTTACCCCAAGTATCACCTGTTTTTGTTGCTTTATAAATACTGTTTTTACCTAGTTTTAACTTGTTTTCTTTATCTTTCAAGAAAGAGCTTTCTCTAAAACTATCACTTGCAAAATAAGCTGTGTTTCCGTCTGCGCTGATAGTAACTGGTCCATCATGCCATTTAGAATTTAGGCTAGTTACTGTAGAGGCATTAGTTATAGTTGCATCTTCGTTATAATCAGCTCTATAAATATCTAAGAAAGGTTCGTCTGTCCAACCATAATTTTTTCTAGCACCATTTCTTGCGCTAGTAAAATAGAATGCATTATCATATAAAACAGGACCGAATTCTGACTTATCAGTACTTATATCAAGAGAATTAACATTATAAGCTTTTGCTTTACTTAAAATTCTTGGAACATAATTAGGATTTTCTTTAAATGCTTTTGCTCTAGAATCGCTTGGCGACATTGAAGCAAATTTTTGCATTTGTTTGTTAGACTCTTCATATTTTCCATTCGCTTTCAGCATTTGTGCATAGCGATAATGAGTTTCTGCATCTTGAGTTGTTTCAACCGCTTTAGCATACCATTTAGCAGCTTCGTCAGGATTAAACATATTGTAATAAGTATCAGCTAATTGTTTGTAAACATATCCATCAGATTTACCATTTTCAACTAACTTTAGGTATTCTTTTGCAGCATCAACATACTCGTATCTCTTGTATAACTTATCAGCTGTTTTAGTGTCTTTGTTTTGTGCAGAGATTGTTAATGTTCCAACCGCAAAACTTAATGCTATATATAAATTTTTCATTTTTTTACTGATTTATTGGTTAGAAATATCTAGGTGATTGTGAAACCTTTTTCGAAGAGCTTATGTCAAATAATAACATAAATTCGTGAGAAGACGGTGTTGCAATATCTAAATCAGAAACAACATGATCATAAGCATAGCCAATTCTTAAACTTGGTGTAATAGCAAAATTTACCATTGCTCCAAATGAGTCTTGAAGTCTATAAGTTGCTCCTAGTTCTAGTTTTTCATTAAACATAAAGTTTGTAGATAAATCTAGAGACGTTGGTGCATTAACAGAAGATTTTACCATTGCAAATGGTTTGAATTTTAAATTAGGATTTAAATCAAACACGTATCCTCCAGTTAAAAAGTAATGTAAGTTTTCAGTTCCATACTTTCTTCCATTAAAATCTAAATAATTAGCTTTTAACATATTCGGCATGGAGAAAGCTAAATAATATTTATTTGTATAATAGAAAACTCCTGTACCAAGGTTAAAAAATGTAGCATTAGGGTTTTGTCCAAAAGCTTCATCAGCAGGATTTGGTAATGTTGGTCTAATCACATCAAAATCTACTTTATGCATGGTCAAACCAGCTTTCAATCCGAAAGCTAGTTTGTGTTCACCACCTAAGTTTAATGTATATGAGAAATCACCATATAAATTTGTCTCTTCAACTGGACCAATTTTATCATTGATTGCTGAAAAACCTAATCCAACATTTCTACCGACAGGACTATGAAGGAAGAATGTTCCTGTTGTTGGTGCGTCTTCAAGTTCAACCCATTGTTTTCTATATAACAATCCGCCAGAAATGTTTTCTTTAGAACCTGCATACGCTGGATTCATAACACTCATATTATACATATATTGAGTATAATGCGGATCTTGTTGTGCGCTAACCTCAGTAAAACCTACTAGTGTTAAAAAGGCAATGAAATATACTTTTTTCATTTTAAATTTGTTTTGTTTCATTTATATCTGATTATTGTTCTCTGTTGATGTAAATCCATCCTGTTTTGTTTTCACCATTGTTACGTTCTATAACATAATAATAGGTTCCATCAGGCAATTCATCACCATTGTCAGACTGTCCAACCCATTGATTGGTATAATTGTTTTTTGTATAAACTTTCATACCATATCTATTAAAAATCTCAAGTTTTTTTACATCTAAACCTGTAAGTTCAAATGCATCATTTTCGTTATCACCATTAGGCGATATACCTTTTTGTATCACACAAGCAATTGTTTCAACTATAACATCAGCTGTATTTGAACAACCATTTGAAGTAACTGTTACTGTATAAGTTTCAGCTTTTGGAGCTATTATTGTTTGAGTTGAACCAACCACTAAACCTGTACTATCTTCCCAAGAATAGGTAACAGCAGTTGGATCAAAAGAACCTTCAACTGGACTTGCAGTTAACAGATAGCTTGCACCTTCACATTGTCCAGTAGCTAATACATTAAATGGACTAGCAATAACAAATGTAGCAGTATCTGTATCACCAACTTCACAGGCTCCAGTACCACTTACTTGATAGGTTACTGTATAATTTCCTGGTGTTGAATTTTCAACATTGATATCTCCTGTATTTAAACCAATTGCTAATCCTGTTGGCGAAGCAGTAAATGTTCCACCAGTTGTAGTTAAAGCACCATACTCAGGCGACTGAATTGTAGCATCAGGGCAAACCGAAGATGGAGAATAACTAAAATCAGCAACAAGATTGATAGTTGGACTAATTACTACTCTAACCGTTGGCGACGAACCAGCCGTTTGACAATTTCCTGGATTAATTTCTACAGAATAAACAATGTCATAAGTTCCAGGTGTTGAAACACCGTTTAGCGAAATAACTCCTGTTGAAGAAATTACTAAACCTGTTGGAGGAGTAACCGTATAAGTTCCACCAAGTACAAATCCAAAGTCATTAATTGGGTTTAAGCTTTCAACTCTATTTGCACAAACTGTTGTTGGTACAGCATTGCTATATCCAAAGTTCAGAACCGGTGCTGTTGGTGCATTAATTGTAATAACAAATGAGAAGCTACCACTATCTTGACATGTTGAAGGATTTTGTACTACTTCATACTTAACGGTGTGTTGTCCTACTGTTGAATTTGCTAAATCGATTACACCAGTTGTAGCATTTATTGTTAATCCTGTTGAAACTGTTGTATCTTCAGAGTAAGTTCCACCGGAGATGAAAGTAGCAGAGTCTACAGAACTTGGCGCAGGATTAGTTGTTGCAATTTTACAAACTGGAGTTGGATAACTAAATCTTACATCTGGAGCAGTTGCAGCATTAATAGTTATTACAAAAGAGAAACTACTAGAAGCAATACAATTAGCTAAGTCCTCTAAAACTTCATATTTAACAGTATGTTCTCCAACAGTTGAATTTGCCAAATCAATAACACCAGTAGTAGCATTTATTGTTAATCCTGTTGAAATTGTTGTGTCTTCTGAGTATAAACCATTGATTGTAAATGTTGAAGCATCTACTGGGATAGGACTTGGATTTGTTGTAGCAATTTTACATACTGGAGTTGGATATACAAAACGAGTATCAGAAGAAGCTAATGGAATTGGATCTACAACCACATCAAACGGTACTGAGAAACATCCAGTTGTCATATCTTGAACAGTTATTGTGTGATTACCCGGAGCAACTCCCACAAAAGTCACGCCTGTTTGATATGTTCCACCATCTAAACTATATTGGTAACTTGAACCACCAAGTGGAGTATAAGTATACTGACCAACATTGGTATAATCCTCTGGATCAAGAGTTGTCCAATCAGCTGCATCCCAAGTTGTTTTTGGAACAGTTGCAGAAGGAATTCTTGCGTATGTATAACCGGCTTGATTATTTGGTGTGAATATTTCACCGTCTGTTCTTCCCCACAAATCAACTAATGTATTACTCACTGTAGTTAATCTAACGTTATCATTGTTATTAAATCCTAAACAGTTAGCTACAACCAAATCTGGAACAACTCCTCCTTGATTTTGAACATCACCAACGGCTAGAACAAATACATCATTATTATTTAATGTACCTGATAATGTCATCTCACAATTAGTAGAAATAAAGTTGTTTCCGTTATTGTAAATTGAAATTTTATAATCTGCTAAGTTTTTAGCACTTCCTGTACCATTATATATTTCTATGTAAGATAAAGAACCTGCATTAGAATCTGTTACCTCAGAAATAAATAAATCAGTTGGTAAAGTTCCAGCAGTTCCAGTTGGAGAAGTAACCACAATTGTACCTGATTGAACAGCGCATGTAGGCTGAGTAACTTGTACTTCTGCAGTAGGAACTGTATTTATTGTTACAGTAAAACTATCCTCACCTATACATCCAGATTCATTTGCATATAAATAAAATGTCTGAGTTTCTGTTATAGTTAAAGGTGTAGTAATTTGTGTTCCTAAACCGCCAGCTTGTGTAAAATAGTTGCCTAAAGTTGGCGTTTCTAAAGTATATGTATTACAAACTGATAAACTCTCAGGGGCAGTAACAACCAATCCACCAAAAGTTATAGTGAATTGATCTTGGTCACTACAAGTTGCATTTGAAGCATACACATATAAAGTAACTGGAGTTGCTGAAACTGGGATAATATCACCTGCATTATATGCTGTACCAGTTCCATTTGGTCCAGAGAAATAATTACCACTAGTTAAAGGTTGTAACTCAAACGGAGCACAAACACCTAAGTCATCAATTTCATCAACAACAACCTCAGGATTAATAGTTAAAGTAAATGATTTTTCATCTGTACAACCATCATTATCAGCATAAATATATATAGTTTGTGTTCCTTCTTGCGTAATGACATCACCACCATTTAACATTGTTCCACCACCATTTGCAGCAGTGTAGTAATTTCCAACTGTAATTGAAGGTAAAGTATAACTTCCACAAACAATCTGATTACCAGGTGAAACTACTTCTGGAGTAGCTTTTATTTCCATAGTCCATGTTGCACCAGCTGGTGGAGGACAAGGAGCATTTGAAGTTAAGTTATACGATATAGTATAAATTCCAGGTGCACTAGAACTTGGCGTAATTGTTCCGTTTTCTGTATTAATAAACAAACCTCCATTTGGTAATACTGAAAATGTTCCACCAGTAGCACCTGTAATAGTAACAGGTATAGTTGCTGTTTGATTATCACAAACTTCAGTAACCTGATACTCGATAGTAGCCGAAACTGGTTCAGTAATTCTTATAAAATCGAATTGTGGTTGAACATTAGGACACTGCGTTGAAGTAGGAAGTGTGTTTGTTATTTGATAATAACCTGGCGCACTAGCTTGTAAGTCAACTTCCCCAGTTGTATTATCTACAAAAACTAATCCTGGTGGGAATGATGTAAAAGTTCCAGCTACAGAGTTAGGTTCAATAGTTACTACAGGATTAGCAGTTGATGCATTTTTACAGTACTCATCAGCATCATATTCAAAATTTGCATCATTACAACAAAAAGTTGTTCCAGCACCCGGAGCTCCGGCATTCGTTTGCGTTAAAGAGATAAAACCTGGTGCGTTCTCAAAATTGGTTATTACAATAATATAAAATTGACCCGCTTGTGCATTTGCAATATTCAAAATTTCAAACTCTTCAAAAGAGTAACTACAACCTGTAGTTAAAGTTACTGGAACACCAATTCCTGGATCTAGATAATCTCCATTAGCTAAAACTATATTAGAACAAGCAACATCTTGTGATGTAAATGGACCCCAAGCAGCATAATCAACATCTAAGTCTAAATCATCTAGGTCAGGGCTATTCAAAAGTTCTAACGTGGAAGCTTGTTTCAATAAATAATTAATTGGTCCCGAAGTCAATACCTGAATAGTAAAGAAAGTTGGGTTTGGAGCTGTAAATAAACACCCGATCTCATTAATAGCTATATCTTCAACTCCTGTTGTATTAGCATAAGTAATATTACATACAGTAGAAGCAGTTGCACAAGTTGATGGTGTAGAAATACACAAATCAAATGAAATAGTTTGAGGTGTATTGGCTGTAGAATAAACTCTAATATAGTATAAATCTCCAACAACTAAACCATTAAATACGTCTGATAATTCAAATGGATCACCACATGTAACTTGCGTTAAAGCACCACAACTACCCGAGTAAAGCGCAAAATTTAAATCATCATTATTACCTTGAACATTTTGTAAAGAGAAATTTAAGAAAGGGTTTGTTGCAATAAATTGGAACCATACGTCGTCATCTGGAGTTCCAACACACGGTGCAACTATTGCAGGTGCGCCAACTGACGCAGATGCTCCAGTTACAACACCAGAAACAAGGTTATCACAATCTGCACCTGAATTTACAGGTACAAAAATAGCATCTATACACTCATCATTAGCTGGTTTAGTACTAAATGTAAACCCTGATGACCAAGCACTTCTATCGGTATCTGAACAAATAGCTCTAACAAAATAAACAAATTCTGTACTTGATGCTAAACCACTGAATGGCGCTGGATTAATATTTACAATATTAGCTGGATTAACCGGTAAACTTGGAAGTGGTTCTGGAGAACCAGCAGGTAGAATTAAAACTTCCCATTGCGTTGCAGTTGGAACATTTATATCATTCCAACCAAGCAATGCAGATGTTGCTGTTGTTACAGCAGTTAATGTATTTGGCTCAATACAAGTTGGATTGGACTCAACAATAACTTTGTCTATTAATACTTCCCATCCGTCTAAACCTCCAGCAGGAACATGAAACGCAACATGAATGCTACCGCTAATATTCGTTAGCTGAACTATATTTTCTAAATATTCCTCGTTGTCATAACTAGCCAAAGGAACTAGAGTTTGTGTGAAATCCGCAGGGTTTACACCTGTTGTAGAAAGCATAACTCTAAAGTCATTTGGTTCAAAATCAGAGCGAACTCTATATCTGTAACGTAAACGCTGATTACCATTTAAACCTTCAATTTTTGGAGAGATTAACCAATCATTATTTGAACCAGTTGTCCCGAATTCGGTATTTAAATTGGCAGCTTGATTTCCATCGTAAGGTGCAAAAGTATCATCTAAATCCCATGTATTACCGTCATTATTCAAATCTAACACAGTCCAACAATCTTCTGATATTGAACCCGTATCAAATCCTTCTTGGAAAGGTATTGGGAATGGAACACATAGCGTTCTTATATTTGTAATTCCTGCCCATGCACTAAAGTCCGTATCAGAACAAACCGCTCTTACATACAAATCGTAACAAGTATTTGGATCTAAATTTAGAATAGGATAAGAATTAGTAGTTATATTATCTATAAAACCTGTAGCATTTGCTTGTGGTGCTGGCGAACCACATGGAAGGACTAATAATTGCCATTCTGTTGAAGTGGTTGTATCACCATTTGGTAATTGATTCCAGCCTAGAGTAATAGAATTCGATGTAATGCTAGGTGTTATTAGCTGATTTGGAGTTCTACAATTTGCACAATTAACATTGGCTACCCATCCATCTCTTGTTGCTGACGTATCAGTCAAAAATCTAAAAGTTAAACATCCACCAGCAGTTGAAGAAGTAAAAGGCCCAGGGATTGTAGTTCCCCAAAAAGCACCTGGCTGAGTTAATGGCCCATTTCCAGCGCCATTAGCACTTGAAATTTGTTGCGAAGTAATTGAATTTCCATCATAAACATATAAACCATCATATGTGGCTTCTGTATTAAAAGAAGAAAAAGTTACAGTCAATATTTGTCCAGCAGGAGCACAAACTGTAACTGTTGAATCTTCTTCGTCATCATATTGAGCAGCTGCACCACCCGGATCGGTAAATGTACCACCACACACTGGTGGTGCTACTTGAGTAGTAAAGCTTAAGACGTTTGACCAAGGACTTGAATCCGATGCTGAACAAACCGCTCTTACATATACATCATAACATGTTATTGGGTCTAATCCTTCTAAAGTATATGGATTAGTAAAAATATCTGTACCAACTGTAGTGGCTGTTGGCGCAGGATCACCACATGGTACTCTTATAATTTGCCATGCTGTTTCAGCATTTCCATTTGTCCAAGAAATTGTAGCACTTGTTGATAAAACTGTTTGTGTAACTAAATCCGTTGGCTCAGGACAAGTTGGTAAATCTTCTATAATAAAATTATCAATATATAAAATCCAACCATCTAAACCTCCAGCAGGAACATGAAAAGCAATATTTGAAGGTTGATTAAAACCTGTTAAATTAACAACCTTCTCTATGTAGTTTTCATTACTGTAAGATGTCAAAGGAACCAAAACTGTAGTGAAACTTGCAGGAGTTGTTCCACTAGTTGATAACATTACTCTAAAATCATTTGGTTCAAAATCGGAACGAACTCTATAACGGAATTTTAAACGTTGATTTCCTGTTAAGTTAATTTGTGGAGATATTAACCAATCGTCATTAGTTCCTGTTGTTCCGCCTTCAGTATTTATTGAAGCGGATTGATCACCTTCAAATGGATCAAAAGTATCGTTAGTACTCCATGAATCATCATCTCCGTTTACATTCAAGATAGTCCAACATCCTTCAGTAGTAGAAGTTGAATTGAAACCTTCTTGAAAAGGAACTGGGAATGCGTCACACAATGTTCTTATGTTGATTGGTCCAGTCCATGCACTAAAATCAGTTCCATTACCACAATCAGCTCTTACGTAGAAATCATAAGAAGTATTTGCAGTTAAAGGTGTAACAGGGAAGTTTGTGTTAACATTAGTTTGTGTTCCAGAACCAGATGGTATTGGTCCACCAGCAGGTTGCCAAACTACTTCCCAAGAAGTAGCTGCTCCAGCTGGCCAACTTACGTTAGCACTTGTTTGCGTAATTCCAGAAACAGTAGGTGCTGCTGGTTGAGCACAATTCACATCTTGAATTACTAAAGTATATCCATAAGTTTGTGTCGCAGCACTAGATGATAATACAATAATATATTGTTGTCCTGCTACAACAGGAATATTTGGTAAGCTTCTTACTGCTGCAGTATCATTGGCAACTCCTCCAACGCAAGCAACAGCTAAGTTTGCACAACCTTGATAAACAAACAAACTAGAGTTTGCAGCATTTGGTGTCATTGTAACGCTTATAGTTCCATTGGCTGGTGCTATATAAGAATAATAAACCTCATTACCTGCCATATAATTCGTGTTTCCAGCAACACATCCTGCTGGCTGAGAAACATCATTATTATCAGCATAATTTGTTGTATTATCAGTTGTAGTATATAGTAATGGTAACGGAACCTGAATAGGAGCATCACAGCTCAAACCAGGTCGTGTTGTTGAAAATTCTTTAGGTCCAATCCAAGCACTATTTGGTCCACCAGAACATATGGCTCTGACGTAATACTTATATGCTGTAGTAGGTGTAAAAGCTACACCTGCAGGTTGTGTTGCTGTGGCAAGATAAGGTAGAATACCATTATAAACAATTCCTGTTCCTGTTGGATTAGCAGCTGCAGGAATTATTTCAATTTCCCAAGAAGTTGCACCACTAGGATTATCCCAATTTAAATTAGCAGAAGTTTGTGTAATACTACTTACAGCTAAACTTGCTAATGTTGGCGCAGGACATTGTGCCACAACACTAACATCATCAATTAACCATCTATCACTATTAGCTGCGGGATTTTCTTGAGTATCTTCCATAACGAAAGCAATATGAATATCAGCTCCTGATGGAGCAAAACCTGACAAACCAACTACTTTTTCGGCGTAAATATTAAAATTGCCTGCAAGCAAATCAAGTTCAGTCCATTGTTGAACAGTTGTATAAGAACTTTCAGAGGATAGATCAGCACCTTCTGGCGCAATCATTATCCTAAATACTGTGTTTTGATTTGCAGCTTGAAATAATCGTGTCCAAAAATGCAATTCAGCGTTAGACGGCATATTTACAAGTGGCGAAACTAAGAAATTTTTAAAAGTTCCGTTTTGCCCAACATTACCTCTGTTAGATCTAGCGGCTCTTGTTCCTGAATTAACATTTGCAGCACCAGTTATAGTCTCCCAACGGGTTGAAGCGTCTGTTGTTCCTAAAGTGAACACAGTCCAATTTCCTGTACTAAGTGTCCAGTTCGTACCAGGAAGTGGATCTGGTCCTGTTGTGTCTTCAAATCCTTCAACAGTTGGCGTAAATTGTGCGTAGCCAACTATTGAAAAAAACAAACTCAACAGCAATAGTGTAATTTTTTTCATAAATGAAAATTTAGTTGTTTGATTAATATTTTTTGGTTTTTGAGTTCCAAATTTAGAAAATTTTATGAAATTAATAACAAAAATTTAATTTTTAACGAAAAACATTCTTTAAAAAATAGGTTAACTCCTTTTATAGTTACCTTTGCAAGATAAAATTTAACTATGTTAGAAAAAGTAAATGCCGCTTTTGAAAAAACGGTACTTGTTGGAATTATAACTCAAAATCAATCGGAAGAGAAATTGGTTGAGTATCTTGATGAACTTGAATTTTTGACTTTTACCGCTGGCGGAGAAGTTGTTAAGCGTTTTTCACAAAAATTAGAACGACCAAATCCAAAAACATTTCTTGGAACTGGAAAAATGGAAGAAATACATGCGTTCGTTAAAGATAAAAATATTTCAACTGTCATTTTTGATGATGAGTTGTCTCCATCGCAACAAAAAAATATTTCTAAGATTTTAGATTGTAAAGTCTTAGACAGAACTAATCTTATATTGGATATTTTCGCACAAAGAGCTGAAACGTCTTATGCAAGAACTCAAGTTGAATTAGCACAATGTCAATATTTATTACCTCGTCTTTCAGGAATGTGGACTCACCTTGAAAGACAAAAAGGAGGAATTGGACTTCGTGGACCTGGAGAAACAGAGATTGAAACTGATCGACGTATTGTTCGTGATAGAATTGCTCTTTTGAAAGAAAAAATAAAAACTATCGACAAGCAAATGTCTGTTCAACGTGGAAATCGTGGCGCAATGGTTAGAGTTGCCTTAGTAGGATATACCAATGTAGGTAAATCTACTTTAATGAATGTGATTAGTAAAAGTGATGTTTTTGTTGAAAATAAATTATTTGCAACCTTAGACACAACCGTTAGAAAAGTTGTTGTCAAAAATCTACCTTTTTTACTTTCAGACACTGTAGGTTTCATTAGAAAATTGCCAACCCAGCTTATCGAATCGTTTAAAAGTACGCTTGACGAAGTTAGAGAAGCCGACTTATTATTACACGTTGTAGATATTTCTCATCCTGATTTTGAAGATCATATTCAATCGGTTAATCAAATTCTTCAAGACATAAAGAGTAATGACAAACCAACATTGATGGTTTTCAATAAAATTGATGCTTATAAACATCTAACTATTGATGAGGATGATTTAATAACCGAAAAAACAACCAAACATTATAGTCTAGAAGAATGGAAAACAACATGGATGAACAATGTTGGAGCTGAAAATGCTTTGTTCATTTCGGCAACCAATAAAGATAACTTTGAAGAATTTAGAGAAAAAATATACACTTCAATAAGAGAAATCCATGTAACAAGATTCCCTTACAATAAGTTCCTATATCCAGATTATAAAGATGCTGTTGAGGATTAAATCCTATTGTAGATAATAAATATATCCAACATTAAACCAAACATTCCAGTCATTGGCTTTGTTCTCTGTATATACTTTTGGATCGGGATTTAGACCATCAACCCAGTTGGAGAAATAATATTGAACTCGTAAATCAACCATTAAATCGGAAAGTTCAGTTAATTTGTATCGAGTTCCAACACTTGAAACAATAGACCAAACTGTTCCTCCTTGATTTGTAGTTGCTCCTAAATATTTGACTGGAGTAGTTAATGGTGTATCTAATTCACCAAGAGTTGAATATGCTTCTGGATCATAAAAACTAAACTGACCACCCAAACTAACAAATGGTGCCCAAGAACCAATAGTTGCAGTAAAATCTCTAATACTTAAAGGAAAATATTCTAATTGCATCCCAATGTTAGTAACCGAAGTACTTCCACGCATTCCTCTCAATTGATTAGCAATTTGTGAAGTTCTGCTTTTATCAACCCATTTACCAAAATGTTGTAACTCCGTTTTGTTATAAGACAACTCACTTCTCAATTTAAAGTGATCATTAAAGTAAGTTTCTGGTGTATAACAATTACACTCTGCTTTATAAGAGAAGTTAAGATAGTGTATCAATCCAATACCATAACCTGTATTACCTGAATTTGTTTCAAAGTCTCCACGAACACCATAATCCGATTGAAAAGCAACTGGACCGGCGATAACTCCAACCTCATGTGAGAAACCAAACTGTGCATTAACGCTTGTAGTAAAAACTAAAAGACATAAAAATAGTAGACTAAAATATTTGGGCTTTTGCATAACTATTAATTCAATTCTCGACAAATATATAAAAACATCATTCAGTTGTAAAAAAAAAAAGCGATAAGTTGCACTAAAATCCAATTTAATCCATTCTTATTCAAATTCCTAAAATAATTTTTCAAAAAAACAACCCGATATTTCAATAAAATGTATATTTGCCCCACTTAACGAAATCGTTTTCTTAAACAAAAAATTATTTTTATGTCACACAGTATTGATGCCTTTTTAGAAGCTGTAGCTAAAAGAAATGCTAACGAACCAGAATTCATGCAAGCAGTAAAGGAAGTTGCTGAAACGGTTATTCCTTTTATCGAACAAAATACAAAATACCAAAACAAAATGCTTTTGGAAAGAATGGTAGAACCAGAAAGAGTAATCATGTTTAGAGTAACATGGATTGATGATGCTGGAAATACTCAAGTAAACAGAGGATACAGAATTCAAATGAACTCTGCGATTGGTCCTTACAAAGGAGGAATTCGTTTTCATCCATCTGTAAACCTAAGTATCTTAAAATTCTTAGCTTTCGAACAAACTTTTAAAAATTCATTAACTACTTTGCCAATGGGTGGAGGAAAAGGTGGAGCAGATTTTGACCCAAAAGGAAAATCAGATATTGAAATCATGAGATTTTGTCAATCATTTATGACGGAACTTTCTAAACACATTGGTGCTGACACTGATGTTCCTGCTGGAGATATTGGTGTTGGAGGAAGAGAAGTTGGCTACATGTTTGGTCAATACAAAAGATTACGAAACGAATTTACGGGAGTTTTAACTGGGAAAGGAATCACTTTTGGAGGTTCATTAATTCGTCCAGAAGCAACTGGATATGGCGATGTGTACTTTGCTCAAAGCATGTTGGCTACTAAAGGCGATAGCTTTACTGGGAAAACAGTTGTCGTTTCAGGTTCAGGAAACGTAGCGCAATATGCAACTCAAAAAGCAACCCAATTAGGCGGAAAAGTTGTAACAATGTCTGATTCATCTGGATATATTTATGATGCTGACGGAATTGATGCTGAAAAATTAGCTTATGTAATGGAAATTAAAAACGTAAACTATGGAAGAATTTCAGATTATGTAACAAAATATCCAAACGCTAAATTCGTTGCAGGAAAACGTCCTTGGGAAGTAAAATGTGATGTAGCGTTACCATGTGCAACTCAAAACGAATTGAACGAAGAAGAAGCAAAAATATTAATTGCAAACGGATGTATTTGTGTGGCTGAGGGTGCAAACATGCCTTCAACTCCAGAAGCTGTAACGGCATTCTTAAATGCAAAAATTTTATTTGCACCAGGAAAAGCTTCAAATGCTGGTGGTGTTGCAACATCTGGTTTAGAAATGTCTCAAAATTCATTACGCTTAAGTTGGACTTCAGAAGAAGTTGACGAAAGATTAAAAGCAATTATGGCAAATATTCACGCGGCTTGTGTAAAATATGGTACGGATGCAAATGGTTATGTTGACTACGTTAAAGGTGCAAACATAGCAGGATTTGTAAAAGTAGCTGACGCAATGCTTGCTCAAGGAATTGTCTAATATATTAAAAACCAACCAAAACCAAAATTTGCCTTCTCAAAAAGAAGGCATTTTTTTTTAATTTATATTAAAACAGAGTTTTTTACGTTTATACTATATTTGTAAATAATTTTTGTGATGAAAAAACAAGTATTCCTTTTTTTAATTTTTATTCTTCAATTTGGATTTGCACAATCAAATCTTAATTGGAAAGGATATTTTTCATACAATCAGATAAAAGACATTACAGAAGCAACTGATAGAATTATTGGAGCTGGTGAAAACGCATTATTTTCAAAAAACATTCTTTCGAATACCATTAAAACCACAAATACAATTGATGGCCTTTCAGGACAAACAATAACAGCTATTCATCATAGTAACACTTTCAAAAAAACAATCATTGGTTATGAAAATGGATTACTAATTGTTGTGAACGACATTGATGGAAGTGTTACTAATGTAGTTGACATCATTAATAAATCCATACCTCCAAATATAAAACGAATTAATCATTTCATGGAACATGAAGGGATAATTTATATTTCTTGTGATTTTGGAATTGTTCAATATAATATTGACACATTAAATTTTGGTGATACCTATTTTATTGGTCCAAATGGAACTGAAATAAAAATTTACCAGACTGCTGTTCTCAATAATGAAATTTATGCAGTAACTGTTTTCAACGGAATTAAAAGAGCAGCATTAACAAATCCAAACTTAAATGATTTCAATCAATGGCAAACATTTGATGCTGGCTTTTGGAATGGATTAGTAACCTACAATAATCAATTAGTTGGCTCTAACTTAAACAATAGAGTTTACAAATATAATGGTTCTTTTTTTGAAGAAATTGTTAATTTAAACCAGGTCAACATAGAAATTAGAACTTATAATGATAAATTAATGATTACTACTTTGAATGATGTTTATGTTTACAATACAAGCTTCAATCAATTAGCGCATATTCAATCATCACAAATCACAGACCAAACAATAACATTTACTTGTGCAACAGTCATAAACAATACAATCTACATTGGAACAAACGAAAACGGAATTCTAACTTCAACAATTGAATCTCCAGCAAGTTTTGAATATATTATGCCCGATGGTCCATCGAAAAACAGAATGTTTTCAATCAGCAGCTCATCAACAAATTTATGGGCAGTTTATGGCGGTTATAACATTGAATTCAATCCCTATCTATACATAGGATTTTCACTATCACAATTTGGAGTAAGCAAATTTTCTGAGTCTGATGGTTGGTTAAATATTCCATATTCTGAAATGCTTGATGCTAAAGCACTAACACGAGCTACAATAAATCCAAATAATGAAAACGAAACCTATATTAGTTCCTACAACAATGGATTAATAAAAATTGAAAATGATATTCCTACTACATTATATCAATCAGCAAACAGTAGCTTAGAATCTATAGTTTCTGGCTCGTTAGAAAATATAAGAATTGGCCCAAGCGCTTTTGACCGATCAAATAACTTATGGATAACCAATAGCCGTATTAACAATGGGTTAAAAGTTTTGCGAGCAAATGGCCAATGGCAATCCTACAATATGGAAAGTATTCTTGCTGCAGTTGGAGCAAACGATTACAGCAGAATTGTTATCGACAGAAATGGAACTAAATGGATCGGTTCTTCACAAAATGGACTAATTGCTTTTAACGAAAATAACAATGTCTTTAAAAAAATAACCGAAGGCGTTGATGAAGGCAATTTGCCAGCAAAAGATGTAAGAGCACTGGCAATTGACAATCGAAATCAAGTTTGGATTGGAACATCTAAGGGTTTGCGTGTACTTTCAAGCATAAGTAGTTACAACAATGAAGGTCAAATAAATACTAACCGAATTGTTATTCAAGACGGCGATATTGGTCAAGAATTATTATTCGAACAATTTGTTACCGATATCGAAGTTGATGGATCTAATAGAAAATGGATTGGAACAGCAGACTCAGGTGTTTTTTTATTTTCTCCAAACGGACAAGAAACAATTTATCATTTCACTACAGACAATTCACCTTTACCAAGTAATTCTGTAAACGAAATAGCTATTAATCCAACAACAGGCGAAGTGTTTTTTGCTACCGATAGAGGAATGATTTCCTTTCAAGGAACATCAACAAAACCAGCTGATGATTTAAAAAACGTTTATGTATATCCAAATCCTGTTCGCCCAGAATTTGTTGGAACTGTTAAAATTGCTGGATTAATATCAAAAGCAACAATAAAGATAACCGACATCGAAGGAAATCTAGTTCACGAAACCACTTCAGAAGGCGGAACAATAGAATGGGATACAACAGCTTTTGGCAAATACAAAGTCGCTTCAGGAGTTTATATGATTTTTATTTCTGCCGAAGATGGTTCCGAAACTACTGTTAAAAAAGTAATGATCGTCAGATAATATCCAACGCGAAAATCCCAAATTCCAATGTTGGTAAAAACTAAAGCCATCGTTATTTCATCGCTTCGTTATCAAGAAAAAAGCTTGATTGTAAAATGTTTTACCCAATCGGATGGATTAAAAAGTTATTTTGTGCAAAGTGCTTTTTCCAACAAAAAATCATCCCAAAAAATCGGCTATTTTCAACCATTAACTATTCTTGAAATCGAAGCCATTCACAAAAACAAAGGAACTTTAGAACATTTCAAAGAAATTAAGCTTGCAACGGTATATCAAACTATAAACACCGATGTTATTAAAAGCACTATCGTTATTTTTCTATCCGAAATGTTACATCACAGCATTCAAGAAGAAGAAAAAAACGAAAGTTTATTTACCTTTCTAGAAACCGCTTTGCTTTGGCTAGACACACATGAGGAAACCTCCAATTTCCACTTGATTTTACTTTTAGAAATAACAAAATTTTTGGGTTTTTATCCCGATGTCTCTGAAATCGAAAACAATCATTTCGAAATGAAAGATGGAATTTTCTCCCCTATTTTAGGAACAAGTTGTCTTACCCAACATGAAACCCATTTATTCAAAAAACTCATTGATCTAAAATTCGACAGCAATCAAAAAGTCTTTGCTGGAATTGAACGCCAAATTCTTCTGAAAATTATTTTAGATTATTATACCATTCACCTTGATGGATTCAAAAAACCTAAATCTTTAGACGTTTTAAAAGAAGTTTTTGCTTAAAGAGTATTTTTTCATAATTTTTATGTTATTTCGCACTATTCTAAGAAATTTATTTCCAATTATAGCCAAAAAATGACTTTACTTAATAAATTAAAGATTTTCGTTTTCCTCTTAACCTGTTTTGTCGGAATAGGACAAAATACAAAACCAAAATCATATATCATCAGCAAAACAGATAATTATATTGTTGACCTAAAAAGTGAAAAACTAGTTATAACCTTATTTTCAGAAGAACGAAAATGGGTAGGTGACAAAGACAATATTTTTATAAAGCAAAACCGAATAGATTATACAAGTTCATTTGAAGAAATAAGCGATATCGAAGCCTACAGCATTTCACCAGAAAATAAAAAAGAAAAAGTTAAGTACATCGGAACAGAAGATCGCCAAATAGACGAAATTTTCTATCATGATATGAAATTTAAATATTATTCATTCCCAAATTTAAAAGAAGGTTCACAAACCTATTCTTCATATAGAAAAACTTTTAAAGTGCCACAACTGTTGGACACTTACTATTTTAAAGACAATTTAGATTGTAAAGACTCTAAAGTAACTCTAAAAGTGTCTAACAAAGTTGAAATAGGTTATATTCTTCAAGGAGATGATACTGATTTTATTCAGTTTTCATCAATAAAAGAAGGCGATTATACCATTTATACTTGGCAATTACTTAACAGTACTAAAGTTGACTACTTTGAAGATGCGCCAAATCCATCCTACTTTTTACCCCATTTAATTTTTTACATCAAAAATTATACTACTAGTTTAGGCAAGGAAGAAGTGTTAGGTTCTATTGACAATTTGTATAAATACTATTATCAAACAGTCAAAGACATCAACAAAACAGATCAAACAGCTCTAAAAAAGGAAACCGAATCATTGATTAAAGGACTTACATCTAGTTCAGAAAAAGTTAAAGCGATTTTTGATTTTGTCCAAACCAAAATTCATTACGTAGCATTTGAAGACGGAATGGGCGGTTTTGTTCCAAGAGAAGCTGCCGATGTTTTTCAAAAAAAATATGGCGATTGCAAAGACATGGCCAATTTGCTGAACGAAATGTTGCATTATGCCAATATCGAATCCTATATAGCATGGATTGGAACACGGCATAACAATTATACTTATGAAGCAGTCCCAACACCAATAGTTGATAATCATATGATAGCAGTAGCTAAAGTTGATGAAAAATATATTTTCCTCGATGCAACAGGTCAGTTTACCACTTTCCCCTCGTTTACTCCATTTATTCAAGGTAAACAAGCTTTATTAAAAATAGATGCAAATAATTATAAAATAATTTCAGTTCCTATAACTCTTCCCGAAGACAACCAACATAGTGGTTTAATCCAATACCGTATTGAAAATAATAAATTAATAGGTGAAGCAGAATTTAAATTGAAAGGTTATAATAAAACGCACTTTTTAAGTACTTATAAATCTGCACTTCATAAAGATGAAGTACTAAAGGAATACCTTTCTCGTTTTATTGAAAATTTAACTACCTCCAATATTAAAATTAAAAACGATGACTTGTCACAAAACCCATTGGAAATAAAACATAATTTTGAGCTTGAAAAATGGACAAAACAGATTGACAATCAAATTATTTTTAAACCTATTTTATTTTTTCCATTTTCAAATGAACGGATTGATGAAGAAAAAAGAAAAGTCCCTTTGGAATTTGATTTTAAAAAATCATATAATTTCGAATATGAAATAACTTTACCAAATGACTATAAAACGGAATTCTTGCCAGAAAATTATGTTTTTTCAAACGAATTGCTTGATGTTAATGTTAACTATACACTAAAAAACAATAAAATAATAGTGTCACAAAAATTAATGTTGAATAAATTACTATTGGAAAAAAACAATTTTGCCAATTGGAATGCAGCCATAAAAAGCATGACAAAACAATATAATCAAAACATTATTCTCACCAAAATATGAAATCAACTATTCTCAAACAAAACACAAACAATTCCATTTGTTTGAATAAAAAAAATTTTATTTTATTGTTTATACTTACCCAATTTTTTGCTTTTTCACAAGTCGAAGAAGTAAAGAATTATGAATGGGAAACAGTTCCAAAATTTAATGAAATTCCAAAAGAGTTTGAAAATTATCCAGCAGTTGTTTTAAAAGATTACCGTTTTTATGAAAACCGTGTCGGATATTATACTTACAAAGGGTTTGTTGTAAAACACAGTGCCATTAAAATCCTTTCTAACGAAGGTGTGAATAATTTTAACAAGGTTTCTATTGATAAAAAATATGTTCGTGATTATCGAGATTTAAGAGCAAGAGTAATCAAAGAAAATGGAACAATAGAAGAACTTCCCAAGGAAAGAATAATAGAAAAAGAAAACTCTGACGAACGCCAATTTGTTTTTGAAGGTGTTGAAAAAGGTGATATTATTGAATACTTTTATGTAATTAAAGACTTTCCTGAACTATCAGGAGTAGAATATTTTCAGAGAACAATCCCTGTAATAGAGGGTAAATTTCAAATTAATGAAATTCCAAACACTTTCACTTATGCCTACGGATATAATGGCATGACCGAAGCTTCAACCAATAAAAATAAAATTTTTTATGTAAAAAACCTACCCGCTTATAAGTTTGAAACAAATGCAACAAATTACGCAAATCTGGCTAAAGTTTACTACTATACACGAACAATAAGTTATGATTTTCAAGACTTTTTTCGCGATTTAAATTATTACGCCGATGGAACAAATGCCAAAACTATGGTAAAGAAATTTATTTCAGATTTAAAGTTGGATGATAGTTCAATACCACTTGATGAAAGATTGAAAAAAATGGATATTTACATAAAAAATAATCTTGAAATAGACTACCAACCTAGTTATAAAAAAATCTTTGAAGACAAAAAAATAACTCCTAAAATGGTTTTGAATTTGTATAAAGATGTGCTTGATTACCTTAACATAAAATACAAACTAATTGCATCTACTAATAAATTTGAAGATCATTTTGACGAAGTACACGTGGTTCCACAAACACTCTCAGAAATCATGATTTTTATACCTGAAACCAATAAACGTCTGACTCCTTTCGACTATTGGATGCCTTATGGTCCACCTAGTAATGTTTGTATTAACAATAGCGCCGTAATGTTTCGAACAGAGGGTAAAAACAATAAAAATGTTTATTATGATTTCGTCACAATCGATAGCCCAACTGTCGATGAAAATCTTGTAAAAACCAATAGCAATATCACTATCGATGAAGATATGGAAACTGTTAACGTTAACAAAAAAATGGAAACAACAGGATATCGCTCCTATTATTCAAGATATTATATGAAATATATTTCAGAAGATAAATTGAAAGATTACATCAAAGAAAATGTATTTCAGGATATTAATGTTGACATCAAAAATTATACAATTTCAAATAAAGAATATGAATTTAATTATGACAATACCAAACCCTTCACTTTTGACACTCAAGTTCAAATAAAAGAATCATGGATTGAAAATGCAGGCAAAAACTACCTATTTTCAATAGGTAAAGTGCTCGGAAAGCAAACAGATTTATATCAAGAAACCGAACGAAAATATGCAGTTGATTTATATTATCCAAAGAAATACCTTCACACTATAACACTCAATATTCCAAATGGATATACAATAAAAAATGTTGATAATTTAGTTTTTAGTAAGCAATTAAAAGACAATGAAAACAAAGAAGTGATTGCCGATTTTAATTCAATTGCCACAATCGAAGGAAACATTTTAAAAATCTCAATCGAAGAATTTTATAATTTCACACACTTGGAAAAAGAAAGATATAACGAATACCGTGATTTAATAAACACTGCATTTGATTTTTATAAATCTTCAGTTGTTATATCAAAATAACGCAAAAGAAAATTTTTAATTTTAAAAACCTAAATCATTAAACGTTTTAAAAGAAGTTTTTTCGTAAAAAGATAAAAAATCATAATTCTTTCTAAATATTTGTCAAAAGTCTATTCTCTTTTATCTATTTTCTATTCTCTTTTATCAAAATTGATTACTTTCGCAAACTGATTAAAGAAAACGATAAAAATGAGTACTAAGTTTACTGAATACAAAGGACTTGACCTGCCAACTGTAGCGTCAGAAGTTCTTGATTTTTGGAAAAAAAATAACGTCTTTGAACAATCTGTAACTTCACGTGAAGGCGCAACGCCATATGTGTTTTTTGAAGGTCCACCAAGTGCAAACGGTTTGCCTGGAATTCACCACGTAATGGCGCGTGCAATCAAAGACATTTTTTGTCGTTATAAAACTCAAAAAGGTTTTCAAGTAAAACGAAAAGCAGGTTGGGATACACACGGTTTACCAGTAGAACTAGGTACTGAGAAAGAATTAGGAATTACCAAAGAAGATATCGGAAAAACTATTTCTATCGAAGAATACAACGAAGCGTGTAAAAAAACCGTAATGCGTTACACCGACGTCTGGAACGATCTAACCGAAAAAATGGGTTATTGGGTTGATATGGAAGATCCATATGTAACTTACAAATCCAAATATATGGAAAGCGTTTGGTGGCTTTTAAAACAAATTTACAACAAAGATTTACTATACAAAGGCTACACCATCCAACCATATTCTCCAAAAGCTGGAACAGGATTATCGTCTCACGAAGTAAACCAACCAGGAAGTTACAGAGATGTCACGGATACAACGGTTGTGGCGCAATTCAAAACTAAAAACGAAACATTACCAAGTTTTCTTCAAGGTTTTGGAACGATTCATATCTTGGCTTGGACGACAACACCTTGGACATTGCCTTCAAATACTGCGTTAACAGTTGGACCAAAAATCGATTATGTTTTGGTGGAAACTTTCAATCAATACACTTTCGAACCTGTAAAAGTTATTTTAGCTAAAAATTTAGTTGGAAAACAATTTGGAAAAGGATTTGTTGCGAGCGAAAATTCATCTGATTTTGAAAATTATAAAGCTGGCGACAAAGTAATTCCATTTAAAATTTTAACCGAATTTAAAGGAAAAGATTTAGTCGGAATTCGCTACGAACAACTAATGCAATTTGTTTTACCTTATCAAAATCCAGAAAATGCTTTCCGAGTAATTTCAGGAGATTTCGTAACGACAGAAGACGGAACCGGAATTGTTCATACAGCGCCAACTTTTGGTGCTGATGATGCTAAAGTTGCGAAAGAAGCAACGCCAGAAGTGCCGCCAATGTTGGTTCTTGACGAAAATGGAAATCCTGTTCCTTTAGTAGATTTACAAGGGAAATTCATTCAAGGTTTGGGTAATCTATCAGGTAAATACGTTAAAAACGAGTATTACGATGCTGGAACTGCTCCAGAACGTTCTGCAGATGTAGAAATTGCCATCCAATTAAAAGAAGAAAATAAAGCCTTTAAAGTAGAAAAATACGTTCACAGTTATCCGCACAGTTGGAGAACAGACGAACCACTTTTATATTATCCGTTAGATTCTTGGTTCATCAAAGTAACTGATGTTAAAGAAAGAATGTTCGACCTTAACGAAACCATCAACTGGAAGCCAAAAGCTACAGGTGAAGGACGTTTCGGAAATTGGTTAAAAAATGCTAACGATTGGAATTTATCGCGTTCAAGATATTGGGGAATTCCTTTGCCAATTTGGAGAACCGAAGACAAAACCGAAGAAATACTAATTGGTTCAGTAGAAGAATTGTATTCAGAAATTGAAAAATCAATCGAAGCTGGTTTCCAAAAAGAAAATCCGTTCAAAGGTTTTGTGGTTGGAAACATGAGCGAGGAAAACTACAATTTAGTTGATTTGCATAAAAATGTAGTCGATGCAATCACGTTAGTTTCTGCCTCAGGAAAACCAATGAAACGCGAAAGTGATTTAATCGATGTTTGGTTCGATTCGGGCGCAATGCCTTATGCACAATGGCATTATCCATTTGAAAATAAAGATAAAATTGACGAAAACAAAGATTTTCCAGCCGATTTTATTGCAGAAGGTGTTGACCAAACGCGTGGTTGGTTCTATACTTTACACGCCATCGGAACTTTAGTTTTTGATAAAATTGCCTATAAAAATGTAGTTTCAAACGGATTGGTTTTAGACAAAAACGGACAAAAAATGTCCAAGCGTTTAGGCAACGCCGTAGATCCGTTTACGACCTTGGCAGAATACGGTCCGGATGCGACGCGTTGGTACATGATTGCCAATGCGAATCCTTGGGACAATTTAAAATTTGATATTGAAGGTGTAGCCGAAGTGCGTCGTAAATTCTTCGGAACGCTTTATAACACCTATTCGTTCTTTAGTTTATATGCAAACATCGACGGATTCAAATACGCAGAAGCTGAAATTCCATTAAACGAAAGACCAGAAATCGATCGTTGGATTTTATCGGAATTGCATACATTGATAAAAACAGTTGATGAAGCTTATGCCGATTATGAGCCAACTAAAGCTGCAAGAGCCATTTCTGATTTTGTTCAAGAAAATTTAAGTAACTGGTATGTTCGTTTGTGTCGACGTCGTTTTTGGAAAGGCGAATACGGAACCGATAAAATTGCAGCATACCAAACACTTTATACTTGTTTGTTAAACGTTGCAAAATTATCTGCGCCAATCGCTCCATTTTTCATGGACAAACTTTACAGAGATTTAACGCAGGCAACACATTCAGAGGAATTTGAGTCTGTACATTTGGCGAAATTTCCAAATTCGGTTGAAAACTTTGTTGATAAATCACTTGAAAGCAAAATGATGAAAGCACAGACAGTTTCATCACTTGTTTTATCGCTCCGAAAAAAGGAAATGATAAAGGTACGTCAACCATTGCAAAAGATAATGATACCAATACTTGACGAGAATCAACGAACTGAAATCGAAGCGGTTTCTGACCTGATAAAAGCCGAAGTAAACGTGAAAGAAATTGAACTTTTAGACGATGCATCGGGTGTTTTAGTAAAGCAAATCAAGCCTAATTTCAAGACACTTGGACCTCGTTTTGGTAAAGATATGGGATTGATTTCCAAAGAAATACAAAATTTCAAACCCGAACAAATTGCGGAACTAGAAGCTAAAGGTATGCTAGTGCTTGTTATTTCAGGAAAAAGTATAATTTTAACAACCGAAGACGTTGAGATTTCCTCACAAGATATTCCGGGTTGGTTGGTAGCCAATGCAAATGGCATAACAGTTGCACTAGACATTACACTAACGCCAGCTTTGAAAAACGAAGGAATTGCAAGAGAATTAGTCAATAGAATTCAAAACCTTAGAAAAGACAGTGGTTTTGAAGTAACGGATAAAATTAAAGTACAATTACAACATACAGATAGTTTAGCTGTAGCAATAAAAGAAAACGAAAACTATATCAAATCGGAGACATTAACTGAAACTTTGGTTTTAGAAAATGAAGTGACAAATGGTTCTGAAATAGAATTCGACGAGATAAAAACAAGAATATTAATTTCTAAATAATTACGAACGATTATGATAGATGAAAAATTAAGATACTCAGATGCTGATTTAGCAGAGTTCAAAGAAATTATTGTAGCAAAAATTGAAAAAGCAAAAGCTGATTTAGAGTTGATAAAAAGCGCTTATATGAATGATTTAAATAATGGTACTGATGATACATCGCCGACGTTTAAAGCATTCGAAGAAGGAAGCGAAACCATGTCTAAAGAAGCTAACTCGCAGTTGGCAATTCGTCAAGAAAAGTTTATTCGCGACTTAAAAAATGCTCTTTTCCGTGTAGAAAACAAAACCTATGGTATTTGTAAAGTAACTGGAAAGCTAATTGGCAAAGAAAGATTAAAAATCGTTCCTCATGCTACGATGAGTATTGAAGCGAAAAATTTACAACGATAACACGTTAAAAATAAATTCTTTAACGCTCCTTTTTGGAGCGTTATTTTTTTAGAAAAAAACACTATTTTTGCGCCACTAATTTTTTAGACAATGTCATTACGAAATTCCGTTTTAATTATAACTATTATACTTTTAGTTGATCAATTCTCGAAAATTTATATCAAAACTAATTTTGTATTAGGAGAAACCGTTCATGTATTCGATTGGTTTAAAATTCTATTTATTGAAAACGAAGGAATGGCTTGGGGAACAAAAATTCCAGGCGAATACGGAAAATTAATCCTAACTGTCTTTAGAATTATAGCGGTTTTTGGAATCGGATATTGGCTCTACGAATCAAGCAACAGACGTAGTTCTAACTATTTAATGGTGGCCATTTCATTAATATTTGCTGGTGCTTTGGGTAATATTATTGACTCGGTTTTCTACGGAAGACTTTTTAGCGATAGTCATTATCAACTAGCCGAAATGTTTACTGACAAACCTTATCAATCCTGGTTTCATGGCGAAGTGGTCGACATGTTATACTTCCCAATATTTGAAGGCAATTTCCCTGATTGGATGCCTATTTGGGGTGGAAAAACCTTCAAGTTTTTCAACGCTATTTTCAATGTTGCCGATGTTTCTATTTCAACAGGAATTGGAATTTTAATTGTATTCAATAAAAAAGCATTTGCTAAAATAGAATCAATTAGAAACTACTAATTCCATTTGGTGTAACGCAAAAATCCAACCGAACATCAGCTGCTGAAACATCATCAATACTGTCTTCGGGTTCAAAAAAAGACAAACCAATTTTCACAACATCTTCTCGGCATTTCGTGAGCAAATTGTCATAAAATCCTTTGCCATATCCTACTCTATTTCCATTTTTATCATAAGCCAAAAGCGGAACAAAGACCACATCAAGTTTAGCAACTGGAACTTCAATACCATCTACAGGTTCAAAAATGTTGTATTCGTTTTTTTGAAATTTAGTATTATCCGTCAAAAGATAATTCGTCATTTCTCTGGTTTCAAAATTAGTTTTCGAAACCACAATCTCTCTGTCTTTTCCAGCTAAAATTTGAAGAATAAATTCAGTTTCCACTTCTTTTTGCTCTTCAATGGTTAGAAAAAGATGAAAATAGGTTTTCTCCCAAATATCGAACTGTAGTAATCGATTGGCAATCGCTAGGCTTTTATCTTCAATTTCTTCTTCTGAAAGTTGATTTCGTAATGCTTTGTACTTACTTCTTAAATCCGTTTTATTCATAACAATACTATAACGACCTTACTCCTTTTTTTTAGTTTTTCCCGTCTTTGGAAAAAACACTTTTAATTGATTGATTTTATTCTCAAATCCGGGTTGGGAACCGAAGCTGTTTTTGTATTTCGCATATTGATAATCACGCAATGAATCGGTTTTATTGTCATAATCGCGGAGGATTTTTATAGACAACATCCTTTCTTCAAGCGATGCCAATTGCGATAAAACACCCGTGGTAAAAACCCTATCCTGATAATCTTTTTCAAATTCAACCCAATCTACTTCTGGCGATTGCAAGTTGGGCTGTGTATCATGATATGATTTTACTTTATCAATTAGCAACTTTCCTTTTTCGCCTACTTTACCGTATTTACTGCGCTCTTTGGGAGTTAAATTTACGGCTAAGCTTTCTGTCAATTCAAAAATTTGAGCCAAGGCCGCTTTTATAGCCACCTTTTGTTCAGAGGTAAAATGACTACTTCCTAAATTATCTATTGGCATATTCCTTCATTTAATTATACATTCAAATATAAATAAAGTTTATATATTTTTTATTACTTTTTATATATCTATTATTATTTACTAATTATTTTTTTATAAATAACATTAATTGTTAATTGTATAGTACTTATTTTTTAATAATTATTATATTATAATTAATGAATTTTATCAAATTTTTAATAAAATCCATTAATAAAATACGTATTTAAACTCATCATGGTGTCCTGTTAGTTGCCATCTTCAATATCTCAATCCATTGAAAAGTGTTGCATTTGTTTTGTGTGGCATTTTAAATTAAATTTGTTAGAAATATAAGATAACTATTAAACCAATATATAATCCGTAACATCCGTTTTATTTGTGGCAAAAGAAAGATTCCTACTGAATGGCAAACCTTGTGCATACCACTGATAACTCAAAACCGCCAACCGACAACAAAACAAAACAATGACCAACCCATCGCTTGAACTTCAAATACAAACCCTTCCAGACAATCCTGGCGTGTATCAGTATTATGACAAAGACGGAAAAATTTTGTATGTTGGAAAAGCTAAAAATCTCAAAAAAAGAGTAGCCTCCTATTTCAACAAAGTGCATGACAATGGCAAAACCAATGTGCTCGTCAGAAAAATTGAAACGATAAAACACATCGTAGTTTCCTCTGAACAAGACGCGCTTTTATTGGAAAATAATTTAATAAAAAAACTCCAGCCACGCTATAATGTTTTGCTGCGCGATGACAAAACCTATCCGTGGATTTGCATTAAAAAAGAACCTTTTTCTAGAATATTTCCAACGCGTAGGATGATTAAAGATGGCTCTGAATATTTTGGTCCTTACACTAACTTTAAAACCGTAAACACCATTTTAGATTTAATAAAGGAATTGTATCCACTGCGAACCTGCAACTATGATTTAACCGAAAGCAATATCGAAAAAGGAAAGTACAAAGTGTGTTTAGAATTTCATATTGGCAATTGCAAAGGTGGTTGCGAAGGATATGAAACCCTCGAAAACTATCAAACCCAAGTAAACGCTATTCGCGAAATATTGAAAGGAAACTTCAAAGAAAGTTTGAAAGATTTCAAAAATAAAATGCTGCACTTTGCTGCCAACATGCAATTTGAAGAAGCGCAAAAAATAAAAGAAAAAATAGAAGTTTTAGAGAATTATCAGTCGCGTTCCACGATTTTAAACCCAAAAATTTCAAACATCGATGTTTTTTCTATCATTTCAGACGAAGCAGTTGCTTATGTTAACTTTCTACAAATTTCGCATGGCGCTATTATTCGTTCCTATACGCTGGAGCTAAAAAAGAAATTAGACGAAACCGACCAAGAACTTTTAGAACTCGCCGTTGTTGAACTTCGCGAACGCTTTAAATTGACATCAAAAGAAATTATTTTACCCTTTCCGTTGGATTTTGGCGAAAGCATAAAGGTTACTGTACCACAATTGGGTGATAAAAAACAAATTCTAGATTTATCCGAACGCAATGCTAAATACTATCGTATGGACCAATTGAAGCAAATTCAAATTGTAGATCCAGAGCGACATACCAATCGGATTATGGCTCAAATGCAAAAAGATTTGCGACTATCGGTTGAGCCACGACACATTGAGTGTTTTGATAATTCTAACATTCAAGGAACGAATCCTGTTTCGGCCTGTGTGGTTTTTAAAGACGGAAAACCATCGAAAAAAGATTATCGCCATTTTAATATAAAAACCGTTGAAGGTCCAAACGATTTTGCCTCTATGGAAGAAGTGGTTTACCGTCGATACAAACGCCTGTTGGATGAAAATCAACCTTTGCCACAACTTATCATTATCGACGGTGGAAAAGGACAGTTATCATCGGCTTTAAAGAGTATTGACGATTTAGGTTTGCGAGGAAAAATTGCCATAATCGGCATTGCAAAACGATTGGAAGAGCTTTTTTATCCCGGCGATTCGGTTCCGCTATATCTAGATAAAAAGTCAGAAACGCTGAAAGTTATTCAATACCTTCGAAACGAAGCCCACCGTTTTGGAATTACCTTCCACCGAGATAAACGAAGCAAATCGGCGCTAAATTCGTCTATGGAAACCATTCCAGGCATCGGCGAAAAAACAATGCTAACGTTAATAAAACATTTCAAAAGTGTTAAAAGATTGAAATTAGCCACAGAAAAAGAAATTTCTGATGTGGTTGGTGCTTCAAAAGCAAAAAAAATTTCCGAATTTTACAACATCAGCAATCAATAACACCGAATGAAAAAAACATTACTATTCTTCTACTTTCTTTTTTTTCTTCAATTCGTTGTAGCCCAAGACACTATTACGCAAAAACGACCTAAAATTGGTTTAGTACTTTCTGGCGGTGGCGCAAAAGGTTTTGCTCATATTGGTGTTTTAAAAGTTCTAGAACAAGCAGGTGTAAAAATAGATTACATTGGCGGAACGAGTATGGGTGCAGTCGTTGGCGGATTATATGCTTCTGGGTATAATGCTACGCAGATAGATTCTATTTTTCAAGAAACAAATTTTGATGAATTGTTGCAAGACTATATGCCGCGAACCTCTAAGAGTTTTTTTGAAAAAAGAAATGATGAAATGTATTCTGTTTCGTTGCCATTTAATAAATTCAAACTTGGTATTCCTGTGGCATTATCAAAAGGAATATACAACTACAACATGTTAGCAAAACTAACGCACAACGTTAGACATGTCAGAGATTTTAATCAATTGCCAATTCCTTTTATTTGTGTTGCCACGAATATTGAAACCGGCGAAGAAGTAATTTTAAGAGATGGTTTTTTAGCGCAAGCGATGATGGCAAGTTCGGCTTTTCCATCGTTATTCTCACCTGTTGAGTTGAACGGAAAAGTTTTAATTGATGGTGGCGTTACAAATAACTATCCTGTGAAAGAACTCCGTAGAATGGGTGCGGAAATCATCATTGGTGTTGATGTTCAAGACGATTTAAAAGATAGAAATTCACTTCAAGACGCTACCCGAATTTTAGTTCAAATCACTAATTTGGACATGATTAACAAAATGAAAGAGAATATTAAGCTGACAGACATTTACATTAAGCCTGATATATCGAACTATGGCGTTATTTCATTCGATAAAGGACAAGAAATCATCAAAAAAGGAGAAGAAGCGACTTTTGCTGTTTACGAGCAAATAAAAAAATACGGAAATCAAAAGAATTATGAAGTTCAAAATCTTAAAAATGAATCCAGTCTTATTAACATAAATGATATCACTACAACCAAACTTGATAATTACACAAAAGCATATATTCTAGGAAAGTTGCGCTTCAAATCGGGGAAAACAATCACTTATGATGAACTAAAAACTGGAATAAATAATATTAATGCCACTCAGAACTTCAGTCGAATAAGTTATGTTCTAGAAAAAAACAGCAATAACAAAGACGATTTAAAAATCTACTTAACTGAAAATCCAAACAAAACCTTTTTAAAATTTGGATTGCACTACGATGATTTGTATAAAAGTGCTGTTTTGGTGAATTTAACACACAAAAAATTATTGTTTAAAAACGATGTTTTTTCTGGAGATGCCATTTTAGGAGATAATATTCGTTACAACATTGACTATTATGTAGACAATGGATTTTACTGGAGTTTTGGCTTCAAATCAAGACTAAATACTTTTAACCGAAATGTGGAAACTGATTTTAGTAATGGTGAACTTTTGACACAACTTGGTTTGAAATCAATCAATATTGACTTTTTAGACATTACTAATCAAGCGTATATGCAAACAGTTTTTATTCAAAAATATTTAATTGGTGGTGGAATAGAACACAAATATTTAAAAATAAAATCTGAAACACTCGAAGAGGATAATCCAGTATTCGAAAACAGTGTTTACTTTAGTATTTTTGGTTATTTAAAATATGATTCATTAGACAATAAATACTTCCCAAAAGACGGTTGGCTTTTCTCTGGCGACATCCAGTCTTATTTATATTCAACCGATTTCAACAATGATTTTGAGCGATTTTCAGTAGTAAGAGGTGAAGTGTTTTTTGCAAAAAAACTTGCTAAAAAACTAACCTTAAATATTAATTCAGAACTAGGATTTAGTGCTGGAGGAAAAGCAACTCCTTTTTTTAATTTTATTCTTGGTGGCTATGGTTTTAGTACTATTAATAACTTTAAACATTTTTATGGATATGATTTCCTTAGTATTGCTGCGGATAGTTACATCAAATCAAGTTTCACCATCGATTATGAACTCTTTAAAAAGAACCACATAAATTTTTCTGCCAATTATGCCAATGTAGAAGACAACCTTTTTGGAACAGGAAACTGGTTCAGTAAGCCAAAACACAATGGTTATGCGCTAGGATATGGCTACGAATCTGTTTTTGGACCAATAGAAATAAAATATACTTGGTCACCCGAATTGGCAAAAGGATACACAATGGTCAATGTTGGGTTTTGGTTCTAAAAATTTAATAGTAGAAAAAAAATTTATTGATTAATTCCAAAAAAACTATATTTGGAATCTATAAAAACCCAAAAAATATATTTATGTCTATTTGGAAAAGAAAATCGTTGGCTGTTTTATTAAGTGAAGCAGATGAATCAGAAAAAGGACTAAAAAGAACATTATCCTCTCGCTCTTTAGTTGCACTTGGAATTGGAGCTATTATTGGCGCTGGATTATTTTCATTAACCGGAATTGCGGCAGCCGAACATGCTGGACCAGCCGTGACCTTGTCTTTCGTTTTAGCAGCTGTTGGTTGTGCCTTTGCAGGACTTTGCTATGCAGAATTTGCCTCAATGATACCAGTAGCAGGAAGTGCTTATACCTACTCTTATGCAACAATGGGAGAATTCATGGCTTGGATTATCGGCTGGGATTTAGTACTTGAATATGCATTAGGAGCAGCAACCGTAGGTGTTAGTTGGTCGAGATACTTCTTAGAATTACTAAACAAATTTGGAATCCATTTACCTCCTGATTTAATATGTTCCCCTTGGGAAACATTAAAATTGAGTGATGGAACACTAATTGAAGGTGGATTAATCAATCTTCCAGCTGTCTTTATAGTATCAATGCTATCACTTTTACTAATCCGTGGAACAAAAGAATCTGCTGGAATAAATAATTTCTTAGTTATTGTTAAAGTTTCTGTTGTTATACTATTTATCGTTTTAGGATGGAATTATATAAACGAAGCCAATTATACACCATATATTCCTGAAAATACTGGAGTTAAAGGAGAATTTGGTTGGTCAGGAATTGCGGCTGGAGCGGCAACTGTTTTCTTTGCTTTTATTGGATTTGACGCTGTATCAACAGCAGCTCAAGAAGCAAAAAATCCACAAAAAGGAATGCCAATAGGTATTTTAGGATCGTTAGTAATTTGTACCATTTTATATGTTTTATTCGCTCACGTAATGACTGGACTAGTGCCTTATCATGAATTTGCTGGCGATGCTAAACCAGCAGCAACAGCTTTTGCAAAAACACCTTATGGTTTTCTTCAAACAGGATTAATTGTAGCAATTCTTGCCGGTTATACTTCGGTAATGTTGGTGATGTTAATGGGACAAAGCCGTGTATTTTATACCATGAGTAAAGACGGTTTATTACCACCGTTTTTCGGAGAAATACATTCAAAATTCAGAACGCCTTGGAAAACTAACCTTTTCTTTTTGGTATTCGTGAGTCTGTTTGCAGGATTTGTTCCAGTTTCAGATTTAGGTCATATGGTAAGCATTGGAACATTACTAGCTTTTGTTTTAGTATGTATTGGCGTATTAGTTATGCGCAAAAAAATGCCAGATGCACCAAGAGCTTTCAAAACACCATTGGTTCCTTTTGTTCCAATAGCTGGTGTAGTTGTATGTTTATATTTAATGTACTCATTACCACTTGAAAGTTGGATTAGACTTGTTATTTGGATGGCATTAGGTGTTGCGCTATACTTTTTGTATGGAAAGAAAAACAGTAAACTAAACAATCCTAAATAAACCAATATTTACATTTATACAAAGGATTAAGAATTAACACTTCTTAATCCTTTTTTGTTTTTAAAAATTAATAAATATCATTTTTTGGCATTCATATTATTACGATATTTGTAATATAAAAAGTCAACTATGATACTATTATTAGCAATAATTGCAGCATTTGGAATGGGAATAATCGTTGGTAAAAATTTAAAAGACAAATAAAAATGACACTTGTTTGGCAAGATTTATTGGCATTTTTAAAATTCTTAATCAAGAGAAATCCTGAGTAAGTTGTGATTTGATAATTAGTCAATAAGAAAATGAGCTAGTTATCTGAACTTCGATTTATGTCATTTTCAAATTATCTGATTTTTTAAATTATCAAATTAAAAACTATGCCATTATATCACAAACTCGGGAATTTTCCACAAAAAAGACATACACAGTTCGAAAAACCAACGGGTGGTTTTTATTACGAACAACTGTTTGGAACAGAAGGTTTTCATGGTCATTCCTCATTATTGTATCATGTTCACAGGCCAACTCAAGTCAAGGAAATTACAAAATCCTATTCTATTGAACCAAAAATTGCAATAGACAAAAACATAAAATCATTACTTTTAAAAGGCTTTGAAATAAAACCGGAAGATGATTTTTTAGATAGTAGAAAACCAATGCTTGTCAATAAAGATTGCACCATTGGATTAGCAGCACCAAAAAAATCATTACGCAGCTATTTTTACAAAAACGCAGATGCCGATGAAATGATTTTCATCCACAAAGGTTCAGGAACACTAAGAACTATGATGGGAAATATTTCGTTTGAATATGGTGATTACTTAATAATTCCTCGTGGAATAATCTATCAAATTGATTTCAACACCGAAGAAAATCGTTTGTTCTATGTAGAAAGTTTTACACCATTTTATACACCAAAGCGATATAAAAACGAGTCAGGACAGCATCTTGAACATTCTCCATTTTGCGAACGCGATTTCAAATTGCCATCTGAACTAGAAACGTATGATGAAAAAGGGGATTTTTTAATTAAAATCAAAAAAGAAGGGATGATACATGAGGTAGTTTATGCCACACATCCTTTTGATGTTGTCGGTTGGGATGGATATAATTTCCCTTATGGATTTAGTATTCACAATTTTGAACCAATAACGGGAAGAGTGCATTTGCCACCACCAATTCATCAAACATTTGAAACAGCTACTTTTGTCGTATGTTCTTTCTGTCCAAGACTTTATGATTATCATCCAAAAGCAATTCCTGCACCATACAATCATAGTAATATTGATTCTGATGAAGTTTTGTATTATGTAGATGGTGATTTTATGAGTAGAAATAATATCGAACAAGGACACATCACTTTACATCCAAAAGGAATTCCTCATGGTCCAGCACCAGGCGCAATGGAGCGAAGTATTGGTCACAAAGAAACATTGGAATTGGCCGTTATGGTTGATACTTTCCGTCCATTGATGGTTACTGAATACGCTATGGGAATTGACGATGGGAAATATTATAAATCTTGGATGGAGTAATTTTTTCAGGAGCTAATCCCGCTATTCGTTGCAATCTTTTGTTTTTTTAAAAGAAAAAAACAAAAGGATTTCCACTACTATCGGGGCTAAAAAATAAGTTTATAAAAAACAGTCGCGTTTATCCGTAAAATCCGTGTTATCCGCGTGCAAAAAACAAGACAAATTATGAGTAAAGAAATAAAATCAGTCGAGTATGGCTTAGAAAAAATATTTGAAGGAGCTCAAGATTTCCTTCCTTTATTGGGCACCGATTATATAGAATTCTATGTAGGTAATGCAAAACAAGCAGCCCATTTTTATAAAACAGCATTTGGGTTTCAATCATTTGCTTATGCAGGATTAGAAACTGGATTAAGAGACAGAGCTTCTTATGTTTTAAAACAAGACAAAATACGCTTAGTTTTAACCACAGCTTTGAATAGCAACTCGCCTATTGGTGAACATGTGAAAAAGCACGGCGATGGTGTAAAAGTGATTGCTCTTTGGGTAGAAGATGCAAAATCAGCCTTTGAAGAAACCACAAAACGTGGAGCAAGAGTATTCATGGAACCAACAGTAGAAAAAGATGAACATGGAGAAGTAGTTCGAGCAGGAATTTATACCTATGGCGAAACCGTTCACATGTTTGTGGAACGAAAAAACTACAACGGTGCATTTTTACCAGGATATAAAGAGTGGAAATCAGATTATAACCCTGAACCAGTTGGATTAAAATATGTAGATCACATGGTTGGAAACGTAGGCTGGAACGAAATGAACACTTGGGTAAAATGGTACGAAGACGTTATGGGATTTGTAAATTTCCTTTCCTTTGATGACAAGCAAATCACTACTGAATATTCCGCTTTGATGAGTAAAGTAATGAGTAATGGTAATGGCAGAATTAAATTCCCAATAAACGAACCCGCTGAAGGAAAGAAAAAATCACAAATAGAAGAATATTTAGATTTTTACGAAGGTTCAGGTGTTCAGCATATTGCTGTAGCAACAGATGACATTATTTCAACAGTAGCTGATATGCGTTCACGAGGAATTGAATTTCTGAGTACGCCACCACAAGCTTATTATGATGCTATTCCTGAACGATTGAAAGACCACATGAATAAATTCAAAGAAGATATTAATGAACTTCAAAAACTAGGCATTATGATTGATGCCGATGAAGAAGGTTATTTACTTCAAATATTCACAAAACCGATTGAAGACAGACCAACATTATTTTTTGAAATTATTCAACGAATGGGTGCAAAAGGGTTTGGCGCAGGTAATTTCAAAGCATTATTTGAGTCTATAGAAAGAGAACAAATGTTAAGAGGAACGTTATAAAAAAGTTAATTTTATTACGAATTCATCAAAATACAACGTTGTAGTAACTTCTTTTTTGCCAAATATGTGTTAAAATTGATTTTTTACTTGTAATAATGCAACAAACCGCCATATATTTGCATCATCAAAAAGAACAAAGGAGTGGTTTCCTTATATTTTTGGATAAATTTTCATAATTTATAGTTTTTTGGTTGGTTAATAGCATAAAAGCTCAGTCGTTTCTCGGCTGGGCTTTTTTGTTTTATATCATTGCTTAAAAAAACAGTAACTCTGTATTTCTTTAATAACCAAAATAGTTTAATTTAGTGTTCGATAGAATGTTTACTTTTTATTATTTTGTATACTAACAAGTTACTTGAATTAACTAAATAATTTATGATAAGGTCACTACTATTATTTTCACTACTTATTTCATTAACTATCAGTGCGCAAACTAAATCATTTAAATCAGCTTTAAAAAAAGCTTATTTTTATGAAAAAACAGAAGACTTTTTATTAGCTAAAAAAGTGTTTGAAATAGCTCAAAAAGATCAGTCCATAATATCCTCAGAAAAAGTTTTTTTACGACATTACATTTTATTTTATGACTATTTATTGTCAGATATGGAGGATATTAAAAACATAGACCTAGCCATACAATATTTAAATTCAATCAAAAAAAGAAATCCCTTTGAAACTGAACTTTTGTTGAATCTATCAACTTCAAAATACCATTATTTAGCCAGTAACACTGGATGGGAAGCATCCTTAGAAGTCGCTGAAAAAAGTTATAAAATTAAAGATTTCAACCAAGCCAAATTAGAAACACGTACCGATTATTTGTATGATTTAGGATATTTATACGACAAAGTTGGAAATTCTTTTGAAGGAATTAAATTTTATAAAAAATCACTTGCTCTTTACATAAAACAATATGGCGAAAATGATAATGAAGTTGCCTTAAACTACAACAATTTGGCATATGCCTATACAAATATCTACAATCAAAAAAACACAATTGCTTATTATGAAAAAGCGGCTAAGATTTGGGAGAATATTTATAGAAATAAAAACAATGATAAAGATTATCTAATCACAGTTTATCACAATTTAATATTTCAATACATCAATTATGGCGATATTGAAAATGCAAAGAAGAATCTTTTAAAACTAAATAATTATTTTTTTAAAAAATATACATCAATCAAATCTATTGATAATGAGCGCTATTTTCTATCGTTCTCTGATTTTTCATTGAGTAATATTCGAATGAATTTAGCCCTTAATCAAAAGGATAAAGCATTACAATTTTTAAAAGATTTTGAAAATAATCAGTTATTACCATACAAGAAAGAAAATCATTCCACATATTTAATTCAGTGCTATGAAGAAATAGCGGATTATTTAATAGAAAACAATGAATATTCCTCAGCTTTAAATCTTATTGAAAAAGGATTATCATTATCCAAAAAATATACTCAACTTCATTTTTCAGTTACATTAAATACTAAAAAAGGTAAAGTATATAAGCTTCAAAACAATTTAGAAATGGCACTAAAGCAATATGAAATTGCACAAAAAAACAACACAAAAAATTATTTTAATTCGAGTAAATACACTTTAGAATATTTAAAATCGGAAATCTATTTTGAGAATAATCAAAGTAAAAAGTCTGTTTTAAACATAAAAAATACTATAGAACAATTACTATTTGATCTTTCAAAAAAGAAAAAAACCATCGAAAAAATAAAGTTTTCTGATGTAAAAGAACTAATTTCAACAGATTTCATTAATCTATTTTATAAATCGGGTAAAATATATTTTCAAAATTATAAAAAGTTTAAAAATAGAAATGATCTACAAATAGCCGATAATCTGTATAAAATTAGCAACAAACTGTTCAGAGAATATTATTTGAAAGGCGAATACAATGAAGAATTAAGTAAATATCATAGCGAAATTATTGAAGGACTTTTTGAGATTAGTTTAGAAAAAAAGTTGACTTTTCAAGAAAAAACGGAATTAATTAATGAAATTGAAAGAAGTGCTTCTCAACATTTAGCACAAGAGTTTTACAAAAAAATTAAAACACAAAACAACGAATCTAATCTCAATCTAGATAAAATTAAAGAGTTAGAGAAGGAATTACATTTTTATAAAAGTCAGACAAAAATTAATTCTAAAAAAATCGCAATCATAGAAAGTAACATAAACTCACTTCTAAAAAAAACATCTAAAACATATCAAGGAATTGACAAGAATTCTCTCGATAACTTTGATGTAGTAAATGTTCAAAATACTTTAGATTCTGACGAATTAGTTGTAAAATACTATACTTTAAAAAATTATGTGTTTGCTCTTTACATTACTCAAAAAAAATTTGAAATAAAAAAGATAGCATCAACAAGTGTGTTGAAAAAAGAAATCAAGTTCTATTTAAATCTAACAAAGAAAATTGATAAAAACAGGCTTGTTTCCAATAATATTTCCAAATTTTTACTGCCTGATTTGAATTCAAAAAAAATCACTTTTATCGCTGATGGTTTCTTAAACTATCTTCCTTTCGAAACACTCTTTAATTCAAAAAACAAAAAGTTTTTAGTCCAACAAAGTACTGTTTCTTATGATTATAACTTATCATTTTTCTTATTTAATAAAAAAAGCAAAATTAAAATAGATAGCGATGCATTAATTGCTTTCGCACCTAATTACAAGAATAAAGAATTAGCCAAAATTAGAAGTGGATTATCCGATTTGAGATACGCAAAAGAAGAAGCTAATACAATTTCAAATCTTTTTGATGGAACAAGTTTTTTAAATGAAAAAGCTTCAAAAACTAATTTTTTTAAAACCATAAATCAATTTGGGGTTTATCATTTTGCCATGCATTCTTTACTAGACGAAAGTAATATTAACGAATCGTGTTTGGTGTTTTCAAATAACGAAAAACTCTATTTTTCAGAACTTTACGGACTTAGTTTTCCAGCAAAAATGGTTGTTTTAAGCGCATGCGATACTGGAAACGGAAATTTAAAATCGGGTGAAGGCATAATGAGTTTGTCGCGCGCATTAACCTATGCAGGTGTACAATCGTCTGTATACAGTTTGTGGCAAGTTCCAGACAAAGAAACTTCGGAGATTATTGTTTCTTTTTATAAAAACTTAAAAGATGGACAAACAAAAGACGAAGCTTTAGCAAACGCTAAAAAACAATTTTTGGCAAACAATCCAATGAAGCAACATCCGTTTTATTGGGCTGGATTTGTAGTAAATGGCGATGTTTCACCAATAGAATCTAAAAATTTTGATTGGAATATTATTGGTGCAATACTAATTGGTTCAATACTGTCTATATTAGTTTTCTATTTAATAAAAAAAAGAAATCAAAATAAATTATTCCATCAATAGACGAAGATTTTTGGTTGAAATACTATCAAACGTTTCCTGCGAAATTGAACCTTCAAGTAGTTCAATTTCTTTATCAATTATTTCATTCGTAAGAATAAGTTGTTTTTTATAATCAGCTTTATCTCGTTTTATCTCTTCTACTTTCTTGTTTTTAAAGTCAGCACGCATCATTTTAATGTCAAAAACTAAATTTTCTTTGATGATATTTAACTGCTCAATGCTTGTAGGTTGGAGCATTTCAATCATAATCTGCGAACGTAATGTTTCCGAAAAAAATGGTGGCATATCTAATTCTAAAAATTTATCTCGTTTTCTATTAGGTAAAGTATCTACTGTTTCTGCAACAACATCACATCGTTTCATTAACCATTCTAGTTCTTCTTTGCTAGCTTGAAGTAATTTTACTGTTGCTTCTTTGTTGGATTTATTTTCTTGAATATCTGTAAAATAAAGCCCTAAAACTATACCTACAAAGGTTCCAACCAAAGACAAAATATATCCAAACGTATCTGGATATTTTTCTCTAAATGGTTTTGTCCAATTTAAAAAAAGTAAAATTGGTAATAAACAAATAAGAATGATAAAAGTACTATTCATAACTGTAATTATTAGTAGCGTTTTAAAAATTTTAATTTAAATCTGTTATTATATCTTTTGCCATTTTTTGCATCGGATTTGTCGAATTTGCTAATTCCTGCAGTAAAACTAAAGCCTTTTCTTCTTGTTCCAATTTAACCAACGTCAATGCTTTGTACCATTTGACGTAAGGCGTAAACCCGTTGTTCTTTTTTAAATCAAATTGTTCGAAAGATGTCAACGCTTCGTCATAACGTTTTAATTCCATCAGCGACAACGATTTGTAAAACAAAGAATAATCTTCTTTCTCAGTGTCGTATAGTTTAGAAAAAAGCGTCAATGCTTTCGCATAATCGCCTCTATCATACGTATAAAACGCTTCCGATTTTATGTCAGTTGAATTTTCACCTCTAACCGTTGGCGCTACAACATTGGGATACGATTGGTAATATTCTTCATAAACCGCATTGGTGTCAAAGTCATTCGAAAATGTCCAAAAACCAATTCCCAACATCACTGCAAACGATGCTGCAACATACCAAACGGTATAATTGCGCTTTGGTTTTTTTGTTTCAAACGATTGAAGTTTCTTTTTCAATGCTTGGCGTTCGTTCAACGTAATGGCTTTTTGCACTTCCGCTTCATAAACCACTTGTTCACGAAAAGTGTCGTTGGTTTGCATCAATTGGTCAAACATTGATTGTTCATCGTTGTTCAAGCTATTGGCAAAATATTTTTCTATTAATTCTTCGTGATCCATATTCTATTTGTTTATCAAATCTTTCAGCTGTTTTAAGCATCTTGATTTCTGACTTTTTAACACATCTTTGTTGGTATATCCCAATAACTCCTGAATTTCATCCAACTTTTTTTCTTCATAATAAAAAAGCGTCAACACCTTTTTGCATTGTTCACCAAGCTGGGAAAAATAGTTTCTAACCAAGGTTAATTTTGAATTTTGTTCCTCTTCGTCATACAATTCATATTCCATTTCAACGTGTTCAAAGTCGGCTACAGTAACTTGTTTCCCTATTTTTTTCAGCCGATGATAGATCATAAACTTGCCGATACTGAACAAATAAGTTGAAATAGAACTTTGTAAATCATCCAACTTTCCTTTTCGGGCATTTTCACACAAAGCGATGATGGCATCTTGATAAATATCCAAAACCTCATCATCACCCAACGAATATCGTTTGGCAAACAATAAAAATCCATTGCGATGTTCTTCATAAACGGTGCGAATGGCTTTCTCATTTCCGGCTTTTAAAAGCTCTGTCAACTTTGGGGCGTTTTCCATTAGTGGATGAATTTCTAGAAAGTAAACAAAGCTAATCAAAAATATTTTTTCAAACCGATGTTTACCTTTTGATTTCCATTTCACTAATGCTAAAACGAAATAACCATTTGTTTAACCAAAAATGAAAAAAATGAAAAAACTATTAACTGTATTATTATTTTTATTTAGCATCCAATGCATCACTGCCCAAGAAACCGTTGGCGGAAAAGTTTTAAAAAATGCTAAAGACAAAACCTATCAGCGTGGCGAACAAAAAGGCGATGAAGGCGTTGAAACGGTTCTGAACAAAGCCGAAGAAAAAATAAAAAACATCTTCAAAAAGAAAGACAAAAAGAAAAAATCCGATGCACCTCAACCCAACGAAGAAAGTCAGGAGCAATCACAAGAAAACAATGACGAAAACACAAGTAAACCAACAAAGTCAAATTCAAAATTCGATTTCGTTGCTGGTGAAAAAGAATTGTATTTCGACAATTTTGAACGATTAGCTGTTGGAGATTTCCCAGCAGAATTCAACACCAATGCGAGTGGCGAAATAGTGAATGTCGATGGACAATCTGGAAAATGGCTATCTATGACCAAAAATGGTGCTTTCATTCCCGATAATATGAAAAAACTTCCCGAAAATTTCACCTTAGAATTTGAAGTAGGAATAAATACCGATCCAACAAATAACTATCCTGGTTTTGGACTAAATTTCACAACAAACTCTGATAATTTAATGCTGGAACGCTTCTTTTCTTCCGGAATTTCTATTGTCTATCTTCATCCTGGTGCATCGTCTTGTAATGTTCAAATTATTCCAACAAACGGAAGCGAAATAAACAACGAAATTCCAATGCCGCAATGGAATGTAAAGAAAAACAAATTTGTTAAAGTTTCGGTTTGGAGACAACAAGGTAGATTGCGATTATATGTTAACGAAAATAAGTTAGTAGATATTCCTCGATTTTTTACTGAAAAAACAACCTATGATTTTGCTTTTTTTAGAAGTTTTTTTGAAGAATGTGAAGTGTATTTAACTAACATTCGTTTCGCAGTTGCTGGTGCTGATACTAGAAATAAACTCATCACCGAAGGAAGATTTGTAACCAACGGAATTCTATTCGACGTGAACAGTGACAATATCAAGCCCGAAAGCGGAACTGTACTAAAAGAAATGGCAACAACACTACAAGAAAATCCAACAGTAAGTGTAAAAATCATTGGTCATACAGATAGTGATGGTGCCGATGCTGCCAATTTAACCTTGTCTCAAAAAAGAGCTGCAGCAGTAAAAACAGCCTTGTCTAGCTTCTATGGTATTGATGGTTCACGAATAGAAACGGACGGAAAAGGCGAAAGCCAACCGCTCAACAAAAACGCAAATCCAGCCGAAAAAGCACAAAATAGACGTGTAGAATTTATAAAATTATAAATATGAAAACAGCACTCCTATCCGTAATCAGCCTTTTCCTTTTTGCTTTCACTTGTTCTGGCGATAAAAAAGAAAACCTTGAAAGTCAAGCCAATCAAGCTATTGATGAAGTTGTTGGCAAATCTGCCGATGAATTTAATGGAAAATTAGATCAATTGTTAACCTTAGAAATGGCTTCCGAAATTTCGGGTTATGCAGCAATAGAAGCTGAAAAAGACTATAATCAAGTATTAAAAAGTCCTGTTACACATTCGGTTTCCTATCAATGGGAAAAAGGAAGAAACAAGCAAATCAAAAATCCTATAAATGGTAAAATGATGGATATTCCAGCAAAGGATTTCATTCAACTTTCTTGGGTAAAAAATACCAATTTAAAAGAATTCAAATTCAATTATCATACACCAACTGCTGAAGAACTTGCCAATGCCGATAAAGTGATGAATGAAAAAGCAAATGAAATGCAACAACAAGGAAAAGTCGATGCTTCACAAGCCGAAATGGCTAAAGGAATGGCGAGCGAAATGGCAAAAGGTCTTTCGTTTGACGAAATTAAAGGCGTTGGCGAGTATGCTGTTTGGAACAACAAACACAAAGAACTCATCGTGTTTTACAAAGGAATTCAATTTCAAATTACAGCCGAACTTTCAGATGACGAGAAGATTAACAAGCAAAAAAGCATTGAAACTGCAAAATTAATTAGTAACAAACTTTAAATTAAAAAATATGAAAACATTAAAATTATCAGTACTTATTCTAGTATTCGCTATCGCAAACTCATTTGCACAATCATTACCCGAGATGGTAAAATACGATTTCAAATTTGATTGGTTGGCTGCACATACCATCAATCAAAACATTAACGTTGGAACAGAAAGTGTTCACGGAATTGGCTATTGCCGTTTGTTTGTAAAAAATAAAACTACGGGAAATGAAGATCAAATTCAACCCACTGGTTTTAAATACATCGGCAATTATGGACGCGTTTTTGAAGTGCCAAGAAATGCCGGAATGAAAGTAAGCAACGGCAACATCAAATCCTTAATGAATACTAAAGTTCGCTTCCAGTTTGAACCTGCAAAATATGGCTACAAAACAATGAAAGAACTGGAAGACAATGCCTATTTCAAAATAGTTTATGAAATCAAAGTGTACAAGCCAATCAATGACGAAATTGTTGGAAAACAAGAAGTAATTGTTTTCTTAAAAGATGCTAAAGTGCCAGCAATTACATTAAATCAAGCTAAAAACACAACCAATATTCCAACACGACCAGGATACATGCGTTTCAATAAAGCGAAATATAATTTGGGAATTGTCTACAGTATCGTTCCTGTAAATTAAAAACAATGAAAAAAATAATTCTACTACTGTTTATTTGCCTTAAATCAGAAGCCCAAATCCAGTTTTGGAATACAAATGCATCTTCCAAAATGCCTTTGTTTGAAGTAGAATGGAATAAAAAAACAACCATTTATACAAAAGTTGGAAAAGAAACCAAACCCATGTATGTATTCAACAAAACACCGGTACAAACGTTAAATAGCGATGGCAAAACCAAATACCAAATGACGGTAGAAAACTCGGATAATATTGCCAAACGCATTTTCGAAATCAGTTATACACATTACCGTCAAACGAATATTTATTTGGGCTATATCAAAACAACCTTTGTCTATCACGACAAAAGACCAACTAAAATAGTGGAAGAAAAATTTGAAACATTAAAAAATTCTTAGACTAAAAATCATGAAAAAAATCATAACCTTAGCCATGCTTTTACTGGCATTTACTGGTTTCGCTCAAATAGTTCAGGGCGAAATCACCATCAAAGAACAATCAAAAATGGAGCTTACCGCAAAATCAAACAAAGCAGTAAATCTTTTTGCCGATTTTAGAGAAAACAAATATCCAATTCATTTTGTGTTCACCGTATCAGATGTTCCACTAAATAGCGACAAAAAAGAAGTTGTTCAATTTGTGTTTTCAACTACAGTAAAAAAAGATGGAAAAACTATGGGAACTATAAAACGCAGTCCAATGCCATTCTTTCCCGGCAATATGTTCATGCCAATAGAAACATTCGATTTAATTTCTGTTTTATCCAACATTCAAACCAATACGCCTGAGACCGTTTCTGAAATCCCAAAAGGTAATTATGAAATTATCTTAGAAGCAAAACCAATTGGCGTAAAAGGACAAATCACTTCAACAACTTTATTTTTAAAAGTCAACTAAATCATGAAAAAAATAGTATTTATCCTTTCCATTTTATTTACTTTTTCTTGTTCAAATAACGATTCTGAGAACAATTCCAGTGATAAGATAATTGGCACTTGGCGTCATACAAAATCCACTTATATTCAAAACAATAGTCAACAATACGATCAATTATTTGAAAGCAGTTGCGATATACAAAACCGTTTCATCATAAAAAAAGACGGCACATTTGACAAAATTAGATACAGTCCAAACACTGATTTTGGTGGTTGTATATTACAAACTTCAAGCTTTGCTGGAGAAAAAATTTGGGCAAAAAGCAATACTAATCAATATGTTTTCCAAACCATTTCCAGTAATCCAAATTATGATTCCGAAACTCTAATTGCTGTAAAAGCAACTTTTGAAGGAAACAAAATGATTTTAAAATTCATTGAATTACAAAACGAGAACAACCCCGAAGACGTCGCTTTTTATATAGAAACATACGAACGACAGTAATATTTAGTATCGCCTTATAAAAGTCTATAAACGACAATTATTGATTTGAAACCAAACCTTATTCCTTAAAAGTCATGAAAAAAATAGTATTATTAATTTTATGTTTGAGTTTTTCGGGTTTTGCCCAACAAAAGTCCAAAACCAAAACAAAGCCAAAAACCAACATTCCGTTGATTAAAGACAAACCAAAGACAACTGTTCCGATACTGACCGATACAGATGAATTAATGGAGATAAAGAGTAACGAACCCAATCCTAATGATTTGTTGGACATCAAGGTTGCAATTCCAAAGCCAAAAATACCAAATGCGGGTCAATCGATTTCTAACGAAATTGGTTTAAACGGCGAGTTTACTTTCAATAAAAAAATTGGCTTTTCAGTAAATGCGCCCGAAGGTGATTTGGTTTCCTATTTCTATTTCAATACCAAAAATGGTTACGCCATGCTCGATTGGAAAGGCATTAAAGCCATGCTTAGCGAAAATCCAGAAGGCGAAATGACACAAATTAAAAATGCCAACAACGATTTTTATCAATACATCAAAAGCTCAGAAGGCAATTTTGTAATGAAAGCAGGAAGCGGACAATCAATGGTTGTGCATGATATCCAGACAGAAATATTGAGCAAAGAATTCTTTAAAACCTTCAAAAAAACAGGGAATAAAATGGGTAAAGTAGGCGGAAACAAATACCCAAGAGTAGAATATTCAGGAACATTTGAAGGCAAAAAAATGTTTATTTGGTTGTCCAATCCGGAAGATGTTCTGTTAGATACTAAGTTTACTCACAGTCTTTCTGGTTATTGGGGTTTGGGTTTTATTGCAAGTCCATCAGGAACAACCTATATGATTACAGGAATTGTTGGTGATGGCGCTTCCATTTTTATGAATTACATTGAAAATGCCAACGTTAGCTTTTCCGGAAAAGGGTATAAACCAGTAGGAGAAATGACTGGAGGAAATGCAGGCGCTTTTTCTCAAACCAGCGACATTCAAGATTTACCATTTGTAGATCAAGTTAATAATGCCGATGCAACTGCCAATTATTATGACATGATGATTAGTCTTGTAAATCAATCGATTGCCGAACACCAATCAGGTTTAAATGAAGCACAAAAAAATAATGATGCAACTGCTATAAAAAGACACAACTGCTTGATTACATGTACAAAAAATGAAAAAACCAGATTAGAAAAAGTAAAAGAAGAACACATCAAAATTATAAATCAATATAAAAATGATGATGAAAAACGCGATGAAAAAATAAATCAATTAATGGAAACACAAGGAATGTCAAAACCTTGTAATTGTTAAATAAGTAGGTTAGTTTTTTGAGAGAACCGTTTCAATTTTTTTGAAGCGGTTTTTTTGATGTTTACCTTTTTCAATAAAAAACACTAATGAAAAACTAAATACTTTTACAATGAAAAAAATTACCTTATTATTTTGTGCTTTCTTGTTTCAAATAAATTCAAATGCACAATACACTTTTACACAGTTGAACTATGTACCTAATTCAAACGGAAATGAAGCGTCTGATTATTTTGTTTACAATAATAAACTCCATTTCGTTGCAGGAAACACCAATCAAACTTGTGCTGAAACACCTTTGCCAGATAGAGAAATATGGACAACCACTGGCGATATTGCTTCCTTTTCTCAATTAGCCGATATTAACTCTTGCGCAGGTTCGTATGCCCGAGACTTTTTTGAATTCAATGGAAACCTATTTTTTATAGCTGGAACTGGCGAAAATGGTGTAAACTTTGAATTGTATAAAACCGATGGAACAACAACAGAATTGTTTAGGGAATTTGCCGCTGGAAACGAAGCAGGTTTCGACGTATCTAATAAAACACAATTTCGAGTAATGAACAATAAAATGTACTTTTTTGCCTCTGAAGGTGGCGTTACCAATTACGATTTATGGCGAACAGACGGAACGATTGCTGGAACAGAAAAATTAGCCGATTTAAACACAACTTCCGATGTTGGAAAACCAGACCAATTTATTGTTTATAACAATGAATTATATTTTGTAGCTGCTCAAGACAATTTGGGATTTGAATTATATAAATACAATGAAAATACGAATCTAGTTTCTATTGTAAAAGATATTTATCCTGGAACAAATTCTTCGAGTCCACGCGAATTAATTCTTTTTAACAATGAACTTTTTTTTCACGTTACTGATCCAATTTCGTTCCGAAGAGAACTATATAAAACAGACGGTACTTCCAATGGAACAATATCCTATAGAAATTTTACAACTGGAATTTATGGTCCAACAAGTTTTAAAGTATTCAACAACCAACTGATTTTTGTAGGCTTGACTTTTGATTCCGGACAAGATTTATACAAATGTGTTTTCAATTCTTCTACTGCTGAATATGAAATTTCGTTAATCAAAGATTTTAACAAAGGTTCGCTTCCTTTCAATTTTGTTTATGGTGCTACAGAATTCATCGAATTAAACAATTATCTTTATTTTTCAGCTCGTGAAGCAAATGGACCAAATAATGGCGAAACTATGCAACTTTACAAAACAAACGGCAATAGTTCAGAAACAGAAGTAGCAGTAAGTTTTACCAATTTAGGCTTCAATAATTTGAGGAATTTTAAAAAATTCAATAACAAATTATTCTTTTACCGACCAAGTGAAATTACTTTTCAAGAAGAAATTTGGGTTACAAATGGCACAAATGAAATACTACAACGTCTATCCGACCAAGGAACTGGAACGCCAAAAAGACCTTACAACGAATTGATTGAATACAATAGTGAATTATATTTTACTGGAAATACAAATTCACAAGGCGATGAAATTTGGAAAATTACAGACTCAACTTTATCCACCGCAAATACTGAAAACCCTATTAAAATTTCAGTTTCTCCAAATCCAACTAATGGAATTGTTAAAATAAACGGAATCGACACTATTCGATTTTCAGTAGAATTAATTGATGTGACAGGAAAAATTAGAATTACAGAAAGTAATAATCAATCGCAAATCGATATTAGCACTTTTCAAAATGGAATCTACTTTTTGAAGATAAAAAACAATCAAACTAATGAAATTACAGTCAAAAAAATAGTGAAAAAGTAGTTTGACTATTATAAAATTATCATAAAACCTCTGGATGTTTCAGAGGTTTTATCGTTTTAATGAGTAACTTTACTGAATGGATTTCAGTCAAAAAGACTACTATTCCTTTTGATACGATTTTTAGTTTTAATACTTTTGGAACGGAAATTGTACTTACAATGAAAAAAATCAAAATTAAATGAAAAAAGTTATCGTTTTACTATTGTTTTTTATAGCTGTAAGTTTCAATACGCAAAAACCAGTTGCCTATGATGTTGGCGAATGGTTCAAATTCCGAATTCATTACGGTTTTATCAATGCTGGATATGCTACTCTTGAAGTTAAAGAAGGTGTAAAAGACAATAAAAAAGTATATCATACTATCGGGAAAGGATATACCGTTGGAATGTCGCGCTTTTTTTTCAAAGTAGATGACACTTACGAAAGCTATTTTGACAAAGTCACAAATAAACCATATCAATTTGTTAGAAAAATTGACGAAGGCGGTTATACTAAAAATCAAGAAGGTTTTTTCAATCAAGACAACAACAAAGTTCTAGTAAAAGATTATAAAAAGAAAACAGAAAAAACATTTCCAGTTACAGAGAATGTTCAAGACATATTGTCAACCTTTTATTTTCTTAGAAATCATCCTAATATTGACAAACTAAAAGTTGGAGAATCTGTTATTGTTGATATGTTTTTTGATGATGAAGTTTTTAAGTTTAAGTTAAAATTCATCGGTAGAGAAGATTTAAAAACTAAATTTGGAACCGTTTCAACAATGATTTTTAGACCTTTAGTACAATCTGGTAGAGTTTTTAAAGAAGAAGAAAGTCTAACCGTTTGGATTTCAGATGATGAAAACAAATTACCTTTAAGGATTAAAGCCAGTTTGGCAGTTGGTTCTTTAAAAGCCGATTTAGACGGTTTTAAAGGCCTCAAAAATCCTTTTATGGTCAAAGTAAAAAAGAAATGAGCAACCTAACCAACCAAAACGAAACCATATTAGAAGCTTTAGAACAAAAATTTGAAGCCATAAACCAAAAAACCGAAACGCATCTCGAAGGATTACTTTGGTCAAAACCAATAACCTATTGGGATTATATCCAAACTGATGCGTTACTAAATCTTCAAACCCAAAGAACCGTTTTACCCGACGAAATGGTTTTTATTATGTATCATCAAGTCAACGAATTATTGTTCAAAATGATACTTTGGGAAATTGACCAGTTGTGTCATAAAGATAAACCTGAAACTGGGTATTTTACTGAAAAACTACGAAGAATTAGTCGCTATTTTGATATGTTGACTACTTCATTTGACATCATGCGCGACGGAATGGAAGTGGAACAATATATGAAATTCCGAAATACTTTAACTCCAGCAAGTGGTTTTCAAAGCGCACAATATAGAATGATTGAATTCTCGTCAACTGATTTGATTAACCTAATCGACTACCGATTTAGAGCATCAATTGACAGAAACACGCCTTATTCTCATGCTTTTGAACACCTTTATTGGCAAGCTGCAGGAAAAGATTATCACACAGGCGAAAAAAGCACATTATTGGTAAACTTTGAGAAAAAATACCGCCAAGAGTTTCTTCGCTACATGGAAGAATACAATACGATAAACATTTGGCAAAAATTCAAACAACTTCCTTTAGAAGACCAAAAAGATTTAGAATTAGTAAAAGCAATGCGTCATTATGATTACACCGTTAACGTAACTTGGGTTATGGGACATTTGAATGCTGCCAAAAAATACATTGAAAGCGGTCAAGGTTCTGGCGAAGCAACTGGCGGAAGCGATTGGAAAAAATACATGCATCCAAAATACCAACGAAGAATATTCTTCCCAGAACTTTGGAGTGAAGACGAATTAAAAAATTGGGGCGAAGGACTATAAAATCTAACAATGTCAAAATTCCTTCAAAAAATACTATTCCTTTTACCGCTCTTCTTTTTTGTGATTTCTTGTGAAAAAACAAAAGAGGAAGAATACGTTGTAGAAAATCCAAAACCTAAAGTAATTGATTTTGGCTTCAACCTCAACGAATTTAACGTAGTAAACGACACTATAAAATCTGGCGATACTTTTGGAAGCATCATCGATAAACAAAACCTCAACGGCAATGAAGTTTTTGACGTAGTTGCCAAGGTCAAAGACACTTTTGATGTTCGAACCGTTAGAAAAGGAAAACCATATACCATTCTTAGAACAAAAGACCGAAAACACAAAATTCAATATTTCATATACCAACCTGATAAGTTGAGCTATTATGTTATCGATCTTAGAGATACAATTCAAGCTCATAAAAAAACTCGACCTGTAACATTTAAAACGAGAACTATTGCAGGAAGATTAAATGGTTCATTATCGGAAACGCTGCAAAACTTAAAAGTTGATCCTTCGTTAGCACCAAGAATTGCCAAAATTTATGCGTGGTCGATTGACTTCTTCAAACTTAAAAAAGGAGATGAATTTGCGCTAAAATTTACCGAAAGATTTATCAATGATACAGTTTACGATGGTGTAGACAGTTTAAAAGCTTCATTTTTTGAATACAAAGGCAAAAAAATCTATGCTTTTCCGTTCAAACCTGATGAAAATTCAAAAAAACAAGAATACTACGACGAAGAAGGAAAAACACTTAAAAACTTTTTCCTAAAAGCACCGTTAAAATTCATCAATATTACATCTCGATATACAAAAAACAGGTTTCATCCCGTACAAAAAAGATGGAAAGCGCACAACGGAACCGATTATGCTGCACCAACCGGAACACCAATTATGTCAACCGCTGCAGGTGTTGTAGAACAAGCAGGTTTCACTACTGGAAACGGAAATTTTGTTAAAGTAAAACATGACAGAACCTACGCAACGCAATACCTTCACATGTCAAAAATCTTGGTCAAACGAGGACAAAGAGTTACACAAGGTCAAGTGATTGGAAAAGTTGGAAGTACAGGTTTAGCCACTGGACCACACGTTTGTTATCGTTTTTGGAAAAATGGTGTTCAAGTAGATGCATTGCGTTTAAAATTGCCCAATTCTACTCCTATGGATTCTCGCTACAAACAAAAATATATGGAATACATGCAACCGCTAAAACGTGAATTAGACAGTGTTGCAACCTCAAATTCTAAAAAATAACTTTACTTTTTCTCAACTACAACGTTAGCGTAAAAATTGCATACCATTTATCCCAATGATATTTGTAAATTTGGCATTCAATTTATGACAAATGGCTTTACAAACTATTAATCCAACGCAAACACCTGCTTGGGAAAAACTAAATCAACATTACGAGCAATTAAAAAATGTTTCCATGAAGGAAATGTTTACTAACGACTCCTCAAGAACTGAAAAATTTCACATTCAATGGAATGATTTCTTGATCGACTATTCCAAAAACAGAATTACACCTGAAACGATACAATTACTTCAAGAATTAGCAAGAGAAACCAATCTAAAACAAGCAATTACAAGCTATTTTGATGGCGATACAATCAATCAGACCGAAAACAGAGCTGTACTTCACACCGCTTTGCGTTCGCCAGAAACAGCAACGGTTTTAGTGGATGGAAAAAATGTAATTCCAGATGTTTTTGAAGTAAAAAATAACATCAAAAAATTCACTGAAGAAATAATTTCAGGAACAAGAAAAGGGTTTACTGGGAAAACATTTACTGATGTGGTAAATATTGGAATTGGTGGTTCAGACCTTGGTCCAGCTATGGTTGTGGAAGCGTTACAATTTTATAAAAACCACTTAACAGTTCATTTTGTATCTAATGTGGATGGCGATCACGTGAACGAAATAATCAAAAAACTAAACCCAGAAACGACGCTTTTTGTAGTGGCTTCGAAAACGTTTACCACACAAGAAACGTTATCTAACGCTGAAACTATTCGTGCTTGGTTCTTAAAATCGGCATCCCAAGATGATGTAGCCAAACACTTTGTTGCTGTTTCTACGAATATTCAAAAAGTAACCGAATTTGGCATAAATCCAGCCAATGTTTTTCCAATGTGGGATTGGGTTGGTGGACGATTTTCACTTTGGAGTGCCGTTGGTTTATCCATTGCGTTAGCGGTTGGTTTTGATAACTTTGATGAATTATTAAAAGGTGCAAATGAAATGGACAATCATTTCAAAACAGCCGAATTTGAAGAAAATATTCCTGTCGTTTTAGCATTACTTAGCATTTGGTACAACAACTTTTTTGGAGCTGAAAGCGAAGCTTTAATTCCTTACACTCAATATTTACAAAAGTTAGCACCATATCTTCAACAAGGAATTATGGAAAGCAACGGAAAAAGTATAGCTCGCGACGGAAAACCGATAAATTATCAAACGGGAACGATTATTTGGGGCGAACCAGGAACTAATTCGCAACACGCTTTTTTCCAATTAATTCATCAAGGAACAAAGCTTATTCCAACCGATTTTATTGGATTTGTGAAACCTTTGTATGGCAATCAAGACCATCATGACAAATTGATGTCTAACTTTTTTGCACAAACCGAAGCGTTATTAAACGGAAAAACCGAGTCACAAGTAAAAGCCGAATTTGAAAAACAAAATGTTACTGGCGAAAAAGCAGATTTCCTTTTACCTTTCAAAGTTTTCAGCGGAAATAAACCAACAAATACCATTTTAATTGATAAACTTACACCAAAATCTTTGGGTTCGTTAGTGGCTTTATATGAACACAAAATCTTTGTACAAGGTGTTATTTGGAACATTTTTAGCTATGATCAATGGGGTGTTGAATTAGGGAAACAATTAGCCAACTCTATTTTGGACGAAATCAATTCAAAATCAGTAAATCAACACGATTCTTCCACTGAATTTTTACTTAAACACTTCCTAAAAAATAAATAAACTATAAAAAACGGCAACCAAGGTTGTCGTTTTTTTATGCCTTTTCGCTATATTTGTTATTCTTAAAAAATAACCTATGTACACTTTTATACAAAAATTTCATTCTGGCTGGGCATATTTAGCACTTTTATTACTTCTTATTGCGGTTTTTAATGCCGTTCTGGGAATAATTTCAAAAAAAGAATTCACTGCAAAAGACCGAAAAATTGCCTTGTTTGGTTTAATCGGAACGCACATTCAATTAGTTGTTGGATTACTGTTGTATTTTGTTTCTCCACTAGGTTTAGACTCATTAGGTCAAATGAAAGATGCAGCACTTCGATTGACATCACTAGAACATCCTTTAACCAATATTATTGCTATCGTTTTGATAACAATAGGTTGGTCAAAACATAAAAAAGCGGAAAACAGTTTGGCAAAATTTAAATCAATCACTATTTTTTACGGGTTAGGTTTAGTATTGATTTTAAGTCGAATACCATGGAAATTGTGGTTAAATAACTAAATAAACAAAGTCCTGAAAAGGGCTTTTTTTATCTGAGGTATAGTTTTTGCAAAGTATCTTTCACTTTAAAAAATGATTTATGACACAGAAATTTATAATTCTATTGCTTACTTGTTTGTCTGTTCTAACCATTTCAGGACAGGAAAAAAAAGCACAACTAAAGGAAAAAAGTAAAGAAAAAACAACAAAAAATACTGTCACAAGAGAAAACAAAGAACAATTAAAAGTAATAGCTTCAACAAAAGTTGATACTACAAAACTCAAAATTAAAAACATTGTTCAGGAAATTGACAGCACAAAAAATGCATTGGCAGATCTCAATTTCAAACTATTAAAGAAAAAAGCACACGCATCTTATTACCATCAAAAATTTCATGGAAGAAGAACAGCAAGTGGAAAAAAATTCGACAACAATGCTTACACTGCTGCACACAAAAAATTACCTTTTGGAACCAAAGTAAAAGTAACCAACGAAGTCAATGGAAAATTCGTTATTGTTGAAATTACTGACCGTGGACCATTTTCAAAAGTCCGTGAAATCGATTTGACAAAAAAAGCTTTTATGGAAATTGCCGACAACAAAAACTCTGGAGTAGTTTTCGTAACCCTTGAAGTAGTAGAAGAAAAATAACTACCAGGTAGTAAAAGGTTTTTTACTCAAATAGGCGTTGTAATAGCGTTCGTCGTTGGTCACTTCTTCGGCTAACCAATCTGGTTTTTCAAAGGTTTCGTTTTCATTCTCGAGTTCTATTTCAGCCATAACCAATCCTTCATTTTCTCCCGAAAAAATATCGACTTCATAAACATGATGACCTACTTTTACTTCATAGCGAATTTTATCAATCGTTCCGCTTTCGCAAATGGACAAAAGCGATTCGGCATCTGCTAAACTAATTTCACGTTCCCATTCCAATCGAGTTGTTCCACTATCATTTCCTTTCCCTTTAATGGTAATAAAACCTTTGTCGCCTTTAATTCTTATCCGAACCGTTCGCTCAGGATTTGAACTTATATACGCCTGAACAATTCGTTTATTCGAAAAGGCTTGATTTACAAAAGCATTCGAAGACACTAGAAACTTACGTTCAATTTCAATCATTTTTTTATATTTAGGAGCAAGTTAAGAAATATATAACTTTGAAATTGTATTTTTACGATATTCTTAATTGCCAAAATTCCTAAACATGCATTTTTATCGAAACAAAAAACTAATCGCTTCCATTGATGATTTGTTTACGTTCTATTTTGAGCAAAACGAATATCAATACAATGATAAATTACTTTTTTTAGTAGATTTAGTGCAATTCTATCGTCCTGTCAATCCAAAAGGGGGAAATCATATATCCATAAAATCCCTTTTAGAGTACTTGATTTCTTCACCCGAAAAATCGAATGCTTTAAAGCTGTATTTATCAGAGGTTTTACATCAAAGAAAATTCACCCGAATGCTTTCAGATACTGGAATTCTGAGAGATTCGGATTTTATCTATGAAGTCAAAAAAAGAATTATTGCAAAACTGCTTCCTTTTCAACCCGAAAAAGACACACTAGAATTTGTCCTCAATCAGGTATTTTTCAAAAGCACCGATCCCATTTGGATAGCCCGAATTCCGTTTGAAGAATTGCAACAATTATTCCAAATAATTGAGCTCGAAACTATTTATACATCCGTAAAAGAAAAATCTGTACTCGCTGAAGTAATGAACGCTATGGGAATAATTTCCCAACGCATGAGCGGAAGAGCAATGGAAATAGATGTCATCAAAATGGTGCCCGAATACGATGATTTAGAAAGTCCTTTTGTAGCTTTTGAAAACGAATTACATGCCATTCATAAAAAAATAAAATCAAGTGATAATCACTTTGTCGTTTCTGACGATATGAATTACAAGCAGTTAATGATTTTCCATAAACAGTGCGAAGAATATGTGGACAAAGCATTCAACAACAGTTCAAAATTTGGAATTTCATTAAAAGTAAATCAAAGTTTACTCCGAATCAGACAGCAACTACATCGAGTTAAAGTATTAATTTCATCCTTGGTTGTAAACAAAGAAACGGATAAAAAAAACAACACTATTCTATTGGTTTTACGATTGATTAAATACAATTGTTATAAAAACAACATTCGCCAATTAATCAACGAAAGTACACAATTGATATCGTACGAAATCACACAACATACTGCAAAAACCGGCGAACATTACATCACGGAAAGCAAATCGGAATATTTCTCGATGCTAAAAGCAGCTGTTGGTGGTGGATTTATTGTTGGATTGCTTTGTATTTTCAAATTATTGCTTTCAAAAATAGATACCAGCGCTTTTGGTCATGCGTTTTATTACAGTTTAAATTATTCACTAGGTTTTATTGCCATCTATTTGATGGGTTACACATTAGCGACAAAACAACCTGCAATGACAGCTTCTACCTTAATCAATGTGCTGGAAAGCGGCATGAAAAAACAGTCAAAAAATGAAAACAAACACAGCTCGTTTGCCCAGCTTTTTGCTCGTTTGTTTCGCTCACAGTTTATTGCTTTTGTAGGCAATGTTTTTATGGCATTTCCAGTTTCATTAGCTGGAATTTGGCTCATCGATTATTTTCTGGATTACAACATAGCTTTTGAAAAATCAGCAAAACTATTGAATGACTTATCACCTGTGACTTCATCGGCTATTTTTCATGCTGCTATTGCAGGCGTTTTTCTTTTTCTCTCGGGAATTATTTCGGGTAATGTTTCCAATAAAAACAAACACAATCAAGTCTATTACAGAATAAAAGAACATCCTGTTTTAAAACAAAATCTAGGAATAGTAAAAACCAACGCCATAGCCAAATGGTTTGAAAATAATTGGGCTGGTGTAGTTTCTAACGGCTGGTTTGGTGTTTTTCTTGGCAGTACAGCGTCTTTAGGTATTTTCTTGGGACTGAATCTCGATATTCGACACATCACCTTTGCTAGTGGCAATTTTGCGCTTGGATTATATGGCGCTGATTTTTTTGTGGATTATTGGATTATATTCTGGGGAATTATCGGAATTGGTGTGATTGGATTTGTCAATTTTATGGTGAGTTTTTCGCTTTCTCTCGGTTTGGCTTTCCGTTCAAGAAATATTCCATTAGCAGAATTGAGTTTGCTTTTTAGTGCCACATGGGCTTATTTTAAAAAACGTCCAATAGCATTCTTTTTTCCCGTGAAAGATAAATAGACATGGAAACTGAAGTTCTTTACAGAAAAATAATTCATATTGATATGGATGCTTTTTATGCTTCTGTAGAACAATTAGACAATCCCGAATTAAGAGGAAAACCATTGGCCGTTGGTGGAAGCGAAATTCGCGGAGTAGTTTCGGCGGCGAGTTATGAAGCGCGAAAATACGGTGTTCGATCGGCAATGAGCGGTGTTCAAGCCAAAAGAAATTGTCCTGATTTAATTTTTGTTCGACCACGATTTGACCGCTATAAAGAAATTTCAAAACACATCAGAAAAATTTTTTATGAATATACCGATTTGGTCGAACCACTTTCGCTAGACGAAGCTTATCTTGATGTGACGCAAAACAAAAAAGGAAATCCAAGCGCAACACTCATTGCTCAAGAAATAAGAAAACGAATTTTTAACGAACTTGGACTAACCGCTTCGGCTGGAATTTCAGTAAATAAATTTGTTGCCAAAATAGCAAGTGATTATAACAAACCTAATGGTCAGAAAACAGTAAATCCTGAGGAAGTAGAGGACTTTTTAGAAAAACTAGACATTAAAAAATTCTATGGTGTTGGCAAAGTGACCACGGAAAAAATGTACCAACTTGGCATTTTTACTGGTAAAGATTTAAAGTCAAAGTCAAGAGAATATCTCGAAGAGCATTTTAGCAAAAGTGGTTTGCATTACTACAATATTGTTCGTGGCATTCACAACAGCGCTGTCAAACCTAATCGAATTGCCAAATCTGTGGCAGCCGAACATACTTTTAATGAGAATTTAACTTCTGAAATTTTTATGGAAGAAAAACTGCAACGCATTGCCGAAGAATTGGAACGAAGATTAAAAAAATATACTATTACAGGAAAAACCATAACCCTAAAAATAAAATACAGCGATTTCACCCAACAAACCCGTAGCAAAACACTTCCCTATTTTATTTCAGACAAAGGTTTATTGTTTGAAACCGCTAAAGAATTATTGTATCAAGAAAAAATGAAAGAGTCGGTTCGATTGCTGGGCATTTCACTAAATAATTTGAATACAGAAGTAAAAAAAACGGTCGTGGTACAGTTGAAATTTGAGTTTTGATAAAAGTTGAACAAAGGTTAAACTCTTAGAGAAGTACATACTTTTTCAAATATCCTTTTAGATTTGCGAAAAAAATACAATTATGGATTTTACTGAATATGAAATAGCGGTAAAAAAATATAAAAATAGTTTTTCTGCAAAATACTTTCCTTTAATAAGTTGGGATATTTATATCACCTTTTTTGACACATTAAAAAAAGCACTTCCAGATGTTTTTCTTTTAAATAAAATAGCGGTAGAAAACAATTGGAATAGCAATTGGAATTTTCAAAAAGAACTAACAAGTGATACCGTTATAGTGGTAACAGACTCGAATTTAAAAATCGTATTTGCATCAAAAAATATAGTTGAGATGAATGGATACAAACCCGAAGAAGTCATTGGCAATTCTCCAAAAATGTTTCAAGGTAAATTAACCGACTCAAACGTTTCCAAAGAGATTAGTAGTGCTGTGAAAGAGCAACGTCCTTTTAGCCAAATCATAACTAATTATTGTAAAGATGGCTCATTATACAAATGCCATATCAATGGTTACCCTGTTTTTGATAAATCCGGACGATTAATAAACTTTATTGCCTTTGAAAAAATAGCGGCTTAGAATAATATTTTAATAAAAAAAGCGTTTCAAAAAATTGAAACGCTTTTTTAAATAGTATAGTATCAAAACTAATCTCTACTCGAAATTTTCGATAACAATCGTAAAAACTCAACATACAGCCAAACTAAGGTAATCATTAATCCCATAGCACCATACCATTCCATATATTTTGGCATTTTTTCTTGAACTCCTTTGTCGATTTGATCAAAATCCAAGAATAAATTCAACGCTGCTATTACGATTACGAATACGCTGATGCCAATACTCATTAATGAGTTACCATAATGAACAGGAACAAAGCTCGTAAACATCGAAATCACCCAAGAAATCAAATAATAAGTAGCAATGGCTAATGTTGCCGCAATTACTACCGAACGAAAACGCTCGTTTACCTTTACAATTTGATATTTATACAATCCAAAACAAACCATAAACGTTACAAAAGTGCAACTTACTGCTTGTATAACAATTCCTGGATACATAACTTCAAAAATAGCCGAAAGACCACCAATAAACAATCCTTCAAAAACAGCATAACCTGGCGCTAAATAAGGCGACAAATGAGGTTTGAAAGAAGAAATTAAAACCAATACCAAACCTACAATGGCACCACCAATAGTCAAAACTATTGGATTATAACCATTAAAAGTCATTGTCCAAGTAATAGCAGCACTAGCAACAAGCAACAACAACATTAGAAAACTTTTATTAATAGTTCCCGAAACGGTCATCGTTTGGTTGTAATCAATCACTTTTGCTTCGTGAACAGTTTCTTCTGCGCGTGAAGTATTAGTAAACGTTTTACTTTTAAAAAATGGATTATTTGAATTCATAATTTATGCTTTTAAGTTACTTCAAAAATAACACTTTTTATTTAATCAATTTCAGAAATTCTAAGTGTGTTCACCATTCCTTTGTCAACAACAGGCATAGCGGCAAGATTAACTAACATATCGCCTTTTTGAACATAACCGTTTTCTTTAGCAATCAAATTAATATCTTCAACAGTATCATCCGTACTTACAAATTTGTCATAATAAAAAGCATTTACACCCCAAAGCAAACTTAATTGAGTTAAAATACGTTTGTTAGAAGTATAAACCAAAACGTGTGCTTGTGGTCGCCATGCTGAAATTTGAAACGCTGTATAACCGCTGTTAGTCAAAGTTGAAATGGCTTTTGCTTTGATTTCATTAGCCATTAAGGCAGCATGATAACAAATTGATTTAGTGATAAAACGTTTGGTTCTAACATTTGGTGGAGTTTGTGGCACTTGAATAAGTGGAGAGTCTTCTACTGCTTCAATGATTTGTGTCATTTTCTCAATTACTTGAACTGGATAATTTCCAACCGACGTTTCGCCCGAAAGCATCACAGCATCAGCACCATCCATAACCGAGTTGGCAACGTCATTTACCTCAGCACGCGTTGGCGTTAAGCTAGTAATCATCGTTTCCATCATTTGCGTAGCAACGATTACTGGAATTCGAGCCGTCTTTGCTCTGTGGATTAATTTCTTTTGAATTAATGGAACTTCGTGTGCAGGAATTTCAACCCCTAAATCACCTCGAGCAACCATTAATCCATCACAAAACGCAACAATTTTATCAATATTTTCAACCGCTTCAGGTTTTTCAATTTTGGCTACAATTGGAATTTTATGATCCGAATGTTTAGCAATTAAATCTTGTAATTCTTCTAAATCCGCTGGTGTTCTAACAAAAGATAGTGCAATCCAATCAACTTTTTGTTCAATAGCAAATATCGCGTCTTTAATGTCTTTTTTAGTCAACGCTGGCAATGAAACTTTAGTATTTGGAAGGTTGACTCCTTTTTTAGATTTCAATGGTCCACCTTGAATTACTTTACATACTACTTCGGTTGTTCCGTTAGTTTCGAGTGCTTCAAACATTAGTTTTCCGTCATCTAAAAGTATTCTTTCTCCTGGATTTACATCTCTTGGAAATTCTTTATAATTCATATAAACGCGTTCCTTAGTTCCTGGAACATCTTCTGCGGTTTGAAACGTAATAATATCACCCGGATTTACAACTACATCTTCTTTCATCACGCCTACACGAAGTTTTGGGCCTTGCAAATCGCCAAGAATAGCTGTTGTATAACCAAATTCGTCATTTAATTCTCTGATAATATCAATTCTTTCCTTTACATCAGCATAATCAGCATGTGAAAAATTGATACGAAACACGTTTACTCCAGCGTCAATCATATCTTTGATGACTTCTTTACTGCTGCATGCTGGACCAAGTGTGGCTACAATCTTTGTTTTTTTTCTAGTTGGCATTTTTAAAAAATTAAATTGTTTTTAGATTTTATTTTTTCAGCATCAACAGTATAAACTGTACTGATGTTGTCTATTTTTTTTAAATGAAGTAAGGTGTTTTCTATTTCGAGCGGAGTTACATTATTTCCAACTCTCAAAAAATAATCTACTTTTTTCAATTCTGGGATAAAATAGGTTTTGATTGAAATTTGAGATTTATTATTGGCAAATAAACCAGTATTTATAGTTATATTTTCGCTAGAAAATTCATTTTTGTTTTTGATCAAGTTCCAATGAAAAAGACCTGTTTCGTCTTCAAAAACAAATCGAGCAAATTGAATTTCTATATTTTTATGGCTAATACTAATATCGCAATGACTTTTAGAAAGCAAAATAGGCAAACATTTATTGATTTGATAGGCTAATCGATAATCTTCTAAAGTAGTATGGATAGCAATTAATTGATAATCAATTTTATCGTATTCCTCTTTTTCTTGTTCATCGTTAAGCAATTTATAAACAACCATTTCACTTTAGAATAAGTTGTAAATATACTATTTCTGCACTAGAATTTATAACGTAAATCCGTGATTAACGTAATTTTATGAACGAAATCGTTGTAGTTTTTAGGGATTCGGATTATTTTGTGTTAATTTTTTCTTGAAATGCAAAATATCCTCTTTTCGAAGCTATTTCTTCTGCTTTCTTTTTTGATGTTGCTCTTGCTTTGGCTATTATTTTATTGTCGATACTTAACTTCACACCAAAATAACGCTGTCCATCGATAGCATTATCATCAAAAACTTCATAATGAAATGTTTTCTTCTCCTTCTGACACCATTCTATTAATAAGCTTTTATAGCTAATCACTTTTCCTTCTAGTTTTTCAATATCTACATAAGGAATAATGACACTCTTTTGGATGAACTGTTCACAATGCGAAAAACCTTTATCGAGGAAAATAGCGCCAACTAATGCCTCAAAAATATTGCCGTGAATGTTTTCCCCAAAATGATTAACAGGCACTTTACTTTCTACCATTTCAATCAAATTCAAATCACGTCCAAGTTCATTCAAATGCTCACGACTTACTATTTTAGAACGCATTTTAGTCAAATAACCTTCGTCACCCGAAGGAACTTCATTATATAAATGAGCAGCGATAACAGCACTTAGCATCGCATCGCCTAGAAATTCTAATCGCTCATAGTTTAACGGATTCCCTTTTACATCAGTAATATTAGAAGAGCGATGGGTAAATGCTTTTTGATAATAAAGCATCGTAGTAGGCTTAAATCCGAGTATTTTTTCAATTTTTTCAAAAAAAATCCCGTCCTCATTCGAACGGGATTTTTTAAATATATTTTTAATAATTCTTTTCATCTGAAAATTACGCTTCCAATTTTTTGAAAAGCACACAAGCATTGTGTCCACCAAATCCAAAGGTATTACTCATAGCTACTTTTACCTCTCTTTTTTGTGCGACATTCAACGTTAAATTCAAGCTTGGATCAATGTTTTCATCAACAACCGTATGGTTAATTGTTGGAGGAACTATCCCGTGCTTCATAGCCAAAATTGAAGCAATAGCTTCAACAGCACCAGCAGCACCAAGCAAATGTCCTGTCATTGATTTAGTTGAATTGATATTAATTGTTTTTGCATGCTCACCAAAAACAGCACTGATGGCTTTCAACTCGGCAACGTCTCCAAGTGGTGTAGATGTTCCATGTGTATTGATATGGTCAACATCTTCAGGTTTCATTCCAGCATCACGAAGCGTATTTTCCATAACTGCAATTACGCCAATTCCTTCTGGATGAGGCGCTGTTAAATGATATGCATCGGATGACATTCCGCCACCGCCAATTTCACAATAAATTTTAGCACCACGAGCTTTTGCGTGCTCATATTCTTCTAAAACCAAAGCGCCAGCACCTTCACCAAGCACAAATCCATCACGAGTAGCATCAAATGGTCTTGAAGCCGTTTCTGGACTTTCGTTTCTTGTTGATAAAGCTTGCATAGAATTAAATCCACCCATTCCAGCAATAGTTACTGCTGCTTCTGAACCACCAGAAATAATAACGTCACACATTCCTAATCGGATGTAATTGAACGCATCAATCATAGCATTAGCTGAAGAAGCACAAGCCGAAACAGTAGTATAATTTGGACCCATAAAACCATTTCTCATAGAAATATGAGCAGGAGCAATATCGGCAATCATTTTTGGAATAAAGAAAGGATTAAAACGTGGTGTTCCATCTCCATTGGCATAGCTGATAACTTCTTCTTGAAAAGTTTCTAATCCGCCAATTCCTGCACCCCAAATAACACCTACTCTTTGCTTGTTAACATTATCATCAGTAATACCAGCATCTTTGATGGCTTCTTCACTTGCTGCAATAGCATATTGAGCAAATTTGTCCATTCTTCGCGCTTCTTTTCTATCAACAAAATCTTCAATATTGAAGTTTTTTACTTCGCAAGCAAACTTTGTTTTATGCTTTTCAGTATCATAATAAGTAATTGGTGCAGCACCACTTTTACCACTAATTAGCGCATTCCAATATTCTTCTATGGAATTTCCAATTGGTGTTAGTGCGCCGAGACCAGTAACTACAACTCGTTTTAAAGTCATACTATTTTTTTTAGAATTGTATTTAAACAAATATACCCATGAATTCTTCAAATATAAGCATTAAAGAGACATGGGTATTTATATTTTTTAGATTGAAATCAATCTTGATGTATTTGTTTTTAAAATAATAAATACCCGCAACGAATAATCCTTGCGGGTATTTTAATTATTATTTTTTAGCTTCTTCGATGTAAGAAATAGCTTGACCTACAGTAGCAATGTTTTCTGCTTGGTCGTCTGGAATTTGAATATCAAATTCTTTTTCGAACTCCATAATTAGCTCAACAGTGTCTAATGAATCGGCTCCTAAATCGTTTGTGAAGCTTGCTTCTGTTACAACTTCGTTTTCGTCAACACCTAATTTGTCTACGATAATCGCTTTTACTCTTGATGCAATGTCTGACATAATTTTTAAATTTTAATTTTAATTTGTTGGCAAAAATAAAAAACTTTATTTTATGACAACCTTTTTGTTATTAAATATGACTACGAAAGTAAAAAATTAATTTCAAAATCTTACACTATTATGATTTAAAATCTATTAAATATTCTTTTTTTTGTGCAATTAAAACAAAGAACAAATGAAAAAAATAGTTCTGTTTGCTTCTGGAAATGGTTCCAACGTAGAGAATATAATTCAGTATTTCAAAAACAACGATACTATAAGTATAGTCGGTATCTTTACTAACAATCTACATGCCAAAGTTTTAGACAGAGCAAAAAAACACAACATTTTTTCAGTTATCTTCAACAAATCCGAACTTAATGAAGGATTAGTTCTTGAAAAAATAAATTCGCTTCAACCTGATTTAATTGTTTTAGCAGGGTTTTTACTTAAATTTCCGGAACACATTATAAAAGAATATCCCAATAAAATAATCAACATCCATCCTGCGCTTCTACCCAACTATGGCGGAAAAGGCATGTATGGTATGAATGTTCACAATGCTGTTTTGGAAAATAACGAGAAAGAAACCGGAATCACCATTCATTTTGTAAACGAACACTATGACGAAGGTGAATTCATTTTCCAACACAAAGTGAATATTCAAAACTGTAAAACAGCTGAAGAAATTGCAACCAAAGTTCAAGAATTAGAATATGAATTTTTTCCAAAAGCAATAGAAAAGCTATTTACTAATCACTAATTATTGTTTACTTGAATCATCAAATTCACATCTACACTGACGGCGCAGCCAAAGGAAATCCCGGAAACGGTGGTTATGGCGTTATAATTGAAATGGTTGGAACAGCTTATAAAAAAGAATTCTACGAAGGTTTTCGTCATACTACCAATAATAGAATGGAATTGTTAGCCGTAATTGTTGGGCTAGAAAAACTCAAACAACCCAATATGAAAGTTTTAGTCATTTCTGATTCTAAATATGTTGTTGACTCTGTAGAAAAGAAATGGGTATTCGGTTGGGAGAAGAAAAACTTCGTTGGTAAAAAAAATCCCGATTTATGGATGCGTTTTTTGAAAGTGTATCGCAAACACCAAGTAGATTTCAAGTGGATAAAAGGACACAACAATCATCCGCAAAACGAACGTTGTGACGAACTAGCAGTCTATGCCTCTGGATTAGAGAAACTTTCCATCGATACATTTTATGAAAAAGAAGATGGTAAACTATTCTAAAACTTTGCGACCTTTGTATTTCTAAAATAAAGTTGTGAAAAACAAAATCGCCATTACGTCTTTAGCCTCTATTTCGCCTCTAGGCAATACTATTGATTCTATTTGGAAGGAATATTTATCGCCAAAAACACTAATCACCCAAAAAGAATGCAACGGAATAAATCAATTCATGGCAGAAATTCCGGCTGACATAAAAACCGAACTAGAACAACTTCGACAATCCGAAATTAAATACAAAGCCTTAGACGAAACCGTTCTGATGGCAATACTAACCTCTCGACAAGCCATCAAACAAGCCAAATGGAAAATGGGTGACGATTTTGGAATAAACATTGGTTCCTCTCGTGGTGCTACACATTTATTTGAAAAATACCACCAAGAATTTTTAGAAACAGGTAAAACCGCAACACTTTCCTCACCAACAACTACCTTGGGAAATATCTCAAGTTGGGTTGCTCATGATTTAAAAAATAACGGTCCCGAAATATCACATTCCATTACCTGTTCTACAGCACTACACGCTATTCTGAATGCTGTTGCTTGGCTAGAATCAGGTTTAGCAGATAAGTTCTTAGTTGGTGGAAGCGAATCACCATTAACTGCCTTTACTTTTGCCCAAATGAATGCTTTAAAAATTTATGCTAAAGAAAACCAAGAATATCCTTGCCGGGCATTTGATTTGAACAAAACCAAAAACACTATGGTATTGGGAGAAGCAGCTGCAATGGCGTGTTTAGAAAAAGGCGAAAAGCAAAACGCATTGGCTTACATCTCCGGAATTGGTTATGCTACAGACGATTTAGAACACAACATTTCCATTTCGGACGAAGCAAATTGTTTTCAAAAATCCATGAAAATGGCATTAAAAAACTACAATTTATCCGATGTTGATGCTATCGTAATGCACTGTCCGGGAACTTTAAAAGGCGACACCTCAGAATATAAAGCCATTCAAAAAGTATTTGGAAAAAATCTTCCAATGCTAACCACTAACAAATGGAAATTAGGTCACACTTTTGGCGCATCTGGAATATTAAGTTTAGAAATGGCAATCTTAATGATTAGGCACAACACTTTCATCAGCGTTCCATTTGCTGAAAAACAAGAAGAGAGAAAACAAATAAACAACGTCTTGATAAATGCTGTAGGCTTTGGTGGCAATGCAGTAAGTATTTTGATTTCTAAAAACTAAACTTTCTACTTTAATCTGAAAATCTAATCCTCCAATTCCTTTACTTTTTCATAAACCATCTCGCTTTCCCAACCTTTTCGGAGTAAGTAATCACAAAACTTTTTGCGCTTCTTCAACGCATTTCTTTCCAGAGTTGAATTCCAAGTTCGCTCCGAAATCATTTCAAACGTAGCTTGATATTCTTCATTGCTAATTTCTGTTAAACCCAATTTAATGTTAGCCAAAGAAATGTTTCGTGCCGTCAATTCGTTTTTAATTCGTTTCAAACCCCAAAACTTGATGCGATGCTTGCCTCGGGCAAAACTTCGAGCAAAACGTTCTTCGTTAAGAAAATCATGTTCAATCAAATGCACCACAATCATATCCATATCATTTGAATTAACACCAAGTTCAAACAACTTTTGCTTTACTTCTTGATGACATCTGTCCTGATAAACACAATAGTATTCTAGTTTTTTTTGAACTTCGGCTAACGATGAAAGATTAGACATTTTGCTTTATAACTTTTAGAAAACAAAACTAACGAAAATCAAGACAATTAAGAAAAGACAATTGATTTTGAAATAATTTCTCGTTAAAACAATTATTTTGAAAAAAATTCGTTATCTATAAATATAAAAATTTTACTTGATGAAATCAGTTTTGTTCATTCTAACTCTAATAACAACTCATTGTTTAGGACAAATTCAACAAAAAGCTCTTAAAACATTTACCCAAAAAGACTTCAACGCTTATAAATTTGAAGAAAACAAATATGATTTAAGAACAAAAAATAGCTTCTTTTATCTTAGTTCAGAAAACGACACGGCTTCTTATTATTTCGATCCTTCAGACTATAAAGGGATATTAAATTATGGAGTTGATTTTGCAAGTAAAGACAAAAAAGTGGTCAATTTTATTGAGAATTATGAGATGTACTACACCGATGTGTTTTTTGAAAAGTGTTCTTTTTCAATAGCTGATAGTATAGCTGAAATTGAAGGTCAAATTACTGGCGGATGGAATTCTATGGACTTCAAAGGAAAACCTCCTGTTGATGTTGTAGAAATTTCTGTTGGAGAATTAAAAAAAAGCACAACCATTATCAACTTCGAATATTCTAATACCAAAGGTCATGTTGGAATTGATGGTATTATAGAATATATTATTACATTTAAGGGAGAAATAAAGAATCAAAGCTTTCCCTTAGACACACTCAATACATTAGTTTTTCAGAAATTAAATTTCAGGAAAAACTTTCCTAGCTCGACACCGTTTAAAGTTCGTTTCAAAGTCGATAAAAACTCGGTTTTAAGTATCGGAAAATTGTCCTGTTATACTCATTTTTACAATATTGGAGAGATGTTTTTTGCACAACAAAAGAGAAAAGGAGTAATCTCACCAAAAAAAGACAAAAATGCACCTCGATTTGTTAAAATCATTGAAAATAATGTTCAAGTCAATGATCCTAAAAACCAAATCAAAAAAGAAGTGCCACTATATTATCAACTGACTGAAAAAGCAGAAACTTATATTTTGACCAGACAATATGCCAAAGCGAAAGAAACTTACATGCTTTTAGCAAAAGAATATCCAACTCTTTTTGCGCGAGATATTCATAATGCGATTCGGGTAGCAGTTTTATCAAGAGATATGAAAAACGCTTTTATTTGGGGCGAAGAACTTGCTAAAAAAGGAATTGAATTACCTTATTTCAATTCAAAAATATTTAATGGCCTGAAAAAAAATCTTGAATGGAAAAGTTTCAGCAAAAAATATGATTCCATTTGCAAATTGTCTCAAACTAAATGGAACGTCAACCTGAAAAAACAAATCAACGATTTACTTAACGAAGACCAAGCTGATTATGGATTAGAAAACCGAAAAGAACCCGTTGTTCTCTACGAAACAACGGAACGTATAACTGATAAATTAATCGATTTACTCAAAAAAGAAGGTTATCCATCTGAAGAAAAAATTGGTGCTTTTACTAAAAATGACACCATTCTTATTCAGTCACCAGAGTTTAGTGTTATCATTAGACATGCCGTTCAGCAAAAATCAAAAGGATTAAAGGAACTCAATGAATTGTTAGAACAAAGTTATAAAGCATTGGAATTTGACCTTAAAAGAAGTAGTACTCATCGAAATTTTCCTGGAGCTTGTTTCCATATTTATAAAGGCAATCTTTACATTGATAAATCCTGTGATTATAATAGTGACGCCATGGTTAAAAAAATGGTTTTCATGTTTAATAACCCAAATGGCTTTATTATTGACAATGGAAACTATATCATTTCTGAATACAACCCAGAAAATCCAAAAGAATGGGATGACCATTACAATAACAATTTCAAATTAGTTACAAAACTAACCGATGATTGGACGTTTTATGAAAAGTAAATAACTTAGATTGACGCGTAACTTTAAACCTTAAAACCATTTTAAACTTTTAAACTAAAAACCTATCTTTGCACCTTTAATTTGAAACGCAAATAATGAACAAACTATTAATAGTAGGAACAGTAGCTTTTGATGCTATTGAAACACCTTTCGGAAAGACTGATAAAATCCTTGGTGGCGCAGGAACATTCATTGGATTATCTGCTTCCCATTTCAATCTGCAATCAGCAATTGTTTCTGTAGTTGGAGATGATTTCCCTCAAGAATATATTGATTTATTAACCGCTAGAAATATCGATGTTTCAGGTTTGGAAATCGTAAAAGGCGGAAAAACTTTCTTTTGGAGTGGTCGTTACCATAACGATATGAATTCGAGAGATACTTTAGCCACTGAGCTAAATGTCTTGGCAGATTTCAACCCAATCGTTCCAGAGAACTTTAAAAATGCCGATGTTGTAATGTTAGGTAACCTTCATCCTATTGTTCAAACAGGAGTTTTAAATCAAATGACACAAAAACCAAAGCTTGTTGTTTTAGACACAATGAACTTTTGGATGGATTGTGCCTTACCTGAATTATTAGAAGTAATCCAACGTGTTGATGTAATCACCATTAACGATGAAGAAGCGCGTCAACTTTCTGGAGAATATTCATTAGTGAAAGCAGCAGCTAAAATCCACTCGATGGGACCAAAATATGTTGTAATCAAAAAAGGTGAACACGGTGCATTGATTTTCCACAACGAACATATTTTCTTCGCTCCAGCATTACCTTTGGCCGATGTATTCGATCCAACTGGTGCAGGTGATACATTTGCTGGTGGATTTGCAGGTTTCATCACCCAACAAGGCGACATTTCTTTTGAGACAATGAAAACCGCAATTATACAAGGTTCTAACTTAGCTTCTTTTTGTGTAGAGAAATTCGGAACCGAAAGAATGCTGTCACTAACCAAAGAAGAAGTGAACGAGCGTTTGAAACAATTCAAAGCTTTAACACAATTTGAAATAGAATTACAATAACTTTATGCCTCGAAATTTCGGGGCATTTTTGTTTTAAAATATAACATACAAACTACTTACAACAACACAACAACTATGAGCGACGCAATTAAACACGAATGTGGCATTGCACTACTTCGATTAAAGAAACCATTAGAATTTTACAAAGAAAAATATGGTTCGGCTTTCTATGGCATACAAAAAATGTATTTACTCATGGAAAAGCAGCACAACCGTGGTCAAGATGGCGCTGGTTTTGCCTCAATTAAATTCGATGTAGAAGCAGGAGAAAGATACATCAGTCGAGTTCGTTCTAACAAAGCACAACCCATTCAAGATATTTTTGCCCAAATCAATAAACGCATTAACGAAGAACTAACTTTACATCCCGAATACAACGACAATGTAAAACATCAAAAAGACAACATTCCTTATATCGGCGAGTTATTTCTTGGACACGTTCGTTATGGAACTTTTGGCAAAAATAATATTGAAAGTGTTCATCCATTTCTGCGTCAAAATAATTGGATGCACCGAAACCTCATCGTAGCTGGGAATTTTAATATGACCAACGTAACGGAACTTTTCAATAGTTTAGTAGAATTAGGTCAACATCCAAAAGAAATGGCTGATACCGTTACCGTAATGGAAAAAATTGGACATTTCCTTGACGACGAAGTAACCGATTTGTATCAAGAATGTAAAAACAATGGTTTATCAAAAAGAGAAGCTTCACCAGTAATTGCTGAAAAACTCGATATTGCAAAAATTTTAAAACGTGCTTCCAAAGGTTGGGATGGCGGTTATGCTATGGCTGGATTATTAGGTCATGGCGATAGTTTCGTTTTCCGTGATCCAGCAGGAATTCGACCAGCCTATTTTTATGAAGACGACGAAATTGTAGTTGTAGCTTCTGAAAGACCTGTTATTCAAACTACTTTTAATGTTCCATTTGAAAAAGTACAAGAACTTCAACCAGGAAATGCATTAATCATTAAGAAAAACGGAACCGTTTCCGAGCAGGAAATCATTACACCAACCGTTAAAAAAGCTTGTTCGTTTGAACGTATTTATTTTTCTCGCGGAAGCGATGCAGAAATTTATCAAGAACGAAAAGAACTAGGAAAACTAATTTTACCAGAGGTTTTAAAAGCCATTGAAAACGACACAGACAACACGGTTTTCTCCTATATTCCGAATACTGCCGAAACTTCTTTTTATGGAATGATTGAAGCTGCCAATGATTTTCTAAACCAAAGAAAAAACAAATTCATTTTGGATAATAGAAAAACATTAACCAAAGAAAAACTAGAAGAAATACTTTCTGTTAAAATCAGAACAGAAAAAATAGCGATTAAAGATGTTAAACTACGAACGTTCATCACCGAGGACAGTAGTCGTGACGATTTAGTTGCTCACGTTTACGATGTTACCTATGGCGTTATCAAACCAACCGACAATTTAGTTATCATTGACGACAGTATCGTTCGCGGAACAACGTTGAAGAAAAGCATTCTAAAAATGATGGATAGATTGAATCCTAAACGTATCGTTGTAGTTTCATCTGCGCCACAAATACGCTATCCGGATTGCTATGGAATTGATATGTCAACATTGGATGGTTTTGTTGCCTTTCAAGCAGCGATAACGTTGTTGAAAGAAAAGAAAATGACTAACGTGATCGATGAAGTGTATAAAAAATGTAAAGCGCAAGAGAAAACGAAAGACAGCGAAGTAATCAATTATGTAAAAGAAATTTATGCACCATTTACAGATGAAGAAATTTCGACTAAAATAGCAACGCTTTTACATCCTGAAGAAATAAAAGCAGAAGTGAAAATAATTTACCAAACAGTTGATAATTTGCATATCGCTTGCCCAAAAAATTTAGGCGATTGGTATTTTACTGGAGACTATCCAACACCAGGAGGAAATCGCGTGGTGAACCGTGCTTTTATCAACTTTTATGAAGGCAAAAATGCTAGAACATATTAAATTTTAACATTTTTTGAATTTAAACGATTTTTGATGCAGTTTATCTAAAAGATTTGGAAACAACAATCTACACCCTATATATTTGTTGAACCATAGCATTAGTAGGTTAAGTTTATGGTAGATTTGGGGCAAAAAAGGAGAAAGTAAAATTTCTCCTTTTTTATTTTCTGCACCTTCCAAAACCATCAAAATCAGGAATTCTACCTGTTTTTTTATCTCATCCCAATAAATTTTTAACAAAAAATGATGAAATTCAATAAGTTGTTATTAGATTTGCCGTACCATAGTATTTAGTGTAGGTTAAGTTTATGGTAGATTTGGGGCAAACAGGTAGAAGCAATTCTACCTGTTTCATTTTATACTAGTCACAAAAAAACCGACTGCTTTCACAATCGGTTTTTGAAAAAAGAAAAAATTCTCTCTTATTTTTCAGTAGCATATAACCTTGCAACTTCTGTCCAATTAATTACATTAAAGAACGCTTCAATATAATCAGGACGACGGTTTTGATAGTTTAGATAGTAAGCATGTTCCCAAACATCCATTCCCAAAATTGGAAAACCACCACATGCCGTATCTGGCATTAATGGATTGTCTTGATTTGCTGTTGAACAAACTTCTAGTTTTCCGCCTTTGTGAACACATAGCCAAGCCCAACCTGAACCAAAACGAGTCGCACCTGCTTTGGCAAACTGCGCTTTAAATTCGTCAAACGATTTGAAGTCTCTTTCAATCGCTTCTAATAATTCGCCGGTTGGCAGTCCGCCACCATTTGGCGACATCACTCTCCAAAATAAATTGTGATTATAAAAACCACCACCATTATTTCTAACCGCAGCGTTTTTCATATCCAAATTGATTAAGATGTTTTCAATGGTTAATCCTTCCAAATCAGTTCCAGCAATAGCTGCATTTAGGTTTGTAGTATAGGCATTATGATGCTTAGAATGATGAATTTCCATCGTTCTTGCATCAATATGTGGTTCTAATGCATCGTATGCATAAGGTAATTGTGGTAATTCAAAAGCCATAATTAGTATTTTTTTTAAAATTAATATTCGATTTTCAAATTTAAGAATTATAAATTGTTTTAAGTTATAAAATTATTAAAGTCTCTTATATTTCAATTTGCTGTATTTTTATTTGAAAAATTAATGAATAAAAAAAACGTTTGGAAATCCAAACGTTTTTATTAATAAAAAATTTATTGTTTTTTTAATTGATAATCATTTTTTTAGAAATCAATTCTTGACCATTCTGAACTAAACTGTAAATAAAGAATCCTTTTCCTATTTGAGAAGCAGTAACAGTTATTTGACCTTTGTTTTCATTTACTGGAAAATCCTTGATAAGTTTTCCACTTAAATCAAAAATCATAATATTTCCTTTTGTTACGCCATTGGATAAAGAATAATTAATCAATGTTCTATCAGTGAAAGGATTTGGAATATTTTGTTCAAGGGTAAAACCATTTTTTGATGCAGAATTAGCTAACTTTTGAGCGTTGTTTTGCTCTTTTAGTGTTGCAATTTCATCTTTTAGAATTTGTAATTCACTGCTTAACTCTTGAATTCCTGCTGTTAAAACAGAAATTAGACCTGTGTAATTAATCGCTTTTAAAGTTAGCGAAGATGTTGTTTTCCCATCCTTATCAAAAGTTGGTTTTGTTACGTCTTTTGTAAGTTCAGGAAAAACTTCAGCCAACTCTTGAGATATAAATCCATGTTGCGACTGTGAAGATAAATTTATATCAGCTGTTTTATTATATTCATATGTAACAGGTCTTAGTTTATTTATAAGTTCTAAAACATTTGTTTCCTCTACGACATTGGTCTTTAGTTTTCTATCAGATGGAATAAATGAACCACTAGAAGTAAAAATATCACCGTCAAAGAAACCCGCCCATTGATTGCCATTATTATTCACTGTTTCGCCGTATATACCTGCCTCAAAATTACCTTGACTAAAAGTTGTTCCTTTAACACCAATATTTCTGTCTACTCCACTACTAGCAAATGAATTGACACCAATAGTTTCTGTACCTGCATCAGTTTTTAAAAGCAAACCTGTATTAATTTTTCCAGTTGTTGTTATAATAGCACCTCCAGTGTTAACCAAATTATCATTATCAAATGCTTCTACTTCAAACCCTCTTCCGTCATTGGAAACAATTTTAGCACCTAACACTTTGCTAACAACATCGATACCAATTTGTCCAGCCTCAGCTTTGACACCTACTTCTTCACCCGAACCAAAAACTCCTATTATACCTTTACCAAAAACTCCAGTATTACCGCTACCAATAACACCTGTATCACCATTACCAGTAACACCAGCATTAGAACCACTAGCAGAAACACCTACACTAGAACCATTAGCGCTAACTCCAACATTACCACCAGATGCACTTATTGAAGTTGCAATTGTATTGATTGAGCGAACATCTAATGCAACTGTATTATTAGAAAAAACACCTACTCTTGGTTGATTTGTAGATGTAGTAAATGGATTTCCAGTTTGTGGTCCAAAGATTGTATTTCCTGAACTGGTCATAGTAGAAACAAGCGTGTTTAGTCCCGGTCCACCTGGACCACCAAAACCATCTCCAACCCTAAACTCTAGATTACCTAAAGATGCAACACCAGGTGTTGAACTGCCAATCCACTCAATACGAGGATTATTAAGACTTGAACTAGTATAACCAAATACTAAACCTCGCTGTAGTTCCTGAACACGAAGACCATAAAAACTTTGTGTTCCAGCATTTACTCTACCTAAAGCAAACCACTTGCTGTTTGCAGCAAAGTTATAATCAGTTGTAGTGCCATCTAACTGACCAACGGCACCCGAACGAAACCTGAATATTTCTTGAACACCTAAACTTGGAGTGGCTGGTATAGTTGTAGAAATACCCCCAAACGATCTATTCTGTGAATAGATTGATCCTGTTACAAAAAAAATAAAAAATAATAATTTAATTTTCATAATAAAAAATTTAAAGATTAATAAACTTAAATGTTTCAAATTATTATAAGCATTTTAATTAATTTTTGATTACTTATTTACAAAAATTTAGAGATACTAAGGTAGTATTGCGGATTCAACTAAACTAAAAAAATCAAAATCAATTTGAAGAAAACATTAACAAAACAGCGCTTTTATACACCAATAAATTACACAAAACCTCGACATTTTTAATTCCGCTTCAAGGATATACGGAATAATAACTAGTAACTAATTTGAAACTACTGTAAAGGTAAATAGCTGATTAATAAAAATATGGCGAAATTTATGCCTCGATTAGGCAGTTTTTGTGCCTACTTCAAAACAAACTGATTGTTTTGAAGTAGTTTTAAAATAAATCTATAATTAAATTTAAAGTAATCCTAAAGATTTAGCTTTTTTAACTAATTCGAAATCGTCAGCAGATTCTAACCCTAAAATTACCTTGAGATTGGCTTTGCGATGATTAATAGTGTCTAAGGAAAGATGTAAAAAATTTGGGAGATTTTTGGTTTTAACTCCATCATTAAGAAGCAGAAGTAATTTTCGGTTATATTCATCTAGTAGTGGTGAAAAATTTAAGACATTTTTAAAAGATTTTTTTACGGTGTCACTATAAACTATACCACCAGTTATTACGTTGTTAAAATTTTGGACAAAAATTTTTAAATTCACATCTCCTTTTAACCACAATCCTTCGGGTTGTAGACGATTAATGATATCAAATAATAAAAGTGGAGTAGAAACGGATGTTAACAGTATTATTTTTGTGTCTGGGAATATGCTACGTAATACTAACGCTAAATCTTCACCATTTTTTATCTTACGGTTTGTATCCTCTGGCATATTATAATCGATGATAAAGACATCAATTGTTTCTTTTTTTTTATAACATTGTTCAGCAAAAAAAATAGCCTCAGAAATGGAACTTAAAAGTAGTATATTTTCCTCTTTTTCAACTTCTTTAGAAATCAAAATAGCCTTGTAACCATCTATTATTATAGGGTGATCATCGATTAAAGCTATTTTCATTGACTAAGGATGTTTTTTCAAAAATATAAAATTTTTAATTGATTAACAAAGCTATGGGAAAATTTCCCTCAACTCTTGTTCCATTGTCATCAGAAGTAATTATAAGATTACCTTTTAGATATTCAAGTCTAAAATGAATATTTTTTAAACCTATACCGTTCTTGTTTTTCAAAACGTCAAAACCAATTCCATCATCTGAAATTAAAAATTTAAATGCATCATTTTGTATATCAAAAGACAGCAGTACATTTTTAGCTTGAGCATATTTTCGAATATTGGTCAATGACTCTTGTATAATTCTAAAAAGATTCATTTTTTGTGCACTATTTATAGACTCCCATTTTACAGAACTTGTACAATGTAGCTCTGTTTTTATTCCATTATCTTCACCAAAATCAGATAGATAATTTTGAACTATTAGAATAAAACTTTGATTTGTAAATGCTGCATCATCTGATAATTTATGTGATATTATCCTTATTTCATTTTCTAGTTCATTTAATTTTCCCAAATAACTTTCTACCTTTTCAACGTCTATTTTTTTTTCCAAAAAAATAAGTCGCTCCAAATGAATTCTAATTCCAAAAAGTTTACTAATAACACCGTCATGCAACTCTGTAGATACGCGTTTTTTTTCAAATGCTTTACCTTGTTCTATTTGCTGTTGCTGGGTTAGAAGTAAGTTGTATACTTCTTCATTACTTTTTTGCTGTTCTTTTTCTAAAAAGAGTACTGTATACTTAACCTTTTGTCGATACAAAACATAAACTAATCCAAGTAACAAAAAACTCAATGTAGCGAAAAGTAATATGAAGTTCATTTTTTTTGTCAACACCTTCTTCTCTTGCTGAATATGCTCCGTTTCAAACTCAATTTTTGCGAATTTATTACGTGTTGTTCGCTCAGCCGTGAGCATGGAGTCGCTAATATTTATATAGGTATCTTGGAATTTTGCAGCATTTTTAGGATCAACTTGTTTTTTTAACTTCAATAAAGCTAATTGATCCCTAAAAGACCGAATTTGTTTTGCTAAATTATAAGCTTTTGAAAAATAGCTAATAGCCATCAAACTATCTTTTTGTTGTAAATAGTATTCTCCAATTCGTTGATTACTAATGATAATACCCAATTTATTATCTAAACTGTCTCTAATTTTTAGCGCTTCAAAAAAAGAATTTGGATTTTGTAATGTTTCGTTTTGTAATTTTGCATAAGCAAGATTATCGATTAAAATTGCATAAACTTTTGGGGAATCTTTTCTAATATCTCCTTTATTTAAACCTTCAAGATATAATTCAATCGCCCTTTGGTAATTTTTCATACTAACATATACAGTAGCTGTATTGTTATAGTTTTCACTGAGTAAAATAGAGTATTGTTGATCATTAGAAATTTTATCTAAATAAGTTTGTGAAGTCTTATAACTTAAAAGTGCTTCATCGAAATTTTTTAGACCATTTTGAACTCCTCCTAGAATACTATAACATTCGTATAGTAATCGAAAATCCTTTCTTTTTTCTGCTGATGAGATAGTTTTAAATAGTTGTACTTCGCACTCAATTAATTGATTTTCGTTTAGTAATAATTTTGCAATGTTAAATTGAGTTCTTACTTTTTCATTATTATTATTAGAAATTGATTTTAAAGCTTTATGGTAGTAATAAAAAGAAGAGTCGTTTATGTTTTTTTCAAAAAAATAGTCTCCTAAATCATAATATAGCTTACCTATAAATAAGGTATCATTAATTTTTTTTGAAAATTCAATATTTTCTTTGGTTAGATTGTAATAATCATCTAGAATGTTAAAATTATAATATTCACAGGAAATTTTTCTGTTGAAAAATGATTTTATGGTATCACTTGGTAAGCTATTTGTAATTTTTTTTGCGATTTTAAGCTTCTCCAAAGCCATGTCAGTTGATGGAGAATTTCTAGCGTCAACAAGTATTTGATTTAAATCATTAAAATTGTTATTGTTTTTTCTATCCTCATTTTTACATGAAAAAAATAATAACAGGATAATAATATTTTTACGAATCATTATAAGGCTTTGATTCGTAAAAATATTAAATTTTAATTAATCCAAAAAGTTATTTTTTTGGCGGAGTTGTATTGATCTCTCCCGTTTGAAGCACATTTGCTTGCGGTGCAGGAATTTCATTTTCACTGATCTCATCTGCTGTGCATGAAATAGTTAAAAAAACACTTAGAATGGCTACCGAATAGATAATTACTTTTTTCATTTTGATTAGATTTAAATTGATAGTTATAAAAGTAACTAGTGAAAGAAGTAAGAGGTAACACTTTAATTGTCATTATAAAGCAGTTTTTATGCTTTTTTTTTAGCTTCATTATAAATATATTTACTAATGATTTGGTTTTTATCATCCTGTTATTAGATTTAACTACCATAAACAAATTGCTTCTTAATTATATAGTAACCAACTCAATATAATATTGTGAAAAAAAGTGCTTTAAATGAAATATACTATACTTTTTTTATTGGTATTTTCTCAGGTATTCGCACAAAGTGATGTGCCTATGTCTTTGCGCACTCAATTTAATGGACCTTACGGTTATACAATAATTGGAAATACCCACAATGAATTTGATAATTGGCAAACTCCTGTTCCTCCTTGCCAAATGCTTACTCAATCTAGTGCAGTATTAAATTTACAACCCAATCAAAACATAGTTGGAGCTTATTTGTATTGGGCAGGAATAGGTGATGGATTATTAAACCCAACAATACAGTTAAATAACGTGAATTATATTTCTAGTGAAACTTCGATTGCTTATCCTGAAAACAACTTTATTTTTTCATATTTCGGTTCATTTAGAGATATTACAGCTCAAGTTCAAACGACAGGAAATGCAACCTATTCCTTTACAAATCTGGATTTAAACAGCATTATTGATACATATTGTTCAAATGTTATTTATTTTAGCGGATGGCATATTGTAGTTGTTTACCAAGAAATTGGGTTACCAAATGTTCAACTAAATATTTATGATGGTTTCAATGCAGTAAATAACATATTCAATAATGGCGTTACTCCTGTCACTATTTCAAACTTAAATGTTGTTTCTACTTTAAATGCACAAATGACTTATGTAGGATGGAATGGCAGTACAAATGAATTACTTGGAGAATTTATAACTTTTAATGGAAATTTATTAAGTAATACTCTAAACCCAGCAGATAATCCATTTAATGGAACCAATAGTTTTACAAATAGCACCACAAACTGGAACCAAGATATTGATACTTATGATATATCGCCGTATATAAATGTTGGTGACACCCAAGCTAATTTAGTATTAAATTCGTTGCTTTTTCGTTTTATTCAGACTGTTGTCACATCCATCCGCTCTGAACTTCCCGATGCAACGGTTACTATCAATCAAGTAACGGGTCAAGAATTGTGTAATAATCGAAATGTACTTGTGGAGTGTACTATATCAAACATAAATAGCAATGCAACATTACCTATTATTCCAATAGCTTTTTATGCAAATAACACTTTATTAACCGTTCAAAGTATTATTTTCCCTTTAATTATTGGAGAAAGTTTTACTTTTTCAGAGCTTGTTACAATCCCTGATACAATACCTGATAATTTTACCTTACGAGTTGTTGCAGATGATTTTGGAGCAAATTTTTCAAGTGTAGCAGAAAGCAACGAAAACAACAACGAAGCTACACAAACTATTACACTCTCAACAACGCTTATAACTCCAACTTTTGCCAATATAAACCCAATTTGTAGCGGACAAACTTTATCAGCTTTGTCAACTATTTCAACTAATGGAATTTCAGGAACTTGGTCGCCAGCGTTGAACAATTTACAAACTACAGAATATACTTTTACACCAATTGCTGGGCAATGTGCTAGTTCGACAACGTTAACAATTACTGTAAGTTTATTGGTTACTCCAACATTCACAGCTGTAAACCCAATTTGTAGCGGTGCAACTTTATCATCTTTGCCAACTATTTCCACCAATGGAATTTCAGGAACTTGGTCGCCAACGTTAAATAATTTACAAACTACTGAATATACTTTTGCGCCAACTGCTGGGCAATGTGCTAGTTCGAAAAGCTTGACAATTACTGTAAATCCATTGGTTACTCCAACATTTTCTTCTGTAAACCCAACTTGTAGCGGTGCAACTTTATCCGCTTTAACAACTATTTCCAATAACGGAATTTCAGGAACTTGGTCGCCAGCGTTGAATAATTTACAAACTACTGTATATACTTTTGCGCCAACTGCTGGGCAATGTGCTAGTTCGACAACCTTGACAATTACTGTAAATCCTGCGATTACGCCAATATTTTCTGCCATGAACCCAATTTGTAGTGGTGCGACTTTATCCGCTTTGCCAACGATTTCCACCAATGGAATTTCAGGAACTTGGTCGCCAGCGTTAAATAATTTACAAACTACTGTATATACTTTTGCGCCAACTGCTGGGCAATGTGCTAGTTCGACAACCTTGACAATTACTGTAAATCCTGCGATTACGCCAATATTTTCTGCCATGAACCCAATTTGTAGTGGTGCGACTTTATCCGCTTTGCCAACGATTTCCACCAATGGAATTTCAGGAACTTGGTCGCCAGCGTTAAATAATTTACAAACTACAGTATATACTTTTTTGCCAACCGCCGCGCAATGTGCCACTTCAACAGGTTTGACAATTACTGTAAATCCTTTGGTTACTCCAACATTTTCTTCCATAAACCCAATTTGTAGTGGTGCGACTTTATCGGCTTTGCAAACTGTTTCAACTAACGGAATTTCGGGAACTTGGTCGCCAGTGTTAAATAATTTACAAACTACAGTATATACTTTTGCGCCAACTGCTGGACAATGTGCTAGTTCGACGACGTTATCAATCGAAATTGTACCCAATTTGCAACCTGATTTTAGTGCTATTTCACTGTGTGAAAATGATACTTCATTTAATTTGAATAGCATTTCGCCCAATGGAATTGTTGGTAGTTGGTTGCCATCCATCGTCGATAGCACAACTTCCGGATTTTATACTTTTACGCCAAATAGTGGTCAATGCGCAAATAATCAAACCATCGAAATCACTATCAATCCAATAACTTTACAAGATTTTGAGGTAGAAGTAAGTCATCCTTTTTCCACTAATGCAACCATTACTGTAATTATCAATTCAATAGGAAATTATAGTTTTCAATTGGATGATGGAAGTATTCAAAGTTCAAATATTTTTCAAAATGTTACCTCTGGAATTCATAGTGTTACGGTGTATCAAAATGATGGTTGCGCTACATCAATTACTAAAAATGATATTTTGATTATTCATTATCCGTTGTTTTTTACACCCAATGGTGATGGATTTAACGACACCTGGACGATCTCTGATTTGTTTTTGCAACCCAACTTACCCATTTATATTTTTGATCGATATGGAAAATTATTGAAACAAATTTCCACCATTGGCAACGGTTGGGATGGAACTTACAATGGACAACTCATGCCATCTGACAGTTATTGGTTTACGGTGGAATATCTTTTTAATAGTGTGCAAAAAAAGTTTTCTGCAGCTTTTGCTTTGAAGAGATGAAAAAAACCGTTACACATATATGTATAACGGTTTAATTATTTGTTTGTAAAAAGTAAAACTTATTGCACAATCATTTTTTTAGAAATCAACTCCTGACCGTTTTGAACTAAACTATAAATAAACAGCCCTTTCCCTATTTGAGAAGCAGTAATTGTAATTTGACCTTTATTTTCGTTTACAGGAAAATCTTTGATTAATTTTCCAGTTAAATCAAAAATCATGATGTTACCTTTGTTTACTCCTGTAGAAAGTGAATAATTTATTATTGTTCTATCTGTAAAAGGATTTGGTATATTTTGTTCTAAAGAAAAACCATTCTTTATAGCAGAAGCAGCTAACTTTTGAGCCGTGTTTTCTTCTTTTAGAGCTGCAATTTCATCTTTTAGCGTTTGTAATTCTTTATCTGTATTTAGCTTTTGTTTTTCTAACTCAGTATTCAACTCTTGAATTCCTGCTGTTAAAACAGAAATTAAACCTGTATAGTTTACTGATTTGAAATCAAAATTACTTGAAATATTATTTTCTTTATCATAAACTGGTTTACGAACATCTTCTGTCAACTCAGGGAAAACGGTAGCTAATTCTTGAGAAATAAACCCATGTTGAATGCCACGAGGAAGATTAATTTCTGAAAGATTTTTATAATCATAAGTTACAGGTTTTAATAATGCAATTTTTTCTAAAACACTTTTCTCCAGTTGAATGTTTTCTTTTAATTTTTGATCAGATGGTTGTGAATATCCACCTGTTGAAAATACCTTTCCATCAAAATATCCAGCCCATTGGTTTCCGTTTGCAGGAGTAATTCCGTATACTGCTGCTTCAAAAGGACTTGTGCCATTTGTCTTTCCAAGATAACCAATAGCTTCTACAGAACCACCAGTATTTACACATTCAAATCCTACAGATGAATTACCGCCACCCATTTTTACATTTACGCCTCGAGTACTGCTTGTAGTGTTACTGTTTGTTACTAACATACCTATACCAATGTTTGGTCCTATTGAACCGTTTTGATGCGTTATGTTTAGACTAGTGGATGTTCCTGTTAAAGAAAAAGTTGAATTTATTTCTACACCTTTTCCAGTTCTGTTTTCAACATTAACTCTAGCAGCAGAACCTACTATTGTCGGATCTCCAAAAACAGTATTGCCAGTATTGGTCATAGTAGCAACTAATAAATCAGAAGCTGGTGTTCCTGGTGCACCAAAACCATTCGCTACTCTAAATTCTAAATTACCCAAATTAGCACCTGTACCAATCCATTGAATTAACGGATTTGTTGCTGTTAAGTTATTATAACCCATCACTAAACCACGATTTTCTAACTGAAAACGAAGTCCATAAAAAGTTTGTGTGCCAGCAGGAACTCTACCCATAGCAAACCATCTTGAATTAGTAAACCCAAAATTGTTACCTGAATCTAACTGTGATATAAAACCAGACCTAAACCTGAAAATCTCGGCACCAAATTGAGGTCCTAAAGGCGCTGGATTATTGATAAACGCCTGCGGTGCTCCAGCAGATTGATTTATAGTCGCCTGTCCAAATACTAAATAACCACTCAACAAAATGAAAAATAATAGTTTTGTTTTCATAAATAAATATTTTAATATTAATAAATTTAATTGCTTCAAAAAAGTTAAAAATATTTTAAATTCGTATCGATTATTGATAAAAATTGAATAACACGAAAACAGTGTTTCATATTCAATTAAATAGAAAAAAATCAATTAGAAAAAAACTTTAACAACAATAGCGATTACAATCGCTGATAAGATTTAACAAAACCTCGACATTTTTAATTCCACTTCAAGGATATACGGAATAATACCTAGAAACTAATTTGAAACTATGGTAAAGTTAAAAAGCTGATTAATAAAAATGGAGCGAAATTTGTGCCAAGCGTAGGCAGTTTTTGTGCTTTTTTTTGATTATTTTTTTGGTATATTTACATTTGATTTTACTTTAAAATCAGAAAATAATAATACGTTTTTTAACTTAGTATAATATAAACTAACTCATTAAGTTCCTGCTAAAAAAGTGCTTGAAATGAAATATACTATAATTTTTTTTTTGGTAGTTTCTCAAATAGTTGCACAAAGTGATGTGCCTTTATCTTTACGTGCTCAATTTAATGGAACTTATGATTATGTAGTTATTGGAAATACACACAACGAGTTTGATAATTGGCAAGTTCCTACTCCTGAATGCGAACTGTTAACGCAAACTTCTGCATCTTTAAATTTACAACCAAATCAAAATATCATTGCTGCCTATCTATATTGGTCTGGTATTGGAGATGGAACATTTGACACAACCATTACTTTTAATGGGATAGATTATCAAGCAGATGAAATTTTTGTTGGATTTCCTGAACCAAATGATATTGTTGATTATTATTCTGCATATAAAAATATCACGAACCAAGTAATAAATACCGGCAACGGACTTTATAACTTTAATAATTTAAATCTTAATCCGATTATAGAAGATTATTGCGGTGCTTTTGTTCAATATTTGGGATGGCATTTGGTTGTGGTTTATAATCAAACCAATATTGAAAACAAACAATTGAATGTTTATGATGGTTTTAGCATCGCTTTTGACCAATTTAATAATGGAATTACCCCTTTTGCTATTAACAATTTAAATGTTGTAGCGGTAAACGATGCTAAAATAACTTACATAGCTTATAACGGTAGCCCAAATCTTTTTTTTAATGAATCGATAACTTTTAACGGAAATATATTAAGCAATAGTTTAAATCCATCTAATAATCCGTTTAATGGAACAAATAGTTTTACAGGTAGCAATACCAATTGGAACCAGGACATTGATACTTTTGATGTTTCAACATCCATAAATATTGGCGACACGGAAGCTGAACTTATTTTAAGTTCTTTTTCTTTTCGCTCAATCCCTACTTTAATTACTTCTATCCGCTCTGAACTTCCTGATGCTACGGTTTCTATCAATCAAGTTACGGGTCAAGAAGTGTGTGGCAATCGAAATTTAGTGGTTACTTATACTGTTTTTAATACTAATAGCAATGCGGCTTTGCCTAGCAATGTGCCGGTTTCTTTTTATGTAAACAATACACTTATTGAAACCATAAACACCACTTCGGCTATTGCTATTGGTGGTAGTTTAAATTTGCAAAATACTATCAGTATTCCTGCCTCGTTTGGTAACAATTTTACTTTGCAAATTCTTGTAGATAATAGTGCAGTTATAGCTTCGAGTGTTGCCGAGAGTAATGAAGGTAATAATACTAGTAATACTCAAAATATTACGCTTTCTACAGCTTTAGTTACGCCGATCTTTGCAGGAGTAAACCCAATTTGTAGCGGTGCAACTTTATCAGCTTTGCCAACTATTTCCACCAATGGAATTTCGGGAACTTGGTCGCCAGCGTTGAATAATTTACAAACTACTGTATATACTTTTACACCAAACGCTGGGCAATGTGCTAGTTCGAATAGCTTGACAATTACTGTAAATCCTTCGGTGACTACAACTTTTTCAGCCGTAAACCCAATTTGTAGCGGTGCAACTTTATCAGCTTTGCCAACTATTTCCACCAATGGAATTTCGGGAACTTGGTCGCCAGCGTTAAATAATTTACAAACTACAGTATATACTTTTACACCAAACGCTGGACAATGCGCTAGTTCGACAACGTTTACAATTACTGTAAATTCATTGGTTACTCCAACATTCACAGCTGTAAACCCAATTTGCAGTGGGGAAACTTTATCAGCTTTGCCAACGATTTCCACAAATGGAATTTCAGGATCTTGGTCGCCAGCGTTGAATAATTTACAAACTACAGAATATACTTTTGGTCCAACTACTGGGCAATGCGCAAGTTCGACGAGGTTGACAATCGAAATTGTACCCAATTTGCAACCTGATTTTAGTGCTATTTCACTGTGTGAAAATGATACTTCATTTAGTTTGAATAGCATTTCGCCCAATGGAATTGTTGGTAGTTGGTTGCCATCCATCGTCGATAGCACAACTTCCGGATTTTATACTTTTACGCCAAATAGTGGTCAATGCGCAAATAATCAAACCATCGAAATCACTATCAATCCAATAACTTTACAAGATTTTGAGGTAGAAGTAAGTCATCCTTTTTCCACTAATGCAACCATTACTGTAATTATCAATTCAATAGGAAATTATAGTTTTCAATTGGATGATGGAAGTATTCAAAGTTCAAATATTTTTCAAAATGTTACCTCTGGAATTCATAGTGTTACGGTGTATCAAAATGATGGTTGTGCTATTTCAATCACTAAAAATGATATTTTGATTATACATTATCCGTTGTTTTTTACACCAAACGGCGATGGTTTTAACGATACTTGGACGATTTCTGATTTGTTTTTGCAACCCAATGTACCCATTTATATTTTTGACCGATACGGAAAATTATTGAAACAAATTTCCACCATCGGAAACGGTTGGGATGGAACTTACAATGGACAAAACATGCCCTCAGACAGTTACTGGTTTACCGTTGACTATCAATTTAATTCTACTTCAAAAAAGTTTTCTGCTGCTTTTGCGTTGAAACGTTAATAAATTACATTTCAATTTGCTGCAATTTTCGCTCTAACCGATAAGAAATCATTACGCAGGAAAGTATCAATACAACGCTGATATATCCCAAATAATTGTAATTATGAATCGCAAACTTGGCATCACTATACGTAATCCAACCACTCAACAAGGAAGCAAATCCTGTTCCAAGCGATTGGACGCAAGAATTCAAACTCATAAAACTTCCACGTGTTTGACTTGTTACCGCTTGGGTGATCATGGCTTGTCCTGGAACAGTTCTTCCAGTTGAGGAACTAAACCAAAATCCAAAAATTCCCAAGACAATAAACAGTTGCCAATGTGGCATATTCGTTATCAAAACCACAAAAACGATAGAAATTAAAGCTGCCCAAACAAACACATTTCTTTTGCCATAACTATCTGCTAATTTGCCTATAATTTGTGCCGAAATCAGCGAACAAATTCCGCCAACCAAATAAATTAACGGTGTATATTCTTGAGGTACGCCAACATTATAAACTAAATAGGGATTAATCAACGGAACAATAATAAAATGTCCCGTTATCAATAAAAAGCTAAAAATCAACGCTGTAACTTGAGCTTTATTACTGAAAATGTCATAGAAATTGGAATTGCGTTCTTTTAATTTTATCGGGTTTTCCAAATGTGAATTAACATTCGGAACAAATTTGAATAAAAATGGCAACAACAATACGCCAAAAATAGCAACTACCAAAAACGGATAATGCCAATCATACGTATTGGCTAAATACAATCCAAACGGAACACCAATAACCGAAGCCAACGCAAATCCGCCCATCAACAATCCCATTGCTCGACCACGACGTTCATATGGAATAACATCGGCAATGATGCTCAAAATCTGAGCGCTAATCAATCCACCAAAAATTCCAGTTACAATTCGTGCTACTATCATCGAATAGGTTCCAAAAGCAAAAGCACAGGCAAAAGTTCCTAGTAAAAATCCAGAGTAAGCGAACAATAAGAGTTTTTTTCTATCAAATTTATCAGCAAAGAAAATGGCACAAAAACTACTCACAAAAGCCGACAACGAATAACTCGAAACAATAATAGCAAACTCTGATGTGGTTAAATTCCATTTGGGCATCAAAATATTTCCCAATGGCATAACAATCATAAAATCGAGTATATGGGTAAAGTTCAGCAACGCCATTAACGCAACTAAAATGATTTCATTTCTTTTCAAAACGCATTTTTTATTTAATGCAAAATTACGCATAGAAAAATTCCTTTTTCTTAATAAAGAATTAATTAATTACATTAGTACCATAAATAAAAACTATAGCACGAATGTTTGATTTGCAGCCCAATCATCTGAAAAACAATTTAATTTCGCTTTCACCTTTGCAGGAAAATGATTTTGAAGAATTATATGCCGTTGCCAATGACGAACTACTTTGGGAACAACATCCAAACAAACTGCGGTATCAACGTGCTGTTTTTCAGAATTTTTTTAAAGGTGCGATGCTTTCTGCCGGCGCTTTTATCATTCGTGATAGTAAAACTAATGAAGTTGTTGGTAGCAGTCGTTTTTATGATTACAATAAAAAAGAGAATTCAATATTGATTGGTTACACGTTCATCGGACGAAAATTTTGGGGAAATGATTATAATAAATCGTTGAAAAAACTAATGTTAGATTACGCTTTTCAACACGTAAACAAAGCCTATTTTCACATTGGCGCTTTCAACATTCGTTCCCAAAAAGCCATCGAAAAAATTGGTGCCATCAAAATCGATGAATTTGAAGTGGAATATTACGGCGAAGACAGTAAGTTGAATTTTGTTTATGAAATAACTCGAGATAATTGAAACAATAAATGCAAAAAACCGCTTTCTCCATCTACGACGCATCTGCAGGTTCTGGAAAAACCTATACTTTGGTAAAAGAATATCTCAAAATTATTCTCTTGTCAAAAAAACCCGATGCCTATCGAAACATTCTCGCCATTACGTTTACCAACAAAGCGGTTCACGAAATGAAAAGTCGCGTGGTAGAAAGTCTTTCGGAGTTTTCCAAAGAAAATCCTTCGGAGAAAGCAGTTCAATTGATGCAAAATATTCAGTTGGAAACTGGTTTAAGTTTGGCAACAATCACTGAAAAAGCTAAAAACATCATCAAAAATCTGATACATAATTACGCCTCGTTTGATATTTCGACCATTGATAAATTTACGCATAAAGTTATTCGCGCATTTGCACACGATTTGAATTTACCGATAACTTTTGATGTTTCTCTCGACACCGAAAACCTTCTAAATGAAGCTGTTGATGCCATAATTGCCGAAGCTGGAAACGATGAAACACTGACCAATTTACTAGTAGATTTCACGATGGAAAAAACCGATGATGATAAGTCTTGGGATGTTTCTCGTGAAATTATGGAAACCGGAAAGTTGATTTTAAACGAAAACAATCGCGAGGAAATCACCCATTTTCAAAATAAAAAAATTGAAGATTTTACAATTATCAAAAACAAATTAAGCGCATTATCTGATGAAATTGAAAATGAATGTGTCAATTTAGCCATCGAAGCCTTAACTTTAATTGAAAGCAATGGCATTGATTTAAAATCGTTTTCTGGTGGTTATTTTCCAAAACATTTGATCAGCATTCAAGAGAAAAAATTCAATCCAAATAACAAAACTTATCACGAAGCCGAAGACATCAAAATCAACAAAACGGCAAAAGATAGTGCTCAAATTGAAAGCATAGTTCCTAATTTGTTAGCGATTTTGGCAACAATTTATTCGAAATTTGAAAAGAAGAATTTTTACGATGCTTTTCTTAAAAACATCACGCCACTTTCGTTGTTGAACACGTTGAGCAACGAATTGACCAAAATTCAAAAAGAACAAAACATACTTTCAATTTCAGAATTCAATAAATTAATCAACGAACAAATTCAAAATCAGCCTGCGCCATTTATTTATGAACGTTTGGGTGAAAAATACCGTCATTTTTTCATTGACGAATTTCAAGATACGTCGGAAATGCAATGGCAAAATCTTATTCCGTTAATTGACAATGCACTTTCAAGCGAAGATTTAAACGGTGAACGAGGTTCGTTACTGCTGGTTGGCGATCCAAAACAGTCCATTTATCGTTGGCGTGGCGGAAAAGCAGAACAGTTTATCGAACTCAGCAAAGACAAAAATCCGTTTGCAAATCCAGATAAAAAGCTATTTTCTCTGGAACGAAACTACCGAAGTTATTCGCAAATCATTGAATTCAACAACGCTTTTTTTAAATTTTTGTCTAATGAATTTGAAAACGAAGATTACAAAGATTTGTATGCCAATCACAGTCATCAAAAAACGAATGATAAAAATGGCGGTTATGTTTCGATTTCTTTTTTGCCGAAAAATGAAAGAAACACCGAAAATTATGGAGAAGAAACCACCGAAAAAGAAGATTTATTCCTCGAAGCCACTTTAAAAACTATTGAAAAAGTAAAATCCAACGGTTTTGCCAATAAAGACATTGTCATTCTTACCCGAAAGAAAAATCAAGGAACAGCAATTGCTAATTTTTTAACCGAAAATGATATTCCGATTTTATCGTCCGAGAGTTTGTTGCTTGGTTCATCGTCAGAAGTTCAGTTTATCGTTCATTTTCTGAATTACTTGAAAAACAAAAATGATTTAGAAGCAAAAGCCCATTTTTTGTATTATTTGGCACAAAAAAACAAAGATAAAATTGCCATTCACGACTTTATTTCGAGCGGAATGGAGCAAAAAGAAGAAGCCGATTTTCAAAAATGGCTTTTTGATTATGATTTCGAAATTTCGTTTACCACTATTCGAAAAAAATCGCTTTATGAATCCGTAGAATTGATTATTTCCAAAGCCATTTCTATCGAAAAAAGAAACGCTTATGTTCAATATTTCTTGGATGTTGTTTTGGAACGCGATTTAAAAAATCAAGCCGGAATTTCGGATTTTCTGAATTATTGGGAAACCCAAAAAGAAAAACTCAGCATTCCATCGCCCGAAGGCAACGATGCTATCCGAATTATGACTATTCACAAATCAAAAGGATTGGAATTTCCGGTGGTTATTTTTCCCTTTGCCGAAGAAGATTACAGCAAAGGTCCAAAAGAAAAAATTTGGATAAACGCCGATGAAGAAACCATTGGTTTGCCAAAAGTTTTGGTCGATAAAAGTAGCAAAGTTGAAGGTTTTGGAAAAGACGCATCAGAGGTTTACAATCAAAAAAAACAAGAAGATTTACTAGACGATATTAATATTTTATATGTTGCGCTAACTAGAGCTGAGGAGCAATTGCATGTGATTTCGCAAATGCAAAACATCAGTAAATCGACTGGTGAATATCCAAAAAATATGGCGTCGTTTTTTATTACTTTTTTGAGTTGCCAAAATCTATTTGACGAAAATAAACTGGACTACGAATTTGGAAACAGTACAAAATTATCTTCTAAAAAAGCAAGTACAGAAACACCAAAAACAATTCCGCAATTAACCGAGATTTTAAATCCAAAAAATATCAAAATTGCCCAACGCGAAAGCTTAATGTGGAATACAACCCAACAAAAAGCCATTGAATATGGAACTATTTTGCACGAAATACTGTCGTTTGTAAAAACCAAAAACGATGTGAATTTGGCATTGACCAAAGCCATTGAAAACGGATTGATTATCGCTTCGCAACGAGAAATTGTGGAAAAAACCATCTTCGAAATTGTAAATCATCCTGATTTGGGAGATTTTTTTGCTGATGAACATTCCATTCTCAACGAAAAAACCATCATTCAAAAAGAAGGCAATTTGATAAAACCCGACAGAATGGTTCTGACTTCAACCAAAGAAATTTATTTATTAGATTATAAAACCGGTTCACATCAAGCGAAATATACCAAACAATTGGAGAATTATCAAAATGCTATCGAAAAAATGAACTATCGTGTAACGAAAAAAGCGTTGGTTTATATTGGCGAAACGTTGGAAGTGGTAAATTTGTAAATTAATCAAAAACAATATAAAAAGCAAAAAAATCGAAAGTATTTGTAAAACTGTCCAGTATAGTTTTTTTGATCTTTTTGATTTTTTAAATCTTTTAAATTTAAAAATAAAAACATGTACGGAAAAATTCAACAACACCTACAAAACGAATTAAAAACCATTGAAGACAATGGTATTTTCAAAAAAGAACGCGTGATCACTTCGCCTCAAGGTGCAGAAATAACAGTTAATGGCGAAACGGTTTTAAACTTTTGTGCCAATAATTATTTAGGATTATCATCACATCCCGAAGTGGTTCAAGCCGCAAAAGACGCTTTGGATTCCCACGGTTTCGGGATGTCGTCAGTACGATTCATTTGTGGAACGCAAGATATTCATAAAACTTTGGAACAAAAAATCGCAGATTTCTATGGAACCGAAGATACTATTCTTTACGCAGCAGCATTTGATGCCAATGGTGGTGTTTTTGAACCATTATTAGGCGAAGAAGATTGCATTATTTCAGATAGTTTAAATCACGCTTCCATTATTGACGGCGTTCGTTTGTGTAAAGCAGCACGTTATCGTTATGAAAATAACAATATGGACGATTTGGAAAACCAATTAAAGAAAGCCGTTGAAGCTGGACATCGCTTCAAGCTTATCGTAACCGATGGTGTTTTTTCAATGGATGGATTAGTTGCGCCATTGGACAAAATTTGTGATTTAGCCGATAAGTATGATGCTTTAGTAATGGTTGACGAATGTCACGCTGCTGGATTTATTGGTGCCACAGGCAAAGGAACTTTGGAAGCCAAAAACGTAATGGGAAGAGTTGACATCATTACAGGAACATTAGGAAAAGCACTTGGCGGCGCAATGGGTGGATATACTACAGCCAAAAAAGAAATTGTTGAAATTTTACGTCAACGTTCACGACCTTATTTATTTTCTAATTCGTTAGCTCCAGCTATTGTTGGTGCTTCAATCAAAGTTTTTGAATTATTGAAAAAAGACACTTCGCTCAGAGATAAACTAGAATGGAATACTAATTATTTTAAAAACGGCATGAAAAAAGCTGGTTTTGACATTATTGATGGTGATTCTGCAATCGTTCCTGTTATGTTATACGATGCCAAGTTATCCCAAATAATGGCAGATGAATTGTTGAAAAAAGGAATTTATGTTATAGGTTTCTTCTTTCCAGTTGTTCCGAAAGAGAAAGCTAGAATTAGAGTTCAGTTATCAGCTGCTCATTCAAAAGAACATCTTGACAAGGCAATTAATGCTTTTATTGAAGTTGGAAAAGCGTTAAATATCATTTAATTAAGCATATTTTAACAATATCATTTTGATATTATATTAATACGTATTACTTTTGCCCTATTATAATTATTATAATCTAATCAAATTAAGTATGAAACATCTTAACAAATTATTAGTTGCTGTATTAATGTTAGCTGGAATCAGTTCACAAGCTCAAGATAGCAACAACCCATGGGCAATCTCATTTGGGGTTAACGCAGTAGATACAAGAGTAAGTGCTGCATCAAGTTTAGAAGATCAATTTTCTGAATTCTTTAACGCTAAAGATCACTGGAACATCCTTCCATCTGTATCTTACATTAACGTATCTAAATACGTAGGTAGTAATTTCTCTTTTGGTTTAACAGGATCTATTAATAAGATAGACAAATTTGTTGGACCAAGAGTTAACAATCAAGATTATACAGTTTCAAACCCAGGTGATTTAAGCTATTATGGAATTGATGGAGTTATCAATTATAGCCTAATGAACTTAATCAAATCAAAATCTATTGACCCTTCGGCTCATGTTGGTGGTGGTTATACTTGGTTAGGAGATGATGCAAGAGGTGGAACTGTTAATGCTGGTTTAGGCTTAGCTTATTGGATTACAGAAAATGTTGGTGTATCATATCGCGCCACATACAAACATTCTTTTGACTCTAGAGAAGAAGCAAGTTCAGTACCAACACATATGCAACATTTTGCAGGTCTTACTTTCAAATTTGGTGGTAAAGATACAGACGGAGACGGAATTTATGACAAAGATGATACTTGTCCAGAAGTTGCTGGTTTAAAACAATTTAACGGTTGTCCTGATACTGATGCTGACGGAATCACTGATGCTAGTGATGCTTGTCCAGAAATCGCTGGTTCAGCTGAATTTAATGGTTGTCCTGATACTGACGGTGACGGAATTGCTGATAAAGATGATGCTTGTCCAGATGTTGCTGGTTTAAAAACTTTAGGTGGTTGTCCAGATGCTGACGGTGACGGAATTGCTGACAAAAACGATAAATGTCCAGATGTTAAAGGTCCAAAAGAAAACAATGGTTGTCCTTGGCCAGACAAAGATGGTGATAAAGTTTTAGACAAAGATGACAAATGTCCAGATGTTGCTGGTACAGTTGCAAACAATGGTTGTCCAGAGGTATCTGACGAAGTTGTTAAAAGATTAAATGATTATGCTAAAACTATCTTGTTTGACTCTGGTAAAGCTTCTTTCCAACAACAAACTTACCCAGTTTTAGAAGCTATTACAGCTATTTTAAAAGAATATCCAAATTCTAATTTCTCTATCGAAGGACACACAGATAGCGATGGTAAAGATGCTGCTAACCAAACTTTGTCTGAAAACAGAGCTGCTGCAGTTAAAAATTACTTAATCGAAAAAGGAATTGCTTCTTCAAGATTGTCTTCAGCTGGTTTCGGTGAATCTAAACCAATTGATACAAACAAAACTAAAGCTGGTAAGGCTAACAACAGAAGAGTTGAAGTGAAATTAGTAAAATAATTTCTTCCAAAATATTTTATAAAAAACGCTCCTAAATTCGGAGCGTTTTTTTTATTTTTATAACATGTCAAATCCAACCTTTCTTCATCAACTAGCAAAAGAAATTCTAAAAAATAATTTTGATAATTTATCAGAACTCGTTATTGTTTTACCCAACAAAAGGGCCAAAGTGTTTTTACTTGATGAATTAAAAAAACTAGTTTCAACAAATGTTTTTGCGCCAGAAATAATAAGTGTAGAAGAATTTGTTCAAGACATTGCCGGAATTCGAAGTATAGATTCGGTAGAATTGCTTTTTGAATTTTATGAAGTTTACGTTTCTATTACCGAAAAAAATCAAGAGACTTTTGAAACTTTTGCCAATTGGGCGAAAACACTTTTACAAGATTTTAATGAAATCGATAGGTATTTACTCGAACCTGATAAAATTTTGAAATATCTTGAAAACATCAAAGAAATCGAGCATTGGTCAGTTGACATCAACAAAAAAACCGAACTGATTGACAATTATCTTGCCTTTTGGAAAAAACTACCCGAATATTATCATTCACTTTACAACTATTTGTCAAATAAAGGAATTGGTTACCAAGGATTAATTTATCGCGAAGCAGTTGAAAATCTCAATCATTTTTCAGAAAAGAATTCTAACCATTTTATTTTTGCTGGTTTTAATGCACTCAATCAAGCCGAAGAAAAAATTATTCAGCATTTGCTCGCTTTGGGAAAAGCCAAAATTTATTGGGATATTGACGAAACACTACTTCACGACACCTTTCATGATGCTGGTTTATTTCAAAGACGTTTTAAATCAAGTTGGAGTTACTATAAAACCAATCCTTATGAATGGATTTCTAATGAGTATTCAGCAGAAAAAAATATCCAAGTCATAGGAACTTCAAAATCGATCGGTCAAGCGAAGATTGCTGGCGATATTATAAAAAAACACATTGACAACAACAATTCCAATCTTCAAAATGTTGCCCTAGTTCTTGGTGAAGAAAACCTTTTATTGCCTGTTTTGCATTCGCTTCCTGCTGAAATTGATGCGTTGAACATTACGATGGGTTTTACCAGCAAAAATAATCCTGCACAGTTGTTGATTGCCAAACTTTTTAAGCTACATGTAAATGCTTTTGAGCGAAATGCAACCAATTATGTGATGTATTACAAAGACGTGCTGGATGTTTTGACACATCCGCTGATTGAACCATATTGCAAAGCTGATGTCGTAGTAAGTACTATCAATCGCAATAATTTTACGTTTATTTCCCATAAAAAACTGAAAGAATTACATCCGTTTGAGAACGAACTTTTCAGCTTATTATTTCAAAAATGGGATACAAATTCGGTTACAGTTTTAGAGAATTTGTCTCAAATTTTGCTAAAAGTAAAAGCCAATTTAAGTAAAGACCAAAACCCCGAAGTTTCAGAAGAAAAAATTGCCAACGCATTTGTTTTTTCCATTTTCAAAATCATCAATAAAATGATTTCCTATTTTAGTGAACATCAAAAAATTGATAATATCAAAACGCTACATGCGATTTACAAGCAAATTATCGATTTGGCAGAAGTGTCATTTGAAGGCGAACCTTTGAATGGTTTACAAATTATGGGAGTTTTGGAAAGTCGTGTGCTCGATTTTGAAACCGTAATCATCACATCGGTTAATGAAGGTAAATTTCCAGCAGGAAAAAGTACCAATTCCTTCATTCCATATGATGTGAAACGTGAATATGGTTTGCCTACTTTCAAAGAAAAAGATGCCATTTATACGTATCATTTTTATCATTTGTTACAACGAGCAAAAAATGTTTATTTGATTTATAATTCAGATAGCGAAGGATTTGATGCCGGCGAAAAAAGCCGTTTCATAACACAATTAGAAGTTGAAAAACGACCAAAACACAACTTAACTTTTGATTTTTACAATCCAAATGTTCCCAATATTGCTTATGAACCGATTGTCATCGAAAAAACGGAAAGCATCATCAATCGACTGAGAGAAATTGCCGAAAAAGGTTTTTCACCATCAGCATTGACAACCTATATTCGAAATCCAATACAGTTTTATTTTCAGAGAATTTTGCGAATTTCTGAAACGGACGAAGTAGAAGAAAACATTGCGGTCAATACGCTTGGAACTATTATTCACGGCACTTTAGAAGAATTGTACAAACCATTTATTGGAAAAATTTTAATTGAAAATGATATAAAAATTTGCATCAAAAACATTGATGATGAAGTGTTGAAGCAATTCAAATTGGTTTACAAAGAAGGTGAAATCAAAAAAGGAAGAAATCTTCTCGCCTTTGAAGTTGCCAAACGAAATGTGTTGAATTTCTTAAAAATGGAGTTAGAGGCTATTCAAAACGGAGATGAAATTCAGTTAATTGCTTTAGAAAAACCATTGTCACGAACGCTTGAACATCCAAAATTGCCTTTTGCTGTAACCATTGCAGGAAATGTTGATCGAATTGAAAACCGAAACGGAAGAATTCGAATTATCGATTACAAAACGGGTAAAGTGGAACAAAAAAACGTTACGCTAAAAGACTGGAATGGTTTAACGGAAGACATCAAAAACGACAAAATCATTCAAATTTTGGCATATGCATTCATGTATGAAGAAGAAGCAAAAGGATTAGATATTGAAGCAGGAATTATTTCGTTTAAGAATTTAAAATCTGGATTTTTACCCTTTAATTTTAAACCCGAAAAAGAAAGCTTTGACGTTATTTCACCAGAAATTATGGAAAATTATTTGGAGGAAATAGTGATTTTGCTACAAGAGATTTTGAATGTTGATGTAGCTTTTGAGGAGAAAATTTAATGCTTAACCACAAAGAACACAAAGTTATTTCACTATGAACACAAAGTTTTGAGAACTTTGCGCATTCTTAGTGACCTTAGTGGTTAAACCCTTTTCAAAAAACTCAAAAAAACCTTCAATAATTCCTCTTGGTTTTCAATATGCGACATGTGTCCATCTGGAAAAGTGGTAAGTTCTACTTTGGTATTTTCAATTTGACCAAGATTATCATCGTAATTTAAAACACCATCATTTTTGCCTAAAACCAATTGCATCGGATAAGGCGCAAAATGCAAAATCACTTCACGGTCTTTTCGGATTTTCATGCCTTCTAAAGCGGCAACTATTCCTTGCAAAGGAGTTTTTAGTGCCTCATTTTTAACTTGCTCTATTTGTTCGGCTAATCTTTCCCGATTGCTTTCGCTAAATAAATTGGCAATACTCATTCGAACAAAATTGGTGTAATTCTGTTTTACGGCAATAATTGCTCGGTCGCGATTTATTTTACGCTCGTCGCTATCGGCAAGTGAAGTCGAGTTCAACAAAAACAATCCTTTAATAGTATCGGGATACAATTCGGCGAAAGCCAAAGCAATATAACCGCCCATTGAATGACCAGCCAAAATCGCTTTTCTGATTTTTAATTCGTGTAAAACGTGCTGAACCATATCGGCTTGATCTTCCATAGAATGCACATAGCCCAAGCATTCCGTTTCGCCATGACCTAATAAATCAATGGTTATAACGCGATGTTTTTTTGAAAGTTCAGGAACAAAGGCTTTCCACATGGTTTGATTTTCCAAAAAACCATGCAACAGCACAATTGTTGTTCCTTTTCCTTGGTCAGTAAAAGCAATTTTGGTGTTTTTGTAGATTGTGGTTTTCATAGTTGCAAAAGTAGATTTTAACTGTAAAATCACGAATTATTTTTTCACAAACTTTGATGTGCTGTGAGTCTCTTTTTAGATTCCTACGGAATGACAAGTTTGAGTCTAATTTTCTATCTTTGAGAAAAGGTTTTGTTTATGAATAGATTAGTTATTATAGGAAATGGATTTGATTTGGCACATGGTTTGCCTACGAGTTATGGACATTTTATTGATGATTTTTGGAAAAGCTTCAATGCTAATTGTAAAAACGATTTATATAAAAAAATTGTATTAACAAATGATGCATATGACGGTTACTACAAAAATTACAGTGAGATTCGTGATTTTAAAGATTTCAAAAAAAATTTAATAGAATATTGTAAAGACTACAAATATAACTTCTACGACAAAAATTGTGTTGCACAAATAGGGGCAACTGATATTTTTAGAGTTAAAAATGATTTATTTCTTAAAATTAACGATGAAAGTATTTACAATTGGGTTGATATTGAAAATCTATACTATTCAGAGTTAAAAAAAATAATTAAATCTGATTTATTTTTGAAGGAAAAAATAACCGAAGAATTCTGGAAAAAACATCAATTAGAAAAAGTTGAAAAACTCAATAATGAATTTGATGAGATAAAAAAGCTTCTTGAAGTTTATTTGTTTGAAAAAGTCATAAATAGATATCATTTTAAAATCGATGAAAATAATTCAGTTTTAAAAATTTTTTTCCCTGATAAAATCGAAGAGGGAAAAATGACTAATTATTTAGATGAATTTCCTGTTGAAGACGAAACAGAAGCAAAAAGTAATATGTTTATGTTAACTAATGAAATTCAAAATTATTCAGATAATTTTCAAACAAGCGTGATGTATAAAGTAATTTTTTTAAATTTTAATTATACTCCAACATCAAAATTATATATTGATGAAATAAAAAAAAGATGGAAACAATCTGAAATTATAAACATTCATGGCGAAGTTGAAAATAGCGAACATCCAATAGTATTTGGTTATGGGGATGAAATGGATGAAGATTATAAAGTAATTGAGAATTTTAATGATAATAGATTATTAGAAAATATAAAATCATTTCAATATCTCAACAAAAGCAATTACAAAAGACTATTAGATTTTATTAAACAATTTGGGAAATTTCAAGTTTTTATATTAGGTCATTCGTGTGGACTGTCTGATAGAGTTTTGTTAAACACAATATTTGAAAACGAAAATTGTCGCTCTATAAAAGTCTTTTATCATAAAAAAAATAACGAAAAAGATAATTATACTGAGATAGTTCAGAATATTTCTCGTCACTTCAATGATAAAACCTTGATGAGAGAAAAAATCGTTAATAAAACATTTTGTCAACCATTACCACAATTACAACTACCAAAAATAGAGTGATTTTGTCATTTCGACGAAGGAGAAATCACACTAGTTGTTTGCGATATGAGATTCCTCGTGCCACGGAATGACAACTTTAAACATAAAAAAACGGCTCACTTTCGCAAACCGTCTTTTCTCTTTCTTCTTGTATCTATTTTCTAAATTACGAATTCATCAAACTCTCAATTTCCTCTACTTCAATAGGAATATTGCGCATTAAGTTGAACGCTTCGCCTTTTTCTTGAATGACCATATCGTCTTCAATTCGAATTCCGAAACCTTCCGCTGGAATGTAAATTCCCGGTTCAACCGTAAACACCATATTGGCTTGCATAGGTTCGTGAAGCAAACCATAATCGTGTGTGTCCAAACCTAAATGATGCGACGTGCCGTGCATGAAATATTTTTTATACGCTGGCCAATCTGGATTTTCGTTTTGAACATCGGCTTTGTCAATCAATCCCAAACCTAAAAGTTCTGAAGTCATGATTTTACCAACTTCTACATGATATTGTTTCCACAAAGTTCCTGGAACAAGCATTTTTGTAGCTTCATTTTTCACACGTAGAACGGCATTGTAAACTTCTTTTTGTCTGTCTGAAAATCGTCCAGAAACCGGAACCATTCTGGTCATATCACTAGAATAATTGGCATATTCTGCACCAACGTCAAGCAAAATTAAATCGCCTGCTTTGCATTGTTGGTTGTTTTCGATATAATGCAACACGTTAGCGTTATTTCCCGAAGCAATAATTGGCGTGTAAGCAAAACCTTTAGAACGATTTCTTAAAAATTCATGTGCAAATTCTGCTTCGATTTCGTATTCCATTACGTTTGGTTTTACAAAATTTAGCGCTCTGCGATAACCTTTCTCGGTAATATCACATGCTTTTTGAATTAAGTCAATTTCTTCGCTTTCTTTTATCGAACGAAGACGTTGCAATATAGGATTTGACTTTTCTACTTTATGTGCTGGATAATTTTCTTTCCACCATTTTACAAAACGTGCTTCACGAGTTTCGGTTTCAATCGATGCGCGATAATGTTCGTTAGTGTTGATGTAAATCGTTTCGGCATACGCCATGATTTCTTTTAACGTTTTATGAAAATCTTGTAGCCAAATCACGGTTTTAATTCCAGCAACTTCAAAAGCTCTTTCTTTAGTGAGCTTCTCGCCTTCCCAAATGGCGATGTGTTCGTTGGTTTCTTTTAGAAATAAAATTTCCTTTAAATACTCGTATGGTGCATCAGGAAAAAGCAACAAAATACTTTCTTCTTGATCAACGCCAGACAAATAAAAAATATCGCGATGTTGAGCGAAAGGCAAAGTAGAATCGGCAGAAACTGGGTAAATATCGTTTGAATTAAAAACGGCAACGCTATTAGGTTTCATTTGTGCCGTGAATTTCGCTCTGTTTTTTATAAACAAATCACGGTCTATTTGATGGTATTTCATTTTGAATAAATTTAATAATTTCTATTTACCAAAATTAAGGAATAATTGAGTTCAAGATATAGCCAAATGGCGTTATTTTTATTCTATAGGAACAAAAGAAAAGTTAGAAACACAGATTTAAGAAATTTTAAAAATTAATATAATTTGTTAAATCTGTGTTCTAAAAAAATTATAAAATATTTTTACGAATACGACTCATATGTCGCGACGAAATTCCAAGGAAAGAAGCTAAATAATGTAACGGCACTTCTTGAAGTAATTTTGGTTCAGTTATTAATAACTTTTTGTATCGCTCTTCAGGAGTAAGTGTCAATAAATCAATTCGATAATCGTCAATAAGCATAATTTGCTTTTCAATTAAATTATTGTAAAATTGATGAAAAGCTTTGTTCATTTTTAATAAACGGTTGAACGTTTCTAAATCTATTATCCAAAGTTTACAATCAACAAGTGCTTTGATGCTTTTTCGCGAAGGAATTTTATTTAAAAAGCTATTTAAGGATGACGTTGACGAATTTCGTAAAGCTAAGTAAGTCGTTTTTTCCTCGCCATTAATTAAAATAGCATGTTGAAGAATACCACTTTCAACAAAACAGAAATAGGAACATATTTGGTTTTCTTTGACCAAAAAATCATTTTTCTTAAGATTTAAAACCGTAAAACATTGAAAAACTTGATTGATTAAGTCTTCATTTTCAGAGCTTAACGAAACTCCTTGAGTTAAATACTCTTTAAAATTGATTTCTTTTTGACTCATTCTCTTTTGAAAAGTTAGCTATACAAAATTATTGCTTTTAAAATAAAAACTAATCGCTTTAAATAATTAAAAATAAACAAGTGTTAAACACATTTTAAATTGATTATAAATTAGGGCGAAAAGGTTGTAGTTAAAAACAATTAACGTTATTTTTGTTCAGATTTTTATAAAAAACTTTATCATATTACATAATTATGGCAAAATCTGCACTTTTAAAGTCATCATTAGCAAAGAAATATTGGATGGCTCTTACGGGTTTATTTTTATGCTTGTTTTTGGCAGGTCACTTAGCAGGAAACCTTCAATTGTTGGTTCCAAATAATGCGTTAAATTTTAACAAATACGCATTGTTTATGACATCAAATCCAGCGGTAAAACTACTTTCTTACCTAACTTACATTTCCATTTTATTTCATGCAATTGATGGGTTTTTATTAACCTATCAAAACATCAAAGCGCGACCAATTGGTTATGCAAAATCTAATCCAAGTGCAAACAGTAGTTTTTCATCTAGAAATATGGCTGTTTTGGGAACATTGATTTTAGTTTTTATTGTAACGCACATGGTTAATTTTTGGGCAAAGATGCATTTTGACAAAAACATGCCTTTGCAAACTATTACTATTGAAGTCATGGGACAAAAGCAAGATTTATATCTTACTACAAATGAAGGATATATGCCAGTTTCTCAAGTAGCAAAAAGTTATGAAGAAGCAACCAAAAGTGGCGCACAGATGTACATTGAAAACAGAACAGAATTTTTCAATACGCAAGCTAAAGTTAAAATGGGTGAAGGCTATAAAGACTTGTACAAATTGACTATTGATTTCTTTAAAAGTAAAGGAAAACTATTCAATGTTATTCCAAATGAAGGATTAGTTTTTACCATTTTATATGTTTTATCAATGGCAGTTTTAGGATTTCACCTCTTACATGGTTTTCAAAGTGCTTTTCAATCTATTGGTTTGAATAATTCAAGCTGGACACCAAAAATTAAGTTGTTTGGGAAACTATTTGCTATTGTAGTTCCAATATTGTTTGCAATCATTCCAGTTTATATTCATTTTTTCTTAAAATAATCAACATCAGATATACATTATGAAGTTAGATTCAAAAATACCAGAAGGTCATATTTCTAAAAAATGGACCGATTATAAAGATCATTTAAAATTAGTTGCTCCAAACAATAGACCGAAAATTGATATTATTGTGGTTGGAACTGGTTTGGCTGGTGCATCTGCAGCAGCTTCGCTTGGAGAAATGGGTTATAATGTTAAAGCATTTTGCTATCAAGACTCACCTAGAAGAGCACATTCTATTGCAGCTCAAGGAGGAATTAATGCTGCCAAAAACTATCAAAATGATGGTGATAGTGTATTTAGATTATTCTATGACACTATTAAAGGTGGCGATTATAGAGCTAGAGAAGCGAATGTTCACCGTTTAGCAGAAGTTTCTTCAAATATTATTGACCAATGTGTGGCTCAAGGTGTACCTTTTGCTCGTGAATATGGTGGATTATTAGATAACCGCTCGTTTGGTGGAACACAAGTACAACGTACTTTTTATGCTGCTGGACAAACAGGTCAACAACTATTATTAGGTGCATATTCGGCACTTTCTAGACAAATTGGTTTAGGAAGGGTAAAAATGTTCAACCGTCACGAAATGCTAGATTTAGTAAAAGTTGATGGAAAAGCCCGTGGAATAATAGCTCGTAATTTAATTACAGGTGAGTTGGAAAGACATTCAGCTCATGCTGTTATTATTGCAACTGGTGGTTATGGAAATGTTTATTTTCTCTCTACAAATGCAATGGGAAGTAACGTAACGGCAGGTTGGAAAATTCATAAGCAAGGCGCTTTATTTGCCAATCCATGTTTTGTCCAAATTCACCCTACTTGTATTCCGGTTCATGGAACAAATCAAGCTAAATTGACTTTAATGTCAGAATCATTGCGTAATTCAGGTCGTATTTGGGTTCCTAAAAAGAAAGAAGATGCAGCCGCTATTCGTGAAGGCAAACTTAAACCAACTCAAATTGCAGAAGAAGATAGAGATTATTACTTGGAAAGAAAATATCCTTCGTTTGGGAATTTAGCACCAAGAGATATATCATCAAGAGCTGCAAAAGAAGTTTGTGATGCTGGACATGGAATCGAATCGAACGATACCAATGAAGGTGTTTACCTTGATTTCTCGTCAGAAATTCAAAATAAAGGAAAACAATCTGCTTACGCGAAAGGAAATCACAACCCTACGCAAGAAGAAATCACCAAATTAGGAAAACAATGGTTGGAAGAAAAATACGGAAATCTTTTTGCAATGTATCAAAAGATTACAGATGAAAATCCGTATGAAACTCCAATGAAAATTTATCCAGCAGTTCACTACACAATGGGTGGCGTTTGGGTTGATTATAATTTACAATCAACAATTCCAGGATGTTTCGTAGCTGGAGAAGCTAATTTCTCTGATCACGGAGCTAATAGACTTGGAGCTTCGGCTTTGATGCAAGGTTTAGCTGATGGTTATTTTGTACTTCCTTACACCGTTTCAAATTATTTAGCAGACGAAATCAGAACAGGAAAAATATCAACAGAAACTCAAGAGTTTATAGATGCTGAAAACAACGTAAAAAACACTATTGATAGATTCTTAAACAACAACGGAACTAAATCGGTTGATCATTTCCACAAACGTCTTGGTTTGATTATGTGGAATAAAGTTGGTATGGGAAGAAACGAAGCTGGATTAAAACAAGCGATTGAAGAAATTGCAGCTTTAAAAGAAGAATTTTATAAAGAAGTTCGAGTTCCAGGTAGTTCTGATGAATTAAATCCTGAATTAGAAAAAGCACTTCGTGTGGCCGATTTTATAGATTTAGGGCAATTAATGGCAATGGATGCATTACAAAGAAAAGAATCTTGTGGTGGACATTTCCGTGAAGAATATCAAGATGCCGAAGGAGAAACACTTCGTGATGACGAAAACTTCTCTTTTGTAAGTGCTTGGCAATATAACGGCAATGATATCACAAAAGAAGAGCTTCACAAAGAAGAATTAAAATACGAGTTTATCAAAATTGCAGCTAGAAATTATAAATAATATACGGTATGTCTTCAGCAAAAAATATAAACATAAACCTTAAAATTTGGCGTCAAAAAAACGCTAAGGCAAAAGGAAGCATGGAAACTTATAAATTAAATAATGTTTCTACTGCAAGTTCGTTTCTAGAAATGCTTGATCAATTGAACGAGCAATTAATAAACGAAAAGAAAGAACCAGTAGCATTCGATCACGATTGTCGTGAAGGAATTTGCGGAATGTGTTCGCTATACATCAACGGACGTGCTCACGGACCAGATACTGGTACAACAACATGTCAATTACACATGCGTAAATTCAATGATGGAGATACTATTTTTATCGAACCATGGAGAAGCAAAGCATTTCCAGTAGTAAAAGATTTAGTCGTTGACAGAAGTGCTTTCGATAGAATTCAACAAGCAGGTGGTTTTGTTTCTGTAAACACATCAGGAAGAACAATAGATGCTAACGCTATTCCAATTCCAAAAGAAGATGCAGATAAAGCATTTATGGCTGCAGCTTGCATTGGTTGTGGAGCTTGCGTAGCAAGTTGTAAAAACGGTTCTGCAATGCTATTTGTTGGAGCAAAAGTATCGCAATATGCTTTATTACCACAAGGAAAAGTAGAAGCTACACAACGAGTTTTAAATATGGTTCGTCAAATGGATGAAGAAGGTTTCGGAAACTGTACTAATACTGGAGCATGTGAAGTAGAATGTCCGAAAGGAATTTCTCTTGAAAACATTGCTCGCATGAACAGAGAATATTTGAAAGCTAGTTTGAAATAGTTTTCTATTTTAATAAATAAAAAAACACAACTTTCGTTGTGTTTTTTTATTTATTAAAATTCTAAAATAATTTATATGATGCAAGCAATGTTAAGGAACCTACATCAATATTTGATAGTTTTTTAACTATAAAATAGTTTAATGACAGTGAATATTTGTTTTCATAATTATATCCTAATCCTATTCTAGCCGCTGCTGAAAAAGATTTTGACTTCAATTCATCATTAAAACTCGATAAATTCCCATAATTATTTATAAAACTTCTTTTTTCCTCAATACTTGTTAAGATTGTTAAATTTAATGCTCCATCCAAAAACAATTTTGAATTAGCATTTAAATCAAAATAACGTCTAACTCCTAATGGAATATCAATATAAGAATAAGTACTATTTAAAAATGCAGTTCCAAATTGTCCTATAGGATTTACATTACCCTTAGATAATTCATATTTTGATTGTTGGTAATTTGGAGAAACAAAAATTGCCCATCTATTTTTGTTAAATGGTAAAAGAGCTTCTATCTCAAAACCTAAAACAATATTAATTTTATTTTTTGACACTAGATCTGCATCTTTTAACTGAATTTCTCCACCTGATGAACCTGGTGCAATATATAAGCCTGACATTGTAAAACTACCATTTGTAAAATTTAAACCTGCCAAAACATTAAAGTTAAATTTAATTGTTGTTTCCTTACTAGTAAAAATCGTATAATCAGAATTGGTGTGTTTGTTATAATTGATAAAAAAATTTACCAAAGCATTTTTCTTATACTCAAGTTTTCGAATTTCAATTTGATTTTCAGTGGTTTTTAAATTGTTATAAAGCTCAACCCTAAATAAATTATCTTCTTTTATGGATATGTTATCTTTTTCTTTTTTGTAGACAAGCTGTTTAATTTCACCATTATTTATTTGATAAAAGAAAATATCATCATTATAATATAATTTAGCTATACCATCGACTAAAACTTTTAAAATGATAGTTTCTGGTTTAGGATTATAATCTCCGCTTAAACTCTTATCTACATTTACAATTGATTTGATATAATACTGAGATGTTCCATATATTTGAAATGAATTTATTTGACTAAGGTTGATAATTTCCGTCATTGATTCTTCAGAAAGTTTATATTCAATCTGTTTAGGTGGATTAATCCAATCTTGATTTTCAATTAAACATTCAACTTTTCTATTTTGACTGTCTATAAAATAACCTTTTTCAAATTTTATCTGCGCAAAAAGATTAAAACTGGATAATAAAACAATTAACAACTTAGCTTTCATAAAGATTAGTTTAAATTAAACTTCTCAAAAATACAGAATTTGTAATACAAATTTTTATTTTTGAAATGAATAAATTTCTTTTAATGAGAATTATAATTTTATTTTTATTTTTTGGTTCAACTATTTCCTCACAAACCCTCAAAATTGTGACGTATAATATTCGTCTAGAGCTAGCTAGCGATGGTGAAAATTCTTGGTCGAATAGAAAAGAGTATTTCTGTTCACAACTAGGTTTTTACGAACCTGATATTTTCGGAATTCAAGAAGCATTGCCGCATCAGGTAACTGATATTGCTTCGGCTTTACCAAAATACAATTACATTGGAATTGGTCGTGACGGAATAGGAAAAGGCGAATCGTCTAATATTTTTTACAAAAAAGATAGATTTGATTTAATCAAAGAAAATACTTTTTGGTTATCAGAAACTCCTGTAGTGATGTCCAAAGGTTGGGATGCTGCATTGAACAGAATTTGTACATACACTTTATTAAAAGACAAAAAAAGCAAACAATTTATTTGGGTTTTTAATACACATTTAGATCATATAGGTGAATTGGCAAAAACCAATTCTATTCAATTGATTCTTTCGAAGATTAAAACTTTAAACACTAAAAATTATCCTGTATTTTTTATGGGCGATTTCAATTCAGAACCATCAGAAGAACGAATTGTGAATCTAAAAAAAGAAATGCTCGATAGCTATGATGTTTCAGTAGAAAAACCTTTTGGACCATTAGGAACTTTCAATGCTTTTAAACACTATGAAGCCGTTACAAAACGAATTGACTATATCTTTATATCAAAAAATAGTAAGCTAAAAGTTAAAAAATTTGCCATTTTGAGCGATTCCAAAGACTTGAAATATCCATCAGATCATTTACCCGTTTACGCAGAATTTGAATTTAATTAGAAGAATAGTTTAAAAAAGTAAGGTTTTTATACTTTAAAACGTAGTTAAAAAAAATATACAAGCATATTTATCGTCAATTTTATATTTTTATCGAATATGCAGTAAAGTTAATATTCCAAATAGTTGACAGTATGCAATTTTATATATATTTGCTCGTTATGAAAAATTTAACATATATATATAAAATCTATTCTCATTTGTGTTAATTCAATGAAAAAAATATTTATTACCATATTATTTTTATTGGAATTCATAGTGTCCTATGGTCAAGTTGGTATAAACACAACTTCACCAAATGCGCAATTTGATATTAATGCTTCAAACCCTGTAAGTCCATCAAATTTAGATGGAATACTAATTCCTAGAGTTACAACTTTCCCTGCAATAAATCCAACAATACTTCAACATGGAATGTTAGTTTTCTTGACAACCGTTTCTGGATTAAATCAACCTGGTTTTTATTATTGGAATAACCCAACATCAAGTTGGATTGGTATTTCAAGTTCAGGTAATGGTTGGTCAATAACTGGAAACTCAAACACCATTAGCGGAACAAACTTTATTGGTACAACAAACGCACAAGACGTAGATTTTAGGACGAATAACCAACTCAAAATGCGACTTTCACAAAAAAGTCAATTAGAGTTTTTTAATAATGGAAGTTCTGTCTTTATTGGTAACCAAGCCGGCGAGAATGACGATTTAACGAATAATCAAAATGTATATATTGGTCATGAAAGTGGTTTCACTAACACTAATGGATTTTCCAATGTAGCGGTTGGTTATTTTTCAATGCGTTCTAATATAAATGGATTTAATAATTCCTCTTTAGGTTTTCAATCTTTATTAAATAATACTGCTGGAACAAGTAATACAGCCGTTGGTAGTCATTCTCTTTTTTCAAATACTTTAGGAGTTAGCAATACAGCCATTGGTTCAAAAGCACTTGAATTAAACACAATTGGATCAAGTAATACTGCTGTTGGTGTTGAATCATTAAAAGAAAACAACCTTGGTGAAAGCAACACAGCAATTGGATTTTCAGCACTAAAGAAAAATACATCTGGTAGTCAAAATACTGGTGTTGGATCATCTTCTCTATTAAATAATATATCAGGAATATTTAATACCGCCATAGGAAATACTGCATTATTATCTAATACCATCGGAAGTAATAATACGGCAATTGGTGTATCATCTCTCTACAATAATACTATTGGTAACAACAATACGGCAACTGGCGCTTCTTCATTACTTTCAAACACGACAGGTAATAATAATACCGCAACTGGAATTTATGCCTTGACAACAAACTTATCTGGTAGTGGAAATACTGCTACTGGAAGAGGTTCTCTTAATGGAAATACTATTGGAAATAATAATACCGCAAATGGTGCAAACACTTTATCTTCAAATATTGATGGTAATTTTAATATTGCAATTGGTTTTACATCAATGCTAACAAATACTTCAGGAAATAACAATGTAGCAACAGGAACTTCTTCTCTTTATTTGAATACAATTGGGAGTTTTAATACTAGTTATGGTACAACATCGCTTTTAAATAACACCACAGGAAACAGTAATACTGCCATAGGTAATGGCTCAATGTCAACCAATATAACTGGTAGTAATAACACAACTTTAGGAAACAATTCGAACGTTTCCGCAGCAAATTTATCCAATAGCACAGCCGTTGGAAATCAAGCCATTTCAAATGCTTCCAACAAAGTTAGACTAGGAAATACACTAGTTACTGTTGTTGAAGGGCAAGTTCCTTACTCCAATCCGTCTGACGCAAGATTTAAATCAAACATAAAAGAAAATGTTCCAGGATTGGATTTTATTCTAAAATTAAAACCAGTAACTTATAATTTTGACACCAAAAAATTTTCAGATTATTTATACCAAAATGTCGCCGATAGCCTAAAAACTCATTTAAAAAACAACGACTACTCTACATCAACAGCTATTATTCGCTCTGGGTTTTTAGCACAAGATATTGAAAAAATAACAAAAGAAATTGGGTATGATTTTGATGGATTACACATTCCCGAAATTGGAAATTCAACTGATACCTACTCTGTTGCATACAGCCAATTCATAATGCCAATTGTAAAATCTATTCAAGAACAACAAACCATTATTGAAACTCAAAAAAATCAAATCGAGAATTTGCAAAAAGAAAACGCTGAATTAAAAAGAGAACAAGAAAAGCAAAAACAAACACTCGAAAACATTATTCAAAAACTCATTGAGTTAGAAAAGAAATAAATTGTTGCTTATCTTTGGGAAGCAAACTTAAACCCAATGAAAAATTTCTTTCTAGTATTTCTTTTATTCTTTTTAAATTTAATTCAAAGTCAAAACCTCCATAAACACGTCAATCCGTTCATTGGAACTGATGGTCATGGACATACTTATCCTGGCGCAACTGTTCCGTTTGGAATGGTGCAACTTTCTCCAGATACTCGAATTGATGGAAGTTGGGATGGATGTTCGGGTTATCATTATTCCGATAAAACGATTTACGGATTTTCACATACGCATTTGAACGGAACTGGAGTTTCTGATTATGGCGATATTATGTTAATGCCGACAATGGGCGAACCATTATTTGATAATAAAATTTATTCTTCAACATTTTCGCATCAAAATGAAAAAGCTTCCGTTGGATTTTATAGCGTAAAACTGGACAAACACAATATTGACGTTCGTTTGACTACATCAACTCGAGTTGGATTTCATGAATATACTTTTAATCAAAACGGCTCAGCCAATATTATTTTAGACTTAAATCATCGTGATAAATTATTAGAAGGCGAAGTTAGAATAATTGATCAAAAAAGAATTTGGGTAAAAAGACGAAGTGAAGCTTGGGCGAAAGACCAATATGTTTTTGCATTAATTGAATTTGACAAACCATTAGAAATTTCAAAAGTTAAATCAAATGGTGAAAAAGGAAGACGATTTACTGGAACAGAATTAGCTATTAGTTTTTCAAAACAAGTTAAAAAAGGCGAAAAAATAAATATTAAAGTAACCTTATCACCAACGGGATTTGAAGGTGCAGAAAATAACAGTTCAGAAATCAAACATTGGGATTTTGAAAAAGTCAAAAAAGAGGCCGAACAACTTTGGAACAAACAATTATCAAAAATTGAAGTAACAGAGTCTGATAAAAACAAGTTAGCTATTTTCTACACCGCGTTATATCATACGATGGTACAACCCAATATTGCTCAAGACATCGACGGAAAATACCGTGGTCGTGACAACAAAATTCATGTTGCCGAAGGTTTTGATTACTATTCCGTTTTCTCACTTTGGGATACATTTCGAGCAGCACATCCTTTGTATACTTTAATTGACAAAAAACGCACTGCCGATTTCATTAATACGTTTCTAAAACAATACGAACAAGGCGGAAGATTGCCCGTTTGGGAATTGGCTTCTAATGAAACCGATTGCATGATTGGTTATCATTCGGTTTCGGTTATGGCTGATGCTATGGCAAAAGGAATTACCGGTTTTGACTACGAAAAAGCATTTGCAGCAGCTAAACATTCGGCGATGTTAGATCATTTAGGATTGGATGCCTATAAAAAGCAAGGTTTTATTTCGATGGATGATGAGCATGAAAGCGTTTCGAAAACTTTGGAATATGCTTATGACGATTGGTGTATCGCACAAATGGCGTTGCTTTTGAACAAAAAAGAAGATTTTGAGTATTTCATGAAACGTTCTCAAAACTGGAAAAACATCTTCGATTGGAATACGGGTTTTATGCGACCAAAGAAAAACGGCGGTTGGGATAAACCGTTCGACCCAAGAGAAATTAATAATAATTATACCGAAGGAAATTCATGGCAATATTCGTTTTTTGTACCACAAGATATTCCCGGAATGATTGAAGCATACGGAGGAAACGATAAATTTGAAGCCAAACTCGACGAAATGTTCAATTCAGAAAGTAAAACTACAGGACGCGAACAAGTTGACGTAACAGGATTAATCGGTCAATATGCACACGGAAACGAACCAAGTCATCACATGGCGTATTTGTACAACTACATTGGAAAACCTGAAAAAACTACCGAAAAAGTACATTACATTCTTAACAATTTTTACAAAAATTCTCCCGACGGATTAATTGGAAACGAAGACTGCGGACAAATGAGCGCTTGGTATGTGTTGAGTTCGATGGGAATTTATGCAGTTACGCCTGGAGAAGTTTCTTGGAGTACATCAATTCCATTTTATGATAAAATAAAAGTGAATTTTGAAAGTAAACAAACCAAAATCATCACAAAAAATTCAGAAGAAATAGATTTGGTTTATTTTGATGAAGATTCAGACGATGAAGTAGTTGCAATAGTTGGAATGTTAGAATCGGATATAAAAAAGATTATCCCAGTTCCAGTAATTCAAGCTGAAAGTAAATCTTTTAAAGATAAAATGATGGTTGAAATAAAATCTAGAAACTCTAATGATGAAATCTTTTATGCTATATATACAGAGGAAAATAAATCAAAAATGGTTGAAGTTTCTCTTATATATAAACAACCTATCGAAATTTCTAAGACTTCGGAAATAATAGCTTTTTCTAAAAATAAAGAAAATCAAAGCAACGTAATCTCAGCAACCTTCTTCAAAAAACCAAACAATTACACTATCGACATAAAATCAAAATACAATCCGCAATATCATGCTGGTGGAAATGACGGTTTATTAGACGGAATTAACGGAACAACCAACTGGAGAAAAGGCGATTGGCAAGGTTATCAAAGTCAGGATTTTGAGGCTGTTGTTGATTTACAAAACGCAAAAGAACTATCCAATTTTAGCGCAACCTTTCTTCAAGACCAACGTTCATGGATTTTAATGCCAACAAAAGTGGAATATTACAGTTCGTCTGACAATGTCAATTTTACTTTAATCACATCAATCGCCAATGATATTGATCCGAAAAAAGATGAAAACACTATTAAAGATTTCAATTTCACTTCTTCAAAACCCATAAATACAAGATATATAAAAGTGAAAGCGTATAATCTTGGAAAACTTCCAGAATGGCATTTAGGTTTTCCTTTTGATGGCGATGCTTTCATCTTTATTGACGAAATCACTATTAAATAAATCTTTGTGAAACTTCGTGAAATACTTTGTGAAACTCTGTGATACAAAAACCATGAAAACAGCTCTAATCCAAACTTCCCTAATTTGGGAAAACCCAACCGAAAACCGTAGTCATTTGGCACAAAAAATCACCGGTTTTATGGAAGACGTCGATTTGATTGTCTTGCCCGAAATGTTTTCGTCTGGTTTTACGATGAACCCAAAAGCCGTTGCCGAAACCATGAATAGCGAAACCGTTGCTTGGCTTCAACATTTGGCGAAAGCTAAAAATTGCGCTATTACCGGCAGTTTAGTCATTGAAGAAAAAGGAAAGTTTTACAACCGATTGGCTTTTGTTTTTCCCAACGGTGATATACAACACTATGACAAACGCCATTTATTCACTTTAGCTGGCGAAGACAAAGTGTATACTGCAGGAAAAAATAAACTAATTGTAGAATACAAAGGTTTCAAAATTTGTCCGTTGATTTGTTATGATTTGCGCTTTCCAGTTTTTTCTCGAAATGTAGAAAACTACGATGTGTTGCTTTATGTTGCTAATTGGCCAAAAATCCGAACCAACGCTTGGGATATTTTGATCAAAGCACGTGCTGTAGAAAACATGTGTTATACTATTGGTGTAAACCGAATTGGAACCGATAACAACAACCATGATTATATTGGTCATTCACAAGTAGTTGATTTTCTTGGAAATTACATACTCGAACCACAAGAAACGGATTCGGTATTCATCATCGATTTGGATAAAGAAAAACTGCTTCAAACTAGAGAAAAGTTAGCCTTCCTTGATGATAAAGATGATTTCAAATTGTTAAAATAAAATTGAAGGGCTAATTTTTAATTCCTAAATCAAAATCCTGCTCCCAATCCCAGTTGGCGTTAATTGGAAACTCTTCTTGTAAATAGATTACCTCTTCTGATTGTCGTTTTTCCAAGAAGTTACCTGTATCCCAAACACTATTTTTATTATCATCATAAATAGCTCTAAGAGTAAACTTGCTAGGTTCCAATGCAAAAAACTCGACAATCGGATTGTTTTCGGTTATGGCAGTAGCTTTTATCTTTCCGTCTTTATCGGTTAATTGAAGGATAACTGGATATCGATTGACATTTTTCAATGTAACTCTCAAATTTCCATAATCAGTAACATTTCTAGTAGACAATTTATAACTCAACGTATCATTGACATTATCAAAAAAATCAGTCATCGCACCAGGAAGTGCATTAATTATGTACTTTTCTGAAGGTTCCAACTTAAAATCTAAAAATAATTTTTGTTCAAATTCGTCATATTCTGTTGTGAAATTTACTGCAACCGAGTCTTTATTGATTATGGAAATTTTAGTTTTATCAAAGCTTACTAATGGCGTTGAACTATCTAAAACATAGCGTTCTCGCAATGGCATTCCTGCTTTAAAAACAGCGGAAATCTTTAATGAGTCGTTCTTTTGATTTTTAATTTTAGTCCAAAATTCCTTTTTAAAATTCTCTTTTTCTACCGAAACCAATAATGAGTCAGCCTTCATCGGTTTGAACCAGACTTGTATAGAGTCTTTTTTTGGAAATTGTGTTACTATCGACGGAATTTCAGTTTCTCCATTTTTTACCGAAACCTTTGCTCCTTTTGGTTTTCCTTCATAACCTACAAGAATTCTATTTCCCGAGGCTTGCGAAGGTTTCAATGCCTTAAAAGGCAAAACTTCCTTGAACATTTCTACCTCAAAAATAGTATCATTCGGAATCGTGATGTACTGTTTTTGAAAACCAATTTTGTCCGATTTCGGATTGTATTTGTTATTTCCATTGTCTTTCAAAGCCACTAAAAGATATTTTCCAGCTTTGATATTATCTATCGTCACAATTTGTAAACTATCCAAAGTGTTGGTTATGTATCGTGGCGTTTCTTTATAAATGGTCGAATCGTTATATTTTTCATTGATTTCATAAAGCATTACCGAAACAAAGTTATCCGTTTTTTTCTCCAAAGCATCTTTCACTTTAACATTCAATTTAAGCGAATCGATATGACTTCCGGTCGAAAAAACATACTTAAACTGCGAATACGGATTTCCTTCATTATTGTCTTCTATACTTTGCCCAAAGTTCAAACTATAAGTAGTATTGGGTTGCAGTGTATCTTTAATTTTTATTGTGATTTTTTTAGAAGCATTCGTTGGCAAAATCTCTGGCTGATACTTCAACGGTGGCGAAACAATCAACTGCTTATTGATGTTTTTCAGTTTCACATATTCGTCAAAATTCAACACAATCTCTTTAGCCGTAAAATTTGTAGAAAGATTTTTAGGAAAACTAGCCGTCAAAACTGGCGCAATGGTATCTTTATCGCCACCAGTAATATTGCCGCGTTTTGCACAACCAACCGTTAGCAGTAAAGAAAAAAACAAAAGAAATCGAAGACTATTTTTTAACATCATGCGTTTTATTTCAAAACACAAAATAACAATTATATTTAGTGGTAACGAAATGTTTTTAAGTAAACTTAACACCAAATTCACCCAACAAAAATTAAAATCCATTTGGAGCGAATCTTTCGGGAAATATCAATAGACCATTTTCCTGCTCTTGTCAGTCGCTTTGTCTCTTTCTATCGAAGAGACAAGAGCTTCAACAATGACAAGATCAGGGCTAAAAAGTAAACCATTTGAATCCTTGTAAACTTTTCTAAACACTTAGCATTTGAGAACTTTGTCAAAGTTGATTATCCATTATTTAGAAACACTTAAATGACCTTAAATTCCTTATATGGTTAAAAAAATCAACTATGAGACATCGCCATACAAACAATACTAATCTTCACATTCGGAATTTTAAGCAAAGCTCGGCTACAAATTTCTAAAGTTGAACCCGTTGTAATCACATCATCAATCAAAATAAAATGTTTTCCATGATGATTTTCATCAAAAACAGCTTCAAAAGTCGCATCTTTCACTTCTGTTCTATCTAATAAATTCTTCTTCGTTTGCGTTTTAGCATACACATTGCGTCTAAGAATCGTTTCATCAAACGGAATTTCAAGACTTTCCGATAACGCTTTCCCAAAACGATCCACTTGATTATAACCACGTTCTTTCCTCCGTTTTTTATGCAACGGAACTGGAATAATATAATCCGCCGATTGGATAATATCATTTTTTTTCAAATCCTCAGCATACCAATAACCAATCGCTTCGCCAATTTCTTCCTGACCTTTATATTTTAACTTGTGAATCATTTCCTGAACAATTCCTTTTTTGTGAAAATAAAACAACGCACCAGCAAACTCCAGCGGAACACGACCATAAAACTTTTTCATCACTTCATTTTCCTCAATTTTATGATGATTTGTCAACGGAATATCAAACCGACATTGCGTACAAATCACTAATTCATCAGCCAACAAAAACGAAGAACAACCCGCACAAGACTTTGGGAAAAATAGATTTAGGATATGATTTAGCATAAAAAAGATTTTTTCTTACATAAAAATATAAAATAATTTTAATGAAATACATTTTACATCAGTTTTTTAACCCTACTTTTTATATTTTTGCACCATTATGGCAAAACAAGAAGATTTATTTAAGAATGTAGTTTCGCACGCAAAAGAATACGGATTCATATTTCCGTCAAGCGAAATTTACGATGGTTTAAGCGCAGTTTACGACTACGCACAAAACGGTGTCGAACTAAAGAAAAACATCCGCGAATACTGGTGGAAAGCAATGGTGCAAATGCACGAAAACATTGTTGGGCTAGATGCCGCAATCCTTATGCATCCAACTACTTGGAAAGCATCTGGTCACGTTGATGCGTTCAACGATCCGTTAATAGACAACAAAGACAGCAAAAAAAGATACAGAGCCGACGTTTTAATTGAGGATTATGCCGAAAAATTAAACCTAAAAGCCAAAAAAGAAATCGAAAAAGCGCGCGAACGTTTTGGCGAATCGTTCGACGAAGAACAATATAAAACTACCAATCCACGTGTGATGGAATACCTTTCAAAAGAAAGAGAAATTCTTGAACGAATGGGTAAATCATTAGGCAACGGCGATTTAGATGATGTAAAAGCACTAATCGAAGAACTAGAAATTGCTTGTCCAGAAAGCGGTTCAAGAAATTGGACAGACGTAAAGCAATTCAACCTAATGTTTGGTACAAAACTCGGAGCTTCTGCCGAAAATGCAATGGATTTATACCTTCGTCCAGAAACCGCACAAGGAATTTTCGTAAACTTCTTAAACGTTCAAAAAACAGGTAGAATGAAAATCCCGTTTGGAATTGCACAAACAGGTAAAGCATTCCGAAACGAGATTGTTGCAAGACAATTCATCTTCCGCATGCGTGAATTCGAACAAATGGAAATGCAATTTTTTGTAAAACCAGGCGAAGAAATGAAATGGTACGAATACTGGAAAACAACCCGTTTAAACTGGCACCTATCATTAGGTTTAGGCAAACAAAACTACCGTTTCCACGACCACGAAAAATTAGCCCACTATGCTAACGCTGCAGCCGATATCGAATTCAATTTCCCTTTTGGTTTCAAAGAATTAGAAGGAATTCATTCTAGAACCGATTTCGATTTGAAAGCACACGAACAATATTCAGGCAAAAAACTACAATATTTCGACAACGAAACCAATTCAAATTACGTTCCTTACGTAGTTGAAACATCGGTTGGATTAGACAGAATGTTTTTAGCGGTCTTTGCAACTTCATTAAAAGAAGAAACATTAGAAGATGGTTCAACAAGAACAGTTCTGGCTTTGCCATCGGTTTTAGCACCAACCAAAGCAGCCGTTTTACCATTAGTTAAAAAAGACGGTTTGCCAGAAGTGGCTCAAAGCATCATTGACGATTTAAAATGGGATTTCAATGTAGCTTATGACGAAAAAGACGCTGTTGGAAGACGTTACCGTCGTCAAGATGCGCTTGGAACTCCATTTTGTATTACAGTAGATCACCAAACTTTGGAAGATAAAACAGTAACCATTCGTCATAGAGATTCAATGAAACAAGACAGAGTGGCTATTGCAGAACTAAGAGCAATAATCAACGAAGAAGTTTCGATGAGAAATTGGTTAATGAAAACCGTTTAGAAGTAAAAATATAATTTACGAAACACAAAACAAAACCCAAATTCAACTGCGAATTTGGGTTTCGTAATTTAATACGTTCTTAAAAGAATTCAGGTCATTCGTTTAACGAAAATACAAGCGTTTAATCGAATTTTTTTTTTATGTTAAAATATAATGACAAACTTCGCCCAAGAATAGTCCCCAAAACTACTTTCAAACCAAAAACTACTGTGCTTTCCCTATTAAACCAAACAGGAAAAGCTTAGATGAATTATACTTACATCATTATTGACGATGATCAAAACAGTGTTTTGAAGACAAAAGCGTTAGCTGAAAGTTTTCAAAATTTAACTTGTTTGGCTGTTGCTTCTACTTTTGATGATGGAATTAACTTAATTCTTGAGCATCAACCAAAATTGGTTTTCCTAGAAATAAATCCTTCAAACAAAGAAAGTAATCTTTCCTTCTCTTTAATCAGCGAATTGTATCGTTATCTAAAAGTGGTGCCAAAGATTATTATTACAACAAACACAAAAGAATACGCTTTTGACGCACTAAAATATGAAGTCATTGATTATATGCTAAAACCGTTACACATTAATGAGTTTAGAAAAGCAATCTTCAAATTAGTTCGCGATATAGAAGTTAATTATTCAGTAGTTCAACCAACGACTGTATCTATGCAGCCAAAAGCAGTTGAAAATATAGTTGTAAACCAATTAGTTGCTGTTTCAGATGATTTCTCAGAAGAAGAAGAAATAGAAGAACCTATTAATGAAATTTTAGAAGAAGAAGAAACTCTTTATCCTGAAGAAGAAATCATCGAAGAAGAACTAGCCGAAGAAAAAATTATCACTTCACAAGAAAGTATTGCTGAAGAAGAAGCAAAATTACTAGAAACAGCAGATGAAGAGGTTGAAACTACAGAAGAAATTGTAGAAGAAAATACAGAAACTGAAGTTGAAGTTGTAAATCCTTCTCCAAAAGCAGAAGAAATCATAACCGTTCAAAAAGAACAACCTTTAATTATTTGTGTTAAATCATATGGTGATTATCGCTATATTGATTCAACAGATATTTTATATTTTGAAGCTGATAATAATTCAACCGACATTCATTTAAACAACGGAGAAATGATTACGGCATTCAAAACTTTAAAACATTTTGAAAGCGTTTTACCTCCAAAAGACTTTTTACGAATTCACAATAGTTACATTATTAATGTGAATCAAGTATCAAGAATTCACACAGGAAATGCGTTGTGTTTTATAAAAAATTCTAATGTCAAACTTCCTTTTTCAAAATCGTATAAAGAAAATGTTGATTTAATTATCACTCGAATTGCTGGTGGAAATTATTTAGAAATATAAAAATTCCATAAAATATTTTATACTCAAAAGCAACTGAAAACTCCAGTTGCTTTTTTTTATTTCTAAAAACAAAACGATTTAGAATCGATTTAAGACCACTTTATTTTTTTGAATCAACGTTCACAAAACCAAAAAAAAGACTCGCTAGATCGAAACTAAATAGCTGTAGGAGTCAAATTTTGAACTAAATAGCAAAATATTCAAAAATCATCCACCACGATTTGAGTGTCATTCACTATCAAACGGATGCATTCTACCATAAACCATTGATTTCATTGCGATTGAAAAGCATATCCTTTCTAGTTTTACATCGTGAAAGTGTCTTAATGCCTCAAATCGTAAAAGGCGCACACCGAAACAACAAAGTCAAATACTAATAATATAAAGTCTCAAATTATGAAAAAATTAGCTCAAACATTCGGATTATTAACACTTATGCTGTTGATAACATCTTTTACAACTCCAACTGAAAGTGGTGGTAAGAAACCAGTAGTAGGTGAATATACTTCTGGAGGAAAAAAACCAGTAGTAGGTGAATACACTTCTGGAGGAAAAAAACCAGTAGTAGGTGAATTTACTTCTGGAGGAAAAAAACCAGTAGTAGGTGAATTTACTTCTGGAGGAAAAAAACCAGTAGTAGGTGAATAATTTACTTTAATAGATACAACAAAAACCATCCTAAATTGAGGATGGTTTTTTTTTTTAAATAGTCTTTAGTACATTTGAGAAATATTTTTTGTCTTGAAAAATTATTTCTCTTTTTTATTGTTGTTGTTTTTACCATTTGGATGTAATGACACTAATGGAAATAAAGCTATTGAAAAAACCATAAACGATAGTTCTTCACTCTATTTAATCAAAGCTCAAAGAAAAGGTGCAAAGTCATCTGAAAAACTAAAATATTTTAAAAAATCACTTAATGTTTTAAAAAATCAACAAAACGATTCAATTACCCGAGGTAAATTGTTTGAATTAACAAAAGATTTATACAAAAATAACTTTGAAAATGATTTTTTAAATTCCGCTAATTTATTAGCTAAACTTTCTTTAAAATCAAAAGACAGTTTTCATTTAGCACAAGCATACAGAATTAAGGGAAATTACTATAAAAATTTAATAAATCCAGATAGTGCCTTCATTTACTATACAGAATCTGAGAAAATTTTAAAAAAACTCAAAAACAAAGAAGGCCTTTCATTTATTTTAATTAATAAAAGTATAATTCAATTTGATGCTGGTGATTACACTGGCGCAGACAGAACGTTGAATAATGCATATTTAATTTCCAAAAAAAACAACGAGATTGACAATCTTTATGCTACTTCTGTTATGATGGGTTTAACTTCATTAGAAACCAAAGATTATGATAAAGCAATACAATACTTCAACAACGGTTTAAACATTATCAGCAAGACTAATAGTCTTTTAGGACAATTCAACAGAGAAACTTGTTTGAACAATATTGGACTGTCTTATCAAAGAAAAGGAAATTATTCTAAATCTATTGAATATTTTTCATCAGGTTTAAAAAATAAATCAATAAAAAATGATGATCCTGAACTTTACAGTTTATTACTAGATAATTTAGGCTTTTCTTACCTTAAAGTTGGTGATTTAGACAAGGCATACAAACTTATTTTAGAAGCATTAAAAATAAGAGAAGAGTTAAACTATCCCAATTTAATTGTTTTAAGTAAAGTTCATTTATCAGAATATTATCGACAAATAAAAGATACATCTTCTTCTAAAAGATTTATTACAGAAGCTTTATCTTTGGCAAAAAAAGAAAAAACACTCAGGGATTATCTTCCTGCGCTTAAGCAAGCATCTTTAATTGATACAAAAAATGCTTCCTCATATTCAAAAGAATACATCCGATTGAGTGATAGCATTAGAAATATAGAAATCTTATCCCAAGAAAAATTCGCTCGTATCCAACTCGAAACAGATGAAATAATCGAAGAAAAAGGTAAACTAGAAGAAAAAAACAGAACCTTACTTTATGTTTTTTTAGGTGTTATGGTTGTTGTATCCTTGTTATTTATTGTTAGAGCACAACGAGCAAGAACGCGCGAATTGGTTTATAAACAAGCACAACAAAAAGCCAATGAAGATATTTATAACCTATTAATTTCTCAACAAAACATTATCGACGAAAGTAGAACTGAAGAAAAGAAGAAAATAGCTCGAGACCTTCACGATGGTGTTTTAGGTAGAATGTTTGGCGCTCGCCTTAACTTAGACAGCTTAAATGGTAAGACTGACGAAGAATCTATAAAGAAAAGATTAGGTTATCTAGAAGAGTTGAAAAACATCGAACAAGACATTCGTGAAATTTCACACGACCTTAATAGAGAAAAACAAGTTTTAATTAATAACTTTGTCTCCATCGTTTCAAATTTGCTAGAAGAACAAAATGCATCACACGAAGCAGAATTAGTTCATTATATCGACAACACTATACAATGGGATAAAATAAATAACACCACAAAAATCAACATGTATCGCATGCTTCAAGAAAGTTTGCAAAACATAAATAAGTATGCAAAAGCAACTCAAATTAACGTTGAATTTAAAAAAATAGAGGAAAATTTAGTTTTAACAATACTAGACAACGGTGAAGGTTTTGATGTAAACAAAAAAAATAAAGGAATAGGTGTTCAAAACATGATTTCAAGAACACACGAATGCAACGGAATAATAGATATTAGTTCAATAAAAGGAACTGGAACATCCATAATAATAACAATACCAATAGAAACTAAAAAAGAAATAATTGAAACTTAATGAAAAGCCCAATCAACGTTTTAATTGTAGATGATCATCCTTTCATCATTCAAGCATATAGAAATGCACTAAATAAGTATAGCGAACAAGGTTATGAATTCACCGTTACTCAAGCTGGTGATTGCAAAGCTGGATATGAAGCTATTACCGATCCAAAAAATGATTTTCAAATGGCGATGTTTGACATCAGTATGCCAGAATATGCTGAAAAAGGCATACGATCTGGTGAAGATTTAGCCATGTTAATGCACGAAACAATGCCAGAATGCAAGGTTATCTTGCTAACGATGCACTCAGAAACAGAGAAAGTAAACAATATCGTAAGAAACATAAACCCAAGCGGATTAATCATTAAAAACGATATTACTTTTGATGAATTGATCTTTGCGATGGATAGAATCTTGCACGACGAAAACTATTACAGTCAAACCGTTATAAAACTAATTGGTCACAAACAAAATTTCGATCATAATTTAGATACTATTGATACGCAAATTATTTACCAATTATCAAAAGGTGTTCCAGGAAACGAATTAATCAAATACATTCCGCTTTCGCCAAACAGTATCGAAAACAGAAAAGCAAAGATTAAAATTACTCTCGGCGTAGAATATTGCTCTGATGAAGAACTTGTTGAAGCCGCCAAAGAAAAAGGAATTATATAAAACCAAAAAAAGCGTCTCATTTTTAAAATAAGACGCTTTTTTTATTCTTCCATCGCATTCCATCCACGAGCTTTTAGCGGAATTTTAGTGTTTGCTCTAGTGATTAGGTGTATTCCTTCACTTTCTCCAACCATGTGCCCAATAACTGTAAAATTTGGGTTGGCTTTAATCTTATCAAAATCATCCATAGCAATGGTGAATAACAATTCATAATCTTCACCTCCATTTATAGCAACAGTTGTTGAATCGATATTGAATTCCTCACATACATTAATAAACTGAGGATCAACAGGGATTTTTTCTTCGTATAAATTGCAGCCGACTTTACTTTGTTTACAAATATGAATGATTTCAGACGATAATCCATCCGAAATATCAATCATTGACGTTGGTTTTACTTCCAATTTTGACAATAATTCTTTAATATCATGTCGCGCTTCTGGACGTAATTGTCTTTCTATCAAATATGTATAAGCATCTAAATCGGGCTGATTGTTAGGATTTACTTGAAACACTTGCTTTTCGCGTTCTAAAACCTGCAATCCCATATATGCCGAACCTAAATCGCCAGAAACCACTAATAAATCTCCTTCTTTTGCACCATTTCGATACACAATTTCGTCTTCATTTGCTTCGCCAATTGCTGTAATTGAAATAATTAATCCTTTTTGAGATGACGTTGTATCACCACCGATAACATCGACATTATAGAATTTTGCAGCTAATGCAATGCCATCAAACAACTCTTCCAAAGCTTCTAGTGGAAAACGATTAGAAACTGCCACTGAAACAGTAATTTGTGTAGCTCTAGCATTCATTGCGCAAATATCAGAAACATTCACTACAACCGCTTTATAACCCAAATGACGCAACGGCATGTATGATAAATCAAAATGAACACCTTCAATCAACAAATCAGTGGAAACAACTACTTTTTTGTCTGCAAAATCTAAAACAGCAGCATCATCACCAATGCTTTTTAGTGTTGAGTTGTTTTTTACATCGAAATTTTTCGTTAAATGTTCAATCAAACCAAACTCACCCAATTGAGAAAGTGAAGTTCGTTGTGGCGTTTTATCTTCTAGCATAATTTTGTGTTTTCAAGTTGGCAAAGTTACAAAGTTGTATAGGTTTTTGAGTAAAAACGACCTTATTCCTTTTTATTTTTTACTAAAATGTTAAAATTAATTTGAAGAAGTGTAACAATAAGCTTAAATTGACACCAATTAGAAAACAAAAATCCATTTTATGAAACTTCAAATAAATAATTTAAGTAAGACCTATTCTAATGGCGTAAAAGCGCTTGATAATCTTAACCTTGAAATTGGTACAGGAATGTTTGGCCTTCTTGGTCCAAATGGCGCAGGAAAATCATCCTTAATGCGAACTATTGCTACGCTACAAAAACCAGACTCTGGAAGTATAACTTTTGATGGAATCAATGTTCTTGATGATCAAATTGCATTGCGAAAAGTTCTAGGTTATTTGCCTCAAGAATTTGGCGTTTATCCTAGCATGTCTGCCGAAAATTTATTGGATTATTTTGCCAGATTAAAAGGAATTGCTTCAGCTAGCGATAGAAAAGCAATTGTAAAAGAAGTACTAGAAGTAACTAATCTTTGGGATGTTCGAATGAAAAACGTAAGTGGTTATTCTGGTGGAATGAAACAGCGTTTTGGAATTGCACAATTGCTTTTAAATAATCCAAAACTTATCATTGTTGACGAACCAACAGCAGGATTAGATCCAGCGGAAAGACATCGTTTTCTAAATGTTTTAAGAGAAATTGGAACCAATCATACCGTTATTTTTTCTACTCATATTGTAGATGATGTAAAAGAATTATGTACAGAAGTTGCTATTCTTAACGGAGGAAAAATACTAACTCAAAACACCCCAAAAGCTGCAACTGAAGCATTAGAAGGTCAAATTTGGACCAAAATAATCGAACGTGAAGAATTAGAAAAATATGAAAAAGAAGTTAATGTGATTTCGTCAAACTACAACCAAGACAATACATTAAACATTCGAGTTCACAGCACCGAAAAACCAAATGATAGTTTCTCAAAAAGCACACCTCAACTAGAAGATGTATATTTTGTAGCACTTAAAAACGACCAATAATATGTTTGGAACTATATTTACTTTCGAATTAAAAAGATGGTTTAAAAACCCTGCTTTTTATATATATTCTGGAATTTTCTTCTTGCTAACATTACTTATTATGGCAAGTAGTTTGGGTGTTTTTGATAGTTTTAAAACTACAACATCCTCTAGAGCAATATCCAATTCACCCATTGCATTAAATGGAATTCTGAATGGATTAACTGTATTTATTTATTTCTTGTTGCCATCCATTATTGGAGCATCTGTCTATAGAGATTTTAAATACAACATGCATTCTATATTATTTTCCTATCCGTTTACAAAACGAGATTATCTTCTTGGGAAATTCTTTAGTTCGTTTTTAGTAGTTGTTATTATTACTCTTTTTGTAGGTTTAGCAGCTTTTTTAGCGTCTTTTTTGCCCTATGTAAATGAAGATTTACTTGGTCCACATCGTTTTATAGCTTATGTTCAGAGTTATTTAATATTCATTATTCCAAATTTGTTTTTCTATGGTGTAATCATTTTTTCAGTAGTTACGATTACTCGAAACATTTCGGTTGGATTCATCACTGTAATTTTACTTCTTTTTGTTCAAAGTATTGTAGGTAGTTTTACAAATGATGCTGAAAATCGCTATATGGTTGCACTTTTTGAACCTTTTGGCTCTGATGCATTAAATTATTACACACAATATTGGACGATGTATGAAAAAAACAACAATCTTCTACCTTTTGAAGGTGTTGTTCTTTACAACCGTTTACTTTGGTTTGGTGTTTCGCTTTTGATTTTAGGATTGATGTATCGTTATTTTTCTTTTACACAAAGTGCTTTAACCATCGGGAAAAGTAAAAATGAAGAACGAATTGTAAAAAATAATTTTGGAGGAATTACAAAAATAAACTTGCCAAAAGTTGACTTTGACTATTCGTTTTTGCAAAATCTAAAAACTACTTGGAGTTTATCCAACTTAGACTTTAAATTCATTGTAAAAAACTGGGTTTTCATCAGTATTCTAGTCGTTGGATTAATGTTTATCCTTATTGCAGCAACAACAGCTGGAGCTATTTTTGGAACAGAAACCTATCCTGTAACTTGGCAAATGCTCTTAATTCCTGGTGGAACTTTTGGATTATTTATAAATTTAGTTACGTTCCTTTTTGCAGGAATGTTAATTCATCGTGGCGCAACCGCTAGAATGAGCCATTTGATTGACGCTACACCAATTCCAAACTGGGTTTTACTAGGTTCAAAATTTATTGCCATTATCAAAATGCAAATCGTATTACTTTTAGTAATCATGATAGCAGGAATTTTATTCCAAATGTATTCTGGTTTTTACGATTTTGAAATTGGTCATTATCTCAAAGAATTATTCGGACTTAAACTAATTCATTATGTGATTTGGGCACTTTTAGCGGTTTTTATTCAAACGCTTTTCAAAAATTATCTGTTAGGTTTCTTTGTTTTATTACTACTTTCTATCGGATTATCATTCCTTCCTGCCATTGGAATAGAACAAGACATCTTCATCTATAACAGTGATTCAGGTTTTGAATATTCCGACATGAATGGTTATGGTCATGGTTTGAATAACTACCTTTTATATAAAACCTATTGGTTGCTCTTAGGAATTGTTTTATTCTGTTTGACACTTCTATTCTGGACACGCGGAATTGGTCAATCGGCCAAAGCAAGATTTAATGATGCCAAAAGAAGATTAACTTCTAAAATTGCCATTCCGGCTTTATTCGCTTTAATTGGGTTTTTAGCAATTGGCAGTACAATTTATTATCAAGACAATATTGTCAACGAAAATAAATCAGGAAATGAAGTTGAAAAAGAAATGGTAGAATGGGAAAAAAAATATAAAAAGTACCAAAACCTACCTCAACCAAGAATTACTGATATAAAAGTAGATATGGATTTATTTCCTGAAGAGCGAAATTTTGTTGCCAAAGGAACGTACACCTTAAAAAATAAAACTAAAGTTGCCATTACTAATCTATATATTAATCATAGTGGCGAAACAGAAGTTAGTTTTAATGTAAAAAACAAAGTAATTTCTAAAGATACTATTTATAATTTCGACATTTATAAATTAGAAAAACCATTACTACCTGGCGATTCTATTGAAATGAAATTTATAAAAAAGAACAAACCAAACACACTTTTTACTGATAATTCACCTGTAATTTACAACGGAACATTTATAAACAACTCGATGTTTCCAAGTATTGGCTATTCTGATCAAGGCGAATTAACCGATGATGATGTTAGAAAAAAATATGGTTTAAAACCAAAAGACAGAATGCCATCACCAACCGATTCTATTGCTAGAAAAAACACCTATATCAGCAACGATTCGGATTGGGTTACTTTTGAAACCACAGTTAGCACAGCTGGCGATCAAACAGCAATCGCTCCTGGTTATTTAACTAAAAAATGGACCAAAGACGGCAGAAATTATTTTCATTATAAAATGGATAGACCAATGCTTAATTTCTACGCCTTTAACTCGGGTAAATACGAAGTGAAAAAAGACAAATGGAACGATGTAAACATTGAAATTTATTACCACAAAGGACATGATTATAATGTGGACAGAATGATTTCTGGTGTGAAAAAATCATTAGATTACTACACCAAAAATTTCAGTCCATACCAACACAAGCAAGTTCGTATTATTGAATTTCCTAGAACTGGCGGTGGGTTTGCGCAATCCTTTGCTAATACAATTCCGTTCTCTGAAGCCATCGGATTTATTGCTGCTGTAGATGATGAAGATAAAGACGCCGTGGATTTTCCTTTCTCAGTAACTTCGCATGAAGTAGCGCATCAATGGTGGGCACATCAAGTGATTGGAGCTAATGTTCAGGGTGCAACATTGCTTTCTGAAAGTTTATCTGAATACAGTTCGTTGAAAGTTTTGGAACATACCTATGGCAAATCTCAGATGCGTAAATTTTTAAAAGACGCTTTGGACAGTTATTTACAAGGAAGAACTTTTGAAGAGAAAAAAGAACAACCCTTGATGTATAATGAAAACCAACAGTATATTCATTACAATAAAGGTTCATTAGTATTGTATGCATTGAGCGATTTTATTGGTGAGAAAAAAATGAATGATGCCTTGAAAAATTACATTAGTAAAGTAGCTTACCAAGAAGCACCATATACCAATTCTATTGAATTAGTAAACGAGTTAAGAGCTGCAACTCCAGATAGTTTGCAGTATGTAATCAACGATATGTTTGAAACAATTACACTATATGATAACAGAATTGAAGATGTAACTTCAAAGAAATTACCAAACGGAAAATATGAAGTGAAAATCAATTTTGAAGTAGCGAAATACAAAGCAAATGACGATGGAAAACGCGTTTTTAAAGACAAAAATGGCAAAACATTAACTTACAAGAAAAAAGGTGAAAAGTATGCTATTGAGTCGTATCCTTTGAATGATTATGTAGAAATTGGAATATTTGGCGAACAAACCATCAAAGACAAAAAAACAGAAAAAGAATTGTATTTGAAAAAAGTAAAAGTCAATAAAATAGACAATTCTGTTACCATCATCGTAAACGAAAACCCAATTGAAGTTGGCGTTGATCCTTACAACAAACTGATTGACACACAATCAGATGATAATAGACGAAAAATATAGATTTTCAATTAATATATATTTATAAACAGCTGAGAATAAATTCTCAGCTGTTTTTTTATGTAATAAAACCCAACAACTTTCGTCATTGGGTTTTGTCTATTATCTATTCGTCTATTATCTTTTTATCTAAAAAATTAATCATTCAACTTCAAAACCGCCATAAATGCTTCTTGAGGAATTTCTACATTTCCTACTTGACGCATACGTTTTTTACCTTTTTTCTGTTTTTCAAGTAATTTACGTTTACGAGAAATATCTCCACCATAACATTTTGCGGTAACGTCTTTACGTAAGGCTTTTATGGTTTCACGAGCAATGATTTTTGCACCAATTGCCGCTTGAATTGGAATATCAAATTGTTGTCTTGGTATTAACTCACGTAGCTTTTCGGTCATTTTTTTACCAATATTATAAGCGTTATCTTCGTGAATTAGAGCTGAAAGTGCGTCAACATTCTGTCCGTTTAATAAAACGTCTAATTTTACTAATTTAGACGTACGCATTCCAATTGGAGAATAATCAAATGAGGCATAACCTTTAGAAACCGTTTTCAATCGATCGTAAAAATCGAATACAATTTCTGCCAATGGCATATCAAAATTCAATTCTACACGTTCGGTAGTCAAATACGTTTGATTGGTAATAACACCACGTTTTTCGATACACAAACTCATTACGTTTCCAACATAATCAGCTTTGGTAATGATTGTAGCTTTTATATAAGGTTCTTCTACTCTGTCCAAACGAGAAGGTTCTGGTAAATCTGATGGATTGTTTACAACAAAAGCAGCATCAGGATCTTTTTTGGTATAAGCCAAATACGAAACGTTAGGAACTGTAGTGATTACTGTCATATCGTATTCACGTTCCAATCGCTCTTGAATAATTTCCAAGTGTAGCATTCCTAAGAATCCGCATCGGAAACCAAATCCTAAAGCAGCCGAACTTTCTGGGGTAAATACCAACGAAGCATCGTTCAGTTGTAATTTCTCCATCGAAGCGCGCAAATCTTCGTAATCTTCGGTATCAACAGGATAAATTCCAGCGAAAACCATTGGTTTTACATCTTCAAATCCTGTAATCATATTGGTTGTAGGTGTTTTGGCATCCGTTAGCGTATCACCTACTTTTACTTCTTTTGCTTCTTTAATTCCAGATATTAAATACCCTACATCGCCAGTAGAAATGACGTTTTTCGGAACTTGATTTAGTTTCAATGTTCCTACTTCATCAGCAAAATATTCATTGCCTGTAGCCATGAATTTAATTTTCTGACCTTTTTTAATTTCGCCATTTACAACTCTGAAGATAACTTCAATTCCACGAAATGGATTGTAATGTGAGTCGAAAATCAATGCCTGTAATGGTTCGTCTTTATTGCCTTTTGGAGCTGGAATTTTTTCAATAATGGCAGCTAAAATATTTTCAACCCCAAAACCAGTTTTTCCAGAAGCGTGAATAATATCTTCTAACTTACAACCTAATAAGTCAATAATATCGTCACTAACTTCTTCTGGATTAGCACTTGGCAAATCTACTTTATTCAAAACTGGAATAATTTCCAAGTCGTTTTCGAGAGCCAAATACAAATTGGAAATCGTTTGTGCTTGAATACTTTGTGCTGCATCAACAATTAGTAACGCACCTTCGCAAGCTGCAATAGAACGAGAAACTTCATACGAAAAGTCAACGTGTCCAGGAGTATCAATAAGGTTTAGGATATAATCTTCACCTTTGTATTTATATTCCATTTGAATGGCGTGACTTTTTATAGTAATACCACGTTCGCGCTCCAAGTCCATGTTGTCAAGTAATTGCGCTTTTTCTTCACGAGCGGTAACGGTTTGTGTTGCACCAAGAAGTCGATCGGCAAGCGTACTTTTTCCGTGGTCAATATGTGCAATAATGCAAAAATTTCTAATGTGTTTCATGCTTCAATTTCAATATCAAGTTCAATCCCGAAACTTCGGGGCAATAGCAATTGTACTGCAAATATAGACTAAAAGTTTTTGATTGTAGATTGAACAATAATTAATGTGAACGAAGAATAAAAAATTTATCTTTTATTGAATTTTGCTTTGAAAAAAGTAGTGTCTTTTTTAGAAAAAATCACTCGTCTGTTGTCTTCATTTTGCAATTCGAAAGTATCGTTTACAACAAATTTCACTTCGGTAAATTTAAAACCCGTTTCGCCAGTAATAGTGACTTGATACAAAGTATCTTTTTTAATTTCTTTCATTTCGGTATCATAATCCCAAGACAACGGTTTGTCGTTTCCTCGAATTCCAACTTTTTTCACGTTTTTAATTTCAGATACATCTAAAGTAAAAACGACTGTTTTTTTATAGGTTTTTTGCACACAACTTGTACATGCAAATAGTAAAACAACAACGATTAATTTTACAGTATTATTCATTTTATTATTTGTTTTTGGTTAGTAAATAATCAATTCCAAATCGTCCTGAACCTAGAATTAAAGTAATCATTGATGCCCAAAGAAATCCCATGGCTGGCAACATCATCCACAAACCTTCTTTGTATTGTTGCATAAACATGGCTACAAGCATCGTTGCCATAACAAGAAAAGAAGCAATGCGTGTTTGAAAACCAAATAACAATAGCAATCCACCAACGGCTTCTGCAAAAGCACCCATCCAAGCAAAAAATGCCGGAGCAAGGGCAAAAATCCCACCATATTCTGCCACATCGTTTGGAAACCAAAATGCAACTTCAAAAAATCCTAAATTATTATCAGCTGGTGACCAAGGCATTCCAAATTTAGCTGCACCAAAATTAAAGGCAAGCAAATAACCACATACAATTCGTGGAATAATTAAAAATAAATCTTGCGACCAATGAGGCAACAAAATGGGTTTTGTGATTTTAGTTAGTAGTTTCATGATTTTTGATTAACGATTAAATTTCCGTTTCCTTTTTTAGTTGACTTTGTATTAAAATTAGCTTTTCCAATGTTTTGAATATCACCGTTGCCAGAGAGATTTCCTTGCAAATTTTCAGATACATTTACTATCACATTTCCATTTCCAGTGTTTTGGATTATAGCATTTTTAGCTACTAATTTTTTAGCATTAATATCGCCATTTCCCACTTTTTCAATATCAAGTTGGTCGATTAATCCTTGGCAAATAACGCTTCCGTTGCCATTTGTTTCTACTCTAAAATACCTTCCAACAATACCTTTTACAGAGATATCACTGTTACTGAAATTTTTGATAACTGAAATTTCAGGTAGCGTGATTTTAATTTGATATGTTTCTCTTTCATCATATAATTCTTTTCCTGTTTTTGCCTCTACTTTCATGGATAATTCCATTTCTTTTTCGTCATAAAAAAATTGAATGTATTTCTCATTGGTTTCTTTCATTGTAATTTCTACTTTAAAAGAAGTTCCAATTTCAATTTGAATGTTATCATTGAAACCTTCAAAAGATAATTTGTCAAAGTTTTTATACTCGAACTGTTTGGTTATAGTTTTTCCCGAACCTTTTAATTGTGCGTTTGCGAAAGTTGACGTTAAAGCCAACACTAATGCGATGATTAATTTTGTCATTTTATTGTTTTTTAAGTTGATTTTTGTGATTGAAGTTGAATGATGATTGAAACTCTTTTAATTATTGTAAGTCATACCTAAATTTAAATCACCTTTTACTTTTAAGGTAACCGATGCGTATTCATTACCTGTATTTTGAATAACCAAAGCGGTGTTTTTTTCTGTTTTTACAAATGCAGTTTCTTGCGGTTTAATTAAAATTGGTGAATGCATTCCGCCAGAAATTGGTGCTTGATACACTTTTAGTAAAGTAACACCTTCGTTTTTTAAATGCGTTTTAAAAGAACCGTGTTCGTTGTTTCCGAGAACAAAACTTTCTTTTGGTTTAATAGAAGTATTTGAGTTTAAAGAGCCAAAAACTCCACAAGAAGTAGTAAGTAATAAAGTAGCGAATAATGTAATAGCTGTTTTCATAATTTGAATTTTTAATGATTAATAATAAGGCAAAATTGCGCCATTAATCATTGTCAATCGCTTCAAATTATGATTTGAGACTTAAGTTTTTAAAATAAAGTAATTTGATACTGTTTGAAAAACAAAAGATTATGATTTGATACTTTTACTGATAGGAAGTTGGGCTACATTGAGCAAATGGCTCAGAAGCAGTTGATGAAAAAGTATATTCTTTAACAAAAAGCTCTAATAATCTTTGAAATTCTTTTTGCTTTTCTTCAGAAATTAGATTTTCTGGAAGTACATTTTTTAATTTGAAATTATAAATAAAATAATCGATTTTACCATTTGGAGCAAAATAAATTCTTTGAAAACATTTGGTTTTACTTTCCCATTTGAAGTTGTTTTTGTTCAAAAATGATCCGAGATCTTGAAGTAATTTAGTGTAAGATTCTTGTAATTTTTGTTGTTGTGCTTCAGTTTTGAAAACAGCTTTTGTGCTGTCAGAGTGAACAGCCGATTTGTATTCTAAATCTAATTTTTCGATACTAATTCCTTTTTTTTGAGCTTCTTCAATAGAAAAAACCTTTGATTGAGATTGCATTTTATTGGAGAACAAAATGAGTAAAAGTATTTTGAAAATGAATTTCATTTGATTGATGATTGATGATTGAAACTTTGATTTTATAAATTTAAATAACTTGAAAATAATAAAATTGTAATTAATTGTTTTTCCATGATTGTGTTCTAGTTGTTATTTCTAAAAAACTTGCATACCTGCAGCTATTCCGTTAAGCCAAACAATTGAGCTATAATAAAACACTATGAATACTAATAAACATAAAAAGAGTTAAATTTATTAAGGTAGTTAATTTAAGTATTGAAGTCGAAATAGTTTATATAAATTCTTTTGATACTTTGTTTAAACGAAGTGTTATATTTGGCATTAACAAAACAACCAACAATCTGATGATGAAAAGAGTGATGCTTAGTTTAAGTTTATTGCTAATATTGTTCATTTTTAATTAAAGATCTTATATAAATAAGAATCTTAATTTTTTCTTTTTTCAAGCATCTTGTTAAAAGTAGTTTCTATAATTTCTTTACTATTTGGTTGGTAAATAAATCCATGCCCACCATTTTCTATTGTTTCAAAATTCCAGTTTTTAGCATTTAATTTTTGAGTTTCATATAGTTTTTTTATCTCATCTGTTTTATACAAATCGTCATCATTGGCATGTACTGAAAAAATAGGTTTTGTGATATTTGAAAAATTGATTTCATCGATTTCTAATTTTGGTAACGCTGAAAATGTGTAAAATGCTTTGTATATATTGTTTTTTTGTGAGGCAAACCAAAAAGTAGCTGAACCACCATTTGACATTCCGCCTAAATAGATTTTTTTAGCATCAATGTTATAAGTTTTTTGAACTTGTTTTACGATTGAATTAACATTCTCAAAGGCTTTCAATTGGTTTACCCAACCAAAAGTTTTCTTTCCGAATGGATAAATGATGATAGCATTAAATTTTTCGCCAACTGCAAAAATGGGTTCGCCTGTTGCTAAATCAGAGTTTTGATAATTAAAATTATCAGTATTTACAACACCACCATGCAGATAAACAATAGCTTTTGTAGCAATTTTAGGATTATAATTTTTAGGAACATATACCAAAAACGGAACATTTATAGTATCTACTTTTGTAAAGTATAAAGCAAAACCTGCTTTGGCTTTTTTTGTTTTGAAATTAATTTTATTGTTATTTATTTCAGCAAGCCAATTGTCATCTTTCTTTTTTTGAATCGCATTTTTTTCCGCCAAAGCACTTCTAATGGAAGAAATTATTTCATTCCATTCTTTATAATTATGTAACTTTTCAAAACTTGGATCTGATGCAATAAAATCAATTTCGCCATTATTTTGTCCAAAACCTTTTTCGGATGCTTTTTTTAACCAAACTAAAGCAAGTTGTTCTTCATTACAATTGGCTGCTGCAACCGAACCATAGGCATAATCATAAGTTCCAATTTTTGTTTCGTCTTTGAAAGCATCTTTAAAAAAAGGTAATGCAGTACAATACTCTTTTTTTCCTAAAGCCTCTCCAGCTTTATTTAGTTGCTCTTCATACGTTTGGGAATAAGAAGAAATTGCTAGAAACAACCCAAATAAATTTAAAATAGTTTTCATGTTTTTTTGATTAAGTGATGTATTTATACTGACGATTTAAAAGTCAGATTGTTACTTTACAATTGATTATGGTAAAACTAATCCAACCTATTTTTCTTAAGTTGGATTAGTATTTCAGTTTTATCCAGCATTTTCAAAAGCCATTTTTATCCAGTTAATTACCTCTTGGTCAATTTCAGACAAATCACTCAAATTAACTTTATGTGAGCAAATTCCGTTCGGTTTTTCGGCTTCTAGTTTGCCTTTTTGGTCAACTCCTTTTAAGTTAAAACCAATTTCGAAACGCGTTTTTGAGGCTGGATTTAAAATAATAAATTGTTTTTTTCTTTTCAAACTTACATAAGTTTTCTTTGGGTCAATTTTGAAATCGCCTTCAAATTGCTCAATTTCTGCTAGTATCTTGTCGTAAAAAGGTTTTAAATGTTCTTTTCCTTTGTATTGAGCTTCGATAAAAGCTGTTGCATCGTTCGAAGAATCGGCATCTGAACCTAATACTTTTAAGGCAATTTCACTAGCATATCCATGTGTTACATTATGACTTTCTTTTAAAAATTTCACAATTTCGCCATGTTTTACAATATTTTGTTTTGCAATTATATTTTTCCATTCGTCAAGCGAATGACCTGTTTTTTCTTTCAGGTTTTCAATCATTTTTTGTACTGTTTTGTCCATGTCTATTTAGTTTTTAGTTTCTACCGCTTTTTTCAACAAATCCAATCCTTGTTGATTGGTTTTAATCATTTCGGCTTTGGCACCAAAAATCCATAAAAACAATGCGTCTATTAATCCTGATTGCAACTTAAAAGTTTCTTTTACGGTTATGCCTTGAGGAGTTTCAGTAAAATTATATTCAAAGGTTGGTTTAGCCACAAAAGGTTTTTTAATATCGCACTTTTTTCCAATAAACGTGCCTTCTTCAATTTTGGTTATTTCTTGGTAACCTACATCTTTTCCGCCATTGCCAACCCAATGAAATTGCGAACCGACAGTTCCATTTGTTCCTTTGATTTCATATTTTTGAGATGGATCTTGCACTAAAAAAGGTGACCATTTTGGAAAATCATTTAAGTTTTTCACCATATTAAAAACATCTTGTTTAGATCCTTTTATTGTAGTTGATGTAACTATTTCTATAGATTGTAAACCGCTAGCTTTATATAATCCAAATCCAATAAATATTACAAGAGCAATAAGTATATAAGTTATCATTTTTTTCATTTTTTAAATTATTAATTTGTTAGTTCATTGGTATTACATTGCGAACCTCTACAGTTCCGCCCATAAAAAGAATAGGACATTTTTTTGCCCATTCGGTTGCAACTTCAATAGATTCTGCTTTCAAAACCATATTTCCTGCAATCATTTGTTGATTGGCCATTACAAATCCATCATGAGTTTGATGGTCGTGATTAACTTGAACTCCTTCAAAACCTAATTGATGTGTACTTACTAATTTTCCTTGCATAGCAATGGTGCCAATAAAAGTTCCCCACTGTTGACCCATTTCTTGAAGTTGCTCTGCAGTTGGTTCTTCGTTGCTTGGTTCCATTCTAAAAAGCAACATAAATTCTTGTAAATTTTCCATTTTTTGATTTATTTAATTGATTAATACTGATGCAAATTTCTACTTATGTAATTGATTAAATCTTGCCATATGACAAGAAGTGCTATTCAGTTGCAATTTCTTTTCTAATTCTACTTAATGATGTGTCAGTAATACCTAAAAATGTGGCAATATGTTTTAATGATACATTTTGAACAATGTGTGGTTTTGATTTTAAAAGTTTTAAATAACGTTCTTTTGCTTGGTCTGCAATTAGTGAAATGCTATGTTCTTTAAGGGCAAAGTAACTTCCAACAAGTAATCCTCGTTGTTGTTCTCTATAATTTGATATGGAGTTGAATAATTCTTGAAAGGAGGCAAAATCAATTTCCCAACAAACACAATCAGTTAATGCTTGAATGTTTTCTCTTGTTGGAAAAAGAAAGAAAAACGAAGGATAATCAATAACTACATCACCAGAGGCATATAAGTTAAAAGTGATGTCGTTTCCTTCAGTATCAATTATATAAGAGCGAATAAAACCACTTTCAACAAACCAATATTTTTTTTCGATGGTTCCTTGATTAAGCAGATAATCATTTTTTGAAATAATAACTTTCTTATACTTTGGAAGAATGATTTTTAGTTCTTCTTGCGTTATTCCGCTTGAAGCGAAAACTTTGTTTAGGAAATGTGGTTCTTTCATTATAATTGGTTTAAATATAGCTTTTATCTAATTTGATAAAATTATTTTTGGTAAATTATTAATCTGTAAATGATTGATCAAGTTTTACAGTTTTATTAATCAAAGCAACTTTTGCCATTTTTTTGCGATAACTCCAAATAGTATAAGTTATAATTGGTTGCCCAATAGCAATCGGAATTATTAATAGTAATACTTGAGGTAAAAACGGAAATAACTTAGAATTATTAACCAGAAAAGCTGTTAGCGCTGCAATAAACGCATGCGACATTCTAAAAATATGAATAAAAAGCCAATACGATTTATTTGTTGGTTTTTTTGTAAAGTGATAAATATCAACTATGGAACAGTAAAGTCCTATTGTAGCAAATGAAAAAAGCACAATCGAATAAAAAATATCAATACTTATATTTACAATGCCCATATAAATAAAAACATTTGAGGTAACGAACATTCCGATAGCCAAAATCCAATCTACTATTTGCGCTTTTTGACCTTTATGCAATGTTTTTATATACAAAATTCTGTAGCCGGAAGCCACTTGATAAAAACTTATTATTGCAATTGGAATAAAGATTTCATATCCTGGTTTAAAAATTCCTGCATTGAGTCCCAAAGCAGTTGTAACTGCCATTGCCCAAAAAAATATTTTACCCGCTAGGCGGTGGTTTTTTTGTCCTTTTTTTGAAAACATAGCAATTGTTCCACAAATTAATGTTAGACTTCCTGCTAAGATGTGCACATACTTCAAATTTTCTAAAATATTCATATTTAATGGTTTATTGGATTAATATTCGTTTATTTAATTCAAGTTGTAATTCTTTCATTGGATAATTTTATGAAGCCTAGTTTTTTTATTTTATACAATTAATTTATTTATTGCATATTTCTTGATTATTTCTTTTTTTTCTCTTCTTCAAATAGTTCTTGTGTGGTTAATTTTGTTAAATCTAGTTTTTTCATTTTAACTTATTTTACAACTTTAATTACATTTTCTTTAGCATTTTCAGTCAAGATATATTTGGTTTCAAATTTTAAAAAATCATTTTCAGAAATACCACTTTTAATGATCGAACTTTTAAAAAAAGCATAATCAGTTTTTGTAGTTTTATCAGATTTTAAAATGGTTTGTAACCAATTCCAAACTTTTTCTTTGCCTATTTCTTTTTCTAAAGCCGTTAATAAAAGTGGTACATAATAATAACGATAGCTTTCACTAATTTCATTGTTTTTTATTATCGATAATGGTTTTGGATTTAATTCTTTTACTTCAACCAAATATTCGGCTATTTTTCTTTTATAATTATTTTCTCCCAAAACTTCTTTAATTGTTTGCAATGCTAAATATTCTGTAATTCCTTCTAGAAAAATCCACCTTAATTCAGAATTAGGTTCTATAACTGTTCCAAAATAATAATGCCCGAGTTCATGTGCAAAATATTCAATATTGGCTGCGTCGTTTAATTCGTTCGTTTTGTCAGAAAAATAACTTTTCACATTATATTTTTCTGGACCAATTATGGCAACTGTTGGATAGGTAACAAACATCCAAGCATTTTTTTTAGAAATTGGTGTTGTATATAAGTAAGTTACATGATTACCGTAGGGTATTCTTAAGTTATTTTCATAAAATTTAATTATTTTATCTGTCCAATTTGATAAAACTGTTTCTTGTTCGGGTTTTAAATTAGTATTGATAAAAAAAGTATTTTTATTTTTAGTGAAGTCAAATATTCCTGCAAAGAGCAATAATGAAATGGGTTGATTGGATTTAAAATTAACTGAATCGCCTTTTTTTGGTGCAGAACCATTCAAATATATGGTACTGCAATCCGTACAGTTTACTGTTAAATCGTAAGTAACTTTACTTGCTACAACATCATTATCAATATCATAAATTATTGGATACCATGCAGATTGTTCGGTTGCACGAATGGATTTTCCGTTAAACGCAATATTACCTTTCCAGTCGCCTCGGTTATTTGCTTTTAGTGTATCACTTATTACAGGAAATTTGCCGACATAGTTTATTTTAAATTTTTCGGGTAATAATCGAATTTTTATATCGCCGTCAGGTATATAATATTGAAAAGCTTCTGCTGATTTTTCATCATCATAATACTTAATATTTGGATAATTAAATTTGTCTTCAGCGTCTCTTAAATATCTTAAATTTAGCCCTGAATTCAACCAAAGACTATAATTTTTAATTTTAGGAACGTTTGAATATTCTAGATTACTTTCGATAGTTCCGTTTTTAATAGAAATAGAAATTTCGCCTGATAAATGCGGAATTTGAGCAAATGTAAATTGAAATATTAGCAATAAAATGATTATTTTTTTCATAGTTATTTATATTTTTCTGGTGATAAAATCAAAACATCGAATTGGTTAATACAATCTATCATTTTTTTGGAAAGGTTTATTTTGGCATCTTTTTTTAATTGTAAATCATATAGTTTCGATTGAAATGGTCGCAGATCTATAATTATCCATTCGTTTTCATTATACAATTCTAATAATTCAATTGGGTAATCGCCAGCTTCTAGCCCATCAATTAAGTTGTTTTTATTGTCATATTCATATCGGTAACACAACTGTATATGTAATGATTTTTTGTTTTTGAGTTCAGCTTGTTGTTGTATTGCATTCCCGAAGTCGGCAATACCAAGTGGAGATAATCCTTTTGCAACATGATTACTACCCAATTTCACAAATACTTTAGGATCGGTTTTATTAATTTTTAAAAAATCTGAGTGATATTTATAAAAATTTGTTTTCATTAATTTTGAACGAACTGTGTTATTTAAAAAATAATTTCCTTTAGAATAATCTGTATAAATAGCAATAGAAGCTAGCATTTCTTGTTTTATTGTTGGTGCTAATTTGTTTTTAGAAAGGTCAAATATTTTATTGAAAGCCGCATCACCATTTGGTTTATTGGCATCAGCAATTATCGTTTTGTTTTCCTCTTTGGTTTTGGCATCATATCCGTTAAAAATATCATCCATAACAAATTGAAATCCACCAAAAAAATGTTGATCGATTCCCCACAGTTGAAAATCTTGATTTTTTGATTCTTGCAACATCTCAAAATCGGCTTTAGAACTAAAAAAAGGAATTGGATTGTTATTTTTTCCGTATTTTGTATTGAAAGCTGTAATTTCTTTTAAATAATTTTTTGAGTTTAAAAACGAATTAAGTTTGTTTACAGATGTAGGGCTAATTTCAGTTACCCAAACTTTGAAACCTGACTGTTTCAGTTCAGGAAAAAGACTTTGTGTAAACTTTGAAACTAAATTAGAATTGTGATATTCGCCCAATAAAAAAAAATGATTGGCATTTATTTCTGATTTTAAAAAACTGAACCCTTCTCCAGAAAATTTTAGCTTTAATGTATCTAATTTGAATGTTTTTGCCGATTTTTGAATATCAATTTTATTGATTTCTTGAGCGTTTACTATTGATGTAAAACATAGTAAGAGAAAGATGATTTTTTTCATAGTTATTTATATTTTTCCATAACTTCTTTCAATTCCACAATTTTATAATTAGAATCGTGTTTTAATAAATCTAAAAACATTGCAATATGACTTGCTCCAGCCAAAACCATAATTCTATTGTCTGAACTTTCGGTTTGTTTTTGTATATTAGCTAACATGTACAAATTTCTTCTGTACCATTCGGAAGCTAAATAGGCACCAATATATGTACCTAATTTATCTGAGTCGTTAATTTTCGCAACGTACCAAGGAATGTCACTTTTTCTCAGTTCCTCACTATTATAGTAGTACAAACATTTTAAAAGATCATTTTCCGCAAAAAGGACGTTTGATTTTGCTTCAATTACTTTGATATCATTCATCACTTCTTTTTTAAAGTTTGGAAGCCTAATACTGTCTGCAAATTTCATTACACTATCAAAATCAAAGCTTGTTTCTTGATAATCTATTCCATATACTTTTTTATGATTTACTTTTTTGGCTGTTCTAAAAGCTAATTGTACAATTTCATTGTGTGTGTAAAATTTTCTTTTCGGGTATTTTTTGGATACATAATCAAAGTAAGTTCCTTCTTGATATTTGTTATATAAGGTATCTAAAGCTAATTGATCTTTGAGTTCCCATTCAGTAAAAATTTTGGTTGGTTTGAATTTAGCAATGGCAGTTGAAATTTCTTCTAATTGCTGTTGGGGTTTTTCGCCCATAATGTCCAAAACTTTAAATTTGGCTACATCAAGACCAGGATTATTAAAATGATAGGTTCCGATCACTAAAATTTCAATTGGTTTTTTGGGAGCTTGAGCAAAAAGAGTTGTACCCAATAATAAAGAAAAAAAAAGTAGTCTTTTCATTGTTCAGTTTGTGGTTGATTGTTTTGTAGAATTACATCACAAATTGATTAAAAGTATAGATCACAAAATTTAAATTTGGAAATTCTTGAAACCAGTTATGTCGCAATTTTATTTTACACAAAACTGCAACATTATCACACTGAAAAGGTTTTAATTTATAATTTAGGACTAATTTTTTTAACTAGAATTAGCTTTTTTAAATTCATTTGGAGTTTGGTTGGTTAGTTTTTTAAATGTTGTATTGAAAACAGATTTCGAATTAAAACCAACTTCAAACCCAATACCTAAAATACTCAAATGATTGTTTTTTGAGTTTACTATCATTTTTTTGGCTTCTTCTACTCGATATCGATTTACGAATTGATTAAAATTTTCGCCACTATATTCATTTATTATAAAAGACAAATTATGAGCAGAAACTGAGAGTTGATTTGCTAAACTAAAAAGCGAAAGATCTGAACTTAGAAATGGTTTTTCGGTTTCCATCAAGTGTAAAAGTGCTTCATATAACTTATAATCGTCATCAGATGCTTTACGTTTTTTCGAAGAATTATTCTTTTTCTCTTGTTTGATGATGGTTTTTATTTCTTTTTTAGAACTATCAGAAAAGGGGAAAATTTCCTTTTGCCTCATTGCGTTATATCCAATAAAAAGTAAACTAATAAGCAAAAGCGTATTAATCATAACAGCGCTTTGAGTAAAAATATATATTACAAAGAAAAATGAAAAACTAATGATGATATATAAAATATGTTTTAACCATTTTAAGTCAATTCCCTCGGTGTTAGAACTGAAATTTTTTATGTTTTGATTGTGTTTTTCAATTTCTTTAAAACATTGCCAGAAGTAGATTATAAATTGTGAAGGCAAAACGATATACATCAAAAACTGATTAAAATATAGTAAGAAACTTGAAGAAACTGTTTTGCTAATTACCATATTGCCGTTTACAATTTGTGTGGAGTTTTGTTCAAAAATGATAAAAAGCAACCCAAAAATGAAATGCAAAAAGTATATTGGTTTCCATTTTTTATTGGGTTTTATGTAATAAATAATGGTAAAATAAAAAATAGGAACAATACAATATCTTGAAAAAACATAAAATTTTACAGTAACAAAATCTAAATTATTATAATAAAGAAATTCATCAATATTCATTAAAAAAATACAAAAAATAAATAAGCTCAACCATCTATTTCCTGCTATGTTGTATTTATTTGGGTTCAAAAAAATTAAAAGAGCAATCAGTAAACTTGAGCCAGCAATTAAATTAACAAGTAGTTGATTCATGATTTATTTTAACTATTTAACAAATATTCTTTAGGTGTTTTTCCAGTATTTTTTTTGAACGCACGGTTAAAAGTGGCTTTGGAATTAAATCCACAGTCATAAGCAATTCCTAATAAAGTAGATTTTTTATGTTCGCCATTAGTAAAACTATTTTTTACAGCTTCAATTCTATAGTTGTTGATGCAATCATTAAAATTCATTTGAAAACCTTGATTAATGGTTTTGGAAATTATCGAAGCATTAGTTTCAAGTTTTTTTGCCAAATCAGTGAGCGTTAGTTCAGGATTTTGATAGAGTTTTTCTTCTTGAAGTAAGGTTTCAATTTTAGATTTCCAAAGGTTAATTTCTGGTGAATTTATTTCTTCAAATGTTTCGTGCTCAATATCAATTACAGCTTCTTCCGATACACTATTTGAAGATAGAAGATAAATCGGTTGGTTGTTGTTAAGAACCGATAATTTAAATGCAATTTTTGAAATAACAGCATTACTATAACCAGTAACAGCAATATAATACAACACAACAGAAAATATCAGAAAAAACCACCAAGTACCTTGATATGAGTCCAAAACTGGAAAAAATATACTCGCAATAGTAAAAGTCAATCGGATACAAATCATGCTCAAAAAAGCAAAAAGATAATTTCTAATCCATTTGAATAATAACTCATCAGCATTACTAGCAACGTGAACAATAAGATTTTTGTATTTGAAATAATATCTCAAACTCAAACCAAAATAAATGGTCATCGAAATAAAACCAGAGTATTGATACCAATTATCAAAATCTTTATCTGTCTGATCTTCGTAAAAATAATATCCTTTAAAAATAAATTTATCATAAATCCAAAAACTGAGCATCACAATTAAGTATAAAATGCCAGGTAAAAAATGTAAAAAATCTTTCTTTGTAAGTTTAAAAATTGGATTTAATAAACTTTGGGTGTAAAAAAAGATAATTGGTCCCAAAAAGAATAAATGCTGAAAAGGCAAGTAAAATAGAATATCTCTGTAGGGTTGATTATCATACCAACCTGCAAAACCAAGCATCCAAGGCGCAATAAACAAACTACATAAAAAGATGAAAAGACTTAACCAATAGTTAGATTTATTCTCAGTTCGCATGGCTTTTACTAACAATAAAACACTGTAAATTATCCCTTGTGTAAAGGAAATAAGTAAAAGCGAACTGTACGAGCCAAATTGAAAAAGCATGAAGAAGTTTTTGTAAAAATAAGTATTAATTGTATTGTGTTTGTTACTTCTATATTAATTTCATAACTAAATATTCTTAACTATCTTTGCAAAAAAAATGTCTTATGCCCAAAATTGGCAACATCATATTACCCGATTTTCCGCTTTTACTTGCGCCAATGGAAGACGTAAGCGATCCGCCGTTTCGCAGGTTGTGTAAACTTCACGGTGCCGATTTAATGTATTCTGAATTTATTTCTTCAGAAGGATTGATTCGTGATGCGGTAAAAAGCAAAATGAAACTAGACATTTTTGACTACGAACGTCCAGTTGGCATCCAAATTTTTGGTGGCGATGAAGAAGCAATGGAAATGTCGTCTCGAATTGTAGATGCTGTTCAACCCGATTTAGTAGACATTAATTTTGGTTGTCCAGTGAAAAAAGTGGTATGCAAAGGCGCAGGCGCAGGTGTTTTGAAAGATGTAGATTTGATGGTACGCTTGACCAAAGCCGTTATTAAAGGAACCAATCTTCCCGTAACGGTAAAAACACGTTTGGGTTGGGATGAAAATTCGATTAATATTGATGAAGTTGCCGAGCGTTTGCAAGATATTGGCGTTGCAGCCTTAACGGTTCATGCTAGAACTCGTGCCCAAATGTATAAAGGTCATTCCGATTGGACTCATATTGAACGCGTAAAAAACAATCCTAGAATTACAATGCCAATTTTTGGAAACGGCGATATCGATTCTCCAGAAAAAGCATTAGAATATAAAAATAAATTTGGCCTTGACGGAATGATGATTGGTCGTGCCGCAATTGGTTATCCATGGATTTTTAACGAAATAAAACATTATTTTAAAACAGGTGAACATTTACCAGCACCAACAATGATTGACCGTGTAGAAGCCGCAAGAAATCATTTAACTTGGTCAATGGACTGGAAAGGCGAACGCATTGGAATTGTAGAAATGCGCCGTCATTACACCAATTATTTTAAAGGAATTTCTAACTTTAAAGAACATCGTTTAAAATTAGTAACACTAGAAAATCCCGAAGAATTGTTCAAAGCCTTAGACGAAATTCAGGAAGTTTATGCTGATTATCAATTTGTTTAATTCAACAATTCTTTACTCACGCGACTACTAGCAATTACACTTGAAATAAAACCAAGTACAATAATCGTTAAGAAAACCAGCAAAACGTTTTTAAAACTAAAAACAACAGGATAAGCAAGTGTTTCGGTAATCATAACTAATTTAAATTGCTGTTGAACCAAAACGATAAGAATTCCCAAAACCAAACCTATTATTCCACCATAAACACTCAACAAACTACCTTGAAGTAAAAATATTTTCTTCAAATCTTTGATTTCAGCACCTAAATTAAATAGCGTTTTCAAATTACTTTTCTTATCCAAAATCATCATAATCAAAGCGCCAATCAAATTGAAAAGTGCAATAATGATTACTAAAGTAAATATCAAATACACTGCAATATTCTCGGTATTCAACATTTTGTATAACGTAGCATTTTGCTGTGCTCTATTTTTTACTTCAACTTTGTTCTGAAAAACAGCATTTATTTTTTCAACAACCTCGCTTTCATCAACTTCTGGTTTCAATTTTATCTCTAAAAAAGAAACTTGATCCGATTGGAACTCAAGCAATTCTTGGGCTAAAGCCAAATCACAAAAAACATATTTGCTGTCTAAATCTTCGCTAACAGCATAAATTCCAACAGGAATCAAAGTCGATTTATTAAATGCTTCCGATTCACTTTCAATAACACCTTTTCCTTTTTTTGGAACAAAAACTTCAAACGGATTATTAAAATCAAATAAACCAAGTGATAGTTTTTCCGAAATTCCATAACCAACAACCACTTGATAAGTGTCGTTTTTTAACCATTGTCCGTTAAAAAGATTTTTTGAAACTTCATTCGTTTGAATAAAACTAGCATCAACACCTTTCAAATAAGTAACTTGTTCTTTTCCATCAAAAAAGAAAAGTACACGTTCCTCAGCAACTTTACTAAAGGAAGCGATATCATTAATTTGTTTAAGTTGATTGTCTTGCTCAGCTGAAATAAAAAAGGATTTTCCTGTAATTGGGTTTACTTTTAAATCAGAATCAAACGTATTAGAAAACGACAAACTAAAATCTTTCAATCCACTAAAAACAGAAAGCACAACAAAAAGAGCCATTGTACCAACAATAATTCCAACCGAAGCAATTCCAGTAATAATATTGATAGCACTACTCTTGCTTTTGCTAAAAAGATACCGTTTGGCTATGTATAGCGAAAAATTCAACTTAAAATTTCTTGCGTTTTTCTAAAAGATCTCTATTTACAATCGGATTTTCTTTTCCAGACAAAGCATTATCAATTTTTTCAATATAATCTAATGAATCATCTATATAAAAAGCCAAATTAGGCACTTTTCTAAGCTGCAATTTTACCCTTTGAGACAAATCATGCTTAATCAAAGGCGCATTAGTTTTAACAGCTTCCAACAAATCCTTAGCCTTATCCTGTGGAAAAACACTCAAATACACTTTAGCAATACTCAAATCAGTCGTTACAATAACTTTTGACACTGAAATCACTAAATTGCTAATGCCATTTTTACGCACTTCACCTTGAAGAATATCCACCAAATCTTTTTGCAATACACTGCCAATTTTTTTCTGTCTGTTCGTTTCCATGCTGCAAAAATACACAAATTCTATCATCCTGAGCGTAGTCAAAATTAAGAAGCGAAACATTTGGACTATTTATAAGCCCTTTTCCCGCTTTCCGTTACAATAACTTTATCAAAGTTAAAAACTTTGATAAAGTTGATTTCCACTTTAATCGGGGCTAAAGAAAAGCCTTTTTAATTTTTGTTATCTTTGTTTCAATTCCAAACATTATGAAAAAAATAGAACATATTGGCATTGCCGTAAAAAACCTAGAAACCTCCAATTTACTTTTCGAAAAACTATTCGGAAATCCACCATATAAAGAAGAAGAAGTGGTAAGCGAAGGTGTAAAAACCTCATTCTTCATGAACGGACCAAATAAAATTGAACTTCTAGAAGCCACAAACCCAGAAAGTCCAATTGCAAAATTCTTAGAAAAAAAAGGCGAAGGAATTCACCACATTGCTTTTGACGTAGAAAACATTGTTGATGAAATCGCTAGATTAAAAAAAGAAGGATTCATAATTCTCAACGAAATTCCCAAAAAAGGAGCCGACAATAAATTAGTTGCCTTTCTTCATCCAAAAAGCACAAATGGCGTTCTAATTGAACTTTGTCAAGAAATCCAAGAAAAATAGTTGCATCGAATAAAAAATAGTAGTAATATTGCAACCTCAAAACTGGTCCTATAGCTCAGTTGGTTAGAGCACCTGACTCATAATCAGGTGGTCCTTGGTTCGAGCCCAAGTGGGACCACATTTTTAAAAAGACCTCATTTTGAGGTTTTTTTATTTAATAAAACCAGAATGCAAAAAAAAACGTTTATTATTTTATAGATATAAAATGTTTTTTTTAAATTAGAAATTTCTAATCTAGACAAAGGTTAAGTCCTTTTCTAGATTAAATTTGTATTAATTTTTAGATAAAACAAATAATTTATTTTGGAGATTAGATTTTTTTTATACTTTTACGCACTATGAGAATTGTCCCGAATAAAAATTTATTAGTTATTTCTGCATTTTTGTTGAGTTTTATCCCAACATTTGCTGACGAACCAGCGCCGCCGCCGCCAACTTTGCCGCCGCCGCCGCCAGGATTACCTATTGATAATAGTGTAATTATTCTTATTTTAATTTCTGTAATTTATGGATTTTATAAAATCGGAAAATCCAACGCAATAAAAAAAGCTTCAAATTAATTTGAAGCTTTTTTTTTATTTATGTAAAGAATTTAGCCTAGTTACATATTTACCAATAACATCAAATTCTAAGTTGACTTTTGAGCCAACTGAAAAGCTATTGAAATTAGTATGCTCATAAGTATATGGAATTATGGCAACACTAAATTGATTTTCCTTTGAATTTAAGACCGTTAAGCTAACACCATTAACAGTGACAGAACCTTTTTCAATAGTTATGTTGTTTAGTTTACAATCATATTCAAAAGTAAAATACCAACTACCATTAGCTTCTTCAATAGAAATACATTCTCCAGTTTGATCAACATGTCCTTGAACAATATGACCATCTAGTCTATCTCCAAGTCTCATGGCTCGTTCTAAATTAACAAAATCACCAACTTTCCATTGAGATAAATTTGTTTTAAGAATAGTTTCTTTAATGGCCGTAACCTTATATTCATCATTATTGATTGCAACAACCGTCAAGCAAACGCCATTATGCGCTACACTTTGGTCAATTTTCAATTCATCAGTTATTGATGAAGAAACTGTTATGTGAAGATTATCACCTTCTTTTTCAATATCCTTTATAATTCCGAGTGTTTCTATTATTCCTGTAAACATTGTAGTTTTATTTTACTAAATTTGCACCTCAAAATTAGCAATAAATAATTTGCCCTTCTTATGAAAAAAGCAGAAAATATAATTGTAGGTATTTCTATAGGAGATTTAAACGGAATTGGAAGTGAAATTATCCTAAAAACATTTGAAGACAGTCGAATGTTAGAACTTTGTACACCTGTAATTTTTGCTAACGTTAAAATTGTTTCTTTCATAAAAAAACACTTTGAACTTACCGCTCAACTTCATGGAATTGATAAATTAGAACAAATCGTTATTGGAAAAATAAATATTTTAAATGTTTGGCGTGAAGGTGTAGATATATCTTTTGGAAACAATAATGAAAACGCTGGAAAATACGCTATAAAATCATTTGTTGCTGCTACAAAAGCTTTGAAAGAAGGATTTATTGACGCTTTAGTTACTGCACCAATTAATAAATCCAACATTCAATCGGAGGAATTTAAATTTCCTGGACATACCGATTATTTAGACAAAGAATTAGATGGAAATGCCTTGATGTTAATGGTTCAAGACACACTGCGAGTAGGATTAATTACTGATCACATCCCAGTAAATGAAGTAGCGAAACATCTAACTGAAGATTTAATTACAAAAAAAATCGGCGTCATCCATAAAACATTAAGTCAAGATTTTAGTATAAACAAACCTAAAATTGCAGTGTTAGCACTAAATCCTCATGCCGGCGATAATGGTGTTATTGGCAATGAAGATGATAAAATTTTAAAACCTACCATTAAAAAAATATTTGAAAGCGGAAAATTAGTTTTTGGACCATTTCCTGCCGATGGTTTTTTTGGAAGTGGACAATATGAAAAATATGATGCGGTTATTGCAACCTATCATGACCAAGGATTAATTCCTTTTAAAACATTGTCCTTTGGAAACGGAGTAAATTATACTGCCGGATTAAATAAAATTAGAACTTCTCCTGATCATGGCACAGCATATGAAATTGCAGGAAAAGGAATTGCCGACAATAATTCGTTTAGAGAAGCCGTTTATTTGGCAATTGACATCTATAATTCACGATTAGAGCACGCAGAAATCAGTAAAAACCCCTTAAAAACAAAGGAAAAGCAATTATAAACAAAAAAATGTTGATAAGATTATTGGAATTGCAATAATTTTATATCTTTGCACTCCTGAATATTTGAAGGAAAATTGTTGTTGAGATGAAAAGTACCAATGAATATTTAATACCTTTTATAGGATTAAAATTAGGAAAGCATCAATTTGATTTTCAAATCAGTAAAAAGTTCTTTGATGAATTTGGTTTTGATGAATTTGAGCATTGCGATATAAAAGTCGCTGTTGTTTTAGATAAAAAAAACACCATGCTTGAAATCAACTTTAAACACAAAGGAACAGTTAATGTCCCTTGCGATTTGACAGGCGAATTTTTCGATTTACCAATAAAAGGAAGTCTAAAATTAGTTGTTCAATTTGGTGAAGAATTTAATAATGATAATGATGAACTATTAATTCTTCCACATGGTGAACATCAAATAGATTTGTCGCAATATATTTATGAAATAATTGCACTTTCTATACCTCAAAAAAGGGTTCATCCTGGTGTTAAAGATGGAACATTAAAATCGGATGCTTTAGACAAACTAAATGCAATTCAGGTAAAAGACGAAGAGGAAGAAAATAAAAAAGAAGAAAATATTGACCCACGTTGGGACAAATTAAAACAACTATTAACGGATAAATAATATAGTAAAATGGCACATCCTAAGAGAAAAATCTCCAAAACGAGAAGAGACAAAAGAAGAACTCACTATAAAGCAACTGCAGCTCAGATTGCAACTTGTCCTATAACAGGAGAAGCACATTTATACCACAGAGCTTACTGGCATGAAGGTAAAATGTATTACAGAGGACAAGTAGTTATTGATAAATCAGTAGCTGTTGCATAAGTAAAGTTTTTAAAGGACTAAACTCTCACTATGTGGGAGTTTTTTGTTTTACTTAATTTAAAAAAATATCCAAATCTAATTATACTAGATATAATTATTTTTTGTAATTTCCACAACTTTTCAATTTCATTAATTTGAAAAGAATTATACCATTTTTATGACTACAATTACAGCCGCAATTACCGCAGTTGGAGCCTATGTTCCAGAATTTGTACTCTCAAATCAAGTACTGGAAACTATGGTTGATACCAATGATGAATGGATTACCACTCGAACAGGAATCAAAGAAAGAAGACTTTTGAAAGAAAAAGGAAAAGGAACTTCTTTTATGGCAATCAAAGCTGCGCAAGATTTAATCGCTAAAGCTAACATTAACCCTGAAGAAATTGATTTAGTAATCATGGCAACTACAACGCCTGATATGCCAGTTGCTTCAACAGGAGTTTATGTAGCAAGTCAAATTGGAGCTATTAATGCTTTTTCTTACGATTTACAAGCTGCATGTTCAAGCTTTTTATATGGAATGTCAAGTGCCGCAGCTTATATTCAATCTGGAAGATATAAAAAAGTATTGCTGATTGGTGCAGATAAAATGTCATCAATTATTGATTATACGGATAGAGCAACGTGTATTATTTTTGGTGATGGTGCTGGAGCTGTTTTGTTTGAGCCAAATTACGAAGGTCTTGGACTACAAGATGAAATTTTAAAAAGTGACGGTATTGGTAGAGAATACCTTAAAATAGATGCTGGAGGTTCTATTCTTCCTCCATCAATTGAAACAGTAGAAAATAGACAACACTTTGTTTTTCAAGATGGTAAAACTGTTTTCAAATATGCTGTTTCTGGAATGGCTGATGTAAGCGCAAAAATAATGGAGCGAAATAATTTAACCAAAGATGACGTTAATTGGTTAATTGCTCACCAAGCTAATAAAAGAATTATTGATGCAACTGCCAATAGAATGGAACTAGATGAAGAAAAAGTATTGGTAAATATTCATCGATATGGCAATACAACATCTGCTACTTTACCATTGTTACTTCATGATTTTGAAGATAAACTAAAAAAAGGAGATAACTTAATATTTGCAGCATTTGGTGGCGGATTCACTTGGGGTTCGATTTATCTAAAATGGGCATACAACAAACAATAAAACTAATTTAAACTAACTAATTATGGATTTAAAAGAAATTCAAAACCTTATCAAATTTGTATCCAATTCTGGAGTTGCTGAAGTAAAGTTAGAAACTGGTGAAATAAAAATTACTATCAGAACAACTCTTGAAGGTAACTCACCTGATATCACTTATGTACAACAAGCGCCAATGCAACAAGCTATCCAAGCTCCTGTTGCGGCTCCAGCAGTTGCAGCACCTGCAGCACCAGTAGTTGCGGCAGATGATAATTCAAAATATATCACTATAAAATCGCCAATGATTGGAACTTTCTACCGCAAACCTTCACCAGACAAACCTGTTTTTGTAGAAGTTGGTAGTTCAATTCAAAAAGGTGATGTCCTTTGCGTAGTTGAAGCGATGAAATTATTCAACGAAATTGAAGCTGAAATTTCTGGTAAAATTGTTAAAATATTGGTTGATGATATGTCGCCAGTAGAATTTGATCAACCATTATTTTTAGTTGATCCATCATAAAAAGTTAGAAGTTAGAAGTTGGAAGTTAGAAGTTTTCTTTCTTCACAAATTGTCTAATTGACACATTGTCTAATTATCTAATTATAAAATTATGTTTAAAAAAATACTTATAGCCAATAGAGGTGAAATTGCACTTCGTGTGATTAGAACCTGTAAAGAAATGGGCATCAAAACCGTAGCGGTTTATTCAACAGCCGATTCGGAAAGTTTACATGTAAAATTTGCAGACGAAGCCGTTTGTATTGGTCCGCCGCCAAGTAATTTATCTTACTTGAAAATGTCGAACATTATTGCAGCTGCCGAAATCACTAATGCTGATGCAATTCATCCAGGTTATGGTTTCTTGTCTGAAAATGCAAAATTCTCTAAAATATGTCAGGAACATGGTATCAAGTTTATTGGTGCTTCTCCTGAAATGATTGACAGAATGGGTGACAAAGCTTCTGCAAAAGCTACAATGAAAGCTGCTGGAGTTCCTTGTGTTCCTGGATCAGAAGGGATTTTAGAGTCCTATGAACAAGCAGAAAAAATTGCTGATGAATTTGGTTATCCAGTAATGCTAAAAGCAACCGCTGGTGGTGGTGGAAAAGGAATGCGTGCCGTTTGGAAAAAAGAAGACTTATTAAAAGCATGGGAAAGTGCTCGTCAAGAATCTGCTGCCGCGTTTGGAAATGATGGGATGTATTTGGAAAAACTTATTGAAGAACCAAGACATATCGAAATTCAAGTGGTTGGTGATTCTTTTGGAAAAGCGTGTCACTTGTCTGAAAGAGATTGTTCTGTGCAACGACGTCATCAAAAATTGACAGAAGAAACGCCATCGCCTTTCATGACTGACGAATTGAGAACAAAAATGGGTGAAGCAGCAGTTAGAGCAGCTGAATTTATTAGTTATGAAGGTGCAGGAACTGTTGAGTTTCTTGTAGATAAACACCGTAATTTCTATTTTATGGAAATGAATACTCGTATTCAGGTGGAACATCCAATTACGGAACAAGTTATCGATTATGACTTAATTCGTGAGCAGATATTAGTTGCTGCTGGTGTGCCAATTTCGGGTAAAAATTATCTTCCACAGTTGCATTCAATCGAATGTAGAATTAATGCTGAAGATCCATATAATGATTTTAGACCTTCGCCAGGAAAGATTACTGTTTTACATTCGCCAGGTGGTCATGGTGTTCGTTTGGATACTCACGTATATGCTGGATATACTATTCCGCCAAATTATGACTCGATGATTGCTAAGTTGATTACAACAGCGCAAACAAGAGAAGAAGCCATTAATAAAATGAAACGTGCTTTGGATGAGTTTTATATTGAAGGAATTAAAACGACTATTCCATTCCACAGACAATTGATGGATGAACCAGATTATGTTGCTGGAAATTATACTACTAAGTTTATGGAAACGTTTAAAATGAACGATCCGGAATAAATAGAAAACCTCACTAATTAGTGAGGTTTTTGTTTTTTAGCCTATTTCTCTTTCTGATATTAACTCTTTGAAAGTATTTGGACTTCACTCTGTATATTTCTTTCTTGACTTTAGCTTTTATACTTATTGGTCTTCTTGATTGGTATCGTTAAGGAACTTGGCAACTTCCTTGAGTTTAGAAACCGGAAGTGTTTTTAGTGTTTCCTGCCAATTGAATTCTTCTTGTTGTGGAATTAACTTATTTAATGGATGATTGTTGTTTAAAAGCATGTTTTTTTCAGGTTTAAAGGCTAATAAATCATTTGGTTCACAATGAAGGTGAAGACAAATTAACTCGACATGGTTTAAACGTAAAACGTGCATATCGTTGCGAATGATTTTTGAAGCTGTATGTGGCGCAATACCTATTTTGACCAGAAATGAGTAGGGTTTTTCTATTTGTCGTGCCTTAAAAATGGATGCGAGATTGAGATATAGCATAATGATTATTGTTTAACTATTATAAAAGTAAGTAAAAAGTAAAAATAGTATTGCATTACTTACAATAATATTAACAAAAAATAAAACAAGAATTCAACAACTAACAATACTACTTCTAAAAATAAAAACAAGAATTGTAATAACTACAAGTGATATTGTATTATATAAAAGTAATATTGCAATACTTAAAAACAGTATTGTATAATATAAAAGTTATATTGCAATAGTTAAAAGTATCTAGTTAGTTCTATAAAAAACCCAACTCGAGAAAGTTGGGTTTTTTATTGCTATTTTATTTATTGTATTGGAGTAATTGGTTCTCGATACTTTTTTTGTTCCGTTTCTCTACACAAAAAAAACTCGAACTGACGGTTTTGATTAAACCGGTTGTTATTTGATTTACAACGTTTCGTTTAACCATTTATAAAATTCTCGTTGCCAAACTAACGCATTTTGTGGTTTTAGTACCCAATGGTTTTCTTCAGGGAAATATAGAAAACGGCTTTTTACTCCGCGAAGTTGTGCTGCTTGAAAGGCTTCTTGTCCTTGACCAATTGGTACACGGTAGTCTTTTCCACCGTGGATAACCAAGATTGGTGTGTTCCATTTGTCAACTAATTTTATTGGGTTGAATTTGGCATAGGTTTTTTGTGCTATTGCATTGTCTTTTTCCCAATAAGCGCCACCATTTTCCCAATCAGTGAAGAACATTTCTTCGGTTGTTCCATACATACTTTCCATATTGAAAACGCCGCAGTGTGAAATAAAGGTTTTAAAGCGATTGTTATGAATTCCGGCAAGGTAGAAAACGGAATAACCACCATAACTTGCTCCAACTGCTCCTAAACGTGATTTATCGACATAGGTTTCTTTTGCTACATCATCAATTGCGGAAAGGTAATCGTCCATTACTTGTCCACCCCAATCTTTTGAGATTTTTTCGTTCCATTCTTGTCCGTGACCGAACATTCCGCGACGGTTTGGTGCTACAACTACATAACCTTGTGAAGCCATTAGGGAGAAATTCCAACGGAACGAATAGCTTTGGGTTAATGGTGATTGCGGTCCGCCTTGACAATACAATAAGGCTGGATATTTTTTGTTTTTATCAAAATTTGGCGGAAGAATTACCCAAACCAACATTTTTTTGCCATCGGTTGTGGTTACATAACGTCTTTCGTATTTTGGTAAAGCTAATTTAGCGTAAGTATCGTCATTGGTTTTTGTGATTTGTAGCCAGGTTTTTTTCTTTAGATTATACGAATAGATTTCTGGAGCATGGTTCATATCGGTTCTTGTAACGATGATGTTATCGCCTGAAAAACCTATGAAATCATTCACATCAAAATCACCTGAAGTAACTTGTTTAACCGTAACAGCAATTCTTGTTAATCCTGGAAAATTCACTTCGAATAATTGTTTTGTTCCATCAACAGCTGCAGTGAAATAGACTTTTTTTCCATCGTTGCTCCACAGCATATTGTCCACAGAACCATCCCAATTGGCGGTTAAATTGATGTCCATTCCTTTAAAACGAACGATGATGTCGTTTTTATCGGCTTCATAACCATCACGTTTCATTTGAAGCCAAGTTAAGTTTCCGGTTGGGGAAAATATTGGATTGGTGTCGTATCCTTTGTTGCTTTCGGTTAAATTAGTTGTCGTTTTTGTCTCGATGTTGTATTCGTATAAATCAGTATTGGTTGACAAAGCGTAATCGGTACCGAATTTCTTTTTGCAAACATAAATGATGCTTTTGCCGTCGGGCGACCAAGTGTAATCTTCATCGCCACCAAATGGTTTTTGTGGACTGTCATACGGCTCATTAGGCATAATGTCTATTACTTTGGCTTTTTCTTTGTTTTCGGCAAAGAAAACGTGGTTGTGGCTTCCGTTGTTCCAAGTATCCCAATGGCGATAATCTAACCCGTTATATACTTGTGCATCGGCTTTTTTAAGTTCGGGGTAAATTTCTTTTCCGAGAATATTTTCGGTTTTTACTTCTTGGGAAGAAAGTATGTATTTTCCATCGGGAGAAACATTTTTGTCTTTGACTAAATCTTTGGTTTCTTTTACCTCAATAGCATTTCCTCCAGTAACTGGAATGGTATAGAATTTAGAGTTGGACTTGTTTTCTTCTATGGAAGGAATTGCCACTTTATAAACGATATTTTTTCCGTCGATGGAAATTCCGAGTGGTGTAACTCTTCCTAATTTCCATAGTGTTTCAGGAGAAAGGACTTCTTGAGCCAATGAAGTTGTACTCATTATAATTGTAGAGATTAAAAATAATTTTTTCATGATTTTATTTATAAATTAACTAAAAAGAGATGTTAAGGTACATACTTTTTTGAAGAAATATTTAGTTTTAAAATTAGTTTTTTTGATAAAATATTTGCTAACCAACGTGTTTCTTATAAAAAGGAATAGTAAGAAAATAAAAAAAATCCCAATCTCGTTTTTAAAACGAGAAGGGATTTTCTATGTTTGAGATATTTTTTTACTGTTTTGAAAGTTTATAAAAAACTATTTCTCCTAAGTCATTCGTTCCTGATACTGTTATTTCAGTATTTGTCAACGCTACGATTGTTAGAACATTTTCATATTCGATATTTTCAATAACATAGTTAAAAATTAAATCTCTGTTATCCAAAATAAAGTCGCCACTAAAACTCGCATTCACACAATTTATTCCTTCTGTGCTAAAATCGTTAGAAACAAAAGTATTGTCATTTTTTAAAACTAAATTGTCTGCTTCACAACCTGTTTCATTTTGATAGTCCTCATAAACTAAAACGTTTTGAGCGTTTATAGTTCCTATTTTACTAAACTCCCATGTTCCTGAAAGATAATCAGGTTTTACGTAAGTAATATCATCATCAGATGACTCACAAGAAAGCAGGAAAACTGAAAGTGATAAAAGTGATAAAAATATTTTTTTCATAATTATTGTCCTAAAATTTGAACATTATCAATTTGATAAGTTGTTGTAACAATTGGTGCAGTTGTAGAACCTTGATATCTAAAGCTAATATATACATTTTGACCGCTCAAAGAGGATAAATTTGCAATAATATCATAGAAATTAGGTGCAAAACTATTATCAGTTATTGTTGGGATTATAGTATTCAATTGTGTCCAAGTAGCATTGTTAACTGCTGCTACAGTGTTAGCTCCATTATAATCAGTAGAATACCAAACAGTTACAGCAGTACCATTAAAGAAGGATGTTTTCAAACCAAACTTTAAGAAGTTTTGTCCAGGATTTAAAGTAATTGCTGGAGTGATTAATCTAACATCTAAATTACTTTCATTTGTTCCAAAAGCAGACATTTGAGCGTATTTATTATTACTGAATATGCGTGCTTCCCATCTTTCTCCTGGTGAAACTGCATTCATCGATAGATTACTCCATCCTGGTAGCGCTACAAAGGCACCATTTCCTGTGTTAGAAATACTTTCAAAGTTTTCTAAATAATATGGTTGTAGTGGCTGAAAACGAGGAGAACTTAGCATAATATCACTTTCATATCGAGCAACAAACTGATAATCATCACCAAATTTTGTTAAAATACCTCTTACTTTACCGCTGCCTTGAGCAACAGCTTTATTAGCGAAACCTGCAAAACTACTTGTTCTAAAGATTACAGTACTACCAAGATTATCAGTTAACAAATGATTTGTTGCTCCACCAACAGTATTTGTAGCACCTTCTACATAATAAGTATCATCCAGAGCATCTGTTGTGAATTGAACATTATCTAGTTCTATTAGTTTATTTATATAAATATCATTTTTTAAATCAAACAAAGAAACGTTCTGTACTAAATTACTTTCTGCAACAACATCACAAGTTCTTACAATCGACGCTTGAACTTGAGCCCTAGTTAATCTTCCTACCCCTGGAGTTCCAGAATTACTGACAAATAATCCACCAATTCTCACTCCTCCATTTGAAACATCTGTATATAAGTTTTGCATTTTAATTAGTACTTTTCTTCCTGGTTCAAATGTTGTGAAAGTTCCTTGTACATCCATAGGTACACTAAATGCTCTTGTTCCGTCTAATGTTTGGAAAGATACTGTTTTGAAGAAGTTTCCGTCTTTATCAGAAGATACAGCATAAGCTTCAATGATATCATCCTCAAGATATTGTTTTACAATTGCCGTTGCAGGAATTTCTGAAACTTCTTTATTCTTAACTAATGTTGTTTCAACACAGTCAAAAGTTGGTGTTGCGTATTCATCATCAACACAACTTGTTGAAAGACTTGCGATAAAAGCAAGTGAAAATATTGATTTTAAAAAATTTGTTTTCATATTGTAATTTTTTTTTTATTATAAATTGATGTAAAAGTTGAAGAAATAGGTTCTTCCAAATCCATAAAAATATCTAGGAGCAAAAGCAGGTGTTCCGCTTGCTAAATCTTGATTTAATTCTCTAAAATTAGCGTTACGAGCTTGTTCAAAACCACCTGTTTTATATCTAACGTCTAATAGATTATTTATAGTTGCAAAAATACCGATAGTTACAGGACTTTTTCCAGGAACTCTCCATGATTTTCCTCCTGTTAAATTTAAAAGAGTGTATGGATCAAATTTTTCTTGTTTTAAAATTGCATCTACTCTTTCTTGGGTTATTTCTGGGAAAGGTGAACCAAGAACGGAAGCAGGATTTCTAACAAAAGATTGTGTTCTTAAAACTGAAGAAACATCTAAATAAGTCTCTGATAAATGGTTTATGTTTGCTCCAACCCACCAAAATTTAGGATCACGATACTCAAGACCGAAACCATATGCTTGTTGTGGCATTCCTGGTTGTTTGTAATTTTTCAATTTAGACTCGCCCAAATTAACAATAGTTGACAATCCATTAGCTGCTCTGGTATCGTCATTTAAAAACACATTAGGATTACTATTATAAATATATTCACCATATGATAGAGCTGCCGTTGCTTTTATTGTTGAAGTAATTTGATACTCTAAACCAAGTTCTGCTCCTATATTTAATTTATCTAGTCCAGTAACTATTTCGGCTACAAAAGCATCACCTCCATCTCCGTCAGAGTCTTCGAAAGCTCCTTCTGCAAAGAAGAATGAAGTTTCGGTTGCATCTTTTATATTAGCATAAAATCCTGTTAAACGCGCTTTGAAAGATGGTGTTTTAATAACATAACTTAAATCTAAATTTGATACTGTTTCACTATCAATATTTCTTACTGGTGTATTACTTAGTCTAGCATTAAAAAATACATTTCTCATTGAAGGTGCTTTCGACATATATAATGAGTTAAATGTCAAAAAGTGCTTTCCAGATATTTTATATGTCATTCCTCCTTTAAAACCAAAGTTGTCAAAATCGATTTTTTCGCTTCTCCCTAGAGATGTAGTTGCATAAATTCCGTTTTGATATAATCCTTCTCTTTGGTAAGTCTTTCTATTAAACGATTGAGCTAAATAAAAATCTATTTTCTTATAAGTAAACTTAAATTGTGTAAAAACATCAATATGCTCAGCAAATAAATTATAATTGTACCCAAAACGATCGCCTTCTTTTACTTCTCTGTTTTGGCTATTAAGATCTGGTTGAGAAGCAGATCCAGTTTGAAAAGGATCAACGTCTAAAAATGATGTTCCTCCAAGAAGATCTGTTAAATATTGAAAATTTTCTGATTTTAATCTACTATAACTTGCTCCAGCATTCATAATAATGTTATCAGATAAATTACTACTTAATATTGTGTTTGCAGTGTATAATTTATCGTCTGTTCTATCTTGATATAAAATATACTTACTCGTTGCAGCAGTTCTAATTTCATTTCCTTGAGCATCATAACCTACTAAAGACGTGTTGGCTTTATACATTGCTGCCCAATCAATTTGTCTATTTGTTAAAAATGGTGCACTTATTGCACCTAATAAATCAGGATTTGGAACTCCACCTAATCCACCTGGTTGATAAGCTGAAATTGGAACTAAACTTGGTTCATTTTCATATAATGAAGTAAAATAACTAGGTAAATTTCTATAATAAGTTGGATTTGGGTCAGGAGCATTTAGGAAATCGATTCTAGTATTTCCAATACTTCCTGTTTGGTGCATTAAGTTTGTTGTTAAACGAGTTTTATCGCTTAATTTCCAATAATGAGTTAGCATAAATATTGGCTCTTCAACTTCTCTGTCACGGGAGTTTCTTTTTTTACCATCTTGCCAACCCCAAAACGAGTTATAATTAATACCAGCGATACTGTTAATTTCATCTGTATTTGAAGAATTTCTACCTCTTCTATTTTGCGCATAAATACTTGTAAAATTTATGCTGTGTTTTTCATTTATTTTTTTCTCAACACTAGCAAAAAATGAATTTGCACTATAGTCAGTTCCTTCGAAATAAGCTTCTTCTGCCCAGCGTCTAGATGCAGAAATCATATATGCCCAACCATCTTTATCCATTCCAGATGCATGGGTTGCCATTGCTCTCCAATTATAGTTTGTGTTTGTACCTGCAAATGATATTCTCGTTCCTTTTCTATAGCCCGAAGCTCTTGTATTAATTTCTTGTGTTCCAAGAATTCCACCAAAAGTATAATCTGAAGGTGCTGAACCCATAGTGAATTCTTGGTTTCTTGTAGCGTCATTTAATCCACCCCAATTTCCCCATTGTGGTCTATTGTCTAATAATTTATTCATAGAAACTCCATTCAACATAGTATTTCCATATTCATTATCTAAACCTCTAATTCTAAAACGTGCTTGACCCCAGTTAAAAGCTGCCGTCTGTTGATATGCATCTCTTGAAGCTTGTAATAATCCAGCAGTATTTTCAGAACCACTGTTATCATCACCCAAATCATTCTCGAGGATTGTAATTAAATTAATTTGTTGTTCAATTGTTAAATCTACCTCAAGTACAATGACACCTAAATCGAGCACTTTTCCTTCTTGAACTTCAATTACAAGTAACTGATCTTTGTAACCGTTACTTCTAAAAAGTACCATTTGACTTCCTGGAGTTAGATCATTAAAAATAAAAGCACCTGTAGCATCGGATAGCGATGTAATACTGGTGTTTTGAATTGAGGCAACTACATTTTGTAATGGCTTCTGAGTTTTTGAATCTATAACCTTTCCAGAAAACCCCGTGGATTGGGCAAAAACAAAAACTATCTGCAATACAAATAATGTACTAATGACAAGTTTTTTCATAAATAAAATAATGTTAATTTTTTTCTTTTGATATGTTAATAAAAACATAACGGCAACAAATGTACATCTTTTAATAATATTATATACTTTTGGCATCAAGTTTGTATCAAACTTGATATTAAATTAATATTACAATTTATGAGAATTAAAACGATTATGGTGCTTTTCATTGCTTTTTTTGCAATAATTGAGACAAATGCACAGTCAAAAAAGTATAATATTCATACGGTGGCTTTTTATAACTTCGAAAATTTATTCGATACTATCAATGGTCCAAACAATGATGAAGAATGGTTACCTGATGGTGCTCAAAATTGGACTGGGAAAAAGTACAAACAAAAACTACACAATTTAGCAAAAGTTTTATCTGAAATTGGTACTTCTGAAAATCCGAACAATTCACCAACGTTTATTGGAGGATGTGAAATAGAAAATAGAGGAGTTTTAGAGGACTTAATCAAAGAACCTTTACTTATTAATAAAGACTACGGGATTGTTCATTTTGATTCGCCTGATAAAAGAGGTATTGATGTTGCATTACTTTATCAAAAAAAACATTTCAAAGTAACAAGCTATAGTAATATACCATTACTTATCTACAAAAACCAAGAAGGAAAAACAGATAAAAAAGATACTGAAGAAGCAACAGATGATATTGTTGTAGTAGACAAATCAGCTGATAGAGTTTATACTCGTGACCAGTTATTAATTACAGGATTTCTTGATGGAGAAGAAATCAGTCTTATCGTTAATCACTGGCCATCACGTTCAGGAGGTGAAAAGAAAAGTTCTCCATTCCGTGAAGCTGCAGGAAGATTAAACAGAAAAATAATTGACTCGCTCTTTGCTATTAATCCAAATGCAAAAATTATCACCATGGGCGATTTAAATGATGGATCCTATAATAAAAGTGTAAAAAAAGAAATTGGAGCCAAACGTAAAAAAGAAGAATTAAAACAATTTGACATTTATAACCCATTTGAAGAAATGTTCTACAAGGGTAATGCAACGCTCTTCTACAGAGATGCTGGTGATATTTTTGATCAAATCATGGTTTCTGAAACATTCGTCAAAAAAGATTATTCTAACTTTCAATATTGGAAAGCGGGAATCTATAACAAGCCTTACATGATACAAACAACTGGACAATATAAAGGTTATCCGCTACGACACACAATGACTGAGATAGGCTATAGTGATCACTTTCCTGTCTATATATATCTAATAAAAGAAATTAAATAAATTCAAATCCCGATTCTGTCGGGATTTTTTATTTTGTAACTTTACATAAACTTTTATATATGTCAATCGCAAAGCCTTTCAACCTAAATAAATGGATAGACGAAAACCGTCATTTACTAAAACCACCTGTTGGCAATAAAAATTTATATATCGACTCAGGCGATTATATCGTCATGATAGTTGCTGGACCAAACGCTCGAAAAGACTATCATTACAACGAAACCGAAGAACTTTTCTACCAACTCGAAGGCGAAATAACTGTCTACGTTCAAGACAATGGTAAAAAGAAAGCCATGGAACTTTCGGCTGGCGACATGTTTTTACTTCCTGCAAAAGTGCCACATTCACCATCACGAACAGAAAATTCAATAGGATTAGTTGTAGAACGAAAAAGACAAGGAAAAGACATTCCCGACGGTTTGCTTTGGTTTTGCGACAACTGTAACCACAAATTGTATGAAGTCTATTTTGAACTCAATGACATCGAAAAAGATTTCCTAAAACATTTCAACCATTTTTACAACTCCGAAGCACTAAGAACTTGTGATAAATGTGGAACCATTATGGAAAGTGACAAAAGATTCGTAACCAAATAATTTTTTTTCAGGAGCTGAATCCTGCTGTCCGCTAACACGAGCGCAGCGAACTGGCGGAGCAATCTTTTTTATTGTTTTTGTCACGCTGAGAGCAGTCGAAGTGCGTTTCTACAAAAACAATAAAAAAGGATGCCGCTTCCATCAGGGCTAATTGACAAAAATTCAAAATAAACCACTATTTTTGCATAAACTTTAAAAAACAATACTAAAAAACACATAATGTCAACAATTGCACAACAATTCGGCATGACCGAAGCATTAGAAATCTTGGGTGTAAAAGCCATCAACGAAGGAACATCAACAGGAAATAATCATTTTTCAAACGGAGACATCATTGAAAGTTATTCTCCAGTAGATGGACAATTAATCGGAAAAGTAAAAACTACAACCGCCGAAGATTACGAAAAAGTAATGCAAACAGCAACCGAAGCTTTTAAAACATTCAAAATGATGCCAGCGCCACAAAGAGGTGAAATTGTGCGTCAATTTGGAGAAAAACTTAGAAAATATAAAGAACCACTTGGGAAATTAGTTTCCTATGAAATGGGGAAATCGTTGCAAGAAGGTTTCGGAGAAGTTCAAGAAATGATAGACATTTGCGACTTTGCCGTTGGTCTTTCTCGTCAACTTCACGGATTAACCATGCATTCTGAACGTCCTGGACATAGAATGTACGAGCAATATCATCCGCTTGGCGTTGTTGGAATTATTTCGGCATTCAACTTTCCGGTAGCTGTTTGGTCTTGGAATACTGCTTTGGCTTGGATTTGTGGTGATGTTTGCGTTTGGAAACCATCCGAAAAAACACCTTTATGCGGAATTGCATGTCAAAATATCATCGCCGAAGTATTGAAAGAAAACAACCTTCCAGAAGGAATTTCATGTTTAATCAATGGTGATTATAAAGTGGGTGAAATGATGACACACGATAAACGTGTTCCTTTAGTTTCAGCAACTGGTTCAACCAGAATGGGTAAAATAGTTGCGCAAGCTTGTGCGGCACGTTTAGGAAATTCACTTTTAGAATTAGGCGGAAACAACGCTATCATCGTTACTCCTGATGCTGACATTAAAATGACAGTAATCGGAGCTGTTTTTGGAGCTGTTGGAACCGCTGGACAACGTTGTACTTCAACACGTCGTTTAATCATTCACGAGAGCATTTATGATAAAGTAAAAGACGCTTTGGTTTCGGCTTATGGACAATTACGCATCGGAAATCCATTGGATCAAAACAATCACGTTGGTCCACTTATCGATACACACGCAGTAGAATTATACAACAAAGCTTTAGAAAAAGTAGTTGCCGAAGGCGGAAACATCATCGTTCAAGGTGGCGTTCTTTCTGGAACTGGTTATGAAAGCGGTTGTTATGTAAAACCAGCGATTGCCGAAGCTCAAAATCATTTTGAAATCGTTCAACACGAAACTTTTGCACCTGTTTTATACTTATTAAAATATTCTGGAGATGTTCATGATGCGATTGCTATTCAAAATGGCGTTGCACAAGGATTATCATCAGCAATTATGACAAATAATCTTCGTGAAGCAGAAGCATTTTTATCACAAGCTGGTTCTGATTGCGGAATTGCCAATGTAAACATTGGAACTTCTGGTGCTGAAATTGGTGGTGCTTTTGGTGGTGAAAAAGAAACTGGTGGAGGAAGAGAATCAGGTTCTGATGCTTGGAAAGTATATATGAGAAGACAAACTAATACTATCAACTATACTACTAGTTTGCCATTGGCACAAGGAATTAAATTTGATTTGTAGTTTTTGAAGAGAAAAGAACAAACAAAATAGAAAAAGCGTTCCGGAAATAATTTTTGGGACGCTTTTTGTTTTGCTACGCAACTATTTTGAAGATTTCACATCTTCAATTAAACAAAACCTAACACCAATGAAAAAAATTATTCTTTTACTGTTTTGCGCTCCTTTACTTCTAGCAACAACTTGCGATGATGACGAAACCATTTTTTGCACCACAGAAGCCGTTGCGGCACTTAACGTTACAGTTCGATTGGGCGACTCGACTACTCCAACAAGCGAAGGTGTAACTGTCGTTGCAACTGATGGCGATTATACTGAAACATTACAAGTTGTAGATGCAACCAATCCAATATTTATTGGCGCGTTTGAACGACAAGGAAATTACATTGTAACTGTTTCCAAAGAAGGTTATCAAACCTATACTTCCGAAATGACAATTATTACAAGAGATGAATGTCACGTTATTCCTGAGCTAATTAATGTAACTCTAGTAGCTAATTAATTTTTTGACCTTACAATTTTCTTTAAAGAATATAGAAAAGCGCTTCAACCGAAGCGTTTTTTTTATGTGCAAAAAGTATTTTGTAAAACATTTATTTTCCAAAAACCATACCTTTAATACTAAGTAACCATACTTTAAATACAAAATAATCATACCTTAAAGGCTAACTAAGTTAACCATAAAGACCTGCGGAGTTTACCTTAAAGGTTAACTAAGTTTACCTTAAAGACCTGCTGAGTTTGCCTTAAAGGTTAACTAAGTTTACCATTAATACCTGTTAAGTTAGTATTAAAGGTAAACTTAGCAGGTCTTTACAACCAAGTAAATGCTTTTATCATCAATTTATGTGAACCTTTGTAAATAAATAGAGGAATTAACAACTAAAAAATAGTTTTTAAAAACACTATTTCAGTAAGGTATGCGAATGTTGTGGTAGATTAAAGTTTGCGTTCCTCAAGAAATTTATCTTAGTGGAAAATACTCAGTTGCGAAGTTCGCAACTGATGCAAAACCACGAAACGTTAAAAAACCCTGAAAATTTCAGGGTTTTTATTTGTCATCTTGTCATTCCGAGTAACGAGGAATCTCATAATCTAAAATAATATACATCTTAACTTAATGAGACTCCTCGTTCCTCGGAATGACAAATAGTGTTACTTTGTCTTATTTATGTATTGCGTTAAAATAACAATATGTTGGTTTTCCACTCTACCTTCGATAAGGTTCGCATCATCCCAAACTAGTTTTATGTTGTGAACGGCTGCTCCGTGTTTTGACGTAAATGTTGCGCCTTTTACGTCTAAATTTTAAATTTTCTTAAAATCTATTATGATTTCTTTTGTTTTATTATTTTGATAGATGTATCTCATTTCATCTTTCAAAAATGCAGGTGCAAATTTTTTAATACTTGAATTATTTTCAAATTCTTTAATTAACTCGTCAATCTCAAAATTTTTATATTTTGTTTCAGAAGTCGAATTTTTTTGTGGAATAAAATTGGCATCAACAACAAACTCGAAGTAATTGTATTCTTTTGCTTTGCTTGAAATCATTATTAGATCATCATCAAAATCAGCAGCACTTGGACCAAAACCTCCAGGCATTGACAAGCTTCTAATTTGGTTCATTTGCATCATTTGCATTTGCATCCTCATAAATTGATGTTGCCACCACCAATTGTAATTATACATGTATGCAAATTTATTTACACGATCAATTCTTATTTTATACAAATTGTCTATTGTCTTATTTACTGTAATGGTAGTTTTTAAATTTGCTAGTTTAGTTTGAGAAAAATAATCCTGAACTACAGTATTATCAACTATGTTGGATAAATCATTCATTACTGATAATTTTCCATTTTCAGAATTATTTAAAAGATTAAAAGATTTTATAACTACATCATTAGCTGAAAGAGAAGATACATACAGTTTTTCATCGAAGATAAATGTATTTCTATCAATATAAGGTGAATTGAAGTTGTAATCAATAGATTGACTTTTAACTACGTCAGTATTTAAATCAAATTTTAAAACTCCTGTTTGAGAATCATCTTTGGATGTTGTAAAATATAAATTATCAGCACCTAAATAGGCTCTGGATTTATTAATTGAACCATTTTTTACAAACTCACTTTGGTTAATTCCTTCAATAGGATACCTTCCATTCTTAATGTTTTTGTAATCTTTAATTATTGATTCTGGTATGTTAAAAACTTTTTTTTCAGTAGATTTTGTATTTGTAATTACTTGTACATAAACATCATTTTTACCAAGATTTACAAGAATAGATCTATTGTTTTGATTAAAATATAAGTCTGGTTTAAAATTATTTAGATTTTGAAAATTACTCTTTCCAGTAGCCATATTGAAATCAATAACCGTCAACATTTCCTTTTTTTCGTCATAACTAGAGACTGTTAGCACATCTCCATTTGTATGACTTGTATAAAAATTTGGCTCAACTTCTAGAACTAAATCATCAAGTTGTTTTATTTTTCTTTCTGATGATAGTATGCAAGACTTAACAATATATTTTTTTGACTCTGTGTTTTTGATAAATAAAAAATGACAAGTCTCTTTATCATTTACTACTAGTGAAAAATTACCCTCTAATTTCTCATTTTCATTTAACTTATATGAAAATAATTCTACAGCACTGGACAGCTGTACTGACATAAATAATAGTATGAATATAATTTTTTTCATTTTTCTTGAATTTTACTTCGTCTTCTTTACGTATTGTGTTAAAATAAAAATACTTTGGTTTTCGACTCTACCTTCGATAAGGTTCGCATCATCCCAAACTAGTTTTATATTGTGAACGGCTGCTCCGCGTTTTGCCGTAAATGTTGCGCCTTTTACATCTAAATCTTTAATTAAAACTACAGAATCGCCATCTTTTAGTATATTTCCGTTAGAGTCTTTGTGGATAATTTTTCCTTCGTCGTCATCGGCTTCACCAGTTGCTTTTGCCCATTCTAATGCGTCTTCATCAAGATACATCATTTCTAGTAAATCGATGTTTTTCAAACGCGCTAGCATTCGCCAAGAAACAATTTGCACCGGAAGATTTTCATTCCACATGCTATCGCTTAAACCTCGCCAATCATTGGGATTAGTTGTTTCTGGATTGTCAATTTGGTCTTTTAAATTTTTGGTGATTAAAATGCAGTTTTCGGGAGTTTCTTCGGTTTTTGGTTCAACTAAATAGACAACTAAATTTTCATCGCTTCCACTAATTTCACACTTTGAACCGCTTCTGTCTTTTAATCTTTTTTCGGTAACTATGCTCATTTATTTTTCTGAATTATAAATTAAAAGAAGCTCCGATAGTGAAGACAAACTGATTATTATAATTCTCATATCCATTTACATCTGTATCATATCGAGCCAATGGTGTATTTGCTTCGGCAAACATTCCAAAACCATCCGTAAAGAAGTATCTAAAACCCAGATGTCCTCCAAAATTTCTCAATCCTAAATTTAATCCTGGATAAACATCCATATTTTCATCTAGCTTTAAAACATTACCAATGTTTGCATTAAAACGAACTCTTAAATCGGCTCTGTCTTCAAATCTTGTTTTTACGCCAGCTACTTCATTTGCATTTAGCATATAACCAGCAACAATTCCAAATGACATGTTTTCACCCATTCCAAAATCGGTTGAAATTCCAATTCCTGTTCCGCCATCTTGAAGCGTTAGACCTACTTGACCTTTCAAATCTCCTTTTCCTTTGAATGCTTGAGCGCTTGCAAAAGCAACTGAAAGTACTGCAATAACTGTGAATATTTTTTTCATATTTAAACTATTTATTATTTTACAAAAGTAATTGTTTATAATTAATTTCTTCCTTTTTCGTTAAAATACAATTCATTAAGATTTTCACTTTGCCAAAATTCTTTAGTATTTACATCCATAATGGTTAATGGACCTTTGAAAGCAGCACCTGTATCCACGTTCCATATAGTTGCTTTTTGGATTGGTATTGTTTCGTTTATTCTCGAAACTGGTGTGTGACCAATATAAATTTCTTTATACAACGTCAATCGTTTTGGGTAAAACTCACTTGTTTTTTGAATTCTATCGTCTAGTGCCAACGCAGTTTCCCAAAGAGTTCTATCCCAGTAAAAAAGCTTTGGAAAGTGTTCAAAATTAATCCCATTCATATTAGTAAAACCAGCATGAACAAACAATCTATTTTCATTATCGAGATAATAATTTTGTAAATTCTTGAGAAATTCGATGTGTTTTTGTTTGGTTTCATAAGTTACTTTTTCATAAGCCAAAACCGTTGATTCTCCACCATGTTGATACCATTGGAGATTGTCTTTACTTTCGTTTAACCATTCCAGTAACAATTCATCATGATTTCCACGAATGAAAATACAATTTTGTTTCTGTCCTAAATCGATTAAAAAATCTATTACTTGTGGCGATTCGCTCCAACCATCAACATAATCGCCAAGAAAAATTAACGTGTCGTCTAAAGTTACTTTTGCTCTTTCAAAAATTTGGTGCAAAGCGCGCAAACCTCCATGAATATCACCAATTACTAATATTCTACTCATTATTTTTATTGTATTTCATTTTTCGTAAAATTCGCATCGCTTCTTTAAAGTTTAAATATACTAATTGGTTTTTACTGGCTTTCAAAAAAGGTTTAGCTTCTATCAATTTTTGTTTAGCATCATTAAAACCGTTGAGATAACAAATCATTAATGTATAAGGAAAATTTTCTAAGTCATTTTCTTCGCGCTCAGAAATTGAAATTCCTTTTTGAAATTTAGTCAAAACTGCCAAATTAGCATTATAAATGTGATGCAACATTTTAGTATTGTATTTTGGCGGCTCAAAAAGCATTTGAGTTTCCATTTTATAATAACCATTGTCAAAAAACCGAATCGTTACTTTTTCTAAAGGATAATAACTCGTTTTATCATTCAAACCGAGCAGAACGTGTTCAATTATAGTAAAACTTTCGTCATCAAATGAAATAGTAACTACATCAAGTGTTGAATAAAACAATTTGATTTGTTCGTTAATTAACTCAATATCAACACGTGACAAATAAGTTGTATCCCTGATTTTTTTTGGTTTTCCAGCCCAACAAATTACAAATAATTCTTTGAAAACTTTATACTGCGAGAGCATATCACCATGTCTTTCCACCATAAAATTCATCACACCATCAAGCGTATGAGCAATACTGTTTCTAGAATTATTTTCTATACTGATAATCGTTTCAATATTTTGTTTGGTATAAGGTATTTTTTCGTCCGTTGGAATAGAATTGCTTCCTCTACGAACAAAAACAGTATTGGCTAAAATGGTATGAATATTTTTTTTAAAAAAAGAAACCTTGTGCTTTGGTTTAATCGTCACTAATCCAACTACTTTATCTTTTGGTAAATTGGGAAAAGGTATATTTTCATATAAAATCTTAGGCGGATTTTCTAAAAAAGCATTCACAAGGTTTTGAATGCGACTGTCGTCAAAAAAATCATCGCCCGTTATTTCGTTATTTTCATCTTCAACGCCAACAACAATATAGGAATTATTAGAAGGATTTGAATTGGACAATGCGCAAATGTGTTTTAAAAACTTGGCCTTTCCTTCTTTGGTATGCAAATTCAACTGGCGTTTTTTATCATAAAAAGTACTCTCATCATTGTGAGCAAGGAGATTTTTGATAAGAAGACGTTTGTTGATCATATTTTGAGTGTTCAGTGTTCAGTCTTTAGTGTTCAGTTACTGCCAACTAATTACTGAACACTGAATACTAAATTAAGCTACTTCATTCCCCATGCTTTCTGTCCAAAGGGCAAACCAATCTAATTTATCCATCTTTAATTCCACGGCTTTTATGAATTGTTGAATTCTGGCTATGTTAACAGTTCCTGCAACAGGCAAAATTTTTGCTGGATGTTGTAAAATCCATGCTAGTAAAATGGTATCCGAACCAACGCCATATTTTTCAACCAATTCAGCCAAAATCTTTTTCAATCGTCGCGTTTGCTCTGTATCTTCTCTAAAAACAGTTCCAAGTGGATTCCAACTCATCGGTTGAATTTTGTGAAGTTGCATATAATCTAAACTTCCGTCGAGCATTGCTTCATGATGCGTTGCCGAAAATTGAATTTGGTTATAATTTACTTCCGTTTTTTGGCGAATCAATTCTGTTTGTGATGAAGTAAAATTAGACAAACCAAAATCAATAATTTTTCCCTCTGATTTTAGTTTCTCAACCGCTTCAGCAATTTCATCGGCAATCATCAGCGGACTTGGACGGTGTAAAAGCAAGATGTCCAAATAATCCGTTTGAAGATTTTTTAATGAATTTTCAACTGACCAAATAATGTAATCTTTAGAATAGTCATAATGCTTAATTGTATTATTTCTTCCATGCGTAAGTTGAATTCCGCATTTTGAAATTAACTGTATTTTTTCACGAGAAATTTTACCTTCTGCAAAAGCTTTTCCAAATTCAGCTTCGGTTGTATAACCACCATAAATATCAGCATGATCAAAAGTTGAAATTTTATTTTCGATAAAAATATTCATCAAATGAACCATCTCTTGAGTGGATAATTTTTTATCCCAAATTCCCCAATTCATTGTTCCTGCTATTATAGGTGAAAGTTGTGTTTTCATGTTTTTTTTTTGGTTTTTTAAATTATAAAAAGATTGTGTTTGATTTTTGAAAATTTTACTATTTTGGCAACCAAATTTTACAATCTAGTTAGAGGTCTTAAAATTATGAAAAGAAAATCATAATTCGTCCTTAAAATTGGCATGTTTTATAAAGTTTTAACGCATTATTAACATCCAACTTGTGAATTAATTGTCACTTTTGAAATGTTAAATTTTTTGAACCTATATAAGTTATAAAAATAGAATTTATGGAAGAAAATGTTGCCGCTTTAGACATTAGAGCAATCAATGAAAAAATTGAGAGAGAAAGTGCTTTCATCGATTTACTAACGATGGAAATGAACAAAGTTATTGTGGGTCAAAAGCACATGGTGGAACGATTACTGATTGGACTTTTGGGTCAAGGTCACATACTTCTTGAAGGCGTTCCTGGTTTAGCAAAAACATTAGCAATAAACACACTTTCTCAAGCCATCAATGGAAGCTTTAGTCGTATTCAGTTTACACCTGATTTACTTCCGGCTGATGTTGTTGGAACAATGATTTATAACATTAAGGCTAACGAATTTTCTATAAAAAAAGGACCAATTTTTGCCAATTTCGTTCTTGCTGATGAGATTAATCGTGCGCCAGCCAAAGTACAATCTGCTTTGCTTGAAGCCATGCAGGAAAAACAAGTAACTATTGGTGATACCACTTTTAAACTAGACAAACCTTTTTTAGTTTTAGCAACTCAAAATCCAATCGAGCAAGAAGGAACTTATCCTTTGCCTGAAGCACAAGTCGATCGTTTTATGCTAAAAACCGTAATCGAATATCCAAAAATGGATGAAGAACGCTTGGTTATTCGTCAAAATTTAAAAGGTTCTTATGAAAAAGTGAACCAAGTCGTTTCAGTTGACCAAATTCTTCGTGCGCAAGAAGCGGTTCGCGAAGTTTATATGGACGAAAAAATTGAAAAATATATTTTGGACATCATTTTCGCAACGCGTTTCCCAGAAAAATATAAATTAGAATCGCTAAAACCGTTAATCAGTTTTGGTTCATCTCCTCGTGGAAGTATCAATTTAGCAACTGCTGCAAAATGTTATGCATTTATCAAACGTCGTGGTTATGTAATTCCAGAAGATGTTCGCGCCGTTGTACATGATGTATTACGTCACAGAATCGGGATTACTTATGAAGCTGAAGCCGAAAACATTACTTCGGTTGATATCATAAACAAAATCGTGAATGAAATTGAAGTACCTTAATTCAAAGTTGGCAGTGGTCAGTTTTAAGTCGGCAGTTATTTATTTTACTGAACACTAATCTCTGAACACTGAACACTATCAAAAATGGAAACAAAAGACTTACTTAAAAAAGTTCGTAAAATTGAAATCAAAACCCGAAGATTGAGCGATCACATCTTTTCGGGAGAATATCATACGTCGTTCAAAGGACGTGGAATGACTTTTTCTGAAGTACGTCAATATCAATATGGTGACGATATTCGAGCGATTGACTGGAATGTTACGGCAAGATATAACGAAGCTCACGTAAAAGTTTTTGAAGAAGAACGTGAATTGACCATGATGTTAATGGTTGATATTTCGGGTTCAGAAAATTTTGGAACAAAAAATCAATTAAAAAGTGAAATCGTTACCGAAATTGCAGCAACAATGGCATTTTCGGCAACGCAAAACAACGATAAAATTGGTTTGATTTTATTTTCGGATGAAATCGAATTATACATTCCACCCAAAAAAGGAAAATCACACGTTTTAAGAATCATTCGTGAACTGATTGAATTTCAGCCAAAAAGTAGAAATACAGATTTGTCACAAGCTTTGAAATTTCTTTCAGCTACACAAAAAAAGAAAGCAATTGTATTCTTGATTTCTGATTTTATGGTAGATGATGATTATGAAAAAACATTAAAAATTGCTGGTAAAAAACATGATATTACCGGAATTCGTGTCTATGATCAAAGAGAAGAAAAGATGCCGAATATTGGTGTAGTAGAAATGGAAGACGCCGAAACGGGTAAAATTATGTTAGTTGATACTAGTTCGAAAAATGTTCGAATGAACTACGAAAAAAACTACCAACAAAAAGTAAATTATTTCAAAGATATTTTTTCAAAATGTGGTTCTGGAACAGTAAATACTCGTGTTGACGAAAGTTATGTAACGAAACTATTAGGATATTTTAAATCTAGAGGTTAAAAATGAAATTAAAATTATATATCGTATTTCTATTAATTTCTAATGTGATTTTTGCTCAAAAAGTCACAACTTCCGTCGATTCTATTAAGAAAAAAATTGGTTCAGAATTCAAATTGACGTTAAAAACCGAAGTTGATACGTCATCAAAAGTAAAATTCCCTTCGGGAAAACTATTTGGAAATTTAGAAGTACTTGAAAGCTATAAAATTGACACTATTAAAAACGGAAACCGCTACGAACTCATAAAAAAATATGGTTTAACCCAATTTGATAGTGGGAAATATTTGATTCCAAGATTACCGATTATCATCAATGGCAAAAAAATCTTTAGTGACAGCATTAAAATTGAAATCAGCAATGTAAAAGTCGACACATTAAAACAAAAAATGTATGATATTAAAGATATTATTCCTGCCAAAAGTGATTATGGAAATTGGTGGATTTATCTTTTAGTTCTTGTAGTGCTAGTTGTTATTGGTTTTCTTATCTATTTATTTATTAAAAAAAGACAGTCGAAGGAAAAACCAGTTGTAATTGAGTTCAAATCGCCTATCGAAAAAGCCACAACTTTGCTTCAACAATTGGAGAAAAAAGAACTTTGGCAAAAAGGTGAAGTAAAAAACTATTATTCTGAGTTGACCGATATTGCTCGAAATTATATCGAAGAAGAAATTCAAATTCCTGCGATGGAAAGCACTACTTCTGAACTTATTCTAGGCTTAAGAAATGCAGCAAAACAAAAGAAATTAAAACTCTCCAGCGAAACCGTAGAAAATCTAGAAAAGGTTTTAAAACAAGCCGATTTAGTAAAATTCGCTAAAGTAAAACCGCTAGATTTTGAAATCGAAGAAGACAAAAAACGCATTTCGAATAGCATCGTAACCATTCATAACTCTATACCTGAAGTAGTTGAAGAAAATGACGAATTAGAACTTTGGAACGAACAACAGAAGGAAAAAGCGCGACTTGAAAAACTAAAAAAACAAAAACGTACTCGAATAATGGCAACGATAGCAATTGTTGCTGGTGTGTTGCTAATGAGTTTATTGGTTTTAATTTATTTCAAAGGATTTGACTATGTTAAAGATAATTTCCTTGGTCATCCAACAAAAGAATTGGTTGAAGGCGAATGGATTTATAGCGAATATGGAAATCCTACTGTAAAAATCGAAACACCAAAAGTCTTGAAACGAATGGATGTTGAAAAAGTTATGCCTAAAAATACTATGGCTTTAATAAAAGAAATGCAGATTTTCATGTATGGAAGTCTTACCGATGATTTCTACATTGGCGTTTCTACAACAACATTCAAACAACAAGCACAAATTGATTTAGAGCAAGCCGCTGAAGGAAGTTTGAAAATATTTGAAGCACAAGGCGCAACTAATATTTTTGTAAAAACCGAAGAGTTTGATACACAAAAAGGCATCAAAGGCAGAAAAGCTTATGGAACGATGGTTATGGTTGATAAAATCAGTGGAAAATCAATAAAAATGTATTATGAGATTCTGATTTTCGGGCAAGATAATGGTTTACAACAAATCACGATTATGCACCGAGAAGATGATAAATATGGAAAACAAATGCTGGAACGCATTCTAAATTCAGTAGAACTCCAAAACAATAGTCAATCATGATAAAAGATATTTCATTCTTAAATCCTGAGTTTTTCTGGTTGTTTTTATTACTTCCGGTAGCTATTGCGTGGCATTTTTGGAAACGAAATGAACAAAATGCAACTTTCAAAATAAGTTCTACAAAAGGATTTTCTTCGACTTGGAAAACCAAAGTAAAACCGTTTTTATTTGTATTCAGAATTCTAGCCTTAGGTTCGTTGATAATAGCAATGGCAAGACCACGAACAGTTGATATCAGTAATGAAACCAAAACCACCAAAGGAATTGACATCGTTATGGCGATTGACGTTTCGGGAAGTATGTTGGCAAAAGATTTAAAACCAAACCGAATGGAAGCATTGAAAAAAGTAGCTTCTAATTTCGTTGAAGGAAGACCAAACGACAGAATTGGAATTGTTGTTTATGCTGCCGAAAGTTATACCAAAACACCAGTAACAAGTGACAAAGCTATAATTCAAGAAGCCATTCAAAGTATAAAATACGATAACGTTCTTCAAGATGGAACAGGAATTGGAATGGGATTAACCACAGCCATCAATCGATTAAAAGAAAGTAAAGCCAAAAGTAAAGTGATTATTCTTTTGACTGATGGTGTAAACAATGCTGGATTTATTGAACCAGAAACTGCTTCTCAAATCGCAAAAGAATATGGAATAAAAGTATATACCATCGGAATTGGAACTAACGGAAATGCCCTATTTCCTTATGCTTACGCTCCAAATGGCAATGGTTTTTTATTCAAAATGATGCCTGTAGAAATCGACCAAGATTTAATGAAAACTATTGCAAGAAATACGGGTGGAAAATATTTTAGAGCATCAAGCAACAGTAAATTAGAGGAAATATATAACGAAATAAATAAACTAGAAACCACCGAAATCGAAGAATTAAAATTCTACGACTATGACGAAAAATACAGACTATTTGTTTGGATTGCAGGAATTCTAGTTTTAATCGAAATAAGTTTACGAAATACGATTTTTAGAAGTTTTATATAATAAATTATGAATTACAAATTACGAATTACGATTTCGATAACAGAATTCATTAATTCATAATTTTTAATTCGTAATTCGTAATTGAAAAATATGTACGAGTTAGAAGAAAAAGGATATTTTTATTTATTGCTAGTCATTCCAGCATTGACAGTACTTTTCCTGTACATTCAATACTGGAAAAAGAAAAAGCAGCGTGAATTTGGTGATTTGGAGTTAATCAAAAAACTAAGTCCAGAAAAATCAACATTCAAATCGGTTTTAAAATTGACTTTAGTCTTGTTGGGATTAACTTTCCTAATAATTGGATTAGTGAATCCAAAAATTGGCACAAAGTTAGAAACTGTAAAACGCGAAGGAATCGATATTATTTTTGCAGTCGATGTCTCAAAAAGTATGTTAGCAGAAGATGTTGCACCAAATCGATTGGAAAAAAGCAAGCAATTAGTTTCACAGATTATCAATCAATTAGGAAGCGATAGAATAGGAATTATTGCCTACTCAGGAAGTGCATTTCCTGTTCTTCCAATAACAAGTGATTACAGCGTTGCTAAAATGTTTTTGCAAGGAATGAATCCAGGAATTGTTTCATCACAAGGAACATCAATTGATGAAGCCATAAATTTAGCCTCAACATTTGTTGATAAAAAAGATAAAACAAACAAATTATTAATCATTATTTCTGATGGTGAAGACCATTCAGATAATGCCGAAGATGCCGCAGAAGAAGCTAAAAAATTGGGCTTAAAAATTATTACAATTGGAGTTGGAACCGAAAAAGGCGGAACAATTCCATTAAAAAGAAATGGTGTTGTAGAAAGTTTCCAACGAGATCAAAACAACGAAGTTGTCATTACAAAAAGAAGTTCAGAAGTATTAAAAACCATCGCAAAAAGCACAAAAGGTGGTTATGTTGACGGAAATTCAACCAAGGCTGTTTTAGATTATATCAAAAATGCGTTGGATAATATTGAAAAAACAGAATTTGAAAGCACACAAATGGCCGATTTTAAATCACAGTTTCAATGGTTTTTAGCTTTTGGTTTTTTTGTGTTGTTTATTGATATTTTCCTTTTAGAAAAGAAAACCAAATGGGTTCGAAAAATGAATTTATTTAATGAAGAAAAGAGATAATAGAAAAAAGACAAAAGAGTAAAAAGTTTGCGCCTTTGTGTTTTAGCGAGAAAAATGAAATATCTTCAAATTATATATATAAAAATGATAAAAACAATAACATATCTTTTATTCTTATTTTCTTTTTTGGCAACAGCCCAAGAAAAAGAAAAAGATAAATCGTTGCCAAAAGGAAACGAAGCCTTTGCTGAAAAAAGATATGCCGACGCTGAAGCTGATTATAGAATTTCACAAGCAAAATTTTCAAAAAAAGCTGTTGGTTCTTATAATCTAGGAAATTCTATTTACCGTCAAAAGCAAATCGCTGAGTCAAAATATCATTACGCCAAAGCAATCCAATCAGCAAAAACCAAAACTGAAAAACACCGTGCTTTTCACAACATGGGAAATTGTTTGTTCACCGAAAAAGAATATGGCGGTGCTGTTGAAGCCTATAAAAATGCGTTGCGTAATAATCCTAATGATGAAGAAACACGTTATAACTATGCTTTGGCAAAAGAATATTTAAAAAATAATCCGCCAAAAAAAGACGACGATAAAAACAAAGACAAAGACCAAAAGAAAAAAGACGACCAAAAAGAAAAAAACGACGACAAGAAGGACGATAAAGACAAAAAAGATAATAAGGACAAGCAAGACGACAAAAAAGACGGCAAAAACGATAAAGACAACAAGGATAATAAAGATAATAATCAAGGAAAACCACAACCTCAACCAGGCGGAATTTCAAAAGAACGATTACAAAACTTGTTGGATGCTGTGCAAAATGAAGAGAAAAAAGTTCAAGATAAAGTCAACAAACAAAAAGTAAAAGCAAACCCGAATAAACCCGAAAAAGATTGGTAATTTATCTAATTACGAATTAAAAATTACGAATTAAAAAAATGAAAAAGTATTTTATAATCCTTATTCTATTTATAACCAACACTCTCTTTGCTCAAGTTCAGTTTGAAGCAAAAGTGAGCAAAAACTCTTTGGGATTAAACGAAAAATTACGCATTGATTTCACCATGAATGCTGATGGTGATAATTTTTCGCCGCCAAATTTTGAAGCTTCTGGATTTAGAGTTGTTGGCGGACCAAGTCAATCCATAAGTCAATCGTGGATAAACGGAAAAAGCTCTTTCAATAAATCATACACTTATATTTTGATGCCAACCCAAAAAGGTTCGCTAACAATTCGTCAGGCCACAATAGAAATTAACAATCAGATATACAAAACGTTACCTGTAAAAATCAACGTTACCAATGCGGTTGAATTACCAAAAAATCCGAACGAAATGCCAGCTGTTTCTGCAGATGACAATCTCTATCTGGTAGCTGATATTTCTAATTCAAATCCCTATGTAAACGAACCAATTACCGTAGTTTACAAACTATATTTCAGTTATAACATCGGTATTTCAAACTGGCGCGAATTAAGCAAACCAAAATACAACGATTTTTGGAGCCAAAATATTGATATCAAACAACTTGTTGCCGAAGAAGGCATGTTTAAAGGTGAACGTTATCGTTATGTTGTTTTAAGAAAAACGGTTTTATATCCGCAAAAATCTGGAAAACTAGAAATCGAACCACTTTCGTTAGACATTGATTGTCAAGTTCCAACGAACAGGAGAAATTTTTGGGGACAACCTATTTTAGCCGAAGACAATAAAAGAGTTTCTGCTGGAAGTAAAGTAATCAACGTGAAACCATTGCCCGAAGCTGGAAAACCAATCGATTTTAATGGTGCTGTTGGAACTTTTGATTTCAAAGTTACTCCGTCAAAAACCACTTTAAAAAATGGAGAATCATTTGATTTGACTGTAAAAGTTGTTGGAAAAGGAAACTTAAAACTATTCAATTTACCAAAGCCAGTTGTTCCTGCTGCTTTAGAAATGTATGAACCAGAACATACCGAAAATGTATCAACACCACTAACTGGAATGACTGGAAGCATCACTGATAAATACACTATTATTCCGCAGTTCAAAGGAAATTATCAAATAAAACCGTTGACATTTAGCTACTTTGATTTGAGTTCAAAACGATACAAAACCATCAATTCTGGCGAAATAGTTATCAATGTGCTCGATGGTCCAGGAATTGCCGCTTCGCCTAATGTAGCTCAAAGTGAAGTTGCCAAAAACAAAATTGAAACCGCAAAATCATTTGCTTATATCAAACAAAAAACAACTTTAAAATCAACCGAAAAAGATGATTTCTTAGGTTCGGGATTGTTTTATTCGTTGTTAATTTTACCGTTTTTGGCAATTCCATTTGTAGTTGTTGCTAAAAAGAAAAAAGAAGCCTTAGACAATGATGTTATTGGTAACAAAATCAGAAAATCGAATGCTTTGGCAAAAAAATATTTATCCGAAGCCAACAAACAATTAGCTAATAAAGAAGCATTTTATGTTGCTTTGGAAAAAGCGATGCATAACTTTTTGAAAGCAAAGCTAAGTATTGAAACTTCGGAAATGACTAAAGAAAAAATCACTGAAATTTTGCTTTCACGAAAAGGAAATCCGGAAACCGTTTCTGAATTTATCAAACTTACTGAAAACTGCGATTTTGCTCGTTATGCGCCATCAACCGAAGCCAGTATTCAACAAGATTATGACAAAGCCGTTAGTATTATTTCAGATTTAGCAAAACAGATTGTCTAACATGAAAAACATATTCTACTTATTGTTTTTGTTTGCTCAATTATCTTGGGCACAAAGTCCTTTTGAACTTGGAAATCAATATTATTCCAAAGGAAAGTATGATTTAGCCATTCAAAATTATGAAAGCATCATCGCTTCGGGAAAAGAATCGGCTGAAGTGTATTTCAATCTTGGAAATTGTTATTACAAATTACATAAAGTTGGTCCAGCAGTTTATAATTTAGAAAAAGCATTGTTACTTAATCCAAACGATGACGAAATAAAAACCAATCTTGATTTTGCCCGAAAAATGGCAATCGATGATATAAAAATCATTCCAAAAGTTGGTTTTCACAAACTCATTCAGGATTTTACCTCAACCTATTATTATGATACTTGGGCTTGGATTGCAGTAGCTTTGGCATTGGTTTTCTTTTTGTTCTTTTTAGGCTATTATTTTTCCGGAACAACATTAAAAAAACGCATTTTTTTCACAGGAATGTTTGTTATTTTATTAGGAATTACATTGAGTGTTTCCGCTGGAATATTTGAAAGAAACCGTTTGGAAAATGAAAAACCAGCCATCGTTTTTGCCGAAACTGCACCAGTAAAAAGCGAACCAAAAACGGCAAGTCCAGATTCTTTTATCCTTCACGAAGGAACAAAAGTCTATATTCTTGAAAGCATTGCCAACTGGAAAAAAATCGAACTCACCGACGAAACAACCGGTTGGATTGAAAGTTCCGCGATTAAGGAAATTAAGAATTAGTCGTCAGTGTTCAGTATTTAGTGTTCAGTATATCTATCTTTGCAATCCTAACTTAGAATGTAGAGTTTGAAGTTTAGACATAAAGTTTATTTTCTTTTTTCTATTTTCTTTTTTCTATTTTAAAATGTCAAGAGACGAACAATTAAAAAACCGCTGGAACAAAGTCGTTGAAATCCTTTCCAATCAGTTTGCTGATGGCGAAGTGTTGGATTTAGACGCAATCATATACCTAATTGGTGTGCAAGAATTAGGCAAATTCAAAGAAGCTTTCAAAAAAGATGAAAAAGTAAACCTAATGCATATCGCCATTTGCCGTTTGCTCGAACCTTATGGTTACTACGAATTCGACTATTTTGATAAAGACGGTTGGCCACATTATAAAATAAAAGAAGAACTTCCACCATTAAAAGCTGGCGAACAATCCATTTTGATGAAAGATGCGATTGTGAATTATTTTTTGGAGAAAGAAGTGATTGAATAGCTCTCAGTCGCAGTCGCAGTTTTCAGATTAGAATATTCAAAAAACTCGCAACTCCTAACTCGCAACTCGTAACTTTTAACTAAATTTGCACCTTTACAAAAATGACCGATGATAGATAAGATTAAAGAACATATTGAAGAAGCGAAAGCGTTCAACACCAAAAACAAGGAAGCTTTAGAAAACTTTCGTATAAAATATTTAGGAAGTAAAGGACTTTTAAAAGAGCTTTTTACCGAATTTAAAAATATCCCGAACGACCAGAAAAAAGACTTTGGACAAGTTATCAATACGTTGAAAACCGTTGCCGAAGAAAAAGTAAAAGCAATTCAGGAAGAACTGGAAAGCAAAGAAGAAGTAAAAGGTTTCTATGGCGATTTAACACGTCCAGCGGAACCAATAACTATCGGTTCTCGTCATCCAATTTCTATTGTAAAAAATCAAATTATCGATATTTTCTCTACCATCGGATTTAATGTTTCCGAAGGTCCAGAAATCGAAGACGATTGGCATAATTTTACTGCATTAAACTTGCCAGAATACCATCCAGCTCGCGATATGCAAGACACGTTTTTCATCCAAACCAATCCTGATGTATTGTTGAGAACTCACACTTCATCGGTTCAGGTTCGTTACATGGAAAACAACAAACCGCCAATTCGTACCATTTCTCCAGGAAGAGTTTTTCGTAATGAAGCGGTTTCATCTCGTTCTCACTGTATTTTTCACCAGGTTGAAGGTTTGTATATAGACAAAGACGTTTCGTTTGCCGATTTAAAGCAAACGCTTTTATATTTCACCAAAGAAATGTTCGGAAAATCGAAAATTCGTTTACGTCCAAGTTATTTTCCATTTACAGAACCAAGTGCCGAAGTTGATATTTATTGGGGTTTAAAAACCGAAACCGATTATCGTATCACTAAAGGAACAGGTTGGTTGGAAATCATGGGTTGCGGAATGGTAGATCCAAATGTTTTGAAAAACTGCGGTATCAATCCTGACGAATACAACGGATTTGCTTTCGGAATGGGAATCGAACGTATTGCAATGTTATTATACCAAATTGGCGACATCAGAATGTTCTATGAAAACGATGTTCGTTTCTTGGAACAATTTAAATCGAGTATATAAAAAAAGACGAAAGGGATAAGGGAAAAGTCAAAAGCTAATTTCTTATCCCTTATCTCTAATCCCTTTTTACTAAAATCATGAAATCCGATATAATAATCCCAAAAGTTGAAAACGTTTTCCTTGCTGCCGTTCAAGAATGGAGCGACGATTTTATGGAAAAAGTTTGGTACATCTATTTAGTCAACGATTCTGACTTTGATTTAGACAGCGTAATGGTCGTTTCAAAAGCTTTTGGCACTATTGATGGCGAAATGAAAAAAACATCGCTTTTACGTCATGCTTTTATGCAAGTTCCATCAGTTTCAGTTGTAAAAGTAGAAATGGTTGAAAAAAGTGTTTTGGCTTTAAACAATGAATTTATGGTAACTTATTTTATTGGAAATACTTTATACGATAAAAAATTCACCTTTAGAAAAAACATGATTAACGAACACGCTACTGAAGAAGTGCCAATTTTGTTCGTGAATGGTGTAATTGTGAGATAAAAAAAAGAAAAAAGAAAGAGAAAAGACTAAACCATCTTTCATTTAACTTCTTTTCTCTATTTGAAATATCTAATCCAACTTCTCCGTTAATTTCTTAAACGTTTTTTTGGCATCTTTACCTTCATATAAAATTTCATAAACGGCATCGATGATTGGTGTTTTAGCTTTATATTCTTGGTTTAATTTGTAGGCACTTTTTACGGCATAATAACCTTCGGCAACCATTGACATTTCCATCATTGCAGCTTGAACGGTATAACCTTTTCCAATCATGTTTCCGAACATTCTATTTCGGGAAAAAACAGAATAACCGGTTACCAATAAGTCGCCTAGATATGCGGAATTATTGATATTTCGTTTCATTTTGTGTACTTTTCTAATGAATTTCTTCATTTCGCGAATGGCATTACTCATAATTACCGATTGGAAATTATCGCCATAACCCAATCCATGTGCTATTCCGGCAGCAATGGCATAAATATTTTTGAGCATCGCGGCATATTCGGTTCCGATGATGTCATCGGAAATTTTGGTTTTGATGTAGTTTCCGGCTAAATATTTTGCCATAACTTTTGCTTTACTAGAATCGCCACAAGCAATCGTTAAATAGGAAAGTCGTTCCAAAGCGACTTCTTCAGCATGACACGGACCAGTTATTACTCCAATATTTTCAAAAGGAATGTCGAATTTTTTATTGAAATGTTCGCCAACTATCAAAAAGGTTTCAGGCACGATACCTTTGATAGCAGAGAAGATAACTTTGTCCTGAAGGGAAACGGTCAGTTTTTCTAATTCAGCGCTTAAAAACGCGGAAGGAATAGCGAAAATCAAATAATCAGCATAAGCTACAGCTTCATTGATATCTGATGTTAGTTTTAGTTTGTTGGTATCAAATTCAACCGAACTTAGATAGTTTGGATTGTGTTTGTAAGCTTTTAAATGTTCGATTGCGGATTGGTTTCGCATGTACCAAGCAATTTCATCGAGATTTACACAAAGCATTTTGGCAATCGCAGTTGCCCAACTTCCACCGCCAATAACGGCAAACTTTGGTTTTGTATTCATTACTATATCGTTTGAATGACCAAAAATACTCTTTTTTTAATTCATTGGCAAACCTTCACTGACTAGTTTAGCCCTGATTAAAATGGAAAGCATTGCGCAGAGAAAATCTATTTTTTCTTGTCTTAGAAAAGCGACCAACGGAAGCTCTTTCTAGGATTTAGAAAAAAAGATTTTTGCAAGCAATCTTGGAATGGAAAGCAGGATTAGCTTCTAAATAAAAAGCGCTCAGAATTACTTCTAAACGCTTCAACTATTTTTATTGTAAAAACTTAGTAACTCATCTCAACAATTTCACGAACTTTTTCTAAAGTGATGTTTTGTTTTTCGCCCATGGCTTTCCAACCTCTTTCTTCAAAACGGTTTACGATAAAATCGGCTGTTTTTTCGATGTTTTCTGCGTTTTCGGAGATTTTGGTTTTCATTCCCATCGTGTGGAAAAATTCAACAGTTTTTACAATGGCTTTTTCGGCTTTTTCTTCGATAGAATTTCCGGTGATGTTCCAAACTCTTTCGCCGTATTGTGCTAGTTTATCTTTTTTAGTTTCGAACATGACTTTATACAAATTTGGACCGATAATTGCCAACGTTCTGGCATGGTCAATTTCGTATAAAGCGGTTAATTCGTGACCAATCATGTGCGTTGCCCAATCGGACGGAACGCCTTTTTGAATCAATCCGTTTAATGCCATCGTTGCGCTCCAAACAAAGTTGGAAGCCAATTTATAATCACTAGGATTTTCAACGACATTTGGTCCAACTTCGATTAGTGTTTTCAAAATGCTTTCGGCAAATCTGTCTTGCAAAAGCGCATCGTGAGGAAACGTTAAATATTGTTCCATTACGTGAGTGAAAGCATCGACGACACCGTTTTGTAACTGACGTTTTGGTAAAGAAGTAATTACAGTTGGATCTACAATTGAGAATTTTGGAAACAAAGCACTTCCACCAAGCGTTAGTTTTTCTTGGGTTGCTTCTATCGTTACCACAGCACCAGAATTCATCTCGGAACCTGTTGCTGGCAAAGTTAAAACGGTTCCAAACGGAATCACTTTAGACAAATCGGTAAATAAAATTCTCTTTTTAAGAATATCGGCTGCATCGCCTTCAAAATTGACAGCTGCGGAAATAAATTTTACGCCATCAATCACGCTTCCACCACCAACGGCTAAAATAAAGTCGATTTTTTGTTCGCGAATAATTTGAACGGCTTTCATCAAGGTTTCAAATCTTGGGTTGGGTTCGATGCCACCAAACTCAGTGATATCATAACCATTTAAAGTTGATGTTACGGCATTGTGAACGCCATTTTTAAAGATACTTCCGCCACCATAAGCCAATAGAACTTTTGCGCCTTTTGGAACTAATGTAGCTAGTTTTTCTGTTTGTCCTTTGCCAAAAATATAATTGACTGGATTGTATAATTCGAAATTGTTCATTGTAAAAATTTTAGAGAACAAATTTACGAAACGATTGAAGGAACAAGTGGTAAAGGAATGTTAAGTTATTATTCGATATCTGAAAGAACTAATCTTTTATCCAACAAAAGTTTTTCGGTAAATTTTTTAAATGTTGGTGTATCTCTAAACTCATCATCAAAAAACTTTAAATAACTTCTTTGAAAAGGAATTTTTTCTTCACAAATAATATTGAGTAAAATCCATTTCAATTCATAAAGATGTGTTTCTGAATTTATTTGAAAATTAATAGCAACTTTCTCTGTTTCAAAATCAAAGCTTAAATTGTTTTTTACACCTAAAAAATAATATGGACCAGATTTTGAGTAGTTTGTCTTTTGTCCATAATAATCAATCATATTTATCTTAAAATTTAAAATTTTTGAAGCTTCGTATAAATTATCATTGATAGTAATTCCATTTCTGTCAATGATTAATTTGCCTTTTAATTCTCCATTTAAGTTTTCAAATTCTTTAAGGCGAAGAAAAAAACTTGAAATGAAAGCAACTACAAAAATACCAGCAAATATTTCATTAATTGATGTATAATGATATATATAGTTCTTTATTTGACCTGAATTCCATTTTTCATCTGCAAAAAAAATAGAACCATAAATCAACATACTCAACCACGAACCCCAATTCAACTTTTCAGATAACGTCAAATTCAGAAATGGCTTTTTACCAGGAATGAAAATTTCTCCTTGAAACATAATTTCTATTTCTTATAAAAATTATTATTATCAACATATTCCCAAACTTTATAAGGCAACATCGGCATTATATTTTTTTTGTTTTTGATGCTTTCGCGAATAAAAGTTGATGAAAGTTCGATGACTGGCGCACCAACACGATGGATTTTATTATGATTGACAAATTGCTCATCTATTTCACCCGAATTCAATCTAGGATAAACATAAATATTGTGATGTTCTAAAATATACTCGTAGTTTTTCCATTTGTGGAGCGAATTCAAATTGTCTTCGCCCATAATTAATGAAAACTCATTCTTTGGATATTTTTCAAGTAAATGGGCTAACGTATTTACTGTAAAATTAGGTTGTGGTAATTTGAACTCAATATCAGAAGCTTTGATTTTGGGGAAATCTTCGGTTGCCAATTGAACCATGTGCAAACGTTGGTAATCATCGAGCAAGGTGTTCTTCTGCTTGTGCGGATTATGTGGCGTTACAACCATCCAAATTTGCTCCAAATCAGAATGTTCCGCCATGTGATTAGCGATAATCAAATGACCAATGTGAATTGGGTTAAATGTTCCGAAATATAGACCGATTTTCATTTTTTTGTTTCACAGAGTTTCACGAAGTTTTTCGCAAAGTTTCACAAAGTCTTTGTGTTTCTTGGAGCAAACTTTGTGCAATAATTTTTATTTAGAAATAAAATCTTTTACTAATTCATACGCTTCAGCTTTTGCTACATCCAAATCATAATTCTTGATGATTTTGTCAAATTGTGGCGCAGTTGCTAATTCAACGTGTGCTTTTGCAATTCGCATATTGATTTTATCATCGCTTTCGGTGGAACGTTCTTTTAAACGGCGTTTTAGTTCATCAACGCTTGGTGGTTTTACAAAAACGGCTAATGTTTCTTGAGGAAATTTGGATTTGATGCGCAATCCGCCAGCTACATCAATGTCGAAAATTACGTTTTTGCCTTTTGCCCAAATGCGTTCGACTTCGCTTTTTAGTGTTCCGTAGAAATTATCGCGATATACTTCTTCCCATTCGATAAAATCTTCGGCTTTGATGTGTTTTTTGAAATCAGCAATAGACATAAAGTAATAATCTTTTCCGTCAACTTCTTGTCCACGTGGTTCGCGAGTTGCAGCCGAAATTGAAAACTCTAAATTCAAATCGTCTTGTTGCAATAAATGCCTTACTATGGTTGTTTTTCCCGAACCTGATGGCGCTGAAAATACGAGTAGTTTTCCCTTATTCATATATGGCTAAAAGTCTATTTTCTTTATTCTATTCTCTCTTTTCTTTACAAAACATTCAAAACCTGTTCCTTAATCTTTTCCAATTCATCTTTCATCATTACGACTAGTTTTTGCATTTCGGAATGGTTGGATTTTGAACCCATGGTGTTGATTTCTCTTCCCATTTCTTGAGTGATGAAACCTAGTTTTCTTCCGTTGGCTTCAGTTCCTGCAAGGGTTTCTATGAAATAATTTAAGTGATTTTCAAGACGAACTTTCTCTTCTGTAATATCGTATTTTTCTAAATAAAATATCAATTCTTGTTCAAAACGATTTTCATCTACGTTTTCTTTTAATTCATCTAAAGCGGTTCGCAATCTCGTTTTAACGGTTTCAACACGTTCAGCATCATACGCTACTGCATTGTTCATCAAGGTCATGATATTGGCAATTCTGTGCAAAAATTCTTTTTCTAGCGAAACACCTTCATCAATTCGAAATTGAATGATATTTTGCAACGCTTCATCAATCACGGTTTGAATTTGTTTCCATTCGTTTTCGTCAATTTCGTCGCGTTCAGTTTTTAAAGCATCTGGCATACGAACTGCCATTTTCATTAGTTCGGTTTCATCAGCATTTGGAATAACTGCTTTCATTTGATTGATGTAACCTTTTACAATTGGCACATTGATTTTTGACGATGTTTCTTCGCCTGTAACCTCAACATACAATGAAAAATCAACTTTTCCGCGCTCTAATTTTTGCGAAAGCTGATTGCGTAAACCCAATTCCATTTCTCTAAAAACAGATGGCATTCTAGTATTCAAATCCAAACCTTTTGAATTTAAGGATTTGATTTCTACTGTTATTTTTTTGGTTGGTAATTGTAAAGTTGCCTTTCCAAAACCGGTCATTGATTGTATCATTCTTGTGTTTTATTGACTTCAAATATATGAAAAAGTGTTCAGTGTTCAGTTATTAGTATTCAGTGTTTTCTGCCAACTAATTACTGTTTACTGACTGCTTTTTTTCTGCGTTACCAAATAAACTCCATTAAAGATTAAAACTGCCGAAATAATTTTTACCCAAGTAACATCGTCTTTTCCTAAACTTACGGCAAAAATAGTGGCAAAAAGTGGTTGCAAATAAATGAAAACCGCAACGGTTGTTGGTTTTAATTCGCGCATGGAAACCAAATTGAGCAAATAGGTCAAAAACGTTGAAAAAACCACAACAAAACCTATTTTCCAGAAAATATCCATTGGAATATTCGTGAAATCAACGGCTTGAAACTCGCTCCAACCGAAAGGCAAAACCATCAAAAACCCGAAAGTATAAATCCATTTTACAAAAGTAAAAGCATTGTATTTATCCATTAACTTCTTTACGATTATAAGGTAAAAACCATAGGAAACCGCGTTGATAAAAACCAAAATATTTCCCAAAGTTGCATTGCTAGCATTGATTACGGATTTTCCATAAAGAATTAGAAAAACAGTTCCAATCAATCCTAAAATCAGGCCATAAATCTTTCGGTTTTGCATTCGTTCTTTCATCAATATTGCCGAAAGAACGAGCACAATCATTGGCGTTGTAACCATTAAAACCGCACCCATAATTGGCGAAGTATAACTCAATCCTTTAAAAAAAGTAAGCATGTTTAAAGCTACGCCAAAAAACGCCGCAGCAATAATTCGGGGGAAATCTTGTTTTTCGATTTTTTCGGTGGAAAAAAATGGCGTAATGAGCCAAAACAAAAGCATTGAACCACCAACTCGCATCAAAATAAATCCAAATGGTTCAATGTATTTTGGCATTACATCTTTAGCGATTGTAAACGTTACTCCATAAATAATGGAAACTAAAGTTGCGGCAAGTAATGCCCAATTTCTTTTAGACATTAGGTTAACGTTTTTATAACTTCGATGATGTTTTTTTGTCCGTTTCCAATATAAATTTTATCATCTATGATAAAAACTGGTCGGCTTAAAAACGTGTAATGTTCTAAAAGATACTTTTTAAAATCAGCTTCGGTTAGATTTTTATTTTTCAAATCCATCGATTTGTAAAGCTGTGCTTTTTTGCTAAACAACGCTTCGTAACTTCCAGATAGTTGGTACATTTCTTCCAATTCTTGCTCAGTTATTGGATTTTGACGAATGTCGTGAAACGTTAATCTGTCTGAATTTGGAAGTGATTTTATAATTTTTCTACAAGTATCACACGATGCTAAATAGTAGATTTTATTTTCCATTTTTTTATTTTTCCAAAAATACGCAATTTCTGTCATCCTGAGCACAGTCGAAGGAAGAAACGAAACTTTCGGGCATATTTACTAACCTTTTTCCCGCTTTCCACTCTATCTTTTTTGCTCAAAAAAAGAGCAAAAAAGGATGCCGTTACAATCGGGGTTAGAAGAAAAACTATTGGAACTTTTGTTTACTTTTGTGAAAAATAAAATCAATGAAACGTCTTGGCGTTCCATCCTCATTAAAAAAATAAGTAATCAAAATGAAATTCAATACCAAAGTCATACATGGAAATCAACACCATGAAGAAGTAACTGGAGCTGTAATGCCGCCAGTGTTTCAAACCTCAACTTATGCGCAAGTTTCACCAGGAAAACCTGTTGGCGATTACGAGTATTCTCGTGCCGCAAACCCAACACGTCAAGCTCTTGAAGATGCTTTAGCTTCGATAGAAAATGGTGCTCGCGGATTAGCTTTTGCTTCAGGATTGGCTGCAACTGATTGTTTATTACGACTATTTAAAGCTGGTGATGAAATCATCGCTATGGACGATTTATATGGCGGAACGTATCGTCTTTTCACTCGTTTATATAAAGATAGCGGTATCACATTTCACTTCGTAGATATGAACGATTTGGAGAAATTTCAATCGTTGATTAACGAAAACACCAAATTGGTTTGGGTTGAAACACCAACAAATCCATTAATGAAATTGGCAGATATTGCCGAGATTGCCAAAATCACTAAAAAACACAACATCCTTTTTGCGGTTGATAATACATTTGCAACGCCTTATTTGCAAAAACCTCTGGATTTAGGTGCTGATATCGTGATGCATTCGGCTACGAAATACCTTGGCGGACATTCAGATGTTATTGCTGGAGCTTTGGTTATCAAAGACAAAACGTTGGGCGATGAATTGCATTTCAAACAATTTGCTACTGGCGGAACACTTGGACCAATGGATAGTTTCTTGGTTTTACGTGGTATCAAAACCTTGCATTTACGTGTGCAAAGACATTGTGAAAACGGAGAAAAAGTAGCCAACTTTTTAGCAAATCATCCTGATGTTGCAACGGTTTATTATCCTGGATTGCCTGATCATCCTTTTCATGAAATTGCCAAAAAACAAATGAGCGGTTTTGGCGGAATGGTTTCTTTTACGTTCAAATCAGGAAAAAAAGAAGATGCGATTTCATTTTTGGAAAAAGTAAAAGTGTTCACTTTAGCCGAATCACTTGGCGGTGTGGAAAGTTTAGCCAATCATCCAGCGTTAATGACACATGCTTCCATTCCTGAAGACAAACGATTGGAAGTTGGAATTACCGATGATTTGGTTCGTTTAAGCGTTGGTGTAGAAGATATTGATGATTTATTAGCTGATTTAGAACAAGCGTTTAGATAAAAACAAAAAGTCCCGAAAAATTTCGGGACTTTTTTTATAAAATTGATTTCAGATTAAAAACCATAATTCACTCCTAAACCAATAACTTGTCTAGTTTGAACTTTTGCATAATTTGCTCCTTCTCCAACAGCATTATCGTCAAATAGTAATTGAAAAGCTAAATTGGTAGACAACGTTTTATTGATTTTCATGGCAACGTTTAAAGTATAGTCAACATCAACATTTTGTGGATCTTCTAAATAGTTAGAATAAAGGTTCAAAATATTTTCAACAGTTACGTTTTCAACTAATGTAAACTTGTAATACCCATTTATAGCGGCTCCAAATTCAAATCGTGACGAATCTCCTTGTTCTACACCAAATGATGGTCCAAGTTCAGTAAAATGAGGATGAACAATGATTAATTTGGACGTTGCTGGAGCAATATTCACTTTTAAATTGTCGCTTTTTTTCCATAACATACCTGGTCCAAATTGGAAAAAAGCTGGCGAAAAGAAATGCGAGGTTTTAACTCCTGTGGCTAAATCAACACCTGTATCAAATTGGGTTTGAAAATTAAAAAACAAAGAGTAAAACCATTCTCCACTTGCTTTTCTTCCTGCCAATGAGTTAAAAATCAATCTGTCATCTGATTTTTGTAAATCTTGGTCTTTAATTTTTGTCAAACCATAACCTGCAATGATTTTGTTATCCCAATTCCAATTATCGCTTTTGTAATTGAAATCATAGTTCAAACCAATGTTTCCAGAAACGTTGCTTTGTCCTCCAGCAAGCCAGTTATTGAATGTTGCTTGATTGGCCAAAAAAGTAAATGTTCCTTTTTTTGTCCAACCGTTTGGTTTTTCTTCTAGTAATTTTTTTGCCGCTTCTTCATTTTTTTGCAATAACTCTTTTTCGTTTACCTGAGCAAATACTGCTGTTGTAGCAAACAAAAATGTTATTGAAAGTAAAATTTTCTTCATTTTGTTAGATTTTAATTTTTCGGGTGCAAAGGTAACAATACATTTGGCTTGACCAAAATATTATTAAAATCTAACTTTCTAGCAACTAATTATTTAACATGATTTCGATTTTAGTTTTTTAAAATCAATGATTTTAAAAAACTAAAATAAATAGTTCCATTTTACAAAAAATTAAAAGTAAAAAACTAAAACCATTAAGAAATTAAGTTTCATTAAGTATTGTTGTGCTTAATTACCTTAACTTCTTAATGGTTTATAAAATCAATTAAAATTTTATGTTGAAAAAGAGTTATTTAGCTTTTTTGAATAATGGAACTGCCGAACAAGCTTCGCCATACATCACACTTTTAGCTACTTTTTGAAGTTCTTGAATAGCAATAATGTAAGCACTTTCGGGAACAGGTTTTTTGGAACAACCTTTCAAGATAATGGGTTTGTCTTGATATTGCGTGTAATCAATTTTAGATAAAATCTCTTGATATAATGACGTTTCCAAATCATTTATTGTTCCTAAAACCACTTTTTGGGCAAATGAAGAAACATGAGTTGTTACTAAAATACTTGCCCAAGCAGGCAAAATAGCATCAGTGGAACAATGAATAGCAACTAAATGATTTTGATATTGCGACCAATCATGATTTTTCAATGCTTCGCGAAAGTCTTTTTCTTTCAATAGAAAACCTTCATAAAGCCATTGCGAAAGGTCAATTTGCGTTCGAATTCCGTTTGGATAATAATCTTCCAAATCGAAAACTTCGAGCGATGAATTGGCTACTTTATTGATGATTTCGTCCATAGATTTGGTGTTCAGTATTCTGTTTTTTAGTTTTCACTGGCAAAACTGCCAACTCTTTACTGCCAACTGATAACTATTTTAAAGCATTCCTAATTCTAATTTTGCTTCTTCACTCATTAAATCTTTGCTCCACGGTGGATCGAAAGTAATTTCTACTTCACAGGATTTAACGGTATCGATTTTTTGGATTTTTTCTTCTACTTCTCTAGGCAATGTTTCAGCAACTGGACAATTTGGCGACGTTAAAGTCATTAAAACCTTAACTTCATTGTCTTCGTTAATCATTACGTCGTAGATTAATCCAAGTTCGTAGATGTCAACAGGAATTTCCGGATCATAAATCCCTTTTAAAACCTTTACTACATTTTCTCCTAAGTTTATTTCATCTTTAAATTCTTCCATTGTATTTTGCTTTTTACCATATAAGGCATTTGAGGTCATTTAAGTTAATCTTCTAATAATCTGTACTTATGATTAACATATGTTTTTTGACCTTCCTTAAATATATTGGTTACATTAAAATTTATTATTAAACCCATTGAAACATCTAATAAATTCATATAAGATAGAACTTGGGCTTCATGAATTGGCAATACTTTTTCTACTGATTTTAATTCTAATACTAATTGATTTTCAATAAATAAATCGCATCTCAAATTAGCATCAAGTTCCAATCCTTTATAATCTATTGGAATTACTAATTCTGTTTCAAAGTAAATTCCTCTAAGCTCCAATTCTCTTTCCATGCATTTATGATAAACACTTTCCAAAAGCCCAGGTCCAATTTCTTTATGAACCTCAATAGCAGCACCATTTACTCGATAAACTAATTCTTTAAGATCAGATTTTGTCATATTATTTGAACTTAAATGCTCTTAAATGCCTTATATGGTTAGAAATTAATTCTTAGCGCTAAACGCCAAAGCATACATTTTTATTTGTTTAATCATTGAAACCAAACCGTTTGCTCGTGTTGGCGACAAATGTTCTTTCAATCCTATTTCATCGATAAAGTCAGTATTAGCATCCAAAATATCTGTTGGATTTTGGTTGGAAAAAGTTCGAATTAAAATCGCAATTATACCTTTGGTTAAAATCGCATCACTATCGGCAGTAAAAACTACTTTATCATCATTTTGCTCACCATGAACCCAAACTTTTGACTGGCAACCTTTAATGATGTTATCTTCGGTTTTATATTGTTCGTCAATCAATGGTAATGATTTTCCTAGCTCGATGATGTATTCATAGCGTTGCATCCAATCATCAAACATTGAAAATTCATCAACAATTTCGTCTTGTATTTCTTTTATTGTCATTCCTTATCGTCGGTTAATGCCACAATTTTATTTACTAAACCTTCAATTTCAGCTGGTGGAAAACCATGATCAAAATTAACTGTTTCAAAGTTTTTCTCCTGATATCTAACCTTCAAATCAGCAATTGCTGCACCATCATAATGGCGTTTTTGTGTTGGATCTTTTAAAGTTGGAAAAGCTTCCAAATTTGTTTTTTCAAACAATGCAATCAAGTCATTCCAATCAGAATCAGAAATTTTTACTTGTTTTTGTGACATTGTTTCAGGTGTTCTTCCTTTTGATATCGTAGCCATTTGATTGGTGATAATCACTTTCAAATGAAAACCACGAGTCATTGCAGAATATTGCAAAACTGCATTATTAATGTCATTTTGAGCTTCGTTACTGCAACTTTTTCCAAGGAAAATAGTTAGTAAAATCATTCCTATTGCTTTCATATTCTTAGTTTTAAGACAACATCATTTTCGCTTTTTTCACCGCTTCTACAAAAATATCAATTTCTTCTTTAGTATTATAAAAAGCAAAACTCGCTCTTATTGTTCCAGGAATTTGATAAAAATCCATAATCGGTTGCGCACAATGATGTCCGGTTCGTACTGCTATTCCTAGTTTGTCAATAATTGTACCAATGTCATACGGATGAACTCCTTCGATATTAAACGAAATTACCGATGTTTTTTCTTTAGCCGTTCCGAAGATTTTCAGACCATCAATTTCTAATAATCTTTTAGTTCCGTATTCTAATAATTCGTGTTCGTAGGCTTGAATGTTTTCAAAACCGATTTCATTCAAGTAATCAATCGCGGTTCCAAGCACAATTCCTCCGGCGATATTTGGTGTTCCAGCTTCAAATTTATGTGGCAAATCAGCGTACGTAGTTTTTTCGAACGAAACCGTTGCAATCATTTCGCCACCACCTTGATATGGTGGTAATTTTCGAAGCCATTCTTCTTTTCCGTATAAAATGCCAACACCTGTTGGTCCGCAAATTTTATGGCCGGAAAACACATAAAAATCACAATCCAATTCTTGAACATCTGGTTTTAAATGTGGTACAGCTTGTGCGCCATCAATTAAAACTGCCGCGCCAAATTCATGTGCTTTATCAATAATATATTTTATCGGGTTTAAAGTTCCTAATGCATTCGAAATATGGTTTACAGTAACCACTTTAGTTTTATCCGAAAGTAATTTATCAAATTCTGAAATAATCAATTCACCTTCATCATTCATTGGAATTACTACCAATTTTGCACCCGTTTTTTCACAAAGCATTTGCCACGGCACAATATTACTGTGATGTTCTAAAGCAGATACTAAAACCTCATCACCTTCTTTTAAAATCGATGCAAAACCATTTGCAATTGCATTAATTCCGTGGGTTGTTCCCGAGGTAAAAATTACTTCATAAGGGAATTTTGCATTAATATGCTGCTGGATTTTACCACGAGAAACTTCATAAGCATCTGTTGCTAATTGACTTAAAGTGTGTACGCCACGATGAATATTGGCATTTATTTCTTCGTAATATTTTGTAATGGCATCAATAACCACTTTTGGTTTTTGCGATGTAGCACCGTTATCAAAGTAAACAAGTTGTTTCCCATTCACTTTTTGAGTAAGTATGGGAAAGTCGGCTCTTATTTTTTGTATATCTAACATGAATTATTTAGAAAAAATCTAAATACAAAAGTACACATTTTGAAATGGTTTTTTATCAAACGTTTGTTAATAATTGTTGAATGTTTTTACAAACCATATAAGTCATATAAGTTCATTTAAGTTAAAGCATATTTATGTAATAATCTATTACTATTTTTCAATTTGAGTACAGCGAAATAAAATTACCAAATTCTTATATGTGCTTAAATACCTTATATGTTTCAATTTTTATAACTTGCATCAAAATCTACTTATCATGAAAAAATTCTTCAAAATATTCGCTGTTTTAGTCCTATTACTTTTAGTTTATCTTCGAATAGCAATCTATCCGCAATTGGATTTAATATCGGGTTTCTCTGCTAAAAGTGTTGCCTCTGGACATTTTTTAGACAATCGTTCCTTGGAAACCATACAACAAGGTGATAATGATATTGATAAAATAGACTGGGCAACCAACGAAATTAATGATACAGAACGATTTGTGACTTCAAAAGTTTACGGATTTAAAGAACGAAAAGCCATTTATCGTGAAGGTTTGGGTGCAACTTTAATTAATGATGATTTTGATGTTTCTAAACCGTATTTGGTTCCAAAAAGAAATAAAATCAATCCAAATTTGCCTTTTCCGTATGGAAATTTGGAACCAAAAGACACTGTTTTTTCAAATATTGATTACACAAAATTAAATGCTGTTATTGAAAAAGCTTTTGACAAAAAAGGAGAAAAAAATAAGCGCACTCGTTCGGTAATTGTAATTTATAAAGACAAAATTATTGCCGAAAAATACACCGATGGTTTTGATAAAAACTCCAAAATATTAGGTTGGTCGATGACAAAAAGTTTGACAGCAACCTTTTTCGGTATTCTGCAAAAACAAGGTAAAATCGACATTTCAAAACCAGCTCCAGTTGCCGAATGGAAAAATGACGAGCGCAAAAACATTACTATCAACGATTTGCTTCACATGAATTCTGGCTTGGAATGGGAAGAGAATTATTCTAAAATATGTGATGCTACCAAAATGCTTTTTATTGAAGAAGATATGACGCAATCGCAAATCAATAAACCATTAGTTGGAAAACCCGATAACACTTGGAATTACTCTTCAGGAACAACTAATTTATTGAGTGGAATTTTAAGAAAGCAATTTAAAACACATCAAGAATATTTAGATTTTTGGTACAGTAGTTTGTTAGACAAAATAGGAATGAACTCTGCTTTGGTAGAAACCGATATGGCAGGGAATTTTGTAGGTTCGTCTTATGGTTGGGCAAATACAAGAGATTGGGCAAAATTTGGATTACTCTATTTACACAAAGGCAATTGGAACGGCGAACAAATTTTTGACGAAAGTTGGGCAAGATATGTTGCAACTCCAACGAATACTTCCAGCGGACAGTATGGTGCACAATTTTGGTTAAACGCTGGTGGAAGATTTCCAAATGCTCCAAAAGATATGTTCTACGCAAGTGGTTATCAAGGACAAATGGTAGCGATTTTCCCAAGTCACGATTTAGTAATTGTTAGAATGGGTTTGAAAGAAGATCCTGAATTTGATTTTGATGGTTTGTTAAGTGATATCGTAAAAAGCCTAAAAAAATAACTCGTTCAAGTTATTTGTTAAAAAATATCTTATTTTTGAAAATCTAATTAATTTTGAAATGAAAAAAGCTCCTCTAATTAAAGCTGCAATACTAATTATATACTTACTAGGCTTATCTTCTTGCAGCAGTGATGATGCAGCAATAGTTGAAGATAATGGAATAACTACAGGAAATTATTTTCCTTTGATCACGAACAATAAGTGGTGGTATACTAACAATGGTGAAGTTAGCCTTGTTTACGTTGGTTATACTAATAACTTTGAAGGTATTCCTTACTATCGCATCAATGATGATGGTAGTGATTTTAACATCCCACAGTGGATGCTTAAAAAAGGTGCTTCTTATTATCAAAAATCTGGAGAAGTTCTTATGCCGCTGGAAGGTGGTGCAACCTTGGAGATTGGAGAATATGAAATAAAAATGTTTAGAGATGATTTGTCCGTTGGAGCTACTTGGAGTGGTTCAACCCCATTACATGTAATTGTATACAACAATGGCGCTCACCAAAAGTTGCCAGCATCACTTACCTATACAGGTACCATTCTGGAAAGAGATGCATCAGAAACATTAAATGACGTAACTTATACCAATATAATCAAGATGCAGTTGCATGCAGTTGAAACCGTAAATTCACAAGTAACCAATATAGAAGCTGAGTATTGGTTTGCTAAAGATATTGGGCTAATCCGGGAAAGTGTAACCAGCAGTACTGATAATGTAACTAAAACGAGGACTTTGACTAGTCATGAACTGAACTAACAAAAAAAGGCTTTCCGTTTGGAAAGCCTTTTTACTATAAATCAAACCCTAAATTAACGCCTAATTTCATTGCGATAATTTTTGTAATTCGTTTTTTAAGTTCGGGTATTTTGATGCTTTCTATTACTTCGTTAGAGAAGGCATACATTAATAATGCTTTGGCTTCTTTCTTAGGAATTCCGCGTTGTTGCATGTAGAACATGGCGCTTTCATCCAATTGACCAATTGTGCATCCGTGTGAACATTTTACATCATCGGCGAAAATTTCTAATTGTGGTTTGGCGTTTATTGTAGCTTTATCACCAATTAAAATATTGTTGTTTTGTTGGAAAGCATCCGTTTTTTGAGCTTCTTTTTCTACGTAAATTTTTCCGTTGAAAACTCCTGTTGAGCTGTCGGCAAGAATGGTTTTGTAGTTTTGATGGCTTTCACAATTTGGCGTTGCGTGATTTACAAGTGTATAATGATCAACGTGTTGCTTGTCGCCAATAATGGTAATTCCTTTCAATGTAGAGTCAATTCTCTCTCCAAAATGATAGAAATTCAAGTTGTTTCTTGTGATATTTCCACCAAAAGAAAACGTGTGAACCGAAACTCTACTTTCTTGTTTTTGAGAAATATAGGTGTTATCAATTAGGTTTGCCGATTGCAAATCGTTTTGAATTTTATAATAATCTACGATGGCGCGTTTTTGAGCAAAAATCTCTGTAACTGCATTGGTTAAGACCGGATTTTCGTTTAAAGATTGATGTCTTTCAATAATTTGAACGTGCGCATTTTCGCCAACGATTACCAAATTTCTAGGTTGCACCATTAAAGCATTTTCAATTCCTGTTGAGAAATAAATGATTTCGATTGGTTTTTCAACAACTTTACTTTTTGGGATGTTGATGTATGCACCTTCGTTTGCGAAAGCAGTATTTAACGAGGTTAACGTTTCGTCTTTACTGGCAATTTTATTGAAATATTCATCGATTACCATTTTGTATTTTGGCTTAGTCAATGCCGATGATAGTAAGCAAACATCCAATCCGTCGTGAGTTGTTGACGATAAAAACGAAGAGAATTTTCCGTCCACAAAAATCACTTTATACGTATCGATTTCGTGCAAGAAGTATTTTTTTACGGCAGCAAATTCAATTGAATTTTCATGTTTTGGAAACACTGAAAAATCGTTTTTTAGGATTGAATTCAGCGATGTATATTTCCAAGCTTCCTCTTTTTTGGTTGGGAAACCTTTGTTTTCAAAGTTTTTTATGGCAGAAGTACGCAAATCGTGAAGTTCTGAATGAACATCGATTTGCTCTTCGAAAGCCATGAATGAGGATATAAGTTTTTCTTTTAATTCCATATTTTTTGTTGTCGGTTGTCAGTTGTTTTTGTTGTCCGTTTGAAACCGATAACAGACAACTGAGAACTTTTTTAAACTTCTAACTCTGCTTTAATCCAATCGTATCCTTTTTCTTCTAGCTCGTAAGCCAATTCTTTTCCGCCTGATTTTACGATTTTTCCATCCATTAAAACGTGAACGAAATCTGGAATAATATAATCTAACAAACGTTGGTAGTGCGTGATTACTAACACTGCGTTGTTTTGGTTTTTAAGTTTGTTTACTCCGTTTGCAACAATTCGAAGCGCATCAATGTCCAATCCCGAGTCGGTTTCGTCTAAAATAGCTAGTTTTGGTTCTAGCATTGCCATTTGGAAAATCTCGTTACGTTTCTTTTCTCCGCCTGAAAAACCTTCGTTTAAAGAACGTGAAAGAAACTTACGATCGATTTCTAATAATTCCGATTTTTCACGGATTAATTTCAGCATTTCGTTGGCTGGCATTTCCTCTTTTCCGTTGGCTTTTCTACTTTCGTTGATGGCCGTTTTCATGAAGTTGGTAACCGAAACTCCTGGAATTTCAACTGGATATTGAAATGATAAGAAAACACCTTTGTGAGCGCGTTCTTCTGGAGCTAATTCTGAAATGTCTTCTCCTTCTAAAAGGATTTCTCCATCAGTAACTGTGTAATTTTCGTTACCAGCAATGATGGAAGAAAGTGTTGATTTTCCTGCACCATTTGGTCCCATGATGGCGTGAACTTCTCCTGCGTTTATCTCAAGATTAATTCCTTTTAATATTTCTTTGTCTTCTACTGAAGCGTGTAAGTTGCTAATTTTTAACATTTTATTCTTTTATTTTAAAACCATTTAAGGAATATAAGTTCATTTAAGTTTTATCCTACCGAACCTTCTAACGAAATTTCTAATAATTTTTGTGCTTCAACAGCAAATTCCATTGGTAATTTATTCAAGACTTCTTTGCTGAAACCATTTACGATTAAAGCAATTGCTTTTTCGGTTGGAATTCCTCTTTGATTGCAATAAAAAACTTGATCTTCACCGATTTTAGAAGTCGTTGCTTCATGTTCGATTTTGGCTGATGAATTTTTGCTTTCGATGTAAGGAAAAGTGTGAGCACCACAATTATTTCCCATCAACAAACTATCACATTGCGAGAAGTTTCTAGCGTTTTCTGCATTAGCGCTAATTCGAACTAAACCTCTGTAACTGTTTTGTGATTTTCCTGCCGAAATTCCTTTAGAAATAATAGTTGATTTGGTATTTTTACCTAAATGAACCATTTTAGTTCCTGTATCAGCTTGTTGAAAATTATTGGTCACTGCAATCGAATAAAATTCTCCAATTGAATTGTCACCTTTCAATACCACCGATGGATATTTCCACGTTACTGCAGAACCAGTTTCTACTTGTGTCCATGAGATTTTTGCGTTTTTTTCACAAATTCCTCTTTTTGTAACGAAGTTAAAAACACCACCTTTTCCTTCTTTATTTCCTGGATACCAGTTTTGTACGGTAGAATATTTTATTTCAGCATTGTCCAAAGCGATTAATTCTACAACAGCTGCGTGCAATTGATTTTCATCACGACTTGGCGCTGTACAACCTTCAAGATACGATACATAACTTCCTTCATCGGCAATTAAAAGTGTTCTTTCAAATTGACCTGTTCCTGCTTGATTGATACGGAAATAAGTTGATAATTCCATTGGACAACGAACGCCTTTTGGAATATAACAGAAACTTCCGTCTGAAAAAACAGCCGAATTCAAAGCCGCGTAGAAGTTATCTCTTTGTGGCACAACCGTTCCTAAATATTTCTGAACTAAATCTGGATACTCGCGAATGGCTTCAGAAATACTCATGAAAATGATACCTTTTTCTGCTAATGTTTTCTTGAAAGTAGTTGCCACCGAAACCGAATCGACTACAATATCCATAGCGACATTATTCAATTTCTTTTGCTCATCGATAGAAATTCCTAGCTTTTTATACATTTCCAAAAGGTCTGGATCAACATCATCGAGTGTTTTATTTGGATCAGCTTTTTTAGGAGCTGAATAGTACGAAATGGCTTGAAAATCAGGTTTATCATAATTAACATTTGCCCATTCTGGTTCTACCATTTCTTGCCATGCACGAAAAGCTTCAATACGCCAATCGGTCATCCATTGCGGTTCGTCTTTCTTTTTAGAAATCGCACGAACAATGTCTTCGTTTAATCCAATAGGAAACGTTTCCGAATCTAATTCGGTGTAGAATCCGTATTCGTATTCTTTATTTTCTAATTCGACTTTTAAGTCTTCTTCAGTGTATTTTGACATTTTATTTTTTTTAAAACCATTAAAATATTAAGGAAATTAAGACTTAATAAAACTTACTGTCTTAATGGCTTAAATAATTAAATTTTACAACGAAAAACTTTCTCCACAGCCGCAAGTTCTACTCGCATTTGGGTTGTTAAAAACAAATCCTTTTCCATTCAATCCACCAGAAAATTCTAAAATTGTTCCAGCTAAATAGAGAAATGATTTTTTTTCAACGGCTATTTTCACATTATTATCTTCAAAAACTTTATCGTTTTCTCCTATTTCTTTGTCAAATTTTAATTCATATGACAAACCTGAGCAACCGCCACTTTTTACGCCAACACGAACATAATCGGTAGCAGCATTAAAACCGTCTTCTTCCATCATAGAAACGATTTTTTTACTTGCTGATTCAGAAACTTGTATCATGGTCTATTTTGATTTTGTCTAAATTAACTGCAAAGATACTTCATGTTGGCTATTTTACAACATAATCTAACATTTTTATAACGAATGGTGAAATAGAAATTGTTTATGATTTGGTTTATATTAAGTCTAAGTTGCAAGGTTTTCTATTCCTTTTTGATTTGGTCTATCAAATGCGTCAGTGCTTCAAAAACATCATCTACAAGATTACCTGCTTTTTTAAGAACGCTTTGAAAAAGTAAAAAAGCTACCCGAAAGTAGCTTTTAATAATTAGTTAGAATTTTTCTGGAGATATTCTATTCCTTTTTTGGTAATTTCATAACCATTTTTTTTGACTAAATTTTCTTCTCTCATTTCTTGCAGAATAGGAACCCATGATATTGAAAAATCTACAACATCATGGAATAATCTATCCAACTTATGAACACCTAATGTTTGGTTTTCTTTAAAAATCTTTAAAATAATTATTTTATAATTCATCTCTTTTAATTTAAAATTGAACATCTGGATGATATAAACTATGTATTGTTTTATCATCATATCTTATTTTTTCAAAAACTTTATAATCTTCTAATGTTGCTGAATGAGTGTTTTCCCATAATTCTGCAAAATCTTTTTCTGACATGTCCAAATAAGTAGTTTTTTCATGACCTAATACTTTATATCTTTCAAATTCACGAGTTTCATGCGTAAAAAATCTTTTGTCAAAGTCTGTTAACTCTATTTCATTTTTAAATACTCTTTCTAATCGGTCTATCATTCTTTCATTCCAAATATCAGTTTCAAATCTACTCAAATGCTTTTTAACAACATCTATACCTTCTTTTGTGATTTTAGCTTCTTTCCATGAAAGATTTAAAATTTTTCCACCACAGTTGTTAATATCAAAAGTACGCTTACTATATTTTCCAACGACTAATTTTGTTGGAAACTTTTTGCCTGTTTCAAAAACCTCATCTGCTTTACCACTTTTTAACAAATCCTCCAACCATTTGAAAAAATCGTCGATGATTTTCTTGACATAAGCTGCAAAATTATTGGCTCCTTTTTTGATTTGGTCTATCAAATGAGACAATGCTTCAAAAACATCATCTACAAGATTACCTGCTTTTTTAAGAACGTTTTGTAAAAGTAAAAAAGCTTCCCGAAAGTAGCTTTTTTAAAATTAATTAGAAATTTTCTTAAAAATGTTTTTGCCTAAAATATATTCTAATTCACTTGTTTCAACATCTATTGTAACAGTATAAATATTATTGGTGAGAGGATTACCCTCTATTGCTTCTTTATTAAAATTAACAATATGCATAGGTTTAGTCCCATTTCCTTCATACAACGGACTTTTTTCTCTTATGCCACTATAGGTCAAATCTTCAATAACAATGTTGAAATTTAATTGATTTAAGTATTTTAATACTTTTTCTAAAATTGCTTTCTCTTCCATAACTTTTCTATTTCGGTATTTTTACATTTCTTTTTTCTAAATGAAATTGATATATGTCAAGATTCAAATAATTATGCCTCAATTCAAATGGATTTAAATTATAACGTTTTGCATTTTTTTCTATTTGCTCATACACATATTTTTCTCTTTTATAACTTCTCAATAGATTTTCAACAGTATACTCATTTGGAAATTTTGTTCCAAATAAAGCAGCATCTTTTACATACTCATCAAAACCAATTTTTGACATTTCTTCAGCGTGAAAATGTTCATGAACCATAAAATATTCTGTAACATCATTTTTATAAAGAATAGTGTTTGTATTTGGATCAAATTGAGCTAAAATATCAGGACTGTCAAATTTTTCTACCTTTTTCAACTTTGTACCAAACTTTTTCAAAAGTATTTTTGCCCAATCATCTAATTCTGCTTTTGATAAAACTTTGCCTCCATACAAGCCGTTTCCAGTAATATTGTCAAAAATATCATCGGCTTTACCACTTTTAAACAAATCCTCTAACCATTTAAAAAAATCGTCGATGATTTTCTTGACATAAGCCGCAAAATGTGTTGCGCCTTTTTTGATTTGGTCTATCAAATGCGTCAGTGCTTCAAAAACATCATCTACAAGATTACCCGCTTTTTTAAGAACGTTTTATAAAAGTAAAAAACCGTTTCATACTTATACTTCTGAAACGGTTTTGTTATTAAAGACCTCTTTCTTTTTTTAACTTTTCAACATATGTGTTGAATTTTTGTTCCGATAATTCTTCTACATCTCCATCAGGATCATATGTTACTTGATGAGAATATCTAAAATTTTGTTCAAACACACCTGTTTGCATGTTTAATGCTAAATAGTTTTCGTATGTTTCATAAATCTCAACAATTACAGGTCTTAATCCACACAAATAAAATTTTTTCTCCATTTTTATTTATTTTTTATTTTATTCCAAACTTCATCGTAAAGAATTTTTTCTTGTTTTTTTAATTTATTAATTGTTATTTGTTCTTGAATAGTCAATTCTCTTCTAGTATAAATAGCTTCTAAATTTCTTCTTTCTTCATACAACTTATGACCAATGCCTTCAGCAACTTCATCCATTTCTTTTAAATGCAATCGAAACTCAACAATATGACCATTTTTCATTTCAATATTCATCAGTATGTCTCTGTAGCCATTGAGTGGTTGTTGTATTCTATCCTTAATTTTTAGAATTTTATATTCTTTATTGAACTTATTTAAAGCTATGTACAAATCATCTACTGTTTCATAAACCACTTTACTACCTGCAATATCTACCAATCTTGATGCATCTCCAAAATAATCACTATCAATTTTCTCTAACGCTCGTTCTCTACTTTTTAATCCATTTCTAAAACCAGCTTTACCATTTGTCTTTTTAGCAAATTCTTTGGTCGCATTTTTCAATTCTCTATTGGCAGTACTTGCGGCACTATATAATTCGTCTAAATCATTTGAAATTTGATGTAATTCTATTTTTGGAATTTTACTAATAATATCGTCACTTATTTTTTTCCAAAATAGATTTTTGTCATCAAAAACCTCATCCGCTTTTCCGCTTTTAAACAAATCCTCCAACCATTTGAAAAAATCGTCGATGATTTTCTTGACATAAGCCGCAAAATTCTTAGCTCCTTTTTTGATTTGATCTATCAAATGAGACAATGCTTCAAAAACATCATCTACAAGATTGCTTGCTTTTTTAAGAACGTTTTGTAAAAGTAAAAAAGCTACCCGAAAGTAGCTTTTAATAATTAAAGTAGTTTATTTTATTGGCCATCTGCCTGCCTCATATTCCAGAATATAATATTCTTCAGAAGCTCCAGTACCAAACTCAACAATATTTCCTGTTTCTTTTTCTACAAGAAAAGGAGCATTACCTGCTACAGCATATTTGTCATCTTTGGTTTCATAATATTTTTTGCTAGTGTAAAAATATATAATCCCATAAGGTTTTTTAATTATATGCTTTTGAAGAATTAAAAGCTCCATTTTTGCTTCTTCTTCTATTTCTCTAATAAATTTATTAGCAACTTCTGTTATTTCTTTTTCTGTTAACATAATTTTAATTCGTTTTTAGATATTTAAATGATTTATAACCTGCACTTAGATTAGCTTTTCCATCATGTCTTTGAGCATCAATAAAAATTAAGTCTCCGTCTTTTTTTACAACATTAAACACATGATTTATTTCATTCTGATTGTTTTTAATACCATAAATTATTCCTCTTTCACCTTCTTTCATTACTTTTTTTATCGAAGGAATACCCATTGACAAAAATGTATTTTTGTATATATCTTCTAGTTTTTTTATGTATTGAATTCTTGAAGGTTTTGCTAACACAATCTTTCCTGTTTTTAAGAACCCTTCTACACTTTCAACTACGTTTACACAATTAGTATTAGAAACTTGTAAAATTTTCCCATCTACAACATGATGATTAAAATATATAAGAGCTTCATCTAAATGTTCCAAGGCTTCTTTTGGCTTAATCTTGGACAATTTTAACAATCCTTCTTCAAACTCTTCTACAGATATTTTAATCCTTGTGGAAATGTTTTCAGCCATTCCAGATAACTCATCCGCTTTTCCGCTTTTAAACAAATCCTCCAACCACTTGAAAAAATCGTCTATGATTTTCTTGACATAAGCCGCAAAATTATTAGCTCCTTTTTTGATTTGGTCTATCAAATGAGACAATGCTTCAAAAACATCATCTACAAGATTGCTTGCTTTTTTAAGAACGTTTTTTACTGATGAACCTGCTTTGGCAAACAGCCTTTCGACGGTTGCAGAACCTCCGGTAAAAATTATTTCCAACAAAATTTGGACTATAGCAAATATAATATATCCTGTGAAATAGGCAATTTTTGAACCGTTGAATGTTATATTGATGCTTTTTGTCAATGCAATAAACTTACTCAACATTTCGAGTGGCAAGGACAACACTTGCTTAAAAAAAGCAATACAGTCAAAACTAGCCATGGCTTGTATAAAGTTTTCGGCATATTCCAGTACAATGGCATGATAGAACGTTTCATTTTGCTTATAATCGGCATAGTTTTTTACGGCTTTGAGGAAAAAACCAATAAAACTGAAAATTCCACTAATAAAGTCCAAAAATCCATTAATAAGACCGCATAAAAAAGCATTCATCCATTCTTGTCCGGCTTCAACAATAGTAACAAACTCTTTATAAAATGATTGCATCACTTCATAAAAAAGGTAGGTTTCATCGGTTGCCATCAAAATGAGTTTTTGCAAAGGTTCATAAATGAAAACCGGAATTTTACGCTTGTTTTGTTCTAGTTCAGCTTTCATTTTTTTAGCTCTCTCCAAAATTTCATTTTTAGTTTTAGACCGAACTTTTTGATTTATAACTACTCCATGTTTATTTCCTGAAAGAATAATAAAAGGCGCATTCTTATGTGAAAATCCGGGAAGCGATGTATCCCAATCTTCTTCTTTAAATTTCCAGTCGGCTATTCCGTTGGCTATTTTATCTGAAGCCTCCGCAATACCTTCTAAAACCACAGCAACTGCTTTTCCTTTTACATTAGAAAACAAATCTCTCCAAAACTTAAAAAACCCATAATGACTCAAAGCGTTATCAAATAGCTTTTTGGCATCTTTTTTACTAACATGAATTTCATTTTTTTCCATGAAATCCAATACTTTCTCCCAATGTGTATCACCTTTGAAAAATGATTTAACATTGGCACCAATCACAAAATCCATAACGGTTCCTAACACGTTGAAACTATCATCTGTTTCCATAAAAACAGCCAATACATCAGGATAACGACTACTGCTTTCTTTGAAATCTTTTTGTGCACGAAGTAATTTTGCACCATCAGACGAAGAAAAAAACCAAATGGTAATTTCATCACTGAGCGTTAAAATTTTTCTACCATGAATAAAACTTTCTACCAAAACTTCGGGCAAATTAACTTTTACTTCATCACAATTACAATTGCCATTTTCATCCTTTTCACATGGACATTCTTTTATGTTTTCCTGAATTTTTACATTTTTAAAAACACCGGTTGTATCACATAATGCAATATTATTTTTTTGGTTAACAATAGCTTCAGGAAAATAGTGTTTTTGTATTTCCTCGGGACTTTTTAATTTCCATTCTTCTTTCCAAATCGTGTTTTCTGTTGGTTCTAAAGTTGGAAAAGACAATCCATTGGGAAACAAATTGCCTAAAAAGGCATCGTCTTGTTTTTCGTCGAAAACAAGCGGTATTCCATTAATTTCTTCCATAAAAATCTTTTAAAAAATTGAACAATTTCTTTTGGCCAAAAGATTTTATAATGCAAATATATGATTTTTTTCCATTAAATGGATTTATGATTAGATTTTTTTCTTCGTTTGATTGATTTTTTAATTTATATCTTTATAAAAAGTTTACACAAATGAAAATCTACCCTATAGAAGCCGGAAATTTCAAGCTTGACGGCGGAGCAATGTTTGGCGTTGTGCCAAAAACCATTTGGAACAAAACCAATCCGGCAGACGAAAATAATCTTATTGATATTGCAGCTCGTTGCATGCTGATAGAAAACGGAAACCGTTTAATTTTGATTGATACCGGAATGGGAAACAAACAATCGGAGAAATTTTTTGGTTATTATTCGCTTTGGGGAAATGATACACTTGATAAATCTTTGGCAAAATATGGTTTTCATCGTGATGATATAACTGATGTTTTTATGACGCATTTGCATTTTGACCATTGTGGCGGAAGTGTAAATTGGAACAAAGACAAAACTGGATATGAAGTCGCTTTTAAAAATGCGAAATTTTGGACTAATGAAAACCATTGGGAATGGGCAACAAAACCCAACAATCGCGAGAAAGCATCGTTTCTTTCAGAAAATATTCTTCCAATGCAAGAAAGTGGTCAATTGAACTTTATCAAAAGACCAAATGGCGATTTTAATTTTTCGGAAGAAATGAATTTTGGAATTTTTTATGTTGATGGTCATACCGAAAAAATGATGATTCCGCATATTCAATATCAAGATAAAACGATTGTTTTTTGCGCGGATTTAATTCCAACTGCTGGACATCTACCTTTGCCTTATGTTATGGGTTATGACACGCGACCTTTATTAACAATGCCCGAAAAATCAAAATTTTTAACTGCTGCTGCGGAAAACAACTACTTTCTTTGGCTGGAACACGACGCTCACAATCCCATAATTACGGTAGAAATGACCGAAAAAGGTGTTCGAATGAAAGAACAATTTGAAATTCAGGAAATTTTGTAAAAGTGATTAAAAACCAGTGTGTATTTATTCCCAAAAAAGCATTTCTAAAATTCACTAAAATCAAAAGAGATAAATTATCTAATGTGGTAGCTTTATCCTATTTTTGATTAATTCGCAATATTTGATACTAAAATATTGTTAATGCTTTTATTTGTTGATTGAAAAGAAATTATTTTTACAACCATTCAAATAAATTTTTAGAAAGATGAAAGTTATATTTTGTTCCCTAATTGCCACTTTTTCGATATCAGTAGTTGCTCAAGATTCAACTTCTCGATACACAAAAAAGATTCCCTTAACCGAAACTGAACTTCAACGCTGGAGCCATCTTGATTTAGAAAAAGATTCTATTCCAGGAATGAGTGTTGATAAAGCATATGCCGAACTTTTGAAAGACAAAAAAGGACAAAAAATTATTGTTGCCGTAATCGACTCAGGAACTGACATTGATCATCCCGATTTAAAAGGTGCCATTTGGACCAATCCAAAAGAAATTGCCAACAATAAAAAAGATGACGATAAAAACGGTTATATCGATGATATTCACGGTTGGAATTTTCTTGGCGATTCCTATGATGAAACGTTAGAAATGACTAGAATTTTGAAAAAAGGTGATGATGGTTCAGAAACGTATAAAAAAGCATTAGCCGATCATACCGCAGAATACAAAAAAATGATGAGCTACAAACAACCTGTTGACATGTTGTATGAAGCCGACAAAACCATTCGCGAAGAATTAAAAAAAGACGATTATACTCTGGAAGAATTAAAAAATGTTGCTTCAGTAAAATACAAATTGTACCAGAGTAAAATGATTTTATTGTCTTATGCCGCTGATTATGGAGAAAAATTCAGAGAAGAATTAACTTCATTTAAAAACCATGTCTATGACAAGTTAAATTACAATTTGAACAAAGAGTTTGACGGAAGAAAAGTAGTTGGCGATAATCCAGAAGATTTCAACGACAGAAAATATGGAAACAACAAAGTTTACGGTTCAAATAAAGAGAACACCGAACACGGAACGCATGTTGCTGGAATTATTGCTCAAAAAAGAAATAACAATATTGGCGGTGATGGCGTTGCAAATAATGTAGAAATCATGGCAATTCGTGCTGTTCCAAATGGTGACGAATATGACAAAGATATTGCTTTAGCCATTCGTTATGCTGTTGATAACGGTGCGAAAGTTATCAATGGAAGCTTTGGAAAAGATTTTTCGCCTCATGCCGAATGGGTTTGGGAAGCATTGAAATATGCCGAAAGTAAAGATGTTTTGTTTGTTCATGCCGCTGGAAATGATGGAAAAGATATTGATGTAGAAGAAAATTTCCCAACAGATACCAAAGATAAAAACACCGAAATCGTTTCCAATTTTCTGCAAATTGGAGCTTTAAACTATGAATATGGCGAAAAAATTATCGCAGATTTTTCAAATTATGGAACCAAAAATGTAGATATTTTTGCGCCTGGAGTTAAAATTTATGCCACTTTACCAAACGGAAAATACAAATACTTGCAAGGAACATCAATGGCTTCTCCAAATGCAGCTGGAGTTGCGGCTTTAATTCGTTCGCATTATCCCAATTTGAAAGCTTCACAAGTAAAAGAAATCATAATGCAATCGGGAACACCAATTGACATGGTTGTAAATGTTGGTGAAAATGGCGAAAAAAGAAATTTCTCTGAAGCATCAGTTTCAGGAAAAATAGTAAATGCTTTTAACGCATTAAAAATGGCGGAAGAAGTTTCCAAACAGCCAACATTGGAGAAGAAAATAAAAACATAAAAAAATAAAAATGAGATTACCCTTTGCACTTAGTTTACTTATTGGAACACTTTTTTGTGACGCACAAAATAAAGGTTACTGGCAACAAAAAGCCGATTACAAAATGGAAGTTTCCGTTAATGCAAAAAACTATCAATACAAAGGAAAACAAACGTTGGTTTACACCAATAATTCCAATGATACATTAAAAAAAGTCTTTTATCACTTGTTCAACAACGCTTTTCAACCAGGAAGCGAAATGGATTTTAGAAACCAAAACATAGTCGATCCCGATGCAAGAATGGTTACTAAAACAAAAACCGATGACGGAAAAGAAATTAAAGAAAGTAGAATTGCCAAATTAAAGCCAAATGAAATTGGATATTTAAAAGTATCTAACTTTAAACAGGATGGAAAAATTGCTACTACAAAAGAAGTTGGAACAATACTAGAAGTAACGCTTTCAAAACCAATTTTACCCGGAAAAAAAACAACTTTTACACTTGATTTTGATGGTCAAGTTCCAGTTCAAATTCGTCGTTCAGGAAGAAACAATAGCGAAGGTATTGAATTTTCCATGTCACAATGGTATCCAAAAATGTGCGAATTCGATTTTGAAGGTTGGAACACATCGCCATATATAGGCAGAGAATTTCATGGTGTTTGGGGAAATTATGATGTAAAAATCACTATAGACGCAGCCTATATTCTTGGCGGAACAGGAATTATTAAAAACAATAACGAAATTGGTTTTGGCTATGAAGATCAAGGAAAAAAAGTGACGAAAAATCCAAATAATCCAACACTAACTTGGCATTTTATTGCAGCAAATGTTCATGACTTTGCTTGGGCAGCCGATAAAGAATATATCCATGATAAACTGGTTCGTCCAGATGGTGTAACGCTTCATTTTTTATACAAAAACAATCAGAAGATTTTCGATGTTTGGAAAAAAGCGCAACCCTTAACCTCAAAAATTATGGATTATTTCAATTCCTATGTTGGAAATTATCCTTACAAACAATACTCTATAATTCAAGCTGGCGATGGCGGAATGGAATATGCCATGTGTACATTTGTTTTAGGCGAAGGAAAATTAGACGGTTTCGTTGGGCTAATTGCTCACGAAATGGGACATTCTTGGTTTCAACATGTTATAGCATCCAACGAAAGCAAAAACGGATGGATGGATGAAGGATTTGCTTCTTTTATTGAAGATTTAGCGGTTAATGAACTTTCTGTAAAAAAAATAGAAAATCCATTTTTAGGTTCTTACAAAGGTTACATAACGTTAGCCAATTCAGGCAAGGAACAACCTTTAACAACTCATTCTGATCGATTTGACGAAAATAAAAGTTACAGTGTTGGTTCGTATAGTAAAGGTGAATTGTTTTTAACCCAGTTAATCTATTTAATTGGAAAAGAAAACACAATGAAAACGCTAAAACGCTATTATTCTGAATTCAAATTCAAACATCCAACACCAAATGACATAAAACGAACTGCTGAACGCGTTTCGGGTGCGCAACTCGATTGGTATTTAACCGATTGGACAAAGACGACAAACACGATTGATTATGCTATAAAATCGTTTGAGAACAATACAATTACACTTGAAAGAATTGGAAGAATGCCAATGCCAATTGATATTTTAGTAGAATATACCGATGGTTCTAAAGAAATTTTTCACATTCCGTTGCAAATGATGCACTTTGTGAAAGAAAACCCAAATACTAACATCAAAAGAACCGTTTTAAAAGATTGGACTTGGGCACAACCAACATATAATTTCTCCATTTCAACTCAATCATCAATTAAAAAAATAACCATTGATCCGAGTGGTTTAATGGCTGATGTTAAAACAGAAAATAATATTTATGACGTGAAATAAATCACTTGAAATGATATTGAACCATTTAGAAAATTAAACTTTAATTCATTGAATTAATCCTAATGCTTGCTTTAACTAAAGCGAGAGCTTTTATTTTTGAAAGTTCAACGTCTTTATCTTGGTGATGTTTATTTTGACTGACCAACTTAACATAACCCTGTTGTTCAGACTTTTGAATGTACTTCACAGTAACGTACTCTTCATCACTCATATCAATACTCAACAAATACATTTCTCCCCAAAAAATCTCATTTTTTATATCGTTTACTTCTTTATATAAAACAATATCACCACTTTTTAACAAAGGATACATACTATCTCCAGTGATGTAAACAGCTCCATCACATTTTGGTAAATGAGGAATAGAAATATGATCAATAGGTTTTTGAGCATTAGTATCTTGAAACAATGGCACTAATCCAGCAACAGCTTCAATGTCATACAAAGGAATTTGTTGATTTTCTAAATTCCGATCCGTTTTTAAACGAAAAGTCTCTATACTTTTATTAGCAACTATTTCTTCATTAGTCACAAACATTTCTCCAACACCTGATAGCAACCAAACTGGATTTAAATCGGGATAAGTAGCTATGATATTCTCCAAAACATTACTTCCGATACTTTTACCTTCTTTAACCGCTTTTGAAATACTTCCTCTACTTGCACCAAGACTATTTTCAAAGGCATAGTAGCTAATTCCCTTTTTTTCTATGTATTGTCCAACTCTTTCTGAAACCATTATGATTATTTTTGACAAAAATAAGAAAAAAATCTAAAAATAAAAAGTCCCTTTTGATTTTATTATCAAAAAAAACCTTTACAATACGTTATAAAAACAAATACAATAAATTCAATTACCTGCTATACAATATTTTAATTCAATTTTTCGAAAAAGAAATTGAAATGAAAAAAGATAATGAAAGGCAATTGAAGCAATTAGAAAATATTTGATTTTTTTCATCGTTAATATTTTTTTATTAGATTTTAATCATATATTTTTGCATTGAAAATCTTTATCCTTTCGTTAAAAACATTATTGTCCGGAAAATAATAAAGTAAACAAATGAAAAAGAAAGAATATAATCTAATAAAAAATTTATTATCATGAGTACACAAATTAAAAACACGCTCTATCGCTTTATTACAATGAGAGCACCTGAACTTCTAGAACAAGAAAAATCTAATGGATTATTTGTTTTGCATCCTGAAGCTCAATTAGACAAGTCCGAGACAATGACTAGTTCATTTTTAAAATCGGTTTATAATATTCCGATAGGAAAAACAAAAAAAGAAGTTTTACAGGAGGCAGTTGATAGTTTTGGAAACAACGCAAAAAAAACAAAGAAAAGTGTAATTGAATTGGTTAAGAATCCAAATTTGGTTTCTTTAGCTGAATGGTTAACAAAAAATCGTGCAAACTTAACTCCAGAGCAGGTTAAAAGTTATCTAGAACAACTGGGGGAAACGGATAAACTATCCAACGATGAAATCAGAATAAAGCTGTGGGACAACCTTTTTTACCAAATTTTCACATTCCAATCAGGTGCCGTAAGAGATTTTATTTTATCTCTTCTTGTTGCAGATTTCTTTATTTCAAATTATAAAATTGATGGAGAAAACAAAGATGCACTGAGAAGAAGAGCGCAAGCAAGAGTTGTAGTTCCTGTGGCAATTTTTTCTCCTGAAAATATCCAAAACAATACCGTTTTCAGAAAATTTGCACAAGAAAATATGGCTGTCGATAAAATTTTAGTAGCTGCCAACCAATCTATTGTCTCTGAAAAACAACTAAAGCAATTTGAAGAGCTTGTATTAGAACTTGTTGAAATCAAAATCCGTTATGACAAAAGTGAGTCAAAACAAAGGGCAGCATATGACAAAAATTATAATGCTTTGGTGCAAAATGCTTATCAAAATGCAAATAAAATAGAAAAAACATATGTCAATCCGGTAACGAAAGTTGAAGAAACCTACTATGAATATGAAAATCTTGTACTGCCTGTCTATGACTATTTGCCAATTGCTGAGCTTGAGTTTATAAAAAATGACAAAATTGCCACTGATAATTTGAAAAGATTTGCCTTGACTGCAAAAGAAAACAAAGAGCTAGATACTTTTGAAGAACTTAATTCATTTGCAAAAGAGATGATTCGAAAATTAAATGAATCATTATTTAATCAAAAACCACTAACAGAAAAAGTGGCTGTAACAGGTGGAGCAGTTATTGCGGCAAGAACTGCAGGTTATGCAGCAAGAACAAGCAATCGTTTTACTGTGTCTCTTACTGGATCAGGAACTACAAAAAGGTTATTATTGACATTATTTGGGATAGAACAAGGAACGGATATATATTCAGGACACTACACCGTTAACTTTCCAAATAGCGAACCTCTGAGTGGGGAATATTCTAGCACCATGAACGAGTCTATTTGGGATCAAGGTAATCTATCTTTTGAAATTTTTAATTATAATGGAAAATATTTTCAAACTACAGAAGATGGAGCAATTGAAATAGAAGGAACTTTTGTAACAAATACAGGAAGAGAAATAAGTTTTAGTGGAACAGGATCAATCAATGCCATGACAACTTCTAACGGAAGCGGATCGAATTCTTCAGGTGGAAATACAAATTCAGCAGCTAACCATCAAATGCTGTCACCATTGCTTCAAATGGCCTATAGAACATTAAATGGAAACGAAAGCTACACAGTCAGTGCAAGTGGATTTTATACGTATGAAGACCCAAATGTAATTACAGAAATTGAAAACCCTAAAGGTACTTCGCTTCAAAATTCAGGTTCGACAACTTTAATTAACAACAGCACAGCAACTATGATAGATTATATTCCAACAGGTTATGGAATTAAACGTCTTGGTATAGCTGATTATCGTCGAGTAGAACAAGAAGTATGTTGCTACGTTCCAGGTGAAGTATCACATATAGAAAATGTGATGGCACGAGAATACAAAGAAAAATCAACCCGAAGACTTCGCAGACAAGAAGATACACTAACGACCAGCAAAGAGAAAGAAACCGAAAAACTTTCAGATACAACCTCAACTGAACGTTTTGAAATGAATCAAGAAGTAGCTTCTGTTTTAGCACAACAAAATTCTGCAGCGTTTCACTCAGGTATGTCTTCAAAAGCTTATAATGTTCATTTTGATGTAAGTGCTGATTTTGCTCACAATACCACAAAAGAAACATCCAACATCCAAGCTTTAAACGAAGCACAGGAAGTTACCGAAAGAGTTTTGGAGCGAGTAGTTCAAAAAGTTAAAGAAGAGCGTGTTACAAAAATCATTGAAGAATATGAAGAAAACAGCAAACACGGCTATGACAACAGAAAGGGCGACAAACACATTTCTGGTGTCTATCGTTGGGTAGACAAAATCATGAGAAACAAAGTCATCAATTACGGCAAACGTTTGATGTATGAATTCATGATACCAGAACCAGCATCTTTTCACAATGCAGTAATGGATGCTAAAAAAGTTTCTCCTGGAGTTGAAATTCTTGAAAAACCAATTGACCCGAGAACAGCTGAAAATAGCATAGCTCTAAAAATTGACAATAACTTTGAATTAAGATGTCTAAAATGGATTGAAGCATATAATGTTGCCGTTGACGAATTTAAAAATACGACAATAAAGGTTAGTAAGTCATTTAAAGTTGATTTCATGGATAATGGTCAAGAAGGAAATGCTTTAAATGACTCTATAGAAATCCCAGAAGGATATATTGTAAATAAAGCATATTTAGAAGGTGGCTTTTACCATCATGGAAATGGTGACAATAATAAAAAAATGTCAATTGCAATTGGAAACAAATCAATCTTGGAATTAAATAACACAAAAACAACTTTTAGTCATACTATAAGTGATTTGGAAAATGTTACCGATAAACTAGCGGTTTCAGCATCAACTTATGACGTTTTGTCGGCAAGTTTTAACGTTGTTATAGATTGTAGTTTAACCCCTAATGCTCAAAAAAAGTGGAGAATAGAAACATTCAATGCCATTATTGCTGCATACGAAGCTAGATTATCCGAATACAACGATAAAGTAGCAAATGCAAAAGCCGTTCAAAAAGAAAGAGCAAAAATAAACCCTATGTTTAACCGTCAGGTAGAAAACATTGTATTGCGTAAAAACTGTATCGAATATTTAATTGGTCAAGCTGTTCTTGGAAAAACATCTCTTTTACAAGGAAGTACACCTAGCGAAATCAGAGCCAAATTTGACGATCCAGCTTTAGAAAGCTACTCAGCTAAAGTGAAATTCTTTGAGCAAGCATTTGAATGGGATTTAATGAGTTACTATTTCTATCCTTTTTACTGGGCAGAAAAATCGAAATGGGTTGATATGTACCAAATTGATGAAATGGACGATGCTACTTTCAAAGCCTTCTTAGAAAGCGGAATGGCAAGAGTAATTGTAACGGTTAGACCTGGTTTTGAAGAAGCTGTAAACTGGTTTATGGCTACTGGACAAGTTTGGAATGGCGGACAAGTTCCAACAATGGATGACGAACTATTCAAGTCAATTGTAGATGAACTTCGCGAACAAACCGGTGAAGTAGAAGAAACTTGGGAAAGCCGTGTTCCTACCTCATTAACCGTTATTCAGGCAGGAAACATAGGACTAAATGTTCAAGGATTGCCGTGTGACGATGACTGTGACGATTACAAACTATTCGACTCTGATGGAAATCAAATACTTAATCCTGACGGAACTCCTAAATCAAGCAATCCTTTAGTACAACAAGCTGAAGATGTGCTGTTGGGCAACGTTACCGAAAACCTTGATACCGTTACCGAAAACATTGAGGAAATCAAAGCCGATATCGAAAGTATTCAATCCACGCTGGAATCCTTAGCCAAAAATTAAGGCTAATGAACCAGTACAAAACAGGAGAGGAAAAAATCCTCTCTTGTTTTTTTAACTTTTAAAATTTAAAACGATGAGTGCAAATAATAGTTTAAAAATTAAAAACAATCAAAATCAATCGCCATATACTTCAAAAGGCTATCCACTTAAAAAAGACTGGTCATCATATAATACTTATGACATTGGGAGAGCTTTCTTTTCAGATGGTTTTGTTAATCACACTTACTCATTTAGTATTTTTGATAACCAAAACTTATTCATTAAATCTGTTTTAAAAGATGAAGTTTTATTTTATAAAAAAAGAGAAATTCCAGTAACCATCTATTCAGCAGATAATGAAAATGAAATTATAAATACGTCTAAAAAATTAGTAATCGATTATGATGAGATTGCTTTTTTTTTCTTCAAGCAAGATGAAAACATAAAAGCAAAAATTAATTTGGGTAATTCGTTATTAAAGCTATCAAACTTTGAAAATGAAAATCAAATGAAAAACAAAACATTCGATATTTCTCCCCAAGAAATGCAAAAAATTAATAATAATTTATCAGCTAAAAATATTGTTTCGTTTTTTAATAAAGATAATTTTTTATTTAAGGAAGATGTGGAAAATATTAATGGGTTATTTAATTTTAAAAATTTAAGGAAAATTCAAAAAAGTCTTAATGATGATTTTATTAACGCTTGGTGGAGTAAAGATTTTGAAGGCAAAATATACGTTAATTCAGACATACATCATAGTTATCGCTCAAGTCTTGAAGAAACTGTTTATTTTCAAATTACTGTAAATGATAGAGTTAAAGAAGGAACAATAATAACATTTAATTTATTTGATTATGATGGAATTTTTAATCCAGATGATAAAAAATTTAATAACAAAGAAATAATAAAAAAAGTGGAAGTCAGAAAAGTTGAAAAAGAAAAGAGAATTACAATAGAACTTTATCTAAATCCTACTTGGGAAAATAACATTCTTGAGGAAAAAGGATTGTTTTCAAATGGATATATTGAATTGTATTGGTCTTGGAATTATAACAATGTTTTATGGCGTTCAAAAGAATTGCAACTGAGTGTATATCCTTCAGAAAATAAACTTTATGTTAGACCTCTTATACAAGATTCAAATTATAAGTTACCAGAAATATACTCTCATAAAGGAGAAATTATACTCTTTGCTATAGACCAATTACCTAACGGAACAATTAAAAAATTTGTTTCTATGAAACTTAGGAATACAATAAAATATAGATCATTTGAAGATATTAATAAATTTTACAAAGAGATTTTTACAGAAAAAATAAATTTAGAAACCAATACATTGGAGACAGCAAGCTATCAAGTAGAAGAACTAAATCATTACTTTAAGATTAAAAACAATGCACAGAGTATTTTTATAGAAGAGGAAAATATTGATGTTCCTGTTGAAAAAGGAAGTAAACAAGCGGTTTATAATAGTTTATTTAAAGGCGTAAAAATGATTAAAAATGCAGCAGAAGTTTATAATTATTATGATATTTTCAAACAAACAATAAACATGTTTCCAGAGTTGAGTGATAATGGTAAATTAAATGCACCATCACTTTCAACATTTGTAGGTTTAATACCTAGCGCAAATATTTATGCATTTGCATTGGCCTTGACAGAATGGTCTATGAAAGCTCAAAAAGAGCAAGATGATATAATTATAGATCAATCGTTGTGGGTTAAATGGCAAAACAAAAAAAAACAAGGACTAGATGCAGCTTTAAATTTTGTTGATTACAACGGCTGGGCAAGTGATAAAACATTCAGAAAACATTTTGTTTCTCAAGAAACTCTAGATGCTTTATTTAAAGGAACTTTTAAAACAATTGATGAATTAAATGATTTTAATAATATACAAAAAGCAGAAAATAAATATGTTTTAATAAGTTACCGCATGAATAAGGAAGAATTAGATACATTTGTAGATGTAATAGATTGTATTTATTTTAAAAGTTAAAAAGATGAAAAAAACAGCTCTTTTGTTTAGTACACTATTTTTCTTTATGAGTTGTGCAGAAAAGAAATATTTAAAAGAAGTCATTTCAAATGAAAAAATAAGCATTACTTTAAAGGAAACATTTGAAGAAACCTATTATAATTTGAATATACCGATTGAATTTGAATTAAATTTAAATGATGATAAAATAATTAGTGCTATACCTTATTTTGAAATCGATGACAAAAGGGGTTTTAGTGGTGATAACTATTATATAGACAAGAGAGGTAAAAAAAAAATGTTTTCACTTGATAGATATAAACCATATAATTATCCAACCAATATTTATATTGTTAGTGAAAAGAGAAAGATTACAAAAGAAGAGGTTATTGAATTAATAAAGAAATATAATCCTTCCAAAACGATAGAGTCATTAAAAAGTAAAAATGATACTATTTATTTAACACCATATTTACAGTATAGAAAAGACAATCCTCAGTTTTTATATGAAATGAGAAAACAGCCTGATAGTCTTATTTTAAGTATCTACATAAAAGGAAAAGGATCAAAAGTTGTTGGAGAAAGAATTAATTGGTAATAAAAGCCATAACACTATGTTATGGCTTTTTTTTGTAAAAGTAAGAATTGTATCTTTATTAAAAGATAGTTCCGATAGCGCAGATTTATGGTTATGAGAAACTGAAAAATTAACCCCAAATCAAGCATTAGAATTTTAAAGACAAGTTATTAAATTAAAAAACAAATAGTTATGAAAACAATAGGTCAAATATTTAATGAATTAATGCACGATGGGGTTTTTGAAAAACGAAATTATTTAGGTGCAGATATAATGCTTTCTAATAATGATATAAAGCATTATCAATTATCTCCAATTGATAGGAATATATATGTATATTAAAAACATTCGTAATTACTATGATATTATTTTAGGAGAAAAATTTAATATTGTTTTTAATATTAAAGAACCTAAAAATTATCAAAAAACAGACTGTGAAATAGATTATGTCTCTTTAAAAGAAAATGATAATATTGGCTTTATTCCTAGTGGATATGGAGGATGTGTGTCCGGTTAAAATTTAAAGATAAAATTCCAGAAATTACAAATGTTCTTATGCAAGATAGAGATGAAAAATTTGATAAAGAAAAACATAGTTTTTTATACTTTACAACCCAAGAAGTAATGGATAAAATCCTTGAGGAACTCGACAAAGAGGAAAATCCTATTTCTTAATATTTTATAGAACCGCTTTAGCAATAAGGCAGTATTTTTGTAAAAAACATCTCTAGAAAATTTATCCTAACTCCGCAAAGTGTTTCATCAAATTAAAATGTTCTACTGGAAAACTCCGCAAATATTTCCCAATTTCCGGAATTTTTTTATTTTTAAATAAGATTTTTTTCTTTGTTTTTTATATTGTTGCTTAGATTTTTTTCTTATATTTGTCATATAAAAAAACAAACGTCATGGACAAATATACCAAAGAAAGAATCACGTTGCTTCATCCATTAGTTCGGGAAGAAATGACAACCATTATTACCGAATGCAACAAAGCATTAACCGGCAGAGCAAAAATACGAATCACACAAAGTTTACGAACTTTTGAAGAACAAGATGCACTTTATGCAATCGGGCGAACCAAACCCGGCAAAAAAATAACGAATGCCAAAGGCGGTCAATCCATTCACAACTATGGATTTGCCGTGGACATCTGTCTGATTATCGATGGGAAAACCGCTTCTTGGGATACCACAAAAGATTGGGATAACGACCAAATTGCCGATTGGTATGAATGTGTAAAAATTTTCGCTAAATTTGGATGGGATTGGGGCGGAAACTGGAAAACATTCAAAGACTTACCTCATTTTGACAAACGCGGTTATAATAATTGGAAAAAATTAACCAAACTAAAACGCGATTCCAAAGGATATGTAATACTGTAAACGAAAAACTATGAAAACAAAAATCTTATTACTCTTTAGTATTTGCTCACTTTTATGGTCGTGCGAATCAACTAGAACAGCTATTTTTGATCAATATTCTTATCAAAAAACCATTGAGCTGAAAGTAGAAACCAAACAATTATTAGGCAAATCTTCTCAAGCTTATGAAGCAAACGAAGCAGAAATCAATCAATTGCTGTTGAATGTTGCAAAATTGACAGAATATGAAAAAAACAAACCCAATAACGAAACCAGTTATGAAATGTGGCAACTTATAACAAACGAGGAAAAAAATCTTCTAGCAGGTTTTTTCAAATACTGGAAAGAAAAAAAGACGGTTTCTACAACATTTAAAGAAGAAGCCGAAAAACAAATCATGGAATCTTTTGATGTCCTGATACAATTTGAAATAAAAAAAGACAAAGCTTCACAACAAACGCTTTTGGATGTAATCACTAAAAACAAATAGTTATGGATATCGAAAAAGTAATGAAAGCATTGAAAGAAAATCTTTTACTGCTTACTAAAGAAACCTATAAAGACATCAAACCCGAATTACAAAAAGACATCAACGATTTTCTTTCAAAATCACAGGAAAAAATTGAACGTTGGTCACTTTTATTGGCTTCAAATTCAATTACTAAAGACGAATTTGAATGGCTTTTAAAAAGCCAAAACGATTTACTGACTTTAAAAGTAGTACAGCGAGCTGGTGTTTCAAAAATCAAAATCAACAACATTAAAAAAGCAATTCTAAATACCGTTTTTCAAACAGTGATTGGAAGTTTATAATCATTTTATGGCAAAGAAAATCAGAATATTAAGTTTGGATGGCGGTGGCATTCGAGGCATAATTACCTGTGTCATCCTAAAATATATTGAAGAGCAACTTCAAAAATTAGATCATCCTAATGCAAAAATTGGAGATTATTTCGATTTAATTGCAGGAAGTAGTACTGGAGGATTACTCGCTTCTATCATTCTTTTTCCGGATAATACTAAAAAAGCTAAATTTTCAGTTCAAGAAGCTTTGGATCTTTATGCCAAAAAAGGTGACGATATATTCAATGTCAAATTTTGGGAACATTTGGTAAATCCATTCGGATTATTCAACGAAAAAATCTCAGAAAAAAACATTGAAAAACAACTGGCTGAAATCTTTGGCGACTTAGAACTTAAGGATTTTATAAAACCTTGTTTAATAACTTCCTATGATATTCGTGAAAGAAGAGCAAAACTATTCGCTAGTCATGAAGCAAAAGCGCCGTTAGAAAATTTTTATGTGAAAGATGTTTGTCGTGCTACTTCGGCTGCACCAACTTATTTTGAACCAGCAAGAATAAAATCATTTTACAATCAAGAATTTACGCTCATTGATGGTGGCGTTTATGCCAACAATCCTGCATTATGTGCTTATGCAGAAGCACGAAAAATTGCTTTTTCCAAAGTGTTAAATAATGACAAAAAAGTGGATTATCCATCGGTAAACGATATGATTATTGTTTCAATAGGAACCGGAACGGTTTTAAAACCGTATCTTTTTAAAGATTTTGAAAATGCTGGCAAAATAAAATGGATTTCGCCTTTAATTGATATTCTTTTGTCTTCCAATGCCGAAACAGTCGATTATAATCTGCAAAAAATGTTTGAAACCTTAGGTCCAAGAAATCGGCAAAACTACCATCGATTGATGCCTTCATTAAAAAATGCTTCGCCAGAAATGGATGATACATCTAAAAAAAACATTTATGAACTCATTCAAGCTGGATTAGCGTTTGTAGAACAAAATCAAGACGAACTAAATACCATTGCAAAGAAAATTATCCGAAATCATTAGAAAGCGTTCATAAAAATAGAACGCTTTTTTTTTGGAATAGAATTTGTAGATTTACCACAAATATTTATCCGTTATGAAGCATATAAAAATTCTATTTCTATTTCTTACTTTTTGTTTTGCTGTGCAAAATAGTTATGCGCAACCTATTCGTTTTAAAACCAGTAGCGTAAGTTTTACTGAGAAAGACACTAAAGGAAACTGGAACGAATGGTCGGAATTTGTTGATGCAAACGTGTTGGTAACTCTTGACGCTAAGAAAGACTTAATAACGATAAACTCATCTGAAGTTCAATCGTTTAAAATAAAAGCTTACGGCGAAATTGAAGATAATGACGAAGTAAATATTGTTCCTTTTGAATGCATGGACAATAAATTTTCCAAATGCAACATTGTAATTATTACAAAGAAAAAAGAAAACAATAGAATGCAGATTTACATTAATTATAATGAAGTGAAATTTGTATACAACATTTACAATGACAACTAAAAATGGATTTCAACTATCCGAAGATTGAAAAACTCAAAAATAAAAAAACCATAGATTCGCTTTTTAGGGAAGGAAAATCAGTTGGGAAATATCCCTTGCGATTGGTTTATATTGCAACTGATTTTGAAGATGATGTCCCACTAAAAATGGGCGTTTCCGTTTCAAAAAAACATTTCAAAAAAGCGGTAGATAGGAATTATTTCAAACGTGTTCTTCGCGAATGTTATCGGCTAAACAAGCATATTTTGATTGATAGTTTAGACCAAAAATATGGTATGATGTTTTTCTATCAAACCTCAGATAGATTAGATTATCATCAAATTAATGAAAAAACGAAACAGCTTTTCGAAAAATTTGTACTTTCATTAAGAGAAAAGAACAAAGAGAATAACTAATTTCGTTAGAAATAAGCATTTAAAAAAACGTAACTAATGTTTTCAAAAATTAAAAAACGATATATCATCACAGCTATTTTGAGTGGCTTCTTCTTTGTAGGCGTGAGTTTCAAAGAAGATTTTTTTGAAATTGCGAAGCAAATAGAGATATTTACCAATATTTTCAAAACGGTCAATCAAAACTATGTTGATGAAACAAGTCCATCAGATTTGATGGATAAAGCTATAAAAAGCATGTTGGCCGATATTGATCCATACACCAATTATTTTAACGAACAAGACGTAATCAAATACAAAATCAACAATACTGGTGAATATACCGGAATTGGAGCAATGATTACTCGAAAAGACGATAAACTAATCATCAAAGAACCTTACAAAGGATTTCCTGCCGATAAAGCAGGTCTAAAAGCTGGTGACGAAATCACTCAAATAGGCGATGTTTTACTTTCTGATTTCAAAGATGATGCTTCACAGCTGATGAAAGGTGCGAAAAACACCAAAATCGATATTAAATATCTTCGTCAAGGAAAACCAATGTCAACCCAACTAACTCTGGATGAAGTGGAGATAAAAGCTGTTCCATTTTTTGGAAAAATTGACGAAAAAACAGGTTATATTGTTTTATCTCAATTCAATAAAAAAGCTTCTTCAGAAACCAGAGAAGCTTTGGAAAAACTAAAAAATGATGGCGCAACGCAAATTATTCTTGACCTTCGTGGAAATCCTGGTGGTTTGTTGAACGAAGCCGTGAATATATGTAATTTATTTGTTCCAAAAGGCGAAATTATTGTAACTACAAAATCCAAAAACGAAAAATATAACAACACTTATAAAACCACACGCGAACCAATTGATACGCAAATTCCAATTGCAGTAATCGTAGATGGAAAAAGTGCTTCGGCTTCAGAGATTGTTGCTGGTGCTTTACAAGATTTAGATAGAGCAGTTGTTGTTGGAAGTAGAAGTTTTGGAAAAGGACTAGTTCAACGTCCATTCGATTTAACCTATGGAACTCAAGTAAAAGTAACTATTTCAAGATATTACACACCATCTGGAAGATGTATTCAAGCTTTGAATTATGGCAAAAAAGACAAAAACGGAAAGGCTACAAAAACGGATGAAAAAAACTATACTGCTTTCAAAACCAAAAACGGTAGAACAGTTTATGATGGTGGCGGCATTTTACCTGATGTAGAATTAGAAGAAACTAAATTGAGTTCTATTGCCGAAGCGTTGCAAAAAAACGATGCCATTTTTAACTATGTAACCAATTATTATTACAAAAATCCAACTCTTGGCGATAAAATTCCAACCTTGACTGATGCTGATATTGCCGATTTTAAAGCGTTTATCAAAAAAGAAAAAATTAGCTTTGATACCGAAACAGAATTGGCTTTAAAGAACACTTTGGAAAAAGCGAAAAAAGAAAAAATTGATGCTACAATTGCAGCAGAATACCAACAACTTTTAACCGCTTTGCAAAAAAGCGAAGAAACTTTGATTGATAAAAATAGTAAGGAAATTAAGAATTTACTTTTGGATGAAATCATCAAAAGATACCAATATAAAGAAGGTTTGTATCAGTATTATACAAAAAACAATAGCGAAATTAAAAAAGCTATCACTTTATTCAATAACATTGCAGAGTACAACAAAATTTTGAAAATTTAAGAATGCGATTTTTAACACTTTTACTGCTTTTCACTTTCGGTTTTCTTCATGCGCAAGAAGAAGCGGTTCATTCCGTATATTTTGATTTTGATAAATCAAATTTAAATGAAAAACAGGGTGAGGAATTAATTACTTTTATCAAAAAAATTGACTCCACACGTATAGAGTCGATTCAAATCTTTGGTTATACTGATGATATTGGAAAAGAAGCTTACAACTTTAAATTATCCACAAAAAGAGCTTCGGTTATTCAAACCAAAATGATTGAAAGCGGTATAAAAAACAAGATTATCGTAACCATTGAAGGAAAGGGTAGAATTTTAATTGATGACGATATTGTTGAAAATCTTCCAGAAAAACGCTCAAAAAACCGAAGAGTTGATGTTGTAATCAATTTAAAACCATTACCAAAAATCATAATTCCTGGGTATTATAATTCCATTCAAAAAAACCACATTGTTGGCGATCACATTTATCTTGACAACATTCTTTTTGAAAGAGGAAGTAGTAAACTAACTTTTAAAGCAAAAACAGAATTAGACAAAATTTCAAAACTTTTGCATAAATACAAAAATTTGCAGTTTGAAATTCAAGGACACGTTTGCTGCACACCGCCATACCAAAAAGAAGCTATAGATAAAGACACAAGAAAAAGACAACTTTCAACCAACAGAGCCGAATCGGTTTTTAAATATTTAGTTTTCAAAAAAATTCAAAAAAACAGAATGACTTTCAAAGGTTATGGCAATACGGTTCCGCTTGGGAAAGGCACTGAATATGACAGAAGGGTTGAATTATTGATTACGAAGATTTAATTTTTCTTCATCTCAATATGCGGAATATCATCTTCTAAATACATTTCGCTGGTTTGAATAAAACCGTGACTTTCATAGAATTTCTTCAAATACAATTGTGCCGAAATTGTGATTTTGCTCTCACCAAAATAAATTCGAATGCTTTCAATGGCTTCTCGCATTAGAATATGGCCAATTTTTCGCTCTCTAAAATCAGGATGCGTTACAACTCTACCAATAGAAGCTTCAGCAAAGTAATCTTTTGGTTTAAACAATCGTGCATAAGCCACAATTTTCCCTTCAAAAGTTCCTAATAGGTGTAATGCTTTTTCATCTTTGCTGTCAATATCCAAATAAACGCAATTTTGCTCCACTACAAAGACTTCGCTACGTAGTTTTAGTAAATCATATAGTTCAAGCGAAGAAAGTGTCTCAAATCGCTTTGTTTTCCATTCTAGCAACATCGTTTATTTGGTTTTAGGTATTCGTATCGTTTTTATGATTGATTCTAATTCAAACATCAAATCTCTTTTTTCTTTTGATGGCGCATAACAAAACCCTTCAAGAATTAGAATTCGATTATTTGCTTTGTCTTTTATGGCGTAGTTTATAAATGGTCCGGACATAAAATCATTATTCATTTGCCATGTTCCTTTGGTTTCAAAAGCATCATATTCTTTTAATTTTATTTTTGAAAAATAAGGGAAATAGGCTTCTTCTGTCTTCATCTTGGCGTTATTTCCTTTAGCATGAATGTATAATCTTCCTATTGAGTCTCTGGTGCGAACAATATCGTTCACGGTGTTATAGTTATGAATGTTTTTATACGGAACTTGATAAATTACTAAACTAGCATTACCGCTGGTGATTTCTTTTTTTAGCCAAACAAAATTCTTTCGTCGCATCACATATTCATATTTGGATGGTATATCTAAATCGACATTGAATTTTACTTTTATTTTTTTAGTGTTTTGAACCGAGTCTAAGATTATTTTTTGAGCTGCTTCAATTTCGGTATTTCGCATTCGCTGAATAATTTCTGGCGTATGCTTTTCTAGAATTGCGATGATTTCATTTGTTGATTTTCCGTCGATATGAATGGCGTTTTGTGGCTTCGAAAATTCATTTACTCTGATTTCAAATAAATTTTTATCACTTTTTTTAACAATAATCATGTTTCTACTTCCTGTAGAAAATCCTTCGAATAATTTAACTGGATATTGCTTGATGGTAAAAAGTGGTTCTTCTTGTGGTAGTCCTAAAACAGGCGATGCAAATTTATTTCTGATGCTATCACCAACTTCAGAGTTCCATAATTGGTCATCAATAATCACCGAAATAGTATTAATTGCGCTGGAATTTTCTTCATTCAGCGAGTCGGTTTTCTTTTGACAGGAAAGAAAAAATGAAATTGTTAAAAATAAAAAAAGGGTTTTATTCATGACTAATGAAATAAAACCCAAATGTATTGAAGATTTTCGGATTAACCGTTAATTTTAAGTTTCATACCTGGTTTTAGGCTTTCCACTTTGCTACCATTCCATTTTTTTATATCAGAAATAGTTACTCCCGATTTTTTAGCAATGCTATAGAGCGAGTCGCCATGTTTTACTAGATAAAGTTTTTCTTTTGACTTCTCATTGTTAGCTGCAACTTCTTTTTTGGAAGGTTTATCATCGTTCACAACAAATAATTTTTTAGATACAATTAGTTTTGAACCAACTTGAATATCGGTACTTTCTAATTCGTTCCAATCTTTTAAATCAGAAAGAGAAGCGTTATATTTTTTGGCTATTGCACCTAGATTATCTCCTCTTTTCACAGTGTATTCTACAATTTTAGTCTCTGTTTTAGGTTCTGATACTTCTTCATTTTTATCATCTTTTGCGTTCATCAAAGTTAATTTTGAACCCAACTGAATGTTTCCGTCTTCAAGATTATTCCATTTTTTTAAATCTTCTATGCTAACATTGAATTTTTTAGCGATGTAAAAAAGATTATCTCCTTTTTGTACTTCATAATAATCTTTTGGATTTTGAGTAGCATCGTCATTATTTTCAGATGAAGTAATAGCTTCATTTTCATTATTTTCAACAATTTTTGGTTGTTTGATTTCTTTTTTAACGGTTGTTACAACTCTTTCGTTTTTAACGATTTTTAAATTGGCGCCAAGCATAATGTTATTGCTTTTCAGCTTGTTCCATTTTTTTACTTCCGCTACAGAAACGCCGTGTTTATCAGCGATTTCTCCAAGATTATCACCTTTTTTTACTTTGTAAAACTTCGTGACGTCTTTATAAGTAACCACTTTTTCCTCTTTGAAAACTTTCTTTTCATTTGATGCTAACGATTCTTTTACAGCAGTTGTATCCGATTTGATAGCTTTTTTTGTTTGAACAGCAATGCTTTCATTGGTGTACACTTTTAAATTTCGACCAAGCGGAGCTTTATTACTTTTTAAACGATTCCATTTTTTCAATTCTGCGATAGTAACACCATATCTATCTGAAATTTCGCTGAGATTATCACCGCGCCTTACCTTGTGATATTTTACTCTAGAAGTGGTATTCGTATTGGAAGAATCTCTAGAAGCAAGCATTGTTTGAAATGGTTTTTCTCTAAGATTTTCTTCATATTTTGCGTAAGCATAAATTTTTTCTTCATTTGAGGCAAACAACGCAATTTTATCTAACGGCAATCTCAAATAATAATCATTTCCAGTAATGTATGGAATAACTTCTCTTTTGTATGAAGGATTTAAGAACTGTAATTCTGCCACTGATACATCTAATAAATCAGCAATTTGCTTGAACGATAATGCTCTTTTTACCAAAACAGTATCCGTCGCAAAATTATTAGCAATTGGTTTATGAGGTGCAATTCCGTGTTCTTTATGGTATTCGAAAATATACATAGTTGCTAAAAAAGCAGGAACATACCCTTGAGTTTCTTTATGAAGATAAGGTCTAATGTTCCAATAATTTTGTTTTCCTCCCGAACGACGAATTGCTTTTGCGACATTTCCTGGTCCAGTATTATAAGATGCTAGAACCAAATCCCAATCGCCAAAAATACTATACATGTTTTTCATATATTGTGTAGCAGCTTTGCTCGCTTTTAAAGGATCGCTTCTTTCGTCTACATAAGTATCAATTTTTAGCCCGTATTGTTTTCCTGTTTGGTACATGAATTGCCATAAACCTGTTGCTCCAGCTTTTGAAACTGCTCTTGGGTTTAAAGCTGATTCAACAACCGCTAAATACTTAATTTCCAATGGAATATTTTGTGCGGCTAAAGACTCTTCAAACAATGGAAAATAATATTGAGAAACTCCCATTAACCTTTCAAATCCTCTTTTTCTGTTTTTTAAAAATGATTTAATTACATTTTCTAAACCAACATTATATTCAATATTAAAAGGTGATTTTTCGTCAAGCTTCTTTAATCGTTCTTTCAGCAATTCTGTTGGTAACTCATACTCTACTTTTTCGTCAACATTAATGTTTTTAATGTCAAGGGTTAAGGTTTCGTATAAATCCAAACTTGCTAGTTCTTTCATCCACATACTATCAATACAAGTAGCAATGTTATCATGAACAAATGTTGATTTTATGGAATCTAGCACTTGTCTTTGGGTTAAAACAACTTTTGGGGTAATTACTTGTGTTGTAGCAACCGCAACGGAATCTTCTTGTGCAAAAGAAACAAAACCGCTAAAAAGTAATGCTACTGTAATTTTATAAATTTTATTTTTCATACTGTCGTATTTTTGGATAAACCAATATTCATTTTATGTATAACGATTTGTAATTTAAATTATTACAAACTTTAACATTTATTTTGCTATTGCTGCAATTCCTGGTAAAACTCTTCCTTCAAGCATTTCTAACATTGCTCCACCACCAGTTGAAACGTAACTCATTTTTTCTTCCAGACCGAATTGTTTTACTGCTGCTACTGAATCGCCACCACCAACAAGAGAAAAAGCTCCATTTCTTGTTGCTTCAGCGATAAAATCTCCTAATTTAATTGTTCCGTTTGCAAAATTTTCCATTTCAAAAACACCCAAAGGTCCGTTCCAAAGAATGGTTTTACTTTCTAAAATTACTTTTTTGAAATTATCTAACGATTTTGGTCCAGCATCTAAACCTTGCCATCCATCAGGAATTTCACGAACATCAACTATTTGGGTATTAGCATCGTTTGAAAAAGCATCTGCGGCAACAACGTCAACAGGAATATGAATTTGTACATTTTTTTCTTTTGCCAAACGCAATATTTCTAAAGCTAATTCTTGTTTATCATCTTCGCAAATAGAATCACCAATTTTTCCGCCCAAAGCTTTCACGAAAGTAAAAGTCATTCCGCCACCGATAATCATGTGATCTACTTTATCTAAAATGTTTTCGATAACCGTAATTTTTGAAGACACTTTCGAACCACCAAGAACAGCGGTTACTGGTTTCACAGAATTGCTTAACACTTTATTTAAACTTTCTATTTCTTTTGCTAAAAGCGTGCCAAAACATTTATTTTCTGGAAAAAACTGTGCAATTATAGTTGTTGAAGCATGTGCTCTGTGTGCTGTTCCAAAAGCATCGTTTACATAGATATCGCCTAAAGAAGATAATTCTTTGGCAAAATCAACATCTCCAGCTTCTTCTTCTGCATAAAAACGAAGGTTTTCCAACAATAGTATTTCTCCATTTTGAAGATTTTGAACGGCTTGTTTTGCAATTTCACCACGACAATCTTCAGCAAACTTTACTGGTTTTCCCAGAACTTCTGCTGTTTTTGAAACGATATGTTTTAGGGAATATTTATCTTCTTTTCCTTTTGGTCTTCCAAGATGTGACATCAAAATTACACTTCCTCCATCGGCTAAAATTTTATCTATAGTTGGCTTTGCGGCTTCTATTCTGTTGGCATCTGTTACGTTAAAATTTTCGTCTAAAGGAACATTAAAATCAACTCTAATTATAGCTTTTTTGTCTTTGAAATTGAAATCTTGAATGGTTTTCATTAATTGTGGAATTGTTTAGTACTATTTGCAAATATAATAAAATTAAATTTTATCGGTCTTTTTCGAACTTTAATTGGCTTTTTTTAAGAGAATTTTAAGAGCCAAACCATTTGAAATCAAAATATTGAAGTAAATTAACAAAAAAAGTGCTGCTGAAATCAACGCATTATTGATTTGAAAAAACAATTTGAAAATGGTTTTTTAACTTATATTTGCTTTATGCAGTTTTCAGAAATTTTAGGTCAGGAATACATTAAAAATCATTTGACAAAAAGTGCTTTGGCAGGAAGAATTCCTCACGCACAACTTTTTGTTGGTCCAGAAGGTTGTGGCACTTTGGCGATGGCTATTGCTTATGCACAGTTTGTACTTTGTACGAATATCGGCAATGAAAATTCGGGTGGAAACGAAAGTTGCAATTTAAAGTTTCAGGCTTTATCTCATCCTGATTTGCATTTTATTTATCCAAATGTAACAAATGAAGATATTAAAAAAAATCCCAAAAGTGCTGATTTCATTAGTGATTGGAGAGAGTTTGTAACCAAAAATCCTTATGGAAGCTTATTTGATTGGTACAAACATTTGGGTGTGAAAAACAAACAAGGAGAAATTCGTGTTGACGATGCGCAAGATATTTTAAAATCATTGGCATTAAAATCTTACGAAGGTGGATATAAAATTATGATTGTTTGGATGGCAGAAAAAATGAATATTGCTGCTTCCAATAAATTGTTAAAACTACTTGAAGAACCTCCAGAAAAAACCGTTTTTTTATTAATTTCTGAAAACGAAGAAGATATCATTCAAACGATTCGTTCGCGTTGTCAAGTGCTTAATTTTGGTGCCTTGTCCGAAAAAATAATTGAAGAAAACTTAATTTCTAAATTAAATATTGATGCCAAAATAGCAAAAAAAGTGGCGCATCAAGCACAAGGAAATTACAACGCTGCATTGCATCTTTTAGAAACGGATGAAGAAGAACTTCCTTTTGAAGAATGGTTTGTAGATTGGGTTCGAACGGCTTTTCGTGCCAAAGGAAATGCTTCAGCTATTAATGGTTTACTTTCCTGGAGCGAAACCATTGCTGGTATTGGAAGAGAAAGTCAAAAACAATTTCTAAATTATTGTATCACTATGTTTCGTCAAGCATTGATGCAAAATTATGAGGCTAAAAGTCTGGTTTATGTTGAAACAAAAGTGGAAAATTTCACACTTGATAAATTTGCTCCTTTTGTAACTGGAAATAATATTTCGGAAATTTTTGAAGCGCTTTCAGATGCTATTTATCATATCGAAAGAAATGGAAATGCGAAAATTATTCTAACTGATTTATCGATTAAATTAACTCGATTGATTCACAAAAATTAACTTTGAGTGCATTATTTCGATTAAAATCGTTATCTTTAATTAAGCAAATATTTTGTTGAACTTAATTAATAAAAAACACAATGAACAATACCGCTTCTGTCTTGGTTTTAGTTTTTCTTGCCATTACTTTTTTAATGTCTGCTCACGACAAAATTTTTCATTGGAACGATAATATGGCTTGGATGAAACCACATTTTGAAAAAACATTTGTAAAAAATTATGTTCCTTTTCTTGTTGGTTTTCTTTTACTGTTCGAATTGATTGCTGGAATATGTAGTTCAATCGGTGTGGTTGAACTTTATGTAAACGGCGGTCGATTATTCGGTTTTTATGGTGCTGTTTATTCGTGTATTTCTTTGTTAATGATGTTATTTGGTCAGCGATTGGCTAAAGATTATGATGGAGCAAGAACGATAGCAATATATTTCGTTCCTGCAATTTTAGGTGTTTTTTGGTTAAGTTAATTACAAACTTGCCTTGTACATTTTCAATTCGTCCCAAGTAAATTTATCGCCATATTTTTCTTTTAAAGGGTTTAAAGTTTCTTCTTTATAACCTTTGAAAGCTGCTGCTAATTCTTCTATTTTATCTTCTGGTAAAACATCGGATAATTTGATGGTTTCGGATTCTATTAATTTAGCTAAATGACCGCCAATAGTTTGCGTTGTTAGTTTTCTAATGGCGGCAATTTCTTTAATAGAATTTTTTTGAATCCATAACTCATACGTTTCCTGAACTGTAGATTTTTTTGGTTCTTTAGACTTCTCTTTTTTGGCGTATCTATTGACATCATCTTCATTGTCGATTAGCGTAACATTTAGATTTTTAAATTCCTCGCGTATCGTGTCAAGTTTTTTGATTTTATAAAATCGAATTTCGTCTGATGATAATTTTTCTTTAGAAATTGTTTCGCCTTTTACAACAGTTTCAATCAACAACTTGGCTTTCATTAATCGTAAAACTGCTTTCAGCTGAAGCTCTTCTAAAATCAATAATTCTTCGTAATAGGCTTTTACTTTTTTTATTCGCTTTACTTCCTCTAGTTTCCACAAAATTTCATAAACCAAATTGTCTATTGGTTGCAAAAAATAATTAAATGCAGCTTGAAATCTTTGGTTAATAAATTGTAAATCAGCATTTGAAGAAAATAATTTATTTAATTGAAGAATAAATTTTCTTGACGGATCAAGTAGTTTTTCCATTTCTTCAGTTTGTTTTTTTGCCCAAATTGCATGTTTTGATTTTTCTGAAACTTCCGATTTTTCGTTGTAACTAAATTGATGATTTCGCCATTCTTGAGCCAAATCTGCCCAATCAAAACTGTTAATCAAATAGTTATGTATAAAATTTTTAGTATCGGTTTGTAACGTATTTTCAAGAAAATCGTTCGTGGCTTTATTCTCGGCATACTCCATCACATCTTGATCGCTAGAAATGCCATTCATTCGCAACGGAGAAAGCAAAATTAAGCCATTTAACGAACGTAATCTTGAAAGTGCAACATAGGCTTGTCCTGGTTGAAAAACTTGCGAGACATCAACTGCAGCTTTGTCAAAAGTTAATCCTTGGCTTTTATGAACAGTGATTGCCCAAGCCAATTTGATTGGATAATGCACAAAAGTACCTAAAACTTCCTCTTCAATTTCTTTAGTATTTTCGTTTACCGAATAACGAATGTTTTGCCATTCAAATTTTTCAACTTCAATCGTTTTATTTTCATCCGGAAAATGGACTAAAATTTCTCTTTCAGACAAGGATTTCACAATACCCATTTTGCCGTTGAAGAATTTTTTTTCAAAAGACAAATCATTTTTAATAAACATAATTTGTGCACCAACTTTTAACTCTAAATTTTCTTCGATTGGGTAGATTTTATCAGGAAAATCATCGGTTATTTCAGCTTTATAAATTCTAGAATTTCCTTCTAAATCTTGCAAAGACTGGATATTGATTTTATCTGCTTTGTCATTATGAGTTGTCAAAGTGATGTAGCCTTTGTTTTGTTTTAGATCAAAATTTGGCTTGACAAATTCATTTAAAATTAACACGTCATTTTCTGTAATTGTATTGTTTCTGAGGTTATTTAAAACTGAAATAAATCTATCATCGGTTTGTCGAAAAATTTTAGACAACTCAATATATAGTGGTGGATTTTGCAAAATGACATGAGCGTGAAAAAAGAATTTACCTTTGTAATAATTGCGTAAAACTCGCCATTCATCGTCTTTTACAATTGGTGGAAGTTGCAACAAGTCGCCAATAAAAAGCACTTGAACACCACCAAAAGGTTGGTTTTTTTTACGAACCGATTGCATCATAAAATCCATTGCATCTAACAAATCGGAACGCAACATGCTGACTTCGTCAATGATAAGCAATTCCATGTTTTTGATAACTGCTTTCTTTAATCCACTCATTCTGAAATGTCTACGCAAGGTTGCTCGACTTTCAAATTTTGAATTATCGTTAAACTGCGCTGTAGAATTATCAGGTAAAAAACCGCCAAAAGGCAGTTGAAACATGGAGTGAATAGTAACGCCACCAGCGTTTAATGCAGCAATTCCAGTTGGTGCGACAACCACACAATTTTTGTGAGTTGTTTGAATAATTTCTTTGAGAAGAGTTGTTTTTCCTGTTCCTGCTTTTCCAGTTAGAAAAATAGATCGGTTGGTCTGATTGATAAATTGCAAAACGTATTTTGCTTCGGCTGAGATGAATTCCATTGGCTTATATTTTAGAAAAACAAAAATAACAGATTGTTTTTCAATATACAAAATAAAAAAACGCCTTCAAAAATGAAGACGTTTTGAGTTATAAATAACGTTTAATTATTTCTTTTCAGATGCTGTATCTTCTTTTTTAGCTGTTGATTTGTATTTATCATTAACGATTTTTATGATGTCTTTTGTGATATCATAACTATCTTTTGCATAAAGAATAGAAGCTGGTTCTCCAGTTCCATAGATATAATCGTATCCTTTTTCTTTACCGAAGTCTTTAATTACTTTTTTATAATTAGATACTAAAGAGTCTAATTCTGTTCCACTTTCTTGCTGAAGTTGTCTTAACATTCCTTCTTGAGCATAAGATAATTCTTGCTCTCTTTTTTGTAATTCAGCACCTTTTTGTTGTGCCCAAGCTTGTCCGTTAGCTTGCGCATTTTTTTGGAAATTTGCAGCTTCAGATTTCCAACGTGTAACTTCAGCTTCTAATTGATTGCCCATTACTTTGGATTTGTCTTTGAACTTTGCTTCAATATCTTTAGCTTCTGTACTTTCTTCCATCAATTTTGATGTGTCGATATAAGCTGTTTTAAATTCTTTTGTTTCTGTTGTTTTGTTGCAAGACAAAATTGAAATAGCCAATGCAAAAAGAATAACTGTTTTTTTCATGAATAATTAATTTGTTATGATAATTTGATTTAAAAATCAATTTGATTGTGAATTTTCATTCTTGGGCTCAAAAGTAAAAAAATAAACTTTAATTATTTCAAGGAATAAAAAAAGTACTGATTTTCTTTATATTGTAATTTCTTATAGCTTGTAAAAAGAGTATAAGATTTTGTTATTAAAAACAGCTTCAAATAAAGCGATTTAAACAGCTTTTTCTTTTTTCCAAATCGAGATTATAAAATCGATTACAATCGTTAAAAGAAAGGCGTTTATTAGTTTTTTAGCAGATAAATGTGTGAAGAATACTCCTTTTTCTTCTTTCCATATTGATTTGATTTAAAACCTATCCAAAAAGCATTGAAAAAATTCATACTTCCGTTTTTATACTTTTCAGACAATAAGCTTACATAATAACTATCAAATTTCATTGGTAATACAGCTACCAATTGTAAATTTTGAGTAGCAAATAACTTTTGAATTGCTGTTTTAGAGAAATGCCACAAATGTCTAGGAACATCAAACGCTGCCCAAAATTCTCCATAATATTTAGCATCATATGATTTAAAATTAGGTACAGCAATCACAATTGTTCCATTAGGTTTTAGTAACCGTTTCAATTCGGAAATATATTCTTCTAAATTAGGAACATGTTCCAAAACATGCCACATAGTAATTATATCAAAAGAATTATCTTCCAGCGACGCTAAATCTGCTGCAAAGCTTACTCCTTTTTTTATTGCAATGTCTTTGGCTTTAGCACTTGGTTCGATCCCAACCGTTTGCCAACCGTCTTTTTTGGCAACAGAAAGAAAGTCACCTGTTCCTGCTCCAATATCTAAAAGTCTGCCTTTTGGAGATTGTGCATTGATTAATTTTAATTTGTTTTTTAAAGCAATTCCTTTTATAAATTGATACAATCTTTCGAACAAAGAACGTTTTCCATCTGTGTGTGAAATATAATCATCGCTTTCATAATAGCTAGGCAATTTTTCCAAACTTGGTTTAGGAAATGTGATTAGCATGTCGTATTCGGGATTATGGTGTAAATCAAAAGTTTCTTTAGAAACCGAATAATCAATTGCTTTATTGTAAAAAATATTGTTTTGAAAACTCATGTAATGTCTGTGTTTATTGGGTTTGGCAAAGTACGTTTCACGTGGAACAAGCGATTTTAGATTGTTGATTAACGAATTAAGATTGTCGATTTTTAATTCTAAAATCACCTATCGCTATTCTAAAGTCTAAAATCCTATCTTCCCATATAGATTAATAAAACGGATATATCAGCTGGAGAAACTCCACTAATTCTTGATGCTTGCGAAATGGTAACCGGACGAATAGCCGATAATTTTTGCTTTGCTTCTATTGACATGGATTTGATTTTATGATAATCAAAATTGTCAGGTATTTTTATATCTTCTAGACGAACTAATTTTTCTGCATTATTTCTTTCTTTTTCAATATAGCCAGAATACTTCACTTGTATTTCAGCTTGCTCAATAATTTCTTTGTCTAAATCATTCTCTTGGATATACTGTTGAACTTTTTCAAATTTTAGAATATCATCCAACTCTATTTGTGGTCGAGAAAAAACCTTAAACATTTTATCAGACTGAACCATTGGCGAACTTTCCTTTTCAATCAAAATAGGATTTGCTTCTTCTTGAGTAACGCTAGTATCTTTGAAGAAATTGACCATTTTTTCACTTTCGTTGAATTTATGTTCCATTCTTCGCATTCGCTTTTCGGAAGCTAAACCAATTTTAAATGATTTAGGTGTAAGTCTAAAATCAGCATTATCTTGGCGCAACAACGTTCTGTATTCTGCACGAGAAGTAAACATACGATATGGTTCTTCTGTTCCTTTTGTTATTAAATCGTCAATCAAAACACCGATGTAGGCTTCATCGCGACGCAAAATCATTGGTTCTTGTTCTTTTACTTTCAAAGCAGCATTAATTCCGGCCATCATTCCTTGTGAAGCAGCTTCTTCATAACCTGTAGTTCCATTTATTTGACCAGCAAAATACAAACCTTCAACCAATTTAGTTTCCAAAGTATGCTTTAATTGTGTCGGCGGAAAATAATCATACTCTATCGCATAACCTGGACGAAAGAATTTAACTTTTTCAAAACCTTCAACTGAACGTAACGCTTTGAACTGAATATCCTCAGGCAAAGAAGTTGAAAAACCATTTACATAAACCTCTACGGTATTCCAGCCTTCTGGTTCAATAAATAACTGGTGTCTTTCTTTATCAGCGAAACGATTAATTTTATCTTCAATAGACGGACAATATCTTGGACCAATACTCTTAATCCTGCCATTAAACATTGGACTTCTATCAAAACCTTCTCGTAAAATGTTATGCACTTCATTTGAAGTATATGTCATATGACACAACTTTTGATGAACCAAAGGTTTGGTTTTGTCAGAATATGAAAATTTATCAGGAATGGTGTCGCCTGGTTCTTCACGCATCTTTGAATAATCTAGAGAACGACCATCAACTCGTGGTGGTGTTCCAGTTTTCATTCTTCCTGCTTCAAAACCAACTTTTATTAAATCCTCAGTAATTCCATATGCAGCACTTTCACCAGCTCTTCCTCCACCGAATTGTTTTTCTCCGATATGAATTAGTCCGTTGAGGAAAGTTCCATTCGTTAGGACAACTGTTTTAGCTTTAATTTCAATTCCAAGAGATGTTACTACGCCTTCAATTTTATTATTCTTTATCAAAAGACCTTTTACCATTTCTTGATAAAAATCGAGATTTGGTGTTTGTTCCAGTTTCAATCTCCATTCCTCAGAAAATCGCATTCTATCGCTTTGCACTCTTGGCGACCACATTGCTGGTCCTTTTGACTTGTTCAACATCTTAAACTGAACAGCGGTTTTATCAGAGATAATTCCTGAATAACCTCCAAGCGCGTCAATTTCACGAACGATTTGACCTTTTGCAATTCCACCCATAGCAGGATTACAAGACATTTGAGCAATGTTCTGCAAACTCATTGTAACCAATAGCGTCGAACATCCCAAATTAGCGGATGCAGCGGCAGCTTCGCAACCTGCATGTCCAGCACCAACAACTATAGTATCGTATTTTTCTAAAAACATTGTTTAATTTTGTTTCACGTGGAACATTAACATTTTCTCCTCTTCTTTTTGACGCATTAACTTTTCATCGTCATCCGATTTATCTTTATATCCACAATAGTGCAAAACACCATGAACCATAACTCTTTTTAACTCATCTTGAAAAGAAACATCAAAATCATGAGCATTTTCTCGAACTCTATCAATAGAAATAAAAATATCGCCGTGTAAATCGTTTCCTATAGAATAATCAAAGCTAATTATATCGGTTAACGTGTCGTGATCAAGATATTGTTGGTTGATTTCAAGTAAATAATCATCATCACAAAAGATATAATTGATTTCACCTTCAAGCTTATTTTCAGAAATAATAACATCTGAAAGCCAACTTGAAAATTGTTCTTCATTGTCTAAAATAAAATCAACCTCGTAATTAAAACTAATCATTTTTGAAATATTCTTGAACCTTTTGGTTAAAATTGGAGCGCAAAGGTAAGCTTTGTCTATTTAAAATTTCAATACTATTCAAATATTCTTGCAAACGTGCTGGTAATGCATTAGTCTGATTATTAAACTCTTTCTTGTTTGTTTCAGATTGACGCTTTTTATCTTCTCCTTGTTCTTGAATTGCTTTTTCAAGTTTTAGTAATTCATATTTCAAGTTCAAAGCTTTTTGGATGACTTCATTGTTAAAACCTTTGTTTAACAACTGCTTTTCAATTTGCTTCATTTGGTTCAAGGCATTTTGACCGCTTCCACCAATTCCTTGCTTATTTAATTCTTTTTGTAAAGCTTCGCGAAGTTGTTGTTGTTCCTTGTAAATTTCCATAATTTCCTTAGCATTTCCTTCGCCGTCTTCACCGTTTTCACCATCTTTATTTCCTTGAGAATTTCCGCTTCCACCACCTTGACCGTTCTTTCCGTTTTTGCCGTTCTTACCAGAACCTTCTTTTCCGCTAGTTCCATCTTTACCTGAACTTCCTTCTTTCTGTCCTTGCTTTCCTTCTTTACCAGAACTTCCTTCTTTTTCACCTTGTTCACCTTCTTCTCCTTCACCTGGTTTCTCACCTTTTTTCATTCCCTTTTTCATTTTTTCACCTAAACCTTCTTGCTTTTTAATAATATCTGGTAGTTGCATTTCGCCTTGACCTTGACCTGGTTTTGGTTTACCCATTCCTGAACCAGACATTTGCATCTGATTCTGCATACTATTCATGATATCACTTAACATGTCCGCAAGTTTATTTGAAGAAGCAACGGCATATTGTTGGTGTGAATTACCTTTAGAAATATTAGATTCTACTAAATTTTCTATAGCTTTATCAACATTGTATTGAACATTTCCAATCTCAATAGTAATGTTTTCCGCCATTTTTGGATTACGTAAAGACATAGCAAATAAACTATCATCAACATGTTTAAACTGTTGTTTTAAATCTTGTTGGATTTTAAGATTTTTGTTGAAGGAAGGTGAACCTCTTTTCAATCCTTTAAATTGTTTCATCACGTCTTCTTGTGAAAACGAATAAGCTAGAAGATTGTCTAAAATTTGTCGCAACATGGCAACATCTTCCTCCAACTGTTCCATTTCAGCACCAGCCATCATCTCCATCATGTCTTGGCTCATTTGCTTCATCTTTTTAGAAGCGCTTTTTTGTTTTGGTTTGGCTTTATCTTTTTGTTGTTTTTGCAATTGCTCTTTAGCGTTTTTTAAATCTTCATCAATACTTTTTTCTTTCTCCTCTGTTTTTGGTAATTCCATTGGAGATTTTAATTCGTTATTTTCTTTTTTAATATCGTTTAATTCTTTTTGAAGCTCATCAAATTCTTTATTAATTTCCTCTTGTTTATCCGTTGTATTTTCATTTGTCTTTTCAGAAAGTTTATCTTGCTTTTCAGCTAGTTTGTCTAACTTATCCGCAATCTGTTCTGCTTTCTTTTCAACGTAATAACGTTTGGTTAACTCCACTAATTGCTCCAAGCTTTTCTTTTGATTTTTGCTATTTTGTTGAAACTTTTCGATTTTTTCGAACAATTCTTCCTTGCTAATTTTTTCATTCAGTTTTTCAAGTTCTTCCAATAGCTTTTGGTTTTTTTCCAATTCTTTTTGTGTTTTTTCTAAACGTTCTTCAAGTAACTCCTTTTTTTCATCCTTTTTATCGGTTTTGTATTGCTCTAAGTTCTCTTTCATTTTTTCTGAAAACTCCTTCATCAATTCGTCTTGTTGTTTTTGACGTTGAAGAAAATCATTTACTTTTTGTTGGTCTTTATATTCTAAATTATCTTTTTCTTTACCCATTTTTTTCAACTTATCCATTTCGGAAAGCTGCTTATCTTGTGCTTTTAAGGATTTGGCAAGCGAATTAATATTGTCATTTTGTTGTTGCAAAATTTGATCTTCTTTTTCCGTTTCAGTTGCGATTCTATTACTAAAAACAGATGATTTGGTACTCTTGAAATTATGAATTGCATCGTTATCAAAAATTTCAAAATAGTATTCATAATTTACACCTTCTTCTACAGGAAGATTGCTTGGAAAAGAAAATACAAATTGATCATAAACGTCCTTTTTAACGCCAATAGTTCCACGTTTTGCAGCATTAGGCTTATCCTTTGGATAATAAACAATTTGAAGCTTAGACAGTCCATAATCATCGGAAACTTGACCTAAGACAAAATTCTTGTTCACTTTAAGACTATCTGGAGCATTATTTACAGAAATAGTTGGGAATTGGTCTTTAATCACTGAAACTTGGTAATTTAGTTTTTCATAATTCTGAACTTTATTATTTGATGTCAGAATTTGATAATCCGTATTTTGAAGAATGTTTTTAGAAAGCGAAAAAAGATTTTCGTTTTTAATGAACGCTTGTTTATTGTTTGCACTAATCCAATCCACTTTTTGAGTAGCTAAGGTGTTCATTCGCCATGTAACTCTAGTACCTTCGGGAATGATAGCATTTCCTGTTCCTTTTATAACTTCAGCTTTTTTGTTCAAATAACTTGGAAAATTCAGTACCATTTCAAAATTAGCAATGGATGGAACGGTTACAACTTTTAATTCATATTCTTGGGATGAAACTTCGTTAGCTTCAATGTGAAAAGGAATGTTTTCTGATGGTTTTGGAATAATAAACTCAAAGTCGCCTTCTTGATTTTTTTCCATAAAATAGCTTTCATCACCGATAAAAATCAAGGCATTTTCAGGAACAACTTTACCTATTGTTTTAACTTTTAATAAAAAATCTTTATTCTGTTCGGTCTGTAAATTAGTATTCAAAACCTGAAATTCGAATGGCGCTGGCGGAAGAAATTGTTGTTTATAATTGACAACTCTATTCAAACTTTGGGTTATGAAATTACTATTCCCAGAAATGTAGAAAAAAGCAAAAAACAAAATCGGGATAATCGCCAAAGGCAAATACTTTTTGTTTTTACCAAAATTAACCGCATTACTAAAAGGAACAGGCTGAAGTGTATTTGCTTTTTGGTCAATTGATGCTAAAAGCAATTCAGATTTATTTTTATCATCAGAAAGTTGCAAAAAATTAGTCAGCTTATCACCTACTTCACTAAAATGGCTTCCGATGATTTTTGACGCTTCGTTATAATCAATTCCTTTTTGGAGTTTGAACAATTTAAAAATCGGGAAAAGGATAAATCGCAATAAAAGGAAAAGCTCCACAGTAATAAATGTCCAAAACAAAATGGTTCTGGCTGTTGGTTTTAGCCAAAGGAAATATTCCACAAAAAGTGTAAACAAAAAATACAGCAAACCAATTCCAACGAAGAAAATGGTTCCACGAAGTAATTCATTAGTATAAAACTTTTTGATAAAAGCTTCCAGTTTGTCGTAAATAATGCCCGAATTGTTCAAAATTGCTACTCTTTTGTTAATAACCGATAAATGTACAATTTTTCCCGAATATGAAAACGTTAAAAAAAAGTCAAATTCAAAAGCAATTTCAAAAGTCAATTTCAAAAGTCAATTTCAAAAGCAATCTTAAAAACTTCTAACTTCTGACTTCTGACTTCTAACTTCTGTTTATCTTTGCCAAAAATTTAATAAAATGTCAAAACCTGTTAGAGTTCGTTTTGCTCCAAGTCCAACTGGACCATTGCATATTGGTGGCGTTAGAACCGCTTTATTCAATTATTTATTTGCTAAAAAACATAACGGTACCTTCTATCTAAGAATTGAAGATACCGATCAAAATCGTTTTGTTCCTGGTGCGGAAGAATATATCATGGAAGCATTAGAATGGCTTGGAATTGCTCCAAGTGAAACTATTGGAAAAAACGAAAAATTTGGACCTTATCGTCAAAGCGAAAGAAAACATTTGTACAAACAATATGCTGATCAATTGATTGCTTCGGGAAATGCGTATTATGCATTTGACACGGCTGAAAGCTTGGATTTTCATAGAAAACAACACGAAGAACAAGGAAAAACATTTATTTACAATTGGCATAACCGTGAAAAATTAGATACTTCTTTGGTAATTTCAAATGAGGAAACTGAAAAAAGAATTGCATCCGGCGAAGCTTATGTCATCCGATTTAAAACGCCTGTGAATGAAATTTTAGAGTTAAAAGACATCATTCGTGGCGATATAAAATTTGATACTAATTTATTGGACGATAAAGTTTTGTTCAAATCTGACGGAATGCCAACATATCATTTAGCGAATATTGTTGATGATCATTTGATGGAAACGTCGCATGTTATTCGTGGAGAAGAATGGTTGCCAAGTTTGCCTTTGCATTATTTATTGTACAGCAGTTTTGGTTGGGATGCGCCAGAATTTGCCCATTTACCATTGATTTTAAAACCAATCGGAAACGGAAAATTATCCAAACGCGATGGCGATAAAATGGGATTTCCTGTATTTCCTTTGGAATGGAAAACCGACGAAGGGGTTTCATCAGGTTACAGAGAAAACGGATTTTTCCCAGAAGCTGTTGTTAACTTTTTAGCTTTATTAGGATGGAATGATGGAACCGATCAAGAGCTTTTTTCGTTAGAAGAATTAGCTGAAAAATTTGACTTGAACAGAGTTCATAAAGCTGGAGCAAAATTTGATCCAGAGAAAAATAAATGGTTCAATCATCAATATTTGCAAAAGCAAAGTGATGAGAGTTTGGCAGAAGCGTTTGAAAAAAATGTAATTGAAAAAAATAGCAAGTGTGATTTCTCCTTCGTTGAAATGACAAAAATCACATCATTGATAAAAGAACGCGCTAATTTTGTTTCTGAGTTTTGGGATTTAGCTGATTATTTCTTTGTTGCACCAAAATCTTATGATGAAAAAGCGGCGAAAAATTGGAAAGAGGAAACGCCAGTATTAATGCAACAATTAATTACCGTTTTGTCATCTATTGACGATTTTACATCCGTAACTATTGAAACTATTGTAAAAGACTGGATGACACAAAATGAAATCGGAATGGGAAAAGTAATGCAACCATTTCGTTTGAGTTTGGTTGGTGCTTTAAAAGGTCCACATTTATTTGATATTGTAGAATTGATTGGAAAAGAAGAAACGATTAAGCGATTGGAAAAAGCGATTGAAAAATTATAAAAACAAAAAAGCCCTGAAATTCAGGGCTTTTTTTATAAATTAAAAACTACTTGACCGTTAATTGTTCCCAAATTTCCTTTGAGTTCTCCATTATAAAATGGTTTTAACGCTTCGTCTTTATTAAGTTTATTCAAGATGTTGGTAAATCCATATTCATAGAAAACAACAGCTCTAACCGTTTTGCTTCCAGCGGAAACACCAAGGTAAAAGTGTCCGCTAAAAGTAGAAATATCCGTAATTTGTTGCGCTTGCAAGGTTGTTCCTTTTAAAATTCTGTTTTCGTCAGTCTCGGCAATTTTCATTTTTCCATTTATCTGCAAAATTGGACCAAAATCCAAAGAAACATGATCTTCAACGACATTATAACTCAATAATAATCGAACTTTTACACCTTGAAGATTGTATTTAATTTTTTGGCTACTTATAGACTCCAACGAAAAATTATTAGAAAAAAACTGCATTCCATAAATCATGCTCCAATTGTTATAATAATTTCCACGAACAGAAAGTCCGCCAGCAAAACCTATTTCCGGATTTGCCTTAAAATTGTCTGTAAATAAGGAAGTTTGGTTAACTCCAAGCGAAATTCCGATTCTATTTCCATCTCTGTAACCGTATTGTGCAAATCCTATTGAGGAAATCAACAATAAAAGAAGGCTAATTTTTTTCTTCATAAAATGATAACTGATAATTTGTAACAAACATAAGTTATTCTCGTATAATAAAAGTATTAACAACTTAATTTATAGAAATTATGCCAATTTTTTTTATTCTCCTTTTTATCGGACTGGTTTTACTTTTTTCTTCGTTCTTTACAGTAAAGCAACAAACTGCTGTAGTTATAGAACGTTTCGGGAAATTTACAAGTATTCGAAACTCAGGTTTACAGTTAAAAATTCCAGTTATTGATAGAATTGCAGGAAGAGTGAACCTTAGAATTCAACAACTAGATGTATTGATTGAAACCAAAACTAAAGATAACGTTTTTATCAAAATGAAAGTTTCGGTTCAGTTTAAAGTAATTCAAGACAAAGTTTATGAAGCTTTTTATAAATTAGAATATCCACATGATCAAATCACGGCTTATGTATTTGACGTAGTTCGTGCTGAAGTTCCTAAATTGATTTTGGATGATGTGTTTGTTAGAAAAGATGATATTGCTGTTGCTGTAAAACGCGAATTGAACGAAGCAATGGTATCGTATGGTTATGATATTATCAATACTTTGGTAACTGATATTGATCCAGATATTCAAGTAAAAAATGCGATGAATAGAATCAATGCTGCCGATAGAGAAAAAACAGCTGCTGAATTCGAAAGTGAAGCACAACGAATCAGAATTGTTGCCAAAGCGAAAGCGGAAGCGGAAAGTAAAAAACTTCAAGGTCAAGGTATTGCTGACCAAAGAAGAGAAATTGCTCGTGGATTAGTAGAAAGTGTTGAAGTTTTAAATTCAGTTGGAATCAATTCTCAAGAAGCTTCGGCATTAATCGTAGTGACGCAACATTACGATACATTACAAGCGATTGGAGCCGATACAAATTCTAATTTGATTTTATTACCAAACTCTCCACAAGCTGGAAGTGATATGTTAAACAACATGGTAGCCAGTTTCTCAGCAAGTAACCAAATTGGTGAAACGATGAAAAATCAACCAAAACGTGTTAAATCTAAAAACGATCACACTTCAACTGATTTTAATCCAAGTGATACTTCAAACCCTGAAGATGAAGTTTAATTCATTTTATTTCAATAAAAAAAGAGGCTTAATTGCCTCTTTTTCTGTTTATTAACCAATTTATTACATAAGGAATTAACATCTTGAAAATAGTACCATACGTTCCAGAAAATACCTTTTGATATAAATCGCCAACGAACGAAACGGATTTTGAAGGAACCAAACTCTCTTTAGTTTTATCAAAACTCAACTTCATTTTTTGATAATAAAGTTCTTTTTCGAGGTTTAGAATTTCCAAATCGCGTTCTATTTCGGCATAAGAAGAATATTTTTTTGTTTCCATAATTTAATCGTTAAAAAATATTTCAGAGAATTTTTCCAAAATTGGACCTTCAACAATTTTGTCTTTTACTAAAAATAAAAGTAATGCTAAGACCAAATATATTCCAGCAATAATCAGAAAACCAATTGAATAGCTATCCATCATTTCTCCTAATGCAATTGCTCCAGCGATAGAAATAAAGAGTAAAAAAATCATCAAACAAATGCTAATCAAGAAAAACTTGAGAATCATTGTTGTTGATTTCATTGCTACTTTAAAACCCCAAAGTTTATAGTATGAAATACTACTTTCTAAATAGGCTTTAGCATTTTCTTGAATGCTGTCAACATTTTCTTTTAGTTCTTCAAAAGCCATTATTTTTGAAGTTTAGCGTTTTGTTTTTTAAGCTCTGCTAGTTTTTCTTCCAAAAAAGTAATCGCTTCTTCGGCTTTATAACTTGATTGCGAAAGCAAACTTTCTACCGTTTCCTTCAATTCATCTTTAGATTGTGAAAACTTCTCTTTGGCTTCGTCTTCAAAAGAACCAAACTTAGATTTTACACCATCTTTCAAATCGTCAAAACTGTTTTTTATTTTATCTCTTGTATTTGAACCTTTATCGGGAGCAAACAAAATTCCAATTCCAACCCCAATTGCTGCACCAGCCAAAAGTGCCAAAATACTTTCACTACTTTTACTTGCCATAATTTCTATATTTTTAATTTTATTAAATATACGACAAAAAAATGGCAATTAGTGTTAATATCAGGTTAAAGAAACAAAAAACGTTTTTAAAGCGAAATAAAAGGAGTTTTTATAATTTATGTAAAAACACTTTAGCAATTTTTAAAAATGAATTAAAAACAAAATATGAAGGTCGTTTTTGATAATAAAAACTAATTAATTTTCAATTATTAATAACTTTTTATAATAATAGAAAAATACCGAAGTGTTTCAGGATTTTGATTAGTAAAACTTATAGTTTAATTTTTATTCTTTACTTTCCACTTTTGCCCAAGTGTCTCTCAAACCAACCGTTTTATTAAAAACTAAGTTGGAAGGAGATGAGTCTTTATCAACACAAAAATAACCTAAACGTTGAAATTGAAATTGGTCTAAATCTTTAGCCGATTGCAAACTTGGTTCCACATAACCAGTAATAATTTCTAAAGAATTTGGATTGATAAATTCTTTAAAGTCGATTTCTTTATTTCCATCCGGACTTTCATTAGAAAATAATCGGTCATAACTGCGAACTTCAGCAGAAATTGCATGATTAATAGAAACCCAATGAATTGTTCCTTTTACTTTTCTTTGAGAAGCTTCTGTTCCACTTCCGCTGCGAGAATCGGTATCATACGTACAGTGAATTTCGGTAATCGTTCCGTTTTCGTCTTTTATAACGCTTTCACCTTTAATGATATACGCATTTTTTAAACGTACTTCTGTACCTAAAGTTAAACGGAAAAATTTCTTGTTTGCTTCTTCCTGAAAATCTTCTCTTTCGATATATAATTCCTTAGAAAAAGGCACTTTTCTATACGTCATTACTTCTTCTTCCGGATTATTTTCGGCTTCAAGCCATTCTTCTTTTCCATCAGGATAATTGGTAATTACTAATTTCACTGGATTTAAAACTGCCATAACTCGTGGTGCAGTTTTATTCAATTCTTCGCGAACGCAAAACTCCAAAAGTGAAACATCAATCAAGTTGGTTCGTTTTGCAATACCAATAGTTTTAGCAAAATTACGAATTGCCATTGGCGGATAACCACGGCGACGCATTCCTGAAATGGTACTCATTCGCGGATCATCCCAACCGTTAACATGCTTTTCTTCAACTAATTGCAATAATTTTCGTTTAGAAACTACAGTATGAGAAAGGTTTCTTCGAGCAAATTCTCTTTGCTTTGGACGCACTTTTGTTTCGTCATAAACTTGGTCTAAAAACCAATCGTATAATTCTCTGTGAGGCAAAAATTCTAGTGTACAAAACGAGTGCGAAATTTGTTCCAAATAATCACTTTCGCCATGAGCCCAATCATACATTGGATAAATACACCAATCATTTCCTGTACGATGATGATGTTTTTTCAAAATACGATACATGATTGGATCACGCATCAACATATTGTTATGTGACATGTCAATTTTAGCACGAAGAATATGCGTTCCTTCTTCAAATTCGCCATTTTTCATGCGTTCAAAAAGGTCTAAATTCTCTTCAACCGAACGATTTCTGTAAGGTGAATCAGTTCCAACTTGCGTTGGCGTTCCTTTTTGTTTTGCCATTTCTTCAGAAGATTGACTATCAACATAGGCTTTACCTTTTTTGATAAACTCAACAGCCCAATCGTATAATTGTTGAAAATAGTCGGAAGCATAACATTCGTTTGCCCATTGATAACCCAACCATTCAATGTCTTTTTTGATAGCATCAACATATTCCTGTTCTTCCTTTGCTGGATTGGTGTCGTCAAAACGTAAATTTACTGGCGACTGATAATCAATTCCTAATCCAAAATTTAAACAAATTGCACTTGCATGACCAACGTGTAAATAACCGTTTGGTTCTGGCGGAAAACGAAAACGAAGCTTATCTTTTGATAAACCATTTTTTAAATCTTCCTCGATAATTTGTTCTAAGAAATTCAGTGATTTTTCTTCTGTTGACATAGATATTTTGTAATTTTAGCAAAGATAAAAAAGTTTGGAGTTTTCGGTTTACAGTTTATAGTTTTCTTTTATAAACTTGCAACTGAGACTGAAAACTGAGACTGAAAACAAAAAATATGGGAACAATAAAATTACAAAATATAAGAACTTTTTCATTTCACGGTTGTTTGGTAGAAGAGGCAAAGATAGGTTCTGACTATCGAGTTGATTTGGAAATTAAAACTGATTTGAGGAAATCTTCTTTATCAGATGAGTTAAAAGATACGGTTGATTATGTGCTTCTAAATAGGATAGTGGAAGAAGAAATGGCAATTCGCTCTAAATTATTAGAACATGTTGCACATCGAATTATAAAAAGGATTTTTGATGAAATTCCATCTGTTTCTAGAATTTTGTTAGCTGTTTCAAAGTTAAATCCACCAATTGGCGGCGATGTTGAAGCGGTTACAATTGAAATGGAAGAATACAGGAATTAATTTTTTAATTTTTAATTATTAATTATCAATTGTTTTCTATATTTGCAATCCAATAAAAACGGCATCGTGGCCGAGCGGCTAGGCACCGGTCTGCAAAACCGTATACTCCGGTTCGAATCCGGACGATGCCTCAAAAAGAGATACAGAAATGTGTCTCTTTTTTTTGTTCTAAATTTTTAGAAAAAATTAATTAAAGATATGTTCGAATCCGTCCCGAAGCTTCGGGAGATGCCTCAAAAAGAGATACAGAAATGTGTCTCTTTTTTTTGTTCTAAATTTTTAGAAAAAATTAATTAAAGTGATGTTCGAATCCGTCCCGAAGCTTCGGGAGATGCCTTAAGAAGAGATACAGAAATGTGTCTCTTTTTTTTTGTTCTAAATTTTTAGAAAAAATTAATTAAAGATATGTTCGAATCCGTCCCGAAGCTTCGGGAGATGCCTTAAGAAGAGATACAGAAATGTGTCTCTTTTTTTTTGTTCTAAATTTTTAGAAAAAATTAATTAAAGATATGTTCGAATCCGTCCCGAAGCTTCGGGAGATGCCTTAAGAAGAGATACAGAAATGTGTCTCTTTTTTTTTTCTAAATTTTTAGAAAAAATTAATTAAAGTTATGTTCGAATCCGTCCTGAAGTTTCGGCAGATGCTTAAAAACCTTCTAAGAAATTAGGAGTTTTTTTATTTTAAATTTTTAGAAAAATTAATTAAAGATAAGATAGAATCCGTTCTGAAGTTTCGGGAGATGCTTCAATAAGAGATACAAAAAAATGTTTATTTTTTGCTTTTAATTTTTGGAAAAAATTAATTAAAACCTAGTATTTAAAGCAAACTTGTCATTCCGACGAAGGAGGAATCTCATTACATTAGTTTGTATTGCTTTATATTATGTGATTTCTCCTAACGTCGAAATGACAAGATCAGTGAAAAAAACTATTTTATTTCTTCTCTTCTAATTGTTCAAAAGCAGAATTTACAATCTTTCTTTCTTTTGGAAACCAAGCTTGTGATAATAAAACTACTCCACAAATAATCAAAACAATACTGATAAATTTTTTGATTAAAAGGATATTTTTTGGGTTGAGTTTATTACGTAATTGTTTAGCTGCTATAATTTTAAAAATATCTGTTATGAAATAAACAATAATTAATGTAGAGAAAAAAGTAATCATTCGAGATGGTTTTAACTCTAATTGTGGACCAATGGTAATTAAAATAGCGAGCCAAAAACCCAATACACCGATATTAATAAAATTAAGAAAAAAACCTTTTATGAAAAGTGATAAATAATTGGTTTTTGCTAATTCTTTTGGGTCAATTTCATCTAAGCTTTTCTTAGATTCCTTTTTGTTTTTTACAAAGGAAATAATTCCATAAGTAAGCATAACTAATCCACCAAAAATGAATAATGCAGGATCATCTTTTATACTTTGAATTAATCGATAACTACTAAAAAAAGCAATAAGAATAAAAACAACATCTGCTAAAACAACACCTAAATCAAAAAAAATAGCAGCTCTAAATCCTTTGATGACACTAGTTTCAAGTAATACAAAAAACACTGGTCCAATCATAAAACTTAGAAAAAAACCAAGTGGAATGGCAGATAAAATATCGTTTAAAATCATGTTTGTTTTTTTGACAATGCAATTTAGAATTAATTTTTAAAACTATTTCTATTTTGCTTCTGTAATATTTCCGCCGGCAACAACTTTTTGATTGATTTGTTTTGGTTTACCGTAAATCGTAATATCGCCACCTGCTCGAACTTTTGCATCAACAAAATCGGTTGCAAAAATATCTGCTTCACCACCAGCATTTGCGGTAATAGTAGTTTGATTTGTCTTTAAATCTTTACCTTCATAAATTCCTCCAGAATTGGCTAAAACATCCTGATTTACAGCATTTCCTGTGACTTCAATTTTTGAACCGTTCGCCACTCTTGCGGTTAATTTTTGAACATCAAGTTTCAATTTTACTTCTGAACCTTCTTTTACTTTTATGTCGAATGCTACGGTTTTTATTTCATCGCCACAGGCAATTCTTGAACCTTCATTAGCTTCAACTGCATCGATATTTTTATAATAAAGCGTTACCGAAATATCATCGCCTTTTAGCATTTTACTCAATGGCATTCTTATTTTTAATTCACCATTTTTATTTACAAATTCCACTTCGTTTGCTCCTTTTCCATCGATTACAGCTTTATTTTCATTGCTTTTAACCAATAAAACATCTATCTGATCAAATGAAGTTACTTTAGTAAAATCACCTACATTTTTTTCTGTTTGTCCAAATGCTATTGAACTGAATACTAATAAACTATAAATTATTTTTTTCATAAATTTTAAATTTTATAAAACACTTCGACTGCGCTCAGTATGACAAAAATATACCTATTCATTTCTTCTAATAAAGTGAAAATCCAACTGTTTTTTAACCAAATCAGCAGTTTTTACTTTTACATAAACTTCATCTCCAAGTTGTAGTAAACCTTTAGAAACTTGTCCAACCAATGCGTATTGCTTTTCATCAAAAACATAATAATCTTCTTTTATTTCACGAATTCTAACCATTCCTTCGCATTTGTTTTCGATAATTTCTACATAAATTCCCCATTCGGTTACACCTGAAATTACGCCTAAAAATTCCTGGTCTTTGTGATCTTGCATGTATTTTACTTGCATGTATTTTACAGAATCTCGTTCGGCTTGAGCTGCTAAACCTTCCATATTACTGGAATGTTCACATTTTTCTTCAAAGATTTCAGCATCGGCAGATTTTCCTCCATCTAAATAAAATTGCAATAATCTATGAACCATTACATCTGGATATCTTCGAATTGGCGATGTAAAATGACTGTAATAATCAAAAGCTAATCCATAATGACCAATATTTTCAGTTGAATATTTTGCTTTACTCATACTTCGAATGGTTAACGTATCGACTAAATTTTGTTCTTTTTTACCATTTACTTCATTCAATAAATTGTTTAATGATTTTGAAATATCTTGTTTGGATTTCATATTAATGGAATAACCAAATTTCGAAATAACTGTTTGCAAGTTTATCAATTTATCTTCATTTGGTTCATCGTGAATTCTATACACAAAAGTCTTCTTTTGTTTCCCTATAAATTCGGCCACTTTTCGATTGGCTAAAAGCATAAATTCTTCAATCAAATGATTAGCATCTTTGGAAACTTTAAAGAAAACGCCAACAGGTTCAGCTTCTTCATTTAAATTGAATTTTACTTCTACTTTATCAAACGAAATTGCGCCAGCTGCCATTCTTTTTCTACGAAGAATTTTAGCTAATTCGTCTAATTTTAAAGTTGCTTCAACGATTGGTTTTGGAACTTGATATTCCTTTCCGGTAAGAGAAATTTCAGCCGGAATTATATCGGATTTAGTTTCAATAATTTGCTGTGCTTCTTCATAAGCAAATCGTTGATCAGAATAAATTATTGTTCGACCAAACCATTGATTGACAACTTCTGCTTTTGGAGTTAATTCAAAAATAGCTGAAAATGTATATTTTTCTTCATGTGGACGAAGTGAACAAGCAAAATTTGATAAAACTTCCGGTAACATTGGAACAACTCTATCCACTAAATATACTGAAGTTGCTCTGTTATACGCTTCATTATCCAAAATTGTTCCTTCTTGTAAATAATGAGAAACATCAGCAATATGAACACCAATTTCAAAATTTCCGTTGTCTAAAACTTGAAACGATAATGCATCATCAAAATCTTTTGCATCTTTTGGATCAATGGTAAATGTCAAAACATCGCGCATATCTCGACGTTTTGCTATTTCTTGTTCGGTTATCGAAGTATCGAGTTTATTGGCATAAGCATCAACTTCAATCGGAAAATCATACGGTAAACCATATTCGGCTAAAATTGCATGAATTTCAGTGTTATGTTCTCCTGGTTTTCCTAGAACTTTAATCACGGAACCAAAAGGAGAGTCGGCTTTTGCTGGCCAATCTTCTAGTTTTACTAATACAACATCACCGTGTTGAGCATCGGCTAATTTATTTTTTGGAATAAAAATATCTGTGTACATTTTAGCATTGGCAGTCGTGACAAATCCAAAATTCTTTTGAATATCAATAACGCCAACAAATTCTTCTTTGGCACGCTCTAAAATTTCTAAAACTTCAGCTTCAGGTTTTCTAGAACTTCTTCTATCATAAACATAAGCTTTAACGGTATCGCCATCCAAAGCATGATTTAAATTTACAAACGGAACAAAAACATCGTTTTCTAATTCATCACAAACAAAATAACCTGCTTTTCGGCTGGTCATATCAATTTTACCTTCGTAGTATTTTTGATTTGTTGCTTTAACTAAATATTTTCCTGGCTCGGACTCAATAATCAGTTTTTGAGCTGCAAGAATTTTTAAATCCTTAATTATTTCATTTCTACTTTTAGTATCATCCAATTCAAGAATAGCAGCTATTTGTTTATAATTGAATGGCTTATTGGCATTTTTTGATAGTATTTTAAATATCTTTTCGGAAAATGTTTTTACATTTTTTCCAAATTTTTTAGGTTTCTTACTCATTGTATCTCTTCTATTAATGCTGAAAATTACGAAATAGTAATTAGTAATTAGTATTTAGTGATTAGTTTTAATTAAAAAATAACATTTATTACCTTTATAAAAAATCATAAAATGACAGATTTTATAACGATTGCTATATTTAATTTTCCTCAAGAAATTGTAGTTCTGAAATCTGTTTTAGAAAACGAAGGTATTGTTCATTACTTCGAAAATGAAACGATTGTTTCTGTTGATCCATTTGCTAGTTTAGCATTTGGCGGGATTAAACTTAAAGTTCATCCAAACGATAAAGAAATAGTTCAAACTATTTTGGATAACTTGAATAATAATTTAAAAATCGTTTAAATTTTAAAAGTTGTCAACATATATTAAAAACAACAAAAAAGAATTTTAAAATTTTTAAAAAATATGATGGTTATTATAGCGTGTTAATAGTTACAATAACTTTTTATTGAAAATCACTTTTTAAAAGTTTTCTATACTTATACAGAGAAATTAACAATGTAAAGAAATTGTAAAGTTCTAAAAATGAATTAAAATTTAGAATTTATTAACAGTTGTTAACATCTAAAAAACGACTAAAATTGCTGATAAGTTTAATTGTTAGTTTCTGTTGAAAACTTAGTTTTAAATGCTGATAAATTTTCTAAAAAAAAACGAAACTAAATTTGATTTTTTGATTCCAATTTTTGATTAGAAAAAAAAGAAATACAACCTAAAAAAACTTCTAATTTTCTATCCAAAGTTGTTAACAATTGATGTTAAATTAAAGTTAACTGATTATCAAGGATTTGCAAAACACTATCAACATATCATAATTTTAACATTTATATTGTATTTTTTTTAATGATTATCAGATAGTTATATATTTTTAATAATGATATAATTTCTTTATCTTTTAAAAATCAAGTAGTTGTAATAAACTAAAAAATCAAGCAATAGATTCCGTAAATTTGTACTCAATAACTACATACAACTTACTATGAAAATCTCCATTGGAAACGATCACGCTGGACCAGATTATAAAAAAGCAATTGTTGATTATTTACAAACTAAAGGATACGAAATTTTAAATCACGGAACTAATACTTTTGATAGCGTTGATTATCCAGATTTTGGACATCCTGTTGCTATTGACGTTGAAACCAGAAAAGCTGATTTTGGAATTGTAATTTGTGGTTCGGGAAATGGGATTGCTATGACTGCCAATAAACACCAAGGAATTCGAGCAGCACTTTGTTGGACAAAAGAAATTGCAGCCTTAGCTCGTCAGCACAATAATGCAAATATCATAAGTATTCCAGCACGATTTACTTCTATTCCTCAAGCGGTAGAAATGGTTGATACTTTTTTAAATACCGATTTTGAAGGTGGAAGACACGCAAATAGAGTTGATAAAATAGCTTGTGTTTAGATGGAATTTTCTATAAAAAATATTGAAGAACAAATTATTGTAAGCAGAAAAATTGCTTTACTAACTTTTATTACAGGAAGTTTAATTTTGTTATTATATTATTTTACACGCTATCATGGTGTAATTTATTTAAGCTTATTATTTCTTGTATGTGCGGTTTTTGTAAATACTTTTTTTTCCTACTTACTCTTATATGGTCTCTATAAAAAAAGAAACTTTAAAAAACCAATTTTAGTTTCCCTCTTTTTGATGATATTAAATATTCCAGTTGGTATAGTGTATATGAATATTGGTTTTACAATTTATAATTTGATTACAAGCAATAATGTCTGAAGTTCATATTCATAAACACGAAGTAAAAGGGAGAAACTTAGTTTATTCCATTTTACTCAACTTAGTCATTACTCTAGCTCAAATTATTGGCGGAATTCTATCGGGAAGTTTGGCTTTAATTTCAGATGCTTTACACAATTTTAGTGATGTATTGACTTTAGTTTTCAGTTTGTATGCTAATAAACTATCCAAACGAAAAGCTTCTTTAAATCATACTTTTGGATACAAACGTGCTGAACTTATAGCTGCTTTTGTAAACGCTTCAACGCTGATTATTGTGGCGCTGTTTCTTATTTATGGTGCAATAGAGCGTTTTGTTGAGCCTAAAATTATCGAATCTAATTTAGTAATTTGGTTGTCACTTTTAGGAATTATTGTAAATGGATTTTCCGCTTTATTACTAAAAAAAGATGCCGAACACAACCTTAATATGAAATCGGCTTACTTTCATTTATTTACCGATATGATGGCTTCTGTTGCTGTTTTAATCGGAGGATTGTTGATGAAATTTTTCGGTTGGTTTTGGGTTGATAGTGTAATGACAATTTTAATTGCAATTTATTTGATAGTAGTTGGTATCGATTTAATCAAATCATCCACCAAAATTTTAATGCTTTTTACACCAGATCATATTGATATCAAAGCACTTGTTCGCGAGGTTCATAAAATAGAAGGCGTAAATAAGTTACACCACATTCATATTTGGAATTTAAACGATGACGAATTGCATCTCGAAGCGCATCTGGATTGTTCCGAAGACATAAAAATGAGCGAATTCAATGTTCTTTTGGATAAAATTGAACAAGTTTTATTCACACAATTCCATATCAATCACATCAATATTCAACCTGAGTATAAAAAAGAAGACCCAAAAAATTTTATTGTTCAGGATTAATTTAAATTGTACAAATGACTAACATTCAATATATAAAATCTGTAATCAGTACAACAGATAAAAACATCGAAGCAACGCTAAAATTATTATCAGAAGATTGCACTATTCCGTTTATTTCTCGTTACCGAAAAGACCAAACGGGTAATTTAGACGAAGTTATAATTGAGCAAATTGCTAAGCTTTCAAAACAATTTGACGAAATTATAAAACGAAAAGAAAGCGTTTTAAAATCCATAGAAGAACAAGGACAACTATCGGCTGAATTAAAATTTAAAATCGAAAAAAGCTTTGATTTACAGGAAATTGAAGATTTGTATTTGCCTTATAAAAAGAAGAAAAAAACAAAAGCGGATGTTGCTCGCGAGAATGGATTGGAACCTTTGGCAAAAATTATCATGTCACAATCAAATGAAAATATTGATTTTATTGCCTCAAAATATTTAAATAAAAACGTTGCAAACGAAGACGAAGCACTTCAAGGAGCAAGAGACATTATTGCTGAATGGATTAACGAAAATATTTTTATCAGAAAAAATTTGAGACGAATTTTCCAACGAAAAGCTGTTATTGAAACTAAAGTGGTAAAAAAGAAAGCCGAAGAAGAAAACGCTCAAAAATTCAAACAATATTTCGATTGGGCTGAACCAATTTCAAAAGCACCATCACATCGATTATTAGCTATGTTGCGTGCCGAAGCCGAAGGTTTTGTTAAACTAAATGTTGAAATAGAAAAAGAAGAAGCTATTGATTTCATTGAAGAAAATGTTATAAAAAATGCTCGTTCCGAATCAAAACCACATTTAGAAATGGCTATAAACGATAGCTATAAACGATTGCTTGAACCTGCTATTTCTAACGAAACGTTACAAGAAGCTAAAGCCAAAGCCGATAAAACCGCAATTGACGTTTTTACCAATAATTTAGGTCAATTATTACTTGCGCTACCATTAGGCGAAAAGCGAATTTTAGCAATCGATCCAGGTTTTCGAAGTGGTTGTAAAGTGGTTTGTCTCGATGAAAAAGGCGATTTGTTATACAACGAAACCATTTATCCGCATCAGCCACAAAATGAAACTGCGATGGCTATGAAAAAGATAAAATCGATGGTCAACGCATACAACATTGAAGCCATTTCTATCGGAAACGGAACAGCTTCTCGCGAAACTGAATTTTTCATCAAAAAAATTGCATTTGATAAGCCAGTTCAGGTTTTTGTAGTTTCCGAAGCTGGAGCATCAGTGTATTCAGCAAGTAAAATTGCACGTGATGAATTTCCAAATTATGACGTAACGGTTCGTGGTTCAGTTTCTATTGGAAGACGACTTTCTGATCCTTTGGCAGAATTGGTAAAAATCGACCCAAAATCCATCGGAGTTGGACAATATCAGCACGATGTTGACCAAACTAAACTGAAAGAAGAATTAGATAATACCGTTGTTCGTTGCGTGAATTCGGTTGGAATAAATATCAATACTGCGAGTAAATCGTTGTTGAGCTACGTTTCTGGAATAGGCGAGAAGATGGCAGAAAATATCGTGGCATATCGTTCGGAAAACGGACCATTTGAAGACCGAAAACAAATCAAAAAAGTGCCAAGATTAGGCGAAAAAGCGTTTCAGCAAGCCGCAGCTTTCATCCGAATAAAAGACGGAAAAAATCCGTTAGACAATTCAGCTGTTCATCCCGAAGCGTATGGAATTGTGGAAAAAATGGCAAAAGATTTAGGATTAAAAAACAACGAATTAATTGCCAACAAAGAAAAAATAGCTTTAATAAAACCCGAAAATTACATCACCAACGATATTGGAATTTTGGGAATAAAAGACATTCTGAAAGAACTCGAAAAACCAGGATTAGATCCAAGAAAAGCCGCCAAAATTTTCGAATTTGATGCTAACGTAAAAACAATTAAAGACGTTCGTTCTGGTATGATTTTGCCAGGAATTGTCAATAACATTACAGCATTTGGTTGTTTTGTCGATATCGGAATTAAAGAAAGTGGATTGGTACACATTTCACAACTTAAAGAAGGATTTGTTTCCGATGTAAACGAAGTGGTGAAATTACACCAACACGTTCAAGTAAAAGTCGTTGAGGTTGATGAAGAAAGAAAGCGAATTCAGCTGACAATGATACTTTAATAGGTAAAAAAAACAAAATTCCAAATCCCAATAACTTATTGGAATTTGGAATTTTTTAAATTAGAATTTTCTATTTATTTAGTTTCTTCTTCTTTTTTAGAATTTGCAGGTTGTTTGTCTTCACCTTTAGAAGCATCTTTGAATTCTTTAATTCCAGTTCCTAAACCTTTCATTAATTCTGGAATTTTTTTACCTCCAAAAAGCAACAAAACAATTGCTAGGATTATTAGTATTTCGGTCATGCCAATTCTTCCCATGATATAAATTTTTAAGCTTTCGCTGATTCTTTTTATAAATAACGAAGCAAAGGTAAAAAGAAAATGAATGTTTTTCTCTTAAAACTATAATAAATATGCTTAAAGTTCGTTTAAAGTATAAAACTAGTACTGAAGTTAATTTTCTATATTTGTAAAACAATACTAAAAACATGTCTGAAAAAAGACTGAAACGAAAAATCATCAAGAAAAAATTATTCACAAAAAACCGTTTGGTTATTTTGAATGAAGATACATTTGAAGAAATTTTTTCGTTGCGATTGACCTTGATGAATGTTTTTGTAGTGGCAACAGTTGGCGCTTTATTGATAATTTTTGTAACCACGTTTATCATTGCTTTTACACCACTTCGCGAATATATTCCAGGATATGCTTCATCAAAATTGAAAAAAGATGCTACTGAATTAGCGCTAAAATCCGACTCGCTATCAAAAGCATTGCAGAAAAACGAAGCTTATATCGCATCAATAAAAAAGATTTTGACTGGCGATTTAGAGTATGCAAAATTTAGTAAAGATTCTTTACTAATTGAAGAATCTGAACCCGTTTCAGAAGACGATTTAAAACCATCAGATGAAGAACTAAAACTCCGAGAAACAGTAGCAAGAGAAGATAAATACAATCTTTTCGAAAAAGCAAAGCCAAAGGTTAGTACTGTTTTGTTTCCGCCAGCCAAAGGAAGTATTACCGAAAAATTTAATGCTAAAAACAAACATTTTGCTATAGATGTAGCTTTAGCAAAAAACACACCGATAAAAGCAACACTAAACGGAACCGTAATTTTTGCCGATTGGACACCAACAACCGGAAACGTGGTTATCATTCGTCATAACAACGGATTTATTTCGGTTTATAAACACGCAGCATCTTTAACCGCTAGTCAAGGTGATGCAGTTAGAACAGGCGAAGTTATTGCGCTTGCTGGTTCAACCGGAAGCGAATCAACCGGAATTCATTTGCATTTTGAGTTGTGGAAAGACGGTTTTCCAATTGACCCAAGTATTTTTATAGAATTTGAATAGTATGGAAGCAATTTTAACTTATATAATTGAAAATTTATTTTTTATGCCTTTTTTAATCGGTATTGTATTTTTCATTACGGCTTTCATTACACTAAGATTTCCACCCAAAAAAATAAACGATTTTTATGGTTATCGAACAGGAAATTCAATGAGAAACCAACAAGTTTGGAATTTCTCCCAAAAATATTCTTCCATTAAAATGCTACAAAGCGCACTGTTTTTGGTTGCTATTTCATTTTTAGGAATGGTGTTTCATCCTGATGAAAAAGTTCAGTTAATCGTTGGAATTGGATTATCAATTCTAGTTTGTGTTTATATATTTTACACTACCGAAAAAGCCATCAAAAAGAATTTCCCAAATCTTTAAAATTATGTCGATTAAGTCATTTGCAGCCCAATTATTTGCCAAACATATTCATAAAAAAACCCAAGCTTGGGCAAATAATCCTGTGGAAACGCAACAAAAAGTTTTCCAGGAATTAATTTTTCAAGCAAAAGATACCGTTTTTGGAAAAGACCATCATTTTTCTGAAATCAAAAACTTTGAAGACTTTGCAAAGCAAGTTCCAATAAGAGATTACGAAGAACTTCGACCTTATGTGGATAGAATGGTTAAAGGCGAAGAAAATATCCTTTGGAAAGGAAAACCAATTTATTTTGCCAAAACCTCAGGAACAACATCGGGAGCAAAATACATTCCGCTGACCAAAGAATCAATGCCTTTTCATATTCAAGCAGCACGAAATGCTATTTTAAGTTACATATACGAAACAGGAAAAGCCGATTTTGTTGACGGTAAAATGATTTTCCTCCAAGGAAGTCCAATTCTCGAAGATAAAAACGGAATTAAACTCGGGCGACTTTCGGGAATTGTAGCTCATTTTGTTCCAAAATACCTTCAAAAAAACCGAATGCCAAGCTGGGAAACCAACTGCATAGAAGATTGGGAAACCAAAGTCGATGCCATTGTTGAAGAAACGTTCAACGAAGATATGAGCGTCATTTCGGGAATTCCGTCTTGGGTGCAAATGTATTTTGAAAAATTAGAACAAAAAGGAGGAAAACCTGTTGGCGAAATTTTCAAAAACTTCAATTTGTTCATTTACGGTGGCGTAAATTATGAACCTTATCGCGCCAAATTTGAAAAACTTATCGGGCGAAAAGTCGATTCTATAGAACTTTTTCCAGCTTCCGAAGGATTTTTTGCTTACCAAGATTTACAATCAGAAAAAGGAATGTTATTGCTTTTAAATTCAGGAATTTTCTACGAATTTGTAAAATCAGAAGAATTTTTCACCGAAAATCCAAAACGTTATACCATTGGCGAAGTTGAACTTGGCGTAAACTACGTTTTATTGCTTTCCACCAACGCCGGACTTTGGGCTTACAACATCGGCGATACCGTTCAATTCACGAGTTTGAAACCTTACAGAGTGATTGTTTCGGGCAGAATCAAGCATTACATTTCGGCATTTGGCGAGCACGTTATCGGAAAAGAAGTCGAAACCGCGCTCAAAGAAGCGATGGAAAATACAACCATTAGCGTAAACGAATTTACCGTTGCGCCACAAATTGCACCAAATTCAGGTTTGCCGTATCACGAATGGTTTATCGAATTTGAAAACACTCCCGAAAATATGGACGAATTTGCCTTGAAAATCGACAATGCCATGCGAAAACAAAACGTTTATTATGACGATTTAATCGTTGGAAAAGTGTTGCGAACACTTGTGATTACTAAAGTTACAAAAAACGGCTTCCAAGAGTACATGAAATCCATTGGTAAACTCGGCGGACAAAATAAATTACCAAGATTGAGCAACGACAGAAAAATTGCAGATTTTTTTACTAATTAGAAGCGAAAAGCTCGGGCATTTTTGCCAACCATTTTCCCGCTTTTCGCAGTATCTTTTTGTCACATCGTGGCATCCCGAAGTTTCGGGAGAGATGCAAATCGTCAAAAGACAAAAAGGATACTTGCTTCAATCAGGGCTAAAAAAGAAACAAAAGGAATGAAAATAAACATTTTTATAGTATTATTTTTTCTAAAAACAATTTGGCTTTCCGCTCAATCCAAAGGCATTGTCGTTGACGAAAACAACCTACCAATTCCTTATGTCAACATTTGGGTTGAAGGTGAAAACATTGGAACAACATCTCAAGAAGATGGAACATTCATTATAAATTGTACCGAAGAAAAGATTTTGGTTTTTTCAGCAATTGGTTACGAAAATCAAAAAACAGCTTTAAATAAAACAAATCAAATCGTTTTAAAATCTAAAACACTTTCATTAAATGAAGTAGTTATAACAACTTTAAAAAACTCGAAAGAACTTGAAATTGGCAGTGCTAAAAAAATTCATCACACTCAATTATCAGGAAATAAACCTTGGATTTATGCAAAGTTATTTCCATTCGAAGAAATCTATGATGAAACGCCTTTTATAAAAAAAATTATCTTTTTTTCAAACAGTGAAAAAAATAACGCCAAACTAAAGATTAGGTTTTTTCAACTCGAAGATTCTATTCCAACAAATGATTTAACGGATGAAGATATTATTGTCACAGTCAAAAAAGGAATGAGAAAAAACGTGATAGATATTTCTAAATACAAATTAAGAATACCTAAAAATGGAGTTCTAGTTGGATTAGAATGGCTAATTATTCCAGAGAATTTTTATGAGTTTAAATACAAAGACGGCAAAACTAAAAAGATGATAGTAGCGCCTAATTATGCACCATCTTTGGTTATTAATTACAGTGATGAGCTAAATTCCTTTACCTATTCAAGTGGAATGTGGAGAAGAGCAAGAAAATATAAGCTCAATAATGATAGACCTTGGGATAACAAAATAATGACACCAGCAATTAATCTAATACTAACTAACTAATGAGGACTTTTCTGGTTTTATTGATATTTTCATCATCATTAATAGCCCAAACCAAAGGGATTATCGTTGACGAAAATAACCTACCAATTCCTTATGTTAACATTTGGGTTGAAGGCGAAAACATTGGAACAACTTCCGAAGAAGACGGAACATTCACTATTGATAGTAATGATGGAAACAAGAATTTAATTTTTTCCATTTTGGGTTTTGAGAAAAAAATACTAAAACTTTCCGATTCTAAAAAAGTGATATTACAATCACAAACCAACGAACTCAACGAAATAGTTATTGTCAACAAAAAAGAAACTAAAGAAAAAGAGATTGGTCAAGTTGAAAACTCCATACTACAAGCTTTTGAAAACGGACCGAAAATTGACGTTAAATATTTTCCCTACAATCCAAAATATAAAAGCACACGATATATCAAACAAGTTAGAATTTTAACCGATAGTAAACTCGAAACAGCCACATTAAAAATTCATTTTTATGGCGTGGACGAAAACGGATTACCGGGAGAAAAACTCTTGAAGAAAGACTTCATCGTTTCCATCAAAAAAGGCGGAAGAAACAATAAAATCAATGTTTCCAACTTCAATTTGGCAATGCCAAAAACTGGAATTTTTGTAGGTTTTGAAAAGCTAATGATTGAAAGCAATAAAGAAGAAAAAACCACAACAGATCCAAATACTAAAGTAACCACAACTAAGCGAACCTATTATCCATTGTTGCTTTATAACTATATTGACCGAGATTTTATCTACACGTTTTCGGGTGGAAAATGGATAAAAGAAACAACAAAAACGGAAGGATTACCAAGGAAAATCAATGCTTATCAACCAGCAATTAACCTTATCCTAACCAATTAAACACTAAAATCAGTATATTTGCAGGTTAGAAAAAATAAATTAATGAAGGAAATTAAGAACATTTCGCGCTCACGAGCGCAAGAGTCGTCAGCAGCTATTGAACGACTGTACATTACTATGAGACATTTATTCAACAGAGGTTTTTATAAACCAATGGGTGTTTCGGGTGAAACTTTGAGAGAAGCATTGCTTTCTCTTCGACCAGAAATTTATGGAAGCATTGCCGAAGAAAAAGTAGAACTTAACGGTTTGCTTTATGTTATCGAACGACTTCCAGTTGGCATTGAAGAATGTCGTTACATCAATTTAACTTCAGACGAAGGTTATTCAAAATCCCATTTTCAAGCAATTGTTCCGCCAAAAAGAAGACGTAATTGTTATCGAATTGACGAAGAGCAAATGAATGTTGAAATCACTCGCGGACGTTCGGATATTTATGATATTTTGACGCATTTGACTTTTATTTTCATCGAATCGCACAAAATTAAAGATAGAGTTTTATTAGACGATATTGAAGTTGAGGTAACTCGAGATTGGCAAAAATTAGAGCAAGCCGTTCTTCAAAATAAAAAGCTTTCACAAAAAGAAAAAGAAATTGCAATTTCTCATGCTGCTAATGTTTTAGGAAGAAGTTTTTCGGAAGTTTTGGACATTTATGACGCATTTGGAACAGCAGAAAAGCCAGATCGATTTTTACATGTAGTTTATTGGTTAGGAAAAATTGCTATTGAAGAAATTGTAGATAACAACAAACGAACAATTACGTTTAGTCCAATTTTAAGAGAACGTTTAGGACATCATATTCATGGTGAAATTTGGGCGCATTCAATAAAAAATAAGCTAAAAGACAACAATTTACTCGAAAGACCAATTCATATCATTAGCGCTAATATGCATAGTGTTATGAATTCAGTTTTTGCGCCAAGTGTTTTAGCTTCAAAATATAAAGGAAAAGAAGAATATCAGATTTATGAAGATTTAAGCGCTTCAGCCAACAAAGATTTACGAAAAAAAGTAGAAGATTTTGCTTTGCTTCATGGAATGATTTCAATGCCAGACGAATCGGGAACAAATATTGATGTTCAGATATTTGACACAGCAAAATTCGATTGGAAAAAAACTGCTTTTCCATCAGCAAAAATTGGAAAATTAGCTCCAGTTTTAATCGTTATGGATTATGCATTTGGAGAACAAGCTTTTGAAACTATCGATGAATTGTTAAAACCTTTCAAAGATGGAAAAAACAGAACGTTTTTAAATGTAGAATCGGTTTCAATCATGGGTAAAGCAGGAATTCTTGAAGGTGGAAAAGGTGACATTATGATACCATCTGCGCACATCAATGAAGGAACAGCTGATAATTATCCGTTTGAAAATGAATTGACTGCAGCAATGTTTGAAGGACATGATATACCCGTTTTTGCTGGACCTATGGTTACAGTTCTTGGAACATCGCTTCAAAATAAAGATTTATTGAAGTTTTTCCATGAATCAACTTGGGAAGTTATTGGTCTTGAAATGGAAGGTGCATATTATCAAAAAGCCATTCAGTCAGCGTCAAAAATCAGAAAAAGTATTCCACAAGATGTTAAAGTTCGTTATGCGTATTATGCATCTGATAATCCGTTGGAAACAGGAAGTACGTTGGCTTCTGGAGGTTTAGGAACAACAGGTGTAAAACCTACCTATTTGATTACAATTAAAATCTTAGAACAAATCTTTAATAACAAATAAACCATGAGTAATAACACCCAAAACAATGATAATCAAGAAATTGATTTATCCCAAGTTTCAAAAAAAATTGGCGATTTTTTTGAAGGTATTGCAACCAATATTTTTAAGGTAATTCTTTTTTTTAAAAGAAATATTATTTGGGTTTCAATTTTATTTATTTTAGGTGCAGGACTTGGTTTTTATATGGATAAAAACACTAAAGTTTATGATCATCAAATAATTGTTCAACCTAATTTTGGGAGCATTGATTATTTGTATGCAAAAATTGAATTAATTAACTCAAAAATTGCTGATAATGATACTGTTTTTCTTAAAGAAGTAGTTGGGATAAAAGACTCGAAAAAATTCAAAAAAATTGAAATCACTCCGATTACTGATGTTTACAAGTTTATTGAAAATAAAAGTCAAAATTTTGAGCTTTTAAAATTAATGGCTGAAGATGGAGATTTAAAGAAAATTTTAAATGAAAATATGACAAGTAAAAATTACCCATATCATTTAATTAATTTCAGAACGTCCAATGAAACAAATTATGAAAAAACGGTAAACCCAATTTTAAATTATTTGAACACTTCTGAATATTATTCCTTAATACAAAAAGAGTTTGTTAATAATATAAAAATTAAAATGGTTGAGAATGATTCTATAATTAATCAGATTAATGGTTTTTTAAATTCATTTTCAAACACAGTAAACGGCTCTCAAAAAAGTGACAAATTAGTATACTATAACGAAAATTCTCAATTGAATGATGTAATTAAAACTAAAGAAGAATTAGTTGGAGCTCAAGGATACCATAGGATTGAGTTAGTAAATCTCGATAAAATTGTTAAAAGTAATGGTGAAGTAATCAATATAAAAAACAACAAAAATACTAACGGGAAAATGAAATTAGTTTTACCTGTTTTATTCGTTTTCTTATTTGTTTTGTTTGGATTATTTAGATCTTTTTACAAAAAACAGCAAGCTAAATTAAATAGTTAATGAAAGGAATAATATTAGCTGGCGGTTCAGGAACGCGTTTGCATCCGTTGACTTTAGCGGTTAGCAAGCAGTTGATGCCAATTTATGACAAACCAATGATTTACTATCCATTATCAACCTTGATTTGGTCAGGAATCAGAGAGATTTTGATAATTTCTACACCACATGATTTACCATTATTTAGACAATTGCTTGGCGATGGTTCTAACCTAGGTTGTCGATTTGAATATGCGGTTCAAGAACTTCCAAATGGTTTGGCAGAAGCGTTTATTATTGGTAAAGAATTTATTGGAAATGATAAAGTAGCCTTGGTTTTAGGCGATAATATTTTTTACGGAACAGGACTATCCGATTTATTATTGGCAAATAACAATCCTGATGGTGGAATTATTTATGCTTATCATGTTCACGATCCTGAACGATATGGTGTAGTTGATTTTGATGATAATGGAAATGTTTTATCTATCGAAGAAAAACCAGAAACGCCAAAGTCAAATTATGCAGTTCCAGGAATCTATTTTTATGATAATGATGTAGTTGAAATTGCTGCTAATATAAAACCAAGTCATCGTGGTGAACTTGAAATTACCGATATTAACAAAGAATACCTTCGTCGCGGAAAATTAAAAGTAAGTATTTTAGATAGAGGAACAGCTTGGCTTGACACTGGAACATTTAATTCACTTATGCAAGCCAGTCAGTTTGTTCAAGTAATAGAAGAACGCCAAGGATTAAAAATTGGAGCCATTGAAGAAGCTGCTTTCAAAATGGGTTTCATCGATGCCGAACAATTAAAAAAATTAGCCCAACCACTATTAAAAAGTGGTTATGGAAATCACTTATTAAGTTTAATATAAATGAATTTTGTTCCAACAAAATTAGCAGGTTGTTATGTTATAGAGCCAAAAATTATTCTTGATGAACGAGGTTATTTCATGGAAAGTTTCAATGAAAAAACGTTTCAAAAAGGAGTAGAAAAAGCGGTTCATTTTGTTCAAGACAATCAATCGTTTTCAACAAAGGGCGTTTTACGCGGATTGCATTATCAAACTGGCGAACATGCGCAAGCCAAATTAGTTCGAGTGTTACAAGGTGAAGTTTTAGATGTAGCTGTTGATATTCGCCCTGGTTCACCAACATTTGGTCAATATGAAGCTGTGCTTTTATCGGATGAAAATAAAAAGCAATTTTTTGTTCCAAGAGGTTTTGCTCATGGATTTTTGGTTTTAAGTGAAACCGCAACTTTTTTCTATAAATGTGATAATTTTTATAACAAAGAAAGTGAAGGCGGAATAGCTTATAACGATAAAACTATCAATATTGATTGGCAATTTTCATTTGAAAATTTGATAATTTCCGAGAAAGATAAAGTACAACCAAATCTAGAAAACGCCAAAAAAGCATGGTAGTTTTAGTTACAGGAAGTTCGGGACAATTAGGTCAAAGTTTGCAGTTTATTGCACCAAATTATCCGCAAATAGACTTTGTTTTTTGTGATTCAAAAACTCTAGATATTACTAGTTTAGAGAATTGTGAAACTATTTTTTCAAATTATAAACCAGACTTTTGTATTAATGCAGCAGCGTATACTGCGGTTGACAAAGCCGAAAACGAACCTGAAAAAGCTTTTGCAACCAATGTAACGGGTGCAAAAAACTTAGCTGAGGTTTCAAAGAAATTCGATACTATTTTACTTCATATTTCTACTGATTTTGTGTTTGATGGAAATAAAAAAACTCCATACCTTGAGCAGGATTTACCCAATCCAACTGGAGTTTATGGACAAACTAAATTGGATGGAGAAAAAGCAATCCAACAAGTTTTGGAGAAACATTTTATAATTAGAACATCATGGGTTTATTCACAATTTGGGAATAATTTTATGAAAACAATGTTGCGTTTAGCTTCAGAAAAAGATACAATTTCAGTTGTAAACGACCAAATAGGTTCACCAACAAATGCAGTTGATTTAGCAGAAATAGTAATAAAATTAGTTACTGAACACTCAAAACTGTCCCGAAGCTTCGGGACTGAACACTTTTATGGAATTTATAATTTCTCTAACGAAGGACAATGTTCTTGGTATGATTTTGCCAAAAAAATATTTGAAATTAATAATATAAGTATAAATTTACTTCCTATACCTACATCAAGTTTTCCAACACCAGCAAAACGACCGAGTTTTAGTGTTTTAGATAAAACGAAGATTAAAAAGGTATTTGGAATAGAAATCAACAATTGGGATAATTCAATTGAAATACATAAAGACAATTAAACTATGGATTTATCAGAGTTTTCAAGACTGGAAGACAAAGCCAATTATCAAAGACATCCATGGGAAACGTCTAGAAAAAATGTTTTACATACCTTTTTAAAACAAGCAAAAATTAAATTTCCAATAGACCGAATAGTAGATATTGGAAGTGGTGATGCTTATGTAATTCACACATTGGTTGAAAAAGGTTTAGCAAGAGAATATTACGCTATTGATACCGCTTACACTCCAGAAGTTGTAGCACAGTTGAAGAAAAACAACAATAATAGTAAGGTAGTTTATTTTCAAAATTTGAGAGAATATCTAAGTACAGTAACTTCTGAAAAGCCAACATTATTTCTTTGTATGGATGTTTTAGAACATCTTGAAGATGAAAAAATTATTTTGGATGATTTGAACAAAGAGAGTAATGACAATTACTATTTCTTTGCAGTTCCGGCATTTCAATCCGTTTTTTCTAGTCATGATGTTTTGCTAGGACACTACAGACGATATACTTTAAACCAATTAAAATCAGTACTCAATCACAACCAATTTAAGATTATTGATAAAGGCTATTATTTTACTTCGTTACTTATTTTTAGAAATTTAGATAAATGGTTAAAAAAAGATAAGAAAGAATCGATAGACAATTGGGACGCTGGAAAATTTAAAACCGGTTTAATTAATACCATGCTAACTGTTGATTTTAAAATAAGTTTATTGTTAAAGAAAATAGGAATAACAGTTCCAGGACTTTCGTGTTATTGTTTATGCAAAAAGTAGCCATTATCATTCCTTGTTATAACGAAGCAAAACGACTTGACTATAAAAATGTAGAGCAGTTGATTTTGAATTCTGATATGAATATTTTTTTTGCTAATGATGGAAGCAAAGACAATACGGTTGAAGTAATCAATTCTATTATCACCAAACATTCTAATCGATGTTTTTTAATTGATTTTAAAGAAAACTCAGGAAAAGCAAACACGATTTATAAATCAATTAATCAAATAAATCAAGAAGGAGAATATGATTTTATTGGTTATTTTGATGCTGATTTTTCAACACCTGCAATTGAAATTATTAGGTTAGTGGATGAATTGGAAAAGCGAAAATGTCAATTTTTAATGGGTTCAAGAATATTGTTATTAAACTCAGGAATTAAAAGAAAATACCACAGACACATCATCGGAAGAATAATAATTACGTTAATCAATTTTAAATTTAAACTTGGAATTTACGACACGCAATGTGGTTCAAAATTATTCTCTAAAACAATAATTCCAAAAGCTTTTGACAAACCATTTTACACCTCTTGGTTATTTGATGTAGAAATTTTTATCCGATTACAAAAGCAAAATTTATTAATTCATGGAATTGAAACACCAGTTTATAATTGGAAAGATGTTGATGGTTCAAAATTGGGTTGGAAAACAGGATTTAAAATTTTAAAAGAGCTTTATTTATTAAATAAAAAATATTGATAATGAAAATTCTAAATTGGATTAAAGAGAATAAAATTCTAGTTTTTATTGTTTTAATTGGAGCAATTTTAAGATTTTATAAATTAGATTATCAGAGTTTGTGGATTGATGAGATATTTTCAATGGTTCAGTCTAGTCCTGAAAACCCAATTGGAAAAATATATAGCTATTTGAGGGAAAATGATCCTCATCCGCCATTATATTATTTTTCATTACATACATTTTTAATTCTCTTTGGTGATACGGTTTGGGTTGGGAGATTTTTTTCAGCTTTTTGTGGAATAGCTGGAATAATTGCTATCTATTATTTGGCAAAGGAAATTTTAAACAGAAAGATTGGATTACTAGTAGCTTTTTTAACAGCTATAAATTATTTCCATATTTACTATTCGCAAGAAATTAGAATGTATTCACTAATGTTTCTTACGACAACAATTTCATTTTTATATTTAGCAAAATACATTAAATCACCCAGTAAAAAAACGATGATTTGGTATTCAGTATTTGCTACATTAATGATTTATACTCAGTTTTTTTCTCTTTTTACGCTCTTTTCTCAATATCTTATTTTACTCTATTTTGTTGTTAAACCATATAAAATAAAGAGTAAAGAATTTTTAATATTATCAGTAATATCAGGATTATTAACACTTTTACTTTATATACCTGGAATATTAATTTTTCTAAAAACTTCTGAAATGAGTTCAATATGGATTCAGTTACCAGAAATTGACGTTTATACAAAAATGTTTAAAGAGTTTTTCGGATTTGCTGAAATATTAATTTTCATAGTTGTCATATTGATTATTTTGTTTTTCTTCAAATTATCTCAAAGAAATACTTTAAAGCAAGGATATATAGATCCAGTTAAGGAAAAACAAGTCTTTACTTTTTTTATTACATTTATTTGGATATTTATCACACTGTTTATTCCATTAGTAGCATCTTATGTTAATCTACCAATGATAGTAAGTAGGTATTTTATAAATATTTTGCCAGCAATATTAATATTAGCAGCTTCAGGATTATATTATATAAAAAATACAACTTTACAAGGTTTAATTATTGTAGTTTTTTTCATTTTTACAGTTACAGATATTGTTTTAGTGAAAGATTATTATAATAAAATAACTAAGTCCCAATTTGGAGAACTAACAACTATAATTAAAGATCGTTCAAAAACAGAAACTAAAGTTGTTACTTACTGGAGTTGGTTAATGCCTTATTATTTTGAAGAAACTCCTAAAATAAAGATACATCCTAACACTTTGGATGAATACATATTAGGTTTAAGAAACGGAACACTTTCAAAAGCACCTTTTTGGTATCTTGATGGACATTCTAGACCATTTGCTATTTCACAGGAAAATCAAAGTTTTTTAAATGATAATTTTAAACTCAAACAAAAAATTGAACGATTTGATTGTTGGGCTAATTATTATGTGCCTAATGATTATAAAGAAGAATTTATCAAAGACAACATTTCTGTAAAAGACTTTAAAAGCCAGTACATAGACAATCAGGGTGTTTTATTTATTTTTGAAAATTCAACTGTTGAATCAGCTTTTACAGAGTTGCAAAAAGGAAAATATAAGTTGATTATTGAAGGTTTGAGTTTACCGCAAAAACCAATTAACAATGAAAATGCTCATATAATTATTAAGTTGAATGATGAAGCTATTGCAAGCTTTTTTTTGAGCGAAAAAGATAACACTAGCAATGAATTTGATTTTGAGGTTTTAGAGACAAAAAAAGTAAAATTCAAGATACAATTTGATAATGATATTTCAGTTAATAATGAAGATAGAAACGCAGCGATTAAAAAATTCATAATAGAAAGAAAAAAATAGATATTAATAAAATATCTTTATAATTTAGCAAAAATTTTTTTTAATTAATATAATCAAAATGAGTAACAAATTTTTATCACTATTAGCGGTTTGTTTTTTAGTTTTTTCATGTAAAAGTGAAGATAAAAAAACGGAAGAAAATGCAGAAAGTACAGAAACAAATGCAGTAAAAAAGATGCTTGTTCAAATGGAAGTAATTCAAACAACTGCAAATAATTATGCGGTTTATTACACCGAAGACAACTCAATTAATTTTACACCTGATTATGTGATTTGGAATGAAGTGAAACCTTCTCCAAATGTTCAAACTTTAGATTTTTCCTTTCCCGAGTCAGCATATCCGACCCACGTGCGTTTTGATTTAGGGAATAATCCTCAAACAGATGACGTGGTTTTAAATAAATTCAAGCTTTCTTATGGCGACAAATCTTTAGAAGCAAAAGGATCTGATTTTTTTAATTATTTTCTAAAAAACGACTCTATTGCAACAGAAATAGACCAAGCTAAAGGCAGCATTAAATTTTTGAAAAAGAAAGGTAGTAAAGCAGTGCCGTTTTTCTATCCAAATGAAGTTATGATGCTTGAAATCGCCAAATTAATGAAATAATATAGTTTATCAAAAATATCTCAAAGTTCAAAATACACGTATTTTGAACTTTTTGTTTTTATATTTGATACTACACAAATTAAAAAAGTTTGAAACAGAAGATTCAAAGCGCCATCAAAAGTGATTTCTTTAAAAAATTCTCAATATATGGTTTTGGGCAGTTTTTTAATTTAGTTACACCATTACTGTTGATTCCTTACATTGTTAAAGTATGTGGTGAAGAAAATTTCGGGAAGGTATCAGTAGCTTTAGCAATAAGTTTCGTTCTAATTGTTTTTATTGATTATGGTTCTGAGTTGGTAGGTGTTCGCGACATTACAATAAATAGAAATGACAAGAAGGAATTACAACGAATTTTTTTAACAAATCTTGTTTCAAGGTTTTTAGTTTTGATTTTGGTTTTAGTTGTATCGTTGGTACTTATTTTCTGCCTTCCATTTTTGCAATCAGAAACTATTTTATTTGCGTTATCGCTTTTGATTATTCTTGGGCAATATTTAAACCAATCTTGGTTTTTACAAGGTGTTGATAACATCAATTGGATTTCAATATCAAATATTATTTCTAAAATTATTTATGTTATTGGTGTTTTGGTCTTGGTGGTTAAAAAAGAAGATTACATCTACGTTAATTTTTCTTTCGGTTTAGGAACAATTATTTCCAATGGAATTTTCACTTATTTAATTTTTAAAAAGTATGATTTCAAATTTGAAAAAATAAGTAAAAGAGAAATTAAAGATTTTCTAAAAAGAGATTTTAAAATGTTCTCTTCACAAATATTTGTTGCCATTCAGCTTTATTCGCCAGTAGTTTTAGTCAGTTTTTTTGGGAACAACTTTATGGCAGGACAATATCGGATAGTAGAACAAATAATAGTTACTTTTAAAACGTATATTTTTTTATTCTTCAACTTTACTTATCCAAGAGTTTGTAATGACATTAATAATAATCCGTCTAAAGCAAAAAGAAATTGGCTAATCATAAACACTGTCAATGTTTTATTTATAGTTTTTTTAATGTTGATTTTATATTTTAATTCAGAATTAATTGTAACTTTTTTTAATGCAACAACGGTCTTTGATTTAAGTAACTTATTAAAGATAGCTGTTTTTATTCCAATTTTATTAGCTATTTCAATAAGTTTAAAGCAATTAGTTCTTGGTTATAATTTTCAAAAACAATATGTATTGATAACAACAGTTTCTGTGATTATAAGTTTAATTCTAATTGTTTTATTTCTTCCTATTTATAAACTTCAAGGTGTTTTTTATTCTCTTATTATAACTGAGGTAATTGTCATTATATTTTACTTATTTTGTATCAGAAAGCGACCAAATCATTTTTTAGCCAAAGATGTTTAGAAATCAGTTACAAAAAATAATAAACAAAGCCGGAAAATCATACCAAATTGATCCGAGAATTCCTGAACGATTAATAGTTCGGTCTTTTTATATCAGAGGAATAATGCTATTGAGAGGTTTACTAAAACTAAGAAAAAAAGTTTTTTTAGGAAAAAATGTAACCGTTTTGAATAAATCAAACTTTGTTTTAGGGAAAAATGTAACCATCGAAAGCTATACAATTTTAGATGGCTATGCATCAGAAAAAATAGTTTTAGGTGATAATGCTAAGATTGGAATGTATTCAAAACTACTTTCTACAAGCCATTTAGCAACCTATGGAAAAGGCTTAAAAATGGGAAATAATTCAGCTATTGGAGATTACACTCATTTTGGCGCACCAGGTGGAATTGAAATCGGAAACGATGTAATTATGGGTTCATATATTTCGTTCCACTCAGAAAACCATAATTTTTCAGACACAACAAAGCTAATTAGAGAACAAGGTGTAACTTCAAAAGGAATAAAATTAGGAAACAACATTTGGGTTGGTGCAAAAGTAACTTTTCTTGATGGTTGTATAGTTGGTCATAATTCAGTTGTTGCTGCTGGAGCAGTTGTTAATGGAATTTATCCTGATAATTCGGTTATTGGTGGTGTTCCGGCTAGAGTAATAAAAACAATTGAATAATGAAGATTATCATTCCAAATAATTGGCTCTATCAACTGCTTTTTATACTCTGTATAGGCGTTACATATTTAGACAATTTTGAATTAACATTTGGAATTTGGTCTTTGTCTTTTTTACTCACAATTTCAAGAAATTATTCCATATCATTATTCAAGTTAATAATTCCTTATCTGTTAATTCTGCTAATTGCTTTTGTGGTTATGTTGAATTATGATTATAAAAACTACTTCATAATCAGAGATATAACCTATCTTTCTAAACCTATTCTAGGATTTTTACTCGGATACCAGTTGTGTAAAAAAAATTTAAAGAATGCATTAGATTTAATTATCAAGACAGGATTTTTTATAGCGGTTTGCCATGTAATAATTATAATAATTGCAATTGTTGTTCATAAAGCTAGAACGGTTGCCGATTTACGATTGCATTCAGGATATTTTAGTGACTATGAAATTTACACATTTATCATTCTACTTTTTCACAAAAAATTCGAATTAAACTATTCCAAAAAACGTCTTTGGTTATTTACAATTGTTATTGGTTTTTCGGCATTTATGTATTTAGCAAGAACAAATTTCATACAGTTTTTGATATTATTTTTGGCTTTGAAAGGATATTTTGTTTTAAACAAAAAATCAATCACAATAATTGGAAGCATACTTCTTCTCACGGTTGTTGGATATACTATGGTTTATTATTCTTATCCAAGAAGAAGTGCTGAAGGATTTGAGGGATTTTTATATAAAATTAAAAATGCTCCAATTGAAGCTTTTAAATCAAAAGTAAATTTAAATGATTGGAAAGATTTTAATGATAATTATCGCTCACACGAAAATATTTCGACAATAAGACAAGTTACAAATGATGGAATTGTTCCAACACTTTTTGGAAAAGGACTAGGATCACAAATTGATTTAAAACAAGAAGTTTATCTTGGCGATATGAAACTCCGATTTATATCTATTTTACATAATGGTTTTATGATTGTTTTTTTAAAATCAGGATTGTTGGGCATATTCATTTATTTATTTACTATTATTTATTTCTTTAAAAAAGTTCCTTCCGATTTGAATATGATAAATCAAATAAATTTACTTTTTCTTGGCACAGGCATATTTTTATTTGTTTCCAATTGGGTTTTCCTTGGTTTCTATAATTTAACTGAGTCCAAATCAATACTTATTGGCTTTTTAATAGCCTTTCGACAAAAATTCTTAAAATAATGAAAAGCATACTCTTTATTCACCAATCGGCAGAACTTTATGGTTCTGACAAAACCATTTTAATGTTTATTTCTAGTTTGGATAAACAAAAATATAAATCAATAGTTGTGCTTCCTTTTGACGGACCATTAAAAAGAGAGTTTGAAAAAAATGGTATCGAAGTGGTTATTGCTCCAGTATTAAAGTTGTATAGAAAAATGTTCACTCCAACAAACATTTTAAAATTTTTCAAAGAATATAAAGAAGGATTGAAAACTTTAAATAAACTTCATAAAAAACACAATTTTAATATAGTTTATTCACATACTTTAGCAGCTTTAATAGGGATTGTTTTTGCTAAAAAAAATAATATAAAACACCTTTGGCATGTCCAAGAAATTATTGCAAAACCAGTTATTTTTAACAAAGGTTTCGTCAAATTATTATCAATTAAGGCTAATGATGTTGCAGTCTATGATTCAAGAACCACAATGGAATTTTGGATAAAAAATAACCCAAGATTAGCAAAAAAATCAGAGTTTGTTTGTAATGGTTTAGATGTAAAACAAAAACCGGAACCTAACATTGAAAAAAGTTTAAAAATAAGGAATGATTACTTTAAAGTAAATCAAAACGAACTAGTTATAGCACTAGTTGGAAGAATAAATAGTTGGAAAGGACAGCAGTTATTACTTGAGGCATTCAATAAAATTACTCAAAAATATGACAATATTAAATTAGTTTATTTAGGTTCAGCTCCACCAAATCAAGAATTTTTTGAAATAGATTTGAAAAATAAAATTTCAGAATATGGACTTAATGAAAGGGTCATAATTATACCTTTTCAAGAAAATATTTGGCCATTTTGGGACTCTATTGATATAGCTGTTGTTCCATCAACGGAACCAGAACCATTTGGAATGGTTGCCATTGAAGCAATGCTTTCTAAAAAACCAGTTGTTGCCGCCAATCATGGTGGTCTGACTGAAACAGTACTTCACAATCACAATGGATTATTATTTGAACCAAATAATGCAGAATCGTTAGCTATATCTCTTGAAGAATTAATTAACGATGAGAGCAAGAGAAAACAATTTGGAGAAAATGGTTATCATAGAACTATAGAGCATTTTTCACTTGAAAAGCATGTAGAAAAATTTGAAGCTATTTTCGAGAAGATTTAATTTAAAATCTAGTATAAATTCCTATTTTTGCCACTTGAAAAAGAACAAAGGTTAATGAAAATAGCCATTTTAGGAACTCGTGGTGTGCCAAATTATTATGGCGGTTTTGAGCAGTTTGCCGAATTTTTTTCGGTATATTTAGTGCAACAAGGTCATGAAGTATATTGCTATAACTCTCATGATCACCCGTTTCAAGAAAAAACTTTTCACGGTGTAAACATCATTCACAAATATGATCCAGAGTATAAGTTAGGAACTTTTGGTCAATTCATTTACGATTACAATTGTATAATGGATTCCAGAAAACGAGACTTTGACATCATTCTTCAGCTCGGTTATACTAGTAATTCCATTTGGTGTTTTCTATTGCCTAAAAAACCAATCATCATTACAAATATGGATGGATTAGAATGGAAACGTTCTAAATATTCTCGTCCAGTGCAGCAATTTTTAAAGTTTGCCGAAAGGTTAGCCGCAATCAGTAGCGATTATTTAATTTCAGACTCAATTGGAATTCAAAAATTTTTAAAAGAAAAATACAAAAAGGAATCAACCTACATTGCTTATGGTGCTTATCCATTTGAAAATCCTAATCAAGAAATTTTAAAAGAATATGGTGTAGAAAAAGAAAACTACAACATGATTATGGCTCGTTTTGAACCAGAAAACAACTTAGATATGGTTCTTGAAGGAGTAGCAATGAACGAAGATAAAACACCAATTTTAGTAATAGGAAAACATCAAACCAAATATGGTGAATACCTAAAAAATAAGTTCAAAAACCATCCCAACATCCGATTTATCGGAGGACTTTACAATTTAGAGCATTTAAATAATCTGCGCTATTTTTCTAATTTATATTTTCATGGACATTCCGTTGGAGGAACAAATCCATCACTTTTAGAAGCAATGGCATCAAAAGCATTAGTTGTTGCACACAAGAACGATTTTAACAAGGGAATTCTAAAACAAAACAGTTATTATTTTTCCAATCCTCAAGAAGTGAAAAATATTCTCAATACAATCAAAAAAAATAATAACTTGCAATTGGTTCAAAATAATTTTGACGCTATCGTAAACCAATTTAACTGGGAAAAAATTAATGGTGAATATTTACAACTTTTTGAAGAATGTTTTTCAAGACATAAAAACCGAAACAAGTAAAAACAACCTATTTCTACTGGCGTTATTACTAGTAACAACAATTCCTTTACCGTTTGCAGTTAGTAATATTTGTTTGGTTTTATTCGTGTTATTTGCCTTAATTAAATTTAAAAAAGAAAAAGTAAACATTCAATTTAGTTTGCTTTTGCCAATAGGTTTATTTGTTTTAATGACTTTATCTTATTTTTGGAGTATAGACAAAGAGAGTACTTTAAAGGCTATTCCAAAAGAAATTTCACTACTATTAATTCCGTTCGTTTTCCTCATAAATAAGGATTTTAGCTCGTTACAATTAGATAAATTAAAGAAATACTACAGCTATTCTATTGTTTTATTTGTATTGTATTTTCTAGCCAGAGCTATAATTAGATATACAATTAATCACGACACGAGAGCATTTTTCTACCATGGCGAAAATGAAATAGATTTTGGATTAGTGCCAAAACTGTTGAACGCAATTCATGTATCGGTTTTTGTTGCGATTGCGTTATTTTATTTTTTATCTAAAGAAGTAAAAACAAAAGTTGATATAATTATTTCAGGACTACTTTTCTTATTCATATTACTATTGTCTTCCAAAAATATAATCGTAGCAGTAATTCTTTTATTATTAATTCAAGTTTTTTATTTTTCAAAAACATCCAACAGATTACGTCTGCGAAACTTAATAGTATTTGCAGTTGTAATTGGATTACTATTTTCATTTGGAAGAATTAAAAACAGATTTCTTCACGAATTTCAAAGCAATTCAGAAAAAAGTATAAGCACAAATGTAATTGAAGGTGTTCCAGATGGAGTGCATTATGTTAGTTTGAAAGAAGCATGGACAAATCAAAAATTTACTCCAAATGATTATTTTCCAGGAACAGCGTTTAGAGTATATCAATTTAGAGTTTTTACCGAAATTTTATCTGAAAACAACCGCTATCTTTCAGGTTTTGGATTAAATGCTTCTACTTCAAAAGTGGAAGAAAAAGCGATATCGTATAATTTATTTCTTGGAGACGGAGAAAAAGAAGGCTATCAAACAAAGAATTTTCACAATCAATACATTCAAAATTTTGCAGATTTAGGAATTTTTGGTTTTTTGTTAATCATTACAATACTTTTTATTAACTTAAAAAATGCGATAAAAAAGAAAGATTTTCTGCATTTTGCTTTCGCAATTCTAATGATAAGTTTATTTTTGACAGAATCATTTTTATGGAGACAACGCGGAGTTGTGTTTTTCACGATTATGTATTGTATTTTTAATTTTGGAAGTTTAAAAAACAATTCCAAAACAGAATAAAATAAATTGCTATAAATGAAAAGAATATTAATAACTGGTGCTGCAGGTTTTCTGGGTTCACATTTATGTGACCGCTTTATAAACGAGGGTTATTTTGTTATCGGAATGGATAACTTGATTACGGGAGATTTAAAAAATATAGAGCATTTATTTAAAGATAAGAATTTTGAATTCTACCATCACGATGTTACAAAATTTGTTCACATTCCTGGAAAACTAGACTATATTCTTCATTTTGCATCACCAGCAAGTCCTATTGATTATTTGAAAATTCCAATTCAAACCTTAAAAGTAGGTTCACTTGGAACACACAATTTATTAGGTTTAGCGCGCGTAAAAAAAGCTAGAATTCTCATAGCTTCAACATCAGAAGTTTATGGTGATCCATTAGTTCATCCACAAACAGAAGAATACTATGGAAACGTAAATACCATTGGTCCACGCGGAGTTTATGATGAAGCAAAGCGTTTTCAAGAGTCGATAACAATGGCTTATCACACATTTCATGGTGTAGAAACTAGAATTGTTAGAATTTTTAACACCTATGGACCGAGAATGCGATTGAATGATGGTCGTGTAATTCCTGCTTTTATTGGTCAAGCACTTCGCGGAGAAGATTTAACCATTTTTGGTGACGGAAGTCAAACACGCTCGTTTTGTTATGTAACCGATCAAGTAGAGGGAATTTTTAGATTGCTACATTCTGATTATGTTTACCCAGTAAATATTGGAAATCCAGATGAAATTACTATCAAAGATTTTGCCGAAGAAATTATAAAATTAACAGGAACAAATCAAAAAGTTGTATATCACCCTTTGCCAATAAATGATCCGATGCAACGACAACCGGATACTACAAAAGCAAAAGCATTGCTAGGTTGGGAAGCAAAAGTGAAAAGGGAAGAAGGAATGAAATTAACATATGCTTATTTCAAATCACTATCTTCTGATGAGTTATTAAAAGAAGAACACAAAGATTTTAAAGGATACATCCATTAATACATGGTTGCAAGACAAAAAGGAAGATATTCAAAATACATTAGACCAATAAATATTTTATTTGATCTAATGGTAATTACTATATTAAGTTTATTCTTTTTTCAAGAGTTAAAACTTAATTTTAGTTATTATGTTGTTTATCAGTCTTTTACATGGATATTAATTGCAATCATCGTTAAATACTATGAGGTCTTTAGATTTACAACTCCTGTTGAAATCATCACCAAATTAGTGAAACAGTTTAGTATATTTCTACTCGTTGTTATTGCTTTTTTTCCCTTTGCAAAAACTGCAATTTTTAGCGGAAAGGCTATTGCCATTTTTATGACAATTAGCTTTGCAATTATTGTAGCGTTCAAGTATTTTATGTTTTTTTACCTTAAAAAATACAGAATACTAACTAAAAATAATTTTAGAAATGCAGTAATAATAGGCTATACACCTGAAGCTATACGATTAAAAGAAGTTTTTGATAATAGACAAGATTATGGTTATCGTTTCCAAGGATATTTTTCAGATAAAAAACAAAACCCCGAAGTTTTAGGAAAAATAGAAGATTTAAAAAGCTTTGTCATTGAAAATCGCACGGATGAAATATATTGTTCTTTAAATGAAATTTCTAATGAAAAGCTCAAGGATTTAGTTGATTTTGCTGATGAAAATGGCAAAACAATAAAATTTATTCCTGACACCAAGGAAATTTATTCTAAGAATTTAAAGATAGATTACTATGAATTATTCCCAGTTTTATCACTTCAAAAAACAGAACTTCACAACCCATTAATTAAAGGAATTAAAAGAGCTTTCGATATTGTCTTTTCTCTTTTAGTAATTACACTTTTATTATCATGGCTAATTCCAATTTTAGCAATTTTAATAAAATTAGAATCAAAAGGACCAGTTTTTTTCAAGCAAGGAAGACCAGGATTGGATGAACAAGAGTTTTTTTGTTATAAATTTCGTTCGATGCAAGTTAATGGTTTTACAGAAAAAGAAGCATCAAAAAACGACCCAAGAGTTACTAAAATGGGTAAATTCATGAGAAAAACAAGTATTGATGAATTACCTCAATTTTTTAATGTTTTATTTGGCGATATGTCAGTAGTTGGACCAAGACCTCATTTATGGTCTCAAAATAAAGCATACGCTAACAGAATTAAAAAATATATGGTTCGTCATTATGTAAAACCTGGAGTAACTGGATTAGCTCAAGTGAAAGGATTTCGAGGTGAAATAGAAACGGATGATGATATGATTAACCGTATCAAATTTGACGTTTTCTACATCGAAAATTGGTCAATTGTAATGGATATCAAAATTATTATCCAGACGGTTGTGAACATTTTTAAAGGCGAGGAGAAAGCCTATTAAAAAACGTCTCTTTCTATCAAATACTTCATTTGATTATCTAGATTGAATACTTTTTTACTTTCTTCAAATATTCTTTTTTTCATTTCAAATAATTCCAATTTACTCATTTTTGAAATTAATTGTATTTTGTTGTTCAATTCAGTATAGTTTTCTACACTTGCAACCCAACCCAAATTATTTTCTTCCACAATACTTTCACCTTCGCCACCACCAAAATATAAAATAGGAAATCCAAGCGATCCATATTCAAAAATCTTTGAAGGAACCGAACCATAAATTCTAACTTTTAACGGAACAATTGCAACATCAAAAGTTTTGAGTTTTTCATGCAATTCATTTCGTTCCATCATACCATGAAAGAAAATGTTTTTGCCTTTTTTCGTGGACAATAAAGTTTCAATTTGACTTTTTTCGGCACCATCACCAAAAAGGTGTAATTCTATTTTGTCATCCTGTAAGGATGTAACATCTATTTTTTCACACAGCTCTAAAACGCCTTGAGCAATTCCTAAAAGTCCAGCATAAAAGATTTTTATAGGCTGATTTTCCTCCAATGTCAAATCAAATTCTTCAATTTTATGATTCGGAAAATTTCGATATAAAAAACATTTTTTATCTGGAAACAATGATTTTACGTGCGTGATAATTTCATTAGATTGACCCAAAATTAATGTTGCTTTTTTATAAATATAGCGTTCTAAAAACAAAGAGAATTTATGTGAAAACGAGTTTTCCTTCAATGCTTTCAATTCAATGGCAGCTAATGGCCATAGGTCTGAAATGTTGAGAATTATCTTTTTATTCTTTAACGATAAAACGAATACTGAAATATATGATAATAATAATGGTGGCGATTGCACCACTACTTTTTCAGGTGTTTTTTTAAACAATAAATAAAAAAATAAGCTCAATGAAAAAGACAAAACAGAAATAATTCGAATAACCAAATTTTTACTTACACTTGGGTAAATCCAAAGCCTTTTTATAATTATATCATCCCGATTTTCAGTAACCGAAAATTTGCCTTTATACTCAGGAAACAATTCGCCTTTTGGATAATTTCCTAACGGACAAATGACAGAAACTTTATAATTATTTTGATGCAGCTTCAACGCCAACTGCTCAATTCTATTAGCAGCAGCACCTTTTTCTGGCGGATAATAATTGGATATGATTAGGATTTCTTTCATTATTTTGAAAGCAAAATAGCAACAATTCGTTCCGATGCTTTTCCGTCCCAAAGTTCAGGAATTCCTCTTTTTGACAAGCCATTTTCTAAAAATTTTGTAAACTCTAAAGTCAAATTTTCAATAGAAATTCCAACTAAATTATTGGTTCCAATTTCAATTGTTTCTGGTCTTTCTGTTGTGGTTCGCATAGTAAAACATGGAATTCCTAAAACCGTAGTTTCCTCAGAAATTCCACCTGAGTCGGTAATCACAGCAAAGCTATTTTTTATCAAATACATAAAATTCAAGTAGCCTTGCGGTTCTACGAATATTATATTTTTTAAATCTAAATTGGTTTCACCTAAAATAGCTTTAGTTCGAGGATGAATTGGAAAAATTATTTTTTTATCGCCAACCATTTTATCAATACCTTCCAATAAAGTAATCAACGATTGTTCTTCATCAACATTGGATGGTCGATGCAAAGTTAAAATGACATAATTTCCTGTTTCTAGACCAAAATCCTTCCAAAAACTTGGTGCTGAAATTCGATTTAAATTCTGATGTAAAGTATCAATCATCACATTTCCAACAAAATGAACATTTGCTGATGAAATTCCATTTTTCAATAAGTTTTCTGAGGCTGAGGTTGATGTTGTAAAGAAATAATCGGTAATACTATCGGTTACAATTCTATTGATTTCTTCAGGCATGGTCATATCTCCAGAACGAATTCCTGCTTCAACATGAGCTACTTTTATATTCATTTTCTTGGCTACAATCGCGCAAGCCATAGTCGAATTGACATCGCCAACAACCAAAACCAAATCACAAGGATTTTGAAGTAATTCTTTTTCAAAAGCAACCATTATTGCTCCAGTTTGTTCAGCTTGCGAACCACTTTTAACTTCCAAATTAGCGTTTGGATGCGGAATATTCAACTCTTCAAAAAAAGTATCGCTGAGGTTTTTATCATAATGTTGACCTGTATGAACTAATCTATAGGAAATGGCTTTTCCTCCAGATTGCTGTTTTTCAATCGCTTTTATAATAGGTGCGATTTTAATAAAATTTGGTCTTGCTCCAGCTATTATGGTTATTTTCATTTTATTTTATTAATGAAACAAACTGCTTCAATTTTCCGCTTTTGCTTCGTTGTAGATTTTCTTTTCTAATAAAGGTAAAGTTTAAACCGCTCTCTAAATAAGTGGTAATTGCTTTTTCTATAGTTAGAATTTGACTTTCGGTTAATGCATTTTCACTTACATATTCCACTTCAAAAGTATCAATTTTTGTTTGTTTAATTACAAATTCTTTTACATTTCCATCGTCTTCAATAATGCTTTTGGTTACGTAGTAAAATGTCAATCCAGGTGCTTTTTTTCCACTTGGAAGAATAGCAATATCATTAGTTCGTCCAATTAATTTTTTCAGAATAGGTTTTTTTAATGTGCTTTTTTCATCAAGAATTCCAATGTCGCCAATATCATATCTAATGAATGGATGTGCCTTGTTGTAAAGCGACGTTATCACAATTCGACCTTCTTTTCCGTAAGGAAGAACAGTATTATTTTCGTCTAAAATTTCTACAAATAAGGTTTCCGAATTTACTTGCCATTCATTACTTGTCCCGACACTTCGGGATTGAAAAGCAATTAAATCGAGTTCAGAAGCTCCGTATTCATTGATAATTGGAACTCCAAATTGTCTTTCCATCAAATTTTTATCTTCTTCAAATAACATTTCGGAAGTAACAACACAACATTTCAACGTTGGACAAACCGAAGTTAAAACAATGTTTTTCTTTTGAAGAAATTTAGCAAATAAAACTATGGAAGAAGTATAACCGTTGATGTAATCAAATTTTTTATTCTGAAATTTCAGTAATACTTTTTCAAGAATTTCATCCGATAAATCAAAAATGGTGAAGCGATAACTGTTCTTAAAAAAATCTTTTAATCGTTCTTTTTTATTTCCAATAAAATCAAGCGGAATTCCATAAAATCGAGCTTGTTTAGAGGTATTAAAATCAATTCCAAACCATCCAAATCTATTAATGATATTTGCCCAAGTCAATGCATGACAAAATTTATCTTTTGCAAAAATAAAAGGATCACCACTAGAACCTGAAGTTTTATTTACATAAACATTTTTTGTAGTAAATCCGTTAGAAAGCCTTTCTGATAAAGGTTTTTGAAAATCTTTTTTAGTCATTATTGGAAGGTCATTCCAATTAAAAGTTTCAGGATTGAAGCTAGATTTCCCAATGAATTCTTGATATGATTTATTGCTTTTCAAATGATAATCAACAATTTCTTTTCGTTTAGAATGGATATACTCATTATAATCAGCATCAGAAATCGATTGAATTTTTTCAAATTCAGCCGTTGCTTCCTTCATAGGAAAACCGTTTAACTTGAGCGATAAATTGAAAAGGTGGAACAAAACGTTGTTTATTTTCTTCAAAAATAACAAAACACAAACTTTATTTGTGATATGCTTCAGAATCTTTTATAAACAAACTATTTTTGCACCACAACTAAACAACACACACAATGATAATTTTACTACTTGGATCAGGCGGACGAGAACATGCTTTGGCTTGGAAAATGATACAATCAGACAAATGCTCTAAACTTTTTGTAGCGCCAGGAAACGCTGGAACATCACAAATTGCAACAAATGTTTCATTAAATATTTTAGATTTTGAAGCTATAAAAACATTTGCTTTAGCTGAAAATGTTGCTATGGTTGTTGTTGGTCCAGAAGATCCATTAGTTCACGGAATTTATGATTTTTTCAAAAATGACGCTAATTTAAATCATATTCCTGTAATTGGTCCGTCAAAAGTTGGCGCGCAATTAGAAGGAAGTAAAGAATTTGCTAAAGAATTTTTGGTAAAACATAAAATTCCAACCGCAGCTTATGACAGTTTTACAAAAGAAACGGTTGAAAAAGGATGTGATTTTTTAGAAACGCTACAACCTCCATACGTTTTAAAAGCCGATGGATTGGCAGCAGGAAAAGGAGTTTTAATCATTCAAGATTTAGAAGAAGCTAAGTCGGAATTACGAAACATGTTGGTTCATGAAAAATTTGGAACGGCAAGTGCAAAAGTCGTGATTGAAGAATTTCTTGACGGAATTGAATTAAGTTGTTTTGTATTGACCGACGGAAAAAATTACAAAATTCTTCCAACAGCAAAAGATTATAAACGAATTGGCGAAGGCGATACAGGTCTAAACACTGGCGGAATGGGAGCAGTTTCTCCGGTTCCATTTGCAGATGCAACTTTGTTAGAAAAAATCGAAACTCGAATTGTAAAACCAACAATTACAGGTTTGCAAAGCGACGGAATTGAATATAAGGGTTTTGTTTTCATCGGATTGATAAATGTAAAAGGCGAACCAATTGTAATTGAATACAATGTTCGAATGGGTGATCCTGAAACTGAAGTTGTTATTCCGAGGTTGAAAAGCGATTTAGTAGAACTTTTTCAAGCGGTTGGCAATCAAACATTAAACGAAGTTTCTTTAGAAATAGACGAAAGAAGTGCCACAACAATCATGGTAGTTTCTGGCGGATATCCTGAAGATTATGGAAAAGGATTTGAAATTACAGGATTAGAAAACATCGAAGATTCAATTACTTTTCACGCTGGTACAAAATTGGAAAATGGAAAAGTGGTAACCAATGGTGGTCGTGTAATTGCCGTTACATCATTTGGCGAAAGCTTTCAAGAAGCCATAAAAAAATCTTATCAAAACATAGACAAGCTACATTTTGATAAGATGTATTTTAGAAAAGATATCGGTTTCGACTTATTTTAAGAACGAATGTGCCGTTGTATCTTGGTTTTCTTCGTTGTTGTCTTGGTGCTTTTGTAATTCTTTACACCAATAAACCATATATTTAATACAAACAATTATCATAGTCCAGCTAACAGCGTTAGCCAACCACCAACCCCAATAACCATCAATCTCTAGAGATCGTAACCAATCTAGTGGTTTGAAAAGAAAATCAACAAAAAGTGATTGTATTGCTTCGAAAAATGCTTTCATTTTTAAACAAGTATTATATTTACAGTCACAAAAGTATAAAATATCCTTATGATAACAAGCATTTTTAAAAAATCTACCTTTTTAAATTATACATTAGTTGTATTGCTGCTACTTTTCTTTTTTTCTTTTGCTCAAATTAATCAGATTAATACAAGTAAAGAAGTTTCTTCAATTGTAGAAAAATCAATTATTTTGGTATTATTGTTGGCATCATTTTTTGTTGTAAATTTTATTGTTAAGAAAAACGGATTGACCAAAAACAGTAGTTATGCGATTTTGTTTTTTTTACTTTTTTTGGTTTTATTCCCATCAATTTTAAATAATCTAAAACTTATTCTAGCTAATTTTTTTATTCTTCTCGCTACTCGAAGAATTATTTCATTACAGACTTTAAAAGCTCCAAAAGAAAAGATTTTTGACGCTTCACTTTGGATATTTTTTGCTTGTTTGTTTCACTTTTGGTGTATACTTTTTTTATTTATTGTGTATGTTTCAATTGTTTTTCATGTTTCAAGAGATTATAGAAACTGGTTAGTTCCATTTATTGCATTTGGTGCTTCGGCAGTAATTTTTATTCTATTTTCATTACTGTTTGATGTTACTTGGATTTCACAAATTATTAGTCAAACTCAGATGAATTTTCAATGGGATTATTTTGTAAATAATTATAAAAAAGTGGCCTTAACTATTTTTGCTCTAACTAGTATTTATTTCGTTTTTTCGATGATTTTTACATTGGGAAATAAACCATTAGTGCTTCAAGCTTCTTATAAAAAGATGATTTTTAGTTTCTTTGTTGGGATAGTAATTTTCCTTTTTTCTCCCGAAAAAAGTAATGCGATTTTAGTATTTACATTTTTACCATTATCTGTTTTGTGTACAAACAACATAGAGTATTCGCACAACAAAACCTATCAAGAAATTGTATTATTTACCGTTGCCATTGCAACAATAACGTGCTTTTTCTTTCAGCTATAATTTACTTCCATAAGCTAAATCTCCAGCATCGCCAAGACCAGGAATTATATAATTTTTCTCGTTTAGTTTTTCATCCAAAGCAGCAACCCAAAGATGACAGTTTTTCGGAAGATTTTCTTCTAAATAAGCAATTCCTTCTGGCGCAGCAATAACGACTGCAATGTGAATTTCTTTTGGTTTTTGTTCCAAATGTAATTTATGCAAAACAGCAACAATCGATTGTCCTGTTGCTAACATTGGATCAATTAGAATTAAATTTTTCCCTTCAAATGAAGGCGCAGCTTGATATTCGACCAGAATTTCAAATTTATCATCGTTGTCATAATGATGTCGATAGGCTGAAACAAATCCGTTTTCGGCATCGTCAAAAAAGTTCATAAAACCAGTATGCAAAGCCAATCCAGCACGAAGAATAGAACACAAAACTACAGGTTCGGCAACGGTTGTCGTATGTTTTATGCCAAGCGGAGTTTGCACATCAATTGCTTTATAATCTAAAGTTTTGCTGAGTTCATACGCCATAATTTCGCCAATACGTTCAATGTTTTTCCTAAAACGCATGCTGTCTTTTTGGATAGAAACATCACGAATTTGTGCTAGAAAATGGTTTAGAATACTGTTTTGTTCCGAAATATAATGAATGTGCATAATGCCAAAAATTTGTATGTTTGGGTAAAAGTATAAAAACTATCTTTGCAATAAAATTTTACTATTATGTTTTCACAGTTTGCCTTTCCAATATTTGAACAAAGCATCAAGGATTATCACATAATTAATGATGTATATCAACCAACAGTAAATCCTTATGAAAAAGGAAGCATAGAGTATCTTTTGTATGCAAAGAATTGGGTTGATACCGTTCAATGGCATTATGAAGACATCATTCGTGATCCTCAGATTGATCCATTAGCAGCTTTAGATTTAAAACGAAAAATTGACGCTTCCAATCAAGTTCGTACGGATATGGTAGAATATATTGACAGTTATTTTCTTCAAAAATATGCTTCGGTTCAAGTAAAACCAAATGCCAAAATCAATACCGAAAGTCCAGCTTGGGCAATTGATAGATTATCGATTTTAGCTCTAAAAATTTACCACATGAATGAAGAAGCAACTCGTGTTGATGCAACAGCAGAACACAGAGCAAAATGCCAAGAAAAATTAAACGTTTTGTTGGATCAAAAAAGCGACATGTTTACCTCAATCAATGATTTACTAACGGATATTGAAAATGGTGATAAGTTCATGAAAGTGTACAAACAAATGAAAATGTACAACGATGATGATTTGAATCCTGTGTTGTATCAGAATAAGAAATAAACTTCTTTTTGTCATTTCGATGAAGGAGAAATCACATCAACATCATGAGATTCCTCGTTCCTCGGAATGACAATTTTACTCTTAAATTTTGTCAAAACCAATTCAACATATCGCCGTAATTCGTCTCTCAGCAATGGGCGATGTTGCTATGACAGTTCCAGTTATTCGAGCAATGGTTGAACAGCATTTAACCGTAAAAATCACAGTCGTTTCTCGACCGTTTTTCAAACCTTTTTTTGACGGGATTCCCAATGTAGAATTTTTTGCAGTTGACGTAAAAAAACGACACAAAGGTTTCTTCGGATTGTTGAAATTATATTCTGATTTGCAACAATTAAACATCGATGCTGTTGCCGATTTGCATAATGTTTTACGTTCCCAAATCATACGAACCTTATTTTCATTGTCAGGAAAAAAAGTGGCAGCAACCGACAAAGGCAGAGCCGAAAAAAAAGCACTAACTCGTGCCGAAAATAAAGTTTTTCAACCCGTAAAAACGATGGTTGAAAGACATGTTGAAACGTTTAAAAAACTAGGTTTTTCTGTTGATTTATCTTTACCAAATTTCCCTGAAAAAGCTATTTTATCTGAAGAAATTTTGAGTATTTCAGGCAAAAAAGATAATTTTAAATGGATTGGAATTGCACCATTTGCTCAATATGAAAGTAAAGTATATCCTTTGGATTTGATGCAAAAAGTAATTGATTTATTAGCGGAAAATACTCAATATAAAATCTTCCTTTTTGGTGGTGGAAATGAAGAAATAGAGAAACTAAATATTTTAGCAAAGCAAAGAGAAAACTGTATCGTTGTAGCCGGAAAACTAAAATTCAATCAAGAATTACAGTTCATTTCTAATCTTGATGTAATGCTTTCTATGGATAGTGGAAATGCTCATATTGCCTCAATGTTAGGTATAAAAGTCATCACACTTTGGGGTGCAACACACCCTTTTGCTGGATTTGCACCATTCAATCAACCGCTCGAAAATTGTCTAACTGCTGATAGAAATCAATATCCGTTATTGCCAACTTCGGTTTATGGAAATAAAAAAGTCGCAGGATATGAAGAGATAATGCGAAGTATTTCGGTGGAAAGTGTTGTGGAAAAAGTTAATTTGGAATTGAACCATTAAGAAATTAAGTTTCATTAAGATTTGCCTTAACTTTTCTTAATTTCTTAATGGTTTAAAAAGTCACAAATAAATCTTATTTATTCTGCAAATCTCTACAATATAGCTTTTTAGATTGGAAATTGTAGCTTGATAATTCGGTGCTTCATATCCAAATCGTTCGTGTTCCAACTGTTCTTTTTCAATAGCATTACAACCATTTATGACTTCCTTAATCATGTCAAGCATAATGAGTTCTTTGCTTTTTTCTTTTTCAAATTTTAAGTCAACTAACTCGTCTTCCAATCGTTCGCAATAATCCAAAAGCTCCTGAACTTCGGGTTCATCCAAAAGATCAGGAGCTTTTTTAAATATCTCTAGTTTGTTTTTCATGGTTTATACAATAGAATAAGTGACTATTTTACTTAAATTTTTAAACTCTAAAACGCTTAAGTCTTTAATAATCAGTGAATAATCTGAAGAACTAATTGATTTAGTAGGTTTAAAAACAACTTTTATCTCATTCTCATTTTTTGATAATTCTACTGAAATAGGTTTAACAACATCCCATTTTAAAAGTTTTATTTCTGATTGGTTTTCGCAGAAAATAATATTGACAAGTATTTGTTTAAATGTTATATTTTGTATGCCTTGAAAGGCAATGAACTTATCTGATACAAATAGGTTACAGTTATCAAATGTAAAGCGTTTGTCAACAATATCAGATGAATTAATCTTCTTTACGGAACATTTTTTTCCAAGAATTTTTATTAAAGTTGGATCTAATTCCGAAGATAAATTATTAGAATATTTGTTATTGAATTTAGAAACTAAAAATCCAAATAAGAATAGAAAAACAAATCCAAATAAATAAAATAACAAGTCATTCATTTTATTTTAATTAATTTCAACACTCTATTCAACTGAACACTAAAATCTGAACACTGTCAACTGACTAAACATCATCAAAATCCACATAAATTTCTGCCGATGTTGGATGTGCTTGACACGTTAAAATCAAACCTTCGGCAACTTCGCCATCGGTTAAAATGGAATTCTTTTTCATTTCGGCTGAACCGTTTGTAATTCGTGCTAAACACGAACTGCAAATGCCACCTTGACAAGAGTAAGGCGCATCAATTCCTTGTTTTAAAGCCGCTTCAAGAACGGTTTGTTTTTGTGACATTTCGAAAGTAGTTTCTTCATCGTCCACCATTACCGTAATTTTGGTATGGCCTTCATGTGAACTTGCTTTCGAATTTTCGTCTGAAGAAGTAGAAAACAATTCGAATTTAATATTTTTATCGGCTACATTATGTTCTTTTAAAACATTGGTAACCAGATTAATCATTTCTTCTGGTCCGCAAAGGTAGAATTTGTCAAACTCTTTTTCTTTGTGCTTATTGTTAAGAATAAAATTCACAGCCGATTTGTCTATTCGACCAAAAAGTTCGTTTTCTACTTTAATTTGACTGTAAACATAATGAACAAAAAAGCGTCCAACATATTGCAATTGTAAGTCATGAAGTTCTTGGTGGAATATAGTTTCTTCTGCATTTTTATTTCCATAAACCAAAACGAAAGTACTGTTAGGTTCGCTTTCTAAAACCGATTTCAAGATAGACATGACTGGCGTAATTCCGCTTCCGGCAGCGAAACCTGCATAATTTTTTTGTCTATCAGCACTAGGTTCAAAAGTAAATCTTCCTTCAGGTTGGCTTACTTCAATAATATCACCAACTTTTAAATTGTCGTTCGCAAATTTCGAAAAATGACCGTTTTGAACGGATTTAATAGCAATGCGAAGTTCACCACTATTTGGCGAGGAACAAATCGAATAAGCACGACGAATTTCTTGTCCATCAAGCGTCAATTTTAAATTAATGTATTGACCAGCAACAAATTGATAAGCCGATTGTAGTTCGTTAGGGATAGAAAAAGAAACAGAAATTGAATTGACAGTTTCGCGTTTTACTTCTTTGATATGTAATTTATAGAATGAGGACATAGATTTTTTTTTACAAAGGTAAGAATATCAAGTTCAAAAATCAATTTCAAAAATCAACTTCAACTTCAATGTAAATTTAATCGTCGCTATTCTCATTCCGTAGGAATCCCACTTGACAATTGTTGATAATTTATATTGTCAGATTCTTTCGGAATGACTAACAATGGGTAATTTGTAACACTATATCTTCAAATCAAAATTTTATACATAGAAATCTTAGGTATATAAAAGACTTATGTATATTTGTACTGTTGCAAACGTAAGATTGCTTCATAAATCCGCAATGATATGAAAAACTCGCAATTATATAAAGGAAGTTTGACCACGATAGTGATGAAACTATTGGAAGAAAACGGCAGAATGTATGGATATGAAATTACCCAAAAAGTAAAAGAAATTACCAAAGGCGAATTGAAAATCACAGAAGGTGCATTGTATCCAGCGTTGCATAAACTGGAAGCCGAAGGCGTTCTTGAAGTAGAAATTGAAAACGTGGACAATCGACTGCGTAAATATTATAAACTCACTGAAAAAGGAACTTCTGAAACCATAAATCGATTAGCAGAACTAGAAGAATTTATTAGAAATATGCAAAGTATTGTAAATCCTAAATTGACTTAGAATGAAAGCTACTAAAGAAAACATTCAATTTATTGACACTTATTTAGAAAATTCGGATGTGGTTTATATTGACATTCGCTATGAAATGATTGACCACATTGCCACTGGCGTTGAAGAAATGATGGAGAAAAACAACATCGACTTTTATAATGCTTTTAAAGATTACATGGTAGTTCACAAAAAAGCCATCTTAAAAAACAATAAAAGCAGATATAATTATTCATGGGATACCATCAAGCAATTTTTATTTTTTTTAGTAAAACCATATCAATTGACAATAGCTCTTTTACTTTTTGTTTTTTATAAGAGTGTAGATTTTAATTCATATTTTAATAAAGATTTTACAGTTAATAATTTATTTTTTTTACTTTTTATTTCAATTGCTTTATTTCAAATTGGTTATTTTGATTTTTATTTAAAAAAGAAATTTTACAGCATTGAAAGCAGTGTTGTTATAATAAATGTTATCTATTGGTTTAAGATTTTTTTCTTACCGATTTTTGGAAGAAAAAATGTTTCAGAAGTTACTTTAACAATATTCAGCTACTTGATTATTGGATATGTTATTTATTTTATCCAACAACTTAGAAAATTTAACCAAAAACAGTTTCAATTGACACAATAAATGAAGTTATCTCAAGAACAAATAGAAAGATTATACAAATTCACACGTCAACATTACGTGGAATACTATGATTTGCAAACCGAATTGGTTGATCATTTAGCCAATGCTATTGAAGAACAATGGCAACAAAATCCAAAATTATCTTTTGAAGAAGCGTTACAAATTGAGTTCAAAAAATTTGGTGTTTTTGGGTTTATGGATGTGGTTGAACAAAGACAATCAGTATTGAATAAAAAGTACAATAAATTGGTTTTAAGCGAATTAAAAACTTTTTTTTCGGTTCCAAAAATCATCGGAACAGTCGCTGCTATTGGAATTGTATTTTATTTTATAAAATCGATAACGTTGGGCGCATTGGTTGTGCAAAGCTTATTTTTTATATTGGTTGTACTCTATTTTTTAGGAATAGCAATTTTGATGCAAAGAAATAAGAAGAGAAACAAGCAAAACGGTAAAAAATGGTTGCTGAAAGAAATCATGTTTGGCTACAGTTCTTCGGCTGGATTGATTAATTTACCGATACAATTTGCACTTCATTTAAAAGGCGAAAATTATCATGATGGATTGCTGTTATTGTTTAGTTTTCTATTGATTTTATTAGGTTTAACCGAATATATCATGCTGGTTTTAATTCCGTCAAAAGCCGAAGATTTTTTGAAAGAAACCTATCCTGAATATAAAATTGCAAATTAAAATTCGTGTTCTCGATACACTTTTTGGTTCGTCAGTTCGAGTTTTTTCTGGAAGAAAAAGTATCGAGAACCGAACCAAAAAATACTCGAATTGACGAATTTTTTACAGTATTTGTAACAAATTCCTATCTTTAGAAACTAACTTTTACAACCAAAAACAAAAATCTATGTTCAAACATTTTATTTGGCTCGAGTGGAAATCTTTTCTGCGGTCAGCATCATTCGGCACTAATTTAGCCATGAAAATCATCATGGGATTAGTAGCATTGTATTTCTTAGCTTGTTTTGCAATACTTGGAACTACAGTCTACTTTATTTTAGATAAAGAAGGCTTTGAACCTCTGCAAACCGTAAATAAATTTATGATTTATTATTTTGCAGTAGATTTACTAATCCGTTATTTTCTGCAAAAAATGCCGGTAATGAACATTCGTCCATTGCTAACTTTACCCATCAAGAAAGGAACGATTGTGCATTTTTCATTAGGAAAAACAGCTTTGTCTTTTTTCAATTGGACACACGCATTGTTTTTCATTCCGTTTACGATAGTTTTATTGATAAAAGGTTATGGTTATCAAGCCATTTTGTGGAATATTGCCATGTTTGCTTTGGTGTATTTCAATAATTTTATCAATATTCTTATCAACAATAAAGATGCTGTTTTCTATAGTGTTTTGGCTGTTTTTGCTGGATTGGGATTGACACACTATTACAATATTTTTGATATTACAGCTTATACACAACCGTTTTTTCAAGGAATGTATGACACCAATTATTTGTTTTTACTTCCAGTACTTTTCTTAATTGCGGCTTATTATTTTTCGTTCCAATTTTTCAAAAGCAATCTAAATTTGGACGAAGGTTTGGCTAAGAAAAGTGAAGTAGCTCAAACTGAAAATTATACTTGGTTAGAACAATTTGGAACATTAGGAACTTTTTTAAAAAACGATATCCGATTATTGAGAAGAAATAAACGCTCAAAAACGACTTTGATTATGAGTGTTGTGTTTGTTTTCTATGGATTATTATTTTTTACTAGTTCGATTGAAGCTTATGATAATCCAGCAATGAAAGTCTTTGCAGGAATTTTTGTTTCAGGTGGATTTTTGTTCACGTTTGGACAATTTATTCCAAGTTGGGATAGTGCTTATTATCAACTATTAATGAGCCAAAACATTCCTTACAAAGAATACATCAAATCAAAATGGTGGTTGATGGTTATTGGAACAGTAATTTCAACACTTTTAGCATCATTCTATCTTTATTTTGGAATTCACACTTATTTAATCGTTGTCGTTGCAGCTATTTTCAACATCGGAGTAAATTCACACTTGGTAATGCTTGGTGGCGCTTTTGTAAAAACACCAATCGATTTAACCACGAGCAAACAAGCATTTGGAGACAAACAAGCTTTTAACGTAAAAACAATGCTGATTGCTATTCCAAAAATGGCTTTACCAATGGTTTTATATGCAGCAGGTTATTATCTTTTTTCACCAAATATTGGGTTACTTTTCGTAGCATTAGCTGGAGTTATTGGTTTTTTATTTAGAGATTATGTATTTTCTAAAATCGAAAAAATCTACAAATCCGAAAAATATGCAACCATCGCCGCTTACAAACAAAAAAATTAGTATTCAGTCCCGAAGCGTCGGGACAGTTTTTAGTATTCAGTTATCGAAACCTAAAAACTCATAAACCATAAACTTTTAAACTATTTTCAAAATGATACAAGTACATAATCTTTCAAAAACATATAACAACGGAGTTAAAGTATTAAACGTTGAATCGCTAGAAATTCCAAAAGGACAAAGCTTTGGTTTGGTTGGAAATAATGGTGCAGGAAAAACCACTTTTTTCAGTTTACTATTAGATTTAATTCAACCAAGTTCTGGCCATATTATCAACAACAATGTTCAAGTAAACACCAGCGAAGCATGGAAACCTTTCACCGCAGCTTTCATCGATGAAAGTTTCTTGATAGGTTATTTAACAGCCGAAGAATATTTTTATTTCATTGGCGAATTACGCAATCAAAATAAAGCCGATGTTGACACTTTATTGGCAAAACATGAAGAGTTTTTCAATGGCGAAATTTTAAAAAGCAAAAAATACCTTCGCGATTTATCAAAAGGAAACATGAAAAAAGTTGGAATTATAGCAGCTTTAATTGGAAATCCAGAAGTGGTAATTCTTGACGAACCATTTGCTAATCTTGATCCAACAACTGTAAATCGTTTAAAAAAAATTATCAAAGAATTAGCCGATGATACTAATACAACTGTTCTAGTTTCTAGTCATGATTTGGTTCACACGGTTGAGGTTTGCAACCGAATTGTAGCATTAAACAAAGGTGAAATTGTAAAAGACATTCAAACATCGCCAGAAACATTGAAAGAATTAGAGGCGTTTTTCGCAGTATAATTCAATAGATAAAAAAGTATAATAGCTGTTTGTTGTAAAAAACATACAGCTATTTTTTTGCCATATCAAAAAGAAACGTATTTTTACCAGTTAGTTATACTAAATAGTACATTTTTACGTTATAAATCAAACGTTTCACATTGAAAACAAAGCAAACAAAATATATACTCATACTTGGATTTCTCTTTTTTTTGATAGCTTGTTCTACTAAAAAGAATACTTTTCTATCCAGAAATTCTCACGCGCTAAGCACAAAATACAACATTTTATACAACGGTGGTTTAGCACTTGATAAAGGTTTAGTTGATTTAAAAACGCAGTATCAAGATAATTTTTGGGAACGACTTCCTGTTGAAAGAATGCAAATTTCCGAAGAAAAAATTCTTCCTGGCGAAACCAAAAATGCCAATTTTGAAAGAGCAGAAACCAAAGCCATCAAAGCCATTCAAAAGCATTCAATGAACATTCAAGGTTCTGAAAAAAATCCACAAATGGATGAAGCACATTTGATGTTAGGAAAAGCACGTTACTATGATCAACGTTTTGTTCCAGCATTGGAAGCTTTTAATTATGTTTTGTACAAATATCCGAGCAGTGATAAGATTTATGAAGTAAAAATTTGGAGAGAAAAAACCAATATGCGTCTAGAAAATGATGCTTTGGCGGTAAATAATCTTCGAAAATTATTAAAAGAAATTAAATTTAAAGACCAGATTTTTGCTGATGCAAATGCAACTTTGGCCCAAGCATTTTTAAATCTTGAAGAAAAAGACAGTGCAGTTGCTAAATTAAAAATAGCAAAAGAATTCACAAAATCTAACGAAGAAGTTTCGAGATATCATTTTATACTAGGTCAGTTATATGATGAAATGGGATTAAAAGATAGTGCAAACGCTAGTTATCAAGCGGTTATTGATATGAATAGAAAAGCCGCAAGACAATATGTAATTCATGCTCACGAAAAACAAGCCAAGTATTTTGACTATGAAAAAGGAGATACAATTGCCTTTCTAGAAAAATATAATGACCTTCTCGAAGACAGAGAAAACAGACCTTATCTTGATGTTTTAAATCACCAAATGGCTTTGTTTTATGATAAGAAGAAAAATTTTGTGCAAGCAAAAAAATATTATAATGTCTCTTTAAAAAAGAAATCTGCTGATACTTATCTTACAGCTTCCAATTATAGAAATTTAGCTGATATTTATTTTAATAGTGCAAAGTATGTAACAGCAGGAAAATATTTTGATAGTACATTGGTCAACTTAAAACCAAGAACCCGTGAGTTTCTTGCCATTAAAAAGAAACGCGAAAATCTTGAAGACGTAATTAAATATGAAGGAATTGCTCAGCGAAATGATAGTATTCTTTCTTTGGTAAATATGTCTGAAAACGACAGAACTGCTTTTTTTCAAAAACACATTGATAAGCTAAAAATTGAAGACGAAAAGCTAAAAAAAGAATTAGAAAAACAGGAAATTGTTAGAGAAAACGAAGAAAGAAATCAAAATGCTCCAACTGCTGTAGATGGAAGTGATTCGCAAAAAAAATCCAATATTTCAATTAAAAATTCAATTGAAAAAGGAAATCAAAAAGAGAGTAAATTTTATTTCTATAACACAGCAACACTCGAATATGGTAAAATTGAGTTTACTAAAATTTGGGGAAGAAGAAGCTTACAAGACAATTGGAGAACAGTTACTTCAGCTTCAAATTCAAAAGAAGATGATAAAACTGTTGCTGAAAATGAGGATAGTAAGAAGACAAAATCAGCAACCGAAGAAGAAAGATATGATACGAAGTTTTACACAAGTCAATTGCCAACTTCGCAAACTGTGATTGATAGTTTAGGGAAAGAAAGAAATTTTGCTTATTATCAATTAGGTTCTATTTATAAAGAAAAGTTCAAAGAATATCAATTAGCGGCAAACAAACTAGAAAAACTATTAACATACAATCCAGAAGAAAGATTAGTGCTACCATCAATGTATAATCTTTATAAGATTTATGAAATAATTGACAAAGAAAAAGCCGCAGCAATGAAAGCAAAAATCATTGCACAATATCCAGAATCGAGATATGCACAAATTTTATTAAATCCTTCAATTGAAGTTGAAGCAGCAAGCGATTCACCAAATGTAGTTTATGAAAATTTATATGATCAATACCAAAATGGTGAATTCAAAACCGTTTTAACACAGACAAATTTAGCAATTGACCGATTTACAGGTGACGAAATGGTGCCAAAATTTGAGTTATTGAAAGCTCATTTAATTGGAAAATTAACCGGATTAGAAGAATATAAAAAAGCACTCAATTTTGTAGCACTCAACTATCCAAATGTAGAAGAAGGGAAAAAAGCAGAAAATTTATTAGCTGTTAGTATTCCAAAACTTGAAGCGCTGCAATTAGGAAAATATCCTTCTACGAATTGGAAAATTCTTTACAGTACTAAAGATTTTGAAGATAAAAACACAAAAACACTTCGCGACAAAATTGCAAAATTTATTAAAGAAAGAACATTAGATAAAATGTTTGTTTCATTAGATATTTATACGATGACGGATAATTTTGTAGTTATTCATGGAATGAAATCGGAAGAATATGCCAAAGGAATTGCATCCATTCTAAAAGAATTTAAGGAATATAAAGTACAAGACACACCTATTATAATGTGTGCAGAAAACTATACGGTTGTTCAAATCAAGAAAAATCTCGAAGATTATTTAGCGGGAAAACTTGTTGAAAATCCACAACAACCAAATTGGGATGGAACCATTGAAAGAGTTGTTGTTCAACAAGAAGAAAAACCACAACCACAACAAGAAGAGCAATCTAGAAATAAAGCTGATATAAAAAACATGAAGAATGATTTGTTAAAAGATAAACAAAAAAGCAGTAACAAATCAAATATACAAAAGGAAGAAGAAAATTTCGGATTGCCACCAACACCAGGAATGCAGGGAACAGAAAAGAAAAGATAAATTATGTTTGAAAAAAGTCCAAAATCATACACCGATTTATTGGGAAAAACCAATAGAATCGTCGAAGGAACAATCATTCAGGGAAACATTTCTTCACCTGCTGATTTTCGTTTGGATGGACATTTAATTGGAAATTTTCAATCTAAAGGCAAACTTGTAATTGGTCCAGCCGGAATGGTAAAAGGCGATGTGATTTGTAAAAATGCCGATATTGAAGGAGTTTTTGAAGGAAAAATACAAGTGCTTGAAATTTTAAATATTAAATCAAAAGCACATATCAAGGGCGAAGTGATTTGCGGAAAACTTTCTGTTGAACCTGGAGCCGAATTTAGTGCCACTTGTGTCATGAAACCACAAGTAAAAAACCTTCCACACGATGGACAATCAACAGAAGAAAAAGCAAGCTAACAAATGGTTGCAACTCATTAATATTCCTATCCAAATGGGAATAATCATATTTCTGTTTGCCGCTTTGGGCGATTGGCTCGATGAAAAATATCCAAATAAAAACGATTGGTATGTCAAAATCCTTGTAATTTTTGGAGTAGCCGTTGCCTTTTACAACATCAATCGACAATTGAAAGAAATCAATAAAAACGAATAATGCTCCCAAATTCATAATGGCTTTCAAAACCTTTTTACACCTTTTTATAATTTCAATAATCGCTTTTGTAATCAATTTTTTTCTGGTAGAAAATGTTGTTCCAAAGCTGGAATTAAAAAAGTGGACATATTCAATAGTCTATTTATATGTATTGTTTTTTTTATTTTCAGTTGTAATAATGAGTTTGCTTTTATTCGTTAGAACAAAAAACTTAGATAACGTTGGTTATACCTATTTAATAGTAACCTCGATAAAAATGGGAGTGGCTTATTTTTTATTACGACCAATTTTAGCCACAACAACCGATGATAATGCAACTGAAAAAATAAACTTTTTCATTGTTTTCATTTGGTTTTTGGCAATAGAAACACTTTTAACCATCAGAATTTTAAACAATAAGCAATAAATGGAATAAAAATTGACAATTCAATTAAAAAAACAAAAGTTATACTTTTTCATATTAATTAAAATTGTACTTTTGCACCAAATTTGAAGAAATAAAATTTTAGATAAAATCAGATATGGTGATTTCAAAAAAACCACTCCATTTTATAGTTGCAACATTAGTAGCATTTTTGCCATTAGTAACGGTTGCAAATCCTACAAACGACTCAACAATTGTTGAGCACACTTCTGTTACTACTGAGACAACTACTGTACATCACGAAGAAGAATCGAAAGACTTAAAAACCGAGATTAAAGAATTTATTAATCATCACTTACAAGACTCTTATGATTTTCATTTGTTTTCTTATAAAGATGATGCAGAAGTAGAACACCACATTGGTTTCCCATTACCAGTTATTCTTTGGGATAATGGTTTGCATTTGTTTTCTTCTTCAAAATTCCACCATGGAGAAAGCGCTGCAGAAAGTAACGGAAATTTCTATAGATTATTTCACGGAAAAATTTACAAAGTTGCCAATGCTGAAGAGCAAGTTGCTGTTGATGCAAAACATCATGCAACAAATGAAAAGCCATTTGATTTTTCTATAACTAAAAACGTATTCATGATGTTGGTGGTTTCGATAATCATGTTCTTATTATTTACAAGTTTGGCAAAATCATATGCAAAAAACGGTGGAATTGCTAAAGGTGCTGGTCGTTTCTTTGAGCCAATCATTCTTTACATTAGAGATGATATTGCAATTCCAAACATTGGAAAAAATCACAAAAAATACATGAGTTATTTGTTGACAATTTTCTTCTTCGTTTGGTTTCTTAATATTTTCGGATTAACACCACTAGGAGTAAACGTTACAGGAAATATTGCTATTACAGCAGGTTTAGCATTGATAACTTATTTGATTACAACTTTTACAGCTAATAAAAATTATTGGGGACACATTTTCTGGATGCCTGGAGTTCCAGCGCCAATGAAATTAGTTTTAGCGCCAATTGAATTACTAGGTACAATCATTAAGCCTTTCTCATTGATGATACGTCTCTATGCAAACATAGTTGCAGGACACGTTGTATTAATGAGTATAATAGGATTGATGTTTATTTTCAAAAATTGGTTAGGAAGTAGTTTATCTTTCGTACTTGCTTTTGCATTATCATTATTAGAGATTTTAGTTGCCGCTTTACAGGCTTATATTTTCACTATGTTATCAGCACTATATTTTGGTGCAGCTAATGAAGAACATCATCACGATGATGCTCATCATTAATAAATTGAATGTTTAATTAAATATATATACATTATGCAAATTCCAACTATTGTAGGAGCAGGTTTGATCGTTATTGGTGCTGGTTTAGGTATCGGTAAAATTGGTGGTTCAGCTATGGACGCTATTGCTCGTCAACCAGAAGCATCTGGAAAAATCCAAACAGCTATGCTTATTGCTGCTGCTTTGATTGAAGGTATTGGTTTCGCTGCGTTATTCGCATCTTAATCTAAAAAAATTAACAACAGTTGCAACGGTTGGTTGTAACTGTTGTTTTTAAAAAAAAATTTCTAAAACAGAATTTATATATAATGGAAAAATTATTAGAACAATTTTCACTTGGCTTATTTTTCTGGATGCTTGTCATCTTCGTTGCGTTGATTTTCTTATTGAAAAAATTCGCTTGGAAACCAATTCTTGATGCGGTAAACGAAAGAGAAGAAGGAATTAAAAACGCATTACTTTCTGCTGAAAATGCTAAGAAAGAAATGCAAAATCTTAAGTCAGATAATGAGAAATTATTAGCTGAAGCAAGATTAGAGCGTGATACTATGATGAAAGAAGCTCGTGAAATCAAAGAGAAAATGATTAACGATGCTAAAACGGAAGCGCAAACTGCTGGTCAAAAAATGATTGAGCAAGCAAAAGCTTCAATCGAAAGTGAGAAAAATGCAGCTTTGGCTGAATTAAAAGCTCAAGTTTCGACTTTATCATTAGACATTGCTGAAAAATTATTAAAAGATGAATTATCTAACAAAGAAGCTCAAACCAAATTGGTTGAGAAAATGTTGGGTGATGTAAAATTAAATTAATCGTTATGTCAAGAGCTGCGATTAGATATGCGAAAGCAATTTTAGAAACTGCGGTTTCAAGCGGAAATACAGTTAAAGTAAACGATGATATGTTGTCAATCGTTGCTTCGGTTGCTGGAAGTGCTGAATTGAGTGAATTTTTGTCAAGCCCAATCATTTCTTCAGAATTGAAAATGAGCGCTTTATCAGAAGTATTTGCTGCTGTTCAACCAGAAACGAAATCACTTTTCAGATTGCTACAAGAAAACAAAAGATTTGAAATTTTAGCAGCAATTGCTTCACAATTCAATTTGTTATTTGACGAAATGAATGGTGTTCAAGTTGCCAAAGTAACAACGGCTTTCCCAATCACTGCAGATTTAGAAAGCAAAGTATTGGCAAAGATTGCCACCATTTCAAACAAAAAGATAACTATCGAAAACATAGTAGATTCATCAATTATTGGTGGATTTATTTTGAGAATCGGTGACAATCAATATAATGCGTCTGTTGCAAACAGATTACAAGAACTAAGAAGAGAATTTAGTAATTAATACCATTAAAGATATATCAAAATGGCGGAAATTAAAGCTGCTGAAATTTCAGCAATATTAAAAAAACAATTAGAAGGATTTCAATCTGGTGCAACTTTAGAAGAAGTTGGATCAGTACTTCAAGTAGGTGATGGTATCGCTCGTGTTTATGGTTTATCAAATGCACAATATGGTGAGTTAGTACAATTCGAAAACGGATTGGAAGCTATCGTATTGAACTTAGAAGAAGACAACGTTGGTGTTGTACTTTTAGGACCATCAACTGGAATTAGAGAAGGTTCAACTGTAAAAAGAACACAACGTATTGCTTCATTAAAAGTAGGTGAAGGAATTGTTGGTCGTGTTGTTGATACATTAGGTAACCCAATCGACGGTAAAGGTCCAATTGGTGGTGATTTATATGAAATGCCATTAGAAAGAAAAGCTCCTGGAGTTATCTTCCGTCAACCAGTAACAGAACCATTACAAACAGGTATTAAGTCAATCGACGCAATGATTCCTGTTGGACGTGGACAACGTGAGTTAGTGATTGGTGACCGTCAAACAGGTAAAACAACAGTTTGTATCGATACTATCTTAAACCAAAAAGAATTCTACGATGCAGGTCAACCTGTATTTTGTATCTATGTAGCAATTGGACAAAAAGCGTCAACTGTTGCAGGAATTGCAAAAACATTAGAAGAAAAAGGAGCAATGGCTTATACAACAATTGTTGCTGCTAATGCCTCGGATCCAGCGCCAATGCAAGTTTATGCGCCAATGGCTGGAGCTGCAATTGGAGAATATTTCCGCGACTCTGGTCGTCCAGCTTTAATTATCTATGATGATTTATCAAAACAAGCAGTAGCTTACCGTGAGGTTTCTCTTTTATTAAGAAGACCACCAGGACGTGAAGCTTATCCTGGAGACGTTTTCTATCTTCACTCTCGTTTATTAGAGAGAGCTTGTAAAGTGATTGCTGATGACGATATTGCAAGAAACATGAATGATTTACCAGATTCATTGAAACCAATCGTAAAAGGTGGCGGTTCTTTAACAGCTTTACCAATTATCGAAACACAAGCAGGTGACGTTTCTGCATATATTCCAACTAACGTAATTTCGATTACTGACGGACAGATTTTCCTTGATGGAGATTTGTTTAACTCTGGAGTTCGTCCAGCAATTAACGTAGGTATTTCGGTTTCACGTGTTGGAGGAAATGCTCAAATTAAATCGATGAAAAAAGTTTCTGGAACATTAAAATTAGACCAAGCTCAATTCCGTGAATTGGAAGCGTTTGCTAAATTTGGTTCTGACCTTGATGCCGTTACTTTAAACGTAATCGAAAAAGGAAAGAGAAACGTTGAAATCTTGAAACAAGCCGTAAACGATCCTTATACAGTAGAAGACCAAGTAGCAATTATCTATGCTGGTTCTAAAAACTTGTTGAGAAATGTTCCTGTAAATAAAGTAAAAGAATTCGAAAGAGATTATATCGATTACTTAAACAATAAGCACAGAGATACTTTAAATGCTTTAAAAGCAGGTAAGTTAGACGATAACATTACTGACGTTTTAGAAAAAGCAGCTAAAGAAATAGGAGCGAAATATAACTAAAAAAAGTATATTGTATAATTGTATACTGTAGTATGTGAAAATCAGATACAGTATACATTATACAAATTTTTACAATATACAATTTATAAAAAATGGCAAACTTAAAGGAAATCCGTAATAGAATTACTTCCGTTCAGTCAACGATGCAGATTACATCGGCGATGAAAATGGTTTCTGCAGCAAAGTTGAAAAAAGCACAAGATGCGATTACAGCAATGCGTCCTTATGCCGAAAAATTAACGGAATTATTACAAAGTGTTAGCGCAACTCTTGAAGGTGATGCAGGCGGACAATTTACAGCACAGCGTGAAGTAAATAAAGTCTTAGTTGTGGTAATCACTTCAAACCGTGGTTTGTGTGGTGCATTTAATTCAAATGTAATCAAACAATCAAAAATTGTTGCTGATAGTTATGCTGGGAAACAAGTAGATTTTTTTGCTATTGGTAAAAAAGGAAACGATGCTTTCAGAAAAGCAAATACGGTTATTGAAAACAAAAGCGAAGTATTTGACAACTTGACTTTTGATAATGTTGCCGAAATCGCCGAAGTATTAACAAAAAAGTTTACTTCTGGCGAATACGATAAAATTGAAATTGTTTACAATCAATTCAAAAATGCTGCGACACAAATTGTTCAAACTGAGCAGTTTTTACCTTTAGCTCCTGTAAAATCAGATAAACCTGTTTCTGCTGGAGATTATATTTTTGAGCCTTCAAAAGAAGAAATTGTATTAACGTTAATTCCAAAATCGTTAAAAACACAGTTGTATAAATCAATCAGAGATTCTTTTGCTTCTGAACATGGTGCTCGAATGACTGCTATGCACAAAGCAACTGATAACGCTACTGAATTGAGAAACCAATTAAAATTGACTTATAATAAAGCACGTCAAGCGGCAATTACTAATGAAATTTTAGAAATCGTTGGTGGAGCAGAAGCTTTGAAAGGATAAGAAAAACGGTAGTTTTTCAAATCCTAAAAATGCGAAGCTTTGAAAGGATAAGAAAACGGTAGTTTTAAAAATATAAAAAGAGCCAACATTTGTTGGCTCTTTTTTTTGTTAGATTTGTTTTAAAGTAAGAAGCGGAGATTAGAACCATAAATAATACTTTGAAGACTATTAAATAATTGTAATAATAAAATGTAAAAAGAATTTTAAAAATTAAATGGCAACTATAGGATTAATTATTTGTGTTTTAATATTAATTGGGCTCATTTACTATCATGTAAAATATAAAAAGCCTTTTGTGAATTATGATGACAACATTTATGAGAAAATGACAACGCTGAGATTTTATTTTATGTTAATATTTCTTATTCTAGTTCTTATTTTCTTGCATTTAAAAAAGTATAATCTCATTTAAAAACCTCCAACAATTTTAATCTTTTAATCTTTCATTCAATTTAATACCTATTTTTGTTCTTTCTATTATAACACACTTTGAGTTTATCTAAATCGCTTTTCAAACAAACGGCTATCTACGGATTAGCAACGGTTTTACCAAGGATAATTAGTTTTATTCTCAATCCTTTATTTGTAAAATATTTACCCGATAGAGCTGCGAATGGCGATGTAGCATTGATTTTCGCTTATTTGGTTTTTTTCAATGTCATTCTTGCTTATGGAATGGAAACTGCTTTTTTTAGGTTTTACAACAAAGAAGAAAATAAGAAATCCGTCATTTCAACTGCGATGGTTTCGTTGTTTTGGTCTTCGATTGCGTTTTTATTCATTGGTTTACTTTTCCGAAAAACCGTAGCCGATTGGACCAATATCAACATTGAAAACATCACTTATGCGATATGGATATTGGTTTTGGATGCGTTGGTTATTATTCCGTTTTCGCGATTAAGAGCCGAAAAAAGACCAATGCAATATGCCATCATTAAAATATTTAATGTCACCATAAATCTTCTACTCAACGTTTTCTTTTTGATTTTTTTACCAAAATGGGTTCAAAATCCAAACTATTCCTGGTTAAAAATGTTGTACTACGAAAATTTTGAAGTTGGCTATGTTTTTGTTGCTGGTTTAATTTCAAGTTTAGTAACCTTTATCATTCTTTCTCCCGATTATTTCAGCATAAGCTGGAAGTTTGATTCCGTTTTATGGAAAAAAATGTTCCGCTATGCTTTCCCAATTTTAATTGCCGGAATTGCTTTTGCCATCAACGAACATTTAGATAAAATCCTATTGGAAAAATTAGGCGTTTCAAAGTCAGATATAGGTGCTTATTCGGCTTGTTATAAGATTGGAATGTTCATGGTCTTATTCCGAACAGCCTATACACTGGGCATTGAACCGTTCTTTTTTAGCTATGCTAACAATGAAAACGCACCACAAACCTATGCAACTATAACCAAATATTTTGTCATTTTTGGTTCGTTCATATGCTTGTTTGTTATCGTTTTTGTCGATGTATTAAAATATATTTTAGTTCCAAAGCCTGAATATTGGTACGCATTAGAAGTCGTTCCGCTAATCGTTTTGGCCAATTTTTTCCTCGGAATTTATACCAATTTATCCGTTTGGTACAAATTGATGGACAAAACCAAAATCGGCGCATACATCTCCATTGTTGGCGCCATAGTAACTTTAGCTTTAAACTTCATCCTAATCCAAAAATACAGCTATATCGGTTCAGCCATTGCAACCATTGCGGCTTATGGAACCATGATGATTATTTCCTATCAAATGGGACAAAAAAAATATCCAATTCCCTACGAAATGAATGTTATTTTGAAATATCTAGGAATTACAGTTTTCTTTTCCGCAATTTCGTTCTACATTCCCATTTTAAGAGAAAATTATGTTGTTAAAATACTGTTGCTTTCACTATTTTTATACTTTATTTACCACAACGAAAAAGCAACACTTTTACGAATTCTAAAAAGAAAATAGTTCAGAAGCCAATCGCGCTGTACATTTCAAACAAGGTTCACTGAACACCAATTAAAATTATTTTCTGTGAAGTAATCTTTTTATTCAAAGCTAAGATTTTCTAATACTAAAAAGAGCTTCCTTTGGTCGCTTTTTTAGCTTAAGAAAATCTAAAAGCTTTCATAAAAAAGGATTTCCATTCCCATCACGGCTAGATACTAAAACGCTAAAAAATTCCCCAAAAACTAAAAACCTTATTATCTTAGCAACTTATAATTTAGCAATTGCAAGAATGACCATAAAAATCATCAATAAATCAAACCACGATTTACCCAATTACGAAACCATTGCCTCAGCAGGAATGGATTTACGCGCCAATATTCAAGAACCAATAACCTTGAAATCACTAGAAAGAACCATTGTAAAAACAGGACTTTTCATTGAATTGCCAATCGGTTATGAAGCACAAGTTCGTCCAAGAAGTGGTTTAGCTGCCAAAAAAGGAATTACCGTTCTCAATTCACCAGGAACAGTCGATGCCGATTATCGTGGCGAAATTGGCGTGATTTTAGTAAATTTATCCCAAGAAGATTTCGTTATCGAAAACGGGGAACGAATAGCACAACTAATCATCGCCAAACACGAACGCGCCGAATGGATAGAAGTTCAAGAATTAACCGAAACATCTCGTGGTGAAGGCGGATTTGGAAGCACAGGAGTGAAGTAGTAAGCAGTTTTCATCCCGAAGTTTTGTGAGGAGTGATAAGAAAAAAATAAAACCCTTGTGAACTTTACGTAAATCTTTGTGAACTTTGTGGTTAAAAACTTTACAGTAAAAAAATAAAACTAATTTGAGGATGAGATTACTTCGTTCCTCGCAATGACAAAAAAATGAAAATAATAGTACCAATGGCTGGTCGTGGTTCCAGATTAAGACCACACACATTAACAATTCCAAAACCATTAATTCCAATTGCAGGAAAACCAATCGTTCACCGTTTGGTTGAAGATATCGCAGGTGTTTTAAATCAACCGATTGAAGAAGTTGCGTTTATCATTCACGAAAGTTTTGGCAAAAAAGTGGAAGAAGAATTAGTTGCCATCGCTCAAAAATTAGGAGCAAAAGGAACCATTTATTATCAAAATGAAGCTTTAGGAACTGGTCATGCTATTATGTGCGCCAAAGATTCGTTAAGCGGTTCAGCAGTTATCGCTTATGCGGATACATTAATTCGTGCCGATTTCGATTTAGATACATCAGCCGATAGCGTTATTTGGGTAAAACAAGTTGATCAACCCGAAGCTTTTGGTGTAGTAAACCTAAATGCTAATGGAGAAATAATCGAATTAGTTGAAAAACCAAAAGAATTCGTTTCTGATTTAGCTGTCATAGGAATTTACTATTTTAAAGACGTTGCGGTTTTGAAAAATGAGTTACAAGCTGTTTTGGATAATAACATTATTCACGGTGGCGAATACCAAATTAACGACGGAATTAAGCAAATGATGCAAAAAGGCATGAAATTTGTACCAGGAAAAGTAGATGAATGGATGGATTGCGGAAACAAAGACGTTACAGTTGACACAAACAACAGAATGTTAGGCTTTTTACATAATGATGGAGAACATTTGGTAGATTATGATGTGAAGTTAGAAAATTCAACGATTATTCCACCGTGTTATATTGGAGAAGATGTAGTTTTAATAAATGCAACCGTTGGACCAAATGTTTCCCTTGGAAAAGGTTGTCACGTTGTTAATAGTACAATAAAAAACAGTTTGGTGCAAACGCATTCTAACATCAAAAACGCCAATTTAGACAATGCTATGATTGGAAATCACGCTACTTTTGATGGTAGTTTCAAAAGCATCAGCATCGGAGATTATTCCGTTTTAGAATAAAAATAATTAATGAAAAAAAGTCTTTTTTATAGTTTTCTTTTAGGAATAATTTTTATTCCAAACACGCTTTTGGCTCAAACCGAACCCGAAGATGTTGCTGCGGTTTCTAGTGAGTTTCAAGACAATTATTATGAGTCGCTAAAACAAAAAGGAATTGAAAACTATGACAAAGCTATTCTTTCTTTAGAAAAATGCTTGACTTTAGAACCTAATAATCCGGTTGTTTTTTTCGAATTAGGCAAAAATTATTTAGCCCAAAGAAACTATAAACAAGCCTATGATAATTTCGAAAAAGTAACCAAAATTGAACCACAAAATCGTTGGGCTTGGGTTGGAATGTATGACGTTTGCTATGAAACGAAAGATTACAATCAAGCAATTATAATCGTTGAAAAATTAATAGAATTCAAAGAAGATTATAAAGAAGATTTGGTTTCACTTTATATGAATACGCAACAGCATGACAAAGCGTTAGAACTTATAAACGAGTTAAACGAAAAAGTTGGTAAATCAGACAAGCGAGATTTATACAAAGCGGATATTCTGAAGGATGCCAAATATCAAAGTGCTGAAAAAAACAATCTTTTAGATCAAATTAAAAAATTCCCAAAAGAAGAGTCCAATTATATTGAACTGATTTATATGTATTCGCAAAGTAATCAGGAAGAAAAAGCATTGGAAATTGCTCAAAAATTAGAAAAAGAAATTCCAACTTCCGATTGGGCACAAGTAAGTTTATTTAAGTTTCATTTGAATAATAATGAAGGTGAAAAAGCTGTAAAAGCAATGAACATTGTACTATCGAGTAGAAAAATAGACTCTAGAATAAAACATAGAATTTTGAACGAATTTTTGATTTTCACCAAAACGAATCCTCAATTTGAGAATGATTTGGATAAAGCAATTAGCTATTTTAGTGATGACAAAGAGGTTAGAGTTTCAAAAGAAATTGCAAAATTTTATTATTCAAAAAAACAATGGGATAAAGCCCAAAAATACTTTGAAATGCATCTAAAAACTACATCCGAAGATATTGAAAGTCAGGTGCTTTTACTTCAAACCAATGTAGAGTTATCGCAATTTGAAAATGTTGCTAAAAGAGCAGAAGAATTAACTCAGTTTTATCCAACGCAACCAGAATTTTATTATTACTTAGGTTTGGCTAACAATCAATTACCAAATTATAAAAAAGCAAAAGACGCATTAGAAACCGGTTTGGACTTTGTTGTAAATGATGAATCACTTGAAATTAATTTTTATGTTCAACTCGGTGAAGCGTTCAACAGATTAGGCGATATGAAGAAAAAAGAAACCTATTTTTCTAAAGCAAACGATTTAATAAAAAAGCAAAAAAAATAATGATAAAGAAAATTGCTCCAGTTGTTCTTCTGTTTTTATTTATGATTTCTTGTAAGTCAAAAGCGGTGCTTGCTGAAGGAAAGGCAGACGATGTTTTGAGTGCTGAGTCAATAATTCAAAGTCATTATAACAATAAATTAGATTTTAAAACGTTATACATAAAATCATCGGCTAGATATGAAGATGCTAAACAAACGCAAAACGTTTCGGCTGATATTCGAATAAAAAAAGACGAAAAAATTCTAGTAAGCATTCGTTTTTTGGGAATTACAATGGCAAAAGCATTAATTACGCCAGAGGAAGTGATGTACTATGAAGTCATAAACGGCAGCTATTTTGAAGGAAATTACGAGTCGTTAAGTCAATGGCTTGGAACAGAATTAGATTATCAAAAAGTGCAAAACATGCTTTTAGGTCAAGCCATGGATAATTTAGAAAATGAAAAATATAAAGCAGAAATAGTAGAAAAATTATACAAACTATCAACGCTTAATTCTAAAAACGAAAAGAGTTTTTCATTTGAATCAGAACGGTTTTTATTAAAAAAACAAGAAGTAAATCAGCCAGAAAAAGAAAGGACACTAACGGTAATTTATCCAAGTTTTCAAGATATTTCTACATTGATTTTACCATCTAGTTTGAATATATTTGCAATACAAAAAAAAGGAAAAACAGCCATCGAAGTTGAATATAAATCCATCAAAGTAAATGAGGAATTATCATTCCCTTATAATGTTCCTGATGGTTATGAGAGAATTTCAATTAATTAGATTTGCTTTTTAAAACAATACTATGTCAAAATACGTTTTAAGTTTATTATTCTTTTGTTTCACTTCACTTTTGTGGAGTCAACCGCCAACGCAAGAACAACTCGAGGAACGAAAATTAAAAATTCAACAAGAAATTCAAGAGAAACAAGAACTTTTGAAGTCTGTTAAAAGCAAAGAGAAATCAGTAGTAAGCCAATTGCTAATTCAAAAAGAAAAAATTGGTTTAAAAGAAAAACTCATCCGAACTACTGAAAAACAAACCAAGTTATTAAGTGATGATATTTATACCAATCAGCTTAAAATAAACCAGTTAAATAGAGATTTAGTTCAGCTTAGAGAAGATTATGCCGAGATGATTCGCAAATCCTACAAAAGCCGTTCAGAACAAAGTCGCGCCATGTTTTTGTTATCTTCAGAAAATTTTCTTCAAGCCTACAAACGAGCACAATACATGAAGCAATATGCGAGTTATCGAAAAATGCAAGGCGAAGAAATCAAGCAAAAGTCAACTCAATTAATTGCTTACAACGAGAAAATTGGTGCACAGAAAAGTGAAAAAGAAAAGCTAATTGCTGAAAATGAAAAGGAAAAAATAGAACTAGAGAAAGAAAGAAAAGAACAAGAAAAATTAGCCAAACAAATACAAAAAGAAAAAGGAAAGATTTCGGCAGAAATCAAGAAAAAACAAGCCGAAACCAAAAAAATTGATGCACAAATCAAGAAATTGATACGTGATGCGATTGCTGCAGCGAACAAGAAAACTGCTGCTGCCAACTTGAAATCAAATCCAAAAACAACAGCAGCTGAGAAAAAAGCAATAGAATCTTCAACTAAAATTGTCTTAACTCCAGAAGGTAAAATTGTTTCAGATAATTTTAAATCCAATAAAGGCAGATTGCCTTGGCCAGTTGAAAATGGTGCTATTACCCTTGGTTATGGTGATCAGCCACATCCTGTTTTCAAATCGCTAACAGTTCACAACAGTGGAATTGAAATCACAACCGATAGTGGTTCAAACGCAAGAGCTGTTTTTGCTGGAGAAGTAACACAAGTCCAAGTATTAACGCCACTAAAGAAAGCAGTCGTTGTAAAACATGGAGACTTTTTTACGGTATATCAAAACTTAAGTACCGTTTCTGTTCAAGCAGGTGATAAAGTGTCTATAAAACAAACTCTTGGAAGAATTAGAACCGATGGTGATGGAAGAACAATTCTGAAATTCATTATTTCTCAAAACACAACCTATTTCAACCCGAAACTTTGGTTGTCTGCTAGATAAAAAAAAAGTCCCGATTTTAATTGGGACTTTTTAATTATACAAACAATGCTTTCAATTCAGTAGCATCGTGAGGATTCATTTTCCCCGCTAAAACCAAACTCAATTGTTTTCTGCGCAAAGCAGCATCAAATCGTGCTTTTTCTTCTTCGGTTTCAGGAATAAGTTGCGGCACAGGAACAGGATTCCCCGTTTCGTTAACGGCAACAAAAGTATAAATGGCTTCATTAGCTTTCGTTCTAATTCCTGATTCTCTATCTTCTATCCAAACATCTAGATAGATTTCCATTGATGATGTAAAAGCGCGAGAAACTTTGGCTTCAACGGTAACCACACTTCCCAAAGGAATTGATTTGTTAAACGCCACGTGATTTACAGAGGCAGTAACCGTAATTCTGCGCGAATGTCTTCTTGCAGCAATGCTTGCAGCTCTGTCCATTCTAGCTAATAATTCGCCACCAAATAAATTGTTCAAAGGATTGGTTTCACTTGGCAAAACCAAATCGGTTAAGATCGTCAACGATTCTGAAGGATGTTTTGGGCTCATACTTTTTTTGCAAAGGTAATTACTGCAAATAAAAAATCCTGATTTCTCAGGATATATTTTATAATTCTTCAATAAGCAACCAAGCATCTTTGTTGTCCAGCTTTTTGATGTCTTTCATAGCATTATGTGCTTCAGAGTAAGACGAAAAACTTCCATAAAGAACCGGATGTAAACCATGTTTATTAGGCGGTAATCTTTTTGCTTTAAATCCTAATCGCAACAACGTTTTATAAGCGTTTTCGGCATTATTTTCAATTCTAAAAGCACCAGCAACAACATGATAAGGTTGTTTTTCTTCGCTTGATGGAACTGTTAAAGTCACACTTGGTAAAGGATTTTCAATAAAAAAAGTTGCTTCTTGTATTTTTTGATTTACCTTTTTCTGAACATTAGTTTCAACCAAAAGCGTTTCTTGTGCAATTCGGTTTTCGTAATTTTCATAAAGTTTAAAGCCTACAACACCAGAAATTCCAGCTGTTAGTAAAAATACAGCGGCATATTTTAACCAATTTTTATTATTTCTTCTTTCTGGAGTAATAGCAATCGGTACAATTTCTTCTATGGCTTCCGCTTGTTCTTTATACACTTCACGAAGTGTTTCTCTTTGAACTGACGGCGAGATATAATTACTCAATCCGAACGATTCTTTCAAATAATTGATTTGTTCAGCAGGAATGAAAACAATATTTTTTTCAGAATTTAAACGAAATCCACCAATGTTTTTGATTGAAAATTGTCCAATTTCTTGAATTTTCTCTTTCCAAACCGTCACTTCGTTTTGAATGATAGTGATAGCAACTTCGTATGATATTTTTTCTGCTTGCGCCAAATGATTAGCAAGCAATCCGTCGTTATTTTTAATATAAGGATTGAATGAAATCAATTTGGAAGGAGGAAAAAACGAATTTGTATTTTCATCTATTCGTGCCGATTGGTTTTCGGTCAAAAAAGCACCAAAACCCGGAACGGTAACGCATTGATAACGGTAAAGTAATTGGGAAATATATTGTTCAATCTTCATGGCAACAAATTTAGATAAACAATGCTTTTGGCAAAAAAATATTCACAGAATTTATTAACAATCGCAATAAAAAATTGTATAAATTGCCCCACAAATAATAAGGATGGTTTTAGAAGATTTACATTATGTGTTGGCTTTGCAAAAAGTAGAAGGTGTTGGCGATGTTGTTGCCAAAAAACTCATTAATCACTGTGGTTCTGCCAAAGAAGTATTTGATGCAAAGCCATCACATCTCAAAAGCATCGATGGTGTTGGTGATATTTTGATTAAAAATCTTAAAGATAAAACAGTACTCACAAAAGCGGAAGAAGAAGTTGGATTTATCCAAAATGAGAAGATTGATTGTCTTTATTACAAAGATTACAACTATCCTGACAGGTTAAAACACTGTATCGATGGTCCAATAGTATTATTTGCGTCGGGCAATTTGGATTTCCAAAATCGCAGGATGATTAGCATTGTTGGAACAAGACAAATCACTTCCTATGGTACTGAATTTTGCAAAAAACTTATAGAAGATTTAGCCGTTTTCAATCCAGTCATTGTCAGTGGATTTGCTTATGGTGTTGATATTGTTGCGCATCAAGCAGCTATGGAAAACAACCTTCAAACGGTTGGTGTTTTAGCACATGGATTGAATCAAATTTATCCCAAAACACATAAAAAGTATGTAGCTAAAATGGAACAAAATGGAGGTTTTTTAACCGAATTTTGGAGTAGTTCTAATCCGGATAAAGAAAATTTTGTCCGTCGTAATAGAATTGTTGCCGGAATGAGTGAAGCCACAATCGTAATTGAAAGTGCTGAAAAAGGAGGTTCATTAATTACGGCTAACTTGGCAAATGATTATAATCGAGATGTTTTTGCTGTTCCTGGAAGAACGACAGATAAGTTAAGTCAAGGATGTAATGATTTGATAAAAACTCAACGAGCCAACTTAATGACTTCAGCGGCAGATTTGGCTTATATTTTAAATTGGGAATTGGAGCAATCAACAACTTCAAATAATGCCAAAACAATACAAAAACAACTTTTTGTTTCTTTAGATAATGATGAGCAAAAAATTTATGATTATCTCCAAAAAAACGGAAAGCAACTACTGGATGTAATTGCTCTCGATTGTGAATTTCCAATATTTAAAATTTCTTCAATATTGCTGAATATGGAATTGAAAGGTGTGATTAGACCTTTGCCTGGAAAATTATTTGAGGCTATTTAGCTTTTTCAAACCCCAATTTTTCTCTAACTTTATTCAAAACCCCATCAGCTACAATTGAAGCTTTTTTGGCGCCTTCTTTTAAAAGTTGATCCACTTCATCTAGATTGTTAATATAGTAATTGTATTTTTCTCTTTCGGTTTTAAAACGTTCCACGATAAGTTCAAACAAGGCTTGTTTCGCATGACCATAACCAAAATCACGATTAACATTTTGGTATTTTAACTTCATTTCGGCAATTTGTTCAGTAGTTGCAACTAATTTATAAATCGCAAAAATTTTGCACGTATCTGGATTTTTCGGTTCTTCAAGCGGTGTACTATCAGTTTCAATGCTCATGATTTGCTTACGCAATGCTTTGTCATCTAGGAAAATGTTGATGATATTACCACGAGATTTACTCATTTTGTGTCCATCTGTGCCAGGAATGTACATGGTTTCTTCTTGTACTTTTCCTTCGGGAAGTACAAAAGTTTCACCCATTTGATTGTTGAATTTTGAAGCAACATCACGAGTAATTTCAATGTGTTGCATTTGGTCTTTTCCAACTGGAACAAAATCGATATCATACAACAAAATATCCGCAGCCATCAACATTGGATAGGAAAACAATCCCGCATTGACATCGGCTAATCTATCGGCTTTATCTTTAAAAGAATGTGCTAAAGTCAAGCGTTGAAATGGGAAAAAACAGCTCAAATACCAAGATAATTCAGCCGTTTGTGCTACGTCGCTTTGGCGATAGAAAACCACTTTGTTTACATCCAAACCACAAGCAAGCCATGTTGCCGCAACACTGTAAGTATTTGCTCGAAGCGTTTCGCCATCTTTAATTTGAGTAATCGAATGCAAATCGGCGATAAAAAGAAAAGTTTCGTTCTTTTCGTCTTTTGATAACTCAATGGCTGGAATAATTGCTCCTAATAAATTTCCTAAATGTGGCGTTCCTGTACTTTGTACTCCGGTTAATATTCTTGACATAGTTTGCTGAATTTATTTCAGTATCGAAATTGATTTTACCGCAAAGTTAATCGTTTGTTACAAAAATTGCATACGTTTTATTACATTTGACCACATGAGAGCAGTAAAAATTATTTTTTGGACATTATATCGAGTTTGGTTTTATATCCTAATGGCGATTCCAATAATAGTGATGTTTCCGTTTTTGTTCATTTCGATACTTTCGGAAAAATGGTATCCTTATTTTTTTGTGATGGCCAGAATTTGGGCAAAATGTATTCTTTTCGGAATGGGTTTCCCAACTAGAGTTACTTTTGAACAAGAAATCGAAGAAGGGAAAAGCTATATGTTTGTTGCCAATCATACTTCGATGACCGATATTATGTTGATGCTTTCAATTGTGAAAAATCCTTTTGTATTTGTTGGGAAAAAAGAACTTTCGAAAATTCCTTTGTTTGGATTTTTCTACAAACGAACATGTATTTTGGTTGACAGAAGTAGTTCTAAAAGCAGAATGGAAGTATTTAATAGAGCACAAACTAGAATTAATCAAGGATTGAGTATTTGTATTTTCCCCGAAGGTGGCGTTCCAGATGAAAGTGTTCTTTTAGACGACTTTAAAGATGGTGCATTTCGATTAGCGATTGAGCATCAATTGCCAATTGTACCTTTGACTTTTTATGATAACAAACGTCATTTTTCCTATACTTTTTTAAGTGGAAATCCAGGATTAATGAGAGCAAAAGTGCATCGTTTTTTTGAAACAAAAAACCAAAACCCAGAGTATAAAAAAATTGTAAAGGAAGAGGTTAGAAAAATAATTTTAACCGAATTACAAAACGATTTGAAATAAAAAAGAGTTCCTTGATTAGGAACTCTTTTTAGTTATTGCTCGAAAGCCAATAACACCACTTAACTAATTTTTTTAAACTTTTAACAAACTAAAAACTGTAACTAATACCAGAATAAATTCCAATAATGTATGGCTTGAAATTCTCAGAATCTCTTGAGAATGTATTGATTTGATATTTAAATGTCGGTTCAATTCTAGCTTGAAATTGTTTATAAAACTTATAATTCAAACCCAAACCAAGATTAGTACTAAAATGAACAGTGTTTAAGTTGGTAGCTTCTCCAAGTTTCATTCTCATGCCATCAGCTTCAAGAAAAACTTCATTATTGCTTAGAAACATTGTACTCATTCCGCCAAGAATTTCTATTCCAAATTTACTGTCAACTACTTTATATGAAAGTTCCAAAGGCAGTTCGATGAAACCCATTCTTTGATTTAAAACGCCATCATTTTGTTCTGTTTGTAATTTATTAAATGATGTTGTATTTAAATTTTTAATTGGTATAATTTCAATTAAAGAACCTTGTAAAGTTGGCTCAACATTTTTCATCATCCTTGCATTACTGTTTTGAAAAAAAACAATATCGTTAGTGTTATAATCAACGGTAAAAGCATTGATACCTGTTCTAACTTTTATTTTTTTATTCACAGCATAATTCACAGCAACACCATAACTTAAATTGGTATTGTATGCTTTAGTGTTTTCATCAAGATTTTCATCAAGAGGCGAACCATCAGAGAACGAACCAAAATAAATAGGAGCAAGATTAGGTGTAACTTGCCACCTATTTAATTTTTGTTCTTTGGCAATCTGTTTTTCTTTTTCATTAAGCAATTCTTCCAATTTGTTTGTTTCTACAGTAGCAATTGCTGTAGAATCTTTGGCAGCATTATTTTCACCTTTTATAGCAATATCTTCTTGATTTTTCATAGCAATTTTATCAATGCTGATATTGTTTTCTGTTTTCAATTCGTTTTGTTTTTCTGGCGAATTGAAATTGTTTTTTATAATTTTTTCGTCTTCAGTTATTTTGTTTTCGGCGAGACTATTATTTGAATTTCTTTCTGAATTTTGATTAACAAATGCTTCAGTACCAGTATTTTTTATTTTTTGTTTATGCTTATTATGATTAGCTACTGTCGCTTCATCTGAAACATTTTTTTCAAATGAATTGATTGATCTTTTCGTTTTTCTAGAAGATTTTCCAGTTGGATTTTGCTCTTTGTCTTTTTCTGAGTTTAAATTTTCTTTTGTTTTTAAATCAGAATCAGTTGCAACAATGGCATCTTCTGTAACTTGTGTCTCTTTCGATTTTTCTAGTGAACTATTGATTTCAGAATTCTTTTTTTCTACCGAAATGGTATTGTCTTTTTCATTAGACGTATCGTTTTTACTATCAATCACAACATTGTTGTTAGGATTGATAACTACGTCATCATTGGAATTCCATATAAAAAGGCCAATAACGAAAAGTGCTGCAACTCCAGAAGTCCACCACCAAAAAGGAATAACTCTTCGTTTTTTCTTTTCTTTTAGCCTTTCTTCAATAGTTGACCAAACAATTTCTGGCGGAGTAACTTCAAAATCTTGAAATTTTTCCTGAAAGAGTTGATCTATTTTTTTTCTTTCACTCATTGTATTGAAGGTATATTTTTATTACCTGTATTTTGTTCTATTTTTTCTTTTAAAATCATTTTTGCTCTTGACAAATTTGATTTTGATGTTCCTATATTTATCGAAAGCATATCTGCAATTTCTTGGTGAGAATAGCCATCAACTACATAAAGATTGAAAACCAGTCTGTATCTATCGGGCAATTCTTGAATAATTTTTGTTAGATATTCAACGGATATTTCGTCTTCATTTTCAACTTCAACATCAATATCCTCAGGAACATCATCTTTTACTAAACTCAAAAAAGTTTCTTTTCTATATTGTTGAAGAATATAATTAACCATTACTCTTCTAATCCAACCGTCAAATGAACCTTTGAAAGAATATAAATGTATTTTTTCAAAAATTAATAAAAACCCTTCTTGTAAATTATCTTGCGCTTCAGTATAGTTACGAGAATATTTCAAGCAGACAGAAAACAATTTAGGAGCATACTGTCTATATAATTGTTCTTGTGCTTTTATGTTATTCTTTTTGCAATCATCTATGAGTTGTTCTATACTCAAGCGAAAATAATTAATTATTTACTACAGCTTCATATTCTATGTACTGGTCAGCACCATTAGCGTCAACACCTGTCCAAAATCTAAAATGATATGTTCCTACTGATTTCGGTTTAAAACTCAACGGTACAGTTAAAATATAATCATTTCCTTGACCAGGAACACATTCTGTTGAATTTATTTTTGTACAATATACAGCAACTGTTCTTTCATTTCCTAAGCTATTATAATAGAAATTAGCAAAGTTGTGACAAGATGTTGGTCTTATGTACGTTATAGGAATTTCAGTAATACTATCTACTTTAAATGCAGTGGGCATTTCAACTTGACTAATAGGAACAATTTCTAAATTTAACTGTTGCTCTTCTCCATCTAAAGAACAAGAGAAAAGAAGCAAACTGCTTAATACTATAAATATAACCTGTTTCATTATTTTTTCATTTTTTGTTAGATGCCTTTTTTATTTAAAGGTTGCGTGTTTTAGATAAAAAAATCCCGCTGTTAGCAGGATTTTATTTTTTTTAAGCGTTATTCTCTTTGATTAGCTCTTTAATTTTAAGTTCTAATTCGTCTGCCAATTCTGGATTATCTTTTATTAGTGATTTAACCGCATCTCGACCTTGACCTAGTTTTGTTTCACCATAACTAAACCATGAACCTGCTTTTTTAATAATTTCAAATTCTACAGCTAAGTCTAAAATTTCTCCTGTTTTTGAAACACCTTCACCATACATAATATCAAATTCAGCAGTTTTAAATGGTGGTGCAACTTTATTTTTTACTACTTTAACTTTAGTTCTATTTCCTATGACATTGTCGCCTTCTTTTATTTGTGTAGCACGACGAATATCCAAACGAACGGAAGCATAAAATTTCAATGCATTTCCACCTGTTGTTGTTTCTGGATTCCCAAACATAACGCCAATTTTCTCTCTCAACTGATTGATAAAGAAAACAGTACAATGTGTTTTGCTGATCGTTCCAGTAAGTTTTCTTAGCGCTTGTGACATTAAACGAGCGTGTAATCCCATTTTAGAATCGCCCATTTCGCCTTCGATTTCACTTTTTGGCGTTAGGGCAGCAACCGAGTCAATTACAACAATATCTATAGCTCCAGAACGGATAAGATTTTCAGCAATTTCTAATGCTTGTTCACCATTATCAGGTTGTGAAATGATAAGGTTTTCAATATCTACCCCTAATTTTTCGGCATAATTTCTATCAAATGCATGTTCGGCATCAATAAAAGCAGCAATTCCACCAGCTTTTTGAGCTTCGGCTATAGCATGTAATGTTAATGTTGTTTTCCCTGATGATTCCGGACCATATATTTCAATAACTCTTCCTTTTGGGTAACCATTTACACCTAATGCTAAATCTAGACCAAGCGAACCTGAGGAAATAACTTCTACTTCTTCAACGGCTTTATCGCCCATTTTCATAACAGTTCCTTTACCGTAAGCTTTGTCTAGTTTATCTAATGTTAGTTGTAATGCTTTTAATTTGGCTTCTTTTTCTGAACTCATTTTTTTATAAAATTAATTGGCATAAAAATAATAGTTTTTTTGATGACTTAGCATTTGAAATTTAAGAATTATAAACAATCTTTAAGAAAAATTTATTCTTTACTTTTACACTCTATTTTTTTAGTAATGGAGAAAATTATATCCTATCCGATATCAGTCATTTATTATTTGTGTTTTGGATTAACATTGGTGATTTTTCATCCCATTCAATGGGTTTGTTTCAATGTTTTTGGTTATCAAGCACATAAAAAAAGTGTGGATTATTTAAACTTTTGTTTAACCAAATGTACCAATATTCTCGGAACTACTTATTCATTTGAAAATAGAGAAAGCATTCCAAAAGGAGTTCCAATAATTTTTGTAGCCAACCATCAAAGTTTATACGACATTATCGGAATAATTTGGTTTTTAAGACGATTTCACGCAAAGTTTGTTAGTAAAAAAGAACTAGGAAAAGGCATTCCGAGTGTTTCTTATAATTTACGTCATGGTGGTTCAATTCTGATCGATAGAAAAGATCCAAAGCAAGCCATTCCTCTGATTAAAGGTTTGTCGGAGTACATTCAAATGAACAATCGTTCGGCTGTTATTTTTCCGGAAGGAACAAGAAGCAAGGATGGAAAACCAAAAGAATTTGCGCAAAGCGGTTTAAAAATCTTATGTAAATATGCTCCAAATGCTTATGTTGTGCCAATTACTATAAATAATTCGTGGAAAATGGTTAAATTTGGTGCGTTTCCGATGGGTTTGGGAACAAAAATCAAATTTATAATTCACGAACCAATTTCGGTTGAGGAAAATACATTTGAAGAAATAATGGAGAAAACAGAAACGGCAGTAGTGCAATCAATAAAAAATTAGATTATGTCAGCACATAATATTCGATTAGAAGTAATGCAATTATTGGAAAAAAAAGTAGACAGTTTTGTCGAACAATTTTTGATTCCAGTAGAAAAAATATGGCAACCAACAGATTTTTTACCCAATTCAGAAAAAGAAACTTTTTTTGATGAAGTAAAAGAATTAAGAGAAATAGCCAAAGATTTACCGTATGATTTTTGGGTTGTGATGGTTGGAGATACCATTACAGAAGAAGCTTTGCCAACCTACGAATCTTGGCTAATGGAAGTGGAAGGTGTTGACAATGAAGGAAGAAATGGTTGGTCAAAATGGGTTCGTCAATGGACTGGCGAAGAAAATCGTCATGGCGATTTATTGAATAAATATTTGTATTTATCTGGTCGAGTGAACATGCGTGAAGTTGAGGTAACAACACAACATTTAATCAACGATGGTTTTGATATTGGAACTGGAAAAGATCCATATAAAAACTTTGTCTACACCAGTTTTCAAGAATTAGCAACATACATTTCGCACAATAGAGTTTCTCAAATTGCTAAAAAATTTGGTGATAATAAATTGTCAAAAATGTGCAAAATGATTGCTGGCGACGAAATGCGTCATCATCATGCGTATTCGGAATTTGTAAATCAAATTTTTAAAGTTGATCCTAGCGAAATGATGTTGGCGTTTCAATATATGATGAAGCAAAAAATCACAATGCCAGCTCACTTTTTGAGAGAGTCAGGAGAAAGAATAAGTACCGCATTTGAAGAGTTTTCAAATTCAGCACAAAAAATGGGAGTTTACACCGCTTTTGATTACGTGGATATTCTTCAAAAATTAAATGAGAAATGGGAAATAGGCAAAATGACAAATCTTACTGCCGAAGCCGAAAAAGCAAGAGACTATTTAATGAAATTGCCAGAACGAATGGCGAAAATTTCGGAACGATTGGTTTTGCCAGAGGAAACAAAAATATTCAAATGGGTTGAACCCGCATTAGTTAGATAAAACAAAAAAGCTCCAAAATTTTGGAGCTTTTTTTTATTCTTTCATACCGATTTGATTGATTTCGTCATCATCAGCTTTTGGGTTTGGACCATATTTATTGGTAAAATTATCACCTTCGGTGCAAAACATTACTAAAAGCCAAACGGCTATCACTAGAATTAGTCCAGCAGGTATTATTATCCATTCTGAAATTCCATCGTCAATACCAGCAAAACTACCTATTATCATTAATCCAGCAATTGCGATTACTAATACATAAGCAATAAGTAACTGCCAACCACTTTTCCCAATATCGTGAAATCGTCTAACCGACACTGCTAATCCTGGAATAAATATAGCTAAACCATAAATACTACCTATTATTTCAATATCATCAAATAGTAAACTATCTAGTATTTTTAAAATTGAAGTGAAAATAATATTAAACAAAGTAAAATACCAATATTCCGTTCGTCTTGCTCTACCATTAAAATTAGCATAATTTTCAAAAACTACTTTTTTGTACCAATACATTGAAGTCTTTTTTTAGAATTAAAACCAACCTTTTTTGCCTACTTGATAGGTTTGATAAAATTCTTCATCGCTTTTAACTAAATATAAGATTCCTTCAATAAATGGAATAATTCCACCTATTCCACAAGTTATTACACTAATAACAATTTGTATAACGCCTTCTTGAGTATATCCCAAATAAAATTTATGAATACCTAAAGAACCTAATAATAAGGCAAAAATTCCAGCAACAATTTTTTTATTTTCTTGCTGTGGTTGTTGTTGAGGTTTGTTCCAATCTTCGGTTGGTCGTGTTTGTTCCATGGTTTTATTAATTAAGTTTTTATAAAAGTAACAATTTTATTCAAATAGCATAATAATTTTATCAACGATGGTTTGCGCTAATTTTTCATGACTTTCAAATGTCCAACCAGCAATATGTGGCGTTAATAAAACATTTTCCGCTTGAAGTAAATATTCAAAAGCTCTCGGTTTTTCGTTGTCAATAAATAAATTTTCGAAAGACAATTTTTCATATTCCAAAACGTCTAATCCTGCGCCAAGAATTTTACCCGATTGTAAGGCTTCTACTAAATCATCAGTCACTACATTTTTACCTCGTGAAGTATTGATGAACCAAAACGGTTTTGCAAATTGATTGATAAAATCAGCGTTTAGTAACTTGTCAGTTTCTGGTGTCCAAGGAATATGCAAACTCAACACATCACTTTTTTGCTTTAATTCTGTTAATGAAACTTGTCTTGCATTTTCATCGGCAACATCATTTTGAAGGTCATAACACAAAACAGTCACATCAAATCCTTTAAGTTTTTTGGCAAGTGATTTTCCCATATTTCCATAACCAATAATGCCAACGGTTTTTCCATCCAATTCATAACCTCGATTTCCTTCTCGAATCCATTTGCCTTCTCGAACCAATTTATCAGCACGATTTAATTTATTCATCAACGACAATAACATTCCCAAAGCATGTTCGCCAACCGCATTTCGATTGCCTTCTGGCGCAGCAATAAGTTGAATTTGTTTGGTTTCGGCATACTCACAATCGATACTTTCCAATCCAGCACCAACTCGGGCAATAAATTTCAAATTAGCAGCTTTATCAATAAACGCTTTATCGATTTTAAATCGACTTCGAATTACAATTCCATGATAATTTTGAATTTTGTCTTCAATTTCTGCTTTAGATGAAGTAAAATCCGCCTCGTTTTGAAATCCAGCTTGTTCCAATTGTTCCCAAAGTAACGGATGATTACTATCTAAATGAAGTATTTTGATGTTTTGATTTTTCATATTGAAAATTGAAGAGTAAATATAGTATTTATTGCAAATAGTTTAAAGAAAAAAGGAAATTTGAAAGGTAAAGTTATTATTGTTTTTGTATTTTTGCACCGTGAAAAAATTTGTAATCATAATTGCTTTACTATTCATATCAAAACCAATCATTCCGGTTATTGATTATATTATTAATTATGATTACATCGTTAAAGAACTTTGTGAAAACAAAGAAAAACCAGAACTTCAGTGTAATGGTAAATGTCAGTTGATGAAAGAAATGGCAAAAGCCGCCGAAGAAGAATCAGCAAACGACAAATCAAATTCATCCGATAAAAAGGAAAATCACAAAAACATCGAAGTCCTTTTTTACACCGAAATCAAATCATTGGTTTCCAATCAAACTAGAGTTCAGAACCTAAATACGGTTATTGACAACTATTCTAATCTTTATAGCTATAAGACTAGTTTTTCTATTTTTCATCCACCAGCTGTAGTTTCATAAATTTTTATAAGCAATTTATTTTTAATGAATTGCAGGAATTCTTATTTTCCAAAACGATTGTTTGAAAATTATTTTTCAAGCATAGTATCACTTATAAATAATTCAAAAAATGAAATTACAATTAAAAAGAATTTTTGTTGTAATGAGTTTTGCTATAGCTTTTACATCTTGTTCTAGCGATGACAGTAACTCAGAAACAACAGGAAAACTCGTGGTAGAATTTGATAATGTTTACAAAGCTGCCAATTTTGCTTTTAATACAGAATATACAAATTCTAATGGTGAAAAAGTAAAAGTTACCACAGCAAAATATATTGTTAGCAATATCGTTTTAACAAAAACAGATGGAACTACTTTTGTTTACCCAAAAAATGATAGTTACTTTATTGTAGATGAATCCAATTCAGAAAGCACAGAATTAGTTTTAAACAATATTCCTGTTGCAGATTATAAATCCATTAAGTTTGGCATTGGTGTTGACCAAGCGCGTTGGCAACAAGGTGTTGAAGCACAAGCTAATTTTTGGGCTGAAGCGCAAGCTACTGAAATGGAATGGGGTTGGACAGCAGGTTACAAATACGTAAATCTTGAAGGAACTTTTACTACGCCAAGCAACGCAACTGCTGCTCAATTTCAAGCGCATACTGGTCGTTCAGCAGAGAATTACAACTACACTGAAATTGCGTTGAATTTTCATGAAGGAGAAAACGCTTTAGTTAGAGGAAACAACAATCCTCAAATCCATATTATGGCAGACTTGTCACATATTTTGGATGGAACTAATAAAATCAATCTTTCAGAAGGTGCATCAATTCATGGTGGTGTAAAAATGTCGCTAATGACACAAAACCTAAGCAATATGTTTACGGTTGATCATGTACATAACGATTAAAACAGTTATGAAAATGAACAGCAAGAACTTTTTCTTACTGGTTGCCATAGGTTTTCTCTCTATTGCTTGTAATAGCGATGACGATGAATATACCGATGTGCCAATTGTATTTGAAAAACCATCCAATTTTCCAGAGGTAATGTATGACCTAAACGGTTATCCATTGTCAAAAGCTGGAGTTGAACTAGGTAAAAAACTCTTCTATGATGGTAGATTATCCAGTGATGGTATAATTTCATGTGGTTTTTGCCACATACAAGATGATGCGTTTACACATCATGGTCATACATTTAGTCATGGCGTAGGCGAAGGTATTGGTACCAGAAATGCACCACCTGTTCAAAACATGGCTTTTCAAAACAATTTCATGTGGGATGGAGCAACTGATGATTTAAACGCATTGTCACTAATTCCTATTAGTAGTCCAATTGAAATGGATGGAAATTTAAATACCATTGTGGCTATGCTGAATAGTGATGCGCAATACAAATCGATGTTTGCCAGAGCATTTCCTAACAAACCTATTGATACCGAACACATGCTCAAAGCATTGGGACAATTTATGGTAACTATGGTTTCATCCAATTCTAAATTTGATAAATACAGAAGAAATGAAACCGGAGGAAATCTAACAGCAGTTGAATTAGAAGGTTATCAACTTTTTAATCAAAAATGTGCTTCTTGTCATGCTACCGATTTGTTTACCGATAATACTTTTAGAAACAATGGATTACAACCTAATCCACAAATTGATGATAAAGGTCGCTTTAACGTAACACAATCGGAAACGGATAAGTACAAATTCAAAGTGCCAAGTATGCGTAACATAGAAAAAACAAAACCTTATATGCACGATGGTAGATTGTTTACCCTTGAAGCCGTTTTAGATCACTATGCATCGCAAGTTGTTGATATGCCAACGCTCGATCCATTATTAAAACAAAATGGTTCTACAGGTATTCCACTAACAGCTGCCGAAAAAACAAAAATAATTGCTTTTTTAAAAACATTAACAGACGAGGATTTTTTAACTAATCCTAAATTTTCAGAAAATTAATAATTAACAAAATAACAAAAATGAAAACATTTAAAAATATCGCTTTAACTCTTTTATCTTCAACTTTATTTTTCGCTTGTTCAAGCGATGATGATAACAATACTTCAACGGCAAAAGCTAATGCTAATGTAACTTTTGATGCAAGAGTTGGTAGTGCCGATTTCGCTTTAGACACACCTTATACAATCAACGGAACTTCATACCAATTTGATGGATTAAGATATTGGATTGGAAATGTTGAATTTGTAAATGCTAACAACGAAACAGTAGCATTTGAAGACAGCTATTTTCTTATGGAAGAAACCAAAGCAGTTGCTGTTCAAGAAGGTGATTTTACTTATCCTGCCAAAAAGAGAGAAACGTTTGGTTTAAATAATCTTCCTGTTGGAAATTATACAAAAATCCGTTTTACAGTTGGAGTTGACGCAGTTTATAACGATAATTTAAGTTTACAAGCTGGAGAACTTTCTCAATTAAACGGAATGACAAACATTTCTTGGATGTGGCACACTAGCTATATTTTCTCTTCATTGAAAGGAAAAAATACGGCTTCTAACCAAGCTATAACTGTAGAAACAGGTTTAAATGCAAATTACAGAACGGTTGAAATTACATTAGCAACTCCATTTGAAGTAAAAGCAAATCAAGTAAATACTTTAGGGTTGAATGTAGATGTGGCTAAAATTGTTGACGGAATTGATTTAGCAGCAACACCAACTGTTTCTGCTTCAACACCAACAGTTATGACGGCTGTAGCTAACAACTTTAGAGATAAAGTATTCAGTGTAAAAAGCGTTGAATAATGAAAAATAACCAGTTCAATAAAATACAATGCGGATTTCTCAGTTTACTGACTTTTGCATTCATAAGTTGCTCTGGTGATGATGATTATCAGGAACCAAAACCGTTGGTGGAAGTTCCTGATAATTTTCCTTCGTTTATTGATAGTCAAACTAATCCTTTGTCGGAATCAGGTATTGCATTAGGTAAAAAATTATTTTATGACAAAGCATTATCAGGAAATAACAATGTGTCTTGTGCCAGTTGTCATTTGCCAGAACTTGCTTTTTCTGATGGTGTTGCGCTTTCTAATGTTGGTGTTTCGGGCAATCAATTGCACAGAAATGCTCCAGCATTAATCAATTTAGCTTGGGCAACCAACGGTCTTTTTTGGGATGGTGGTTCAACCAATTTAGAATCGCAAGCATTTGCACCGTTATCGCATCCTGATGAAATGTTTCAAAATTTAAACCAATTAATTCAAGAACTTGAAGCAAAACCAGAATATGTAACACTATTTCAAAAAGCATTCGGACAACCTGTATCTCAAACGGGAATTGTTAAAGCATTAGCGCAGTTTCAACGAACTTTAGTTTCTGGAAATTCAAAATACGACAAATTTGTCCGCAATGAAGCTGATGGAATTTTAAATGATGCAGAATTAGATGGCTTAGCTTTAGCAGAGCAATTTTGTTTTTCATGTCATCAAACACCTTTATTAACGGATAACCAATATCATAATAATGGTTTGGATGATGATTTTTCAAATACTGCTTTTGAAGGGATTTTCCAAGGTAGATTCCGTGTAACGAATGACATCAATGATTTGGGAAAATTCAAAACACCAACACTTCGAAATATAGAAAAAACGGCACCATACATGCACGATGGTCGTTTTTCAACATTAGAAGAAGTAATAGACCATTACCGTTTTGGAGTAAAAAACTCACCTTCACTGGCTTCACAATTAAACCAAAACAATACGCTGGGAATTCCTTTATCCCAAACAGAAAAGAATAATCTAATAGCTTTTCTAAAAACGTTAACCGATGAGGAATTTTTAAATAATCCTCGTTTTAAGTAAAAAATAAATGAAAAAATATAGTTTCCTTATTTTAATTGCATTCCAATTAGCAACCGCTTCTGGAAATGGAAATGCAACCAATCCACCAAAGTTTTCATCGTTTAATCATATTTTAGATGCAAAAGAAATTCTTTGCGATGCTTGCGGTTGTTCGGCTAGTGGCGGAAGTATGGGTTTTGCTTCTATTTTAAATCCAAATTTTATTGGCGTTCGCTATTTTAATCAATCGTATAAAAGCACTGATGGTTTGTATAGCAATTCACCTTGGTATGAAGAAAATTTCAATACCATTCAAGTTTGGGGAAGAATTCCAATTACTAAAAAAATACAGATTTCGGCTTTGCTTCCATATCATTTCCACAATCGAGAATCAGCTAATGGAAAACAAAACATCAGCGGAATTGGCGATGCAACTTTACTCGGAATGTATGAAGTTTTTAAGACCAAAAAGGACAGTGCCGTTTTTAGTCATACTTTACATTTTGGTGGTGGTTTAAAAATTCCATTTGGAAAATTTGACGAAGCCAATAACGGTAGCATAAATCCTAGTTACCAAGTTGGAACCGGAAGTTGGGATTATATTCTAGCAACGGAATATGTAATTAAAAGAAAACAATTCGGGTTGAACGCCATGCTGAATTATGTCATCAAAACTGAAAATGATAAAAACTATCGCTTTGGAAATCAAACCAATTACGCTGGAACTTTCTTCTATTTAGTAGAAACTTCCAAATTTACTTTTGTACCACAACTCGGAATTGCAGGCGAAATATATGACAATAATTATCAATACAATCAAAAAGTAAGAGGAACAGCAGGCGATATTCTTTTAAGTAAAATTGGTTTTGAAATCGGCAAAAACAGATGGTCATTTGGTGCCAATACGATGTTGCCAATCAATCAAAATCTAAATGACGATAGAGTAAGAGCCAATTATCGATGGAGTGTTAATTTGAATTATACACTTTAACAATAACTGTAACATAATTTTAGTATTGAAGACAAATAATTTTGAACTAAATTAGCTAATTCAAATAAACAAACTTCAATGAAAAAATCTCTTCTATCAACGGCAGTACTTTGCTTACTAATAAGCAGTTGTAGCCAAAAAGAAATAGCATCGGGCATATCTAAAAAAGATATGGATACATTAGTCAATCCAGGCGATGATTTCGATGCTTATGTAAACGGGAATTGGAACAAAAACACCAAAATCCCTGCGGATAAATCTTCCTATGGCGCATTCGACATGCTATTGGATAAATCGGAGAAAGATGTAAAAGCCATCATCGAAGAAGCTGCCAAAGGAAATAACCCTGAAGGTTCTGATGCTCAAAAAATTGGTGATTTCTTTGCTTCCTATATGGATAGAAAAGAACGTGACGCCATTGGGTTGAAACCTCTTCAAAAAGAATTCGTTGCCATCGATGCGATTACCGATTATAATAGTTTAGCGAGCTATTTTGGTTATGCTAACAGAAACGGATACAACATTCCTTTTCAATTCTCGGTGTACAATGACTTCAAAGATCCAAACAAATACTCATTAGTAACTTGGCAAGGTGGAATTTCATTACCAGATAGAGATTATTATCTTTCTAATGATGCAGCAATGGTCAAAATTAGAACGGCTTATAAAACACATTTGGAGAAAATGCTACAACTTTCGGGAGTTGCTAATCCAACAGAAAGTGCAGCAAAAATCTTCGCTTTGGAAACCGAAATTGCAACAATTCACCAACGCAAAGAAGACAACCGCGACATGACAAAACTTTATAATCCGTATAAAGTGGAAGATTTTAAAACATTGATGCCAAATTTCAATTGGGCAGCTATGATGGAAAAAGCGGGTGTTGGAAAAGAGAAATCAGCCATTATTGCTCAAGTAAATTATCAAAAAAATCTTGATGGAATTATCCAAAAAACACCAATCGACACTTGGAAAACATTCCTAAAATGGAGTGTTATAAATGCTTCTTCTGCTTATCTAACAACGGAATTGGACAATCAACAATTTGAATTCAATGGAAAAATCCTCAATGGAACAGAAAAACAACGCGAAGATTGGAAACGCGCTGTAGCAACGGTTAGCAATGGTTTAGGCGAAATGATTGGCAAACTATATGTAGAAAAACATTTCAAACCAGAAGCTAAAGAACGCATGACAGTTATGGTTAAAAATCTACTCAAAGCCTATGGTGAAAGCATCAAAACATTAGATTGGATGAGTGAAGCTACCAAAAAAGAAGCGTTGAAAAAAGTTGATAAATTCATTGTAAAAATTGGTTATCCTGATAAATGGAAAGATTACAGCAGTGTAAAAATTGATAGAAAAGATTTAGTTGGTAATCTTCGACGCGCTGGCGAATTTGAATACAATAGAAATTTAGCCAAACTGGGAAAACCTGTTGACAAAACTGAATGGGGAATGACTCCTCAAACCGTAAATGCGTATTATAATCCAACCGTAAACGAAATCGTATTTCCAGCAGCTATTTTACAACCACCATTTTTTGATTTGAATGCAGATGATGCTGTAAATTATGGTGGAATTGGAGCGGTTATTGGTCATGAAATTGGTCACGGTTTTGACGATCAAGGAAGTACTTTTGATGGCGATGGTGTTATGAGAAATTGGTGGACAGAAAAAGATTTAGCTGCTTTTAAAACAAAAACTAGCGCCTTGATTGAACAATACAATAGCTTCGAAGCATTGCCTGGTCTTAATGTAAATGGCGCATTTACTTTAGGAGAAAATATTGGTGATTTAGGTGGATTAAGTATTGCTATAAAAGCATATAAAGCATCACTAAACGGAAAAGAAGCCGAAGTTTTAGATGGTTATACTGGAATTCAACGTGTATTTTTAGGTTGGGGACAAGTTTGGAAAGAAAAAATGCGTGACGAATCATTGCGAAACCAAATCACTTCCGATCCACATTCGCCAGGAAAATTCCGTGTGAATGGAACCGTTCGTAACATTCCAGAATTTTACGAAGCATTTGATGTAAAACCAACTAACAAATTGTATTTGGCTCCAGAGAAACGAGTGAAAATTTGGTAATACATTTTTAGAATAAACTAAAAGCGCAACTTTATGGTTGCGCTTTTTTATTTACAACGACTTCCTAATAATCAAATCCGAAGGGTTTTCGATTTGTTCTTTACTCGAGTGAAGTAGCATTTTCGCCAATGTTTTTCCCATCGCTTTAAAATCGGTTGAGATTGTTGTAATGCCGTTTTCAACCACCTTTTTCAAAGGTGTATCATTATAGGAAATGATGCCAAAATCTTTTCCAATTTCTAAATTTTGCCTCTTGGATTGTTCGATGACATTCACCAAATGTCTATCCGTTGGAATAATATAAACATCACCTTTTGCAATCAGTTGTTCTTCAAACGAAGTAATGATTTGATGTTCAAAATGATGTTCAACACAAAATTGATTGAAGCCATCAACCATTCCAATAGGTTCTTTATTTCCTGGGAAAATCAACACCAGTTTACTATATTTTTCCAATAACGATTTTCCTTTCATTAAACCATCATACATGTCTTTTATAAAATGCTGATGCACAGATGGGAAATCGTGTAATTCTGCATTGGTTTGATCCAAAATATAAACATCTTGTTTAGGTAACATTTTTATAATTGCAGCAGAACCAACCAAATTGGTAGGCATAATGATATATTTTGAATAGTTTCCGTTGCTTTCATAAATCAATTTCTTGAACATTTCGATATTAAAATGATGAAAGAAAATATCAACTTGTGCCTTGTTGTCCATCACTTCCAAAAACGAATTATAAATATCTTCTTTAAAAGCATTCAGCTCATCAAAAAGCAAAAATATGCGTTGCTCAAAACTAAATTCCACACTTTTTACATAATATCCTTTTCCTAAAATGGCATAAATAATACCGCGTTTTTTTAATTCTTCATACGCCAATAAAACCGTATCTCGCGAAATGGAGAACTCTAAACTTACTTTATTCACCGATGGTAATTTGTCGTTGCGCTGCAACCTTTTTTCGGCTATGGCAATTTCTACCGAAAGTACTATTTGCTTGTACTTCGGCTGATTGGACTGCTGATTTATCGAAATTATTTTCATCTTTTTAATTACTATTCCAATTACGAAAACGATATAACTGGTGGCAAGATACGAATAAACTGGTAGGTAGTAGTATGGTTAAATAACATTAAATCCTATTTTTGTTAACACATTGATAAAATAGCTATGCAAAAAAATCATTTTTCACAAATTGAACCGGTAATAAATACGAAATCCTATGGTTTTATTACCGAAGTGAAAGAAGTATTTAGTCACACCATTCGCAATTCAAAAGGAATGGAATTGACCGCAATTGATTTTGGCGCAACGATTTCATCTTTAAAAATTCCGATGCCAAAAGGTGAGAAAATAGATGTGGTTTTGGGTTTTGAAAAACTCGAAGATTATATAAATTCTTTCGATTTACCAAGCGCGCCATATTTTGGAACAGTAGTTGGACGATATGCTGGACGAATTAACAAAGGAAGTTTTTCTATCATTGAAAACAACTACCAGTTAGCAAAAAATCACGGCGAAAATCATCTTCATGGTGGAAAAAAAGGATTGAGCAAAGTCATCTGGAGAATGAAAAATCAAGACGAAAATTCAGTTTGTTTTGAATGTGTAAGTTTATCAACCGATGATAATTATCCAGGAGAATTGACCGTTCAAGTTACGTATCTTTTAACTGAAAATAATGAACTAAAAGTCACTTTTTTAGCGACAACTACGGAAGACACTATCATCAATTTAACACAACACAGTTATTTTAATCTCAACGGAAATGCAAGCGATATTCTCAATCACAAACTAAAAATAAATTCTAATTTAATTCTTGAGACCAACGACGAACTCATACCAACAGGAAATTTTACACCTTTAGACAATCATGAATTTGATTTCAAAGAGTTCAAAAACTGTCCTGAAATTATAGACACTACTTTTGTGTCCAAAGAAAATGAAGTTGGAAGTTTGTTAAGCGAAACGTCCAATATAAAAATGACCGTTTTTTCCAATCAACCTTCGGTTCACATTTATATAGGTGGAAATTGTTTCAACCAAATCAAAGGGAAAAACAATATCGATTACAACACCAAAAGTGGCATATGTTTTGAAACGCAAAATTTCCCAGATGCGCCAAACCACAGTCATTTTCCAAATGCAATTTTGAGAAAAGACGAAAAATATTATCACCAAACATTATTTAAATTTGAAACGCTATGAAAAATTTAATCGTACTACTTTTTGCAATTACTTTTTGCTCTTGCTCTTCCGACAGCAAAGACGAAACAGAACCAATTGTTGAAGACAACTTCATTCGAGCGGCAGACATGTCTTATTTGCCTTTGATAGAAAGCGAAGGAACTGTTTATAAAAACAACAACATTTCTGAAAACGCATTAACAACGCTAAAAAATGCAGGTTGCAATACCATTAGAGTTCGTCTTTGGAAAAATCCAATCAATGCACATTCTGGATTTAACGAAGTGAAAACGTTTGCACAACGCATCAAACAAGCAGGAATGAAAGTTTGGCTTACAGTTCACTACTCGGATACTTGGGCTGATCCAGCTAATCAAGAAAAACCAGCAGAATGGGCTAGTTTGAATTTCACCAATTTAAAAACGGAAGTGGCTAACTATACCACGCAAATCATGACCGAAATCAATCCAGACATTATTCAAATTGGGAACGAAACTAACGATGGTATGCTTTGGCCAGAAGGCAAAATTACTACCAACGAAAGTCAATATGTACAGCTTGTTCAAAGTGCTGTTGCAGCGGTTAGAAGCAAATCATCAACCACCAAGATAATGCTTCATTTTGCAGGAACTTCTGGTTCTGATTGGTTTTTCAATAAAGTAGCTTCTGTGGATTATGATTACATCGGCTTGTCATACTATCCAATTTGGCACGGAAAAGATTTGAATGTCGTAAAAAACACCATCAATTCGTTAAGCGCAACGCACAATAAAAAAGTCATTTTAGCTGAAACTGCTTATCCTTTTACACTGGGTTGGAACGATTGGACCAACAACATTATGGGATTAGAAAGCCAACTAATTACTACTTATCCTGCAACTCCAGCAGGTCAAAAAAGCTATCTTTTGGCTATAAAAAATCTTGTAAAAGATACTACAAACGGTATTGGTTTTTGCTATTGGGGTTCAGAATGGGTAGCCTTTCGTGGAAACGAGTCTACGAACGGTTCTTCGTGGGAAAACCAAGCGCTTTGGGATTTTAATTTTAACGCACTTCCAGCGATGGAAGCATTTAGCAAAGAATAAATATGAGAACAAATCAATACGTTTTGTCATTAAAATGGGCAATAGTACTTTCAATATTCCATTTCAGTTTGGCAAAAGCTCAAACTGTTTTTTCAAAAGGTGCTGACGTAGGTTGGTTGCCTCAAATGGAAGCCACAGGTTATAAATTTTATGACCAAGATGGTAAAGAAACCGACTGTTTACAATTGCTAAAAGACAGAGGAATGAACTCCATTCGTCTTCGTGTTTGGGTAAATCCAAATGACGACAAAGCTAGCGGACATTGTAGTAAAGAAGAAACCATCATCATGGCATTGCGTGCGAAAAAAATGGGAATGCGAGTAATGATTAATTTCCATTATTCCGACTCCTGGGCTGATCCTGCCAAGCAATTCAAACCAAAAGCTTGGGAAAAACATTCGTTTCCAGAACTTTTGGACGATGTTTACAACCATACTTTTGATGTGATTTCGTCTCTAAAAAAAGCAGGCGTAACACCAGAATGGGTTCAAGTAGGTAACGAAATTCCTGGTGGAATGCTTTGGCCAGATGGAAGTACTGACAACTGGAAACAACTCGGACAATTACTAAATAAAGGTTATGATGCAGTCAAAGCTGTGGACCAAAACATCAAAGTGATTGTTCATGTTGATGAAGGAAACAACAACGCAAAATTCAGAACATTCTTTGATAATGCTACTGCTCAAAAAGTACGTTATGACATCATCGGATTGTCGTATTATCCGTATTGGATTAAAAAAGATTATTCAGAAACCATTGCCGATTTAGAATTCAACTTAAACGATATGGTAAAACGCTACAATAAAGACGTGATGATTGTAGAAGTTGGAGGCGAAGACGATAAAGTTCAAAACACCTACGAACTATTAAAAGCTACTATTGAAGCCGTTAAAAAAGTGCCAAATAATCGTGGTTTAGGCGTAATGTATTGGGAACCACAAGGTGCAAGAAGTTGGAGCCATTACGCATTAAGTGCTTGGCAAGCTGACGGAAAACCTTCTCCTGCTTTAGATGCTTTTAAAGAATAAAAATCCGTTTAATCTGTGAAAATCTGTGGCAAAAAATAAAAACTATGACTAAAATCTCAATATTTCATCCAACAAAAATCGCTTTTCTAATTTCTTTTTTATTCGTTGGATTTCAAGCAAATGCACAAAAGAAAATCAGTTTAGACGAAGATTGGAGATTTCATTTCGGAAATGCTGCCGATGTTTCCAAAGATTTCGATTATGGAAAAACAGCCTTGCTTCATAAATCAAATGTGTTTGCAACGACCATAGTAAATCCAAAATTTGTCGATACTACTTGGAAGAAAATCAACGTGCCACACGATTGGGTTGTCGAACTTCCTTTTGTAAAATCAGACCAAGTTGAAATGGACAGTCACGGTTACAAACCTGTTGGCGGAGCTTATCCAGAAACGAGTATTGGTTGGTATCGCAAACATTTTTCTGTAGATAAAAAAGACGATGGAAAGCGTTTCGAGCTTCAATTTGATGGAATTTACAGAAATGCCGAAATTTGGTTTAACGGATTTTATGTCGGAACTAATTTTAGTGGTTACGTTGGCAATTCCTATGATGTTTCTGATTATGTAAATTTTGAAGGCGATAATGTCATTGTAATTCGGGTAGATGCCACGCAATATGAAGGTTGGTTTTATGAAGGCGCCGGAATTTATCGCCACGTTTGGTTGAATGTAACCGATAAAGTTTTCATCCCTAGTGATGGCGTTTTTGTACATTCAAAAATAAAAGGTAAAAACGCCACTGTAACTATAGAAACCGAAGTTGAAAATAAAAATTTACGACCTTCCAACGCAGTTGTTTATTCCATAATTACTGATAGAAACGGTAAACAACTCGGCAAAACTTCAGAACAAAAAGTAGCACTTTCGGTAAACGAAAAAACGACAATTAAACAAAACGTGAACCTTAGTAACGTTATGCTTTGGTCATTAGAAAATCCCTATTTGTACAAAGTTATTTCAGTGGTAAAGCAAAACAATCAAATCGTACACCAAACCAAAACTCGCTTCGGAATAAAAACGGTAACATTTGATGCTAAAAAAGGATTTTTCTTAAACGGTAAACACCTTAAAATTCAAGGAACAAACAACCATCAAGACCACGCCGGAATTGGAAGTGCCATTCCTGATTTTATGCAATATTATCGTGTAAAATTATTGAAAGAAATGGGTTCCAATTCCTATCGAGCAAGTCACAACGCACCAACACCAGAACTTCTGGAAGCTTGCGATAGCTTGGGAATGTTAGTAGTTGACGAACAACGTTTACTCAACAGCAGTCCAGAATACATTGACCAATTCAAACGATTAATTAAACGCGATAGAAATCACGCTTCCGTTTTTTTATGGTCTATCGGAAATGAAGAGCAAAACATCCAAGGAAACGAGTATGGAAAACGAATTGCACAAACACTTTTAGCCATTCAGTCAGCATTAGATCCAACGAGAACTTCAACCTATGCTGCCGATATGGCTAACGAATTCAAAGGCGTAAACGAAGTCATTCCAATTCGTGGATTTAATTATCGCGAATTTGCCGTTGCCGATTATCATCGCGATCATCCCAACCAACCTTTACTCGGAACCGAAATGGGAAGTACAGTAACAACCAGAGGAATTTATGAAAAAGATGAAATTCGCGCCTATGTTCCCGACCAAGACATCACGCATCCTTGGTGGGCAAGCAAAGCCGAAACGTGGTGGAAATTAGCTGCTGAAAATGATTACTGGCTTGGAGGTTTTGTTTGGACAGGATTTGATTATCGCGGCGAACCAACACCTTACAAATGGCCAAACATCAGTTCGCATTTTGGAATTTTAGATGTTTGTGGTTTCCCAAAAAACATTTATTACTACTATAAAAGTTGGTGGACAAACGAAGATATTTTGCACATTTCACCTCATTGGAATTGGTCAGAAAAAATAGGTCAACCTGTTGAGGTTTGGGTAAACACCAATGCCGATGAGGTAGAATTATTCCTTAACGGAAAATCTTTAGGGAAGAAAACCATGCCAAGAAACAGTCATTTAAAATGGCAAGTAAACTACGAACCTGGAACGTTGGAAGCAATCGCTTTTAAAAACGGAAAACGACTTACTGCCAAAGTAGAAACAACAACTCATCCTGTAAAAGTAAATGCTGTAGCTGATAAATCCACAGTTTTAGCCGATGGTAAAGATGGAACCGTTGTCAATATTTCAATAGTGGATGACAAAGGTCGTGAAGTGCCAAATGCAAATAATATGATTTATTTCAAATTAACTGGCGATGCCAAAATTATTGGCGTTGGTAATGGTGATCCAAGTTCGCACGAAGCTGATAAATGTACTGATGGCGCTTGGCAAAGAAGTGCTTTCAATGGAAAATGTCAAGTAATTATCCAAGCAGGAAAAACAGTTGGCGATTTGAAATTAGAAGTAAAATCCAATGGATTGCGTTCGGCTGCAGTAGAAATAAATCAAAAGAAATAAGACACCCGACTACCTGCAAGGTTTTCAAAACCTTGTAGGTATAAATTGAAAACCATAAAATCTTAAAAACTTACAAGGTATTGGAAACCTTGCAGGAACATAAAACATGAAGAAAAAATTAATCCAACATACCACCGATTTTTTTGAAAAATCCTTTCAAAAAGCACCAGAACACATTTTCCTTTCACCAGGAAGAATTAACATTATTGGCGAACACGTTGATTATAATGATGGTTTCGTATTACCAGCTGCCATAAACAAATACATCTGTTTTGCTGTGTCTAAAAACACCACAACCGAATGTGCCATTATTGCCAAAGACCTAAACGAAGTTTATAAATTTGATTTAAACGACAACTTGCAACCGGTCGATAAAATGTGGGTAAATTATATACTTGGCGTTTTACATCAATTAAAAAACAAAGGAGTAAACCAAGGTATCAACATCGTTTTTAGCAGTACAATCCCAATGGGCGCAGGACTTTCGTCATCGGCAGCATTGGAATGTGGTATCGGATACATCATGAATAAGCTATTTGATTTAGGATTGTCTAAAGAACAAATTGCACTCATCGGACAAAAATCGGAACATACTTTTGTTGGTGTCAATTGCGGTATCATGGACCAATTTGCATCGGTTTTTGGAAAGAAAAACAAAGTGATTAAACTCGATTGCAATACATTAGATTACGAATATCATAAAGCCGATTTCAAAAAATATTCCTTACTTTTATTGGATAGTTGTGTAAAACACACGCACTTAACTTCGGGATACAACGACAGAAGAAACGAAGTGGAACAAGGATTGGCAATTATAAAAACGCATTTCCCTGAAGTAAAAACGTTTCGTGATTGTACAGAAATCATGGTTTTAGGTCTAAAAGAAGAATTAGGCGAAATCCTATACAAGCGATGTCGTTTTGTAGTTAAAGAAATAAAACGAGTTCAAGATGCTGTTAAAGCCTTATCTAATGATGATTTTGTCCAATTAGGAAAGTTAATGACCGAAACACATCACGGTTTATCTAAAGAATATGAAGTGAGTTGTGAGGAATTGGATTTTTTAGTTGATGCTGTAGCTAATGAAACTTCGGTTTTAGGCGCACGAATGATGGGCGGAGGATTTGGTGGTTGTTCCATAAATTTAGTCGAAAAAGGTTCAGAAAAAGACTTAATCGAAAAGATTTCAGCGCAATATCGTTCCCAATTTGGAATCGAATTAAAAGCATACAAAGTAAAAATATCCAAAGGAACATCAGAATATATTAATTAATTAAACCTGTCAGGATTAAAAACAGAAACAATTTCGAAATCAATACTTAATGAATCTTAATTTCTTAATGTTTTAAAAATAAAAACTATCTGTTGAATAAAAAAATAACATGCAACACTTCAACCATAACGAACATCCACACCGAAGATACAATCCCTTACTAGACGAATGGATATTAGTTTCACCACATCGCGCCAAACGACCATGGCAAGGACAAAACGAAACCCTTCCTGAAGACAATAGACCAGAGCACGACGAAACCTGTTATTTATGCGCTGGAAATGTTCGTGCTAATGGTATAAAAAACGAAGACTACACCAATAGCTATGTGTTTGAAAATGACTTTTCAGCCCTATTAAAAGACGATGTTTTATACGAAACAAAAAACAAATCATTGTTTCAACTAAAACCCGAACGCGGTATTAATAAAGTAGTGTGTTTTTCACCAAAACACAACCTAACCTTACCCGAAATGGAAGTTTCCGACATTGAAAAAGTGGTGCAAACTTGGGCAGAACAATACATCGAATTAGGCAATCAAGATTTTATCAATTATGTCCAAATATTTGAAAACAAAGGAAGTGTTATGGGTTGTAGCAATCCACATCCACACGGACAAATTTGGGCGCAATCGTCACTGCCAACGCAAGTAGAGAAAACACAAAAAAATCTTCGAGCGTACTACGACAAAAACAAAACCAGTTTACTAAAAGACTATTTGGACCAAGAATTGAAATCAGGCGACAGAGTGGTTATCGAAAACAATCACTTTGCGGTTGTGGTTCCTTTTTGGGCAACATGGCCTTATGAAACGATGATTATTAGCAAAAGACATTTTGGAAGTATCATCGCTATGAGTAAAGAAGAAACAACGGCTTTCGCCGAAATGATAAAAGCCATAACCGTCAAATACGATAATCTTTTCAACACTTCTTTTCCATATTCGTCTGGAATTCATCAAACACCAACTGATAGAGTTTCGCATCCAGAGTGGCATTTTCACATGCATTTTTATCCGCCATTATTGCGAAGTGCCACAGTAAAGAAATTCATGGTAGGTTATGAAATGCTAGGCGAAGCACAACGCGACATTTCACCCGAACAAAGCGCGAAGATTTTAAGAGAGTTACCAAACCAACATTACAAAACCAAAAACCAATAATATGCAAACTTTAACCACCAACGATTATATCGTTTTCTTCCTCTACTTTATCATTATCGTAGGATATGGATTGTGGATATACAACCGAAAGAAGAAAGCACAAACCAATAGTAACGATTATTTTCTGGCTGAAGGTTCGCTCACTTGGTGGGCAATTGGTGCTTCGCTTATCGCAAGTAACATCAGTGCTGAACAATTTATCGGAATGAGCGGAAGCGGTTTCAAAATGGGATTAGCCATTGCCACCTATGAATGGATGGCAGCATTGACCCTGATTATCGTTGCCGTATTTTTCATGCCCGTTTATCTGAAGAACAAGATTTTCACCATGCCACAATACCTAAAACAACGGTACAACGGCAATGTAGCTATGATTATGGCGGTGTTTTGGTTGTTGCTTTACGTTCTAGTAAACCTAACGTCAATACTCTATCTAGGTGCTTTAGCCATCAGCAGTATTTCAGGCTTAAACATCACTTTTTGTATGATTTTCTTAGCCATTTTTGCCATTATGATTACCCTTGGCGGAATGAAAGTAATTGGATATACCGATGTGATACAAGTGTTTTTCCTTATTCTTGGCGGATTAGTAACTACCTATTTGGCACTAAATTTAGTCGCAACTGAATTTGGTTCCGAAGGTGCCATCAGCGGATTTAACCTCATGCGTGAAAAAGCCGATGACCATTTCCACATGATTTTCGACACTACAAATCCCAATTATATGGATTTGCCTGGACTTTCTGTGCTAATAGGTGGAATGTTAATCATCAATCTAAATTATTGGGGTTGTAACCAATACATCACACAGCGTGCTTTGGGTGCTGATTTAAAAACAGCGCGTGGCGGAATTCTTTTTGCCGCTTTTCTAAAACTTTTAATGCCTATTATAGTTGTTCTTCCTGGAATTGCGGCTTACGTTTTATACCAAAACGGACACTTTCAAACAGAAATGCTTCAAGACGGAACAGTAAATCCAGATAGAGCTTACCCAATTCTGTTGAATTTATTACCAACCGGTTTAAAAGGATTGTCTTTTGCTGCACTAACCGCTGCCATCGTAGCTTCACTAGCTGGAAAAGCCAACAGTATTGCGACCATTTTCACGCTCGATGTTTATAAAGAAAAAATCAATACCGAAGCTTCCGAAAAGAAATTAGTCAACATCGGAAAACTAACTATTGTTGCAGCCATGCTAATTGCGGTAGTAGTTGCACCATTTTTAGGAATTGACAAAAAAGGAGGCTTCCAATACATTCAGGAATATACAGGATTTGTTAGTCCAGGAATTTTTGCCATGTTCATCCTAGGTTTTTTCTGGAAAAAAACTACTTCCAATGCAGCTTTGTTTGCCACCATTGGCGGTTTTATGTTCTCTATTATTTTCAAATTCCTGCCTGCGTTTATCGATTTATCATTTTTAAGCCCAATGGGATTTGCAGTGCCAAATGCGGATGGCGTTTATGAAATTCCGTTTATTGACCGTATGGGATTTGTGTTCTTAATTTGCGTTATCGGAATGTATTTTATTAGTAGCTATGAAACTAAAAGAGGTGTTCAAACCAATGGTTTAGAAGTAGATAAAACCATGTTCAAGATGTCGCCAAGCTTTACCGTCGGGATGTTGATTATCTTATCCATCTTAGCGGCGTTGTACACTATTTTCTGGTAGAAGCAGTTCTTGTCTTAAATAAAAAACCCAACACTACTGTTGGGTTTTTTATTAAGTAACCAATTCGTTTATATTAATATCATCGGGTAATCGACCAACATTTTGAAGTTTGATAGAAGCTAATTTTTGGGCAATAGTAATGCTCGTATTCAAATCATATTGTCTTAGTTGTGCAAACAAGAAACCAGTCCAAAAAGCATCGCCTGCACCAGTAGTATCTTTTATTTCTTCGATTGGGATGGCTTTTTGAAAAAATAAACCTTTTTCAATATCAGAAACAACAACACCGTTTTTACCTTTAGTTAAGCAGATAGTTGACACACCCATTTTATGAAAATAATCAAAAATAAATTCTTCTGATTTTACGCTAGCAAAAAGACGATAACAATCATCTTCACTTAATTTCACTAAAGGATCATTAGAAAGATATTCGCTAAGAACTTGTTTTGCTTCTTCTCTGTCAGGCCAAATGCGTTCAGAAAAATTAATATCAATGCTTAATTTTAAACCCAATTCAGCTGCTTTTTTGGCTCTATTTAAAATAGTTTGCCTTGCTGGATTTTTGCTCAAAGCAAAACAAGTGGTGTGAAATATTTTAGCATTGGCTATGATTTCATCGGGTAGTTGATTTTCAAAGATTTCGCAATCGGCTTGACGATAAGGAATAAAATCGGGAGTTTCGGTCGATTTAGAAACAAATATGACTGAAGTTGGAACAGTATCTGATTTTCCAATAAAATCGGTGTTGACATTATTAGCTTTTAACTTTCTAATGACATAATCGCCCAAACCGTCTTGACCACACGAAGCCACTAAAATGGAATGCAAACCCAGTCGCGAACTATTAACCGCAACATTAGTAGGCGAACCGCCAAGAAAACGATGATAGTCTTTGGTTCTATTGATGGAGGTATTGACTTCATGACCAATAAAATCAATGAGTACTTCTCCGATGCAAATAATATCTATAGGTTTCAATTTATAGTAATAATTTAAAATTAGTATGTAATGTTTGGTGAACTAAAACGCTTGCTGCCGCACTCCAAGCACAATACGCAACACCATTTGGTTCTTTTGTTGCTGTATTGAAATTTTCATAAAACGAATAATCGTCAAAGGCGTTAGCTTCATTAATTTTTGTTAAAATGGTTTCTGCTTTGGTGTTTTCTTTTCTTTGTGAAAGTGCCAATCCAAAAAAACCATTGACCATAGACCAACTGCCACCGTTATGAAATTCATACGGATGATTTCGGAACTCGTATTTGCAATTATTCTTTAATAAATTCCAATGTTCATCGGTTTCAAAAACAGGCGGCCAAAAAGCAGGAATTAAACCCAAAGGCATTTCTGAAGCCAAACTAAAAAGGAAATCACTTAGTTTTTTTTGAAAATCAATGTTGCCAATTTTTAATAATAAAACAAGTGAATTGGCAAAAGCATCCAATTGCGTTTTATAGCCAGCAGGCGAGAAAGAACAAGGCATATACGGTTTAAAATCTACCATTTCATAAGCGCGTGGATGGAATTTTTCGCCTTCGGTATTGGGCATAAAATTGAGTAGCACTTGCTGGGTACAATTTTCAATTTTTTGAGCAATAATGTCACTTTTTGCAAAATAGTTATAACTCTTTAAAGCCCAAATGCGCAATAATTGATCGTATAAAACATAGCCATCGGTGATGTATTCGTCTGCCCAGTTTCCAGATAACGGCACATACAATAAGTGTTTATTATTAAATTCCCAAGCTTCTAATAATTCAAAAACTTTTTCAATAGCAGTGTTGTGTTCAATAATAAACGATGGTTCATCCTGCGAATAGGCATATTGACAAACACCAATGATATACCAAGTAACGGCATCAACTCTTCCGGCTAATCCACCATAACTCACCTCGGTTGAGGTTTCTTTTACTAACACATTAGAAGGAATTGTTCCCATCACGTGTTGGTGTTCTGCCAAGGTTTCCAAAGTGTTTTTAAAAGTAGCGATTAGCTTTTCATCACCAGAAGCCAATGCGGCCAAACCACAAATAACACCATCACGAGCCCAAACCCTGTTGTAGTTAGTTGTGTTTTCTGCACTAGCTAAAAATCCATTTGGACTGGATACACGATGCAATAAATCAATTGCTTTTTGATAGGCTATTTTATTCACTTTTTACGATTTGATTTTTATTTTTTACGGTGATAAATAAGGTCAAAATTCCAGCAAGAACCAAAAACACACCAGCTAATTTGATAACATTCATCGGATTGTTGCCCAATAAATCATAAACAAAATACTGCATGGTTAGTATTTGAATCGCCATGGGTATTACAATAAACATATTAAAAATACCCATATAAACGCCTGTTTTTTCTTTAGGTATAGAACCTGCTAAAAGCTGATAAGGCATAGCCATAGTAGAAGCCCAAGAAATTCCTAATCCAAAAGAGTATAGAAAAATAGTGGTTACAGGTATCGATTCCCCAAACGGATTATACATAGTAAATAAGATATCCGTATTGTTCAATAATGGAATGGACAATAAACCTATTCCGCCGAGCGTTAGAGCAAAAAAATGAACGCCTTTAGCACCAATTTTCATCGCTAATGGAACCAACAAGAAAGCCACTAAAAAGCATATGATATTGTACGTTCCATTCAAGCTACCTGTCAACAGTTGTGCTTTCGAAAATGCTTCAGTAGCTTGGTCTGTAGTGCCAAATAAGGATAAGGAAAGCGAAGAAGTGATGTATTGCCAATAACAAAACATAGCATACCAAGTAAAGAATTTCACAGGTATCAATTGTTTCATCGTCAACGGCATAGTTTGAAAGGCTTCAACGATGTCATTTTTAACCGTTTTAAAAATAGATTCTTTCTTCTTTTCTTCAATAAGCGTTAACTCTTCTACTGTTGGTGGATATTCTTTGGTGGTAATTACAGAAAGTAAAACGGAAGAAATAGAGGCAAAGGCACCAATAAAAAATGCCCAATAAGTATAAGTTGGAATCCCATTTTCCATTTTATCAGTAATAGATAAAAAACTCAGCGATACTAATATAGCAGGAGTAAAATTAGCCAACGTAATTCCAAAACCGGTAAAAAAGCTTTGCATTAAGAAACCTAGCGACATTTGTTTTTCGTTTAACTTATCAGCAACAAATGCACGATACGGTTCCATAGCAATATTGTTTGCAGCATCCAATATCCACAACAAACTAGCCGCCATAAACAGCGTACTAGAATAGGGCATAAGCAACAAACAAAGACTAGAAATTAAAGCACCAATAAGAAAAAATGGTTTTCTTCTGCCAAATCGTGGTGACCAAGTGCCATCGCTTATTGCACCTACTATGGGCTGAACAATCAATCCCGTAATAGGTCCAGCAAGCCAAAGCATTGGTAAACTACTTTCGTCAGCACCAAGATATTTATAGATGGCGCTCATGTTGCTTTGTTGCAATCCAAAACTGAATTGTATTCCAAAAAATCCAAAATTCATATTCCAAATCTGCCAAAACGATAATGCTTTCTTTTCACTCATTTTTGATACTTTTTACTTATTGCAATAGTACTCTTTACTTTAAAAATAATTCCCATACCATAAATTTATGATACAGGAATTATTCAAACTAACATGAAACTTTTTCTTAGAACTTATAAGACAATGCCATAGATAATGATCTTCCTGGCAATGGTCTTGCTCTTACAATATTGGTGGTGTTATCCGTAATACTTCCTTCTTCTGCCTCAGTAATAGCTAAGGTGTTGAACAAGTTATTTCCGGCAACATTTAATGATAATCCTTTTGTAATTCCGAATTCTACAAATCCATTTACAACAACAAATCCATTCATAACCAACTCATTATTGTCTTGTGCATACGATTTGGTTTGTCCAATAAAGCTCAATCCTAAAGTGTTATCACTTTTTCCAAATTTATACGTTGGAATAAAGTTATACATCATTTTTGGTTGTCTTCTTGGCTCATTTCCATTATTTGCACCCGATGTTACTTCAGCTTTTGTGTACGTAAATGCACCTCTTAAATTTAAATCTTCGTTTACATTATAAGACGATTCAACCTCTAAACCTAATGATTTATAATCGTTTTCGATTATGCTGTTTGATGTAGCTTCATATCCACCTTCTTCTGTAGTAGTAGAAGTAAAGAATGTAGCATATACATAACCTTTAGCGAATTTTCTTTTGTATCCAATCTCAGCTTGTGCTAAAAAGTCAAGAGAGTTGATTTTATCTCCATCCAAATAGTCTAATCCTGAGAATAAAATTCTATCGGCTTTAGCAGAAGCACCTTTACTATAACGAGCAAAAACCGATTGTTGAGCATCCAACAAATAGTTAGCACCAATAGAGTAAGAAACATAATCATAGTCATAATCAACAGCAGTTGTACTAGTAGTATTTACCGCAAAAACGTTTTGTTCTGGTGCAGAAAGCGAACCATCATTGTTGATATCAAACGCACTTGATGTTCCACCAGCAAACGAACCATTTACTTGTCCCATGTCATAACGAATTCCTCCTTCAAGCGATAAAGCATCGGTAGCATCAAAAGTAATATTAGCATAAGGTGCTGATACGCCATGTTGCGTGTCATAATTTCTAGCAAGGTTACCCCAAAATGGTGTTCCATAAGCATACAATCCGTTATCAGATAATAAAGTACCACTAGCATCGGTAACATTAATTAATCTTGGATTGTTGTCTGATACTTCTTGTAGATACGAATTCCACAACCACGACATCGAAATGTTTTGAATCGATTTAAAATAACCTGCTGTAACACCCACTTTATCAAACTTTTTAGTAACTCTCAAATCATTCATAAAGTTATTAAAATTATTCAGTTGCGTGTCAAACATGTGAATTCGTGCCACCAATCCGTTTGCAGTGTTAAACGCAGCACCATTGTTTGCATAAGACAAAGTAGAACCTGCACCAAATGAATTGGCAATCGTACTAGCCGAAGCAACTTCTGCTGGGAATGGAGCAATAAATTGTCCACTGTTAGAAGAAAAACGACCGTTATTAGTTACTTTCCATCCTTCGCCTAAATCAAAATTAGCCGATACACCAATGGTTTTAGAAACAGGATTCATACCATCAGCCACATCACCTCTTCTAACGTTTCCATCAGGACCAAGACCAACATTGTGTTTTAAATAAACCGATTGCAAAGCACCCGATGTAGCATCATATCCTCTAACGCTGCTCCAGTTTGGACTAGCATTAGTTCCTGTTACTTGAACAGGCATTGGCATATAAGCTGCTGCTCTGTCGTTTAAGAATTTAGTATAAACCGTTACCGAACCACTTTCAAATTCTTTAGTAATATTCATTTTAAATTGTCCACCATTGTTGGCTGAAAAACCAGGACTTCTAACGCCTTCACCAGTTCTGTAAAATCCACCAGCGTGAAAATACAATCCGTCTCCAATTCGAGCACCATATTCAATATCGGTTCTAAAATCGTTATAATCCAAACCAAAACTTGTCACCATACTTCCACCTTCTGTCTTTCCAGTTTTGCTGATAAAGTTAATGATACCACCTGGCGAGTTAGACGATAATACTGAGGCAGAACCACCACGAATAGCCTCCACTTTTGCAATATTGCGGTCAAAACGAGTAAAGATATCGGCAGTAGCAAAAGCAATATCACCAAATAATAATACAGGCAATCCGTCTTCTTGCAATTGTAAATATTTAGAACCTCCAGATGAAATAGGAACTCCACGAACCGATATATTAGCATTTCCTTCACCACCTGATGATTCAGAACGAATACCAGGAATAGTTCTAAAAATCTCTGCTGTTGAGCGTGGTGCTGATTGCTCTACTTGTTTCACATCCAGCGTTGTAATAGAAACACTCGATTTGATTTTTGCTCTTGGGTTTACAACTCCTGTTACTACTACTTCTTCTAGTGCGTTAGCTTCTTCAGCTAATTCGAAGTTTAAGGTAGTTGCTCCTGAAATGGTTACTTTGTTTTTTTGAGTAGCATAGCCAATGCTTGAAGCTGTTACTGATACTTCACCGTTGGTTAAACCGCCAATAGTATAATTACCATCGGCATCACTAATAGTAGCTTTTGAACTAGAGTCAACACTAATATTGGCGCCAATAATGGGCTGACCTTTCGCATCGGTTACTTTTCCCGTCAAGCTTCCTGACTGCGAAAAAGCAAACTGATAGACAAAAAAGACCAATAAAAAAGACAACTTGCGTTGTAATAAGGTAGTTTTTTTCATTTTTGTAAAATTGTTTGGTTAATAAATTTTAATGGATTTAATTCCGAAATTATATTTTTTAACCACTATTTTTTATCAAATATATATCGAAAACGTTTTCGAAAACACCGAAAACGTTTTCGATTGTCTTTTGAGAAATTTTTATCATATTTGTTAAATGAAAGAGACAACTTTAAAACAAATAGCCGAAACATTAGGAATCTCTATTACAACGGTTTCCAAAGCCTTAAAAAACTATCCCGATGTTAGTGCTAAAACACGTAATGCCGTTTTAGAGCTTGCTAAAAATCTTCAATACACACCCAATTCGTTTGCCGTTAACCTCAGAACCAAAGAATCCAGAACCATCGGATTAATTATTCCCGAAGTGGTACACCATTTTTTTTCCAATGTAATTAACGGTATCATAGCCGAAGCGGAAAAGCAAGGCTATCTCGTCATCATCCTTCAATCGAATGAGTCGATGGAGCTCGAAAAAAAACAAGTAGAACTCTTGTTGAACAAACGTGTGGATGGTATCATCATTTCCTTGTCCAACGAGTCCAATGGCGACGAACATATCAAAGAAATCATGCGCCGCGAAATACCTTTTGTGCAATTTGATAAAATCGCCAAACTAATTCCAAGTTCCAAAGTAATCATCAACGACCAAAAAGCCGCTTTTGAAGCTACTGAACATCTTATAAAAAAAGGATGCAAAAAAATAGCCCACATTCGCGGACCAGTAAATCCGCAAAACGCTATTGACCGTTTTTTGGGCTACAAGAAAGCACTCGAACAAAACCAAATTCCTTTCGATTCCAAATTGGTGTACACCTGCCAAAACGTAACTTTTGAAGAAGGAAAAACATTTGCCAAACAAATCCTTGCCGACCATCCCGATGTGGATGGCATCTTTGCCATTACTGATTTAGTAGCCGTTGGCGTATTAGCCCATTGCAACGAAGTCAATGTTCCCATTCCACAACAAATAAAAATCATCGGATTTAGCAACTGGTTCATGTCGCAAGTCATCACACCAAAACTCAGCACTGTCGATCAACCAAGTTACGAAATGGGTGCCAAATCCTTTGAGCTACTCCTTGAAGAAATGAATGCCCGTAAAGATGGTAAACCTTTCACGCCTCGAACAGTAGAGCTTTCTACGAGCATTATTGAACGCGAGTCTTCGAAGTAAGAACTAACGAATACATGGAAAACAATTGTCATTGATAACGATGGAATTGAATACCAAGCCTTAGTAAAAAATGTTTATAAGTACTCGTGTCTTGCCAAATTTTAAAATCCAATTTTATTATTTTTACGAAAAGCTAGTACAATTCCTTTTCTTTTTAATTGAAAAAAATCATCTGCATGAAAAAATACATCTTCATAACACCAGAAGGCAATACCACAGCACCAAACGGTGATGAAGTCGAAAACATGCAGGTAATCGGTATTGTTGAAGAAGTAGCAGATGAAAACGAAGCCCTAAAAAAATTGCTACTAGAAAACGATTGGATTTTTGATACAGAGTTCAATATAGCCGAATTCATCTGTCATGAAATTATCTAATCCCGTCAGGGATGATATTTCGGTAGCAACGGGTTTTACCCGTGGATATCAAAAATAATACGGATTATACCCGTTAATACAAATAAAAACATCAAAATCCCGTTAGGGATGATATTTCGGTAGCAACGGGTTTCAACCCGTTGTTATAAATAATAATACGGGGTTTCAATCCGTGGATATCAAAATAATACGGATTATATCCGTTAATACAAACAAAAACATCAAAATCCCGTTAGGGATGATATTTCGGTAACAACGGATTTCAATCCGTTGAACATAAAAAATAAAAATGGCAAATACCTACACACAAATCCACATCCAATTCGTCTTCGCAGTCAAATACCGCGACGGATTAATACATCCAGCTTTTCAAAAAGAGTTATACCAATATATTTCAGGTATAATTAAGCATCACAACCATAAATTGTTAGCCATAAATGGAATGCCAGACCATGTTCATATATTTATAGGAATGCGACCAACACAAACCATATCCGATTTAATGCAAGACATCAAAGGAAATTCGTCAAAATGGATTAACGAAAAACAATTTTTAAAAGTAAAATTTGAATGGCAAGAAGGCTATGGTGCATTTTCCTATTCAAAATCGCATGTTGACGCGGTTATTAAATATATCGAAAAGCAGGAAGAACATCATAGTACCAAACCTTTTAGAGAAGAATATTTAGATTTTCTAAAATTGTTTGAGATTGATTATGACGAACGCTATATTTTCAACGAACCAATTTAGAATTCACGAGATGAGATTTCTTTTTTGATTTGTTTTTATTGGGATGCATTAAAATACATCCCTACCAAAATAGCATCCCTAAAGGGATTGATAGTGTTGTATAGTTTTAAATCAATTTAAACATGTTAGTGAATTGTGATAGGTCCTTTTATTTTGTTTATAAGTACTCTTGTCTTGCCAAATTTTAAAATCCAATTTTATTATTTTTACGGAAACACACCATTTTTATGCGAGCAAAACCATTTTTAAAATAGTCTTGAGATATGAATTGTAATTAGTATTATATTTACCCAATACTTATATAATGAAGAAGGTCAGTGGATTTACATTTTAATAAAGAGCTAATAAAAGGATATACAAGTAATTCTCAAATTGCTAGGGTTTTAACTGAAGGTTGGGTGAAGCAAAACTCCTATTGTCCAAACTGTGGAGAAAACCCATTAAATGATTATGAAAACAACAGACCTGTTGCTGATTTTTATTGTATAAAGTGTCAGGAAGAATTTGAATTGAAAAGCAAAGGCGGTAAGTTAGGCACTACTATAACAGATGGCGCTTACGATACCATGATTCAAAGGATTACCTCTGATACCAATCCAAATTTTTTCTTTTTAACGTATAGTAAAGAGTTAAAAGTTGATAATTTTTTAATTATACCAAAGCAGTTTTTCACTCCGGATATCATTATTAAAAGAAAACCTTTGTCGGATACAGCTAGAAGAGCTGGATGGACAGGTTGTAATATTGATATTTCTAAAGTCTCTGAATTAGGAAAAATTTTCTTGGTTGAAAAGTCAAAAATTATTCAACCTAATGTTGTTCAAACGGCTTTTTCTAAAACTACCTTTTTAAGAAATAAAAATGCTGACGCAAAAGGATGGATATTAGACATATTAAGTTGTATTGAAAAAATACCCAATAAAGATTTTACATTAAATGAAATTTATAAATTTGAAAGTGATTTGAAAGTAAAGTATCCAAACAATAACTTTATTAAAGACAAAATCAGACAGCAACTTCAGTTTTTAAGAGATAGAGGAATCATTGAGTTTAATGGAAGAGGAACGTATAAGAAAATGTAATAATGAAAAAGTTTATATTCATAACACCCGAGGGCAACACCACATCACCAAACGGTGACGAGGTGGAAAACATGCAAGTTATAGGTATTGTTGAAGAAGTTGCAAATGAAAACGAAGCCCTGAAAAAATTATTATTAGAAAACGAATGGATTATTGATGCAGAGTTTAATATAGCCGAGTTCATTTGTTATGAAATTAGCTAAGCCTAATTGATTACTTCAATGACAAAAACCGTCCTTCAATACCGCTGTTTTGTAACGCGATTACATTTTCTTTTCCGTAGGCGATAAATACGCTTGGTGCTCCGGGAGTTCCGCCTTGAACACCCGAAACATGATAAAATTTAATTCTCCCTTTTACAAATAGGATTGCATCGGCATCATGCCAGATGTGTTCAAAGAAACATTTAGTTTCAGTTCTCGCAAAAATTAAGGCTATCCCGTTGCCGTGGTGTTTTAGTTTTTCTAACCACAATTCCATTCCTCTGCCATAAGGCGGATTGAGATAGACTCTTCCTTTCCATTCTTTACTCAAACCGTCATCTATAATGGTGTAATGTTTTTTTGCGTGGTAAAATGGCGCCTCTACTGGACAACAAGGATCTAAATCGAAATCGCCCAATTGTTTGACCAATTGTGGCGGTGTAAGCCATTCTACTTTGGTGTTCTCGCAACGTTCAAATGAGGTATTCATGCACTTGGATTTGTTGCAAATATTAGATCATTATTTTGATTATGCAAGTGTAATTTGATCTAAATCAAATGATTACACACAATAAGTGTGATTTAGCTGATTTGTAATAGTATTTTAAAAACAACTTTTTTTGATGTCCCATTTTTTTATTTAAAATTTTGTAATTTAACAGGTTTTTATCAATACTTTTGTTAATAATTAAAATTCCGTATGGCCGAAAAACTTAACTATATCGACCTCTTTGCGGGTGCTTCTGGAATGTCGGAAGGCTTTATCAGAGAAGGCTTTGAAGCCGTAGCTCATATTGAAATGAACTCTGAAGCATGTCAAACGATTAAAACAAGAGCTGCCTACCACTATCTAAAATCTCAAAAAAATCTAGATTTATATTACCAATATATCAAAGGAGAAACATCACAAGATGTTTTTTTTAATGCAATTCCAAGTCAAATTCTCGACTCAGTTATTAATATTGAGATAAACGATGATACTATTTCTGGTATTTTTGAGAAAATAAAAAAATCAGGAAAAAAAATTGATTTAATCATAGGCGGTCCGCCTTGTCAAGCCTATTCTCTTTTAGGAAGGCATCAAGAAGATATTGAAAATGACCCAAGAAATAAACTTTATATCCAGTACGGAAGATTCTTAAATGAATTTAAACCAAAGGCGTTTGTTTTTGAAAACGTTCCCGGAATGTTGAGCGCAAATAAAGGACAACATTTTAAAAACCTTAAAGCTTATTTCAGAAGAATTGGTTATGAAGTGTATCATGACACGCTTAATGCTGCTGACTATGGAGTTGTACAAGCTCGAAAAAGAATTATAATTGTAGGTTGGAAAAAAGAGAAGGATTTTGGTTTTCCTGAATTTGAAAAGATAGTTAAACAATACACGGTTAATGATGCTTTTGCTGATTTACCTAAGTTGAAACCTGGAGAAGGGTTTAAAAAAACAGATTACACTCAAAGTAAAAATGAGTATTTGCAAAAATTTGAATTGCGAAACGGTGTTGATTTTGTAACGCAACATATTTCAAGACCACATAACACAAGAGATTTAGCAATATACAAAACGGCAATTCAAAAATGGAACAAAGGAAAGGAACGTTTAAAATATCCTGATTTACCAGATGAACTAAAAACACACAAGAACGAAACTTCTTTTACGGATAGATACAAGGTAGTTGACGGACTTGGTGTTGCTCATACTGTCGTTGCTCATATTGCTAAAGATGGTCATTACTACATACATCCTGATGAAACACAATGTCGTTCTATCTCAGTTCGTGAAGCCGCTAGATTACAATCATTTCCTGATGATTTTTATTTTGAAGGTTCACGTTCGGCCGCATTTAAACAAATAGGTAATGCTGTTCCGCCATTAATGGCGAATGCTATTGCTAAAAAAATGAAAGAATTATTATGTCAGAAGAAATAAAAGAAAAACACTTTAAGCCAAAAGCACATATATTAACATTACTTGGAGAGGAATTAATTAAAAATCCGGTAATGGCTATTTATGAGCTTGTAAAAAACAGCTATGATGCAGATGCTAACAAAGTGGATGTTTATTTTAGAGATGTTGATAACATAGAGATGGCAGCTATTGTTATTGAAGATGATGGAATAGGAATGACTTCTGAAATTGTTGAAGATGTCTGGTTGGAACCAGGTTCTGATTTTAGAAAGCCCGTTATAAATGGAGTAAGACAGATTATAAAATCCACTATTTATAAACGCATTCCTATGGGAGAAAAGGGTGTTGGTCGTTTTGCGGTACATAAATTAGGGACAAAAATACTACTGATTTCTCGGCCATTAATATTAAAATATAATGAAGATAAAACAGAAATAATTGATAAATATTTGGCAGATTATGAGATTGAATTATATATAAATTGGAAAGATTTTAATCAGTCTAAACATTTATCTGACATCCCTATCAGATGGAAATTAAGAAAAGACCAATCTGCCTTTCGATTTAAAGAAAAAAGCGGGACTTACATACATCTAAGTGGATTAAAAGAAACTTGGACAAAAGGAATGGCTAGAGATTTAAAAGGTCACACTCTTTCTATGTTATCTCCTAGAGTAAAAGAAAACAGCTTTAAGATTAACCTTAACTTTGATAACCAGTGGTTATCTGATTTTCCAACTGTAGATAGAATAATTGATGAAGCTCCATTCAAACTTTTTGCAATAGTTGATGAAAATTATAATTTGACATTTGAATATAAATTTTCATTGGAAAATAATAAAGAAATTGGAACAAGGAAAATTGATGCAGTCGATAATCCTAAACTTTATGAAAGAAATATAAAGGGTGATATAAGACCATATATAAGAAGAGAATTAGAATCAAAAGAGTATCCTAAAGAAGTTATTGAAAGTTTGCTAAAAAGTTACGACGAATCTGATAAGTTACCTTTTGGTGGATTTATGTTTGAATTAAATACTTTTGATTTAGATTCTGAGTCATTGAAGGATTATTCTGTTGAACCTCCATTAACTAGAAAAATTCTGAAAGAGAACTCTGGGATAAAAGTTTATAAAGGTGATTTACGTGTTTTTGATTATGGAGAAAAAGGAAATGATTGGTTAGGAATTGACTTAAAAAGGGTTCAGGATACAAGTTGGTTTTCTAATAACCTTGTTATGGGGTTTGTTTACCTTGATCCTGAGGCATCTGGAAATTTAGTAGAAAAGACCAATAGAGAAGGGTTTGTAGAAAATCAGTCTTTCATTTTGTTTAAATACCTTTTAGACTACATCTTGTATCAATTTAAATCAGAAAGATTGAAAGATAGGGAAAGATGGCTAAAATTTAATAAACGAGAGACTAGAATACTTTTTGATGATAGAATTAGTCTTTTTAAAAGCTTATTAGAAAACGCTGACCTTAACAATGATGAAAAAAAGAAAAAGATTCTCGAAGAAGCCGAAAATATAGAAAAGAAATATGAAGAAGACAAAAAAATCCTTTTAATTCCGGCAGGTGTTGGAATGACAGCTTCTGTTGCTTTACATGAAATAGAAAAACTGGTTCCTAGGATGGAAGAAACAGTCAAAACCTTACCTATTAAAACGGATATTATTACTGATCAGGTAGAAGAATTGAAACAATATACCGATGGAATTATTTCTGTGTTACGAAAAGGTGGAGATAAACCTGTAAATGTTACAGAAGCAGTAAATAGAGCCTTCAACAATTACAAATTGAAATTATCCGACAGAAAAATAAATTATACAGTAGATATAGCAAATAATGTAGAGACAATAAACTGTGACAAAAGATTTTTTATCACAGTTTTAATGAATTTAATTGATAACAGTATTTACTGGCTTGATACAGTTTATAAAGAAAATAAAGGAATTTATTTGAAAGCTGTTAAAGAAGAAAATAGTGTTATAATATTTATAGCTGATAATGGACCAGGTTTTAAAGATGATATTTCTGAGATAATAAGGCCTTTCTTTTCACGCAAATCAGATGGTATAGGTGTAGGATTGTATCTTGTAGATACTATTATGCTTAAATACGGGAAATTTGATATTATTGAGAGTACGGAGTTAAGTGATTTAGGTATTCCCGAAAAATATACAGGAGCAGTAGTGAAATTAATTTTTAATAAAAATCAATTATGATAAATTTTTTAGAACCTAATGTAATTATTATCGATGATAAAAGAGAGGAAATTCAAGGTATTTACGATTACTATGTTGCGAAAGGTATAGGATGTAAAGTATTTAATCCTGATTTAATTTATGGAGATGACTATCCGCAAAAAACATATTCTGATACAAATATTATTTTTTTAGATCTTCATTATTCAGAACAATTTGATGCTGAAATTTGTTCAACTTGGATAAGGCATATAGTTAAACCTAGATCTTTTTACATTTTAGTGATGTGGTCCAAAGATGTAAGTAAAGCAGAACAAGTTTCCGAATTATTAAGAACACATATGGTTATTCCTTTCATTACTTTAATTAAAAGTAAAACAGATTATCAAGTTGAGCAAGGATATAACTTTTCTGAGTTATTTGAACAGCTTAATACAGATTTAAACTCTACTCATTCTTTAGAAGAAATACTTCATTGGAAAAAAACAGTAAAATATTCATCAAATGAAATTATTGGAAATCTTACTAAAACTCCCAATAACGTAGTCAATAAACTAAAAAAAATTATAATTGCACACGGAGGTACGTCCATTAAAGAAAGTGAAGATAATATTTATAAAAGATCCATATTATTTGATGCTTTAGATACAGTGTTAATTTCAAATACTAAGAAAAATATTGATGGTGAAATTAGTGAATTAAATAATCAAAATCTTTATAACCTTCAAGATGTCGAGGATAGTACAACGGATAAAGAATTAAATAGCTGGTTTCATTTTAAACTTGGGAATGAAATTTCACCTAGTCTTATAACTCCGGGATTAATCGCAATTAACAACCATAGTTTCTTTAAAAAATTATACTCTATTAAAGATGATTCTAAAATTGAAGTTTTTTTAAAAAAGCAAATCGAAGATGGGAGGCAAATTGAAGATATAGTTCTTCTGATTTCCAGACCTTGTGACATTGCTCAAAAAAAGTATGGAAAAAACCTAAAATTATTAAGTGGTTTAATTATTAAAAACCCTGTGAGAAAAACTAATGGTAAACTAGATATACCAACCCCAATGGACTCTATAAAAATATATGATCATTTATATTTTGATGAAAACGATAACGACGTTACTTTATTGTTTGATTTCCGTTATAGCTTTTCAGTACCATTTGACATATTTATTAATAAGTTCAGAAATGTGAAAATTTTTAATAAAGAATTACTTTCTGAAATGCAGGTCGAATATAGCAGTTACTCGAGTAGATTAGGTATAACACAGATAATATAGGAAGTATAGTTTTTTTAAAGCTTTTTCTCTTTCAATATTTATTTCTTGTATCAAATAATTTATTGATCTAATCAGATCTTTAAAAAATCATCTTTCAAAAAGAATTCATAAAAATACAATTTTCCTAAAATAATACCCCTTTCCCCAAAACCTCTAGAGTGCGGTTAGATTGCCATCTAAGTGCGGTATACTTGCCATATACTTGCGGCAAGATTGCCACAAGGGTTTCTATAGTGCAACAAACCCCAACAAGCAACTTGTTTTTTACTCAATCATCAAAAACAACAAGAGCAATTCATTTTTTACAAATTTTACAAAACAACCCCTATTTTTTTATCAGTAATTGTTGTTTATTTTCAATATTATTTATATTTGCCCTATAAAAACAGGGGTTAATATCAAAAGATACAACAATGAAAAACGAAAAACGCTGGATAGTTGCCTTTATCATCATTACCATACTTGCCATAACAGGATTGTTTTGGGAACACCAACCTGCCACTGGCGTCGCTTTCAATACAGAGGAAAGCATCAACTTTGCTGATGTCGCTTGGCTATTAACCGCTTCCTGCTTGGTATTACTAATGACACCAGGATTGTCTTTTTTCTACGGTGGTATGGTCGGCAAGAAAAACGTCATTTCTACCATGCTCAAGAGTTTTATCTGTCTGGGTGTTATCAGTTTGTTGTGGGTTGTAGTAGGTTTCAGTCTGTCCTTCGGTGATAGCATAGGCATTACTATAGATGGAAAAACCTATGGCATTATCGGCAATCCGTTCCAATTTGCGTTTTTTGACCAAGTAGAAACCGAGCCACACAAAGTGCTTGGTTCATCTATTCCTTTTATACTCTATGCACTCTTTCAAATGAAGTTTGCCATCATCACGCCAGCCATCATCACCGGTGCTTTGGCAGAACGTATTCGTTTCATATCCTTTTTACTATTCATTTGTTTGTTCACCTTATTCATTTATACACCTTTGTGCCACATGATTTGGCATCCAAATGGTTTGTTGGGCAGTTACTTTGGCGTAAAAGATTTTGCCGGTGGAACAGTAGTCCACATGAGTGCTGGTTTTGCCGCCTTGGCAGGCGTTATCGTTTTAGGAAAAAGAAAAAACAGCGAACACATTCCAACCAATATTCCGTTTGTATTATTAGGAACGGGAATGTTGTGGTTCGGGTGGTTTGGGTTCAATGCAGGTTCAGCTCTAGCAGCCAATGCTACCGCAGCGATGGCATTTGCAACTACTACTATAGCTTCCGCTTCTGCCATGCTAACTTGGGTTTTCTTCGACAGACTAAACGGTAGAAAAGTTTCAGCACTCGGAGCCTGTATTGGAGCAGTCGTTGGACTAGTAGTCATCACACCATCCGCAGGATTTGTAACCATTCCACAAAGTATGTTCTTTGGGTTCATCGGCGCAATAGTTTCTAACAAAATGGTGTACTGGAAAAAGCTAAAACAAATAGACGATACGCTAGACGTATTTGCCTGTCACGGCGTTGGCGGAATTATGGGTATGATACTAACCGCTATTTTTGCCCAAGGAGAAAACGCTAGTTTGTTGCATGGTGGGTTTTCGGTGTTTGGACATCATATGATGGCTTTGGTTTTGGTTTCTGTGTTTACTTTTGGTGGTAGCTATTTGTTGTTCAAACTAACCAACATCATCATCCCAATCCGCGTCTCAGAAGAGTCAGAAAGCATAGGATTAGACCTTTCCCAACACGGAGAAAAGTTTTAAAAAACAAATTGAACCATTAAGAACTTAAGATTCATTAAGTCTAAAATTGCTTAATGATATCTAACACCTTGAATGGTTAATACAAAATAATCATCATTCCTATTTTGACATTCGTTAAATCGCCCTAATAGCATTAGCATAGAAAACAACGAAGAATTGAAACAAAGCAACCCACATAGTCGAGGAGGTACGACGAGCGACTCGGGTTGCGACGTGAAATTCAAGGTAGTTTTCAAGCTAAGACTATTCAGGCTTGAATTTTTGTTTCTTTTGTTTCAAGACAAAAGAAAAGAATTCCCAAAAAGAAAACCAAACTATTTCTTTACTACACATCCCAATCGCACTAATAGCATTAGCGTAGAAAACAACGAAGAATTGAAACAAAGCAACCCACATAGTCGAGGAGGAACGACGAGCGACTCGGGTTGCGACGTGAAATTCAAGGTAGTTTTCAAGCTAAGACTATTCAGGCTTGAATTTTTGTTTCTTTTGTTTCAAGACAAAAGAAGAAACCAATTACTCTTTTTTTATACCTTTATAAAAAATCCATTACCATGAAAAAATACCTATTCCTCCTTTTCATAGTTTCCCTAACATCTTGTAGTTCCAAAAAAGACAAACCACTAACAGAAACCGACAAAGTCAATCTCCTACTAAACAATTGGCACAAAGCAGCAGCCGAAACCAACTTCAACAACTACTTTGAAGCCATGACCGAAGACGCTATCTTCATTGGCACCGATGCTACCGAAAACTGGAACAAAACGGAATTCCAAGCCTTTGCCAAACCTTATTTCGACAAAGGAAAAGCCTGGAACTTCAAAACCCTTGAACGTAACATCTACTTCAATCCCGATAATAAAATCGCTTGGTTCGATGAATTATTAGATACACAAATGAAAATCTGTCGTGGTTCAGGAGTTGTAGTAAAGACAAACGAAGGTTGGAAAATCAAACATTATGTTCTTTCGATGACTATTCCAAATGATGATTCTAATGCCGTAATCAAGATCAAAACCCAAATAGAAGATCAATTGATTAAAGACCTCAAGGCAAAAAAATAAAAAAATATACTATTCTTTAAAACCAAGTTGCTTTTGTTCTCGTAAATGATAGAGAAAACAAAAAACATCTTGGTTATGAGCATCAAAAAAATTAAAGTTCTAGTTGGCAGTGTACTCGGTGTAGTAGTACTGCTATTCGTGGTTTTGGTTGTGCATATCGCCACCGCAAAACCAGTTGTATATGATAATGCAACGCTTCAAATTAGTAGAATAGACTTCGAAGAAGCTATTGATTCGGCGAAAGCCAAAGAAATCCACCGCAACCTAAAATCCATTCCCGGCGTAAAGAACGACCGCATTAACATGGAAAAAGGCGTTGTGGTTTACTTTCATGACAATAAAATTACCAACTCCAAAAGAGTGTATGAACAACTGATGGCTAAAGGAAACTACAAAGCCAAACCGTTCATCATCTCCAACGAACTAGCACAAAAGAAAGTTTGTCCTGTTATGGCAGAAGACAGCTTTAGCTTTAAGTTTTCTAGAGGAATTCAACGCTTATTTAATTAATTCTAATAACTATACACTATGAAAAAGTTTGAAAAACTGGCTATATGCCTATTATTGGCAACAACCGCGTTAGGTTTTGTTGCGTGCAGTGATGATGATAATGATACACCTGCACAATTGAGTTTGTATCAAAAATTAGGTGGAACCGCAAAGGTAAGTGACCCAAATAATCCAGGTCAGATGATAGAAAAAGGACGATTGAGTTATCGTTCAGTAGTTGATAGTACCATTGTACTTATCGTAGCAGATATTGTTGCTGGTTCTAATGGGAATCTTGGAGAACATTTTGCACCAATTGTGGGCGAAGTGGTTTCAGGAAATACAACCAATGTAGCTGTGTTGAGTAAAAACTTAACCGACTTCTTCTCAGCGAATACTGGCGGTGGCGCAACAAATACGTACACAGGTCTTGGAATGGTTGCAGCTCACGATCCAGCACAAAACCCAAGAATGGGTGTAAAATCTACTAATGCTGATTATACTAAATTCATTGGCTACGTTGGTCAGTCAGCCGGATTAAACGGTGTAACGGATACAGCGGTTATTAATGAAGTGGTTGCCGTGCTAGAATCATTGCGCGACCCAATTGTTCAAGACCCAAATTAGTGTTAAGATAAATAGGTTTGTTTATTTGTTTTTGGTAAAGCGTTACTAGTTTAGTAGCGCTTTATCTTTTTAAATTCTCAAGCATTTCTAACGTCATAGAGTCCAAATCAAATTCGTGTTTCCAGTTCCAGTCTTGGTTAGCACAACTATCATCAATAGAAGCAGGCCAACTGTCTGCAATCTTTTGACGGAAGTCAGGTTTGTAGGTAATTGTGAAATCAGGAATGTGTTTTTGGATGGATTGTGCCACTTCTTTAGGTGTAAAACTAACACCACCTAAATTATAAGACGAACGTATTTTGATGCGCTCAGTTGGTGCCTGCATGATTTCGACCGTAGCACGAATGGCATCGTCCATATACATCATTGGCAAAGCGGTTTCTTCAGAAAGGAAACACTCAAAAGTTCCTTTTTCCAATGCTTTATGATAAATATCTACAGCATAATCCGTTGTTCCTCCACCAGGTTCAGTAGACCAAGAAATTAAGCCAGGATAACGTATGCTACGAATATCAACACCATAAATAGTATGATAGTATTCACACCAACGTTCACCCGATTGTTTTGAAATGCCATAAACCGTTGAAGGTTCCATGATGGTATATTGTGGTGTATTGTATCGTGGTGTTGTTGGTCCAAAAACAGCTATACTCGATGGCCAGAATATCTTTTTTATTTTTCCGGCTTTCGCCAAATTCAACACGTGGAACAACGAATTCATATTCAAATCCCATGCAAAGGCTGGGTTTTTTTCGGCTGTAGCCGAAAGTAAGGCTGCCATTAAATAGACATCCGTGATGTTATATTGTTCTACTAGGTGCTCAATTTGATTAAAATCTAAAGCATTAACCACTTCAAAAATTCCATCATTAACCACATCAATGTTTAGCTTTCTAATATCGGAAGCAATCACATTGTCAGCGCCATAAATGCTTCTTAGTTTCTTGGTTAACTCGGTGCCAATTTGTCCGCACGCACCAATGATAAGGATTTTTGTAGTCATAATGAAGTTTGTGTTTGTTGATGCAAAGATAACGTTTTCGCAAAGTGGTTTATTAAGAAATTAAACAAATCTTAAAGTATATTTTTGACAACTTATTACAATTACCTTTGTATTTTTGCAAAGCCTTTTTTTTTCGACTTATGAAAAACAAATTAATTTTAATGCTTATCGGTTTGTCCCTTTTTATTTCCTGTAAAAAGGACGAATCGCTATTACTCATTGAACAACAAAAAGAAATAAAGAAGCAAGAAGTTATCTTCAATACTATTAATAAAAACTGGAGTTTAAATGGTATGCCTCTAAATGCTAGTTCGCAGTCTTTAAATCAAAGTTGGGCTGAATGGAGAAACTTCTTGAAAGAGATTTCGGTGAAGCCTAAAACCAGTATCGGTGCTTTTCAAAAAAAGGCAAAAACATTATCTAAGAAAGCATTAGAGCTTAATAACAATATTCCTTTGGCGTATAACAAACCAGAAGTGAAAAGTAGAATAGCTACAATTGCTACTAAAATAAATACGCTCAATCTATACATCAACTTGCAGTCAATTCCAGACCAAAAGATTGTAAAACTCATTCCTGAAATCAATCAAGAAATCCAATCACTACAATTTCAGTTTGCCGAAATAGATAAAAAGAGCCAAATTAAGATTGAAGATGGTGAAGCGGACATGATTAGAATGTTAGATACAACTCGTGCCATTTCGGTTGAAAAACCAGAAGCTGCCACAAATTCCTCAAGTAGATTAGGAGGAATTATAAAACGCAAACCCTATATTCCAACAAAATAATCTTGAGCCAGTCATCGCTTTTTTCTACTTACGAACGTTCCAATAAAATAAAGCATATTGTGGAAAGTCTTGCTATTCCACAAAACAAAATCCATTGCAAAGGACTTTCGGGTTCAGTCGTTTCTATCATCATTCAGTCAGTGTTCAAGAAAGCTGAACAACCTTTTCTGTTGGTTTTTAACGAAAAAGAAGAAGCAGCTTATTATTTGAACGATTTGGAGCAGATGTTAGGACAAAACGATGTATTGTTTTATCCAAGTTCGTATCGTCGTCCATATCAAATTGAAGAAACCGACAACGCCAATGTTTTATTGCGTTCCGAAGTATTGAACCGTATCAATTCCAGAAAAAAACCTTCGATAATTGTTACCTATCCCGAAGCGCTTTTTGAAAAAGTAGTGACCAAAAAAGAATTGGATAAAAACACACTAAAAGTTGCTGTTGGTGATAACATTTCTATTGATTTCATCAACGAAGTGTTGTTCGAATACGAATTCAAACGCGTGGATTTTATCACTGAACCTGGAGAGTTTTCGGTTCGTGGCGGAATCGTCGATGTGTTTTCGTTTTCCAATGACAATCCGTATCGTATTGAGTTTTTTGGCAATGAAGTCGATAGCATCCGAACGTTTGACGTAGAGTCGCAACTTTCTGTTGATAAACAAAACAAGATAACCATTATTCCCAATCTAGAAAACAAGTTTATCAAAGAAAACCGCGAAAGCTTTTTAGATTATATCAACGACAAAACCATTCTTTGGATAGAAAACACTGAAATGGTTTTGGCACAATTGGATAAATTATTCGAAAAGGCTACTGAAACTTTTGACAAACTTTCGAAAGATATCAAACATGCTTCGCCAGAACATTTATTCTTAAATCAGGAAGGGTTTTTGCGCAAAGCATTGGATTTTTCTATCGTAGAATTGACGAATAAACCGTTGTTCAAGACCACAAAAACATATGAATTTCACTTACAACCACAACCGTCGTTCAACAAGCAATTTGATTTATTGCTGAACAATTTGAGTGACAATCATTTCAACGGAATTACTAATTATTTGTTTTGTTCCAATGAAAATCAAGCGAACCGTTTTCATGATATTTTTGAAAGTTTAGACGAAGAAAACAGTGAAGACATCCGTAAACAATATCATACCATTGTACAACCTTTGTACCAAGGTTTTATTGACGAAGAACATCAAGTAGCTTGTTATACTGACCATCAAATTTTTGAACGTTATCATAAGTTTTCCATCAAAAATGGATATTCTAAAAAACAAACTATTACGCTAAAAGAACTCAATTCACTCTCTGTAGGCGATTATGTAACGCATATCGATCACGGAATTGGGAAATTTGGTGGATTGCAAAAAATTCAGGTGGAAGGCAAAACGCAAGAAGCCATAAAATTGGTTTATGCCGATAACGACATTGTATATGTAAGCATTCATTCGCTACACAAAATATCCAAATACAATGGCAAAGACGGAACGCCACCAAAGATTTATAAGTTGGGTTCTAATGCTTGGAAAGTTTTAAAACAAAAGACAAAAGCACGAGTAAAACATATAGCTTTCAATTTAATTCAGTTGTATGCCAAGCGAAGATTGGAAAAAGGATTTCAATTTGCGCCCGATAGTTATTTGCAAAAAGAATTGGAAAGTTCGTTTATCTACGAAGATACGCCAGACCAAATCACAGCAACAGCTGACGTAAAAGCCGATATGGAAAAAGATCGTCCGATGGATAGATTGGTTTGTGGCGATGTTGGTTTCGGGAAAACAGAAGTCGCTATTCGAGCGGCATTCAAAGCCGTTGATAATAGTAAACAAGTAGCCGTTTTGGTGCCAACAACCATTTTGGCGTATCAGCATTACCGAACATTTAGCGAACGATTAAAAGAAATGCCAGTAACTATTGGCTATTTGAATCGTTTTAGAACCGCCAAACAAAAAGCCCAAACGCTGGAAGATTTAGAATCTGGGAAACTGGATATTCTTATCGGAACGCACCAATTGGTCAATAAAAATGTAAAGTTTAAAAATTTAGGATTGTTAATCGTTGACGAAGAACAAAAGTTTGGTGTCAACGTAAAAGATAAACTGAAAACAATTGCTGCCAATGTGGATACGTTGACTTTAACCGCAACTCCAATTCCGAGGACATTGCAGTTTTCGTTGATGGCAGCTAGAGATTTATCGGTAATAACAACGCCACCGCCAAATCGTTATCCGATAGAAACACAAGTAGTTGGATTTAACGAAGAAATTATTAGAGATGCTATTTCGTATGAAATACAACGAAACGGACAGGTTTTTTTCATCAATAATCGAATTGAAAATATCAAAGAAATTGCAGGAATGATTCAGCGATTGGTTCCCGATGCACGCGTTGGAATTGGACACGGTCAAATGGAAGGAAGCAAACTCGAAGAAATCATGTTGAGTTTTATGAATGGTGATTTTGATGTTTTAGTAGCAACAACGATTATCGAAAGTGGTTTGGATGTACCAAATGCCAATACGATTTTCATTAATAATGCTAACAATTTTGGACTTTCCGATTTGCATCAAATGCGAGGTCGTGTTGGTCGAAGCAATAAAAAAGCGTTTTGTTATTTCATTTGTCCGCCCTATTCTGTTATGACAGATGATGCTCGAAAACGTATTCAAGCGTTGGAACAATACAACGAACTGGGAAGCGGATTTAACATCGCTATGAAAGATTTGGAAATTCGTGGTGCTGGTGATTTGTTAGGTGGAGAACAAAGTGGTTTTATCAATGAAATTGGCTTTGAAACCTATCAAAAAATCATGAACGAAGCCATAGAAGAACTTAAAGAAAACGAGTTCAAAGACTTGTATGAAACCGATACCGATGTTGAAACCAAAGAATATGTAAAAGATTTACAAATCGATACTGATTTTGAATTGCTTTTCCCAGATGAATACATCAACAACGTTACGGAACGATTAGCGCTTTATAACGAACTAGGTACTTGCAAAACAGAAGAAGAACTTGTTTCATATGAAAACAAATTGATTGACCGTTTTGGTCCGTTACCAAAACAAGCAAAAGCATTGCTAAATAGCATTCGCATCAAATGGATTGCAACAAAAATTGGTATTGAAAGAATTGTAATGAAACAAGGTAAATTGATTGGTTATTTCATTGCTGACCAACAATCGGATTATTATACTTCAAAACGATTTACTAATGTTCTAAGGTTTGTACAACAACACGGAAACCTTTGCAAAATGAAAGAGAAAGAAACTAAAAACGGTTTGCGATTGTTGTTGACTTTTGAAAATGTAAAATCGATTAATAAAGCATTGGAATTAATGCAAATGTTAGAATAGAAAACATAGATTTACTTCAAAAAAGCCGTAAATATAAAATGATTTACGGCTGTTTTTATTGAATTCTTATGCTAAAACTACATTTTTAACACTTTGAAATTGGCTTCTTTTTCGCCAAATTTAAGTTTAAAGAAATAACTTCCTGTGGCAAACTGAGAAATATCAACCGATGTCTCTAACGCATCCAAAGTTTTATTAAAAAACAATCGTCGACCTTCAATATTGAAAACCGTTATTTCAGAAATAGCAGTGTTTGATTTTATATTCAATGTTCCTGTTGTTGGATTTGGATAGTATCTAAAATCAATAAAATCATTATTAGAAATTCCAAGCGAAGGAGAACAAGAAATGTTGGCTGTCCATCCTTCATCAGTTACAAACTGGTCTGAAAAAAATCTAAATGTCAACGAACCATCAACTGCCGATGAGGTTATTGTTCCCGGAGAATCTACTCCAGTGTAACCACCAGTTTGAAATTCCGGGAAAGTTTCGTCTGAACCATTATAAATGTATAAGTAATCGTAATCCAATTCTAAACTAAAAGAAGTAAACGTTGCGGTTAGTTTTTGATTAGGTAAATTGGGAATCATAGTTCTTGTAAACGATTCAAAATTGGTATGTTGATTAAATTCTCCACCAGAATCTGTAAATAGCATTCCGCCACAATAATCTCCTGCAGTTGCAAAAATATTTTCTCTTGAAATTGGGGTTATTCCAGAACAAATAGGTCTAATTCTAGCTTCATAATAAGTGTTAGCAATAAGTCCTGAAACGGAATAACTATTTGTTGTAACCGTATTCCAAACAGAGTTTGCATTAGGCAATGTTACTGAAATTTGCCAAGAAGTTGCTTCCGTGTTTAAATCTGTCCATGTTATTGTTGCACTAGTTTCAGTAACATTAATTCCTTGGATATCGACAATAGAGCTAATACAAGTATTGACACAATCGGAACTTAGACAACTTTTACTATTTACCCTATTTTGCATTAAAGCTGCAGGTTGAGGTCCAAAACCATTGGCAAAATTAACGCCAACACCAGAAACTAAGTGACAATAACTCATGATTGTTCCATCAATAGGAATTGGAGCTTGAGCACAACTTCCTTCAGGATATCCAGCTGATGGACCACAACCATCAATAGCAGTTCCATTTCCGTTCCAAGAGCAAGAATGGGTATGTGGCGAACCTAAAGAATGACCAAATTCGTGAGTGATTACATTAACTGTCCAAGAATAAGTTGGAACAGAAGAATAATTAAAATTTACATCAGAATAAGCATAATTAAATTGACCACAAATAGAGTTTAAAGCCGCAACACCACCCAAACCTCCGGGATCAATACCAACCAACATACCAACATCACCATTGAATATTGGACGATTTTGGGCAAAAGCATTAAGATAATCACCAGAGCTATCACCAATTCCTTCATAAATATCGGGCGAAGTCCATACAAAAATTGATTTTATAGCAGTTGTTATTCCGTCATTAGTAAATAAGGTTTGAACATTATTAAAAACAGAAGTCATCCAATTTGTTGTGGTTGTAATATTTTGATTATTAAGATTGTATAGAGTGTTGTCAACTTCAAAATAAAAAGTAACACACTTCAAAGTATTGGCTTCTCTGTTTTGAAAATTATCATTTGGTTCTATGATATCTTCGTCTTTTGTAGAACAACTAAAATCATTGAGAACTTTCATTTTAGCATCAGAATAAACAATATAATCCAGTTGATTGTCTTTTTTATCCAATTTCCCAATGACTAAATTCCCTAGCGACTCACTTGAAATAATTCCGTTAAATTCACCATTAAAAAAATTGAAAGACGAAATCGAATGAACATCATTTTTAACAATACCTCTGTAGTAAACCCCTTTTTGATAAGCTATGTTTTTTTGTTTATCAGTGTCTATTTGAAAATCTTCAGTGAATGGATTTACTTTATACAACAAAACAGAAATCAATTCATTTTCATACGGGATTTCTAATTCTATGTAATTTTCTTTAGTTGTAAAAACTTGATTTACAGAAGACAAGTTAATTTTTGCTAATGTAGCATTATCTACTACTTTTTCAACATCTGAAGAAATAATAGTTGCATTTGGTGTTAAAACAGAAACTTTTTTGAAGTTGGTTTTTACATTTTGAAGCGTTGCAATTTGTTTTGCAACTTGGTTTTGACCAAATACAGAAAACGAAAAAATTGAGAGTAATACGAGTAGGTTTCTTTTCATAGAATTTGAGGCTTTAAGTAAAATTATTCAAAATAGTTAAAAAATTGGATTTCTATTAATTTTTTTATGAATTGTTCAATCAAAAATGATAGAAAGCATCATCTATGTGTTCGATTTTGTAATTTTTTCCTTCTTTGTGAATGGCAATAATATCAAATCGAATTTCAACATCCAAGTCATTTGAAATTACATATTCATTTACGGCTTTTACTAACAATTGGATTTTTGAGGGTTTTACAAAATCTTGTGGTAATCCAAAATCAATATTTGAACGCGTTTTTACTTCAACGACGGCAAGGATATTTTCTTTTTGGGCAATAATATCGATTTCCGCTTTTTGAAAAACCCAATTGGTTTCTAGAATATCATAGCCACTTTTTTGCAGAAATTCTACAGCCAGTTCTTCTCCAAGTTTTCCTAATTCGTTGTGTTCAGCCATTTTTAGATTGTTAGACTTCTTAGATAGTTAGATTGTTAGACTTCTAGATTATCTAAAAATCTAAAATGTCTAAGCCAGTCTAAAATGTCTATTCAAAAGTTACTTTACTTTTCTCTACAGTTACTTCCATCGTGATTTGTTTCCCGAAAATCAAAGCGCGATTGTCTCGAATATGTCCGGCAGGAAAATTATAAATCACAGGAATATTTAATCCTTTGATGGTTTCTTCAATAATTTCGAGAGCATTTTTTCCCCATGGAATTTCGTTGTCTTTCATATCGGTCATTCCTCCGACAATGATTCCTTTTAAACTGCTTAAACAACCGTTTCGTTTTAAGTTCATCATCATTCGGTCGATATGATACATGTATTCGTCTAAATCTTCGATAAAAAGAATTTTGTCTTCGCAGTCAATAGCAGAATCTGAACCCAACAAACTGTATAAAATAGATAAATTGCCGCCAACTAATTCGCCTTTGGCTTTACCAACATGATTTAAAGCATCGCAATCCAATTCGTATGCTAATTTATCTCCAAACAAAGCCGTGCAAAGTGAATTCTTGGCATCATCGGTTGCTCTTGCCACACTTACTGGCATAATTCCGTGGATGGATTGAAAACCCATTCGGTTTAAATGACTGTGCAAAACGGTTACATCGCTAAAACCAATTATCCATTTTGGATTTTGCTTGAATTTGGTAAAATCGAGTTTGTCTATAATTCGAACGGTTCCATAACCGCCACGAACACACCAAATGGCTTTGATATTAGGATTGTCCAATTGTTCTTGAAAATCTTCCGCACGTTGTTCATCGGTTCCGGCTAGTTGATGGTGAAATAAACCAATTGTTTTACCAATTTTCACTTTCAAACCCCAACCTTCAAGCATGTCAATAGTTGGTTTTAAATTGTCTTCAACGTTTTTTCGAGCAGTAGAAACTATGGCAACGGTATCGCCTTGTTGCAAAAATGGTGGTGTAATCATCTTTTTTTGTGAATGAAGATTATGAAAAAATAAAGAAAATAGAATATAGAGAATAGACTTTTTCACTTTTGGGTTTTAATAAAATAGTAGCACAAATATAGAATTAACCCCTTGTGTGTGATTTGTTTTTGATGAAATTTTTTCGTCCGCTGAAGCGATTTTTGAAAAAAAACATATTGATAACATGGTAAATTCCACTAAAATCAAGTTCTCGATACACTTTTTGTTTCGTTTCGCTACGCAAAAAACACTCAAACGAACGCTTTTTATTCAGTAAATCAATGAGTTAGATAAATCTGTTGGTTATAAAGACCAAGTAACTTGGTTTTTATAACCAAGTAAATTATGTATAATAACCAACTTTATTGGTTATAACAACCAAGTAAGTTATGTAAAAAGACCAATTAAATTATGTATGACAACTAAGTTTATTGGTTAAAATAACTAATAAAGTTACCCAAAAAAACCAACTTTATTGGTTATAAAGACCAAGTAAGTTAGATGTAACAACCATTTATTAAAAAAATATACATTTGTAGAAACTGTTGCGCATTAAAACGCAGTAGAAGACATGTATGAAAGCCAGAATAAATATTAAAGATATTACAGGAATTCAAGAATTTAATCTTGAAGCCGACATTGTTCCTGGAAATGGTGCTGGTAATATTAGTTTTAAAAATACTATTACAGATTTTGAATCAGTTATAACCGCAAGTTTGTTTGATAATCATAAAACTAAAATCATGCATGAAATCCATAATAAAAACATTTATATGAGTTTAAGTTCTGAAGGAAAAGAATTTGAAGTAGATATTGATTTACTAACCGGTAAAATTGTTTCAATGACTTGCCGAAATGGATATAAAGGAAAACTTTTTATGGAATTTGGGATTGGCAATAAGATGAGCGATTTGTTAAAAGTAAATAAAAACATTCGCTTTGATTTAGATCATGATTTCTATGTCAATTATCCCTTTGATGGGCTCATCATATATCCGCCAGACTATAAATTAGCAGAAAAAATATTCAATGCTACAGTCGAAGGAAAAGCCATTCCTGATTTCACAATAGACACAATTGTAATAATAGACATGGAATTTGCGAAAAAAATGTATTCAGGAACTCTTATTTATTAAATTAAAAACTTTGTGTAGCAACCTTTTTCACTATCTTGAAAATATGAAATGAGAAATTACATTGATATATTAGAAGAAATAGATTCTAAACTCAAAAATACTGAATTTGAAAATTTCAGAGTTGAGATTGAAATTCCATTTCGCACTTTTTGTTCTGCTATTGAAATTTGTTTTACAGTTAAATCTAAAATCAATGACTTTGAAAAGAAAAACAAAAAAATTAGAAGTTTAATTGGCAACCAAATAGATGAGTTTAATGAATATTGTAAATTGAATAAAATATAATTATTTAATTCATAAATTATTGAAAATGACAAAAGATGAATTCATTAAAAGCATAAAAAAATTAAGAATAGATTTCGAACAGAATAATGAGAATTGGGAAAATAAAACTATTCCAGATTATTTAGAAGCTTTAGAAAGATATACTGAAGATATACAGAGTTATTATGACAATACAAAACAGGAAATAAATTCCGAAAAAGCAGATTGGAAAATTTTTTCAGACATCTTGATTGGAGCTAGCATTTATGAATAAGTTAAAACATTATCTCTCCACAAAACACTCTAACTACCGTTTTTACTAATTACTATCGTTTCCATTTTGCTGGCCTTTTAGCCCAGATTGCAATGGAAAGCATTTTGAATCAACAAGCACATTTTTCTTTTTTAAAAAAGCGACCAACGGAAGCTCTTTTTAAAAAAATTTGAAAAATAGCTTTTTGGGAAAAAATCTTGAAATGGAAAGCTGGAAATTGCTTTTAATAAAACTTATAAACAATCGATTGTAATGCTTATTTTTGCAAAACATATTTTGAATTTACAATGTTAGAAAACCCAAAAAGATATACAATTACAGCTGCGTTGCCTTATACAAATGGTCCAATTCACATCGGTCATTTGGCTGGTGTTTATGTTCCGTCTGATATTTATGCGCGCTATTTGCGTTTGCAAGGAAAGGATGTTGCGTTTATGTGTGGCAGCGATGAACATGGCGTGGCTATTTCGATGAAGGCCAAAAAAGAAGGCATTACTCCACAAGAAGTAATTGATAAATACGATGGAATTATTAGAAAATCATTCATAGATTTCGGAATTTCGTTTGATAATTATTCTAGAACTTCTTCTAAAATTCATCACGATACGGCGCAGGAATTTTTCAAAAAATTATTCGACAATAACGATTTTATAGAAGAAGTTACCGAGCAATTGTATGATGCTAAAGCCGATCAGTTTCTAGCAGATAGATTTGTGATTGGAACTTGTCCGAAATGCGGCAACGAAGAAGCGTATGGCGATCAGTGTGAAAAATGTGGTTCGACGTTGAATGCAACCGATTTAATTAATCCGAAATCGACAATTACTGGTGAAACTCCAATTTTAAAATCTACAAAACATTGGTTTTTACCTTTGGATAGATACCAAGATTTTTTACAGAAATGGATTTTGGTAGATCATGCAAAAGACTGGAAAACAAATGTTTTAGGTCAGGTAAAATCTTGGTTGGACGACGGATTGAAACCTCGTGCAGTAACCCGAGATTTAGATTGGGGAATTGATGTTCCGGTTGATGGCGCAGAAGGAAAGAAATTATATGTATGGTTTGACGCACCAATTGGATACATTTCAGCAACCAAAGAATGGGCTGCAAGAGAAGGAAAAAACTGGGAAGATTACTGGAAAAAAGACGATACAAAACTGGTTCACTTTATAGGAAAAGACAATATTGTTTTTCATTGCATCATTTTTCCAGCGATGTTGAAAGCCGAAGGAAGTTTTATTTTACCCGATAATGTTCCAGCGAATGAATTTTTGAATTTGGAAGGAAACAAACTTTCAACTTCTAAAAACTGGGCAGTTTGGTTGCACGAATATTTACAAGATTTTCCAGATAAGCAAGATTCTTTGCGTTATGCATTGACATCGAATGCTCCAGAAACTAAGGACAACGACTTTACTTGGAAAGATTTTCAGGCGAGAAATAATAACGAATTAGCGGCTGTTTTTGGAAATTTCATCAATCGTGTGGTTGTTTTAACTAACAAATATTACGACGGAATTGTACCTGCTCCAAACGAATTTAGTGATGTTGATAATCAAACTTTGGCCGAATTAAAAGCGTATCCAGCGGTAATTTCGTCTTCAATTGAACGATACCGATTTAGAGAAGCGCAAGGTGAAATGATGAATGTCGCTCGTTTAGGAAACAAATATTTGGCAGACGAAGAACCATGGAAAATGGTAAAAACCGATCCAGAACGAGTAAAAACTCAAATGTATGTGGCGTTGCAAATTGCGGCTGCTCTACAAATTTTATGCGAACCATTTTTACCCTTTACCGCAAGTAAATTATCTCGTATTCTTGTCATTCCGACGAAGGAGGACACGAGCGATAGCGAACTGGCGAAGCAATCTCATTTTAATTGGAAATTAATGTCCGAAACTTCAGAATTATTAAAATCGGGTCACAAAATTGGTGAAGCAGAAATATTATTCTCTCAAATAGAAGATGCCGAAATTCAAAAACAGATAGATAAACTGGAAGCTACTAAAAAAGCAAATGTTATGGAAAGTCAAATTGTAGAACCACAAAAAGAAACGTCAACATTTGAAGATTTTTCAAAACTAGATTTACGTGTTGGAACCATTATTGAGGCTGAGAAAATGCCAAAAGCCAACAAACTATTAGTATTGAAAGTTGATACAGGCATCGATGTAAGAACAATAGTTTCTGGAATCGCAGAACATTTTTCGCCAGAAGAAGTAGTTGGAAAACGCGTGACTGTTTTGGTAAATTTAGCACCAAGAGCATTGCGTGGCGTTGAAAGTCAAGGAATGATTTTGATGACGAATAATGCTGAAGGCAAATTGGTTTTTGTAAATCCAGATGCTGATGGAGTAAAAAATGGAGCGTTGATTTCTTAAAAGAAAAATAAAACACAGATTTCACAGATTAGCACAGATTTAATTTGTGTAAATCTGTGAAATTTGTGTTTAAAAAATAAATATATGAACCCAAAAATAATCGCTTTCGATGCCGACGATACACTTTGGCACAACGAACCTTATTTTGATGAAGCGCAAGCCAAGTTTTGTGAACTTTTTGCTGATTACGCATCCAAGCAAGAGATTTTACAATTGATTTTAAGTCATCAAGTGAAAAATCTTCCGTTGTATGGGTTTGGAATTAAAGCGTTTACACTTTCTATGATTGACTCTGCTTTGGAATTAACCAATCATCAAATATCGGGACAAGGCATTCAAAAAATTATTGATATTGGTAGAGATTTGCTTCAAAAACCGGTTGAACTTTTATCCGAAGTAGAAGATGTTTTACAGCAGTTAAAAGGAAAATACAAGTTGGTAGTCGCAACCAAAGGAGATTTGAAAGACCAACATAGAAAATTACACGATTCTGGAATTGGACATTATTTTCATCATATTGAAGTGATGAGCGATAAAAAAGAATTGGATTATGAAAAAATGCTTGGTCGTTTGGACACCAAACCCGATAATTTTATCATGATTGGAAACTCTTTAAAATCGGATGTTTTACCAGTTTTAAATATTGGCGGACACGGTTATCATGTTGCTTATCATACCACTTGGGAATACGAAAAAATTGATTTTGAAATAGAACACGACAACTTCAAATCGCTAGAAAACATTACTGATGTTTTAGCTATTTTATTAAAATAATGTACATAATTAATTTTCTAACATTAAGAGATTAACACTTAATGATTCTTAATCGCTTAATGGTTTAAAACTTAAAAATGGTTTAAATTTTAAATTGCAAGATGAAACAAAAATTAAACCTCGACACTTGGAATAGAAAAGAACATTTCGAGTTTTTTAAACAAATGGAAGAACCATTTTTTGGTATGACAACCCGAATTGATTGTACCAAAGCGTATGAAAAAGCAAAGCAACTCAGCGTTTCGTTTTTTACTTACTATCTTCATAAAACGCTGGTTGCCGTAAATAGTTTGGAACCATTTCGTTACCGAATTATTAATGATGAAGTTTATATTTTTGATCAAATTAATGCCTCGGCAACTATTCTTAGAGAAGACAAAACATTTGGTTTTTCATTGATGGAATATGATGAAAACTTGACTGTTTTTGCCGAAATCACTAAAAAAGAAATCGAACGAATTCAAAACACAACCGGATTAATTACTCGAGATTTTGATATCAATTTGATACATTTTTCGGCAGTTCCGTGGATTGATTTCACATCTTATTCTCATGCAAGAAGTTTTTCTTGGCCTGATAGTTGTCCGAAAATATCATACGGTAAAATGACTGATGAAAATGGCAAAAAATCAATGGCTATTGCAATTCATGTTCACCACGGATTAATGGACGGATTTCATGTTGGGCAATTTTTAACGTTATTTCAACAATTGATGAACGAATAAATTTCTTAACTTTACAAAAAAAGAATTATTATGTTACAAAAAAGTATCGAACAAGCGCTAAATAATCAAATTCGAATCGAAGCAGAATCTTCTCAAATCTATTTATCAATGGCATGTTGGGCTGAAGTACAAGGACTTGAAGGTGTTGCTCAATTTATGTATAAACAATCTGATGAAGAACGTCAGCACATGCTGAAATTAGTAAAATATGTTAACGAAAGAGGTTCGCATGCAAAAATTACGGAACTAAAAGCACCAAAAACTACGTTTGGAACTTTCAAAGAAATGTTTGAAGAATTGTATCAGCACGAATTATTTGTTTCGAATTCAATAAACGAATTGGTTCACATTACTTTGGGTGAAAAAGATTATTCAACACACAATTTCTTGCAATGGTATGTTGCTGAACAAATAGAAGAAGAAGCGCAAGCAAAAACCATTTTGGATAAAATCAATTTAATAGGCGAAGATCGTGGCGGATTGTATTTGTTTGATAGAGATATTCAACAAATTGTGGTTACAAGTTCTATCTCTTTGAACCAAAATATTTAATATTTTTATTTAGATTGCTTAAAAATAATTATATTTGTAACGAAATATAATTTGTTTGTTTTGAGCAAAAAAGAAAAAGATAAGAAGAAAAAGGACAAGAAAGAAGCCTTAAAAAAAATTAAGGTTGCTGAAAATTGCAAGTCCAAATGTTGTGAAAAATATAAGAAAAGTGAAAACAAACGATGTTCGCGTTGTCCAATGTTTGACCTTTTTAAAAAATAATTAATTCCTTAAATCCCTCAATAAAATGAGGGTTTTTTTATGATAAAAATTGCATATCATCCTCTTTATAAACATCCATTGCCCGAAGGACATCGTTTCCCAATGATAAAATATGAATTATTGCCACAACAATTAGTTCATGAAGGTACTGCGCTTCAAGAAGATTTTTTCGAACCATCACTTCCTAATCTAGATGTTGTGCTTGCTGTTCATAAAAAGGAATATGTTGATGATTTATTGCAATTGACTCTTGATCCAAAAGCAGCTAGAAAAATAGGTTTCCCATTGTCATCAGCATTGGTTGAACGCGAACTTCGAATAGCGAACGGTACTATTCTCGGAACAGAATTTGCTCTTCAAAATGGTATTTCATTTAATATAGCTGGCGGAACGCATCATGCTTATACTAATCGTGGCGAAGCATTTTGTTTATTAAACGACCAAGCAATTGGAGCTCAATATTTATTAAATACCTATCGTTTTAAAAAGATATTGATTGTAGATTTAGACGTCCATCAAGGAAATGGTACAGCCGAAATTTTTAAAAATAACGCTTCCGTTTATACATTTTCGGTTCATGGAAAATCAAATTATCCGTTCAAAAAAGAAATTTCAAATTTGGATATTGCTCTAGAAGATAACACTTCCGATGTAGATTATTTGAATTGTATTAAGTATCATTTACCACAACTTATAGAATCTTTGCAACCTGATTTTATATTTTATCTTGCTGGTATAGATATACTGGAAACGGATAAATTAGGTAAACTTTCCTGTACTATTGAAGGTTGTAAAAAAAGGGACGAAATAGTACTTTCGCACTGTTTTAAAAATCAAATTCCTGTACAAGTTAGTATGGGTGGCGGATATTCTCCAGATATCAAAACCATTATTGAAGCACATGCCAATACCTATCGAGTGGCAAGTGCTATATTTAGTTGAAAAAAGTCCAATTAGCACCATCGCTAATAATTATTATAGACTTTCCTATTGCGTTTGGAGGCAAAGTTAATGGTGAAGCAGTATTCATATTTGAACCCTTTGAAAAAAATAATCCGCCAAAAGTGTATAATTGAGCGGTTACTGTATCTGAAATATTTCTAAGAATGTAAATTCTGCCTGGAACATTTACTGCGTTGGGCAAAATAAATTCTACATTACCCATAGTAGGTGTGAGTGAAATATAAACACCGTCATTAATTGCTGTTGCCGCTCCAGATGGTCCGCCATTTAAAACTGCAGAACCTGACACATTGGAATTTATGATACCAATTTCTTTTACATTCAAATTCCCATTGATATCTAGAGTGCTTAAAGGCGTTGTCGTATTAATACCAACTTGCGCAAAACCAAAATCAGTAGCGCAAAAGGCTACAACTAAAATCAATAAAAATTTTAATTTATTCATTGTTTAGGTTTTTATTGACAGGTTTATTATTTCTAATGTAGCTAAATTATTAAATTTTGGTTAGCTAAAAAATAATTCATTCTTCGAAAACGTTTTCGTGTTGACAACTTTATTATATTTAGGTTAAATTTTTATGAAAATCACAAATAAAAAGCGACAAAGTAAATGCCTTGTCGCTTTATTAGTTAAGGATTTTTTATTTTCTATTTCCCAAACAAAAGAATATCATTCGCTACAATTTCTGTAACATAACGTTTAACTCCATCTTTGTCTAGATAATCGCTGTACGTTAGTTTTCCTTCAATGCAAATCTCTTTTCCTTTGGTAACATATTTTTCAATAATGTCAGCTACTTTTCCCCAAGCTTTGACTTTGTGCCATTGCGTGTCTTCTACTTTCTCACCTTTGGCATTGATGTAATAATCATTCGTAGCGATAGTGATGTTAGCTACTTTTTTTCCTTCTCCTAAAGTTTTTACTTCTGGTTCTTGTCCTACGTGTCCAATTAATTGTACTTTGTTTTTCATTGCATTCATGGCGTTTAAAATTTAAATGTTATTGTTAAAATATTTTGTCTTGTTGAAATTCACAAAGTCATTGCATTTGATTTTTGAAATTGCTATTGAAATTGTTTCCTTCCGACGATGCAAAGTTGTGACAAGTGTAAAACGTTATTCGGTTGTTAGTCGTTTACTTTCGTTTGTAAGCGTTTGTTGTTGTTTTTATTGTTGATTTTCAGTTGTTTGTGATTTTTGTAAAATGAGATTATTTTTTTGGTATATTGCGGATATAAATGAGTTAGGCGCAAATTTCAGAACGCATAATCCAGAAAATACATCTTATGGAGATTGACATTAAACTAAGAAATCTTCGAGTCAAATTGAGACAAAATTCAAAAGAAATTATGGATGATGTTTTGGAAAGGCATGTGCCGAGAATAAGTTCAAAAGACAAATCAAAAAAAGAAATTTGTGTTTTTTGTGCAAATAAAGATAATTTGACAAAAGAGCATGTTTTACCAAAATGGACATTCGAAAACTGCACTAAAAAATCCTTTGTTACTGACATAAATGGAAGTGAACAAACATATAACAAAACAACAATCCCAGTTTGCGCAAATTGTAATAACAATTTGTTAGGAAGTATTGAAAGTTATATCATTTCTATTTTTAATAATACTGATTTATCAACCTCTTTTTTTAATGATGAACAATTACAAAACATAATTCGTTGGTTAGAAATCATTGAATATAAATTTCAATTATTAGAAATTCGGAGAAAATTCATTAAATCAAACTCATCTCAATATATTGAATATTTAAGAGATATTCCTGTTTCAATAATGCGAGCAAACATTGATTATTCGCCAAGTAAAGCAGTAACTCAAATTAGAACTGCGCAGAAAAAAGTGACTGAAAAATCTAAAGTTAGTAATCAAAATTCTTTAGTAATATTTAAAACAAAAAATGAAAGTTTTTACTTTTTTCATCACCTAAATGATTTCATATTTTTAGAACTACCAAAGTTTGGCATAGCATTGTTTTACTTTTATTCACGGAAGTTTGAAAATGTGGAAGTTGCCAAAGATGAAGCAATGAAAATTATAACGGAAGTTTATAATAGCTAAAAAATCTGCGCCTAACAGCCGTTTCTCGCAATTGCGAATTTTGTAGTAAGTTCACGTTCACGTTTCGCAAGAATTTTTATCTTTAACGGAAAATATTAAGTTCCGAAGTTCGCAACTGACGAGAAGCGGCGGAACGTTAGCGGTAAATTTTGAAAATCTGCATAAAATGAACAATAGAATTTTAAATACAATTATTTTTTTCTTGATAATAAATGTGAATTGTTTTTCACAATCAGAATATCCTTTCTACGAACAATTAGCTTTTAATTTCTACAAAGACACTATCCTTGAAATATATCCTGTTGAAAGGAAAATAATTGTGTTTAAATCTCTTAACTATGATTCTGGTGAAGAAATTTATTATGTTCCATCTGATTGCTTAAAGACAAAGCTTCCAAATTATGGGAAAAATATTGAAAAGTTAGAATATTCAAAATATTGGATGAGATTTGAAGATATGAGATTGGAACTCGATTTAACAAATGTTGATAAAAAGAAATTTAAAATCCGAAAATTTAATCGTGGAAATTTTCCAAAGCTATTTGTTCATTATCCAAAAGTATATGAAAACAGAATTTTTGTTATTGTACACGAAAAATATCAAAACAGCGGAAAATATTACACTGTTGAATTAAATAAAGCTGGAGAAATTATTGATTGGTGTCAATCAAAATATGAAACTGTAACTTTACATTAAACCTACTGTTAGCAGTGGTTTGCTTCAATGGCTACTTCTTGTTTTTCCTACTGAAAATCCGCTGCTCAATGGAATGTTTTGTTATATTTGTAAAGGCTTGGTCTTGGATCATTGCCACTTCTTAAAGCCGCCAAACGTTTTGTAATTTTAATTTTCACTCAAACCACAAAATAAAATCTTCCTAAAACCTACAATTCGTATATTTGATATAATACATTGTGTTTTCCAAATAATTTATTTTACCCAAAAACCAAATAAAGCCAATGGATAAAAATATAGACAATTCGGGGTTTGGCACTTCCGTTACTGAAAAATACGCTCGGTTTATCAACAAAGACGGTTCTCACAATGTAATTCACGTTGGTCGACCACTAAAAGAACGAAACAGTTTATACAGCAAGTTAATCAATATTTCATGGTGGAAATTTTTGGCACTTGTATTCATATTTTACTTTTTTATCAATTTTGTTTTCGCATTGATTTACTATTTCTTTTGCATCCCAAATTTGATGGGGTTAATTCAGGGTTCTAATTGGCAAAATTTTCAAGAAGTCTATTTTTTTAGCGCACAAACACTCACCACAGTTGGCTATGGAAGAATAAGTCCAGTCGGCATTTTTACCAATACCATTGCAGCATCTGAAGCACTAATTGGTATTTTAACGTTAGCTATTAATACGGGTTTGCTTTATGGAAGATTTGTAAAACCAAAAGCACATTTGAAATTTAGTCACAATGCCATCATTGCACCATTCAAAGAAAATACCGCACTAATGTTTCGGTTAGCACCAATCAAAAACGCATCGCTTAGCAACATGATGGTTAGAGTTACCGTTAGTTTGATGCTCAAAGAAAACGGTAAATTAATCAATAAGTTTTTCAACTTACCACTTCAAATAAATACACTCGATACTTTTGTAACCACTTGGACAATCGTTCACCCAATTGATGAGCAAAGTCCGTTGTGGAAAATGAATTTTGACGAAATGACAAATAAAGATTTAGAAATTCTGGTTTATGTTCGTGCTTATGATGAAGATTTTTCGAGCACAGTTGTCAAACGAACAAGCTACACGCATGAAGAAGTCATTTTTGGTGCCAAGTTCAAACCAGCTTTTTATGAAGATCCAAATGGTAAAGGTTCCATTGTTGAGCATCACAAACTGAATGAATTTGAACCTGTTGAATTGCAGTCAAATCTGTAATGGAAACTAATAAAACAAGCTAATTTTTTATTTCTTTCAAAACGGGTACTTTTTTTTATTAATTTCGTCAAATAGAGCCAATAAATCATAACTTTTCCTATGAGAAATTGTTTAGAATGTAACGATAAAATCCTCGGACGCGAAGACAAGAAGTTTTGCAGCGATGGTTGTCGTAACAACTACAACAATAGAATGAACAAAGATTCTACTAATATTATGCGAAATATCAATAACAAGCTTCGCAAAAATTACCGTATTCTTTCTGAAATAAATGTAGAAGGAAAAGCAAAAGCCACCAAAGCCAAGTTATTATCCAAAGGTTTTTCGTTTGAGTATTTTACCAATATTCTAACGACCAAAACAGGTAATACCTATTATTTTGTTTACGACCAAGGATATATGCTTCTAGACAACGATTTTTATATGTTGGTAAAAAAAGATTAAATTCACTGCTATGAAATCGCAATTAACAACAAGTTTGTGCAAACAAACACCAATGATTAAAAAATGCGATACCATATGTTACCGCTAAAAAATAAATTTTAAACATATGAAAACCAACCAAAAACCCATTCTATCTTTCTTTTTTCTTTTACTAGTGATTTTTGGTGTTTTCTATTTTATGATGCCTCAAGATTATGACCAAAATGAAGCATCGCTTTCTGAATTTTCTACCAAACGTGCTTTAGAAAAAGTAAAAGCCATCAGCCAAAAACCTCATTTTGTTGGCTCAAAAAATCACGAAGTTGTTGCTCAATACCTCATCAAAGAATTAAAAAATTTAGGTTTATCGCCTACAATTCAAGAAGGTTTTACACTTTCTGATGGTGGAACATTAGTAAAATCTAAAAATATTATTGCCAAGATAAAAGGTAGTTCAAGCAATAAAGCTTTGCTTTTACTTTCACATTATGATTCTGCACCACATTCGTTTTCGCCAGGCGCAAGTGACGATGCTTCTGGAGTTGCAACAATTCTTGAAAGTGTTCGTGCTTTTTTAAATACTAAAACGCAACACAAAAACGACATTATCATTCTTTTCTCTGATGCGGAAGAATTAGGTTTGAATGGTGCAGCACTTTTTGTAACCCAACATAAATTGGCAAAGGAAGTTGGCGTAGTTTTAAATTTTGAAGCGCGTGGCAGTTCTGGTCCAAGTTATATGTTGATGGAAACCAACAGAGGAAATGCTGCAATGGTAAAAGCGTTTACTGACGGAAAAACGAAATATCCTGTTTCTAATTCACTGATGTACAGCATTTACAAAATGTTGCCAAACGATACCGATTTAACCGTTTTTAGAGAACAAGGAAAAATTCAAGGTTTCAATTTTGCATTTATCGATAGCCATTTTAACTACCATACTGAAAGAGATAATTTTGAAAATCTTAGTCCAAAAACATTAGCACATCAAGGAAGTTATCTTTTTCCGTTGTTGAATTATTTTTCAAATGCAGATTTGTCCAATTTAAATTCGGAGGATGATAATGTGTACTTCAACGTTCCATTTGGTTTTGTAAACTATCCGTTTTCATGGATTATTCCAATGGTAATCGTTGCTTTCGGATTGATTTTTATCTTTTTATTCATTGGTTTAGGAAAACACGTTTTGCGAATTGATGAAGTGTTGAAAGGTTTCGTTCCGCTATTGTTATCGCTTTTTGTTGCTGGTGGAATTACGTTTATCGGATGGAAATTATTACTTGAATTTTATCCACAGTATCAAGACATTCTTCACAAATTTACTTATAACGGACACGATTATATTCATGCTTTCACGAGTTTATCGATAGCGATTTGTTTTCTTTTTTATCAAAATTCAGGAAAACGAAATGCCGAAATGAACCAGTTTTTCGCACCATTATTTCTTTGGTTGCTTCTAAATGTTGGAATTGCAATTTTCTTAAAAGGTGCAGGATTTTTAATCATTCCAGTAATTTCTAGCGCATTGATGCTAGGAGTTTATGTTTTAACACAAAAATCAAATGGGTTAATCAATTGCATTTTAGCCATTCCAACTTTAGTAATTCTTTCGCCATTTATTCAAATGTTTCCTGTTGGTTTGGGTTTAAAAATCCTTTATGGAAGTGCTATTTTAACTGTTTTAACTTTCGGATTATTGATTCCGATAGTGGGTTCGTTTCCACGAAAAGGAATTTGGTCAGCGGTTTTCTTTTTGGTGAGCATTGGTTTATTTGTGAAAGCACATCAAGCTTCGGATTATACAATTGAACGACCAAAACCAAACAGCTTGGTTTATCTTCACGATGCTGATACCAAAAAATCCTATTGGACAACGTATGATTTGAATTTAGACGAATGGACAAAAGGTTATTTAGGCGAAAATCCTAAAAACGCCAAAATTTTGAATACCAATAAATTGTACAGTAAATATGGTTCGGAATTCACATTCATGAGCGAAGCACCAAACAAAAATATTGCACAACCAACGATTGAATTTCTTCGTGATACGTTGAAAGGAAACCAACGTTTGTATCAAATAAAAATTACGCCAAATCGTGCTGTTAACCGTTATGATATTTTCAATGCTAATGAAGTAACGCTTCATAATTTAGTTGCTAATGGTGCAAAAGCAATTGATTTCAAAAGCAACATCAGCGGAAGTAATTCAGGTAAAATTTTGAGTTATTATGTGGTTAATAATGAACCTTTGGTTTTGAGTTTTTCCATTTCAAAAGAAGACAAACTCGATTTGAATTTGGTAGAAAGTTCGTTTGATTTGCTAACCAATCCGCAGTTTACGGTTACTAAAAGAAAAGATTGGATGATTTCAACGCCTTTTGTTTTAAATAACGCGATTGTTATTCGTCAAAAAATAAAACCAACACTAAAAACAATTGAGGAAAAACGTGTTTTAGTTTGGAGAAAAATTGATAAAAATGGTATAACAACAACGGTAAATGTTGACAGTTTACAATAATGAAACAAATTTCAATTTTAGGTTGCGGTTGGTTGGGTTTTCCTTTGGCAAAATCACTTTTGAAAAAAGGGTTTTTGGTAAAAGGTTCAACGACAACTTTGGAGAAAATGTCGGTTTTGGAAAATGCTGGAATTTTTCCACATTTTGTCACCCTGAGCGCTGTCGAAGGGCAAAATAATTCAAATGATATTGATAATTTTCTTTCCAATTCCCAAATTTTAATTATTGATATTCCACCGAAATTAAGAGGAAATTCTAATGATACTTCGACTGCGCTCAGCATGACGTTTGTTGCTAAAATTCAAAATCTCATACCGTTTATAGAAAAATCATCGGTTGAAAAAGTGATTTTTGTGAGTTCGACTTCGGTTTATTCCGATGCTATTTCAATAGATTTAATAACTGAAAAGACCATTCCAAATCCTGATACAGAAAGCGGAAAACAACTTTTGGAAGCCGAAAAAGTATTGCAAAATAATTCCAATTTTACAACTACTGTCATTCGTTTTGGAGGATTGATTGGAGAAGATAGACATCCAATAAAGTTTTTAGCTGGGAGAGAAAATCTTGAAAATCCTGAAGCACCAATTAATTTAATTCATCAAGTGGATTGCATCGGAATTATTGAAGATGTTTTGGAAAAAAATTGTTTTGACGAAATTTTTAATGCTGTTGCACCATTTCATCCTTCACGAAAAGTGTATTATTCTAAAATAGCACAAGAACTTGATTTACCATTGCCAAAATTTGACGAAAGTAAACCTTCGGTTGGAAAAATTATTTCTTCGGAAAAAGTGTCGTCGGTTTTAGAATATGCATTTCAGAAACCTGAATTGTAATAAAAAAACCTGACAGGTTTTTAAAATCTGTCAGGTTTAATTTGTTTCCAAAAAAGGCAATTCGTAGTTCATTTAGCCCTGATTGTAGTGGAAATCCTGTCATTGCGAAAGTAGAAGTAGTTTATGAGATTGCTTCGTCCCTCGCAATGACAGATTGAAACGAAAAGCAGGAATTACGATAACTGAAAAACCCATTCGTTTCGCTTCTAAATTAATTTTTTACCAAATTTTCACTCGTTTTTCTGGAGCTAAATACATGCCATCGCCAGGTTGTATATTGAACGTTTGGTGGAATGTTTCCAAGTTCAACAATGGCACATAAGCGCGATACATTCCTGGTGAATGCGGATCGGTTTTTACTTGATTTTTGATAGCTTCGTCACGCATTTTGCTTCTCCAAATCGTTGCCCATGAAATGAAAAGTCTTTGTTCTGGAGTAAATCCATCGATTAATCCTGGGTTTCCGTTTTCTTTTAAATACAGTTGTAAACCATCGTAAGCAGCATTAATTCCACCTAAATCACCAATATTTTCACCTAACGTAAATTTTCCGTCAACTTTTGTTCCCGGTAATGGTTCTAAAGCAGAATATTGGTCAGCTAAAGCAGTTCCAAGTGCTGTGAATTGTTTTAAATCTTCGTCTGTCCACCAGTTGACCAAGTTTCCATCGGCATTGTATCGTGAACCTGAATCGTCAAATCCGTGTGAGATTTCGTGACCAATTACAGCTCCAATTCCACCATAATTCACAGCTTCATCAGCTTTGTAATCATAAAATGGCGGTTGTAAAATGGCTGCTGGAAACACAATTTCATTGTTTGACGGATTGAAATAAGCGTTAACAGTTTGTGGCGACATTCCCCATTCGGTTTTGTCAACTGGTTTGCCTAATTTTTCTATATTTTTCTTGAAATTCCAGTTAGCAATTGCAGTTGAATTGTCAAAATAAGTTCCGCCTTCTGCTGGACTTTTGATTGTTAATGCTGAATAGTCTTTCCATTTGTCTGGATAACCAATTTTTACAGTCATTTTATTTAATTTTTCAATGGCTTGTTTTTTGGTAGCTTCAGACATCCAAGGCAAATTATTGATACGGATTTCGTATGCTCGAATAACGTTTTTAATCATTTTTTCGGCTTTGGCTTTGGCTTCTGCTGGGAACATTTTTTCTACATATAATTTACCCAAAGCTTCTCCAGTTGGACCATTTACTACTTGCAAAGCATTTTCGTTTCTTGGTCTTTGTTTGATTGCTCCGCTTAGTGTTTTGCTGTAGAAATCCCAATTGGCTTTTTCAATTTCAGTCGAAAGTCGGCTTGACGAACTGTTTAGCAATGTCCAGCGCATATACGCTTTCCAATCTTCAACTTTATTTTCTACAAAAAGAGTTTCTAAAGCTTGCATGTATTTAGGTTGCGCAACAATTAACGTATCCACTTTTGGCAAACCAATTCCGGTGATGTATTTTTCCCAATTCACTGAATTTGTCAATTTTTGTAAATCGGCAATTGTCATCGGATTGTATGATTTTCTTCTATCACGACGTTCTACTCGGTCAAAGCGTGGTTTAGACATAGCAATTTCTAAAGCCAAAATTTTCTCTGCATTTTTTTGAGCAACCGCTGGTTTATCGCCAATAAATTCTAGCATTCTAGCTACGTGTTTTACATATTTTTCACGTTTTTCTTTAGAATCAGCATCGTCAGAAACATAATAATCTCTATCGGGTAGACCAACCGAACCTGGACCAACGTTTACCACATTTTTGTTGCTGTCTTTTGCATCTGTTCCAACACCAACACCAAAAAAACCAATTCCTCCTTGTGGTGCCATTTCGATCATTAATTTTTGTAAATCAGCAACATTTTTTACTGCATTGATTTTTGCCAAATAAGGTTTTAACGGTTTTATTCCCGCTTTATTTCTGGCAATGGTATCCATAATAGTTTTGTATAGATTTACTGCTTTTCCTTGATCAGTAGCCGAAGTATATTTTGGATCTTTTGATGCTTCATCCAAAATTCGTAATGCATCGATATCGGTCTTTTGACGTAGCTCATCAAAACTTCCCCAACGTGTTCTATCGGCAGGAATTTCGGTATTGTCTAACCAAGTTCCATTTACAAAACGGAAAAAATCATCGCTTGGTTTTACAGATTTATCCATAAGCGATGTGTTAATTCCCGAATGGTTTTGCTGTGCATTTGCATCCTTAATACCAAAAGCAATTAACAATGCTAATGAAAGTTTAGTAGTTGTTATTTTCATAATTCAATAATTGAGGTTTTCACAAATTTACCGATAATAATGCGATTTTATCATTTTTAACAAAATTATATGACTTGATAAACAAGTAAAAGTTCCATTTTGAAATTAGGCTTTTGTACTTTTGCAAAAAAAATAATATGCTTTCATTTTTTAAAAAATATAGGCTTTTCTTCCTCGGACTTTTTCTTTTTTCGGTAGTAACCATTTCTTTATTTTATAATGCTTTGAAACCAGAAAAAGAGTTGCCTATTTTTAATCCAGCTGAGGTAAATCCTGAATTGGTTGATAGCACAGTTCAACATGTTGGAAAATATCATAAGATAGCCGATTTTTCTTTCACCAATCAAAACGGAAAAACGGTTACTCAGAAAGACTATGAAGGGAAGATTTATGTGGCTGATTTTTTCTTTACTACTTGTCAAACGATTTGTCCAATAATGACGACAAACATGACTGAAGTTCAAAAAGCATTTAGCAACAATCCGAACGTGATGATTTTATCACATACCGTTACACCCGAAATTGACAGTGTTCCGGTTTTGAAAAAATATGCCTTGAAACAAGGTGTTGATGATAGCAAATGGAATATGGTTACTGGCGATAAAAAGGACATTTATTACATTGCAAGAAAATCCTATTTAGCAGTAAAAACGGGAAAACCTGAAGAAATGTATGATATGGTTCATACCGAAAACTTTGTTTTAGTTGATACAAAACGAAGAGTTCGCGGTTTTTACGACGGAACAAAAAAAGAAGACGTTCAGCGATTGATTGAAGATATCAATTGGTTATTGGAACAAGATTAATTTGCCAAAATTGATAATTATCATTCTTTTTCCTTTTGTATTTTCTACCTTTGAATTTTAATTCAATCTAAATAAGCGTTGATGACTACCATAGATTTACTGAAAATAGGACAAAAAGCAACCATTATTAATTTGGATGTTGAAAAAATCCCATTAAAATTATTAGAAATGGGTTGTTTGCCTGGCAATGAAGTAGAGGTTTTGCAAATTGCACCATTGGGCGATCCAATTTATTTAAACATAAATAATGGAAGTCATTTAGCAATTAGAATTGAAACCGCTCGTGAAATTGAAGTTGAAATTTAATCCACAAAAATTACATGAGTATTCAACAAATCAATGTAGCCTTGATAGGCAATCCAAATACAGGAAAAACTTCAGTTTTTAATCACCTTACTGGGTTAAATCAACAAGTAGGAAACTATCCGGGAATTACGGTGGATAAAAAATTAGGTTTTTGTAAATTACCCAATAATATAAAAGCAAACATTTTAGATTTACCTGGAACATATAGTTTAAACGCTAGTTCGATGGATGAAAATGTAGTTATCGAATTGCTTTTAAACAAAAATGATAAACTCTATCCTGATGTTGCCGTTGTCGTTACTGATGTTGAAAACCTAAAACGGAATTTATTACTTTTTACTCAAATTAAAGACTTAGAAATACCAACAATTTTAGTCATTAATATGTCTGATAGAATGAAAATTAAGGGAATTTCTCTTGATATAGCTCATTTAGAAGAACAACTTAAAACTAAAATTGTTTTGGTAAGTGCGAGGAAAAATATTGGAATAGATGTTTTGAAAGAAACGATTAGTAATTATAAAAACATATCTTCTGAACCTTGTTTAAATGCTTCGAGCATTGATGTTGAATATTTTAACAAGTTACGAAATACTTTTCCAAATCAATTGTTGTATAAATTATGGTTGGTTATTACGCAAGACGTTAATTTTGCTAACTTAGACCGAAATGAAATCAGGAATGCATACACAAAAACGCAAGCTGAATTAAAAAAACTTCAACAAAAAGAAACTATAAAACGGTATCAATTTATTAATGAAACGCTCAAAATTGGTTTAAAAATTGACACTGAAAAAGCCACTGATATTCGCGCAAAATTAGATAAAGTACTTACTCATAAAATATATGGTTATCTGATTTTCTTCGGAATATTATTTTTGATTTTTCAATCTATTTTTGATTGGTCCAGTATTCCAATGGATTTTATTGATAGTACTTTTGCAAATTTCGCCTCTTATACAAAAGAGCAACTTCCAGCTGGCATTTTTACAGATTTAATTGCTGAGGGAATCATTCCCGGAATAGGTGGAGTTGTTATTTTTATTCCACAAATCGCAATTTTATTTCTTTTCATTTCCATTTTAGAAGAAAGCGGTTATATGAGTCGAGTGGTTTTTTTGATGGATAAAATAATGCGAAAATTTGGTCTTTCTGGAAAAAGTGTAGTTCCATTAATTTCGGGAACAGCTTGTTCAATTCCAGCCATTATGAGTGCTAGAAACATTGAAAACTGGAAAGAAAGACTAATCACTATTTTAGTAACTCCATTTATAACTTGTTCTGCACGATTGCCGGTTTATGCTATTTTAATTGCTTTAATTATTCCTGAAAAAAGATTGTTCGGGATATTTAGTTTACAGGGAGCAACTTTAATGATACTGTACCTTTTAGGTTTTGGAATGGCTATTTTTTCAGCTTTTGTTTTAAACAAAACGTTGAAAATTTCAACCAAATCTTATTTTGTAGTTGAAATGCCAAGCTATAAAATCCCATTATTTAAAAACATTGTAATTAATGTAATAGAAAAAACCAAATCGTTTGTTTTTGGAGCAGGAAAAATAATTTTAGCATTATCTGTAATACTTTGGTTTTTGGCTTCTCATGGTCCAAACGATAAATTTAAGAATGCTGAAAAAATTATTGAAAAAGAGTTGTATTCTAGCACAAACAATATAAATCCAACGCTAATTTCAGATAGAGTAGCAGAGTATAAATTGGAGCATTCCTATATTGGTTATGCTGGAAAATTTATCGAACCAACAATCCAACCACTTGGTTATGATTGGAAAATTGGAATAGCAGTTGTAACATCATTTGCAGCTCGAGAAGTTTTTGTTGGAACATTAGCAACAATATATAGCGTAGGTAGTCAAAGTGAAGAAGAGGCTACTATAAAAAACCGCATGAATGCTGAGGTTCGTGCTGATGGAACCAAAATTTTTAATTTTGCAACAGGCGTTTCGTTACTACTTTTTTATGCTTTTGCCATGCAATGTATTTCAACTTTAGCTATTGTAAAAAAAGAAACTAATTCTTGGAAATGGCCAATATTTCAACTTATTTTCATGAGCGGATTTGCTTATTTCACCGCTTTTGTTGCTTATCAGCTTTTGAAATAACTAAACAAAAGTTAAATATTTTAAATTTTATTTTGATTATCAATTCATTACAAAACAGATTAAATTTTTATTATTTATAATTTGTCTAAATAAATATTAGATAGTATTTTTGCAGCATAGATTTAATCTAAATAAAAATGAAATTTACTTTATCGCTATTATTCGCCAGTTTTAGTTTAGTTATTTGTGCTCAAGAAAATGATTTAGCATTTAATGATACTATTAAAAAACTTTCTCAAGTAGTTGTTACAGCAAAACAACAAAGCCCTGAAAGAATGCCTGAAATAAAAGAAAATATTCTATTTTCAGGGAAGAAAAACGAAGTACTGAAACTTTCTAATATCAATGGAAATTTCACCACTAATAATGCAAGAGAAATTTTTTCAAGAGTTCCAGGAGTTACTATTTGGGAAAACGAAGGTTCAGGAATTCAAATCAACGTTGGTGTACGTGGTTTAAGCCCTAACAGAAGTTGGGAGTTAAATACTAGGCAAAACGGTTACGATATTTCATCTGATGTTTTTGGCTATCCAGAAGCCTATTACAATCCACCTTTAGAGGCAGTTGAAACGATTGAATTGGTTCGTGGTGGTTCATCTTTACAGTTTGGTCCACAATTTGGAGGAATGTTAAACTATAAATTAAAAAGAGAAACTAAAAAGAAATTTTCTTTTGAAACACAAAACACCGTTGGAAGTTATGGATTAATGAGTAGCTACAATGCTATTGGTGGAAATTTTGAAAAGTTTTCTTATTATGTTTACAATCATTCTAGAAGTGCTGATGGTTGGAGAAAAAATAGTGAATATACAGTAAGAAACACACATGCTTTTGTGGAATATCGTTTTACAAAAAACACAAAAGTTTCCGCAGAATATACCAATATGGATTATTCTATGCAACAAGCTGGAGGTTTAACAGATGAGCAATTTAATGATAACTCAAGACAATCGTCGAGAGAACGAAATTGGTTTGGAACACCTTGGAATGTGATTTCAGTCAATTTTGATACAAAAATTAGTGAACGTTTTACCTCCAATACAAAGTTTTTTGGACTTATTGGAGAGCGAAATAGCGTTGGTTTTACGGCTACACCAAATGTAGAAGATATTATTAATCCTGCAACTAATGATTATGCAAATAGGAGAGTTGACAGGGATTTTTATGAAAATTATGGAATAGAAAATCGGAATATTTTCAAATATAAATTAGGTAAAATTGACAATAATCTTGCCTTCGGTGTTCGTTTATACAAAGCTGATACAAGACGTGCTCAAGAAGGTCGAGGAACAACAGGTTCCGATTTTGATTTATCAATCGATGGTAAATTTGCTCGTGATTTAGATTTTACCACAGAGAATATTGCCGTTTTCGCTGAAAATCAATTTAAAGTTAGCGAAAAATTCAGTGTAACTCCTGGGGTTCGTTACGAATATATAAAAAACACTGGAGAAGGAAGATTTGGAATTAGTAGCGGAAATGATGTGATTTTTCCAAACAAAACCATTTCAAGAAGCCAACCATTATTTGGACTTGGACTAGAATATAAGTTCAGAACGACGAATATTTATGCTAATATAACTCAGGCATACAGACCAGTATTGTTTTCAGATTTAACACCTCCAGCGGTAACTGATGTAATTGATCCAAAATTAGAAGATGCAAATGGGTTCAATGCAGATTTAGGTTTTAGAGGAACTTATAAAAACTTTTTAAACTTTGATTTTAGTTTATTTTATTTAAGTTATAACAACAGAATTGGAGGAGTTAGACAATTTATAAATAATGATTCAACACAGGGAACATTTATTTATAGAACAAATCTAGGTGAAACCGTAAATAAAGGAATTGAAGGATTTTTCAATGTAAACGTTACCAAATTATTTGAAATAGAAAAGCCTTATGGAAACTTAGATGCTTTTGCAACAGTAAGTTTCATCGATAGTAGATACTCAGATTTTTCAATATATACTACTTCGGGAACGACACCAAACATAACAATATCTGAAACCAATTTATCTGGAAATAGAGTAGAAAATGCACCAAGATACATTCACAACTTTGGAATTTCTTGGAGCAATAACAATATTTCGGCTACAGCTCAGTATAAAATGTCTGGAAGAATTTTTACCGATGCAAACAATACTATAGCACCTTCAGCAAACGGTGTTACAGGTTTGCTAGACAAATACAGCGTATTTGATTTATCAACAGAATATAAATTCTTAAATAATTACAACATTAGAGCTGGAATTAATAATTTATTTAATGAAGATTATGCTACTCGTAGAGCTGGCGGTTATCCTGGACCAGGAATTTTGCCAGGAGAAGGCAGAACATTTTACATTTCAGTTGGTGCTAAACTTTAACAAATAAAGGTTCTCAAAATAGGAGAACCTTTTTACTTTTGTATTATGGATTTTCAAGAAATTTTGGTTTATATAGTTTTGGCAGTAGCAATCGTTTTTCTACTTAGAAAATTTGTTATTAAACCTAAAAGCAAAAAAGGAAAATGTGATACCGATTGCGGTTGTCACTAACCCAAAGCTACATCCAACGTCATCATTACAATAAATCCGCCGATAAATCCGAGAGTTGCAATATCGGTATTTTTGTCTTGTTGCGTTTCGGGAATTACTTCTTCAACAACTACAAATATCATCGCGCCAGCGGCAAAGGCCAAAGCATAAGGTAAGATTGGAATAAAGAACATCACAGCAACCGCACCTAAAACTCCTGCAATTGGCTCAACAATAGCTGATGCTTGTCCGTACATAAAACTCTTTCTTCGGCTCATTCCCATTCGTCGCAACGGCATTGAAACCGCAATTCCTTCTGGAAAATTTTGAATTCCAATTCCAATTGCCAAAGTCACTGCTCCAGCAATCGATGCTTCGGGAATGCCTGCAGCAACACCACCAAACAAAACTCCAACCGCCAAACCTTCGGGGATATTATGTAAAGTAATCGCTAAAACGAGTAAAGTTGTACGTTGCCAAGGCGATTTTATTCCTTCTGTTTCTTTGAAATTGATGTGTAAATGAGGTAATGTTTTGTCTAATGCAAAAATGAAAAGTGCGCCCATTAAAAACCCAACTGCAGCAGGAATTACTTTTACAAAACCTTCACCTTTACTCATTTCAATGGCTGGCGCTAACAAACTCCAAAAACTAGCAGCAACCATTACGCCACCAGTAAAACCAAGCATTCCATCAAGAACAACGCGGTTCATATTTTTGAAAAAGAACACAAATGACGCTCCAAGTGCCGTTAAAAACCATGTAAATAAAGTAGCATACAATGCAGCCAAAACCGGATTTATACTTTCGAAATAGTCTATTATTGTTTCAAACATAATTAGTGAACGTATAAGTTATTAGCAATTTTATTGGATATCGTAATTTCTTTTGAATTGACTTCGACAAGTAAAGTATCATCAAAACTTTCTTTCTCTTTGACAATGATTTTTGAACCTAATGCAATTTTTTGTTTGTCAAGATATTGCAAAAATTCAGATGAAGAATGTTTTACACCAACACATTGGTATTCTTTGCGTAATTCTACTTCTGAGAGCAACAATTTGTTTACTTTTTTAATCACTCCATTAACATCAGGAATTGGATCGCCATGCGGATCAAACGCAGGAAAATCCAAGTATTCATCCAATTTATTAATCAAAGTTTCCGATTTTATGTGTTCCAATTCTTCGGCAATATCATGAACTTCATCCCAAGCGAAACCCAATTTTTCTACCAAAAAAACTTCCCACAAACGGTGCTTCCGCACAATCATTTTGGCAGAACGAAAACCATTTTCAGTTAAGGTAACACCTTGATACTTTTGATAGGAAACTAAATCTTTGTCTGAAAGTTTTTTCAACATATCGGTAACCGAAGAGGCTTTGGTATCTAGCATTCCGGCAATAGCATTGGTATTCACTCCTTTTGGTGAAACTTGTGATAGATGATAAATAACTTTAATGTAATTCTCTTCTGAAATGGTCATCGTAAAATTTATTTAAGACAAATATAGAATTATATTTTTGCATTTATAAATATTATTTTTAGTTTTGTCTAAATTTTTATTTTGATAGATGAAAAACACATGGATATTTCTGTTGCTTTTGACTTTTTTTGGATATTCCCAAGAGAACGACACCATTCCTAATAAAACTGAAAACCAACTCGAAGAAGTGGTTATTTCTGGCACTTTGAAAGCGGTAAAAAGATTGGAAAATCCTGTTCCAGTGGAAGTTATTACGGCAACTTTTTTAAAACAAAATCCAACTTCGAATGTATTTGATGCTTTGCAAAATGTAAACGGCTTGCGTCCACAAAACAACTGCAATGTTTGCAATACTGGCGACATTAGAATTAACGGACTTGATGGTCCATATACAATGGTAACGATTGACGGAATGCCGATTGTTAGTGCGTTGGGAAGCGTTTATGGTTTGTCTGGAATTCCAAATTCGATGATAGAAAGAATTGAAGTCATAAAAGGTGCTGCTTCCACTTTATACGGTAGCGAAGCCGTTGGCGGATTGATTAACATCATTACCAAAAGACCAAAAGCTGTTCCGCAATTTACTGCAGATGTTTTCTCAACTTCTTGGCTCGAAAACAATATCGATTTGGGCTACAGAGCATCTTTTGGTAAAAATTTGGATGCTCTAATCGGCATTAATTATTTCAATTACAATCATCCAATTGACAACAACAATGATAATTTTACAGATATGTCGCTGCAAAACCGCGTGTCTGTTTTTAGTAAATGGAACTTCAACCGAAAATCAGAAAAAGAATTTAGTCTAGTTTCACGCTATTTATATGAAGATCGTTGGGGCGGCGAAATGCAATGGAATAAAAGTTTTCGAGGTGGAAGCGAAATTTATGCCGAAAGCATTTACACTTCACGTTGGGAACTTTTAGGAAGATATCAATTGCCAACAGCTGAAAAAATGTTTCTTCAATTTTCATTCATTGGTCACGACCAAAATTCGGTGTATGGGAATTCGTTTTATCTCGCCAATCAAAAAATTGCATTCGGACAATACCTTTGGGATAAAAACCTGAAAAATCATTCGTTGCTTTTTGGCGCAGCGTTTCGATATCAATATTACAACGACAATACGCCAGCAACCAATTCGAGTAATTCGTCCGAAATTTATAGCTTGTTTGCTCAAGACGAAATTCAATTTTCTGAAAAATCGAGTATTTTATTGGGTTCACGATACGATTATAATTCGGCTCACGGTTCGATTTTTACTCCAAGATTGGCTGTAAAATGGAAACCAACCACCAATGATATTTTGCGATTGAACTTTGGAACCGGTTTTAGAATTGTAAATTTATTTACCGAAGATCATCAAGCTTTATCGGGTTCGCGAGAAGTAATTTTAACCGAAAATCTAAAGCCTGAAACATCCTATAATTTGAATTTGAATTACTTAAAAAAATATGTTTTGAATAATTCTGGCATCATCAATCTTGAATTTTCAGCTTGGCATACCTATTTTACCAACAAGATTTTTGCCGATTATGATGTCAATCCCAATCAAATTGTTTACGATAATTTGAACGGTTATTCCAAAATTTTCGGACTAAGCACTAATGCCGATTGGATTACGCCTTTTGGGTTAAAAGCAATCGTTGGCGCCAGTTTTTTTGATGCCAAAACGAGGCAAGACAACCGAAAATTCACGCCGCTTTTCACCGAAAAATATACTTTAAATTGGGCAATAAACTATGAAATTCCAAATTGGTTTATATCGTTTGATTACACAGGAAATCTCACTGGAAGTATGCGTTTACCTTTGCTAGGTGAACTCGATCCAAGACGTGAATATTCGCTTCCGTTCAGCATTCAGAATATTCAAATCACATATAAAAAAATTCACGATTTAGAAATTTATTCGGGTGTAAAAAATCTTTTTGATTGGACACCCAATCGTGGAAATCCGTTTTTAATTGCCCGTGCCAATGATCCGTTTGATCAAAATGTACAATTTGATATGAATGGAAATGCGGTTCCAACTGCTGATAATCCATATGGTTTGACATTTGATCCAACCTATGCTTATGGACCAAATCAAGGAATTCGATTTTTTCTAGGATTTCGATATCATATTGATTAACATTTGTTTGATTTCAAATTCCTTTAGATTGCTTATTTTTGAACCATGCAACACTATCATTACATATTTACAGGTTCAGGTTTATCCGCATTGATGACGGTTTATGAAATGATTTTATCAAAAAAATTTAACGATAAATCCATTCTAATACTTGATCAAAACCCAAAAAAAAACAACGACAGAACTTGGTGTTTTTGGGATGAGAAACAATCTTTTGATGAAATAGTATCCAAAAAATGGGATGTGGCACTTTTTGCTGATGAAAACTTTCGAAGAGATTTAGATTTGCATCCGAATAAATATAAAATGATTCGCGGATTGGATTTTTACAATCTGGTTTTCGATTTAATTTCAAAGCAAAAAAATATCCGATTTGCAAACGAAAAAGTAATTGATTTTGAAGAACTTGGCAATCATTGTGTGGTAAAAACAGAAACGCAGAACTATACTTGCAACAAGATTTTTAATTCTATTTACAACCCACAAATTGTAAAAAATCAATCGAAATATCCGTTGTTGCAACAGCATTTTATCGGTTGGTTTATACAATCCGAAGAAAAAGTTTTCATTCCAGCCAAGGCAACTTTTATGGATTTTTCTGTGGAACAAAAAGGAAATACCCGATTTATGTATGTCTTGCCAACTTCCGAAACTGAAGCTTTATTGGAATATACTTTGTTTTCAAAAGACTTGCTTACTAAATCAGCATACGAAAACGAAATTCAAGATTACATCAAAAAACTAGGAATTACTAACTACAAAATCATCGAAAAAGAACAAGGAAACATCCCAATGACATGTTATGCTTTCTGGAAACACAACACTAAAAACATTGTCAATATTGGTTCTGCTGGTGGATGGACAAAAGCCAGCACTGGATATACTTTTGCCAATACCATAAAAAAATCAAAAGCATTAATTCAATTTTTATCGAAAGAAACCGATTTTAGAAAATTCCATAAAAAAGATAAGTTTTGGTTGTATGATTTACTCTTTATTGATGTTTTATTCCGAAGAAATGACTTAGGTTCAACCGTGTTTTCGGCTTTATTTAAAAAAGGAAATCCAACCTTAATTTTCAAATTTTTAGATGAAGAAACCTCGTTTTGGGAAGATTTACAAGTGATTTGGAAATGCCCGAAAGGACTTTTTGTAAGAGCATTATTGGGAAGATTATTTAGTTAATGAATACTTCTACAAATGTTAAACTTTATAAAAAACACCATTTCTTAAAAAAGTTATGTCTAGTTTTGTCCCATCAAAATAAAACAATGAACACGATTATTGCACAATTACATCATCATCATTCTTGCAACCAGGCGAGTTAATGATGTATTGTATCTAATCAAATCAACATAATTAAAAACCGTCTGAGTGTACTTAGACGGTTTTTTGTTTTTCAGCCCTTCGCAGTACATTCAGATTTTATCCAAAATTAAAAAATGAGTACTTTAAAAATTGCAGTTCAAAAAAGTGGCCGACTGAGTGAAAAATCACTACAACTTCTAGAAGAATGCGGTATCAAAATTTCTAATGGCGAACGAAAACTAAAAGCGGTTGCCCAAAACTTTCCAGTCGAAATTTTATTCTTGCGTGATGACGATATTCCACAATATGTAGAACAAGGCGTTGCCGATATCGGAATTCTTGGCGAAAATGAAGTGTGGGAAAAAGACAAAGAAGTTAAAATCATCCAACAATTAGGTTTTGCTGGTTGCCGAATGTCATTAGCAATCCCGAAAGATGAGGTTTATACCGATTTAAATTATTTCGAAGGCAAGCGAATTGCCACAAGTTATCCTAAAATTCTAACTGACTTTTTCACAAAAAACAACATTTCAGTTTTTATCGAAGAAATCAGCGGAAGTGTAGAAATCGCTACAAGTATTGGTCTAGCCGATGCTGTTTTTGATATTGTTAGCACCGGAAGTACTCTTTTAATGAATGGTTTAAAAGAAGTTGCAACCGTTACTAAAAGCGAAGCCGTTTTAATTTCAAATCCAAATCTAACACCAGAAAATCAAGCTATTTTAGATAAATTATTGTTCCGAATGCAAGCCGTTCGTCAAGGAAAACAGAACAAATATATTTTGCTAAATGCACCCAATTCAGCCATCGAAAAAATTTGTTCGTTATTACCCGGAATGAAATCACCAACTATTTTACCACTAGTCAACAAAGATTGGAGCAGTTTACATTCGGTTATCAAAGAAGACGATTATTGGGAAATTATTGAACAACTCAAAAATCTCGGAGCCGAAGGAATTTTGATTATTCCGATAGAAAAAATGATTCGATAATAGAAGCTTTTTGTCATTCTGAGGAACGAAGAATCACATTAGTTACTCACATTATGTGATTTCTCCTTCGTCGAAATGACAAAAAAATCTAAACTTTAATTTAATATGAAAACTTACATAAATCCAAATGCAGAACAATGGAATGAATTAGCAAAACGCAAAACCGTTGCCACAGCCGATTTAAAAGAAACCGTGAAAGCTGTTTTTAATGACATTCAAAAAAACGGAAGCAAAGCCGTAAAAAAATACACGAGTTATTTTGATGGCGTATCGATAGAAAATTTCGCAGTAACTGCATCAGAAATTGAAAATGCGGTTGCCCAAATTCCATCCGAATTGAAAAACGCTATTCAAGTTGCCGCAGATAATATTTCGAAATTTCACAGTTCTCAAAAAGAAATTCCGACCAAAATTGAAACTACTCCAGGAGTTTTTTGTTGGAGAGAAAGTCGTGCCATCGATACCATCGGAATTTATATTCCTGGCGGAACGGCGCCACTTTTTTCAACCGTTTTAATGTTGGCAATTCCAGCAAAATTAGCAGGTTGCAAGAACATAATTCTATGTTCACCACCAGATAAAAACGGCAACATCAATCCAGCAATTTTATATGCAGCACAATTGACAGGCGTAACGCAAATGTATAAAGTTGGAGGTATTCAAGCAATTGCAGCATTAACTTTTGGAACCGATGAAATTCCGAAAGTTTCCAAAATATTCGGACCAGGAAATCAATACGTGACGGCTGCAAAACAATATGCGCAACAATTAGGATTAGCTATCGATATGCCAGCTGGACCAAGTGAGTTATTAGTAATTGCCGACTCAAGTTGTGATCCAGAATTCGTAGCTTCCGATTTACTTTCACAAGCCGAACATGGTGGTGATAGTCAAGTAATTTTAGTTACAAATTCACAAGAAATTGTATCTAAAGTTAGTGAAGCAATCGAAAATCAGAAAGCTATTTTACCACGTCAAGCCACCGTTGAAAAAGCATTAGAAAACAGTCGTGCTATAATATTTGAAGACATTCAAATAGCAATTGAATTCAGTAATTTTTACGCACCAGAACATTTGATTTTGGCTATTGAAAATGCTGAAGATAAAATCAATTTAATCGAAAATGCTGGTTCGATTTTCATCGGAAATTATAGTTGCGAAAGTGCCGGAGATTACGCCAGCGGAACCAATCACACTTTACCGACAAATGGTTATGCTAAAAATTACAGCGGCGTTTCATTAGACAGTTTTGTAAAGAAAATTACGATTCAAAAACTGACTTCGCAAGGCATACAAAACCTCGGACCAACTATCGAAATTATGGCTGCAGCCGAACAATTAGACGCACACAAAAACGCCGTTTCCATCCGATTAAAAAAAATACAAAATGGATAATATCACCAATTTAATTCGAAAAAATATTCTCTCGCTTACGCCTTATTCGAGTGCGCGCGACGAGTACAAAAGCAATCAAGGTATCTTTTTGGATGCCAATGAAAATCCGTTTGGAAATTTAAATCGTTATCCTGATCCATACCAATGGCGCTTGAAGCAAATTTTAAGCAGTCAGAAAAAAGTCGGAATTGAAAACATATTAATTGGAAATGGAAGTGATGAAATTATTGATTTAGTCCAGCGTGTTTTTTGCGAACCCAACGAAGATAAAATAATCATTTGTCCGCCAACGTATGGCATGTATGAAGTTTACGGAAATATTAATAATCTAGAAATTATTTCCATTCCACTAACCGAAGATTTTCAGTTGAATTCGGAAGCAATTTTAGCGCAAAATGCCAAAGTTTTGTACTTGTGTTCGCCCAACAATCCAACTGGAAATTCATTAGAAAATCTAGAATACATCATTGAAAATTTCAACGGAATTGTGTTTTTAGACGAAGCTTATATTGACTTTAGTGAACAACCTTCTTTGGTTTCCAAAATCAAACAATTTCCAAATTTAATAGTTTCACAAACTTTTAGTAAAGCTCGAGGTTTAGCGGCAGTTCGTATTGGAATTGCTTATGCCAACGAGACCATTATTTCGATGATAAATAAAGTAAAACCGCCGTATAATGTCAGTCAGTTAAACCAAGAAGCAGCGGTAAAATCACTAGCTAGTGATGATGATTTTAAATCGAAAATACAACTTATTATTTCTGAACGAGAAATATTGAAACAATCACTTTTAGCATTGGATTTTGTGACTAAAATTTATCCTTCAGATGCCAATTTTTTACTAGTCGAAATGGAAAATGCCACTGCCATTTACAATAGTTTAATCGAACAACAAATCATCACACGCAATCGAAGTTCGGTAGTTGAAAACACCATTCGAATTACCATCGGAACACCAAGAGAAAACCAACAATTAATTTATGCACTTCAATTAGTTACATCATGAAAAAAGTATTATTTATAGATAGAGATGGCACGTTAATCATCGAACCGCCAATTGATTTACAAGTTGATAGTTTGGAAAAATTGGAGTTCTATCCCGAAGTTTTTCAGTATTTGTCACGCATTGCTAAAGAATTGGATTATGAGTTGGTTATAGTGACCAATCAAGACGGAATGGGAACTAATTCGTTTCCGGAAAATACGTTTTGGCCAGCACAAAATAAGATGATCAAAGCTTTCGAAAACGAGGGCATTCAATTTTCGGATGTGATTATTGATGTGTCTTTTCCAGAGCAAAATTTGCCAACTAGAAAACCTGGAACGGCATTATTGCAACAGTACATCAAAGGCAATTACGATTTGAAAAACTCGTTCGTTATTGGTGATAGAATTACCGATATTCAACTAGCAGAAAACTTAGGAAGTCAGGCGATTTTTATTTCGGCTACAGCCAATGAACGAGCGGTTTTATCAACGACTTCTTGGGAAAAAATATATCAATTTTTAAAGGAACAACCACGAGTAGCTGAATTAATTAGAAAAACTAAAGAAACCGAAATTGCTGTCGAAATCAATTTAGATGGTAACGGAAAAAGCAACATCAGCACCGGTTTAGGTTTTTTTGATCACATGTTAGACCAAATTGCTAAACACGGAAACATCGATTTGAACATCAACGTAAAAGGTGATTTGTATGTAGACGAACACCACACGATTGAAGATGTCGGAATTGCTTTGGGTGATGTTTTTGCGCAAGCATTGGGTTCTAAAAAGGGCATTACACGTTATGGATTTTTACTTCCAATGGATGATTGTTTGTCGCAAGTTGCTTTAGATTTTGGTGGTCGTTCTTGGTTGGTTTGGAATGCCAAATTCAACAGAGAAAAAATTGGAGAAATGCCCACCGAAATGTTCTCGCACTTTTTCAAATCGTTTTGCGATGGTGCCAAATGCAATTTGAATATTAAATGTGAGGGCGAAAACGAGCACCACAAAATAGAAGCTATTTTCAAAGCATTTGCGAAAGCGATCAAAATGGCAGTTCAAAAAGACGGTACAAACGGCATACCAAGCACCAAAGGAATATTATGATAGCTATTGTAAAATATAACGCAGGCAACATCACTTCGGTGAAAAATGCCATCGAACGATTGGGTTATTCGTGCATTGTTACCGATGATGAAACGATTTTGAAGTTAGCCGAAAAAGTGATTTTTCCTGGTGTTGGCGAAGCTAGTTCGGCGATGAATTATCTTAAAGAAAAAGGTTTGGATGAAGTCATAAAAAACCTCAAACAACCAGTTCTAGGAATTTGCCTTGGGCAACAGTTGATGTGCCAATTTTCAGAAGAAGGCAACACAGAATGTTTAGGAATTTTTGAAGCAACTGTAAAGAAATTTGAACCCAAATTAAAAGTGCCACACATGGGTTGGAATAACATTTCAAAGTTAAATTCTGAATTGTATAACGGAATTTCAGCCGATGAAAATTTCTATTTTGTACACAGTTTTTATGCCGAAATAAGTGAAGAAACCACAGCGGTTTGCGATTATATCGTTCCGTTTAGTGCTTCGATGCAAAAGGATAATTTCTATGCTACACAATTTCATCCTGAAAAATCATCTAGTGTTGGCGAACGATTATTATTAAACTTTTTGAAATTATAAATACGCAAAAAATTTAACCATTAAGATATTAAGTTTCCTTCAGATTCATACTTAATTTTCTTAAATCACTTAATGGTTTTAAAAAAAATTAAATGGTAAAAAAATTATGAGAATTATTCCAGCCATAGACATCATCAACGGAAAATGCGTCCGATTGACCAAAGGCGATTATGCCACACAAAAAATATATAACGAAAATCCGTTGGAAGTTGCCAAATATTTTGAAGATAACGGCATACAATACTTGCATTTAGTGGATTTGGATGGCGCAAAATCAAACCAAATTGTCAACCACAAAGTCTTGTATCAAATTGCAACAAAAACTAATTTGAAAATTGATTTTGGTGGCGGATTGAAACAACGAAAAGACCTAGAAATCGCTTTTGAAAATGGAGCTAATCAAATTACTGGCGGAAGCATTGCAGCCAAAAATCCAATCGAATTTTTAGATTGGTTAACTGAATTTGGAAGTGAAAAAATCATTTTGGGCGCCGATTGTTTGAATAGAAAAATTGCTACTCATGGTTGGTTAGAAACATCCGAAATTGATGTCGTCGATTATATTTCTGATTACGTTTCAAAAGGAATTTCGACAGTAATTTGTACAGACATTTCAAAAGACGGAATGCTTCAAGGAACGTCTAATGAATTGTATCAGAATATTTTAGAAAAAACAAAAGTGAATTTAATTGCTAGTGGTGGCGTTACAACTATTTCCGATTTAGAACTTTTAAAAACGATAGGTTGTGAAGGTGCCATCATCGGAAAAGCATTATACGAAGGCACAATCAAAATCGAAAATCTACGCGAATTATGTTAAAGAAAAGAATTATTCCGTGTTTGGATATTAAAGATGGACGCGTTGTAAAAGGCGTTCAATTTTTGGAATTAAAAGACGCAGGAAATCCTGTAGAATTGGCTTCGTTTTACTCTAAAAATGGTGCGGACGAATTGGTGTTTTTAGACATTTCTGCAACATTGGAAAAGCGAAAAACATTGGCTGAAATGGTAACGCAATTATCAAAAGAAATCAATATTCCGTTTACGGTTGGTGGCGGTATTCAATCGGTTGATGATGCGCGATTATTGCTACAATCTGGTGCTGATAAAGTAAGTATTAATTCGGCTGCCGTTTTAAATCCTGAGTTAATTACGCAAATTTCAGATGCATTTGGAAGTCAGAGTTTAGTCGTTGCTATCGACATCAAAAAAGTGGAAAATGATTGGTTTGTTTTCATCAAAGGCGGAACAGAATCAACTGGAATTTTAGCTATAGATTGGGCAAAAAAAGTCGAAAAATTAGGTGCAGGCGAATTATTAATTACTTCAATGAACAACGATGGTTCGAAAAACGGATTTGCACTAGAAATTACAAATGAAATTAGTAAAGCCGTTTCTATTCCAGTTATCGCTTCTGGTGGCGCAGGAAATTCGCAGCATTTTATAGATTTATTTACCAAAACCGAAGTCAGCGCCGGATTAGCAGCGAGTATTTTCCACTTTAATGAAGTGCCGATTTCCGAATTAAAAAACATTTTAAAAACTCAAAATATTCCCATCAGATGAAATTAGATTTCTCAAAAAACAACGGATTAATTCCAGTAATTATCCAAAATAATGAAACGCAACAGGTATTAATGTTGGGTTACATGAACGAAGAAGCGGTACAAAAAACACAAACTGAAAATGTGGTAACGTTCTTTAGTAGAAGTAAAAAGAGACTTTGGACCAAAGGTGAAACGTCTGGAAATTTTCTAAAAGTAGTTTCCATAAAAGAAGATTGCGATCAAGATGCATTGCTGATTCAAGTCATTCTAAACGGACCAACATGCCACAACGGAACTACTTCATGTTTTGCTACAGAACCTAAAATTCAGTTTTTAAACGAATTGGAAAACGTCATTGAAAACCGCATTTCGAACCCAAGTTCAGCATCGTATGTTGCTTCACTTTATCAAAAAGGCATCAACAAAATGGCCCAAAAAGTTGGTGAAGAAGCAGTTGAATTGGTAATCGAAGCCAAAGATGACAATAAAGATTTGTTTATTGGTGAAGCTGCCGATTTATTGTTTCATTATTTGATTTTACTTCAAGCTAAAAACATGAAATTAAATGATATAGAACAAGAATTGATGCGCAGGATGAAGAAATAATTTCATATAACAAATGTTAAAATTTAAAAAATAATGCAATTGCAATAAAATAATTCAATATGTTTGTACCGATTATGATGAACAAAATACAAAATACAAATTGGTGGCACATGACTAACTCCGTTCTTGGAATCGGTTGGTAACTGCTATTTGTAATTTTCTACAATATCTTCAAACCCGCTTTTCCAAGCGGGTTTTTTTTATGTCTAATTTTTCCAAAACAATTTAAAATATATGTATTCTTTTCAAACAAAATTTAAAAAAACGCTAAGCGATACACACACACCAGTGGAATTGTACTTGAAGTTGCGCGATAAATTTCCAACAAGTTTTTTGCTGGAAAGCTCTGATTATAAAAGCAAAGAAAACAGTTTTTCCTACTTGTGTTTTCAACCAATAGCTTCGTTTGTGGTAAAAAAAGAAACGGCAACACTTGATTTTCCTGATGGAACTAGTCAAGTAAAACCAACTAATGCTGTTGAAATTGCTTCAGAATTACATCAATTCACCACTTCTTTTCAGTCGGAAGATTTGAATTTGGGATTTGTCACCAACGGTTTATTTGGCTATACTTCTTATGATGCTATTCCGTTATTTGAAGACATTGAATTTAAAAATCAATCGTTTGATTTACCGTTAATGCAGTATCATTTGTTCCGATTTACCATTGTTTTTAATCATTTTAATAACGAGTTATTTATCCTAGAAAATCTTTTGCCCGATCAAAAATCAAATTTATCCGAACTCGTTGATTTGGTAGCCAATCGTGCGGTAACAACCTTTCATTTTAAGAAAATAAACGGCGAAACGTCTAATTTCAATGATGAAGAATTTTTAGAAAAAATTGCCATTGGTCAGCAACATTGTTTTCAAGGTGACGTATTTCAAGTAGTGCTTTCGCGAAAATTCAAACAACAATTTCAAGGCGATGAATTCAATGTTTACAGAGCTTTGCGTTCCATAAATCCATCGCCTTATTTATTTTACTTCGATTATGGAAATTTTAAAATTTTTGGTTCTTCGCCCGAAGCACAATTGACTATAAACAATCAAAAAGCCATTATCAACCCAATTGCAGGAACGTTTAAAAGAACTGGAAATTCAGACGATGATAAAATGTTGTCGGAAGCTTTACAAATGGATCCAAAAGAAAATGCCGAACACATCATGTTGGTCGATTTGGCACGAAACGATTTGAGTAAAAACAGTACTGAAGTAACTGTTGAACGATTTAAGGAAATCGAATTGTATTCGCACGTAATTCATATGGTTTCTAAAGTTAGTGCACAACTTAAAGACAATTTTAATCCTATTAAAATTCTTGGTGATACGTATCCAGCAGGAACTTTATCGGGTGCGCCAAAACATAGAGCGATGCAAATTATTGACGAAAACGAACCTGATAGTCGCGGTTTTTATGGTGGTGCGATTGGAATTATTGGATTAGATAAAACCTTCAATCACGCCATTTTTATTCGCTCTTTTTTGAGTTATAAAAACGAATTGACTTATCAAGCTGGATGTGGAATTGTAACAAAATCGGATGCGCAATCGGAACTTAATGAAGTAAATAACAAGCTAACGGCATTGCGAAAAGCAATTGATTTGGCGCAAATAATATAAGTTATGAAAGTATTAGTTATAGACAATTACGACTCGTTTGTGTACAATTTAGTTTGTATGATGCATAATTTGGTTGATGCCACAATCGATGTGGTGAAAAATGATAAAATAAATTTTAAAACCTTTCATTTGTATGATAAAATAGTGCTTTCTCCTGGTCCAGGAATTCCAGTAAATGCTGGAAAAATGATGGAAGTTTTAGAAAAAAATAAATCGGTTGCTATACTCGGAGTTTGTTTAGGTCATCAAGCTATTGCCGAATTTTCAGGTGGATTTTTACACAATTTAAGCGAACCTTTACACGGAATTGCCTCTACCATTTCTATCGAAAAAGACGATTATTTGTTTGAAAATATTCCGAAAAATTTCAAAGTTGGTCATTATCATTCATGGGTTGTAGCACCTTCAAACACCGCCGATTTTGAAGTATTAGCCAAAGATGAAAATCAAAATATTATGGCAATCAAACACAAAACATTCAATTGGCGTGGTGTACAATTTCATCCCGAGTCCGTTTTGACAGAACACGGAGCGCAAATTATCAACAATTGGTTAAAGAATTAGTTATGAAATCGCCTCTTACCTGCAGATTGCCAATGCTGGTGAGAAAAATTAAACGGCGATTACATTTGTTACATCATTAAAATATACTATAAACAAATGAAAAATATATTAGATTACTTATACGCACACAAAACATTTTCTAAAGAAGAAGCCAAAGAAGTTCTAGAAAATATAGCTTTAGGAAAATACAATTCAAGTCAAATTGCTTCTTTTTTGACGGTTTTTATCATGCGAAATATCACGCTTGACGAACTAATTGGTTTTAGAGAAGCATTACTTTCGTTGTGTCATAAAGTAGATTTATCAACTTACAATCCGATGGATGTTTGCGGTACTGGTGGCGATGGGAAAAACACGTTTAACATTTCAACTTTAACTTCTTTTGTCGTTGCTGGAGCAGGAATTCCTGTTGCCAAACACGGAAATTATGGTGTTTCATCGGTTTCTGGTTCGTCTAATGTTTTAGAAAGTTTGGGCGTTGCATTTCCAACCGATAATGCCGTAATAGAAAACCAAATTAAAGAAGCGAATATCACTTTTTTACACGCTCCATTGTTTCATCCAGCAATGAAAACTGTTGGACCAATCCGAAAAGAATTAGGAGTAAAAACCTTCTTCAATATGTTAGGTCCATTGGTTAATCCTGCAGAACCAAAAGTACAAATGAGTGGTGTTTTTAGTTTAGAATTGGCTCGAATGTACCATTACATTTTGCAAAATAATAATTCCAATTATAGTATTATTTATGGTTTGGATGGTTTTGATGAAATCACTTTAACGGATAGCGTGAAAATAATTCAAAATGATGGTGAACACATTTTAAATGCATCCCATTTTCAATTGCCTAAAGTAAATTACGATCAATTATTTGGCGGAAATACCGTTGCCGAAGCTACAGAAATTTTTACGACCATCATTAATGGAAAAGGAACAACATCACAAAATAATGTAGTGTTGTCGAACGCCGCTTTGGCCATTCAAACCTATCATCAAAATTTAGATTTTCAAGAAGCATTTGAACTAGCAAAAATCTCCTTATTTGAACAAAAAGCCAAGCAATCATTAAACATTTTAACTGAAATCCGATGACTATTTTAGATACTATAAAAGCCAAAAAATTAGAGGAAGTTACTGCCTTAAAATCGAGAATTTCCATAGCTGAACTAGAGCAATTTCCTTTGTTTCAATCTGCTACACGTTCGTTAAAAAAAGCCATTACAAGTTCTGTTACTGGCGGAATTATAGCCGAATTCAAACGGAAATCACCTGCCAAAGGAAACATCAATTTAGATGCCAATGTGGTTGAAGTTACGCAAGGTTATACCGAAGCATTGGTGTCGGGTTTATCGGTTTTGAGCGATGAAAATTTTTTCGGAGCAAAACCAACCGATTTTGAATTGGCGCGACAAAATAACGCCATTTCTATTTTGAGAAAAGATTTTATTGTAGATGAATATCAATTATTTCAATCAAAAGCAATGGGCGCAGATGTTATTTTATTGATTGCAAAAATTTTGACCAAAAAACAATTGCAGTCGTATACCAATTTGGCTCACGAACTAGGATTAGAAGTATTTCTGGAAACCCAAAACGAAGCTGAAATTTTAGATAATCTTGATTTGAATTTTGATTTAATCGGAATCAACAATCGCAATTTAAATTCGTTTGAAGTTTCGGTTGAAAACAGCATTAGATTGGCGCAATTACTTCCAAAATCTAGTGTTAAAATTGCAGAAAGTGGCATTCAATCTTTGGAAACAATTCAACTTTTAAAAGCCAATGGATTTGATGGTTTTTTGATTGGAGAATATTTTATGAAAGAAGAACGACCTGCTTTAAAATGTTATGAACTAATTCAAAAATTGAAGGGATGAAGATTAAAATTTGCGGAATGAAATTTCCAAAAAACATACTTGAAATAGGAGCTTTGCAACCAGATTTTATGGGATTTATTTTTTATCCAAAATCAAAGCGATTTGTAGGCGATAATTTTTCGATTACAGCCATAGAAAAACTACCATCAACGATACAAAAAGTAGCGGTTTTTGTAAATGAAGATGTTAATCGAATTATTGAAATTCAAAAGCAATTTTCGTTTGATTTTATTCAATTACATGGAAATGAAACGGTTGCTGAATGTGAAATTTTAAAAGAAAATAACATCAAAATTATCAAAGTATTTTCTGTTGACGAAAACTTTGATTTTAATGTTTTAGAATTGTATCAATCTGTTTGCGATTATTTTTTATTTGATACCAAAACTCCGAAATATGGCGGAAGCGGGCAATCATTTGATTGGGAATTATTAGAAAAATATACTTTATCAAAACCCTTTTTTTTGAGTGGCGGATTAAGTATTCATAATATTGGTAAGATTAAATTTAAAAATTATCCGACGTTAGCTGGATTGGATTTCAATAGCAGATTAGAAGATACAAATACTAAAAAAATCACGGAGGAAGTGAGCGAATTAATAGAAAAAATAAGAAGATGATGAAAACGACTTTACAACCAGATGAAAACGGATTTTATGGCGAATTCGGCGGTGCATTTGTACCCGAAATGTTGTATCCAAATGTATTGGAATTGCAACAAAATTATTTGCAAATCATAGCAACCGAAGACTTTCAAAACGAATTCAAATTACTATTGAAAGATTATGTTGGACGACCAACGCCATTGTATTTTTCGAAGAATTTATCCGATCAATTCCAAGCGCAAATTTATTTGAAAAGAGAAGATTTAAATCACACAGGCGCACACAAAATAAACAATGCAATTGGTCAGGTTTTGTTAGCCAAACGACTCAATAAAAAACGAATTATTGCTGAAACTGGCGCTGGACAACATGGAGTTGCGACTGCTACTGCTTGTGCATTATTAGGTTTGGATTGCACGATTTACATGGGTGAAATTGACATCGAACGCCAAAAACCAAATGTAGAACGCATGCGTCTTTTAGGTGCAAAAATTCAACCTGCAACGAGCGGAAGTAAAACCTTGAAAGATGCAACAAATGAAGCTATCAGAGCTTGGATAAATGATCCAGTTGGAACACATTATATTATTGGTTCCGTGGTTGGTCCGCATCCGTATCCCGATTTGGTGGCGCAATTCCAATCGGTTATCAGCGAAGAAATCAAAATCCAATTAAAGGAAAAAACAGGCGATGAAAATCCGGATTATGTTGTGGCTTGCCTTGGTGGCGGAAGTAATGCCATTGGCGCTTTTTATCATTTTATTGACAATGGAAAAACTCAATTAATCGCTGTTGAAGCTGGAGGTTTGGGCATTCATTCTGGAAAAACTGCAGCAACAATTGCTTTGGGTAAAAAAGGAATCATTCACGGAAGTAAAACTTATTTAATTCAAACCGATGATGGACAAATTGTAGAACCACATTCGATTTCGGCAGGATTGGATTATCCCGGAATTGGTCCGATTCACTCGTATTTGCATGATACTAATAAAGCAGAAGTAGTTTCGATTACTGATGATGAAGCGATGCAAGCTGCTTACGATTTGTCTCGAATAGAAGGAATTATTCCGGCTATTGAATCGGCACATGCTTTGGCTTATTTGCATAAAATGAAATTGAAAACTACCGATGTTGTGGTCGTGAATTTATCGGGAAGAGGTGACAAAGATTTGGCAACACTACAAAATTACAGAAACGATGAACAATAGAATTCAATCTTTATTTGAAACTAAAAAAGAGAACATTTTGTCACTCTATTTTACAGCAGGATTTCCAAATTTGAACGATACGCTAACTATTTTAAAACATTTAGATGAAAGTGATGTTGATATGATTGAAATTGGATTTCCGTATTCTGATCCATTAGCAGATGGACCAGTTATTCAAGAAAGTAGTGGTCAAGCGATTGAAAACGGAATGACATTACATCTTTTATTCGAACAATTGCAATCGCTACGAAATATCACTCAAAAACCAATTATATTGATGGGTTATTTGAATGTGGTTTTGCAATTTGGAGAAAAAGAATTCATAGAAAAATGTGCACAAGTTGGTGTTGACGGAATTATAATTCCCGATATGCCTTTGCATTATTACCTCTCCAATTTTAAAGAATTGTGTGAACAACACCAAGTTTCAAATGTGCTGTTAATAACGCCAGAAACTTCGGAAGAACGCATTAAACAATTGGACAGTTATTCCTCTGGATTTATTTATTTGGTTTCGTCCAATAGCATTACAGGAAGCACCAATGCGATTACTTTTCAAACGGATTATTACCAACGCATTCAGAACATGAAGTTACAAAATCCACACTTAATCGGTTTTGGAGTTCATGATAAAAAGACGTTTGAAACGGTTTGCGAATTCGGTTCAGGCGCAATTATTGGAAGTGCTTTTATAAAACATTTGAATGAAAATGGTGTTTCCAAAGAATCAATAAGTAGATTTGTTAATCTGATTAAACTATAACAAATCTTTATGAAAACAACTATTCGAAAAATTAGAATTCTCATTACCTTTGTACAAGATTTTTAAAATCTAATATCATATATCTAAAATCTAATATTAAAATTATGTATCCAGAAGAAATGGTAAAACCAATGCGTGCTGAATTAACAGATGCAGGTTTTCAAAATTTATATAATTCAGAAGAAGTGAAAAACGCTATCAAAGCTGAGGGAACAACACTAGTAGTTGTAAATTCGGTTTGTGGTTGCGCTGCAAGAAATGCTCGTCCAGGAGCAAAAATGAGTTTGGATGGAGCTAAAAAGCCAGATCATTTAGTGACTGTTTTTGCAGGAGTTGATAAAGAAGCAGTTGATGCTGCAAGAGAAGAAATGTTTCCTTTTCCTCCATCATCACCAAGTATGGCTTTGTTCAAAAATGGCGAATTGGTTCACATGTTAGAACGTCATCATATTGAAGGTCGTCCTGCTGAAATGATAGCAGAAAACCTTAAAGATGCTTACTCAGAATTTTGCTAAAAAAATAAAATCCTTTCAACTGAAAGGATTTTTTCATTTTTAACGCAACCTTTTTGTAGTTTTTATATCTAATAATAAAAATTGCTTTGAAATTGTTTGACCTAACCCAAAAACCGATGAAAACTCTTTTTAAAACATTCGTACTTTTAGTCGCATTTTTATCATTTCAATGTTCTGGCTCTGATGATAACTCAGTCTTAAATGATGAAGTAATTACGCAACCAATATTGGATGCAAAAAAAGCTGAAATAATCAATTACATAAACAGTTTTGATTGCTCAGGAAGTTGTAACTACATTGCTTTTGGAAGCAAACCATGTGGTGGACCAAAAGAATATTTGCTTTTTCCAAGTTCGGTAAATCTTACTCAATTACAACAAATGGTTACAGAGTTCAATGAAATGGATCATCAATACAACATCCAAACTAATGCCGTATCAGATTGTGCTGTTGAATTACCGCCAACTTCTGTAGAATGCGTAAACGGTGATTGTGTGGTTATAAATTAAAAATTAAGAATTGCTATGAAAAAGAAACCCTTTCAATTGAAAAATTGTTAGGGTTTTTTTATTTGAAAAAAGATGTAAATTTGCCTCGAATTCTTCCATTTAGAGTTCAATACCTATTTCTCACTTAAACGTTTATAGCATGCAACTGTATAACACCTTAAGCGCAGAAGAAAGAGCTCAACTTATTGATGAAGCCGGACAACAACGTCTTACATTATCTTTCTATGCGTACGCCAAAATTGAAGAGCCCAAAAAATTTCGCGACGATTTATTTGTCCAATGGAATAAACTCGATGCTCTTGGTCGAACCTATGTAGCCAAGGAAGGAATCAATGCTCAAATGAGTATTCCAGCCGAGAATATCGAAGCTTTTAGAGAAACTTTAGAAGCCTATGATTTCATGAAAAACATTCGCTTGAATGTTGCCGTAGAACATGACGATCATTCGTTTTTGAAATTGACTGTAAAAGTTCGCGACAAAATTGTAGCCGACGGTTTGAATGATGAAACATTTGATGTTACCAATATTGGAGTGCATTTGAAAGCAAAGGAATTCAACCAAATATTAGAAGATCCAAACACCATTGTAGTAGATTTTAGAAATCATTACGAAAGTGAGATTGGTCATTTTAAAGGTGCGATTACGCCAGATGTAGAAACTTTTAGAGAAAGTTTACCAATCATCAACGAACAATTAAAAGACTTTAAAGAAGATAAAAACTTAGTGATGTATTGCACTGGCGGAATTCGATGTGAGAAAGCATCAGCCTATTTTAAACACCAAGGTTTTAAAAATGTGTTTCAGCTTGAAGGCGGAATTATCAATTATGCTAAACAAATCAAGGAAGAAAACTTAGAAAGTAAATTTATAGGAAAGAATTTCGTTTTTGATCATCGATTAGGGGAAAGAATTACAGACGATATCGTTTCGCAATGCCATCAATGTGGAAAACCTTGCGATAATCACACCAACTGTTTAAATGATGGTTGTCATATATTATTCATTCAATGTGATGAATGTAAAGCAGCAATGGAAAATTGTTGTTCAACCGAATGTTTAGAAATCACACATTTGCCATTAGCAGAACAAGTTAAACTTCGAAGAGGAAAACAAGTGGGTAATAAAGTTTTCAGAAAAGGAAAATCAGAAAATTTGAAATTCAAACATTCTGGCGAACTTTCTGATATTGCTTTAGCAAAAACAAAAAACACTACAGACATTCGTCAAAAAATAAAAGTTAAGAAATCACTACTTGGCAAAGCCGAACATTACTTTGTAAAAGCTCAAGTTGCACTTTTTATTCTAGAAAAAAATGAAGTACAACTTGGTGATAAAATCTTAATTTCTGGACCAACAACTGGAAATCAGGAATTGGTTTTAGAAAAAATGTTCGTCAACGGAAGTGATAATTCATCTGCAAAAGTGGGAGACAAAATAACATTCGAAGTGCCGTTTAGAGTAAGATTATCAGATAAATTATATAAATTAGATTCCTAATCAAGTTTTAAATGGATATTTACAAAATACTAAAGTTCAATAACGCCATAAAAAATCACCGAGTTAAATTTCTTGGACTTTGGTTGCTTTCTGTTTTGAACAAAAGGTATTTGGCCATTCAATTGGATCCGGTTTTAGCTTGCAATCTTCGTTGTAAAATGTGTTATTTTACAGATGATGACTATGTTAGAAAAAACATGAAAGGCATTTTTAAAGAAGAAAACATTGACGAAATTGCCGATGCTATTTTTAAAAATGCTTTGAAATTACAAATCGGTTGCGGCGCTGAACCGACACTTTTTAAACACAACACAAAGCTAATTGAAGTTGCAAAAAAACATCATGTTCCATATATTAGTATGATTACCAATGGTAATTTACTTGAAAAAGAAGATGTAGAAAGTTTTTCCAATGCAGGTTTGGACGAGTTTATTTTGTCGATGCATGGCGTTACTAAAGAAACCTATGAAGACTTGATGGACAAAGGAATTTATGAAAAATTTCATGATATTTTGAAGTTCATAACCGATCAAAAAAAGGTCAATCCAAAACTTCGTTTACGTATCAATTATACGTTCAACCAAGATAATTTTCACGAATTAAAAGATTTTTTCAAAGTTTATGATGAGTATGCAATCGATATTATTCAGCTACGACCAATTGATAAAATTGGAGAAACAACCTATAACGAATTTAGCTTAAAGAAAATTGAAAGCGATTATTTTGAAGTGGCTAATTTTCTAAAAACCGAAACCCAAAAAAGAAAAATAACACTACTATATCCGCAATCGATTTATAGAAACGAAACTCAATCGCTAAAGGTAAAAACGCAAAACGATAGTTCTTATCTTATTCCATACACCTATTGTTATGTTTCGCCAAAATATTTTTGGAAAGACGATTTCGATTGGAAAAACGAAACTTTTGCAACTTGGAAAAAACGAAATAATTGGAATTTTACGCTGCTAAAAAACGTTTTTAAATCTCGAAAAAATCTTGATGAAACCAATCGAAATATGCTAAATTATTCAGTAGAAATAAATTAACAAGAATAAAAAACGCCGATTTAAAATCAGCGTTTTATAAGTTAGTTTCTTGTATAAACTTCAATTACGGTTTGATCATTCCCATCATCATAAAAATCATAAACCACTTTTATTTTTAATGTTGTTGATGAAAGCTCAGTGATTTGGGCAGTATCTGATTCTCCATCCGAACTAACGGTAATATTGTTACCCGTTCTTGTATAAGTATATGGTGCTGCATCAATTTCACAATCCCAAATATCTACATTAGCACCAGTTCCATCGGCATTGAATTGAATATAATCTTTTCCACAAGCTTCATGATCATCATATGGAATAGTTTGCCCAGCAACTTTATACTCTTTATAATACCATTTTCCAGTTAATTCTCCTGAAGTAGTTGGTCCATCATCTGATGAACACGAAAATGACAATGTGATTAATGCAACCACAACGGATAGTTTTAAGATTTTCATAAATTTAATTTAAATTAATAATTATCAAATATAGAAAATCATATTAAAACAAAAGATTTTTACTATAAAAGAATAAAAATAAAACCATTTTTTGAAATTTAAAAAATACTATCTTTACACTTTTAACGTTATCTATGATAAGTAGTCTCGGTTATACATCGAGATGACCAATATATATTCAAATTATGGCATGTACAAGTTGTTCAACGTCTGATGGCAGTTCGCCTAGAGGATGCAAAAATAATGGGACTTGCGGCACCGATAGCTGCAACAAATTAACAGTTTTTGATTGGCTTTCCAATATGAGTCCTGCTAATGGTGAAACACCTTTTGACTGTATTGAAGTTCGTTTCAAAAATGGAAGAAAGGAGTTTTATCGAAACACAGAAAAATTAACACTAAGCATTGGCGATATTGTAGCTACTGAAGCTTCGCCAGGACACGATATAGGTATTGTTACCCTTACAGGTGAATTGGTGAAAATCCAAATGAAGAAAAAAGGAGTAAATCCTGATTCAGCCGAAATTCAAAAAATCTATCGAAAAGCTTCTCAGAAAGATATTGATATTTGGAGTGATTCTCGCGACAAAGAAGAACCAATGAAGGTAAAAGCACGTGAAATTGCGATTGCTTTAAAGTTACAAATGAAAATTTCCGACATCGAGTTTCAAGGTGACGGTTCAAAAGCGATTTTTTACTATACTGCCGAAGATAGAGTTGATTTTCGTCAATTAATCAAAGAATTTGCTCAAGTTTTCAAAACAAGAATTGAGATGAAACAAGTTGGTTTTCGTCAAGAAGCATCGCGTCTTGGAGGAATTGGCTCTTGTGGACGAGAATTATGTTGTTCTACTTGGCTAACCGATTTTAGAAGCGTCAACACATCAGCAGCTCGTTACCAACAACTTTCTTTAAATCCACAAAAGTTAGCTGGTCAATGCGGAAAATTGAAATGTTGTTTAAACTACGAATTGGATACTTATCTCGACGCATTAAAAGGATTTCCTGATTTTGAAACCAAGTTATACACCGAAAAAGGTGATGCAATTTGCCAAAAACAAGACATTTTTAAAGGATTAATGTGGTTTGCTTATACAGATAATTTTGCCAATTGGCATGTGTTAAAAATTGACCAAGTCAAGGAAATTGTTGAGCAAAATAAACAAAAAATCAGAGTTTCTGCGCTAGAAGATTATGCAATAGAAATAGTTGCAGAACCTGAAGCAAACTTCAATAACGCAATGGGTCAAGAAAGTTTAACGCGTTTTGATCAACCAAGAAAAAAGAAAAACAACAATAACAAAAAAAGAAAACCAAATACGAATTCTAACTCAAATCCGAACCAGAATTCAAACCAAAACCAAAACCCCAATCCAAACCCAAATCAAAACAGACAAAATAAAAAGCCAATAATTAGTAAAAAAAATGAACAAAAAAAATGAACAAAAAAAATAGTTTAGCACTTATTTTAGTATGCTTTATTTTATTTTCATGTGACAAAAAAAGAGTTTTTGACGAATATAAATCTGTTGGAAAATTTTGGCACAAAGACAGTATAGTTTCTTTTGATTTGCCACAATTAGATGCAAATAAAAGCTACGATTTGTTCGTCAATGTAAGAGATAATAATGCGTATCCGTTTAGCAATCTTTTTTTAATTGTTTCATTAGAACAACCAAATAGAAAAGTAAAAGTCGATACACTTGAATATGTAATGGCAAATCCAGACGGCACACTTCTTGGAGAAGGTTTTGCCGATATTAAAGAGAATAAATTGGTTTACAAAAAAAACGAAAAGTTCAATCAAAAAGGAATATATAAAATCAGCATCAAACAAGCCGTAAGGCAAACGGGAAAAATAACTGGCGTTGAAAAGTTAGAAGGAATTTCAGATGTTGGATTTAGAATAGAATCAAAAGAATAATTAGTTATGGCTCAAAAAAATAATACTACTACCGTAAAAGACATCAAATACTATAAAAAGAAGTTTTGGAAATTATTCTTTTACAGTTCTGGTGCGGCAGTACTTTTTTTCTTGCTAGCATCATGGGGATTTTTTGGCAAAATGCCTTCTTTTGAAGACCTAGAAAATCCAGAATCTAACTTAGCAACCGAAATCATCTCTTCTGATGGTGTAACAATTGGAAAGTTTTACAACGAAAACAGAACACCTATCAAATTTGAAGATCTTCCGCCACATTTGGTTAAAGCATTAGTAGCAACTGAAGATGAACGTTTTTATGAACATTCAGGAATTGATGCTCGAAGAACTTTTGGAGCCGCTTTAAAATTAGGTGCTGACGGTGGTGCAAGTACAATTTCTCAGCAATTAGCCAAACAATTATTCCACGGCGAAGGTTCAAGTTTTAAACTTTTTAGAATAATTCAGAAAGTAAAAGAATGGATTATTGCCATCAAACTTGAAAGACAATATACTAAAAATGAAATCATTGCTATGTATTTCAACGTATACGATTTCAATAATTATGCTATTGGAATTCGTTCCGCATCAAAAACCTATTTTTCTAAAGAACCGAAAGATTTAACCATTGACGAATCAGCAATTTTAGTTGGAATGTTCAAAAATTCTTCGCTTTATAATCCAGTTAGAAATCCGCAAGGAGTGAAGAATAGGAGGAATGTTGTACTTTCTCAAATGCTACGTTCTAAAATTATTACGCAGTCTCAAAAAGAAAGTTTAAGCAATTTACCTATAAAATTGGATTTCAAACTCCAAACGCACAAAGAAGGAATCGCAACCTATTTCCGTGAATACCTTCGCGAATACATGAAAAAATGGGTAAAAGAAAACAAAAAACCAGATGGAGAAGATTACGACATCTATACTGATGGACTTAAAATTTACACAACCATCGATTCCAAAATGCAAGAACATGCTGAAGAAGCGGTTCAAGCTCACATGAAAAATCTTCAACAAGAATTTTTTATCCAACAAAAAGACAATAAAAACGCACCATTTATCAACATTACCGATGCCGAAACAAATCGCATCATGACCAATGCTATGAAAAATTCTGAGCGTTGGCGAGTAATGAAAGAATTAGACAAATCTGAAGAAGAAATCATTGCTTCTTTTGACGTAAAAACTAAAATGAAAATCTTCTCTTGGAAAGGCGAAATCGATACGCTAATGACTCCAAAAGATTCTATTCGCTATTATAAACATTTTCTTCAAGCAGGTTTAATGTCACTCGAACCACAAACAGGTCATATCAAAGCTTGGGTTGGCGGAATCGATTACAAATATTTCCAATACGATCACGTTGGTCAAGGTGCAAGACAAGTAGGTTCAACCTTTAAACCGTTTGTCTATGCCACAGCTATTGAGCAATTAGGAATGTCACCATGTGATTCTATAATAGATAGTCCGTTTATGATTCACAAAGGAAGACATCACGTTACTGCCGATTGGGAACCAAAAAATTCTGACCGACAATATCGCGGAATGGTTACGCTAAAACGCGCTTTAGCATTATCCATAAATACAGTTTCTGCAAAACTAATTGACAAAACTGGTCCAGAAGCAGTAGTGAGTCTAACAAAAAAATTAGGAGTTAACTCAGAAATTCCAGTTCAACCATCTATTGCGCTCGGAGCAGTAGAAATCACAGTAGAAGATATGGTTGCTGCCTACAGCACATTTGCTAATCAAGGCGTTTATGTAAAACCACAATTTATTTCAAGAATAGAAGATAAAAATGGCGTGGTTTTATACGAACCAGTTCCTGACTCTCGCGACGTTTTAAATAAAGATATCGCTTATGCAGTAGTAAAACTTCTTGAAGGCGTAACCGAAAGTGGTTCAGGTGTAAGACTAAGAACAGAAGGTGGCGGAAGTGGCGATAACAGATGGACTGGATATCCATATGGCTTTACAAATCCTATAGCAGGAAAAACAGGTACATCTCAAAATCAATCCGATGGTTGGTTTATTGGAATGGTACCAAATCTTGTAACAGGTGTTTGGGTTGGTTGCGAAGATCGTTCCGCTCGATTTAAAAGCATAACTTATGGACAAGGCGCAACAGCAGCATTACCTGTTTGGGGATATTTTATGAAAAAATGCTACGAAGACAAAGATTTATTAGTTTCAAAAGATCCTTTCGAAAGACCATCAGACTTATCCATAAAAGTTGATTGTTGGGAAGCTAAAAAAGTAATAGATACAACAATAGTTGCTCCCGAAGAAGAATTACAAAACGAAGAAGAATTTGGATTATAATTTTTTTAGGAGCTGATTCCTGCTGTCCGCTAACACGAGCTCAGCGAACTGGCGAAGCAATCTTTTTTGTTTTTTTTGTCACCCTGAGTGTAGTCGAAGGGCATTTTTCTAGAAAAAAACAAAAAAGGATGCCGCTTCCATCAGTTCCGACGCTTCGGAATAGAAAACAAACAAACTAAAATATGATTAACAAAAAAGTAAACTCCGTTAAAGAAGCACTTCAAGGAATTGAAGACAACATGACAATCATGCTTGGCGGTTTCGGACTTTGCGGAATACCAGAAAACAGTATTGCCGAACTAGTTTCAAAAAATATCACAGGACTAACCTGTATTTCTAATAATGCTGGAGTTGACGATTTTGGATTAGGATTACTTCTTCAAAAAAAGCAAATCAAAAAAATGATTTCATCCTATGTGGGAGAAAATGCCGAATTCGAACGCCAAATGCTTTCTGGCGAACTTGATGTAGAACTAACACCACAAGGAACTTTAGCCGAAAAATGCCGTGCTGCACAAGCTGGAATTCCTGCTTTTTTTACACCAGCAGGATTTGGAACCGAAGTAGCAGAAGGAAAAGAAACTAGAGAGTTCAACGGGAAAATGCACATCATGGAATTAGCCTATAAAGCTGATTTTTCAATAGTTAAAGCATGGAAAGGTGACGAAGCTGGGAATTTAATTTTCAAAGGAACTGCGCGAAATTTTAATGCTTGTATGGCTGGAGCAGGAAAAATAACCATTGCTGAGGTAGAAGAGTTGTTGCCAGTTGGTTCATTAGATCCAAACCAAATTCACATTCCAGGAATTATGGTGCAACGCATTTTTCAAGGGGAAAAATTCGAAAAACGAATTGAACAACGCACAGTTAGAAAAAAGTAATCAGTATTCAGTATTAAGTGTTCAGTTAAAATAAAACTTAATGAACTTTAATAACTTAATGGTTTAAAAAATGTTTTTATGTTAGACAAAAACGATATAGCAAAACGTATAGCCAAAGAAGTAAAAGACGGTTATTATGTAAATTTAGGAATTGGTATTCCAACCTTAGTGGCTAATTATGTTCGAACCGATATTTCAGTAGAGTTTCAATCAGAAAATGGCGTTCTAGGAATGGGACCATTTCCATTTGAAGGCGAAGAAGACGCAGACATCATCAATGCTGGAAAGCAAACGATAACCACTTTAGCTGGAGCAAGTTTTTTTGATTCTGCTTTTAGTTTCGGGATGATTAGAAGTCAAAAAGTTGATCTAACCATTCTTGGTGCAATGGAAGTTTCGGAGAATGGCGATATTGCCAACTGGAAAATTCCAGGAAAAATGGTAAAAGGAATGGGTGGAGCAATGGATTTAGTAGCTTCTGCTGAAAACATCATCGTTGCAATGATGCATGTCAACAAAGCGGGCGAAAGTAAAATTCTAAAAAAATGTAGTTTACCTTTAACAGGAGTTGGCTGCGTAAAAAAAGTAGTTACCGAGTTAGCCGTTTTAGAAATCACACCAAACGGATTTAAACTTTTAGAACGTGCGCCAGGAATTTCAGTAGAACATATAATAGATTCTACAGAAGCGGATTTGATTATAGAAGGAGAAATTCCTGAGATGAATCTTAACTAACTATTTTTACTCTCGAAATAGTCCAGAATTACAGGCGAAGCATGAGTAAAACTCGGAAATTGTTCAATTACTGAAACGGCTCTTTTCTTATTTAATTTATAAGTTAAATCAAACTCGGTTGTAAAAAGAATAGCCGATAAAAAAGGATTGTTTATAAACTCCAATAATCTCGGAAAAGCACTTTCGATTGTATGAATTTCAAATAATTCTTCTTGCTGAAATTTGAATTTCAATTCCAATTTTAAAGTGTTTTCATCTATAATCGGACGAACATAAATATTCATTAAATCCGTATTTCCAATAGTTTTTGCTAAAGTTAATTTGGCAAATGTTCCATCATCTAAGCTGTTTTTTACTCTAGTGTAAAACGCTGAAAATGTTTCTGTAAAAAGCATGTTTATCATATTCTATTAAAAAAACAACCGCAAATTAAATGTATGTCGATTTGCGGTTGCTTTTGATTAACTAACAAATGGATATTTTCTATATCATTTGTAAGCTGTTTGGTTTAAATTTTTGTCCTAGAAATTTCTCTCCCAACTGGATATTTCAAATCTCCTTGATTTTCAACAGTTATGAATACTTCATCAAAATCGAATGGAGTAACAGTTTTAAATTCAGTTTTTTTACCGTTTTTAACATTTATTTGTCCAACATTTTTAATTCCATATTCTTTTGTAACCACCCAAACGCTGTAGTTATTTCCAGATGGATTAAGTCGGTCTGGACTTGCTAAATTTTCTGCTTTAATCTCAAGTGTGATGTTTTTATTTTTATCCTTTTTTTTCTTTGCTGAAATATCAGCAGCTGGAGCAATATTCGAAACAGGAAATTTTGCTTTTGTAGCACAAGAAGTTAGAATAAATAACGACACAAATAAGTAAATAATAGATTTCATAATTTTTATAAATTTTTATTAATCTATAAATTACGAATTATAATCCACTAATGTACTAGTTTTAAGATAAAATTATAAGTTAGCAAAGAAATCATTCCCTTTATCGTCAGTAATAATGAATGCAGGAAAATCTTTCACAGTAATTTTTCTAACAGCTTCCATTCCTAAATCTTCAAAGTCAACTACTTCAACAGAAAGTATATTTTCTTTCGCTAGAATAGCTGCTGGTCCACCAATTGAGCCTAGATAAAAGCCTCCGAATTTTTTACAAGCATCAGTTACCGCTTGTGTTCTGTTACCTTTAGCAAGCATAATCATGCTTCCACCATGACTTTGGAATTCATCCACATACACATCCATTCGTCCTGCAGTTGTTGGTCCAAAACTTCCTGATGGCATTCCTTCTGGTGTTTTTGCTGGTCCAGCATAATATACTGGATGATTTTTGAAATATTCTGGCATTGGTTTTCCTGAATCAAGTAATTCTTTAATTTTAGCATGGGCAATATCTCGTGCTACGATAACCGTTCCGTTTAATTTCAATCGAGTGGTAACGGGATATTTTGATAATTCAGCCAAAATTTCAGCCATCGGACGATTTAAATCTACAATAACTGGTTCTTCTAAATGTGGAGGAACTTCGGGTAAAAACTGCTTCGGATTGGTTTCTAATTGTTCCAAAAAGATACCGTCTTTTGTGATTTTTCCTTTGATATTTCTATCTGCCGAACACGAAACGCCTAGTCCAACTGGACAAGAAGCAGCATGTCGCGGTAAACGAATTACGCGAACATCATGAGCAAAATATTTTCCGCCAAATTGTGCTCCAATGGCACTTTCTTGACAAATTTGTAATACTCGTTTCTCCCATTCTAAATCACGAAATGCTTGACCAGCCATATTTCCTGTAGTTGGAAGTTCGTCAAAATATCCTGCAGATGCTTTTTTCACGGCAGCAAGGTTGGCTTCAGCAGATGTTCCACCAATTACTAACGCCAAATGATATGGCGGACAAGCCGATGTTCCTAAATCTTTTATTTTTTCACGAACGAATTCGTCTAATGATTTTTCGTTTAAAAGTGATTTTGTTTTTTGGTATAAGAATGTTTTATTAGCACTTCCACCACCTTTGGCTAAAAATAAAAACTCATAGCTGTTTCCTTTTTTGGCATAAATATCAATTTGTGCTGGAAGATTGGAACCTGAATTTTTCTCTTCAAACATCGAAATTGGAACAATTTGCGAATAACGAAGGTTTTTTATTTGGTAGGAATTAAAAATCCCTTTGGATAACCATTCGGCATCATCAACTCCTGTAAAAATATTTTCGCCTTTTTTTGCCATGACAATTGCAGTTCCAGTATCTTGACAAGAAGGTAATTCGCCTTCAACAGCAACAGCGGCATTTTGCAACAAATTATAAGCTACAAATCTGTCGTTGTCCGTTGCTTCTGGATCGTGAAGAATATTTTCTAATTTTTTTAAATGCGATGTTCGCAACATGAACGATACATCAATCATCGCTTCTTGTGCCAAAAGTTCTAATCCTTTTGCATCAACGGTAAGTATTTCTCTTTCACCTAGTTTTTCAACTTTAACGAAGTCAGAAGTAAGTTTTTTGTACTGTGTATCGTCTTTTAAAATCGGATACGGATCTTGATATATGAAGTCCATTTTGTTGTTTGTTTATTGAAATGTAAAGTTAAGTATAACCTGCAAGGTTTCCAAAACCTAGTGAATTAGTTTATCGTAGTTTTAACATTTATATCCTCAAAGTCAAAAAAGATTATGCAGGAAAGTTTTAAAAAAACCAACTCGCCACAAAAATCGCTGTAATCACACAAATTAAATCTACCAAAAGCATTGTTCCTAATGTATAGCGAGTGTTTTTGATATTTACTGAACCAAAATAAACGGCAATTACATAAAAGGTTGTTTCAGCACTACATTGGAAAATACAACTCAATCTTCCAGTGAATGAATCGGGACCAAAATTTCGCATCGCATCAATCATAAATCCACGTGAACCACCAGAACTGAATGGTCTAAGCATAGCAACAGGAAGCGAATCTGTAATTTGTTTGCTTACGCCAATGTTCGAAAAAGCAAACGAAATTCCATCGGACATAATTTCAAATAAACCACTATTCCTGAAAAAAGAAATCGCTACTAACATTCCCATTACATAAGGGAAAATTTTAACTCCGGTTTGCAATCCGTTATTGGCTCCAGATACAAAAGCATCAAAGACAGTTGTGCTTTTTTCGCTAAATTTCTTCTCATTGATAAAAGAAAAAACCAATGTAAAACCAATAATGGCTACTAACATTAATCCAGAAAGATTGGCAGTGAAAAAGTTTTTTCCAACCAAATCTAATCCGTTTATATAAAATAATAATCCAACAATTGCTGCGATTACCGTCATTAAAGCAACGAGTAATGTCGCGCTTAAAAAGTTGATTTTTTGTCGAATGCCAACAATTATCATTGCAGCAATTGTTCCAATGAACGAAGTAACTATACATGGTAACATCACATCAGCTGGATTGGCGGCATTTTCGGCGGCACGATAACCAATAATTGATGTAGGTATTAAAGTTAAACCCGCAGCGTGCAAACACATAAACATAATTTGCGCATCACTCGCTTTGTCTTTTTCGGGATTGATTTCTTGTAAACTTTGCATGGCTTTCAATCCAAATGGAGTTGCTGCAGAATCCAATCCAAGGAAATTGGCAGCAAAATTCAGCGTCATATACGAGATTGATTCGTGATTTTTTGGTACTGAAGGAAATACTTGAGCAAAAACAGGACTTAGTTTTTTGGCTAATTTTTCGGCAGCACCCGAAATAATAAGTAACTCCATTAATCCACAGAAAAAGGCAAGATAGGCCATTAACGGTAGGATTAAATCAAACAAACTGCTTTTGCATGTTGGTAGTAAACCATCGGTTTTTTGAACGCCGCTATAAATTTTTACAGTTTGATTTTTATAAACGTAAGTTGTATCGGCATTAATGGTATCACGATTGATGACAAATGTTTTTTCCTCGTTTTTTTGAATACTATCTTGAATGAATTTAGGAATTTCATTTAAGTATTTTTCCGAAATTAAAATGGGATCGTCTTTTTTCCCGTTTAACACATAATCAACGGAATAACTGTTTCCGATAAAAAAACCAAAAACGATAAAAACAATTGACGAAATGAAAATTACGAGCCAAAATCTACTGAGAACCATGATTTGTTTTTTTGTAAAAGTAATAAAAAGACCTGACAGGTTTTTAAAAACCTGTCAGGTCTAAAATTTAAACATGAATTATTTCATCTTCAATTAATAAATCTTCTCTTCTAAGACGTAAAAATATTTGTGCCACGGCAATGGTATCTTTTTCGCAGTAGGTAATAATTCGGTCAATATCTTTTTCTACATAAAAAACGTGACCCACTTGACTTCCATCGATATCACCTTTTGGAGAAGGAATCCCGAGAATTTTAGTCAGTAGTTTTAGAGAAGTAAAATGTTTGTAATCGCCAAACTTCCATAGTTCTAACGTGTCCAAATGTGGAATTTCCCATGGTTTTTTCCCAAATAAATTCAGTTTTTGTGGAATTGCAATTTGGTTGATAATCATTCTTCGGGCAATAAACGGAATATCAAATTCTTTAGCATTATGACCGCATAAAATATGTTGTGGTTGATTAAAATGTGTATCCAATAAATTTGAAAAGTCTATTAAAATCTTTTTTTCATCGCCAAAAAATGAAGTTACTCTAAAGTTTCGAATATCACTTTTATTGACAAAATAACCCACTGAAATACAGATGATTTTTCCAAATTCAGCCCAAATTCCGGCTCGATCATAAAACTCTTCAGGAGTAAAATCTTCTCTACGTTGGTATTGGGTTTTTTGTTCCCAAAGTTCTTTTAGTTCGCTATCCAAATTATTAAAATGTTCTTCTTGCGGAACAGTTTCTATATCGAGAAAAAGAATGTTGTTGAGGTTTATTTTTTCAATCATTTATTTTTAATTTTATAGGAATATACGACGAATTTATAAAAATATTGTTTTCGTTGTATAAATAAAATTAAAAATTTGGATTTCTATCTTTTTATTGAGAAATGGGCCTTAAACTCCTTACTTACATTTTGTTCTAAATACTGTACACTAAACCAGTAATCAGTTGATGGTAGTGGTTGACCGTTGTAACTTCCATCCCA
>NZ_SNXR01000011.1 GCF_004362665.1 Flavobacterium dankookense | reverse complement strand
CTCGTAACCTACTGCGCCTGTATAATCACATAGATGTAAATCCTCTGGAACCGTTGCCTCTGGCGTTGGGTTAACGATGAGTTCTAGTTCGACAAAGTTAGAACAACCTGTTGTGGTATAAAATACTCTAACATAGATGGTTTGTTGGTTAATAACAATATTGGAATATGGACTTGATTTAGCATTGGCGCCGATATTCGCATCATCTTGTGTTTCGTGGAAGGTTACTGTTACGCCTGCTTGTCCGCCTGTAATTGCTGTGATGGTTGAATCTAAATCGAACACACCAAAGCCATCGTTGTTTGGATCGCAATAGTTCAGCGGTTGCGGTACGTTGGCCGTTGGTCCTTCCGTAACGCGTAATAATTGTGTGGTTGTACTGTAACATCCTGTAGCGGTATATTCTACTCGAATGTAAATCGTTTGTCCATCATTGCCTAAAAAAGTGGTTGGTGATGGTATAGCATTTGTTGGTGTTTGAGCATCTGATAAACTTAAATAATACGTTACTGTTACGCCTGTTGCTCCTGCTGTGGTTACATTTTCATTTACCGTTAAATCAAACTCGGCTTGGGTCGTTGATGTACCAATACTACACTCAAATATCGGTAGTGGTGTTACAGCTACTGGCAACGGATTAACAACGATGTTAAATGAACTAACTGAGTTACATCCTGTAGCGACGTTTCTTATGTTAATCCAAATCGTTTGTGGTGCGCCAATAGTCGTATTGGTGTATAAATTTGGTAATGGATTAATTTGGTCTTCTGCGTCTTGTTGGGTTAGATAATAGCCTACCGTTAAACCTACTTGTCCGTTGATTATCTCTGCCGTTTTACTGTTTAAAGTAAAAACCTCTTCTCCATCGCCCGGATTGGTGTAATCACACAAGGCATAATCTGTAATAGTTGGATTAGCAAAGGGACGTGGATGCACAATTAATTGTAACGTTGTTGTTGAAAAACACGCTGGAGTTCCTGCAAAATAAGCTCGAACAAACAAAACTTGTGAATTTGAGTCAATAGTACAATAATTCGTGGGTAAAACAACACCACTTGTTGATGTTTCAAAAAACTCAACCACAACATTTGGATCGCCTCCTGTAATCTGATTTATCTTAGTCGTTAAATCAAATAAACAGGATAATCCGTCTGTGTTCTCATCACAAACTTCATAGGCAGTTGGTGTGTTGATGATTGGCGCGTCGTTGACTATGACCGTTGTGGATGCGGTTTGGGGTTGACTGCAATTAGCAAAACTACTTTCCTCAATATTAATTAATTCGTAATCAAAAGTACCTTCTGCATTTGTTGGTGCGTTAATAACTACAGTATTTCCAGAGGAAACAATAGTTGGTTGAACAACTGAATTTATTGAATAAGTTATAGTATATGGAGATGTTCCTCCTGAGCCAGTTATTATAATTTGTGGTTGTGGTGAGTTTAGACAAACAGAATCACCTCCTGTAATTGTTGCAGTTGGTAATTCATTTACAGTAACTGTAGATGTTCCTGTTTGCACTTGCGAACAAACTGGAGTTGTTGAACTTGAAACACTCGTTAAAGTATAAGTAAACACACCATCATTAGCCGCAGAAACTGGAATCGATACTGAATTCCCAATACTTGGCGCTGTTGTTTGACTTACACCATTGGTATCTAAATAAGTAAAAGTATATGGAGCAACTCCATTAGCTCCAGTAAAAGTGATTAATTGATTTGGCGAACCTTCACAAACAGTTATAGTACCTGAAATAGTTGCCGTTGGTAAATCAATTACATCAATCAAAATACTACCTGTTAAAGTTTGTCCACATGTTGTTGTTAAATTTTCAATACTAACAATTGTATATGTACTGTCAGCAGTTAATGCAGGTGTAGTTACTGTTGCAATTCCAGTTGTTCCAATATCTATAGTTTGGTTTGCCCCTGCATCAACATTATAAGTAACTCTAGTATTTGGTGTACCCGTAAAAGTAACAGTTGCTGTTTCTCCAGAACAAATTAAAATTGCTCCACTTATTGTAGCAGTTGGAATAGGATTAACTATTAAAAAGAAACTAGTTGTTCCAAAGAAAGTTGGAGTAGCATTATCTTCCATTCGAATAAAAATTTCTTGCCCATTTGTTCCTGAGAAGTTATTTATTGGAGAAATATCACCCGTTCCTGCATCAGCAGCAGTTTGAGATAAATGATAGGTTATTGTATAATTTAATGGATTATTTGCTCCATACGCTATTAATGTTTGAGGTGTAAAATCAAATGATGCTGTACCACTTCCAAAACTACTTTCACATAGTTCTAAATCAGGTACTGGATCAGGTTGGGGTGTACAATCGTCTAGAATTAATTCAAATTGTTTTACAACAATACAGCCATAAGTAGCAGAGGTAGCAGGATCAATTGGTTCGATTGCCATAAAAATAGATTGACCCGAACTAACAAATGCTGCTGGATCTGAAATAGCATTATCTAAAATTTCAGCATCTTCAAATGTTGTATGAAAAGTAATTAGATAATTATCTGGATCTAAAGTACCAAGAATGGTAGCAATATTTTCATTTAGATCAAAAATACCATCACATTCTTCTAAATCAACAGGCTCAGCAGTTAAATCAGGATTTACAGATAAGGTAACATCTGAAGTTGCTGTTTGTGGTACACCACAAATAGTATATTCTGCATTTAATGTGTAAGTTGTAGTTTCATCTGGACAAACTGTAATTGTTGGTCCTGTTCCAATTTCATCTGGTCCATCAAACCACTTAATTGTAACAGGTACATCTGGTCCTGTTGGAGTAAATCGCCATGCTTCTTCTGTTGCAGTCCAAGCTGATGAATCTCTTCCTGGCGCAGCTAGTGATGGTGGGTTTGCTCCACCACCTTTTATACCAATAGTTGCTCTTCCTTGTTCATGCGTACATGCACCAACTACTCTACTAGCAACATAAACCTCAATGATATTTGAAACTTCATATAAAACTATTTGAGATTTCTGTTCACCAGCTGAATAACCACAATTTGCTCCACCAAATAATCCAAGATTAAAATTAACAATTAGTTTTCTACAAGGTGCTTGACCAATAATATTAAAGTTCACTGTTCGCCCAAAACCGGAACCTGCTGGAGGAATTACAGCTGCATTTGTATCTTGATAAACACCTAAAATCATATTTCTAAAAGGTGCATCATCATATCCACCACCAGGAAAATTATTATTACTTAAAGGTGTTGCTGTATGCGCATATGAATTAGCATTTTGATCAGTAAATGGTGTATATATTTGGGAAGTAACAAAACTAATTACACCATTATCACCAATTTGTACTTTATTAAAATTAGTACCATAAAAACAAAAATCAAAAGGTAAGTCAAAAAGACCTGAATAAGTATCGTCTCGATCCAAAGGAAACTGAAAATAACTCGGGTCGTTAAATGGTGATTGTGGACAATAAGGAATACTCGAAACCGTATAACTAGTAGTTGACGGAATTGGTGAAATTTCAGCTTCTAATGTTCTACATTCATCTGTTGTACAAAGATAAGTATCAAGTGGCTTAGTTCCTGGAGCTGGTTGTGTTTCTACCGTGGCACAACCGTTGGGTACAACTGTTATGGTTATTATGTCACCTGTACCCAAATAATCTCTTTGACATTGAGTAAAAAAGTTCCTAACCGAAACTATAGTATAAACTCGGGTTAAATCTAAAGGTGGTGTAATAAAATTTCCAGTTCCACCTGCTCCAATATTAGCAATATAAGTGTTACCAATATCATTCGTAATAGTAACTGTTGATCCCGGAGTTCCAGTCAAAGTTATACTTGCAGTATTGTTAGGACAAATAGTAAAATCTATAGGAAAACTTGCAACTGGCAATGGATTGATTGTTACTGTAAATGATTTCGACATTGGAGCACAAGCTCCAACAGTAGATGTAACAGTATAAGTAGTTGTTACTGCAGGTGAAACTGTTGGATTATTACTATTTGGTGCAGTTAATGTTGCATCTGTTGGAGAAGCAGTCCAAGTATAACCTGTTGAACTTCCACTAACATTTAGAGTGATTGAACTTCCCAAGCATAGTGGTGAATTCGGTGTAGTCGTCAAGTTTGGACCAACAACTACATTAGCAAATGATACTGTATTTGCTGTAGGTAAAGCGCTGTCTGTAATAGAAATAGTGTAAACACCAGGAGGAATATTAGTAAAAAGACCTGTAGCATTATTTTGAGTTACAGGTCCAGAAATTGAATAATCTACATAAGGCACTGTTCCTCCAAAACCAAAGATTGCAATCTCACCATCATTAGCAGTAATACAATCTGCATTAACCACTTCATATGCTATCATTAAATCATCCGTTAGAAGAAAATCATCAACTGCAAAATCATTTCCAACTGCATTTGTATTTGAGTTTGATAATTCTATTTGTACAGTTGTGGCTGTAGCGATAAAACTGAATACAACTTGTCTCCAACCATCTGCCGGTAAAGGAGCTAAATTACTTCCTAATAATTGAGTAAAACCAGAACCACCCGAAACCAATTGTACATCAATATCTGCTTGTGTAGCCGTATCAACAACTAAATCCGATACTGATCTAATCCAATAACTAAAATAATAAGTAGTACCAATAGTCAAACCTGTTACTCCAGCTCCTGTATTTCCTGCTCTCCAAAAAGGTGGATTTCCTGCTGTGGTATTACCGTCGATAATTAGCATTCTTCCTGCACCTGTTGTATGATCTCCAACAAAATTAAAATCTGTTGTATTTAATGTTTTTGGATAATTTGTAACTGCAAAATTTCCTGGAACTGTTGTTCCAAATGAAGCTGTTGGCAATTGAGAATATCCAGCTCCGTTAGTAACAAAACCAATTCCAGAACCACCAGTTTCAAAACTGCTATTAGTTAGTAAATTTTGGGCATTTGAATAAAAGCATGAAAACAAAAGTATAAGAAGTAATAGTTTACTTTTCATATGAGCTATTTTTTTTAATTGAGGAGCGAAATTTACAAAAATTTAAGAAATATTTATCCTTAATTTTAAATATTTTCAATTATTAACACTATACGAGTTTGATATAATATAATTATTTATCTTTGCACCTTTATTAAATAATCCCAATAATATTATAGTTTTAAATGATAAATCATAACGATTCACAAGACGAAATTGGTGAAAATCACATCGCAACAAGTGCAAATAATCCTGTAAGAAAAGATGCTTTTGATATTACTGATGATAAAAAAATTGAACTAATAAAAAAAGATGTCGAAAACATACTTTTAACATTAGGTATGGATTTGTCAGATGATAGCTTAAAAGGAACTCCAAATAGAGTAGCAAAAATGTTTGTAAAAGAGATATTTGGAGGTTTAAATCCTAACAAAAAACCAAGTTCTTCTACTTTTGCAAATAATTATAAATATGGTGAAATGTTGGTCGAAAAAAACATCACTCTATATTCAACATGCGAACATCATTTACTTCCAATTGTTGGTCGTGCTCACGTGGCTTACATTTCAAATGGAACTGTAGTTGGACTTTCTAAAATGAATAGAATTGTTGACTATTTTGCCAAAAGACCTCAAGTCCAAGAACGATTAACGATGCAAATTGTCCAAGAATTACAAAAAGTATTAAATACTGAAGATGTGGCTTGTGTAATTGATGCTAAACATCTGTGTGTAAACTCGAGAGGAATTCGCGATATTGAAAGCAGTACGGTAACCTCAGAATTTGGCGGAAAATTTAAAGACGAACAAACACGTCGTGAATTTTTAGACTATATCAAATTAGACACTTCTTTTTAATCTTAAGTTTTAAATAATCTACAAATGCAAACATACGATAAACAATCTTTAGAAATTTATAATACAATTTCTGGCAAAAAAGAAACCTTTACTCCTATTCACAAAGGAAATATTGGAATGTATGTTTGTGGACCAACGGTTTATAGCAACGTTCACCTAGGAAATGTTAGAACTTTTATGTCTTTTGATATGATTTACCGCTATTTTCTTCATCTTGATTATAAAGTTCGTTATGTTAGAAATATCACAGACGCTGGACATTTAACCGATGATGGCGATGTTGAAAATGATAGATTTGTTAAACAATCGCGTCTTGAAAAATTAGAACCAATGGAAGTGGTTCAAAAATATACAGTAGATTTCCATAAAGTGCTTGACACTTTCAATTTTCTTCCACCAACTATTGAGCCAACTGCAACTGGACATATCATCGAGCAAATTGAACTTATTCAAAAATTAGTTGAGAAAGGTTTTGCTTATGTAAGTAATGGTTCTGTTTATTTTGATGTAATCGAATACAATAAACGTGGTTTGAATTATGGAGAACTAAGCAATCGAAATATCGAAGAACTTTTTGCTCAAACTCGAGATCTTGATGGACAAGACGAAAAGAAAAACCCTCAAGATTTTGCACTGTGGAAAAATGCTTCTCCAGCACACATCATGCGTTGGAACTCACCTTGGGGCGAAGGTTTTCCTGGTTGGCATTTAGAATGTACTGCAATGAGTACAAAATATCTAGGCGAAACTTTTGATATTCACGGCGGTGGAATGGATTTAAAGTTTCCTCATCACGAATGTGAAATAGCACAAGGAAAAGCTTGCAACAATCATTCACCGGTTAATTATTGGATGCATACTAACATGCTCACAATGAACGGACAACGAATGAGTAAGTCAACTGGAAATTATATTTTACCATTAGAATTAATCGAAGGAAAAAATGACTTTTTCGAAAAAGAATTTCATCCATCAATAGTTCGTTTTTGCTTTCTACAAGCACATTATCGCAGTGTTTTAGATATTTCTAATGATGCAATGGTGGCTTCAGAAAAAGGATTTAATCGATTAATGGAAGGAATAGAAGTTCTAAAATCAATCCAACCAAGTGCAAACTCAACAATTGATATTTCATCATGGAGAAAAAATTGCTATGACGCCATGAATGACGATTTCAATACACCAGTTCTTATTGCCAATTTATTTGAAGGAATTCGTTTTGTAAATATCGTAAATGACGGAAAAGAAACTTTAAACAAAGAAGATTTAGATTTACTTTCTAAGACTTTAAATGAATTTATTTTCGATGTTTTGGGAATTAAAAATGAAAAAGCAACAGCAAACAACTCAGATAAATTAGCAAGTGTAATCGAAATGTTAATTAGCATGAGAAATGAAGCTAGAGCCAATAAAAACTTTGCTTTGTCAGACCAAATTAGAGATCAACTTTTAGCTTTAGGAATTCAACTGAAAGACGGAAAAGAAGGAACAAGTTTCAGTTTTCAATAATTTCAAATTAGAAATCAGGTGAAAATTTCACTAAAAAAAATAGCTATTACTCCTTTCCTATTTCTAATTTATTTTTATAAAATAGTGCTTTCGCCTTTGCTACCAATGAAATGTAGATTTGAACCATCGTGTTCGACTTATTTTGTTCAAAGCTTACAAATTCATGGATTGTTTTATGGTTTCTATCTTGGAACAAAACGAATTTTAAGTTGCCATCCTTGGGGAAAAAGCGGCTATGATCCTGTTCCTGAGAAAAAATGTAACCATAAATAAAACTTAAACTTGTTAATAATCTGATTTATATTATTATTTTTGAAATCCCTAAAACAATAAATAATCACGACATGATTTGGAATCCATCTGAAGGAATAGATATAGGTTTTTTTACCATACGATATTATAGTTTAATGTTCGTTATTGCTTTCGGACTTGGTTGGTATATCATGAAACATATTTATCAAAGAGAAAATGAATCTCTAGATAAATTAGATACTTTATTCATTTGGACAGTAATTGCTACTTTACTTGGCGCTCGATTAGGACATGTCTTTTTCTACGATTGGGAATATTACAGAAATCATCTTTCAGAAATATTGTTGCCTTTTTCTTTTGAAAATGGGTTTGAATTTACAGGTTTTAGAGGATTAGCAAGTCATGGAGCAGCAATTGCCATCATTATAGCCGTTTATTTCTATTGCAAAAAAGTTATCAAACGACCAATACTTTGGATGTTAGATAGAGTTGTAATTCCAGTAGCATGTGGAGCAATATTTGTTAGATTAGGAAATTTTTTCAATTCAGAAATTATAGGAAAACCGACGGATTCATCTTTTGGAGTGAAATTCATTAGAGACAATTATTCCGCTGCTGAAGCTGTGACGCTAACTAAAATAAACAATGTTAACGATGCTTATTCCGCTATTGCAATTAATCCAAGTTTTTCTGCTTTGTTAGAAAATATTCCCGCAAAACATCCTGCACAACTTTATGAAGCATTTGGTTATGTAATCGTTTTTCTGATTCTTTTTCTTTTATACTGGAAAACAGATACTCGTGAAAAACACGGATTGATTTTCGGTTATTTCTTAGTTATGCTTTGGTCTGTTCGATTTTTAGTAGAATTTGTAAAAGAAAGTCAAGGAGGAATTGAGGAAACTTTCGGTCTATTATCAACAGGTCAATGGTTAAGTATTCCATTTATTTTAGTTGGAATTTATTACATTTTTGTTGCCGAAAAACCAGTTGAAGTTTAATTATAAAATTTCTTCCGCAACCAAAATGCAACATTAACTAAAATAATTAATGCTGGAACTTCTACTAAAGGTCCAATAACTCCAGCAAAAGCTTGTCCGCTATTGATTCCGAAAACACCAATGGAAACAGCAATCGCCAACTCAAAATTGTTTCCAGAAGCGGTGAACGATAACGCAACAGCATCACGATAATTAGCTCCAATTTTTTTGGCCACAAAAAACATCAGGAAGAACATAATTGCGAAGAAGATTACTAATGGAATAGCAACTCGCACCACGTCCATTGGCAAATCAACAATCATTTCGCCTTTTAAACTAAACATTATTACAATCGTAAAAAGTAAAGCAATCAAAGTTATTGGAGAAACAAAAGGAATGAATTTTTGATTGAAAAATTTATCTCCTAAATATTTTTTAATTGCAAAACGACTAATTACTGCTAACGCAAACGGAATTCCTAAATAAATTCCAACCGTTTGAGCGATTTCGGCAATTGTGATATTTAATTCTAATCCTCTAATTCCAAATAATGGCAACATAATCTCTAAATAAAAATAGGCATACAAACTAAAGAAAAAGACTTGCAACAAACTATTAATTCCGATTAATCCAGCAGTTAATTCGCGGTTTCCTTCGGCTAGTTCGTTCCAAACAATTACCATCGCAATGCAAGGTGCAATTCCGATAATGATTAAACCAGTCATGTATTCGGGATAGTCTTTCAAGAAAAAAGTAGCTAATAAAAACATCAAAAACGGACCAAAAATCCAAGTGATGAAAAACGAAGCTGATAGTAATTTTGGTTTTTCAAACATTTGAGGCACTTTAGAAAAATCGATTTTGGTTAATGGCGGATACATCATCAAAATCAACCCAATCGCCAATGGAACATTCGTAGTTCCAGAAGAAAACGAATTAATAAAATCGGCTGAATTCGGAATAAAATAACCAATTGAAACACCAATTAGCATTGCAAGAAATATCCAAAGTGTTAGAAATCGGTCTAAAAATCCTAATCGTTTTTTCATCGTATTATTTTTTTACTTGAGAAAACACAAAATACATTTCACTTGCAATTTGCAAACTGCGTTCAGCGTATTTCTCATTCATTAAATCAGTTCCATCAAAAGCTTTTGGATCATCGTATTTTATTGGAAATCTTGCTTCTGCACCAAAAACCATCGGACAACCTTCATCAGCATTATTGCAAGTCATGATGGCTCCAAAATTGCTTTTCGGATTAAAATCGTCAAAATACGTTTTGGAAAAACAAATGATAGAATGCTGATTTTTATCAAATTTCACGGCGTAAACTGGATTTTGTGCTTCGCTTAATTTCTGAATTTCAAATCCTTGATTTACTAAAGTTTCGCCCACTTTTGGAAACATTGCTGTTGCTTCTGTTCCTCCAGAATAACAAAATACTTTTTGAATTCCGAAATGAAACGCCATTGTTTGAGCCCAAATTTGAGATAAGTGACTTCTTCTAGAATTGTGTGTACAAATGAAGTTCAATCGAATTTCTTCGTTAGCATTCACTTTGTTTTGAATGTAGTCAACTAAAGGGTTTACTACTTCTTTTCGCTCGTTTGATACTGCTATTTCAGTTAAAGATTGAATAGTTTTTGATAAATTTTCTAACATGTTATTTCTTTTTTTAAGTACAAAAAATAAAATTATGAGTGATGTCTAGCCCTGATTGCAATGGAAAGCTTTTTGTAAAAGAAAACTAGTTTTTTGTTTCTAAAAAAAAAGCGACCAACGGAAGCTCTTTTTTTTGATTACAAAAACAGTTTTCTTTGCAAAAACTTGTAATGAAAAGCAGGGTTAGCTTCAAAAAATAAGCTTAACAACAACCTGAATTTGGCGCACAAGATGTTTCCTTTTGCTTCCACTCGCCTATTTTGGTTTTCAATTTTTCTGGTGGAATTCCGCAGTTATCTTTGGCTAAACAATCGGTTAATTTTGATTTTAATTGGAAATTAGTTCCATCAAAATCCAAGCTAAATTTTCCGATAGTTTCCTTCATTTGATATTCGACTTCGATTTCTAAATCTGGAATTTGAAGTTTTTCTTCCGATAATTCGATGATATGAACCAATTTTTCAGGATGCAATCTATGATCGTAATCGTTGGCTTCCCAAAGTTGAAAATTGACAACTTCTTCGTTTCTAACAACGCCACCGCAATCGATGAAATGTTTCGTTATTTTGCCCACTTCGGTAACGTGAAAATGGCTTGGAACCAATTCGCCATTAGGCAGTTGAAATGCAATTTGAGTAAGATTTTTTAACTGACTTTTTATTTCTGAAAGTTTCATTTTTTAGTGATAAGTGATTAGTAAATAGTGACTAGTTAACAACATTTATTCTTCAGTTTATGTCGAATTACACCAAAGTGATTTTCGATTTTATCAATCGTATCAGGATTAATGCAGTAACAAATGGCTGTTCCTTCGATAGTTCCTTTGATGATGTTAGCGTTTTTTAATTCTTTTAAATGTTGCGAAATTGTCGGTTGTGCTAGAGGCAATTCGTTGACAATATCACCACAAATACAAGTATCAACAGTTAATAAATAGTCTACAATTGCAATTCTCGCTGGATGCGAAAGCGCTTTAAATAAGCTTGCCATCTCGTTATGTTCTACAGAAAACGAATCTGATTTTGAAGCTCCCATTTTTATCTAAATTTATATATTGCAATATTACGATATATAAATACAACTTACCTAATTATAAATGTTAAAATTTGAAATGAATTCACAATTATAATTCGAAAAAAATTCATACTTTTGATGTCTAAAAATTTATTCTAATGGCATCAATAACTCTTGGAGGAAATCCAATAAACACAAACGGTGAATTACCAAAAGTAGGTTCAAAAGCACCAGAATTTCAATTAGTAAAAAACGATTTATCTATAACTTCGTTAGCCGATTTTGCTGGAAGCAAATTGGTTTTAAATATTTTTCCAAGTATCGATACTGGAACATGTGCTACTTCGGTTAGAACTTTTAACGCAAAAGCAAGTGCTTTGGAGAATACAAAAGTGTTATGTATTTCAAGAGATTTACCTTTTGCTCAAAAGCGTTTTTGTGGTGCAGAAGGATTAGAAAACGTTGTTAATTTGTCTGATTTCAATACTGGAAATTTCGGAAAAGACTATGGTTTAGAAATTACGGATAGTGTTTTAGCAGGTTTGCATTCAAGAGTAATTATCGTTTTAGACGAAAACGGAATTGTAAAATATACAGAACAAGTTCCAGAAATTGCTGATGAACCAAATTATGAATTAGCACTAGCTTCGTTATAATTTCATAGGAATGGAATTCGAAAAAGACAACTCGTTTTTTACCGGAAGATTAAAAAGTATTGGCTTTGCTTTTAAAGGTGCTTATAAACTAATTACGACTGAACATAGCGTAATGGTGCAATCTACCATTGCTGTATTACTCATCATTGCAGGGTTTATCTTCGAAATTTCTCGTTTAGAATGGATGATGCAACTACTTGCTTTTGGATTGGTATTAGGCATTGAAAGTCTCAATACAGCTGTAGAAAAACTGGCCGATTTCATTCATCCTGAATTTCATAATAAAATTGGTTTTATTAAAGATATTGCCGCTGGAGCTGTTTTATTTTCAGCAATGGCCGCAATCGCTATTGGACTATTGATTTATGTTCCAAAATTTATGTAACTCTCAATTAAATTTCTATTTTTATAGCAATTAAAATGTACTAATGGCAAAAACAGTAAAAAAAGAAACTACAGAAGCTAAAGATAAAAACCCAAGCAAAAACACCAACAGACTTAAACAATATAGAGTACTTTTGGGTTTTGTATTGGTGATTTCGGCAATAGCCTTGTTGCTTTCTTTCATTTCATTTTTTATCCACGGACAACACGACCAAAGTGCTGTAAATGATATAACCGATAGAAAAGAAGTTGTTGGAAATTGGTTAGGCAAATTTGGCGCTTATGTTTCCGATTTATTTATTTACAGAGGTTTTGGCGCAGCATCATTTCTTTTTGTGAAATTATTTTTTCTGAGTGGTGCTTTTTTATTATTGGATTTACCACTTAAAAAACTTAAAAACACTTGGTTTTGGGATTTATTTGCCATAATCATTTTATCCATTTGTTTTGGCTTTTTTGCTACTTCATTACCCGAACTTGGCGGAACAGTTGGTTATGAAATGAACTTGTTCTTTCAAGATTATATGGGCAAAATAGGAACGTTACTTTTAGTAGTATTTTCTATAATTGTATACATTGTTTTCAAGATAAAAGTTTCTCCTGATTCGATAAAATCGTTCTTTGAAAAGAAACGAAAAGACATAAGCGATGATATTAAAAATATGACCGAAAACAAAGGAAATATTTCACCAACAGCTTCACAGGAATACAATTTAGAAGAATTTGCTGTTGCAGAAGTTGAGGAAGAAGAAATTCCTGAACCAACATTGATTACATCTAATTTTGAAATCAATAAAGAGTCATTAAAACCAACCATTGAACATGCTTCAGAAATTAACTTAGAACCAACTATAAAACCAATAACTCCTACTCCAATACCAACTTTGGTTGTGGAAAATTCACAAGTTACAGAACCAGTTCAAACAGTAATTGAGGAAGATTTTGTCATCGAAAAAGCTGCCGATGAAGATGTTGTAGAAGAAAACCTTGCTGCCAAATTAGTTGCTGATTTTGGTGAATTTGATCCAACTTTAGAACTTTCAAATTATAAATTCCCAACAATTGACTTGCTAAAAGACTATGCATCCGTTGGAATTACAATCAATCAAGAAGAATTAGAAGAAAACAAAAATCGAATTGTAGAAACACTTCGCAACTATAAAATTGATATTGCTCAAATAAAAGCAACAGTTGGACCATCGGTTACTTTGTATGAAATCGTTCCAGAAGCTGGAATTCGAATTTCAAAAATTAAAAGCTTAGAAGATGATATTGCACTTTCGTTAGCTGCATTAGGAATTCGTATCATTGCTCCTATTCCAGGAAAAGGAACAATTGGTATTGAAGTTCCAAATAAAAATCCAACGATGGTTCCGATGAGAACTGTTATTTCTTCAGCAAAATTTCAAGAAGCGGAAATGGAACTTCCTATTGCTTTAGGAAAAACAATTTCTAACGAAACTTTTGTAGTTGATTTAGCCAAAATGCCTCACTTGTTAATGGCTGGAGCAACTGGACAAGGAAAATCAGTTGGACTGAATGCGGTATTAACTTCATTATTATACAAAAAACATCCAGCAGAAGTTAAATTTGTTTTGGTCGATCCAAAGAAAGTGGAACTTACTTTGTTTAATAAAATTGAACGTCATTATTTAGCCAAACTACCTGATGTAGAAGATGCAATAATCACAGATAACTCAAAGGTAATCAACACCTTAAATTCTCTTTGTGTTGAAATGGACAATCGCTATTCTTTATTAAAAGACGCAATGGTTCGCAACATTAAAGAGTACAATGAAAAGTTTAAATCGCGTAAATTAAATCCTGAAAACGGTCATCGTTTTTTACCTTACATAGTTTTGGTAGTTGATGAGTTTGCCGATTTGATCATGACAGCAGGTAAAGAAGTAGAAACACCAATTGCTCGTTTGGCTCAGTTGGCTCGTGCTATTGGAATACACTTAATCATCGCTACACAAAGACCTTCTGTTAACGTAATTACGGGTATGATTAAGGCAAATTTCCCAGCGAGAATTGCTTTTAGAGTAACATCAAAAATCGATTCAAGAACTATTCTTGATACTGGTGGTGCAGATCAACTTATTGGACGTGGTGATTTATTATTTTCAAATGGAAATGATTTAGTTCGTGTGCAATGTGCTTTTGTTGATACACCAGAAGTTGAAAAAATTGTAGATTATATTGGCGCACAGAAAGCGTATCCAAGTGCTTACTTATTACCCGAATATGTTGGAGAAGAAGGAAGTAGCGTTAATTTAGAATATGATATTTCAGATAGAGATAGCTTATTTAGAGAAGCTGCAGAAATAATTGTTACCGCTCAGCAAGGTTCGGCATCATTATTGCAAAGAAAATTGAAACTGGGTTACAATCGTGCAGGTAGATTGATAGATCAATTAGAAGCTGCTGGAATTGTTGGTCCTTTTGAAGGAAGTAAAGCAAGAAGTGTCAACATCACTGATTTGTCTTCTTTAGAACAATTTTTAAACAATGAACAAAACAATTAGTAACATGAAAAATGTAATATCATTAGTTTTAGTATTTCTTTTGAGCTTTTCGATGAATGCTCAAGACAAAAAAGCTAAAGATTTATTAGACCAAGTAACTGCAAAAATCAAATCCTACGATAACATAGTGATTGATTTTAAATATTCTCTGTATAACAGTAAAGAAAACATCAATAAAGAAAGTAAGGGTAATGTAATATTAGATGGAAATAAGTATTATCTAAGTTTTATGGGCATTACTAAAATCTTTGATGGTAAAAAGAATTACACCATTGTACCTGAAGATGAAGAAATTACTATATCAGGTATTGAAGAAAAAGGAGATAATTCTATTACTCCAGCCAAGATGCTAACGTTTTTCAATTCAGGATACAAATATTTTTGGGACATCACACAGGATGTTAAAGGCAGAAAAATTCAATACATTAAATTAGTTCCTACAAACGCTAAAGATTCAAGAAAAGAAATCCTTCTAGGTATTGATTCGCAAACGAAAAACATCTATAATGTTATTGAAATTGGAAAAAATGGTACAAAAACGACTTTGACTGTTAATTCTTTTAAAACAAATCAACCCTTATCAAAAAATCAGTTTACCTTTGTTGCCAGTAAATATCCTAATTACTACATCAACAAAATATAGCTTTAACACAAGTGAAAATACTTGACAAGTACTTACTAAAATTATTCATCTCAACATTTACAACTGTATTTGTCATTCTTTTTTTTATTTTCATTCTTCAAACGGTTTGGTTATTTATAGCTGAATTAGCAGGAAAGGATTTAGATTTTATATCCGTTATCAAATTTCTTTTATTTGCCATGCCACGCGTTGTTCCTCTGGTTCTGCCGCTATCGGTATTATTGGCGTCTATTATGACTTTTGGTAGCTTGGCAGAAAATTATGAGTTTGCAGCTATGAAATCTTCCGGAATATCGTTAGGAAGAGCGATGAAATACTTGACGGCTTTTATTCTTCTTTTGAGTGTTGTTGCTTTTATTTTTGCCAATAATGTTATTCCTTATGCTGAATATAAGTTCATCAACTTCAGGAGAAATATTGCTCAAGTAAAACCCGCAATGGCAATTGCCGAAGGTCAATTTAGTGAAGTTGGAACCTATACCATTAAAGTAGAAAAAAAATCAGGCGATGAAGGACGCTATTTAGATAAAGTCACCATACACAAAAAAGCTAATTTTTCAACAGGAAGTTCAACCATCATTAAAGCTAAAAAAGGTGAATTAATAAGTAGTGAAAACTCTAATGTTCTAAAATTGGTTTTAAAAGATGGTCACTATTACGAGGATATTATTCCAAAAAAGTATGAAGAACGCAATAAAGTTCCTTTTGCTAAAAGTGATTTTCAAAAATATGTCATTAACATTGATTTATCAAAGTTAAATAATGTAAAACTTGATGAAGAGCAAATAACCAACACAAACACAATGCTTACTGTTGGTGAATTAAATTATACTCTAGATTCACTATCAAAAAATTATAAAAAAGATTTAATTTCCTATGTTGACAACATCAGTGAACGAACAGGAATTATAACTAGTAAACCAGCTGTTGGTGTTCCAAATATTGCTATTGATACGATAAATGTGAGCAATAAATTCCAAAATAACACATTATTATCAAACTTTAATAAATCCGAAAAAGAGCAAATCTTAAAAGTTGCAAGTAGCAATATTGAAACTAATAAATTTTCAATAGAAAGCTCTAAATATGAATTTGAAGGCAAAGTAAAAAACATAAACCTTCATTGGATTGCCCTGTATGATAAATTTGTTATTGGTTTTTCCTGTATATTGATGTTCTTTATTGGTGCGCCACTTGGAGCAATTATTAGAAAAGGTGGATTGGGATTGCCAATTGTATTTGCAGTGATGATTTTTATCATTTTCCACTTTGTGAATACTTTTGGAAAAAAACTTGCACAAGAAAACGGAATTACACCTTTTCTTGGTTGTTGGATGTCAACTATAATTTTACTTCCGTTAGCTATATTTTTAACAAAAAGAGCAACCAATGACAAAGGAGTTTCAGTTGATTTTGATTGGTTCACAAATAGTATTGCGTTCGTTACTAAATTGTTGAAATCAAAAAATCCAAAACTACAAGCAAGTGAAAATATTTCCGAAATAAAAGGCGTTTCAGAAGATACAAAAGCCATTCAAAAAAAGGAAGAAGTTATTGATTTGATTTCTATTTCAGAAAAAACAAACCAATATAATAAACTGAGTTTAGTAGCTTTATTTGTCAATATATTTCTCCTCATTTTATTCATAATAGATATTGAAAATACAATAATGCAAATTTTAAAAGTGGTTTTAATTTTAGCTTTATTAGTACTAATCTATATCTCACAGACCAAATTTGATAGAATATTAAATTTGACAAATCAAAAAAACAACATCAACAAATACATAGTCCTTTTGGCTGGATTTCCTTTTTATATTCTTTTCTATTTTTACAATAAAGGATTTATAAAAGACAGTCAAAGAACACCACAACACAACAACTAGTTTTATGAATACCGAAAAAATTCAACTCAACACGATTGAAGAAGCAATTGAAGATATCCGTCAAGGAAAAATAATCATCGTTGTAGATGATGAAGATAGAGAAAATGAAGGTGATTTTTTGGCTGCTGCCGAAAAAGTAACTCCCGAAATGATTAACTTCATGGCTACTCACGGAAGAGGTTTGATTTGCGCTCCTTTAACAGAAAAAAGATGTGCTGAACTTGAGCTTCGCTCGATGGTTACGAATAATACCGATCATATGGAAACCGCTTTTACTGTTTCAGTAGATTTGAAAGGAAATGGCGTTACTACTGGAATATCTGCAGCAGATAGAGCAAAAACAATACTTGCTTTAGTTGACGAAAATACGAAACCCTACGATTTAGCTCGTCCAGGACACATTTTTCCGCTCACCGCAAAACAAGGTGGTGTTCTTAGACGAACTGGTCATACAGAAGCTGCTATTGATTTCGCTCGATTAGCAGGTTTTAAATCAGCTGGAGTTATCGTTGAGATTATGAATGAAGATGGCTCTATGGCTCGATTACCTCAACTGGTTGAAGTGGCAAAAAAATTTAATTTAAAGCTTGTTTCAATTGAAGACTTGGTCGCCTACAGAATGCAACACGATAGTTTAATCATCAAAAAAGAAGATTTTGAAATCCAAACCCGTTTTGGTGCTTTTCGATTGCGTGCTTATCAACAAACCACAAACAAACAAGTACATTTAGCGTTAACATTAGGAAGTTGGAATACTGGTGAAGCAATACTTACTCGAATAAACTCAACACAATCTAACAACGATATTTTAAACACACTGACCAACGATGTGGATAAAAAACTTGATGATATGTTTAAACGGATAGCTTTAGAAGGTAAAGGTGCTATCCTATTCATCAATCAAGAAGTGAATTCATCTGATTTATTAAATCGTTTAACTGAATTAAAACAATTACAATCTGAAGGAATTATAAATGCTCCAAAAATTAAAATGGATGTTAAAGACTTTGGGATTGGCGCACAAATACTTCACGACATAGATATTGCAAAAATCAGATTAATTTCGAATACAACCCAAACCAAACGTGTTGGAATGATTGGATATGGCTTAGAAATTACTGAATACGTTAAATATTAAAACAAAAACAATACAGTAACTACTAGATAGTGAAGCTACTATCTTTTTATCTAAAAATTAGTTTGTTTTTTTATTAAAAAAGGTTTTGCAAAATAAAAAAGGTTACTATATTTGCATCCGCATTACAGAAGTAGTGAAGACTTATTGGAGAAATGGCAGAGTGGTCGATTGCGGCAGTCTTGAAAACTGTTGACTGTAACAGGTCCGGGGGTTCGAATCCCTCTTTCTCCGCAACATCAAACCGTAAACAGCTTATAATAAAGTGTTTACGGTTTTTTTATTCTCTTCTTGTCCGACGGTTGTCCCAATTTCAAGAAAACTTTTATTTTTTTTGATTCACAATTACTATTTTTTTGAAATAAGTAATTTAGTCTAAAATAAACTTTAGTAAATTTATTTACATAAAAATTATAATCTAAAAGTTTATTTTTGGAATATAAATAAACAAAAAAATCTAGCGATAATGAATTTCGATTACCAAGAAATAGAAAAAAGAAAATTTGTAAAGAAATTTAAGCTCGAAGAATTAGGACTTTCAAATATAAAAAATCTTGTTTTGCACAATGTTTTTATTGAAGATGAAATTTTAATTGACAATTTGAAAACTGATTCAATAGAATTTGATACTATGATAACATCAGGAGCAAAAGAATATCATATAAATCAAGACATTTTAAAAGAAATATATACTTCCATTCGTTTTTTTGTAGAAGTTGTAGCAACAGACACGCAATTTGATTTAAACAGGATTTTAACCAATTTAGAAGGTAGAATTGAAAGTGTTGAAAAAATAAAATACTTAGAAAAAAAGCACAAGGATTTATATTCGCAAGTTAAGAATGAGCCAGAATATCTTGTTTATGCTGAAATAAAAGAGTTTAATGGATTTGAAAATTGGGAGGAATTAGTTATTGAAAGTCTCAATGGAGAAGTTGCTTTTATCCAGAAGTATTTAACATCAGATATTGAAATGTCAGATGTTCCCAAAGAGATTTTAAGTATATGGGTAAAATATTATACAATAAAGGCACAAATAGATTTTTGTAAAGAGCAAATTAATAAACTAAAAAACACTAAACAGAAATCAGGATTTGTTGATACTTCATTACAAATTTTTCTACTTGAGGAAATCATAAACATAAAAGACTGGAGCAGTATAAGTGCAACAAAAAAAGGCGAAATACTTAGTCATTTATTAGGTAAAAATAAAGACAACATTAAGAAGATTTATCTTGAGCTTGACAAAAAAATTTCTGAAAATTCAGAAAAACTTTTAAGCGACAGAAAACAAGCAGATGAATTTATAAAAAAACTATTAGGGTAACCATCAGGGTTACCCTAATAGTTTTAACCCCATTCGACTAAATTAAGTTTGTCCCATAATTAATAAAATAAATAATTAAATTATGGTTAAAGAAATCTTGCAACTCGAAAGCACAAACGCTAATGATTTTAAAAACGAAATCGTCAAAGACATCACACTCGCACTTAAAGGGTATGCTACTAATTTGCAGAATCCCGATAACGAAACATTATTAACACGAGAAGAAACTGCAAAACTCCTTTCTGTTAGTTTAGTTACTTTATGGGACTGGACAAAAAAAGATATTATTCCTGCCTATCGCATTGGAAATAAAGTTCGCTATAAAAAAAGTGAAGTTTTCAAATCATTGAATCAAAAAAACCAATTTGGTCAACTTTAAAACACTTTTTTATGCAAATTAATAATCAAGCTTTAATTTCAGATGCTTTAGGTCATTTGAATTGCTTAAAAAACGATTTTGCGAGGTTACGATTGGATTATAATAGAGATAATAATATAGTCTATTCAACTGGAAAATTCATTGAATCCTGTGAATTAATCGGTCAACTTATAAAAGGCTACGATAATCATAATTTCAAATTATTATCAAACAATATCAATAGCGTTTTATTAAAAGATTCTGAATTACATGGTGTTTTAATCACAATCAGGAAAAATAAGCACTCCCATAACTTTGACCCATCAAAAATGGCATCTATAATTTTTGAAATATGAAAGAGTATATTCGAGTGGGAACAGAATATTTTAAGGAAGTGTTATGTCCTCTTATGAGTGGCGACAATATCAAATCATTGATAAAATGGAATAAAGCCACCATTATTGATGATTTTGGGAAAGACAGTTTGAAAGTCATAAAAAAATATGAAACTTTCTGTACGTTTCCGTCACACATTAATTATCAAAGAGAGATTAATAATTTTTACAATAAGTATGAACCTCTTTCTTATTGTGTGAGTGAAAAAGGAGATTGGGAAAATATAAAACTCTTTCTGCAACATCTTTTTGGTAAGCAGTATGAACTAGGATTAGATTATTTAACAATTCTTTGGAAGCACCCCAGTCAAATCTTACCCATATTGTGCTTGGTAAGTGTGGAGAGAAACACAGGTAAAAGCACCTTTCTAAAACTCTTAAAACTGATTTTTGAAGGTAATATGACAATCAATAAGAATGAAGACTTTAGAAGTCGTTTTAATTCCGATTGGGCAGGAAAATTAATTGTGGCTGTTGACGAAGTATTACTCGACAAAAAAGAAGACAGCGAACGTATAAAGAACCTTTCAACCTCTAATCATTACAAACTAGAGGGCAAAGGAGTTGACAAAGTTGAAATCGAGTTTTTCGGGAAATTTATTCTATGTTCAAATAATGAAGAAAACTTTATTAAAATTGACGATTTAGAAATTCGATACTGGGTAATTAAAGTCAATCCTTTTGCAAAAGAAAATCCAGACTTATTAGAGCAAATGAGAAAAGAAATTGCTTCATTCGCATATCATTTAACTCATAGGAAAATTGAAACCCAAAGAACAACCCGAATGTGGTTTACTAAAGAGCAGATTTATACCAAAGCATTAGATGTTTTAGTTCGTGGAAACAGAACTTCTATTGAAAAGGAAATTGAAGAGTTTTTAATTGACCAGTTCTGCACTCTTGAATTGGATGAATTATATTATACCACTAAAGATTTGCACGAACAATTAAACTTAGCCAATATAAGAGTAGGGAAAAATTATGTATCTAAAATAATTACAGAGAATTTTAAACTTGAACCAAAAAATAGTAGCTACAATTTTTACAGTTTGGATTTATCTACAATGAATAGCGGGAAATGGAGTGTTTATACTGAAAGTCGAAAAGGGCGATTCTATACTTTCAAGAGAGACGAATTTATCAAATAATGTTGATTTGTTGACAAACAAGAAAAAAGCCAATACAAACAATACTTTGCAAGTCAACCGTGCATCAACAAACTGTCAACAAAATATATTTCGAGGTATTCAGTAATTTTTTTGTTGACAGCGTGTTGACAATTTGTTGAAGTCATAAACCTAATAAATAAAAGACTTTACGGCATAATTTCAACAAGTCAACAAAAACAATACTTTCTCACACTTAATTTTTAATGCGTGGTAACAGGGTTACAACTATAACATTGTTTTAGTATAAAAACCATTGCAATGACATTGCAATACCTCGTAATTTCTTTAAAACAGACAGTAATAGTATTAATCAATCATTGCAATGGTATTGCAATGATTGATTAATTCAGTAATTCTCAAAACTATTTTTTGTTTTTAATTATCGTTTAAGCTAAAACTTCATTCTCTGTATTCTAACCGCATTAAGTATAGCTAATAAAGCTACACCAACATCGGCAAAAACAGCTTCCCACATTGTGGCCAAACCACCTGCACCTAAAATTAGGACAATTGCTTTTACAGTAAATGCTAGAATGATATTTTGCCAAACAATTTTCTTTGTTTGTTTACCAATGTTTATCGCCATAGGGATTTTTGAAGGCATATCGTCTTGAATTACTACATCGGCAGTTTCTATGGTGGCATCGCTTCCTAAACCACCCATTGCTATTCCAACGTTACTTAAAGCAACTACAGGTGCATCGTTAACACCATCACCAACAAAAGCAACTGTTTCATTTTTTGCAATTATTTCTTTTACTTTATTTACTTTGTCTCCGGGTAATAAATCACCATAAGCATTAGTAATTCCGAGTTTTTGTGCTACAAATTGAACTACATTGTCTTTATCTCCACTTAACATTGTGGTTTTTATACCTAATGCTTTTAGTTTGTGGATTGTGATTTGTGCGTCTTCTTTTATGCTATCAGCTATTGTAAGATAACCAACGAATTTTTTATCATAAGCAACTGCAATTAACGTGTAAACAATACTTTTTGGATCAATATCATAAGCAATCGAGAATTTATCCATTAGTTTGAAATTACCAACTAACAATTCTTTTCCGTCAACTTCAGCTTTTAAACCATGTCCTGAAATTTCTTCTACATTTTTTAGTTCAATTGTACTGTCAATTTTTCCAACAAACTGATGAATAGCAGTTGCCACTGGATGTGTGCTTTGACTTTCTAAAGCATTTACCAATTGTAACAAATTCTCTTTGTTAAAATCAGTATTAAAAACAACTTCCTGCACTTTGAAGACGCCTTCGGTCATTGTACCTGTTTTGTCCATTACCACGTTTTGAATAGTGGACATTACATCAAGAAAATTACTTCCTTTGAAAAGGATTCCGTTTTTAGAAGCTGCTCCAATTCCGCCAAAATAACCTAAAGGAATACTTATAACTAATGCACAAGGACACGAAATAACCAAGAAAACTAAAGCTCGATACAACCAATCTCTAAACTGGTAATTTTCTACAAATAACATCGGTACAACACATATTGCAATGGCTAAAACAACTACAATTGGTGTATATATTTTGGCAAACTTTCTGATAAATAATTCTGTTGGTGCTTTTTTGGCTGTAGCATCTTGCACCATTTCGAGAATTTTTGACAGTTTACTATCTGTATAAGCAACCGTTACTTTTACTTGACAAACCGAATTTAAGTTTATCATTCCTGCTAAAACAGTTTCTCCTTTTGCTTTGGTGTCTGGCTTACTTTCTCCTGTTAATGCTGCTGTATTAAAAGAAGCAGTATCTGAAAGTAATTCTCCATCTAATCCTAACTTTTCTCCTGCTTTTAGTTGAATAATATCTCCAATTTTAGCAGTTGATGCTTTGATTGTTTTGGCAACATTGTTTTCGAGAATAGTTACTTCGTCTGGTCTTTGGTCGAGTAAGGATTTGATGTTAGCTTTTGCTCTTTGAACCGCCAATGTTTGGAATATTTCGCCAATGGCATAAAATAACATTACGGCAACACCTTCAGGAAATTCGCCTATAGCAAACGCTCCAATAGTTGCAATACTCATTAAAAGAAATTCTGAAAATATATCGCCTTTGCGAATACTTTCAAAAGCTTCTTTGAGTACAGGAAAACCTACTGGAATGTATCCGACAATATACCATCCTATTCTAACATAACCTGCAAACCACGATTGTTTAAAATAATTATCAAAACCAATGGCAACCAATAATAAAATAAAACTTATGATTGCTGGTAAAAACATTTGAAACGTAGATTTTTCTTCGCTGGAATGCTCGTGATCGTGTCCGTCATCATCAGAATGATTTTCGGTTTTTTTATTTATTTTTTCTTCGAGAGTGCAACAAAGCTGATTGCCTTTTGCATCATACTTGTGTTTATGTTCCATTTCTATTTTTTTTAAATCCACAAAATTGAAAGTTCTGGATGGTATCAAATGGTGTAGTATGGTTTTCTGTAAAACATTTTATTGCTTCAAAATTTTCTATAAAAGTTTGTTTCATCGAATTTTCTGAATATTGTTTTATTTCCAATCCACTACATTTTAAAGGACCGTTTTCTGAAAAAGTACCTAATAGAAAATTTCCATTTTGAGCTATAGCATTACTAACGATTGTAACATATTTCCTTATACTTTCTTCTTCTGTTAGAAAATGAAAAACAGCCCTGTCGTGCCAAAAATCAAACTTGACTTCGGGATTAAATTCTGTGATATCAGAAACAATCCAATGTATTAAATCGGCTTTATCTCCTAAACGTTTTTTGGCTCTTTCTAAAGCAAATTCAGAGATGTCCAATACCCAAATATTTTGATATCCTTTTTCTAATAAGGCATCCACAAAATTGCTATCGCCACCGCCAATATCAATGATATTGGCAGTTTTTGATAGGTTTACATTTTCTAAATACTCCATTGAAGTTTTTGGATATTTTTGTGTCCAACTTACTTCATTAGGATTTTTGGTTGCAAAAACATTTTCCCAATGTGATTTTTTGTTTTCCATTTGGATTACGCTTTACAACATCCATCTAAATTTTCATACGCTTTTGGATCGGCTTTTACTTCATCTGCATCGTATCCTAATTTAGAAATACCTTCTTTAATTGTCTGTAAGGTTGTTTTCTTTGCATTATAATACACTGTAAATGTCATTGCTTTATCGTCAAGCTCATACATTTTTAAACCTTTAATTTTGAGCATCTCAGTTTTGAATTTTAAACCACAAGTTTCACATTCTTTACAATGATCACAATGTAAAAAAGTTTTGATTATAGCTTTTTGATTGGCTTTTTGAGCAGAAGCAGTATTGCTTGTAAAAAATAATAGTGTTAAAAAAAAGATTGATTTTAAAATTGAATTTTTCATTTGAATTTATTTAATGATTAATAATTTATTTTTAATGTTCGTGTTCTCCGCCACCTTTTGAAGTTGCTAGTAAGTAAAAAGCACCTTTGATAACAATTTTCGCATCGGTAGGAATTTCTTCGACTAATTTTATTTCGGTGTAACCTAAATCAGTAGTTCCAGGAACCACTTCGATTGCTTTGAAGTGCACTTCATTGTGTCCTTCTTCTTTGCCTTCAGCGTGTTCTGAATGTTCTTCTCCTTCTTTATGTTGATGCTCTTCTTCTTTTACTTTTGGAGCTTGTTTTTGGTGTTCTTCTTGAATGTAAATGTAATATTTATCGCCATTTCTAACAATTGCATCTTTTGGAAGTGCCTGAACTGTTTGATTGGTGATATTGATATTGGCAGCTACATACATTCCGGAAATTAAATCTTTGGCATCGCTTGGATTGATTTTGGCATGAACCGCAACTGTTTTGCTTTCGTTGGAAAATGATTTATTGATGCCAAATATTTTTCCTTTAATGGATTTATTAGACTGATTGGTTAATACAAAATCGACTTCTTGACCTACGGAAATTTTTCCCAAATCTTTTTCAAACACATTTAAATCCAAGTGCATTTGGCTGTTATCAACTACTTCAAAAAGTGTTACGCCTGTTTCTGCAAATGCTCCTTTTGTTATACTAATTTTACCTACATAACCGCTTATTGGCGAAACAATTGGAATTAACGAAGTGTTTCCGCTTAAACTAACATTTAACGCTTGCAGCTTGTTTTTTGCGGCTTGTGCTTTAGCTTTTTCTACTGCTAATTTTGATTTTACTTCTTGAAATGTTTTGCGAGGATTTACATTTTCATCGCTCAATGTTTTTTGACGATTATATTCCAATTGCAAGTATTCAATGTTGGCAATAGCGGAATTGTAATCTTCCTGCATTTCGGTAACTTCGAGGTTTTGGATGGTTGCCAATGTTTTACCTTTTGCAACGTAAGTTCCTTCTAACACATAAATATCTTTAACAACTCCACCAATTAAGGTGGAAATATTAGCCATGTTTTGTGGTGGAACTGCTGTATAACCATTGGCTTTGATTACCGTATTTAGGTTTTTCATTTCGATACCGCCTGTTTCGATACCAATAGTTTTAAATTGCGCTTCTGTCAAGGCAACTTCGGTTTCTGATTTTTCTTCTTCGTGCGCTTCTTCGGTTTTCTTTTCTCCACAGGAATTTAGAGTAAAGAGAATAGAAAATAGAATAAAGAGGTTGAAGAATGAACTTCGATTACAATTTGGTTTTAAAAATATATTTTTCATATAATGGAATATTAATTGTTGTTGAAAGATGGAAATTGCAATTGAATAGCACTTTGATTGTAAGTATTAACGGCTTCGGCATTTTGCTTTTTGATGTCAATGGCTTGGTTTAAAAAACTAATGTATGACCAGTAACTCATATCACCATTGGCATAGCTTTTTTGAGCCGTTGTAATAATTTGTTCGGCATATTGCAATCCTTCGTTTTGGTAATATAAAAGTGCTTTTTTCTGTTTTTCAAACTCATTTTGTAGTTCTTCTTTCTGTAATTTCAAAGTCAATTTGCTTTTATCTAATTCTAATTGCGATTGCGAAATACTAATTTCTGATGCTTTGGCTTTTGCTGTATTTGCACCACCAAATAAAGGAATTTGCAATCCGGCAGTAAAACCCTGAAAATAGGATTTGGTATCGATGGTTTGACCAAAATAACCCAAACCTAATTTAGGAGTTCGCATTGCTTTGAACGTATTGGCTTCCTTTTGATATACTGAAATTTGCTGTGTATAATAATCGCTTACTAATCCTTGTATTTTGTCATCTTTACTCGTTGTTGGATTAGCATATTGCAATGGTGTATTGGCATCAGGAACTATGTTTTCATCTGTTTGAATGAAGTATTGCAATTGCTTTTGATAGATTACCAAATCATATTCTAACTGTGCTTTTTGGGTTTCTATTTCTTTTGATTTGGCTTTAGCACTGATTACTTCAATGTTGCCACTTTCTCCGGTTTGAAAACGAAGCTCTGCATTTTTAAGGAATTTAGCATAAATCTCGAACAATTCATTATTTAACTTTTGAATAGAGAAACCATATAAATATTGATAATAGGCTAATGACACTGCTTTTTCAATTTCATACTCCGTTAATGCTTTTCGTTTTTCAGCTAATTTTGCCAGTTCTTCTTGCAACTGACGGTTGGCTTTTGTGATTTTACCAATAGGAAAATATTGTTGAATAGAAACATTGTGGTCATAATCAACACTATTAAACTGTCCGCCTTGGTACTGCACTTGTAAAGGATCTACTTGAAACGCCGTTTTCTTGAGAACGGTTTGCTTTTCGATTTCCTTATCTGCAATTTTTAGATCGATGTTGTTTGCTTTCGCTTTTTCAATGGCTTTTTCTAAAGTAATTGTTTGGCTGTTTTGAGCAAACGAAAAGCTACTAATTAATAAAACGAGTATTGTTACAATTGGATTTGACATTTTTTTTCTTCTTTTAATTCCCTTTTCAAATAATAAATAAAGTATTGGTAAAACGATTAAGGTTAGTAAAGTTGCTGACACTAGTCCGCCAATAACTACCGTTGCTAATGGTTTTTGTACTTCTGCACCGCCACTTGTAGATAATGCCATCGGTAAAAATCCTAATGAAGCTACCGCAGCAGTCATTAATACTGGTCTAAGTCTGGTTTTTGTACCGATTAAAACCCGTTGTAATGGGTCAGTTATTCCTTCGGATTTGAGTTGGTTGAAATAGGATATTAGCACAATTCCGTTTAATACAGCTATTCCAAACAAAGCAATAAATCCAATACCTGCCGAAATGCTAAAAGGCATTCCTCGTAACCAAAGTGCAAAAACACCACCGATTGCCGATAATGGAATGGCTGTAAAAATTAATGCGGCTTGTTTGATACTATTGAAAGTAAAAAATAACAACACCATAATTAATCCTAAAGCGATTGGTAAAGCTACCGAAAGTCGTTTGTTGGCTTCCACCAAATTTTCAAATTGTCCGCCATACGTAACATAATACCCAGCAGGAAGTTTAAAACTGGTTTCTAATTTTTGTTGAATTTCTTCGACAACACTTTTTACATCACGACCACGAACATTTAAACCTATTGTAATTCTACGTTTACCATTTTCACGAGAAACTTGAACCGGACCTTGTTCGTAATTGATTGATGCTACTTGCGAAAGTGGTACTTGTTGTCCATTTGGTAATGGAATAAATAAATTACTAACATCAGTAATGTCGCTACGATTGTCTTTGTTTAAACGAACGACTACATCAAAACGTTTGCTTTCTTCATAAATTTTACCTGCACTTTCACCTGCAAAAGAAGAACGGATAATTTGATTGATGTCTGCAATATTTAAACCATACAACGCAATTTTATTGTAATCGTATTTGACTGTGATTTGTGGAAGTCCAGTTACTTTATCGGCTTTTAAATCGCCAATCCCTTCAATAGTATTTACTTTAGAAATTAATTCTTTGGCTTTTGTATCTAAAACTTCTAAATCATCGCCAAAAATTTTAATGGCAATATCGCTTCGACTTCCTGTCATTAATTCGTTGAATCGCATTTGAATGGGTTGCGAAATTTCGATGTTTGCACCAGGAATAGCTTCCATTTCTTCTTTCATTAAGTTGGCTAAATCTTCCCAATTGTCAGCAGATGTCCATTCGTCTTTATCTTTTAAAACAATAATCAAATCGCCACTTTCTATTGGCATTGGGTCGGTTGGGATTTCGCCACTTCCAATTTTTGTAACAATAGTTTTGATTTCAGGGAATTTTGCTTTTAGGATTTTTTCGTATTTGGTTGTGGTTTCTACCATTTGGGATAGCGAACTTCCAGTCATAATAGTAGCATTAATGGCTAAATCTCCTTCTTCGATAGTTGGAATGAATTCGCCACCCATATTTTGAAAAACGATAATAGCAAAGACAAACATCGCTAATGAAATGGCTAGAACTGCTTTTTTAAATCGTAACGCTCGGTCTAAAAATGGTGTGTAGATTTTTTCAAACCACGCCATCATTTTATCACTAAAATTAGTTTTGTGTTCTGTATTTTTTGATAAGAACATGGCACTCATCATTGGCACATAAGTCAACGACAAAATGAATGCCCCAATAACCGCAAAACCTACGGTCATTGCCATTGGTTTGAACATTTTGCCTTCTGTTCCTACTAATGCAAGGATTGGCAAATAAACAATCAAAATAATTATTTCTCCGAATGCTGCACTATTACGAATTTTTGAAGCCGATTTATATACTTCAGTATCCATTTCTGCTTGGGTTAAATTCTTTTGTCGTTTGAGTTTTTGTAAATGATGCATTGTTGCTTCTACAATAATTACCGCTCCATCGACTATAATTCCGAAGTCGATTGCTCCTAAACTCATTAAGTTTCCGCTTACGCCAAAATGGTTCATTAAGATTACTGCAAAAAGCATTGAAAGCGGAATTACTGATGCAACAATTAATCCGGCTCGAAGATTACCTAGAAATAGTATCAATACAAATATTACTATTAATGCACCTTCCAAAAGGTTTTTAGTAACTGTTCCTATTGCGTTATCCACTAATTTACCTCTGTCAATGAATGCTTCGGCAACCACTCCTTCGGGTAAGGTTTTATTGATTTGCGCCATTTTTTCTTTCACTCTTTCTACAACGGCACTAGAGTTTTCGCCTTTTAACATTAAAGCCAAACCGCAAACAATTTCGCCTTTACCGTCTTTGGTCGAAGCACCATATCTTAATGCAATTCCCTCACGAACAGTAGCTACATCGCGAACTAAAACTGGTGCACCATTTCTGTTTTTGACTACTACATTTTCTAAATCTTTAATGCCAGTTGCCATACCAACACCGCGAATAAAGTAAGCGTATTGGTCTTTTTCGATATAAGCTCCACCTGTATTTTGATTGTTTTTCTCTAACGCTTCAAAAATTTCTGTAATGGTTACTCCCAAACTATTTAATGTATTTGGATTAACTGCGATTTCATATTGTTTTAGTTTTCCACCCCAAGTACTGACTTCGGCAACGCCTTCAATACCTTGTAATTGTGGAATAATAATCCAATCTTGAATGGTTCGTAATTTTACAGCATCGTATTTGTCTTCATATCCTTTTTTGGCATAGACATCATACTGATAAATCTCGCCTAATCCTGTTGATATTGGTGCTAACTCTGGAGAACCCGCATAAGCAGGAATATTTTCTTTGGCTTGACTAAGGCGTTGAAATATTTGTTCTCTAGCCCAGTAAATATCTACATCGTCTTTGAAAACAACGGTGACTACTGAAAGTCCGAAACGAGAAATACTTCGTAACTCGATAACTTTTGGGATTGTTTTAAAAGATTGTTCTAAAGGATAAGTGATTAATTGCTCGACTTCTTGACTGGCTAAAGTTGGAGCAGTAGTAATTATTTGTACTTGATTGTTTGTTACATCGGGTAACGCATCGAGTGGTAACTGTTTTATAGAATAGCTACCAAACGCTATTAGAACTAAAGTAAATAATAGTATTATAAACTTGTTCTTGATACTGAACTGTATGATTTTGTCTAACATTGAAATTGTATAATGAATTAGAAATTAGCAAAACTAGTTTTGCTATTATTTGTGATAGGCTCACAAGTTTCTAACCCGAAACTACTCGGGCATCATTATGCTATTTGAGGTGGTTGCCATATACTTCCGAAGAAATTGGAAGTAACTATAGAGGTATAGGATGGTAATTGCGTTTTTATACTCTTTGTAATTGGTGTAAAACTAAAAGTAGTAATCTTAAAATAACTCACTATTTGTGAGCCGCAACAGTTGCAGTTGCAAAAAGGCGAACATAAATCATTTTCTTTATCGTGATTATGAGATTTTTCATCATGATTATCTGAAATCTCAACAGCTTTGTGTGCTGCACTACTTACTTCCATATCTGCACAAGGCAAACATGATAGTACCACTAGATAGATTGATAATATGTAGTTTAAGAGTTTCACGAGTGTAAAAATAGGAATTTTTATTTATAAATAAATTAAGAGTATTAAAAGTTTGTATTATTTTACGATTGCGATGGTTTTTTTAATAATTCAAATTTACACCGACACCAAATCCCATATCACTGTCATAATGCGTTCTGGCACTCAAATTTCTTTTAATAATGTAGCGTAATCCAGCCATGTATTCTTTATCGGTATTCCACATTAAATCCATACGAACTCTTTTGGAAACTGGGATGTCCATTCGTTCTAACTGAAACCTGAAATTACCATCCGTAAACACTTCAGCTTGTGCTTTTATTAGCATTGGTAAAGTGTATTCAAGACCTGCACTAAAAACCGAACGATTGTCTTTGGTATTGGATTGGTTGAATAGGTTTCTTTCCATTTCGCCGTCTTCCATTTTGCGGTAACGCCAATCGAAACCTATAAACGGCATCAACCATTGCATTTTTCCGATGTATCGACCAATGTGTGTTTCTGTTTCATAACCGTGATGGTCGTTGTAGCCTAATCGCCATTCTGTGCCTATGCTCCAACGTGTGTTACTGTACATTGCCATCCCATCGTTTCCGTTAGTTGCAAAATCATTTTCTGCCATGAAGTGAAATTTACGATCCTCATCAAACAATTTTCGTTGTGCTAATTTTGGATTAGGAATTAATGGATTTGGTGCTTGATTTTCATAGGTAAAAACGCGTCCCATTCCTGCCATCATGTGGTATAGGATGTGACAATGAAAAAACCAATCACCTTCAATATTCGCATTGAATTCGATTACATCTGTTTCCATTGGCATGATGTCTATTATATTTTTGAGTGGAGCATAGTCGCCTTGACCGTTTAAAATTCTAAAATCATGACCGTGCAAGTGCATTGGATGGCGCATCATAGAACCATTGTATAATGTAATTCTAACATTTTCTCCTTTCTTGATCAAAATTTTATCTGTTTCAGAAACTACTTTATTGTCTAAACTCCACACATAGCGGTTCATATTTCCTGATAATTCAAAACGTAATTCTTTTATTGGTGCATCTTTTGGCAGTGTAGTTTTTGTAGGCGACTTTAACATGGCATAATTTAAAGTGGTAATATCTGAAAGTTCGTTACTGTTATAGTCGCTTTCATTCATCTTCATGTTTCCCATTTTATCATCTTTTTTTGACGCTGCTTTTCCAGTGATTTCTGGGTACATTACTACGTTCATGTCCATTTGATTGTAAGACATCTGCATTCCCATATCATCCAAATCGCCATTCATTTTCATCATTCCGTTCATCATTTTCATTCCGTCAAAATATTTTAATTTTGGTAATGGTGATATTAATTGCTTGACTCCATCGCCAATGTAAAGTGATGCCGATTTAGTTCTGTCTTCTGGTGTTACAAGGAATTCAAACGCTGTATTATCAGCAGGAATAGTAACAATCACATCATAGGTTTCAGAAACGGCAATTAATAATCTATCTACTTCTACAGGCTCAACATCGTTACCATCATTGGCAACAACCGTGATTTTGCCACCTGCATAGGTTAACCAAAAATAGGTTGATGCACCACCATTGGAAATACGCAAACGCACTCTATCACCACCTTTGAATTGGGATAATTGACTATTACTTTTACCGTTAATTAAAAACTTATCATAGTACACATCGCTTACATCCATAGCATTCATTCGTTTCCATTCGTTTGCTATTTTTGTTTTGAAATGACCTTGCTTAATTGCTTCTGCATAACTTTGGGTAGTTCCTTTTTGTATGGCGAACCAATCGGTTGCATTGTGAAGCATTCTGTGTACGTTATTTGGATTTAAATCGGTCCATTCGCTTAAAATTACCGGAATGGTTGGCAAATCGTCAATACCTTTTCTAAAGGTTTCGTCTTCAACTCTTTTGTTTAAAATCATTGAACCGTACATTCCGATTTGTTCTTGCAAACCCGAATGACTGTGGTACCAATGGGTTCCATGTTGTATAATTGGAAAGGTATATTTATGTGTTGTACCTGGTTCAATTGGCATTTGGGTTAGGTAAGGAACGCCGTCTTCTTTATTGGGTAAAAATAAGCCGTGCCAATGCAATGAAGTACTTTCCTTTAGTTCGTTGTGCACATAAATTTCGGCTGTATCTCCTTCAGTAAACGTTAGTGTTGGCATTGGAATTTGTCCGTTTACCGCGATTGCTCTTGTGGGTTTATTACCAATTGTTACTAATGTATCACGAACGTATAAGTCATATCGAACCGTTTTAGCTATTGTCTTAACTATAGGTTTGCTTTCAGAAATAGGAATATCTTTTGGAACTTCAACAATTTTTGGAGTTTCTTCTATTGGTTTTGAAGCTTCTTTTTTTGTTTCAGAAATTACTTTTTTTGTAGCGACTGGTTTTTTTACAACTGCTTTTTTTATCGGTTTAGCTTTTTCTTTTATTAATGCCATACCACATTTTGGACATTTACCGGGTTTTGGCGAATGGATTTCAGGATGCATGACACAGGTGTAAAACGTTTGTTGTGCTTCTTTTTTTGTTTGTGCATTCGCAAAAGTGCCGATTGAGAGGAAGATTATTATAAGAACTATTTTTTTCATTATACTTTATTTAAAGTTTTAAATTTCGCAATCGAAGGGCATTTACAATTACTGATACCGAACTAAAAGACATGGCTAAAGCTGCTATCATCGGAGATAGTAAAATTCCGAAAAACGGATATAACACGCCAGCTGCGATTGGAACACCCAATACATTATAGAAAAAGGCAAAGAATAAATTTTGCTTGATGTTTCTCATAACAGCATGACTTAAATTTTTGGCTTTTACGATGCCTTGTAAATCTCCTTTTACTAAAGTGATTTTGGCACTTTCAATGGCTACGTCTGTTCCAGTTCCCATTGCAATTCCGATGTCGGCTTGTGCTAACGCCGGAGCATCATTTATACCATCGCCAGCCATGGCCACAATTTTACCTTCGGCTTGTAATTTTTTAATTTCTTTAAGTTTATCTTCGGGTAAGCATCCTGCTTTATATGACGCTAACCCTAATTCATCTGCAACTGCTATGGCGGTGTTTTCATTGTCTCCAGTGAGCATAATTACTTCGACACCTTGACGCATTAATTCTTTAATGGCTGCCGCACTTGATTCTTTAATGGCATCGAAAATGGACACAAACCCAACAGCAATGCCATCAAAAGCTATATATGATACTGTTTTTCCTAACTTTTGTTCTGCACTAATTCTGTTTTCTAAATCATCAGAAACTGTTGCTTTGACTTGTTCCATTAATTTTTTATTGCCTAATGCCACTTTTTTGTTGGTTACTGTTCCTGTAACTCCTTTTCCGGCAACAGCTTCAAAATCTTTTACTTCGATTAAAGAAATAGATTTTGTTTTCGCATAATTCACAACAGCTTGCGCCAATGGATGCTCACTGTATTGGTTTAGTGAAGCTATACTTTTTAGTAAATCAGTATCGTTGTTATTGGCAGCGTAAATTTTTTCGACAGATGGTTTTCCTTCGGTGATGGTTCCTGTTTTATCCGTAATTAAAACATTAACCTTATTCATATTTTCAAGAGCTTCAGCATTTTTTATCAAAACTCCGGATTGTGCGCCTTTTCCAACACCAACCATTACCGACATTGGCGTTGCCAAACCTAATGCACAAGGACACGCAATAATTAATACTGCGATGGCATTTATAAATCCGTACACTAATGCAGGTTCAGGACCAAACTTAGCCCAAATGAAAAAGGTAATTACCGAAATAATCACCACAATAGGCACAAAATATTTGGCAATACTATCGGCTAATTTTTGAATTGGTGCTCTAGATCGTGAAGCATCGTTGACCATTTGCACGATTTGAGAAAGTAAAGTTTCTGAACCTACTTTTTCAGCTATCATAACAAATGATTTATTACCGTTTATTGTTCCGGCAATTACATTATCGTCTTTCTTTTTATCTACCGGAATTGGTTCGCCTGTAATCATGGCTTCATCAATACTGCTTTCGCCATCGGTTATTTTACCATCAACTGGAATCTTGTCTCCAGGTTTTACCCTTAACAAATCGCCTTTCTTGATATCGTGGATTGAAATTACTTTATCGCCACCATCAATTACCAAAGTAGCTTCTGTTGGAGCCAATTTTAATAATTCTTTTATCGCTCCGCTTGTTTGACTGTGCGCTCTGGCTTCTAACAATTGCCCTAGCAAAACCAAAGTTAGAATAACAGTTGTTGCTTCGAAGTATAGTAATACTGTTCCGTGTTCTGTTTTGAATTCGCTTGGGAAAATATCAGGAAAAAACATTCCGACCAAACTGAAAAGAAAAGCTACTCCTGTACCAATTCCGATTAGGGTAAACATATTTAAGTTCCACGTAATTATGGATTTCCAAGCTCGGACAAAAAATATCCAACAGGCATAAAACACTACAGGAAGCGATAATATTAATTGTACCCAATTCCATTTTGAAGCATCCATTAGTTGTAGTAAAGGATTGTTGTGTGCCATTTCTATCATTGCAATAGCGAAAATGGGAACTGTAAATGCAACCGCAATTTTCATTTTCTTAACCAAATCCTTATAGGTCTTTTGGTCTTCGCTTTCACTTGGTTCCATTGGAACTAAATCCATTCCGCAAATAGGACATGAACCCGGACCTTCTTGAATTACTTCGGGATGCATGGGACACGTATATAACGTTTTAATCACCGTTAAATCTGGTGCTTTGACTAAATCCATTCCACACACAGGACAGTCGCCTGCTTTGTCGTATACTTTTTCGCCTTCGCAATGCATCGGGCAATAGTATTTTCCTTGTGCATTGGTTGGGACAACAGTTTCTTTATTATGATTATTGGAATGCATTGAGCAACATGATTTTCCCGAAGCTTCATTTGTTTTACTATGCTCCTTGGTTTTACCGTTGCTCATTTCTATGGTGTATTTTCCGACTGCTGTCAATACTTCCTGTAGCTTTTCTGTTGGAATGTGCTTTTCCATAGTTATTGTTGCTACTGGTGGATTTAATGAAACTTTTGCTTCAATACCCTCAATAGTATTCAATGTTTTTTCGACTTTAGCGCGACAGCCATCACAAGTCATTCCGGTAATGTTGTAAGTATGTATCATCTTTAATAATTTTAATACAAATTTCTATCATAACCGATTTTTGCATTTGCATAATTTTGGGTTTGATATGCAAAATTTATAAATCCTCTATTTGCTTTCTTTTGATGGTTTTTATATTCTTGAAGTAGGTTGGCGAAAAGCCAGTTACTTTTTTGAATTGATTGCTCAAATGTGAAACTGTACTGTAATTTAGAGAATAAGCAATTTCACTTAATGAGAGTTCATCGTAGATAATTAACTCTTTTACTTTTTCAATTTTCTGATTGATGAAATACTTCTCAATAGTAGTGTTTTCGACTTCGGAGAATAAATTACTCAAGGTATTATAGTCTTGATGCAGTTCTTGTGAAAGGTAGTTGGATAAATTAATTTTCAAATCATTGTTTTTGTTCTGAACCAAATCAATAATCACTGTTTTAATCTTATCGATGGTTTTACTTTTTCTGTCATCGATTAAATCAAAGCCAACTGCACGAAGGTTTTTTAATAACTCGCTTTTTTGATTTTCCGAAATGTCATTTTTTAATTCGACTTCTCCTAATTCAACTGAAACAGCATCAATTCCGATATTTTCAAGTACAGATTTTACCACCATTTTACAGCGGCTACAAACCATATTTTTGATGTAAAGTTTCATTTTATAACAATTTAATTAAAGATTATAAACTAACCCAGCCAATTTCATAATAAGGTCAATTTAAAGTTTCTACCCAAAACTTGACCATTTATTTTATTCCTCTTTCTCTGGCACAGGCTCAGTCAAATCCATACCACATTTGGAACATTTGTCATTTAGTTTGCCCTGTACTTCAGGATGCATGGAACAAGCATACATTTTTTCGTGATTTTCCATTTTAGAATGATCCATCGTGATGGAATCTGTATGCATTACAGTGTCAGTTTCAACTGTTGTCACCGTGTTTTCCTCTTTATTTTTTTGGTTACAAGAAACCAATACAAAAGCCATTACTACGGCTGAAAAGATTACTTTTTTCATTTTTTTATTTGATTTAAATTGCAGATTAATTTCTGCATTATAATTATACAAAATAGTGTTGTTTAGTACGTTACAATCTGTACAATTTAAGTTGCATAATTCATACTAATTATTTGAATGCATTAAAAAAGTTGTACTCCAGATTAAAATAAAAACCATTTGGAGCTGTTCTTAACATTGAACTTACCAACTCGTGACGGTATGCTAAATCTATCCTTGCTTGACTATTGATAATAAACTGAATTGCAGGAACTATATCAAGATAGGATTTTCCGTCTTCGTTTATTGTTTGTCCGACAAATTCAACCATCAAATTGATGTTGGTTTGCTTGAAACTGGTATACTTTTTAGGGTACATCAATTTACCAAAAGACAAGGTATAGTTCGTCGCATTATCTCCCAAATCATCCGGGAAGGGATAATTAGGTTGGTTGTCGAATGCTTTTTCAAAGCTAACGGATGAACTTATAGCTACTTTTTTTATCAATTTAGTTGCCACAAATCCGGTTTCAAAACCAGTATTGTGCCCCATGATTTCAATTTGTTCCTGATGGATGTCGGCATTATTGAAGCTGTATCTTCCGAATGCCGCCAAACGAAAATGACTGTTTATATCATCGGTTGAATAGAAACGGTATTTGGTGTAAAAACTTCCTCCTTCTGTTACCAATTGGTTAGTACGATTACTCACAAAAGCAGAAGCCCTAAACATCAGATTTTTATTTAATCCATACGTGACTTCGGGCATCAAATGATAATTATAACCCGATACAAACTCTTCCTTAAACAAGGATTGCGAAAGCCGAACGCTTAACGTATTTGCTGGAACATTACTTGCAGGATCGGTAACTACAAATAGCTCCTGGCTATAATTTTTTTGAAATGCAAACGCAAGAAATAAAATGAAAATTTTTCTCATTAGTTTACATATTTAACGTGAAAATCGTCTTCGTTGTTTGAACTGTAGGTTGCAAGATTCTTGAGCGATTTTGATAATTTCTTAAATTCTTTTTCTGTCACATATCCTTTGTCTAAAACTTGAATTTGGACTTCTGCATTATTAGTTGAAGCGTTATTAACTGCAATATAACCCTCTTTTTTGATGGTTTCAGTTTTGGTTGTTAGCACCAATGAACCAATAAAGAAACCTGCTTTTTCTACCTTTTCTTTAAACACTTTTGGAGTTAAACTATTACCTTCTTTTAGTGTTACTGTAAATGTATTGGTATTCAAATCGGTTTCTACATTAGCTACTTCAGGCATACTTTTGAGCTGCTTGTTAATGGCGTTGGAACACATAGAACATGTTAAACCTGTTGCTCTAATTTCGGCTTTTACGATTTGTGCATTGCTTTTTATTGAGAACATCAAGATGATTGATGCTATCATTATATATACTTTTTTCATTTTTATGATTTTATTAATTTCATTATTTCTTCCTCTGACGGATTTATTGCAATCAGAATACCTTCGGGATTAAATAGGTATTTGGAAGGTAATTCGTCTACTCCGAATAGTACTGCTGCCTTAGCATCAAATCCATTCGGATCTATTAATTGTGTAAATTTGATTTTATCTTTTTCGATTGCTTTTAACCATTTAGTTGCATCAGTATCAATTGATATTCCAATAATTTCGATTGTACTTGAACTCACTTCATTGTGAAGTTGTACTAATTTTTTATTTCCCAATCTGCAAGGTGCACACCAAGAAGCCCAAAAATCGACAAGAACATATTTACCTTTGAATGATGCGATGTTAACCTCATTATTGGAATTACTTTTTAGTATGATTAAAGGAATAGCATCTCCAATTTTAATTTGAGCTTTTGCAGTTGAGAAAATACCAATTAAAAAAAGCAGTATTACAATTTTTTTCATTTTGTTTACTTAATTGTTTCAACTGTTTTACCACAGCTCAACATCATTGAACCATAATAAGGATTTTTAACTGCATTTTCTTTACTTAACCAATTAGCACCTTTGCCGTCATTGAACATTGGACAGAATTGATAGTACACCGGATTTTCATATTTAGAAATCTTGATTACTGTATAAATTTCTTTAGATAATGATGTAAAATGATCGCGTTGGATTTTTACATCTTTTGTATTAGCGATATTTTCTGCATCTTTCTGTATCGTATTTACAACTTTCATCCAAACCATGTGAATATCCATATCAAGCTTGTCCATTTTGACATTATTGATGGCCGTTACCAATTCTTTTGAAGCTGATGCCGTGCTAATCCCATTAGAAGTGATTAATGCATCTTTTACTAAAAAATAATTATCAAAAACTGCTTTTAATTGATTTTCACTCTGAATTACTGTAGTAGTTGTTTCAGAATGATTACTATGATTGGAATGGTCTTCGTTACGAGCAATAACTGTTGCTACTTCTTTTACAGGAACTTTTGCTACACGGTCATATTGGCAACATCCGTGAAGATTATTGTATACATCATCTGGAGCAAGAAATTTGTCACTATCGTAACCAACTAATGCAATTCTTTTAAGTATTTCATCTTGATTGGTTTTGGTTGCATCATACGTTAGTATTGCCATTTGGGTTTCCTGGTTCCAATCTACATTAGCTATTTTTTTAATGTTTCCTGCTTTTTCGATTTTGGTCTCGCACATTCCGCAATTGCCATAAATTTTTACACTTTCGGTTTTGGCATTTTTTATTTGTGCATTACTTGTAGTTGATAACAATACAGAAATTGCTATCATTATTTTCATTAATGAATTTTTCATTTTTAATAAAATTGTAATCAAAGTAGCCTACCTTGATTGGTTGATAAAATAAATTTGGATAAAAAACAGTTGCGAAAGAATGTAATTACCGTACCGATAATGGTATAAAAAACAATACTAAAACTGTTGAATTGGATAGCACAACGCTATGAATTTGACACACTTATGGCTGTCAAAAAAGGAATTTAGCTTATTTTAGGAATGAGCCAAATGGAATAAAAACCATCTGAGATTGATGGTATTGTGTATGAAAATTTAACTTTCTCGATTGAAGAATAGCTAAACATATAATTTTTAAAAACGATTTCAGATAAAAAGCTTACTGATGAGGTTGGACAGGTTGACGAACATCCACATTTAGAATGACCGCAATTGCCTTTACAACCTTTGTGGTCTTTCTCTTTAGAATTATCGCTATCGCAACAACTCTTTTTTTCTGATTTAGTAGAGGAAATTTCTTTTTTGCATGAACTCTTGTCTGAACCTTTACCACAAGCCATAGCATTATTAGGCATAAGAAACATGCCTAATAAGACTAATAGTATAAAGTGGTATTTTTTCATATATCTATTAAAACAGTACAAAAATAATTAAGTTCAATTAATATTTCACTAAAAATTTGTTAAAACGTTGTTTTTTGTTAAGAATTGTTTAAAAACCATTGCAATGTTTTCTAATAATAATAACAATGGTATTGCAATGATTGTCTAATGTCAATGTACCTTATTTTAAAGTGATTAAGAGATTTTGCAATAGTATTGCAATGATTTATAACTATAATTGCAATACCATTGTAATTGTTTAATACTAAAATCAATTCTTGATTTATTCAGCAATTCTCAACACTGATTCCTTTTCTTGTTTTTGGCTTTGTATATTCCAATAAATCGCCATTTGCTGAGCGTAATCGATCGGAGTTTTTCCAATATAATTTAGAAACTCCTTTTCGGTACTATGTCCAGTTACGTTCAATAATAAACCTGTCGGAATATCTCCGTAATAATTTGTAGCAAATGAACGCCTACAAATATGCGAAGTGACCAACTCCCATTTTTTAAAATCTCCATTTTCTTTTCGAGAAGTTTCAGGGTTTATTCTTGCGCCCGAAATTGTTTCATTCAATTTGGCTTCTTGGCAAACATCCTTGATGTATAAATTAAATTTAGCTTTTGAACTTTCGATGTTTTTGCTATAAAGAGGTGGGAAGTTCCCATTTCTTTTATCTAAAATTGCTCTTACTTTATCGTGTACAAGTATGGAAACTCTCTTTTTAGTTTTTTGTTGGATAAGTTCTATAAAATCTAAATTGCCTATTTGCTTAATATCCTGCTTTGTTAATTGCAATAAATCTCCAACACGTTGACCGATATAACAACCAATCAAGAGCCAATCTCTTGCATCTTGTAAATGCGGCTGTTTCAAATCAACTTTTTCGATTTCCGTTAATTCATCCCAATTAAGATAAATTTTATCAATTTGAACACTAAACCCTTTAATTTGTTGAAGCTGTGGACTAACGGTATAGCCTGACTTTTGAGCATCTAAACAAATGGTCTTTAAAAACTTAATATAACGCCCTGCCGTATTTCTGCTTAACTTTTCTACCTCAAGTAAATATTTAAGAAAATCATTTCTATACTTCAAATCAATTTCAGACAATTTATACTTATGGCGTTTATACTCTTGAAATCCCTGTATTTTTAATTTTATTGTTTTGTATTTTGTAACTGTTGCTTTAGATGTTCCGAGTTCTCCAGTTCGGTCATTGGTTTTTAACTCCAGTTTTTCTACATAGAGGTCGCAATAATTAAGAATGAAATTGTTATCTGTTTTTTCGGCTTTATTAAAATGGGTGTTTAGACAATCGTTTAGCCAGTCTTTATTAACTATATCTGAACCTGTACCACTTTTATTATATCTGCTAATTATATAGGATTCTAAAGTGTCTAATTCATTTTGCAAATTGTCTCTTTCAGCAAACTGGGAGACTTTCCGTATTTTACCACTTGCGTTATTAAAATAAGCTGGATTGATAACTAACGGAATTGCCAATTTAATATCAGTTTCTCTATTTGCAACAAATCGGATGTATATTTTTGATGGGTTATTATTTCCTCTAATCGAATATTTTATCGTTGCCATATTTCATATTTTAGTTACGACAAATATATATAGTAGAATTATTATAAAAAAATATTTTGTCCGACATTTGTCCGACGAAAAGCGAATTTATACTAATTCAACCTAATACAAATTAATTTTATTTTTTATTAAAAACCCTTTAAATACTTAACTTAACAAGGTTTTTTATTCTAATTCAGTTATTTAGAGTTAATTAACAATTAAGTTGTTTTGTTCCCTCTTTCTCCGCTGAAAGAAGTTTCAAAAGAAACTTAAAATTTCAAAACCCTTTAAACATCAGTGTTTAAAGGGTTTTTTCTTTTTTGGCTATGTGTCAAAACACACATAAAAAGTCAAATGTTAGTACACCTATTAGTACACCTATCAAATTTTGAAAAAAAGGGTGTACTAAAAAATGTAAAGACGGAGAGAATTCGCTTCAATTTCAATGCTTTGAAGGTTTTTTAAATTCAATTTGTGAACATTAATTTAAAACCAAAAAGTTATGTTAAAAATCATTTTTTACATCAAATCTGAAAAGATCAATTTAAAGGGTGAAAGCCCAATTTTTGCAAAAGTTACTCTTGGTAAAGAAAGAGTAACTATGAGTACTGGAAAATCAATTGCTGCAGAGCGGTGGAATGCTACACAAAGGTTAAGAGCTATATTAAAACTTGAAAAAGAAAAAGTTCTCAAAAAAAGTTTGGAATTGTTTCAATTAAATATTGAAAAAAAGTATAATAACTTAATCAATTTTACAGAAGAAGTTTCTATAGCTATGCTTAAAAATGAAATTCTAGGTATTTCCGATGAAGCAAAAAAAATACAACTTCTTGATGTCTTTGAAAAGCACAATAGTGAATTTGCTAAAAAAGTAAAAAGTGGAGAACGATCATCTGCATCACTTCAAAAATACAATCGCTCAGCTGATTTAATTAGAAACTTCATTAAAAAAACTTATAACGTCAATAATATCGAAATAGAGAAAATTAATAGTGCCTTTATTTACAATTTAGAAACTTATCTAAAATTCGAAAGTGAATTTAAAGGCGTTGTAGGTATTAAAAATAATTCTGTAGTAAAGTATTTCAAAAACTTTAAAACAATCTGCAATTATGGTATAAAAATGGATTTGATTGATAAAAACCCTTTTAATGTTTATAATGGCAAACTAAAAATAAAAGATGCTACTTTTTTAACAGTCGATGAATTAAATAGTATTGAAAAGAAAGTCTTCCAAGTAGAACGTCTGGAAAAAGTAAAAAATATGTTTCTCTTTAGTTGTTACACAGGATACGCGCCAATTGATGCATGTAACCTTACAACAGCCAATCTGATACAAGATAACAATGGAGAGTTTTGGATTAAAACAGATAGAGCAAAAACAGGTATAAGAGCAAATGTTCCTGTCTTACCTCCTACTCAAAGAATTATCAATAAATACAAAGATTCAGAAGTTGGATTAATTCCTAAAATATCCAATCAAAAAATGAATGCTTACCTTAAAGAAATTGCTGACTTATGTGGTATTGAAAAAAAATTAACCTGGTACGTTGCAAGACATACTTTTGCTACAACAGTTACTCTTGGTAATGGTATTAAAATTGAAAATGTATCTTCCATGATGGGACATACTAATATTAAACAAACCCAACATTATGCCAAAGTCCTTGATTCTAGTGTAATGGATGACATGTGTAAACTGATACAAAAGTTAAATTATTGATTTTCAGATTTTATTATATTATTTTTATAAAAAATTAAAGACAATATTTTATGAAACTTTATCTAAAAGAATTTGAAGATGAATTGGATGATTTTTTAACAATTAGAATAGCATACAACTCGAAGTATAATAAATATTTATTTGATAATAAATGGACTATCGATGTTAACGAAACTTATTTTGAAAACAAAGTTGAAAAGATAAAAAAATTACTCTTTGAGCATCTCAAAAATGGACTCGAGAATAAATCATTTTTACGAGAAACAAAAGATAAAATTAGAACTAGTTACAACTTATTGTACGATTGTGACTTTACTGACATATCCTTTTTAGAACAATTAGATGTTTTAATTCGAAAAAATTCAAATTCCTTATATAATCCTACAAAGGAAATATATGATTATAATTACTTTGTAAAAAAGTTATATGAAGAGAGTTATAAAAGTGATACTTTTTTCGATCAAAATGATGAAATTATAAATTATCATAATTTTTTAAGAGATATCTTTTTTTATTCTACAAAAAAGCAACCGACCGAAAATGAATTTGAAGAACAGAAACTAATATATTCGTTACTAATTTATAAAGAGTATTTGATGGTTCTTTTATCCTATATTGAGACACTTTATTTTAATTGTGACAGAATAGATTTTTCTCAAAAGAATGCTGAAAGTTCTATAATTATACCTTCAAAAAAATGTCAAGTTAATCTAAGTAAAGTTGATACCGCACAACTTTTTAGGTTCTTATTTAAAGAGGGGTTCATTACAATTAATGATGAAGATACTAATGATGAATCGCAAATTAAAAAATTCATTGAGGAAAATTTCACCTATCAAAACCAAAGAACAAAAAAGCATGAACCCATAAAAAATATTAACAAGGAATTTTCAGAATTAAATTGGGAACACAAAGAATTACAGATTAAATTTATAGATAATCTAATTTCCAAGCTTGCGGCTCAAAAAGAATACATATTCCACCATTATAGTGATTTGACCTCCAAAGGGAATTCCCTTAAATAATTTGATACCTAATAGGCTTGTATATAATTTTGAATAACAAATTTTAAAATTAAAGCTCTATGAATTCAAATGAAGAAATCGTAATCCCTACTGTAGGAAGTATAAAAAAGCTTTTAGAACCAATATATGCTAGACTTGAGAATATTGATTCATCAATTAAAAATCAAGTTTCTGGCAAAACGGAACGCAAACAATACTACAGAAACCAAGATTTAAAAACAATCTTTGGACTTTCTAATAATACCATAATAAAATATCGTGAAACAGGAATATTGCCTTACACTAAATTAGGCGATATTTTTTTGTATGATATTAAAGTTATAGACAAAATATTAAACTCAAATCAGGTGTAGCTATGGAAACTGAAAAAAGAAAAGATCCATTAACAGGTGAAGAGTTTATTCCAAAGAAAAAAACGCAACGTTTTGCCACTCCACAAAACCGGATTAAATACAATAATAAATTAGCTGGCGCTTTAAGACAAGAAAAAGCTTATGTAGATAAACCTATGAACTCAACTCATAGAATTCTCCGAGATCTAATGAAAAACAAAAAAAAGGAAACGTTTTACAAACAGTTCTTAATTGGAAAAGGAGTCGATTTTAGAGTATCAAATAATACTGTAAAAGTAGATGGTTATATAAAATATGCCTTATACGAATTCATATACATTTTTGATGACAACGATACAAACGGAAAAGTAACCATTATAAACAATTCTGATGGAAGATATTAGTATTTCTAGCATTATACCAATAAATCAAAATTTTGAAGCCCTACAGGCTGAAAATCTAAATTTAAAAAAGAGTAATCAGTTATTAATATACGGACTTATTGGTTTGGTAATGATCGCTGGAGTAGTATATTATTCAAAGAAGATGTCGGAAGAAGAACAAAAGTAAGTTCTATTTCATTTATTTAAAAACACAAATTTATTATTGATATTTGAGTTATGATTATTTTATAAAATAATCATAACTATTCTTATTTTTAAAAATAACCATAATTTTCATTTCACGAAAAGTACCGCCACCATTGAAACCATTACCTGATTTAAAAACTTGCTTAAAATTGTGTTTTTTTTCATTAAATATTCTAAAAATCATTCATAGAAATACTTTAAAATCACTATATTTTTTTTTTAATTTAACACATCAAATAAATTACTTCAATTATATGATTTTTAGTTATTTGATAGTGAAAATATATTTAAATTTAACAGCATGTTCTTGAAATAATTAAATAAAAAGAAACCAATAATAAATTCGAAAAAAATAGAAAAATAAAAATTTCAAAGTTTAAAATTAACTATTAACACCAAATTCATACCAATATATCCATATTAATGTCTGTCAATGCATATTGAATACGGATAAATGCAGCTACTATTTATACAAAATTCGGTGCATTTTTACAGTTTTTTCTATTGATTTGTATTGTTTTACTAACAAACTACTATTGATTATCTGTTGATTTATGTTGAATATTAGTTTTTAACTAAGTAATTTAAAAATACTTTTTTTTATCAAAATGCGGAAAACCGTAAAATACTATAAAACTTGTTTTCTATTTTTGGAAAATCATGTAAAACTACTTGTCCAATAATTTTATTTTTAAATTAGTATCTTTTGTAATTATCCCTATCGTATTTTTAACATAAAAATTAAAACTAATATTAAAAAAGTTTATTTTGGATTTATCAATAATTAAGAGTTTTAATGATTTATTAAGAGAAAATTTTTAATTAAAATAATTGAATTTTAAAAATGGCTTACTATGAAAACTCTTTAACAATTAAAAAATGAGAAAATCAAATAATCAAATCGTTTTTTCTGCCTCAGACTTATCTAATCACATTCATTGTAAACACTTAACTAATCTTAATTATGATGTTGTTAAAGGTTTAAAAGAGAAGCCAATTAGTAATAATAAAGTTTTGGATGTTTTAAGAGAAAGAGGTATTGATTTTGAAAATTCTTTTTTAGTTGAATTAGAAACTAAAGGTCTTTCAATTGTTAAAATAGATCCTGAAGAACAAAATGCTAGACAAAAGACTATTGAAGCTATGCAACAAGGTGCTGACTATATCTATCAAGCAAGATTAAGCAATGAAAAGTGGCAAGGTTGGGCTGATTTTTTAATAAAAGTAGCCACACCAAGTAAACTTGGTAATTGGTCTTATGAAGTTATAGACACAAAATTATCTACTCAAACAAGAGCTGGTACAATTTTACAAATATCATTATATTCTGAAATAATTGAAGAAATACAAGGTTTATTGCCTGAATACATGCATGTTAAAACACCTGAAAGCGAGTTGTCTTATCGTGTGAATGACTATATTTCTTATTTAAGATTAATAAAAAAAAGACTTGATAATGCTATAAAAACTCCAATTGAAACCTATCCAGAACCTTGTTCTCATTGTGATATTTGTAATTGGTGGGAACATTGTAATAGTATTAGAAGAAAAGATGACCATTTGAGTTTTATTGCTGGAATGGGTACTTCTCAGATTAAAGAAGTAAAACTTCATGGAGTAACCACATTACAAGCAATGTCAGAAATACCTTTACCAATTCCATTTAAACCTAACAAAGGTTCAAAAGAAACTTTTACTAAATTAAGAGAACAAGCAATGGTTCAAAATGAGACTAGAACCTTACAAAAGCCTGTTTATGAACTTTTAGAACTCAAGGACAATACTGGTTTTTACAATTTACCTGAACCATGTGAAGGAGATATATATTTAGATTTTGAAGGTGATCCGTTGGTAGAACCATCTGGATTAGAATATCTATTTGGTTGGGTTTTTCAAAACGAATATCATTGTATATGGGTTAACGATATGGAGGAAGAAAAAGCTGCATTAGAACAGTTCATCAATTTTGTTTTTGATAAAAGAACTGAGTTTCCTACCTTACATATATATCATTTCGCACCTTATGAAACTATAGCTTTAAAGCGAATGATGGGTAAATATGCCACAAAGGAAAATGAAATCGATATTTTATTGCGAACTAATTGTTTTGTTGATTTACATAGAGTTTTAAAACAATCCATAAGAGCAGGTGTTGAAAGATACTCCTTAAAAGATTTAGAAAAGTATCATGGTTTTGTTAGAGAAATGGATTTACGAACTTTATCAAAATTCAAAGCTGAGTTTGAATTTTTATTGGAAAGTAAAAAATTTGAATTGATAACAGATGAAATGAAAAAAGCAATTCAGCTTTATAATCAAGATGATTGTTATTCTACTTTACATTTACATCAATGGTTAGAAAAAGAAAGAGAAAATTTAGTATCAAATGGAAATACGATAGCTCGACCTATCTCTAATGACGTAGAAATACCTGAATTTGTTACCGCACATTTGGAACGTATACTACCCATTTATAAAGCTTTAATGAATGAAATTCCTCTTGATGTAACTGAACGTACAAGAGAACAACAAGCAAGATTTATATTGGCTAATATGCTTGATTGGTATAGACGAGAACAGAAATCATTTTGGTGGGAATATTATAGAATTTTGGATTTGGAGCCTGATGAATTATTAGATGAAAAAACAGCTTTAACTTATTTACAATTTACAGGTGAAAGTGTTCCTGATAAGAGGAGTTTTATTGATACTTATACATTTCCGATTCAAGAGTGTGAGCTTCGACCAGGAAATCAAATAAAAAATGAGAATGGTGGTAGCGCTGGTGATATTATTGAAATTGATGAATTACAAGGTATAATAAAACTAAAGAAAGGTCCAAGTATTAAAGATACTCATCCATTTACTATAATTAAGTTTGAGCAATTTAGCACCAAAGATAAAGAGGAAAATTTAATTCGTTTTGCCGAATGGATTGTTGCCAATGGTTTTGAAAATGAATTATCTAACTACAAAGTTACACGTGATTTATTGTTAAATAAGTTGCCTCAACTCACACAATCACTTATTGATACAGGCATTTTATTGGAAAAAAGTATTGATTGGGCTACTAAATTAGATTCTAGCTATTTGCCTATTCAAGGACCTCCTGGAGCAGGGAAAAGTTTTACTGGAAGTCATATGATTTTTGATTTGATTAAAAAAGGAAAACGTATTGGAATCACTGCTCTTAGTCATAAAGTAATTATCAATTTACTCGAAAAAGTAAAACAATTAGCAGATGATGAATCCTTTGATTTGCGAATAATCTACAAAGGTTCTTCAACTGAGAATGAAGATTACCCTTGGACTATGGCTAAAAAAGTCGATGACATTTCTGATTCAATTCACAAATATCATCTCATAGCTGGAACAAGTTTTATGTGGTGTAGTGAAAAACTCAAAGATTCTTTGGATTATTTATTTATTGATGAAGCTGGACAATTTGCATTAATTGACACTTTAGTAGTATCTCATGCTAGCAAGAGTATAATTTTATTAGGTGATCATCAACAATTGAAACAACCCATAAAAGGAGTTCATCCAGAAGGAACTGAAGTTTCTGCATTGGAACATTTGTTAGAAGGAAAGAAAACAATTCCAGTAGAAAAAGGAATCTTTTTAGCTAGTACATGGAGAATGCATCCCGATATTTGTTTTTTTGATTCTGAAATGTTTTATGAATCAAGATTACATTCCATTCAAGGATTAGAGAATCATAAAATTGAAGGAAACACACAATTTATTGGTTCTGGGTTATTTTATAAATCTGTTGCCCATGATGGTAATAGCAATATGTCATTAGAAGAAATTAATGCAATTGAAAAAATTGTTCAAGAACTTACAAAGAGTGATGTTTTTTGGTATGATGAAAAAAACGAAAAAAAAGTTTTAGTTGCTAGTGATATAAAAATAATCACACCTTACAACAGTAATGTTTTTGAAATGCAAAAGCGATTACCACATATACAGATAGGTACTGTAGATAAATTCCAAGGACAAGAAGCACCCGTAGTTATTTATAGTATAGCAAGCTCATCGCCTGAAGATGCTCCGCGAGGAATGGAATTTTTATATAGTCCGAATAGGTTGAATGTAGCTGTTTCAAGAGCTAAGGCAATGTTTATTATGGTAGGAAATCCAAGGATATTTGAACCTGATTGTAAATCACCCGAACAAATTAAATTAGCAAACCCATTTTGTAGATTTATTGAGCTTGCTACTTTATTGTCCTAGTATTTTAAATTGAATTAACGAAATGAAGCAAGCAAAGAATTGATGCTAGGAATACCTGGACTAGGAGCGATTTTTGTGCAGCTGAATGAGGTAATGAATTTCTCAATTCTATTTAATTAAAACTTATAAAAATAAATAGAACTAATTTTAGTTTGAGTTTTGATTAATTTCAAGTAATATCAACATATTTTTTATTGTTTGCAATAAAGCTTTCTATTGTTCTATTTAAAGCGTTTTCTGATGGTAAAAGTTCAATATAACAAGTGTCTATTGCTCTAGTCAAAGCCATTAAAACCCAAGTTGCAGCATATTTATTTTTTCTTTCTTCTGGTTCCATAATTTCTGAAAGCAGGAAATTATCGGCATCATCTTCATTTCTTTTGGAATCAAAAAAACCGTTTATATCAAAACACATAGTTGACCATGCCTCTAATCCACGACTTGATTCATAATAAATAGCTCTAATGCTTAAAGAACCTGGAACACTTTGTTTTCTCTTATCGATGTTTCCTGTTGCGTTCCAAAACCTTGCTTCATTTATTATTTTATCTGCAATTGATAATAAATCCCATTCTGATTTGTGTTTTAGATCATCAATTTTAATTACATCAAACTCATTAATATTTATACTTTTAGTATTTGTGTTAGCACTATTAAATATCTGATTTTTTTCTTTAGCATTTTTAAGCAATAATAATGAATCATAAGCACTACAACCTTGTCTAGTTCCGGCAATTAATAGGTCGTTCATAATATTAGCTTTATTAGCTAAATCATTATTAATACCTCTTTGAATTATTATTCTACCATGGTCATCTGTATCTAATGGTTCTATTCCTAAATCAATATTAAAAGATGCAGCAATGTGATTTACTAAAGCAGCAATTACGGGTTTCATTCTGTATGATTTTCGTCTTTTTAGGTATTGATAACTTTCAATTTTAGTACCTTTCGAAATATTCCAATTACATACTTCAGAATATCTAATTAATTGTTCTTTACCTCCACTAGCAATAACTATATTCTTTGCGCCAAATAATGAAAAAAATATGTCCCTTTCATAAGGATGACAATCTTGAGCTTCATCGATATATAAACTTCTTCCTGCTCTAAATCCATTTATACTTTTTCCATATCTCTTTTTTAATTCTTCTAAATTTATATTTTTACTACCGTCTTTAACTAGAATTGAAGTTTTTAAATTCATTGTGTTTTCAAGTAAATCAAATTTATTCTCAATTTGAAATTCTTTAAAAAATAAATCTAAGTTGTCAATGGCTAAAAGTATTTTTTTTAATACCTCATGATAATCAGCCAAAAACATACTAGAATTAATATGCTCTTCTAATTTTATTTTTTTGAATATTTTAAATCGACTAATATGTTTTTTTATTTCTTGTGCTTCCTTAAAGTCTTTAAACATATCAGAATGGTTGATAAAATCAATTGCTTCTCTTTTTGTTCCTTCGTCAAAGGAATTTTCATTTTGAATGAAATTCTTTAAATCGTTTTTATTTATAATTAGATTTTGACATCTAATTTTATCAAACAATAATTCAATTTTATCAAACCTTTTATTCATCAATGCAGTTAAGTAACTTATTCTGCTTTCAGACATTAGTAAAACTACACCAAGTTTTTTAGCAATATTAAACATGAAAGAATGAATAGTATTAGTTGTCGTTGGTTGTTTTTGAACAACTACTTCTTCACTTAGTACATTCTCAAATCCTTTAATTTGCCTTGAAATTTCATAAACTAAAAGATGATTATATGTTAGAAATGTTGCTTTTTTACCCGTCAAACTTTTTTGCAACATCCATTTAAGAAGGTCTGATGATTTTCCTGAACCTGCTCTTCCTCTAACTTCAACTAAAGTATTTCCAATTGAATCAAATGCTTTTTGAGAGGCAGCATCAAAATTATTTTGAATTCTTTCGATTTTTTGTTTTGTTAAGTAACCTAATTTTGAATCTAATGAAGCTTGAGCAAAAATTTGTCTAATAGAAGCTTCATAAGCAGGTTCATAATTCCAATCTGAATATCCTGGGTATCTTAAATAATCATTTAATGCAATACATTCTTTTATTAAATTGAATTTTAAATGTTTTGCTACAATTATATTATGTGAAATTACTTCATCATTATCATTTAAAACCCAAAGAATAGGATGTACTGTTATTTTTTCTCTATTTAAATTACAAGCATCGCTTAGATAATTTGTTAAACCCCATTTTAGTTTTGATGCGTTATCTTTTAGGTCTATATATGAATTTTCAATTTCTAATTCACCTTTATATGCTTTGACATTATATTGTTTATACTCTCTAATTATTGATACCGCTATAATAAGATTTGATATGTAAACAAAATTATCCTCAATTTCAATTTTAGGTCTATGTGCAGGACTTTGAGGTACTTTCAAAAAAATTACAAAATCTAAAGTTGACTGATTTAATACTGAAACTGGAAATTTATTTAATATTAAAACTTCTGCTTTAATACAATCCGAACTTAATTCATTTAATATGGATTCCCTTAATTCATTATAATCAAGAAAAGGATTTGTTCCGTTTATTTTAGTAAAAGATAATTCCATATTGAATAAATTTTTGACGATTAAATGATAGTTTTAAATTACTATTTAATCAATAAATTAGAAATTGAATTACCAATAAAATTCTCAACACTATTGGAAATTATTACTGTTTTCTTTTGAATATTTTTCTCTTAACCAGCTAATATAAATTACAGAAGGAATAATTTTACTGAAATTAACATCATTAATTTTCCACAAAGTAAATAAACCTGCACCTATCCATCCAACTGGACCAATAATTACACTGATGGCAGAAGATAATGCTGTATATGCAGCAAAAGGCAAAGTTAAACCGATCGCGCCTGTTATAAAACTTAATGAACTAGAAGCTAATAAATAAACCCCAAACCCAGAAATTTGAGCAGCAGTTAATGTTGTAAAAACTGTTCCTACTTTATATTTTAAACCACCTTCTATATTGACGATTTCAATTATCTCTTTTTCGAATTTTATTTTTTGTTCTTCCGTCATTCTAGACAATGCTTGTTCCAAAAACTTAATAGCTATTGATTTTTCTATCTGGCTTATTTCTATTGTTTTAGTATCTAATTTTAATTTTACCTTTATTTTATAAAGTATATCATTATAAGATGGATGGTCGTCAAAAAACTCTAATAAATTTTTACTATTGCTAATTAATTCAGGTATTATATTTTCTTTGGAAACCGATTTTAATTTAAGAATTTTAGATAAAGTTTCAATTTCTTCATTATTACACTGACATAGAATTAAATATAAATCACCCCAATCTTTTTTATACTTTTTATATTTTCCCCAAGCTAATTTATATTTTATTACTTTTCTTAACTCATAATAAGAGATTGATGTTGCATATTCTCTTCCTAAAAAATAATATTGCCCTGGGGTTAATGGTTGCAAATCACCATTCTCAAGTGCTAAAAACCAATATCCGAATTTTTTAATTATTTTTAGATACTCAGAAAAAAATAAGGAGTTTGGTAATTTTATATCAAAATTATCTTGTGCCAAGAAAATTTTATGCTTAGCTTTTTCAATTTTAATATCTTCTTTATTCAAATTCATATTTATAATCTAATTAACTTTTAATTGGATTTAATTATCGTAACCTTCAATTTTACAAATAAGTAAATACATTGATTAATCTAATTTATAATAACTTAGTTTTATCTGTTGTTAAGGTAAAATAAATGTCTTTTATTTTTAGTTTGTTGTATCCGATTAAAGGAATTTTATTTGTAACAATTGTATCGTTTATTTCTGTTCCTGTACTTTCTAAATCATACAGCCAAACATTGTCTTTAGTATTGATAATAATACAATGTCTCCTGCTTACTGCAACGCCTCCAGATATTCGAATATCATTTTGGGTGTATTCTTGCCTACCAAACTTTATAATTGGTTCTGATATTGATTTTTCAGTATGATATTCATTATTAGTTTCTAATATTGTTATTGTATTTTCTTTCAAGATGTTGAATTGGAAGTCCATAAATAACAATTTTGATTTAAGTGTTGGCGTTTCTTTATAATTATGGCTTTTTTTACTCTCTGTTATTACTGATAAATTGTAGCCGATGAAATGGTTTTCGCTTTTCTCATATTTTGATTTAGGTGGAATTAGTTCGCCATTAGAATTTAACACAAAAGCAATAAAATAATTGTTTGCAAAACAAGGTAAAGATGGATTGGCTTCCATTATCATTTTGGAAAGCTCCATTGCTGTTTCGTATCTGTCTGTTTCGTAATAACAACGAATTAAAAGATTATAGGCTTCATAATCTGCTGGATTTCTATGAAGATGGTCTGACAATAAACCTATAGCGATTGGATATTTCTTTGCTTCTAAATTCATCCAACCTAAATCTTTTTGAACGTCTAATCTAGGATTGAGTTTGAGTGCTTTTTCATAAAAACTTTTTGCTGTTTCAATCTTTTGAATTCGTAAATTGTATTTACCTAACGCTAGTAATACTGCTACATTGTTGTCGTATTGTTTGTTTGCTAGTTCTAAAAACTTTAAAGCATTTCGCCATTTGTTTGTCTTTAAAGCTTTATCAGCTAATGCAATTAATTCAGCTGCTTTTAGATTGTCTTTGTTGAATATGATAGGAACGGATTTAGCTTTCAATGCTTCTTCCAATTCAATCATAAACTGAAATCTTAGTTCAGGTGTTTTATTAATTGCTTTTAAAATTATTTCTTGTTGCCAATTGGGAAGTTGTTGTATTGGGAAATCTGCTGATTGATGTTTTTCAATAATCTCTTCTCTTGATAAACCGAAAAATGGATTTTGCTTCGATAATAATTCCATTAAAGTAACGCCTAAAGCGTAAATATCAATCCTTGGATCATTTGTACTATCAATATCCCAACTAAAAGCTTCTGGGCTCATATATGCTCTTGTACCTATGTTTTTATTTGCTACTCCAAAATCTGCAATTTTTATTGTACCGTTTTGAGTGAAAACAATATTATCTGGTTTTATGTCGTGATGAATTATACCTTTTTTATGAATTATTCTTAAGCACGAAGCTAATGTTTGTATCCATTCAATTGCCTCTAAAGTAGTAATTGAATTAGTTTCTAATTTATCTCTTAAACTGCCACCTGAACAATATTCCATTACTAAATAAAGTACTTCATCTTCCCAAAAATGATGGTAATAAGTAACAATATTTGGATTTTCGAACTTTGAAATTGTTTCGATTTCATGGATTATATCTTCCTGTTCAGATTTGTTTTTATTTAATAATTGCTTGATTGCCACAAAACGATTTGATACTTTTTCTTTCGCTAAAAACACCTTGCCAAAACCACCACTGCCAAGGTCTTTTTCAAAATAGTATTTGTTATCGTACAGTTGCATTTAGAATGTAATAAAATTAAAATACGGGTCTCTATAATGAAATTCTTCAATATCATTTATTCCATTATTTAATAGAAATGATTGTATGAATATGTTTTTTGAAATATTTAGCGAAACGTTCAGTTTATTTTCAAACTTATATATTCCTGTAGAGGGTCTTTTAAAAAAATTAGCTTCTAAAAACATTGGAACTACACTATAAATTCCATTCTCGGTAGCTCTATTACCGCCATAGACATTTGAGATTGCTTTTTTAATAATCTCTGAATTAATTTCTTCTTGAACGCTAAAGTATTTACCAAAGGTTTTTAAAACAAAAAAAGAAAATGGAAATGCGGAATTTAATAATGCTATCAGAATTAAATTTCTTTCCTCTTTTTTCTTTAAGGCAATTAGAATTTCCTCTTTATTTTGAAGTAAAAAATCCTTTAGTGGGCTTTTAATAATTATTTTGTTTACAATTCTTAATGCTTTTTTTAATCTATTTTCACCATCAAATTCCAAGCGTAATTGTTCAATAACGTATTCATTTGAATAATTACCTGAGAGAAATGTATTCAAAGCTACCTCAAGTACATTAAGTGGGATTCTTTGGTTTATATCTATAGATAATTTGTTCATATCTACTTTTTTATGATTTTTATAAATGGAATTATAACCTCCAGAAAATGACTTCCACCATGTGTAATTACACTGTCTTTCGATGAGAAATTGTAATTATTTTTGAAATATATGGCGTTATCATCTCTAACTACTGACTGCTGAATTTCTGGGTTTGCTTCTAAAAATTCATCTGCCAATATATTGTCTATATATTCAATATGTCTTTGGCTTCTACTACCGGATTTATTAGTTCCTAATTTTTCTCTACTATGTAATCCTCTCCAACCATTAGTTAAAATATTACCATGGTCACTTGTTATATAGACTTCAAAACCGGATTCAATTAATACTTCTATTTTTTTGATAATCTCACTACGTTCAATCCAATTTTGAGTAAGACCTTTTAAATCCGTGTAATCTGTAGAATTGTGCATCTTGTCATCTAGGTCTTTTAAAACAATTGCAAACTTTGTTATTCTTTCTAAATTTGAAGTGTCTATTTTGTCGTGATTGTATCTTATTTCAAACTTATCTAATCCTTTATTTATCCAATAATTTGTCCATAACTTTTCTTCATTTTTAGGATTTTGAATGTATTCTTTATCAGGATAATCTCCTCTAAAGATTGCTTGTCTAGATAATTGGGTGATTGATGGAAGCCATGAGAATGTAAAATCTTCAATAATATTAAAACTCGGAGGATATAATGATTTAATGCTATTATACTGCCAAAAACCCATACCATCAATAACAATGAGTGCTATTTTATTGTTTTTATTATTATGAGTTATGTAGTCTAAAATTTTGGATACAATTTTCGGTTTTTTAATTGCACTTGAATTAAACAGATGCTTAAAGTTTTGCTCTAATTCTTTTTGGAAATGGATGTTAATTATATCTCCAATAGCAATTATTTCTTCTAAATATTTTGTGTTTATAGTCAATAATAAAGCATTGGAGTATTCGTTTATTATTTCTAACCAATCTACTATTTTGCTTTTTAAAAGTTCATTGATTTTACTTTCAAATACTACATTCTTAAAGACAGATTCTTCTTTTGGAAATAAATTAATTATATAATTGTCAGTCTCTGCTTTTGAAAGCGATTTTATACTTGGATTTTTAAAAAGAATGTCAAGGCAATCTAATTCTGCATTAAGGATAGAAGAACTATGATAACCTTTAATAAAATTAGATAAATGAAAAGTCGTTTTGGCTGCATTACGCTTTATATCCTCTAAATAATTTTCATTATCGTCTGATGTAAAAATTAATGTTGTAACTGAACTTTTCAATTCAAATTTAATTCTTTGTTCAATGCCAGTTCCGTTGACGATCGAGATATTATTATCCTCGAAGATTTTTATAATATCTTCACGTAATAAAAATTTATCTGGATTTTCTACCAGAATTATTTTTTTATCAAACGAATTGAAATATGAAACAATATGTTCTATGAAACTATTATTCATTGATTCTGATACTTATTAAGTGTTTTATTCCGGGTAATGTTTTTTTATTTCTTTTAAACTCATTTAACCAAAGTGAATGTTCTTCCTCTAATTTTTTTAATTTAGAAATTCTAATGTTTTCAATTCCTATTTTTTCAATTCTAGATTTCTGAAAATCAAACGATTTTATCTTGTTCTCTTTTTTCATAATCATCTTTTCAGAAACTTCAGCATCTAAATTCTGATAGCTAGATAACAAAACATTTTTTAGACAATCCATATACGTTTCTTCATGAATTTTGTATTGTGATTCAATAAAAGAAAATTCAGTAGTATCGGAAATCAATCTATTCCAAATATCGTTAGCATAAGCGGAATATAATTTCCCATTATCGGCTAAAAAGAATGCTTGATAGGTTGCTTTTTTGTCAAAATAGTTTTGTGCTGATATTTCCCAAACGCTCCAAATACCGGGTGTTTCATTGCCATTTATTGTTTTTACAACAGGAATTCCATTTGAAATATTAAATTCAATTAATTCATTTAATATTTTCTTAATCCAATCATTTTGTAATGTAATGTTTTCTATTCCTGGGTTATTTATAGCAATTTCAGCATCAAAAGTGATGTGTTTGGATTGATTCTGTAACTTTACATTAAACACACCAAAAGCATCTTTTTTTATACTACCATCATTAATAAAAGTATATTGTGTGATTAGATTTTCTAACCATTTTGGTAAAGCACTGTGTTTTATTTCCGCCGCTTTTTTAAATTCAATATCTTCTTCTTTTACTTGAGGAATAATACCTTCTGTACTTTGAAAATCTTTAAGTTTTAGTTTTATTTCATGTAACCATTTGTCTCCAGCAAATTCAAACTTACTAGGATCTAATAAACTTTGTAAATAGAGTTTGTTAATTTTCTTCATATCGATTGCGGAATCTAAAACATCAGATGTTTTGTCTATTCCTAATTGCTCAATAATATTGTTTAATTTTTCCTCTATTACTTCATAAACACGAAGGTCAACGCTATTATTTGTCAACATATTGAATGCCTTAACTTTTAGTTTTTGACCAATTCTATCTACTCTACCAATCCTTTGCTCAATCATCATTGGATTCCACGGCAAATCATAATTGAAAACAATATTACAGAATTGCATATTTAGTGATTCACCCGCTGCATCTGTAGCTACTAGAATTTGAGCATTGTTTTTAAAATCGGTTAATGCTGCTTTTCTTTCGTCTAAATCTTGACCACCATTTATAGTTGTAATTCTATAACCTTTAATTTTAAGATAGTTTGACAACATTTTTTGAGTTGAACGAAACTCAGTGAATATTAGAATCTTTAGGTCTTTATTGTCATAAAGCTTTTGTAATTCTTGATACTTTATCAATAATGCTTCTGCTTTTGCATCTACTTCAGTTGTTAAGCAAACTTTAGCTTGTTCTATTAAATCACAAAGAATACTTTCTTCATCTACAATACCTTCTCCAGCCGAAGCGTAAACACCATCAAAATCTAATGATTCTATATCATTGTCTTCCGATTTATCATAATCTGTAGCATAATTTTCAATTGAATTATCATCGCCGTATCTTAACCTTTCTAATCTGCCTTCCATAGCTGATAAAATGGCAGCTGTGGAACTACTTACTAATCTTTGAAACAATATCATTATTAAACCAGTAGCTGTATTTTTTGTTCTTTTGGCCGTATTAAATCCTTGAATTACATAATTTGTAACTGCATTATATAAAGCAATTTGTTTATGATGTTTTGCGCTATCTAAAAAAACATCGAAACGAACTGTTTCGCGCTCATTAAATAATTTTTTCCCTTCATAATCAACTGCTAATCTCTTTTCTGTTCTAATTACATAGGGTTCTAATTCATTGATATTAGGTAAACCTTCACCCGCAAATGCATCGGGATCTAATAATTGCAGAATTCTTCTGAAATGGTCTGACTTTCCTCTATGTGGAGTTGCTGTTAAAAGCAATACATTATTTACTGTATTACATAATGCCTGTGCTAATTGGTATCTTGAAACTGTTTGTGATGCTCCACCCATTTTATGGGCTTCATCAATAACTACAAGGTCAAAGTTGGCTTGCAAGACACCTTCCATGCGGTATTTGTTGTATTCATCAACTTTTTCATCAGACCAACCATGCCTTTTTTCTAATGGTTTCAAAGCATCAGTAGAAACAATTATTTGATTGTGTTGTTCCCAAAAATTAAATTCATGATCGGCATTGATATTAGAGAATGTTCTGGCCATAGAAGTAATCATTTCTGAATCGTAGATATGAAATACCTCATTGAAATGGTCTTTTAATTCACTTTGCCATTGTAACATTGACGATTTTGGAACAATTATCAAAATACGTTTTATATCTCCTCTTAATTTTAATTCTTTTAAAATTAATCCTGTTTCAATGGTTTTACCCATACCCACTTCGTCAGCTAAAAGAAATCTATTTTGAGATGATTGCATTACTTTTTCAAGGACCAAGATTTGGTGAGGTAGAGGAATTAAGCTGCTCTCGTAAGGTGCTAGAATGTTCTTTTTCGCTACTTCTTCTTTGATTTTAGCAGCTATTGCAATAAAACGAACAAATGGTAGGGACTGAACCGTTTTTTCTTCTTCCAGCTCGTCAAAATTAACTTCAAGAAATGTGTTATCCGCTAAGATTTTAATCCAAGCTAATTTTTGGCCAAAAATTTCTTTGGTTCCAACCACTTCTACTATTTTATTTTTATATAACATACTTAAATTCTTGAGCTTGCAATATCATAAAACTGTAACAACACTTCGTCTTCCATCAATAGATTGTTTGGTATTCTATCTCCAATGTTTACAATTGATTTGAAGTCTTTGTCTTGGTAGCATTGTTTGAAACCCGTCCTTAAAGCTTCAACTCTTACTTCCCTTAATTTTGCTTTTGGTTTTATAGCTTCATTTTTATATGTTTCAAAGAGTTTTAAATGTCTTACTACTTTTATTTTTTCTAATTGTATTTCATTTGTCATATCAGGAACTATCCATTTCCCATTATCTTGTTTAAGAAAATTTTCTTCTAAAATAATTCGCATTTCAGGCAATACATCACCTTTACGGATATTACTAACGACTTCTTTCATCCATAGTGGATGCAACTCAGATTCAGTCTTAGGTGCTTTACCCAATAAATTTCTTAACCAAAAAATACTGTCTTGTTCATTATTAACAAAAAGACTCATTTGAATAAAGTCTGGATTTTCTGCTTTTTTATTATCAAATTCTTGTACTTGCTCATTTGTAAAAAACATACCATCTCTTTCTATGAAACGTTCTCTTAATCCTTGCTGGAAAACACCCGAATCGATTGGAACTGGTAGACTTCGTTGTACGTAGAAAGCAATTAACCTATCAAACAAAATTTTTGGTGTTCTTTCAACTATTCCTAAAGTTGCTTTGTCGATTAAAACATGCACTGGCAAATGTTGTAAATGTTCCTCTATAAAATCCCAAACTCCAATATTTGAATTTTGATTTTCTCTAAATTTTTTATCAAAATTATCTGAAGGCTTATAGCAGGAAATTGCTAAGTCTTGTTTTACAGCAGTTGCAGTTGTGATTGCTTTAAAACTGACTTGTTTTTTGTCCAAATCTGTCACATTTGCAATGACAAAACCTGCATTTTGAAGTGATGTTTGAATAGAATTCCAAACAGCTGCACTTGTATTACTAAACTCTACGGTCATCCATTTCCCAGGTTTCAAGATTCTATGATACTCTTTGAAAGAAGCGTGCATCAATTCTTGATAAGCATAAAGATTTTTATTTTGGAATTTATTAGCAATTGCTTCACTATTCGAATTTGTAATAACTCCTAACCAGGTTTCCATTATAAGATTTAATTCGGAGTACATCAAATTTGCACCAAAAGGAGGATCTGTAAAAATATAATCAATAGAATTATCTTCTATTGGATTATTAGTAGCAGAACCAGTTGAAACTAGCTGTTCCGTTTTTATAAGTTTAAATGCTTTTTTAATATCTCTAAACTTAGCCTTCAAAGAATTAAAAACATTGTTTTCTTGTGGTGTTGAACATATATAATAAGTACCTGATGTTGTACCACCTTTACCGTTTAGTCTAAATCTGTATAAAAGGGAACTGTTTTGTGCAGATGCCGTTATTAGAAATGTAATGTCAAAACCCATTTCTTTTTGTAAGGCATCAAAAACTATTCTAGAACGTCTGAAAATCAATTCTCGAATATTATCTATGCCATGCTTTGAAAGTCTACCAATTTCATCACCACCATAAATGGTGTGCAAATCATTATTATTTACTTTAATATTTTTAATTTGTTCTAATAAAATTAAATCTTCTTCATCTGGAATTTTTTCATATCTCTTACCGCTTAAAGTATAGTTTATTAAAACAGGTTGCAGTTTTAATTTTGTTACTGATTCTTGGGTTTCGTGGTTGAAGACTGTTTCAGACTCCGGCGTAATATTACTTTTTTGATAGCTACTATCGCAATGAGTACATTTAAATTCGTTTAATATTGCATTTGAATTTCTATCTACAGCAGCTTCCCAAAATGTAAATGAATGATTGCAATTAGTACAATTGTATATTTCACTCCATATTACATTATTAATAATACCGTAACTTTTATTATCGAAATGTTTTGTTTTGTATAACCAAGAGAATTCCTTTTCGATTTTGTCAATCGTCTTCTCTAGCTCTTCAATATTTTTCTGAATTAATGAATTATTATAATTGTAGGCAATAAAGCTTGCTACTGGGCTTAAATCATTACAAATTGCATTACGTTTACCCCAAACAACATTATTATTTTCTAATTCTATACTGTGTTTTAATTCAGCATCTGGATTAGCACAAATAGAAGCAGCTACTCCTGTCATACCTGTACCTGCAAAACCATCAAAAATTACATCACCTGGTTGCGTATAATGTAAAATATATCTCATGATTGCAGGATGTGGTACTTTAGTATGATAACTATGCGCCATGTAAACCGGATTGTTTTTACCTTCACTTATGTTAAAAGCATATGGTTCATCAATTATAAAATCACTGCTTCTATTTCCCTGTTCTTCCAATAGTTGTTTTTCCATTTCCCATTCCTTAATGAAATCATTAATCCATGGATTTGGACAGGCTGTATAGAATGGTGGATCAGAAAGATTTAGAATGTCTTCATCACTCCCAATAGGAAATCCATCTAATAATTTTAATTCGGATAATTTTTTTCGAAGTTCCTCTCTGAAATATTTCTTTCTTTCAATTTCAGAGTTAAATTCTTTTCCAAAAATATTTGTTATAGTTTTTAAATCACTCCCCATTTTATTTATAATTTTTTTATAAAACTGCCATAAGTTTCTTGATTCATTATAGTGAATTCTTTTAGATCTTTACTTAAGTCATGAACATGGAAAATTGATAAATCATTATTATGAATGACGAAATATGATGGTACATTCATTGCTTTTGAGAGTGTTGACAATATTTTACGTTCTAATGAGGTACGCTCCCAAATAAATCTTTTGGAATTAATAATGTGATTTTCATCAACACATTTACCCGTAACGGCTAAAAAACCAACGATACCTCTATCTTTTCTATACTCAACCCAATCAATATCTATTGCCAAGTAATCAGCTCCTAAACTTCTATGCCATAAACTGTAATCTGAATTTCGTTCTCCTGTCTTTTCAGTCTTTGTATTATCAACTCTTGGTGCAAATTTGTCCTTATCCATCATTTTTTTCTTTTATTAAACTCTTGAACTTGCTATGTCATAAAACTGCAACAATACTTCGTCTTCCATTAATAGATTGTTTGGAATTCTATCACCAATAATTACAATGGTTTTGAAGTCTTTGTCTTGATAACATTGTTTGAAACCAGCACGTAATGCTTCAACACGAACTTCTTTTAGTTTACTTTTGGGTTTAAGCGCTTCTGATTTATAAGTTTCAAATTGTTTAAGTAAACGTTTAGAACGCATTTTTTCTAAATCAATCTCGCTCTCAGGATTTGGAATATACCATTTACCTGTATTATCTTTCAGAAAGTTTTCTTCTAAGATAGTTCGCATCTCCGGAAGAATATCTCCACTTCGCATATTAGAAGCAACTTCTTTCATCCAAAGTGGATGTATGTCTTGCTCTGTTTTATTTTCTTGCTCTAAAAGATTTCGAAGCCAATAAATACTGTCTTGCTCATTTGCTACAAATATATTTAATTGAACAAAATTTGGAATTTCGGCTTTCTTTTTATCGTATTTATGAATTTGACTATCAGTAAAATACATTCCATCTCTTTCAATAAATCTTTCTCTTAAGCCTTGTTGAAATTTACCAGCATCAATTGGAACAGGTAATCCTTTTTGTAAATAAAATGATATTAATCTATCAAATAAAATTTTAGGACTACGTTCAATAATTCCTGCCGTAGCATTTTCCTTTATTAAATGAATTGGAAGGTGATTTAAATGTTCCTCTACAAAATCCCAAATTGCAATATCTAATTTATTATGTAACTTGAATTTTTCATCAAATTCAGAAGATGGTTTATAGCAAGAAATAACTAAATCTTGTTGAACTGCAGTTGTTGTATTAACTGCCTGAAAAGTACCTTGTTGTTTATCTAAAGCAGAAACATTTGACGTTACAAATCCAGCATTAGATAATGACAACTGTATCCCATTCCAAATTGATGCTTTTGTATTAGAAAAAACGACAGTCATCCATTTACCTGGTTTTAAAACACGGTAATATTCTTTGAAACAGTTTTCAATTAGTTTATTGTACTCGAGCTCCCCTTTCTTTTTAACTTTATCAACAATTGCTTCTGGATTAGTATTTGTAAAAACCTTTTGCCATGATTCAATGAAATAATTAAGATCTGAATAATATATATTTTCACCGAAAGGTGGGTCAGTAAAAATATAATCAATCGAATTATTTTTAATAATTGTATTTGACGCCGAGTTTGTTGATGATAAAATTATACTTCCATTATCCTTGGAATTTGCAAATGCTAATGCAATTCTTTTTAATTTATTTTCATAGGCAACAAAAGGATTTGCTTCTGAAGACATCATTGGGATATAAAAAACACCCGTCATAGGATTGTAGGGAAAAGAAACATTAGGTCTATATCGATTTCTATATGAAAGATTTACAAAATGACTATCTAACCAATATTTTATAAGTTCCTTTTCTTTTTTTTGAGGTATTTTTTCTGCCTTATCCCATAAAAAAGATAAGATATGTTTCATCCTCTCGAAATAAAATTGATGTGTGTGAGTTATATTTGAAGATTTCATCCTACCAACTCTCATCATCTGCATATCGGGAATTTCTTTTGTTGGGATATTGGGTTTCGATAATTCATCAATTTTGATCAGCCTTTTAAAATCATTTTCATCAGGCTTTTTATATATTTTAATTTTATTTCTTTTAAAGCAAATTAATATTAGTTCTCTGGATGGAACTTGTATTACTTTATCAATTATGCTATCATACTTTGAAACATATTGAGGCTTAAGATTTCTTTTATTAATTACTACATCGCAGGAAGGGCATTTAATTATTTTTTTTAAATTCTTCAAGTCGTTTTCAAATGCAATCTCTGAAAAATTTAAATTGTTGCCACATTCTTCACAAGTAGAAATTTCACTCCATATAAAATATTCAACTTCGGCTTCTTTTCTAGTTATAGGATCTAACGTTGTAAACATCCAACTGAATTCTTTTCTAGCTTCTTTTATGAGATTTTTAGCTATCTTATCAAAGTTTAAAATATCTAAACTATTATTGTTGTTGTAACCCAAATTAGTAGCAGCTGGAGATAAATCACTTATTATACAATTTCTTGAACCAAAAAGTCCAATTTTATTATTAGAATTTATAATCTCATTTTTATTATTAACTATGAGCCCCATTGAAAGTAATTCTTTGATATCACCACATTTATTTGCAGCAATACCAGTCATACCGGATCCTGAAAACCCATCATAAACAAAATCACCAGGTTTCGTGTAGTGAAACAAATATCTCATGATTGCCTTGTGAGGTACTTTAGTATGATATGAATGAGCATTATAAATTGGTTCGTTTTTTCCTTCACTTACATCAGTAGCATAAGGCTCAACAACTTCATAACCAGTACTTCTTTTTCCATTTTTCTCTAGTTCGTTCTTTTCAATTTCCCATTCAGCTATAAAATCATTGAGCCAAGGATTTGGGCAAGCCGTATAAAATGGAGGGTCTGAAAGATTAAGGATGTCTTCGTCTTCGCCAATAGGAAAGCCTTCCATTTGCTTTAACTCTGGAAGCTGTTTGCGCAATTCTTCGCGAAAGTATTTTCTGCGTTCTTCTTCAGTATTGAAAGTTTTTCCTAAAACAGTTATAGTTTGGTTTTGGGTTGTATCTTGAAACATAGTATATGTTTAATTTTTAGATTACTATTTAACTTCTAATTATTAGCTTAATTCTTTTATTATCTTATCTATGTCATTGCTGAGAGTTGCGGTTTCATAGGTAGTTAATAAACGATTTGGGAAGTTTTTTTGGTACCATTTTACTTTTTTCTCCCAATGTGCTTTATAATCTGGTAAATCTAACCTTCCTACATGTTCTAGATAATAGGTTTCACCCGCAAACATTACTGTAAAATCTGGTAAATAAAAACTTCCATCGGATGCGAATAGTGGCTTCTCATACCAAAATGGCACTGTTCTTTCAGTAAGCATATTGGCAATAATCACTTCTGATTTAGAACGTACCATATACTCCGAAATTGTTTGATGAATTTTACCTTCTTCATACCAATCACTCATTACCAGTAATTCTTTTGGAATTGGTTTGAACTCAAATAAACTGGCATTAATCTTTGCTAATCTATTTGCTTCAGGTCTTGTTAATTGAAGAAAAGCGCTTATGTCTTGTTCTGCAAAAACAGTCAGTTTTGTTTTGGCACGCGTAACTGCTGTATATATTAATTCTTTTGAAAGTAATGTTTTTTTGTTTTTTGGTAATACTAAAAATACGTGATCAAATTCACTTCCTTGCGATTTGTGTACTGATATGGCATAAGCCAATTCTAAATTATCTATTGGTTTTTCTTGTGGTAAATTATAGGTATATCCTTTAGCTGTTTGATACGTTCCAATATCTTTTCCAAACGGAATATGAGCATTTCTACCTTCGAGGTTTAATACAAATCTTTGAGCACGAAAAGAAGGTGCCAAAAACTTTTGCTGATACCATCGGTTGACCGAATTGTCATAAAATTTTTTTGTATCAAAACCATGAGGTCGTGTAAAACCCAATTCCCCATTATAGATGTTAATTTTTACATTTCCTTCACCAGGTACATAGGCAAAAATAGGATTAGACTTAGGCCTGTTTCTGTATTGAATAACTTTGTCATAAATACTTATCCCATCTAAAAAGTTCTGCTTTTCGAAATTGCGCTTATTAAGTTTACTTTGAAAAAATGTATTTAGTGCATCTGTACCAAATAACTCAGAACGGTAAGGAGAAATAACCTGAAATTTGTTGGCTTTTTTGCCTTTAGTATCTTCTGGGTCTTCAAAAGTCTTTCCTAATAATTCCCAGTAGGCTTCTTCATTGTATTTTAAATCATGTTCAGCTTCTAAATCTCTAACCAAAGTGTTAAACATAAGCTCATTAAGTTCTTTCTCGTTATCCCAGAAATGCACTTCAATGTCTTTTAACTCCTCTGTAAAATCTAATTCTTGAATTTGTTTTAATAACTCTGTTTGCTTTGCCTTGTTTGTGGCTGTTTCTTTTAAATCAAGGTCACTAAAATCGTCTTGAATGAAAATTGATGCAAGATCTAGTATTCCTGTTCCGCGTCCTTCCAATTTATTTTCTCTTTGTCTGAGATTTTCTTTTAATTCTCCTTTGTTTTCCTCTGGAATCCATTTTATTATATCGGCAAACACTTTTCCATATCCGATTGGTGGAAGCTGGTTAGGGTCGCCAACGAAAATGATACGTTGGACTGTTTGCCAATTGATTGCTCTAAAAAGTGTCGCCATTAACGATTGGTCTATCATTGATGATTCATCAATAATAAATATCCGAATATTTTCTTCTAGTTTACCACCTTTACGCTTGTAAGTAAAATTATCATTCATCCAACCTCTCTCTGAAAGGAATGAATGAATAGTTTTGGCCTCTTTTCCTGAACGTTCTCTCAGTCTATCAGCAGCTTTGCCTGTAGGTGCTAATAAAAGAAAGGAAGTACCAATACCGTGTGCTTTTTCAATACCAGAAATAATAGATTTAACTACTGTTGTTTTACCTGTTCCAGCACCACCACAAATCACACTTAATCCTTTATCAAATATTTTTTGGCAAACTTCAGCTTGTGCCTTTACTGCTTCCTGGTATTCATTTGGGTTTAATTCTGCTATTTTAGATTTGCTATCATAAAGGAAGTTTTGCCAATTTTTATCGGTTACTGGACTTTTAAAATTTCCGATTTGTCTTTTAGTTAGGTCACGAATTTTTTCTTCAATTAGCCTTTCATCTTCATATACTGTTTTTAAATACAAAAATAGATTGTTGTCGGCATCATTACGAAGCACAATGGTTTCAATCAAAGTGTTTTTGTATGAACTGAAATTTTTTAACTTAAAATCGAATTGTCTCCAATCACTAAGAAAAGAAAGATATTTATTGATTTTTTGTAAAATTACTTCGGCTGCAGTAAAAGTATGCGGAGCAATTTGTTTTAAATTGTTTACACATAGTGCTCTGAAACGAATATCACTACCTCTAGTAGTTAATGGTTTCAATCCTAAATCAAGAGATGGTAACATACCATGATCAATTTTCGCAAAAGTGATTTGGTCATCTGGACCATTACCCGCATAATTTTCACAAAGTAAATATGGATTTTTTACTAAAGCACTAATATCATATTCAAGACCATTTTGTTGTCTGTCTTCTGAAATAATTTGTGTAATTTGTTTTAATCTATTAGATTCTTCTATTTCAAATCGTGGAAGGACATCTAGAATGAAATTGATTTCCTCTTCATCTTTTGTTGCCAATTCGTCTTTGACATTTCCTAATCTTATTTCATCTATGTTAATACCTTCAATTGGATATCCATTTAAAAGGAAATTTTTAATGTCTTGAAAAGCTTGTTCTTCCCTGTCTGCATTTGTTTCTCTTTTAAAATATTCATTTAGCTCAGGTAAGTCTAAATAATTCAGTACTTGAGGCATACCAGGATATTTACCTCTATTTAGCCATAATTCTGCAACCACTTGGTGCAACCATTTTTTTCTTGCTTCCCAATCTTCAGAAGTATCTTGTAATTCGTTTTGAAGAATGTCAACAATTTCAAGTGCTCTTTCAACAACTTCTAGTGCATCATCATCAGAAACATGGCGCATTGCATATTTAAAATTTCTTGAGTTTTCAGGAAAAAAAGCAATTTTATCTAAGATTTCTGGTTGGTCTTTGTATTTATGATATGGTATTCTAAATCCTTCCTCAGGATAGTTTGAAGTAATTGGTATCTGCCATACAAAAGCCCCTGCATAGCGTTTTCTTTCTTCATCAGTAGCTAAATCATAATCCATATAGGGATGAATCGTTTTTACACGACCAAAACCAACTATTACATATTTTTTGTCATCCTCACCTGAAAGTGGATTGCTATAATTGCTATAGTAAAAAATTAAAGAGGTGTCTTCTTTAACTTCTTTCATAAAAGCTTTTACATTGTTTATTCTATTCTCATAATTAAATGTCCCATCTGCATTTTTATCATCTTCAAAATACATTTCTTCATATGGCCAAATACTTATAGTATTTGGAGGTAATTCATATTTTTTTATTTCATTATTTGTGTACCATTCTGGAGAATTTACTTCTGCCACAGTAGTATCAGTACCAAATGCATTATTACTAAAACAACATGGTGGTATATAGTCATCAGATATTTTACTACAAGAACAACCAGCATATTTTTTTGCTTCCAATTCTTGCAAAGGCTTTTTTTCATACATACCACCAGGATAAGAATATTGACCTGTACAATAGGTATTTGCCTCGGGATCTTGGCATATTTTACCATTCCAACCATCAGCATGCCAAGTTAATCTAGCAGAAATATGTTTTGGTTTAAGCATGCCTTTTTATTTTAGTATAATTCTAATTTTATCTCTCTCTTTTCCTCTACACACTTCGTCAATATAGCTTTTGAATGCGACAATTGCTTCGTCTGGACTTAATGGTTTACTGAATGCCGTTTTTAAACTATCAGAATTTAATTCCACTTTTTCAAGCCCTTTGTGTAATTCCATTATGGCATTTCTAATGGATAAAGCGTTGCTTTTTTCAATCTGAACTTTATCTTTTTTGAAATTTTCTAATAGTGTATTTTTATTTTTGTCTAAGAGAATAATATTCTTTTGAACTATTGGGTCGTCAAGTATTTCCTTAAGCGCTACTACCCAATTATTAAAAATTTCTTTTAATTCCAGTTTTAAATCTTGAATTGAAGATGTTCCTTGATCAATATAATCTAAAGGATTAAAATCATGATATGTTTTTTCCAGAATTGCATCCATATTTACTTTTGAATCTGCTGGTTTTAGTTTGTCAATTTTATTTAACAATTGAGAGTATTGAGCCGATGGTAAAAAATCAGCTTCTTTTAAAATATCATTAATTACTTTTTCATTACTGTCTAAAACTGCTTGTTTCAGTGTATTGTCATTTTCACTAATACGGTATTTTAAATACTGTTCCAAATAATATTTAGCATATTTGGTTTTTAAATCCTGAAGTTCTTTTTTGTAATTAGAAATAATAGCGTCATCCCCAGTACCAATAATATCAGATAACTTTTCAATTGCTAGGTTAATTTTATCTTTTAAATCTTTATCAGCGATAAATTGTAAACTTAAATTTAAGTAAGTTATAACGTCATCAAATGCTTTTAGCTCATCTAATTGTTTTTCTACTTTTTCTACTAATGGTTTTGATTCTAAAATAAGGTTTACTTCGTCTAAAGTGAATTGAAAGTTCTTAATCCTTGATTCAGAATTGTACGTTTTAAGTTTATCACAAAATCCAGAAAATCCAGTGAATTTGATATTCAGATTACGAGCTTCATTTTCAGAAATAATCTCAACTCCTTTGAAAGTATAACCTCCTTGAATTTTACTATTAACGGTAACAGTTTTTTGAGCCCATTCTGAAGCTTTTCTTCCTAATTCTATATAAGTATTATCATCTTTTAAATGCTTGCTTAAATCTTTTCCTAGTAGACCTAGAAACATTGCTTTTAATGCAGCTTCATTAACACCTTTAGGGTGTTTGATGTGTGCAAAACCAAAATAATCTTCAACAGAAATATCTTTTAATTCGTTTAGATTTGTTGAATTTATAGTTTTACCAGAAGAAAGTGTAATTTCAATATCACCTAAAGCCGTAAGACAAGCTAAAACCAAAAATTCTAATTCCGCTTCAATTTTGAAATCTTTTGACACCCATAATTTTGATTCAACATGAATACATTCTAAAATTTCATCACGATTTAAAACCATGCCAGTTCCTTTATCGAGTAGTAATTTAATTATATTTTGGGCATATTCAGAATGACTTATATCTAATCTACCGGGCACCCATAACCCTAATCCTGAAAGAATACCTTCGCCATCTCTATTGGCTTGATCTTGTTTCTCGATTTTTAATAAAGCTTGTTTTATTAAACGATGAAAATTGTCCTTCGTAATTGGAGAGTTTAGTTGACTAAAGTTAGGATAACTAGGGTTTTCTTCTTTGAACCAATTTTCTAAGACGAATGAAGTTACATCAGAGAAGATTTGTTCTTTAGAGGCACCTTTTCCTGGCAAAGTATATCCACTTAATGGTAACTCTTTACCCATATAATCAACCTTAGTAATTTGAATAAATTCATTGTCAAAAAATGTTCTTGCTTTTTTATTAAGCTCTTCTATTTTTTGTCTATATATGGCTTTTTGTGTAGTATCTGAATTTCCTTCTAAAGCAAAAGCTGCTGCATATAATGAAATAGCATTTTTAAAATCATCCGATAAATCATCCATTATAAAATATACTTCATCCCTATCATGATTTCTCTTTTTCTTAGTATCATCAAAAATGGGCATGAAATACATGTAGAAATGTTGCTTTGGTTGAGTTGTTGATTTTTCATTTGGATTACCAAAGAAAATATAGCCATCACGATAGCTTTTATGACTTTTCCATTCAATTGCGTGTTCCCAAATTTTAAAACCTGATCTATAAGTATCATGGTCTAAAGTCATGTTTATCTCAAGGAATTTATAAAAATATTCATCCTTTTGAGAATCATCCATTGAAGCAGCATAATCTTTTATTTTTTGATCAAAATTAACGCCGCCTTCAATTCTTAGATGATACTCTTGATTTTCCGCATTCTTATCAAAATATTGACCAGAAGTAGCCGTAATGATTTGTTTAGCAGTAGAATCCATTATGTCAATAAGAAAATCTCTATCCGTAGCTAGTTTATCAGTTAAACATAAATCATCAACCAAATGTTCAGTATTAGTACCGTTCTGTCTATTTAAATCATGTTGAAGAATTCTAATAGCACAAGCGTTTGTAATTCTTTCAGCAATTTCTTTTTTACCATCACGAGCACCAGTAAAATATGTATCAATCTTATCTTTCACAGTATCAGTAACTTCTTTTACTCTTCTGATATCTGGGATAGCCATCATTGATTGATCATTTTGTATGTCTTTCCAATAATTATCATATGTCAATAAACCAGGATTATCAGTTGGAACCTCAGTTTCTAATATTTCCAAAAATTGATTGGAAAGTGTTTTAAGAATTTCCCTTTGACTTTTACCAATTCTTATTTTTTCAAAATTTTCAAAGTAAGATGGATGCACTGGAAACAGTTCTACATAATCTTGAGTTTTTGCGTGTAAATCTGTAAAATATTTTAAAAACCTTTCAAGATGGTTTTTTATTTTTTGTTTTTGATGTTCGTCTTTTTTAAGTAACCTATTTTTGACAATAAATGCTACATCCTCTTTAGTAATAATGATATCTTTATATCTATCATTTACTTTTTGAAGCATTTTTGCAGCGAACTGGAATTCTGAAGATTGATATATCATTTCTTGAACACCAAACACAAATTTGAATTTTGATGTATCACATGCTTGTCCAAGAGCTTGTAGAACTTGCAAATCACTATTTAATTTATCAGCAGTACTTCTTCCTTTAAGGTAAGCTAGCATCTCATCAATAACTATCATAAATCCTTTATCAGGATATTTTTCTTCAAAATCAGCCATCATTAACTGAATTTTTTCAAAGTAAGATATTGGACCATGACCATCAAAAGAAAAGTCAATACCAATCTTAGAGAGATATTCCTCAATTTTAAAAGAAACGACTTCCCAAAGACTTTCTTTATTCCCTAATTCAAATCGTAAAACCTTGAATTTACCAGCAATTTTAGTAAGTTCTTTTTTTGGTTTTTCATGAGTAATTAGTTCAATTAAATCTTTGTTCTCAGCAATCAAAGAAATTAGTGACATTAAATGCGATTTACCAGTACCATAATTACCAACAATTTGTAACCCAAAAGATTCTTGTTTATTGGTGAAATTTAGATTTTTTTCAATCAATGGAATTAAATTTTCACTAAAGGCCTTTGAAAAAACAAATGTTTTAATCAAAGATTTTTGATATTCGACATCATTAGTTCTACTAAATTTCACAACCTCTGTAATAGGTTCAAAATTTAAAAGTTCTTTATATTTCATATTGTATATTGCTTAAGTTCTTTATGTTAATTTTTATACCATTTGATTTTGTCAAAAAGTATAAATTCTCTTTGTCGGTTTCCCCATCCCATTGTATAAACAGGCAATTTGTTTTTGATAAATTATCAATAAAACTATAGAAGTCAAATTTTAAACTTGGTTCAAAAAGAATCCCTACATTTTTAATTGAAATTGTATCACCAAATTGATGATTTCTATAAATTGAGTGACTAATTAATTCGTCTAAAATTGATTTTGCTTTTAATGTAAATCTATTATCATTAGTTAAAACTTCAATTTGTTTTGCTAACTCAAGACCAATATCAATAGGGTTTAAAATATCAATTGGATTTCTATGAATTACAATTTTATTTCTAGAATTAGATTTCAAATAATCTATTATTTTAATTTCCATACTAATTTTTTATTTTTGAAATAAATTTTTATTTTAATATTTCAATTAATAAATAATGCTTTTCGATATACCTTCCTCAATATTTAACTAGCTAGAAAAAATCTAATTCTAAATACATCTAATTCAAAAGATAGATTTGAAATGTTTATCATAGGCTACTATATAAATAATTTTTTCCTTTCCATATTTCACAATAAAATAGCAGCATTTGTCTGTATGACTAAATTCTTACAGACAAATGCTGTGGCCTATTTTAATTTTAAAGCGTAAATATATAAAAAAGCAATGGAAAGAAAAATGAGGAAAACCGTAAAAGGATGAAAAAAGAAGAAATTTATTGCAAAAAAAATAGATTAACGTTGGTACCCTATTTTTGGAAAAAAGATATTTTATTTTTTTAGTTTGTAAAAAACTGATTTATATGACTTTTTGAGTGCAAACAAAACTAAAGTTTTTATTTTATTGCTCTTAATTGTTCTAATGTTGCCCAAAATTATTGAAAGAAAAAAAATTAAAAATGTTTGTGTTTTTTTTTGGTTACCCACTGAAAATGGAATAGATTGAAGTAATATAATGTATAAAAAAGATTTTAGAACAAATGTCAAAAATATCAAGATAGCTCGTAAAATACGAAAACTCACTATGATTCAAGTACCAGAAAGAGCCGATATTTCTCAGTCAATATTGCATTTAATTGAACATGGAAAAACAAGTATGGCAATGGGAACCTATTTCAATTTCCTGCGTATGTTAGGTAAACAAGATGATTTCTTAAAACTTATGGAAGACCATGTTCTAGAGAGAAAACTCCAATACCTTGAACTACTAAAATAGTAAGCAAGCTGCCCGATGGGTAAAAACATTTTTCAATTCAACAAATCTTTAATAACGACACGTTTTGTCGTTACACATGGTTACATTTGATAAAAATTAATACCACATGGCAAAACGTGAATATATCTTAAGACACTTATTAATTGTAAAAAGATTAAAAACAAAACAATCTACTTTCGAGGAACTACATAACTATCTATTGAAAGAACAAGATATTTCAGGCGATAAATTTGATATTTCACAACGTACCTTCCAGCGTGATATTAAAGATATATATTCTATTTATGGTATTGAAATTAAATACAATAAAAAAGAAGGTTGGTACGAAATTACTGATGAAACTGAAGAAAAACCATTTGAACGCATCATAGAAGCATTTGAAACATTGAATGCTTTAAACTTTTCTAATCATGTTTCTTCTAAATTACTTTTAGAAAAAAGAGCTAAAAAAGGCACCGAACACATGCATGGCTTGTTGTATGCTATTGATAATAACTTGGAAATCATTATCAAACACCAAAGTTATTGGAAAGAATTACCTGAAATTAGAAAGCTACAACCCATTGCAATTAAGGAATCAAGTAATCGATGGTATTTGATTTGTTTTGAAACCGTTAAGAAAGATTTCAGAAACTTCGGTTTAGATCGTATTCAAACACTAGAAATAACAAATTTAAAATTCAAACCAGTTGATTACAATGCAACGACTTATTATCAACATGCATTTGGAATTGAAACTTATGAACCAGCAACTAGAATAGTTTTAAATTTTAATTCTTTTCAGGCACAATACATCAAGTCCTTACCGCTACATCACTCTCAAAATATTATTTTTGAAACTGCCAATAGTTGCAAATTTGAATATTTTATGCATCCTACCAATGATTTTATCATGGAAATAATGAAGTATGGAGAAAATGTAATAATAGAAGAACCAACATCATTACGGGAATCCGTAAAAAACAAAATAGTAACTATGCTAAATTTGTACCAATAATTATGAAAACATTCACCGCAATAGATTTTGAAACGGCCCAAGGCTACCGATGGAGCATTTGCCAAGTAGGATTAATCAGAGTGGAAAACGGCATCATCACAAACGAGTTGGATATTTTAGTGCAACCACCCAATAATTATTACTGGAGTCGCTTTACAGATATTCACGGCATCAGTGCAAGCGATACTAGGCATGCTCCTACTTTTGCGGCAGTTTGGCATCAAATTGAACCTTTTATTACAAATCAAAATGTAATTGCACACAATGGTTTTAGTTTTGACTTTCCAGTATTATCCAATACTTTAGAGTATTATGGTTTATCAACACCTGAATACAACAAGTTTTGTACTTATAAAATGTACAAATCCAACCTAGCTGATTTATGCAAAGAACACAAAATTCCATTAAATCACCACGATGCACTGAGCGATGCTAGGGCTTGTGCAGCGCTATTTCTAATGCATCTTAAAAAATAAAAAAACATTACTATGGGTGAATTATCAGACAACATTTTAAACATTGACAATTACTTTAAAAAAAGGGATTTTGTGATTCCAAATTATCAAAGAGGATACAAATGGGGAGTTCCAAATAGCGATTTTTCAAAAGGGTCTTCGTTAGATTATTTTTCTAAAAGCCTCATTGACGCATTCAATCGGGATGTCAGCCAAAAGTACTTTATCGAGGCGGTCACGGCTGTCGAAAAAAATAATCAAATTATCTTAGTTGATGGACAGCAGCGAACAACAACCTTATATCTATTATTTGTCGCTCTTGGTGAAATTGAATATTTAAAGTCAATTAATTTTAAGCTTGTATATGATGTCCGTAAGGATTCAGATAATTACCTAAACAATCTTCTTTTGGAAAACGCTGAGCAATTAAAAATTGAAGATGAAGACACCCAAGATATTTTCTATTTTAAAATGGCTTTGAAAAAACTAAAGGAAGACTTCAGTGCAATAGATGATAAAGAAAAATTTATACAGTTTTTGAAAAACCAGGTTTGCCTATTATACAATATAATTGAAGAAAACAAAGCAATTACAACTTTCATTTCACTGAACGGATTGAAAGCGGTAATGAAAGACGAGGAATTGATAAAATCTGACTTATTGATTAAATCTTCGCGAAACAAGAAAACACAACAGTATTCTGATGAAGAGTTGATTGGTATAGAATGGAAAATTAATGAAGACCGAAACCGGTTGGCTCATAATTGGGACAAATGGTTATACTGGTGGAATGATGAAGAAGTAAAAAAATATTTTGGCACGGAAAACAGGCATCCGTTATTTTTTCTGCTTGTATCTCATTGGAACTTAAAGTTAGGTGATGATAGTAAGAAATTTGATTTTGACAACTTCAAAACAAAATTCATAGTAGATAACGTTAGTGCAAAAAAAACATTCGAAGAGCTACGGAAGCTGCAAAAGTCCTTTGAAGATTTATATAATAATCCGGTATCATACAATTATTTAGGCATCTCCTTAAAGACAGCAACGGATAAGGAAAAAGCAATAACCTATTTCTTAACCGAAAAAGAAATAGAAAAACAGAAAGAATATGCCATGTATGCCTTAGTAAACGCCACCCATCTTGAAATCAGTAATCGAACTATGGATAAAGACGGTGAAATTGAACTTAGGATAGTTAAGGCAAAACAGTCCATAGATTTAATTAGTAAAAAGTTTGTATACAATAGAGAAGGAAATGAATTCGCATTTAGGTTCTTATTACTTCTAAATGTAATGCAAGACACCATATTAAAAAGGAAATTCAATTTTAATATTTGGAACAATCGTTCATTAGAGCATATCCACCCCAAATCAAAAGCATATCATAAAGATGGAGAAAATTACAGAGATGGAGTTGATACTGATTTAGGTCTTATAGAACCCATTGGCCCTCATTGGCTGAACCGTGATAAAATGGACGAAAATGATTCAGAACATTCTATTGGCAATTTAGTGCTCCTTTATGGAAGTGACAACTCTTCTTTTGGAGCAAAACCATTTGAAGCTAAAAAACAAACTTATTTTGAAACCAATAGCGATTTGAAGTTTGAAAGTAAAAGTTTATTACACACCTTCTCAATATTTGCATCGAGTGAATGGAATGCCGAAAGCATCCTTAAAAACAAAAAAACAATTATTTCTAACATCAAGACGATTTATGGGCTCAATTAAAAACGACGAATATTCTATAAAGGAACTATTTTCTACCGATGATAGAAAAATAGTTATACCTGATTTTCAAAGAGACTATTGCTGGGGTAACAAACAATATGGAGAAAGAAAAGACTCTAACATCGTCGAAGGATTTATCGATACGTTATTGGAAGAGCAGAATAAGGGTAAGATAATTTTGGGAAAAATAGATGTCTATGAAAACCCGATTAATCACATTAACCTCACAGATGGGCAACAGCGGCTTACAACGATTTACTTATTGATCGGAATGTTAGCAAGGATGGCGGGTACTGAAAAATCATTTTTAAAAAAATGCCTAATTTCGGAATTTGAACAAAATGACGATAATGAACCTTATTTACAATATTCTATCAGGGAAAGTAGCGTTTTTTTTCTTAGGGATTTGGTAAATGAGTTTTTTATTAAAGATACTAGTTTGAAGGTAAAGGACATTGAAAAGCAACCGTGGCATTTTAATGAATATTATTTGGATCCGACAATTCAGAGTTTTAAGGAAGCACTAAAAACAATAGAAGATAAATTAATTGGGAAAAGCACAACTGAAATTGATTTATTTTCGAAATTTGTTCTTAATGATTTGAAAATTCAGTATTTTGATGTTGAAGACAGGAAACACGGAGAGGAAAGGTTTGTCATTATCAACACAACTGGAAAAGGCCTGACTACAATGGAAAACATCAAGCCAATTTTATTAGGAACCATTACCAATGACCGCTTTGCAAAAGAATGGGAAGAACGCGAAACTTTCTTTTGGAAAAATAGGATAATCGGGAAAGAATCGACGGCAGACAAAGGGGTTAATGATTTTATGATGTGGTGTTTGCAAATCATTGAAAAACAGGAGGATATTGATTTGGTTAAACTATCAAAACGTATTTTAAAGGATAACGTAAATGATAAGTTATTGTCAGAAATAGATGTTTTGTTTAAAGGATTTCAAAAATTTTTAAAACTCATTGAGAAACCCAAAATTCAAAAGCAACTGCAATTCATAACTAAAGATAATGAGAATGAGAAAGTGCTAAAAAACATAGTCGATATACGTTCCATTTCACAGAATCGGATAAAAGATGTTATTCTACCGCTACTCAGCTTTATTTCAAAAGTAAGCAGTGAGGAAGCGGAGGTTGAACAGTTTTTGAGAAGGATCCGCAAAAATTATTTTGACAATCTATGGCCAGAAAGGAAAGTTAATTATGTTGACTGGCGTCATGTCCTGGAGATTATTGAATTTTCAGAAACAACAGATGAACTTTTGATATATGATACAGAACAAAACAAGCAAAACTTTAAACAGATTGCTAACGTTTCGTTGTCCATTTGGTTCAGTACCGAGGAGTTACTTAAGCTTGGGTTAAAGAAACAAAATAAGGAATTGATTGAGTTTTGGGAAGATGATTTAGGCTTTATGGGTGATTTAAGCTTTTTGTTTCAGGTTTTCTTAAAAAGAAAAGTAGGGATACCGAATAATGCTATAAGTCTAAATAAAGAATTTCCAAACATAAACCTTACAAGTGATGATTTGGAATATCTTCGGTCTTTGGATATAGAAAGGCTGCGTCAATGTTATGATTGCTATATTAAAGTGATACCAAATAGGTATTTTAATATCCTAGGTATTAGATTCAACAGGCAAAACCATTTATGGGTGGGAACATGGTCTCTCGGTAGAGAATATTTCGAATATAGGAGATGGCATAAAAAGCATACTGCTTTGATATATCAAAATTGGTTTTATTTTGTTATGGGGGAATTATTGAACGATAATGTCGAAATGGAATCATTATTAAAAACGTACGTGAGAAATATTTTTTCCCAATCTTCCAAAGTGTTTTTTGAAACTGACCTTAATTTTGAGAACGAAATTGACTTTAATCAATTTAATTCCAATTTAGAAAATAAGTTTAATTCTGTCAATAACAATGGGTTTTATCATTGGAATGGTTACTTATGGTATTGCCTGTTAGCTATACATGAAAGAAAGCAAATAGACTTTGAAATTGTTTTTGATTTATTCGACCGAAAAAAGGATCATTCTATGATTGGCAATCAATTTATATGGACGAAAGGCTATTATGACAAATCAATAAAAACACATGACAATTTTGAAAATACAGGCTGGAATAATTGGAAAAATATTAAGCCAGAAGACGAAATTGGGAAAGAGAGTTTTATTAAAAATCGAGAAGATATAATTAAGTCATTTTTTAATACTGCAATTATAAATTAACATATCAACGACACACCTTGACAGTGTGTCGTTTTAATTTTGTTCCATAGTAAATCATAAAACATGGAAACAAAAAAATTAACCATCCTAAAAGCAATCGAAAAAGTTCATGCAACATCAAAAGATACTAAGCTAAAAATTGATCAGTATGAAGTAGTAAAAGATGAAATAAAAGTAGTTGAGAACTATTTTAAAGTAAATGAAATTCAAGCTATTATACTATCAAGTTTTTTAAGTTTATCATGTATTGATGAAATAGAATTAATTGAGGTTATTAAATATTTTAATCTCGAAAAAATCGAGTTTTTACAATACACTTTAGATATTAACTTGCTAGTTAACAAGAATATTCTATTAAGAAAAGAGCACCATAGAATGGCTGCAGAAGATTATCATACAAATCCAGAACTTCTAAAATTCATCATTAGTAACAATCCGATACCTGAATGTTTAATTGAAATTCCTGCAAAAGAAGATTCTTTTATCGAATTTTTAGGAGATCTTGATAAGCTTAGCAAACAAAAAGACAACAGAGAAATTGAATATCATTTTTTCTTGTATAATTTAAGAAACTTAATTGAAGATTATAGCAAATATAAACTAGTGAATTTTGCTCAAGAGAATTTAAAACTAATTGATTCATTTGTTTTTTTTGATGTTATTATTGATGTCATTGCTGCTGGAGAAAATAATTTCAGATCTAGCTTACAAGGAACTGTAGACGACTTTACCAATAGAAATAGAGATAGCTATCAATATATTTCTGATTTTTTGGAAGGCAAAACAAAGCTTAATCAATTGGATTTAGTTGAAAAAAACAAGACTCAATTTGGAGATAAACATAAAATTCAATTAACTCAGAAAGCACTAAAAATGTTAGAAGAACTTGAAGGTATTAAAATTGGTTTTAAGGAAAATAAAAGTGAGAAGCTATTATATCCAGATAAAATTCAGAAAACCAAACTTTTTTACAATTCCTCTGAACAAGTACAATTAAATACTATATTAAAAAGTATGTCTCACAAAAGTTTTACTAATTTACAAAAAAGGTTAAGTAATTCAAACTTACCAATTGGAATGACCTCATTATTGTATGGTGCTCCTGGAACAGGTAAAACCGAAAGTGTCTATCAAATTGCAAAACAATTCAACAGACCTGTTTTTAAAGTAGAAATATCAGAAACTAAATCGATGTGGTTTGGAGAAAGTCAAAAATTGATCAAAAAAGTATTTACTGATTATTATGAAATCAAAGACAGAGAAAAGATTTGTCCGATATTACTTTTCAATGAAGCAGATGCTATAATTGGAAAACGTAAAGCAGCAGGTTCCTCATCTGTAGCCGATACTGAAAATGCAATTCAAAACATCTTATTAGAAGAACTTGAGGACTTTAATGGAATTCTTTTTGCTACTTCTAATTTAGTAGACAATATAGATGCCGCATTTGAAAGAAGATTTTTATTCAAAATAAAGTTTGAAAAACCAAGTAATGAAAATGCTGCTAAAATATGGAAAAGCAAGATTCCAATTTTATCTAACAAACAAGCAATTAGTTTAGCAACAAATTTTAATTTTTCAGGAGGTGAAATGGAAAATATTTCAAGAAAATGCATAATGGAAGACGCTGTTCTTGGGAGTACTGTTTCGTTTGATCAAATTTATTATTTCTGTGAAAATGAAAAATGGGGTAACAATAATTTAACTAATAAAATTGGCTTTTAATTATTCTGAAAACTTATTGTTATTAAAATCATTCTCAGATTTCTTTTGCTCATAGCTATCATTCTTTGAAGAACAAAATCAAATATTTAAAACTTTACAAAAGAAACATCGTAGAAAGTGTAAAATTGTTATGAGGTACTTATTAAATTCTTCAACCTCAATATTGTTGCACTTATAAAAATCTTTGTGCTTGAGTAATAAGGCTATATTCATTTTATGATTAAGAAATAGTTTTTATTTAATTGACAACTTTTTTTGCATTGATTCAAAGAAATTTAATGACACTTTTTTTATAAAAACATATACTCTTCAATACCGATACCTTTCTTCTAATTTTTATATTTTTGAATAAATTATAAATTACCCCAAATGTCCATAACCAAAAAGAAACTTAAAATCAATGTTTTTGGAGAACTATGGACTTTAAAGAAAGTAGTTTTAACGCCCATCGAAATGGAGTATTATAGTAGCATTGCTTCTAGAATGAATCAACCATTGCATCAAGCGTTATTAGACCCATTCTTTTATCCAAAATTACGATTGGAAAGCACTACTTCATTTCTTGATTTAAGAGGTAATGTGATCTCAGGTGTTACTGAAAATTCATCCAATCAAATCGATCTTTGGTTTGATGGAAAAAAAGAGAAAATATGGGTTGCTAATTTAAAGAATGCTACCCTCTTCCCTATCTACAATATTACCTTTTCAGAAAATTTGAATGTACTTTCAAGTGGAATATATATCGAAACTTTAGAAGTTGGAAAGATTGCCTCTTGCGAAGTAATGTTAGATGATTTTAGCAAAGAGCGTCTAGAATTTAATTTTATAAAGCACAAGGAACTACTTCTACTTGAAAATAGATTTAAATACAATGGAAAAAATTTGAAAAGTAACAAAACGGATAGTAATTTCATTAGAATTCATAGTTTTGAAATTTAATAAAATTTGATATGATTATTTTTTAAAACAATCATATTAACATCAATTATAATTATTTTAAAAAATAATTATAATTACGAAAAAGCTTTCACATCTCAATTTTTTTTTATAATTTTACTAAATTATTTTTTCATTTAAAAAACTAGTTACCCTATAGGTACACCTATCAAAGTTTGCCTCTCGGGAAGTATTGAAAACACTGATAAAAATATAAGGGTTACGGAGCCTCTTTCTCCGCCAGCTTGAAAGCAAATTGATTTAAAACCCTTGTAATCGTATGATATTAAGGGTTTTTTCTTTTTTATCACATATCAAATTATTCATTTATTCGTGAACCTAAAGGGATAAAATCGGTTACCCTAAACAATCCAAATCTTGGGTAACCGATTTTTATCTCAGACTGGTATTCACAAGGCTTTATAACCAGTTTAAAAACTGTACATCTTGTGGATTAGTCATATTGAAGTTAAATTTAATAACAACTAAAAAGGTTACCAACAATAAAGACATCAGTATCAATTCTCTTCTACATCAAGAGAGCAAAAGCCAACAATTTAGGGTTTTATCCAATCTATACTAGAGTTACAGTCAATGCTAAACGTTTTGAGTTTAGCACCAACAAATATATAAATCCTGATAAATGGTCTTAAGAATGCAACAAAGTAAAAGGTTCCTCAGAAGAAGCTAGAAAAATAAATAGCCACCTCGATTCACTAATTGCAAAAAATTCTAGAAATGAAAAGAAATTAATCGCTGGTGATAAAGACATTACTGTCGAGGTTTTTAATAATGTATTGACAGGGAAAACTAAAAAGCATCACAAAAGGCTGATTCCTTAATGTTTAACACGACAATTTTCTACAAAAAAACTACAAAATGAAGACTATTTCAAGCAAAAGCTTTTCCATTAAAGCAATAGGAAACAACTCAATTAGTAAATAAAAAATGATACCACTACTTTCGCTACTGCCACATTGCATTCGGCAACAAATAATTTAATTAATTTTAATTTTAATTTCTAATTTTCTTTCTTTACGTCAAAACTATTGCCAAATAAATTGGAAAACCTAAAGTTATATTTAATGGAAAAGTAACCGCTAAAGCCATAGGCAGGAACAAACCAGGATTTGCCTTCGGTGCGACAATCTTCATTGCAGCAGGTACCGCAATATAAGAAGCACTCGCTGCTAAAATGGCAAAAATAAATCGGTTTCCGATGTCTGGTGTTATGAATTGGCTTAGATATGCTATCATGGAACCATTGATTAATGGAATTATTAGGGCAAATCCTGTGGCAAACCATCCACTTTTGAGGAAATCGTTTAATTTTTTGCCACTTACTAATCCCATATCCAATAAAAAAATTGCTAGAAATCCTTTGAAGATATCTGTAGTAAATGGTTTGATTCCCATTGCTTGTTGATCACTTGCTAAGAAACCAATTAATAGGCTTCCTAAAATAAGTAGTACGCTTCCATTAGTAAGTGAATGTCTGACTACAGATGAAAGACTTGTCTGTTTACTTCTATCTTTAGTTTTGTTGTATAAACGCATCAAAATTACCCCTACAATGATAGCTGGTGCCTCCATTAGTGCCATTACTGCAACCATGTGACCACCAAAATTAATTTTTTGGATTTCTAAAAAACTTATTGCTGTTACAAAAGTAACAGCACTTACAGAACCATATGAAGCGGCTATTGCCCCAGCATTATCAATGCTAAACTTTCTTTTTAAAATAAAAAAACAATAGAATGGAATGCATAAAGCTATTACTATTCCGAAGATAATAGACCATACAATATCAAGTGTGAAATGGCTGTGTGCTAACTCTTGACCACCTTTGAAACCTATTGAAAATAAAAGATAGAGTGAAATAAATTTAGAACTGTTGGAAGGAATTTCCAAATCACTTTTAAGCCTTGCTGCAATAATTCCTAAGAGAAAAAATAACAGTGCAGGATTTGTAAGATTGTCAAGAAGAAGATTGAAATTCATTTAATTCGTTTTTTTTTCTGAATTTAATTGAGTTGTTTTTTATACTAATTGAATGGTGTTGTATTGAAATCATAGTTAAAAAAACTAAACTACTCTTTTTTGGATGCTCTTTTTAGCCGGTCATTTATTGCTCTACCAAGTTGGTTATTAGGAAATTCTTCAGCAATAATCAAGTCTAAATGCAATCTATCTAAACGATGCATGGCTGCATATAAATTAGTAGCAGCTTCGTTTATATTAGAATTGTTAGAAAGTATTTCTTGGTGTGCTAAATTTGGACTACTATATTTTGAAGTGAATGTCAACAATCCAATTTTTTTATTTTTATAATGATCTATGGCATCAGTAACATTTGATACAAGTAGGGTTGGTGTACTAGGTGCATAATGTTTTAACATCATTCCTGGTGCATTGGGTTTCTGTTCTTCAAAATTATTGATGTGAATTGCTCCTATCTCACTTTCAATGTCTTCAACAGCAATTGAACCTAATCGATAGAGAACAGGTATCTCATTTTCAAAACCAATGATGGTTGACTCTATTCCATTAGTACAATCGCCTCCATCTAAAATCATTGGAATTGTATTTTCAAAATAATTAGCAACATGTTGGGCAGTCGTGGGGCTAATTGATCCAAAAGGGTTTGCACTTGGTGCTGCAATTGGGAATTTTATCAATTGCAAAAGCTTTAAAGTATCGGGATGATTTGGCATTCTAATCGCAACAGTATCTTTGCCACTTGTAATTGAATTTGAAACAGTATCTTTTTTTGGTAGTACTAGCGTAAGTGGTCCAGGCCAAAATTTATCAATCAATATTTTTGCTTTTTCTGGAATATGGGTTACTAAATCGAAGACCGCATCCTTTGTTCCTATGTGAACAATTAGTGGATTATTTTGTGGTCGCCCTTTTGTTTCGAATATTTTTTTGATGGCGATTTCACTGTATATGTTAGCGGCTAAACCATATACGGTTTCTGTAGGTATAGCAATTATATCATTTTTTTCTAAAAAATAAGCGGCTTGATATATATCTTTTGATATCATTTTAAAAAGAGTTAAGGATTACAAAAATCACAATAGGCTGGATCTTCTTTTGTTTTATTATGAGGATATAAAGCTTCTTTTGTAAAGTCACATTTTTTACAGGTGTACAAAAAACTTAAGGTTGACTTAGTTGGATTATTGCACCAGCTACAAGGCAATCCTGATACAGCATTAGTAACTACAAATCCCGGGAATTCACATTTTGGGCATTTAGATAGTACAGCATCAAGGAGTTTTTTTGCAGTTTTTTCTATAACTTCCATCCTACTCGGATTGAAATTAGCTCTCATATCGGTTTCTACATAAACCGTTCCGTATTCGTTTATGAAATTTTCAAAGTTCATTTTCAAATCATTCCAGTCAGTTATTCCTTTTACTACTCTAGAATAATTGTTTTCTGAAGGTTTCATAATCAAGGCATGAGAAGGAAATTTAGCTCGGTTTGCAAATTCTATCAACTCGGTTTGACTAGTAATTTTTGATGCATTAAAATTAGTTTCCAAGCTTAGCTCACGAACAACTATTTCTAGTTTATTTTTACTGTCGATAAGCATCATTAACTCATCATCTGCAGAAGCAAAAAAAACCGATGGATGAGCGCCAAACGACCCTTCGCTTGAAATAACCAAATCAAATTGATTCTTTTCCATAGCGAGAATACATTTTTTACGAAGAGTTGTTAGCGCATCATCTTTTCTCTGAACTTCACCTGAAAAAGTTCCCAAGGTATCCGTATCAAATAAATCGGTTACAAAACATTTAACACCAAGTTCTTGCTCAAATATTGGAGCAATTACTTTTTCTTTATCGTGTTTTGTGGCAATAAGCAGTTTTCTGTTCAAAAACATTATTCAGCATATTCAATAAAAACAGTACTTTTAATTACTAGATTCACCCCTTTAGCTTTTGCAATATTGATAAATTCTCGAAGTTCCTCTTGAGTTGTTTGCAGTTGTTCAATACGGTCCTTGGAGTGTTGACTATCTCGTTCAAAGCGAATGTGCTGACTAAAATCGTCTAGCTTATGATAACTTATTTTACTTTTAATTAAATCAGATAGAACATTGTTTGCTTCTATTGGAGAGAAGGTACTATCAATAAGTTTAAACTCTTTTTTTTCTTCTGTTTTCATAATTTTAAATTCATTTTTTTAAGTTGTGATACTAGTAATAAGGTTGAAATACCTAAAAGACATATAAATTGTAATTCTTGTGAAAAAAACAGTGTTATCAGTAAACTGACTATTGACAACGATAACAACAGGATTAAAATGACAAAGTCTTGTTTTGTGGTTCTCTTATTTCTCATTTCAATAAATTGAGTTAAAAATCGGTGATACATAGTATAGGTCGAATTAGTGAGGTTTTTTAAAATTTTAATTTTTATTGACCTTGGCCGAGTGAAAAAGCCATTTTTCCATCAAATTGATACAAATTTTCAACTTTTATAGTGTCAATTTTATTTTGAATACATTGTTGAAGCAAAATGATAATTTCTTCTTTATTGATAACTTTTCCTTCTTCAGTTTTAAAACGACATCTCCAATGATCTGTGCAAAAAGTTTGAGAAAATCCTTCAGGCCAAACCTTTATACCACGATTGGTTATCATATTTAATTTTAAGTTTGGGGTGCCAATTTTACTCAACATTGAAGCTAGTTCATTTGCATCGGTTCCATTCCAATGAACAAATACATCATGACCAATAAGTTCCTTTTTGGCTTGAGGTCTCTTTTTATATTTTGGCAAATTCAATGCTTGACCATTTTCATAATTCACTGCAGGCAAAGTGGTTGGTTTTTGTTCTAAATTGGCTATTACAGCAGCAGCAAACTCTTTTGTTCCAACAAGAAGTTTACTTTGTTTTTCATCATAAATATCATAAGTATGGATTCCATCTTCCAAGGTTTTTAACCAAGCATTTTGCACTTTAGTTGCTATGGTATTTTGCCCAAGATGGTTAAGCATCATCACAGCACCTTGTAATAATCCGGATGGATTTGCCATGTTTTGTCCAGCTCTCCTTGGAGCAGAACCATGAATGGCTTCAAACATTGCACATTCTTCACCAATATTAGCTGAACCAGCAAGTCCAACCGAACCTGCTATTTGTGCAGCAATATCAGATATAACATCACCATATAAATTCAATGTAACAATAACATCAAAAGCTTCGGGAGTATCACTCATTTTGGCTGCTCCAATATCAATTATCCAATGTTCATTTTCAATTTCTGGATATTCAATAGCAATTTCATCAAAAACTTGATGGAATAGTCCATCAGTTTGTTTCATGATATTATCTTTCGTGAAGCAGGTAACTTTTTTTCTTCCATACACTTTAGCATATTCAAAAGCATATCGAACTATTTTTTCACAGCCTGGACGACTTATAATTTTTAAACATTGAACAACTTCATCTGTTTGTTGATGCTCAATACCTGCATATAAATCTTCTTCATTTTCTCTAATGATAACAATATCCATTTTTGGATGCTTTGTGGCAACGAATGGATATAAGCTCAAACAAGGTCTAACATTAGAGTACAATCCTAAAAACTTTCTAGTTGTTACATTTAAACTTTTATAACCGCCACCTTGTGGAGTTGTAATGGGTGCTTTTAAGAATACCTTATTTTTTATTATAGTTTCCCAACTCTCTTTTGCAATACCAGAAGTATTTCCTGAGAGATAAACTTTTTCTCCAACTTCTATTTCGTCATATTCAAGCTTTGCTCCAGCGGCTTTGATTATTTCAAGAGTTGCATCCATGATTTCTGGACCAATTCCGTCTCCTTTTGCTATAGTAATTCGTTGCATAATTATATTGTTAAATTATTTACACGACAAAGTTATAAGCAGAATTTCATATATTTTTATTTATATTTGTTATGAAATACATAAACATATTTTATGAACTATACCTTACATCAATTACAAGTATTTTTAAAAATCACTCAAACTAAAAGCATTACAAAGGCAGCAGAAGAACTGCATCTAACCCAACCAGCAGTTTCAATTCAGCTAAAAAATTTACAAGACCAATTTGAAATTCCTTTAACTGAAGTTGTTGGCAGGCAATTATATGTGACCGATTTCGGAAAAGAAATTGCTATAGCGGCACAAAATATAATTGATGAAGTGTACAATATAAATTTTAAAACATTAGCCTTTAAAGGTGTACTCACTGGAAAGCTTAAAATATCGGTTGTCTCAACTGGAAAATACGTTATGCCCTATTTTTTATCAAACTTTACAAATAAAAATAAAGGGATAGAATTAGAAATGGATGTAACTAATAAACTGAAAGTGATAAAATCATTAAAAAGTAACGAAGTTGATTTTGCATTAGTTTCTACACTACCTTCTGGTATAGATATAAATTCAGAAATACTTTTGTCAAATAAACTATTTTTAGTTGCCAATACAGAAAATAAAGCATTGAATAGTAAAAAAACGAACGAATACATTACCAATAGTCCTTTAATTTATCGTGAAGAAGGATCTGCGACACGCATTGCAATGGAAAAATACATTGAAAAACAAGGTATACAAGCTAAAATGAAATTACAACTAACATCCAATGAAGCTGTAAAACAAGCAGTAATTGCTGGCTTGGGACTTTCAATCATGCCTTTGATAGGTTTGAAAAATGAATTGGAAAATAAAACTATCAAAATAATTCCTGTCAAAAATTTACCAATAGTAACCAATTGGACATTGATTTGGTTAAAAGGGAAAAAGCTAAGTCCGACGGCAGCTGCTTTTTTAGATTTTATTCAACAAGAAAAAGCTAATATTTACGAAAAACATTTTTCTTGGATTAATTCATATTAATGATATATTTTTTAGTAAAAAAAACATCATCAAAATACAATTGACATTTCTTAAATATCTGACTTTTAAATAGACTTTAATTGTAACAATCTAAAGCAGAATTATACATACTAGATAAAACTTTTTTATGTTATCAAACAAAGTTCTTTTTTCTGATAAATTAGGAAATGAAATTCGTTTTTCTAGCGTAACTCATACAGAACAAGAAGTTAAATTTCAAAACTTTTCTGTGAAGTATGTTGTTTCTGGAATTGAGAATTATAACTTAAATAATAGAAAGCTAATAACAAAAAAAGGAGAGTATGTAGTAGGAAACAAAACTACAGAGGCTAACGTTATAATTGACAGTAAGACAACTGTTAATGGAATTTGTATTGATGTTTCGAAAGAAATAATAACCGAAGTTTTAGATTTTAAATTTCCTAATCCTACTCCATTGTATAATTTTTTGTTCAATGAAGATATTCTAATACAAAAGTATAATGTTCTAAATACTTGTCTTGGTGACTTATTGAGCAAATTAGGTAATGACTTTTATGATATAAAAGATAATTACAAATCAATCAATACTGATTTTTTTTATTCTATTGCAGAATGCATAGTAGAAGATCAAAACTACACTCATCAAAATTTTAAGAGAATAAAATCAGCAAAACAAGAAACTAGTAAGCATTTGTTTAATCTGACTAATGAAGCAAAAAATTATATTGATGATAATTTTTTAGAAAAAATAAATATTGATAAAATGGCAAAAGAAGCTAAACTATCTGAATATCATTTTATACGACTTTTTAAAACAATATTTGGAACTACACCATACAAATACCTTACTCAAAAAAGACTTAACTATAGTTTAGAACTGCTCAAAAATCAAATTTCAGTATCGGACATAACACACATTATTGGTTACACTGACACTCCTGCTTTTAGTAATGCATTCAAACAAAAATTTGGCGTTTCTCCAAACAATTTTAAATAAAAAGCAATTTTCTACAACTCGCCATTTTAAGATTGAATTAATTTTGATTTTAATTTAAAAACAAATGACATGGCAAAGCAAATTCTTAAAATTCTATTTATTTATTTTTTATTTATTTCCAATTCATTAAGTCAAGATCTTACATGGAAAAAACTAACAACTGAAACATATCCTGGAAAGCAAGATGACATCACTTTTATTGATGAAAATACAGGATGGTATGTTAATGGTTATGGCAAGATATTCCACACGAAAGATGGTGGTGCAACTTGGGAAAAACAATTAGAACAAAAAGGTTCATTTTTTAGAACAATTGCTTTTATTGACAAAGACAATGGATTTGTGGGCACGGTTGGTACTGATTATTTTCCAAATGTTACGGATACCATTCCACTCTATCGTACAAAAGATGGCGGGAAAAACTGGACTCCTGTTTCATACAAAGGTAATTATGTAAAAGGCTTGTGTGCAATTGATATTGTAAAAGAACAATATATCAATCATGGAAAAATTGATTATAAAAACCATCTTTTTGCTGTTGGTCGTGTTGGAAGTCCCGCAAATATTATGATTTCACATGATGGTGGAGAAACTTGGATTTCTAAAAGTATGAATGAAGATTGTAAAATGCTTTTTGACATTAAAATGTTGGATAAGAATACTGGATATGTTTGTGCCGCAACTAGCGATGACATCTCTCAATCTAATGCATTGTTGCTCAAAACAACTGATGGTGGTTCAAGTTGGAAAAAAGTATATCAATCGAATAGACCATTTGAAACTACTTGGAAAATAGCTTTTCCTACTAAAGAAGTTGGTTATGCTACAATTCAATCGTATAATCCCGATCCAAATGTAAAACAACAACGAATCGTAAAAACCACTGATGGAGGAAATACTTGGACTGAATTAAATTTAGTTGAAGATGCCTCAGCAAGAGAATTTGGTATTGGTTTCATTGATGCTAATCACGGTTTTGTCGGTACAATGAATAGTGGTTTTGAAACCAAAGATGGTGGAGTTTCATGGCAAAAAATTGATCTAGGAAGAGCATGCAACAAAATCAGAATTTACAAAAATGAAATAGGCAAAGTATATGGTTATTCAATAGGCGTTGATGTATTTAAATTATAATCATGGAAAGTTCTAAAAATAATTTCTCCACACCTTTTAATAAAGTGATTTATACTTTATTTATTGCTTTAGGAATTTATCAAGCTTTTGCAAACAACTCTTATATAGATGCTGCTGTATCATTGGGAATTGGATTGGCTTTTGACCCTTTCAACACAGAACAAACTTGGATTGAAAGACCAAAATGGCAAAAAATATGGTTACTTTTTCATCTTGCTTTAGTTGCATTACTTTTTGGACTAGCTGTTGGAATTGGTGATCAACATGGCTAGAGTAAATGATAAATAGGTTTACTTTTTTTAAAAGAAAACCGATTAGTTTCCTAATCGGTTTTTGTAATTTCACAACCACAACTTTCGATAAACTTTATTTTTATCATAATCACTGGCTTGCTTTTCAATATTGAAATAGCGATTGCCTCTTGGATCATTTCCTACTCCAGCTAGATAAGCCCAATTACCCCAATTGCTGCAAACATCATAATCAATAAGTTGTTGTTCAAAATAACTCGCACCATAACGCCAATCTAATTTCAAATCATTGCATAAATAACTCGCGACGTTTTGACGACCTCGATTGCTCATAAAACCTGTTTGTTTTAGCTCTATCATATTGGCATCGACAAAATCAACTCCCGTTTGTCCGTTAATCCAATCGTTGAGAATACTTTGCACCACAGGTTTGAGGTGAAGTTCTTTGTCTTGGATGCCATATTTTTGAAACAGTTTGTTTTGGTACTTTTTCATCATAAATCTAAAATAATCACGCCATAAAAGTTCGAAAACCAACCAATAAGTGGATTCGTTTTCAACATGAAGCGTTTCGTACTTTTTTAGCTCTTGATAGATATATCGAGGTGAAATGCAACCCATTGCCAACCACGCGGAGAACTTCGAGGAGTAGTCTGCTCCTACTAATCCGTTTCTAGTTTCCTTGTATTTTGCGATAGCATGTGTTTCAAAAAAATAGTGATTTAGTCTTTTTATGGCTTCTGTTTCGCCTCCTTTAAATTGAATGGCTGATCGTTTATCCATTTTTACCTCTTCCAAATCCAGAGAGGTTAAGGTTGGTAAGTCAAATGGCATTAGTTCTGGTGAAACAATTGCTGTAGGCGAATCAAAAGCAGTTCTGATTTTAGAGTCTTTCTCTGTTTTCTTTCTAAAACTTGTAAAAACATCGGGAATGTCTTTTATTGAAAATGGTAAATCTTCTGCGTGATACAATGTGCTTGTGCTAAACGTAACCAATTCACATTGTAGCTTCCACAACTCCGATTGAACTAATGCTTCTGTTTGTTTTTCTTCATAAGCTACTTCACGCTTGGCATAGACTTTAGAGGCTTTGTATTGTTTGACAATTTTTGGTATTTCTTCTTCTGGTTTGCCTTGTACTACAATTAATCCAGAGCCAAGAGCTTGCAACTGATTGTTTAAGTCTTGTAATGATTCCAAAAGAAACTTGGCTCTGAAGCTGCCTGTTTTTTTAAACCCGAAAGAATTGGTTTCAAAATGCGAATCGTCCAAACAATAAACAGGAACGATACTATCATTTTGGGCAATGGCTTTAACCAAGGTTTCGTTATCATGTAATCGCAAATCGGTTTTAAACCAAACTACTGCTGTTTTCATAAGTTGTTAATGTTTTTTAAATAATAATCCGCTTGTTGTAATAAAGCTTCTTTGTCTTCTGGTTTCATGCGTTGCCAAACTTTATACATCATGCCAATTCGAGGATTTTTAGCCAATTTATCTTCGTGTTTGTCATAAAAATTCCAATACAAACTATTGAAAGGACAAGCCTTATCGCCTACTTTCTTTGCTTTGTTATAATAGCAACTTCCACAATAATTACTCATTTTATCAATATAGGAAGCCGAACTCACATAAGGTTTTGTTCCTACTATTCCACCATCAGCAAACTGGCTCATTCCTCGTGTGTTAGTAATCTCAACCCAATCTAATGCATCAATATAAATTCCCAAATACCAAGCATCAACCTCGTCTGGATGAGTTCCTGCCAAAAGTGCAAAACTTCCTGTAATCATCAATCGCTGGATGTGATGCGCATAAGCATAATGCAACGATTGCTTGATACTGTCTTTTAGACAATTCATTTTAGTATTTCCAGTCCAAAACCAATCCGGTAATTTTTCTTGATGATTAAAATAATTCAACGAATTGTATTCCGGCATTTTCAACCAATAAATGCCACGCATGTATTCTCGCCAACCGATTATTTGACGCACAAAACCTTCTAGTTGATTGTATTCTATCGTTTCAGGATGTTTTTCCCATTCTTTGATAGCACGATGAACAACTTCGCTAGGTGAAATCATTTTGATATTCATAGAAAATGAAAGCCTAGAATGGTATAACGACCATTCATTAGGTGTCATTGCGTCTTGATAAGTACCAAATAAAGGCAAACATTCCGTTACAAAGAAATCCAATAATTCCAATGTCTGTTCTCTATTTATTGGCCAAAGAAACTGCTTCGCCTCTATCGTTCCTATAGTTTTACAATCCGTTTTAAAAATCATTTCAACGATATCTGAAACATCATTATTGAAAACCATTGGTGCAGTTGGTTTGTGGTCTTTAGGTAGTTTTTTTCTATTGTCAGCATCATAATTCCATTGACCTGTCGTTGGATTGGTTCCATCCATAAGGATATCGTGTTTTTTTCTCATAGCACGATAAAAACTTTCCATCAAATACATCTTCTTCCCTTCAAAAAAAGTACCCAGTTCATTTCTTGTAGTAAAGAAATGTTCCGTATCATAAACTTTAGTCGGTATTGTAATTTGAGTAGCAAACGTTTCTAAAATTTTATCCAATCGATATTCATCTGGCTGTTGGTATTCGAAGTGAGTGAAATTACCATTTGAAAGTAAAACTTCTAAGTTAGCACCAAACGATTGTTTGTTGTCTTTATGGTTTAACTCCAGATAGATAACATTATGATTATTAATACGTAATGTTTCTGCAAAAAATCGCATAGCAGCAAAAAAACCAACTACTTTTTGAATATGATGTATGGCATAATCCGTTTCGGTTCTGACTTCCATCATGATGTAAGTTACGTTTTCTTGAACGGTTTCGAACCACGTGTGATTGCTATTCAATTGATCACCCAGAATTAATCTTGCTATTTTGGTCTTATTAACTGTCATTTCTTTTCTTTTCTGCATTTATCACTACAATACTTTACTTCATCCCAAACTTTCTCCCATTTCTTGCGCCAAGAGAAAGGTCTTTGACAAACAATACAAACTTTGCTCGGTAAATGTTGTTTCTTAACTCCTTTCATGCGCTGTTTTTATTCGGTTTCTTTTCCATTCTATTTTTACTGAAGAACCTTTTGCAACAAATACTGCTGATGGTTTTGTACTATCAAGCACAGAAAAATCCTCACCATACATCGCTTTAAAATCACAATTAATTTTATAATCTTCAACGGTATAAAGTTCCCAACTTGGATGTTTCAATCGATATTCTTCCGTGGTTTTTTCATTCACTTTTGTATATCCCAAATAATGCTCATAGATGAACTCCTCAAACGAGTTAGGCTGCATGGCTTTAGCTTGTGTGTCGGTTTTAACATAAATGCTATTCCACTTTTTATTTCGCAACCATTCAAAGGTTAGTTGCTGTTGCTGCTTTTTAATTCTGTATTCGTGACGCGTTGGCACCACAGTGTAATGCTCATTATATAATTTGTTTGCCACCCAAGCCACAATCCGATAAGGTATCGTTTCATTGATAAAAACCACACCTCGTTTTACGGTTGTTCCTTCAACTCTTTTGACATAAAAACGTAAATTTATCTCTTCAAATGTTCCCAATTTGGGTATCGGAACATTAAATAATTTGGTATTCTTAAACATAAATCCCACCAAACTTACATACGCTTTGCCTTGAAATAAATCCAACGTTACACCTTTTGGCAAATAAGGTTCTAGAAGTTCTGGAGCAATGGCATAATTCGCCATGATGATATTCTCCCAATCCGCTTTTAAAAATGTACTCATTGTTTTGTTTTTTTACTTCGTAATCGTTTGTTTGGATTGGTAACGTGTTTATTTAATATGCGCTTTCCTTCGGCTTTGGCATCATCGGTTTTTCTTTGTCCCCAAATGATATCGCTCGCCTGTTTCCTTGTAGCTTCAATATCTACAATAGGAAACGGATAATCCTTTCCTATTTCGCAACCATAAAGTTGTTGGTCTATCAAGCTCAACTTCCACGGTTCGTGAAGCAAATGAACTGGTATGTTTTTTAACTCGGGCAACCATCGTTTGATAAAAATACCTTCAGTATCATGTTCTTCTGAGTTTTTGATGGGATTGTAAATTCGAACTGTATTTATTCCTGTAACGCCTGACTGCATTTGCAACTGCGGATAGTGAATTCCTGGTTCATAATCAAGAAACTGTCGTGCCAGAAAATGCAATTCGCGCCAATCTTGCCAAAGGTTAAACACAAAAAACGAAACCACCATAGCACGCATTCTAAAGTTGATGTAACCTGTTTCAACCAAACATCGCATGCAAGCATCAACAATCGGCACACCTGTTTTTCCTTCTTGCCATGCTTTGATGTAAGCTTCGTTTTTTGGCTTTTGAATAGCGTCAAAAGCACGATTGATATTTTCAAACTCCATACTGCATTCACTTTCAAATTTTTGGATGAAATGACAATGCCAATGCAATCGAGAAATAAAATTAGCCAATGCTCGCTTATTTACCGATTCTTTATAATGTTGCATAGTATATTGATACACCATTCGCATACTGATGTTGCCATAAGTAAGATATGGAGACAAACGACTGCATCCTTTTCTGCTTAAATTTGGTTTTGAAATGTGCTTACTGTAGTTGACATATCGTTCTTTGATGAAACTATCCATGTAGCGCCAAGCCCAATATTCGCCACCTTGTTGGAAATTAGTATTACGAGTTGTGATTGTTGAAGGTAATGCTTCTCCTCTATTCTTTTCATAAAAATCACTAGGCAATGCAACATAATTTCCTTTTGTTACCTCAATAGACAATGGAACGCTAGTCATTCGCTCGTTCCATTTTACATCCCATTTTGCCCGTGATTTCAATCGTCTTATCACGCCGTTGGTTTGATATTCATTCCATTTGATATTATGAGCTGAAAAAAACTGTTGCATAGCAATATCCCTATCAAAAGTTATTTTATTACCCGTTTCTTCATGAGAAAACACCGTTTGAATAGTGTATATTTCGCTTAGTGCTTTAAAAACAGCTTTCGCTTCTTGATGGAAAATATAAATTTCTGCATTGGCTTTGCTGAATTGTTGTTGCAAACCTTGTAGCGATTCGTATATAAACCGCCAATGCCTGTCATCAGAATCATCAAACGCCATTATGGAAGGTTCAAAACAATAAAGCAACAACACCGGAACATCTTCTTGGAAAGAATAATACAAGGGTTCGTGATCTGTAGTCCGCAAATCTCGTTTAAACCAAACAATATTTATAGCTGGTTTGCTCAACGTATTGGGATTGATGTTACTTCTTTATCGGGTTTTGCATAACTCAATCGATCTAACCGAACAGTTTTATGGTAGCTGTCCAAACCAGAACAAGTGATGGTATTTGCTTTCTCAATGTCAACAAAACCGTCAACACTGTAGCAACTTTCGGGAATGTGAATTTGTACAATCTCACCAATAATCATCGTGGTGTTATTGATGGTGATATCGAACTTTTCTTTGAAAGTAATACCCAACTGAATAACGCTTTCCTTAACAAATGGCGCTAAGAAACCCTCTTTAAACTCAGGCGTTAAACCAACGGCTTCAAACTCCGAAATATCAGCATCATAGCGCGCAGAAGTTTGATGCGCTTTTGTGTATATCGTTTCAGTAATATGATTTATAGTATAAAAACCAGTTTCTAGTATATTGCGCATAGTATCACGCTCTGGCGGACTTGGACGAAATACTAAGGCTATTAATGGTGGATTGGCACCAAGGTGAAAAACAGAACTAAAAATAGCAACGTTGTTATTCCCTTTAGCGCTTTGCGTTCCTAGTAACGCCACACTCTTAAAACCTCCTAAACTGTTGATGAGATGCACTCGCACTTCCTTGCTCATTGCTTTTAGGTCTTCAGCGTGCAAAAAAATATTATTCATTGATAATAGGATTTCTAAAATTAATGCTAACATTTTTTTGTTTAACAAAAGCATATTAACATTAAACAAAAATACATACTATTTTTATTTTAATGGTTGGTATTTAGAAAAAATTGTGAAATAATTGGTTTTGAGAATTGGATATTGGTGTGTAGTTTAAATTTGGTGAATAATAAAATCTTAAATGGCTTAACTCTTTATTTTATAATTAAGTTAGTAATGTTTGGTTTTTTTATTAATTATTTTATTGAAATTACGGAAAACCGTAAAATGGAATGGTTATTTTGTTTTAGGTTTGTCAAAATTACGTATAAATACGTAGATGTAGAGTTTTGAAAGACTTTATATTTGGTGATTGAAGATGATGAGCAAGTTGGGAGATTCAAGAAGCTCGTAGGCAAATTATTGATTTACTATCAATGCTAGAAATTTGAAAATTTAATTTAAAAAACAAACAATTAAATGCAAAATAAATACAACTACAAAATACTGAGAGAAGAGGTTGAAGTCAATGATTTTTTTGAAGACAAAACACACGAAAATATTTCAAATTCTCTAATTAAACTAATTAAAAATGAGGATAGAGGAATTACAATAGGATTGGCTGGACAATGGGGTTCTGGAAAATCCACCATAATCAATTTATTAAGAAAAAATTGTGGTTTTGTTTTTTTCTATTTTGATGCATGGGCTCACGAGGGTGATCCTTTAAGAAGAATTTTTTTAGAGAGCCTAATTAATTGCTTTAAGGAAGTTCCTGAAACTAATGAATTAAAAATTAGAGAATTAGAAGTTAAAAGGAAAGAAATTTCTAAAGAAGAAAGAGTTAAAACAACTGTAATAAAAAGAAGCACAACGAAATTAGGCTTATATCTTGCAATAACTACATTACTCTTAACTATTGGTGTGGCTTTAATATCAGCTGTAAATTATGAAAATCTTACATTTGAATTCACAGGTAAATACAACATTGCATTTTGGATTGGATTATTATTTTCACTATCACCTTTCTTTGTTTTATTATGTAATTTTATACATCTGAAGAGAAATAAAAAAGTAGTTTCTAATTTAAAATATTGGTCTTTTTTACAAAATAATAGTACCGAAACTATAACAGAAAAAGTCTCTAATGATGAAGAGAGAACTTCAATAGAATTTGAAAAATACTTTCAACAAATTATTGACATATTTGAAACAAATAAAAAAATAGTAATAGTTCTTGATAATTTAGACAGAATAGACGCAAATGATTCACTCAAAATTTGGTCAACTCTACAAACATTCATACAACATAAAAATCCAACTTCTAGAAATTACAAATCATTTGAAAAAATTTTTACAATAATTCCATATGATGAAGAAAGTTTAGAAAAAATTTGGGAAAACTATAAAGGAGATGAAAAAGAAGAGTCAATAGAACATAATAAAGTTGATAAAGAGTTTGCAAAATCTTTTTTTGATAAAAGTTTCCAAGTCAGAATAGATGTACCTATGCCTATTTTATCTAATTGGATTGAATTTTTAAATAAATTAGTTAAAGAAAACTTTGGTAATTGGAATGATGAAGATAAAAAAGTAATCATTGAGGTTATTCAAATTACTAGAAAAAATATTCTAGATAATCCAAAACCAAGAGAGATAAAAAATTATCTCAATCAAATAGGTTTTTTAAGAAATCACTTTAAAGATGAAATCTCAACAAAAAGTATAGCCTATTACGTTTACAAAAGATATTTAGAAAATAAATCAAATAAAGAAATTGCTGAAGAATTAGTTCCTGGAATTTCATCCAAAAAAAATACAACTCTTGAAAACAATTTTTTATCCAATGATAATATCATTGAACTAGCTGCTATAACTTATGGTGTTCCAAAATTAAAAGGTCAAGAAATTTTATTAACCCCTGAAATAATTAAAGGATTATCTGAAGTTGATGGTGTAAAACTAAAACAACAAAAAGATGAATTTGGAGAAGTATTTTGGTCATTACTTATAAATATAATTTCTAAAACAAATGATTTCTTAACCATTTTTAAATATTCGTCATCAATTTATAATGCTTTTGGTGAAAAGTTAAATGAAAAAATAAAATCAAGTTATATTAAAACTCTTATCAAACACCTAAATTCTGAAAAAAATGTGAATTTTGAAATCGATAATGAATTGTTTAATGCAAGTATTGTAACTGCTGCAAAACATTTAAACAATTATGATAAAAGGGATGATATAAAAGCATTGTGGCAATTATACATTTTTGCATATAATTATCACATTAATACCAAAGAAAACAAATATGAAAATGTAGCAAATATAACTGATAAAGTATTTAAAAACTTAAATGAGATACAAGAATTCACAAAAATTGATTTTGACCAAATCCAATTAGATCTTGATATTGAAATGTGGAAAGCAATTTGTGTAAAAGCCTGTGAGCTCGAAATTTTTGGTTACATAATTCCTAATCAAAAAATTATTGAACAAACATCAGTTTGGATAAATGAAGGTTCTAAAATTGAAGACCATATTTATGATATGGCTAAATATTATCTTAATTCAAAACTTAAAAATTTAGATATTATCTTAAATTATTTATTAAAGCATTTTAAGTACAATCAAGGTCATTTTATCTCACCAATTTTTGACATAAAATCATTTAATCTTTTTTACGATTACTTTATGAATTATCGAGAATATGATTATTCTCAATTTTTTAATTCATATGAATTTTATGGAGTTCTTTTTAGAAATAATAGAGCTGAAAATAGTGTTATAAATAAATTATCAATATTGTGTGGAATTCATTTTAAAGAAAATGTTTCGAAAATTGTTGTACCCAACGCAAATGGAAATTCTCAAACTATGCTTTCAGAGATAAAAACTTTTTGGTCACAAACTAATTCAAACTATGCTGATGAAGTTATACAAGTTTTTAAAGATTATAAATGTCTCAATTTGATATGGGACATTGCAATTAACGGTAATAACAAACTAATCCCCTCAATCATCAATCAATTGATAATCAGCGATGATTATGATATTTTTAAAATTGATAATTCTTTTGAGAAAATTATATCAATTAATAATTTTGAAATTGATACAGAAGAATTTGAAATTAAATTTGAAGAAATAATAAAAATATTCATTCAGTATTCTAAATTAGAAAAAGAACTTTTAGAAATGGAAAATATTGATATAATTAATAATGAATATGTTATTTATAAGATTGTAATTTTATCTAAAAATAAAAATCTCTTGAAAAAAATCGAAAACTTATCGAAAGATATATCAAAAGATGAATTTCTTGAATCCTTAAAAGTAGATGACTATTTATTAAAATTGATGCTAGAATTAAAAAGCAAAAATCCTAAATTCATTTTAAATTATTCATATTATGAGGCAATGCATGAGTTTAATTATGGAGCAATGGTAAAAGATAACCCTAAATATTTATTACATAATTGGCAAAGAGAGAATTGGGATAATTTAATTAATTTAATGAGTGAAACATTAATAAATCAAATGTGTTCATTAAATTCTCAAAATATTTTTAACGACAAAGATAAATTAAGTAATGACTATTATCATCTCAACAACAATTACTTAGACAAAACTTACTTAATATTAAAAATTGTAGAAAATATTACAGATTTCAAAATCTATATCGAAGAATCATTTAATGAACCTATAGATTTTGATAAAATTTCTTTTGTAAATTTCATATTAAACATTGATTCTGAAAGAAAAATAAAGTTAGTAGATTTTAAGGAAGTCATTTCGGAGCCTATAAAAAAATCATTAGAAAATTTAGATGGTGAAAATAAACTTATTGTCATAAGATTGGCTGAGAGATTAGGAATAAAATAATTGTCTCTTGAATTTCTTACACGTGAACATTTTTTTTGTTATAAAGATATTATCAAAAAATAATAAATTGTTCAAAATTAAATCTTTATGTTAATAATTAAGAGTTGTCAAATTACTTATGATAAATATCTTTGTATTTTAAACTTGATTTTATAAAAATGCAAAAAATAATAAATTTTAAAGAAGGTAAATTCTTGATAGGCATTTGTGAAAACTTTGAAGACTTTTCAGTTTATGAAAATGGAACTCATCAACCGATAACAGTCTATTTTATACCTAATATTACCATGAACGAACAAATATGTTCAACATACACAAGTAAAAAAATGGAAATTATAATTCAAGAAGTAAAATCTATAATTTCTAAAAATAAAATATTTTATAATAATCTTGAAATAACAATTAGCAATAAATTTTCGGGATATTCACACTTCAGACATCATTTATATCATGATTTACTGGTTGTTTCTGAAAGTTCATTGAATATATATTGCAAACTTAAAAAAAGTATTCTAAAAGAAACTAAATCATTAATTAACCATTAAAAATATTATTATGGCACTTAAACCAGGACCAAAAAGAATTGCGGATTCAACAGGAAAACCAGACAAACGTCAACGAGATAACAAAGGAACTCCAGGAAATACACCTTCGTTAAAACCTTCAAAATCATCACCAAAAAAATAATACCAAACCGCCTACCAGCGGTTTTTTTTATATTCTCAAAAGAAGAAAACGGTTGCACCACTCAAAGTGTTTTATTTCTTCTAATAATAATATTCATTACCAAAATCTTCTATATAATACCTATACCGTATAAACTTATATATAAAATAGTTTCCTATTAAAAAAAATAGTTTTATTCTTGCAAACCCCCAACGCTATAATACTATTAACCTGTAAGTAAGCCCCGTTTTACTTATATTGATGATACAAAATATGGAAATTTGGGTTCAGAAAACTATTCGAACAATTAGACTTGAGAAAAACTACACTCAAGAATATATCGCTACAAAACTCAACATATCACAAAGCTATTACGGCAGAATTGAAAATGGAAAAGCAGATCTAAACATAGATACGCTTTACAAAATATTAACAATCCTAGATACCGATTATATTGATTTTTTCATGCAAGTAAAGAGCAATGAAAAAAATCGTTCTAAATACTAAAAATTAATTAATTATTTTTTTTAACACTAAATTATCGCATTATGGCATCAATTTCCGAAGTAGGTCACGCAAAAAACATTGCAAACCTAAATGTATTAAACACCAACATTATAGCAGTGGGTACAAGCTACAATCCAAGTAACGCTAAACTACTTTTAACAAATCTGCAAAGCATTTACAATACGGCTTTAGCACAACAAGAAAGTGTAAATAAATTGGTAGCACCCTACTCTATTGCAGTAGATGAAAGAGAAATAATTTTCAAACCTCTTAATCGTCAGTTAACAAAACTTCGCAAAGCATACAAAGCAACCGAAGGAGTTACACAGGTTCAACTAGAAGATTTTATGACAATCGTTCGCAAATTAAAAGGTCTTCGTAAAGATACTTCCAAAGCATCAACACTACCTAACGAAGAACAAAGCCAACATTCCATTTCTCAATTGAGTTACGATCAGCGAACTAATAACATGGATTTATTAATCTCACTCCTCGAAAATACACCAAATTATAACCCAAACGAAAACGAATATAAAGTAACAACATATCAAGACCTAAAAGCAAAAATGCTCGTAAAAACACAAGCAGTAGCCGAAACATTTGTGCCGCTAAATAATGCTCGTAGCCTCAGAAACAATACACTCTATAATTCAGAAGATAACCTTGTGGATTTAGCAAACAAAGCCAAAGATTACTTATTCACAATCCTAGATGCAAATTCAGCACAATATAAAGCAATAGCGAAAATAAAATTTAAAAAAAATTAATTAACTAGACTGCCCCAAAAGAAAACAAGGCTTGTTCCAAATCGAACAAGCCTTTGGTTTAAATGAACAAGACACCCGCCAAAGTGAACAAGGCATCCGCCAAAGTAAACAAGACACCCGCCAAACTAAACAAGGCATCCGCCAAAGTAAACAAGACATCCGCCAAAGTGAACAAGGCATCCGCCAAACTAAACAAGGCATCCGCCAAAATGAACAAGGCATCCGCCAAACTAAACAAGGCATCCGCCAAAGTGAACAAGACATCCGCCAAAGTGAACAAGACATCCGCCAAACTAAACAAGACATCCGCACCAATAAAATAAGCACCTAACAAAACCCTACTGAAAAGAAAACATAAAAACGTATGCCAACACCAGTTTTCATCGCCCGAGGCGCAGCCGAACGGAACTAATGGTAAGGCAAGGACAAGTCAGGAAAGTACTCTGGTGCAATAAAATTTAAGTTATATTTGTGTAGTCAGTGCTGAGTAAGTCACCACGGAATGAAAGCTGGGATTCGTCAGCAGATATTTTTGGAAAATCGCATCAAAATGAAAATCACAAAATATATTACATTTTTTTTATTTACATTTCTTGTGTCTTGCAAAGAGACAAATAATATCCAAACCGTAAATAATCAATTTGTCAAATTACTTTGGAGAAATGAAAAATTTGATTGGATGCCTTCGTCTTTAATCTCTCATGATAATCAATTATATTTTGCAGATTTAAAGAATAACTTTTATTCTGTAAATATAGAGAACGCAAAGATTGGGTTAAACTTCAAAACCGATTATAATCCTATCTACAAACCATTAATATTTAAACAAAACATATTTTTAACAGAATATGGAACTGAGTTAAATTGTTTTAATAAAAACGGAAAATTAACTTGGAAAATCAATGGTGAAGTAAATTTAAGGAATGATTTATCTGGATATAACAATTCAATTTATGGCTCAGTACAAGGAAATGGATTTAGTAAAATAAATATAGCAAATGGAAATGTTATTTGGTTTTTACCAAAAGATTCTAACATTACTGAAACAAATAAACCGACATTTTATAAAGAAATAATTCATCTTGGTTTTTCAGAACTTACTGCTAAACTCCTGGCAATTAATAATAAAAACGGGAAAACTATTTGGGAAAATAAATATCAAAATTTTGAACGCATAAAACAATATAAAACTGAAAATGGACTCTTAGTTTTGCTTGATAAAGATTTTAAAACCGGTAAAATTTTAATGTTGAATTTTGAAAACGGAAATGAAATTTGGTCTAAATCCTTAAATTGTGACTTACAATATGAACCATGCATAATAAATAAAAATATCATTTTGAATACTTATGACAACAAAATCATTTCTTTCAATGTTGAAAATGGAAAAACAAATTGGATATTAAACTTAAATAAAGACCAAGCACAAACTAAAATTATTAATTATAATGAGAATATTTATTTTGGAACTATGAATAGAAATTTATATTCTGTAAATAGAAATAAAGGAAAGATTAATTTTATTCAACCTTTTAATTATGGAATTGCAACACCGATTGTTGAAAAAAACAGAATATATTTCCCAACTGGTGGGAATGAAATTTGGGTACTAAAATAAAAACATCTGCTAACAGGCGTTTAGCAAGATTGTGAATTTTGTTGTAAATTCTAGTTTGGATCTCGCAAGAAATATTATATTTAATAGGGAATACTCGGTTCTGAAGTTTGCCACTTCACAAATCTCCTAAACTTCAGAGACAAAAACCCAAAACCGCCTCTCATCACTCATGAGTATAAAACTTCATTTTATAATTCGAGCTATTATTTCATTAACTAGTTAAATGATTTGAAATATAAGATGATCTAGTGACTTTATCGAAATTTTTTTTCTCTATAATTTTTTAACTAATTCCCATCTCTTCAAATTAATATATAAAGTACTAAAATTAAGGCAAAAAAAAACTACAGTATTGCTACTGTAGTTAAAAACACATTTATAGTTCGCCCCAAACTATGTTTAAATACCAAATCAAACTATATTAAACAAACAATGCATTTTTATAAAAAGCTATTTATAATCATTTTTTACTTAAATCTATGCTACTTTTATTTTAGGTTCCAATTTGAACAATAATCCTTTAATAAAATTTAGAATATTCTTGTCACTTTCATTTTGATTGATAAAGTAAGTAGCTGGTCTAAAAAGTATTTCTTTAGTTTTTTTAGCAAAAACAAGGTATTTGGTGTCCATTGTATTTGTTACTTTCTTTTCCACTATACCAGATTGATATTTAGTATCTATCAACATAACTACATCTACATTAACTATTCTAGTCAAGTTTATATATTCTTCCAAACTACCTACTTCAAATAATACTGAAACAGGCATAACCCATTTAATTAATTCATCAATCCTTTTTTTTTGAAAAAAAGGATCGGCTACTACTACAATTACATATTCTTTTTCCATAATCCAATAATATTATAATTAACTAACATTTTTGTGTTCAACCCTATCTTCATAATAGTTATGTAGAATGATTTTTTTTATTTTATTAATCAACTCTGATTTAAGAATCGTTGTATCTAGATACTTTATTGACTCATTTTGCTTTAAAACAAAATCTAAATTTTTATTATTAGTACTAACAAAAATTAAATCTACTCTTGACATCAGCATAAGTACAACTGCCAGATCATTTGGATGATTTACAACTACAAATGCGACTGAGTTTCTTGATAATTTTGAGGCTTCATGTATTGCAATTGAATAATCAACAAAAGAATAAATTTTGTAATCATATTTAAAATAATGCTTTAGAAGCCTATAAATTTCTTTTGTATTATCATAAATAAACATTTTATTCTCCATAATTTTTGAAAATTAAAGTCAAGACGATTTGGATTGTTACTCTAATAAGCAAAATTAAATCTATAGACTACATTTTATATTTCAATTATTGACGCCAAATACTGTTAATTGATATTATTTTTCAATGTCTTGTGTAAAGTCCTTAAAATCTGTTTTGAATGGACTACTTTATCCTTTTCAACATTTAATTTTATTACATTTAGACTATGGTCATTTGTAATTATATAAAACATATAATTATTTTTTCTTATCAAAACAGAAACAACAAAAAGTATTATAGTTAGGGAAATTGTTAACCATAAATTGAGTTCAAAAAAATTTACAACGAAATAATTAATCAATAATACTAAAGCTCCTAAACAAAAAAAATAATTCAAATAAAGCGATCTGTATTTTTTTAAAAAGACTTTCTTTATACTACTTAATTCAACCGAATGTGTTTTATCTCTATCAAAAATCATAATAGAGTCTAACAATATTATCCCAAAAGAGTTAGCATATAACAATCTTCTTCCTATACTAACTGTTTTTACATCTTCGTTTTCCATTTTTATAAAAGTGTTTGAAAATCAGTATTAGATGATTTTATTTTTATAATATTTTTAATCAAATCATTTGCAAAATTTAGGTCATCCTTTTTTACAGGAACTATAACTTGTGTCGCTTTTGTTTTTACAATCTGTATGAAATACTCTTTCTTATTGTAAAACAGAGCACCACAACTAAAAAGCAAAAGAAAAAGTAATCCTATTGGTGTAAAAATCAATTCATCCTGAATAAAATAGAGGGCAATAAATACGATTATACCAACTGTGGCAAAAAACACATTAAATAAGACATTCTGTTTAAAAATCAACCTAACATAGGATATGTCATTAAGCAAAATATCTTCTTCACTTACCTTTTCTATCGTAACCTTATTTCCTATTACAGAACCTATTTTATTTGAATAATAATATTCTTGTTTGTTTTTTTTTAAATCCATTTTGTTTAAAAAAATATTTATTTCATGATTGAACTTATACATTACCTAATGAATTTTATCTTTCATTTTATAAGACAAAACTAGTTGGTTAAAAGAGACATAGAAATACCTCTTATGGTGGGTTTTTATAACTAATATTGGTGTAAACATTTAAAAAAACTAATATTCAGAATACTCAAATTTTTACAATCACAAGAATGTTTTAAATCTGAAATACTTTGAGTTCATATAAATTTTTTTTCGAAATTATACTCACTCAGTTATTACTCTAATTGATAGAACAATTTTATTAATGAGCTATTCAAAACTATCAACTCTAAATTTTTAAAAAATGTTACTTGGAAATAATCAAAATAGTCTGGCTAAAAATCAGCCAGACTAAATGACCTTTTAATACTCCTATCTTCTTATTCTACTAGTAGATGGATTAACTGGAAAACAAGGTAAGCCACAAAGTAATGGTTTGTAAACAAACATGATATACTTAGTTGAATTTGCGTCTAAAGTTAAACCAGATAGTTCCCAATCACCACTACCATTTAAAGTCATTGCATATTGTTGTTGATTAGCATTAACTGTAAAGTCAGCATTATCATTAACAACCATATACAAGAAGTTATCTGCTGGTATAGCTGGTAACTTAGTTGTAGCTATACTTGTACTTCCTGGAATAGAAATATATAATTCTGGTGCTTGTTTTGTAGTAACAACTTTCCATGTTCTATCTACTTTACTTGCACAAGTATTTCTGGATAAAAGTGCAGGTAGATTAGTTGTATTCCACGTTAAATCACCATTATTATCTCCTAAAACCACATAGGTTCTATCTTCTGTGCCCCAAGGTGTAACATCTTGGCTATTTTCATCTAACATTTCACCATCAACACTAATCTTAATCATGCTACCTGATAACATTGAAGTAGATTGGTTTTGAGTTAAACAACCTGCAATATGACGACCTACACCAAATACTCGATTACCATATGTAGAAATATCGTACAATGTTTCTGTAGCAGCATTGGTACCATCATAACCTGGCGCAAAATAGTTATGCGCTAATGTTTGACCATATTTTATAGCTAAATAGGTGTTGATTTTTTGAACTTCTACATTACTTAAACTCCTATTATAAGTAAACGCTTCTGCAAGACCATAAGTTGCTAAATTACCAGTTGTTACAGGTGTCATTGATGCAAAGCGTAATCTATAGCTGACCGCCGGAGGCAAGTTAGCTGCTGTTAATACAACTGAACTTCCTAAAATTCCATTATTCCAAGTGGCATGGTTTTTTGTTGCATCAGTTGTTCCTGGAGCTGTATTGGCAACCAAAATATTTGGAAGACTTGAAGATGATGGATAATTATTAGTTGCATTATTGAAAAAAGAAGAATTTGCTGCCAAACCAGTTCTATTGAATGGATTGGAGATTCTTCCAAATCCAAACAAGTCTTTATTTGTACCATTACCAACTCCAAACGTTGTTCCTGCATTTACAGAATAAACAGAAGTTTCATTTAAAGCATCACTTTCGTAGTAAATAGCCCCATTTGCTGGTAAATATCTATTGTAATTAAATAAAGTTGATGTACCTGATGTAATATTTTGAGCAGGAACTGGAGCACTACTAGTTACTCTAGTCATATTAAATCCATTACTTGAATTATCGTTTAAAGTTACAGTTGCACCCAGAGCTTGACTACTCATTTTATACCAACTTGTCAAACCACTTGATATTCCGCCTGGTGCTATACATGTAGTTTTAGTAGCAAACGTAAAGTAATCACCATCAGTAAAATTATAGTTTGTATTCCAGTTTGTACCACTTAATAACATTTCTACAACAGCTGTTGGTGAAGTAAAGTCATTAGTACTTGAAACTAATAAATAAACAGATGTGTCTTCAGTTGGTAATTTAGTTGTAAGTGAACTAGAATTATCTGGCACTTCTAAATAAACTGAACCTACTGTTCCTGTTTCTTTTACTCTAAATGTTCTATCTAATCTCACATAATTTTGTAAATTGTAAGTAATAGCATCCTGATCTGTCCAAGTTACATCACCATTATTATCACCAAATAACAAGAATGTTAAATTGGTAGTAAATTTTGCAGGATTCGCAAAGTTTGTTGCTGCTAATCCATTTGGATCATTAGAAATTTTAACTAAACCACCTGTCTCTTGGCTAAATGATTGTCTTTGTTCAAAAGCAGAACAATCATCCATACCAATACCTGTAATTCTATTCCAGTGAGAAGTGTGATTATAAGTAACTGTACCATCACTAGCTATATATTGACCTCCCATTGCAGTTTGGTCTAGTGTAAAACCATACTTAGTAGCCATATAAGAATGTATCCTACGCATATCATAAGAAGTGCTAGCACCTTTATCATCACTGTAAATTACGAATTCTCCAAAGTTGAATCTTCCTGCATTAGTACCGGTATTTCCAAAAGAAAAGCTTCCTATTCTAAATCTACCTGATTCATTTGTAGCATTACTATTTCCAGTTGTTCCCGATCCTACAGTAGCAAGATTACTATAAAGTCTCCAGCTTCCGCCAGCGGTATTGGCAAATGAATAAATTTCTGGTTTTGTAACCGCTGGATTTCTTGTCAATGGATTGGTATTGTTATCACTCCAAAAAGCTTGATTTCTCTCCAAAGTTGTTTTACGACCACTACCATTTGCATCATGATACCAATATACATTTTGCGTATTATTTCCAGAATCTAAACCTGTAAAGACACTTGTCATTTGATTTATTGATCGGTAATCTAATGTTGTAATATTTCCACTAGTTGCCAAAACATCATTTATACCATCAAACAATACCCCTGTGTTGTAATTGAATTGCCCTGGTTTGTATAAAGGATTAGCCCCAGCAACCACTTCTTGAACATTTGCGAATGCCGCACCTGTTTTCATGTTATTGATACTTCTAACAACATCACCATCATTAACTGCTCGGGTAGTTTGTGCCACATCTGTAAAGACATCATAATCAACGTTGAACCAAGTCGTCATATTAGTTTTAACTCCACCAGGCGCTGCTTGAATAAATGCAAGAGTAAAATACTGTCCGTGTGTAAAAGTCACATTATCATAAAACACTTCTCCATTAGAGTTTGATGTATAATTATATATAGTAGCATTGGTAAAATCTGTTGGGCTATTTCCAACAAGCAATACCGGTTTAAATAATGATGCATTAATAGTAACTAAACCTGCTTTACCCATCTTAACAGTTACTGCACCAGGAGTTCCTACTACTTGAGCTTGCCATACACGAGCAAAACGATCATAACAAGTTGTTGTAGAGAGAGCTGCAGGCAATTGCGTACTTACAACACTTGAAAATCCAAGTGATAAATTATTGTGACTCCAAGTTAAAAAACTATTGTTCACAGCAAAATTTCCAGTGTTTAAAGCATTAGTAGTTTGAAAAGTTCCTGTAGACATCGCTACAATATCCTCCCCATCTGTGCTTGTACTTTGCCTCTGGTTCAAGTTACCACAGTCGTCACGACCAATACCTGTTATATCATACTTGAATGCTGTATTTAAAGAAGCATCCCACATTTTTGTAACCCCATCACTAGCAATATAACTAGTTGGCGCTGTTTGATCTAAAGTAGTACCCCATTTAATTGCCAAATATGAATTTACCTTTTGGCGCTCTGTAACCGTTAAGTTCCAAGGGTAATAAATTACTTCGCTGTAACTACCATCCCAGCCATTTGCGTCAACTCTATCAGGAGCATTACCAATTTCTAATTGAGATTGGTCATTCATCCAAGTATCCCATGTTGTTCGGGTACTAGAAAGAGGATCAGACGTAAGAAGACCATTAGCATATATTGCTCCATTGCTAGTAGTGGTAATGTTACCATTAGCGTAAATACCTGATAATATATCTGTTCTTCGTGTTGCACCGTAAGTAAATCCACTTAAATCATTACCCCAACCTCTTAATGATAATACATCTGATGGGGTTTTAAACAGCATAAAATCTCTGTCTGTTGTTTCATCCTGACCATAGCCCGTCAAATTCTCTGAAGCATTACTGGCAAACATATCTGCTACAGCAAAAACGGATTTACCTTGTTTACCAAACGCAAAACCGTTTAGATAATTAAAGTTGCGCATTCTGTCATTTGTAAAGGCAATAACGGGATTAAAGTTACGTAGCTGAGTTACCGTAGTGCTGTAATACGTTGGATTATTTGAAGCTGCTGTGGTAAGGGTATTTGCGTTACCAGAAATATCGTTCCAAGTAGATACAGTTGCACCATTAGCAAAATCACTAGACAGTATATTATCATCTGCAGCATACCAAGCTGATGGGCCTTGAGCCTGAGTAAAGAAGTTGGTATCTGGTATGACAACAAATGAGGTTCCGCTACCGGCATTCCAAGTTAAATCAAAATTCTGTGCACCTGTTAATTCTCTACCACGAATGATAATATCATGATAACCTGCAGAGAGATTAACATTAGATGAATTAGTACCAGTACTAGTTGATGTAATATTTAAAACAGTAGTCCCATCAATAATCAATGCTAGTTGGTCATCGGCAGCACCTCTGAATCGATATGTTGAAGAACCAGTTGGAATAAATAATTTCCCTGTCAATTCTACACCATAACCATCTGCTGCACCATAATCTTGTACTAGCTTGTTAAATGGAAAGTTATGAAAAGAATTGGTATTAGGAAAGTAACCTGAACTTAATAAAACGGGCGAAAACGAACTAAATCCTGTTGAAATACCAGTTCCTGATGTTGTGTTAGTTTTGTATAACTTGTAAGCTAAACCATTTACATTACTAGTTGTGAACCCACTAACTGGAGCTACTATTCCAATCCCAGTTGGTTTACTTACCCCACCAGGAAAACCAAGTGTATAACAAACCGTAAAAACAGCACCGTCTGGCAATGTTACATTATCAAAAGTGGCTACACCAGCAGTAATGTTTGAAGCAGCAACTAATGTTGTTGTACCTGATGCAAATGTTGCATCACCAGCACTATTAATCGCCAATGTTACATTACTCCAGTTAGAGCCTATTCTATTAGTTGCATCACCAATTGCAATTTGTAAAGCATTTGTGGTATTATTAGTGTTTTGAACTTTCCAATTACGGGTATAACGGTAGGGATTACAACTTAAAGATAAATAATTTCCTGGAATGTTATCAGTAGTTCCTGCAAAACTACCACCATCGTTACCTACTACAATAAATTGCTTGTTGGTCGCAAATGTGCCAACATTAGCCGTATTGGTTGTCGCTAATTTAGTTAGACCAAATTTAACATTATCAGTACCGTCAATATAGGTTTTAGATTGTTTCTGAACAAGACCAGAGCAATCATCTCTACCAATACCAAACATACCAAATTTATAGGTAGAATTCCCTGTCCAGATTACAGTTCCGTCACTAGCCAAATAATCAGAAGCAGATGTTCCTAATCCATCTCCCAGCGGTATGCTGTATTTGATACCCAAATAGGAATTTACTTTTTGTATGTCAGTAGTTGAAAGATTGGTGTTGTAGACTATCAACTCCGGAACATAAAATCCATTAAAATTGCCATCACCGCCATCAACATCAGTACCTATCCTGAAATTACCTGATAAAGACAAATTAGAGGTTGTATTGTTTGTAGCTCTTATAATCCCATTAGTCCTCAGCAAGGCCTGGGTACCTGTTGCATTATTACTGTATAATCCAAGATTTGCCATTGTAGGGCCAGCAGCAGCTGAATTTTGCGCAGTACCCTGTCCATAAGCACCATAAGAACCGTTGTTTAATCCAACGGCACTATTCTCCCAGCGATGAACACCGCCTCCAAGGGTTATAATCTCATCGAAAGCTATACCAGATGTAAAAGTTCCTCTCAGGAGATAAAACTCTGAATACGTATTATCACCATTCATACCCAAAGAACTGGAACTTTGAAAATAGGTATTATCTCCATCGAAAAATCGAACGGCTGGATTGTAGTTAAATACATTATCTTCTTTAGTAATTGTACTACCAACTCTTGTTAAGTTGTTACCACTAACATAATCATTCCAAGTATTAATATTTCCTGTGACTAATGAAGTATCATCTGCCTTAGACCATAATTTCAGTCCAGCACTCACTCCACCAGGACTAATTACTGTCCAAGCAATAGTAATTACAGCTCCGTTAGGAATGGAAACATTATCAAAAGTAGCCACACCACTAGTTACAGAAGTAGCTGGAAAAGTATTAACTGTACCATCGGTAAAATCACCATTTCCATCTGTATCAACTAATAAAGTTACACCAGCAGCATTGTTTGGAAAAACATAAGAACCTGAAGTCGTACTACCTGCCACTACCGTAATAGCACCTGGTGCTCCTGTTACTTGTGCTTTCCATTCTCTTCCAATTCTAGCAACATTACATCCCGCTGTGTTAGCAAAAGTTGTAGGTATTTCTGTAGATTGAGCAACTAAGGCACCTGCATTATCTCCTAAAAGTAAATAATCATTATCTGCCAAAACGCCAGTATTAAGTGCATTGGTTGTAGCAACAGTGCCTTTAGAGGTTACTAAAAAATCATAACCTATTGTAGATGTCATTTGCGATTTGCTTTGTTTTTGGTTCAATCCTTCAACCGCTAGTTCACGACCGATTCCAAAAATTCGGTTTTTATAACCCGTATTTGTAGTTCCAGCTACATCAAAAACGACAATTCCCGAAGTATTGATATAATCATGAGCCAAGGTAATACCATATTTTATAGCAAGATATGTATTTACTTTTCTTTCTTCAATCTGACTTAATGCAAAAGGGTAATATATTGCCTCTGGCAAATTTGCTCCATTCATGTTGGCGAAATATAACCCAGCTGCATCATAATCTGCATTCGAAAAAAGAGATGAAGTTGAACCACTATTTCCGTTAGAACGCATTGAAAGAGGATTTGTTCCGTTTGGAGCTAAACCTCCAGTAACTTGATCTAGAAAACCTCCCAGTAATTTAGGTTCATTTGCCGTGTATGTTGAAGCATTTGTAATTCCTGAGCCTTCAACTGCAAACTGATTTCCAGAAGCATCAATTTTATAAAACCCTATTCTTTGGTTACTACTGTTGTCTCCGTGAAAAAACATCCATATGTTTCCTTGTCCAACATTATTTGTATAATTGTTTACCAAGAACATACTTTTAGTAGCTCCTCTAAGACTAAGTCCTTTGATAGTAGCACCAGAGTTAAAAAAATCATCTCCATTAAAGCGAACTGCTGGATTGAAATTCAACAACCTTGTATCATCTTTCTCCGCACTACCAGTACCTGAATAAGCTAAATTACCATTTCCTGTGTAATCCGGTGCCATATTTACAAAAGAGTTTACTTTATCAACTCCGGGACCACCATAATTAGGTGTAATTGTAACATCAGAAGCCTTATACCAAGCTGTCAATTTAGAGTTGTCACTACGAACAAAACGGCCGTCAACATCATGACTAACAGTAATACCTGCCGGATTGGCTCCAAATTTAAGCGTTGCAAAATTTGCTCCTCCCAACTCATACATTTTTACTTTAATAGTGTGATCTCCTACAGAAAGCGCTACACTTCCTGAAGCTGCTACATTAGGAGTTGCCTGTGCTATTAAATTTCCATCAATGTAGAGCCAAGCACGGTCGTCACCTGTTATATTGAATGTATAGTTTCCTGCTACAGTTATTTCAAGTGTACCACTATATTCTAAAGCATAGAAGTCTCCATCAATTGGTTGAAATTCATCCCCTGTAATTTTGTTGCTGTATGCTGTGTTTGCCGGAGTAGCATTAGCCGTTCCTTCTCCAAAGCCGGTTTGATTATTAAACGTTCCGTTATAATAATCTACCTTATACCCACGTGTAGTTCCTGAGGAAACCCCACCAGGATACTGGGCATAAGTAGTATTCGTAATCATCAGCGTAATGATTACAAATAGAAAGTATATGTATTTTGATTTATATTTCATATTATAATTTATTATTTAACAACAAATACTATATTAATAAATGAACAATCTGAAGCACCTGATAAAACATCATAAGTTAACACACCTGATGCTGATATTGAGACATTTTCTAAAACGGTGTTGTCATAATAGGTTATGTAATACTCTAAATCAGTTGGTGCATCAAAAAATGGTATGGTGCCAGCAGAACCTGAACTAGCAATCATAGGTGATGCAAACTGTGCTGCGTATTCTCCGTATAAAGATTTAGTTGCGCCTGTAATTGGAGATGATACATCAATTGAAACACTTGGCATATAGAAAAATTTCAATGCAGGCTTTAAATCTACATTTGGAGAATTTACCATGGCAGAACCAGTTGCTACGGTTGTTGTTTCTGTAGTTAACTCAATCCATTTAGTACCATCAGATTTAATTTTAAAAACAGTCATAGTTGGAATTCCATTAATCCCACCAGTTCCTCTATCAAATAGTGTTGCTCCTGACTGCACAAAACCGCTAGAAAAATTTACTAATGTGTATTCTCTTCCTAGACAAGTAGATGCAGTGGGGATAACAATTGTTCCTCCAGTTCCTCTAAACACTACTGTTTGGTGCGAAGCATCTAAAGCAAAAGCATTGGGATCTGTTATCTCTGTAATTTTTGTTCCAAAAGAACCGTTTACATCTAATGTGCTTTTTGGAGTAGTTGTATTAATACCCGTTTGAGCAAATGAAATTGCAGATGTTAACACTAATGCTAATTGTAATATTATTTTTTTCATTTTTTTATGTTTTAACTTATTTAATTTTTTTACTCTTATTCCAGAATTATAGAAACTCGTCTAGCCAAGTCTAGACCAGTTGTCGTTTTGGGAAACGAACTATCAACTCCTTGTCCTTCAATGGATAATCGATTTGAATTAATTCCTGAAGCTATAATAATATCGTATAATTTTTGAGCTCTTCTTGTTGAAAGAGCTTTGTTCTTACTTTCGTTTCCTCTTACATCCGCATAGCCTACAAGTTTCGCTTTTGCATTTGGATAATGTCTTAAGAAGTTGATTATTTGATATACATTATTAGTAGAGCCTACGTTAGGTGTATCAAGATTTACATCATAGAAAACGTTTACATATCCTTTTTCCATCAATGATTTGATAGCATCTGATTGACTAACTATTGTTTTATTAATACCATCCTTACCATTTGTTGATTTTTCTAATTCGTCAGGTGTGCCGTTATTATTGACATCCATAAAACGTCCTTTAGAATCAACAATAACCCCGTTAGGTGTATTGTTTTGAACATCTAAATAATCAGGAATTCCATCTCTGTCAGTGTCTTGTAACATCGTTTCTAAATCCGCAATTCTGTCCAAAGCTTCTTTATCTGTTGAATTCACAGAAGATTCAAAATACCAATCCGCATGTTTTTCTTTTTTACCTAAATAAAAAGTAAGCCCTAGATTAGTATTAAACATTAAACCCGATAAATTATTAGCATCGGCTGAATAGGTTCCATCCCAGTTAAAGTGCTGACGTACGTTGTTTATTGCAGTAAAATCTGCCGTAATGGCTAACCATTTAGCAATTCTAAACTGTGGTGTTAGTCCAACCATTATACCACCATTATCTTCGGTAACGTACTTGTTTACACCCATTTTTGGTGTGAATTGAGATGCTTGTACTCCAGCGTGGGCTAAAAGTCCAAAACGTTTTGTAAATGACTCGAAATTTAAAATGCTTCCTAAGTTTGCTACTCCTTGTAATCCAACTCTATACTGTTGTGATTTAAATGGTAAAGAACCACTACTCTTTTGATTTTTTATTTCATCAGACGCTATATCTAGTTTAAGACCAAATCTTGGATTGAACATATATCTAACTCCAAAATCAAAGTGATTTACACCACTAAAATTGAAATAATTGGTGGGATCAGACGAGTAATATCCCGATGTGAATGGTCTTACTGCTTTATTCTGTCCTGCATTAAGTTCAATAGACCATGAATTAAATGGCTTACCTTCTTTTTCTTGTGCAAAGACTCCCGAAGAAAAAAGTACAGGTAATACTACCATTGTTGTTCTGTAAATACATTTTATTAGCATTCTATAATTTATTAGCGTTAATTAATTTTTTGGTAAATATTTTCCCGTTATCTAGTTTAAGTTTAGCGATATAAACTCCTTCTGCATGATGGAAAGGATAGGAAAACTGAAGATTGTTCACTTTTTTGAAGTTTTCAACTAATCTTCCCGCTACATCATATATTGCTAGTGATTCAATGATTTCATTAGCTGAACCTAATACAACCTCTTTTGTCAAGAAAACATCAGCCATAATGTTATCATAATCTGTATTTGATAAGGCTTCCGTTTGATACACTACTTCAAAACGATCATTAGTCGCAGTGCCATTTATGAAGAAACTATAGGCACCATTATCGAAATCGTGGTATTGGTTTAATGTTTTATCGTGCAAATAAATTTTTACATCATCTGTTAAAAAAACACCTTCCTTTTCGGAAACAGTCATCGAATATTCCTGAACTTCAGAAGTATCTTTTGAAAGTCCTAACTTTACAATATCTGTTGCGTCAAAAACTCCTTTTCCGTTAATTGCTAACTTAGTATTATCGTCTAGTAAGGAATATAATTGAGAAGTGCTAGTTGAAAATTTAGTAGCGTCATATAATCTATCATAACCAGCAGTAGAATTTTCAGAATACGCAATTAAAATTTGACTGAATACATTATTTGAAGTAGTCAAATTAACTTTAAACTTATCTTTTGTTTCAGTAGTTTCTTCTGAAGCACTTGTTCTAAAGAAATTACCATTAGAACCTGTACTTGTCAAACGCATACAATTAGTAAAAGTCACGCTACCAGAATTTAAAGCTCTTACAATAAATCCTTGACCGCTTGCAATCTTTCCGTTGATTTCCGTGGGAATTGGTGATGTATTTACCGTTCCTGATAAATTCCAAGCCGCAAAATCAGCTTGAGTATAATTTCCAGTTCCTGGATATGGTGTTTTTGCAGCCCATAAATAAACCACACCGTCAATATCTGTATTTTCCTTTAAGAACAAACCAGCATCTATAGCAGATGGATATGGATTAGCTACTAAATTATGGTGTGTTTTAGAAGTTGGTGAAGTTGCTGCTGTGTTGTAAATAATGTTAACTTGAACATCTCCATTATTTGAAACTCCAGCAAATTTTAAATCTATGGCATTAGCAGTTGCATCGTCAACAAAAGGTGCTTGTTGCTTTACTCTCATGATATAACCTTTACCTGTTTCGGTAGTTGTTAGGTTTTGCCATCCATTACCTGGTGCTGGACCTGGAACAAATTTGTATTTAAGGTCAAATGCACCTGGAGTTATAAATCCTTGAGCTACAGCTCCATTCAATTGACTGAAAAAGTTTCCTGCAATTGGTGTTCCCCAATAAACATAATCATAGCGACGCATTGGGCGCGTTGATTTTGTCAATTCAATGTTAGGCGCAAGAGAAGTTGCATTTCGTTGTACAACAATTGCTTCTGAACTCATTATTATTTTTCCTGAACCTGTAACACCATTAACAATTTCAACCGACGTGTCGTCAGCTAATGTTACATTACTGTTCAACTCTAAGGAATTACATACAAATGAAGTTCCAGAATAAGGACTATTAATAATTACTGGATCAGCAAGAGTTGGCGGACTTGGAGACCAACCTCCATTCCAAGTTTTTATATTACCCGATGATGCAATCAATGGAGCGCATCCGTCTTTTCCTGCTAATGTAAAATATTGATAGGTTGCAAGATTTACTTCAGATGTTGATGTTATCGAACCCGATATAAGCGTTGATGTACCACCCAAAATAGAAACCGGGTCTAAACTTGAAGGAATTTCTTCCCACTGAGTTCCGTTCCAACCGGCTATAATTAAGTTCGGCAAATTATTTGCTGAGATAAATGTTGCATTAGAAGATGCTCTATATGTTAAAGTAATTTTAGAAGAAGAGCCAAGCACTCTCCAGTATTCAGTAGTACTAACACTTGAAATTCCAAATCCCAATGTCGTTCCAACCGCTGATGGAGCACTTGCAAAATAAGCACCATCAATTCCTAAATCATTAACAGGATCTACTCCAACTGGAGCAAATATACCTGATTGACCAACTGGTAAAATGAACAAATCTGGACTATATGATCGACCATATCCATCCAAAAAATGTGCATCTGAAGCGTTAATCCAACCCGAATTTTGGGTGAAACTAACTTTTCCATAATTAGCATCTGTTCGTGTTGTTTGTGTAGTAGCATTAGAAATGTTGTCAAAATCAAGATTTCCGTTTTGTATAAAATACTCCGAGTTATCAGAAACATAGATTGTTCCCGAATTTATACTCTGTCCACACAACGAATTACTTAAGAAACCAATCGCTAATAAAAATGTAATTTTTACTCCTCTCATATTTGAACTTTTTTAGTTTGTTGTTTATAACTATTTGAGGCTTTCTTTTGATAAAAAAACCAAACCAATACAAGCAAGATTAAAATTGCAGGTAGCAGATATTGATCAATTGGAGCTGGAGGTGGTTCTGGTGGTCCTTCCTCATCATCATCCATACAAAATCCTAAAAAGGGAGAAAGCAACAAGACAAGTGACATCACATATCTCATTCTTCTATAAACTTTTGCTTTTTTTTTCAAGGTGTTGAATTTCATTTATATATAAATTTAAATTTTAGTTTAAAGCAAAACTATTTCGTTTAGCATTATCTTAGTTATCAGAAATTGACATCAAATATTGGTTATTGACATTATTTTTCAATAAAGAATGAATTGTCATATGCTTTGTGAAGATGATGATGGATTCTTGACTTAATTCTATAAACTTCAGGAGATACACCAGCTATTTTTTTAAAGGCAATACTAAAATTACTATAGCTTTGAAAACCAGTTGCATAGGCAATATCCATTATAGGTTGGTCGGTTTCCTCTAATTTTACTTTTATATTTTCAATTTTCTTTTTAAGAATGTATTGATAAGGAGTTACTCCTATTAGATTAGAAAACATTCTTATAAAATGATGCGCTTTCCAATTTGTTAATTGAGCTAAGGTGTTAATGTCAATTTTTTCATTGATATGTTCATTTATATACTCAACTACACCTCTAATTCGAAATGGAACTTCATCTATACTATCTAATTCATGTTTATTGTTTCTTTTGGGATCTAAATCTCTAAATGAATAGTTATTTAGCACTAAGGAAACTGTAGTTACCAAATCCATTTCTTTGAATGGTTTAACTATAAACCCATAAGGTCTAGTATCTTTAACTCTTTCTAATGTAATTTTATCTGTATGAGAAGAAATATAGATATATGGAATATCATCTGAATTTAACAAATACTTACCTAACTCAATACCATCTTGATCTCCCTTTATACTAATATCTACTAAAATCAAATCGGGTTTCTTGTTCTGTATAATTTCTATAGCTTTTAAATAGTTGTCTACATTTACAATTACATCATAACCTTCTTCCTCTAAAATGTATCTAGCACTTTTTGCTATGAGAAAATCATCCTCCACTATTAGTATTAATTTTTTTTTCATATCACTAATTATTCTTTAGGAAATTCTATTTGATAAAATGTATTATATGTTGATTGAGCAGTAATTTTTGCTTTAATTTGTTTTAACAATATTTTTACCATTTCAATTCCTAAATTATCTTCTTTACGCTCAAGGTTTTCATAAATTGAATCATCAGAAAAACTCAATAGATAGTTTGCTCTTATTTCATCATACTCTAATAATATGCTTACGTTTAAATTTGATATTTTAGAGTTCAATAATGAGCTTAATAAAAACTCGTTAATTATTAAGCCTAATGGCAAAGCCAAATCCATTTTTAACTTGATATTATTAGCATTCAGTTGCAAAAAGCTATCCTCGTCTTTAACATCATATGCTTCTTTCAAATAGGAATATATTTTGTAGATATACATATCCATATCTACTATATTTTCTTTGTAATGAAAATCAATACTTTCATGCATCAACATAATTGAAACTACACGTTTTTGACCTAACTCTAGTTCACTTTTGACTTCATTACTTCTACTTTCTTTTGCCTGAATATTTAAAATACTAACCACTAATTGTAAATTATTTTTGATGCGATGATTTAGTTCATTATGATCTCTTTTCATGGTACATTTCTTCAACTATGTAAGCAAAATTTTATTTAAAAAAAAATAGGTTTTTTACTATATAAAAATCAAATTAACCATAATCAAAATAACATTTTGTTAAAAAATTATGGCAAATAAACAGTTCAGGAAATTATTTTGTTTACCGAAAATTGACTTCACATATCTAAAATTGATGTTAGTTTTGTCTATTTTTATGAAATCGAAATTATTCTACAAAAAAATATAGTTTTAATTCTACAGCATTGTAGAATTAGTTCTATATCACTATATTTGAATTGTTTAAACAAAAACAAAATTAGTGTCTGTAACCTGCTGCAGAAACACCAAATGTGATGGCTGAGATAACTAATATTGGTGTAATGATTTTAAATGTTTATTATGAAAGAGGAGATGGTACAAGAAAAAATTCTTATAGCTGTTGTAGATGATCACATCTTATTAGCCGATTCGCTAAAAAACGTTCTACAACAAGTTGATACTAATTTTGAAGTAGTAGTTTTCTATGATTTAAAAAAATTTGAAAATAGAATAAAACATAGAAATCCATTTAATTTTATATTACTCGATGTTTTAGTAGATGAAGAAAATGGTATTGTATTCTATAAAAATAATCCTGATTTTTTTTCTGAAAAAAATAACGTTATACTACTAACGTCTGTCCATAGCAAGAGTATTGTTATTGAAAATTTAAATTCTGGAATTAAAGGTTTTATGTGTAAAAACTGTGACATAGACGAATTATTAGATGCCTTTGAAAATATAAATAAAGGAAAAATTTATATCAGTGATTTTTACAAGGAACAAATTATATTTTCAAAAACTTCTACAAAAGATTTTAGTGTTATTTTTACACCAAGAGAACAAGAAATTCTCGATTTGCTTTGTGCTTCGCGAACAGCTAAGGAAATTGCCTTTGATTTAAACTTGAGTATAAACACAGTTCAGATGTATGTGAAGAGTTTGTTCAAAAAAACCCATCAAAACCGTACTACCGACTTAGTACTATATTCCATAAAAAATGGTTTAAATAACCCCATTTCATAATCACTAAATGGGAAATATCCCGCTTATCATAGTTCCTTTGTTTATGTTTGATTGAATATGTAATTCACCACCTAAAAGTGCAGCTCGCTCTTTCATATTTTCTAAACCAATTCCACCAGCCATATTGAGATTAAAACCAATTCCATTATCTTCAACTTTGAAATTGCAATTATTGTTTTCAAAACTTACTTCGAGTTTGGCTTTACTTCCCTTTGAATATTTATAAACATTGGTAACGGCCTCAGATAAAATCCTAAGCAGTTGATTTTGTTGATAAACGTTCAATTTTTCATCAACCTCTCTAAAATCTATTAAAAGTTCTGTTTCTATCTCAGAATTGTTTCTAATCATATTACTCAAAAAAATCTTTGAAAAACTAAACTCTTTTGTTCCTTGAGAATAAAGATGATGAATATACTTTCTGAAATTTTCATACAAGCTATTCACTTCCTCTTTTACTATATCAATTCTTTTCTTCTCTTCTTCGCTTTGAGAGCTTCTTACTTTATCGGCAATAAGAAAGTTCAATGCCGCTAATCCTGATGCCATGTCATCATGTAGATTTTTTGCAATTTCCATATTACTTGTATGCAATGCTTTTTTAGCAACCAAATCATTTTTAATTTGGTAAATATTTTCTAACTCTAGTTTTTCATTCATTTCTTTGTTATACTGAATTTCTGATGCAAGGAGTTTTTGTTTTGTTTTAAGTCCAGCATTTCGTTGAGCTAAAAGCACTAAAAATAATAACAATAGAATTAAGCCCAATGATACAGCTATTAAATAATTCTTTTGGCGTTCATTTTTGGCCTTTTCAAATTCAACTCGTTCTTGTTCTCTTGCTTCAAAAACATCGATAAGTGTATTTGATTTTTCTAAATCAACCATAGATTGATTATTAATTAAGATATCATTTAATTCATTTTTTTTATCATAATGAGCAGTAGCTAATTTATGCATTCCTTTCTGTCTATAGCCGTTTGCCAGAAACAGGTTTAAATCACCAAGTATGGGCTCGTCGTTTATTTCTTGATAATAAGGCAATGCCTTTTTACTATATTCAATTGCCATTGAAAAATAATCAAAATTGTGGCAAAATTGAGCTTTTTGAAAGTAGAACATTGATTTCTCAGGATGATTTAATTTTGAAACTACATCTTTTTCAATTCTATTTATTTTTTCCATCAACCCTTTTACATCCACATTATTTTCAACCAACATTTTACAATTCAGTTCATCAAAAAAAACATCTAAATAAAAAACCCAATCTTTTCTTTCCTTAGCGAAATTATATTGTTCATTAAAAATTTGTTGCGCTTTTTGTCTCTCACCAACTGTATAAAAATTTGTAGCTAAATTGGAGTAAAACAGTATTCGCTCCTTATAGGAAGTAGTATCTTTGTCTTTGTAGTAAAGTAACTTGTGAGCAATTTCATTATTTTTTTTCAGATTTTTTAAATATTGTTCTGCTTTATCCTTTTTATTTTTTTTAGAGATATTGTATAAGTCAGCATAATTTTCAGCTATTTTTACATAGGTAAAACCTTTTGGTGTATTTCCTAAGTCATATTTTTTTATTAATTGCAAAGCCTCTATTAGACTAGCGTTTGTCAAGTTGAATTGTTTTATTTCTGTATAAAGCTCTGCTAGATTATTATAAGAAATTACCTTTAACTTATTAACATCTTTACAGTCGGAATCAATGTCAATTACTTTAACACAATTTTTATAAAACTCACGATGATTACCTAATAAGTTGTGATATGATGATTGATTGACGTAATAATACGCCCAAAATCTATCATTTCCACTACCTGATTCTTTTAGAAGTTTTAAGAACTCTTTTTGCTTTTTTGCAAATTTTTCGTAATTGCCCGCATAAATTAATTCTCCTGTAGTAATAGCCAATTCATTTAATGCTTTAAACTTTGGATCAGGTTTCTTTTTTTTGTCTCGCTCACAACCCATTATAAGCAAAACTAAAAATAGTAAAATTATAGTTTTCATGTGGTTGAATTTTACGCTAAATTTAAATATAAACAACTAATTTTCAAAACAATAAAAAAAAATATTGATTAAAAAAATTAAAAAAATTACTAAAAGCTGTTAATTTTATTACAAATAATGCCTTCGTATTTTAAATTGGTAAAATACTAATTATCAACAGTAAATTAATTTACAATCTTTTACTTATAATTCATCAATTTAAAGAATATGATATTATTTACTTTTTCAAGTTCGGGAATGATTGGTCAAAAGAAGTCATATTTCTTTTCATTACTTTTACAACTGAAATAAAAACTACTAAACCTTACCAATGTTTGCATTTTTTCACTTAAAAAGAATACTCTTTTTTGCATTGTTATTCTTAACTACTTCTTATGCCCAAGAGAAAGCCATCGATTCATTAAAAACTGCTCTTCGAAATCCAAAACTACATGAGACAACAAAATTGCAAATGATTCACAATGTTGCTCGTACAAAATTCACGAACAACTTTGATCCGAAGTTTCATCAAGTAGTTGATATGCTTGGTGATTTGGCGTTGAAGAATTATAACAAAAAACAACCCGTTACTCCAAAAAAAATATACATCATGGCTAGCTACCTATTATTCTAGTCTTGCTACACGCTATCTACAAAAAGAAGAATATGACAAAGCTGTTGTTTATTATGACAAAGCCATTGCGCTTTATAAATCAATCAAGTCATATGAAGACATGTACACGGTTTATTTAACAAAATCTGGACTTTATAAAACAACTGGCGAAACTGATAAACAAATCGCATTGATATTTGAAGCGCTGAAATTTTATGAAAAAGATAAAAAGACCTATGTTCATTCGTTGTATTATGCTTACACTACACTAGCTTATGCGTATCGATATCAAAATGAATATGAAAAAGGAATTCAGTATAGTTTAAAGGCAATTGAATCTTGCGACTTGTCGTATAAAGAATATCCGAGCAATCATACCTTGAATTGGAAAGCTTCCAATTATCAAAATATGGCTTATTGCAATGGCAAGCTCAAAAAATATAAAGAAGCCTTGGCAAACACATACAAATCGTTAGAAATTACACGAAAACTTGGCGCGGACACACAAACTGGGTTGGGTTTGTCCGGCGCAGCTGATATGGAAATGAAGCTTGGAAATTATACAGCAGCCGAAAAGCTATTACAGGAAATGCTGGCTATGAAATCAACTTCTACCAACACGATGAGCTTGGCGGCAACTTATCATGGTCTTGGTGAAATCAGTTTTAATAAAGCAGATTTAAAAATGCTGAAGATTATCAAGAGAAAGCGTTTGAATTAAGTAAAAAAACAACCAATAAAACGCTTCAAAAAGATATTGCTGAGATGTTATATAAAATCAACTTAGCCAATAAAAATTATGAAAAAGCACTTCAGTTTTATGAATTTGATAAAAAAATAAATGACTCTACTCGAATTGAAACTTCTAAGAGAGAAATGACAGAGCAGCAGCTCAAATATGAGTTTGAAAAAAAAGAACTTCAGCAAAAAATAATCCAACAAAAGAAATTAGCAGCCGTAACGCTAGAACAACAAAAGCGAGTAGCTGCAGTTAAGCTAGAAGCGCAAAAGAAAACAGCTCTTGAAACGTCAAAAAACAAATTAGCACGTCAGCAATTACTCTATGATTTTGAGAAAAAAGAACTGAATCAAAAAATACTACAAAGCAAGAAAGTAACAGCACTCAAACTAGAAGCTGAAAAGAAAACGGCGGCAAAGAATAATTGGCTTATTGGGTTATCTTCTCTACTCCTATTACTTCTGTTAGGCAGTTATTTCTATTACCGAAACAACAGGCAAAAACAAGCGATAACCGTTTTAGAAAAAAATCAAATTAAGCAAAAGCTACTTATTACTCAGATGAATCCACATTTTATTTTTAATTCAGTACAAAATATACGAAGCTTAATAAATAATAAACAAAACGATGAAGCAGTTGATTATTTAGGTAAATTTTCAAAGTTGACGAGACAAATTCTTGAGAACTCAAACGAAAATTATATTTCGCTTGAAGAAGAAGTAGAAATGATTGAAAACTACCTTTCCATTCAGCAATTGTTGTATGAAAACAAGTTTACATTTACTATTGATGTTGAAGATGCTATTGAAACAGAATCAATATTCTTACCGCCAATGCTCGCGCAACCTTTTATAGAAAATGCTATTAAACACGGATTAAGTAATACTCTAGAAAACGGAAAAATTGCGGTTCATTTTTATTTAAAAGATGAAAAACTCTTCTTTGAAGTGACAGACAACGGTAAAGGATTTGACACAGATAAAAAGGTAAGTAATCATAAATCGTTAGCAATGACTATTACCAAAGAGCGATTGGTTACCTATACTAAAAACAAAGACTTTATTGTGCAAACCGACAACCTTTTCAATCCAGAAGGAAAAGTTGAAGGAGCAAAAGTTGTATTTGAGATTCCTTATATTTACGAAAATTAAACCCTACATATGTTAAGAGCTGTAGTTATAGACGATATTGAAAAAATCAGAAAAGAAAACATTACTATTATCAAAGCTAATTGCCCTAATATTTCAATTATTGGACAAGCCGAATCGGTAGATTCTGGAATAAAATTGATAAAACAGTTAACACCTGATTTGGTTTTTCTAGATGTTGAAATGGCTGATGGTACTGGTTTTGATTTGTTGCAAAAACTCAGTCAAATTTCGTTTAAAGTGATTTTTATTACTGGTTATGAAGATTTTGCTATTAGAGCTTTTCGTTTTTCTGCTATAGATTATTTGCTGAAACCTCTAGACAGCAAAGAACTAATCGATGCCGTTAAAAAAGCGGAAGATTCAATGAGTAAGGAAGTCTTTGAGATGAAACTTCACAACTTGTTCGCCAATTTAGAGCGTCCAAAAAACCTTCAAAAACTTGTACTTAAAACAGCCGATAAGATTTACTCTGTAAACATCCAAGATATCATCAACTGCGAGTCGGATAAAAACTATACTACATTCTATTTTATAAATGCACCTAAGTTAGTAGTTTCTACCAATCTAAAGGAATATGAAACGTTGTTAAGTCCGCATAGTTTCTTTAGAACACACAAATCGCATTTGATAAATATGGCTTATTTTGATTACTTTATTAAATCCGAAGGTGGCAATACAATTGTGATGAAAAACAAGTCGAACATTCCGCTATCCGTTCGTAAAAAAGAAGAATTTTTAGTTCTACTCGACAGTATGTAATGATTGTTGGTTTAAAACGGTTTTATCATAATTCACTACGTTAATCTTCTAAAAAGCTACGTTAATTCATTGACTTAAATTGTCGTTTTTATTTGATTTATTATTCTACTGTAATTCTTTCAAGTAAAGTTTTACAATTGGAATATTATATTTATTTATAAGTTTAATATTATTTATATTTTAGCAACCTATTTATACGATTGATTTTTTTTTCATTTATCAATAGTGTATATTATTAAAAAAAAATTATAAAAACTCCCTATTATAATGATTAGAAAAATTACTCTTTTAGTAATTGTAGCCAGCTTTACTTCGGCATTTTCTCAAAATTTAAGTTTATCAACAAAGCAGATAAGTCAATTGCTCGTGGTGGTTCAACAAGTTATAAAGACCAAAGTGATGATATCGTATATGTAGCAAATGGTTTTTCAACCGATCAACCCTATACATCAGAAATTGAAGCCTATAATTTCTATGAAAATTTATGGTATATCTACACACCATTAACTCCAACCATTGCCAAAAGTTATGGAAATATAGAAATTTTGGGCAATACGATGTATCTATTTAATATAACTACCACTAATGAAATCAACAATAAATTGGAACAAATAAATCTTGAAACAGGAATATTGACTGAAAACACAATATTAAATCCAAATCCCGTTTTTAGTGCTGGAAGTTCAATTTGGGGTGATAATATCATCAGTTTTGGAGTTTGTTCAAGCAACTTTAATGCTCAATATTCTAAAAAATTATACAAAATTTCACCTTGGGGAGAATGGACAGAACTAGCAGACATGCATGTTGGTTTGCAAACCAAAGGTGAAGTTGTTTATGATGGTAATTTCAACTCAAAATTATTTGAAACCGATGTAGCAAATCGACAATCTTCAAACATTTCTTGGTTAGTTTCAAGTCCAATTACTGCATCAAGTTCTGACCAAGTTTTTTTAAATTTTGAAACAAAAGATGGATTTAACAATGGAGAAACATTACAAGTTTATCTAATCACCAATTGGACAGGAGATATAACAACTTCTACTAAAACTTTATTAAGTGCTAACATTGCTAGTGGATCAACAGCTGGATATGATGCTAATTTTACATTTTCAGGAAATGTTCCGCTAACTGGTGATTTAAGCAATTTTAGAATTGGTTTTAAATATGTTGGCGGTTATGCTCCAACTCCAAAAACAACAACCTATCAGATTGATAATGTAAGAGTTTATAAAGCAAAAAAATTTTAACAATATTTACATTTATGATTTTTACAGCAACCAATGGACAACTTCTAATAAATTGTTGCAAATTTCATTATCCGCTTATGCTGTTGCTAAAGGAGAACTTAATGATACCAAACTTTTTATAACAGGTGATTATAGCAACCAAACCTTTACTGGTGTTTATAATACTACAAACGACACTTTTACTACTTTAACACAAACCAACATGATCGCTAGAAGAAATCATACTTCAGAGATATGGCAAGATAAACTTTTCATTTTTGGAGGAAATACAACAACTTTTATTTCTAGCTGTTTAACAAGTACTCAAAATGCTGATTTATCCGCTTTATTAAGTACTGCTCCGATTGCTATTTCTAAACTAAATGTATGTCAAAATCCTGTAAAAGACATTTTGAATCTATTATTTAATAAAGAAATTACAACTGCTTAAATTTACAATTTACTTGGTCAAGAAGTGCTTTCTAAATCAATCAACGCAAACGAAACTTCGATTGATGTTTCTCAATTGCCATCGGGAACTTATTTTGTAAAAGTACAAATAGCGAATACATCTAAAACAATAAAAGTGATTAAGAGCTAAAAACACTTTTTATTATAATTAAATCACAAACCCATTTGAATAAAAATACGTTTGGGATTTTTTCATTAATTTAAATGAGAAAAAAAATAAATTTATGTATGTATTTATTCACGTTTGACTTTTACAACAATTATAAAGATATAAATAAATGACTTCAACTTGGAAATTATTGGGTTTTTATGTTAGATAAATATCTTAACTAATAACTCTTTATACAAGTCGGCATCAGATAAATTAGCAGCTCCAACACCTTTGCTCTTTCCATCAATATCGCGCAAAGAGCTTATAATGGCACTTACTTTTTTCATTGGATAATTTTTGGCAGCAAGTACATAATCATTCACAAAGTATGGATTTACACCCAGTGTTTTTGCAATATTGCCTGGTGATTTGTCTTTTAATCCGTGTAGCGATAACAAGTTGGAATAAAAACTAAACAGTTGTGCTATAACCAAAACCATTGGATTATCCTTTGGATTGTTAGCAAAGTAATTTACAATCTGAAACGCTCGTAGTTCATTTCTATCGCCAAGAGCTTTTCGAAGTTCGAAAACATTATAGTCTTTACTAATTCCAATATTTACTTCAATATCATTTGGTGAAATAACGCTTCCTTTGGGGAGAATAATTTCAAGTTTTGTAATTTCGTTTGCAATTCGGCTCAAATCATTGCCAAGAAATTCCACTAACATTACAATAGCTTTTGGTTCAATTCCGTAACCTCTTCCTTGTAAAACACGTTTCACCCACTCGCCTACTTTGTATTCTTTTAGTTTAACACTTTCAAAAAGAACTCCGTGTTTAGTTATATTTTTTACCCATTTTTTTCGTTTATCAACTGATTTGTATTTGTAAGCAATAACTAAAACTGTTGTGGGTTGTGGATTATCAATATAACTCTCAATTTTATCAATTGTTTTAACTAATTCCTGCGCTTCCTTCACAATTACAACTTGACGTTCAGCCATCATTGGATAACGTTTTGCATTGGAAACAATATCATCAACAGTTGTATCTCGTCCATACATCACCATTTGATTGAAACCTTTTTCATCTTCAGACAAAATATTATCTTCAATATATTCGGTTAATTTATCAATATAATAAGGTTCTTCACCCATCAAAAAATAGATCGGTTTTATATTTCCAGATTTTATATCGTTGATAATTTTTAGTACTTCGTCCATTCTTTTAGTCTTCAGTTGGCAGTAGCAGTTGGCAGTTAATCAATTTTAACTAAATTTGCTCTATGCAAAAACTCAATTTTCCTGATTATTCGTTTCGCTTCAAAAATAGTGAAAATAAAGTGGCTATTTTTGATGTCATCAGGAAAAAATTTATAATTCTAACAGCCGAAGAATGGGTTCGGCAACATGTTGTTCATTACCTAATTAACGACAAGCAATATCCAAAATCACATATCAATGTCGAGAAATTAATTAAAGTTAATGACACAAACAAACGGTATGATATTGTGGTATTTCATCCCAATGGTGAAATTGCTTTGCTTGTGGAGTGTAAATCTACAGCTATTACCATTACGCAAGACACTTTTGACCAAATTGCTCGTTACAATTTAAACCTTAAAGCCAATTATTTGATGGTAACCAATGGACTAAATCATTATTTTTGCCAAATGGACTTTGAAAAGGAAACGTATATATTTCTTCCATCATTACCTCAATTTAAACAATAATAAAATTGAAAAAAATTGCCGTAGTTATTTTGAATTGGAATGGAACAAAGCTATTAGAACAGTTTCTTCCATCCGTATTAAAACATTCTGCAGAAGCAGAAATTTACTTGGCTGATAATGCTTCAACGGATAATTCAATTGCATTTGTAAAAGCAAATTTCCCTACTGTAAAAATCATTCAAAACGAAGAAAACTATGGTTTTGCAAAAGGCTATAATAGTGCAATGCAAAACGTTGAAGAAGACTACTACTGTTTATTAAATTCTGATGTTGAAGTTACTGAAAATTGGCTTAAACCTATACTTACTTGTTTTGAAAACGAACCTCAAACCGCTATAATTCAGCCCAAATTATTGGACTTTAAACGCAAAACACATTTCGAATATGCTGGAGCTGCCGGAGGTTTTATTGATAAATTTGGTTATCCTTTTTGTCGTGGTAGAATTTTTGATACTGTCGAAAAAGATAACGGTCAATACAATGACACTATTTCAATTTTTTGGGCAAGTGGCGCTTGCTTTTTCATCCGAAAAGAGGTTTTTAGAAAACTAAACGGATTTGATGCTGATTTTTTTGCACATCAAGAAGAAATTGATTTATGTTGGCGTGCAAACAATTGGGGTTATACCATAAAATACATTTCAAAATCAGTTGTTTATCACGTTGGTGGTGCAACACTTAAAGATAGTAATCCAAAGAAAACGTTTCTAAATTATAGAAACTCATTACTAATGCTAACAAAAAATTTACCTTTTGAGCAACTCTTCCCAATTCTTTTTATTCGTTTGTGCTTAGATGGAATTGCTGGAATACAATTTATTTTTAAAGGAAAATTGAATCACTTTTTTGCCATTATAAAAGCTCATTTTTCTTTTTATGCTCTGATAAACAAAACCTTAAAAAAACGAAAAGGAAAAACATCCAAAAAATACTATCATACTAACAGTATTGTTTATCGTTACTTCATAAAAAACGGCAAGGTATTTGATGAAATTTAACAATAGTTTATATACTTGGTTTTAAGCCAAACTAAAATAATCCGTACTTTTGTTAAAATTTAATATCTCATCTATGAAAAAAGTAGTTTTTATCCTTTCGATAGCATGCTTAACGCTAACATCTTGTGGTACTAAGAAAAAAATTGCCGCTTTAGAAGCACAAAACAAAGAATGTCAAGATTTACTCAATTCGACGACTGTTAAATTGAATTTATGTCTTTCTGAAAAAGACGCTTTGAGTAAACAAAATGATTACTTAAAACAAAACAACTCTGATTTAATCAATAATCAAAAAGAGTTGACTATGCTAACCTCAAAAGGTGCTCAAAACCTAGAAAAATCATTAGAAAGTTTAAAAGAAAAAGATTTAAAAATCACTCGTCTTCAAGATGCTTTAACTAGAAAAGACAGTGTTACTTTGGCTTTAGTTACTAGTATCAAAAGTTCCGTTGGAGTTTCTGATCCAGACATTGAAGTAAATGTAGATAAAGGTGTGGTTTTCATCTCTATAGCAGACAAATTATTGTTTAAAAGTGGTAGTTATGTAGTTAGTGATAGAGCAAAAGAAGTTCTTGCTAAAGTTGCCAAGATAATCAACGATAAACCTACATTTGAATGTATGGTTGAAGGTCACACAGATAATGTTCCTTTTACTGGAAATGCGGTTTTATTAGACAACTGGGATTTGAGTGTGAAGCGTTCTACTGCAATTGTTAGAGTATTGACAAAAGAATTGAAAGTAAATCCAAAACAATTAATTGCTGCTGGTCGTGGTGAATTTATTCCTTTAGTAGAAAACAACACTACCGAAAATCGCGCAACAAATAGAAGAACTCGTATCGTTATTTTACCTAAAATTGATGAGTTCTACGAAATGATTGAAAAAGAAATGAAGAACCAAAAGAAATAATCCTTTCACCATATTATAAATTCAAACTCCAGTTAATCGCTGGAGTTTTTTTTATTAAAAGCTAGCTAAAAGCCAATAAAAAAAACCACTCATTAGAGTGGTTTTTTAAAGTAAAATAATAACCAATTTATTTAATAAATTCAACTTTCTGAGCTTCTTCGGCATTAATGCTATCAAAGAAACCTTGTTCGTTCATCCAATCGTCGCTAAACACTTTGCTCATGTATCTTGAACCATGATCAGGGAAAATAGCGATAACATTACTGTTTTCGTTAAACTCACCTTCTTCTGCATATTGTTTTATAGCTTGCATTACAGCTCCTGAAGTATAACCAACAAATAATCCTTCTTTTTTAGCAATTTCTCTTGTAGTATGCGCACTTTCCTCGTCAGTTACTTTCATAAAATGATCAATAACATCAAAATCAGTAGCAGTTGGAATTAAATTTTTACCCAAACCTTCAATACGGTAAGGATAAATTTCATTTGCATCGAATTCTTTTGTTTCGTGGTATTTTTTCAACACAGAACCAAATGCATCAACACCTAAAATTCTAATATTTGGATTTTTTTCTTTCAAAAACTTAGCTGCACCTGAGATTGTTCCTCCAGTTCCACTACATGCAATCAAGTGGGTAATTTGACCGTTTGTTTGCTCCCAAATCTCTGGTCCAGTAGATTTGTAATGAGCATCAACATTCAATTGATTAAAATATTGATTGATATAAACAGAACCTTTTGTTTCTTCGTGCAAACGTTTTGCTACATTATAATATGAACGCTCATCGTCTGCTGACACATGCGCTGGACAAACATATACTTTTGCTCCAAGCGTACGCAACATATCAATTTTATCTTTAGAAGATTTTGAACTTACTGCTAAAATACAGTTGTATCCTTTTATGATGCTTACCATAGCTAAACTAAAACCTGTATTTCCAGAAGTAGTTTCAATTATTGTATCACCAGGAGTAAGTATTCCTTGTTTTTCGGCTTCTTCGATAATATATAACGCAATTCTATCTTTAGTTGAATGCCCAGGATTGAATGCTTCAACCTTTGCATAAAAATTTCCTTGTAAAGATTCTGTGATTTTGTTAAGCTTAATTAGTGGTGTGTTACCAATTAAACCAAGTACATTATCGTAAGCTTTTATATTTTCTTTCATAAAATAAATTAGTCAAGGCATTGTAAGGAATCGGTTTAAAAGGACTCCTAAACTTTGCAAATTTAATAAATTATTTTTTAACTAGCTTTTTATTCCTTCTAAATCTAATAAAAAACTGAATTCTTTAGCTATTTCCTTAATTGCTTCAAATCTTCCTGATGCGCCACCATGTCCTGCATCCATGTTGGTATCTAAATATAATTGATTTGAATCTGTTTTAAAAACTCTCAATTTCGCTACCCATTTGGCTGGTTCCCAATACTGTACTTGCGAATCGTGTAAACCAGTTGCAATATAAATATTTGGGTAATTCTGCGCAACTACATTATCATAAGGTGAATAAGACAACATATAATTGTAATATTTTTTAACATTAGGATTTCCCCATTCGTCATATTCTCCTGTAGTAAGCGGAATTGAATCGTCTAACATCGTGGTTACAACATCTACAAAAGGTACTTGAGCGATTACGCCATTATACAAATTTGGTGCCATGTTTAGAATTGCTCCCATCAATAATCCTCCAGCCGAACCACCTTCGGCATACAAATGTTTGGCTGATGTGTAATTATTTGCAATTAAAAACTGTGAACAATCAATAAAATCAGTAAATGTATTTTTTTTCTTTAGTAATTTACCATTTTCATACCATTCTCTTCCCAAATCTTCTCCACCGCGAACATGTGCAATGGCATAAATAAATCCTCTATCCAAAAGTGATAATCGAACCGTTGAAAAATGGCAATCCATCGTCATTCCATAAGAACCATAAGCATAAAGTAATAAAGGATTTTTACCGTTTTTCGATATTCCTTTTTTATGAACTATAGAAATTGGCACTTTGGTACCATCACTTGCTGTTGCCCAAAAGCGTTCTTCAGTATAATTGTTTTTATCAAATTTTCCACCTAAAACTTCTTGTTCTTTTAAGATGTTTTTTTCTTTGGTTTTCATATTAAAATCAATCACCGATGAAGGTGTAGCTAACGATTGAAAACCATATCTGAGAATTTCTGTATCAAAATCTAAATTGGTAGTCGTATAGGCCGAATACGTTTGACTTTCAAAAGGCAAATAATATTCTTTTTTGGTCTTCCAATTAATAATTCGAATGGTATTCAATCCATCAGAACGTTCTGAAACTACTAAATATTCTCTAAAAATATCAATATCCTCGAGCAGAACATCTTCTCTATGAGGAATTTCGTCAACCCAATTGTCTTTGGAAGTTTTATCCAAAGTTGATTTCATAAGTTTGAAATTGGTTGCTTTATCTTTATTGGTGATAATATAAAAATGATCCTCAAAATGCGAAACCGAATACTCCAGTCCACGTGTTCGCTTTTGGAAAACCTTAACTTTACTATCTGGTTGTTCCGAAAGCAACATTCGATATTCAGTTGTCATGGTACTATCCGAAGTAATAAAGATATATTTTCTAGATTTTGATTTAAAGACACTCACATCAAACGTTTCGTCTTTTTCGTGATAAACAATAGCATCACCAGATGGATTTGAACCTAGTTTATGTTTATAAATTGTGTCTGAGCGCAGAGTGGTTTCATCTTTTGTTGTGTAAAAAAGCGTTTTATTATCGGCTGCCCATGTTGCGCTTCCTGTCGTATTCTCTAATTTCGTTGGAAGAATTTCTCCAGTGATTAAATTTTTAATTTGAATAGTGTATTGTCTTCTTGAAACCGTATCAATTCCGAAAGAAATCCACTGATTATCATCGCTCACACTCAATCCTACCATTTGAAAATATGCATGTTCTTTCGCTAATTGATTACAATCAAAAAGAATTTCTTCCTTAGACTCTAAACTTCCTTTCTTCCGGGCATAAATTGGATAATCTTTACCTTTTTCAAAACGAGTGATATAATAGTAACCATTATATAAATAAGGAACCGATTGATCGTCTTCCTTTATTCGGGCTTTCATTTCGTCAAACAATGTCTTTTGAAATTCCTTTGTGTGTGCGGTTGATTGTTGATAATATTCATTCTCTTTATTCAAATAATCAATCACTTCTGGATTATCTCTTTCATTTAACCAATAATAGTTATCGGTTCGAATGTGTCCGTGCTTTTCTAGTTGTTTTGGAATTATTTTGGCTTTTGGCGGCTGAATGGAATTTGACATTTTTTTACTACTATATTGAAATACAAAAATACTTATAATCTGCCTGTAACTATTCTTTATTTTTAGGAAGTTATGCACTTAGAAATTAACAAATTTTATATTTTAGCACCAAATTAAATTACATAACTATGTTTGGAGACATGATGAACATGATGGGAAAACTAAAAGAAACCCAACAAAAGATTGAAGCAACAAAACAACGCTTAGATACGGTTTTAATTGACGAAAAAAGCAATGACGGTTTGCTTGAAGTAACATTGACCGCCAACCGAAAAATTAAGTCTATCACAATAGACGAAAGTTTGTTAGAAGACAAGGAACAACTGGAAGATTACTTGATTTTGGTGCTGAACAAAGCCATTGAACGAGCAACCAACATCAACGAAACAGAATTAGCGGCTGTAGCCAAAGAAGGAATGCCAAATATTCCAGGAATGGATCTATTTAAATAGTTATATTTCAATTTTATTCATTAAATATTTACCATTTTAATTTTATTTTATGAGAATTAACCTCCTATTAATTGCAATGATGTTAAATTACTTCATTTCCTTCTCGCAAAACGAATTGGCAAAAAAAGGCACTATAACATTAGCGGATAATCAAAAAGTAGTTTTTAGTAATTTAACTTTGACTAATGGGAAGTTTATCTTTACAGAAAATAATTCTACATCTAAAACGGAACTTAGCTTAAATGAAGTTAAATATATCGACGATGAAAAAATGTCAAGAATTTTTACAAATAAATCAGTTGAAACTGTAGAGGAAGCAAATAAAATACAAGAGAATATTCAACTTGCGATAATCGAAAGTGAGAAGAAAGAAATGGATGAACGATTACGAATAATGCGTGAGGAAGCAGGTTCTTTGAAACTAAGACGAAATGGAATCTTCAAAACAAAAGAAGATTTTATCTATGATAGAATTGGTTCATTTGAAGAAGTGGTTGCAAAAGGTTTAATAGGTTTTGAAAAAAAACCTTTAGCTAAAATTGAAGACAACTGCTTTTTTTATTACAAAAAAACTGATGAAAAGGTAAAGAATGTTTTTGCAATTAGTTATAAAGGACACCTTTATTTTCAAATCTATGCAATTTTAGAAAATCGAAATAAAACTGACAGAGCACAAACAAACAGTTTTCCCAACTCTTTTGTTAGAGTGTTAAGTGCTGGAGAAAATTATTATTACCTAGAAGCTGATTTAGCAAATGCATGGGCACAAGGTTTTGCTTATGGTGGAATAGGTGGAGCTACTGGTGGTTACTTGGCAGAAACGATGGTAAATCGAAAAGGAGTCGTTTGGGATATAAAAAACAAAGAATTTAATATTTTTAAAAACTGTAAAGATTATAATGAGTTCATCAAAGCTATCTATCCTGATGGTATTCAACAATGTGAAAAACACCAACCTGATATTACTAAAATAAGAGAAGTTATCGAAAAAATAAAGTAATAAATTTATAGTTCTATTTTCTCCAAAGCATCCAAAACATACTCGTGCATTACTTGTTTGTAGTCCAAATGAGTAACCATTCGTAGTGTGTTTTTTGCCATCAAACTTATCGCAATACCTTTCTGTTTCAGCTTTTCAATCACTTGTTTATCTTCAATTGTATCAACAACTGAAAAAACTACAATATTAGTTTCCACAGGTTGAACACTTGAAACCCATGATAATTTTTGCAACGTATTGCCTAATTCCTTAGCGCGATTGTGATCATCTTCCAACCTATTAATATTATTTTGCAAAGCATAAATTCCTGCTGCTGCTAAATAGCCTGATTGACGCAGATTTCCACCAAATATTTTTCGAATTCGCAATGCTTTAGGCATTGTTTCAGCATCAAAAAGCAAAACCGAACCAATAGGACAACCCATTCCTTTTGAAAAACAAACCGAAATAGTGTCAAACAAAGCTCCAAACTGTTTTGGATGTTGTTTTTTAGCAATCATCGCATTCCAAAGTCGAGCACCATCTAAGTGAAATTTTAAGTTATTATCAACACATACTTGCTTAATTTTAATCAACTCTTCAATATCATAACATGCGCCACCAGCTTTGTTGGTTGTGTTTTCAATGCTTACCATTTTGGACAATGGTGCATGATAAAACTCTGGATCGTTAATTCCTGCTTTCACCTGTTCCGCAGTAATCATTCCTCTTTTTCCATCCAATAAATTAAAATTAACGCCGCTGTTAAAAGACGCACCGCCAGCTTCATACAAATGAATGTGCGACCATTTATCACAAATAATTTGATCGCCAGGATTCGTATTCAATTTAATTGCCGTTTGATTAGCCATAGTTCCTGTTGGAAAAAAAAGTGCCGCTTCCATTCCAAATAAATTAGCTACAATACGCTCAAATTCGTTTACAGTTGGATCTTGTTTAAAAACATCATCACCTACTTTAGCATTAAACATAGCTTGCAACATTTCGGGTGTTGGCTTTGTAACTGTATCACTAATCAAATTAATTTCCATATTCAGAATTCTTGTCTTACTTTCGCATTAATAATTTTTTTTAGGAGCTGATTCCCGCTATCCGTTTCAATCTTTTTTTATTTTTTGTCACACTGAGCACAGTCGAAGTGCTTTTGTCAAAAAAAATAAAAAAAGGATTTTCACTTCTATCGGGGCTAAAACCAGCAGTAAAAACACAAAACTACATTATTTATGACAAATACCGAACAAATAAAAGGTATTGTAGAACGTCTTGGTGCGTTGAGGAGGTATCTTTGACATTGATGCCAAACTAATCGAAATTACAAACGAAGAAGAAAAGACCTTTGCACCCGATTTTTGGAACAAAGCGAAAGAAGCAGAAATCATTGTAAAAAACCTTCGTTCAAAGAAAAAATGGGTAGAAGATTTTGAAAAAGGCGAAAACCTTTGTGAAGAACTTCAAATTACTTATGAATTCTTTAAAGAAGGTGATGCCACCGAAGAAGAACTCGATACTCAGTTTGAACTAACCAATGCTCATATTGAAAATCTTGAGTTTAAAAACATGCTTTCTGATGAAGGAGACAGTTTAAGTGCCGTAATTCAAATTACAGCTGGAGCTGGAGGAACAGAAAGTTGTGATTGGGCTTCGATGTTGATGCGAATGTACTTAATGTGGGCTGAAAGACAAGGTTATAAAATCAAAGAACTCAACTTTCAAGAAGGCGATGTTGCTGGAATAAAAACAGTCACCTTAGAAATTGAAGGCGATTATGCTTTTGGTTATTTGAAAGGTGAAAATGGTGTGCATCGATTGGTTCGTATTTCACCATTTGATAGCAATGCCAAGCGTCATACTTCGTTTGCTTCCGTTTATGTTTATCCATTGGTTGATGATACTATTGAAATAGAAATCAATCCAGCCGACATTGAAATCATCACATCACGTTCAAGCGGTGCTGGCGGACAAAACGTAAACAAAGTAGAAACTAAAGTACAACTGTTTCATAAACCCACTGGAATTCAAATTCAATGTTCTGAAACACGTTCACAGCAAGACAATCGCCAACGCGCTATGCAGATGTTGAAATCACAGTTGTATGAAATTGAATTGAAAAAGCAACAAGCACAACGAAGCGACATTGAAGCTGGAAAAATGAAAATCGAATGGGGTTCACAAATCCGAAACTATGTTATGCATCCGTATAAATTAGTTAAAGATGTTCGCTCTGGTTTTGAAACCAGCGATGTTGAAGGCGTTATGAACGGTGAAATAGATGAATTTTTAAAAGCCTATCTAATGATGATGGGGCAAAAAGAAGAATAATTTATTTTATTTGTAAAGTATACTAATCATTTTTATACTTATTTTTGAATAAAGATATGTATTTGAAAAAAACTAATTAACAAAAAACTTTGTTATTTTGAGAATACCACAAACACTAACAGCTAACTTTTCCTAAAGTATTTACATTTATGACTAAAAAATTTACTTTATTTTTTTTATTTTATGGTTTATTGTTTTACTCTCAAAATATCGACAATTCATTTAATTTCAATAATTCTGGACCATATAACGAAAATATTGGTGGTTACGGAATTGTTCTTGACAATGGAAATATCATTACATATGATGGTTACTGTAATTTATTAAATTCTAACGGTGGTTTAATTAATAATGCAGAAACTTTTATCGAACCTATTCAATTTAACACTCTCATAAATGGTTCAAATAATAAGCTAGTAGCTTATAATTGGGAAAATTTAGGGTTACAAGTATATAATATAGATGGTTCTGAAGACACCAACTTTATTACTCCTATTTTTACATCAGCATTATCACCTTCTCTCAGTTGTGTTAAAATGGATCCTGATGGAAAAATTGTTGTAAGTGGTTATTTTGATACAGTAAATGGTATTCCTAGAAAAAATATGGTGCGATTAAATCCAAATGGTTCTGTAGATACAAGTTTTATTAATATTGATGACGAGCTCAATTTTTCAGGCAGTGTTAATTCTTTTATAAGACAAAGTGATGGTAAATACATAATTGGTGGAAAATTTAGAAATGGGTTTTCTGGAAACTATCATAATATTTCACTAACTCGGTTAAATAATGACGGAAGTATTGATGAAAGTTTTTATGATTTTACAGATATATTTTATGGGTTTGGTAGTGATGATACTATAATAAAAAAAATTTTGATACAACCTGATGGTAAAATATTGATAATTGGTCCGAATTTTAAAAGTGGCTCTTCTATTTTATCAAATGCAATTTCAAGACTAAATTCTAATGGAACAAGAGACACTACATTTAATTCATTAGGTATAGGTTTTTATGGCGATGATGCTCTGGTTTTACCTGATGGAAAAATTATCATTTCATATGGTATTAATAATTTAAAAAAACTTAATACTAATGGTAGCGTAGATAATTCATTCAATTATCAAAATACGGAATATTATCATCAAACATATACAGGATTGCAACTTTCAGACAATAAAATTTTAATCAATTGTCCATATTTATCAATACAAGGTATTACAAGAGAGAAAATCCATAGAATAAATAGTTCTGGTAGTTTAGATTACACATTCAACCCACAACAATCGACAAACAAACCCATACAAAATATGGCAGTTTTAAATGACGGCAGTATTTTAATCGAAAGTAATAATTTAACCTCCTATAACGACATTTCATGTAAGAGTTTGATTAAATTAAATAGTGAAGGTAATTTAAACCCTAATTTTAATTTAGATTCCCAAGTTCAATCATTCACAAATGATATTTTTCATTTTAAAGAATTTAGTAATAATAAAATATTAGTAACGGCTGGTTATAATTCTGGTAGTCCTACAAACGGGAGTATATACATCAATTCAAACGAAAAAAAATATTTAAGATTAAATGATGATGGCAGCATTGATAACTCTTTTAACCCTACTATAAATGTAGACTTAAGATGTAGTGAAATTTTAAACAACGATAAAATTTTATATTTAAACTATTCAAATAATAAATTATTCAGATTAAATTATGACGGAACGAATGATTTGACTTTTACACCTTATACTTTTTATTCGAATAGTTCATTTAAAAAATTTAAAGATGGTTCAATTTATATTTATGGCAATACAGTTTCAAACTTTTCAAAAATACGTAAAATAAATTATGACGGAACTATAAATTTAAGCTATAACTCTTACAATCTTACTGATCATTATGTGAAAAGTTTTCAAAAACAAAATGACAAACTTATTGTTAATTATTATGATGGATACGTAAGTAGTCAAATCAAAAGACTAAACCCTGATGGTTCTTTAGATACTTCCTTCAATAGTTTTACGACTGGATGTGAAAAAATTATAATTAATTCAGAAAATAAAATCTTAATAATTTACAGCAATCTAATAAAAAAATATAGTGAGAATGGTGATTTCGAGGATATTATTAATTTAAATTTTGAAATTTCAAAGGTCTGTCAACAATTTTGTGACAAATTGCTAATTCAAGGTGAGAGTAGAATAGATTTAAATAGTTATTCTAATAATTTTGATAATTTAACTAGATATGATATTTCTTCAAATGCAGCTTTTGTTAATACACCGACTGGTTCACCTATTCAAAATTTTTTAGATGGAGACACACTTCAAAATTTAAATGTTTCCGGTGAAAATATAGCATGGTATGAAAATCAAATTGCATGTGAGTTAAATATAAATACCAACGAAACATCATCTTTAAACACGGAAACACCATTATCACTTGACACTGTTTTAATTAATAATACCATTTATTATGCCTCGCAAACAGTTAATAATATTGAAAGTACTTACAGACTGCCTGTAAAAGCAGTTGCATCTTTAAATATCACAATTCCAGAAATTCCAATATTTAAAGTATTAAATCCTATAAAAGATTTTTTAGAAATATCTGGAAATGAAAACATTAAAAAAGTTGAAATTTATAATATGATTGGACACAACTTAAAAAATTTTATTTTAGAAAATGAACCTAAGGAAGTTGAAATTGATATAAAAGATTTAATCCCTAACATTTACATATTAAAAATATTAAGTAGTAATAATATTGTAACTAAAAAAATTATAAAACAATAAAACAAATTTCACTCACATGTAAATTAAATACTACTTTTTTTAAACATTTAGAATTTAAATTAAAGTAGTAAAACTATAAATCCTAAATTCATTAGAGTTTGGGATTTCGTTTTTTAGAAATGATTAACACTATTTTAGAAGTATATGATACGTATTTTTTATATTTTCACACCAAACTAACTTTACTTATTTTATGAATAAAAAAATTGCAATACTAATAGCGTTTTTGAGTATCAACGCATTTGGTCAGTTAAAAAAAATCACGCTTGAAGAATCAGTTCTTCAACAAGGAAGAAAATTTGGTGCTGACAAACTAACCGGTTTTCAATGGATACCAAATACCAACAAATACGTGTATTACACTGATGCTTGGACAAAAATGGTAACTGCAACAACTGCTGATGCTAAAACTTCTGAATTAACCACTTTAGCAGATATTAATGCAGTATTAGGAACGAAACTGAAAAACTTCTTTGGCGTTCAATGGATTGATACTAATACAATTTTAGTCACTGAAAACGGAAAATCATACAGCTATAATCTAACTACAAAATCTGGAAAAAGCATAGCAGAATCTCCAGAAAATGGCGAAAACCAAACCTTTGATAGTGCCTACAAAAACCTAGCATTTACCGAAGGAAACAATCTATTTTTTATAAACGATAAAAAAGAAAAAATAACGGTAACTAATAATTCAGATAAAAATATAGTTTCTGGACAATCCATTTCTAGAAATGAATTTGGAATTTCCGGCGGAATATTTTGGTCGCCAAAATCATCTTTTTTAGCATTTTACCAAAAAGACGAAACCGATGTTGCCGATTATCCATTATTAGACATTAACGAAACTCCAGGAAAATTAGTCAATATTAAATACCCTATGATTGGTCAAAAATCAGAGAAACCAAGAGTTGGTATTTATAATTTGACATCAGGAAAAACCGTATTTATTAAGCCAAAAAATAACGCTGATGATTATCTTACCAACTTAGCGTTCACTCCTGACGAAAAATATGTGTTGATTGCCGAATTAAATCGTGGTCAAAATGATATGAATTTGAATTTATACGAAACTGCCACAGGAAACTTTGTCAGAACACTTTTTAACGAAAAAAACTCAAAATGGGTTGAACCAGAACATGCTGCATTTTTCCCAAATAGTAAATCAAACAACTTCGTTTGGATTTCTGAAAAAGACGGATTTAACAACCTTTACTACTATTCTATCGATGGAAAATTAATCAAACAATTAACTACCAATAAATTCCCAACTCGTGAAATCATCGGAGCAAATCCAACTGGAACTGAAATTTATTTCAAAGCAACTGGCGAAAAAGGAATTAATATGTTGGCTTACAAAGTTGACTTAAAAGGAAAACAAACTTTGATTACCAGAGACGAAGGTATTCACAATGTAGTAATTTCAACGGATGGAAATTGGTTTTTTGATGAATATTCAAATCATTCAACACCTTCAAAATCATTGCTGTATGATAAAAATTTAAAAGCAAAAACGTTATTAGAAAGCAAAAACAAATACGAAGGTTACGAAATTGGAACTGCCGAAATCAAAACCATGAAAGCTGCCGATGGAACGACCGATTTGTACACTCGTTTAATCAAACCAAGTAATTTTGACGCTACAAAAAAATATCCGGTTTTGGTTTACGTTTATGGCGGACCGCATGCACAAATGATTACCAACTCCTATTTGGATGGCGCAAATCTTTGGATGTATTGGATGGCAGAACAAGGTTATTTGGTATTTACCGTTGACAATCGCGGTTCAGACAATCGCGGATTTGCCTTTGAAAGCGTAATCCATGCCAAACTAGGAAACAACGAAATCGACGACCAAATAAAAGGCGTAGAATACTTAAAATCATTGCCTTATGTTGATGGAAATCGTCTAGCGGTTCACGGTTGGAGTTACGGCGGATTTATGACTACTTCGCTAATGACTAGAAAACCTGATGCTTTTAAAGTTGGTGTTGCTGGCGGACCAGTTATAGACTGGAAATGGTATGAAGTGATGTATGGCGAACGCTATATGGATACGCCAGCCGAAAACCAAAAAGGATTTGACGAAGCCAACGTAACCAATTATGCCAAAGATTTGAAAGGAAAACTACTATTAATTCACGGAACAAACGACGATGTTGTGGTAGAACAACACAATTTAGCGTTGGTTAAAAAGTTTGTAGAAGTAGGCAAACAAATCGATTATTTCCCTTATCCAATGCACAAACACAACGTTACCGGAAGAGATAGAGTACATTTAATCCAAAAAGTATTGAACTACGTGATTGAGAATAATAAATAATTTTATTTGGAGCTAATTCCTGCTCCCGAAGTTTCGGGACGTTTCAATCTTTTAAAAAAATGCCGTTTGAAAAAAACGGCATTTTTTTAAAAGGATTTCCACTACTATCAGGGCAAAAAATTCTACTTTCGTTGAACTATTCACAAAATATCTAAAACAATAAAAACTATGAAGAAAATTACACTTTGCATTATTATTTTATTTTCCACATTTTCTAAAGCTCAAAATCTATCTTATGGTGTTTTAATTGGAGGCAATTTTTACCAATCCAATAATAATGGTAGTTCCAACCAATTTGCTTCTGATGGAAATCCGTTTACACTTAATCTCGGTGGTTATTTAGAATATAATTTTAATGAAAATATTGGCATAAAAACTGAGGTTACATTTAATAAAAAAGAATTAAAATATGAAGATTCAATTGATTTTGGATTAAATTTCATTGACATTAGTCCAAATTTTAAATATGATTTTGGCAATGAATATAGAAAAGGGTTTTATATGCTGTTTGGACCAAGATTTTCATTTTTAACTAAAACAGAAGTTGAAGGAAGTGAAACTAACGATATACTTAACAAAACCAATATTGGATTACAACTTGGTTTAGGTCAAAGAATATTTAAGTTTATCGATATCCAAGGTAAATTTGATTATGGCATTACACCATTTTTTGAAGATGGAAATAGTAAAAGTAAATTTTTTGGAACTTATATATCATTAAATGTTGATTTAGAAAAAATGATAAATAAATAGAAAAAACGGAGTTAAATGTAAAATCCCAAGTTTCAACTAAACATTGGAATTTGGGATTTTTTTATTGAAATTTAAAAACCTAAGTCTTCTGCGGTTTCTTTTTAGCTGCAGGAAACAAAACATTATTCAAAATCAAGCGAAATCCTGGCGATGTTGGATGCAAGTCTAAAACCGTTGGTTCATCACCTACTCTGTGTTGATAATCTTCGGGATCATGACCGCCAAAAAAAGTAAAGAAACCTTTTCCGCGTTGTCCATGAATGTAGCGTGCTTCTTCATTTAATTGATTTTCACCCAAAACCAAAACATTTGTTTTGACTAAACTTCTATCAAAAGCGGTAGTTTGTCCCATAAAACCTTTAACCAATTGGGTATGATTTTGGCACAACATACTTGGAATAACATCCCATTTTGCTGAAAATTCCATTAAAGTGAAATAATCTTTCTCCATTGGAATTCGTCTTTTTTCGGTTGTATCAATATCTGAGAATTCATATTTTTCTGGTCGTCTTTCTAAAATAAAATCTTTGAAAGCAAAGGTTCGTGAATAATCAATTTTGGATTGGTAATTGGCTTCGCTTGCATCACCATCAAACATTGGTTCGCAAATATCAACACCTTCAGCAGAAAGTGCAATATCAAAACTATCGGTTGCAGAACACATCGCAAACATAAATCCACCGCCAATTACAAAATCGCGTATTTTTTTGGCAACTGCCAACTTTTCTTCAGAAACTTTAGCATATCCAAGTTTTATTGCTAAGGTTTCGGCATCTCTTTTTTGTTCAATATACCAAGGCGCATTTCTATACATTCCAAAAAACTTACCATACTGACCAGAGAAATCTTCGTGGTGCAAATGCAACCAATCATACAAAATCAATTGATCGGAAAGTACTTCTTCATCATAAATTGGAGTAAAAGGAATTTCGGCATAGGTCAAAACCATCGTTACCGCATCGTCCCAAGGTTGTTTACCTTTTGGTGTATAAACGGCAACTTTTGGTGCTTTTTCAAGCACAACTGTTTCCATATTTTGTGATGGCGAAGCAATTTCTTCAAAAATTTGATTGGCTTCGGCATCAGTTATTGGTTCAAAACTCACACCTCGAATTTGACATTCTTTTCTAATTTCGGGTGCATCAGGTAAAAGAAAAGAACCGCCACGATAATTGAGCAACCAACTGGCTTTGTATTGCTTATCCAAAGCCCAATACGTTATTCCATAGGCTTTCAGATGGTTTTTTTGAGACGTTTCATCCATTGGCAACAAAATAAAATTTGCCTTGGCAGAAACTGAAACCAAAAGTAGAATAAGTAATAGTTTATTTTTAAAAAACTTCATTTTTGTAATCATTATTTGAACGAAGATAGCATTTTAAGTGGCTTTTTAGTAAAAATTTTTGTTAAAAAAATAAAACCAAAAATCCGTATAAATACGTAGATACATGAAAATTTCATTCGTTAATTTTGAAACAATCAAATGACAAGAATTTTATAAATCATTATGATACGAAAAATGAAAAACTTACCACCACATCAAAAAATTGCATTACTATCATTTGCAATATATGTAGTAATAACATTAATAGTTGCTTTGAAATTTATATCAGAGGATTGAGACTTCCTCATGATTATTTGGCGCGAGGACGATGGGAATTGACCTCGCGCTTTTTTATATAATTACAATTTTATTTTGAATTGCATAAACAACTAATCCAGCTATATTTTGTGAACCTGTTTTAATCAAAAGAGTTGTTCGATGTGTTTCAACAGTTCTTGGACTAATAAAAAGTCGTTCAGCTATTTCTGCTGTACTGTGTTGACTACAAATGAGTTCTAGAACTTCTCTTTCTCTAGTAGTTAGTTCTTCTTGTTTAAAAAGTATACTTTTTTGACTTGATGAAGAATTTACTTCAGTCAACACTTTCATCACACTTTCATTATAATAAAATCCTTTGTTTATTACTTCATTAATGGTTAATATCATTTCTTGTGGTGTAGAATTCTTCACTAGAAATGAAGAAGCGCCAACTTCTATCATATTAACAATAAATGATTTAGTATTATAACTTGTTAAAGCAATAATTTTTATTTCAGGAAATTGTTGAGCGATTAATTTTGTTGCTTCTACTCCATTGAGTAACGGCATTTTTAAATCCATCAAAATAATATCGGGATGCTTTGAATTATTTTTCAAAAAATCCATCAGTTGGTTACCATTAGCTGCTTCAAAAATAACTTCGATGTTAGGTTCACGTTGCAATAGAAAATAAATTCCTTTGCGGAACAATTCTTCATCGTCGGCTAAAACAATCTTGATTTTTTTTCCAATCATATTAAAATGTAATATTTATTTCAAAACCGTTATCTGGCGACGTTTTTATTAAATAATTTGCTTTTAAAAAGCTAACTCTACTTTCAATATTAGTTAAACCCATTCCTTTTTTAATAGCTGAATTTTTAAATCCAATTCCATCATCCTTATAAATCAATGCATTACACTTACTCAATCGAATGAATTTAATTGAAACCTGTTTCGCCTCAGCATACTTCAAAGTGTTGTTTAACAATTCCTGAATAATTCTGAAAAAATTTAATTGTTGCTCTTTAGTAAGCAAATCTAAGTTTAATTCGTTTGAAAATGAAACTTCAAATTTATTCGTTGATTTAAACTCTACTATTAACTCTTCAATACCAGCTTTCAGTCCAAATTTATCAAAAACTGGCGGAAATAAATCATGTGCAATTTGCCTCGAATTCTCTAATGCTTTTGAAGTCAAATCATTAATATTATTGGTAATATTTATGATTTCCGCATCGGAAAGATTGGGTGTTTTAAGTAAATGACTGTTTAAAGAAACAACATTTAGTTTTGAACTTATTCCGTCATGCAAATCACGTGCAATTCGTTCTCTTTCGGCTTCTTGCGTTTGAATCACCGTTTGAAGCATTTGCTTTTGATGTGCTATTTCTAAGTTTTTAGTTTCGAGTTGTTGTGCTACTATCTTTTTTCTCGAGTAATAAAAAAAAAGTATTAACACCATGGCCATCAAAATAAAAGCCAAAAAAGTAAATGTAAAAACTTGAATAATTTCTGACTTGGTTTCCATTATATTTTTTTAGGAATTAATTCTTTTAAAATGAATAATTGATAAATTACATACATATAAATGTTTAATGACCAAGTAATATTAATAATCTCTTTAGTTGCTATTAAAGACAACAATCTGTAACTTAAAAAAACGACTGTACTTCCAAAAAGATATAGTAGTAATCCAATGTTAATATAATAAAAATATTTTTTTTCGTTGAGTAAATTATATAAATGAAATGTTGTATAGATCATTAATGGTAATGACATTATGAAAATTTCGAATAAATTGAATGTGAAAAATTTGCTCGGATAAACCGCATATTGTATGCCTAATAAACTTAGGCACACAACAGTAACAATCTTAATAAGCTTTTTCTGGAATGTATCATTTAAAAGCAAATAATAAAAATAACTTAATAGAACAAACTGAGTGACAAAATAGAAATGAGACAAAAAAATATTATTTAAGCTTAAATCAAATAAAATTTTAGTTATTATTTGTATTATGAAAATTAATAAACAATAGACAAAGAAAACTTTATGCTCCTTTGATTTTTTTGAAATTCCGTTAAGTAATAATAAACAGTTTATAAGTTCTAATAAATATCCAATATTTGCAAAAATGTCAGATATAAAGTCTATCATTTAAGCGTAAATAGTGGACTTTCGATATCACATTGTTCTGGACAAGGTCTTGTAAAATCGTAAATATACTCTTTGTTTTTTTCACTAATTAAGTCATTTCCTTGGCTATCAACTCCAACAAGCATTAGTTTCTGTAAACCCGTTTCTGGATCAATTCCTACATAAGCTCTAATGTTTACCACATTATTTTGACTAATTAACTGGGTAAAATCAATCCCAGGAATTAAATAAGCAATAACTGAATTTGGATTTTTTTCTCTGTAAAGTGCTGCCCATTCTTGAGCAGTAGCTAATTCTAAAGTGTTTTGAGACATAATTTATTTGTTAGTATTTGAATTATAAAAATAAGACAAATAGAATAAACTTTAACACTTTTTATTTAAAAATAGGTAGTTATACGTAGTCCATTAAAATGGTACGTCACTATCATCATCTTCATTGTTTGCACTACTTCCAAAAGCTTCATTTGGAGATGGTAAATTCTTCGTTGTAAACGGATTATCATCCATATTCATACGCGATGGTAAGTCATTATAAGAACTTCCAAAATCTTCGAGATTATCAAATTTACCTAAATGACCAATGAATTTTAGTCTTACATTTTCTAATGAACCATTTCTGTGCTTAGCAATAATAAATTCTGCTTGACCTTCGGTTGGTGAATGTTCATCATCATCCCATTCATCAATTTTATAATATTCTGGACGATAAATAAACGAAACGATATCAGCATCTTGCTCAATTGCTCCCGATTCACGAAGATCAGAAAGTAAAGGTCTTTTGCTAGAACCACGTGTTTCAACAGCACGAGATAACTGTGATAAAGCAATTACTGGAACTTCTAATTCCTTAGCCAAAGCTTTTAAATTTCTTGAAATAGTTGAGATTTCTTGCTCTCGATTTCCGCCACCTTTTCCGTTGCTTCCACCAGCAGTCATCAACTGAAGATAATCGACAATGATTAATTTAATGCCGTGTTGCGATGATAATCGTCTTGCTTTTGCACGTAAATCAAAAATTGAAAGCGATGGTGTATCATCAATAAACAAAGGTGCTTTTTCTAAATTTTTAACTTTAGTCGAAAGTTGTTCCCATTCGTGTTTTTCTAGTTTTCCGGTTCTTAATTTTTCTGACGACAAACCAGTTTCTGATGAAATTAAACGTGTAATTAACTGAACAGAAGACATTTCTAGAGAGAACAAAGCGACTGGATGACCAAAATCAATAGCAACATTTCGAGCCATTGAAAGCACAAACGCCGTTTTACCCATACCTGGTCTTGCTGCAATAATTACCAAATCGGATGGTTGCCAACCAGAAGTTACTTTGTCAAGCTTTTCAAAACCTGTGGCAATTCCGCTTAATCCTTCTTTATTGGCAATTTCTTCAATTCTTTTTTTAGCTTGAATAACTAAACTTTGAGCTGTTTCGGAACTTCTTTTGATATTTCCTTGTGTAACTTCGTAGAGTTTAGATTCTGCTTTATCCAACAAATCGAATACATCTGTAGACTCGTCGTATGATTCTTCTATTATCTCAGAAGAAATTTTTATTAAACTTCGCTGTATAAATTTCTGTAAAATAATTCTAGAGTGAAACTCAATATGTGCCGAAGAAGAAATCTTCTGCGTAAGCTGAATTAAATAAAAATCGCCTCCAGCCAAATCGAGTTTTCCATTCTTCTTTAATTGAGCAGAAACTGTTAATAAGTCAATGGGTTGTGAATCTGTGAATAACTGGAAAATGGCTTCAAAAATATGCTTGTGTCCTTCTTTATAAAAAGCATCAGGTTGAAGTATATCTATAACCTCATCAACACCCTTTTTATCAATCATCATAGCACCAAGCACAGCTTCTTCAAGGTCCAATGCTTGTGGTGGAAGTTTGCCTTTTTCTAAATTGATAATAGTAGTTTTATCTACTTTAATTGGGTTAATATTTCTGAGATTTTCCATGTAGCGAAAGTAGTTTTTTAAATACTACTTATGAAATTGAATTGTTAGCAATCGTATGCTAATAATGTGTTAGTAACTAATATTTTTTGTTGATAACCAAAAAAAAATCCGAAACTATAGGGCTTCGGATTTATGATTTATTTTATAAGATATTACTCCTTGTATTCGCCCATCTTACTGTATTTATCCATCCTTTGCGCGACTAATTCTTCTGTTGATAAATCTTTTAATTCGTTAAACGCTTTCATGATATATTGCTCAACAGTTTTAAAAGTAGTTTCTTTATCATAATGTGCGCCACCAAGTGGTTCAGGAATAATATCGTCCACTAATTTTAATTTTTTCATATCAGCAGAAGTCAGTTTTAAAGCTTCTGCTGCTTGTTCTTTATATTCCCAGCTTTTCCATAAGATAGAAGAACAAGATTCAGGAGAAATAACAGAATACCAAGTATTTTCCATCATTAAAACTCTATCTCCAACACCAATTCCTAAAGCTCCACCAGAAGCACCTTCACCAATAATTACACAAATTACAGGAACTTTTAAACGAACCATTTCTAGAATGTTTCTTGCAATTGCTTCACCTTGACCGCGTTCCTCAGCTTCCAAACCAGGATAAGCTCCAGGAGTATCGATTAATGTTACAACAGGAATATTAAATTTTTCTGCCATTTTCATTAATCGTAATGCTTTTCTATAGCCTTCAGGATTTGCCATACCAAAATTACGTAACTGACGCATTTTTGTATTTATCCCTTTTTGTTGTCCAATTAGCATAAATGACTGACCATCAATTTTACCTAAACCGCCAACCATTGCTTTATCATCTTTGAAATTTCTATCTCCAAAAAGTTCTAAAAAAGTTCCTTTTGTTAAGTTAGTAATATGTTCAAGTGTGTATGGTCTATTAGGGTGACGAGATAGTTGAACTCGTTGCCAAGCTGTTAAGTTTTTATATATTTTTCGCTTGGTTTCTTCTAGTTTTTTCTCGATTTGTTTGCAAGTTGCAGTAACATCAACATTTGATTCTGAACCAATTATTTGACATTTATCGAGTTGATCTTCCAGTTCTTTTATAGGAAGTTCAAAATCTAAGTATTCCATAGGTAGTTAGTTTTGTTTAATCGAATAGCAAATATAAAATAATCTATTGTGATAAAAAGAATTTGCATCGATTTATTGTGAACAAAAAAGAATTTAGTTGTTCTTATGAAATCGATTTTTTTCGACTTTTAATGATAACATTCAGCAGTACAGTCAATAAAATTAGCATTGCGCCAAGATAGAAATCAAAACTCATTTGTTCTTTATCTTTAAAAATAAGTACCGCTAAAATTATCCCGTAAATAGGTTCTAAATTAATAGTTAACATAACTGTGTATGGACTTAAAAACTTCATTACTGATGTTGAAGCAATAAATGCATAAGCGGTACAAACAGAACTTAAAATAAACAAGTACATCAAATTATTAGGTGATAAAAGAAAAAATTCTGGTGTAAAACTATTTCCAAGAAGTAGTAAAAATGAAAAGAAAATTACACCGCCACTGAGTTCATAAAATGAAATGATTGTTGCGTCATATGTTTTAACAAATTTACTATTGATAACCGCAAAGAGTGCCGAAAGAAAGGCTGAAGTAAGCGCTAAAATAATTCCATTGAAATAATTAACTTCTACATTAAATATGATATACAATCCTACGACTACAAGAATTCCGAAGAAAACTTCATACCAAACTACTTTCTTTCCATATAAAATGGGTTCGAGTAATGAAGTAAAAAATGCTCCGGTTGATAAACAAGCTAGTGTTATAGAAACATTTGACACTTTTATGGCTTTAAAAAATGTAAACCAATGCAACGCAATAATTAAACCCGCGAAAAGAAATTGGATTACTACTTTTGGCGGAATTTTTAGAGTTAACTTTTTGAAATAAATATAAATAGCAATAAATCCAACAGCGAAAAGCATTCGAAACCAAACTAATGGCAATGCATCCAAAGTGATCAAAGCACCTAGAATTGCAGTAAATCCCCAAATGAATACTATCAAATGAAGGTGAAGATAGCTTTTTGTATTATCGCTTAGCATTTCGAAGGAGAAAAATAGCGGCTATTCCAAAAAGTATATTTGGTGTCCAAACGGCTAACAATGGCGGCGCAGTTGATGCTTCTGCAAGAACTCCAAAAACTTTGTCTAAAAACACAAAAGCAAAGGCTAAAATAATTCCAATAGCGAGATTCATTCCCATTCCGCCACGACGTTTCATAGAAGAAACTGAAACCGCAATAATCGTTAAAATAAAAGCAGATGCTGGAATACTATACTTTTTATACAAAACTACCAAATACGTATTTATGTTAGACGAACCACGAGATTTTTCTTTCTCAATGAACTTATTTAATTCATTTAATGGTAACGTTTCGGCAATGTAAACTACTGGTGTTAAATCATCTAAGTCAAAATTGAAAACAGTATCTTTTTTTTCACCTGTTTCAATTACGTCATTAAACTCTCCTACTTTTCGTTTGGTATAATTGTATATTGTATAAGTGCTGTCTTTTTGATTAAACTTAATTTTATTAGCATTGAGTTTGTATTGTAGCTTGTCTCCTTTGAATTTTTCCATTGAAAAATAAAATGCCATTTTTGACACATCGTTAAAACTACTTACATAAATGTATTCATCTTTACTAGTTTGTCTGAAAACGTCTGATCTATCCTTAACATTTGCGCCATTATTATTACTCAAATATTTATACCTAAAGCTTTTAAATCCAGCGGCTGCGCTTGGCATTAAGAAAATGTTCATTATTAAAGCAAATAATGAAACTATTGTTGCTCCAATAATAAATGGCCTTAGAAAACGTGAAAATGATATTCCTGAACTAAGAATAGCTATAATCTCTGTATTATTTGCCAGTTTTGAAGTAAACCATATAACTGATAAGAATAAAAATATTGGAAATAATAAATTAGCAAAATAAATGGTAAAGTCTAAATAATATTTTGCTACATCAATGAAAGGAACTTTATTGGCTAAAATTTTATTGATTTTTTCAGAAACATCAATAACAATCCCAATAGGAATAAACATTAGTAACATTACGGTGAATGTAACTAGGTAACGTTTAAGGATGTATTTGTCAATTATTTTTAGCATAAATGTTTATTTGGTTATTTAATTATTTGGTTATTCGAAACAAATTAGCGAATTATCAAATCATCAAATCAACTTATAATCTTTGGCTCATATTTTTAACCATCATGTCTTTCCAAGTTCTAAAATCTCCTGCTAATATATGTTTTCTGGCTTCGCGAACCAACCACATATAGAAACCAAGATTATGTATAGTAGCGATTTGCTTTCCAAGTAATTCATTTACAGTAAACAAATGACGAAGATAGGCTTTGGTGTATTGTGTATCAACAAATGTTATTCCCATTTCGTCTATTGGCGAAAAATCGGCTTCCCATTTTTTGTTTTTCATATTGATTGTTCCATTGGCTGTGAAAAGCATTCCGTTTCTAGCGTTACGCGTTGGCATAACACAATCAAACATGTCAATTCCTAAAGCGATATTTTCTAAAATATTAATTGGTGTTCCAACTCCCATTAGATAGCGTGGTTTGTCTTCGGGAAGGATTTCACAAACCACTTCGGTCATGGCATACATTTCTTCGGCTGGTTCACCTACTGATAAACCTCCGATGGCATTTCCTTGTTGACCTGCATTAGCAATATATTCCGCAGATTGTTGACGTAAATCTTTATAGGTACTTCCTTGAACTATAGGGAAAAATGTCTGCTCATAACCATATTTGAATGGTAATTTATCCAAATGCGTTATACATCGGTCCAACCAACGATGAGTCATATGCATCGAACGTTTTGCGTAACGATAATCACATGGATATGGTGTACATTCATCAAATGCCATGATAATATCGGCACCAATAGAACGCTGGATTTCCATAACATTTTCGGGAGTAAAAAAGTGATATGAACCATCGATATGACTTTTGAACTTTACTCCTTCTTCTTTAATTTTTCTATTGGCAGAAAGCGAATACACTTGATAACCACCCGAATCGGTTAAAATATTTCTATCCCAATTCATGAACTTATGCAAACCTCCAGCTTTTTCTAGAATTTCGGTTTGTGGACGAAGGTATAAATGATAAGTATTTCCAAGAATAATATCCGGATTAATATCTTCTTTTAATTCGCGTTGGTGAACACCTTTTACAGTTCCAACGGTTCCAACAGGCATAAATATTGGGGTTTCAATTACACCATGATCGGTAGTAATAGTTCCGGCACGTGCTTTGGAATTGGGATCATTCGCTAATAATTCAAATTTCATATTATCTTTTTACTGAGGGCAAAGATAAAAGAATTATGAGTTATGGATTGTGAATTAGGAATTAAATAACAACTTAAATTTAGAAATTTAATTAAATATATATATATATTTGAGTAAAATAATTTCTAGTTTATGAAATCAAAAATTATAATACTTTTTTTATTGGTTCAATCGATATGTCTTGGTCAAGAAACTTGGCGACCACTAGGAGATGATGACTTTAACAGAGCGACTTGTGGTACCGCAACTTTAGTTGGAAGAAATCCAATAATTATTAAAAATGACCATGTTTTCTTGTCCAATATTGAAAGTGCTGATTATCTAAGCACTAATTATCGCTTTTCTATAGGGAAATTTAATGGAAGTCAATGGGAACATTTAGATTTCCCTTTTTTGTTTTCAAGCATACCACAAATCGATGTTGCAGTAGACAACAACGAAGTACCATATGTGATATTTAATAATAATATAACAAACAATCTACCAATAGTTAAGAAGTATGAAAATGGTAATTGGATAGATGTTGGCTTAGGAATAGCTACGGTAACCTCATCATTTTTGAATATCAATATAGGTACCGATAATTTACCCCAGATTCTATTTCAAGAAGGCAACACTATAAAGTTAAAAAAGTTCGATGGCAACAATTGGAATTTAATTTCACAAACTACCGAATTCATTCCCTATACCTCAATTTCCCTTGAACTCGATAACAATAATGTTCCTTATGTACTTACCAATTATCAGGTTGGTACTACTGCTAATTGCTTCGTAAAGAAGTTCAACGGCTCAGCGTGGGAAGAAGTAGGAATAACAGGGTTTTCAGAAAATGGCAGTTCACTGGTTTTTGATAACCTCAATTCACCTCATTTAATAGTTGGATTATCTATTAAAAAATTCAATCAATCAACTTGGGAAAATTTAACTTTGCCATGCTTAGCATGCGGCTATCCTTTCAGCGTTGGTCAATTAACAAAATTTTATTTTAACAATTCAAACATTTTACATGTAGGTTATATTCAAAACTATTTTAGTAATCCAACATTTTATATTGCAAAATTAATTGATGGAGCATGGCAAAATGTTTTAAGCAACAGTTATCAAGCCAACCGTATTTTTACTGTTTCAGGAGATAGTTCTTACCATGTAAATTCTACTCATTTCCTCTCACCTGACGTAAACAAAATTACTGATGTACAATCAACGCTACTTGGCGGTTCGAGTTCTATCTCATTATCAGGAAATTATGCATATGATTTTTCAATATGCAATGGAATTCCACTATTAGCCTACAAAGGGTTTAATACCAATGGCAAAGCTACAGTGAAAATGTTTGTCAACGATAATTGGACAAATATAGGTGCACTTCAAATTTCTGAAAATGAAATACAAAATGTAATGGTTAAATCTGGTACAGACGGTAACATATACATTGCCTATAACAATAAACTTTCGTCCACTGAAAGTGACACAAAATTGACTGTTAAAAAACTGACTACTGCGGGTTGGGAAGCTGTTGGACCAGTAAACTTTTCTCTTTCGGCGGGTGCTTTCTTTGATTTTAAATTAAGTAATACTAATGAGCCTTATGTACTGTATATGTCGGGCAGAGTACAAAAGTTTGACGGCACTAATTGGGTATATGTCGGTGGCAGTGCCTACACGGGTGACCAACCAGCTCGATTGGCTATAGATACAAACAATCTTCCTTATATAGCTTATCAGGATTCTTCAAACAATGGCAGTATAGCTGTAAAAACAATTAATGGCAATGTTTGGGAATATGTTGACCAAGAGAACCTCACTTCATACACAGCTAATCCAAGAATAGTAATAGATGCTTCGAACACTATTTATCTAGGTTACACAGATGCAGCACTTAAAGTTCACATCAAAAAGTTAAACAATGGTTTATGGGAATCTGTTGGACCAGAATTATTCAATAATGGTAAAACTGACCAATTTGAGATGGCAGTAGACCATAATAATGTTTTGTATGTAATATATAATGAATTGCAGAATAATTTCAGAAGGGAAGCAAAAGTAAAACGATTCAACGGAACCGATTGGGAATTTGTTGGTGAACCGAATTTTTCACCTGCTTCTATTTTTCTAGGAAAAATCGATTTTTTGGAAAACAATACACCAATCGTTTCCTATAGTGCGAGAGAAAATAATAGCCCCTTCATCTATACAAAGTTTTTTGGAGAAACAAATGCATTAAGTGTAAACGATTACCCATCATTTAATGAAAAAACTAAATGGATACTATCACCAAATCCAGCTAAAAACACATTTTCAATTGAAGGAAATGATGAAATACAATCACTGGAAATCTATGAAATCACCGGAAAAAAATTAAAAACGGAACAAACAAATTTTAAAAATATTGATATCTTGTATTTACGTCCAGGAATTTATATTGTAAAAATAAAAAGTAATGATATGACTAAAACCATTAAGTTATTAAAAAATTAAGATTATCATATTATTAAATCCTTAATTAAAATATTTTGAGTTTCAAATTTAATAAATATTTGATACGATAAAGTTAGTTCTACTAATAAGAAAAGTTAACCCATAACGGCGGAAAATATATTGCTAATTAAATAAAACGTTCTGCCAAAATAAAAGAATAAACTTACTTAACTAAAAAATATATTGCTAACGAGTGTGAACATTATGCTAACATGCGAAAATGAATTACCAAATGCACAAAATGTTCTGCGAAAGGTTATAAATGAATTACTAAAAACATTAAATGTTCTGCTAAAGGCTATAAATGAATTGCTAAAAACATAAAATATTAAGCAAAAGGGTAAAAATGAGTTGCTAGAGGTATAAAATGTTCTGCTAAAGAGTAAAAATGAATTGCTAAAGGCATAAAATCTTCTGCTAAATACATTATTTGATGTTAAACTATTTATTAACAACTGTTTGATAAGTAATTTACAAAACTTTTGCCTTTAGGAAAAATAGAATTACTTTTGCGACATTAAATTTTTAACTACATAAAATGTCTAACACACAACATTTACAAGATTTTACAAAACAAGTTAGAAGAGACATTCTTCGAATGGTTCATGCCGTAAATTCTGGTCATCCTGGTGGTTCGCTTGGCTGTGCAGAGTTTTTCACTGTGCTTTATCAACATCAAATGAAACGCAATGCTGGTTTTGATATGAACGGTATTGGAGAAGATTTATTTTTCTTATCAAACGGTCATATTTCGCCTGTTTTCTATAGCGTTTTAGCAAGAAGCGGTTATTTTCAAGTATCGGAATTGGCAACTTTTAGAAAACTAAATTCAAGATTGCAAGGACATCCAACTACACACGAAGGTTTACCAGGAATTAGAATGGCTTCGGGTTCATTAGGACAAGGATTATCCGTATCGATTGGAGCTGCACAAGCTAAAAAACTAAACAAAGACAACCATTTAGTTTATGCTTTGCTAGGTGATGGCGAATTGCAAGAAGGTCAAAACTGGGAAGCGATTATGTATGCTTCTGCTAAAAAAGTGGATAATTTGATTGCTACTGTTGACTTCAACGGTCAGCAAATTGATGGTTCAACTCATGATGTTTTATCTTTAGGAAATTTGAAAGCTAAGTTTGAGGCATTCGATTGGGATGTTTTAGAAATCAAAGAAGGAAACAATATTGACGCTATCATTGCTGGATTGGAAGATGCTAAAAGTAGAACAGGTAAAGGAAAACCAGTTTGTATTTTGTTGCACACGGTTATGGGTAACGGCGTTGATTTTATGATGCATACGCATGCTTGGCACGGAAAAGCACCAAATGATGATCAATTAGCAACAGGTTTGGCTCAAAACGCTGAAACTTTGGGAGATTATTAGTATTAAGTTCGAAGTATTAAGTGTTAAGACTTTTTGATGAAGAAGTTTTCAATTTAATTCTATGAAAAAATTTGCGCTTTTTATTTTATTCTTTTTTTGTAAAAGTCTTTTTTGTCAAGAATATCATTTTGATGGCTTTTTAGAATACAAAAATTCTATAAGTGGTAATAATAGTTTATACTTCTACAATTCTAATAATAAAGTATATTATTTAAACGTTTACAAAAAATTTGAAACTATTTACGGTGGAATTAGAGACACCGAAAATAAAATCCTCCACGAGTATGGAGTAACAAACAAAGTAAATTCAATAAAATTCAATTATCTTTTTAGTAGAAAATTGAAACTGAAAAAGAATAGTAGAAAATACTTTTATGACATTACAGAAAAAAAAATCGACAGTTCAAAAACTGAAGTTATAATTCTAGTTTATAATGATAAAAAGAAGAAAAAAAGCTCTAGTAAAATTGAACTTATTATTGATAACTCAGAATTAATTGCCAATGAAAATATTCTTTTTTCTTTTACTGACGGAATAGTTAATGATGTCAATTCTAAAATAACACCAGGAATTCCAATTTCTATTAAAGTTGACTTTCCTACTGGACTAAAATGTTATTACACATTAATAAAAAAAGAAAAAACAAATACAATACTAACAGTAGACAACGTAAAAATAAAAAACTTTTAATGAAACGAATTTTTCAATTAATTATAATTTTATTTTGTCAAAATCTTTTTTGTCAAGAATATCATTTTGATGGCTTTTTAGAGTATAAAGACAGTAAAGATGATAATCGATATCATATGTACTTTTATAACTCTAATGATGAAAGCTATGAACTATGGGTTTTTGATAGATCTGGCGAAATTTATGGTGGAATTACCGATACTAAAAAAAAACTCATTCACGAGCATGAAGTTATAAATATCGATAATTCTATAAAATTCAATTATCGCTGTAGCAGAAAATGGGAAGAAGAATCTAATCATTACAGAACTAACCCTTTTTATAATGTCACAAAAAAAGAGATAGACAGTACAAAAACAGAAGTCACAATTTTAATTTATCGTAACGAAAAGAAAAAAAAAGTTGATTCTAAAATAGAAATAATTATAGATAACTCAGAATTAATTGCTAATAAAAATATTATTTTTCCTTTAGTCCATGGAATTAATCTAAATAATATATTTCCAGAAATTCGAGGGATTCCAACAAGCATTAAAATTAAAAATCGTTATGGATTTAAAACTACACATACTTTAGTGCGAAAAGAAAAAATAAACACAATACTAACCGTTGACAACATAAAAATAAAACAATACAACTAATGAAAAAATACGAAAATACAGGAAGTAAAGATACACGTTCAGGATTTGGTGCAGGAATGACCGAATTGGGACAAAAAAATGAAAACGTCGTAGCACTTTGTGCGGATTTAATTGGTTCATTGAAATTTGACGATTTCAAGAAAAATCATCCAGAGCGTTTTTTCCAAATTGGAATTGCAGAAGCTAATATGATTGGAATTGCTGCTGGATTAACCATAGGTGGAAAAATTCCTTTTACAGGTACGTTTGCCAATTTTTCTACTGGAAGAGTTTATGATCAAATCCGTCAATCGGTTGCTTATTCTGATAAAAACGTGAAGATTTGTGCTTCGCATGCTGGTTTGACACTTGGAGAAGATGGTGCAACACACCAAATTTTGGAAGACATCGGTTTGATGAAAATGTTGCCTGGAATGACAGTAATCAACACTTGTGATTATAACCAAACCAAAGCCGCAACGATTGCATTGGCAGAACATCATGGTCCAGCATATTTACGTTTTGGTCGTCCAGTTGTGCCAAACTTCACTCCTGCTGACGAACCTTTTGTAATTGGAAAAGCAATTATGCTCAACGAAGGAACTGATGTAACGATTATTGCCACTGGACATTTAGTTTGGGAAGCGCTTATTGCTGCTGAAGCTCTTGAAGCGAAAGGCATTTCTGCAGAAGTTATTAATATTCATACTATTAAACCACTTGACGAAGAAGCTATTTTAAAATCGGTAAAAAAGACTGGTTGCGTAGTTACTGCCGAAGAACACAATATTATAGGTGGTTTAGGCGAAAGCGTTTCGAGAACTCTGGTACAAAATCAATTAGTTCCACAAGAATTTGTAGCGGTTAATGATAGTTTTGGCGAAAGCGGAACACCAGACCAATTAATGGAAAAATACAAGCTAAACAATCAAGCGATTGTAGAAGCTGTTGAAAAAGTTTTGAAGAGAAAATAATATAAATTATAAGAAGAATCAAAAATCCCGTATCATTTCAAACGATACGGGATTTTTTTAAACTTAGCTTAAACTTGCTTTAAAAATGCTACAGCTTCTTTCGCGTTTGATAAAGTAGCATATTTTAATGCTGTATTTCCCCTTTCATCTTTTGCATTAATTTTTGCTCCTTTTTCAACTAAAATTTTTAAGATATCAACTCTGTTGTAACGAGCTGCAGTCATCAATGGTGTCATTCCGTTTTGAGTTTCATTAACATCAGCACCATATTCAATAAACTTTTTAACCGTTTCCATATCACCTTTTGCAATTGCATTGCAAAGTGGTGTGTTTGTGTTGTAAACTAATTCTTTTTGATTACTGAAATTTTCTGCAGTTGATGCAAAAGTTACATTTGCAATTGACACTAAAGCCAGTCCTAAATAAATGATTGTTTTTTTCATGATGATTAAATTTTGATTAAACTTTTTGATTAATACTAGAATAGACGACAACAGTTAATCATCGTTACATCAAAAAGATAACTATAACATTAATTTAACATTTGAAATAAAAAAAGCCCCGATTTACGAGGCTTTTGTATTTTTATTTTTTTAATACTTCTTTAAAAAATTCATGACATTTTGCTCAATTCTTTGATGAATATTTGAAATATCTGCTTTCACAAATTGTTCGCCTAAAATATTTTCATACAATTCAATATATCGTTCCGAAACCGAATGGATGTATTCTTCATTCATATCCGGAATTTGTTGACCTTCTTTTCCTTGAAAACCATTTTCAATTAACCATCGACGAACAAATTCTTTGGACAATTGCTTTTGTTCTTCTCCTCTATCTTGTCTTTCTTGATAGCCTTCTAAATAAAAATAGCGCGACGAATCGGGTGTATGAATTTCATCAATTAAAACAATTTTACCCTCTTTCGTTTTACCAAATTCATACTTTGTATCTACTAAAATTAAACCACGAGAAGCTGCAATCTCTGTTCCTCTTTGATATAAAGCTCTTGTATATTTTTCTAAAACTAAATAATCCTCTTCAGAAACAATTCCATTTGACAAAATAGCTTCGCGTGAAATATCTTCGTCATGTGAACCATTATCTGCCTTGGTTGTTGGTGTAATGATTGGAATGGGAAACTTGTCATTTTCTTTCAAACCTTCTACCATTGTTACACCACAGATAATTCTTTTTCCAGAAGCGTATTCTCGTGCTGCATGACCAGAAAGATAACCTCGAATGACCATTTCTACTTTAAAAGGTTCGCATAGATGTCCAATAGCGACGTTAGCATCTGGTGTAGCAATTAGCCAATTTGGCACAATGTCTTCTGTTAATTGCATAAATTTTGTTGCAATTTGATTAAGAATTTGTCCTTTGTATGGAATTCCTTTTGGCATTACAAAGTCAAAAGCTGACAATCTATCGGTAGCTATCATAACTAATAGTTCATCATTAATGTTATAAACTTCACGAACTTTGCCTCTATAAACTGATTTTTGATTTGGAAAATTGAAATTGGTTGTAGTTATTGTATTCATTTTATTTTGTGTTGTGTTGCGCAAAAATACTTTCTTTTCAGTTTAGAAACAACTTCTTGTTATCAAATAGAAATATTTTAAATAGATTTGTTTTAGTATACCATAAAAAATGAAAAAAATCATTTCAAAAAGAATAGTTGTTTCTCTAATCCTTTTTTTTATTGGGATTTTATTTCTGATGAATTATCGCATTCCATTTTTCAAACAGAATGCTGGTGTTTGGTCAATTGGATATGGGATTGGTAATGAATTTCCTGAGAAGATGGAAGTTGAAAAAAATCCAATCTTTAGTTTAGAAAAACTACAAGAATACATTCCAGACAGCGAATTTCTGGCTGATCCATTTTTCTGGAAAGAAGGTGACAACCATTATATTTTTTTTGAACATAAAAAAGTTAAACTACATGCTGCTTCTATTGGAATATTAGTTTCAGAAAATGGAAAAGATTATGAATTTAAAGGAACTGTACTAAAAGAAAAATTTCATTTATCCTATCCTCAGGTTTTTAAACATAAAAATGACTACTATATGTTACCCGAAACTCAAGGAGCAAATCATGTGATTTTATATAAGGCAAAAAGATTTCCTTATGAATGGGAAAAATGCGATACACTTTTAAAAAATACTAAATATAAAGATCCAACCATTTTTCTTTCGGACACGTTGAATATTATGGTTGCAACAGACCAAAATTTGACTATGCATTTATTTGAGGCAGATTCTCTTTTTGGCAAATGGAAAAAGCATACTAAACATACTGTGCTTATGGGTTCAGAATCGCGACCTGGCGGACGATTTTTTATTCATAAAAACGGATTGATGCTTCCTATTCAAAACGCAAGTAATGGTTATGGAACTGGACTGTCTTTGTATAAATTTAATTTTAAGAATGGTGATTATACTTTTTCAAAAGAAAAGCATTTTTATTTAAAAGGAAATAAAAAAACTAGAGAATTCAACGCTGGAATGCATCACTTGGATATTCAGAAAATTGACGGAAAGTATTATTATGTCTATGACGGAATTCGTTTATTGAATGAAGAAAAGACACTTCATGCAAAATCCGTATTTAAAATGAACTTCATGGATTTAAAAAATTGGATGCATCAAAAAGTAAATAACTAAAAAAGAGCAGTCAAAAACTGCTCTTTTTTTTTAAATTAAAAATCTATATCTAATTAGAATTTCAAATTATATGTTGCTCCAATACCAACAACTTGAATATCAACTTCATTTTCTGCAAATGTGTTTTGATAGTAAGCATAGATATTCCAATCAGCATTGTGATAACCAACTTGTGGATTAACATATAAACCACCAGAATTATTATCAATATTAGTTAGGAAACCATAACCTAAATCAGCACCAAGAAACACACCTTCAGTTTGGAAGTAATATCTACCAAATGCTGCCAATGGAACTAAACCAAAATCATCTAGACCATCTTTTCCAAAGAAATGGTTATATCCAGAAGTAACACCAATTCCGAAATGCTCCGTAACTAAATATTGACCTCTTAAATCTAAACCAACTGCAAAAGAAGAAGCATCAGCTGCATCTCCAACAGGTAAACCTGCGTTTAATCCTAATTTTAACCAAGAATTTTTTGAGTTAATTTCAACATCTTGTGCAAAAGTTGCAGTTCCGATGAACAAAGCTACTACTAAAATAATTTTTTTCATTTTTAATAAATTTAAATATTGTTACTTCCTACTTGTCAATTTTTGTGCCAAAATTCTTGTTTACATTTATTTTTTTAGCAAAAAAACTACAAGATACTGAAATTTAAATAGTTATGCCTCATAAAAAAACCTGACATATTTGTCAGGTTTTTAATATTAATCATTGTTTTCTATACTTTTATATGCGTCAATTACTTTTTTTACCAATCTATGTCTGACGATATCTTTGTCATCAAGATAAATAATTCCAATTCCTTCGATATCTTTTAAAACTAAAATAGCTTCTTTTAATCCTGAAATAGTTCTTCTTGGTAAATCCACTTGACCAGGATCACCAGTAATAATGAATTTAGCATTTTTACCCATACGCGTTAAGAACATTTTCATTTGCGAATGCGTTGTGTTTTGTGCCTCGTCTAAAATCACAAAAGCATTATCCAGTGTTCGACCACGCATAAATGCTAATGGAGCAATTTGAATAATTCCTTTCAAAATATAGTCGTCTAAGGTTTGTGGCGGCAACATATCACGCAAAGCATCGTATAATGGTTGCATGTATGGATCCAACTTGTCTTTCATATCTCCAGGAAGAAAACCTAGATTTTCTCCTGCTTCAACTGCTGGACGTGTGAGTACAATTCGTTTAACTTGCTTTTCTTTCAAAGCTTTAACCGCCAAAGCAACACCTGTATAGGTTTTTCCAGTTCCTGCTGGACCAACAGCAAAAACCATATCATTTTTATTAACCGCTTCAACAAGTCGTTGTTGATTTGGTGTCATGGCTTTGATTAGTTTTCCACCAATTCCGTGAACCAAGATTTTATCACTATCTGGCATTCTTTGCTCTTCTTGCGAATTACTTTGAATAACTCTATCGATAACATTAGTATCGATATTATTGTAGCGAGTGAAATGCAACATCAAGCGATTGAAACGATTTTCAAACTCATCGAGTTCTTCTTTTTCGCCAAATGCCTTGAGTGTTGTTCCTCTTGCGACAATTTTGAGTTTTGGATAATATCTTTTTATAGTTTCAAGATGTGCATCTTGAGCACCCCAAAATTCTTTTGGAGCAATGTCGTGTAATTCAATGATACGTTCGTTCAAAAGCAGTAGTATTAAATTAATTTTTTAGCTAAAAATAAATTAGCTTTGCATTCAAATTTAATCAAATTAGCGGTTAGGTTTTACTATTTTTGAAACCGATTTCAACTAAGTTATAAACAATTAATGTCAATAATTACACTTACAACCGATTACGGATTAAAAGACCACTTTGTTGGTGCATTGAAAGGTAAAATTCTATCCGAATTCCAAGAAGCTACTATCATTGATATTTCACATGAAATTGATCCATTTAATATAGCTAAAACCAGTTATGTTATTGGTGCAGCGTTTTCGAGTTTTCCAAAAGGAACTGTTCATCTTATTGGTGTAGATGTGGAATTGAATTCTGAAAATCAACATATTGCTATGCAATGGAATGACCAATATTTCATTTGTGCTGACAATGGTATTTTGAGTATTTTAATTCAAAAAATTGTTCCTCAAAAAATTGTAGCCATCAACATTCATGATCGTTTTCCATCTGATGCAACGGATTTAGACGTTTTTGTAAAAGTAGCTTGTCATCTAGCAAAAGGAGGTTTATTGAATGTTATTGGCAAAGAAATTAATAGTATTAAAGAAACTACAGAACTTCAAGCTGTGGTTCAAGAAAACCAAATTAAAGGTTATGTAATTTATATTGACCATTTTGGAAATGCTGTGACAAATATTTCTAAGAAAATGTTTTTAGAAACAGGCAAAAGTCGTCCATATGAAATTCAATTTAAGACCAAAATCATTAAAACAATATTAGCTAAATACTCCGATATTGTTGTCTCTGAAAAATACTCAATTAAAGATTATGAGGGTGAAAAACTTGCCATTTTTAACGAAGCTGGTTTTCTAGAAATTGCTATTTTCAGAAGTAATCCAGAAACCGTTGGAACTGCCAATACCTTATTGGGACTAAATTATCGAGATACTATTTTAATTGAATTTAAAAATTAAACCTTATGTTCATCCGTATAGTAAAAATGAGTTTTCATGAGGAAAATATTCCAAAATTTATGGAAAACTTCAATTTAATCAAAGAAAAAATACGAAACTCGCCAGGAAATCGTTATCTAGAATTATATCAAGACAAAAACAATCCGTGTATTTTTTTTACATACAGTTTTTGGGAAACCGAGGAAGATTTGGAAAACTATAGAAAATCAGCTTTATTTGATGATGTTTGGACGTTTACCAAAAAATTATTCAACGATAAACCCGAAGCTTGGAGTGTTGACAAAGTTGTCAGTTTACAGTAATTAATATTCAGTAAAAACAATAAGAAATAAATGAAATCAATCGCATTAAGAGAAATTAAATCCTTTTTTGGTTCGCCCATTGGATATTTAGTTATTGCCATTTTTCTTTTACTCAACGGATTATTCCTCTGGGTTTTTGATGGAGAATACAATATTTTACAAAGTGGTTTTGCCGATTTAAGTCCGTTTTTTACACTTTCGCCATGGATATTAATTTTCCTAATTCCGGCGGTAACTATGCGAAGTTTTTCAGATGAAAAAAAACAAGGAACCATTGAATTACTTTTAACCAAACCTTTATCGATTTGGCAAGTCGTTAACGGAAAATTCCTTGGTGCTTTTTTATTAATTGTAATCGCTATTATTCCAACATTGATTTATGTTTATGTGATTTCATCGCTTGGAATTCCTGAGGGAAATATAGATATGGGAAGTATTATGGGTTCTTATTTTGGACTTTTATTTTTAGTTGCTGCTTATACTTCTATTGGAATTTTCACTTCTACGCTATCCGAAAATCAAATTGTATCGTTTATTCTTTCGGTATTTTTATGTTTTTTCTTTTATTACGGTTTTGAAGGAATGACCACTATTATAAAATCGCAATCGGATGTAATTGCACGATTTGGTATGGATTACCATTTCAAAAGTATGGCTCGTGGTGTTATAGATACTCGTGATGTAATTTATTTTATTACCGTTTCAGTTTTATTTCTATCGCTTACTGTGTTTAACTTAAAATCGTTGAAATCTTAATGAAAACTATAAAAAACAACTTCAAAAAAATAGTTTCGCTTTTAGCCATTTTAATCGGAATTAACTTTGCTGGGCATTTCATTTTTAAACGTTTTGACTTAACGGCTGACAAACGTTACACACTTTCAGAAACATCGCTACAAATTGTTAACGAAATAAAAGAACCTGTATACATAGACGTTTTCTTGGAAGGCGAATTTCCTGGAGAATTCAAAAAACTTCAAACGGAAACACAACAATTATTAGAAGAGTTCAAAGCACAGAATTCAAATATCATTTTTCAATTTGCCAATCCATTAGAAGAAGAAGATAACAAAGATGAAACCATAAAATCATTTCTCGACAGAGGTTTAATGCCTGTTAATGTTACGGTTAATGACAAAGGTCAACAAACCCAGGAAGTTGTTTTTCCATGGGCAATTGCTACTTGTGGTAATAAAAGTGTAAAAATTCCTTTGCTGAAAAATATGATGGGTGCATCGACGGCTGATAAAGTGGTGAGTTCGGTTCAACATCTTGAATATGCTTTTACCAATGCCATCAATACCGTTTCTAAAGAAAAACAAAAACGTGTTGCTATCATAAAAGGAAATGGCGAATTACACGATATTTTAATTGCTGATTTTGTGAAATCGGTTCGCGATAATTATTACATCGGAACATTTACTTTAGATTCAGTTGCTAAAAATCCAACTGAAACGTTGAAATATTTAAAAAAATATGATTTAGCTGTTATTGCAAAACCAACCGAAGTTTTTACCGATTCTGAAAAACAAGTGCTTGACCAATTTATTATTAATGGTGGAAAAACGCTTTGGTTGATGGATCATGTGAGCATGGAAATGGACAGTTTGATGCAAACTGGAGAAAATCTAGCGTTTCCTAGAGATTTGAATTTGAACGACCAATTTTTCAAATATGGAATTCGAATTAAACCCGATTTGATAAAAGATATTATGGCTACTCCAATTTCTTTAGCCACTGGACAACGAGGAAGCGCAACACAGTATACGCAATTTCCTTGGTTATTTTCTCCTGCAGTTTACAGCGAGTCATCAAACCCAATTGTGAGTAATTTGGATATCATAAAATTTGAATTTGTCAATCCAATTGAACCACTAAAAAATGACATTAAAAAAACTGTTTTACTAACATCGTCAAAATATTCAAAACTTATTGGAACACCATCAGAAGTAAATCTAAACATGGTGGAAGAACGTCCGGAACAAAAAGAATTTATCGGTGGTGGAAATTTTCCAGTAGCCGTTTTATTAGAAGGAAAATTTCATTCCGTATATGAAAATCGTGTTTTAGCTTTCAAAGACAATACATTCAACAGCATTGGAAAAGACAATAAAATGATTGTTATTTCAGATGGAGATATTATTAAAAACCAATTGGATAAAAACTTCCAACCACTAGAATTGGGTTATGATAAATGGACCAATAATTTATATGCCAATAAAGAATTTTTGATGAATTGTGTAAATTATCTTTTAGATGATACTGGACTTATCAACATCCGAAGCAAAGAAGTTGATTTACCTATGCTGGACAAAGAAAAAGTATATACAGATTACACTTATTCACAAGTAATAACCGTTGGTTTACCGCTAGTTATCCTAGTGGTGTTTGGATTACTCTTTACGTTTTTGCGTAAGCGAAAATACAGTAAGTAATGTTAATAAAAAACTTTTTGAAATCTATTAGTTTAAGATATATTTGTAAAAAATAATTACCAATGAAATTTATAGTATCGAGTTCATACTTATTAAAACAACTACAAGTACTAGGTAGCGTTATCAACAGTAGCAACACCTTACCTATTCTAGATAACTTCCTTTTTGAATTAGATAATAAAGCATTAACCGTTTCTGCTTCTGACCTTGAAACTACTATGTCTGCAACGCTAGAAATAGATTCAACAAGTCAAGGAAGTGTAGCTGTTCCTGCAAAATTGTTATTAGACATTCTAAAAACTTTTCCAGAACAGCCATTAACGTTTACTGTTGAAGAAAATAGTACGATTGAAATCAGTTCTAATTCAGGAAAATATGCCATTGCTTATGCTCCAGGTGCTGAATTTCCAAAATCAGTAAATTTAGACGAACCTTCAACAACACTTATTCCTGCGGATGTTTTAGCAACTGCAATCAGCAAAACAATCTTTGCTGCTGGAAACGATGATTTACGTCCAGTAATGAGTGGCGTATTCTTCCAGTTTTCACCAGAAGGATTAATTTTTGTAGCTACAGATGCGCATAAATTAGTAAAATATGCTCGCACCGATGTAAAAGCATCTGAAGTAGCTGATTTTATTATGCCAAAAAAACCTCTGAATATCCTTAAAAGTATTCTTGGTGCAACCGATACCGAAGTTAAAATTGATTATAACGACTCTAATGCAACTTTCTCTTTTGATAGTTACGTTTTGACTTGTCGTTTAATTGATGGAAAATATCCAAATTACGAAGCTGTTATTCCAAAAGAAAATCCTAATAAACTAATGATTAATAGAGTTTTATTATTGAACTCTGTTCGTCGTGTTGCTATTTTCTCAAACAAAACTACGCACCAAATTCGTTTGAAAATAGCTGGTGCAGAATTAAATATTTCTGCCGAAGATATTGACTATTCAAACAAGGCTGAAGAGCGTTTAACTTGTGATTATCAAGGTGATGATATTCAAATTGGTTTTAACTCTCGTTTTCTTTCTGAAATGTTGACGAATTTAACTTCAGATGAAATTCAATTAGAAATGTCTATGCCAAATAGAGCTGGAATTCTAACACCAATTGATGGTTTAGACGAAGGCGAAACCGTAACCATGCTTGTAATGCCAGTTATGCTAAACAATTAAATCAACTAACCTTACTTTAATTGAAAACCGTCTTGTATAAAAACTAGACGGTTTTTTTATATTTGCATAATGAATAGTAAAAACTACATACTATTAACTAATTACTACTCACTAAATTTTACCTTTGTAAAAATTTAAAAATGATTTCACAAGAAACAATTGTTGCTTTAGCTTCGCCTTCTGGTGCAGGAGCAATTGCAGTTATTCGAATTTCTGGAAAAAATGCTTTACCTATTGCGGAAAGTATTTTCCAATCCGTTTCTGGAAAAAAAATAAGTACACAAAATACACATACCATACACCTTGGACATATTGTTGACGAAGGAAAAACGTATGATCAAGTTTTGCTTTCCATTTTTAAAAACCCAAATTCCTATACTGGTGAAGATGTCATTGAAATTTCTTGTCATGGTTCAACCTATATTCAACAACAAATTATTCAATTGTTACTTCGTAAAGGTTGTAGAATGGCTCAAGCTGGAGAATTTACTTTGCGTGCCTTTTTAAACGGAAAATTAGATTTATCGCAAGCCGAAGCCGTTGCAGACTTAATATCATCAGATAATGAAGCATCACATCAAATTGCAATGCAGCAAATGCGTGGCGGATTTAGTTCTGAAATTGCCAAATTAAGAGAAGAATTATTGAATTTCGCATCGCTTATTGAACTCGAATTAGACTTTGCGGAAGAAGATGTTGAATTTGCCGACAGAACACAATTCAAAGAATTATTAACCCGAATTGAATTTGTTTTAAAACGATTGATTGACAGTTTTGCCGTAGGAAACGTGATTAAAAACGGAATTCCTGTTGCTATTGTTGGCGAACCAAACGTTGGAAAATCAACGCTTTTAAACGCATTATTAAACGAAGAACGAGCTATAGTTTCAGATATTGCTGGAACAACTCGCGACACCATTGAAGACGAATTAGTAATTGATGGAATTGGTTTCCGATTTATCGATACTGCTGGAATTCGCGAAACAAAAGATGTCGTAGAAAGTATCGGAATTAAGAAAACATTTGAAAAAATTGAACAAGCGCAAGTCGTTTTATACTTGTTTGAGAGTTTAAAATTTAAAGTTCAAAGCTCTGAACATATCATAGAAATTGAAAAGATTAAAAACCAATTTCCATTAAAACCATTAGTTGTAGTTATCAATAAAATTGATTTGCTTTCAGAAACTGAAATTCAAAATATCAAGGAACAACTTGAAACACTGAACGTCAAACTACAGACCATTTCAGCTAAAAACAACATCGGAATTGAGGATTTAAAAAGTCAACTGCTATCCTTTGTCAATACTGGTGCTTTGCGAAACAATGAAACCATAGTAACCAATACACGACATTATGATTCGTTACTAAAAGCTTTAGAAGAAATTCAAAAAGTACGTTTTGGTCTCGATGGCGGTTTGTCTTCTGATTTAATGGCAATTGACATCAAACAAGCGTTATATTATTTTGGAGAAATCACAGGAGAAGTAACCAACGATGAACTATTAGGTAATATTTTTGCAAATTTCTGTATCGGAAAATAATCATGAACACTGATTTTTACAACTTATTAGGTGGTTTTTATTGTTGGATTTTCAAATTTTGTAAAACTAAATTAGCTGACGAACAAGCCGAAAAAAATAAAACAAGAAATCTACTAACTGCATTTATTCTAAACCTTACATTTGTAGTAACGTTAGCTATAATCATAACTTACTTCTAAGAATTAATCCATAATGAAAAAATTAACCCTACTACTACTCGCTTTACTATTAGCTTCATGCTACGACCAAGAACGAAAATGCACCGATTTTAAAATCGGAAAATTTGAGTTTTCTCAAGAAATTGATGGCAAAAAACAAACTTCTATTTTCACACGAACAGAAAATTTACAAATTGAAACTTTCAACGGCAAAACAGACACAGCAACTGTTCGTTGGGTAAACGATTGTGAGTTTATTTTAGAAAAACTGCATCCTAAAACCATGCAAGAAAAAAAAGCAATAAGTATGAAAATTTTGTACACCAAAGACAATTCCTATACCTTTGAGTATTCATTTGTTGGCGATGCAAAAAAACAACGTGGCATTGTAACAAAAATCGAATAATCAAGTATAATCGACATAAACATAAATTAAACTCATGGAAGTATTCTTAAATCCCGACGCTTGGATTGCGCTATTAACATTAACATTTTTAGAAATTGTTCTTGGAATTGACAACATCATATTCATTTCCATAGTAACAGGAAAATTACCCGAAGAAAAACGCAAAAAAGCCACCCAAATTGGTTTATTTCTCGCCATGTTCATGCGAATTGCGCTATTATTTGGAATAACTGTTTTAATAGCCATGAAAGCACCATGGTTTAGCATCGATTGGGGTTGGTTTAGCGCTAGTTTTACAGGTCAAGCTATCATTCTTTTGCTAGGTGGAATTTTTCTGATTTATAAAAGCACCAAAGAAATCCACGAAAAAGTTGATCACAAAGGCGAAGAAGAGAAAGTCCTAAAAACATCAGCAGCAAAATCATTTAGCAGCGTGATTGTTCAAATTTTATTAATCGATTTAATCTTCTCTGTCGATAGCATTCTAACCGCAGTTGGAATGACCAATGGCGTTGAAGGTGCGTTATATATTATGGTTACAGCTGTTGTAATTTCAGTTGGCGTAATGATGCTATTTGCCGTTCCAGTTGGAAAATTTGTCAATTCCAATCCTTCAATACAAGTACTTGGTTTGGCATTTTTAATCCTCATTGGATTTATGCTAATCACAGAAAGTATGCATTTATCCAATGCTTCATTGGCTGGTCAACACGTTGGCGTAGTACCAAAAGGTTACCTCTATTTTGCCATTGCGTTCTCGCTTGCGGTGGAATTCATCAACATGAAAATGCGTAAAAAGAAACACTAAAATAAAAATTAGAAGCGAATCGCTCGGGATTTATCAGTAAATGCAATTCCCGCTTTTCGTTACAATAAAAAAACCTTTCTGAACACCAGAAAGGTTTTTTTATTTTCTCTTCAATCGGGGCTAAAAAGTATTTTTTTTCTATTTGTACTTTTTTCTAGTCCTAAACACTATCGATAAATACTACCAATTTGGATAATTTCAATAAAAACATATAAATAAACAAATAGTGTTTTTGGATAAGCTCAAAAATAATTTTAAAAAATTATGTAACAATTTAAATACTATTGAATCCAAAGTGAAACTTTAAAAAAAAATATCATGAAAACAAAATTAGTGTTACTCGTAGTTCTAACTTTACTAAGTACCCAATTTTCAACTGCACAAAAGTCTTTTTCTGTTTCTGTAAAAGGTAAAGGCGAACCAATTTTATTATTTCCTGGTTTTGGATGTACTGGTGAATTGTGGAATGAAACTGTTGAAGAATTGTCAAAAACAAATGAATGTCATATTTTTACTTTTGCAGGTTTTGGAACTGTACCTCCAATTGAAACACCATGGTTTACAACAATAAAAAATGAACTCATAAGTTATGTAAAAGATAAAAAATTAAACAAACCCACACTTTTAGGACATAGTTTAGGTGGAACACTAAGTCTTTGGCTAGCATCATCCGAAACGGAGCTGTTTAAAAAAGCAATTTTAGTTGATGCTTTACCTGCATCAGCAGCTTTAATGATACCAAATTATAACGGTGAAATCATTGAATATGATAATCCTCAAAGCAAAATGATGCTTGAAATGGATAAAAACAGTTTTGAAGCGATGAATTCACAATCTATACCTTTTATGTGTTTAAATAAAGAAAAACATAAAATCATTACTTCTTGGATGAATATGGCGGACCGAAAAACATATGTACACGGCTATATTGATATGCTAAACTTGGATTTGAGAAAGGAAATTTCAAAAATTAAAATTCCTGTTGTAATTTTAGCTGCAACATCCCTTGGTTTAGATATTGTAAAAAGTACTTACACATCTCAATACCAAAATTTACCTTCTGTACAAATATATTATGCTGAAAATGCAGCTCACTTTGTAATGTATGATCAGCCTGATTGGTTTATCAAAAACGTAAAACTAGCGCTAAAGTAAAGTGGAAAAAGAAGAACAGTTCAATCAAATCTTTATTGACCATTATCATAAAGTATTCCGACTTTGCAAAGGATATTTCAATGGTGACACCAATAATGCAGACGATGCAACACAGGAAATTTTTATTAAAGTGTGGCAAAAACTCGAAACATTTAGAAAAGAATCGAGTATTAGTACCTGGATTTATAGAATAACCGTAAACACTTGCTTACTCTATTTGCGAAAAGAAAAATCTAAAAAAGAGATAGCCACTCAATTTTTTCCAATTCAAACAGAAGAAAACTATTCCGATGAAAAAGAAATACAATTGAAAAAAATGTATGACTGTATTCAAAAATTAGATGAAACTGGTAAGATGATCATTCTAATGATTTTAGAAGGAATTGAATACAAAGAAATAGCTGATGTAGTAGGTTTAAGCGAGGAAACGCTCAGAGTGAGAATTCATCGAATTAAAAAAAGTTTAACTCAATGTACACAATTATGAAAACATTTGAAAATTTACAAGATATTTGGAATCAACAACCCGCATCGAATATCACTAAAACTAGTGCAGAATTAATAAAAAAAGGTGAAAACCACATAAAAAAGATAAAGTCAAATCATATAGGAACTATAGCAATTATTGGGACTACTACTGTACTTTTAATCGCTTATTTTATTTGGATAGCTAAATACTCATTTACAATTTTCACAACAGGATTAAGTTTAATGATTTGTACAATGCTTTTGCGAATTATTTTAGAATTGATAAGTATTAAAAAATTTAATGCTTTAAAGATTGAAACATCGTTATTAGAATATAGTAAAAATGCAGCATCATTTTACAAATGGAGGAAAAGTATTCATTTCATAGCAACGCCAATAATTTATATAGTTTATACAATCGGATTTTCGCTATTAATACCAACGTTTTATAAACAATTCTCTACACCTTTTTTTATCTATCTGCTAGTTAGCGGTTACGGATTTTTAATCGTATTTGGTTTTTTTCTACGCAGAAAGTTAAAACATGAAATGAGCATTTTATCATTTTTAAAAAATATTGAATAATTAAAAAGCCTTTCGCATTGAAAGGCTTTTTAGTACAATTATTCCAATGATAATGTTATCTGACCATCATCACCCGTTTCCGTTTGAATATCTTCAGAAATAGTAGTTTCATCCGTTACTTCCATTTGTTCTGGTTGCTCTTCTTCTGGCTCTTCAAACGGTAATGATTCTAGCAAATTCACTTGTTTTAGTTTATCCGCAGTCAATTGATTACCTAAAGCTTTAATTCCTTTAATCGCAATAAATTGTTCTAAATCAATAGTTTGATTGTCTTTTTGAACACCTTTTACTTTAGCAAAAACAATTTCAGCAACTGGTCGCCAATCGGTAGAAACAATTTCTAATTGTGATTTTTCATGTTCCGTAATAAAGATTTCTTCCTTGTTTTCGTTTTCAACCAAAAAGCGTTTGATGAAATAACGTTCTTTTTCGCCGTCGTAATAAATGGCTGAAATCGGTTTCTTTGGATTCCATTTTTCCATTACAACTATATCTTCATCAAAATGCGTAGTCAATTCTGGTATAATCGTTTTCAATTTCCCCGATTGATTAATTAACAACAATCGGTCATTTGGTCTAAATTCGCCAAGCAATTCACCTCGTCCATCTACATTCAATCGTTGAACGGTATCGTCAAACCACACTTTTCTTGGTCGCAACGTGGAAATTCCTTTTTCCTTCAGTTCAATTTTCTTAATTGGATATTTAGTAACTGTATTTCCTCTTGAAGCTCTTCCTTTAATGGCTATTTCAGCAAAATCCAAATCCCATTTCAATTTTTTAATGCTTCCAACTTGACGCAACAAAATCGAAATTACTTCCGCTTCACCATTTGGATTATCCGAAAAATAAAGCACTTGCGAACCTGCTTTTTCCTGTGTTAAATCATAAAATTTATCACGAGTAACTCCCGAAACATTGAAACGTTTGATAAACGCCGAACCATTTTTACCATCGCGATAAATCATATTGTAAATCGTACGTTTATCGTTTTTATCAAATACTGCAATGTGAATGATGTCTTTTCCAACGAATTTTTTGTCATCTACTTTAGAAACCATCATTTTCCCATCGCGCAGAAACACGATAACATCATCAATATCAGAACAATCCGCAACGTATTCGTCTTTCTTTAAACCTGTTCCAAAAAAACCTTCTTCTTTGTTTACATAAAGTTTAGTGTTTCGCAAAACTACCTTTGTCGCTTCAATATTATCAAAGCTTCTCAACTCCGTTTGACGTTCGCGACCTTTACCGTATTTGTCTTTTAGTTTTTGGAAAAAATCAATGGTATAATCAATAATATGATCCAAATGATGTTTCACCTCTTCCATTTCAGCTTCCAATTTTGCAATAGCATCATCGGCTTTATCCGAGTCGAAACGTGTAATACGAATCATTGGAATTTGCGTTAATTTTTGCAAATCGTCATCATTAATTTCTCTAACAAACGATTTTGAAAACGGTTTGAAACGTTCATACATATAAACATTCAACGATTCTCTATCAGAATATAATTTGAAATCGATGTACATTTCTTCTCGAATGAAGATTTTTTCCAAAGTAGAGAAATGCCATTTGTTTTCGAGTTCATCCAATTGGATTTCCAATTCACGTTTGAGTAAATCAACCGTTCTGTGCGTTGAAATTTTCAACATATCTGTAACACCAATAAACAACGGTTTGTGGTTTTCAATCACACAACCCAATGGCGCAACCGATGTTTCACAAGCCGTGAAAGCATACAATGCATCTATCGTTTTATCAGGAGAAACACCTGGAGGAAGATGAATTAAAATCTCAACTTCGGCAGCCGTATTGTCTTCAATTTTTTTAATTTTAATTTTTCCTTTCTCATTGGCTTTCAATATACTATCAATAAGAGTTGAAGTATTAGTTGAAAAAGGGATTTGTGTAATTACCAAGGTTTGTTTGTCCAATTGACCAATTTTAGCACGAACTCGAACTCGTCCGCCACGCATTCCGTCATTGTAATTGGAAACATCAGCAATTCCAGCTGTTGGAAAATCTGGAAAAAGTGTAAACGGTTTTCCTTTCAAAACTTTAATCGAACAATCGATTAATTCATTGAAATTGTGTGGCAATATTTTGGTAGATAAACCAACGGCAATTCCTTCAGCACCTTGAGCCAAAAGCAACGGAAATTTTACCGGAAGATTAATTGGTTCTGCTCTTCTACCGTCGTAAGAAACACCCCATTTTGTAATTTTCGGCGAATACAAAACATCATGACCAAATTTCGAAATACGCGCTTCGATGTAACGTGAAGCCGCAGCACTATCGCCAGTCAAAATGTTTCCCCAGTTTCCTTGCATGTCGATAATCAAATCCTTCTGTCCGATTTGCACCATAGCATCACCAATACTAGCATCACCGTGCGGATGATATTGCATCGTATGCCCAACGATATTCGCTACTTTATTGTAACGACCATCGTCCAACTCTTTCATGGAATGCATAATACGACGTTGAACCGGTTTGAAACCATCTTCAATGGCAGGAACTGCACGTTCCAAAATCACATAGGAAGCATAATCCAAAAACCAATCTTTGTACATTCCTGTAACTTTGGTGATGGTATCTTCTGGATTTTCATCGTTTTCATAAAAATGACTGCCTGTTGAAGGACGAATTACGTCTTCAAAACCTTCTTCTAAGGAATCATCGTTTGTAGAGTCATTCAACTCGTCGTTACTTTCTTCTTCGTTGATGTTATCTTCTTCGTCTTTCATTTATGCTGAATTATTTTTCAGATCTGCTATAAAAAATTTTTCCTACCTGATTAATGTGTTCTATCAAACTTTTGGATTGTAAATCGCTAAATATAGAAATATCAATTAAATACGGAATTGTACTTTCTTCAAATTCGTGTTTCAATTTTATTAAATCATCATAATTTAAATTTCCAAAAAGTGTAAAATCGATATCCGAACCTTCTTTGTAATTTCCTTTTGCTCTTGAACCATAAATAATGACTTTTTCAATATTTTCATGTTTTTGAAAAATTGAAAGTATTTGTTTATATGAGCTTGGATACAATCCGAACATTATAAATAGGTTTTCATTTTGGTTTCAAAATCGATAAAAATGGGTAAATATTCATTAAAAACAATTTCAAGTATTTTTAAAATCTCGATTTCATCATAAATGTGAGAGGTTTTATTTCTACTTTCAATTGTCTTTAGCCAATGTTCGCCATTAGATATTAATCCTACATTGAATGCTTCTCTCACGACGGTTTTACTTCCAAAAAGGTCGGTTTTTCCTTGAGCTTCTAAAAAATCTTTCATTACTTTCCAAGAAAGCTCTTGAGTAACTTCAAAAGCTTGTACAGCACCTTGAAGTTCCAATTCTGTAAAAGCTCTTTGTTTCTGTAACACATTTGCATTCTTTAATTGCTTTAATGCTCCTAAAAAATGATCAAAACGTTGTTTCCATCGAATGTCTTGATTATCCATATTCTTAATTAATTTTTCTCCACTACATCCAATTCCACTTTCAAATTATTGATGATAAAATCTTGTCTGTCTGGTGTATTTTTACCCATATAAAACTCTAAAAGTGTTTCAATACTTGTGGCTTTGTCTAACATAACTGGATCCAATCGGATGCTTTCGCCAATGAAATGCTTGAACTCATCGGGTGAAATTTCTCCCAAACCTTTAAATCGGGTGATTTCGGGTTTTGGTTTTAATTTTTCGATAGCGTCAACACGTTCTTGTTCACTGTAGCAATAAATCGTTTCTTTTTTATTTCGCACACGAAATAATGGCGTTTGCAAAATGTATAAATGTCCGTCTTTAATTAATTCTGGGAAAAACTGCAAGAAAAACGTAATCAACAACAAGCGAATGTGCATACCATCGACATCGGCATCGGTTGCAATTACGATATTGTTGTAACGCAAATCGCCCATATCTTCTTCGATATCCAAAGCAGCTTGTAGCAAGTTAAACTCTTCGTTTTCGTATACAATTTTCTTCGTCATTCCATAGGAATTCAACGGTTTTCCACGCAAACTGAAAACGGCTTGTGTGTTCACATCACGACTTTTAGTAATCGAACCCGAAGCCGAATCTCCTTCGGTGATGAAAAGCGTACTTTCTAAACTTCGTGGATTTTTGGCATCGGTTAAATGCACACGACAATCGCGCAATTTTTTATTGTGAAGACTAGCTTTTTTGGCTCGGTCTTTGGCTAATTTTCTAATTCCGGATAATTCTTTACGCTCACGTTCGGCTTGAAGGATTTTACGAAGTAATAAATCGGCTGTTTCGGGATTTTTATGTAAAAAATTATCGAGTTTGGTTTTGATAAAGTCGTTTACAAAAGTTCGCACTGATGGACCATTCGGACCAATATCGGTTGAACCTAATTTGGTTTTGGTCTGACTTTCAAAAACGGGTTCTTCTACTTTTACAGAAACTGCAGAAACAATAGATTTACGAATATCCGAAGCTTCAAAAGGTTTGTTATAAAATTCTTTAATCGTTTTTACAATCGCTTCACGAAAAGCACCCAAATGTGTTCCGCCTTGCGTTGTGTTTTGTCCGTTTACGAACGAATGATATTCTTCAGAATATTGTGATTTACTGTGCGTTAAAGCAATTTCGATATCATCACCTTCGAGATGAATGATTGGATATTGCATGTCTTCTTCGGTGATGGTTTCTTCCAATAAATCTTTTAAACCAAACTCCGAAACGTATTTTTCACCATTGTAATAAATCGTTAAACCACGATTTAAATAACAGTAATTTTTGAGCATTTTGATGATATACTCATTTCGGTATTTGTAATTTTTGAAAATGGTTTCATCGGCTACGAAAGAAACTTTTGTTCCTTTGCGTTTGGTAGATTCAACAACATCTTCTTCGAGAGTAAGATTTCCAGCGGAGAATTCGGCTGCTTTTTGTTGGTTATCACGAACTGATTCTACACGAAAATAATTGGACAATGCATTTACGGCTTTCGTACCAACACCATTCAATCCAACCGATTTTTTAAACGCTTTGGAGTCGTATTTTCCTCCTGTATTCATTTTGGAAACTACGTCAACGACTTTTCCAAGCGGAATTCCACGACCATAATCGCGAACGGTTACCATTTTATCTTTGATAGTAACTTCAATCACTTTTCCTGCACCCATTACAAACTCATCGATACAGTTGTCCATCACTTCTTTGAGGAGAATGTAAATACCATCGTCAGGCGAAGAACCATCGCCTAGCTTTCCGATGTACATTCCTGGTCGCATTCGGATGTGTTCTTTCCAGTCGAGTGAACGAATATTATCTTCGTTGTATTGTGTTTCTTGAGCCATTTTAAAAACTATCGATTTTAACTACGTTCAGTTCGGTTTGTGCTTTCTATACAAACCTCGGGTGTGCTAATATAGTGGAAAACGAGCGTTTTTTGAAGTTGTGGAAAAAGAAGTTATTAAGAATGATATTGACAAAAATTATGGATAATGACGAAAAATTCCGCTATCGGTAACGGTCCAGAGTGCTGCTTTTTGATTGGCTGCTTTTAAGGCTAGATTTGCCCAAGAATTGCAAGTATAAAACAGCGAATAACTTCCGTTAGCTTCATAAAACACATCATTTTTTCCATAAACGGCATTGGTTTCAATTTTTAGAAATTCGCCAGAATTGGATTGAAATGATTCATTGATAAAAGAAATTAATTTGGTGTAATTCTCGGGAGAAATCAACAACTTTTTGCAAGAAGCATTCTCATTCATGGTTTTATAAAATGTAACATGCATTGCGGTAGAACTCAATCCTGAAGCGGCTTTCAACGCTGTACGGACTTTTAAATCAGCCCAAGTTGGCGTTTCTAAATAAAAACCTTTGTCGCCCCAACCCAAAGCAACATAATTATGAGTGGTATCTTTTGCAATAGTATGTTCGAATTTTAATTGTTTACTCCAATCTTGATGTTCGTTTTTTAATGGTATAACAATATCAGTATGAACACCGTTGGTTAAAATATAGATTGGAATTTCTTTTTGATTTTCTGTTACTTCGTCATTGACAGAAATTAAAGGTAACGAAAGCATAATCAAAACATAAGAAATCAATACTAGAATGAAAATGGCGACGTATTTAAGAAGTTTTTTTATGATTTTCATGGTTATGGTTTTCGATGGTCAGTCAAATTTTATGCCAAAAAATGAGGTTTATTTTTGAAACCTAAAGATTGTGATTTCTCCTTCGTCGAAATGACAAAACTGGCGATTAAATTAGTTTGCCCCAGATTGAAATGGAAAGCATTTTGCAGTTTTGCTGCCTGATTTTCTTAAAATAAAATAGCGACCAAAGGAAGCTCATTTTATTTTTTAGAAAATGGCGCAAAACAAAAAATCTTGGAATGAAAAGCTGGAAAAAGGCACAAAAAAAACGCAAAATTTCCTCTGCGGTTTTATGAAATATATCTATCTTATAAATCAAATGACAATTGTGTAATTAAATTTAAAGTGTTTGTTTTTATAGTATTATTTTCTCCAGATTGATTGAAATCTTGAATTATATTGACTAATCCAAAATTGTCTCTCAATTCTACAGATAATTTAGTTTTTGAATTTAATCTAAATGATTTTCCAACTCCCAAAGAAATTCCATAATCAACTCCACTCATATCATCCGCAAATGGAAAATTATTTTTTTCAACATTTATTGGATAGTTATACAATATCTCACTTGTTATTTTTGAAGACTTATGGTACTTTCCAGATGACGAAATAAATAAACCTCCATTAATAAAAAACAAGTTTTTTTTGCCAAAATTATATTTTAATAATAGTGGCAATGTAAAATACTGATATTTGTTTTTGGTTTCAAAAGAATATTCTAGAGGTAAAATTTGTCCCACCTCACTAACATAGTAATATTCAGATTTTGAATTATAATCAATTTGCTTTTGTTCAAATGATAATCCGGTAACAATAGACAAACGATTATTTAAAATGAATTCATATGAAACACCATAAGAAATGCCAAAGTTTGATTTTGTTTCATCAAGAAAATCTGAACCTCTTAAACTAAAATAATTAGGTCCGAAAACAAATCCAAGTTGGTGTTTACTTTGAGTAAAACTTGAATTACAACAAAGGACCGTTAGTATTAAAGATGCAAAAAGTTTATTCATCTCCTACACATTAAAACGGAAATGCATCACATCGCCATCTTTCACGATGTATTCTTTTCCCTCTACGCGAAGTTTTCCAGCTTCTTTGCATTTAGCTTCTGATCCTAAAGTTGAATAATCTTCAAAAGCAATAACTTCGGCACGGATAAATCCTTTTTCAAAATCGGTGTGAATTACTCCGGCAGCTTTTGGTGCTGTATCGCCAATATTGATTGTCCAAGCGCGAACTTCTTTTACTCCAGCTGTGAAATACGTTTGTAGTTTTAATAATTTATAAGCGGCACGAATTAAAACTGCCGAACCTGGTTCTGTTAATCCCATATCTTCAAGGAAAACTTGGCGTTCTTCGTAGCTTTCTAGTTCAGTAATATCAGCTTCGGCTCCAACGGAAAGAATAATCACTTCGGCATCTTCGTCTTTTACTAATTCACGAACTTGGTCCACATATTTGTTTCCGTTTACAGCTGCACTTTCATCCACATTACAAACATATAAAACTGGTTTTGTTGTGATTAACTGAAATTCTTCCATCAAAACTTCTTCATCTTGGTTTTGAGGAATTACAGTACGAGCCGATTTTGCTTGCAATAATGCTTCGCGAATTCTATCTAAAAGTGCTTTTTCAGCTTGTGCTTCTTTGTTTCCTGTTTTGGCTGCACGATTTACTTTTTCTAAACGTTTTTCAACCGTTTCTAAGTCTTTTAATTGCAACTCGATATCAATAGTTTCTTTATCGCGAATTGGGTTTACATTGCCATCAACGTGAACGATATTATCGTTATCAAAACAACGTAAAACGTGAATAATTGCGTTACATTCTCTAATATTTGCAAGAAATTGATTTCCTAAACCTTCGCCTTTACTTGCGCCTTTTACTAAACCTGCAATGTCAACAATATCGACCGTTGCCATTTGAACTGCTTGTGGTTTAACTAATTCTTCTAATCTATTGATTCTTGGATCGGGAACGTTTACTACGCCAATATTTGGTTCGATTGTACAAAACGGAAAGTTAGCACTTTGCGCTTTAGCATTTGATAAACAATTAAATAGCGTTGATTTTCCAACGTTTGGTAATCCTACAATTCCTGCTTTCATTTTTGAAGTAATTTTTAAAAGTTTGCAAATATACTTCTATTAATCTAAATCCATAATAAAATCAAATGACTATTCAATTTTATTAATTATTTCTAGTTCTTCTTCTGTTGCAGTTAATCCAGAAACGTTCCAATAATCCGTTAGGACAACGTCTTTTTTATTGAAAAGTGTTTTGTCTTTAAATACCTCGCTTTCTTTGTAAGTATAGTTTTGATTACTAAAATTGGTGGTTACAAAATAATTTCGAACTTCAATATCTGTAGTTTTATTATTTTTATCAACTCTCTCAAAACCAATTTCTTCCTTTGAACTAACTAAATAATAATTTTCACTATCTATTCGGTAAATTGTTTTAAAAAACGATTTATAAACATTCCTAGAACCAATCGATTTTTTGTCTTTATTTCGAGCTAAAGTCATTGGAGAAATTGCTGAATTGATTTCAACAATCAACTTTTTAGTTGGGTCATAAATTATCGTAAAATCATCCAATAGTCCTTTTGAATTTTCTAATGGTGATGCTGTAATTGCGTAGTAGTTTTTATTTGCTGTGTAAACTTTAATCAAAAAATCATACTCTTTTTTAGCTTTTGGTTCTAAAATTGGATTTAAGTATTTAAAATTATAATAATTTTCCATTATGTTGTTCAAATTATAGCCTAAAACATCACCGCTTATTTCTTCATTAATCAATCCCATCGAACGGTTTTGCTCAACTAAAATATTGCTTTTAAAGTTTTTATCCTTGCCGTAAAGCTGAAAATTCAGCAATCCGTCGTTATAATAAGAATAGGTTCCATTAAGCTTAAAAAACTCTCTCGAATATACTTTCAATCTTGCTGGAACGGTTAACTTTTTTATTGAATTATCAACGATAGATTTAAGAATTTTTTGCGGATGCTGTTTGGTGATGATAATTTCATCCAAATCTTTAGTATTGTTCTTTAGATAAATAATGTTATCTGTTTTCAATAAGGCTGTTGAACGAACTGTAACGCTAACATAAGAAGAATGCGTCGCTTGAATATTAGATGTGCCCGAAAGTGTAAAAGTTACTTTTCCTTCTACATTTGACAATAAAGTTTGTTTTGTCTTAATAATATAAACTGTGACATCTTCAATGGGAAGGTTTGTATCTGCATCGAGTAAAATAATCGATTTTTCGGCTGATTGTGCGAAAATCAATGATTGAAGAGAAATAAAAAGTAAGAGTACTACTTTCCTCATTTGTAACTTGTTTTAACAAATTAACAAAAAAAAATTCAAAAAAAAATCCCTTCTGAACTAGAAGGGAAAATTTTTATTCATTATGTAAAAATGATTGTCTGTTTAAAAGTGTTTCTTCACTTTCTACATGATTTTCATCAGGAACACAACAATCCACTGGACAAACAGCTGCACATTGTGGTTCTTCATGAAATCCTTTGCATTCTGTACATTTACCCGGAACGATATAATAAATATCATCAGAAATTGGAGTTTGAGCTGCATCAGAGTCAACTTCAGTTCCATCAGGTAAAATTACCTTACCTCTTAGTTTTGTTCCATCTTTATATCTCCAATCGTCAGCACCTTCATAGATAGCTGTGTTTGGACATTCTGGTTCACATGCTCCACAATTGATGCATTCGTCTGTTATTATGATTGCCATAGCTAATTTTAAATATTAAATTTCAGATATTAAATATCAGATTCTAGATGCTCACTTTTATCAAAAGAAATAATATCTTTTTTTTGAAAATTACATCTTTTCTCTTTAATCTATTTTCTATTGTCTTATTTTTGTGCAAAATTACAATCAAAACCATTCATAAACAAATAAACAAATGTTACAAATCGATAAAAAAAAATGTTTTATTGAATTAGGTCGTTTTTTAAGTCAATTTTCATTCGAAAACTATACAAAAAACGAAACTGTACTACACAACGATTTGCATTTTGATGGTTTTGCCGATTTAATTCAACTTTCGCAATCACACAATGGCTGGTTTACACCTGAACAAGTTTGCTTTTCTGTTCAATCATGGGCAAATGCGTTAACAGAAGAAAAACTAAACAAATGGTTATCAAACTATAATCTCCAAGAAGCGAAACCAAAAACCGTTGGATTAATTCTTGCTGGAAATATTCCTTTAGTTGGTTTTCATGATTTTCTTTCCGTATTGATTTCCGGTCATAATGTTTTGGTTAAAACATCTTCAAACGACCAACATTTAATTAAGTTCCTAGCAAAATATCTAATAACTGTAAACCCTGAAATAGAAAGCCACATCAACTTTACCGATGGAAAGCTAGAAAACTTTGATGCTGTGATTGCAACCGGAAGCAACAACACAGCGCGTTATTTTGAATTCTATTTCAAAGACAAACCAAGTATCATTCGCAAAAACCGAAATTCCGTTGCTGTTTTAACTGGCAATGAAACAAAAGAAGAATTAATAAACCTTGGCGAAGACATCTTCCGCTATTTTGGTCTAGGTTGCCGAAATGTTTCCAAATTATTTGTCCCGAGAAATTATGATTTTAAAGATTTCTTCGAAGCCATCTACGAGTACAAAGACGTGATTTATTACGAAAAATACTCAAACAATTACGACTACAACAAAGCCGTTTTCTTAATGAGCAATTTCAAATTATTAGACAATGAGTTTCTTACTTTGAAAGAAGACAGCAGTTACGCCTCGCCTATCTCATCAGTGTTTTATGAATATTATGACGATATTGAAGTGCTAAAATCGCAACTAAAAAATGATACCGAACAAATTCAATGCATTGTTTCTAAAGAAAGTATAGAAAATAGCATTCCATTTGGAAAAACCCAAAAACCTGAACTTTGGGATTATGCAGATAATGTAGATACAATAGCTTTTTTGTTGTCGATTTAAAATAACAAATCTTATCAACGAAACCGTTTTCGTTAATAATACAATTGATTTACAAGAAAATAAAAATCGGTTATATTGCACTAGTTTCCGTAATTTGCATCTTTAATTTTTTGAAAATCAAACCATGAAAAAACATAATTATAGCGCCGGACCATGCATCCTTCCACAAGAAGTATTTGAAAAATCAGCCCAAGCCGTTTTAAACTTCAACAATTCAGGATTGTCAATCCTCGAAATATCACACCGAAGTAAAGATTTCGTTGCCGTGATGGACGAAGCTCGTGCATTGGTTTTAGAACTTCTAGGACTTGAAGGGAAAGGATACCAGGCGTTGTTTCTTCAAGGTGGAGCAAGTTTGGAATTCTTGATGGTGCCAAACAACCTTATGAAAGTTAATGGAAAAGCGGCTTATTTAGATACTGGAACATGGGCGAATAACGCTATTAAAGAAGCTAAATTATTTGGAGAAACTTTGATTGTAGCTTCATCGAAGGAAGAAAACTATAGTCATATTCCAAAAGAGTTTACTATTCCTGTAGATGCGGATTATTTTCACTGCACGAGTAACAACACTATTTTTGGAACGCAAATGAAATCGTTTCCAAAAACAAATGTTCCAGTAGTTTGTGATATGAGTTCGGATATTTTTTCAAGAAGTTTAGATTTTTCTCAGTTTGATTTGATTTATGCTGGAGCTCAAAAAAATATGGGTGCAGCAGGAACAACTTTAGTTGTTGTAAAAGAAGAAATTCTTGGAAAATCTGGAAGAGCAATTCCGAGTATTTTGGATTATGAAAAACACATCAAAGCGGAAAGCATGTACAATACACCAGCAGTTTTTGCGGTTTATACTTGTTTACTAACTTTACAATGGTTAAAAAATCAAGGTGGAATTCCTACTATTGAAAAAATTAACGAAGCGAAAGCAGCGTTACTTTACAACGAAATCGACCGAAATCCATTATTCATCGGAACGGCAAATGTAGAAGACCGAAGCAACATGAACGCTACTTTCTTATTAGTCAATCCTGAACATCAAGAAACCTTTGACAAAATGTGGAAAGAAGCGGGAATTTCTGGTCTTCCTGGACATCGTTCTGTTGGTGGTTATCGTGCTTCTATGTACAATGCTCTCCCTCTAGAAAGCGTTCAAGTACTAGTTGATGTAATGAAAAAACTAGAAGAAGTGATAATCAACCAATCACAAATAGCACAACAATAAATACAGTTTAAATTAAACATTAAACGCTAAAAATTAAACATTAAAAATGAAAGTATTAGCCAACGACGGAATTTCTAAAAGCGGAATTAAAGCGTTAGAAAAAGGTGGTTTTGAAGTAATTACAACCAAAGTAGCTCAAGAACAAGTGGCTAACTTTGTAAACGAAAATAATGTTTCGGTGGTGTTAGTTCGTAGCGCAACCAAAGTAAGACGAGATATTATCGATGCTTGTCCAGGATTAAAAATAATTGGTCGTGGTGGCGTTGGAATGGATAATATCGATGTAGAATATGCACGTAGCAAAGGAATTCATGTCATTAATACTCCAGCTTCATCATCAGAAAGTGTAGCCGAATTGGTTTTTGCTCATTTGTTTACTGGCGTACGATTTTTGTATGATTCCAACCGAAACATGCCACTAGAAGGTGATACAAATTTTGAAGGTTTGAAAAAAGCTTATGCGAACGGTATCGAATTGCGTGGAAAAACATTAGGAATAGTTGGTTTTGGACGAATTGGTCAAGCTGTAGCAAAAATGGCATTGGGATTAGGAATGAAAGTTATTGCGGCTGATAAATTTGTGGATAAAGCCGAAGTTAAAGTTGACTTTTATAATGGACAATTTATAAATGTAGAGTTTGAAACAGAACCTTTAGAAGATGTCTTTAAACATGCTGATTTCATTACACTTCACGTTCCTGCACAAGAAGGTTATGTTATTGGGAAGGAAGAATTTCAACTATTAAAAGATGGTGTCGGAATAGTAAACTGCGCTCGTGGTGGAGTGATTGATGAAGTAGCATTAATAGAAGCATTAGATTCTGAAAAAGTAGCCTTTGCAGGATTAGACGTTTTTGAAAAAGAACCAACTCCCGAAATTCAAATCTTAATGCACCCAAAGATTTCGTTAACACCACATATTGGTGCTGCAACTTTAGAAGCACAAGATAGAATTGGAACCGAGCTAGCCGAACAAATTATTAGTTTATTAAAGAACGAAAAATAACCCACTTTTTTTACCTAGTTGTATTTTTTTTCATACATTTGGTTGTTAACCAATAAAAAGTATGAGATGTTTGAGCAATTAACAGAGTTAGTAAAACAATACGGTGGCGAAGCTGTTGTCAATAATACAGCGGTGCCAAACGAACAGAATGAAGCGGTTATGGAACACGCAAGTGGTTCTATTTTAGACAGCTTAAAAAGTATCGCTTCCCAAGAAGGTGGAACTGATTTGATTGGTAAATTATTCCAAGGGAATAATGCAAATGATGCTTCTAATCCGGTTGTTAGCATGATTACTAATCAACTGAGTGGAAGTTTAGGTCAAAAATTTGGATTGAGTAGCGAAGCATCATCCGGTGTTGCTGGCAGTTTAATTCCAAAAGTTTTAGGTTCATTAATTGGAGGAGCAAAAGATCCAAACAATTCAAGTATCCAAATTAACGATGTTATTGGAGCAATCACAGGCGGAAATTCAGATGCTAATGGCGGATTGATGGACTCTATTTCAAAATACGGAGGAATGCTCGGATTGGATAAAGATGGTGATGGTAAAGTAGGAATTCAAGAAGCCATATCAGCCGTTAGTGGAAATAATGATGGAAAAAGTGGTGGTTTTTTAGGTGGTTTGCTTGGAAAACTATTTGGAAAATAAAAAATAAAACTAAAACAGTAAAAAAGTCGTGCTTCAAGTACGACTTTTTTTTTAACACTTTGATTGCAAAACCTTTCGGGAAACTTCCGTAATTTTATAGAAATTTAATTACTGTGAAATCTGTTATTTCAATACTGCTTATTCTTCTAGCTATTATGGGTTGCACAAGCTCAAAAAGCATTTCAACCAATCCAAACGATGCAGTTGCAAATAAAATCTCCGATACGGTTAAAATTGCCAACGAAGAACTAGAATATGAAGTAATCATTATCGATCCAGGATTTAGTTCATGGATTTTAGGTCGCGCTCAACCGAGAGGTTTTCACTCAGAAACGTTTTTAGAAAGTAGAAATAGAATTTATGTAGCTGAGTGGAATCGTAGAGCAATGCAGCCACATTTATACAATCCCAATTTATATGAAATGCAAATTGATTACAATCCTAACATCCATTATGGTTACGAAGTCAATTACTTAATCTTTAACTATTTCATCTATTTTCAAATTACCTATAAACAACAATTAGCAGGATTTGTTCCTAGAATTTAAAATTAATAGCTTTGCATAAGTTTAATTTCTATGGCAAGTTTTAAAGAACGTTGGAATATTACTTCAAATTGGCAAGTTTTTGTCATCCTAATCGTTTTTGCTGTCACCGGTTCATCATCGGCTTTATTAGCAAAACCATTTTTAGGACTTTTTGGAATTGAAAAAGGAACTATTTCCAATTGGATTTATTATCCATTATATGTTGTTATGATTTTTCCAATATATCAATTGCTGTTGGTTTCATTTGGTTTTATCTTCGGACAATTCAAATTCTTTTGGGCATTCGAAAAAAAAATGCTTCGAAGCATGAAACTTGGTTTTATTGCTGACTTTTTTGAAAACAAAAAAAGAGCTTAACGCTCTTTCTTTTCAGTTTTAATTACATAAGTATAAATCCACATTAATGTAAATGTTGGAATAAAGTCGGTAAAAGGAATTATCTCTTCCAAAAAGGCAAAAATACCTGCCACTTTTCCTGAAGCACCTTTGTAAATTCTAGTCATCATATAACCAGCAATTGGCGCCCAAAGTAGATCACCTATTTCACCTAAAGCTGGTATAAGAAACGTAGCCATACCAACTAAATCTAATAAAACACTAATCATCAAATTACGGCTTTTATCCGACTCATAATTTGATTGTCCAACGGTTTTGAGTTGCTCTGTCAATTTTTTTAGTTTAATAATTTCTATAACTAATTATCAAAACTAATGCCAAATTTATTCCTGATTAATTAAATTGAAGAAATCATTTCTATTTTCCTTTTCATTAAAAATTCCTCCGTATTGAATTGTTGAAGTGTAACTACTTTCGTCTTTGATACCTCTACTTGAAACACATAGGTGCTTTGCTTCCATCACAACAATAACATTGTCCGTTTCTAATACTGTCTTTAATTCGTTGAAAATTTGCATAATTAATCGTTCTTGCACTTGTGGACGACGAGAATAATAATCAACAATTCTATTTAGTTTGGATAAACCAATTACTTTACCGCTAGAAACATAACCAATATGCGCTTTTCCAATAATAGGTAAAAAATGATGTTCACATGTAGAATTGAAACTAATGTTGGCTTCTACCAACATCTTATCATAATTATAACTGTTTTCAAAAACAGAAATTTTTGGTTTATTTGCTGGGTTAAGTCCTGAAAATATCTCTTGTATAAACATTTTCGCCACTCGATGTGGTGTTCCTTGCAAACTATCATCGCTCATATCCATTCCCATTTCATCCATTATGGCATGAAAATGTTTTTCAATAGCAATCATCTTTTGTTCATCTGATTTTATAAATGCATCAGGTCGCATTGGTGTTTCCGCAGAAGTCATTTGATGATTGTCGCCTATCAATTCAAATAATTCTTTTTCAATGGTAGTGTTCATAAGAATTAAATTTTTAAATTTTGTTTAACAAAAGTAATTAATAATTAAACAAAATTAACTACTTAACAAAACTTTATAAATTATTCAACTATAAATAAAATTGATAATGACCAAAAAATAAAAATACTTTGTTACTTTGTGAAAAATTCGATTGATGATTATTGCAAAAAATATTATTAAAAAATACGACAGCGTACAAGTACTAAAAGGCGTTTCTTTAGAAATAAAAAGAGCAGAAATTGTATCCATAGTTGGTGCTTCAGGAGCAGGAAAAACTACACTACTCCAAATCTTGGGAACGCTTGATAATCCTGATAAAAATGACAATTCATATTTAGAAATTCAAGGACAGAATTTATTAAATATGAAAGACAAGGAATTGTCTAAATTTAGAAATTTACATCTTGGATTTATCTTTCAGTTTCAACAATTGTTACCCGAATTTACCGCTTTAGAAAATGTTTGCATTCCTGCTTTCATTGCTGGAAAGGAAAAAGCCCAAACCGAAGCTGAAGCGATGAAACTGTTAAACTATTTAGGTTTAGCGGAACGAATACATCATAAACCCAACGAACTTTCGGGTGGCGAACAACAACGCGTTGCAGTTGCCAGAGCTTTGATTAATAAACCTGCCGTTATTTTTGCCGATGAACCATCCGGAAATTTAGACACTGCTTCTGCTGAAAATTTACATCAATTATTTTTTAAATTGAGAGACGAATTCAATCAAACCTTTGTAATTGTTACCCATAATGAAGAGCTAGCCAACATGGCTGATAGAAAATTAGTAATGGTTGATGGTTTAATTTCTGAATAATGAACTTTGACGAACTCAAAGAGTTTTTGGACGAAAAAGTTGAATTATACAACACAAAAAAATTCATAGACTCAGATCCTATTCAAATTCCGCATCAGTTTTCAGTAAAAGAAGATATTGAAATTGCTGGTTTTCTCTCTGCTACCATCGCATGGGGAAATCGAAAGATGATCATCAACAATGCACAAAAGATGATGGATTTAATGGATAATTCGCCATTTGACTTTGTGAAAAATCATAGTCCAAAAGATTTAGAAAGCTTAAACCATTTTGTACACCGAACTTTTAATGGGCAAGATTTTCAAACTTTCATAAAATCATTGCGGCATATTTATCAAAATCATGGTGGATTAGAAGGTGTTTTTACTAAAAATCAAGAACCAACTTCGCTCCAAAAAAGCATCACTGTTTTTAAAAATCATTTCTTTGAAATAGAACACCAAAACAGAGCCAACAAACATGTTTCCAATCCTGAAATGGGTTCGGCAGCCAAACGAATCAACATGTTTCTACGTTGGATGGTTCGTAAAGATAATTCTGGTGTTGATTTTGGTCTTTGGAAAAACATTTCACCAAGCAAATTATCTTGTCCTTTAGATGTTCATTCGGGAAATGTAGCAAGAAAACTTGAACTCCTTTCTAGAAAACAAAACGATTCAAAAGCGCTAAACGAACTGGATGTAATGCTACGCAAACTAGACGCAACTGATCCAGTCAAATATGACTTTGCGCTATTTGGATTGGGTGTTTTTGAACGTTTCTAATTCATTATAATTCGATTCAATTCCGCAAGAGAAATTGGTTTAGAAACAAACTCGCGAACAGTTTTATAAAGACTTACTTTTTCGATTTCAGTAGTATCAATAGTTGACGAAGTAACATAAACGTTTAGCGAATCGCCAAAAGGTAATAACTCAATTTCATCCAAAAACTGCCAGCCATCAAGCATTGGCATGTTAATGTCAAGAAAGATTATATCGGGTAACTTTTCGTTTTTTGAAAATTTTTCTTTTAAAACTTCTAAGGCTAAATATCCATTTGAAAATGTTTCTAAAGGTGTATTGTTTTCCATTTTTAAAAATAATTTTTTAAGCACAAAAACAAAAATTGCATCATCATCTATCACAAAAATAGATTTCTTATCACTCATATAATCTAAATTTAAATTCGGTTCCAATATTAACTTTACTCTCCACTCCAATATTTCCTCCCAATGCTTCTATGTGGTTTTTGGTCATAAATAATCCCAAACCAACAGCATCAGGATTGCCATGAAATGTTTTATACATTCCAAAAATTTTATCTTTATTTTTAACCAAGTCTATTCCAAGTCCATTGTCTTTAACGCTTATAGTATATTTATTCTCTTTCTTTTTTGCTGTAATTTCAACAATCAAATCTCTTTCTTTTGAACGGTATTTGATAGCATTTGTTATCAAATTGAGCATGATACTTTCAAGATAGGAAGGAATTACTTTGATAGTAAAATCATCAGGAATGTGATAATTAATCGTAACATTATTACTTTTAACTATGGCGTTGATAGCAACTAGAATTTTTTCAATTTCTTCTTTCAGATTTAGCTTTACCCTATTCTCTTTAGAACTCAATTGAATATTTACGGTTTCATTTAAATAGTAAATCGTATCAACTAGTTTTTTGTTACTTTCCTTCAGTAATTGAAAGTATTCTTCTTTTTCATCATTGTCAGAAGTTGATTCTATTAAATCAATAATCATACTGATATTGCTCGTATTAGAACGAATATTGTGAGAAATAATGTAGGTAAAATCAAGTAGTCGTTCGTTAAGATTTTTTGAAATGGTATACATTTTGTCAATCTCCATTTCTGCTGTTTTTATAGCTGTTACATCTCTTGAAATGATAATGTATTTTTCATAATTACCGTTTTCATCATATAAAACACTAGCTGTATCTTCTCTCCAAAAATAATTTCCTTCTTTATTTTTAAATCGGAATTCAGATTTAAAGTTCTTCTCTCTTTTACCTAAATTATCATAGATAATGGTTCTAACCTTTTCTACATCTTCTGGATGGATGCTATTAAAAACATCTTCCAACTTCATTTTATAGACTTCTTCCTCAGAATATCCAAGCATTTTAGAGTAAGAAGGTGAAATGTAAGTGATTACTTTATTCTCAAAAACTACAAAACCATCTTTAGAATTGTTTGTAATTAAACTCAGTTTTCGCTCACTCTCTACTAATTCTTTTTCAACTAATTTCTTGTTATTTTGCTCAAAAAGTATGGATAAAATATCCGCAATTGAACGAGTAAATGCTAAATCAGAATCTATCCAAACTCTATCGCTATCCCGATGTTCACAACATAGCACTCCATACAGTTTTCCATCAATTCGGATTGGCAAATCAAGCATATCTGTTATTCCAAGCGGAATTAGATAATTTTCTTTTAACTCTTTGGTATAAGTGTTGTTCAACACATCATCAGCCACAATGGCAATACCGTCTTTTAATGCTTTGAAATAAATAGGTAAATCTGCGGCAATTAAATCAGCCTCTTTGGTATGGGAATTAGTATTTTTTTCGAATAGATTTAAGCAGACAAGTCTATCATTTTCAATTTTCCAAAAACTGCATCGCTCAATATGTAAACCTTCTACAACTGTTTCGGTGATTTTATCTAGAGCAATTTCAATGGTGGTATGATTAGCCAAGGAAAATCTGTACAATTCGAGCAGTAACTCAAAGTGCTTATCAGAATATAGTAGATTCTTGCTAATTCTTCCATTTTCCATACATCACTACTTACAAATAAGAATACTGGAAATTTAAGATTATTATTTAGATAACACAAGTTAATTTTAATTAATATTATAAATTATTAAATAATTTATGTTAAAAACAAATTATTATTATTTTGAACATGGAATATCCTTTAAAAATATATATTTGTTAAAAAAAATAGGAATGAAAAAAATTACACAACTACTTGCTTTACTACTTATCGTTTCCTCCTGTGGCGTTCGTCAAACGAGAGATATGTTGACTTCTGGAGAATATGATGGAGCTATTCAAAATGCTGTTGATGGGTTGAAAGGCAACAAAAACGCTAAAGGAAAACAAGATTATGTTTATTTGCTCGAAGAAGCGTTTGCCAAAGCAAAAGATAGGGATTTACGTAACATAAATACTTGGTTTAAAGATGCTAATCCACAAAATCTTGAAAAAATATATAATACTTATGTACAATTGAATAACCGCCAAGAACAAATTCGTCCATTATTACCATTAAAATTATTAAAAGAAGGTCGAGATGCCATTTTCCCTTTTGATGATTATTCAGATCAAATTGTTAGCAGCAAAAATGCTTTAGCAAAATATTTATACGATAACTCAAAAGCGCTTTTAATCAACAAAGACAAAATGGTTCTCAGACGTGCGTATGATGATTTGATTTACTTAAAAAACTTAAGTCCTGGATTTAAAGATACTGACAAGCTTATTGAAGAAGCACGATTTAAAGGAACCGATTTTGTTAGCGTTTACACCAAAAACGAAACCAATATGGTTATTCCGGTTCGTCTTGAAAACGATTTATTGGATTTTAGCACCTTAGGTTTAAATGATAAATGGACTGTTTATCACAGCAATCGCCAAAAAGGAATTGATTACGACTATGGATTGGTGGTTAATTTTCGCCAGATCAATATTTCACCAGAACAAGTGAAAGAAAAAGAACTTCAAAAAGAGAAAATTATAAAAGTAGGTTTAAAAAATCTATTAAATGCTAACGGACAAGTTGTAAAAGACAGTTTAGGTAACGCAATCAAAGTTGATGACATGCGAACAGTTCGTGCTACTGTTTATGAGTTTGCACAATTTAAAGCATGTCAAGTAACTGCAAAAGTGGATTATATTGACTTTAGAACCAATCAATTATTACAAACATTCCCATTAGCAAGCGAGTTTACTTTTAATCATATTTATTCGAGATTTAAAGGTGATAAACGAGCATGTGAACAAGAATACTATCCTAATTTTGATAGACGAGCAGTTCCATTTCCATCCAATGAACAAATGGTTTTTGACACTGGAAATGATTTAAAAAACAAACTGAAAGAAATTATTACAAGGAATAAATTCAGAAGATAAAAAACAAAAAACGCATTGTTCTCCAATGCGTTTTTTATTGCTTTAAATCAAATAAATGATTCTAATTTCTTTGCCTCGATACTTTCATGAGAGGTATCATAAATTGCTTTTCCTTCCTTAATAAGTATAATTTGTGGTGATTGATGAATAACACCAAAACGTTGAGCTATCTCATTTGAAATATCCCGAAACTCTATTAAATCCAGAAAATAAGTTACAATTTTATCGCCAAATGCAAACTCATTCTCAAATTGCTTCAAAGCATATCTGCTAATACTACAACGTGTGCTGTGCTTGAAAATCAAAACTAACTTTTCATTTGACACCTCAACAATTTCATTCAACTGACCTAAATCGGTTAATTGTCTCCACGTCTTTTTTGAAGTTTTATTATCTTCTTCGGATGAACCAAATATATTTTTAAATAAACTCATAAAGCCTTTAATTTACATTGAATTGATTTTACAAAATTACGGCTTCTTTATTTAAAAAACTTGTTTTTATGTATTGATTAATACCATCATTTTTTTGGTTTAGTCAAATTATAAATTATCAGAACATGTTGTTTTAATACAAATTAATTCCCTCTATAAGTCGCGTATCCAAATGCAGAAAGCGTTATGGGAACATGATAGTGATTTTGATCTTTAATCTGAAACACAACATCTATAAATGGATAAAAACTTTCTATGTTATTTTTTTTAAAATAATCATTAGTAAAATAAGTCAATTTATAAATCCCAATATTAGATTTTTCAGAATTTAAAAAATCAGTAATTCTGCCATTAACATCTGTAATTTTTTCATCTACCAAATTCCAAGTTTTGTTTTGCTCGTTATATCGTTCCAATTTGATATGAACGCCACTAACTGGAACTCCTTTTGAAACATCTAGAATGTGACTAGACAATTGATAATTTGCTTTTTGTGCAAAAATAATTGAAACAAAAAGCGTTAAAGCGACTGTAAATAAGTTTTTCATGTTTTTTTAATTTTAAATTTTTATTTTGAAGTAGTAATTCCAAACTCTTGAATTGTTGCCGATTTCGCTAAAAAATCATCATTTTCTGGACTTCCGCCACCAGCAACTCCAATACTTCCCACAATAGTTCCTTTGTACCAAATGGGTGAACCGCCACTCAGTAAAAGCAATTCTGGTAAAGTATTTAAATTTTTTGTGTCGTCATTTGCTGCAGCATTTCTCAACAATAAAAGTGTAGCCGTTTTTGTAGAAAGCGCGGTGAAAGCTTTTCGTTTTGCGGCATCCGCGTTATGAGGTCCAACTCCATCATCTCGAGTTAGTAAAACAATTGTTCCTGAGGCATCAAGTATTGCTATGGCTACTTTTTTATTAAGCAAACGAGCCGATTCATTAACGCGTTTAACTATTTCGAAAGATGCTGATAATGTCAAATTATCTACAGAATGAATATAGGTGTTAGTTGATATTCCAAGTTCTTTTGGTTTCTCTTTAGTTTGTGCAATACCAAAAAAAGGTATTAACAAAAGAAGTAAGTGCAACGTTTTCATATAAAATTTGTTTCAGCAAAATTAATTGCTCAAAAACAAAAAAACGTTGCTTTATGTCAACGTTTTCTATAATTTAGATTTGATTCTACTCAAAGTAGATGGAGAAATTCCCAAATAGGAAGCTGCCATTTTATTGGAAACTTTAAGGAATAGTTGAGGTTGATGTTTTATTACCCATTTCACTTTATCTAATGCATCAAAACCTTGAAAACCATATATTCTTTTTTGAGCAACTATAAAACCAAGCTCCAAAATTTCAGTATATAGTTTTGCAAATTGCGGTATTTCTTTAACTAAGTTATAAAAGTCGGCTCTTGATATGCACAAAAGTTCCGATTTTTCAATGGTTTGCAAATACTCCTCAGCAGGTAACTGATCAATAAAACTTGGTAAAGCAGTAGCAAAACTACCTTGAAATGCAAAAAATCTCGAACTTTCATTTCCATCTTTCGAAATTGTAAACAATCGAATGCTTCCTTTATTGATGAAATAATAAAAATTACACACTTGAGAATAATCCAAAAGAATTTGATTTCGCTTTGTTTTCAATAACACAAAACATGAACAAATCTTATCAAGAGATTGTGCATCAATTTCAACTTTACTTTTTATAAATTTTTCTAAAACAGAATACATAATACTGAAATGTTAAGGATAATCGATGAAGCATGTAATTAAATATCCTATTTTCAAATTTAGTGTAAATAAACTGAAAAATTGACATCAAACCCGACTATTTGTCGTAACTTTATTAGTGTTGTTTGCTTTCAAACAAGCCATTTTGACCGCTTTATAACATTGGAACATAAATTGACGTAACTATTTCAAAAATCAATTTCAATCACAACAATAAATTATACAACAATTCACTATACAACAACACATTATAAAAAAAAATGAACATCAATAAATTCACAATCAAATCGCAAGAAGCTTTGCAACAAGCACAGCAAATTGCACAAAGTTTAGGGCAACAACAGCTCGAAAACGAACACATTTTCAAAGGTATCTTGGAAGTCGACGAAAATGTAACCCCTTTTATTTTGAAAAAACTTAACGTTAATGTAGAGCTTTTCAAAAAAATATTGGACAGTACCATTCAAAGTTTTCCAAAGGTTTCTGGTGGTGATTTAATGTTTTCTCGTGACGCTGCAACCACAGTAAACGAAGCAGAAATCATTGCTAAAAAAATGAACGACGAATTCGTTTCTATCGAACATTTAATCTTAGCTATTTTCAAATCGAAAAGTAAAGTCGCCCAAATCCTAAAAGACCAAGGTGTTACTGAAAAAGGTTTGCAAGCTGCTATCGACGAAATGCGTAAAGGAGAACGAGTAACTTCTGCATCTGCCGAAGAAACATACAATTCTTTGAATAAATACGCTAAAAACCTCAACGAATTAGCTAAAAGCGGTAAACTCGATCCAGTAATTGGTCGTGATGAAGAAATTCGAAGAGTTTTACAAATTCTAACACGTCGTACTAAAAATAATCCGATGTTAGTTGGTGAACCTGGTGTTGGTAAAACAGCCATTGCCGAGGGTTTAGCACACCGAATTGTAGATGGTGACGTTCCTGAAAATCTAAAAGATAAAATCGTTTATTCTTTAGATATGGGCGCATTGATTGCTGGTGCGAAATACAAAGGTGAGTTTGAAGAACGATTAAAAGCGGTAGTAAAAGAAGTAACTTCTGCCGAAGGTGACATCGTACTTTTCATTGACGAAATCCATACTCTTGTTGGCGCTGGCGGTGGCGAAGGTGCGATGGATGCAGCAAATATTTTAAAACCTGCTTTGGCTCGTGGCGAATTGCGTGCTATTGGTGCGACAACTTTAGACGAATACCAAAAGTATTTTGAAAAAGACAAAGCACTCGAAAGACGTTTTCAAAAAGTAATGGTCGATGAACCGGATACAGAAAGTGCGATTTCGATTTTGCGTGGTATCAAAGAAAAATATGAAACCCATCACAAAGTGCGAATCAAAGACGATGCAATTATTGCGGCTGTAGAATTATCACAACGTTATATTACCAATCGTTTTCTTCCTGATAAAGCTATTGACTTGATGGACGAAGCGGCTTCTAAATTGCGTATGGAAATCAATTCAAAACCTGAAGAATTGGATGTTTTGGATAGGAAAATTATGCAATTGGAAATCGAAATGGAAGCGATTAAACGTGAAAATGACGAAACCAAATTGAAAGGTTTGGGAATGGATTTAGCAAACTTAAAAGAAGAACGCAACGAAATTTTCACCAAATGGAAATCAGAGAAAGATGTTGTAGATAATATTCAAAACATCAAGCAAGAAATTGAAGATTTCAAAACCGAAGCTGAACAAGCTGAACGTAATGGTGATTACGGAAAAGTAGCTGAAATCCGTTATGGAAAAATTAAAGACGCTCAAGAACGTTTGGATGCTTTACAAATTCAATTAGCCGAAAACCAAGCAGGAACTTCGTTAATCAAAGAAGAAGTAACTCGTGAAGATATTGCAGAAGTCGTAGCAAAATGGACTGGAATTCCAGTAATGAAAATGCTTCAAGGTGAAAGAGAAAAACTCTTGAAACTAGAAGACGAATTACACCACAGAGTGGTTGGTCAAGAAGAAGCTATTGAAGCCGTGAGCGATGCTGTTCGTAGAAGTCGTGCCGGATTGCAGGACATGAAAAAACCAATCGGTTCTTTCTTATTCTTAGGAACAACAGGTGTTGGAAAAACCGAGTTAGCCAAAGCGTTAGCCGAATATTTATTTGACGATGAAAACGCAATGACACGTATTGACATGAGCGAATACCAAGAACGCCATTCGGTAAGCAGATTAGTTGGTGCGCCTCCAGGATATGTAGGTTATGATGAAGGTGGTCAATTGACCGAAGCTGTTCGAAGAAAACCATATTCTGTAATTCTTTTGGACGAAATTGAAAAAGCGCATCCTGACACATTCAATATCTTATTACAAGTTTTGGATGAAGGACGATTGACCGATAACAAAGGTCGCGTTGCTGATTTCAAAAACACAATTATCATAATGACTTCCAATATGGGAAGTGCCATTATACAAGACAAATTTGATAACCTAAAAGGAAATATTGAAGCCGTAACCGAAGCTGCCAAAGTAGAAGTTTTAGGTTTATTAAAACAAACGGTAAGACCAGAGTTTATCAATAGAATTGACGAAATTGTAATGTTTACGCCATTAACAAGTGCGAACATCAAACAAATTGTTGGATTGCAATTGAAAAGCGTTACCAAAATGTTAGCACATCAAAACATAACAATGGATGCAACTCCAGAAGCGATTGATTATTTAGCACAAAAAGGTTACGATCCTCAATATGGAGCACGTCCTGTGAAAAGAGTTATTCAGAGAGAAGTATTAAATCAGTTGTCTAAAGAGATTTTAGCGAATAAGGTAACTACTGATAGCATCATTTTATTGGATAGTTTTGATGGTCAACTAGTTTTTCGCAATCAATTACCTGGTGAGCTTTACTCCGAAGAACCTGAAAAAATTGAAGGAAGAGAATAGATAATAAAACTGATTATAAATTAAAAACCACGACTTAAAATTTTAGTCGTGGTTTTTTAAATTAAAAAAACTTCTAAATATTAGTCTGCTATTCTTTTACTATTTTATGTGAGCTTGAACCATTTTTTTTGCAAATTATTAAAAAAAAAATTCCAGTTGTGTATTCACTTTAATCAATTTGCTTCTAATTAAAATGTGTCAACACTACATAAATTTGTTGACCTATACTAATTAAAATTTTTACTTTAATAAAGTACTTTTACTATTTCTTGATACGGCTATTGACAGTAGTGGTATTTTATATTAAAATTGAAATTTATATCCAAAATCTGGAAATAAACCTATTTGGTCAATTCTATTTACTTGATTTGTTAAACGATTATAACGACTTACAAAAATATTATCATTGTCTGTTACATTCTGAATTTCGCAATAAAATATGTGAGATTGTTTTCGTTTTTTACTATTAAATTTTATTCCAGTTCTTAAATCTAGTCTAAAATAAGCGTCATATTGTTTGCTATACGCATTAGCATCGTCATTAACTTGAAAACCTGCATTTTGTGAAGCAACTAAATCTATTGGCGAATAAAATCGTCCTCCAGATGTTGTTATTTTTCCATCGAAAGATAGAATGGTGCGTTTCGATTTTCCGACTTTGAATTCCTTTCCACCTAAAGCGTTAATGGTATATTTGTTATTAAAAGGTGAGTTTCTCTCTATTCCATCACTACCTTCGTATTTACTTTCAAAAAATGATGTGGTTACAAGTGCGTGATAACCTTTGCTAAAGAATTTTTCTATGGTTAATTCTATTCCGATATTTTTTCCTTTTCCATTACTTACTAATGATGTTTTGTCGGTTGAATAACCAAAATCGGAACCTTCTGTTAAAGTTGAATAGCTACTAGCGAAATTTTCAACACCAGCATTATTAATATTTTGGTAATATAGTTCGGCTTTGCCACGCCATTTATCTGCTAATTTTACATCATAACCTAAAACAAAATGATTGCTTCTTACTAAGTCTAAATTTTTATTGGTTTGTACTAAATTCCCACCGATGTTTTCATTCTGAAATAAAATCGGTGCTGGAACATTTTGATGATGTAAACCGTATCCTAAATTTATAGTATTATTGCTATTAACTTTATAGGTTACGGAAGTTCTTGGTTCTAAAACAAATTGATTGTTAACAGAAAATGATTGTCCGTGAAGTCCAGCATTTAATGTTAATTTTTCAGAAAGTCTAATTTGAGCTTGGGCATAAGGTTGCAAAATCGTGTAATGGCCTTTTGTTTGGTAAATAGTATTGAAATCTTCAAATCCATCGGCATTGGCATCAGTTTGTTTGAATCGGTCTTGTAGATTAAAATCTATATTGAAAAGCTCAAATAAAACTCCTGTTCTAATTGTAAAATTTCTATTTATTTTTGAGTTAAATAAGGAACTTACTGTAATTCTATTTTCCTGATTATCACTTTCTGTATACCGAATTTTATTTTCGGTTGGAGTTCCAATATCAAACAATCGATCTTCTTCATAACTATTTAAAGAATTTGAAGTTCCAATTGTTGTTTTTAGAAATGAATTATTTCCAGTTGCTACTTTATGAGTTAAACCAACAGAATAAAAATCGGAATTTAATTTTTGATTGGCATCTTTTGCAGAAAACAAGTCTTCATCAGTGGCATCTTTTCCAAGAAATTCAATATTAGAAAATCCTGCAATTCCGAAAAGTGTAAAATTACCTAACTTGGTTTTTCCAAAATCAAGATGGAAAGAAACATCATTATAGTTAGGAATTGCTGCACCAGTTCCTGAACCGCCAAGATAACCTGCAATGCCGTAACGACCAGCAACCAAAAATGAACCTTGATTTTTTCCCATTGGTCCTTCGGAGACAAACTCAACACCAGGATAAGCACCAATGCCAGCAGTAAATTCGTAATTATCTTTGTTTCCTTTTCTAAAACTCAAATCAAAAACACCGCTAATTGCATTACCGTATTCGGCAGGAAAAGCAGAAGTTAGAAAATCGGAATTGGCTAACATATTTGGGTTTAAAGCCGAAACAGGACTTCCTGTTGTTCCTAAAGTTGAAAAATGATTTGGACTTGGTACAGGAATTCCTTCAATGCGCCACAACATTCCTGCAGGTGAATTTCCTCGAACTACAATATCATTTCTGCTGTCATTTCCAGTTGAAACTCCTGCAAAATTAGCAACCAAACGAGCCACATCGCTTCTTCCACCAGCATATCGATTTACTTCTTCTACGCTAAATTGTCGCGTTGATACTGCAGCCATTTTATTGATTGCTTTTGCTTTATTATTGTCAGATTTAATAACAACTTCCTCCAATTGATTAAATTTTTCAGTTAAAGCAATGGTTAAAAAAACATCTTTCCCTGAAGTTACATCAATATTTGGAACCGAACTGTTTTCATAACCTGCAAAACTAATCTCGATTACTTGCCTTCCGATTGGAACATTTTGCAAAGTAAAATTTCCATTTTCGTCAGTTTCAGAAGTGTTGTTTTCTGAATTAACTAGTACAATAATTACACCCTGAAGTGGTTTTTCTGATAATTTATCGGTAATTTTTCCTTTAATAGTTCCGTTTTGAGAAAAAACGGTTAATCCAAATAACAAACACACTAGTAATAATCCATTTTTCATAGTAATTAAGTTTAAATTTCAAAACAAAATTACTTTGAGTTTATATCATTAAACGATAACATTTGTTTAGATTTTACCGAAAAATGATTTTCCTTGTAAGGCTTGAATTAATGTAAAAAGAGCTAATCCGAAGTACAAAATACCTAGCCCAATGGTAAGTTTGGTGTTTTTTAATAAATAAAATGATGCGATTGGAATGATTTGCAAAGCGTGCATTCCTATAAAATGAGCAATACGCAAATCACCATAAGTAAAACTCCAATTCAATATTGCTAAGCCTTTGCTTCCGTCTTCACTTCCTATAGTATGTGCCATTTTTGAACCCATAACGAAACCTTCAAACGAAAAAATAACAAAGATTATCAATCCCAATCGAATGCTCCACAAATAATAATTGGGTAATTCTGAAACGGTAGAGCTAAAAAACAAAACAGCAATATAAGCTGTTGCCAAAGTTGCAATGGTTGCCATCAAGGCCATCATTGAAAACAAAAAAGATTTTGTTGGTGTAGAAATATTATAATGTGAAAGCTCTCCTTTTGAGGCTTGCAATGCAATATAGACTATCTCAAAACCCAAAGTAATGATGATAATCCAATTAAAAATGGTTGGATTAAAACTAGGCAAATACCCTAAAAACCAAGCCACTGTCCAGGAATAGATAAATGTAGAAAAAGCAAATTTGAAAGGTTTGATGTACGCGTTAATTCCTAAAACTTCGGTGGAAGTTGTTTTTGAAAGTATAAAAAACAGTATAGTAAAAACCAAACAAACTAATCCGAAATTGAACAAGGTTTCGTTTCTTTCTTTTAAGGTTTCAATAAAGTATATCATTTGATTTTAAAATTAATATCAAATATAGAAAAGATGGATTTTCAAAACGATAACAAATGTTTATGTTTTTTTTAATCGACTTAAATGTATTGATGTAATTCCTAAATAGGAAGCAATCATATGTTGTGGAACACGATTATGAATGTTTGGAAACACCTCTGAAATATTGTCATAACGCTCTTTTGGTGTTCTAAAATAGTTGTTTTTTATGCGATTATCTTGGTAAATAAAATAATATTCAGCAATTAATCTACCCATTTTTTGACCTTCTTTCAAATTGGCATAACCCCAATCAATAGTAGATTTTGGCATAATTATAACTTCGGTTTCTTCTAGTGCTTCTAAAGTATAAATTGATTTTGTTTGCTGAATAAAACTGGAGTAATCGGCAATAAATTGATTTTCTAATGCAAAATGAATTGAATGTTCCGTTCCACTATTGTCAAGAATTTTAACTCTAATGATTCCTTTATTGATAAAAAATATTTCGTTTGCAATTTCGTTTGGTTTACTTAAAACTTCTTTTTTCTTAAACGTTTTAGATTTGCAATAACACAAGAAATTTTCCATTTCGTTTTCTGAAATAGTTATTAGTTCTTTTATAGCAAATTGTAGTTGTTTCATCATTTTTTTATGATCTATGGAATCATTATTATAAAGTTCCTCTTCTTAACAAAGTTAAAAATTCGCTAACAATTATTTCAGTTAAAGATAAAAAATCTTGCGAAACGCAAACGTGAACTTACTACAAAATTCGCAATTGTGTGAAATGGCTGTTGTGCGTACTTCTTGTTATTTTTTCTTGCAATATATCTTACTGTCTTTAAGTTTAAAACCAACACTTGAATATAAATTTATTGCAGCCAATCTATGGTCTTCTGTAAAAAGAAGTATTTCAGATAGTTCTTTTTCTTCGCCTACTTCAACTAATAAGTTGATTAGTTTTCTTCCTATTCCTTTTCCCCGTGACGCTGAGTCTACAACTACATCTTCAATCCACCCCTTGCTTCCAGATATAACTTTGTAAGTACACATTAATGCAATTCCAATTATTTTATTATTGTCCTCACAATAGGCAACTGTAATTTGGTTTTTCTCATTCAATATTTCTTCAAGATCTAACTGAATTTTGTTTGGACTTAATTGACGGAATAATTCAGAAACTTGTTCTTTAATGCCTATGTTTAAATCATTTTTGTTTAAAATAGCTGTATTCATTTCTTTTTAAATATTTTAAAAAATATAATTTTATTGAGTTATTATTTTATTTCAAATTTAAGTTACTATTTTCTATGAACACGGTAAAATTACGCCCTTGAAACGGCTGTTAGTAGCAATTTTATTAAAAAGTTCTGCTTTCTCCGTCTTTCGGAATAAAAACTTTGTCAGAAAGTCCAATTTTTGAAACTGCTGTTTCTAATTGCTTTCTCGTTGTCGGACAATGATTTACTGCTTCTAAATGGTTAGCGATTACTTGATTTGGTGCATTTTTTACAAATTTTAAGATGTCATCCATTCGCATTAACAAAGGTTGAAAAATATCCAATTGAGCCGTTCCACAAGCCACAACTGAAATTTCAGGTTTTAATTGTGTCAAAACTTTGTGAACGTCATCAGTATATATGGTATCGGCACTTAAATAGATTGACTTTTCATTTGGTAATTCTAAATAAAATCCCATTACATTTCCCATAGGTTTTGCTACAAATCCATACCCATGAACGGCTGGAATACCCTGAATTATTCCACCTAAAAAACTGGTTTTTTTCCAATAGTCAACCGTTTGGGAAACGTTTAATCCTTTTTTTCTTAATGTACTTTCGTCCTTAACACTACAAATAACAGGAATTTGTTTAGTGCGAAGAAAATGCTCCGCTTCCTTGTCCAAATGGTCTGGATGCAAATGCGTTATTAAACAATGTGTAGCTTTTTCAACAATATCCATTGCATTGCTTGGTAAATCTACAATAGGATTTCGTTGTGGTTTGAAACGGAAAAGTGTAAATGTTGGTCCAGCTGTTCCTTTTTTTCCAAGCATTGGATCAACTAATATAAAATTATCTCCAGTTTCTATGACTAAAGTGGCGTTTCTTAAATGATGTACTTTCATTATTTAGTAGTTTTAAATTGAAAGTGCAAAGTTGCTCAATGCTATAATGTTTTACATTGATTGAAATCAAGAAATTAAATTTTTTTTCTAATTCTACTTAATGTTTCTGGAGTAATTCCTAAATAGGAAGCAATATGATACTGAGGAATTTGAAGTAACCAATCATGCTTATTTTTCATAATCTCGAGATATAATTCTTCAGCAGTATTTACAAAATGGTTGAATTCTTCATTTTCTTTATTAACAACAATTCTTTGGAAAATAGTTTCAATAAATAGTTTGCCACATTGGTATTGATTGGTAAAAGTCAAGAATTTATCTTTAGATAAAACCCTTAAATCAACGTCAGTCAAACATTCTTGATACTTTCTTGTTGCTGTGGAATGTGTAAACGAAGAAAAGTCGGTTATAAAACCTGAACTAGTGTAAAAATTAATATTTTTTTCCCTGTCGTTAGTTGCATAATATTCTCTAATAATGCCTTCGTCTAAAAAACGGAGTTCATTTTCAATAGCTCCATTTTCTAAAATGATTTCCCCTTTTTTGTATGATTTAATAACAAAAGTAGTTACAAATTCTTCTAAACCTTCTTTATTAAAAGGAAATTCATTGCTAAAAAATAAAGATAATTTGTCTGCTTCTGTCATTTTTATTTTAAAGTACTTTCTGCGGTTCGGCAAAATTGCCAACGTTTTACTGCTTCTCGTCAGTTGCAAACTTCGCAACCAATTATATTCTATCAAAGATAAAACTTCCTGCGATAGGATAGATTGAATTTACTTCAAAATTCGCACTCGAGCAAAGCGAACGGACGAAGTAATCGTGCCAAACACCATTTATCCCCTGTTCTTTTTTCGTCAGTATGGTTTAAACTTTTCAAATGTCTTTCCATTAAATTTATATACACCATTTTCGTGCGTTCCAAGCCAAAGATCACCATTGATGTCTTTGTATATGCTGAATAAAGTAATGTCTTTTGAGTTTACTTGAACTGGATAGTGTGTAATTTTTGTTCCATCATATTTCCAAACGCCACTACGATAAGTTACAAACCACAAATTATTCTCGTTGTCTCTTACTGTCGATAAATACTCATTTAAACCACTGGTATTTTTTCCATCTAAACTACCTATGCTTTCGTATCTTGTATAAAACTTATTGCTTTTTAAAGTGGCGCTGTCGTAAATACTATAACGGTTTTCAGTATTAAACCAAAAGTCGCCATTTTTGTCTTCCGTAATTGAACGCACTCCATTTGCTCCTTCATTTCGAAATTCTGTCACATCTTCTTCGGTAATCCATTCAAATGATTTTCCATCATAACGACATACTCCTACAGGATTAGTGCCAAACCAAATGTTTCCTTTTCTATCTTTATATATGCTATAAACTTCAAATGGATTATTATGTTTAGGTGGCTTTGGAAGTGTCAATTCATAAAGCGTATTTCCATCAAATCGATAGACTTTTTGTTCGGCTCGATAGGCATTAACTAGCCACAAATCATCTTCTTCAAGTTTCCACTCATTACTTGGGATTGCTTTGATATTGGTAAATGATTTTCCGTCAAACTTTGTTATGGTAGCATTTGGGTTCATACCCGCGAAATATAAGTTGCCCAATGTATCTTCTTCTATATCATCCACTCTATTGGTATACAAACCGTGTTTTGTTGTATAATTTATCAAAGTCTTACCGTCATATCGATACACTCCAGTTTCCCAACTTCCAAACCAATAGGTATTATTCTTATCTTGATAGACAACCATAATGCTTTTACCAAGTTCTTTTACAGTATCACCTTTTATAAATAAATCAGTGTTTTTCTTCTGATTAGAGGTCTGTCCATTGCATGATGTCAATAAAGTAATAGTGCTCAGAAATAAAAGTATGTTTAATCTCATTGTCGTCTTTTTGATGATTGCAGTGTTGTCATAGAGTTACTACTAACGCTCCGCCTCTTCTCGTCAGTTGAGAGCTTCGGAACCGATTATTTTCTGTTAAAGATAAAAATTCTCGCGAAACACAAACGTGAACTTACCACAATATTCGCAATTACGAGGAACGGCTGCTACCAGAAGTAGCTTTATTTAAATCCTGCATTTCTAATTTCAGATGTGTCTACTATCTCGTGGTCTAAAAAAATTGCAGAATATTGAGGATTTTTAGTAGATAAATTTACTTTATAAAATTTGTCTTTACTTTCTTCTCGGTTACCGTAATCAATATCTTCACTATTTCGATATTTCTTTCCGTCATAAAAATATTCGAAATAATAAGTGTTAAAACTTCTATTACTATGGAACTTATAAACTTTTGCTACAGTTTCATATTTGTTTTTTTCAATACTATCCGATCTTTTGTTCATATCAATAATTGCAGAAGTAATCATAAATATGAAGATTGAAATTCCGAATAGTACTAAAATTTTTTTTCCCATTTTGTTTGATAAATTTATAAGGTATCGAGCTTTACTATTTTCAGTAACTTTTCAACGCTTGGCTTCAGTTACGAACTCCGCAACCAATCATTCTCCATCAAAGATAAAACTTCTTGCAAAACACAAACGTGAACTTACCATAAAATTCGCAATTGCCCAAAAAGCAATTATCCAATATATTCCTCTAATGATGTCATTATCATTATACCTTTTTCCTCCACTCGCAGCAGTTTGTAGCTATCAACATTCCCTTTACCATTAGTAAAAATGATTTCGATACTGCTCCCATTTTCTCTGATTTCAGAAATCTTTGTCAACGGAATTTTGAACTTTGCTCCTATTTCACTTCTCAAATAATCGTAAAGTTTATATCCTCCTGCAATTGCTACTACTAGTAACGTCAACCCAACTTTTCCCGATATAAGATTTTTAACAACCAAAAACGCCAACAAACCAACTATCAAAATAATAAACCCTAAAATGGAGGAACTTTTAGTATCATTTTTACTTGCAACTCGTTTCGTCTTTTCCATCAAGTCAGTAGTTTCACTCCAATTTCCAGAATTAGTCAGATATAGATTCTCAGAATCTATATTGACATAACCAAATTCATATGTAAACCATTCTTTCATATACTTTCGTTATTACTATTGAGTATGATATTTCGCGAGTTCCTGCAGTGGTGAACTATTGAACTGATTAATTACTGTTAAAGATAAAATTTCTTGCGTAATGTGAACTTGAATTTACTGTAAAATTTGTAAACTCGCCAAACGCTTGTTAGTAGATAGCTTTTAGATTTTTTCCATGAGTTCTTTCAACATTTTTCCAACTTCCATTTCATCCTGTTGCAAAGTGTCTTTACTAAAAACAAAAAAAATAAATTTAATATTTTCTATTATTGTGTCAAATTCTTTCTTTGGAATTTCTATGTCAAATGACATTGCATTCATAAGTTCTCTTGGAAATAATGGAACCATTTTAATTGTAGAAATTTTGAAACCATCAGGTTCTTTAGTTGTTACAGAATAATTATCTTCCGAGTATTTTATTCCTAGCCCGCAAGCATTTTTTATGTCGCAACCAATTTTGTATTTTTCTGAAACAAATTTACCATCATTAACAATTTGAACCTCAATTTTAAAAATGTATTGAGTATCATTTTCCTCTATAAATTCGGATATTACTTTTTCAATATAAACTAAACTTTCTCTCTCTTTGAGATATGAGTTCCTTACTTCGTATTCCTCCATTGGTACTGACTGAAAATTATGTCGTTTATAGAATTTCTTATCGCCGTTTATGTGTGGATTATTAGGTGATTTTGGAATTTTAACAACATATATTGTTTTTAAAAAGTCATCCTCAAATCTGACAGGAAAAATTCTTAAATTATCAATTTTCTGTTGTATTGTGCTAATAATAGTATTTTCAAGCCATTCTTTTGTAAAGATATTTCCGTTAATAAATGATAATCCATTTGCTACATGATCTTTCTCATCAATTCCATAGAATATTATACCTCCATCAGAATTTGCAAAAGCGGTAATGTCTTTTGAAATTTCTTTTTTAACATTTTTATCATTTGATAAAGCATTAGCATTCTTAAACTCAATGTTAATGGACTCTTCTAATCTAGAATTTATAATTTCAAGGATATCGTCTTCGCTAAATACTTCTTTATTAAGTATATTCATCTATAAAGTTTTTTTTTATATTAATCGCTAGTTAAAATGGCTTAACATAGTAGCTATAGCGTCTAACTTATTATTCTTTATCAAAAATAAAATTTGTTGCAAAACGCAAACGTGAATTTACAGCAAAATTCGCAATCTTGCCAAACGGCTGTTGTAAGACGTAGTAATATGTAGATCTTAAAATTTACTTACAGGTTTTGTTGTAGCTTCTTTTTTCGGCGAAGAATCAACTAAAAATTGTAATGCTGATTCTATACGTGAGCTAAAATTTTCTCTTAAAAATAAATTGGATTTTACATCAAAATAATCGCTTAACATAAGTTGTCTTTCGTTCCAATTTACAAATGCTTTTTCAACATCAATTGTTGTATTATTAAAATCTCCTATATCCATGCAACTCGTTCCTACTGCAACAAATTGATTGGCAATTTTAGACGTGAATTTGCAAGGGATAAATTCTTTCCATTCAGCAGTATTCCAGCAATTTACGTCATCAATGTTTGCCAAATCAACATAAACAACTTTTTTATGATTATTGTCTATACAAGTTGAGATTATTTTTAAATATTTATCGTCTATGCTAAAAGTAGTGATAATTAAGTTTTGGAAAGTATCATCTTTTGCAGGAAAATCTTTTGCACATTTATTCAAGAAATCAATAGCTTCTTGAGGTGTGCGGTCTTTCTGCACCTCAAATTCCTTGGTTTTCTTTTGAAAATAGCCATTCATTAATACTATTTCATTATACTTTTCTTGTGGATATGTAGTTTTGTCAATTGTCGCTAGCATACTTTCTGATTGCTTTGATAAAATAAAAAAATTATCATAACTTTTATTACTTGAATTATCCAACTGAAAATATCTATATGCACTTTTTAAATGCAGAAAGAGAACTTTTGGAGACCAAACCTTTGAATTTGGATTCATTTCCGCATTTAAATCTGCAGTAATTTTAATGGCATCTTGGTAATTTTCTTTATTGTAAGCATCTTCAGCTTTTTGATACATTAATTTAGCATCGGTATCATTTATTTGGGCAAATGAGACACAACAACTAATTAATAAAAAAAGGAAATAATTATTTTTCATGACATTAGTTTTATGAGTAATTAATTTTTCCAAAAATCATTATCAAAATTTTTTGATGTAGTTATAGGATTTATTTCTTCGTAAAGTGGTTTACCATATTTATCTGTATGTATTTGAACAGCCACACCAGGAATATATATATCTGCAGAATTAATAATTAAATCCATAAAATCATTTAATTGTTTTTCTAAAAAAAAACCTAATAGCTCTTCAGATTTTAGAAGTTGATAATTATAATCAACACTTACATTTGATTGATTGGGATCAATATTGATTTTTTTTCCAATATCACCTAATAATGGCCATGTTCCATCTGAATATCTGTTAACTTTATATAATTTGATAATGATTTCATTTTTATCAAAAAATCTTTGATATTTTAAAAAATATACAGTGTTTATTTTTTCATCCACCTCACTAAAATTTCTTCTATAATTAAAAAATTTTCCGAAAATATCTTTTCTAGTTAGCATTTCAACCTCTGCTTCTTTTCTCGCCATATCAATTTTCTCTTCATTTAAAATTTGTTCATTTCTTATTTCAGCTTCAATTTCGGCTAATCTTTGATTTTCTTTTAAAGCGGCAATCTCTTTGTCACGTTTAGCAATTAAACGTTTTTCTTCTTTTTGTTTCTCAGCTATTTCCTCTCTAGCTTTCTTTTTTTCATAAATTTCGTTAATTGTATTCTTTGCTTCATCAAATGCCTGACTTACTATTTCTGAATTTTTCTGTAATGTTACATTACTTTGGTTTATATAATTTTGAGTTTGTTGTAATTGATTTGCGTAATTATCCTCAATCTCTCTTGTTTTTCTTTCATTTTCTATTCTTGTTAACCTTAAGCGTTCCTCATTTTCTAACTTTTGCTGTTTGATTTTTTCAGTTTCAAATGATGAATTGTTACTTGTATTATTAGAAAGTGGAATTTTGTTTTGTATACTTGGAGAAACTGGTTTCTCCCTATCAGGGAAATTTACTTCAATACCATCTAATTTAAAATTAAGAGAATTTCCATCATATCCTTTAGGTACATTCCAAAAAGATCCTGAAAAATCACCGCTTGCTATTTCTTTTGCCTTTAAGGTGAATGTGCCACCATTTTGTTTTGCAATAAAAGCTCCAGTTCCTGTTGACCAAATTAGATTTTCAAATCCTACTTCTACTTTTTCGTTGTTGATGTTCTCCCATTTTATGTATAACATTTCATTTTTTATTTTCGATGAAATTGATACACCACTTACCATTTTGATATATTTATATTCTTGAGAATATAGATTAGTGGAAAGAATTATGAAAAAGATTAATACTGCTCTCATGTTACATTTTTTTAATTAGAACTAAGATAAAAATTATTTCCTATTTTATTCATACTTCCTTTTTTTTAGTAATTGCTTACAACAAATTTATAAGCCCAACAAAACAAAACCAAACCCAAAAAACCCTATTTAAGCAAATAGGTCTCACTTCAGTCAGACGTTACCACAACCGTAAATATATAATTATTTCCAAAACAAACCAACAAATCCAAAACCAAACAAAACCCAAAAACCACAAAACCCAATCCACGATTATTTGTCACCCAGTCTATACTGAGCGAAGCAGAAGTACGGTCGAAGGGCTTAATTCCAACGTCGTAATTCGTAATTCGTAATTTTTAATTATTAATTTTTAATTCATTCTTAAAAACTTCTCTCCTCAAAACCACCCTTACCTCACTCCGAATCCCCTGCGTAATAGCAACACTAACCCGTTCCGTCTCATAACCAACCCGCTCAAACGACACTATATAAATACCCTTCTTCAAATTCTTCACCCAAAAACTCCCCAAAGCACTCGTCCTGCGCCGAACCTTAGTCCCAATAACAGTAACCCTAACATTACTAACCGGAGCATCAAACTCATCCACAACAAACCCCTCAATCGCCAACCTTCTATGCCCACGACGAATAATCTTCCGCGCCGAAAAATACGAACTATAAAATTCTGGTTCACTCCGTTGAAGCATCCGCACCAAAGTATCCATAACAGCCACTTCATCATCAATCTTCCCAATAGTCAAACCAATCAACCGCGTCGCCTCCTTCCGCTCAATAATCCCCATCCGAGGCTTCGGCATAGAACCAATAAAAGCAACAACCTTACTGTTCAAATCCGCCAAAACACCAGCAGTAATCCCATACGAACCCAAATCACCAACCAATCCATTCGCCTTTTTATAAATAAACCCACACAAATCCGCACACAAACCATCCCGCTTCTTAAACAAATCACTATACCTAAAATGCATCTCACTAGCCAATAAAACATTCTTAGTGTTAACCGCATACGCCTCCACGCGCAAACTAACATCAATCGCAGCACTAACCATAGCAACCCGTCGCGCATCCTTCACCTCCCTAAAACCCTTTCGGTTCACACTCTGTTGCACACTCGCCTTGTCCAATGCAACCAACGCCGCCTTAAAACGACCAAAAGCCAAATCAAACCCAGGCATCTGCTCCAAAACATCCGCCGAAACATCAGTTATATAGTCCTTCACAGCCAAATACATCTCGCGCTTCTCAATATACCGTTTTTCCATAATCAAAAAATAAAATCAATACCAAAAAAACACCTAAACAGCTCAATACTAAACTACTACTCTTTTACAAAACAACAAACACCAACCCCAATTTTTATCAAATCAACACCAAAATCCCAAAATCAATTAAAAAAATACACAAAACCTCCTCAAAAACAACCTATTACTATAAAATCATCAACAATTCAAACCCAAAAAACAACACAAAAACTGCAAAAATCACCGCAACATACTCAAAAACAACCCATTTACCTTCATTTTCTAGCAATCAATACCGATTTATTGACTATTGATAGCAATTAAATAAATACAGATAACAATAAACTAATAGTTAATAACAATTACTTAACTACAGATAACAATTACTAATATATACATAATAATTTCTTTACTATAGATAGTAATTTTTATACTGTAGATATTGTTCGCGTTAGTATTCATAAGCAATAACAAAACATTCAATAATAAAATCAATACACTCAACAATTATCACTAAATTTGGAATAACCAGAAACCAGAACACTATACCTTCTTTAAAGTAACAAACAACAAACAATAACAAATCATGAGCACAAACACAGTAAAAGCCTATGGAACATCGGCAGCCGATCAACCATTACAAGAAATGAATATCGAGCGTAGAACCGCCACTGATACTGACATTGAAATCGAAATACTATACTGCGGTGTTTGCCACTCCGATTTGCACACAGCACGAAATGATTGGGGTTTCACTAGCTATCCTTCTGTTCCTGGTCACGAAATCGTGGGTAAAGTAACCAAAGTAGGCAGCAAAGTAACCAAACTAAAAGTCGGCGATTTTGCCGCTGTAGGTTGCTTAGTTGGTTCTTGCCAAACCTGTGACAATTGTAAAAAAGACCTAGAGCAATACTGCTCAAACGGCTGGATTGGAACCTACAATAGCGAAGACAAACACCTCGGCGGAATGACATTTGGTGGTTATTCGCAAAAAGTAGTGGTAGAAGAACACTTTGTTTTAAAAGTTCCCGCTAATCTAGACCTAGCAGCAACCGCTCCATTATTATGCGCTGGAATTACTACTTGGTCGCCACTACGTCATTGGAATGTGACTAATGGAAGTAAAGTAGCCGTAGTTGGTCTTGGAGGTTTAGGACACATGGCAATCAAACTCGCTAAAGGTCTTGGTGCCGAAGTAACCCTTTTCTCCAGAACGCCAGATAAAGAAAAAGATGCCTTAGAACTCGGTGCAGATTCAGTCGTTATTTCTACTGATGAAAACCAAATGAACGCTGTAGCAGGAAAATTTGATGTCATTATTGACACTGTTCCTTATGTGCATGATGTCAATCCGTATATAACCACTTTAACCACCAGCGGAACCTTAGTTTTAGTTGGCTATCTCGGCGGATTAGAACCCATCCTAAACACAGTTCCAATGATTATGGGACGGAAATCTATCGCTGCTTCACTCATCGGCGGCATAGCCGAAACACAAGAAATGTTAGATTTTTGTGGACAACACAACATTGTTTCCGAAATTGAAATCATCAAAATGCAAGACATTAATGAAGCATACGAACGCATGCTCAAGAGTGATGTTCGCTACCGTTTTGTAATAGACATGACATCACTGAAATAGATTTAGAGTATTTTACAAACTTGATTTTCAGACTAATTAGAGTATTGTTACTGTTAAAAAAGTAACTTGTATAGCTCTAGTTGGTCTTTTAATCATTGGGAAATTTTAATTAACATTTTTACGTTAAAAGTTGTAATAATCAAGTATAAAAAACAGTAAAAAAAACCTAAATATATTGTAGAACTTATTCTACAAGCGATTTCAAAATGTATTACATTTATATGGATAAATGTAACGTAGTTTTGTCACTATATTTAAATATATTATATTTTTGTTGCCCCAAATCAGTGAATGTTTGTTTTCCACCTACAATAAACAAATGTTAAAAAAGTAACTATTGAATTCGATATATTTCAAGAACCTTAATTTTCAGAATAGAAAATTGGTTCACTATACTTTGTTGGCTTGCATTATTCTTTTGCAAATCGTTGTGGTCGTTATTTGGTATAACGAAACTGCTAATGAGGATAAGTTGTCCAAAGCTCTTACTAATGTTTCAAACGCTAATGAGGTTGGCAAACTAACTAGCGAGATGAACTCTGCTATAATTGCTTCTCAAAAACATTTCAATACTTATATTGATACAAAAAATCAAACGTCACTGGACGATTATTTATTATCGTTAAACAAAACTAGTTTGCTTATTGATAGTTTGCGAATATCAACTAACAACAGTGAAGCTTTTAAAAAAGTATTATCTAAAAGAAACAGGACAGAGAGCGAAATAAAACACATCAAAGCGTCAATAGATTCTATTATTGACAAACAACTCTATCCTACTCCACTTGATGTGGCTTCACCATTTCAGTTTAATGTTCTTAACTACAATAAGGTTTTAGATAGTATTAATACTAATACGTTTATAAAGGTAGATAGCGTTTCTAGAAAAGGGTTGTTTTCTCGATTAGCGGATGCTTTTTCGGGTAAAATTGAAATTCAAAAAGAGCAATTGAATACTGTTATTACAATGAAATATAAAGACAAAGTTAAAACAGGCACACTAGAAGAGCAAATGAAGTATTTGATAACGTCGTCGAACAAGTACTATGAAACTGAATTTAAACGACTAAAAAATTCATTCGTCAATTTACGACAAAAGGATTCGAAGTTAATTCAATTCAACAATCAACTTTTAATGCTAAGCCAAAATGTGCTTCCAGATTTCAATAATGCTGCTAATTCATTCAAATCTGACAGTCAAAAAGAATTTCAAAACCAATATGAAACTAACAAAAAAGTTAGAAATTATAGTATTGCTGCGCTGATATTCTTAATGTTTGTTATTTCGCTAATACTATTTGGATTTACGCGTTTGGCTTTCGAATATGAAAAAAGGTTGACTGTTGCTCAAGAAAAAATATCTAAAAGTTTGAGCTTTAAGAATAGAATTATTGGAATGATAAGTCACGAAATCCGTTCACCCTTAAGTATTATTTCTATTTACAGCAAAAAAATTAGTGCATCTGTGAAGGATGAAGAAGTGAAAGAAACGTTTAAATCAATACAATTCACAACCAATTCATTACAGTTGTTGTCTAATCAAATTCTAGAGTATTCAAAAGATGAAAACCATAAACTGGAATTAAAGAATAAAAACTTTTATCTAAAATCGGAACTCGAACAAATCATCACTTCAATGTCTTCGTTTGTTGAAACGAAAGCAAATAAAATAATGTTACAATCTAATATTAAAACAGATTATGAAGTTTATGCAGATGTAGCCAAAATTCACCAGTTGTTTTATAACATCATCGGAAATGCTAATAAGTTTACAGAAAATGGTAAAATCAATGTAAACATAAATGCCGATTCAAGTTCAGAGTATGAAGTAACACTTAATATCGATATTATAGACAACGGTATCGGAATTAACGAAAAAGAGTTAGAAAGTATTTTTGAACCTTATTATCAAGGAAGCGTTTCAAGTGATATTAATAATCTAGGCATTGGTTTAGGTTTAAATCTTTGTAAAGAAATCATTGAATTATTTGAAGGAACAATAACAGCCACAAGCAAAGAAAATAAAGGAACTAAAGTAACTTTTAATTTAGTTTTAAGCAAAGTTTAAAAATTATTACTTAAATTAAATACTTGTTGCAAAACCCAATACTAGAGAAAGATGAAACCAGCAAATAACTATACATTTTTAATCGCAGACGACCATAGTATCGTTAGACAAGGTATTTCTTTATTGATTAAAGAATTGTTTTTCAATGCCAAAATTTATCAAGCTGGTAATTTCAAAGATACTCTTAGCATAATAAAAGAAACAAAAATTGATTTATTAGTTTTAGACATTAATTTTCCTGATGGAAACAGCTTGAGCATTATTCCTGAGACAAAAGCAATTCAACCCGAAGTCAAAATTTTGATATTTTCTGCCTATGATGAAGATATTTATGCACTTCGATATTTAAACGCTGGAGCTTCTGGGTATTTAAATAAAGGCAGCAGCGAAGATGAAATGAAGAATGCATTACGAAGTATAATTCTTTCTGGTAAATATATTACTCAAAACATTAAAGACCGAATTTTAGACTCTTATATTTCAAAAAAACCAATTAATCCATTAGAACAACTTTCTAATCGCGAAATTGAAGTAGCAAGATTATTGATTAAAGGATATGGAAATATGGAAATTGCTGAAACATTAAACGTTAAAAAAACAACGGTCAGTACTTTTAAAAACAGAATTTTTGAAAAGCTAGAAATAAATAATTTAGCTGATTTAATTGATTTCTTTAATCTTTATAGCTAAATTCTTTTTTTTAAAATCATAAAAAAATCACATTAATTGTAGAAGCAATTCTACACTTGTTCATTGTCAATTCTACAATTTACTACATTCCGTTGATTTAAATTTGCACCAGTAGTTAAAGAACTTTTCGATTTTGTTTTTGAGATTAATAACAAATTTGGAAGAGCGTTTTAATCATAGATTTGAGGCAATCCCAAGAATCCTATTGTTCAAAAGACAGTCCCAAGCTTAAAATTGACGATAGGATTTAATGGGATTATTAAATCAAAAAAATTGGTTTTAACAAAAAAACTATAAAAGAAATAATGCAATCATTAGTAAATAAAAAAACAGTTTCCGTAATAAGTTATTTAACCATAATTGGTTGGTTTATTGCCTACGTTAAATATAAAAATGGAGTTAAATCTTCATTAACTAAATTTCATTTAGAACAATCGTTTGGACTTTGTTTAATAGTGATTTCATCTAATATAATAACTGGATTAACGGTTTTAATTGATCCTGTTTTCTTTTTATTATGGTTTTCTGTAAACATTGCGTTAATTATTTTATGGATTGCAGGTATTATAAGTGCTTATTATGGTGTGCGATTGCCATTACCTTTAATAGGTTCACTTTTTGAAAATAGATTTCGTTTTTTAGAATAGTCATTACAATTGCCATTTTTTAATTAAAATTCATTTGTAATTATAGTTTTGTGGTATTTGACTCTGAAGCCCAATAGTTTTTACTATTGGGCTTCTAATTTATAGTAAAATATGATTTGCTATTTATCAAAATGTAGCTGATATTTATTTTAAAAATAATTAACTATTTTTGAGTAAAGAATGCTTTCACTTTGCAAAAACTAAAACAACATAAAGAGATAATCACCTATGCCGTTGCAATGGCATTCTTATTACTCATACTTAGATTTTTAGAATATCGATTTCTAATTCTTCAACACGAATTTGAAATTTATGCAGGTATCATTGCTATATTATTTCTTCTATTTGGAATTTGGCTTTCAAGTAAAATCAGAAAACCAAAGGTTGAAACTGTCTTCATTGAAAAAGAAATAAAAATTTTTAAAAATGACTTTATTATCAATGAAAAAGCAATTTCAACTTTAAAAATTAGTCCTCGAGAACTAGAGGTTTTAAGTTTGATGGCGAAGGGATTAAGCAATCAAGAAATAGCTGATTCACTTTTTGTTTCGCTAAATACCATCAAAACACATTCTTCAAACCTACTAGAAAAACTAGACGCTAAGAGAAGAACACAAGCTATTGAAAATGCAAAAAAGTTACAAATCCTCGCTCCTACTTTAGAATGAAAAAACTAAAATCATACGAAAGGATGAGAGAAAATTGTATTCAACAAACCAACTTTGCAACCTAATCAATAAACTTTTATTATGAAATCGAAAATTCACGAACACGAAAAAAACAATTTAAAAACTGTGAGTAAAAAAATCATTATTACTCACGGACTTATTGCTGGATTTATTGTAGCTGCTTTTATGGTTTACGGCACCTATTCTCACATGACGAATGAGAATTTTGAACCAAGTATGTTTCTGGGCTATACTGGAATGTTAATTGCTTACCTTTTTGTTTTTTTGGGAATTAAAAACTTCCGAGACAAACATAATAACGGTATAATATCCTTCGGAAAAGCTTTGAAGATTGGCTATTGGATTTCGTTTATTGCTGCAACAATATATGTTGGTGTTTGGCTAATAGAATACTACTGTTTCTTTCCAGACTTTATGGATAAATTTGTTGAGGGAAGTTTGAAAAAACTAGACAAAGCCACAATGACTGCTGCTGAAATAAAAGCCAAAACAGACGAAATGAACATGTACAAAGAATTATATAAAAATCCAATTTGGGTTATTCTACTTACCTATATGGAAATTTTAGTTCCTATTGGTTTATTAGTTCCTTTAATTTGTGCCTTAATTTTGAAGAAAAAAGAAACAGTATAAAAAATAAATAAAAACGCCCAATCAAATGATTGGGCGTTTTTATTTTATATTGATATATTACTGAACTGCTAAAAGCGCATTTATATTTCCATATCCAAATTCTGGATGTTTGTTTGGGTAAAAAGTAGCTGATTGACGCATTTTTGTCAAAACTTGATCTCTTGTCCAAGTAGGATTTTTTGACCAAACCAAAGCAGCAATACCAGCAGTTGTTGCTGTAGCCACTGATGAACCGCCAACATAATCATTTTCATTATTATAATATCCATTAACTGGAACAGTATTTCCTGAACCAGAACGTTGCATAACCACTGTAAAATCAATTTTACTTCCTGTATGACAAACATCACATTTTTGATAAGATGCACCTTCTTTTACACCCGTAACTGCAACAGCTTCGGCCATTGATGCTGGGAAAATAACACCAACAAATGTTGTGAAACTTGTAGAAGTTCCGCCAGCGCAAAATATTAATTTTCCTTTGCTATAAGCATATTTTATACCATCAGAAATTTTACCTACTGAAAAAATATGTCCCATTGACATAGAAATAATTTTTACCGAATTAGTATTTCCTAAAGCAGTAAATGCATTTTTTACGCCATTTTGTTCGTGATAACCATCTACAACTACATTTGATGCTGCACGATAAGTTATTAAATTAGCATTATATGCAACACCAACAGGAAAACCATTGTCATTTCTTGGTGCTGCAGCTACTGATGCCATACTAGTTCCGTGACCACATTTATCCGCTGAACCATCAGTTCCTGTGCTCCAAGGCCAAATAGAATCCACATAAACACCATATTTTTGTATACTTCTTCCTGAAGAAAATCCGTCATTAAAACTTGAACCTAACAACGTTTGACTTGAAGATGTTCCTGTGTCAACAATTCCTATTGTTATTCCACTTCCTGTGCTGTAATTCCAAGCATTAGTAATATTGTGTTGATAAAAAGTCCATGGTGCTTTTGCATTTGGCGTTACAGTTGTATAATCAACAGCATTTAATGTAGTTCCATCAAAACCACATCCAGAACTAGTCGAAGAAGAATCGGAACGTTCTAAATTATTTCCAACACTGAAATACTTAAAATCACCAGGTTCAATATATCGTATAAATTTACTTTTTCTTAGTGCAATAATAGTCTCTTGTTTTTTAACAACAACATCTATAATATTTAAATATTCATCTGCATTAATCAAAACGTTTTCAATATCTTGACCTTCATATTTAAAAATAATATCTAGCAATTGTTTTTGTAAACTAGCTTGATTTCTACTTTTAGTTCTATCAAAATCATTTTTAGAATTACCAAAACCAATAGTCAAAACATTTTGACCATGAACACTTGCGCTCCAAAGCATGTGTGATGATGACTCGCTCCAATCAAAACTTCCTTTGGTTTCTATAGCATTATCAATGCTGTTCTTAACTTCCTGAGCCGAAAGTGGAAGTTTATAGGCTTCATCAATAGTAATAGTTTGTTCATTTAAACTGTCATCCTTTGAACAAGAAGTAGTAATTAGTAATAAAACAAGGGCTAATTTGAGTAATTTATTTATCATATTTTTATAATTTTAGTAAAGTTATTACGAATATACTAAAATGAACTCGCGATAAGTAAAAAACTTATAAACAAATAGCCAACAAATTGAGGCTTACTTTTCTAAAGAAATCAATTTCTCAAAACGACCATGATGTGTTATCGATGCTGGATTTATTTTGTTTTTAAAATAACAATTCCAAAAAGGAAAGCCATCAATTTTAGTAATATTATCTCTATTATCAAGATGAAAAACACAGTCAAAATCATCAGGTGAAGTTGTGGCTATTGTGTAAATGAAATCAGAAGTAAGTTGTGTTTTAGTATAAAAAACTATGTCTTCAAAAGTTACCGTATTTTGAAAACATTCATATTGAATTGGGTTAAAAATACGTTCGCCACTTCTTCGATTTTGGATTTTATAACAAGATTCTTTCATAGTCCAAAATTGCCAAACGATGTGTTCAGGATTTCTAGAATTTTGAATGCGTTTTTGTTCCAAAGGAGTAAAAACTTTATCTAAAAAGCGTTGTCTATTCCAATTACTTTCTTTTTTTGCTAATGCCAAATCGACTATGTCGTTACCTATCATTTTTGAGCTAATTTGGTTTCAATAATATCCAATGTAGCTTGAATATTCAACATTTTTTCCATTGATTGGTTGTCTATTTCAATTCCAAAAGCATCTTCAATATCAAGAACAATATCCACTAAATTAGCTGAATTTATCTTCAAATCGGTCAAAAAATCAGTAGATTCAGTTAAGTTTTCAAAAGCATTTTGGTCTTGAACAAATGGCTTAACAATCAATTTTAATTTTTCTATAATTTCTGAGTTTGTCATATTATTTTTTTTCTAAATGAAATTGTATAGTGTTTTTTATAAACTGCTTTTCATAATGACGATCGCGTCTTGACTTTTTCTCATCGGCACGTTTTGCATTTCGCTTGTCGTGAACAATATCTTGAAGCCGATTTAAATCGTCAAGTTCTTTTATATCTTTTGGTGAATTTCTCCTAGGCATAACATTACTCTCTAAATTTCTTAAAAACAACACAACCATTAACATCTCCAAATCCGAAACTGGCTTTTACTAGAATATTAATCTCTTTATTGATTATTTTTTGAGGAATACATTCAGCATAGATAATCTGAGTAATTTCAGGATTCAAATCTTCACAATTGATGTTTGGAAAAATAAAATTATGATATAATTCTAAAATGGAAGCCACACATTCAACGCTACCCGAAGCTGACAAACAATGTCCAACCATTGATTTTAAAGAATTGATATAGGGGAAATTTTTTCCACTTAATTGCAAAGCTTCACTCCAATTGGATATCTCCAAAGCATCTTTTGAAGTAGCTGTCAAATGACCGTTTATAGTATCAATTTCGTTTGGTTCAATCTTCGCATTTTCAAGTGCAGTTGTAATGCATCGTTTTACTGCAGTTGCGTTTGGAGCTGTCATTGTTCCACCATTTCGTTGTCCGCCAGAATTCACATTACCGCCCAAAACCTCAGCATAAATTCGTGCGCCACGTGCTAAAGCTGTTTCTAAATCTTCTAAAACAAAAGCTCCTGCGCCACTTCCTGGAACAAACCCCGAAGCAGTTGCCGACATTGGTCTTGAACCACTTTCTGGTGTTGAATTGTGTTTAAAAGTGCATACTTTTATGGCATCAAAACCACCCCAAATATAAGGTCCAGAGTCGCTTGTACTTCCTGCTAAAATCCTTTTCGCTAAACCCGATTTAATTCGTTCATAAGCCATTAAAATGCTTTCTGTTCCTGTGGTACAAGCTGATGAATTAGTGGTTACTTGATTGCCTAACCCAAGTTTTCCACCAAGATAAGCACTTACACCGCTATTCATTGTTTGCGCTACAGCTGTACTTCCTAATCTTCGGGTTTGAAAATCGTCTATCAAATAAATACTTTCCCGAAATTTATCAATTCCCGAAGTTCCAGTTCCAAAAATGGTTCCGCTATCCCAATCTGGATTTTCTTGAATTTCAGTGGATAATCCAGCATCCTTCCAAGCATCCATTCCAGCAATAACTCCATATAAAATTCCTGTTGAGTTGAAATTACGTAACTCTAACTCAGAAAAATAATGCAGTGAAAGTTCGGCAGAGATTTTAGGTTTTCCTGCTATTTGACATGAAAACTGCAAACGTTCCAACTCAGAATCGTGTTCAACACCCGAAATACCATTTTGAATTGCATTTGTAAACGCTTCAAGTCCTACTCCATTTGGAGCAACAATTCCTAAACCCGTTATAACAACTCTCCTATTCATTACTTTTTATTTTATCATTCCAGAGATGAAACCTCTACAAACTTCTTCTTTATTCTGATTCATCATGGACACTTTACACTTTAATTTTCCAAAACGAAAATAGATTTTTTGTGAAAACACAGTTACTTTTTCATTAGGAAAAACTGGTTTCAAAAATTCTATTTCACTTGATGTTAAAGCAATTAGATTGTTTTTTGAAATGGTATCATTAGTGAGATAAATTCCTAAACAAACTACTCCAATTTGTGCCATAGTCTCAATTAAAATAACTCCTGGCGTTATTGGATTGTCAATAAAATGTCCTTTGTAAAAATCCAAATCATCACTAAAAGTATAATTTCCTTCGACACCATTTTCATTGATAGCAACTAGTTCATCAACAAACAAAAAGGGTTTTGAATAAGGAAGAAATGCTATAATCTCGCTTGAACTCATGGTTTAAAATTCTAATAAAATTCGTTGAGCCGAAAATCCTGGACCAAAACTGAGCATCAATCCTTTTTCACCTCTACTTGGTTTCTTTTCCATAATGCGTTCTAAAACATACAGCACTGTTGCGCTGGACATATTACCATACAATCGTAAAACTTCCTTAGTGGCATCGATGTTTTTACCTTGTTCTGCAAATAATTCTTCCACCGTTTGGATTATTTTTTTTCCTCCAGGATGAAAAATTAAATGCTGAATATCGTCAATTTTTAAATTATTTTTTTCTAAAAAAGGATGAATGATTTCAGGGAAATGGGCGGCAATCGTCTCTGGAACTTCAATATCTAAAACCATTTGCAAACCCATATTGGTTAATTTAAAACCCATCATGTGCGTGTTGTCATAAAAATGATACATGGCTTCATCTATGATTTTTGGTCCATTATCATTCTCCTCTGACGATAGCAAAACACAAGCAGCACCATCTCCAAAAATGGCTGCACTCACAATATTTGCCATGGAATAATCGTCAAGCAAAAAAGTAGCTGTTGGACTTTCAACTGCAATTACTGCTGCACGTTTTCCGGGATTGGCTTTTAAAAAGTTTTTGGCATAAATTATTCCAGAAATTCCAGCGGCACAACCCATTTCTGTTACGGGAAGTCGCACTATGTCTTGTCGTAAACCAACTTTATTAATTAGATATGCATCCAATGATGGTATCATAATTCCTGTGCAACTGACGGTAATTATAAAATCTAAATGAGTTGGTTTCCAATTGGATTTTTGAAGGGCTTTAACCAATACTTTTTCGCCCAAATCAATCATTTCTCTTGCATAAATATCGTTTCGTGCCTCGAAAGAGTTAGTAGAAAAAACTTCTATTGGATCCATGATAGAATATCTTTTATCGACCATTGCTCCTTCAAAAATTTTCTTTACTTTCCGAATAAAACGCTCTTCTTTTCCATTGAGCCAAACATCAAGAAATGGCAGAATTTCATGCGTTTCTCTTGAATATTGTGGCAACTGTTTGGCTACTGAAATAATTTTTACACTCATATTTTTTGAATAATCCATTGATAACGGAAAGCCCATTTCCACTGAATTGTATATTTTTTTAAATGACTATTTTTTGAGAATGCTTCCAATTCGCTTTTTTTAAAACCCCGAAGTATAGAAACTAACCCATCACTTTTCGACATTGGATTTAATTGAAAAACAAAACACAATAATTGAAACAATCGATAAGCAATGCTACTTCGCTGTAAATCATTAATAACAACACCTATTTTTGCATTTTTAGTAAAGGTAGTTAACAAATTGGTAATTTGATTGTCATCAAAGTGATGCAAAGTCAAAGTACATAACAGTATGTCATATTGAAATGATTTAAAATTTTCATCAAAAATATCCTCACAACTATAGCTAATATTTGTGAATTTTTCGGATAACTTTTTAGCATGATTTATCGTAAATTCATTGGCATCTATACCAATCAAGTTAAAATTATATTTTCTTTTTTGCCCATATAATGCGACCTTTCGAAGCATATCACCATTACCACAACCAATGTCAACTATTGTAATTTGCTGATTTTTTGGAACCTTTTTTAGCAATTCATTAATACCATCGAGTGTTATTTTATTTCCTCCCAAAAGTTGATTTATTGACGCTATTTTATCCAATGCATCTCTCAAAACTTCACCTTTCATCTGAAAATCATCCATGATTTCGGGCTCAGTGGTTCTATGTTTTGTATTTATAAACATTTAGTTGTCAATTTCGATAGTTTTCCCATGAGTTTTAGCAATGATTATTGGTAATAAAAATGGCGTTTTAGTTAAGATTTTAAAAAGAAAATTAAACGACTTTGGTTGTAGCAAAATGGTTGCCAAAAATCGGCCAAATCGTAATCTGTTTTTAAATAATGAATTCCATTTTTGACTGTATTTTTTTTCCATTTCAATCCGATTGATGTTTTCATTTGAAAAGAAATCATGAATAACTTCTGAAGCAATTTTTGCACTATGAATAGCCATTGCCATTCCGTTTCCACAAAGGGGATGAATTAATCCAGCAGTATCGCCAATCATTAATATATGATTTTCGACTGCTTGTTTTTTTTCAAATGAAATTTGACCAATAGTTAACGGTTTTTCAAAAAGAGGTTTTATATTTTGAAAAATAGCTTTTAAAATCGGGTTTTGCTCTAGAACATTTTTCTGGAATTCATCACTATTTTTATACTTCTTAAATTCGTCATAACTTACTAAATAACAAATGTTAATCTGATTATTTTCTACTTTTGAAATCCCACAATAACCACCTTTAAAATTATACAAACCAACCAAATCATCTGTAAAATTCCCTTCAAAATGCGCTTTAACGGCTAACCATGAAGATTTCTTTTGAATAAAATCTCTTTTTATTTGAATGTCTAAATTCGATCTTTTCCCAAAAGCACCAAGAACTAAATCGGCTTGATATTTAATAGCATTGGCGGTTTCAACGGTAAAGATTTCATTATCAAAATAAATATTCTCTACCGTTTCCTGAACCATTTGACAACCATCATTTTGTGCTTTTTCAAATAAATAATTATCTAAAGTATAACGACTTATTCCAAAACCTCCTAAAGGTAATTTAGTCGAAATTGTTTTTCCAGTTTCTGAAGAAAGTGTGAGATTTTTAATTTTTGAAGGTGTTAAATCTTCTATAGAAATGTTTAACCACTCAAGATAAGGAAGTACTTCATTTGATATATATTCTCCACATACTTTATGCTTTGGATACTGATTTTTTTCGATTAATGTAACGGAGAAAAGAAGCTTACGTAAATGAATTGCAGCTGTTAAACCTGCTAAACCACCGCCAATAATGATTATTCTTTTTTTCTCGTTCATAACAAAGTAAATTTAATGAAATGAACCTAATAAATGTTATATAATTCTGTTAAAGTGATTAAATAAAAAATCCAATTCAATGAATTGGATTTTTTATCTGTACTTCTCTAAATCTTTCCCTGTTTTATTTCCTCTACAATTTCTGGATTTAATAATGTGGAAATATCGCCAAAATTGGAATAATCTCCTTCAGCGATTTTGCGAAGAATTCTACGCATAATTTTTCCAGATCGAGTTTTAGGCAAACCAGAAACAAATTGTATTTTATCTAATTTGGCAATTGGTCCAATTTGATCCGAAATTAATTGATTGATTTCTTTACGTAAATTTTCTTGGTTTCTGCTTTCACCTATTTCTTTTAGGATAACATATCCATACAAAGCATTTCCTTTAATATTATGAGGAAAACCTACAATGGCACTTTCTGCAATAGCTGGATGTTCGTTGATAGCATCTTCAATTGGTGCCGTTCCTAGATTATGACCAGAAACTATAACAACGTCATCTACTCGACCTGTAATTCTGTAGTAACCAACTTCATCGCGCAAAGCACCATCACCAGTAAAATATTTTCCCGGAAATGCTGTAAAATAAGTTTCTTTAAATCGTTGATGATCGCCCCAAATTGTTCTTGCCATACTTGGCCAAGGAAACTTAATACATAAACTTCCTGTTACTTGATTTCCCTCGATTTCGTTTCGTAATTCGTCCATCAAAACTGGCTGAACTCCTGGCAATGGCAATGAAGCATAAGTCGGTTTTGTTGGAGTTACAAATGCAATTGGTGAAAGCATAATTCCGCCAGTTTCCGTTTGCCACCAAGTATCAACTAGTGGACAACGTTTTCCTCCAACGTGATCATTATACCAATGCCAAGCTTCTTCATTTATTGGTTCACCAACAGAACCTATTACTTTTAACGATTTCAACGGAAATGGTTGAACGAAATCAATACTTTCTTTAGCAAGCGAACGAATAGCTGTTGGCGCTGTATAAAATTGAGTGATTTTGTGCTTTTCGATTACTTCCCAAAAACGACTAAAATCTGGATAAGAAGGAACGCCTTCAAAAATAACAGTTGTAGCTCCGTTTAGTAATGGTCCATAAAGTATATAAGAATGTCCTGTTATCCAACCAATATCGGCAGTACACCAAAAAATATCATTCTCTTCATAGTTAAAAACATTCTTAAAAGTGTAAGCAGTATAAACCATGTAGCCAGCAATAGTATGAAGCATTCCTTTTGGTTTTCCTGTTGAGCCAGAAGTATAAAGAATAAACAACGGATCTTCTGCGTCCATAATCTCAGCAACATTATTAGGTATTGCGTCATCTAATAATGGTTGAAGCCAGAAATCACGACCTGATTTCATAGTAACTTCGGTGTTAGTTCTTTTTACAACTAATACTTTTTCAATAGTTGGACATTTTTCCAAAGCTTCATCTACGATTCCTTTTAAATTTATGGTTTTATCACCTCTAAAACCGCCATCAGAAGTAATGACCATTTTACATTCGCAATCGTTAATTCTTGCGGCAACTGCTGATGCGGAAAATCCAGCAAAAACTACAGAGTGAACAGCACCAATTCGAGCGCAAGCTAAAACAGCTACTGCCAATTCAGGAATCATGGGAAGATAAATACAAACCCTATCGCCTTTTTTTACACCTTCATCTCTAAGAACATTTGCCATTCGTGCAACTCTGTCATAAAGTTCGTTGTAAGTTATGTGCAATGCAGCTTCGTTTGGATTATTTGGTTCAAAAATGATAGCCGTTTTATCGCCTCTTCTAGCTAAATGTCGGTCGATACAGTTTTTAGTGATGTTCACTTTTGCATCAATAAACCATCGGAATTTAGCCTCTTGAAAATCAAAATCAAATACTTTTTCCCATTTTTGATACCAAGTAAAATGTTCATCGGCTATCTTATCCCAAAATTTTCTTGGTTCACGCACCGATTTTTTGTACATTTTAAAATAATGCTCCAAATTCAATATTTTGTAATAGCTCATTTTTTTTTGATTTATAATTAATCTTCGTATTCGTTTGTAATGGCATACCATCCAAAGATAGTTAAACCTGTTACCACCATTGGTAAAAGTATAAAGAAAACAATGATACCAAACACTAAATCTTCTTGTTTATCGGAATATAATTTATTACCAAATATTTGAATGGTATAAAATCCAATGGCAATGGCTACTGCCATCCAAACTATTCCTAAATATTTTTTTAATGCGTTCATAGTTTTATTTTTTAGTCGTGTAGTGTATTAATTTTTCTATCGATGTATATCATTCCGATTACAAAACAGAGTGCTGCAATCCCAATTGGATACCATAATCCTTCGAGGTAATACTCTGGTGTTCCATTGTCTTTAGCACTAGTTACAAAATAAGTTGAGATAGCTGGAAGTAAACCACCAAAGATTCCATTTCCTACGTGATAAGGCAACGACATTGATGTATATCTGATTTTTACGGGGAACATTTCTACAAGGAAAGCTGCGATTGGTCCATAAACCATGGTAACAAAAATCACCTGTATAAATACCATAAAAACTAAAAACCATTTATCCGAACTATTGATTGTCTTAGTTACTTTAGTTTCTATTTTATCCTTTCCCCTATCATCCAGCATTATTTTACCATTTTGAAAATGCAGTGTTTTTATTTCTTCAACTGCTGTTCCATCAGTATATATTTTAGTTGTTGTATAAATAGAATCTAATTTGCCAGCATCAATCTCTTTCAGACTAGGAACAACTTTTGTTTGCTCAACAATTTCTACTTTATTAGCTAAATCTGTAGAATTATACATAGCACGATAAATAGGTCTGTAGAGCAAAATAGCCAACAACATTCCTGTCATCATGATTGATTTTCTACCAATTTTATCGCTCAACCAACCAAAAACTACAAAGAAAGGCGTTCCTAAAATCAATGCAATACCCAATAACATATCCACTTGCGAAGAATCTATATTTTGAACGGTTTTCAAGAAATTCATGGCGTAAAATTGTCCTGTGTACCAAACAACTCCTTGTCCCATCGTTGCTCCAAATAAAGCTAAAAGCACAAACTTTAAATTGTATTTATTTCCAAAACTTTCTTTTAATGGATTAGTCGCTGTTTTACCTTCTGCTTTAGCTTTAGCAAAAACAGGCGATTCATCCATATTTTTTCTAATCAAATAAGAAACATAAACCATCAAGATAGATACCCAAAACGGAACACGCCAACCCCATTCATCAAAGGCTTCTTTAGACAATAGACTTTTAGTGATTAAAATTACCATCAACGAAATAAATAGTCCAACTGTAGCCGTTGTTTGTATCCAAGAAGTCCAATAGCCTTTTTCGCCTTTTGGAGCATGTTCGGCTACGTAAGTTGCTGCACCACCATATTCGCCTCCAAGCGCTAAACCTTGTAATAATCTGAGGATTAAAACCAAAACTGGCGCGGCAAAACCAATGGTTTCATAACTTGGAATACAACCAATAACAAAAGTTGCTCCACCCATTAGCATTAATGTAACCATGAAAGTATATTTTCTACCAATCAAATCGCCAAGCCTTCCAAAAAATAATGCTCCAAATGGTCGAACAACAAAACCAGCAGCAAAAGTGGCTAGCGTTGATAAAAATGCTGCCGTTGGATTATCCGTTGGAAAAAATTTAGTAGAAAGAACAACAGCTAAACTTCCAAAAATGTAAAAGTCATACCATTCAATCATTGTTCCCATTGAGGATGCTGAAATTACTTTCCATATCCCTTTTTTTGATGTTTGACTCATTAGGTATTTGATTTATATTAAACCATAAAAATATCTATTTATATGATATAATGATGTATGATTAAAAAAAAATACACAAGTTATTTACTTATTGGATAAAGTAATTATATTTAAACCTTTTTCAATTATGTTTTTATTCAAATAACAATTAAAAAGAAAAGAGTAATAAAACAGCCTAAAACATGCTTTTCAACTCCATAAACTTTGCCTTATTCTTACCGATAGTATTTCTATTATATTGGTTTGCAACTAAGAAAAATTTACGCCTGCAAAACATTCTACTACTAGTTTCTAGCTACTTTTTTTATGCCTGTTGGGATTGGCGTTTTATGTTCTTATTGATTTTTTCAACTTTATTGGATTATTATACTGGTATAAAAATTCACGAAGCTATAAGCCAGCGAATGAAACTCATTTGGCTTTGGATTAGTATTGGTATCAACCTAGGATTTCTTGGCGTTTTTAAATACTATAACTTTTTTGCCGAGTCGTTTTCTGAAGGTTTATCATTATTAGGATTGAAAGCAAATCTTGGAACTCTCGAAATAATTTTACCTGTTGGAATATCATTTTATACTTTCCATGGATTGTCCTATGTTATTGATATTTATAAAGATAGGATAAAACCTGAAAGAAATATTATTGCCTATTCTGTTTTTGTTAGTTTCTTTCCGCTTCTTGTTGCAGGACCAATTGAAAGAGCGACTCATTTATTACCGCAAATTCTAAAGAAAAGAGAATTTAATTACTCTAAAGCAATTGACGGTCTGCGCCAAATATTGTGGGGTTTATTTAAGAAAATTGTCATTGCCGATAATTGTGCCGAATTTGCTAATATAATTTTCAATAATTCAGAGGAGTATTCAGGAAGTACTTTAGTTCTTGGCGCATTATTTTTTACATTCCAAATTTATTGTGACTTCTCGGGTTACTCTGATATTGCTCTAGGAACTGCTCGATTATTTGGCATTGACCTGCTGAGAAACTTTGCTTTCCCTTATTTTTCTAGAGATATTGCCGAATTTTGGCGACGTTGGCACATATCGTTATCCTCTTGGTTCAAAGATTATTTATATATTCCTCTTGGCGGAAGCAAAGGTGGACTTTGGTTAAAAGTGCGCAACACATTTATTATCTTTATAGTTAGTGGTTTTTGGCATGGTGCTAACTGGACTTTCATTGTTTGGGGATTTCTAAATGCTCTTTTTATAATGCCATCTATTATTTTTAATACCAATAGAAATAACATGGAGATTGTAGCCAAAGGAAAATATTTACCATCAGTTAAAGATTTTTTTGCAATAGCTATTACCTTTAGTTTAACTGTTTTTGCTTGGATATTCTTCCGTGCTACTGATGTTAGCCATGCTTTCAGTTATATTTCTGAAATATTTTCTCAATCGCTGTTTACTATTCCTGATTTTCCGAAAATTGGAAAATCGGTACCTATTATTTTACTTACTATAGCGTTTATAATCATTGAATGGATTGGAAGAGAAGAACAATTTGCCATAGCAAAAATTGGCACAACTTGGTATAAACCTGTACGATGGGCAATGTATTACACCATTATTATAGCTATCTTCTATTTCACAGGTAAAGAACAACAATTTATTTATTTTCAATTTTAATCCATGAAGAAATTTTTATTTCAACTGTTGGTTTTCAGTAGTCCATTGCTAGTTTACTTGGTCTATCCATCTTATGTTTTATGGAAATCTGAAGAAAATTTCCATCAAATTGATGCCACTATTTCAAGCAAAGAAAAATATCTTTTTGGATATAATTATAACGAAAACAACTATGGCTATATCAAATGGAGATACCTCAACGATAACGAAAAAAAAACTGTTTGGGCTTTGGGTTCATCAAGAGTTTTACAATTTAGAGAGAATATGTTTGACAAATCGTTTTACAATGCAGGTTACACCTTAGGCAAGATAAATGATTTTAGACCTTTTTTAAATAGCATTCCTAAATCTAAATATCCCGATTATATGATTATCAATCTTGATCAATGGATGTTTAATGAAGCGTTTGACGATTTAAGAACAAAAGCGTCTTCTACCGTTTGGGAAAAGAGCTTTACGTTTTTTCCAAAAATAGTTCCAACATACAATACAATTTATTCAGAAGCATTCAACAATAGTAAAAATTCAGAAAATACAATTGAAACCGCTAGTCCTTACAGAAAGATTGGAATGAATGCAAAGCGAAATAACACTGGTTTTAGAAATGATGGCAGCATGTTTTATGGCAAACAAATCAAAAATCTAATTGATAAAAATCCTGAGGCTGAAGATTTTAATTATGCTGAAACCTTTATTCGAATTAGAAAAGGAAGTAGTCGTTTTGAATATGGTGATTCTATAAACGAAAGAGCGTTTGTGGAGTTAAACGAATTATTAAAATTCTGCCAAGAAAATAAAATCAAAGTAATTGCTTTCCTTCCACCGTTTGCGGATAAAGTTTACGACAGAATGGAAACCAGTACTAATTATGGTTATCTGAAAAATATGCACAAAAAGATAAAACCCTTCTTTGACAACTATAATTTTGAAGTGTATGATTTTTCAAAAATGTCGTTATGCAATTCTAATGACAATGAAACCATCGATGGTTTTCACGGAAGTGAAACTACCTATCAAAGAATGCTTATTTCAATGCTAAACTCAGGTTCTGTTTTAAATAAAGTTACCTCTTTAGAGCGTTTAAAAACTGATTTAGCCAATAGAAAAAACAACTACGTTGTCTATGATGATGAAAAAACAGATTAAGTTTTTATTATAAAAAAGGTTCTGTCAGCTTGTATTTAAAAGAGAAAAGCACTAAACCTACTTTTGATTTAATTCCATATCGGTCGAATAATGCGGTTCGGTAAACATCAATTGATTTTACAGACAAACCCATTTCTTCCGCCATTTGTTCATAGGTTAGTTCGTTTTCGTTACAAACAAGTTTTAGAAATTGTAATTCCCTTTCGGACATCGTTAAATCAACCTGCTTTATTTCGAGAGTTGATGGGTCTAAATTCCTAACTCGTTTCAGTATTTCGGCAACGTTATAATAACCCACTTTAATGATGCTGTCAATGGCAAATTTTAAATCGTGGGCAGAACAGTTTTTGTGCAAAAATCCTCTTGCGCCATGATGGTAGGCTTGGTTTATTATTTGTTCATCAAAATGTTGGGTTAGCAACAAGACTTTTAGTTGCTCTTGCTTTTGCTCTAACGCTTGGAGCACTTCTACTCCATTCTTGTGTGGCATGGAATAATCCAGAATATAAATATCAGGTGCTGGTGATAGCGGTAATGCGGCAAGAAAATCATCACCGTTGTCAAACTCTTTTATGACTTTGTAGTCTCCAATCTTTTCTAGTAAACCTTTCAATCCTTGTCTTACGATGGCATGGTCATCAATGATGCAAATGGTCGTTTGTTCCATAGTTTTTAGGGTTGGTTTTGAGTTAATGTTATCGTTGTTCCGTGGTTAATTGCTGATTGAATGGTTATATCATACTCTATTAGTTTGGCTCTCGCCTTTAGGTTTTGTAAACCTAATGTTTGTCCTTTTTTAGAAACATCAAAACCTTTTCCGTCGTCGGTTATTTCCATGAAGAAATGGGGTTTTGTTTTAATTTCTATTCTAATGTTCTTCGCTTTCGAATGTTTGAAGGCGTTGTTTATTATCTCTTGAAAGATACGATAAATTACTATTTTTTCATTAGTTGAGAATTTTTTGTTTCCACTATTGTCTAGTTCGAGATGGAACTTCACCAAATCGTTTTTTTGCATTCGTTCGACTTCAGTTTGAATAGCCTTTAGCAAATCTTGTTGCAATAGTAGTTGGTGATTAAGTGAATGACTAATACTTCTAATAGACTGGGATAAATTACTGATAGATTGCGAGATAGGCTCTAATTGTTGTTGCAACTCGGGCGAGTCAAACTTTAGGTTTTCTATCTGAAAGTTAATGTAGGTCAATTGTTGCCCAGCATCGTCGTGAAGGTCTTGCGAGATGTTGTTTAAAACCTGTTCTTGGGTTTCAACAATGGTTTCTGTTAGTGACTTTTGAAAATCAATATCTTTTTGATACAGTTTCTGGGTATAGTTTTTAATTTTAGTAAAATATAATTTGATTAAAACCACAAAAAATAGCAGTAACAAACTGATAAATAGTGTTCCAATGATTATTCCTATTACGATGGTATTCATTTTTTGATTGTTTTTTCTCTGTATATGTAGATGTTTAATAGGGTATAATAAACTAAACAGACAAGATTGATTATAAAATTATAAAGCGTCATACTATTGAAAACAATAGTAGAAGTGATTGATTTGTTTTTAAAGCCAAAGAGCAAACTCATTCCGAAGAAAAAGAGCAATGGTGCGGTTGTTAGTATAAAATTATTCGAAATAAAGAACGGCAGGTTTTCTTTTTCCAGTTGATGGAAACTTTCATAAATAAAAAAGACTACGTAGAAAAAAGCGCCTAGCGTAAAAGTGTAATAATTGTAGCTAGTTGTAGTTTCAATAAAGAAAAAATTCAAGATAGAGAACAAGACAAATATTATCGTGAACAGTGTTAGTGTTTTTTTTGGCGATATATTTTCTCGGAGTACTAATAGCCATAGCAGATGATGAAACACCATACTTATTGAATTTAATATTCGTATTGATATGCCATGATAAATAAGAATAGAATTCGTCAATTCTGTACTGAAACATATTATCAGTATCAAAAGTAAAAATCGGTGCAATCGTGTTTTGAACGATAGACTATAGATAGCAAAAAGCAACGTTATAACTACACTTACTTTTATTGGATTTATATAATCATAAATATTCGCACTCATTGACTGGTATTCTATTGGCTATTTTTGTTTACTTCGGATCGTTAGAATAATCATAATATGCAGTTCCCATATCGTTGTTTACTATTACTATTACTCTATCGTTTGTTGCTATTTTTCCAAATTTGAATTCTATCTCGCTTGTTGGTTTTAATTTGTTTTCGGCGGCTATAACTTTAAAAAACGGAACAGAATAACACGGATAGCTTGTCGTGAAGGTTGGTATTAGTTTTATGCCTGTTATGTTTGTTTTATAAATATCAAAACTCACATAAGCGTTGTAGAAATTTTGGTCTAAGAAAGCATCAAGATCTTCCCATTTGATTTTGAATGGCACACCAGTAGAAAACGTCACATCACTAGCTCTCACCGAATGGTCTTTGAGGATGGCAGCATGCAATGTGTCCTCGCAAACAGCTTTACCATAGTCGCGAAGCCATTGTGCTTTGTCTTCTAGCGACGTTTGTTGGTTATACTTTTTTAGGGTTAAACAATCTGCGGCGGCAGAATCTACTGCTGTGCCATCTTCATCCGACATTGATTGTCCATGCTTTGCTTGATTGCAGGATGACATCGCTACTATCAAAAGTACTAGTGCTAAACATTTTTTCATTGCTATTGGTTTTATTGGTTATTGTTTTGTTTGGCACAAAGTTTAGGGATTTATTTATACCGGTCAATAGGGAAAACCCTAATTCCAATTAGGGTTTTTCCTAATTGGCGTGTTTAGGGCTAATGTAGCACTTTTTTGAATGCAACGTGCTTATTTTCAACAAATTTACTCAATTAGGGTTTTTCCTAATACGAATTAGGGTTTTCCCTATTGTGAGGAATTGTGGCTTGCGTAATTTTGGACTATAGAAATTAACGTTGATGGTTTTTCTTTTAAAATTGTGGATTAAAAGAGTTAGTTGGTTTACTCCTCAACGGCAAAAGCTAGTTAGTTTGGTTTTTGGAAATCTTTGTACTAGTTAGAACCCAAGCGTAACAGCTTGGGTTTTTTTCTCTTAAAAAAAATTACTCTAATTACGGAAACCCGTAAAATGGTCTGCTTTATTTATTTTAGGTTTGTAAAAATTACGTAGAAATACGGAGATATAGAATTGTAATTAAATTTATATTTGGAGAGTAGAAATGCGTTAAAGTTGGGAGATTTTGCGGAGTATGTGACACTTCCGAATATAATCAAGTAATTTTATAAACATATTAACGAGATAGCCTTCAGCCTAAAATAAACACATGAGAAATTATGACCATAATAGAGTAGAATTTTACTCAATAGAAGATATGGGTGCTGGTCATCAATTATCTAAAGCTGAGCATATTTTAAAAAATGATCTACTTCAAAACTACACAGACATAAATGATGTAATTGAGTTATATAATATTAAAAAATTCTTTGATTGTGAATTAAGACTTAATAAATGGAGCGATAATGAATTCATTGATTTTAAAAATAAAGTTTCAACTTTTGGTAATATTATAGGAAGATTTTTATCAAAAATTAATGACGATAATATTATAGTTTTCTACAATGACTTACTTGGAGGTTATATTAGTACTTTCTGGGAATTAATAAGTAATCAAGGAGTTTATAAAAAAATAAGTGCTGAAAATTTTTCTTATATCCTCACAATTGATTCTCATTATATACAAAGTATACTAATCCATAAAAAACTAGTCGAACATTTCAAAGCAGTGATAAGAAGTTTTCTTTTAGATTATTCAAAAAGTGCTGAAATAATACTTTCTATTTACGAAATCAAAAATGAATTTAGGAACAAAGAAATGTTTTTACCCAAAAACCTAAATAATACAGACAAAGAAAATATTATCAAAAAATATCTTGATTCTAACTGTAAGAACATAAACTATATTGAAATAATTCAAAATATAAGAAACAGAGTTGATTTTTTTATATCTGATAGAATAAGATTAAAAGCTAAACGCGTATTCCAAGAAGAGACTGATAAAATATTTAAAGACAGAAAAGATGACTCATTTTTAAAATTTGGAGTTTCTGTAAGTTTCAAACGAGACGCAAAAACTGTTAAGGATACCAAAATGAATGATGGAAAAGCAAGTTTTATATATAGTTTTGACTATATAAAGCAAAACAACGACTCTTACATCTTATTTCAAAATTTTCGAATTTTATTTGAATATGTAGATGAACAAAATCGAATTGAACTAATCAGCAAAAAGAATTCTTTGGGTGTTATGGAGAGAGTCATAGGACTAAAATCTCAGAATGAATATTTGATTAGTTTTGGTTTTAAATTTTCAGAAATGGCTTCTCATGCACATATAGTTGCGTATGAACAAGTCTTAAAAAATGAATTAGGTAACACATTAGAGAATATATTGCAAGAAATTTTTACTTCATTTTTTCACGAGAAATACAATTTTGCGAGTAATTCTAGAATATTGATGCCATCGAAAGAAACTACAAGTTTTGAAAAAGTAAGATTACTGGCCCCAGAATTTGAATCAGTTTTGAAACAATATAAACTTTTTATCGAAGATGGATTTATAGACTTCGAGCTATTGCAAATTTCTTCCTCGCCAACTTCTATAAAAGACATTCCAAGTTTAAATGAAAAAAAATATATCTACTTCAACAATGAAAATATAGAGTTCCTTGGATGTTCTAATTTATTTTTTTCAGATCAAACTATGCTTGCGTACGTTAATCCACACAAAGAGAAACATTATAAATGTTTTTTTGATTTATTAGCAAATGAAGATGTAAACATTAAAAACTATGAAGATTATCAAATCCACAATATAAATTATTTGATAGATAAAAAACTTATTAATCTTGACGACTATGGCTACATAAACATTACTAATTTTGAACGAGTACTTATTCTCAAAGATTTATATGATAATGAAGTCGGTGCATATTATCATTATCCAGACAATTTTAAAAATGAATCAGAAAATATGGCTTTTGAAAGTATAGTTAGATTCAGCAGTTCTCTATTTTCGACACCAGAACAAAGTTATTTAAACTATTTTTTAAACAAAAGTGAGTTCACTAATGGGCTAGATTTAAGAAATAGTTATCTACATGGAACACAAGCTAATCCAGAAGAAAATCACAAACATGATTTTGCTTATTTTACATATTTAAAATTACTTGTTTTGGTTCTTTTAAAAATAGAAGATGATTTATATATTGCACAAATTGAAAATGAATTTAAACGGTTGAACGGCTAACTACGGATTAACCCGATAGGGAGGATTTCCAATCCCAACCCACAAACAAAACCCAATAAAAAACATCACCACAAAACCCCAACCTTTGCCAACCTTTAAAACGGTAGCAAAGGTTTTTTTTTGTCTGCAACTTACTCCCACAAGCAGAAAAACCAGCAAAACATTGTTTTGTATAGGTAAAAAAGGCGTTTTATAACTCCTTCATTTTCAATATTGAAAATTAAAAACAATAGTATAAGGCATAACAAACAGTAGTATAAAGCATAACAAACAGTAGTATAAAGCATACCTTAGTTTAGCCTTATACTATACTTTGTTTAGCCTTATACTATACTTTGTTTAGCCTTATGCTCAACTTAGTTTAGCCTTATGCTCAACTTAGTACAGCCTTATACCCAACTTAGTTTAGCCTTATACTCAACTTAGTACAGCCTTTTGCTCAACTTAGTACAGCCTTATGCGCAACTTAGTACAGCCTTATGCGCAACTCAGTTTAGCCTTATGCTCAACTTAGTTTAGCTTTATGCTCAACTTTATTTAGCATTAAACATAAGTAATTACTTTATTTATTACATTTGTAGTAATTAAAGCACAATAAGTTATGATAGATACAAGTAAACGGTACCAAAAAATGCGCGATAACGATCCGAATGACCTTGGAAATTACATCCAATGGCACATTGAACAAAACAAAATCAAGAAAAAAAGTGTGTCGGACTATTTGAACATACAGCCCAATACACTCAACCAATATTTCAAGCAAAAAAGTTTTCAATTCAGCATCTTGTGGCGGATTAGCCTTGCGGTGAAGCACAATTTTTTAATGCAGCTAGGCGAAGAACTCGGCATTGCCTATGAAACCAAAGCAGAAAAAGAACTCAAAGCCCAACTGCTGGAAAAAGAAGCCGAAATCGAAAAACTAAAAACGCAAGTGGAAGTGTATAAAGAGATTTCGGCGGCTAGAGGTTAGAAGTTAGAAGTGATTATAACATCGAATTAGCTCATAAATACTACTATAAAAATCCATTTCACGGGATGTAGTTGAAACTGAAAACATCTTGGAAGAGAAAAGACTTTCACAAAATAATTGAAAATCCAAAAGACAACGCTTTTTTGGTATCCCTGCGAAGGCTTAAAAACAAACAACAATTACTTTTCAATTAGGGTTTTACCTATTCAAAATTAGGGTTTTACCTAATCAACCATTAGGGAAAATCCTAATACGAATTAGGGTTATCCCTATAGGATGGTTTTTTGGGTTGGTGTAGATTTGATATGTCAAACTATAAAACATATCTATTATGAGAACAAAATTATTACTATTGCTGATGCTCTACATCATGAGTTTTATTTCCAATGCTCAGGAAACAAAAATATTAGACAATTTGAGTTATGATAATATTACCTACTTAGTTAATATTAAAACTGATGAAGAAAATAAAAGTTTTGTTTTAGAAGTTTGTAAAAGCTCGACAGAATGTCAAGAAAGTATCACTTTAACTAATTCTATAGATGAAGAAACCTTTATCAAAACACTTGAAATGTTACTTAAAAAGAATTCTCCAAGTATTGAACTTGATAAAGATGATACATTTTATAACAAAGGAGTTAGTATGTACAACAAATTAAGTATTGCTCTGATAAGTAAACCTAAAAGAACATTAGGCATTTTTAAGAAAACAACTAAGCCCAAATTATATAATTTCAATAACACAGATCCAGTAACTATAAATCAAAAAACTTCTGGAATTACCAATACCTATGAAATAATATATAATTTCAAAACAAAAGTATATGATAGAAATCTTTTGAGCCCAAAAAATAACCACCCTGTTGTTTTTAAAATTGATAATATCAATAGAATTGCATATGATATAAAAATTTCTTCAAGGGACTCTACATTAACTAAAGGAGTTGAAGAAAATCAAAATGACAAAACAGCACCCGGAAATACAGAAAAAAAGAATACAATTGAAACTATAGAGGCCGAGTCGATAGCTATTGGAGAAGTTGAAACTAAAAATATTAAATTAAGTCCTGATAATAAACTAAAGTTTAATACTCTTTTAGATATAAAGAAATCACTTTTAGGTCAGCTTAATGATAGTAATATTGAAATTGAAAAAATAAAAAATGAAATCTCTCAGCAAGAAGTAATAATAAAAAATGATACTTCAAGCGATAAAAAAAATTTGACAGACGAATTAGAAAAAAAAACCAAGTCTCTTGATACAGAAGAAAAAAAATTACAACAACTAAAAACTGATTTTTTAAAAAACGAAAGTGAGTTAAAAAATATTGATGAGAAAGTAAAAAAATTCATTGAGTTTGATAAAGAATATCAAAAGTTATATGCTGTATTTAATACTATTTCATCTTCGATAAGAGATATAAATGAAATTATTACAAATAACAATATATTAATTTCAATAGCAAGAAATCCACAAATTTACTCTGTTGATGACTTCAATAAAATAGCTAGAGACTCTATAAGTGATTATACAAGTAATACTAAAATAAATTCTCAAAAAGCGTTGATTTCAAAATATCAAAATAATGTATTGCTATTTAAAGAAACTTATTCAAAACTTAAAAATGATTATGAAATATTATCTGTAATTACTCTTGAAGATTATAAAGCGGCAATTAAATCAATGGATGCAATGAATGATAATGTAAAGAAAAATGATATTGAGTTATCTAAACAAAATCCAAAACAAATAATTGTAAACATGATAACTTGGATACAGTATTTACAAAATCCTGAAACTTATAGAATAACATCGGCACCTATTCAACCAAATAAAGATTTAGTAATTTTTGATATAGATATAAAAACAAAAAAGGGGTTAGACTATAATAACGAGCGGAAATTTAGTTACAAAGAATATACTAAAGGTGGTGTTCGATATGATTTTAGTACTGGTCTAGTTTTAGGATTGGGAATTAATGATTATAGTTTTACAAAACAATTAGATAATACAACTAATCTAGAAAGAATTATTGAAAAGAAAAACACTAACCAATATTTACCTTCAATTGGAGCAATGCTTCATGTTAGTTTGCGAAGTCACAAATTAGTTTCATTTGGTCTTACTGTTGGTGCTTCTATAAGCACAACAGAACTTGATCTAAATTCACTATATCCCGGAATAAGTGTACTTATTGGAAAAACTGAAAAAATAATTATAACAGTTGGTCCTGCTTTAAAAAAAGTGCAATATTTAAAATCGGAGTTTAGTATCAATAAAGATTATCCCGTAGGAACACTGCCTGACAGTTTCGAAACTGAACCAGCATTTAGACAAGGTTGGTTTGTTGGATTAACTTATAACTTAACAAATAATCAAAAAAGTAATTATACAATTGTAAAATAATACCAAACAATTCCCCAACCCAAGCCAAAAGCTTGGGTTTTTTATTAAAAAAAAGAGATTGCAGCCAAGCTACAATCTCTTTCTATAAATGTAAATCTAAAAAAATATTATGCTAAATGCGAACCTAAATCGTTGTTCATGCTTCTAACTGCATCAGCACTTTTAGCAAACAACGCTTTTTCAGCATCATTTAAATTAATGTCAACGATTTGTTCTACTCCATTTTTACCGATGATACATGGAACACCGATACAAATATCGCTTTGACCATATTCACCTTCTAAATAAACCGAACAAGGAATCATTTTCTTTTGGTCGTTCAAGATAGCATCTACCAAATAGGAAACACTTGCTCCTGGCGCATACCAAGCCGAAGTTCCTAACAATCCTGTTAAAGTTGCTCCACCAACCATAGTATCAGCAGCTACTTTTGCTAATGCATCTTCTGATAAAAATTGAGAAACTGGAACACCATTATAAGAAGCCAATCTCGTCAATGGAATCATTGTTGTATCACCATGACCACCAATTACCATTCCTGAAATATCATTTGCAGGTTTGTCTAAGGCTAATGACAAATACGTTTTGAAACGTGAACTGTCTAAAGTTCCACCCATTCCAATAATTCTATTTTTAGGCAATCCTAATGATTTGAATGCCAAATAAGTCATTGTATCCATAGGATTTGATACAATCACAAAAATAGCGTTTGGAGAATGTTGCAATAAATTTTCAGCAACCGATTTTACAATTCCAGCGTTGATACCAATTAGTTCTTCACGCGTCATTCCTGGCTTTCTTGGAATTCCTGATGTAATAACAACCACATCACTTCCAGCCGTTTTTGTATAATCGTTTGTGCTTCCAACAACTTTAGTATTAAATCCTAAAGTGGTTTGCGTTTGCGTAATATCTAACGCTTTTCCTTCTGCAAAACCTTCTCTAATATCTACCAACACAATTTCGCTGGCAATTCTTCTATAAGCAATAGCATCAGCACAAGTGGCTCCAACGTTTCCTGCTCCTACAATTGTAACTTTCATTTTTATAATATTTGTTGTTTGTTTTATTTTTTGGGCAGCAATTCACGCTATCCGCTATATCTTTTTTGCTTGTTCTCGATACTTGCTTCGCCAACTCGAACTGACGCAAAAAAGGATGTCGCTGCTATCGTGGCTGCTTAAGCGTCAATATTAGCATAAACCGCATTCTTCTCGATAAACTCTCTACGTGGTGGAACTTCATCACCCATCAACATTGAGAAAACTCTATCGGCTTCAGCTAAACTATCAATAGTAACTTGACGTAAAGTTCTAAAGTTTGGATCCATCGTAGTTTCCCACAATTGCTCCGCGTTCATTTCTCCAAGACCTTTATAACGTTGAATTCCTGCGCTTCCACCCATTCTTTCGTTGGCAGCATCGCGTTGGTCATCGTTCCAAGCGTATTCTTTTTTGTTTCCTTTTTTAACTAAATATAATGGTGGTGCAGCAATATAAACGTGTCCACCTTCAATTAATTCTTTCATAAAACGGAAGAAGAACGTTAAAATCAAAGTAGAAATGTGACTACCATCGACATCGGCATCACACATAATAATTACTTTATGGTAACGAAGTTTTTCTAAATTCAATGCTTTAGAATCTTCTTCTGTTCCAATAGTAACGCCTAATGCGGTGAATATATTTCGGATTTCTTCGTTTTCAAATACTTTGTGGTGCATTGCTTTTTCTACGTTCAAAATCTTACCACGCAAAGGTAAAATCGCTTGAAAGTTTCTATCACGACCTTGTTTTGCTGTTCCACCAGCCGAATCTCCCTCGACAAGATATACTTCACATTTTGCTGGATCTTGTTCTGAACAATCAGACAATTTCCCTGGTAAACCACCACCGCCAAGAACGGTTTTACGTTGCACCATTTCACGCGCTTTTTTAGCTGCATGACGTGCTTGAGCTGCAAGGATTACTTTTTGAACAATGATTTTAGCATCATTTGGATTTTCCTCCAAATAATTTTCTAACATTTCTGCAACAGCTTGTGAAACTGGAGAAACTACTTCTCTATTTCCAAGTTTAGTTTTTGTTTGTCCTTCAAACTGTGGTTCTTGCACTTTTACCGAAATAATGGCTGTCAATCCTTCACGGAAATCATCACCAGAAATTTCGAATTTTAATTTTTCTAATAATCCTGAAGCATCTGCATATTTTTTCAACGTACGTGTTAATCCCATACGGAAACCTTGCAAGTGCGTTCCACCTTCGTGTGTATTGATGTTATTCACATAAGAGAAAATGTTTTCAGCATAACTTTCGTTATAAATCAACGCTACCTCAACAGGAATTTCTCCTTTTTCATTTTCCATGCTAATAACATGGCTAATGATTGGAATACGGTTTCCATCAAGAAAACGAACGAATTCTTTCAATCCTTCTTTTGAATGGAAAACTTCTCCTTCAAAATCGCCGTTTTCTTTTTTATGTCTTCTATCAGTTAATGTAATAGTAATTCCTTTATTCAAGAACGAAAGCTCACGCATACGACCAGCTAAAGTATCATAAGAATACTCTAAAGTCTGTGTAAAAATTGTAGCGTCTGGTTTGAAAGTTACCGTTGTACCTCTTTTGTCTGTTTCGCCAATTTGCTTAACAGGATACATTGATTTTCCTTTTTCATATTCTTGTTCATATACTTTTCCATCGCGAAAAACGGTAGCACGCAAATGATCAGAAAGTGCGTTCACACATGAAACACCTACTCCGTGCAAACCTCCGGAAACTTTGTATGAATCTTTATCAAATTTACCTCCAGCACCAATTTTAGTCATTACAACTTCCAATGCTGACACGCCTTCTTTTTTGTGCATGTCAACTGGAATTCCACGACCATTATCTTCAACGGTTACTGAATTATCTTCGTTTATAATTACGCTAATGGTATCACAATGTCCAGCTAATGCTTCATCAATTGAGTTATCTACAACTTCATAAACTAAGTGATGCAAACCTCTAACTCCAGTATCGCCAATATACATGGAAGGACGCATTCTTACGTGCTCCATTCCTTCTAACGCCTGAATACTATCGGCTGAATAATTGTTCTTTTTAATCTCGTCGCTCATATTATTTTATCGTAAAAATTGTATTTTTTGTCTAACACGCAAATATATAAAAACACATAGGATTTCTTCTTAAAAATAGCTTCTAAAACGTTTAAGTTATTAACATTTTGACTAGGATTTCAACAAAAAACGTCCGCCAAAAAATGACGAACGTTTTTAACAAACAAACTAAACTTCAATCTAAACCAATCCTTTCGAATTGACTTATTACTTTTGCTATTCTACTTCAACAGCTTTATTTTTTACATAAGCATCGTCGTGAACATTTGCCACTGCTCTACCCGATGGATCATTCATATTTTTAAAGGCTTCATCCCATTCTAGAGCGATTTTTGTACTACAAGCCACACTGGCTTCTTGTGGAACACAAAGTGCCGCTGTATCGCTTGGAAAATGCTCTGTAAAAAGTGAACGATAATAATATTCTTCCTTTGATGTTGGTGTTTGAATTGGGAACTTGTATTTCGCATTCGCTAATTGCTCATCCGAAATTTCTTTTCCAACCATTTCTTTTAAAGTATCAATCCAAGAATAACCAACACCATCACTAAATTGTTCTTTTTGGCGCCAAGCCACACTAGCTGGCAACATATCTTCAAATGCTTTTCGCAACACCCATTTCTCCATGCGTTCACCATTTATCATTTTGTCTTGCGGGTTAATGCGCATGGCAACATCCATAAACTCTTTGTCTAAAAATGGAACTCTACCTTCAATTCCCCATGCGGCAAGACTTTTATTGGCTCGTAAACAATCATACATATGTAATTTGCTTAGTTTACGAACTGTTTCTTCATGAAATTCTCTAGCATTTGGTGCTTTATGAAAATACAAATAACCACCAAACAATTCGTCTGAACCTTCACCAGAAAGTACCATTTTTATTCCCATTGATTTGATAACTCGCGCCATTAAATACATTGGAGTTGAAGCTCTAATGGTTGTCACATCATACGTTTCTAAATTGTAAATTACATCGCGAACTGCATCTAAACCTTCTTGAATAGTAAATTTTATTTCATGATGAATAGTTCCTAAATGATCGGCTACTTTTTGAGCAGCTGCTAAATCAGGTGAGCCTTCTAAACCAACTGCAAACGAATGCAATTGTGGATACCAAGCATCAACAGTATCGCCTGATTCTATTCTTTTTTGCGCATATTTTTTGGCTACAGCCGAAGTAATTGACGAGTCTAATCCACCTGAAAGTAAAACGCCATAAGGAACGTCGCTCATCAACTGACGGTGCACAGCTGCTTCTAGTGCTTTTTTAATTTCATCAATGCTGGTTTGATTATCTTTTACAGCATCATATTCTGTCCATTCTCTCTTGTACCATTGCACAAATTCGCCGTCTTTGCTTGACAAATAATGGCCTGGAGGAAACAACTCTATTTTAGTGCAATATCCTTCTAACGCTTTCAATTCGGAAGCTACATAAAAAGTTCCGTGTTCATCCCAACCGATATATAAAGGAATAATTCCCATGTGATCTCGTGCGACAAAGTATTCGTCTTTCTCAACATCATAAATAGCAAAGCCGAAAATTCCATTCATTTCGTCAATAAAATGAACTCCTTTTTCTTTGTAAAGAGCTAAAATTACTTCGCAATCACTTTCGGTTTGAAATTGGTATTTACCTTCAAATTGTTTGCGTAATTCTCTGTGATTGTATATTTCGCCATTGGCAGCTAAAACCAATTGTTTGTCTTGACTAAACAAAGGTTGTTTTCCCGAAGCTGGATCAACAATAGCTAATCGTTCGTGAGCCAAAATAGCTTTATCGTTACTAAAAATACCACTCCAATCTGGTCCGCGATGACGGATGATTTTTGACATTTCTAATACTTGAGGTCTAATTGTTTCTGATTTTTGCTTTAAATCAAAGGCGCATACTATTCCGCACATTTTATTCTAGTTTATAAAGTTTAAAAAAGTTTAAGAGTTTATAAGTTTTTAAAAGCCACACTCTTAATTTGATAAAGCAAAATTGAGGCAACACTTCAAATATTAAAACTAATGCAGAATAATTAGTTATAAATTGTAACTAAAAATAATAAATATTGGAAATAATGAAACTAAAACAAATGAAAAAAGTGAACTTCAGTTAGAAAATGTTATTCGACACTCTCAATTTTATATTGTTTTCCATTTACTTCCGCTGAAAAACCAGTTGAATTTCCCATTAATTGACTTCCTAATGGAGATTGTGGAGATAGCGCAAAAATAGTTTTTCCATCCAGTGTAATTTTTGGCAAAGCCGTAGAAATAAAAAGTAACATTCCATTTGTTTGTACTAAACTGCCCAAAGCTACTTTATGATGTGTTGAAGAAACATCAATTCTATCAAGAATGTTTTTTTGGTCTAAAACTTCTTTGAGTTTGTGATTGAGTTTTTCTTGTTCTATGTGCATCATTGATAATGCAGTTTCGTGCTTGTCGCCAGCCGAACCTTTAGCATCGTTTTGAGCATCGATTGTAAGTCCTGAAATCATGTCTTGAAAAACATCAATTCGGTCTTGAACAAGTTGTTTGTAGTAATTTAGAATTTGTTGTTTCATAAAAGACGAAAAGATGATAGACGAAGATATAATAAATGTTTTCTGTTATTCAAAATTGTCTATTCTCATTTCGTCTATCATCTATTATCTATGTTTAAAAGTCAAATTTATAACTTGCTCCTGCCATTACTTGAATTCCTTGTACTGGGAAATATAACCAACGTTGGTAATCTTGATTAGCCAAGTTATTTCCTTTCAAGAAAAACGTCAATCGCTCGTTGTGTTTGTAACCAATATGGGCATTTAAATCAAAATAGCTTTTTAAAGTGAAATTCTGAAAACCTTCTGGTTGAGAAGCATCTGCAAATTGTTCCTCTCTTTCACCTACGAAGAAAAATTTCAATCCTGCATACCATTTTGGCGTTATTGTTACATCCAATGTTGAAGCAACATTTAATTCAGGTAAATTCCAAGCATCCTTCTCTACATCGGTTGAAAAACTATTGAATGTACCATTAATTCCGAAAGAGACGTTTTTAGAAAAATCAGCTTTTAATTCACCGAAGAAACCAATTGTTTTCAAGTGATCATACACTACTCCAAATGAATTTCCAAAAATGTAACCATCAGTACTAGCATTAGTCGTAGTTAGACCATTACTTTTGAAAAGTGCTTTGTTTTGTTCATTTAAATAAGAAGCGCGAACATTATAGCTAACTGAATTGGCGAGCTTACCTTTTAATCCAAGATAGATATCATACTTTTGATCGGTTGGAGCAATTCCTAGAGTTGGCGAAACAAAAAAGTTTTGATCTACAAATTCTTTATATGAATTTTGTTTTAATGAACCTTCAATTCCAGCGTAAGCAATCATCAAATCACCAACTACTTTATAAGAACCTGTTATTTGTGGGTAGATAAAAAACTTACTTTCACCAGATTCTTGTGCTGCACTATAGAAAAATCCAACACCAGCATTTAGAGATAAATCGTCTTTATTGATAGCAATACTAGGTTGTACTCCAAAATTTGTAAATCCATAATCAATTTGATTTAAACCAGAAAAATCTTTTTCAAATGAACCACTGATATAATCTACAATTAAATCTACATTGATTTTTTCTTCAATAATATCAAATTGAAATGACGGTTTTAAGACAAAACGGTTTTCGGCAGAACCAAAAGCATCCCAAAAACGATTGAATTTAATACTGCTTTCTTTTACAAACGAATCGCCAAGACTTAACCTTCCGCCAAGGTAAAGATTGTGATAGGTTTGTTGTTCGTCAATTGCATTAATTATAGCTTGGTCAAAATAATTTGGACGAATTCCATACCAATTATATACCTGGTGTTGATAACCTGCATCGGCATTCCAAGATAAAGTACGCGTTCTACTTCCATAGGTTAAATCGAGCGCAGTATTGAATAATTTATCATCCAAAACAACCTCTTTAATTCCACCTTGAGATGAATTATGACGAAGCATTCCGCCAAAATAATCGGTATTACTGATATTTTCGGTAACAAATAATTCCGCATTTACTGTTCCATAATTCCCAGCAGCTAAAGTCAAATAATTACTAAATATTTTCTCTTGAGCAGATTTATCTACATTGGCAGCTTTTCCTTTAGAAGGCGTGAATGTTGAAGCTACAGGAAAAGAAAAAATATTGTATTGAATATTTTCTTTTTTTGAAGTTTCTTCGTCTTCTAATGTTGGTGTTTCTTTCACTTTGAAAGCATCAGAAATTGTTGGTGTATATGGTTTTACCACATTTACTACTTCAGTTCCGATGTTTTCGTCTTTTTTCTGAGCAAAAATTATTTGAGAAAATAGACAAAGAGAAAATAGACAAAGAGATGATAGACGACTATTTGAAAATAGACGAATTGATGGATATATGTTTACTATAAAATTCATTCTTAATTATTTAAAGTGTTTTGAAATGTCATTGTTGCTTTCTGAAATTCTTCTATTTTATTTTCCAAGAAACTTAAATTCTCCTCAGAAATATATTTTTTACTATTTGCAAGTATAAGTTGTGTTTGTAACTCGAATGATGAACCAAGTGAAATATCTAAAAAATGACTAAATGATTTATTTGTTCTACTTGAACCCTCAGCAATATTTGATGGAATTGAAATAGCACACCTATTCATTTGAGAAATTAATCCAAACTTTTCATCATTAGGAAAGTTTGAAACTAAATCAAATGTGTTTCTTGCTAATTCCATTGCCATCTGCCAAATTTTCAATTTTTTAAAATTATGTCTTTTAAAATCATTCATTCCAATTGTCTTTTATCTATCGGTCTATCATCTATTTTCAAATAATTAACTTTCATCGTTACTCTGTGATTGACGAATTCGTTTTAGATTCTTCAGATTTAATTTTTTGTAATTCAACAGTAGCTTCATCAACTACATCTTGAAACTCTTTGAAGTTTTTTATAACTGCATCCAAAATAACCGTAGCTTGATAACTATCGTCCATCTTATAAAAATTATTTGCCATTATAATTAATCCTTTCGAACCAAAATATTTGTAACCCGAATAATCTTTGGCTAATTTTTGAACCGTTTTATTAGAATCTTCATATTTCCCATCTTTGTTTTTGAAGAAAGCGTCATAGTATAATGCTTCTGCTGCTAATTCTCCTTTTGCGATAGTCAATAATTTGGCGTAAGCAGTTCTAGCCTTGGCTTCGTCATTGGCTTTAACGGCAGAACGAGCAACGATGATTTGCGCATCACTTTTCACATTATTATCAGTCTTTGGATTTTCTAAAACTTTGTCGGCATAAATCACTGCATTTGGATAATCTTTTTGTTCAAAATAAGCACGCATCAAATTGGCTTGTGCAAATGTTTTGTTTTGAGGAAAATCAGCTTCAGTTTCTAATCGTTTTAAAACAGGAATAGCTTTAGCAAAATCATCTTTCTTTAAATGAATTTCACACAAACGAGCCAATGATTGTTCGGTAAACTCATTTCTTGGTTTACTGACAACAAAATCATAATGAGCAACAGCATTATTAGGCAAACCATCTGTAAAATAAGATTGCGCTAAATAGAAATTGGCTTTTAAAGAATGAATACCATTTGGAAATTTAGAAACATAACCACTTAAACTTGTGATAGCTTGTTTGGTATTATTTTGTAAAAATTGTTTTTCTGCCGATTCATAAGTATCATTATCCAACTCAGCATCAGAAACTTCGACAAAATCTAGTGTTCTAACCCATGATGCATATTCATCTACTTTTCCGTTATCCATATAAATTAATCTGGCAGTTGAAACAGCTTCTAATGCTTCTGGACTTCTTGGATATTCTGCTGCAACTTTCTTGAATTTTGCCAAAGCTGATTCGTCTTTTTGTCCATTGTAATATACTAAACCTTGACGCAAAATAGCTTTTGAAGCAAAAGAACCATTTTTAAATTCTGCTAATAATTGATCATACGTTTTAACAGCTAAATCTGTTTTATTTTCAGTAACATAAGTATTTCCTAGTTCGAACAAAGCATCATCACGGTATTGAGACGATTTGAAATTTTGTAAATACTTATTGAAATCGTCAATTTTTTTATCATTTTTCCCAACAAATCCGTAACTAATTGCTTTTTGGAATGCCGCATAATCTGCATCGATACTTTTCATTTCGATTACTTTATTATATGCATCCATTGCTGGCCAGTATTTTGAAGTTACAAAACGGCAATCACCTAATCGTAAATACGAGTCATTTAGTCTAACCTTATCGTCTTTGACAGCCTCAATCTGCTTTTGAAAAAAATCGCCTGCTTGATCGTATTCTTTTTGTTTGAAATGTGCGTAAGCAATATTGTAATTGATGTTTTTATATTCCGGAGTTGATTTTGATTCGGGCGCATTTTCAAATTGTTTAAAACTCAATAAAGCATCGCCAAAACTATCTAAAACATATTCGGTTTCACCTTTCCAAAAAGTAGCTCTAGCTGTAAATTTGGCGTTTCTAGGTGTAGCAATTGATTTTTTAAACATCTTCATTGCTTCTTGATAATTGCCATCAGTGTATAATTCAATTCCACGATAAAACGTTACTTTTTGATAAGCTGGTTTGTTCTCGGCAGAATTATTTTTTTCAAGCAAAGCCAATGCTGCTGAATAATTTTTCGATGTGATATACGAATTAATTAACAACGTTTCAATCTCAAGTTTATTGGGAGTATTTGGGTATTTGTTCAGAAAAGAAGACAAAACATCAGGAACACTTTGATATGAATTTCCTATTTCATAGCTCAATTTAGCATAATTCAAATGAGCATCTTCCTGAATTTTTGCATCAAAATTCATTTCAGAAGCATTTTTGAACGCATTCAGCGCTTGTTGTTTTTTATCAGTTTTAAGATAACTTTCTCCTAAATGATAATAACCATTTTGTGCCACAGAGTCATTTCCTCCAATAATTTTATTGAACTGTGAAATGGCATTTTCGTAATCTTTTTGCTGATAATACGTGTAACCCAATTGATAAAAATCGGTGTTATTCCATTTTCCTTTCTTTCCTTTATATTCTTTTAGATAAGGCAATGCTTTGTCGTATTGTTTTAAATTAAAGTAACTTTCACCAATAATTTTATTCAATTCTGATTTTTCTAAAGCATTTGACTTGGGCAAAGCTGCAATTCCTAATTCGATAGCTTTTTGAAAATTACCTAACTTAAAATTCATATCTGCTTGAAAATAAGACAGTTTTTCTTTGTATTTTTCTTCGCCTGAAACCTGGTCAAAATATTTGGTAGCTTCTTCATAATTATCATTTTCATAATTCATAAATCCTAAATAGTACTTGGCTTGTGAACCATATTCTTTAGAATTTGCTACTTTATTGAAATATGTTGTGGCTTCTTTTTTGTTTTTTGCCGTAAAATAAGCGTAACCTTTTTGAAAATTGAATTTTTCTTCCTCTTCATAAGTTAATGAAGATTCGTCTACTTTATCAAAATATTCCATCGCCTGAGGATATTTTCCTTGCTCAAAATAATATTGTGCTACTTCTTTGAAAGCTTGATTTTGTTTTGAACTTGTTGGATAATCCGCTACGAATTTCTCCATCATTTCATCAGCATTGGATTGATTTAATCGAATAGCACAAGTTGCAATATAGTAGGAACAGTCGGCTTTAACGTCTTGTTGATTGTTCTCTTGCTTTACACGTTCAAAAAGAATTTGAGCGGATTGATATTGCTTATCTTTAAATAGCAAAATGGCTTTGTCAAGCTCTGATAATTGATTGGTATAAATGGCAGATTGTTGCGCATTAACGTTCACTATTCCGATGATGGAAACGAGAAGAAATACTATTATTTTCTTTTGCATTATATTAAATTTACTTTGTTCAAAAATATCACTCTAATACTATAAACGTAAAAATAACTCGTTTTATTATAAACATTCTTTTGAACAATTTATTTATTAACTAAATGCGAATAAAATATCAGTTTTAAATTGGAAAATGAGGTTTGATAATTAAAAAATATCTTTAATTTTACCCAATAAACAAAATACCATGTCAGAAACCGTTTTATCTTTAAAAAATGTAACCATTTATCAAAGCAACAAAGTCATTTTGTCGCAAGTAAACCTTGAAGTAAAACATGGTGAATTCCTCTATGTTATTGGAAAAACTGGAACTGGTAAAAGTAGTTTTATGAAAACTTTGTATGGTGATTTGCCACTTACGCAAGGTGAAGGAGCTATTGTTGGGTTTAATTTAGTCAAATTAAGCGAAGATGAAATTCCTTTTTTGAGAAGAAAAATTGGAATTGTTTTTCAAGATTTTCAATTATTGCCAGACAGAAGTGTTTTTGAAAATATGTTGTTCGTTTTGAAAGCAACAGGTTGGAAAGATGCAAACGACATGAAGTCTAAAATAGACAGTGTTTTAGAAAGTGTCGGAATGCTAAGTTTTGCTTCCAAAATGCCACACCAACTTTCTGGTGGAGAACAACAACGAGTTGCTATTGCTAGAGCTTTGCTCAATGATCCAGAAGTAATTTTAGCCGATGAACCAACTGGAAATCTTGATCCACAAACAAGTGTTGAAGTAATGAATGTTTTGAAAAAAATTAACGACAGCGGACGAACTATCATCATGGCAACCCACGATTATGCTTTGATTATGAAATTCCCTTCGAAAACATTGAAATGTGAAGACAATACTATTTTTGAAGTGGTTCAAAAAACGGTTTAATTTTAAATCTTTATTTATTTTTTTTATAAACGTGAGGATTTTCTTTTATTCCTTTTTTAAAGAATTTTCTAATCGTCATTCGCAACCATGTATCTGTTCTTAAAAGAAAATCACTTAGTCTATTCTCAGGTCTTCCACGAAAAGAAGTAACATGAAAAGTATCCGTTTCTAACATTGGTGTTTTTGAAAAATAATAGTTAGAAACACATCTTCTGTAACCATCATAAACTACGGGCGAAACTGAATGCAATGAATTATTATGCGTTGCCATCACGGCCAAACGATTAAATTTACTATGAATAGTGATTTGTTTCTCTTTTAAACCATTAGGCCAAAGTTCAAGATTTCCACCATAGCTTTCTTCCCAATTAGGAGTAACATAAAACAGTAAATTCAATATCCGCCAACGGTTTCTATCCTTATCGTGAGAGTTATCAAGATGCGGATTTAAAAATTGGTTTTTTCCCATCATTGAAATTCCACCAGCATAAAGAAACTCATCTGGAATAACTTCATCAATTTCACAAATTTCGCCAATTAAATCAACTACCTTTTTTTCTTGAAAAGCATAAATAATTTCTTCAATTAAAGGATGATATAAATTCATTTGAGCCGATACAAATTTTCTTTCTCGTAAATTTTTCTTTAAAGTCATTTCATCCGATTTTGGAAAAACTTCATGAATTTGATTTGAAATAAACTCAGGCAACAAATCATCAATAAAAAAATAACCTATTTGATTTTTTGAATTCAAAAACTGTATTTGCAATTGCTCCTTTTGACTTGAAATTTTCTCCACAATCAAATCAGCTAATTTTGTTCTATCATATTTCATAACCAATAATTTTTTCGATTTTTTTGGCATTATCAATATCACTCAAAACACTTTCTAAAACTAGATTTCTCCTCTCACTTTCTTGAAATGACTTTAGTTTAAGCTGGTTTATTTTAGAAATAAATTCTTCTTTTGAATTGGCTAATTCACATAAATTTAAAACTTGTTCATCATCAACCATATTATGATTAATTAAACAAAATCTACTCTTAAAAAGAGCATTAATAACTTTCAATTTTGTTCCTGACTTTTGAAAAGAAAGCATCACATTTATATGTGCGTTTAGAAACAAATTATTGAGTTGTGCATCATTTTGAAGTTCAAAAAAAGTAACATTCGATTGGTTTTTTGATTTTTTTTCAACCAACTTCTTTCCGTTTGAGGAAGCAATAATCAGTTGATAATCTGGAATATTTTTAAAAACCTTAATCAAGAATTTTGCTGCTTTTTTGTTATCAGCAAGACGTAAATCACCATGATATAAAGCATATTTGCCAAATCCATCTATGTTTTTTATTGAATTTCCATGAAAAACAGGAATGTAACTTACGCTGTCTGTCATTGATTTTACAATGTCATTTTCAAAACACGAAAGAGAAAAAGTATGATCAAAATTGGGAATAGTTTTTTGATATTCAATAAATTTTTTTGAAGCAAAATGATAGGCTATTTTCTTGAAGTAATTGGTCTCATTTTTACTCATTCCTGCATAGAAATTAGACTCTATGTTATGCAGTCGTAAAAACTTTTTATTAGCTAAATTTGTCTTCTGAAGAATCATTGTTGTATGCAATCCTTCAAAAAGAATTGGTGCATCAATAGTAGCAATATTTCGAGTTAACTCATCACGAAAACGGCAAACTACTGGAAAAGGGAATTTAGAAAAAAGAAAAAAAGGGTTTCTATTTTTTTTATACAAAAAAACGCGCTGAGTTATAGCTTTTAACTCATCCGAAACCACATTTCTATCTTGATAAAAACAATGCAAATAAATAGTAAAACCTATTTCATGCAAAGCCTTTACTTTAAAAAAAACATCAATCACACCACCAAAATCTGGCGGAAATGGATTGTCAAAACTGATAATATGAATAGGTTTTTTGAGCATGAATTTGAACAAAAATAACATATTTTTGATGTTCTAACTAAATTAAATTACATTTGAAATAAATAAAAAAATATGCTTAAAAATTTATTAATAAATTTTCTAAAGAAAAGATTTTATAAAATTAAGCTTTACAGACAATTATCACCTTCTACTCAAATTCAGCAAGTAAAGTTGTTTCACTATTATATTGATTGTCTTCGCTCAAATAATTTACCCAATTTTAATGCTACTGGTTTTAAAGTTTTCTCACAATTTGAAGAAGATGGTAAACTATTGTATATTTTTTCTATTCTAGGAATGGGAAAAAAAACTTTTGTTGATTTAGGTTCAAATGATTGCGTAAATAGTAATTGTGCCAATTTAGCAGTTCATTTTAATTGGAAAGGATTGTTTGTTGATGGTGATAAAAATTTAATCGAAATTGGTAAAAGGTTCTACAAAAAGACACCAAATTTTTGGAGTTATAAACCAAAATTTGTTCATGCTTTTTTAACTAAAAAGAATGTGAATAATATTATTCAGTCTGAAGGTTTTGAAGGTGAAATTGAGTTGCTTTCCATTGATATCGACGGAAATGATTATTGGATTTGGGAATCGCTAGAAATTATTCAACCAAAAGTTGTGATTATTGAATGTCAGTTGGCTTTTGGATTAGAAGAAAAAGTAATTCCTTATCGAGAAGATTTTAGAGAAGATGTTAGAAATTCCGATAATTATGGTGCTTCCGCATTAGAATTACAAAAATTAGGAAAGCAAAAAGGTTATCGACTAGTTGGAGCAAACGAATATGGTAATAATTTATTTTTTATAAAAAATGGTTTAGCAGAAGTTCAACTGCCAGAAGTAAGTGTTCAAAGTCTATTACAACATCCTTTTGCAACAGAAAAATATTCAAAATAATTATTCTTTAAAGTTCAAAAACAAATCATTCCACTGCTCCATAATTTCATCCAGTTGATACTTGCTTTTTATCTGCTTTGCATCAGATCCAATTTTAATCCGCAAGTCTTTATTTTCAATCAATTCAATCAATTGCTTGGCAAAAGCAAAATAATCGTCATCTTCAATTAAAAAACCATTTTCTTTGTTTTTAATTAAAGCTCTTGGTCCAACAGGACAATCGAATGCAACAACAGGTAAACCACAACTCATAGCTTCTAAAATTACCATTGGAAAAGATTCTGACCTTGAAGTCATTGCATAAATAGAAGCTTTATTATACTTTTCTTCAATATTTTTTGTTGGCGACAAAAACTTAACTGAATTTACAATTCCCAGTTCTATCGATAGTTTTTCAAAATCTATGCTAGTAGTAGTTTTGCCATAAATTTCAAGTGTCCAATCAGGATGTTTTTCGATTACTAGTTTCCAAATTTTCAATAATCTATCAATACCTTTTTCAAAAGAATATCTTGCTGCAGCTATGACGACTTTTTTATCCAATGCTGATGATGAAAACTCATTTTTCCAAAGTGGATTAGGAATAACTATTCCATTTTTAACATCCCATTCCAAAAGTGCTTGGTCAGAAAGCGCAACGAATTGATTGAATTTTTTTGCACTGTGATTGCGGAAATAGTATTTAAAATTGTGTACTATGTTATTTAGAAAATGCTTTTTATAGTTAACTGGCTCATTAAATCTAGATGCATGTGCTTCAAAAATTACTGGTTTAGAAGTTTTGATTATATATGGAAACAAAAACGCTTTATAACCAAAATCACAAAGAACAATAATATCTGGATTAACTGTTTTTACTATTGCTTCCACTTGTTTTTTATATTGCAATAAAAAGGAAATTGGATTACCTTTTAAAGTTATATCATGCAAATGAAGTTTTGGACTAAATTCAAAGAAAGGTTTAGAATGTCCATCATTTTGAGTTATTAGGTGAATCGTATGATTGAATTTCTCTGCTAAATAATTTAACTTAATTGATAGAATTCGGGCAACTCCACCTTCGTTGTTAATTTTTGGAGTTATGTATAAAATCCTCATTTTGAATTGGCTAAGAATTCATCAAAATCTCTGATGTAATCTTCTTCTTTAAAAACATCAGAAGCAAGAACTAAACAAACGGAACCTGAAGAAAAGTTTTCTAACTCACGCCAAGTATTTTCTTTAATTAATAAACCCTTGTCAGGTTTATTTAATGTTACTGTTTTTGTTTCATTTCCATCATGTAAAACGACATCAAAACTACCTGAAAGCGCAATCAAAAACTCAAGTTGTTCAATATGAGAATGTCCACCACGACTTGCTGTGCTTGGAATATCATACAAATAGTAAACTCGCTGAACCTTAAATGGAATTACGTCGTTTTCTATAACTGCTATATTTCCTCTGATGTCTTCAATTTTTGGAATGGTGATAATTTCTATATCCATGATTTTTTATTTAATCTTTAGTAAATCCAACCATTTTTTTCCGATATAATCTATTTCGAATTTACTAATACTCTTTTTTGCATTGGATTTAAAATGTAAATATAAGTCATAATTTGAAATTAGTCTTTCCATAGCAAATTTCAAATGTTCCCAATTTTGATTTTCTACTAAAATACCATTATCTTTAGTGATGATTTCACTTGGACCAGAATCGCAATCAAAGGCAATAACTGGTGTTTCGCAAGCCAACGATTCAATAAGCACATTTGGCATTCCTTCATTTTCACTACACAAAACTAAAAACTTAGCTTTACTAATAAATTGGAATGGATTTTCTTGATAGCCTAGTAAATGTACTTTGTCTGAAACTGAAAATTCATTAATTGATTTTTCTAAAAAATTTCTATCTCCATCACCTAATATCACCAAATGAATATTTTTTTTGGGCAAGTCAGATTTTGAATACGTTGCAATTAATTTATCAAACTGTTTTATTGGGCTTACATATTGTCCAACTGCAATTATAAACTTAAAATCTAAATCAATTGGAGAGACTTTAAGCAAATCAATCTCTTCTGAATTCACTGGATTAGCAATTATTATCACATTTTTTAGCTGATGCTTTTCATTAATTAGCTTAGTCATCTTTTCCGTTAGCGAAACAACGGCTAATGAATTATCGTAAATCCTATTTGTTAGCCAAGTATTATTAGGCATATAATGATCAATCAAATAACTATGAACCGTAAAAATGACTTTAGTATTATAAATAAATCTAGAAATAATTAGCTCTTGAATAGGTTTTGTTCTAAACCTAAAGTCTATGATATAATCAAAATTGTTTTGATTTAAATAGCTTCGCAATGCCTTTAATCGTTTGAATTTATTAAAAAATCCATTCGTTTCATCTTTCAATAAGCCAAGATTTACAAGCTTTCCAGAATACGGATAGGAAACTTCATCGATGACAATAATATTATGAATTTCAATATTGTTTTGTTCAAAAAAAATGCTCAATCTAGCCATAACTCTATCGCTTCCGCCTGAACTTAGACGATAACCAATTAATGCTATTTTATATTTTTTTTCTTGTATCAAAAGTAGGTTTCAAATTATTGGCTAATATAAATCGAATAAATAGTATATTTTTACATCAAAACAAATTTAAGAATTAAATCATGTAATAAACTTCAAAAAAATTACATGAAAAAAGAATTAAAATGAGCCAAAATCCTCTTGTTACTGTAATTTGTCTTTGCTACAATCATGCCGATTATGTAGTTGAAAGTTTAAATTCAGTAATAAATCAAGATTATAAAAATATAGAGTTGATAATCATGGATGATTGTAGTAAAGATGATTCGGTTATAATTATTGAAAGCTGGCTAAAAAATCATCCGGAAATACAATTTATCAAGAATTCTGCTAATAAAGGAAACACAAAAACGTTCAATATTGGATTACAACATGCTAAAGGCGATTTTATCGTTGATTTTGCTGCTGATGATGTGTTGAAAAAAGACTGTATATCGAAACAAATTCATCGATTTCAAACAACTTCATTTGAAAACGTCGGTCTTGTTTATGGAAATTGTGCTCTTATTGATGAAAAAGGAAATTTTTTAGAAGCATATTTTGAAACCAATTCAAATGGAAAAGTAGTTTCAAAAAGAGTGAGCGGAAATGAATATCTTAGAATTCTTGCTGGAGGAAAAGATGCTATTTGTAGTGTAAGCTCTTTGATTAGAAAAGAAGTTTTTGAAAAACTCAATGGTTATGATGAAACCTTGGCTTATGAAGATTTGGACTTTTGGATTAGAGCATCACGAGTGTATAATTTCGATTTTATCGATGAAATCATTATTGAAAAAAGAGTGTTAAAAAACTCAATGGGAAGTAATTTTCATAAAAAAAACAACGCACTTACCTACTCAACTTATAAAATCCTAAAAAAAGCACTTTTACTAAATAAAACCAGAGATGAGGATTTAGCACTGCAAAAACGAATTCATTACGAAATAATAACTACTTTCCAAAGTGGAAGTTATGGTTTGTGTTTGAAAAACATTGGATTAAGAATTCAGATTGGTTTTAGAAAATGGTTTTATAAAAATTAGTTTTTAGCATATTTATTTTTGATGAATAAATGAACAGGATGTTCAAAAAATTTATAAAACAAAAACGCTATACAATTCAAAACTATGAAATGAAAAAATAGATTGGTCGTTACTTTATTTAACAAAGCAACAAAAACTCCCATATGTATTAAATAAAAAACATAAGAACTCTTACCTAATTTGACCATCACACTGTTGCTTAAAAATCTTGAGAAAATAGTTTTTTCTCTAATTAACCCGAGAAAAAGCGTGGTAATACCTAGCAGTGGTAATATTAAATTATTAACTGTAATTGCAATTTGCCCTTCATAATTTTTTTTATTTATATCAAAAATTGTCAAAAGATATAAGCTAACAATTATAAAAAATAATCCTAGATGAGTAAAGTATTTAAATTTCAATTGTTTTTTATTTTTTAAAAAAAATATAGCTAATCCAATTCCGCAAAAAAACTCGGTTGCTCTACCAAAAAAAGTGTAATTTAACACAAAGAAAAAATCATTCATAAAACCCAGTGGCGCTTTATCGAATAGAAAACTACTTGCTAACCAACTTATGACGAGAAATCCAATAGGCAATATGAATAACCAAATTTTAGATTTTTTAATTAATAAAAACATAATTGGAGCTAACAAGTAAAATACTTCCTCGACAGTTAATGACCAACTTTGAGCTATTCCAGTAAATTTCAAATCATTAAAAAAACCTTTTAAAAAAGTAATATTGAATAAATAATCTCTAAAATCAATATTTATTCCTTTTGAAAAATAGAAATAGTGATAAAAAAATGTCAAAGTAGTTAATAAAAAAAAGACTGGATATATTCGAGCAAATCGTTTTATAAAATACTCTTTAAAATTTATTTTTTTTTCATAATAATTATAGCAAATCAAAAAACCACTCAGTACGAAAAAAATAGTAACACCAATATGAAACTGATTGATAAAAGAATGAAACCTTTCGCCAAATACTTCTTTTGAAAAAGGATTAAAATGATGAATAAAAACCATGTAAGCAGCAATAGCTCTCACTCCTGTTAATGCTGGTAAACTTGGTTTATTTTCCAAAATCTGTTTTTAAAAACTTACTCTTTGTAAAAGTATCATTTTATCTTTAAGAAAAATGATTAAACTAAACTCTTTCTAAAATAGATCACTAAAATAATAAGATAACATAAAAAAGTTAAAGAATGAGCCATCACTACACCTTCAATTCCATAATGATTTATAAAAATTAAACTTAAAATATAAGTTAATCCTAAAGAAAAAAGCTCTGTCAAAACATAAACTAGCGTATTCTTTTTGGCCAATAAATTAAAAGCTAAAATCCAAGAAGTGATTTTTAAAACATCACCAATTAATTGCCAAAAAAACAAAGATGTTACTGGCAAAAATTCTTCTGTAAACAATATCTTGACTAAATAAAATCTAAGAAAATAAATAATAATCAATCCAATAACAAAAATGGGAAGTATCGATTTATAAAAACTTAAAAAAATTAATTTAGTTTCATGATTATTTTTAGCTAATGATAGTTTTGGTAAAAAGTATATAGATAAAATTGTAGTAGCAAAAAGTAAATAATAAGATGATATTCTCGTAATTGCTTCCCAATATCCAGCTTCTTGTAATCCTACTGTTTGTATGACATAATTTCTAACCGCCAAAAAAACAATTGGTCCAACAACAGATGAAACAAAAGCCATTAATGAAAATGAAGATAAATAGTGAATTATTTTGAAATCTAATTTTTTAAAGTCTAGTGATTGAAAAAAATTAATTTCTTTATTAATTTGGTAATATGTTACAAAAAACAAAACGGAAGGTGCAACTATAATTGATAATAATGCGCCAAGAGTTTGAAATTTTATAATCAATAAAACAGATGTAATCAGTCCTATAAAATTAGCAATAATGTTGATGTAAATTACTTTTTTATATTTACCTAAACCATTTATAAATGATAGAAAAAATATAGAACTTGCATACCAAGGAAGCAATAATGCTAAACATTTAAATACAATTGAATACTCGTAATGGTTTCCAAATATTTGAAAATTCCAATAATCTGAAAATAAAAAAAGTATAAAAGATAAAAAAATTGAAACTGAAAATAAAACAGAAAAAACAACAGAAAAAATAGCTTTAACTTTTTGTTTATCTTCTTTATTATCAGAAACATATTTTACAATTCCGTTTTGAAATCCAAGAGTGACAATGCTTTCTACTGAGTTAGTAAAATTCCGAAGATTACCAACCAAAGCCATTCCTGATGGACCAACATAAATAGCAATAATTTTTGAAGTTATAAAGCCAATACAAATTTTTAATAATACACTCACTCCATTTAAAGAGGTTATTTTAAAAATTTCGGTTGATGCTATTTTTTTTAAAATTTTCAATTAATATCTATTTAAAACCTCAATAACCTTACTAACTTCATCATCAGTCAAAACAGGACTAATTGGTAAACTCAACACTTCCCGATGGATTTTTTCTGTAATTGGAAAAGATAAATTATTCCATTCAGCGAGAGCATTTTGCTTATGCGGTGGAATCGGATAATGTATAAGAGTTTCAATGCTATTTTCTTTTAAATACTCATGCAAATGTTCTCTATTTTCAGTTCTAACCACAAATAAGTGAAATACATGTTTTGCAAAGTCGCCACAAAATGGTAAAACAATTTTATCATTCTTTATTTCAGAAATATATCGTTTCGCGATTTGTCTTCTTCTATTATTTTCAGTTTCTAGATTAGGTAATTTTACATTCAAAAAAGCCGCTTGCAATTCGTCTAATCTAGAATTAACCCCAATAATTTCATTGTAATATTTTTTCTCCGAACCATAATTACGCATAGCAAAAAGTACTTCGGCTAAAGTATCATCATCAGTTGTAATTGCACCTGCATCGCCTAATGAACCTAAATTTTTTCCTGGATAAAAACTAAACGCTTTGGTGTTATTTCCTCTAAATGTCAAACCTTGCGCTTGTGCTGCATCTTCAACTAGCAATAAATTGTGCTCCTTTCCAATCGCATTAAGTTTATCCATATCAGCTAATTGTCCATACAAATGAACAACTAAGATTCCTTTGGTTTTATTTGTAATTTTTTCTACAATTAAATCCGGATCAATGTTATAGGTTTTACTATCTGGTTCCACCAAAACTGGAATTAAATCTGCCTGAAGAATAGCCAAAATACTAGCAATATAAGTATTTGCAGGAACTATAATTTCGTCACCTTTCTTCAAAATTCCGAGTTGGATATAAGCTCTAAAAATCAAAACCATCGCATCCAAACCGTTTCCAACTCCGATACAATGTTTCATTCCACAATAGTTAGCAAAACTTTTTTCAAACATTTTGACTTCCTCTCCAAGAATAAACCATCCTTTATCTATAACCTCTTGCATTTTATGATGCAGTGCTTCTTGATAAGGCAAATTAATTTTATGTAAATCGAGGAATTTTATCATAACAATAACTCATAGAAATTTTGTTCAAAAACGCTGCAACCTAATTCTTTTTTCTGATTGAATAATCCAATATTATACCCTAATTCACTATCGTCATCTACTGTTCCCATATCAAAAAAATCAAATTCATCTTTGAACTCATTGATTAAATTGAGATAAAGAAAGTCTAAAGCTCTGTACTTTTGACCGTTTTCAGTCGTAGCTCCATATTGAGATTTAATTATTTTTTTTGTTTTAAAAATAGTAATTCCAGCCAAAACTTCATCGTCTAGATAAACATTATACTGATAAATATTTTCAGGGAATTTAGCTTTTAATTTTGCTATTTCATCTATTGAATGCACCGGTTTTGAACTAAATTTTTGATCTAATCTTGGAATTAAAACTTCTTTCCAAAAAACACTTAAATCGTCTTCTTTTTTAATTTCTAAACCAATTGTATTTATTCTTTTAAAATGCTTCAACTTACTTTTTGAAACTCTAAAATTTGATTTAAAATCAATAGCCAAATTCATTTTTTTTGAACTTATTATCGCTCCATTATCTAGTAAAAATGAACTTATTTCTTTATAACCATCATCACAATATATTGACACTATTTCTTTGATTTGTAAAACTTTAAAATTATTTTCTTTAAAAAAAGACAACACCTTTAAAATAACAGATTTAATCTCGGAAGAAGTTACATTATTTTCAAAAACAAAACCTCCAAAAGTCAATCCTTGATGAGAAAAAATCGTATCGTCTACTCTATTTGCTGGCAAAATGGAAATTAATTTTTCATCTTCAAAAACCAACAATGAATAATCTTCAAACCTATCCGAATGGTATTCCATAAAATCTCGATAAAATAGAAATGTAGCATTACTTGAACTGCTTACAAAAGCATTCCAAATCATAAAATATTCTGAATTATATCTCTTTATGGTATAGTTCTTCACTAGTGAATTTAAAACATTGGAAAATTAAACATTTATTCTATTATATCAGCTGAAGTTGTTAAAAATTCCCTTTTTAAAAATAAATTACTAACTTTAGAACGTTTATTAAAACGTTGTTGTGAAATTAAAACGCTATTTTATTCTTTTTATTGTTTTGATAAGTTATCAATCGAAACTATTTTGCCAAGATATCTCTTTATTTGAGCAATTTAACGGGCGTTATGATTTTACTTTTATCGGAAAATCAATGAATACCGAAGAGAATAACAATACCACAAACCTTGTAACAACGGCATCTTCCTCAACAAATCTGAATTTAAATAGTAATAACAGTATTGAAAAAGCTTATTTATATTGGGCTGGTAGTGGCGATGGTGATTTTGAAATTAAACTAAATGAAACTACCATAACTTCGGAACGACAATTTTTTTATTCAGGAAGTTTTAATGATTTGACACTTACCTTTTTTAGTGCTTTTGCAGACATAACCAACCTTGTTCAAACCACTGGAAATGGAACTTATACACTTTCTGAATTGGATATTTCTACTTTTGAAGAACTTCATAAAACTAGAAGAAGTAATTTTGCGGGTTGGGCAATTTTAATTATCTATAAAAATGACAGTTTACCGATTAACCAAATTAATGTTTATGATGGCCTAGAAGGTTTGATGGTAAATTTTGTAGGAGAAATTGATACCGTAACTATCAATCTCAATAATTTAAATGTATTAGATGATGTTGGTTCTAAAATAGGATTTTTAGCCTGGGAAGGCGATAATTTACTTGCTACTGATGAGTCGCTAAAAATTAATGGTGATGTGTTGAGCAACTCGCAAAATCCACCAACAAATGCTTTTAATAGCACAAACTCATTCTCTGGTGAAAATAATTTATTCAATATGGATTTGGATGTTTACGACATTCAAAATAACATTCAAGTTGGCGATAATGAAGCGATTATAGAAATAACAACAGGTCGCGATTTTGTGATGATCAACACTATTGTAACAAAACTCAGCAATCAATTACCAGATGGAACAATCACAATTGATACTATTAACAAAGAATGTAATTCAAGAGTTATAGTTGTTGATTATACTATTTACAATTTAAATTGTACAAATGTATTACCATCTGGAACACCAATTGCGATTTACATTAATGATGAATTTTTTGAATATTTAGAAACGACGCTTCCAATCCCAATTGACGGACAGTTTTCTGAACAAATTACACTAGTTATTCCAGCCGATTTTCCAAATAGTTTTGAATTAAAATTTGTGATTGATGATTTAGGAACTGGAACTGGAATTGTAAACGAATTGATAGAAGACAACAATAGTTTTACCACAACTTTTGACTTTTTTGTGCCAATAGAATTTAATCCTTTACAAGATTTACTTGGTTGTAATGAAGGATTAACTCAAGGCACTTTTGATTTTTCAACCTATGAAGAATTAGTCAAAACAAATCCTGATCATATGGTTCAATTTTTTGAAAGTCAAGAAGATGCGACGCTTCAAATTAATGAAATTTTGACAACTACAAGTTATGTTGCAAACACAACTCCAAAAGAAATTTTTGTTAGAATAAACGATGATTTTTGCTTCACTACAACTTCCTTTTTTTTGAAGACAAGAAATTGTCCACCAACAGTTTATAATTACATTTCAGCAAATAATGATACTGTTAATGATAGCTTTTTTATTGATGGTTTGCGAGATGTTTTCTTGGATTTTAAAATTGAAATTTACAACCGTTGGGGAAAATTAGTTTGGACAGGAAACCAAAACACCGAAGAATGGAATGGTTATATTCAAGACGGTTTTAGCACAAAAATTGCTCCTGATGGAACTTATTTCTATTTAATTTTTCTAAACGATATTGATTATCCTGAACCACTGAAAGGATATTTGTATATAAATCAATGACTACATATTCTGAGTATAATAATTGTAATCTTTCAAAATCGTTTGAATAAATTCTCTGGTATTTCCCATTTCGTTTTTAATGCCGGTAACTTCCTCAATTTTAGCCGTTAATTTATTTAAAACAACAAAATCAGACGTTTTTGCCGCAGTAGTAAATGTTTCTTTAATAATTCGAACATCATTATCCGAAAGCTTTATGACCAATGGAAATCTTGGCTGATAAACATCTTCAATTTCTTCTAAAATCGTACTGTTAATGGAAATTTTACTCTTCAAAGTAATCACAGCCGTTCCAGCCGAAATATCACCTAAACGTTGTGTGTTTTTATTCACAACCATTGCAATCAAACCAACAATTCCGCTACTAATCGAAATATCAATCACTCGAAATAACCATCGAATTAAATAATCCCCAAACGATGCTTGGTAACCATCCAATTTTACCACTCGAATTTTAACTAACTTTTTTCCAAAAGTTTGTCCTTCAAATAGTAGTTCCAAAACCAAAGAATAGATAACAACCGGCAAATAAAACAGCATAAAAATTGCTCTTTGCGACCAAATATCGAGTTGATTAATAATAAGATTGAGATTTAACAAATAAAAGAAAATGTAAAAAACTGTAATTCCGTATGCTATTTTTATCAGTAAATCAATTAGATACGCACCAATTCGTTCACCAACCGATGCAGCTGTAAAACTTATCGTAACATTTTGCGTTGTATTTATTGCTAGTTGTGACATAATTTTTATATTAGCAATCCATGAGAGAAGTTGCATTCATAAAACAAAATAAAGAAAAATGGCTTGATTTTGAGCAAGCAATTTTTGGTAAATCTATAAAAAATCCTGATGAAATGGCAAGTTTGTACATTCATTTGGTAAATGATTTGTCTTATGCGCAAACGTATTATCCAAAAAGTAAAACCGTAGTTTACCTAAACTATTTGGCTTCACAGATTTATCAAAAAATTTATAAAACCAAACGAGAAGAAAAAAATCGCTTCATTTATTTCTATAAAACCGAAGTTCCGTTGCTAGTTTATCAATACAAACGTTATTTATTATATGCTTTTGTTTTGTTTTTTGCTTGTGTTGGCATTGGTGTTGTCTCTGCAAAATATGATGACAACTTTGTTCGATTAATTCTTGGTGACTATTATGTCAACATGACTTTGGACAATATTAAAGACGGAAATCCAGTTGCAGTGTATAAGTCAGGAAGCAATTGGGGTGGATTTATCGCCATTACTTTAAACAATCTTTTCGTTGGTTTGAAATGCTATATCTATGGAATTTTTGGCGGAATTGGTACGTTTTGGGTATTAATTCAAAACTGTATTATGCTCGGTTCGTTCCAATATTTCTTCTATCAACAAGGTGTTTTTTGGGAAAGCGTTCAAGGCATTTGGATTCATGGTTCAATGGAAATTTTTGCAATGGTTGTCGAAGCAGGTTGTGGATTTATTCTTGGTGCTTCTATCCTATTTCCTAGAACTTTTTCGCGATTGAATTCCTTTAAAATTGGATTTAAAGACAGTTTAAAAATATTTCTCGGAACAGTTCCGTTTACTATTGCAGCCGGAATTCTAGAAGGTTTTGTAACACGTTATTCGCTTGAAATGCCGAATTGGTTGAATGTTTTCATCATTTTAATCACATTGTCTTTTATATCATTTTACTTTTTAATTTACCCAACCATTGTTCATAAAAAACTAAACAAATAACTATGTTTCAATTATTTAAAAATAGAGATTTCGGCGATTACATCAGTGATACATTTGGCTTTTTCAGACAAACTGGAAAGCATTTTATGAAAGTTTACTTCACCATCAATGGCATTCCGTTGATGATTATGATGGTGTTATCGTATTTTCTGTTTCAAGTTTATTTTGATTTTCTTAAAACTAGCATGAGCGGACAAGATTTTAGCGGTTTAGAAAACTCAATGACCGAAAATTTCCCGTTTATTATTCTTTTAGCACTATTCCTGTTTTTATTTTTAATTTTTATGTCGATGCTTAACTACACAATTCCAATTATTTACTTGGATTTATACGACAAGAAAAAAGGGAATAACTTTAGTGTTGGCGATGTGATTAGTGTTTTAAAATCTAATTTTGGCAGAATGCTTGTCTTTTTTATTGCATCCATTTTTGTCATTACTCCGATAGTTTTAATCGTTTTTGGATTATTATTTTTAATGATTTTCATAATCATTGGAATTCCACTACTGTTTTTTGCAATCCCAACAGTGTTTAGTTGGGTGACATTAAGTTATTACGAATACTTCAATTACAAAAAAGGTTATTTCGAAGCACTTGCAGATGGGTTTTCTAAAATGAAATCGCAATATTTTCCAATAGTCGGTTCCTTGATGGTTATTTATATTATTATACAAGTTACGTTGACGGTTTTCTCTATGGTTCCTTATTTCATTGGAATTGCTTCGATGTTTACGTCATTACAAGAAAATCCTGGAAGTACTGATGGATTGGCAACTTTTGGAATAATGATGTCAATTGTAATCGTAATTTCCATTTTGATGAGTTATATTTTGAATAATCTGATGCTAATTAACCAAGGCTTAGTTCATTATAGCCGAAGAGAAAACGACGAAAACATTAATGCTCAAGACTCAATCGATTTAATTGGACGTGAATAAATTGCTGCTTCTTTTTTGGTTGTTCTTTTCTGTTTCCGTTTGGTCGCAGGATTCTTTGGCTATAGCCAAAAAAGATTCTGTGGTTTTTACCGAAAAAGACATCATCGTTGATACCAATTCTGAAGTTTCACAACCCAAATTCGAAACCAATTTCAAAGAAAAATATAAGTCTTCCGAATTTCAATACGAAGCAAAAATCACAGAAAAATCGCTTTGGGATAAATTTAAAGAATGGTTGGCCTATTGGTTCAAAAAGATTTTTGGGCTTTCCAATATGAATGTTTCTGAAAAGTATGTAGAATATACGCTGAAAACATTGGCGGTTTTAATAGTTTGCTACGTTATTTATATGATAACCAAACTAATTTTAAACAAAGAAGGTCAATGGATTTTTGGAAAATCAACCACCAAAAAGATTTACACCGATGAAGAAATCGAAAAAAATCTTACGCGTATTGATTTTGAAAAACTAATCAAAGAAACATTAACCGACGGAAATCATCGTTTGGCAATTCGTTATTATTATTTGTTCGTTTTAAAACGGCTTTCCGAAAAAGAAATCATCGAATGGAACACCGAAAAAACCAATACCGATTATTTATACGAAATAAAATCAGCCGATTTAAAAACTGATTTTCAATACCTTTCTTATTTGTACAACTACATTTGGTATGGCGAATTTGAAATGACCGAAGACAGCTTTTTACAAGCCAAAAACGCATTTGAAAAAACCCTTCAATCACTGAAAAAATGAGTAGAACATTAAAAATATATGTTTTCTTTTTGCTGATATTGATTGTTGGCGTAATCTATATTGATGCCGTTCGACCAAAACCAATAGATTGGTCGCCGAGTTATTTGTTGAAAGATAAAATTCCGTTTGGACTGTATGTTTTTAACGAAGAATACAAAACACTATTAAAAGACCGCAAGGTCGAAAAAATTAGCCAAACATTTTACGAAGCTTTTGAACCTAATTATTATGACGATGATACCTTAAATGTTTATGATAAAAGAGGAACAGTTCTCAATATTTGTGACGAATATGTAATTGATGAACAATCAACTCAAGAAATTTTAACCTATGTCGCCGAAGGAAATAATGCGTTTTTAAGTGTTGAAAAATTGCCTCAAACGCTAATCGACACTTTAAAATTAAGTTTAGATTTTAAATCCAATTTCGACTTAAAAAACAAAACAGAATGTTGGTTTGTAAACACGAATTTGGGTAACCAGAAATACAATTTAGCTAAAGGAGCAAACAGTTATCATTTCTCAAAAATCGACACACTTAAAACTTCGGTTTTGGGTTATCAAGGAAGTGAAAAAGAGAAACAAATCAACTTTATCAAAACACCTTTTGGTAACGGATTTTTCTACATTCATTTGCAACCTGTTGGGTTTACCAATTATCATTTATTAAAAGACAACAATGCGGAATATGCCGAAAAAGTATTGTCCTATTTACCAAAAGATGACATCTATTGGTTAGTCAAAGACCAATCGAGTTTGGTACAATCCTATTCGCCAATGCGTTATATTTTGAGCCAACCAGCGTTAAAATGGGCTTGGTATATTTTCTTAATTGGAATAGTAATTTTCATGATTTTCAACGCTAAAAGAAGACAGCGCGTTATTCCAATCATAAAACCATTGCCCAATACAACTGTTGATTTTACCAAAACCATTGGTAATTTGTATTATCAAGAAGGAAATCATCAAAACATAATTGACAAAAAAATTATTTATTTCCTCGAAAGAGTTCGAAACGAATATTTGATGGATACATCAAATTTGGATGAAAATTTCATTAAAAAATTACAATTAAAAACAGGTAAAGACCTAAAAGATATTGAACACTTGGTATATTTGATAAATTATCAGCGACGAAGCTACAATCAAAGTATCGAAAGTGATTTAATCGAAATCAATAATGCAATAGAAAAAATTATCAACTAATGGAAAATATTGAAAACATAGAAAATATCGAAAGTAACGAAAATTTAAATTTTCAATCTCGACTAAACCTTGAACCGCTTCGCGAAAGTATTGACAAAATAAAAGCCGAAATGGAAACCGTAATCGTTGGTCAACACAAAATGATTGACCAATTGTTAGTGGCAATTTTAGCCAATGGACACGTTTTAATTGAAGGCGTTCCAGGTGTTGCAAAAACCATGACTTCAAAGATTATTGCCAAAACACTTTCGGTTGGTTTTAGTCGCATTCAATTCACGCCCGATTTGATGCCTTCGGATATTTTGGGAACTTCGGTTTTCGACTTAAAAAAATCAGAATTTGAATTCAAAAAAGGACCAATTTTTTCCAATTTAATTCTAATTGACGAAATCAATCGTGCGCCAGCAAAAACACAAGCTGCGTTGTTTGAAGTAATGGAAGAACGCCAAATCACTATCGATGGACATTCATTTCAATTGGACAAACCGTTTATCGTTTTGGCTACGCAAAATCCAATCGAACAAGAAGGAACGTATCGTTTACCAGAAGCACAATTGGATCGTTTTATTTTCAAAATCAACATTGATTATCCAAAGTTAGACGAGGAAATCAGTATCATTCAACGAGAGCATAATCTTCAAAATACTGGAAAATTAGAACACATCAAAGCCATTCTTTCTGCTTCGGATATTATGAATTATCAAGCGTTGGTAAAACAAATTATTGTGGAACCAAACCTGCTGGAATACATTGCAAAATTGGTTGTAAACACTCGTGAAAACGCGTTTTTATATCTTGGTGCATCGCCAAGAGCTTCGATTGCTATTTTGAATGCTGCCAAAGGTTTTGCTGCCATTCGCGGTCGTGATTTTGTTACACCAGAAGATATTAAAGAAGCGGCAATTCCAGTTTTACAACATAGAGTTATCGTAACTCCAGAACGCGAAATGGAAGGTTTAACCAGCGTTGAAATCATCAAACAAATTATAGAAAGTATTGAAATTCCGAGATAGTTAAAAAAGTTGTCGGTTATCAGTTGTCAGTTACCAAAAATAATATAACTGATAACCAACAACCGATAACTGAAAACCGACAACCGACAACAACAAAAATGAACTTTTTCAAAAAACTATATATCAACAACTTCTTTTTCTACTTGCTAATTGGCATTGTAGCTTTGTTTTGTTTGGCGTTTATGTTTCCATCGCTTTACAACGCAACTTGGTATATTTTGCTTGGAATAATGGTGTTTTTTGTATTGGATATTATCATTCTTTTCAGCTCCAAAAACGGAGTTGATGCCGATAGAACAATGCCCGAAAAATTATCGAATGGCGATGAAAATCCAATCGTTTTAACACTAAAAAACTTTTATACTTTCCCAATACAAGTCAAAATTATTGATGAAATTCCAGAACAGTTTCAAGAACGAAATTTTGAACTAAAACGCAAAGTAAAAACGGCTTCTCAAGACGAGTTTCAATACTATTTAAGACCAACACAACGTGGCGAATATCGTTTTGGAAGTTTGAATGTATATGTTTCCTCTCCTTTGAAATTGATTTCTAAACGCTATAAATTTTGTTCGGATGTAATGGTACCAACTTATCCATCGTATATTCAATTGAGAAAATACGATTTGATTGCGTTTTCGAATAATCTATTCCAATATGGTGTGAAAAAAATTCGTCGAATTGGTCACACTATGGAATTTGAACAAATCAAAGAATACGTTCCTGGCGATGACATCAGAACCTTGAATTGGAAAGCTACAGCCAAGAAAAATAGTTTGATGGTTAACCAGTTTCAAGACGAAAAATCACAGAATATTTATATGGTTATCGACAAAGGCAGAACAATGAAAATGCCTTTCAACGGGATGAGTTTGCTGGATTATGCCATCAATGCAACGCTGGTAATGTCGAATGTAATTTTGAAAAAACAAGACAAAGCTGGAATGTTTTCGTTTTCCAAAAAAGTGGATAATCGTGTCGTAGCCGAAAAACGAACGTCGCAAATGCAAAAAATTCTGGAAAATCTGTACAACGTAAAAACTGATTTTTTCGAAAGCGATTATTCCCGATTGTATGCAGATATTAAGAAAAACATCAACCAACGAAGTTTGATTATTTTATACACCAATTTTGAAACGCTGGATGGATTGCATCGTCAAATGCCTTATTTGAAAGGAATTGCCAAAAGTCATTTATTAGTAGTTGTCTTTTTTCAAAATACCGAATTGTATCAAATCACCAATAAAAAAACCGAAACAATCCAAGAAGTTTATGATAAAGTAATTGCTGAAAAATTCATTTTCGAGAAAAAACTCATCGTTACTGAACTCAAAAAATATGGTATTCATTCGGTGTTAACCCAACCGGAAAACTTAACTTTGGATACCATTAATAAGTATTTAGAGATTAAAGCAAGAGGAATTTTATAATAAAGTTGTCAGTTATCCGTTATCAGTTATCAAAAGTTTATTAAAATAATTGCAACCGAAAACAGACAACTGACAACTGGCATCTAAAAACAACTATTTTGAAACAAATCACTTCAGCACAAAATCCTTTCATAAAATCATTGGTTTTACTACAAGAAAAAGCCAAAGCTCGAAAGCAATCGGGAACATTTTTAATTGAAGGAATTCGTGAAATTGAGTTGGCTATCAAAGGAAATTATGACATTGAAACTATTTTAATTTGTTTTGAAGTCATCGAAAAATCTTTCAATCCTTCCATCTTTCAATCTTTAAATTCCATTGAAATCTCCAAAGAAGTCTATCAAAAACTCGCCTATCGCGATACAACCGAAGGAATTATTGCCGTTGCAAAAACCAAATCTCATCAACTTCTTGACTTACAACTTCCCGAAAATCCATTGATTTTAGTTATGGAAAGCATCGAAAAACCGGGAAATATAGGTGCAATGCTTCGAACATGCGATGCGGCAAAAGTTGATGCTGTGATTATAGCCAATCCAAAAACTGATTTGTATAATCCAAATATGGTTCGTTCCAGCGTTGGTTGTTTGTTCACCAATCAAATTGCAACCGCTTCTACCGAAGAAATCATTGCTTTTTTACAACAAAATAACATCAACTTTTATAGCGCAACGTTGCAAAATTCAACATCCTATCATACTCAAAACTTCACCAAACCAACGGCTTTAGTCGTTGGAACCGAAGCAACTGGACTAACTGAACCTTGGCGAGAAAAAGCTACCCAAAATATTATAATTCCAATGCAAGGCGAAATCGACAGTATGAACGTTTCGGTTGCTGCAGCTATTTTACTTTTTGAAGCAAAAAGACAACGGGATTTTAAGTAATTTAAAATTAGAAATTAAGAATTAAAAATAATTTAAACTTTGTCATTCCGACGAAGGAGGAATCTCATCAATATTGACAATGAAATTGAAACTGATTTATCTTATATTACTAATTGTACTATTTTTGGTTCTTTACGTATTAAGAAACCAAATCATTAGTTTATTTTTTTCATCAAAAGAAAAGCAATCTGTAGAAAGTATCGCTAAAAAATATGGTTCAAAAGTTGAAATTTCGCTAAAAAATGCTTTTGAAAAAACTCAAATTGACAGCACTGATTTTGAAATGGCAATTCTTGCTTTCAAAAAAGAACAAATTTTGGAAGTTGTAGTTCGAAAAAACAAAACCGAAAGCTGGAAGTTGCTAAAAATATATCCTTTTACAGCATTCAGTGGAAAAATTGGTCCGAAACTTAAAAACGGTGATAAGCAAATTCCCGAAGGCATTTATCAAATGGAATATTTAAACCCAAACAGCAAATACCATCTTTCAATTAAAGTAAGTTATCCGAACGCCTTTGATAAAGAAAAAGCAAAACTAGATGGACGAACCGATTTAGGTGGCGACATTATGATACACGGAAAAAGAATAACCATAGGTTGTATTCCGGTTGGCGACAAAAATATTGAGGAAATTTTTATTTTAGCCACTAAAACTAAAAACAAGCATTTCCCTATTATCATTGCACCACACGATTTTAGAACCAATAAAACATTTCCAGAAATCGAAGCAATTTCTTGGGAAAAGGATTTATACGAAGAAATTTCAAAGGAACTCACTAACTTTGAATAATTAAAAATCAGTAATTAAAAATTAAAAATCTTCGCGAACTTTGTCACCCTGAGCGCAGTCGAAGGGCAAAATAATTACAAATAAAAGAATAATGAAATACTCAATTTTACTAGCATTACTACTTTTACCTTTTGGTAGTATCGCACAAATCACCGAAAAAGAAGTAGATATTTTGGTCGAAAATACCATGAAAGCGTTTGATGTTCCTGGAATTGCCGTTGGAATTATCAAAGATGGAAAACTGGTTTTAGCCAAAGGTTATGGTGTTTCGAATATTAATACCAAGCAAAAAGTGGATGCTAATACGTTATTCGGAATTGCTTCTAACAGTAAAGCTTTTACTGCTAATGCTTTAGCAATTTTGGTTGACGAAGGAAAAATAAATTGGGATGATAAAGTCATAAAATATTTGCCTGATTTCAAAATGTATAACGATTATGTCACCAATGAATTCACAATCAGAGATTTGCTAACCCATAAAAGCGGACTTGGACTCGGTGCTGGCGATTTGATGATTTGGCCTGATGGACATGATTTTACACCCAAAGACATTGTAAAAAACATTCAGTATCTAAAACCAGTTTCAGGATTTAGAACCAAATATGATTACGACAATTTATTGTATGTTATTGCTGGAGAAGTAATTGAAAAAGTTTCGGGTAAATCGTGGTGTGATTTTGTGGAAGAACGTATTATGAAACCTATCGGAATGAAAAACAGCGCGGCTTCGTGGAACCGACTAAAAGACACTACAAATGTAATTGTTCCGCACGTTCCAACCAATGGAAAACTGGAAGTAATAAAACGCTATACTAATACAATTTTTGACGCAGCAGCAGGTTTGTATGCTTCGGTAAACGACATTAGTCAATGGCTTAATTTTCAAATGAACAAAGGAAATTTTGACGGAAAGCAACTCATCAGCGAGAAACAAATTATGGAAACTTGGTCATCACAAACTATTTTACCCAACCGAAAAAGTCATCCTTATACAACCAATTTTAAAACCTATGGTTTAGGTTGGCAATTGACGGATATCAACGGTCATTTACAAGTTTCACATACTGGCGGTTTAGACGGAATTGTGACACAAACCATTATGTTTCCAAACGAAAAATTAGGAATTATTGTTTTGACCAACCAGCAAAGTGGTGCAGCATTTAACGTAATTTCAAATACAATTAAAGACAGTTATTTAGGTCTAGAAAAATTTGACCATTTGGCCAATTTAACCCAAGACAGAAAACAAGCCGAAGACAACGCTGATAAAATTACGGATGAAGTTTGGGCACAAGTTGATAAAAACCTCAAAGCCAAAACAAAAATCGATTTCCAAAAATACATCGGAACCTATCAAGATAATTGGTTTGGCGAAATTTCCATTTATGAAAAGAAAGGAAAATTATATTTCACTTCTAAACGTTCGCCTCGATTAACTGGAGAAATATTTTTATACAAAGACCAAAACTTTGTTGTAAAATGGAATATCCGAAGTTTTCATGCCGACTCACATATTTTCTTTGATGAAGACAAAACTGGAAAAGTAAATCATTTTACCATGAAAGCCATCTCACCTTTAACAGATTTTAGTTACGACTTTCATGATTTAGATTTTAACCGAGTTCAAAAATAAAAACAGAATTCGAATGTTTCGTTTTCATCAAAAAATTGTAATTTTTACTGCAAAACGTATCTTTTTTTTTCTTATTTTTAGTCGATAGAATTATTGGCTATGATTGAGATAGATTTAGAAGAGGAAAAAAAAGCAATTGCAAGAGAATACAAAGAATTACTGCGCATAAGTTATCAAACACTTACTGATGACGATAAAAAACTGATTCGCAAAGCATTTGATGTTGCCGTTGATGCTCACAAAGACCAACGAAGAAAATCAGGCGAAGCGTATATTTTTCATCCTATTGGTGTGGCAAAAATTGTCGCTTCCGAAATTGGACTTGGTGCAACGAGTATTGCAGCAGCTTTGATGCACGATGTAGTCGAAGATACCGATGTGACTATAGAAGACATTGAAAAAATTTTTAATCCTAAAATTGCTCATTTGGTTGAAGGATTGACAAAAATTTCGCAAGTCAAAAAAGACATGAACATTTCCATGCAAGCGGAAAACTTCAGAAAAATGTTGTTGACACTCAATGATGATGTTCGTGTAATTCTAATTAAAATCGCCGATCGTTTGCACAATATGCAAACTATGGATTCCATGCCCGATTACAAGCAAGTAAAAATCGCTTCCGAAACACTTTACATTTACGCACCATTAGCCCATCGATTGGGGTTATACAACATCAAAACCAAACTCGAAGATTTAGGTCTAAAATATACGGAGCCAGATATTTACAATGAAATAGTAAGCAAAATTAGAGAAACTAAAGAAGAACAAGATGCTTATATCAATTTGGTTTCAGATGTTTTAAAAAAATCACTTAGCGAAGAAGGCGTTGAATACACCATGAAAGGAAGACCAAAATCCATCTATTCTATTCGTAGAAAAATGGCGGCTCAAAATGTAACCTTTGATGAAGTATATGACAAATTTGCTCTCAGAATTATCTATAAATCAAACCTTCATGATGAAAAATTCCTTGCTTGGAAAATATATTCGGTAGTAACTGATCATTATCGTCCAAGTCCAAGTCGATTACGTGATTGGATATCTTCACCAAAATCAACAGGTTATGAAGCGTTGCACATTACAGTTATGGGACCAAAAGGTCGATGGGTAGAAATTCAAGTTCGTAGTGAACGAATGGATGAAATTGCTGAAAAAGGATATGCTGCACATTATAAATATAAAAATGGTGCCAACGAAGAAAGTGGTTTGGATGTTTGGCTCAATTTATTAAAAGAAGCTCTAGAAAATTCGGAAACAAATGCTGTCGATTTTGTAGAAGATTTCAAAATGAATTTGTATGCCAAAGAAATTTTTGTTTTCACTCCAAAAGGCGAAATAAAATCATTGCCAAAAGGCGCAACTTCTCTCGATTTTGCTTTTAGCATTCACTCCGAAATTGGTGTAAAAACACGCGGTACAAAGGTTAATGGAAAATTAGTTCCATTAAATCATGAACTTAAAAGTGGTGACCAAATTGAAATTATCACTTCGCCCAATCAAAAACCTACAATCAACTGGTTAGATTATGTAACCACATCGAGAGCCAAAAATAAAATCAGAAACGTTCTCAACGAAAATACAAAAAAAACAGCCGAAGAAGGAAGAGAATTACTAACCCGAAAACTAAAACATTTAAAAATCACTTTAAATGAAAGTGTCATCAACGAGTTAGTTAATTTCTTTAAACTCAAAACTAGTTTAGACTTATTTTATAGAGTTGGGATTGGCTCAATTGAAAATCAACAACTAAAAGATTTTGCTGCTCAAAAGAACAACTCCTTTATCAATTTCTTTAAAAATAGAATTAAACGTTCACCAAGTTCAAATCAAGAAGAAATTAATAAACCAGAACTAAGCAACAATTATGATATGCTTGTTTTTGGTAGTGAAAACGACAAGCTCGATTATAAATTATCTTCCTGTTGTAATCCAATTCCTGGTGATGATGTTTTTGGTTTTATAACCATCAACGAAGGAATAAAAGTTCATAAAAGAGACTGTCCAAATGCAATAACATTACAATCCAACTATGCATATCGAATTATGCCGGCTAAATGGATTGATTCCTCTCAACAAGAATTTAAAGCGCTTTTAAAAATTACTGGGATGGATACTTTGGGTCTAACTAACGAATTGACTAAAGTAATATCCAACCAAATGCACGTTAACATTCAAAGTATTTCGCTTAGTGGAGAAGCAGGAATGTTCAACGGACAAGTAGCCGTAATTGTAAACAACAACAATATTTTGAAAAAACTCATCGAAAACATCCGAAAAATAGATGGAGTTGACAAAGTAACGAGAGTTTATACAAATTAATTTTTTTTTGAAAACTCTAAACTTTTAAACTTTTAAACTTTTAAACTATCTTTGCCACATGACACTAATTGCTACAGATAATACCACAAATCAAGAAACTGTAAAAAACGTTTTTACACTCTATCTTGAAAACAAAGGTCATCGCAAAACACCTGAACGCTATGCGATTCTTCAAGAAATATATGATAGCGAAGAGCATTTTGATATTGAAAATTTATACATCAAAATGAAAAACAAAAACTATCGTGTTTCTCGAGCTACTTTATACAACACTATAGAATTACTCCTAGACTGTGGTTTAGTTCGCAAGCATCAGTTCGGACAAAATCAAGCACACTATGAGAAATCCTATTTTGACAAACAACATGATCATATTATCATGACAGATACAGGTGAAGTTATCGAATTTTGCGATCCAAGAATTCAAACCATTAAACAAACAATCGAAGAAATTTTTGGTATCGAAATTCACAATCATTCACTCTATTTTTATGCCAATAAAAAAGAGTAATTAGAAGCGAATCGTTCGGGCATTTCTACAAACCATATTCCCGCTTTTCGTTGCAAGTCCCGATAAAATCGGGAGCTTTCCACTACAATCGGGGCTAAAAAAGAAACCATAAAAATAAAAACAACAACACAACAAATACAACACACAAAACAATGACTGTAGATTTACTACTCGGATTACAATGGGGTGACGAAGGAAAAGGAAAAATCGTCGATGTTCTAACTTCAAAATATGACATTATTGCTCGTTTTCAAGGCGGACCAAATGCTGGACATACACTAGAATTTGACGGAATAAAACACGTTTTAAGAACCATTCCATCTGGAATTTTTCACAGTAACAACATCAACGTAATTGGAAATGGAGTGGTTATTGATCCTGTCGTTTTTAAACAAGAAATTGACGGATTAGCAAAATTCAATCTGGATTTAAAGTCAAAACTTATCATTTCTCGAAAAGCACATTTAATTTTACCAACACACAGATTGCTTGATGCCGCTTCTGAAGCTTCAAAAGGTAAAGCTAAAATTGGTTCTACTTTAAAAGGAATTGGACCAACCTATATGGACAAAACCGGTAGAAACGGAATTCGTGTTGGCGATATTGAACTAGCCGATTTCGAAGAAAAATACCGTGCTTTAGCAAACAAACACGAAGAAATGATTAAATTCTACGATGTTGCTATTCAATACAATTTACCCGAATTAGAAAAAGAATTTTTTGAAGCCATTCAAGATTTAAAAAAATTAGATTTCATCGATAGCGAAGAATACTTAAACCAAGCACAAAAAGCAGGAAAATCAATTCTTTGTGAAGGTGCACAAGGTTCATTATTAGATGTTGATTTTGGAACGTATCCATTTGTAACATCATCAAATACAACAGCTGCTGGAGCTTGCACTGGTTTAGGAATTGCTCCAAATAAAATTAAAGAAGTATATGGAATTTTCAAAGCCTACACAACTCGTGTTGGTTCTGGACCATTTCCTACAGAAGATTTCACTGATGCTGGCGATATGATGGCAAGCATTGGAAACGAATTTGGAAGCGTAACGGGAAGAAAAAGACGTTGTGGTTGGTTAGATTTAGTAGCGTTAAAATATGCCATTCAAGTAAATGGTGTAACACAATTAATGATGATGAAAGGCGATGTTTTATCGGGATTTGAAACATTAAAAGTGTGTACTTCTTACAATTACAAAGGAGAAATTATTCAGCATTTACCTTATAACATAGAAGAAGAAAATGTCAAACCAGTTTACACTGAATTCAAAGGATGGAAAGCCGATTTAACCGGATTAACCACTTATGAAAGTTTACCAAAAGAACTAAAAGAATACATCGAATTTATAGAAAAAGAAGTCGAAGTTCCAATAAAAATTGTTTCAGTTGGACCTGACAGAAAACAAACAATTTTGAAGTAAAAAAAGAAACCCTTTCAAATATGAAAGGGTTTCTTTTTTTTATAATTTGAAAATAAAACTTTCGCTCGGTTTAATTTTTACTTTCATATAACCTTCTCCATCAATCACCTTCAAAGTGACGGTCTCATTATTATAAAGTTGATCCTTAGTTTCATAAACACCATCTTGAAGTTTCCATTCTGAAATAATTTTTGCTGGAATTTTCAACACAAATTTACTTTCCGTAATCCAAGAAAAATTAGTAACGATAATTAATTTTTCAGTTGAAGACCATCTAACAAAAGAATATATCCCTGGATCATAATTAGCTGTTTGTTCCCTGTTTATGGATTGTATCTCTCTAAAACTTCCAAGCATTGCATCACTAGTCAATGTAAAATTTAAAAGACGTGAATAAAAGTCACGCAAACTTTTTTCACTTTCAGACAATGGCTCTCCATTAAACTTGCCTTCATTCATCCATCTTTGGTGATTAGGAACTCCAACATAATCAAAAATTGATGTTCTAGAGCGTTTTCCAAAACCCGCATCTTCATTACCAGCTTCGCCTACTTCTTGTCCAAAATAAATCATCGTTGGTGAAGAACTTATAGTTGCAGATACAACCATTAATGGTTTTCCTTTTTCTGGAGTTCCAGCAAACTCTGGACTTGCCAATCGTTGTTCATCATGATTATCTAAAAAATGTAACATGTGATGTTCTATATCTTGCAAATTATTTTGAATATCAGAAAGTCCATCTGGCAATGCTTTTCCTTGAATAACTGCTTTTAAATGGTCATAAGTTTCAACTTTATCATAGAGATAATCCATTTTACCAAGATGAATATAATTTCTATATTCCTTTGGATTATATACCTCTGCAAGCAAAAAAGCATTTGGATTTTTGATTTTTATTGATGAATTTAAATAGCTCCAGAACTCATAAGGAACCATTTCTGCCATGTCATATCTAAATCCATCTACACCTTTTTCTATCCAATATAGGGCAATGTCTTGAAATTTTTTCCAAGAATTAGGAACATCTTTTCCTTTCCAAAATGCTGCATGTTCTTCTATCGATTTTTTGTCGAAGCCTTCTGGTAATTCAGGAAAATCTTTTGTTCCATCAGGACGAATACCATAATTTACTTTTACTGTTTCATACCAATCGTTGATATCTGGTTTTGCTAATCGTGATCCATTTCCTGTCCATTTTGCAGGATATTCAGAAAACTTCCCATCACTTAATGTATTTTTTTCTCCATTCAATGGTTTGTAATCTGGAGATGTTGGTACTTCAAATGCTTTTCCTGGTATATAATAAAAGTTGTTATCTCTATCATATTCAACAGAAACTTTATCATCTGCGCCAAAATCTTTAACTCCTTTTGGATTATTCAATCCTTTGTAATTTCTAGCAATATGATTGGGTACAATATCAATAATTACTTTTAATCCGTTAGCATGAGAACGAGCAATTAGTGCTTCAAACTCTTCTAATCTTTTGGCTGGATCAACGGCTAAATCCGGATTTACATTATAATAATCTTTAACAGCATAAGGTGAACCTGCTCTACCTTTTACTACATCTGGATCATCATTAGAAATTCCAAATTTTGTATAATCTCGAATCACGGCATGATGAGGAACACCTGTGTACCAAATATGTGTTACACCTAATTTTTTTATTTCTTGAAGTGCTACATCGGTAAAATCATTAAACTTCCCTACTCCATTTTCTTCAATTGTTCCCCAAGGTTTGTTGGTAGTATTTGTGTTTCCAAACAATCTAGTAAAAACTTGATAAACAACAGTTTTTTTGGGTTGTTCAACAACCGGTTCGCTTTTCTTCATAAGAGCAAATGATTTTTTTTGGGCTAAAGTTGAACTTCCTGTAAACGCAATAGCCAGCAGTAATACTATTTTTTTATTCATAACTTTCTACTTGTTTATTTTTTTGACAAGTCTATAGTTACAAATATAAATAAACCACTAATAAAAACTATTTATTATAACTTATATTTAATTGATATTTTTACATTTTGAAAAACAACCGTCAATGAAAAAATCGTTCCTTTTTTTGCTTTTTATTAGCCAAACCATTTTTAGTCAAAATAATTTATCTACAAAAAAAATTCCAACATCTTATAAACTTCATAATGTTTCAATTGAAGATAACTATAGTTGGTTAGAAGAAATTAAATCAGTAGCTACCCTAAATTGGGTGAAAGAACAAAACGATGTAACTAATTTACATATTAATCAAATCGTTGGTGAATACGATTTTGAAAAAAAAATCAGAAAATATAACACTCATAATTCTAGTAACTTTCCTAGAAAAAAAGGCGGCTATTTTTTTTCAATGTACTACAAGGAAAAAGATAAGCCTTCTTCACTTTTTATTCGAAAAAAATTAGAAGATCCGCCAACAGAACTTATTGATACTTGGGCTATTTTTAAAGACCGGAATGTAGTTATTGAAAATTATTATCCTTCTAAAAGCTCTAGCATTGTAGCTTTTAAAACAAGTAATGATGGTAGCGATGTTAAAGAAGTTAGATTTATCAATACTTTCAAAAAAGAACTCTATGATGATGTTCTAAAAAGCGTTAAATTTTCAGATATTGAATGGAATTTAGATTTTGGTGTGTTTTATAAAAAAAATAGTAACCAAAACCGAATTGAAAAAGACTCTACTTTTCAAATAATGTACCACAAGATAGGTACAAGTCAAAATGAGGATTTATTGGTTTATGATGCCACGAATAAAGCAGTTTCTTTTGATTTTTTTACCACTAGAGATAAGCTAATTATTTCAGAAAAGAATGCCATCACACAAATTACAACCTATTATAAAGTTTCTCTTTCAGATGAAAGTTTTCAACTGGTTAAATTATTTGAAAAAGATTCTGAAAAGTTCAAATTATTAAACTACATTAATGATCTAGTTTATTTTTCATCAAAAGAGTATGATTGGGGTGATGTTAGATCATTTCACGTTAATGACATTGGAAATGAGAAAACCATAGTTCCACAAATATATTCACATTTATTATTACAATCCTATTTAACCGAAAACTACCTGTTTTGTGTTTACAAAAACAACAATAAATATGCTATTAGAGTATATGATTATAATGGAAACTTTATAAAAAAATTTGATGCTCCAGAAGGTTCAATATTTAAAATCAAATACTATGACAAAGAAAGTAACAATCTATTTGTAGAAATGAATTCCTATACGATTTATAATTATAACTTTAAATTAAATTTAGAAACTGGCGAGGCAAATCCCTATTTTAATCAATATATAAAAGCCAAGCCAACTCTTTTTCCATTTGATTATTTCATAACGAAACATGTCACTTATAAAAGTAATGATAACAAAGATATTCCATTAACTATAGTTTATAAAAAAGGAACACCTATTGATGGTAATAATCCAACATTGCTCGAGGCTTATGGTGGATTTGGAGTAATAAGTCTTCCATCCTATTCAACTAGTTTATTGAGTTTTATAGAAAAAGGAGGCGTTTATGCTTTTGCAGAAATTCGTGGTGGTGGCGAAAAAGGTAATCAATGGGCTATTGATGGAAAAGGCTTAAAAAAGAACAATTCTTTTAATGATTTTATTGCAGCCGCAGAATTTTTAATAAAGGAAAAATATACTTCATCAAATAGATTAGCAATTAGTGGTGGTTCAAATGGTGGTTTAGTTGTTGGCGTTGCAATGACAAAACGACCAGACCTTTTTAAAGTTGTAATTCCTGAGGTTGGTGTTTTTGACATGCTGAAATTTGACAAATACACCATCGGAAATCATCATTATCAAGAATATGGAAACCCTAACATTAAATTGGAATTTGAGTCCTTATTAAGTTATTCTCCATATCATAATATTAAAGAAGATGTTAACTATCCTACAACATTAATCATAACTTCAGAAAATGACGATAGAGTCGTTCCATTGCATTCCTATAAGTTTGCAGCACATTTACAAAATAGAACAGCCCAAAAAAATCCAATATATCTTTTAGAATATAGCGATTCAGGCCATTATGGTAAAATATCAACTTATGATTCGTATGTAAAACGTCAAGCCGATTTTTATTCATTTTTGTGGTTTCACTTAAACAAATAATTCCAATTCTAATTTAAGATTGATATATAAATAATTCTTAATAAACATTTTGATTGCTCCTATTTTCATAAATTTGGCAAAAATTAAAACACTTGAAAAAGTTACTATTTCTTAGCTTTCTATTATTTTGTTTTGGATTAACTATTCAAGCACAAAAAGCATCTAAAATAAAAGTAGAATATGCAGATCATTTTGACATCAATCAAACCGAAATTCCTGATGCGGCATTACTACGAGGCAATGTTAGAGTAAGTCACGATGGCGTTGTTTTTACCTGCAATAAAGCCTATTATTTTCAAGAAGAAAATTACATTAAAGCCTTTGGAGATGTACAAATGGTGCAAGGCGACACACTTTTCTTAAACAGTAAATATGCAGAGTACAGTGGCGAAGTAAAAAAAGCTTATGCAACAGGAAATGTAATTATGCGTTCACCTGAATCAACTTTAGTAACAGATACTATTAACTTTGATAGAAATGTTCAAGAAGCTTTTTACAATTCTCATGCAACCATTACCAATCGTGATAATACTTTGAAGAGTAAGTCAGGTCGCTATTATGTGACACAAAAAAAATTTCAGTTTCTAACAGCGGTAACAATTACTAATCCTAAATATGTAATCAAATCCAACCATTTAGATTATTATACCAATTCTGGACACTCCTATCTATTTGGACCGTCAACCATTACTAGCAAAGAAAATTATATTTATACCGAAAAAGGATTTTACGATACGAAGAAAAATGTCTCTTATTTCAAGAAAAAATCATACATAAAATATAAAGACCGATTAATAGAAGGTGATAGTTTGTTTTACGATCGAAATCGGGAATATGCTTCGGCAACAAACAATGTAAAAATTACAGACACTATAAATAAAGGTCTTGTTAAAGGTCATTATGCCGAAATTTATCGGGATTTAAAAACTCAAAAAGACTCGATGATGATTACTAAACGTGCCGTTGCAATTACTTTAGTTGAAAAAGACTCAATGTATATTCACGGAAAGAAAATGTTAATCACAGGAAAACCGGGTGAACGAATTGTTCGTGCGTTCAACAACGTTCGCTTTTTCAAAACGGATATGAGCGGAAAATGCGATTCTATTCATTCCGACCAAAAAACAGGTTTAACCAAAATGATTAAAAACCCTATTCTTTGGAACTTTGAAAACCAAATGACTGGTGACATTATGCATCTTATCGGCAACAACGAAACTGAAAAGTTGGACTCGCTAAAAGTATTGAATAATGCTTTCATTATTTCAAAAGACACACTCAGCACAGGATACAATCAAGTGAAGGGACAAAATCTGTACGGCAAATTCATTGAAAATAAACTCAAAGAAGTTGATGTGGTTAAAAACACGGAAGTTATCTATTTCATGCGAAATGATGAAAAAGAACTCATCGGTATAAACAAAAGTACAAGTGGTCGATTGAACATGATTTTGGAGGGTAATGCTATTGAAACGCTAACGAATTTTAATCAAATTGAAGGTGAGATTTATCCAGAAGTTGAACTTCCCGAAAATGCTCGAAAGCTCAGAGGTTTCATTTGGCGCGGCGATGAACGAATAAAAACAAAAGACGACATCTTTCCACCAGAAGAAAACGAATTAGACGCAAATATTCAAGCAAAGAAAAAAGCCGCATCAGCTGAAGAAAATAAACCACTTGAACCAAGCAAAGAAACCTTGGATTATGACAAAAACAATCCAAAACCAATGGTAAAATAATGACTACACAACAATGTCCAAAGTGCAAACAAAATGCTTTTACTTGGTATGTTAGTGAAGTTTTGCCCAACATAACCGTTTGGAGTTGCAATGCCTGTCCGCTTCAAATATATGAAGATGATAAAGAGGAAGAAGTCTGTGAAAACTGCAACGAAAAAACCAAAACGTTTCTTCAAAGTCAAGAAGAACAATTCAATTGGTGTTCCGAATGTAACGCAGTGACCAATTATCAATTAAATGAATAACAGATTACTTCACAAGTTTTAAAAACATGAAAGAAGATTTTCTAAAATACCAAGCCCAAACATCGCCTTATCCTTTAGCAATGGAAGTTTCCTATGCAAAAGGTTCCTATATTTATGATACAAATGATAAAAAATACCTTGACTTTGTAGCCGGAGTTTCCGCTTGTTCACTTGGTCATCAACATCCTCGTGTCAATGCCGCAATTATTGATCAATTGAACAAATATTCACACGTGATGGTTTATGGCGAATATGCCCAACATCCAGCTGTGGAATACTGCAAATTATTGGTTGAAAATTTACACCCAAGTTTAAACAAAGTCTACCTAGTAAACTCTGGAACTGAAGCTTGTGAAGGTGCGCTAAAACTCGTTCGTCGCGTTACAGGAAGAAGCCAATTGATTTCTTGTCACAATGCTTATCACGGAAATACTATGGGTTCGATGAGTGTAATGGGTTTTGAAGAACGTAAACAAATTTTTCGCCCATTAATTCCTGATGTGGATTTCATCACCTTTAATAATGAAGATGATATTCAAAAAATAACAACCAAAACGGCAGGAATTATTCTCGAAAGTATTCAAGGTGGTGCAGGTTTTATCGAGCCTAAAAATGATTTCTTGGCAAAAGTTAAAAAGCGTTGCGAGGAAGTTGGAGCACTAATGATTATCGATGAAATTCAACCAGGATTTGGACGAACAGGAAAACTATTTGGTTACGAAAACTACAATGTCGTTCCCGATGTTGTCATTATTGGTAAAGGAATGGCTGGTGGAATGCCTGTTGGTGGATTTATTGCCAACTCCAATTACATGGATTTACTTAGTCACGATCCAAAACTCGGACACATTACCACTTTTGGCGGACATCCTGTCATTGCGGCAGCAAGTTTGGCTACATTAAAAGAAATTTTAGACAAGGATTATGCGGCGCAATCTTTAAAAAAAGAAAAGCTTTTTAGAGAACTACTAGTTCATCCATTAATAAAAGAAATAAGAGGAAAAGGCTTGATGCTTGCAGCCATGACAAGCGATGCCGAGATAACTAATAAATTGATTTTCAAATGCCAAGACAAAGGTTTGATACTGTTTTGGTTACTCTTTGAAACCAAAGCCATCCGAATTTCGCCACCTTTAACCATTTCCGAAGATGAAATTAGAGAAGGTTGTGGCATTATTATTGAAGCAATGAATGAAGTAATGGATGAAAACCGCTAATTTTTTTTGGAGCAATTTCCAGCTTTACACTATATCTTTTCATCTCGTTTTGAAAACGAGATAAAAAGGATGCCGTTTCAATCTGGGCTAAACAATCAGTAAAGATTAGTTCAAAAGTAAAAGTCAGTTAACATTTGTAAACAATTTAAAGCTCTGAACTAAAAACAAAAAATTGTTAATTAAATTGTTTACAACAATAAAGTTAATCAATTAAAAAAAGGAAGCATTTCTCTACTTTTATTAAGGATAATTTTAAACCTACTATTATGCATTTGGATCACGACGAAGAAGACTACAACTTATCCCTATCGAAGTTTGAATCCATGTTGAAAACCAACAAAGTATTCTTTTTCGACTCAGAGGAATTCGAGGAAATCATTCTGCATTATCTCGACATAGGTAAAGCTAATTTAGCCAAAAAAGCGTTAAAATTAGGATTAGACCAACACCCAAAATCTACTGGATTAAAATTAGTTCAAGTAGAAATGTTGGTTTATGATGACAAATTGGATCAAGCAGAAAAGTTGTTAAACGAACTCTATGCAATCGAACCAACTAATGAAGAAATTTTTATCCAAAAAGCTAATATTTATTCCAAAAGAGATCAACACGAAAAAGCTGTTGAATACCTAAATATCGCTTTGAAATATACCGAAGATTTTGCAGACGTCTATAATTTAATTGGTATGGAATATCTTTTTATGGATAATCTAGAACAAGCAAAACAAAGTTTTATTAAATGTTTAGAAGAAGATATTGAAGACCAATCGGCTTTGTACAATGTGGTTTATTGCTATGAATTTTTAGACCAAAACCTTGAAGCAATAGAATATCTCAAAACGTATATCGAACGAAATCCCTACAGCGAAATCGCTTGGCATCAGTCGGGACGATTGTATTATGGTTTAAAAGATTACGAAAATGCAGTGCGTGCTTTTGAATTTTCAACCTACATCGATGATGAGTTTATTGGTGCTTACATGGAAATGGGAAAAGCACAAGAGCGTTTAAAAAAATATAACGAAGCAATTGAAAGTTATCAAAGAACCATCGAATTAGACGATCCAACTTCGTATGCTTTACTTCGCATCGGAAAATGTTACGAAAAGCTAGGAAATAAAGTTGAAGCTTTAAAATATTTCAACAAAACTGTTCATGAAGATCCGCTTTTAGACAAAGGTTGGATTGCCATTACCGATTTTTATGTGCGTCAAAAAAACTTCCTAAAAGCATTATATTATGTAAACAAAGCTTTGGCAATAGATGACCAAAATCGTTTGTATTGGAAACGTTTTGGAACCATCAATAAAGCAATGGACAATTTTGAAGAAGCAGAATTCGGATACCGAAAAGCGGTAGAATTTGGAGATTATCAATTGGATACTTGGTTATTTTGGGTTGATATGATGCACCAAATGGGCGAATACAACAATGCCATTTTAACTTTAATTCAAGCAGCTGAGTATTTTCCAGAAGAAGCAGAAATTGAATACCGTTTGGCTGGTTTACACTTATCCTTACACGAAGACGAAAAAGGAAATTTTCACCTTAGCAACGGACTTCGATTGAATGTAAAACATCAATCTATTTTACAAGAAATGTTTCCAATGATTTGGGATTTGAAATCGGTTCAAGAGTATATTGCAAAATATAAAAAATAATAATGAAGAAATTAATCTTTTTCATTTTGTTATTTTCTGTAACATTTGGTCAAAACAAAAAAGAAGTTACCAAAGAAGAAAAAATATACAATCAGAACGAATTAGACGAAACTGCACACTACATAGACGGAAAAGATTTGCTATATGCTAAAATTTATCGCAATTACAAAAACCCTACTGCATTAGAAAAAAATGATATAACAAGATGTTCTATCGCAATTTCTTTTACAATTGAAAAAAATGGAAAAATCAGTAATTTAAAGTCAATTCGTGACTGTGGGTTAGGTTCCGGTGAAGAAGCAATTAGAGTTTTAAAAAGCATCAAGGGATGGAAACCTGGAAGAATTAAAAATAAAGCGGTCAGATCTTCATACATTATTAGCATTCATTTAAGAAACTTGGAATGAGAAAGAACTACGGTTTAATCGGCAAAAATATTTCCTATTCTTTTTCTAAAAAATATTTCACTGAAAAATTTGCTTTAGGAAATTTGGAAGGTTATGTTTATGAAAATTTCGATGTACAATCCATTGAAGAGTTTCCAAAACTCATCACTGAAAATCCCAATTTAAAAGGTCTGAACGTAACCATTCCATACAAGGAAGAAATCATTCCTTATTTAAGTAAATTATCAAAAAAAGCATCGCAAATTGGTGCCGTAAATGTTATTCGTTTTACTAAAAAAAGAAAATTAAAAGGTTACAATTCAGATTATTATGGATTTAAAAAATCATTACAACCTTTATTGCAACCGCATCATAAAAAAGCATTAATTCTTGGAACTGGCGGTGCAGCTAAAGCCGTTGCCTTTGCTTTGAACGAACTCCGAATTCTCTACACCTTTGTTTCTCGCGAAGAAAAAGAAGGAATGATTGATTACAACCGAATTAACGATACAACATTTGACAATTATCATATAATTATCAATTGTACGCCATTAGGAACAAGTCCGAATATTAAAGATTTTCCACTTTTACCATATCAATTTTTCACCGAAAAACACATCGCTTTTGATTTGATTTACAATCCCGAAGAAACGCAATACTTGAAAAAAGCCAAAAAGAAAGGCGCAATAACTAAAAACGGTTATGAAATGTTGGTTTTTCAAGCAGAAAAAGCGTGGAAAATTTGGAATAAATAATAAAACAAATTCAAACCATATAAGAAGTGTAAGGTCATTTAAGTTTTTTTATATTCAAAATTATCTATGTCTTTCTAAAATCTTATATGACCTTAAATGCCTTAAATGGTTAAAACAAAAAAATGAACATCAAACTAATCGCCATTGGAAAAACCGATAATAAATCGTTGCAAACTTTGATTGACGATTATACTAAACGTTTATCTTTTTACATCAAATTTGATTTAGAAATCATTCCAGATATTAAAAATGTAAAAAATCTATCGGAAAGCCAACAAAAAGAAAAAGAAGGCGAATTAATTTTATCAAAGCTCACTCCTACTGATCAATTGATTTTGTTAGACGAAAATGGAAGTACTTATTCGAGTATGAAGTTTTCCGATTTTTTACAAAAGAAGATGAATTCTGGTGTAAAAACTTTGGTTTTTGTAATCGGCGGACCATATGGCTTTAGCGATGAAGTTTACAAAAAAGCACAAGGAAAAGTTTCGCTTTCTGAAATGACTTTTTCACATCAAATGGTGCGTTTATTTTTTATTGAACAATTGTATCGCGGATTTACAATTTTAAGAAATGAACCGTATCATCATCAGTGATTTAGTGTTCAGTTAACAGTTTTTAGTTGGCAGTTGAAACTAATAAATAAACTCTTTGGTATAATTAATAGTCAAGCTCAATTTAGTTATCACTATTTTTTTAGTCTTCAACCTATATTTTAAATAGTTTTCAAAACTCAAATTTTTATCATAACCAATAAAAATTTCACTTTCTCTTTCAACTTTCAAATTATTAAGATATTGCTCTAACTCTTGTTCTGATAATTGTTGATTGTTAAAAAAAATCTTCTCATCAGTTTTAAAGTAAAGTGTATTTAATCCCAATATTGCTTTATCAAAAACATATTCAACATCAATTAGTGGTAAAAAAGCCAATGTCTTCTTCTCTTTATCCATATAAGTAAAATAGTTTTCAGAACCTTCTTTTTTATGTGAACTTTTCGCTTTTTTGGCTTGGAGTTTCTGAATTTCAGGGATAACTAATTTCAACGGCAATCGCTTGTCGATATTAAACAACCAATTGGTCGAACTAATCGAATTACTGCGGTTCACATCAATCAAAGTGTCATTTCCATTGGTTTCAAAAAACATATAAATAGGCGAATGATCTTTGACATCAGCAACAACAGTTTCGCCCAATTGAGGCAATTGGATTTCTTTTTTACCACAAGAAAATGATGAAATCAGCAATAAAGCAACTACTATTTTTTTCATACTTACCCAATTAGACTGTTGTAAAGTTTTACACATTCCAAAGCTTCTTTTACATCGTGAACTCTGAGAATTTTTGCTCCTTTTTGCAACGCAATGGTATTCAAAACAGTCGTTCCGTTCAAGGCAAATTCAGCCGAAGTTTCAAGTGTTTTGTATATCATCGATTTTCTTGAAATACCAACCAGCAAAGGCAATTCAAGCATTTGAAATAAATCTAATTTGTTCATTGCTTCAAAATTTTGTTCCAATGTTTTAGCAAATCCAAATCCAGGATCGATGATTAAATCATTTATCCCTAAACTTCTCGCCTGCGCCACTTTTTCTGAAAAATAAAACAACATTTCTTTGACGATATTTTCATATTGAGCCAAACTTTGCATCGTTTGAGGATTGCCTTTCATATGCATCATAATGTAAGGAACTTGAAGTTTTGCAACGGTTTGCATCATGTTTTCATCCAAACTTCCAGCAGAAATATCATTAATAATACAAGCTCCGTTTTCAATTGCTTTTTTTGCAACAATAGCACGAAAAGTATCTACAGAAATTAAAGTTTCGGGGAAATGTTTTAAAACCAAATCAATTACAGGAAGTAAACGACTAACTTCTTCATTTTCAGAAACAAATTCAGCATTTGGTTTACTCGAATACGCACCAACATCGATAAACGTTGCACCATCAACCAACATTTTTTCAACTTGCTGTAAGACAGAATTATCATCAGCATATTTTCCGCCATCAAAAAACGAATTTGGCGTAATATTCAAAATTCCCATTATTTTGGGCAAAGTCAAATCGATTAAATTTCCTTTACAATTGATAGTCATTTCTATTTTAAGATAGTTATAAGATTTAGTACTTTGAACTTCAATCTTTATTCTTTACTTTTGACGCTAGACCTTTTTGGTTGAACCAATAAAGCAAAAAATTTGACACAAAGATACATCGAAATGAGTACTACTTCTCAAGAATATGACAAAGTTATCGCTATTTGCCGACAACTTTACATCAATAAAATGAAAGATTATGGAAGTGCTTGGCGCATATTGAGATTGCCATCATTAACCGACCAAATATTTATCAAAGCCCAACGCATCAGAAGTTTACAGCAAAACGAAGTTCGAAAAGTTGACGAAGACGAAACCGGAGAATTCATCGGAATTATCAATTATTCCATCATGGCATTAATTCAATTGGAACTCGGCGTTGTAGAACAACCTGATTTAGATATTGAAAAAGCTACACAACTTTACGACGAAAAAGTAGCCTTAACCAAAGCTTTAATGGAAGCCAAAAATCATGATTATGGCGAAGCTTGGCGCGAAATGCGTGTTAGTTCATTAACCGATTTGATTTTACAAAAACTGCTTCGAGTGAAACAAATTGAAGATAACAAAGGAAAAACTATCGTTTCAGAAGGAATTGATGCCAATTATCAAGATATGCTAAATTACTCTGTATTTGCATTAATTTTAATGGGATTTGGACAAAAAAATTAAACTAAAAATTATGTCAAAAAATAATATCGCTTGGGGAATTCGAATAATTATTTCGTTTTTATTCTTGCTTTCAGCTGTAGCAAAATTATATCCATCACCTTATTTTGCTATTTCAACATTTGAAGTAAAACAATTGTATCCAATGGGATTTTCAGAAGGTTTCGCACCTTATTTTTCCCGAATTCTTATTGGAATTGAATTCGCGCTCGGTTTTTTATTACTTCAGAAAAACTTTTTAAGAAAAATTGTTATTCCTGCAACCATTTTATTACTAGCTGTTTTCACTACACATTTAACAATCGAGACGTTTGTTAACGGAGGAAATTCAGGCAATTGTGGTTGTTTTGGAAGTTTGTTGCCAATGACACCAATTGAAGCAATTATCAAAAACGTTGTTGCAATGGCTTTACTTATTTGGTTGTTTATAATTCTCCCAAAATCAAGCGAAAGAGGACATAATTTTTGGGTTTTAAATTCAGTTACTTTGGCTTCTATTTTAGCATTATTCATGGTTGCGCCAATTCAACCAATTGAAGCAAAACCAGTTGAAATAGAAGTAAATTCTGTTTTACCATCAATAGACACAACCTTTACGTCAGAACCAAAAATTGAAACTAACATTGATACTACATCAAAGGTTACTGAAAAAACAGTTGAAAAAGTAGTTGATGAGCCAACAAAGAAAAAATCAGGTTATGCGCAATATTTTTCAACAATTGATAATGGTAGAAAAACACTTGCATTATTTGTTCCAGGCTGTGATCACTGTCGCGATGCCGCAAAAGAGTTAACCGATTTAAGAAAAAAAACCAAAAATTTCCCGGAAATTTCAATTATCTTTATGAATGAAGAAGCGGATTTAATACCCGATTTTTTCAAAGCAGCTGGTGCTGAATATCCATATAAGATTATTGAAGTAATTCCTTTTTGGAAATTACTTGGCACAGGAAGAGATACACCAGGAATAAAATACCTTTGGAACGGAAATGAATACAAATTTTATGACGGCATCAATGCCAATAAATTTGATATTATTGATTTCCAAAAACTAATTGAAAAAAAGCATACTGAATTAAAATAAACATCATAAATAATGATAAAGTTATTTAAAAGAAGAAAAAACTCCGACAATTCATATATCGCTTTGATAGTATGTATTGTGGTTTTAATAATTGGATACATTACACTGAACCACATTTCAATGTTGGAAGATCCACCACTTGGAAATACTTTCTATATTTTTCTTGGAAGTACATTATTGTGCTGTGGTTTGTTGGGTATAATAGTCATAATTAAACATCTTCGCGATGTTGAAAGAAAAAAAAGAAAGCAAGAATACCTGAGAAAAAAACATAAAATTGTATTTCTAAAGGATACACAAACAAAATCTGAAAACAAATCATGAAACAATTAGCAATAGTAATTATCACAGCAATTATGACATTATCTTGTTCAAATGCTCAAAACAAGCAGTTTTCTAAAGAAGCGTTGTCAAAAAATTTGATAAAAGAAGACAAATCGAATATAACTTTTAGTGAAATTTTAAAAAAACACAATGGAAAAGTTACTGTAATTGAAGTTTGGGCTTCATGGTGTAGCGATTGTGTTAAAGCAATGCCTAAATTAAAAGAATTACAGTCCAATAATCCTGAAGTTGATTTTGTGTTTATTTCAATGGATAAAGATTTTGAAAAATGGCAATCAGGTATTCAAAAACATGAATTGAAAGGAGACCAATATTGGGCAACCGATGGAATGAAAGGAGCGTTTGGTAAATCAATAGATTTAGATTGGATTCCGCGCTATATCGTTGTCGATAAAGACCAAAATGTAGTTCTTTATAGAGCAATTGAAACTGATTTTGAAACAATACAAACGACATTAAAAAACCTAAAATAATGAGACAAAAAATTGTAGCTGGAAACTGGAAAATGCACAAAAACGCAGAGGAAACAGAAGATTTACTAAATGAATTAATCGATAAAATTCCAAATGATATTGATGCACAAATTATTGTAGCACCAACATTCGTAAATTTAGCATCGGCAGTTGACCATTTAGAATTTACAACAATAAATGTAGCAGCACAAAACATGCATCAAAACGAAAATGGTGCTTACACTGGTGAAATTTCGGCTGATATGTTGACAAGTATTGGTGTAACCACGGTAATTATTGGTCATTCAGAGCGCAGAGCTTATTTCAATGAAAGTGATGCCATTTTAGCAGAAAAAGTAACAACAGCTTTAAAACATGATATGACTTCTATTTTTTGTTTTGGTGAAGAATTGAAAGACCGAAAAGATGGACAACATTTCAATGTAGTTGAAAACCAACTATGTGATGGCTTATTTCACATTGAAAATGAAGATTGGAAAAAAATAATACTTGCTTATGAACCAGTTTGGGCAATTGGAACTGGAGAAACTGCTTCACCAGAACAAGCACAAGAAATGCACGAATTTATTAGAGAAACAGTTAGAAAAAGATACGGAAGTAACATTGCGGAAGGAGTTTCAATTCTTTATGGTGGAAGCGTAAAACCAGAAAATGCAAAAGAAATCTTTTCAAAACCAGATGTTGATGGAGGATTAATTGGTGGTGCAGCATTAAAAGCCGATGATTTTTGTAAAATTGCAACTTCTATTTAGTTGAATAAATAGCTACAAATAGAAAATATAAAACTTATTTTTAAAGTTTATTTTTACGTAATTGAAGATAAATGTGTTTTTCGTCGATTTTTTTAGCATTTTAACGGTAATTTAAATTACATTTACAACTGAATGTCAAAATCACAAATAATGAAAACAAAATTAGTTTTACTATTGCTATTTTTTTCTTGCGTGAAAATTTTTGCTCAAGTTGATAATCAAAAACGTTTACAATCTGATACCAGAAAGTATTACGTGTGGAATAACGAGTTCAAAAAGTATGAATTGATGGAGACCGAATATGAACATTCCGTAATTGATATTCGAGAAATTGGTTCAAAAACAAATGGCTATATCGCGATCAGTATGTTAGACAACGGATTGACTCGTTTACATCATGGTTCGATAACAAATTTTGCTCAAACGAGTGAAAACGAGGGAACTTGGATAATTCGTTCCAAAAGCATGAAAGCAAAACTAACTTACAATCCACAGGATAATACGGTTACTTATTTGTATGATGCAGATAATGATAGATACAAAAGACTAATGATTTTTAATGTATATCCAAACGATATTCCTGATTCAAGTTTGAGAACAATCACAAAGATTGACTAAAAAATTTATTTTTATTTAGAAAAAGTAGTATCGATTACTACCTTTGCAAAAAAAATAAATGTCAAATATATATTTAGGATACAACTTCACTGTTGAACCAAAAGAATTAGGTTCAGAAATACTAATTGCTGAACTAGGAGAAAAACCATTTGAAAGTTTCATCGAAACTGATAATGGTTTTATTGCTTACATTCAGAAAGATCTTTGGAATACAAACATCCTTGACGACATCTATTTGTTAACCTCACCAGAATTTACAATATCGTATAGCGTCGAAGAAATTGACCAAGTTAATTGGAATGAAGAATGGGAAAAAAACTTTGAACCTATTGATGTAGATGGAAAATGTCATGTTCGCGCGCCATTTCATCCAAAAACAAATGCAGAATTTGATATTGTTATCGAACCAAAAATGAGCTTTGGTACTGGTCATCATGAAACGACACACATGATGATACAACATCTATTGGAAACTGATGTAATGAACATGAAAACTTTAGATATGGGTTGTGGTACTGCTATTTTAGCTATTTTAGCTGAAATGAAAGGAGCAAAACCAATTGATGCCATTGATATTGATAATTGGTGTTATTTAAATTCGATTGAAAACTGTGAACGTAATAATTGTAATCAAATATCAGTTTTTGAAGGTGATGCAGCATTACTAAATGGAAAAAAATATGATTTACTAATTGCCAATATCAACAGAAATATTTTATTAAACGATATGCAACAATATGTAAATTGTTTGAATAAAGATGGAATACTTTTATTAAGTGGTTTTTACACAGAAGACATTCCATTTATTGATGCATCTTGTAAAGAAAAAGGATTAACTTTTGTTAAAAAATTTGAACGAAACAATTGGGTTTCATTAAAATATATAAATTAGTCAACTGAAAATTAAAGGTAAGAATAAATGAAAATGAGCACTGTAGAAAAAATTCAAGAAGAAGTTTTAGTTGAAGAACAAGTTGGAGTTAATAACGAAATTGTGTTGTACAATGATGATGTTAACACGTTTGATCATGTAATTGAAACATTAATTCGAGTATGCAATCATACATCCGAACAAGCGGAACAATGTGCTATATTGGTTCATTATAAAGGAAAATGTACCGTAAAAACGGGTTCGTTTGATGAATTAAAACCACAATGCACACAGCTTTTAGAAGCTGGATTGAGTGCTGAAATTATTTAAATTTCCAGTCAAATTCATCATTGTCTTTGATAATCGCACCAATTTCAAGACGAATAATTTCTCCAAATTCCGATTGTAGAATTAACCAATTGCTTTCATTGAAGTGATTTTCTACACTATCAAAATCATCTTGTTCCCAAGATTTAAAAGGCAATTCGGATTTTACTTCCTCAACTTTTTTACCAATTATCTTTTTATCAAGAATAAGTAACTCAGGATTTGAGGTAATCAAATATCCTAATCTAAAATCTTCATCTTGATAAAAAGTCAATCGTAATTTATGAGCATAGTATAACCAAATTATATTATCATCTTCATCAGAAAAAAATTTATCTGGTGAACCATAAATTGCTTCAACATCTTTTTGTTTCATACCAAAAAGAAGTTTATCGATACCTATTTTAGGAATTATTTTCAATTAAAAAAAAATTATAAACTACAAGTCGTAGTCTTTCTTAATTTCCTTAACCGCTTTTTCAACTTGGCTTTCGATGCTTTTGAAAGTTTCTACAATTTCCTTTCTTTTACCTTCACGTTTTGTCCAAGCTTCAACTTGAAGAATTTCTTCAAAAGCAACAGTCATACCAAGCAAATCTAGTGTTGGTTTTATTTTGTGAGCATAACTATATGCTAACTTGTGGTCTTTCGTTTTTATACCTAAGTCTATTTGCGTCATGTCTTGTGGAACTTCTGTTACAAATAGTGTAATAATTTGCATAACAAATTCAGGGTCATTGTCTGAAAGTGCATATACTTTTGATAAGTTGTAGTTTATTGCCATTATTTAATGTGTAATCTTAATACTTTTTTGTTTTCTATAAAACCTTCTAAAACATCATTCTGTTTTACGGCAGCAACACCTTCTGGAGTTCCTGTAAAAATAATGTCTCCCTTTTTTAATGTAAAATAGTTCGAAACATGAGCAATTATTTCGTCTATTTTCCACAACATTTGGTTGGTATTGCCCTTTTGGACTACTTTTCCGTTGTTATGCAATTCAAATGTAATACTTTCAATGGAACTAAAAATATTTTTCGGTATAAAGTCACCAATAATCGCTGAACCGTCAAAAGCTTTTGATTTTTCCCAAGGCAAACCTTTTTCTTTGAGTTTATTTTGCAAATCTCTAGCTGTAAAATCTATTCCTAATCCAATTTCATCATAATACTTGTGGGCAAACTTTTTGTCAATATATTTTCCCACTTTATTTATTTTGACTAAAATTTCCACTTCGTGATGAACATCATTACTAAACTCTGGGATATAAAATGGTGTTTTCTTTGGGAGAATAGCTGTATCAGGTTTCATGAAAATGACAGGTTCATCAGGACGTTCGTTTTTTAACTCCTCAATGTGATTGGCATAATTTCGTCCGATGCAAATTATTTTCATTCTTGAATTTTTAAAATAATGCTACTTTGTATTGAGTTTTCTCAATTTAATTGCTGTAAGTACTTTTTTAGTATATAACGGAAACTCCGCATTTTGTATCCATCCAAAATAACCTGGTTCTTTCTCTAAAACGTCATCAACTAAAGCGCCTTTATGCTTTCCGAAAGTGAAGATTTCTTGACCTTTATCATTAAGCGCAATAAAACCAGCAAAATCAACTGATTTTTTTCGGGTTGTAAATTCTGAAAGTGATTTCATGTCATTATCTAAATCGTCATATCGCTCCAATTGTGCTTTCAAAATTTCAAAGGTAGCATTTGTATCAGCTTCTGCAGAATGGGCATTTTCTAGTGTTTGATTACAATAAAATTTATATGCTGCACTTAGTGTTCGTTCTTCTTTTTTATGAAAAATAGTTTGAACATCAACAGAAACTCTATTTTTCATATCAAAATCAACATCAGCACGTAGTAACTCTTCTGCTAAAAGCGGAATATCAAACCTATCAGAATTAAATCCTGCTAAATCACTATCTTTAATCATGGAATAAATCTGAGACGAAAGTTGAGTAAATGTTGGTTCGTTGGCTACTTTTTCATTAGTAATTCCATGAACAGCTGTTGATTGTGGCGGGATTGGAATAGTTGGATTTACTAACCAAGTTTTGCTTTCTTTATTACCATTTGGAAATACTTTAAGAATAGCTATTTCAACAATTCTATCTTTGGCAACATCAATCCCAGTGGTTTCCAAATCAAAGAAACAAATAGGTCGGTTTAGTTTTAATTCCATTATTTAAATTTAAGTTCACAAATATAAAATATTGTGATTACCGTTTATCGATATTAGAAAATTATTGCAATAAAAAAACCTGCTCAAAAAAGAACAGGTTATAGTTTAAATGCAAACTATTTAGTGACAGATATTTGAGAGATGTTTTTTCTTTCCATCTGTACAAGTTGGAATATCTGCATAAGGAAATGCTTCTCCGGTCAATGGATTTTTAATTTCGCTTGCGGTAGTGAAATAATCGCCATCGTCATCTCCATCTAAAAAATCAGGTATGTTATCTTTTCTATAATATGCTGGTGGATTTGAACCCGGAATTTGCACTGCTATTTCATTAGTGTTGTCAGTATTTGTAACACCATCTTCAAGTAAGTACATATATCTGTCATTATTTAAATCCTCTTGATAAGAGGGAATTCCATCACCGTCTTGGTCAGTTCTTTCAATTTCATATAATTTAAAACTAAAAATAAGTGGTGAATAGGCAGGAATACTTACAGTAGAAGTACCATAATATGCCAATCCTGAAGGTATAAACATTACTCCAGCACCAAAATCAAAGAACGAAGTAGTTCCATCGGTATTTCCGCTATAACTACCAGTACTAAACTGAGGGAAAATTTCGCTCCAACCTCTTATTACACTTGTTAAATTAAAAAATGTTTGAGGATTTACTGATTCTTCAAATTGTGTTATTTTTAATTTTTCAACTTCGTTTCCATTTTCTTCAACTGTTTCAGTTGAGATATATTTGCCGTTATATGAAGTCAAAACTCTATCCACATTACATGGGAATTTACTATTTGGTCCACTTCCTTCTCTTAATTTTAAATAATAAATTTTATAAGTGATATCAGCACCGTTCTGTTTTACCGTAACATTTCTAGTCAATAGTGGATAAGTAGTTTGATTCCAAATAGAAGTTTGTGTTCCACCGGTTGGTATTTTTGTATAAGTAACATCCATATCCTCTGTAGCTCCTGGATTAGAAACTACTTCTATGTAATGTGTTTTTAAAAATTCTTCTATTTTAGCTAAATCGGTTTCATATTGGGTTGCATAATCACGTAAAGGTAAAGAAGTTGTATCGTCATTTTTATCGCACGAAACAACTAATACCAGAGTAATTAATAGAAAAAAAGTTTTGAAAAATTTGTTCATTTTTATTTGTATTTTGGATGCGCAAGATACAATATTGATTTATTTTTGTAAACAAATTAACGTTGATTTTAGAAAAAAGATGAGAGTGGATAAATATTTATGGTGTATGAGGTATTATAAAACGAGAAATATGGTTACTGAAGCCTGTAAAAAGAACCAAATAACCGTAAATAATCAAGTTGCTAAGGCTTCTCGAGAAGTTTTTCCAAGTGATAAAATTACCTTTAGAAAAGATCAAATTACTTATGTTATTGTAGTTTTAGACATTCCTGACAATCGTGTTGGTGCAAAATTAGTAGATATTTACAGAAAAGATGAAACTCCAGCAGAAGCTTTTGAACATTTAGAACTATTAAAACTTTCAAAAGAACACTATAGGAAACATGGTGAAGGAAGACCTACAAAAAAAGACAGAAGAGATTTAGACAACTTAGAATTTAATATTGAATAAAAACATAACAATAACAAACCAATGAGCCAGAATATTATTCTTACCCACGAAGAAATTGAACATAAAACTCAAAGAATAGCTTATCAGATCTATGAAACATTTGGTGATGATGAAGAGCTTATCATTGCAGGTATATCAAAAAATGGTTTTATTCTAGCCGAGAATATTTTAAAAAAAATATCAAAAATAATGGCTACAAAAATTACCATCTGTGAAGTTTTTATTGATAAACAAAACCCTTTAAACCCTGTAACAACATCAATACCAAAAGAAATTTATACAGATAAAAATCTTGTTTTAATTGATGATGTTTTAAACTCTGGAACAACATTAATATATGGAGTAAAACACTTTTTAGAAGTGCCAATCAAAAAATTTAAAACAGTTGTATTAGTTGATAGAAATCATAAAAAATATCCAGTAAAGGCAGATTTTAAAGGAATTTCTTTGTCAACATCTTCAAAAGAACATGTTCAAGTTGTTTTTGAAAATAATAACAGTTACGCATATTTAGTCTAAAATTGAAAATATTTCAGAAGCAACTTCTTCAACCGTTTTACCGTCAACATCAATTTTATATTTGGCTTGATTGTAAAAATAATTTCTTTCAAAAAGATGCTTTCCAATAAACTCTTTTAATTCATCGTTAGAAATTGATGAAACCAAAGGGCGTTTATTTTTTTCATTTATTATGCGATGATATATTGTTTCAATAGATGCCTTTAAATAAATTGAAACTACATTTATTTCATTTAGATAAATATGATTATTAAAATAACAAGGAGTTCCACCACCAGTTGACATAACAAAAGTTTCATGATTTTCAATATATTCTCTGAAAATTTCATGCTCAGCTTTCCTAAATGAAATTTCTCCTTTCATTTTAAAAATTTCAGATACCTTAAGTTTAAGTCTATTTTCAATTAAATCATCCAAATCGTAACAATCAATTTTCAGATGATTTGATAATTTTTGAGCAATCAACGACTTACCTGCTCCCATATAACCAACTAAAATAATTTTTCTAACCATTTTAAAACCTTATAAATTAACAGATTAAGTCAAACACATAAAAAAAGGTAAATTTATACTAAAATTGCTTTGAAATATAAAGAATAACACCTTATATTTGCACCCGCATTCAAAAAAGAAAATAGACTCGATAGCTCAGTCGGTAGAGCACATCACTTTTAATGATGGGGTCCTGGGTTCGAGCCCCAGTCGGGTCACATTTTTTCTCTTTTTTTATGTAATGACTCGATAGCTCAGTCGGTAGAGCACATCACTTTTAATGATGGGGTCCTGGGTTCGAGCCCCAGTCGGGTCACAAAAAGTCGAACAAGTTATTGTTTGACTTTTTTCATTTATGGCCACGTGGAGAAATTGGTAGACTCGCTATCTTGAGGGGGTAGTGTCGCAAGACGTGTCAGTTCGAATCTGATCGTGGTCACAATAAAAGGTAAGTTCATTTTTGGCTTACCTTTTTTTATTTTTAATAAATTGCTTTAAATCATTATTTTTTATTATTTTTGTTTAACTTTTATATAAAAAAGATGAACAACGTAAAAAATATTTTCAGCATAAAAGATCTTGAAAACCTTTCTGGAATAAAAGCTCATACAATTCGTATATGGGAAAAAAGGTATAGTGTTTTGGAACCAATGAGAACAGAAACCAATATTAGGATGTATGATTTAGCTAATCTGCAGAAACTCTTAAATATTACACTACTTCATAATCATGGCTATAAAATATCGAAAATATCAAAATTCCCTAAAGATAGAATCCCTGAACTTGTCAATGAAATAGTAACTATTAAAAGTGCAAAAAGTCATGCGATAAGCTCATTTAAAATGGCAATGATGAATTTTGATCAAGTATTATTTTTTAATACTTATGACAAACTTTTATCTGAAAAATCTTTTCGAGAAGTTTTCTTTGAGGTATTTATACCACTAATCCAAGAAATTGGTACACTTTGGCAAACAGATACAATATCCCCAGCTCACGAGCATTTTATTAGTTATCTCATAAAACAAAAACTATTAATTAATACAGAAAAATTACAAACACAACCTCCTACTAATGAGGATAAAGTGTTCATTTTATACCTGCCAAGTAATGAAATACATGAGTTGGGTTTAATGTATTTAAATTATGAAATTTTGCTAAGTGGTTATAAAACTATATATTTAGGAGAAAGTGTTCCTATAGATTCTATAAAAGATGTTACAAAATATTTTGATAATATTACTTTTGTTTGCTACATGACTGTTGAGCCTACAAAAGATGAAGTAAATAATTACGTCAAACAAATAAAAACCGAATTCGAAGATAACAATTCAAATTTTTGGTTTATTGGCAGAATGACTGAAAACATAGATAAAAAACTACTCACTGATAAGTTGAATATCTACAATTCTATTATTGATTTAACTTACGATTTATAATCCCAACATTCAACTTCAAATGTCCAAAAAAATAACAATAATAGGTTCAGGTTTTTCATCCTTAGCAGCTGCATGTTATTCAGCCAAAGCTGGTAACGAAGTAACCGTATACGAAAAAAACGCTACAATTGGTGGAAGAGCAAGACAACTAAAAAAAGAAGGATTTACTTTTGATATCGGACCAACTTGGTATTGGATGCCAGATGTTTTCGAACGTTTCTTTGCAGATTTTAATAAAAAACCATCTGATTATTATGAACTGATAAAATTATCACCAGCATATCAAGTTTATTTTGGTGTTAAAGATTTTGTCACAATTGCTGATAATTTACCTGAGATAGTAAAAACATTTGAGCAAATTGAAACTGGAAGTGGCAAACAATTAGAGAATTTTATAAAAGAGGCACAAAGTAATTATGATATTGCTATAAAAGACTTGGTTTACAGGCCTGGAGTTTCACCCTTAGAATTGATAACAATTGAAACTGCAAAAAAAGTCAATCAATTTTTTGGTAATATTTCAAGCGATATCCGAAGAAAATTCAAAAACAAAAAACTAATCCAAATTCTTGAATTTCCTGTTTTATTCCTTGGAGCAAAACCATCTGATACTCCTTCATTTTATAGTTTCATGAATTTTGCAGATTTTGGTCTTGGAACATGGCATCCAAAAAATGGTATGTACAGCGTCATTCTAGCTATGGAAAAATTAGCGATAGAACTTGGTGTAAAAATCTATACGAACTCAAATATTGAAAAAATAGAAGTTGAAAACGGAACAGCAAAAGCCTTAATTATAAATGGTGAAAAAATTATATCAGACGTTATTCTCAGTGGAGCTGATTATCATCATAGCGAGAGTTTGTTAGATGAAAAACACCGTGCTTACTCTGAAAAATATTGGAATAATAAAACCTTTGCTCCTTCTTCACTCCTATTTTATGTTGGATTTGACAAGAAAATTCAAAACGTTGAACACCATTCATTATTTTTTGATGTAGATTTTGATGTTCATGCTTCTGACATATATGATAATCCAAAATGGCCGAAAGAACCACTTTTTTATGCAAGTTTTCCATCAAAAACTGATGAAAATTCAGCACCAGAAGGAAAAGAAGCAGGTATATTTTTAATTCCTCTTGCTCCTGGTTTAGAAGATACAGAAGAACTTAGAAATGTATATTTCGAAAAAATAATTACACGATTTGAAAATTTAACACAGCAAGAAGTTAAAAATTCTATTATCTTTAGGGAATCGTTTTGTGTAAATGATTTCATTAAAGACTACAATTCGTATAAAGGGAATGCTTATGGCTTGGCAAACACGCTGCTGCAAACCGCTTTTTTGAGACCAAAATTGAAAAGTAAAAAAGTGAAAAACCTCTATTTTACTGGTCAATTAACAGTTCCAGGTCCAGGAGTTCCGCCTGCATTAATTTCAGGGAAACTCGTATCGGAACTCATAGAAAAAAACAGTTAAAATTCATTTGCTATGAAATCCATTTTTGACACTGTATCCTTTGATTGCAGTAAAAACGTAACTAAATCTTACAGTACTTCTTTTTCGGCAGCAGTAAAAATGCTTGGACCAAAAATAAGACAAGACATTTACAATATTTATGGTTTTGTTCGATTTGCGGATGAAATTGTAGACACATTTCATGACTATAACAAAGAAGAACTTTTTGGGCTTTTTGAAAAAGATTTAGAAAATGCTTTGAACAACAAAATAAGTTTAAATCCTATTCTAAATTCATTTCAACATACGGTACACAATTATTCCATTCCAAGAGAAATGATTGATGCTTTTATGAAAAGTATGAAACTTGATCTTCATAAAACAGTTTACAAAACTACAGAAGAGTATAATGAATACATTTATGGTTCCGCCGATGTTGTTGGGTTGATGTGTTTAAAAGTTTTTGTTAATGGAGATGAAAAAAAATTCAAAGAATTAGAACACTCAGCTATGCGATTGGGTTCAGCATTCCAAAAAGTAAATTTTCTTCGTGATTTGAAGGCTGATTTTGAGGATTTAAACCGTACTTATTTTCCAAATACTGATTTATCAAAACTAGACGAACAATCTAAAAATGAAATCATCAAAGAGATTGAAGCAGATTTTCATGCTGGTTTTGAAGGTATTTTGAAATTACCTATTGAAGCTAAATTTGGAGTATATACTGCTTATGTATATTACAAAAAACTACTTTCAAAATTGAAGAAAACACCATCGATGGAAATAAAAAATACTCGAATTCGTGTTTCTGATTATCAAAAAGTTGGCTTACTAGCCAAATGTTATGTCAATTATCGATTAAACTTAATTTAATATTTTATGCTACTTCACATTGTTGTTTTTTTATTAACTTTTTGCATGATGGAGTTCATGGCTTGGTTCACTCACAAGTATGTAATGCATGGCTTTTTATGGAATTTACATGCTGACCATCACAAAAAAGACCATGACTCATGGTTCGAACGAAACGATACTTTTTTTATTTTCTATGCTGTGGTTAGTATCGGCTTCTTTTTGCTTTGGCAAAATAATATTTTAGAAATTGGGCTTGCAATTGGCTTAGGTATTTTTGCCTATGGATTAGCCTATTTTATTGTTCATGACATTTTTATTCACCAACGCTTTAAACTATTCCGAAATGCAAATAATATTTATGCAAAAGGTGTAAGACGAGCTCATAAAATGCATCATAAGCACATTGGAAAAGATGATAGCGAATGTTTTGGAATGCTTTTCGTTCCTTTCAAATACTTTAAAAAATAAAAAAAGTCCCGAAATAATTCGGGACTTTTTTACTAACTAACCAATTACAATTTATTTCATTAAATCTTCTAGTGGTTTCAATTGTTCCATATCTATATTGGCATCTTTCAAAACCGAAAGCATTGTCATTATATTATTTGGGTTCATATCATCACCAAGAATTCTAACTACTGCAAAACCATTTTCTTTCTTATTTGCATAAATTATAAATTCATCAATATTGTCTTCATTACCAACAAAACTTATGGAAGCAGCATCTTTACCTGAACCAACTTTCATTAATTCCTGATACGTTTCATCCTTCAGAATTTTAGAAAGTTTTTCACGCTCTTGTTCATATAGAGCAGCATTGTTTTTATCCAATTTGAAGGCAAGAATATTCATTTTGTCAAATGATTCCAATGCTGTTTTTTGATCAGCGGTCAACTTGGTTTTATTGACATTCAAAATACTTGGGGAAACATCAAGTGAGATAAAATCTTTTTTCTCAGAATTGTCAACGAAATAGCGTTGCAAACTTGGTTCGGAATTACAGCTTGCTAACATTGTAGCTGCAAGTAATGCTAGAAATAAAGACAGTTTCATAACTTATTTTTTAGTTTTTGAAGCTTTATTCAAAACATCTCTTCCAGGTAAATTCATTTTTTCTGTTAAAACAGACAGTTCGTCTAAATCAAAATTACCTGTTAAGGACATTAATACCGTTTCTTCTTTTCCTCCTCCTTCAATAAACATGAATAGCTCTTTGATTTGAGAGTCTGTCGCTCCTGATTTTACAAAGATTTTTACCAATTTACCTTTTTCGTTAATTCTCATTAACTCTTCAAGTGCTGCTGATTTTAAATATTTATCCGAAGTGGTTTTCATTTCATTTGCCCATGTAGCATTGCTCGTTACAAACACTTTAAGGTTGTCCAATTTTTTGATAAGATTCACATATTGTTGTGTTTCTTTATCTTCTACTTTCATTTTGCTTAAAAGCGAAAACATTTTTTTGTTTACAATGACTGAAGAAACATTTTCTTTTCCGTCAAACTTGTCAAAAAGTGTTTGCTGTGCAAAAATGGTATTGCTTATAAATACTAATGCAACGATTAAAATTAACTTTCTCATGATTTCTTTTTATTTAAAAATTTTGTTTTTTGATTGTTCATATTCACTTAAATAGTTCACACTTTCTATGCCGGTATTTACATGTTTTGATATAAGTGCCAATGCTTTTTGTGTTTCTCTAAAGGCTATTTCTGGATCTTCAATAACGCCTAAATCCTGATGCTTTGGTTCACTTGTACCTTGGTATGCAAACACTCCAACAGCAAGCATAACAACTAACGATGCTGCAACAGATAGCCAAACTACTTTAGTTTGTTTTTTAGTGTGTAATGGTATCGTTGCCGTAAACTGTTCTTGTTTTGCTTGAGAGAAATAACCAAATAATGGTTGGTAATGTTCCAAATGCTGCGCAACATCTGATGAGGAAAAATAATCTTTCAATTCTTTTTCTTCGGCACTACTTGTTTCTCCTTCGAAGTATTTTTCTATTAATTTTTCTATTCTATCCAATGCCATAATGGTGTGTTTTTGTCATTTTTTCTCTTATCACTTTTCTTGCTCTCGACAAGGCTGTTCTAATTGCTTGTTCGTTCATTTCCAAGACTTTGCTTATTTCTTCAAATTCCATTTCTTCAATGTCACGCATTTGAATAATTAGCTTTTGTTGTTCGGGTAGATCGTTTATTATTTTTTCAACCCAGTTCCATGTGTCACTGTCTTCTATTTTTTGTTGTAAACCTGCTTCCCTATCGGTGAAGTTGTTATGAACTATAGTTAGATTACTGGCTCTTTTTGATTTTAATTGGTCCAAACAATAATTTTTTGTCATTGTCATCGCCATGGCTTCAACACTTTTATATTCTTCTAGACTTTCGTTCTTTTTCCATAACTTAACCATTACTTCTTGAGTTGCATCTTCGGCTTCTTCCGTGCTAACGAGTAACCGTTTTGCCATTCGGAAGACTTTATCCTTAAACGGATTTACAACTTGCATAAACTCTTTTTGGTTCATTGTATTGGTTGGGTTATATAGTCAAGACGAGCGATAATTTGTTTTGTTACAAAAAAATATTTTTTTCTAAACTAAACTTGCTAAATTTACGTTTATAAAAAGAAACACGCTATGAAAAAGATTGTATTTTATTTATTACTAGGTTTCGTTGTTTTCCTTCCGTTGGGATGTGAAGACAATGATGATAACTTGATTCCATCTAGTCTGCAAAGTAAGGACTTTGTTTGGAAAGGAATGAACCTTTATTATCTCTGGCAAGAACAAATTGACAATTTAGCTGACGATCGATTTGCAACTCAAAACGAATTGAATACATTTCTAAAAGAGTTTACTTCGCCTTCAACGTTATTTACTAGTTTGCTTTATGAGCGAGCAACGGTTGATAAATACAGTGTTATTTTTAGTGATTATTCCGTGTTGGAAGGTATATTAACTGGAAATACTAAGAATAATGGTGTTGATTTTGCTATCAGAGAAAAACCTGGGAGTACAACAGAAGTTTATGGTTGGGTTCGATATATTATTCCAGGTTCTGATGCTGCTGGAAAGGATATTCAGCGCGGTGATTTGTTTTATGCTGTTAATGGAACTGCTCTTACTGTTGATAATTACAGGAGTTTATTATCTACTGATAACTATACTTTAAACCTTGCGGATTATAATGGTGGTGCAATAACTCCAAATGGACAATCGGTTTCGTTAACCAAAACTGTTTTGGCAGAAAATCCAATTTTAGTGAATACTGTTCTTACCGAAGGTGATAAAAAGATTGGTTACTTGATGTACAACGGTTTCTTTTCGGCTTATGATACGCAATTGAATAGTGTTTTTGGTACTTTTAGTGCTCAAGGCGTTACTGATTTGGTTTTGGATTTAAGGTATAACTCTGGAGGAGCAGTTACCTCAGCAACTAAATTGGCAAGCATGATTACAGGACAATTTGATGGGCAATTATTTGCCAAAGAACAATGGAACAGCAAAGCGCAAGCCTATTTCTTAGCTAATAATCCAGGTAGATTGGAGAATAAATTTGTTAGCGGCTTGAATAGTTTGAATTTGACTAAAGTGTATGTGCTTACTTCCAAGAGTTCTGCCTCTGCTAGTGAGCTGGTTATTAATTGTTTGAAACCTTATATTCAAGTTGTTCAAATTGGAGATGTTACGGCGGGAAAAAATGTAGGTTCTATTACACTTTATGACTCTCCAACTTTTTCTAAAACGGATGTTAATACAAGTCATAAGTATGCAATGCAACCAATAGTGTTGAAAATAGTAAACAAAAATGGTGTTGGCGATTATACTGCTGGTATTACTCCTGACTATGAGCTTTTTGAAGACATGGCGATGCTTGGTGTTCTTGGTGATAGCGATGAAACGTTACTTAACAAAGCCATTACTTTAATTACTGGCAGTGGCAGAATGACAAATCAACCTGCAGAAGTTAAACAACGTGATTTAACAGATGCTAAAGCGCTTCAACCGTTGCGCAGTGAGATGTATGTTGAGATGAAATAAGATTTATTTATAATTTATATATAAAAAGGAGCTTCATTGGCTCCTTTTTTTGTGGACTTAATTAATAAAAAGTTTTTGAGTAGTCTAGCTAAGAAATTTCAAAATCAGCAAAATTAGTTGAGGATTGCAAAAAATTCTATTTCTAAAAAAAACTTCCTACATCAGCAGTTTTCGAGCTATTGCTGGTTTTTCTTGAGTTGTTCTTATTTCTTCACGAAAATATTTTATCTTAGCAGGAAGTACGCTGTTCGCTGATTTCGCAAATACAAATAGCCTAGAAACGTAATGACTACTCTCGTTCGACGGAAATATAAAAGTAAATCAGACATCTAAATTGTAGATAATGAAATTAATAACAAAAATATTTTTTTTGACCATTATTCTTAATTCTTGTGTCGGAAAAAATGAAACGACCGAATTGGCTACGTTTGATAAAAACGGGAAAATGATTGTTTATAATGAAGGTGTTTATGCTAAAATGTGGACGGAAAATAATAACCTAGATGTTACGGTGATTGACGCATTATGCATTAGTCAAAAAGCAAAAGCAATAAACGATATTAAAAATGGAAAACTGATATATTTTGGTTTAATTCCTGAACAAATTAAAAGTAAAGTTATAAAAACATTTCGTCAACACGGTATTGAAACAAAAGAACACTAAGGGCGTTGCGTCAGAATGAAAGGTTTTGAACCCTACTGCTATCAAAATGAAATGTATAGAGCGATATTAAAAAAATATGGAGACAATTTTATTGATTTAACTTTCGAAAATGCAAAAAAAGAATTTGTAAAAGAGAACCCGAAAACAGAACTTACAGAAGATGGAATAAAGTTGAGTGAAAAATATAAATAAAAAAACTATACGCTACACAAAGTCTCTCGACTTTGCTAATAATACCTAACTACCACGCCAAACCGAAACACTATAATCTAAACAATTCAAAAATATCACAAAGTATTCGCTACAACTTCTGCAACGAAAATAAATTTATTCTAACTTTTTTTCGTAAACTTGTTACACCTTAAAACATGTACTATGAGACTATTAATCGTATCCCTTTTGATTGTATTCAACTTTTTCTTTATTGGACAAGATGCTATTAAACTAAGTTTTAAAAATGATTATGAAGATGCTTATCATCTTTCGTTGATTATATTCACTCCAGATGGTAAAGGTCAAACCAGAGTAAGCAATGTTGAGCCAAATGCTAATAAAGAATATAATTTTCCAGTTGGCACAGCAATCTATGTTGCTGACAATAAGCAAGAAGCATTCGCCATGAAAGGAAATGACATAAGAAAAACAGACGCAAAACCATGGCTTGTAGTATCAAAAACTGATAATAATAGAATTGTTTTATTAACTAGTTTTCAGCAGAAGTAATTTTTTTCATTTATAAAAATGCATCAGCTGCCGCAAGAAACCTTTCTGTGGTAATTATTTATTTTTATAACAATCCACCACGTCACTTGGAGTATTTTTGGCAAATTAAAAACCATCAACAGAAAAACAAATCACAAAGTCCAAAAATGTATCGAGAAGCAACAATCTAAAATCCAACAAGTATCATGAAAAAAAAGTTAGCCTCCATTTATCATTTTGTTGTTGCCTTTATTTTAATAACAAAAGGGTTTGACAAAATTCAGCACCATCACAGTTTTATAGGATGGACAATTCTGTTACTAGGTTGTATTATCTTAGGCTATTTTATTAATGTAAAAATTTTAAAGAGAAACCATTCCTCGTTGGAGATCGTGATCCATTTCTTTGAAAGTATTGCTTTGTTTCTAACATCTTATGTTTACTTCGAAGAGGGAAAAACTTGGTTGCCTTATGTAACTCTCTTTGCAGGAATTGGATTTTTAATCACAACTATTTTACATTTAAAACAGCATAAAAAAAACCACAATTAAGCAAATAAATACTTTAATCCTACTCGTCTCTTTGAGTGTTGTTGGCTAATAAAAAAATGGCACTTCAAACAAATGCAATGATTTGAATATTATAGAGTAAAGACAGAACATAATTAAAAATCCTTTTCAGTACATTTGTTCAAAACCAACAGCACTACAAAACGCGAATTGTTAATACCATAACAACAGTAAAAAGGTCGTACTAAACCCAAAAACAAATGAAATACCTTATATTCCTATTTTCCATCAGCCTTTTTGCTCAAACCAACATGAAAAAAATATACACCTTTAGCGAACAAACAAAACCCAACGAATGGCGCGTAGTAAATGATGGTGTTATGGGTGGAATATCCAGCAGCAGCATCCAACTAACGGATAACAAAAACGGTCAATTCTCTGGTCATGTCTCTCTAGAAAACTACGGAGGATTTGCTTCCATTCAATTGGATAAAACTATAGCTATTGAAGAAAAAAAACACATCGTTTTACGTATCAAAGGAGATGGAAAAAACTATGAATTCCGTCTAAAAGGCTTTAGTGACCAACCCGAATCCTATGTTCACTCCTTCTCTACAACAGGCGATTGGGAAATAATAAAATTACCAATCAATGAATTCTACCCACAGTTTCGAGGAAGAAAACTAAACCTTCCCAATTTTAATTTTAATACCATCGAACAACTAAGTTTTTTAATTGCAAACAAGCAAGAAGAAGACTTTACATTGCTCATCGATTGGATAGCACTAGAGTAATTGTAATCGATTTGATTAATACCATCAATTTGTAAAAAAAACAATAGCCACTACGCTATAAAATTGAATTATTACCAAAAACTCCACTTCAAAAAGTCCACACGACTTTACAAAAATCAAATCCACAAATCTAATAATCTAATAATCTAATAATCTAACATTCTAACAATCTAATAATTTAATAATCTAAATAGTCTAATAATCCCATAATGTGGTAATTATATAAAATTTTACTGATATTTCATAACCAATAATAGTTATATCTAGCTACCTTTACTATATATTATTACTATTTTATAATTGCGGTTAAAAACCCTCACTAAACCTATCCAATGGACAACAAAGAACTAGAAAAATCTAAATCGCATATTATTGTTGAAATCATTCAATACATACCAAACGCCGTGGTTAGCAAGACGATTATCAAAAAAACAACAGGCAACATAACCGCTTCCTCTTTTGATGCTGGCGAAGAACTAGCCGAAAAAACATCGCCTTATGATAATTATATTCAAATTATTGACGGCACAGCAGAGATTATTATTAAAGAAAAAAAACACAAACTGGTTTTGGGTGAAGGTATCATCATTCCTGCGCATGCACAACACAGTTTTAATGCCAACGAACAATTTAAAATGATTTCTACCATAATCAAAAGTGGTTACGAAGATTAGAAAGCATATTCTCTAAAGCTATAATAGCGCTCAAAACTTTAGTAGATGACACCAATAACAGTTAGAAAATTCTTAGACAGAATAACAAATGAAACTATACATAAAATATATGGTCAGTTTACGATGCAAAATGGTTGTCAAAGAAGAATTAAAAAATCTTGGACTTCATTTTACCTGTGTTGAGCTTGGCTTTGCTGATATACTTGAAACCATCACAGAGGAACAAAGAATAGAATTAAAAAAGAATTTATCCCTTTGTGGTTTAGAACTAATGGATGATAAGAAGGCAATGCTTATCGAAAAAATAAAGATTGTCATCACCGAAATGGTGCATTATAATGATGAATTGCCCAAAGTTAATTTCTCCGAATACTTGAGTAATATTATGGGTTATGATTACACTTATCTTGCCAATATCTTCTCGGAAGTAAAAGGAATTACCATCGAACATTATATTATTTCACATAAAATAGAACGAGTTAAAGAACTGCTAATCTACGATGAACTTAACTTAACTGAAATCTCGTATAAGATGAACTATAGTAGCGTTTCCCACCTTTCGTCTCAGTTCAAAAAAGTAACTGGACTAACACCTACTTTCTTCAAAAACTTAAAAGATAAAAAGCGTACTTCCTTAGAAAATATGTGAATTATATCACATTATAAGCTAATTTCATAACAATCCTTATTTCATTTTAAAGCAACTTTGTCCTATAATTAACTAACGTTATAAAAACAAGTTGAACAGTGTTTAAAAGATTTTTTTAACCTCTAAATGAAACAATATGAAAACGAAAATAAGCAACAATTTATCTAGAGTTACTAGCATTAATCATGTAAAAAAGATAATTGCTAGCAGAAGATATGATGGTATAGACCAATCCAAACATTTATTATTAAAAGAATTAAAAAAAATTTACGAACATGAAGTACAATTGTTAGTAGCAATTGATTTAATGATGATGGGTGCTTCTACTTTTGAACTCGTTAACTATTTGACAGTACATTTGAAATATACACGAGACCATATTAAACACCTAGAAGAAAATTTTCCAGACTTTTTTGACACCCAAAAAAGTGATATCATTATGCATAGCGCCATAGCGTGCTAAACCATTTTTTTCTTTGATAGATTGAATAAATGTAGAGACCATTTGTTCGGAAAGTCCTGTTTTTCATACTACAGGGCTTTTTTTTATGCCTTTTTCTAAAACAAAAATGTGTGAATAACACAAACATAAATAATAGTTGTATAACAAATCAGCTTGGCAGTTGAATGACCTTTGTCCTAATATTAAATATCATAAATATGAAAAAATTATTACTTCTATGTATTTGCTTAGCATCTACAATTACATCGAATGCGCAAACGGAAGATAAAAAATGGAACTTTGGTCTTCATGGTGGAATTATCCAATACCACGGCGATTTAGGAAGAGATTGGTATAAAACAGACGAAACCATGTATGGTTTTGGAGGTATTTCAGCTACTCGCTTTTTATCTAAATACTTCGATTTGAACTTATCCTTTTCTAGAGGAACTTTAGGATACAACAGTGGTGTTACTGGTTATAAAAGTGATTTCAGTGCTGCTTCGTTAAACTTACGTTTGAATTTGTTAAGCTCTGATTATTATATTAGTCCTTACGTTTTTGGTGGTGTTGGTGCAATTCTTTTTGATAATCAATTAAACTTTCACACCGAAAAAATTGATTACGCCTTGCCTACTGCTGGTGCTGGTATCAACATTAAACTATCTCCAGTATTGATTCTTAACATCCAAGAGAAATTTCTTTTTACAGACAATGACCAAAGAGATGGAGTTGAGTCAGGAAAAAACGATGACTATGTGATGCACTCTGCGGGTTTAACATTCAATTTTGGAGACAAAAAAGATGCCGACCTTGATGGTGTTTCGGATAGTAATGACAAATGTCCTGATACGCCAGCTGGTGTAGCAGTTGACAAAAAAGGTTGTCCGCTAGATAAAGACAATGATGGTGTTGCCGATTATCTAGACAATTGTCCTGATGCTGCTGGAAATGCACTAATGAATGGTTGTCCAGATAGAGACAATGATGGTGTAGCCGACAAAGACGACAGATGTCCTGATGTTACAGGAACAACAGCCTTAAAAGGTTGTCCAGATTCTGACAATGATGGCGTTGCTGATATGGATGATAAATGTCCAAACTCAACACCAGGAAGCAAAGTAGATCAAACTGGTTGTGCTATGGATAATGATAAAGATGGTGTTACTAATGACAAAGATAAATGTCCAGATATTGCTGGTCCAGCAAGTCTAAACGGTTGTCCTGATACGGATGGCGATGGCGTTGCTGATATTGACGATAAATGTCCAACATTAAAAGGAAATATCGCTAACAAAGGTTGTCCAGAAATAGCAAAACAAGATGCTGTGAGAATTACTTATATCGGTAGTAAACTTTTCTTTGAAAACAATAGTGATAAACTTAAAGTAGCTTCATTAACGTTGTTAGATGAATTGACTGCTATCCTTAACAAATATGAAGGTGCAAGTTTATACATCGATGGTCATACTGATAGCGTTGGTTCGGACGATTCTAATATGGTTTTATCACAAAAAAGAACCAACTCAGTGAGAACTTATTTAATTGGAAAAGGAATTTCAGAAAGTAGATTGACTGCAACAGGTTTTGGCGAAAGCAAACCAATAGCCACTAACGAAACTTCATTAGGTCGTTCTAAAAACCGAAGAGTAGAATTAAGAACTAACTACTAATTTATAGAATCCCAATTATTTATTAGTTAATTAAAAGGTTGTCCCTCATGTGGCAACCTTTTTCTATTGTGGGAATAATGCAACTCAATTTTAAAATTATATAACAGTTACTACACCAATTATCTCGAAATTTAAAATAGTAAAAAAACTAATAAAAACCCTAATGATACAAGTCATAAAAGAAGGCATTCTACTAAAAAAAACCAATCATAATTTTGAAAACGAAGGCGTTCTTAATCCAGCGGCAATTAGAGATGGTGAACATGTTCATCTTTTATATCGTGCGGTTCGGATTGGAAATCATTCTACTATTGGCTATTGTCGATTGGATGGTCCATTGTTTATTGAGCAACGAAACGAAACACCTTTGCTTTCTCCCGAAATGGATTATGAAAGTCATGGTATTGAAGATCCGAGAATTGTGAAAATTGACGATACCTATTATTTGACCTATACGGGTTATGATGGTGTAAACGCATTGGGTTGTTTGGCTACCTCAACAGATTTAGTGAATTTCGATAGAAAAGGTATCATCGTTCCACAAATAACTTATGAAGAATTTAATGATTTAGCCAAAGAGAATGCAACGATTAACGAAAAATACTTTCGCTACAATCAACACGAACATATTATAGAAAAAGATGGCGTAAAGATGTTGGTTTGGGACAAAAACCTCATTTTCTTTCCCAGAAAGATAAACGGTAAACTCTTCTTTCTCCATCGTATTAGACCAGAAATTCAAATTGTAGTTGGTGTTGAAACCATAGAAGAACTAACCCCAGAGTTTTGGAGAAATTACTTTCTTAATTTCAATGATTACTTAGTGCTTACGCCAAAATACAAGCATGAGATAAGCTACATTGGTGGTGGTTGTCCTCCAATAGAAACTGAATTTGGTTGGCTACTTATTTATCATGGTGTTCACGATACGCTAAAAGGATATGTCTATTCTGCGTGTGCCGCAATGCTCGATTTAGATAATCCACAAAAAGAAATTGCGCGTCTTCCCTATCCGCTGTTTTATCCAGAATTCCATTGGGAATTAAAAGGCGAAGTCAACAATGTTTGTTTCCCAACAGGTGCAGTTGTTTTTGACGAGACTTTATATATCTATTATGGTGCTGCAGATGAACGAATTGCTTGTGCCTCTATGAATTTACAGGAATTAATAACCGAATTAATGCTAAACAAAATCTAACATGAAAAATAACATTCAAGCCGAAAATCTTCCTGAAATAGTTTTAATAACGTCTTATCCACCAAGAGAATGTGGCATCGCAACCTATTCGCAAGATTTGGTTTTTGCAATCAAAAATAAATTCGAAAAAACGTTCAAACTGTCTATTTGTGCTTTAGAATATGAAAATGAAAAACAGTTTTATCCAAAAGAAGTAAAATACATTCTCGAAACGGACAATGAGGTTTCCTATAAAGAAACTGCTACCAAGATTAATAATAACGAGTTAATTCAAATAGTAGTAATACAACACGAATTTGGATTGTTTAGAACTAATGAAACTGATTTTATTGCGTTTTTAAATCTACTAAACAAACCTATTATTGTTGCCTTTCACACCGTTTTACCAAAACCAAATGAAGAGTTAAGAAAACTAGTAAAAAGTATTGAAAAAGTAGCCAAATCGATTATAGTAATGACAAAATCTTCGGCAAAAATTTTAATTGCTGATTATGACTTGGATGCTGCCAAAATTGAAATTATTCCTCATGGAACCCATTTAGTAGAACACACTGATAAAGATATTTTAAAAGAAAAATACAACCTACTAGGTAGAAAAGTTCTTGCCACATTTGGACTGTTAAGTTCTGGAAAATGCATAGAAACAACTATCAATGCTTTACGAATCATCGTGAAACGATATCCAGATGTGTTGTTTTTAGTCATCGGGAAAACGCATCCCAATGTGGTTAAGCAAGAAAACGAAAGCTATAGAGAACAACTTATAGCTCGAATTGAAGAACTAAACCTTCAAAGAAACGTCCAATTCATTAACCAATATTTGCCATTGCCAATATTGCTCGAATACCTTCAGCTAACCGATATTTATTTGTTTACATCCAAAGACAGAAACCAAGCTGTGAGCGGAACATTTTCCTATGCGTTAAGTTGCGGTTGTCCAATAATCTCAACTCCTATTCCTCATGCTGTGGAAATATTGCAAAACGAAACTGGAATAATCATCGACTTTGAAAATCCAAAACAACTCGCTAGAAAAGTAATTGATTTACTTGAAAATGACGCTTTATGCAACAGTATTTCAGCCAACGGCATTCACAAATTAGCGCCAACAGCTTGGGAGAATTCAGCGATAGCACACACATTGTTATTTGAGTCTATTTCGGAACGTAATTTAAACTTAGCGTATAAAATTCCAGAAGTAAATCTAAACCATGTGAAAAAACTAACCACCGAATTCGGTATGATACAGTTTTCAAACATCAACAAACCCGATGCTGAATCAGGTTACACGCTCGATGATAATGCGCGTGCATTAGTAGCAATGTGTCAGCAATTTGAAATATCAAAAGATGCCAATGATTTGACTTATATTTCTCTTTATTTTAACTTTATTAAAAAGTGTCTTCACAAAGAGGGCTATTTTTTAAACTACTTGTGTATTGACAAAAAGTTTACCAATCAAAACAACGAAACCAATCTTTCTGACTCTAATGGAAGAGCAATTTGGGCTTTAGGTTATTTGATTTCCAATCGTGAAATACTTCCTGATACTCTGATTGAAGATGCTATCAAAACGATGCAACTCGCTTTGACCAATGTGCTGAAAATACATTCGCCAAGAGCAATGGCTTTTATTATAAAAGGCATTTACTACAGTAACAAAACACATAAAACCACTGATAATCTAAACATTACAAAACATCTTGCCGACAAACTAGTTCAAATGTACAAACATGAAACTACTGAAGATTGGCGTTGGTTTGAAAGCTATCTAACCTATGGCAACAGTATTCTTCCCGAAGCTATGCTTTGTGCTTACTTAACTTTGGGCACACCAAAATATGGAGAAATTGCCATCCTTAGTTTTGATTTTTTATTATCTAAAACATTTACAGAAGACAGTATAAAAGTAGTCTCAAATAAAGGTTGGTTGCAAAACAACACCCAAAATAACGAGGAAGTAATTGGTGGCGAACAACCTATTGATGTGGCTTATACCATAATGGCGTTGAGCAAATTCTATGATACGTTTTTAGACGAAAGTTATTTAGATAAAATGTCCATTGCATTTAACTGGTTCTTAGGAAAAAATCATTTGAACAAAATTATTTATAATCCGTGTACTGGCGGATGTTATGACGGTTTAGAAGAAGATTACATCAACCTAAATCAAGGTGCCGAGTCGACTGTGAGTTATTTAATGGCACGATTAACTATTGGCAACTACTTCAAAACAAATCAAAAGTTAGTTCCAAAAATGCCCGCTATTGCTAAAAAGAAACCGATACCAACCAATAAAAAATCACAAACCATTACCATTTAAAAAAACAACCACCATGACCGTTTTAAAAAAGAAAAAAAGTACAACGAAAACAACAAAACCAGCTAAAAAGACCAGTATTTCAAATACGACTAACAAATCCATTTATTCAAAACAAAACATCAAAAAGAAACTGAACGAGTTCGGAGATAATGATGCTTTATAAAACTGAGAAATTATGATAATGACACCAAAAATAGGAATAACAGAAGCCAATTTAAAAAGTAGCGCATCTCGTCTATCCATTGTCCTTTCGGACGAAATGACTTTATATGTCAAAACACGAAAATTCCATTGGAACATAAAAGGCAATAGCTTTATGGAATTGCACAAACTGTTCGAAACACAATACAATGAATTAGAGTTAATCATTGACGAAGTAGCCGAAAGAATTAACAAATTAGGTGAAAAAACCATTGGAACTATGGAAGAATTTTTAGCTCAAACCCGATTAAAAGAAACACCCAATTCATATCCATTACAAAAAGATATGATTTTGGAATTATTAAACGATAACGAATTACTGATTTCCGAAATTAGAAAAGACATCGATACCTGTACTGATGAATACCACGATGCTGGCACGGCAGATTTACTAACCGGAATATTGCAAAAACACGAAACCATGGCTTGGATCTTACGACGCTATTTAAACTAATTTATTTCCCATTTGATACTAGCATTAAAAAATATATTTACTGATACTGGCAACATCGCTTTGTTTATAGGAAGGTTTTTCAAAGAGCTTTTCCTTCCGCCATTTCAAATAAACGAGTTCCTTAGACAATGCTATGCTGTTGGTTTCAAGTCATTGCCGCTTGTGACCATAACGGGTTTTATCATGGGATTGGTATTGACCATTCAATCCAGACCAACCATGGCAAAATTTGGTGCCGAAACTTGGTTGCCAAGTATGGTGTCACTTTCACTAATTAGAGAAATTGCTCCTGTTATTACCGCGTTAATTTGTGCTGGGAAAATTGCTTCAAGCATCAGTGCTGAACTAGGTTCTATGAAAGTAACCGAACAAATTGACGCGATGGAAGTTTCGGCAGTAAATCCGTATAAGTATTTAGTTGTTACCCGAATTTTAGCTACCACAATTATGGTACCGATTTTAGTAATTTATGCCGACTTGGTTGGTGTTTATGGCGGTTATATTGGCTATAACATTCATGGCGATATAACAATGTTCCGTTACTTTTCGGATGTGTTTGAACATTTAGAATTTCTAGACATTATACCAGCAACTATCAAAACTTTTTTCTTCGGTTTCTTCATCGGAATGATTGGTTGCTACAAAGGGTTCAACGCTTCTAACGGAACAGCTGGCGTTGGCATTGCGGCTAACTCGGCTGTGGTTTCGGCTTCACTATCTATTTTTATTATTGATATGCTTGCCGTTCAAATAACGGACTTCTTTTTTTAAACGTTATGGAAAAAAAAGAAACAATTATTGAAATCACAAATCTTCATAAAAAATTTGGAGATAACGAAGTTCTTAAAGGAATAACACTGACAGTTTACAAAGGCGAAAACCTCGTAATACTTGGTCGTTCGGGTTCTGGAAAATCAGTAACTATCAAATGTTTGGTTGGTTTGGTTCCAGCTGACGAAGGCGAAATAAAAGTATTTGATACGGATATTACAAAACTAAAAAAGACCGAACTCAACACTTTGCGTGTGCGAATAGGCTTTATGTTTCAAAATGGTGCTTTGTACGACTCGATGTCCGTCAGGCAAAATCTAACCTTTACGCTAAAACATCATACGAAAGACATTGAAAAAGAAGCGATAGAAACCCAAATCAATGAAGCCTTAGAAAATGTTGGATTACTAGAAGCTATCGATAAAATGCCCGCCGATTTATCTGGTGGAATGCGCAAAAGAATTGCCATGGCTCGAACCGTAATTATCAAACCCGAAATCATCCTTTATGACGAACCAACTTCTGGCTTGGACACTATTACAGCTAGAGAAATTAGCGAACTGATGGTTTCCATTCAAAAAAAATACCAAACCACATCTATTATCATCACACACGATATGGCTTGCGCCAAAAGTACGAGCGATAGAATATTGATAGTAAAAGATGGAGTCATTAATGCCGAAGGAACATACGAAGAACTGGAAAAAAGCGATGACGAATGGGTAAAATCATTTTTTATATAATTTAAAATCAAAACCATGAAAAAAAATAATAACTACATCTGGAAATTAGGAATGTTTGTCATCATTGGCTTGTTCCTTTTTGTAGTCACGATCTATTTTATTGGAAAAACAAGAAACCTTTTTGGCGAAACCTTCCAATTAAAATCGGTTTTTAAAAACGTTAGCGGATTAAAAATTGGAAACAACGTTCGCCTTTCGGGTATCAATATCGGAACGGTAAAAGAAATTGAATTTGAAACCGATTCTACAGTTATTGTTACCGTTGTCATCAAAGAAGAAATGTTGCAATACATCAAAACCGATGCCATTGCCAGTATTGGTTCCGATGGATTAATGGGCGATAAAGTATTGACCATTTCACCCGGAAAAACTTCTAACAAAGCTGTAAAAAATAACAACACTATCGCTTCTACCAAAGCCATTGAAATGGAGGACTTGATGAAAAGCGTAAAAGTAAGCGTTGACAATGCTGCTATAATAACCAATGAATTGGCTGTTTTTAGTCAAAAAATGAATAACAACGATGGCGCATTATCCAAAATAATGAACGATAAAAAATTGGCTCAATCTATAGAGAATACACTTTTCAATATTGAAACAGGAACGGAAGGTTTTGCTTCTTTCACTAGCAAAATGAACAACAATAACAGTGTACTTTCCAAATTTACCACTGATGAAAAATTAGCAAAATCACTTGAAAATGCTTTCACCAATATCGAAAATGGCACACAAAACTTTTCAACGTTTACTAACAAAATAAACAATACCAACAGTATCTTCTCTAAACTAGCCACTGACGAAAAAATGGGCAAATCACTCGACTCAACTTTTATCAACATACAAGACGCAACCAAAGGTTTGAACGAAAACATGGAAGCACTGAAACACAACTTTCTTTTTCGTGGTTATTTCAACAAAAAGAAAAAAGCAGCAGCAAAAAAAGCTAAAGCAATTCAAGAAGCAACCCAAAAAGAAGCCGACAACAAGACAAAACTCCTCAAAAAATGATAATTATATAAATCTTTAACAAAATTATGAAAGAGAAAATAGCACAACTAGAATGACCTTTGACTATTCAAAATCTACTAATGCTAAAAAGAGATTGTCTAACAAAATGATTGCAACGTAAGAATAAAACAGAGTTACATTATCAAATGTATTGTTATCAAAAATCAAAACTCGTTTAATCTTTCTTTGAATACTATTACAAACGCTATCATCTATCTGACAATCTCTTTTCTTTTTTAAACTCCACTTTTTTTTTAAATATGTGAATTATAAAACTCTTCACCATAGTAGTATAACTTCAAAAGAAAGAATCCAAACGAACTTTACACTATTATAAAAATGAATTTATAATTTTAAATACAACACCATGTTAGAAGTAAACAAAAAAGTAAAAAAAGTAGTTGACGAAGCTACCGAAACTCAAAAAGTAATTAACAACCACGAAGAAGCAGCAAAACACCACGAAGCTGCCGCACATCATCATAATGAAGCTGCAAAGCATTATAAAGAAGGAAACAAAGAAACAGCCTGCGGATGTGGGATGAAAGCCAAAGGCGAAAGCAAACTGGCTAAAAAACTCCAGAAAAAAAACCTGAAAAAATATGCCACCGTCGCCAAATAATCCTGTGACCAAAGACATCAAAAAAAGCACTAATCAACTGGTGCTTTTTTTTAATAAAATTATCCGTTATGTCATCAAAAGATACACTAAATAGTAATATTCTAGCCATTACCCTAAAAATAAATAATCAATATCCTGAATTGTCTAAGTTTCTAAACGAAATGCCTGCTACAATTCCCAATCAAGAAAATCCCGAAGTAAACAATCACTCCTTAGAGCAATATTACAATTCATTAGTTGACCTTTTGAAAGAATACAAAGAAACGCATCAAGTCAAAATGGGAATTATACAAATCAATTCGAAAATACTATAACACAAAAACCCTATTCATGGCTGAACTTTGACAGTATTCAAAAACGCATAAAAACAATTTAATCTTATGAAAGAAACACACACAAAACAACTAAGTATCTCGATGATGAGAGCTAAATTCCTTGCACTATTAGTAGTTACAGGACTTCTAATTAGTCTAAGTTTGACAAGTTGCAAATCCAACTCCGAAAAAGAAGCGGATGCTTTAGAAAATCTAAACGAAGCTAATGAGAACATGGAAAATGTAGAGACAGAAGTAAGCAACGACAGTGTCAGAAAAGCCAATGATGAAGAATGGCAAATGTTCAAACGTGAAGCTCAAGAAGCTATTGCTGCCAATGAAAAACAAATTATCTCATTGCGCGATGCACTAAAAAAACCTGGAAACAAATTCACCGAATCCTACACCAAAGCCATTTCTGATCTTGAAGAAAAAAACGACGGACTACAATCTCGAATTGACAACTATGAAAACAACCAAACCAATTGGGCCAATTTCAAACAAGAATTTAAAAATGACATGGACAATCTTGGTCAAGATATTAAAAACGCAACCGAAAAAAATAAATAATGAGCAATTTACTCTACACCGTAGCCATCGTGCTAGTCATTCTATGGGCAATTGGATTTTTCGCCTATAGCGCAACAGGAATAATACACATCCTGCTAATAATTGCTGCCATAGCAGTTATACTCCGTTTAATTCAAGGAAGAAAATTATAAAACAAATACAACAATAATGGAAACAAACAAAGTGATTTTAGGTGTTCTTAGCGGAATAGCCATCGGAGCAGTTGCAGGAATACTTTTTGCCCCAGCAAAAGGAAGCAAAACAAGAAAACGAATTATGAAAAAAGGAACAGACTATACCAGCGAATTAAAACATAAATTCGATGACATCTACAAAGACATTACCCACAAGTATGAAGAACTAGTAGAAGACACCAAAGAATTTGCTGAAAACAACAGTCTAAAGTAAAACTATAACTAGTTTAAAAAAAATAGAGTAAAACTATGTCGGGTTTTGCTCTATTTTTGATTCATATCAATTAGCAACCAAAACCTTAGCCGGTCTAATTGGTTTACTTGAATAATTAGCTGGATGCAGTAACTTGTGCTTTGCCAAAAACAAATAAGGCGCATCATCAACACAATCTTCTAACACCACAAACAAACCATTTCTAAAACAATAACCTCGATAATTTGATGGTATAGAAGAAGCTGTAACCCAAATAGTATTGGCTTTGTAAAGAAACAAACCCGAAGTTTTATCATAATATGCCTCGAGATTAGGATAATAATTATATCTCGAAACCACAGCACTTTTCACCTTGGATTTATTTTGAATAAAAACAGTATCCAACGCCACTTGCGAACTAAGAAACTGTGAAGAGAAAACAAAAAATCCAACTACAAGCAAACTACTCTTTTTCATGACAAATATTTTTTTAGATTACACTAATACTATCTAATAAAATTACGCACCAAAAACACAAAAACCCTTATACAATAAAACATTATAATTGCATAATAGTCAGAAGATCAATCAAAGTATAATCATTAAAAAAAAGTAGTATTTTTGCTTAATTAAGGCTGTTGTTATTTTCAATCCTAAATATAAAACAAACATGAAATTCATCTATTGTAAATTACTTTTTATATTTTTAATACTAACGAGTTGTTCAAACGCATCACAACCTAATGATCCAATTCCTAAACACGAAACCTTTACTATCCAATCGAAACAAGTTGGCGAAAAAAGAATAATCAACGTTTGGACACCACCCGAATATAATACTAACAACGACTCGTTACCCGTAATGTATATGGCAGATGGAGGAATTAAAGAAGACTTTCCACATATTGCCAACACCATTGCTGAATTAATAAAAACAAAAAAAATAAGTCCTATCATTCTCGTTGGTATAGAAAACACACAACGCAGAAGAGATTTAACAGGATTTACTGAAATAGCGAAAGACAAAGAAATTGCACCAGTGGTTGGTGGTTCTGAAAAATTTAGAGCCTTTATTAAAGAAGAACTCTTTCCAGAAATTAACAAACGATACCGAACAACAGACGAAAAAAGTATCATTGGCGAATCATTATCAGGACTATTTGTAATAGAAACATTTTTTCTAGAACCTGATATGTTTGACCAATATATTGCATTTGATCCTTCCTTATGGTGGAACAATCATTATTTGGTTAAAACAGCTAAAGACCGTTTGACAAAATCCCCTACTACTAATAAAAAATTATGGTTTGCTGGTTCCAATGCTGAAGATATTTATGTCCATACCAAAGAATTAGCAACTATTTTACAATCAGTAAACAACAGCAATATAAAATGGAATTATTCCAACGAACCCAAAGAAGAACATGCCACCATCTTTAGAGCCACAAAAGAAAAGGCATTCCTCTGGACATTTGGAACAAAATAAAAACAAGATTTACTTTTAAACAAAAGAAAATATAGATTAAAAACAATGCAGTTTCTTAGCTATTAAGGTTAAGAAGTTAAAAGTTCAAATGCTATATAATTAATCAATTTCACTTTTTTATTAAACTGCGGAAAATCTTCAATTTCAAACAAATAAATAGATACATCTTTTTATAATTCACAATTACCGATTTAAATAATCGTTACATTAAGTAACTTAATCATTTGATAACAAAAAAAACTACCGTAATCGATTTATGTTTCATAACTTTATTTAAACAAATAAATCATGGAAACAAATTGGATAACAATCGGCGCTGTAATTATTTTAGCAATGAGTTTAATAATCTTTCTCATCAAGCGTAACCTCAAAGACAAAAAAGAATTAGAAACCTTTTTGGAGAATAATGACATGCCAATAGACAAAGAAAATGACGAACCAAACAACAAGATATAATCAAATACAAATTAAAATTATTTTATAAAATTCATATCTTTGAGAATACCAATAAAAAATCGATGAAAAGTACACATGAAATAGCTAAACGATTTAGAGAAGTCATTTTAAATGGAACATGGATAGCCAATACTAATTATAAAGACCAATTAGACAATCTTGATTGGAAAATCGCTACAACCCAATTCCAATCGCTAAATACTATTGCTATTCTTGCACAACACATTCATTATTATATCAAAGGAATAAATAATGTATTCAAAGGTGGAACACTCGATATCAAAGACAAATTTAGTTTTGATTTTCCACTTATAGAATCACAATCCGATTGGGAGAACTTCCTTTCTATTTTTTGGACTGACGCAGAACTATTCGCGACACTAATTGATCAAATGCCCGATGAAAAACTACAGCAAGTATTCACAGACGAAAAATATGGTACTTACTATCGTAACATAGATGCAATGATAGAACACGCTTACTACCATCTAGGTCAAATCGTACTAATTAAAAAGTGTTTAGCAAACAATTAGAAAGCCTTTTCTTTAGTAATCTTTTCAAACAATTGTAAAAAAAAATATTTTTTTATTAAATACTATGCGCGCATAATAAATTTTTTATATCTTTGAATTCCCAACTAAATCGTTTTAGTAAAATACGGAAATCAAATGAGAGAAAAAACAATTGACTATATTCTTCGTGCAACTTGGCAAGCTGTTTCAAGAATGTACAACGAAGAAGCTTCAAAATTTGATGGTTCAATGGCTATAGGTTTTGCTCTTTTAAGCATAGACAAAGAAGAAGGAACTCCATCAACAGCTATCAGTTCTAGAATGGGAATGGAGGCAACTTCTCTAACCAGAACCTTAAAAACATTAGAAGAAAAAGGTCTAATCATACGAAAGAAAAATCCAGATGATGGTCGTGGCGTTTTAATCTACCTGACCGATTTAGGTAAACAAATGAGAGAACAATCAAAAACCACCGTATTAAAATTCAATGAAGTAGTAAAACAAAACATCTCAGAAGAAAAACTAAATCATTTCATTGAAGTTGCAGATGTTATAAATGATTTAATAACGGAGAAGAAGATATTTTAAATTTAGATAATAGAGGAGAGACGGATAGATGATAGACAAATCCGAATTTAAGAAAAAGTCTTTCATCTTTTAGTCCATTATCTCTTCTCTCAAATAAAAAAAAAAATGAAACGAACAATTAAAAAAGTGGCAGTAGTTGGTTCTGGAATAATGGGTTCTGGAATTGCTTGTCATTTTGCTAACATCGGTTTAGAAGTACTCCTTTTAGACATTGTGCCCAACGCACTAACTGAAATCGAGGAAAAGAAAGGACTAACTTTAGAGAGTAAAGTCGTTCGCAACCGTGTGGTAAATGACCATTTAGCAAATGCTTTAAAAAGCAATCCATCGCCTATTTACAGTCAGAAATTTGCAAGTCGAATTACAACTGGAAACACGACAGATGATATGTCCAAAATTGCAACTTGCGATTGGATTATCGAAGTTGTGGTAGAACGTTTGGACATCAAGAAATTGGTTTTTGAACAAATCGACAAATTCCGTAAACCCGGAACATTGGTAACGTCAAACACTTCGGGAATTCCTATTAAGTTTATGAGCGAAGGCAGAAGCGATGATTTTCAAGCACATTTCTGTGGAACGCATTTCTTCAATCCAGCTCGCTATTTGAAATTATTCGAAATCATTCCAGGTCCAAAAACTTCACAAGAAGTATTGGATTTCCTTTTTGAATACGGTTCAAAATTCTTAGGAAAAACTTCAGTTATAGCAAAAGATACTCCAGCTTTCATCGGAAACAGAATTGGTATTTTCGGAATTCAAAGTCTATTCCACCAAGTAAAAGAAATGGGATTAACCATAGAAGAAGTTGATAAATTAACAGGTCCGGTTATTGGTCGTCCAAAATCGGCAACCTTCAGAACTGTGGATGTCGTTGGTTTAGATACGTTAGTTCACGTAGCCAACGGAATTTATGACAATTGTCCAAATGACGAAGCACATGACTTGTTCAAACTACCCGATTTCATCAACAAAATGATGGAAAACAAATGGCTAGGAAGCAAAACTGGTCAAGGATTTTACAAAAAAGAAGGCAAAGATATTTTGTCTTTAGACTTAGATACATTAGAATACAGAGCAGCAAAAAAAGCATCGTTCGCAACCTTAGAACTAACAAAAACTATCGAAAAACCAATTGATAGATTCAAAGTTTTAGTAAAAGGAAAAGACAAAGCAGGTGATTTCTACAGAAAGAACTTCTCGGCAATGTTCGCTTATTGCTCAAACAGAGTTCCGGAAATCACTGACGAATTCTACAAAATCGACGATGCCATGAAAGCTGGTTTCGGTTGGGAAAACGGACCATTCGAAATTTGGGATGCCATTGGTGTAGAAAAAGCCATTGCCATGATGGAAGCCGAAGGTTACAAACCAGCAACTTGGGTAACGGATATGTTGATTTCAGGAAATAAATCGTTTTATTCTGTTAAAAATGGTAAAACATGTTTCTACAATATTTCATCAAAAGCTCAAGAAGAAAAACCAGGTCAAGATGCCTTTATCATTTTAGATAATATCAGAGAAAGTCACAAAGTTTGGGGTAATTCAGATGCATCAGTTATCGATTTAGGTGACGGAATTTTGAACTTAGAATTCCACTCTAAAATGAATACTATTGGTGGTGGTGTTTTAACCGCAATCAACAAAGCAATCGACTTAGCTGAAAAAGACTGTAAAGGATTAGTGATTGGAAATCAAGGAACTAATTTCTCAGTTGGAGCTAACATCGGAATGATTTTCATGATGGCTGTTGAGCAAGAATACGACGAATTGAATATGGCTATCAAAATGTTCCAGGACACTATGATGCGAGTTCGCTACTCTTCTATTCCAGTAATTGTTGCGCCACATGGAATGACACTTGGTGGTGGATGTGAAATGAGTATGCACGCCGACAGAGTGGTTGCCGCTGCTGAAACCTATATTGGTTTAGTAGAATTTGGAGTGGGTGTAATTCCTGGTGGTGGTGGTTCTAAAGAAATGGCAGTTCGTGCAAGTGATTTATTCCGCAAAAATGATGTGGAATTAAACGTTCTTCAAGAAAATTTCCTAACCATCGGAATGGCAAAAGTTGCAACTTCAGCTTATGAAGCATTCGACTTGGGAATTTTACAAAAAGGAAAAGACATCGTTGTGGTAAACAAAGACCGTCAAATTGCAGTAGCTAAACAAGTAGCATTACAAATGGCTGACCAAGGATATACTCAACCAGTAAGAAGAACCGACATCAAAGTATTAGGTAAACAAGCATTAGGAATGTTCTTAGTAGGAACCAACCAAATGGTAGCAGGAAAATACATCTCTGAACACGATTTGAAAATTGCTAACAAACTAGCTTATGTAATGGCTGGAGGCGATTTGTCAGAACCAACATTAGTAAGTGAACAATACTTATTAGATATCGAACGTGAAGCTTTCTTGTCACTTTGTACTGAAAGAAAAACGTTGGAAAGAATTCAATTCATGCTTACTAAAGGGAAACCGTTAAGAAACTAAACTATGAAGACTGCATATATTGTAAAAGGATACCGCACAGCGGTAGGGAAAGCTCCAAAAGGAGTATTTAGATTTAAAAGACCTGATGAGTTAGCAGCAGAAACCATCGAACACATGATGGCACAATTGCCTGATTTCGAAAAAAAAAGAATTGACGACGTAATGGTTGGAAACGCCATGCCAGAAGCTGAGCAAGGTTTGAATGTGGGACGATTAATTTCCTTAATGGGATTAAAAGTTACAGACGTTCCAGGGGTAACAGTAAATAGATACTGCGCTTCAGGATTAGAAACAATCGGAATGGCAACGGCTAAAATCCAAAGTGGAATGGCTGATTGTATCATCGCGGGTGGCGCTGAAAGCATGAGTTTTATCCCAATGGGTGGATATAAACCTACTCCAGATTACGCCGTAGCAAAAGAAGGTCATGAAGATTACTATTGGGGAATGGGTTTAACGGCTGAAGCTGTTGCTAAACAATTCAACGTTTCTCGTGAAGATCAAGATGAGTTTGCTTTCAATTCGCATCAAAAAGCGTTGAAAGCACAAGCCGAAGGTAAATTTGACAAACAAATTGTTCCTATCACAGTGGAGCAAACCTTTATCAATGAAAATGGTAAAAAAGAAACCAAATCGTATGTAGTAAATAAAGACGAAGGTCCAAGAGCCGACACCAATATTGCTGCTTTAGGAAAACTAAAACCAGTATTCGCAGCCGATGGTTCAGTAACAGCTGGAAACTCTTCACAAATGAGTGATGGTGCGGCTTTCGTATTAATTATGAGTGAAGAACTAGTAAAAGAACTTGGCGTTACTCCTATTGCACGATTAGTAAATTTTGCATCAGCAGGTGTTGAACCAAGAATTATGGGAATTGGTCCAGTAAAAGCTATTCCAAAAGCACTAAAACAAGCAGGTTTAACCTTGAATGACATCGATTTAATCGAACTAAACGAAGCATTTGCCTCTCAATCATTAGCTGTTGTTAGAGAATTAGGTTTAAATCCTGATATCGTAAATGTAAACGGTGGCGCGATTGCACTTGGACATCCACTAGGTTGTACTGGAGCAAAACTATCAGTTCAATTATTTGATGAAATGCGTTTAAGAAAATCCAAATACGGAATTGTAAGTATGTGTGTTGGAACTGGACAAGGTTCTGCTGGAATTTACGAACTTCTATAAAAAAAGCAACACAGATTTAAGAAATCAAAAAAATTATTAAAATTTCTCAAATTTCTTAAATCCGTGTTACAAAAAGCTAAAACTATTAAAATTAAAAAACATAAAACCATGGAAGATATAACAAGAGGTGGACAATTTTTGGTAAAAGAAACCAAATGTGAAAATGTCTTTACACCAGAAGATTTCTCGGAAGAGCAAATCATGATGCGCGACAGCGTTAAAGAATTCGTTGATAAAGAAATTTGGCCAAACAAAGACCGTTTTGAGCACAAAGACTATGCTTTTACAGAAGAAATGATGCGTAAAGCAGGAGAAATGGGCTTTCTAAGCGTTGCCGTTCCAGAAAATTATGGCGGAATGGGAATGGGATTTGTTGATACGTGTCTGGTTTGTGATTATATTTCGGGTGCAACAGGTTCATTTTCTACAGCTTTTGGTGCGCATACTGGAATTGGAACGATGCCAATTACTTTATACGGAACCGAAGAACAAAAACAAAAATACGTACCAAAATTAGCCTCTGGTGAATGGTTTGGAGCGTATTGTTTAACAGAACCTGGCGCAGGATCAGATGCGAATTCAGGTAAAACGAAAGCGGTTCTTTCAGAAGATGGAACACATTACAAAATCACGGGACAAAAAATGTGGATTTCTAATGCAGGTTTTTGTTCGGTTTTCATTGTTTTCGCCCGAATTGAAGATGATAAAAACATCACTGGTTTCATTGTAGAAAATGATCCAAGCAATGGAATTACCATGAACGAAGAAGAACATAAATTAGGAATTCGTGCTTCTTCTACACGTCAAGTTTTCTTTGCAGATACTAAAGTTCCTGTAGAAAATATGTTGGCTGCTCGTGGCGAAGGTTTCAAAATCGCTATGAATGCCTTAAATGTTGGTCGTATCAAATTGGCAGCCGCTTGTTTGGATGCGCAACGTCGTGTAACTTCTAACGCTGTGAACTATGCTAACGAAAGAATACAGTTCAACACGCCTATTTCCTCTTTTGGAGCCATTCGTTATAAATTGGCAGAAATGGCAACTTCCGCTTATGCTGGAGAAAGTGCAACCTATCGTGCGGCAAAAGACATTGAAAACCGCATCAAACTTCGTGAAGCTGAAGGCGCAAGTCATCAAGAAGCCGAATTAAAAGGAGTTGAAGAATTTGCTATCGAATGTTCTATCTTGAAAGTAGCCGTTTCGGAAGACGTTCAAAACTGTGCTGATGAAGGAATTCAAATTTATGGCGGAATGGGATTCTCTGAAGATACACCAATGGAAAGTGCTTGGCGTGATGCTCGTATTGCTCGTATCTATGAAGGAACGAACGAAATCAACAGAATGCTATCCGTTGGAATGTTAATCAAAAAAGCGATGAAAGGTCACGTTGATTTGCTTGGACCAGCCATGAAAGTGCAAGAAGAATTAATGGGAATTCCATCATTCGATACTCCTGATTATTCAGAACTATTTTCGGAAGAAAAAGAAATGGTAGGCAAATTGAAAAAAGCTTTCCTAATGGTTGCTGGTGCTGCCGTTCAAAAGTATGGAATGGATTTAGATGCACACCAACAACTATTAATGGCTGCTGCCGATATGTTGATTGAAATTTACATGGCAGAAAGCACCATTCTAAGAACTGAAAAGTTAGCTAAAAAAGAAGGAGAAGACAAAGCCAAAGAGCAAATTGCTATGGCAAAATTATACTTATACAAAGCCGTAGATATTGTTGCTGCCAGAGGAAAAGAAAGCATTATCTCTTTTGCCGAAGGCGACGAACAACGAATGATGCTTATGGGATTACGCCGATTTACAAAATACACCAACATGCCTAATATTGTTGGGTTGAGAGAAACTATTACAGCTAAGTTAGTGGCTGAAAATAGTTATTGTTTTTAAGTTTAAATAATTAATTGTTTCGAAAAACCACCTCTAAACGGGTGGTTTTTTGTTGTAATACTATTTATGTAGTTTTATTTTATATTTTTACGATAACAACAACTTATATACGATTGTAACTACTTGTAAAGATTCACAAACTAACTTGTGACAATCTGTTTGTTAGGCTGCATTCTCCAACCCTGAAAAATAGATATTACTACTTATTAACAGCACAAAAAAAATACATCTAAATAAACTAAATTTGTAAAAAGATTAAAAAGTTTATGGAAATAAGAACCGATTTGTATCTAGGAGACAGTAAAAATATGCTTAAAAAGCTTAAAGACAATTCTGTTGACTTAATTGTGACTTCGCCTCCATATGCAGACCAGAGAAAAAGCACTTACGGAGGAATACATCCTGACAAATACGTTGAATGGTTTCTACCAATATCTAAAGAGCTTTTAAGAGTATTAAAACCAACAGGTACTTTCGTTTTAAACATAAAAGAAAAAGTTGTAGATGGAGAACGTAGTACTTATGTTATGGAATTAATTATTGCTATGAGAAAGCAAGGATGGTTTTGGACAGAAGAGTTCATGTGGCACAAAAAAAACTCCTATCCAGGTAAATGGCCAAATCGTTTTAGAGACTCATGGGAAAGACTTCTGCAATTCAACAAGCAAAAACACTTCAATATGTATCAAGAAGAAGTTATGGTTCCTATGGGAGATTGGGCTAAAACACGCTTAAAAAAACTTTCAGAAACAGACAAAACTAGAGACAATTCAAAAGTGGGTAGCGGTTTTGGGAAAAATATTTCTAATTGGGTAGACAGAGAAATGGCGTATCCATCTAATGTTTTACATTTAGCAACCGAATGTAATAATAAAAAACACAGTGCCGCATTTCCTGAAGAATTACCAGAATGGTTTATAAAACTATTCACAAAAGAGCAAGATGTTGTTCTCGACCCTTTTATGGGTTCAGGGACAACATTAACAGTTGCAAATCGAATGAGGCGACATTCTATCGGTATAGATATTATACCAGAATATTATGATATGGTAAGAGAACAATTAAAGCCTGTTGCATTATATATTTTAGAACCTAAACCGACATATGAACAAATTGAACCTGAAGGACGTATCGCAATACGTTGAGCAAAATATCGGAATTTTTCATCAAAAAAGAATTCAAAGTCTTGACGATTTAAAATTAATAAAAGTCTTAAAAAGAAAAAATCCATATTTGTACAAAGCAAAATATGTATTGACTGCTGATGAAATCGTCAGAGGAATTGTTGACGCCCAAATTTCTTCAAATGAAGAAACAGTATTTGGTGATTGGCTTGAAGGATTAGCAATTTTTATAAATGAAAAAGTGTATGGTGGCAGAAAGTCTGGAATTGCAGGTATTGACTTGGAATTTGATAATGATGGTATACGATATATAGTAACAATTAAATCTGGCCCAAATTGGGCTAATAGTCGACAGTTAGTTGAAATGAAAGGAAGCTTTATAACAGCACAAAAAACACTTAGAACTAGTAATTCAAAATTACAGGTTATTGCTGTTAATGGATGCTGTTATGGTAGAGATAACAAACCCGATAAAGGAACTTATTATAAATATTGTGGACAAAAATTTTGGGAGTTCATTTCTGGCGACAGTAATTTATTCACTGAATTAATCGAGCCACTTGGTCATCAAGCGAAAGAAAGAAATGATGATTTTCTTCAATCATATTCTCAAATGATAAATAAATTTACTAAAGAATTTACAACAGATTTTTGTGACGCAAATGGAGCAATTGAATGGGAAAAATTAGTTAAGCTTAATTCTGCTATAAAACAGTAACCAATAAAACTGAAATATTATGCCAAGATGTTTAATTCCAAATTGTCCAAATAACGGGCAAAACAATATAACTGTACGCCTGAGAAGAGAAGATACAAGTGCTATATGGGCACCAAATTCAGAAGGATATCTGTGCGATACTCATGCTGATGAAGGATATACTATTGATGTAATTTTAACTCCTGTAGCAACTAGAACAATAACTACAAATGTCAGTGCTGGTGGTCAAATTGCGACACGAACAACTAACATAATTCATCATCCATAAAACTTGGAAGAATAAGAATCCGACAGCGTGAATATATAAAGCACTCGACAGCTCATATTTGCAATCCCTACCAACAAAACAATCCCTAAACCCCAACCTTTGTCAATGTTTCTTACTCTGGCAAAGGTTTTTTTTTGACTAAATATTACTCCCACAAATTGAAAAACCATCAAAACGTTGTTTTTTTAGGCAAAAAAAGCGCTTTGTAACTACTTCATTTTCAGTATTTAAAATTAAAAACAATAGTATAAGGCATAACAAACAATAGTATAAAGCATAACAAACAGTAGTATAAAGCATAACAAACAATAGTATAAAGCATAACAAACAGTAGTATAAAGCATACCTTAGTTTAGCTTTATACTATACTTAGTTTAGCTTTATGCTCAACTTAGTTTAGCCTTATACTCTAGTTAGTTTAGCTTTATACTCTACTTAGTTTAGCCTTATGCTCAACTTAGTATAGGCTTATGCTCAACTTAGTATAGCCTTATGCTCAACTCAGTTTAGCTTTATACTAAACTTAGTTTAGCTTTATGCTTAACTTAAGTAAGCATAAGTAAATAGTAATCGAAGTTATTTACCAAAATCTGTATCTTTGAAAAAAGTAACGTTTCGCTATGAAGTATATCATCAAAACCTTTCTGTTCACTCTATTGTTTTCTACTGTAGCCTATTCGCAGCAATATGAAAAGCTAACCACTCAGGAAAAAGAGTTAATTCTTGTCGATACTACCCAAATGATGCGGGTAACGCAAACCAAGTTTCACAACGATTCTATCATTTTAAAAAGTGTTTCCAAACCCATAAATCCAAATGACAAACTGACCAAAGTGTTGGCAAAACGAATGCTTAAATCGGTTCAAGATGTGAACCATCGTGGTGTTGGGATTGCCGCACCACAAGTAGGCATCAACCGCCGAATGGTTTTAGTACAACGATTTGACAAAGAAAACAAACCCTTTGAGGTTTTCATCAATCCAGAAATTAGTTGGAAATCGGAGTTAATGCAAAAAGGTCCAGAAGGCGATTTATCGTTTGACGAACGCGGCATGATTATGCGTCATTACTCGGTTCAAGTGCAGTATTACAATTTGAAAGGCGAAAAAGTAACCGAAATTCTAGAAGGTTTTACAGCAGTTATTTTTCAGCACGAACGCGACCATTTGGACGGAATTCTCCTTGTCGATAGGCAAAAAGAACAAGAAAATCTCAAATTCAAACCGTCATCCACCACAGCCAATTTGTATTTTATTGAAAAATAAATCGATGCAACTAATCCATTTCTTTGCTATTTTTACGCTGAATAACTAACCAACTAATTGTGATTTACTTACTTCTAAGTTTGCTCGTTATACTTCCGCTGCTTTTCGGTTGGGGAAAATTGACTTCTCGTTTATTAGGTTTTACTTTTACTAGTCTGTGGGCAAACCTTACTGCTGGAATAGTTGGCATTACTGTTGTTGCCAGCGTTTTTGCTTTCTTTTTCCCTCTTGGAAAAGCATTTGAAATTGGTGTTATTCTCATCGGATTGATTGGTTTAGTTTCAGCTAAAAACCGTTTTTTCGAACTCTTTTCAATTCTAAAAAATCGATGGTTACTGGTGTTTCTCTTCCTCGGAATGGGCATCAGCACCTTTGCTCCTTTCATCAACGACCATTTTGGCTACTACGTCGGAACGATTAAATGGCTTAGTGAATATGGTATCGTAAAAGGCATTTCAAATATTAATCTGATATTGGGTCAGCAGTCGTCTTGGCATATTTTTCAAGCGTGTTTCGACCAAATTCTAGATCCTTTTCTTCGAATAAATTGGGTTATCTTTCTCATTTTCATTCTCTATATTTTTGAAAAAAAGAAATGGGCATTACTCCTATTCTTGCCGTTCTTCTTGATTTATTTGCAATCGTCATCGCCCGATTTGCCTGTGTACTGTCTAGCTATTATTTGCACAATCGAAGCATTTGAAAAGAACAACAAACCCAATTATAAGGCGCTTTGGTTATTATCAATATATCTTTTTACACTCAAAGCCATCGTGTTTTGGTTGCCGCTATTCATTTTTATTTTATGGTGGAAATCCGATGGATATAAAGTAATTTTCCAACGGAAGAATGTTCTTATTACTGCATTTTTATTGGTTTTATTTTTTGGTAAACAACTATGGTCGTTTGGGGATTTTGTTTTTCCGATGCAAACCAATTTAGTAGATGTTCCTTGGAAACCTTCGTCGTTTTTGCTAGAAGTTTCTAACCGATATGCGTTGCAAAAAACCTATGATATGCAATATTCCGAAGCCGAAATTAAAGCTTGGGATACTACAACTAAAATCGTAAAATGGTTCACTTTGAGTGGATTTAAAAGCATCATCAATAGCCTAATTGTGTTCGGATTACTTCTTTTTGGCGGCATTGCTTTTCTGAAAAAAGAGAATAAAATGAAACTGCTTTGGCTGTGCGTTGCGCTCAAAGTAGTGCTTATTTTCTACCTTTCTGGACAATATCGTTTTATGCTTGATGCCATGCTTCCGCTATTGGCGTTGTTGCTTTTGATGCTTTCTATCAAGCCGATTTATTATAAATTTATCGCTGTTTTTGGTTCATTGGCAATCGTGTTGGTATTTGTATTTCCTCATTTTTTACAACAAAACGTTTCTTCGTTCTATGTTGGGCAACTGATGGGACAACCAAAGAAAGAGCAAGTTTTAAAACCTCAAGAATATAGCATTTCCGATTATGACACCTACACAGTTGGGAAACTAAAATTTCATACGCCAAACAATTACCATTTGATGTTGGATGTTCCGTTGCCGTGTTTTGTTCCTTATTCTTTGCACGAATTTGTAGTAGCAGAAGTCTATCCCGAACCTTATGATTCTAATGACTTGAGCAAAGGATTTTACCTGCGAAACATTACACCTGCCGAAAAGCAACAGTTAGAAATCATTCTAAAAAAATACACTATTTATTATCCGCTAGACAAACCTTTTGTAAAACGTTAAAGAAATAAATGCTACGTGTAAAATGCTTAAATTTGATAAAAATTAACTCTCATGAAAAAATTATTTATTTATGGCGCCATTGCTATTAGTGTCTTGATAGCATGCAAATCTAGTAGTACAAACAACAGCAAGAAACTAGTCCTTCAGCTGGAAGCAAAAAGCGGAAGTACGGTTAACGGTGTGGCATCGTTTACAGAAAAAAATGGGTTTGTTACTTTTGAAGCTACCATAAAAAATTTAAAACCTGGAGTTCATGGTCTTCATATTCATGAAAAAGCAGATTGCTCTTCGGCTGATGCTGCTTCGGCTGGTGGACATTGGAACCCAACGTTCAAAAAACACGGAAGATGGTCAGATGATGAACACCACAAAGGCGATATTGGTAATGTTGCTACAGATGAAAATGGAACAGCAACTATCACTTTAAAAACGGACGAATGGTGTATTGGTTGTGCCGATGAAACAAAAAATATTGTGGGTAAAGCAATTATTGTTCATGCCAATCCAGATGATTTTACTACACAACCAACAGGAAACGCTGGCGGACGAATAGCCTGTTCAGCAATTATCGAATAAGAGTGCCTTGGAAGAAGAACATTTCTATTTTAAGAATGCAAAAGAATGGCGCGATTGGTTACACGAAAATCATGCAACCTGTCAACGTGCTCATTTGATTTTCTATAAAGTAAATAGCGATTTTGAAAGTATGCGATGGGAAGAAGCAGTTCAAGTTGCCATTTGCTATGGTTGGATAGATTCAACTGTTAAACGAATTGATGACAACAGAAGAAAACAGCTTTTTACTCCGAGGAAAGATAAAAGCGTTTGGAGTAAACTAAACAAAACCTACATCGAGAAACTAATTTCAGATAATTTAATGCACGAAAGTGGTTTAAAAAAGATAGAAATTGCTAAGAAAAATGGCTCTTGGGAATCCTTAGATGATGTTGAGAATTTAGTTATCCCAAACGATTTGGCAACAGCATTCCAACAGCACCCAACAGCTTTTAGTAACTATTCGCAATTTAGTCCATCCTACAAAAAAAGCTATCTGTATTGGCTAAATCAAGCCAAAAGAGAAGAAACACGAGCGAACAGAATTGCCGAAATTATTGAACTTTGCGAACAAAATATCAAGTCGCGAAGTAGCTATTAAAAGGGTTAACTATTTCTTATTCTTTTACTACCAAAAAAAGATTTAGCTTTGCAACGAAATTAATTCTCGGAAATGATTAACCCTTCAATACACGGCTGGATAGACAAGTTTTTTGTTGAGCAAAAACACTCAATCGAAGGAGTAATTATTGACGAAATTTCGTTGTATGATTCCATCAAAAAAACAGGTTTTATTTTTGGTCATATTGTCAATGTAGATACAAGAATTCCTATTCCAATAGCGAATTGGCTACCAACAGAGATTTCGAAAATCAGTTTGTTGAATACGCTTTTTAAAATGCATTGTTTGGTTAATCAATCGGTTGATACGGCAAAGTTCACAAGTGATTGTGTTAGTTTTTATAAAAATTTAAATCCAAAAAGCAGTTCGATATTTACTATTTTAAGTAGTCAATCGAGTTCGTCGAATCTAGAAGAAATAATTCATACTAGAGTTCAAACGAATGAGGATATCTTTAGTAAAAACTTTTCTCATGTAATTACTAATGCGTTATCATTTATTGATGTTTTAGCATTTAAAAAGTATTTGGAGTTAGGCGAAATTCCAGAAAAATACTCCAATAAAATTGAAGAAATTGTCATCAATGTCGTTTCGATTTCTTTAAAATCAAAGACAGGAATTTCTGTGCACGATGAATTATTACAAAAACTATTTGAATCGTCTGTTCGTTACAATAAATTTTCGAGTGTAACTAGCAAAAACATTGAGAGTATCGATTTGAGCTATTTGGAAAATGTAATGGAAAAATTATACATCATCGACTTAGCCGGAATTAGTTTGTGGAGCGATGAAAAAGTAGAAAACGAAGAACGCTATTTTATGTATAAGCTGGGCGAAAAATTAGATCTGCCTGAGACAACTGTTTTGAATAGTATTGACTATGTAAACTATTTTATTGTAAAATATAAAAGTGAGATTCCTTATTTCAACTTTTCAAATCCAGTAAAACACTTTTATGACAATACAACCGAAAGCGTTAGTGTTTTGATTACACGAAACAAAAAACGTTTAGTTAAAGAAATCCAACAAAGTAAAGAATTGATGCAACTTTTAGCCAAGTCAACGCACAAAGATTTGGACAAGGAAGAAAAGAAAAAAATAAAAAAGCAATTGTTAGACATTTGTAAAACCGTTCCGTCGCTGACGATATTTTTGCTTCCTGGTGGTGCTTTACTCCTACCGATATTGATAAAATTTATACCAAAAATGTTACCATCCGCTTTTAATGAAAATAGTGATGATGACTTATAAAAAAAGCCGCTTAAAAGCGGCGTTTCTATTTAAAATTTGAGTTGATAAACATCGTCTAAATCTTTTTCTGAACTTATGTTAACATTCAAATCCGTTACATAACCTGAATTTAGTCCGTAAACCCAACCGTGTAAAAAAAGTTCCTGATTGTTTTTCCAAGCATTTTGTACGATGGACGTTTTAGCTAAATCGAATACTTGTTCTTTTACATTAATTTCAACAAATGTATTAAAACGATCATCTTCATTAGGAATATTATCTAATTCGTCTTTGTGCAAACGATATACATCTTTAATGTGACGAATCCAATTGTCAATAATACCTATAGAACTGTTGCCTAAAGCAGCTTTTACGCCACCACAACCATAATGTCCACAGACGATTACGTGTTTAACTTTTAGAACATTAACCGCATAATCAAGCACGCTCAACATGTTCATATCTGAGTGAACCACCATATTAGCTATGTTTCTGTGAACAAAAACGTCGCCAGGTTTTCCTCCAACTATTTCATTGGCAGGAACGCGACTATCAGAACAACCAATCCAAAGAAGTTGCGGATTTTGGCCTTTTGCCAAGTCTTTAAAAAAGTCTTTATCAAGCGCCAATTGATCTTCAACCCATTTTTTATTGTTTTCTAATAGTTGCTTATATAACTCACTCATGTTTTGTTATTTAATATTAATGTCTTAGCTCAGCAACTGAAAAATCTGGATTTACATCGTCTTTGATGTAAGTTACATCGTCATAAAAAGTTACTTTACCTGTTTCAAGATCGTGCATTCCACCGACAATTCCTATTTCACCATTTTCAAGCATTTGCTCTAAAATAAAACTACGCTCAATGATGCTTTTTACGCTTCTCTTTACGTTAATTTGGGCAACGTTTTCAACAAATGTAGCGTTTTTGGAACTTCTTTCTCCAGTTGTCTCATTCTCTTGATAAACGGCTGGTTGAAGCTTTGACAATAATTCGGTAAGATTACCCATTTCTACGTGATCGCAAGCACCTTTTACTGCACCACATTTACTGTGACCAAGAACTACAATAAGTTTAGAACCAGCAACTTTACAAGCAAATTCCATACTTCCTAAAATATCAGTGTTTACTATATTTCCAGCAATTCTAACAGAGAAAACGTCGCCTAAACCTTGATCAAAAATTAATTCAGCAGATGTTCTACTATCAATACAACTTAAGATTGTAGCAAATGGCCATTGCCCATCACGCGTTTCATTGGCTTGTTTTAATAAATCTCTATCCGATTGTAGATTTTTCATAAATCTACTATTTCCTTCTTTTAAAATTTCTAGTGCTTTTCGTGGAGTAATTTCTGCTTGTAATTCTTTATTTAGTGTTTTCATTTCGTGTAATTTAATTTTTTTTAAACTTTAATTTTTAGGAACTTTTTGTTCAAAAAATACATTCTTATCAGAGACAGCCGTATTTTCTAAATCGTATGCTTTTTTAAATCCTACAAGCTTTACTTTAATATTATCTTCTTTCGCTCTAATTTTTTTGAACTCATTGATTAAATCCTGAATATCATGTGCAATATAAACGGTATCAGAAGCATTGATGATTACTTTTGAATTATCTGGTATAGAAGCTAATGTATTCTTAATTGCCGCTTTATTTAAAAACGAAACTTCTTGCGCTAAATCAATATGGATAATATCACCATCTTTATATTCTTCTTTTCTAAAGTTGTAAGCATGCTTCATGTTACCTCTAAGAATAAAAATGATGCTAATAATCATTCCTAATGCAACACCTTTTAATAAATCTGTAAAAACAACCGCAGCAAAAGTAGCAATGAAAGGAACGAATTGGTATTTCCCTTTTTCCCAAAAATGCTTGAATACTGATGGTTTTGCTAATTTATATCCAACTAATAAAAGAACAGCAGCCAATGTCGCTAAAGGAATTTTATTCAACAAAGCTGGAATTGCTAAAACGCTAATCAATAATAATAATCCATGAATTATAGCTGACATTTTAGATTTTGCACCAGCAGCAGCATTCGCTGAAGTTCTTACCACAACAGAAGTCATTGGTAAACCGCCTAACAAAGAACTGATAATATTTCCAACACCTTGTGCTTTTAGTTCGACGTTTGTATCTGTATATCGTTTTTGAACATCCATTCTGTCGGCAGCTTCAATACAAAGTAATGTTTCAATAGAAGCAACAATTGCAATGGTAACACCAACAACCCAAACTTTTGCATTGGTAATAGCCGTAAAATCAGGTAAAATAATGATATTTTTAAATTCTTCAAAAGTGGTTGGAACAGGTAAACTAACCAAATGTTCTTTGCCAATAGCTAGAGCATTTCCAGTACGAATAAAAAATTCATTTATTAAAATACTGACGATAACAGCTACTAATGCTGGCGGAACTAATTTAATTTTTCTTAAAAAATCAACTTTATTCCAAGCTATCAAAATAAATAATGAAATAGCTGCAATAACTACTGCTCCTAAATTTATATAATCCAGAAAATTGAAAAGCTCAGTGAAGGTGTTTTGTCCATCTGCTTGTACAAAAGCTTCATCTCCTTCAAAGTCAGCATCATACCCAAAAGCATGTGGAATTTGTTTAAGAATGATAATAACACCAATTCCGGCAAGCATTCCTTCAATAACATTAGTTGGAAAATAATTTGATATGGAACCCGCTTTTATAAATCCTAATCCAAGCTGTAATAATCCAGCTATCAATCCAGCAAGAAGAAATACATTGAAAGCACCCAAATCGGTTATAGCCGTTAAAACTATTGCGGTCAAACCAGCAGCTGGACCAGAAACACTTAAGTGAGATTTACTCAAATATCCAACAATAATTCCGCCAACCACACCTGCTATTATTCCTGAAAATAATGGTGCACCAGACGCTAACGCTATTCCTAAACAAAGTGGAAGTGCCACCAAAAAAACCACTAAACCCGATGCGAAATCAGACTTAAGGTTTGCAAAAAGATTTATTTTTTTTGTCATTACCTTTAATTAATTTAATACAATATTGTTCCGCTAAAGCGAAAAGTAAGCTTGTTTGTATTAAATTAATTCAGGTGGTTGAGAAAAGATTTCATCTGAAACGTTATCATGTTTTGACAAGTTTTCAGAAATGATAGTTGAATTTTCCTTGATTGTAGCATTCGAAAAAGGATAATCAAAACTTTGTTTTATTTCTGCTTTGACTTCTTTTAGTTCTTTATGAGTTTCTTCTTCAGCAAAACTATAGAACATGGAAACATCATAATTTTTCTCAATCAAACTAACCACGGTAGGTGTTGAAAGAAAAGTAACAAAGAGAAACAATATGATTATTGCCGCGAATTTCATACTTCAAAGATAATAATAGTAATCGCGTTTGAGCTGTTTTTTTTAAATAAATTTTAATATCAAAAATATTAATATTTTTCTTCTAACCAAGCATTCATCATCCACATAGTTTTTTCTTGTTCTTTAATAAAATCACTCATCATTGCGTTGGTTCCTTCATCATTAATTTCATCTGATTGCGATAAAATTATTCGTTCAATTTTTAATAACTCAGTTAATGAATTTACAATTAACACAATAGCTTCTTCATCATTGTGAATATTTTTTCCAACTTTGAGTTTACTATTTGAAATATAATCTTCAAATGTATGTAAAGGAGTTTCACCCAATGTTAAAACGCGCTCTGCAATTAAGTCGATTTTTAATTGGCTATCGTTGTATAATTCTTCAAACTTTAGATGCAAGTCAAAAAAACGTTTGCCTTTAATATTCCAATGTAAACCTCTCAAATTTTGATAATATATTTGAAAATTAGCTAACAGTATATTCAATTCTACAGCTAGAATTTCTGTTTCTTTTACTGGCAATCCCAAAGCATTTAATTTCATTTTCTTGATTTTATTATTTTGATACAATGTATAACAAATTTTGTCATAAATTGATAATAAATACTATAAGTTAAATTGATAGTATTTATATTTGCATCAAATTTTACTATTCTCATGACAATTACACAACTTCAATATGTTTTGGCAGTTGCCGAACACAAAAACTTTACACTTGCAGCAGAAAAATGTTTTGTTACCCAACCAACATTAAGTATGCAAATTCAAAAAATTGAAGAAGAACTAGCTATTCAAATATTTGATAGGACAAAAAAACCAATACAGTTAACTGAAATTGGTCAAAAAATTGTCAATCAAGCAAAGAATATTGTTAATGAAGCTGACAGAATTCATGACATTGTTGAACAACAAAAAGGATTTATTGGTGGTGAATTTCGTTTAGGAATTATTCCAACAGTTATGCCAACTTTGCTTCCAATGTTTTTGAATAATTTCATAAAAAAATATCCTAAAGTAAAATTGATTATTGAGGAATTAAACACCAATGAAATTATTTCAAAATTAAAAAATGGTCACTTGGATGCTGCAATTGCTGTAACACCTTTGGAAGATGAAAAAATAAAAGAAATTGTATTATACTTTGAACCTTTTGTAGCTTATGTTCCTGAAAACCATTCTTCGTTTAAAAAACAAGAAATAACAATTGATGATTTAGATATTAATGAAATTTTACTTCTTCAAGATGGTCATTGTTTTAGAGATGGAATTTTGAATTTGTGTAAAAACAAAGGCCAAAATGAAAACAATCATTTTCAAATTGAAAGCGGAAGTTTTGAAACCTTGATAAAATTAGCAGACGAAGGTTTAGGCACAACTTTGCTTCCTTATTTACATACACTAGACTTGAACGAAAAAAACAAAACAAAACTTCGTCACTTTGCTTCACCAAAACCAGCAAGAGAAGTAAGTTTAATTTTTCCTAAAAATGAATTAAAGATTCATATCATTGATGCTTTAAGAAACAGTATTTCCGGTGTGGTTAGAGGTGCAATTGCATTTCAAAATGTAGAAATTATTAGTCCAATACAAAAAAAATAAGGAGTTCGCACAAACTCCTTATTCTAATCAATCAACTAATCAAATTACTAATTTATAACCAACAAACATTTTGTTAACTCGGGTTTTTCTTTTGTGAAAAACTGCAACCACCTTTTAAGTTGTTCTAACTCATAAGGCAGTAAATTTCTAATTGCTTTTTTTAACTCTTTAGCAAATAAAGCTGGGTCAAAACTGACTCTCTCGAGTACAGATTTTGTGTAATCATAGATCATTCGTGGCATAATGTTAAGATTTGGGGTTAACTCTTATTTGAACGTTGAGTAAAAGTAGATTAAATAATTCATTCAAACAAGTTTTTTTTACAAAAAACATCGTTTAAATGCATTTTTATACGATAAAATGATTTAATTAACATTATTTAAATATATTTTCTTACAATTAAAAATAAGCTTTAAAAAAAAGGAACCATTTAAGCTCCTTTAGTTTTTTATGGATTAATTTTGATTAAACATTGCTTCAAATCGGGTTTGTCGTTTGTGAATTTTAATAACCAATTTGTTAATTCTTCAAGTTCATAAGGCAGTAAAAGTTTATAAGCCTTTTCTAGTTCTTTATAAAATAGATTTACATCAAAACTGACGATTCTCAAAACTCTTTTTGTGTGTGCTAACATAGTTTTTGTCATAACAAAATGAAATTAATTAATAGAGATAATAAAAAGCCTTTTACATTTTTTCAAAGTTACCAAAAAAACTATGCCTGTTTTGACAACAAAAAGTTAAATAAAACTATAGGAATGTTAAATTTTAGTCTTGTTTACTTGCCCGAAGCATTTCTCTTTTTCCAGGTGCACCAGGAAGTTTCTCGATTTTAAAACCAGCAGCAATCATCGAGTTTTTTATCACTGTTCTACAAGCATAAGTTACTAAAATACCGCCAGACTTCAAGGCATTAAACATTTTTAAGAAAATCTCGTCAGACCATAATTCAGGTTGAACATCGTATCCAAAAGCATCAAAATAAATTAGATCGAAAACCTCAACATCTGCTATGTCTTGAAAAAATTGCTTTCGTTTAGTAAGGTGAAATGTTGGATTGACTTGGATTGGAGTTTCCCAATCCATTTGATGGATTTTTTTAAACTCTTCTTTTTTTGAGGCATCAATTTGATTGACATAATTCATAGTAAAAGCTTCATCCATAGAGACTGGATAAGCTTCTACTCCAACATAATCTATAATTTGATTATTTTTTTGTGATTCTAAACTGGTGATAAAAGCATTCAAACCAGTTCCAAAACCAATTTCTAAAATAGAAATGGGTTTTCTCTCAAAAAGAGAAAACCCATTTTTTATAAACACATGATAGGCTTCTTGAATTGCGCCATTTTTTGAATGATACGTTTCATTCAATTCAGGCAAATAGAATGTTGTTGAGCCGTCTTTGGTTTGAATAATTTCTTTTTTCAAAATTATTCTTTGATATATAGTTTTTTAATCCTTGGAATTGGTCCGCCACATTTTTTCTGATGACATTGAATACAAGCATCAACGCCAGCATTAAAATGTTCTTTTGCATTGGCTGGATCTTTATAAATCATCTCTTGTGCTTTGATAAACTTTGCGGCTTGTTCTTTGAAAAAATCATCGTTTTCTTGTTTATCAGTCATTACAGCTTTGTGAATTTTTAAGAAATGCTGAGGAAACTCGCCAATTTTTTCACCTTTTTGAATACGCTCTTTTAATCGTTGGTTGTCCACATACATTTGTTCCATCAAAGCTGCCATTTCGGACATTTGATACATTTCGAACTTCTTTTCGCCCGATTTGATGATAGTATCTGTAGTGCAGTTTTCGTCTTTCTTAGCTTCTTCTTTCTTTTGACAAGAAATTACAGCAACTACAAGCAAGCATAAAATAACCTTTTTAAACATGATTGTTATTTCTTAATGTAAACTCCGTTTGCCATAAAAGCATAGGTTATTTCAGGTTTCTTTATTTTATTGATTTCGGCTTGTGTTTTACCTCCATCCTTTGCATAATGCTTTAACTCGTCTACACTTACAACATCAATATAAGCTTTTCCATAAACAATAGACTCGCTACCATCAGCATTTAGTGGCACAAAAAAACCATAGTCTTTAAATTTTACAAATGCTTTATTATCATCCGTCAAATCTAAGTTCATCCAACAACCTTTCTTTTTGCAAACTGTTTTAATGTCTGATTGGAACTTTACGTATATAGTATCGCCTTTTTTTAATGATTTATATTTTTTTAGCATTTCCTTTTCGGTCATGACTTTATCTAATGTGAACTTTTCTCCAAATAGTGCATAGTCATTTGGATTTAATTTTGCTTTTTTATTGGATTGTGCAAATCCAGTTGCAACAAAAAAGAAGCATACTAATAAAAGTGAAATAGTTTTTTTCATAAAAAAATTAAATTGATTAACTGAAACAAAAGTAATTAGAATAGCAGAAACTTAATTTAAAATTTGATTAATTTTTTAAAAATGAAAAAATAAATCTTCATGCTAAATCGAAAATATTTTTTATTAGTTTTACAAAATACAAACAACACAACTACTAACTTTTAAAGTATTGTGTATTTCATTATTTATCAGATGATTACAAATATTTTTAAACAAATAAAATTTTAATGAGTTTAAATTCTACAAACGAAATCGATATAGTTAAGGCTATTTCTTCAAAAATTAATGATGTTGACTTTGAAAATCTTTCTTTTGGAAGCACTTTTACTGACCATATGTTGGTTTGTGATTTCAAAGAAGGACATTGGCAAAAACCAATTATAAAACCTTATGAACCGTTTATGATTGATCCATCTGCCAAGGTGTTTCATTATGGACAAGCTATTTTTGAAGGAATGAAAGCCTATAAAGGTGAAAATAATTCCGTTTGGCTTTTCCGTCCTGAAGAAAACTTAATCCGTTTTAATAAATCAGCCGTGAGAATGGCCATGCCAGAAGTTCCTGGAAGCATTTTTATTGATGGACTGAAAACAATTTTAGATATTGAAAGAGATTGGGTAAAGAAAGGTTTAGGAAATACACTTTACATCAGACCATTTATGATTGCTGTTGGCTCAGGAGTTATTGCACAACCATCAACTCAATACCGATTTATGATTATTCTTTCGCCTGCAAAATCCTATTATTCTGGTGAGGTAAAAGTTATTATTGCTGAGCATTATAGTAGAGCTGCAAATGGTGGAATTGGTGCTGCAAAAGCCGCTGGAAATTATTCAGCTCAATTTTATCCTCAAAAATTGGCACAAGAAAAAGGATTCCAACAAATCATTTGGACCGATGATGCCACACACACTAAGCTAGAAGAAGCTGGAACGATGAATGTATTTTTCAGAATCAATGATACATTATATACAGCGCCAACTAGCGAAAGAATTCTTGATGGTGTTACTCGTAAAAGCTTAATCGACTTAGCTAAAAGAGAAGGAATAAATGTTGATGTGCGTTCGGTTTTAGTTGACGAATTAATTGCCGCTGCAAAAGACGGAAGCTTAAAAGAAATTTTTGGTGCAGGAACAGCAGCTGTGGTTAGTCCTATTGTTGGTTTTCAATATCAAGGAACGTATTATGAACTTCCAAAAATTGAAAACTCAATTGCGATGCAACTTAAAGATAAATTAACTAAAATTCAATATAAACTAGCAGAAGATACTTTTGGTTGGACTGTGGAAGTTTAAATTTTAGTTTTTATATAATAACTACAAACCCGATTTTCAATGAAAATCGGGTTTTGATTTTTAACAAATAACTCATCACAAAGAAATAATAACTCAAAACTATCTAATAATAAGTTACTTCATTTTTAACAAACAACTTACTTTATATTTGCTTTAGAAATTAAAACAACGATTTTGAAAAGTAAATACATCATAGTATCAATAATAAACTTTGCTTTCATAAGCTCTTTCGGTCAGATGCATAATGCAAAAATTGACAGTTTGAAACGAGTTGTAAAAGCAACTAAAATTGATACTACTCGAGCTAATCTTTACAATCAAATTGCAGACGAATACAAAGTTATTCATCCAGACTCTACTGCTGCATTTGCATTAAAAGCATCTACATTATCAAAACAAAAGAAATTTGAATTTGGTTATGCCACATCATTTATCAACTTAGGAAACGCAAAGATTATACTTGGTGATTATAAAAAAGCTAAACAAACCATCGAAAAAGCAATTCATTTATTTGAAAACTTAGTAGAAAACGAACCTGATAACAAACGAAACAAAATTGGATTGGCTAGAGCTTACGCTAGTTTTGGAGTAATATCATCAGAAGAAAATAATTATGGTTTAGCATTAGAAAATTATCAAAAATCGCTTCAACTTTATGTAAAACTAAATGAAAAAGTTGGTATTTCAAAAGCATACAACAATATCGGAATTGTTTATAAATCAGAAAGAAATAACAAAAAAGCACTAGAATATCTAAAAAAAGCGGCTAAAATTCAAGAAGAAATTGGAGAGCAGACATTACCTGTAACCTTTACCAATATTGGTGTTATTTATTTTGAAAAGAATGATTTAAAAAATGCTCTTATTTATTATTCAAAAGCAAAAAAAATATTTGAAACTATTGAAAATAAGCGTGGAAATGCTCTTTTATTAAATTATCTAGGCGATTTTTATAAGACGGAAAATAAAATAACCGAAGCAATTGAAAACTATAATGCTTCCATTGCAATGAGTGAAAGCATCGCTAATAAATTTGTTGCTTCATTAGCGTTATATAATCTAGGGCAATTGCATTATGAACAAAAACAAGTTGAGAAAGCACTTCCTTATGCTGAAAAATCATTACAATATGCAAAAGAAATTGGTGTTTTGGACCAAACCTTTCATTCTGAGAAATTACTAAGTGAAATTCACGAAATTAAAGGAAATGACAAGTTATCATTACAGCATTACAAAGCTTATATTCAAGCTCGCGACAGTATAATTAATTTAGAAAATAACAAAAAATTTCTTCGTGCTGAAATGAATTTTGAATACCAGATGAAAGAAAGTGTCTTGATGGAAAAGAGCAAACAAAATAAGTTGATTACTTTCTTTTCTATCATTGGTGGATTGTTGTTGATAGGTTTAGTATTTGTAATTTTCAACAGAAGACAAGTAAAACGCCGATTGACTTTGCAAAAAGAAGTTGCAGAATACGAACAAAAAGCATTACATCTGCAAATGAATCCACACTTTGTCTTCAACTGTTTGGGTTCTATTTCTAGTTTTATTGTTCAAAATGGAACCGATCAAGCATTGAAATACCTTTCAAAATTTTCAAAATTAATGCGATTAACACTTGAATATTCGAAAGGTTCGATTATTCCTATTGACAAAGAAATCGAGAGTTTACAGAACTACTTAGAGTTAGAACAACTACGTTTTCATAATAAGTTTGTCTTTAAAATTTCTTCAAGCGATTCCGTTGAATTTAATATGGGATTACCTCCGTTATTGATACAACCTTTTGTAGAAAACGCCATTCTTCATGGTTTAGTTCCAAAAGAAAGCAACGGAAAAATTGAAGTTTCCTTTGTCGTAAAAGAAAATCAGCTAGTTTGTACTATTACTGATGATGGAATTGGAATTTCCAAATCAAAAGAGATAAAACAAAATTCAATGCAAGCACATCAATCTATGGCATTGGAAATCACAAAAAAACGATTGGAAATTATGGAAGCAACCATATCAAAGTCGGCGCAAATCGAAATCAAAGAAATAGAAGAAAACAACAACATTAAAGGAACTCGAGTAACCTTGAAATTGCCAATACAATATATTCAATAATGATAACAGCAGTATTAATTGACGACGACAAACATCTAAGAACAGGTTTGAAAGCTTTGCTAGAACGTTATACCAACGAAATTCAAATCATTGGTGAAGCCGAAAGCGTAAAAACCGGTGTTGAGCTATTAAAAAGCTCCAATCCACAAGTTATTTTTCTTGACATCCATCTCAATGATGGAACTGGTTTTGACATACTTGAAAAACTTGGAAAAACAACTGCACATATTGTATTTATAACTGCTCATGAACAATATGCGGTGAAAGCATTTAAGTTTTCGGCATTAGATTTTATTTTAAAACCTGTTGATCCTGAAGAACTACAAAGTACAATTGTAAAAATAAAAGAAGTAGTTGGAAAAAGTAGCTCATTTGAACATATTGATTTATTGTTGGAAAACATTCGAAAAAAAGTAGATAATTTCAAAAGAATAGCACTTTCTACTAGTGATGGTATTCATTTATTTGAAGTGTCAGACATTATTCGATGTGAAGCAAAAGTGAATTATACTGAGTTTTTTATCAAAAATCATAAACCGCTTTTGATTTCAAGAACATTAAAAGAGTATGAAGAACTATTGACGGAACACGGCTTTGAACGCATTCATCAATCGCATTTAATTAATTTATCTTACCTAAAATCATATATCAAATCAGATGGTGGTTATGTGATTATGGCAGATAATACCAACATTCCCATTGCGCAAAGTAAAAAAGAACGACTGCAAGAATTAATTAAGAATTTTTAAAAACCATAACAAAACAAGATAAAGTAGTAATTATGAAAAAAATACTAATCCTACTAATGCTATTTACCGGGATGGTAAATGCTCAAATAGTGACTATTCCTGATGCTAATTTCAAAGCAAAATTGATTGCTGATGGATTTGACATCAATTCTGATGGAGAAATTCAACAAACAGAAGCCCAACAAGTTGGTTTTCTGGATGTGTCGGATAGCAATATTCAAGATTTAACAGGTATCACAAGCTTTACCAATTTAGGTATTTTGTATTGTTTTAATAATTCAATTACAAATTTGAATTTAACTGGTCTATTTGGTTTATATATAATAGATTGTTCAAATAATTCTATAAGTACATTAAATTTAACTGGGGTTTCAAATCTATCTTCACTTAGTTGCTCCAATAATCAACTCACAACTTTAAATGGTGTTGCTGATACTATAAATAACTTAATTTGTAACAATAATAAATTAACAAGTTTTAATGCTTCCAATTTGAACAATCTTCAATATTTGGATATATCACATAATAAAATTGCAACTTTTAATCTAAACGCACCAAACTTATCATCATTACTTTGCAGCTCAAATCTTTTAACAGCAATAGACATTAACAGTTTTACAAATTTAAATAATATTGATTGCTCCAATAACAAATTAACAGCCTTAAATATTACTAATCATTCTGCTTTAGTCTCAATTAATTGTATCGCAAACCCTGAATTAGTTACAGTTAATTTAAACAATTTAAGTAGTTTACAGTCACTGAATTTAACAGGAATAACTGATATTGGGAATGGATTTGATAGTCCTACTGGTAATCTTTCAAATTTAACTTTGATAAATGTACCTCAACTATCGCAACTTAATTGTTCTTATAATAAGATAGAAACATTAAATCTTGCTAATTTATCTAGTTTAACCTATTTAGATTGTTCTTTTAATTTACTAATTAATTTATCTCTAAACAATCTACCCAATTTAACAAATCTGACTTGCTATGTAAATAAATTTGAAAGTTTAGACCTTTCTAATCTAAGTGCTTTAACAACTTTTAGATGCGGAAGCGGATACCGAGTAAATGGTCAGATAACAAATGTATTGCAGAGTTTAAACCTAACTGGTTTGTCAAATTTAAATCGATTTGAATGTTATGAAACACTTATAACTAACCTAGATGTATCTGATTTGACCAATATCGAATATTTCTATTTTAACGGAATTCAAAATGCGGGAACATTAACTAGTATCGATGTTAATAGCTTAACTAATTTAAAGGAATTATCGTGTAACTTCACAGCATTGACCTCTCTTGATGTAAGCAACTTGGCTAATCTAGTAACATTAGATTGTTATCAAGGTCGAATTACAAACCTCGATGTAAATAATTTATTAAATCTAAAAAATCTAAATTGTTCACAAAATTATTTAGCTAATTTAAATCTAACAAACCTACCACTTCTTGAAAGTTTAAGTTGCTCTAGTAACCAACTTGAAACGTTAAATGTATCTAACTTAACTAGTTTAAAAACCCTATATTGTGGTTATAATTTACTCACAACACTAAACTTAAATGGATTAATTGCATTAGAAAATTTAGATTTTTCCAATAATAATTTAGGCTTAGCCAATATTAGTGGTATATCTACAAATTTAATAACGCTAGGTTGCGGGTTTAATAATTTGACAAGTTTAGACATTACAAGCTTTCCTGCATTAGAAAATTTAAACTGTCAAAACAATTTATTAAGCGATCTGAATTTGTCTGCAACAAACAATTTAAAAACATTAAATTGTAGTGGTAATCAGTTAACATCTCTTAACATTTCTAACTTGAGTAATTTAGTACAACTGGAATGTAGCAACAACAATTTAACCGCTATTGACACTAGTAATTCACCAATACTATCAACATTTCAATGTAATGAAAACTCCATTACTTCTTTAGATTTATCAAACAATCCACTTCTATATCTTTTAGGTTATACCAACAATCCGTTGTCCAATTTTAATGTAAATGATTTAGTGAACTTAAGAGTCTTATCCCTTTTCGATACGCAAACTAGCGTTTTAGATGTTTCGAATTTAGTCAATTTAGAAGTTTTGTTTTGTGATAATAACCTGCTGGAAACTATCGATGTAAGCAATTGTAAAAAATTAACTCAACTGACCTGCAGTAATAACCAACTGACTACTTTATTTATCAAAAATGGTATAAGCGAACAAAACTTAAACATTTCTCAAAATCCAAATCTGCAATACATTTGCGCTGATACACAACAATTATACGCACTTCAAACGCAGTTAAATGGCTTGGGTATGAACGCTACAGTTAGTAATTCGTATTGCTCTTTTACACCAGGAGGCAATTACAATACCATCACTGGTCTAACCATTTTTGATGATAACAACAACGGTTGTGAGATTACTGACGAAGTAAATCCGTTTATTAGATTAGACATTACTGATGGTGTGGAAACAGGTGCAACAGTAACCAATATTGATGGTAGCTATAATTATTTTACAAACGCTGGTAATTATACTATCACTCCAAATGTTGAAAACCCAACATGGTTTAATTTTTCACCAACTTCTGCCAATTTTAATTTTCTTGATAACAACAACAATATCTCTGCTCAAGACTTTTGTATCCAAGCGGTTGGCATACATAAGGATATAGAAGTAGTATTAATTCCTATTGATTTTGCTCGTCCTGGCTTTGATGCTGTCTACAAAATTGTGTATAAAAACAAAGGAAATCAAATGCATTCTGGCAGTGTTACACTATCGTTTGATGATGCAAGGTTAAATGTTATCGATGCTAACCCTACAGTAGATGCTAGTGTATTGAACCTTAAAACTTGGAATTTTACCAACCTAATGCCTTTTGAAAATAGAAGTATCACCGTAAAAATAAATGTAAACTCTCCACAAGAAACACCTGCTGTTAACAATGGTGATATTTTAAATTTTACAACTAGTATAACACCAGTCATTGATGATGAACTGCCTAGCGATAATTCATTTACTTTCAATCAAATAGTAGTGGGTTCTTATGACCCAAATGATATTACGTGTATTGAAGGCGAAACCGTTTCTCCAACAGAAATTGGCAAGTATTTGCATTATGTAATCAACTTCGAAAATCTAGGTACTTTCTATGCTGAAAATGTAGTTGTTAGAACCGAAATTGACACTACCAAATACGATATCGAAACGCTACAAGTTATGAACACCTCTAATCCTTCGAGTACAAGAATAAATGGCAATATTGTTGAATTTGTTTTTGAAGGAATAAATCTAGCTGCTGCAGCAGGTAATCCACCCGTTGGTGGACATGGAAACGTATTGTTTAAAATAAAAACTAAAAACAGTCTTCAAGTGAATGATGTGGTTTCTAAAAAAGCAAACATCTATTTCGATTACAACTTCCCAATTGCAACCAATGATGCGGAAACTACTTTTGCTGCCCTGAATAATGGCGATATTAAAATTGACAAAGGTATTACCATCTATCCTAACCCAACAAATGGCGTTATCACTATCAATAGTTTAACAACTCTTCAATCAGTTGCGCTATTCGATGTACAAGGAAGATTGATGGAAACACACCTACTTGACGAAATGACTACTACTATAAACATTACCAACAAAGCCAAAGGAATTTATTTCCTCAAAATAACTTCAGATAATGGAACTAAAGTAGAAAAGATTATCAAAGAATAAATTACTAGTTTTTTTTCTAAACTAAAACCCGATTTTTAAATTTAAATCGGGTTTTTTACTTCAAAATCTCCTCAAAATTGGGTTTAAAATAGTTTGGACCTTTCAATACTTTGCCGTCTTCTCTGTAAATAGGTTTCCCATCGTCTCCTAGTTTACTCATATTACTGCGCTGAATTTCGTCGAAAACAGCTTCAATTTTATGTTGCAATCCGTGTTCGAGTATTGTTCCGCAAAGGATGTAGAGCATATCGCCTAGCGCATCGGCTATTTCAACAATGTCATTATTTTGTACTGCTTCGAGGTATTCTTCGTTTTCTTCTTTCATTAAATCAAAGCGAAGTTTGTTTTTTTGTTCGCCCAAATCGGCTTTCATCGTTTGGCTAACACCAAGTCCAAAGGCGGTGTGAAATTCTGATACGGCAGTAAGTTGTTTTTGCATTGTAGATAAAATTAATTGATGATGCAAATTACAACATTCCAATACATTTGAGTAAATTTGTTGAAAATTTGAAATAAATGTTTACAACTGGTCAATGGATTTTTGCTGCACTGTTTTTAGTAGCATTCATAATAGTGATGTATTTTGCTTATGGAAAAGACAAAGCTTTACATCAAAAATTTTATAAAGGAAGTTATAAAATCCTGTTAGGTTTTTTACTTTTCATAGTGGTTTTGTTCCTTATTAAATTCTTCTTCAAGCGATAACAACTAGTTTATGAATATTTTAAAGTATTTAGCTATTCTAATCGTCCTACTCTTTTTGGCGTTAACAGTGTATATCGTTACTCAAAAAGGTGATTATCAAGTGTCGCGTTCTATGGTGTTAAAAACGCCAAGAACAGTGATATTTGATTATGTAAACGATTATAAAAACTGGGAAACCTTTAATGCAGCAAGCAAAGAGGACGATGGAATAACATTTACGTATCCGGCAAAAACAGCAGGAATTGGCGGAAGCTATACTTGGAATGGTAGCGATGGCGAAGGATTTATGAAAACTACTTTTGTAAAAGAAAACGATAGTATTGCCCAAAAAATGATTTTAGACGGAAATAGTTCTACCGTAAACTGGAAATTAAAAGATACTGTTGGCGGCACAAAAGTAACGATAAGTAGCAAAGGCAGTATTGGATTGTTTGATAAAATCACCACTTTCTTTTCAGGTGGCATTACTAGAATTTTAGAGAATTCCTATGAAAAAAGCTTGGCAAACCTAGATAAAACCTTGGCGTATGAAATGAAAACCTATTCCATTAAAAACAATGGAACAGTGCAGCGCGGTGCGGCTAACTTTTTAATGCAAACAGTTTCGTGCAAAAGAAAAAGCTTAGGTAGAAACATAAAAATTATCTTGCCTAGAATGGTTTACTTTTTCAAGAAAAACAATATCCCGATGGCTGGAAAACCATTCATACTTTATGATAATATAAGTTTAACGAATGATGTTGTAACGTTCTCCGTTTGTATTCCAACTACTCAAAAAATTGCTATTCAATCTGATAGTGATGTTGCTTCAGGAAGCATGGAAGCATTTACGTGTTTAAAAACTACACTTACAGGAGATTATTCACACCTTCCAGAAACATGGAAAAAAGCACAAACGTATATTGCTGACAATGGTTATAAACCCAACTTTGCAGGTAAATATGTAGAAGTATATACCAAAACCATTGATGACGTAAAAAACCCATCTAAGTGGACAACCGAGTTGTTAATTCCTGTTTTTCCTAAGGAAATTCCAGTGGTAAAACCAACGGTAACTTCGCCACAACAACCTGCAACGGTCGTTCAACCCGCAGTGGAAGAACCAGCAATAGAAGAAATTCCATAAATTTATGTAGCGGAATTAAACCTTTTCACTTAATTTTATTCCAATACTAAAATCCATCCATTGCAAGACGAAAAGGTTTTTATCAAAGAATTGCTTAACCCAAAAACGCAAAACACAGCGTTTCAAAAGCTCTTGCGCGACTATCAAAAACCGTTGTATAACCACATTCGAAACATTGTATTAAACCATGATGATGCCGATGATGTATTGCAAAACACTTTTGTAAAAGTATTTCAATACCTAAAGGATTTTAAAGGTGATAGTAAGCTATTCTCATGGATGTATCGTATTGCTACTAATGAAGCTATTACATTTATTAACCAAAAAGCAAAAAAAAATAACACCACTAGTGAAGCAATGCAAACTAAGATTGTTGATAATTTGAAAGCCGACAGCTATTTTGATGGAAATGAAATTCAACTCAAACTTCAAAAAGCAATTGCTTTACTTCCCGAAAAACAACAATTGGTCTTTAAAATGAAGTATTTTGAAGAAATTAAATACGAAGAAATGTCAAAGATTTTAGGAACGTCGGTTGGTGCTTTGAAAGCTTCCTACCATCATGCGGTAAAAAAAATAGAAGATTTTATGAATGCTAATTAAACCATTTGCTACTAATTTTGTCAAAAGAATATGAAAAACTTTAGCCTAGATAATGAACCCAAAATAGAAACTGGTTTTAGAGTACCAGAAAACTATTTTGTTACATTATCAGAAAAAATTAACGACAAGCTACCAAGTGAAACACCAAAAGTTATTCCGCTTTATAAAAAGAAAAAAGTTTGGATGTATAGCGTTGCTGCGGTTGCAGTGGTGAGTATGTCTATTTTATTGGTTCAGCAATTCAATACAAAACCAAGTCTAGATAGCGAATTTCTAGAAAATTATATCTCACAAAATACATCCGTTTCGCAAGATGATATCATTGACCTCTTGGAACAAGAAGACATTGAGAAACTAAAAGTAGATTACAATCTCGAAGAAGACCTTATTGAAGAAACATTAATAAACAGTTCTGATTTAGAACACTATTTAACAAATTAATATTATGAATATCAAATCACTACTAGCATTTATACTACTGATTACAACTACACTTTCGTTCTCTCAAAACGGGCGACTTTTAAAGCAGAAAAAAGAACAAGTTAAATCAATAAAAGTAGCTTACATCACCAATGAATTAAATTTAACGCCAGATGAAGCAACTAAATTTTGGCCTTTATACAATGAGTTTGAAGAAAAACAAAACCAAATCAGAAGAGAAAAATTAAAAGCGCATTTAAACCGAATAGACGATACTGATTTTGATAACCTTTCCGAAAAAGAAGCCACTACACTACTCGCTCAAATGGAAAGCTCAGAAGACGAATTGCATTTGTTACGCAAAAAATTTGTAGCCAATTTAAAAAACGTTTTGCCAGCTACAAAAATCCTAAAACTAAAAAAAGCAGAAGACGGATTTAACAAAAAACTATTGCAACAAATCAGAGAAAAACGAGGAAGATAATTTCAATTTATAATACTTCATTTTACTGCTAACAGCAACTAATCTTTAGTTGCTGTTTTGTTTTTGGATGTTTTCATTTAATTTATAGTTTTTGAATATATTTGTAGAAACAACTAAACTACAATGCAATTCAATCCTGATGATTTAGAACGCTCAGCAGTATACAAACTGCTTACAGGTTCAATAATTCCTAGACCAATTGGTTGGATTTCTTCCATTAGCGAAGACGGAATTAACAACCTTGCTCCTTTTTCCTATTTCAATATGCTTGGCGATGATCCGCCACATGTTATGTTTTCTACTCGAAGAGATAACGACAAAAACAAAGACACATTAAACAATGTTCTAGCAACTAAACAATTTGTCGTGAATATGGTTACCGAAGATACTGTTGAGCAAATGAACACCACATCCCAAAGTATTCCTGCTGACGAAAGTGAATTTGATTTAGCTAATCTTAGACCAATTCCATCTATAAAAGTAAAACCAATGCGCGTCAAAGAAAGTAAAATTCATTTTGAATGTGAATTAGTGCATCATTATTTTCTTGAAGGACATCAACAAGGTGGCGCTTGCGTTGTTATTGGACGTATTGTCATGATGCATTTTGATGATCAAGTATTGTTAGAAGACTATAAAATCAACTTAGAAACATACAAACCTGTATCGAGATTAGCCGGTTCAAATTATAGTAAAATAGGTGAGATTTTTTCAATAAAAAGAAGTTGACAATATCAAAAGTCAAACTCAAAATTCAACTTCAATAATTTGTGAAAATTTGAGAAAACTGTGTTTAATAAAAATATAAAATGAGGATAAGATTGCTTCTTTCCTTGCAATGACAACATGAAAATAACAGTAATTGGTGGCGGTCCAGGCGGATTGTACTTTTCGATATTAACAAAAAAAGCACGTCCTGATTGGGAAATAACCGTGTACGAACGCAATAAACCCGATGACAGTTTCGGTTTTGGAGTTGTTTTTTCAGATGAAACCTTAAGCGAATTCCTAAAAAGAGACATGCAATCCTACGATTTAATTCGTTCAAATTTTGCTTATTGGGATGATATCATCATTGCTCGCGATGGACAAAGTGTAAACATAGCTGGGAATGGATTTTGTGGCTGTTCCAGAAAAAAATTGTTACAATTACTGCATCAACGTTGCCTTGAAGAAGGTATAAAACTGCACTTCGAACAAAATATTAACGACTTATCTCAATTTTCAAATTCAGATATTATTGTGGCTTGTGATGGTATCGGAAGTCAGATTAGAACACAGTTTCAAGACCAATTTGGAACAAAAATAGCATTGAAACAAAATCGTTTTGTGTGGTGTGGTTCAACAAAACCATTGGATGCTTTTACTTATTTTTTTAGAAATACAGAACACGGATTGATTGTAGCTCATTCTTATCAATACGAACCAGGAATGAGCACATGGATTTTTGAATGTAGTAATGAAACTTGGGAAAAACATGGGTTTGAAATCACCAATGAAGCCGATACTGTTTCAAAAATCGAAACTATTTTTGCTCAAGAATTAGATGGTCATTCATTAATTACTAATAAATCCAATTGGCGTCAATTCCCTCATATTACCAACGAAAAATGGTATCATAAAAACATCGTTCTTCTCGGCGATGCCAAAGCCACGGCACATTATTCCATCGGTTCAGGAACAAAATTAGCCATGGATAGCGCCATTGGTCTGTCTGATGCTGTTTTAGCAAATCCAAATGATGTGCAAGCTGCTTTTCAACAGTATGATAAATCCAGGAGAAATACAGTTGAAATGATACAACATGCAGCATTGGTATCGCTTGATTGGTTTGAAAATATGGATAGAAACAACCAACATCCATTTTACCAATTTGCATTCGGATGCATGACCCGTTCTAAAAAAGTAACTTTCGAAAATCTTCGTTTGCGCGATAAATCATTTACAGATAAGGTTTTAAGTGAATTCAATAATAAAAATCAAATTGTCACATCGAGCGCAGTCGAGATGCCAGCTGCATTTTCAAAATTCAAATTGCGAAATTTAGAACTCCAAAACCGAATTGTAATGTCATCCATGGGACAATATTCAGCAAAAAATGGTTTGGTAAACGATTGGCATTTTCAACACTATACATCCAGAGCGATTGGTGGTTTAGGATTAATAATGACTGAAATGACGGCTGTTTCAGAAACTGGACGTATTACTTTAGGTTGTGCAGGTATTTATAATGAAAATCAAATAAATGAATGGAAAAGAATAACTAATTTCATTCATCAAAATACACAAACTAAAATCGGAATTCAATTAGGTCATTCAGGTCGAAAAGGTGGTTCTAAAATTCCGTGGGAAGAAAATTTTTCTGGTGAAAATTGGGAATTACTTTCGGCTTCGGCTGTTCCTTTTAATGAAAATGCTGCAACACCAACAGAAATGACTTTATCAGATATGGATTTGGTTACTTCTCAATTCATACAAGCAACAAAAAATGCAGATGAAACCGATTTTGACATGATAGAATTGCAAGCACATCATGGATTTTTATTGGCTTCCTTCCTATCGCCGTTGACTAATATTCGAAATGATAAATTTGGCGGAAGCATCGAAAACCGATTAAAATTTCCTTTACGTGTTTTCACCGAAATGCGAAACGTTTTTCCAAAAGAAAAACCAATGTCGGTTCGAATTTCAGCAACAGATTGGACAGAAAACGGAATTTCAGACGAAGATGTAATCGCAATTGCAACGGCTTTTAAAAACGCTGGAGCAGATATCATCAATGTATCATCTGGAAATACTGTAGCTAATCAAAAACCCCAAACAGGAAGAATGTGGCAAGTTCCGTTTTCAGATACTATTCGAAATACAGTAAATATTCCAACGATTACTGCTGGAAACATAACCGATATCGATCAAATAAACACCATAATTTTAAATGGTAAAGCTGATTTAGTGGCTTTAGGAAAACCGATGTTGCTCGATGCTAATTTTGTGCGCAACGCACAAGCCTATGAACAATTTCAACCTGAAGATATTCCAAATCAATACAAAATGGGAATTTCACATTTATATCCATTAAAAGCTTCAGAACGAAGACAAACCGAAGGAATGAAAAAAGCGTTGAAACCGAAGAGCAACAAGAAATAATCATGAATTAGAAATTATTTTATGAAACATTACGAAGATAATTTTACACACAACAATCTTCCTAATCAGGATTTACAACCTGATTATACTTTCTTGGATTTACCGCAATTCAGTCATTCAGATCCCGAAATTTCGGGACCAAATTGTGTTCATCGATTATTGGATTATCATATCGAAATTGGAAATGGTAACAACATTTGCATTCGTACATTCACAGAAACTTGGAACTATCAAGATTTATATGAAAAAGCCAATCAAATTGCTCATGTTTTAGTGGATGATTTGGGATTAAAATCAGGAAATAGAGTTTTAATTCGTTCTGCTAACAATCCAATGATGGTCGCTTGTTGGTTTGCCATTTTAAAAGCTGGCGGAATTGTAGTTGCAACCATGCCACTTCTTCGCTCCAAAGAATTAACAACCATAATTAATTGTGCCGAAATCAGTCATGCCTTTTGCGACAGCGAATTATCCGAAGAAATGAATTTTGTAAAATCAGATTTTCTACAAGAAGTCTGCTTCTACAGAAATGGAAATTTGGAACAATTAATGACTACCAAACCCAAAACTTTTGATAATTTTCATTCCAAAGCTGACAGTGTTGCGCTAATCGGATTTACTTCGGGAACAACAGGTTTGCCAAAAATGACGGCTCACTATCATAGAGACATTTTAAATATTTGCGAAGCTTTTCCAAATTATTCATTACAACCAACTCAAAATGATGTATTTACAGGAAGTCCGCCAATTGGATTTACCTTTGGTCTAGGTGGATTGGTTTTATTCCCAATGTATTTTGGAGCATCAACATTTTTAATAGAAAAACCTTCGCCAGACCTTTTGCTACAAGCCATACAAGATTACAAAATAACCATATGTTTCACAGCACCAACGGCTTGGCGAATTATAACAACCAAAGTAAATGAATTTAATATTTCCAGCTTACGCAAATGTGTTTCAGCAGGAGAAACGCTACCCTTGAAAGTTTGGCAAGATTGGTATGAAGCTACTGGTTTGAAAATCATCGATGGTATTGGCGCAACCGAACTTTTGCATATCTTTATATCGTCCAACGAAACCAATATCAAATCTGGTGCAACTGGCTTACCAATAACAGGTTACGAAGCAAAAATTATTGATACAAACGGAAATGAAGTCCCAAGAAATCAAGCCGGAAGATTGGCAGTTCGTGGCATTACAGGTTGCAAATATCTAAATCGTAAAGAAAAACAAAAAGAATATGTCGAAAACGGTTGGAACATCACAGGCGATATATTTCGTCAAGACGAAGACGGCTATTTTTGGTTCGTAGCTCGTGGCGACGACATGATTATTTCCGCTGGATACAACATTGCAGCGATTGAAGTAGAAAGTGTTTTACTAACCCATGAAGCTATTTTAGAATGTGCAGTAGTTGGTTTGCCCGACGAAGAACGTGGCATGTTAGTTTGTGCGCACATTGTTTTAAAAGAAAAATCAAACGCGTCAGAAAACATGAAAAATCACATTCAACATTGGTTCAAGCAAGTCGCTGCACCATACAAATATCCAAGAGTAATTTATTTTGTTGAAACATTACCCAAAACAGAAACTGGTAAAATTCAACGATTTAAATTAAAAAGTTAGTTATTTTTTGGAGCTATTTCCAGCTATCCGTTGCAATCTTTTCTTTTTTTAAAGAAAAAAAGAAAAGGATTTCCACTACTATCTGGGCTAAAACATCAGGAATGACTAGTAACAAATTTAAAATCCGTGTTAATCTGTAAAATCAGTTTAATCCGTGGCAAAAAATAAGTAAAATAAACACAATCATCAGAATTCGTGCAAATTTGTGCAATTCGAGTAAAAAATAACAAATGAAATTCATAAAACAAGAAAAAATACGTTTCAAACACATCGACTATGCCGGAATAGTTTTCTATCCACGATTTTTAGAAATGCTCAATGATTTAGTAGAAGACTGGTTTGAAGAAGCATTAGAAAGACCATTTTCCAAAATTCACGAAACCAACGGAATTCCAACCGTTGACCTAAAAGTGCAATTCAAAAATGCAGCAAGAATTGGCGAAATTCTAACCAAATCACTTTGGGTAAAAGAACTAAAAAACTCCTCCATCATCTGCGGATTTCAATTTATAAATGAAAAAGAAAAAACCGTACTCGAAGGCGAAGTAACACTCGTAAACGTAGCCATTCAAGAAGACCGACAAAGCATCAAAGCCGAAGCTTTCAACGAGGAAATGAAGGAAAAAATTATGAATTACAAATTAGAAATTACGAAATAAAAATCCGTTAAAATCCGCGTTTGTAAATCCGTTTCATCCGCGTTCAAAAAAAAATAGAATATGGAATTCAAAAAATTCAAAGCCGCAACCGTACAAACATCACCAGTTTTTTTAAACGTAGAAAAAACGATTGACAAAGCCATTTCTTTCATCAAAGAAGCCAGTCAAAACGGAGCACAATTAATCGCTTTTCCCGAAGTTTTCATTGCGGGTTATCCGTATTGGAATTGGATCATGACACCAGTACAAGGAAGTAAATGGTACGAAGAATTATATAAATCTTCTGTAAAAGTTACCGATGCTTCGATGCAATCCTTGTTTCAAGCAGCAAAAGATTATAATATCCATATAGTAATCGGCATCAACGAACGCGGCGATAGTTATGGTGAAATTTACAACACCAATTTAATCATCGACAACAACGGAAACCTAATTGGAAAACATAGAAAACTAGTACCAACTTGGGCAGAAAAGCTCACTTGGACATCGGGCGACGGTTCTTCTTTAAAAGTATACAATACAGAAATTGGACCAATTGGAACGTTGGCATGTGGTGAAAACACCAATACATTAGCACGTTTCACGTTACTTTCACAAGGCGAATTAATTCACATTGCCAACTACATTTCGCTTCCAGTTGCGCCACCAGATTACGATATGGCAGAAGCAATCAAAATTAGAGCAGCCGCACATTCATTCGAAGGAAAATTATTTACTATCGTTTCGTGTTCAACGATTTCGCAAGAAATAAAAGATGCCTTGCGTGCCGATGTTCCCAATGTTGACGAACTATTAGACCGAAAAAGTTCTGCTTTTTCAGGATTTATTGGTCCAAATGGTGCTGTAATTGGTGATCCATTAATTGACGACGAAGGAATTGTGTACGCCGATATCGATTTGCAGAAATGCATCCAACCCAAACAAATGCACGACATTCTCGGACATTACAATAGATTTGATATTTTTGATTTGCGAGTAAACATTGCTCCTACTAGAAAAATTACATTTATTGATAATCATGAGGAGTTTAATAAGAGATAGTAGTTAAACCATTAAGGAATTAAGTTTCATTAAGAGATAACTTAATTTTCTTAACTATCTTAATTGTTAAAAAAAAATAATAGTTATGAACGAAAATCATTCAGACGATCAAATAGGAAGAGCGCGAGTTCACGACACACCAGAACTCGAGGCATACTACAAAGAACTAGAAACCCTTGGCGCTGGCGCATTATGGACCGTTGCCAATGACATCGAGCCTTGGGAACCAAGAAGTTCATCAGTTCCAATGCTTTGGAAATACGACGACTTGAGAGAATTAGTACTAAAATCATCCGAATTAGTTACGCCAGAACAAGCTGGAAGACGCGTTGTTTATTTGGTAAACGACAAACGAAAAGACGTTTCTGCAGCTGTTGGTTGGTTGTACACCGGAATTCAAGTTACACGTCCAGGCGAAAGTACATCAGCACACAAACACAAAGCTTCGGCATTGCGTTTCATCATGGAAGGCGAAGGCGGATATACTGTGGTTGATGGAAATAAAATCACATTTGAAGTCAACGATTTTGTGATTACGCCAAACTCAACATGGCACGAACATGGCGTTGATGCAAACGGAAAAACCTGCATCTGGCAAGACGGTTTAGATATTCCATTAGTAAATGCGCTCGAAGCCAATGATTATGCGGTTTATGATGGCAAACAACCATTAGATTTTCCAGTAAATTATTCACCATTAACCTACGGAACTTCCGGATTTATTCCAGCTGATAAAATTTGGGACAAACCGTATTCGCCATTATTCAAATATTCTTGGAAAACCGTTTATCCTGCGTTGTTAGAAGCTGTAAAAGTCAATGAAATCAATCCATTTGATGGAATTTTGATGCACTATTCCAATCCGTTAACTGGCGGACATGTGATGCAAACGATGAGTGCATCAATGCAATCATTACCAGCCAATTTCAAAGGAAAAGCACACAAACATACAGGTTCATTTGTGTATCAATGTGCCAAAGGAAAAGGATATTCCATCATCAACGGAAAACGATTTGACTGGAAAGAGCGCGATATTTTCTGTGTTCCGTCTTGGGCTTGGCACGAACACCACAATTTATCCGAAACAGAAGATGCTTGCTTGTTTTCGTTCAACGATTTGCCAGTTATAGAAAAACTAGGATTGTATCAATCTCGAGAAATGGAAGAAAATAACGGACATCAGAAAATAGAATAAAGAAAATAGACTAAAGAAAATAGATTTTAAACTTGGCGCCTTAGCGTCTTAGCGGCATAAACATGAAACTACTTACCTACAAAACACAAGACACCGAACCAAGATTGGGCTTCATCTACAACAATCAAGTTATCGACATGGAAGATTTTGGCGAAATATCCAACTTTCCATTACCAAATGATATGTTGGACCTAATCGATATGGGATTTGAAATCATAGCTGAAATCACCGAAATGGTTTCTGAAACTCCAGAAAATTTCTTCGAAGAAATCTGTTACGAAATGGACGAAGTAACCATACTTGCTCCAATCGAAAAACCTAGAAAAAATATCATCGGAATTGGTTTGAACTATACCGAACACGTTGCCGAAAGCGCAAGAACATTGGATACAACAGGGAAATTACCGCAAAAACCAATCATATTTTCAAAACCGCCAACAACCGTTACAGCTACAAATACTGAAATTATCAAAAATACCAAACTAACCGAACAATTGGATTGGGAAGTGGAATTGGCAGTTGTAATTGGCAAAAAAGGAAAATACGTTGCTAAAGCAGATGCTATGGATTATGTTTTTGGTTACACTGTAATCAACGATATTTCGGCACGTGATTGTCGTCGTGAAGGTCAATGGATAGTTTCTAAAGGTCAGGATACCTTTGCACCGATGGGACCAATTTTGGTTACCAAAGACGAAATTGAAAATCCGCACAACTTGAATTTATCATTAAAAGTAAACGGCGTTGAAAAACAAAATTCGAATACTAAATTCTTACTTTTCAACATCAATGATTTAATTGAAGATTTAAGTATAGTTTTCACTTTAGAACCAGGCGATATCATTGCAACTGGAACACCATCTGGTGTTGGCGCTGGCAGAAATCCACAAGAATGGTTGTACGATGGTGATGTTGTAGAAGCAACTGTCGAAGGAATTGGAACGATTGTGAATACGGTTAAGGAGATTTAAAAAAGTGTTCAGTGCTCAGTGCTCAGTGTTCAGTAATTAGTATCTGAGCAACTTTTAAACTTTTAAACCATAAACTTTTAAACTAAAAATGAAATACAGAATAGGACAAATAGTTCCATCAAGTAATGTAACGATGGAAACCGAAATACCAGCAATCTTTCGTTCTCGTGAAACCATTTTACCCGAACGTTTTACTTTCCATTCGAGCAGAATGCGAATGAAAAAAGTAACAAAAGAAGAACTCGAAGCCATGGATGCCATGAGTTTGAAATGCGCACAAGAACTTTCTGATGCACATGTTGACGTTATGGGTTACGCTTGTTTGGTAGCGATAATGAGCATGGGACGAGGATATCATTGCGTTTCGGAAGTGAATTTACATCAGGAAACTGTAGCCAATGACTCTCCTACTCCAATTGTAACTTCTGCTGGAGCTTTAATTAACGGATTAAAAGTTTTAGGTGCAAAACAAATTTCGATTATTACACCTTACATGCGACCATTAACCGACATGGTTGTAGATTACATCGAACATCAAGGCATTAAAGTAAAAGAAAGTATTGCTTTGGAAATTCCCGATAACTTGGAAGTGGCAGCTCAAAATCCGTTGAATTTATTGGAAATTTACAAGCAATTGGATTTGACTGATGTTGATGTTTTAGTAATTTCTGCATGCGTTCAAATGCCATCATTAGAAGCAATTGATTTAATTCAAGCAGAATGTGGAATTCCTGTTACATCTGCCGCAGTTTGTACTACCTTTGAAATGATGAAGAAACTCGGCATCGAAACCAAATCGGCAATCGGTGGAGAACTTCTAAACGGTAAATACTAAATATCATGGAATGGAACGTAATTGACGGAAAACTAGTAAACAATTTCAAGTTTAAATCACAAACTGAATTAGCACAATTTCTATTAAAAGTAGCCAATTACGCTGATGAAATCAACCATCATCCCGATTGTAAAATCCATAAAGCCTTTCAACTTGAAATCTCTTTATACAGTCACGATAAAAATGCAATAACCGATTTAGATCATCAACTAGCTCAAAAAATTGACACTTTAATTAATTAAAAAAAGAAAATCTATGAAGAACTTAATCGCATTAATCGGAGCATTTTTTGCAGCAAAGAACACAAAATTCGGATGTTTAGGAACAATAATCGTTTTTATTGTTGTTTATTGGTTAATCAAAAAGGTTCTGTAAAAATTAAGGAGTTCAAATGAACACCTTATTTATTTCTAATACCTCAACAATTCCAACAACTCTTTCTCAAATCTTACCTTAGGTAAATATTGATCTTCCAATGATTTTACAAATGGAATTGGACTTTCTAAACTTCCAACTCTACGAACGGGCGCATCAAGATATTCAAAACACTGCTCCATAATTAGTGCTGAAATATCACTTGAAATTCCTCCAAAAAGCGTGTCTTCTTGCAAAACAATACATCTTCCTGTTTTCTTTATTGATGTAAAAATCGTTTCGGTATCCAAAGGTTGTAAACTTCTTAAATCAATCAAATCTGCTTTGACATCTGAATTTTTGGTTAACGTTTCCAAAGCCCAATGAACTCCAGCTCCAAACGAAATAATCGTCACATCTGCACCTTCTTTAATAACCGAAGCTTTGCCAAAAGGAATAGTATAATAATTTTTAGGCACATCTTGATAAACAGAACGATACAACTGCTTGTGCTCAAAATAAAGCACTGGATTTGGATCATTAATTGCGGTATTCAATAAACCTTTTGCATCATATGGAAATGCTGGATAAACCACTTTTAAACCTGGTGTTTTTGTAAACCAAGCTTCATTGGTTTGGGAGTGAAATGGTCCAGCTTGAGTTCCACCGCCACAAGGCATTCGCACGACAACATCGGCTTTTTCTCCCCAACGATAATGTTGTTTTGCTAATAAATTCACTATTGGATTAAATCCAGAGGAAACAAAATCGGCAAATTGCATTTCAACAATTGCTTTGTATCCATTAATTGATAAACCGTTTGCAGCAGAAACAACTGCACTCTCACAAATTGGCGTATTGCGAACTCGTTCTTTACCAAATTGCTCCACAAAACCTTCGGTAATTTTAAACGCACCACCATATTCGGCAATGTCTTGTCCCATGATTACAAGGTTAGGATAGCGTTCCATCGATTGTTTTAAAGAAGACGAAATAGCATCAATAACACGAATGTTTTCTACTTCTGATGATGGCTCAACTAATTCAAAATTATAAGGTTTGTAAACATCATTTAATTCTTCAAATAAATCAGCTTCAAAATCTGGTTCGTCTTGAGTAATTGCCCAATTTTTGTCAATTTCTTTCTTGATTACCGATTTCAACTCTGTATCTAATTCTTCGGATAAAACACCAATATTGATTAAATAATCTTTATAATTTGAAACTGGATCTTTTTTAGCCCATTCGTCCATTAATTCTTGAGGAACATATTTTGTACCGCTAGCTTCCTCGTGACCACGCATTCTGAAGGTTTTAAATTCCAATAAAATTGGTCGTGGATTTTCAGCTAACGATGCTTTTAATTCCACTATTTTATTATAAACTTCTAGAATATTATTTCCGTTAATAATATGACTTTCTATTCCATAGCCAATTCCTTTATCAGCTAAATTTTCACAACGATATTGTTCATTTGTTGGCGTTGAAAGTCCGTAACCATTATTTTCTATCACAAATAAAACGGGTAAATCCCAAACAGCGGCAATGTTTAACGCTTCGTGAAAATCACCCTCACTCGTTGCGCCTTCTCCAGTAAAAACAGCCGTTACTTTTCCGTTTTTCTGTAATTTATTTGCTAGAGCAATTCCATCGGCAATTCCCATTTGTGGTCCAAGATGTGAAATCATTCCAATGATATTAAACTCTTGCGTTCCGAAGTGAAAACTTCTATCACGACCTTTAGTAAATCCCGATTTTTTGCCTTGCCATTGCGAAAACAATCGATGCAAAGGAATATCTCTTGAAGTAAAAACACCAAGATTTCTGTGCATTGGCAAAATGTATTCGTCTTTATCCAAAGCATTTGTAATTCCCACCGAAATTGCTTCTTGACCAATTCCAGAAAACCATTTGGACACTTTACCTTGACGAAGAAGAATTAGCATTTTTTCTTCTATCATTCTTGGCATTAAAAGTCGCTTGTACAAGTCTAATAAGCGTATGTTGGAAAGGTCTTTTCTATCAAAGTTCATTTGTTTTATTTTAGCGTTGCAAAAGTATAAAACTGTTTTCAATCGATTGCGCTTTTTTTAAGACAATAACAAAATCATTATAGATTAGTTAAAGACAATCTTTACAATTTTATTCTTTCCAGCAGCAAATGCAGTATTCCTATTAAGAAAACGAATAGTATACAATGTTTTATCATCTGACAATTGTTTCCAAGAAATGCCACCGTTGGAGGAATAATGAATACCTGTAGCTCCAACAACAACCAATTCTTTGCCATCCGAATTTGGAATAAATTGAACGCAAGAGGCATAGCCAAATCCTTGATTTTCGGCGATTAATGTCCATGTTTTTCCTCCATCCTTTGTTATAGCTTTATTTTTAAAATTCTGCTCTAACTTCTCGTAATTTCCTCCTGCGACGAAACCTTTTTTTTTATTATAAAAATCTGCCGTGAAAATTCCTGTCATTGCATCTCCTTGAACAATTGATGTTTCATGTACTTTCCATATAGTTCCTTTATCAGAAGAATGAAAAACTCTAGATTTTTTTCCGCCTGAAACTATCCAACAATCGTTTTCTTTAATCATAACATTTGTGTTACTAGCCGCAAAAGCCGCTTCACCATCAAACGTTTTAGGTAAATTTGCGCAAGGTATTTTGTTCCAAGTAGTTCCACCATCGCGAGTGATAAGTATAGATAAACAGTTATCAATTGGATCGCCTATTAGTATTCCTTCTTTTTCGTTCCAAAAATTCATACTATCATAAAATACTTTTTCGTGGACTTCGGTATAAACACGTTTAACTGATAAATCAATTTTACTAATTTTAAAGATGTTAGCTGGATTACCAATATTAGCTATAAAAACATACTCTTTGTTTTGAGCTATGCTTCTAAATTCTTTATTGATGCTATCACTTTTTATTGTAATTTCTTTATTTTTCTTGGTTTTAAAATCATAAAATCCAAACCTGTTTTTGTCAGCAGCATACCAAAGTTTATCATTATCAACTTCAATTGCCCTAATGCTAATTTTATCATGCAAGAGCGTGTCAATCGTAATAGAGTTAAAAGAAATGATTACAGCATCTTTACCTGATTTACAACTCACAAAAAAGAAAGGAAGACAAATAATACAAACTATTTTTTTCATTTGAAAGGCTTGAATAATAAGCGAATATACATTTTTTAACTGACTTTCTATTTGTTAAAGTTTCTTTAAATAAAAAATTGTGGCACAGTAATTGGATAATCGTAAATAGCTATTTATCAATTAAAAATATACTATTATGAAATCACAAATCCTTTCTCTATCGCTTTTGGCTACACTTAGTTTTAGCACATTATTTGCTCAAGATAGAACTACAGTTACTGCAACAAATTCTGAAATTAGTGATAATTTAGATTTACGAGCTGTTGCATCCATTTTTGGAGATTCAGAAAACTTAGAAGATTTTGAAAGAAGATTGAATGACCCAAAATCACAAATATCTAATCTAGATTTAAACGAAGATAATCAAGTTGATTATATGCGTGTAATTGAAACTATTGAAGGTAACACGCATATTATTGTTATCCAATCTGTTCTAGGTCGTGATAGATTTCAAGATGTAGCTTCAATCGAAGTTGAAAAAGACAGAAACAATAGAATTCAAGTTCAAGTAGTTGGTGATGTTTATATGTATGGACAAAATTATATTTACGAACCGGTATATTCATATACGCCAGTAATTTATAGCTCTTTTTGGGTGAATAATTACAGACCTTATTGTTCTTCTTGGTATTGGGGTTATTATCCAAGTTATTACGTAGCGTGGAATCCATTTCCAATATTCAGATATAGAAATCATATTAGTTTCCACATTAACACGTATCATCACTACAATTATGTAAATATCCGTAGATGTCAAAGCGCTTACAATGTATATTACAATGGTGGAAGAAGAGGCGTTGCTTATCAAAACCAACATCCAAATCGTTCTTTTACAAGTAGAAATACAAGTTACACTAACCGATATGAATTAGATCAAAAAAGAAACATCAGAACAGTTTCTCCTAGAAATGAAGTTGCCAATACAAATGGTAGAATAAATTCAAGACCAGAAACTGTTAGAAATTCAGTAACAGGAAGAGTAAATTCAGTTAGAACAGATAATACAAGAATCGAATCAACTAGAAATATTTCGCAAAGAGATCTTTCAACTGAAAATACAATTGGCAGAACTACTACTAGAGATAATTTTGTAAAAAATGAAAATACAAGAAGCGAAACTCCAAGAAGTATTTCTCAAAGAGATCTAACACGTGAAAATGTTCCTAATAGAGTTACTACAAGAGATAATAGTGTTCGAAATGAAATAACTCGCAGTGAAACTCCAAGAAGTATTTCACAAAAAAATGAAAGCGCTCCAACCAGAACAAATACAAGCAGTAACAGTGTGAAATATGAAGCGCCTAGAAGTGTTCCGCAAAGAAATGTAACTAGTGAAAGTGCTCCAGCAAGAAGCAACTCAAGAAGTGAAAGCACTAGAAATTCTGATAATCAAAGAGCAAGTTCTAGAAATTTATCAGAAAACAAATCGTCTGAAAGAGTACAAAGTGGCTCAAGAGGAAACAGAAGAAGTTAGTTTTTGTACTTAGTTTTATTGTGATTGAAAGCCATTGTTAACGCGATGGCTTTTTGTTTTTAAAATAAATACCTATAAAAACATCCACATATTTGAAAAAGATATAAATTTGCATTCTTTAACAATTTATTATGAGTTCTCATAGTCATCAAAATTTGCACTCCAAACTCACTACTGGAGGATTACTTGTTACATTAGGAATTATATATGGTGATATTGGAACTTCTCCACTATACGTAATGAAAGCCATACTTGGTATTCATGCCATATCTAGAGATATTGTTCTGGGTGGAATTTCCTGTATTTTTTGGACATTAACACTCCAAACAACACTAAAATATGTTTTGATTACACTGAGTGCTGACAATCACGGTGAAGGTGGAATTTTTGCGCTTTTTGCTTTGGTTAAAAGAACAAAGATAAAATGGCTCATCGTACCAGCAATAATTGGTGGAAGTGCATTGCTAGCTGATGGTATAATTACACCGCCAATCTCAGTTTCGTCAGCCGTTGAAGGACTACGCATCTTTAAACCAGATATTAATACTATTCCAATTGTAATTGGTATTTTGATTGCTTTATTTACCATACAACAGTTTGGAACTAAATTAGTTGGTAAATTTTTCGCCCCAATGATGTTGATTTGGTTTACCATGCTAGGTGTGCTTGGAGCCATTCAAATTTTTAGCGATTTGTCTGTCTTTGCTGCAGTAAATCCGTATTATGCTTATGAGTTATTACAAATTCATCCAGAAGGTTTCTTCGTTCTTGGTGCTGTATTTCTTTGTACTACAGGAGCTGAAGCCTTGTATTCTGACATGGGACATTGCGGAAGAAAAAACATTAGAGTAAGTTGGATTTTTGTAAAAATAATGCTTCTGTTAAACTACTTCGGACAAGGCGCTTATTTGATAAATCATGAAGGAAAAACATTAGCAGAACTTGGAGGAAAAGCTGGAAATCCTTTCTATTTAATCATGGCGGATTGGTTTCAACCAATAGGAATTGTTATTGCTACATTGGCTGCCGTTATTGCATCTCAAGCATTAATAAGTGGTTCATTTACTTTGATTAATGAAGCAATGCGTTTGAACTTTTGGCCAAAAGTTAAAATTAAATATCCAACCGATTTAAAAGGGCAACTCTATATTCCGTCAATTAACTGGCTATTATTATTAGGTTGTATTGGAATAGTTCTATATTTTGAAGAATCATCAAATATGGAACATGCCTATGGATTAGCCATTGTATTGTGTATGATTATGACAACAATCCTACTCAATTTTTATTTGATAATGAAACGAGTAAAACTTTACTTTATAATTCCACTAATTACCATTTATCTAGTAATTGAATTTAGTTTCTTATATGCCAATATTGTTAAATTTTTCCATGGTGGTTTTGTAACATTAATTATTGCATCAGGTTTAATCGGAATAATGGCAACTTGGTTTTTAGCAAAACAAATTAGTAAAAACTACACTAAGATTGTAAAAATCGAAGATTACAAAAAAGTGTTAGCCGAACTAAGCGTTGACTTGTCAATTCCAAAATATGCAACTCATTTGGTATACATGACCAATTCACAACGTAGCGATGAGATAGAAGAAAAAGTGATGTATTCTATTCTTCAAAAAAGACCAAAAAGAGCTGACTTATATTGGTTTGTTCACGTAAATATTTTAAGCGAACCTTATAAAAAAGAATATCGTGTTACTGAAATAATTAAAGATGATATTTATAGAATAGACTTCTACCTTGGTTTCAGAGAACCGACAAAAATCAATTTGATGTTCAAGCAAGTTATCAAAGAAATGGTTGATCGCGGTGAAGTGGATATCACTAGTCGATATGAATCATTGAGTAAAAATAATATCATTGGAGATTTCAAATTTGTTCTTTCTGAAAAATTCCTTTCTAATGATAGTGACTTAACTTTCTTTGAAAAAGTAGTTATGAATACTTATTTCACAATGAAAAAATTCAGTTTATCAGAAGAAAAAGGATTTGGGCTAGACAGTAGTTCTGTAAAAATTGAACAATTCCCACTCGTTCTCCATGCTCCAGAGAAAATTGAAATGCGAAGAATTGACAAATCTTGCGAATAAAAAAACTAAAAAGTATTCTACCAAAGAATACTTTTTTTTGTTTGCATTAAAAGCAATATCTTTGCCCGCTGATTTTTTTACAAATGCGATTACATAGAAACCTAGTTTACACAACGATTGACTCCCTGAACGCCATCTTCAATGAAGGTGAATATGCAGATAAAGTAGTTGCTCGTGCCTTGAAAAAAGACAAACGTTGGGGAAGTTCCGATAGAAAGTTTGTTGCCGAAACCATATACGAAATTGTTCGTTGGAAACGTCTGTATATGGAAATAGCAGATGTAAAAGAACCGCTTGACCGTGACCAATTATGGCGAATTTTCGCTGTTTGGGCAGTACTTCGTGGGTATACAATTCCAGATTGGAGACAATTAGAAGGAACACCTGCACGAAAAATCAAAGGTCGTTTTGACGAATTATCCAAAATTAGAAAATACCGTGAGTCTATTCCAGATTGGATGGACGAATTGGGAATAAAAGAACTTGGTGAAGAACTTTGGACCAAAGAAATTGCTGCTCAAAACCAACAAGCAAAAGTAATTCTAAGAGTTAACACTCTAAAAACCACCAAGGAAAAACTTCATGCACTGTTGATGGATTTAAATATCGAAACTGAGTTTTTAAAAAATCAGCCCGATGCTTTAGTTCTAAAAGAAAGAGCCAATGTTTTTTTAACTGATGCTTTTAAAGAAGGATTATTTGAAGTTCAAGATGCGTCTTCTCAATTAGTTGCTGCTTTTCTTGATGTACAACCAGGCATGCGAGTTGTTGATACTTGTGCTGGTGCTGGTGGAAAAACGTTGCATATGGCATCATTAATGGAAAATAAAGGTCAATTAATTGCCATGGATTTATATGAAAGCAAACTTAAGCAATTAAAACTTAGAGCCAAAAGAAACGGTGCTTTCAACATAGAATACCGAATTATTGATAGTACAAAAGTTATCAAAAAACTTCATGAAAAAGCCGATAGAGTTCTAATCGATGCACCATGTAGCGGTTTAGGTGTTTTAAAAAGAAACCCAGACAGCAAATGGAAGTTACAACCCGAGTTTATTGAAAATATTAAAAAAACACAAGCCGAAGTTCTAGAAAATTATTCAAAGATTGTTAAACCAGGTGGAAAATTAGTTTATGCTACATGTTCTATCTTACCATCTGAAAATCAGGAACAAATTAAGCGTTTTTTAACAACCGAAAGCGGCAAAAACTTTACCTTTGTTAAAGATTCAAAATTACTAGCTTCAGAAAGTGGTTTTGATGGTTTTTACATGGCATTATTAGAAAGAAAATAAAATTTATGAAAAATATAATTACCTCATTTTTACTATTAGTTTCCACAATTACTATTGCACAAGTTGCCAATAGCGTTGAATCAATCCCAAATGGATATTATAATACAGCAACTGGAACTGGATACACATTAAAAACACAATTATTCAATATCATCAACGACCATAATGATAGAGGTTATAATGGTAACAATGGTATTTATGTAACTTACTTAACATCAGACATTGATAATTATTATGAAAATAATGGAACTATGTTGGATATGTACACCGAAAACCCAACAGGAACGGAATGTGAATACGAATATGGTGGTGGTTTACAAGATGATGGTACTTTAGGAAATGCTGAATGCCAAAGATATAACAGAGAACATTTAATACCTCAGTCGGTATATAATTCTCTACAACCAATGCTTTCTGATGCTCATTGTGTTGTTCCTTCTGATAAATATGTAAACGCACAAAGAGATAGTTGGCCATTTAGCAAGGTAAATAATGCTACTTCTACCTATTCAAATGGTTCAAAAAAAGGTTCAAATTTAAATTCTGGATATTCTGCAGGTTACACAGGAACAGTTTTCGAACCAATTGATGAATTTAAAGGAGATATTGCTAGAATGATATTATATTTTGCTACTCGATATGAAGACCAAGTTTCTGGATGGAACTATCCAATGTTCAACAACACAAGTAATCAAGTATTTACTAATCAAGCAATTAATGTTTTATTAACTTGGCATAATAATGATCCTGTAAGCCAAAGAGAAAGAGACAGAAATGATGCAATTTATGCACGTCAAAACAATAGAAATCCGTATATAGATAATCCATCCTATGCTATGTCTATTTGGGGAAGTTTATTAAATACAGAAACATTCAATGCATTAAATTCAATAACTGTATATCCAAATCCATCTAATACTGGTAAAATCAACATTCAATCAGAAGTTGAATTATCAGAAATAAACATTATTACAATAAACGGTCAATTAGTACAACAAATCAAAAGCCCGGAAAGACTTGATACTACATACGAATTGACTAATCTTCCGAAGGGTTTTTACTTTTTGCAATTGAACGCAAATAATCAATCGGTTACAAAAAAGATAGCGGTTAACTAAAATTTTTCCAAAATAATTATCAAAAGTTCTGTTACTACTGTGACAGAACTTTTTGATTCATACTAAAAAGTACAGAAAACATTGATTTTCTTTGAAATTTAGTAGTAGTTTACTATCTTTCGCCCTCAAATTGTGTAACCTTTAAAACATTTTCAAAATGTTAGAAGAAAAGAATGATAACCTGCTAGAAGCAGATGGAAACTTGGCTAATGAATCAAATGATTCAACACCAACAGAAAATCAAGAAGTTGTAGTTGAAACTGCTGTTGAAATTTCAGAAGAAATTGAAACTGTAGTTGCAGAAGAGGCAGCAATTTCTGAAGAAGTAATTGAAGAAACTGCCGCTGTTGTTTCTGAAGAAGTTGAAATACCAACTGTTGAAGAAGTAGTTGAAACTATTTCAGAACCAGAAAATGTAGTTAAACTTACAGACGAACAAGTAGCGGACGATACTTTAGTTATAGAAGATGATAACCATTCTGCGATAACTGCAATACAAAATGTAAATGCAGAGGAAAGCGAAGACGAAACGTTAAAAGATAGACATCATATTGAAATGATGGATTATGAAACGTTGTCTATGGAAGAATTGGTAAATGAATTGAGCGTTCTTGTTGCTGTTGAAAAAGTAATGTCAGTTAAAGACCATGTTGAAGAATTAAAAAAATCATTCTTATCAAAATACTATCATTTTATTGACGAGAAAAAAGAGGAATTCCATGCTGAAAATCCTGAAACAACGGAGGATTTCCATTATCATTTTCCGTTAAAAGTAAAATTTGATCAACTATATACTTCCTATAGAGAAAGAAAAAACAGTCATTTTCAAAGTTTACAAAATAGTCTGAAATCAAATTTAGAGAATAGACTTGCCATTGTCGAAGAATTAAAAAACTTAATTCACAGCCAAGAAGCAATTTCAGTTACTCTAAAACAATTTAACGATATTAGAGAACGATGGAAAGTTGCTGGACCAATTCCAAAAGACAAATACAACCACGTTTGGAATAATTACCATTTCCATTTAGAAAACTTCTACGATATTCTTCACTTGGATAGAGAAATTCGTGATTTAGATTTCAAACACAACTTAGAGCAAAAACTAAAAATTATTGCTCGTGTGGAAGAATTAAATCAAGAGGAAGACATCAACAAAGCGTTTCGTGAATTACAAGATTTACACCGAATTTGGAAAGAAGATATCGGACCAGTTTCTCGAGATCATCGTGAAGAAATTTGGAATAAATTCAGTGATTTAACCAAACAACTTCATGACAAACGTGAAGGTTATTATGAAAAATTCCGTGAAATTGAACAAGCAAACTTAGTTGCTAAAAAAGATTTAATTGCACAAATTGAAGTTTTAGCACAAGAAAAAGTTAATTCTCACAATGCTTGGCTAGGCCAAATTGAAAAAGTAGAAAAGCTTAGAGAAGCCTTTTTCAAAACTGGAAAAGTTCCTGCAGAAGTAAATGAAGAAACTTGGGCAGCATTCAAAGTTGCTGTCAGAAATTTTAATGTTCTGAAAAATTCATTTTATAAAGAAATTAAAAAAGACCAAAACGACAACTTAACCAAAAAACAAGCACTTGTTGCCAAAGCCATTGAACTAAAAGATTCTACGGATTTTGCAACTACTACTCCATTGATGAAACAAATTCAAGAAGAGTGGAAAACTATTGGACATGTTCCAAGAAAATTTTCAGACAAAATTTGGGGAGAATTTAGAGCTGCTTGTAATGAGTATTTTGAAAAATTAAAAGAGCAAAAATCCGAAGTTAATGAAGATGAAGTAGCTGCTTTTGAAAACAAAAAAGCCTATTTAGAAACACTAAGAAATTTCGAACTTGTTGGTGATCATAAAACGGATTTAGATGCTATAAAAGCTCATATTGAAACTTGGAAAAGTTTTGGAAAAGTTCCCTTTCCAAGACGTCATATCGAAGGAAAATTTAATAAAATCTTAGATACGTTGTTCGAAAAATTAAGTGCTAGCAAGAAAGACAATGAAATGGCAAGATTTGCTAATAGACTAGATAATTTAGCACATTCTGACACAAGAAAATTAGACAACGAAAAAGTATTCATCATCCGTAAAATTGATGAAGTACAAAACGATATTTTCCAATTAGAAAACAATATTCAATTCTTTTCAAATGCCAAATCAGACAATCCGTTGGTAAAAGAAGTTTTGAAAAATATTGAAAGACAAAAAGAAGAATTAGCCACTTGGAAAGAAAAGCTAAAACAACTTAGAAATCTGAAAACAGAATAATTAAAAAGTCCCGAAAATTCGGGACTTTTTTATTGTTGTATTTTAGAAGCTAAAAGATAAATAACCGCCATTCGTATAGCAACACCATTTTCAACTTGATCCAATATTACGGATTGCTGCGAGTCAGCAACATCAGATGTAATTTCAACTCCACGATTGATTGGTCCGGGATGCATGATAATAATTTCCTTTTTGAGAGAGTTTAGTAATTCTTTGTCAACACCATATTGTTGTGCATATTCTCGTGTAGAAGGAAAATAATTCACATCCATTCGTTCGTTTTGAACACGAAGCATATTAGCTACATCACACCAATCTAATGCTTTTCTAAGATTTGGTTCAACCGTAACACCGAGACTTTCGATAAATTTGGGAATTAGTGTTTTTGGTCCACACACTTTAACTTCTGCACCTTGCAATTGTAAGGCATAAATATTAGAAAGTGCTACTCGTGAATGCAAAATATCACCTACGATGACCACTTTTTTTCCTGCAACTTCTCCTAATCTTTCTCTTATGGAAAAACTATCTAACAAAGCTTGTGTTGGATGTTCATGAGCACCATCACCAGCATTAACTATACTTGCTTTTACATTTTGAGATAAAAAATAAGCCGCACCTGGATTAGCGTGTCTCATCACAACCATGTCGACTTTCATTGAAAGAATATTATTTACAGTATCAATCAATGTTTCGCCTTTTTTTACTGAAGATTGAGCAGCAGAAAAGCTAATTACATCCGCCGAAAGTCGTTTTTGTGCTAATTCAAAAGAGAGTTTTGTTCTAGTACTATTTTCAAAAAAAATATTAGCAATAGTGATGTCTCGCAGTGAAGGCACTTTTTTTATTGGACGATTAATAACTTCTTTGAAATGATCGGCTGTTTCAAAAATCAAGTTAATATCTTCTTTTTTGAGATACTTTATTCCTAATAAATGGTTAACTGATAATTCAGACATTTTAGTTGTGTGTTGTATGTTGTGTGTTGTTGTCTCTTTTAATTAAAATTCGTAATTTTTAATTAGTAATTAGCTGCGCTCCGTTCGCCTTCGGCTCGGGTCTAAATTAAATAAACCGCATCTTCTCCATCCTTTTCATTCCATGAAACGATTACTTTTTCATTATTGATAACATCAACTTGACGACCTCGATAATCAGGTTGAATGGGCAAATGGCGACTAAATCTTCTATCAATCAATACTAAAAGTTCTACTTCTGATGGTCTTCCAAAAGATTGAATGGCGCTTAACGCAGCATTGATACTTCTTCCTGTAAAAAGGACATCATCAATAAATACTACTTTTTTATCTTCAACCAAAAAATCAATTTGAGTTTTGTTGGCTTCTAATTGTTTTTCTCCTCTACGAAAATCATCACGAAAAAAAGTAATATCTAAAAAACCAAGTTGTATTCCATTGATTTTATATTCGTTTTCCAATAAAAATTTGATACGATTGGCCAAATAAATACCTCTTGGTTGAATTCCGATTAAAACAGTATTGGAAAAATCTAAATGGTTTTCGATTAACTGACAAGCCAAACGATGGAGTATGATATTGACTTCTTTGGAAGTGAGCAATACTTTTTGACTCATAGTAGTGTTGTTTGGGTTGTAAAAGTAGTATTTTTTATTGAGTGTGTCAACTAGCTTGTAGAAATTTATTGGTAATTGAAATATTCAAATTGTTTGCCTATAAATTAGCAATCGTTTTGCCACGAATTGTTAACAACTTTGAAAAATCGTATTTAAAAATTAATTACATTTGTAGCTATGCATTGATTTTAATGCGTTTTAAGTTATTAACAAAAAAGTTTTAGTATGCAACAAATTCCAAGTGTTGACTTACGTGATTTCCTGTCGGATGATCCGGCACGTAAACAAAAGTTTGTAAATGAAATCGGAAAAGCTTACGAAGAAATAGGTTTCGTAGCATTAAAAGGTCATTTTTTAGATGACAAATTAGTTAGTGATTTATATAGTGAAGTGCGCAACTTTTTTTCGCTTCCGCTAGAAACAAAAGCTAGTTATGAAATCCCAGGAATTGGCGGACAAAGAGGTTATGTTTCTTTTGGTAAAGAACATGCAAAAGGTCGTTCAGCTGGCGATTTAAAAGAATTTTGGCATTTTGGACAATATGTTTCTGAAGGTTCAAAATATGCGGGCGAATATCCTGAAAATGTTACCGTAACTGAATTACCTCATTTCAATCAAGTTGGAAAAGAAGCGTATCAAATGCTTGAAAAAACAGGTATTTATGTGTTAAGAGCTTTGGCTATTCATATTGGATTGGACGAATTTTATTTTGACAATTATATTAAAGATGGAAACTCAATTTTGAGACCAATCCATTATCCACCAATAACTGATGAGCCAAAAGATGGTGCTGTTCGCGCTGCTGCTCATGGAGATATCAATCTAATCACACTTTTAATGGGTGCGCAAGGTAAAGGTTTACAGGTTCAAAACCACGATGGTCAATGGATTGATGCCATGGCAGAACCAGATGAATTGATGATAAATGTTGGCGATATGTTGTCAAGACATACAAACAATAAATTAAAATCTACTATTCATCAAGTGGTTAATCCACCGAGAGAACTTTGGGGAACGTCGCGTTTTTCAATTCCGTTCTTTATGCATCCTGTTAGCGATATGAAATTAAATTGTTTGGAGCAATGTATTGATGCAGATAATCCAAAACTTTATGACGATATCACAGCGGGAGAATTCCTTGACGAACGTCTAGTGGAATTAGGATTAAAGAAAAAATAAAGTTTAGACTATTCATTTTAAAATTCCAAATTCCAATAATTTTTCATTGGAATTTGGAATTTAATTTTTTGGAATTTACATTTTATGGATTTACAAGACCAACTAAAAAAAATATTTCCCGACCATGAAGTTTCCAACGAACCAGAAACCGTTGATGAAACTCCACACAAATTATTTGTTCAAAAAGAACCAATACTTTGCAAATACGAAAAACGAAAAGGAAAACCAACTACCATAATCTCAGGCTATGAAGGTGAAGACGAAGATTTTAAACTTTTAGCCAAAGAAATCAAAAGCAAACTCGCCGTTGGCGGAAGTTTCAAAGATGGAGAAATAATCCTTCAAGGAGATTATCGTGATAAAATCATGAAAATTCTACAAGACAAAGGATTTAAAACAAAACGCGTTGGCGGCTGATTCAATTAAAAATTAAGAATTAACAATTAAAAATTAAAATGATACAATCATCCGAATTAATATTAAATCCAGATGGAAGTGTTTACCACTTAAATCTAAAACCCGAACATATTGCTAACGATATTATCTTCGTAGGCGACCAAAACCGAGTGGAAAAAATCACGCAATTCTTTGAAAAAATTGAATTTTCAACTCAAAAACGTGAATTCAAAACCCAAACTGGTTTCTTCAAAGGAAAACGAATGACCGTAATGTCAACCGGAATTGGACCTGACAATATAGACATCGTGATGAACGAACTCGATGCCTTGGTGAATATCGACTTAGAAACTCGCAAACCAAAAGAGAACTTAACATCGCTAAACATCATCCGAATTGGAACATCAGGTTCATTACAAGCCAATATTCCTGTCGATAGTTTCGTGTTGAGCAAATACGCCGTTGGATTAGACAACATGCTTCGCTCCTATTTAATTGACGAAATTTCAGAAAAAAACCTCGAAGAAGCTTTCATTTCCCAAACCAATTGGGATTTACGCAAAGGACAACCATATGTAATATCGTGCTCAGAAACTTTGGAACAAAAAATCGAAAGTCCACGTTTTCACAAAGGTTTCACTGGAACAGCTGGCGGATTTTATGGACCGCAAGGTCGCGTTTTACGTCTTGAAATTCAGGACAGCGAACTCAACAGCAAAATGGACGCATTCGAATTTGAAGGAACAAAAATGACAAATCTCGAAATGGAAACTGCAGCCATTTATGGACTAGGAAAACTGCTTGGACACAATTGCTTGTCATTGAATGCTATCATTGCCAATCGTGCCAATGGAACATTTAGCGCCGATCCATACAAAGCTGTAGATGAACTAATTGCTTATACTTTACAAAAACTTTCTGAATAATTTTTTTTGGAGCTATTTCCCGCTTTCGCCTTTATCTCGCTCCGTAAACTACGCGAGGATATCGGCTCTATCGGGGCTAAAAACCTTAAATTATGAACTTAATTCTCGAAACAGAACGATTGCTACTTCGTCCATTAGAACTTTCTGATGCCGACGAAATGTTTGCTATGGATAATCAAGTAGAAGTACACAAATATCTTTGGCAAAATCCAACACAAACCGTTGAAGAAACCATCAAAATAATTGAAATGGTTCAAAAACAATATCAAGAAAACGGAATTGGTCGATTTGCAACCATTTTGAAAGACACGAGCAATAGCGAACTGGCAAAGCAAACCAACGAATTCATTGGCTGGACAGGAATAAAGTTTGTAAACGACCATGTTGAGAATGGAAACACCAATTTTTATGATTATGGTTATCGCTTAAACCCAAAATTTTGGGGAAAAGGTTACGCCACCGAAGCTTCAATCGCTTGGCTTGACTATGGTTTCAATCAAATGAATATCCAAGAAATGAACGCTTATACGCATGCTGAAAACGCTGCATCCAATCGTGTTTTAGAAAAAGTGGGAATGACTTTTATGGAAAATTATCCAGATGAAAGTGGCGTAACTTGGAAATGGTGGCAAATGAAAAATAGATAATTAGATTTTTAGAAAATTAGATGATTAGACTTAAATCTATTATCTCTTTTCAATTATCTAATAATCCAACAATCTAACAATCTAAGAAGTCTAAATGAAAACAATAAAAATAGCTGGCGTTCCAGAACATTTCAATCTACCGTGGCAACTTTGCGTCGAAAATGGCGAATTTGAGAACGAAGGCATCGATTTACAATGGACAGACATTCCCGAAGGAACAGGAAAAATGTGTCAAATGCTTCGCGATGGAGAAACCGATATTGCTGTCATTCTTTCGGAAGGAATTGTAAAAGACATCGTTGGTGGAAATCCAAGTTCTATTGTTCAAGTTTATGTAGAAAGTCCATTGATTTGGGGAATTCACGTTGCGGCAAATTCAAAATTTAAAACACTTCCCGATTTAGAAAATACCAAAGCGGCAATTTCTCGATTAGGTTCAGGTTCACATTTGATGGCTTTTGTGAATGCACAAGATAACAATTGGAACACCGAAAAACTTGAATTTGAAATTGTAAACACGATTGACGGTGCAGTTGAAGCTTTAACTTCAGGAAAAGCCGATTATTTTATGTGGGAACGATTTATGACTAAACCATTGGTTGACAAAGGTGTTTTCCGTCGAATAGCGGATTGTCCGACGCCTTGGCCATGTTTTGTTATTGCGGTTAGAAATGAAGTTTTAGAAAAACATCCGCAAACCATTAGCCGAATTTTGGAAATTATCAACGCTACAACATCTGAGTTTAAAGAAATTCCTAGTATTGATAGAACTTTAGCCTCAAAATTTGACCAAAAAATTGAAGATATCAACGAATGGTTATCGCTCACAAAATGGTCACAAAAACCATTGCAAGAAAAAGTGTTAAACAAAATTCAAAATCAACTCTTTGACCTTAAAATTATAGATAAAAAAGGTACTTTTGCTGAAATAGTAAAAGCTGTTTAGCTTTTTGCTTTAGCACTATGATAAAATTTGGAAATCTTTCTTATCAACAACTTAAAGAAAAAATTAGGATAGACAGTCCGTGGGATAGTATTATCATTTTTATTCTGAGTTTGCTTTTCACTATTCCAATTTTTATTATTTGTCATCAAAATCTAATTGATATTAAATGGTCACTTCAATTGGATAGAATATTTCTTTTTCTATTGATTATATTTCTAATTCATTTCATTTTAAAAAAATTACGAAAACTTACATTAATTAGTGTAGTTCTCTATTTTTTATTTTTAATTTTTGGAACTGTTTTTGGAGGATATGGTTTTAATAGTGTTTTTGAAGATTATCGTTCGATGGTTTATGCAATGTCTGACAATCCATATCCACAAGATATTATAGTATCAAAATTATTACCTTTTCCTAACAAATATAAAATCCTAAATGCCATAGAATATGACAATCCAAAAGTCAGAAGTTTTTCGATAATGGCTACCAATAAGCATTTCAAAGAAGTAAAAGGATTTAAAAATGAATACTTTACAATCATTCAATGTTTTGCTGTATTTAAAGAAATTAATAGTAGATGGCATTATGTTAGTGACCCAAAAGGTAGTGATTATATTGCTACCGCAACAGAATCGCTAGAATATCTATCGGGAGATTGTGATGATCATTCTATTTTGATGGCTGCTTGTATTCGCTCAATTGGCGGAACTCCAAGGTTAATTCACACTAAAGGACATATTTATCCAGAAATATATATTGGCAACAAAACGGATTTAGAAGCCATAAATTACTTAATAAAAAAAGTTCTTTTTCCGAGAGAAACAATGAATAATTCACTTCATTATCATATTGATGAGCGCGGTGATATTTGGTTGAACTTAGATTACACCGCAAAATTTCCTGGCGGACCATTTATGAGCGAAGAAATCCTTGGAGCTTTAACGCTGGAATAATTGATAATTGATAATTGATAATTGATAATTGATAATTGATAATTGATAATTGATAATTGATAATTTTTAATTCGTAATTTTTAATTTTTAACTATATTCGCTTACTGATAAAAAACTATTGGAATGAAAAAGATACTTATTGCTTTACTACTATTAACTAGCTATGCTAATGCACAAGAAGAAAGCGCCATTTCTAGCAAAAAAAACGAATTTAGAATTGATGTGTTATCGGCAGTTTTATCATCAAAAATCAGTTTAAGTTATGAACGTTTTCTTGAAAATGACTTTTCAGTTGGTATCAATATTAACTATTCCGACAGTAAAAAACTAACAGAAGATTTTGAAGATGGTTACACTAATAACTTAGCAAAATACGAATTCAATCCTTATGTGAGATATGCTTTGTCAAAAAGTAAAACAAGATATTATTTTGCCGAAGTATTCGGTTCCTACAATGGAGGTGATTTCAAAGAAATTATCCGCGAAGAAAATGGTGGAACAGCTATTTACACAACCAAAATATCAAATTATACTGATTTTGGAGCTGGTGCATGTTTAGGTTACAAAATGTATTTTAATGATAGTTTCGCTCTAGAATTACTAGTTGGTTTTGGTTATAATTTTGCCAATACAGACAAAAGTCCAGATAAAATATCAAGAGTTGGAATTAATTTAGGATACCGATTTTAATTAAATTGTTATGAAGAAAATAAAATATATACTAGTAGTTTTAATAGCGTTTTTATTCTCAAATTGTGATATAAACGACGACGGATTTTATAATAATACAACTATTGACGTTACAACAAACTTGGTAACTTATAACCCAATTGTCAACTACAATGTTGGTGATTATCTTTATGTCAATGCAGATTTTTCAAGATTTCAAGCCGAAGTTGGACAAACTGGTTTACTTGATTTATATGCTACAACTGGAAATGCTGAAAATTATGCTTTTTCGTATGTAATTGAGAAAAGAGTTAATGAAACTGAATGGGAAACTGTTTTTGTAAATGATTCCCAGCTTCAAATTATTAAAGGAAGTGCGCAAAATGGTTCTTATGTTTATGGTAAATGTGAATACAATTCTGTAGACGAAACCTATGAATATAATGTTGGATTTCCTCTTCTTTCAACTGGAAACTATCGCTTGAGTTTTGGATACAATAGCGAATCTATCAATTCTGTTGAGCTACGTTCAATAAATAATCCAAAAGAAATTACATTAAACATCAATAGTCCGTTGGCGAACTTAGACAATAATGGCTATTTCTTTTTTAACGTAAATTAGAAATTACCAATCAATTTGTTTTTTTCCAATAGATGATAAATAATCATTTGTTTGACTAAAATGCTTATTACCAAACCATTTCCCTTGATTAGCGCTCATCGGTGATGGATGTCCTGATTTTAAGATTTTATGTTTAGACACATCTATTAATTTCTCTTTTTGAATTGCAAAATTTCCCCAAAGTAAAAAAACTACATTCTCATTTTCTTCTGAAATTTTCTTGATTACAGCATCCGTGAATACATTCCATTTCAAATGTTTGTGACTATTTGGAATATCTTTTCTAACGGTTAAACCTGCATTTAAAAGTAAAATTCCTTGTTTTGCCCATCGCTCTAAATTACCTGAAGTTGGCAAAAAAATAGTACCTAAATCTGAATTTATTTCTTTAAAAATATTTATCAATGAAGGTGGAATTTTTATTGAATCATTCACTGAGAAACACAATCCATTAGCTTCACCTTCACCATGATATGGATCTTGACCAATTATTACCACTTTGAGATTTTCAAAATCAAATTGATTAAAAGCGCTAAAAATTAATTCCTTGGAAGGAAAACAAATATGATTTTTATATTCCTCATCAACAGCTGTAATCAACTCCTTGAAATAGTCCTTTTCAAACTCATCCGAAAGTAAATTTTGCCAAGAAGAATTAATTTTTATAAACATCTCTTAAAATTTTACCAAAAATACTGTTTTCTATTTCAATATGGATTTTATCCTTTGTAACTTTGAAGCAAAGACAAAGATTTCATGATTTCGATAACCGATAAAACATTAAAAGACTTAGAATTTACAACTGTTTTACAAACCATTTCTGAACGATGCAACACAGAAATTGGAAAGGAAAAAGCATTGGAAATTATTCCATTCAAAGACAAGGAAACATTATTAGATGTATTACTTCAAACGTCGGAATATTTATCATCGTTTTCGAATAATAATGCTATTCCAAATCATGGATTTGATAACATAACTAATGATATTAAATTTTTAAGTATTGAAGACAGTTTCTTAGAAGTTGGAAGTTTTAGAAAAATTGCAACACTATCAGAAACCGTAAATGTTTTATTGCTTTTCTTTAAAAAATTCAATGACTATTATCCCAAACTGAATGAAAAAGCAACACAAGTTGACTATACAAAATATATAATCCAAAAAATTGATGAAGTAGTCGATAAATATGGAGAAATAAAAGACAATGCTTCACCTGATTTAATCAATATTCGCAGAGACATGAGTGTTGTTCGAGGCAAAGTAAATCAAAGTTTTGGTCAGGCAATGTCACAATACAATTCACTTGGATATTTAGACGATATCAAGGAAAGTTTTGTTGAAAATCGTAGAGTTTTAGCCGTTTTGGCAATGTATCGTAGAAAAGTAAAAGGTTCCATTTTAGGTAGTTCAAAAACAGGAAGTATTGCTTATATTGAACCTGAGACTACTTTGAAATATTCCAGAGAATTAAGTAACCTAGAATATGAAGAGCGAGAAGAAATTACACGAATTCTAAAAAAATTATCAAACGAAATTCGTCCACATGTTGCGCTTTTAAAACAGTATCAAGAATTTCTTAGTGACATTGATGTTATCGCTGCTAAAGCAAAATATGCAAGAAAAATAAATGGTATTTTACCAACTATTATTGAAGAAAAAAGACTTTTTTTCAGAGATGCCTTCCATCCTATTCTATTTTTAAACAATTTAGAAAAGAAAGAAAAAACATTTCCTCAAACCATTGAATTAAATAACGAAAGTAGAATTATAGTCATTTCTGGTCCAAATGCTGGTGGAAAAACCATCTCACTAAAAACTGTTGGATTATTGCAGTTAATGCTTCAATGTGGTATATTAATTCCGGTACACGAACGCAGCGAAACGTTTTTATTCGATAGAATTCTTACCGACATCGGAGACAATCAATCCATTGAAAATCATTTAAGTACATACAGTTACCGATTGAAAAACATGAATTATTTCTTAAAAAAATGTAATTCAAAAACGCTTTTCTTAATTGATGAATTTGGAACAGGTTCTGATCCAGAACTTGGTGGTGCTTTGGCAGAAACTTTCTTGGAAGAATTTTATCATAGAGAAGCATTTGGAATCATAACGACACACTATTCCAATCTAAAAATTTTAGCTAATGAATTGCCTTTTGCGTCCAATGCTAATATGCTTTTTGACGAAAAATCTTTGGAACCAATGTACAAACTGATTTTGGGACAAGCCGGAAGTTCTTTCACCTTTGAAGTAGCTCAAAAAAACGGAATTCCATATGGATTGATAAATCGAGCAAAAAAGAAAATCGAAGGTGGAAAAGTTCGCTTTGACAAAACAATTGCTACGCTACAAAAAGAACGTTCGAAATTGGAAAAAACGTCACTAAATTTAAAAGAAGAAGAAAGTAAAGCGCGAGAAGAAAGCAAAAAAATGGAGACGATTAATGCTAAAATTCAGGATAAATTGGAGCGTTATCAAGAACTTTACGATTCCAATCAAAGACTTATTTATATTGGTCAAAAGCTAGATGATATTGCCGAGAAGTATTTTAACAACAAAGACAAAAAAGTATTGATTGGTGAGTTTTTAAAAATTGTTGAAATCGAAAATTCCAAAAGAAAGAAAGCAACAGTTAAAGAAAAAAAGGAAAAAGAAATAATACAAAAAATTACACAACAAGAGGTTAAAGTTAAGGTTGAAGAAATAAGAGAAAAGAAAATAGAAATAAAACAGAAGAAAAAAGAAATCGAACTAATTAAACCAAAAGTGATTCTAAAAATTGGTGATAGAGTTCGAATGATAGATGGAAAATCCGTTGGAACTATTGATAAAATTGAGAAAAATAAAGCTGTAGTTAATTATGGAATTTTCACTTCAAAAGTAAGCATGGAGGAATTAGAATTTGTACAACCCGTAGTGAAATAAATTCAGCATAACAAAAATGGAACTAACCGAATTACCTGTAGATAAAAAAATAATTCTTTTTGACGGCGTCTGCAATCTTTGCGACAACTCTGTTCAATTCATCATTAAACATGATAAGAATGACCTATTCCGATTTGTTGCTTTGCAATCAGCATTAGGACAAAAAATAATTAAACATCTAGGAATTCAAGATAGAAACGTTGATAGTATTATTCTCTACGAACCAAACAAAGCCTACTATTACAAAGCTGAAGCAATAAAAAAAATCGTGAGTGAACTCGGCACTTGGAATCAGATAGTCTCGTTTTTAATTCCAAAAGGAACAATTGGAAATTACTTTTATGACTTTGTTGCCAAAAACAGGTATAAATGGTATGGCAAAAAAGAAAGTTGTATGATGCCAACAGCAGCAATTTTAAATAAGTTTTTATAAAATAATTCGTTTGAATTTATACTTTTACAAATCAAAATATAAAAATTATGCAATTAAAAAATTTACTTTCATTAACCATTTTTATCACAACTTCAATAGTTTTTGGTCAAGAAAAAAATCTTCAAAATATAAAAAAATTAACATTTGGTGGAGATAATGCTGAGGCTTACTTTAGTCCAGATAGTAAATCGTTAACATTGCAAGTCACAAATAATGATAAAGGAATTCCTTGTGACCAAATTTATACATTAGATGTAACAAAACCAGACGTTGACTTCAACAGTTTAAAACTTATTTCTACTGGAAAAGGAAGAACAACGTGTTCTTATTTTATGCCTGACGGAAAACATATTTTATATGCTTCAACACACGAAGCGAGCCATGTTTGTCCAATTCCACCAAAATCGCCTGATGGAAAATATCTTTGGGCAATTTATCCCGAATTTGATATTTATATCGCTGGTTTAGATGGAAAAATAACAAAGCAATTAACAAATTCTCCCGGTTATGATGCCGAAGCAGTTGTTTCTCCTGATGGAAAAAAGATTGCTTTTACAAGTATCAGAAGTGGCGATTTAGAACTTTGGACAATGGATATTGATGGTTCAAATTTAAAACAAGTTACTACAGGATTAGGATATGATGGCGGTTGTTTTTTTTCGCATGATAGCAAAAAATTAGTTTTTCGTGCATCTAGACCAACGACTGAAAAAGACATTAAAGAATACAAAGATCTATTAGCCCAAAATCTTGTGGCTCCAACCAATATGGAAATATATACTTGTAATATTGATGGCACAGATTTAAAACAAGTTACTAATTTAGGTAAAGCAAATTGGGCACCATTTTTTCATCCATCAGATAAAAAGATAATTTTCGCCTCGAATCATCATGCTACAAGAGGTTATGATTTCCAATTGTATATGATTAATACAGATGGAACTGGATTAAAACAAATCACTTACGAAAGCGAATTTAATGCGTTTCCTATGTTCTCACCAGATGGAAAAAAATTAGTTTTTTCAAGTAATCGTCAACAAGACAAACCAAGAGAAACCAATGTTTTTATAGCGGATTGGATTGAAACAGATGAAGTAGAAAATGCCAATGCTTCAAAACTAAAAAAACATATCACCTATCTAGCATCAGATGAATTAAAAGGAAGATTAACAGGTTCAAAAGAAGAAAAATTAGCTGGAAATTATATTGAAAAAGAATTTAAAAAATTAGAATTAAAACCTTATGATAAAACGTTCAAACAAACTTTCAATTATAACGTTAGATTAAATCCTCATGATACTATTTCGAAAGGAAAACCAAACACAGGAACAAATATTATTGGCTATCTTGATAATGGTGCCAAAAGAACAATTGTAATTGGAGCGCATTATGACCATCTTGGATTAAATGAACATCATCACTCTACTAAAATGAATTCAGAAGGAGAAATACATAATGGTGCAGATGATAATGCTTCTGGTGTTGCCGGAGTTTTAGAATTAGCGAGAATGTTTTCACAAAACAAGAGAAAGGAAAATGCCAACTATATTTTTGCCCTTTTTTCTGGTGAAGAAGATGGATTAATTGGCTCTAAACAAATGGCTGCTACTTTAAAAGAATTATATCCAAATGTTGAAGCGATGATAAACATGGACATGATTGGACGACTTGACGATAAAAAAGCACTAGTTATTGGTGGAACTGGCACTTCTCCATCATTTCCAGAAATTATAGAAAAAAATAAGCCCGCAGGATTTACGATAACACAAGAAACTGGTGGAATTGGTCCATCGGATCATACATCATTCTATTTGAAAGATATTCCAGTTTTATTTTTCTTCACTGGAACGCATACCGATTACCATAAACCAAGCGATGACGAGGACAAAATCAATTATTATGGTGTAGAAAATATAGTAAATTATGTTTTTAGAACAGTAAATTCAATTGCTGATTTGAAAACTATTGAGTTTACTAAAACCAAAATAAACGCAGAAAAAATTGTTCCTAAATACAAAGTCACACTAGGAATAATGCCAGATTATACAGATCATGGTGATGGATTGCATGTTGATGGAGTAACTGAAAATCGACCTGCACAGTTGGCAGGTATTCAAGCAGGAGATGTAATTACAAAAATTGGAGATTGCAATATTAAAGAGGTTTATACTTATATGGAATGTTTAGCAAAACTAAATTCTGGTGATGAAAAAGAAGTAACTTTTTTAAGAAAAGGTCAAGTAATGATTGTAAAAGTAAAATTTTAAAAAACAAAAAACTCCGCAAATTGCGGAGTTTTTTTTTTAATAAACCTATTTTATTTTGCTTTCAAAGCTTTATATTTATCAGTCATTTCAAGAGCATTATAAACACTTAACAAAGTCTTTTTTGCTGCATCATTTGTTGGCTCTAAATCATAAGCTTTTTCTAAATAAGGTAAAATTGATTTAAAGTTTTTCTCTCTTTCAGATTTTAGGAAAGTGTATCTTTTGTTATCTTTTTCTGAAGTACCTAATTTATTCATTTCCTCAACAAACTTTTCATCAGCTCTTAATTTTAATTCTGAATAATTTAAATAGGCATTAAAATAATTTGGGTTAATTTCAATAGCTTTTTTATAATGTTTTTCAGCTTCGTCTAATTTATTAGCATTTCCTGCAACAACTCCAAGATTGAAAACTAAATCCGCATTATTTGGATTTTTAGCCAATGCCTCGTTTACTAATTTTGTATATGTATCGAAATCATTCATTTTTAAATATAAATCCATTTCAGTCATCAACAGCGATTCATCATCAGGATTTACTTTTCTGGCTTCTTGAACAGCAGAAATAGCTTCTTGTGTTTTGCCTTTTTGAACTAAAATCAATGCAATGTTTTTATAAATTTCTCCTCGTTTTGAAGGTGTTTTTTCATCACGTGGTTTTTCATGTGTTTTTGCACTATTAACTGAAATGTCTCGGAGTGATTTGTTATCTCCAAAAGACTCTTCAGTTTTACTAGTTTTGTTTGTAGCAAAATAAATTATTGACTCTCCTGAATAGTTAATCTTTTTTAACTCATTGTAATATTCAATTGCTTTTTCATAGTCTTCAGCATTTACAGAATATCCTGCTGCATAGAAAAGCATATCAACATCTTTTTTATCTAATTGATATATTGAATGCAATAGGCTAGCCGATTCTTTATACTTCTTGGCATCACCAAGAGCAATAGCTGCATTTAATAATTCAGGTTTGAAAAGTGCAATTTTAGCTAAAATGTCATCAGTGTAAACTTTTTTACCAACTTTCTTCTCATAGTCCAAAGTAGCGTTAAGGCCTTTTTCAACTTCAGAAACAACACTTGGAGTAGCAATTTGAGCTTTTTGTTGTGGTGTTGCAGTTAAACCTAACGACATAATCTCAACAATTGGCGACATTGCTTTATAAAATCCATAATAAACAACATCACTTTCTGCCGTTGCTAATGGTTGCAATGCATTTAATGTTGCTTTATATTCTGATACATCATTAACTGTTGGAGCAGTTTTTTCATAAATCTTTTTCAGCTTTTTTAACTCATCTTTCTGAGCAAAAGATGAAACAGAAACTAGTATTGCCGAAGCTAATACAATGTGTTTTATTTTCATAATATTAATTTTTAATTATTCATCATCCTCGTCTTCCGACTCTTCGTCTTCGATTTCTTCTTCTTCAATATCGTCGTCATCGTCGTCGTCAGTTGTTCCTTCATCTTCAAGAATTTCAAGAACTGGTTTAACTCTTTCGATAACTTCTCCTTCGATAACATTTCCGTCTTCATCTAGAACTACTTCTGCAACGTCATCTTTCATTACTTTAGTAACAGCTGCAATTGAGTCGCTTCCTTTAATGTTTATCAACTTCACTCCTTGTGTTGCTCTTCCCATTACTCGTAAATCTTCAACTGCCATTCTGATAGTCAGTCCTGATTTATTAATAATCATTAAATCGTCCGCATCTGTAACTGAATTGATAGAGATTAACTTACCTGTTTTCTCGGTAATATTTAGGGTTTTCACTCCTTTTCCACCACGATTTGTAATTCTATATTCGTCGATGCTTGAACGTTTTCCATAACCATTTTCTGCAACAACTAATATTTCACTTTCCATATCGTTTACAGAAACCATACCAATTACTTCGTCTGTTTCATCTTTTAAAGTAATTCCACGAACTCCAGAAGCTGTTCTTCCCATCGGACGAGTTTTACTTTCTTCAAATCGAACCATTTTTCCTGATTTGACAGCAATCATGATGTGGCTGTTTCCATCTGTAAGTTCTGCAGCTAATAATTCATCTCCTTCTTTAATAGTGATTGCTGCAACACCATTTACTCTAGGTTTTGAATATTTGTCAAGAGATGTTTTCTTCACCTGACCTTTTTTAGTCACCATAATAAGATTATGACTATTAGTATAATCCTTATCTTTTAAATCTTGTGTACAAATAAATGCTTTTACTTTATCATCATTTTCAATGTTGATTAGGTTTTGTAAAGCTCTTCCTTTGGCGGTTTTACTTCCTTCTGGAATTTCATAAACACGCATCCAGAAACATTTTCCTTTTTGAGTAAAGAACATCATATATTGATGATTTGTTGCCACATACATGTGCTCTAAGAAATCTTGATCTCTTGTTCCAGCACTTTTTTGTCCAACACCACCACGATTTTGTGTTTTATATTCCGAAAGATTGGTACGTTTAATGTAACCTGCATGAGAAATAGTAATAACTACATTTTCATCAGCAATTAGATCTTCAATACTAACATCTCCACCAGAATATTCAATAACTGAACGACGAGCATCTCCATATTTATCTCTGATTTCTGCTAATTCTTCTTTAATTAAAGCCATTCTTAATTCTTTACTTGCTAATAAATCTTTCAAGTGTTGAATTAATTTCATGATTTCTTCATATTCTGCTCTTAACTTATCTTGCTCAAGACCAGTTAATTGACGTAAACGCATTTCAACAATAGCGCGTGCTTGAATTTCAGAAAGTGTAAAACGCTCAATTAATTTAGTTCTTGCTTCGTCTCCATCTTTAGATGAACGAATTAATGCGATTACTTCATCAATATTATCTGAAGCGATAATTAAACCTTCTAAAATATGAGCTCTTTCTTCAGCTTTACGTAATTCAAATTGTGTACGTCTAACAACTACATCATGTCTGTGTTCAACAAAATAATGAATCAAGTCTTTCACATTCAGCATTTGTGGTCTTCCGTTTACCAATGCAATATTGTTTACACTAAAAGAAGATTGAAGCTGTGTAAATTTATATAATGTATTCAAAACAACGTTTGGAACAGCGTCACGTTTTAATTCATAAACGATTCGCATTCCGTTTCTGTCTGATTCGTCACGAATATTGGAAATACCTTCAATTCTCTTTTCATTAATTAAATCTGCGGTTTTCTTAATCATGTCTGCTTTATTCACTTGATAAGGAATCTCAGAGACAACAATTGCTTCTTTTCCGTTGGATTCTTCAAAACTTACTTTAGCACGAATAACGATTCTTCCACGACCAGTTTTGAATGCTTCGCGAACACCATCCATACCATATATAATTCCACCTGTTGGAAAATCTGGTGCTTTTATATGAGTAATTAATTCATCAATTTCTATATCATTATTATCAATGTACGCCATTGTTCCATCGATAACTTCAGTCAAATTATGTGGTGCCATGTTTGTAGCCATACCAACTGCAATTCCAGAAGCACCATTAATCAAAAGATTTGGAACTCTTGTCGGCATTACTTTTGGTTCATACAAAGTATCGTCAAAGTTTAATTGAAAATCAACTGTTTCTTTGTCAATATCTGCCATAATGTCTTCTGACATTTTTTTCATTCTGGCTTCGGTATAACGCATTGCAGCTGGACTATCGCCGTCAACAGAACCAAAGTTACCTTGTCCGTCAATTAATAAATAACGTAAACTCCATTCTTGTGCCATACGAACCATAGCGTCATAAACAGATGTATCTCCGTGTGGATGATATTTACCCAAAACTTCTCCAACAATTCTTGCGGATTTCTTGTGAGCTCTATTTGAAAAAACTCCTAAATCATACATTCCATATAATACTCTTCTGTGCACTGGTTTCAAACCATCACGAACGTCAGGTAATGCTCTTGAGACAATAACAGACATCGAATAATCGATGTATGCTGATTTCATTTCATCTTCGATGTTAATAGGAATTAACTTTTCTCCGTCAGACATATTTTATAAATTATTAATAAAAAATTAGATTAAATTCAAAACGTGCTAATATAGAATATTTATAGTTTTTGAAGTCTTTTTTAGCTCACAAATTTCAACGATTTATTAACAAAATAGGGACTTTTTTTGGTTAATAAAATACTTGTCTAACTACTTTTATTATTGGCTTTTTTTTTGTCTATTAGCTGACAGTACATTTTAAAGGAATGATTTTTGAATAAGTCATTTCAATTAGTTAAATTTACTTAACAAAAATTATATTGCTATGGATGATAATTTTTCACCAAGAGTCAAGGATGTAATCACTTACAGTAAAGAAGAAGCGCTACGATTAGGGCATGACTTTATTGGAACTGAACATCTGATGCTCGGAATTTTAAGAGATGGAAACGGAAAAGCGATTACGATATTGAATAATCTTTCAGTAGATTTAGAGCATTTAAGAAAAAAAGTAGAGATTTTAAGTCCTGCTAGTCCTAATGTTGAAGTTAGTAATGAGAAAAAAAATCTTCATTTAACTCGTCAAGCCGAACGTGCATTAAAAACTACTTTTCTTGAGGCAAAAGTTTTTCAAAGTTCTTCTATCAGCACAGCTCATTTACTATTATGTATATTGAGAAATGAAAACGACCCAACAACCAAACTACTCCATCGTCTAAAAATTGACTATAGTTTAGTTAAAGAACAATATATAAATATGACACCAAACGAAGAAGAAGATTTTATGGATAATTTGCCAAAAAACGAGTCATATAACGATGATTCCAGTCAAGATGACAGCTTAAAAGAAGGAAACTTCAACAATCCTGCCAACAAAACCAACAAGAAATCAAAAACACCTGTTTTAGATAACTTTGGTCGTGATTTAACTGAAATGGCAGAAGAAGGAAAACTCGATCCTGTAGTTGGTCGTGAAAAAGAAATTGAGCGTGTTTCTCAAATTCTTAGCCGTAGAAAAAAGAATAATCCATTATTAATTGGAGAACCAGGAGTAGGAAAATCAGCTATTGCTGAAGGTTTAGCTTTGCGAATTATCCAAAAGAAAGTGTCGAGAATTCTTTTCAACAAACGTGTTGTTACGCTTGATTTAGCTTCATTAGTAGCTGGAACAAAATATCGTGGACAATTCGAAGAAAGAATGAAAGCTGTGATGAATGAACTAGAAAAGAATGATGATATTATTCTTTTTATAGATGAAATTCATACAATAGTTGGTGCTGGCGGAGCAACAGGTTCACTAGATGCTTCTAATATGTTCAAACCTGCATTAGCAAGAGGCGAAATACAATGTATTGGTGCAACAACACTAGATGAATACAGACAATATATTGAAAAAGATGGTGCATTAGAAAGACGTTTTCAAAAAGTAATCGTAGAACCAACTTCGGTTGAAGAAACAATTACAATTTTGAATAATATCAAAAATAAATATGAAGATCACCACAACGTTATTTACACTCAAGAAGCTATCGAAGCCTGTGTGAAATTAACAAACAGATACATGTCGGAACGTTTCCTTCCAGATAAAGCTATTGATGCTTTGGATGAAGCTGGTTCAAGAGTTCATATTACTAACATTGATGTTCCAAAGCAAATTTTGGATTTAGAACGTCAATTAGAAGAAATTCGTGAATTAAAAAATTCAGTTGTAAAAAAACAGAAGTATGAAGAAGCAGCAAAACTTCGCGATGACGAAAAGCGTTTGGAAAAAGATTTAGCTATTGCTCAAGAACAATGGGAAGAAGATTCTAAAAACAATAGAATTCGTGTCACCGAAGATAATGTTGCTGATGTTGTTTCAATGATGACTGGAATCCCAGTCAACCGAATTGCACAAACAGAAAGCAATAAACTGGCTCATTTACCTGAATTAATAAAAGGAAAGGTAATTGGTCAAGACGAAGCGGTTACTAAAATTGCTCGTTCTATCCAAAGAAATCGTGCAGGATTAAAAGATCCAAATCGTCCAATTGGTTCATTTATATTTTTAGGTCAAACTGGAGTTGGAAAAACACAATTGGCAAAAGTTATTGCTCGTGAACTATTTGATTCTGAAGATGCTTTAATCCGTATAGACATGAGCGAATACATGGAGAAATTTGCTATTTCAAGATTAATTGGCGCACCTCCAGGATATGTTGGTTATGAAGAAGGCGGACAATTGACTGAAAAAGTTAGAAGAAAACCATATTGCGTTGTGCTTCTTGACGAAATTGAAAAAGCACATCCTGATGTTTTTAATATGATGTTGCAAGTTTTAGACGATGGTTATTTGACCGATAGTTTAGGAAGAAAAATTGATTTTAAAAATACGATTATCATCATGACATCTAATGTTGGCGCACGTCAATTGAAAGATTTTGGTCAAGGTGTAGGCTTTGGTACTGCTGCAAAAGTGGCTCAAGCGGATGACAATTCAAAAAGTATTATTGAAAATGCTCTTAAGAAAACCTTTGCTCCTGAATTCTTAAATAGAATTGATGATGTGATTGTTTTCAACGCATTAGAGAAACATGATATTGATTTAATCATCGAAATCGAATTGAAAAAATTATATGCTCGTGTTGCTGAACTTGGATACAAATTAAATCTTTCTGATAGTGCGAAAGCATTTATTGCAGAAAAAGGTTTTGATAAACAATTTGGAGCTCGACCATTAAAAAGAGCTATTCAAAAATATGTTGAAGATGCTTTAGCTGAAGAAATTATTACCTCTAAAATTGCATCTGGTGATGAAATCTTTATGGATTTAGACGAAACTTCACAAGAGTTGACCGTTACCATTCAAAAGGCAGAGAACCCAACAAATTAAAAATTAAATATTTTAATTTAAAACCATTAAGAAATTAAGATAATTAAGTTTAGAGTACTTAATAAAACTTAATTTTTTAATGGTTTAATTTTTAAAAAAATGCCACAAAACAAAATCATTTTAGGTTCCGAAGAATGGTGTTCATTTCCTGAACTAGGAATTCCTGCCATTAAAGCAAGAGTAGACTCAGGTGCAAAAACTTCTGCGCTTCATGCAATAAATATTGCGCCTTTCATTAAAGACAGTGAAAATTGGGTAAAATTTGACATCAATCCAATTCAAAATAATCTTAAAACGGTTATTCATTGTGAAGCAAAACTAATTGACAAACGTATCGTTAAAAGCTCAAGTGGTTTTAGAGAACAACGTTATGTTATCCAAACTAATTTGGCTATTGGCAATGACATTTGGGAAATAGAAATGACATTGACCAATCGAGATTCGATGGGTTTCAGAATGCTTTTAGGTAGAGAAGCCATGAGCGGTAGAATTTTAGTTGATCCAGAACAAAAATACCTTTTAGGACAAACAACAACTGAAAATCTTAAAAGTCTATACGTAAACGCCATTATAAACAAATCTGGACTACGAATTGGTTTGTTAGCTAGTAATCCCGAATTGTATAGCAACAAGCGAATTATGGAAGCTGGAGAAATGCGTGGTCACGAAATGCATTTTTTGAACATCAAAGAATGTTATATGAAACTCGATGCCGACAAACCTGAAATTCATTATCGAGGTGGAAAAATATTAGACAATTTTGATGCTATTATTCCAAGAATACGTCCAAGTATTACTTTTTATGGATGTGCTTTAACACGACAGTTTGAAGCGATGAAAGTCTATTGTTTGAATTCCGCTGCTGCCATTACACAATCAAGAGATAAATTATTTTCATTGCAATTGCTTCTGAGAAATGGTGTTGATATTCCAACAACTGGTTTTGCCAATTCACCTCTAGATACTGATGACTTGATAAAAATGGTTGGTGGTTCGCCATTAATTGTAAAACTTTTAGAAGGAACTCAAGGAAAAGGTGTTGTTTTAGCAGAAACTAAAAAAGCAGCCGAATCGGTAATTAATGCATTTAAAAGCTTAAATGCCAATATTTTAGTTCAAGAATTCATCAAAGAAGCAGATGGAAAAGATTTGCGTCTTTTTGTAGTTGACGGTAAAGTAGTTGCCGCTATCCAACGTGAAGCTGCGCCAGGAGAATTTAGAGCCAACATTCACATGGGCGGAACAGCTTCGATTATAAAACCAACAGCAGATGAAAAAAGAATTGCAATAAAAGCTGCAAAAGCAATGGATTTGAAAGTCGCTGGAGTTGATATTATTCGTTCTTCAAAAGGTCCGCTTTTGTTAGAAGTAAATTCATCTCCTGGATTAGAAGGAATTGAAGGTGCAACCAATAAAGACATTGCTGGCGAAATGATTAAAGCAATTGAAAAGAATTTTAAAGTAAAACAAGAAATCTAAATAACTATGAACTTACTTTCTCAAATTATCGTCGGATTTATTGCTGTTTTACACCTTTATATCCTATGGCTTGAAATGTTCGCTTGGACAACTCGAGCAAAAAAGGTTTTCAAAACTATACCCGAAGATCAATTTGAAAAAACAAAAGTTATGGCTGCCAATCAAGGTTTGTACAACGGATTTCTTGCCGCAGGATTAATTTGGTCGTTACTGATTATTGATGTTACTTGGAGTAAAAACGTAGCGCTATTCTTTTTAGTCTGTGTTTTAATCGCTGGAATATATGGTGCAATGACGGCTTCCAAACGAATATTTTTTGTACAAGCTATTCCTGCTATTTTGGGGATTTTGAGTTTTTTAGTTTAGCTTTTTGTATTCCTGAATATGTCCTAAATTTTTTAAAGTCAACATTCTTTTGAATTCTGCTTTTGATAATTCAATTACATTTCTAGTTGAATCAATTTTTTGCACTTTAATTTTTGACAAAGAATCTATTCTTGCTAAATCATCTTCCGAAACAAGCGTCATTAGTTTTAAATTCTTTTTATCCAATGATAAAACTTTAATCTTCCAGTAAATTGAATCTTTGGTGTTTAAAACAAATGCTCCTTTAATTTTATTTGCTTTATTAAAATTTGAAATTGAAAATATAGTATCATAATAAGTATCTGTAATTTCAATTGAATCTTTTACTTTTCTGAAGTCGAAAAACTTTTTACTATCCAATAAATACATTCTATTGCCAATAATTTTGACACTATCTTTTACCGAATCAAATTCAGATAAACTTACATTATTTCTTTTTATCCATTTATTGCATATCACTTTATCTGTAATAATTAGATAGGTAGAATCTTGATTAATATAACTTCCGATAAGTTTATTTGGAAAATGTTTCAATTCTATATCGTTTATTGACTGAGGTTCTTTAAACAAAAAATCAATTCCAAAATACGGAACAGCATCAGTTTGTCTACAGCTCATATAAGATAAGAAAACAATAATCAAAAGAAAATATTTAGTTGGTTTCATAAAATTAGTTTAAGAAGATCTTAACTAAATTCATGCCAAAAATTTTACACCAACAAATCAATCATAAAACTATAAAAACGTATAAAAAAATAAAAAAACACACGTGTAATTATTTTTAACTATCTTTGTTTCAAATAATTTAAAATCATGAGTACAAAATTGACCTTAACAATCGACGAAGATATTATAGAAAAAGCTAAAAAATATGCCAAAGGCAAAAAAAACAGCTTGTCAAATATCATTGAAAATTATTTAAAAACATTAGTTACCGAAGATAAAAAAGAAACAACTGAGTTAAGTCCGATAGTGAAATCATTAAAAAGTTCGTTCAAAGCCGAAAATGATTTTGATTATAAAAAGGAATTAACCAAACGTCTTTCAGACAAATATCTATAACATGAAAAACGTTTTAATCGACACTGATGTTATTTTAGATTTTTTCTTTGATAGAGAACCTTTTTCCGAAAATGCTGCGCAAGTTTTATCGCTTTGCGAAAAGAAAATTGTTATTGGCTTTATAACTCCAGTAATTTTAAGTAATGTTTACTACTTGTTAAGTCAAAAAGGCAAACAAGAAAAAGTAATTGAAAAACTAAAATCACTTATCTCGTTTTTAGAAATTTTGAACATTGATAAAAATGCAATTATAACAGCTTTAAATTCTGATTTTAAAGACTTTGAAGATGCTTTGCAAAACTACTCTGCCGAACAAAACGGAACTATAAATACTATCATTACACGAAACACCAAAGATTATAAAAAAAGTAATCTCGGCGTTATTACTCCAGAGGAATTTTTGAAAACAAATTGATGAAACTTCAATGTTAATTATATGAGTATTATAATAATCATTAAAGACAATTTATCACTTAAAAACAATTGGTTTCTTCGAATTAATTTTCACTATAGTATAAGGATATTTAGTGTTTTCATCCGTCAAATTAATATCAATATTTTTTTGAGTATCTTTTATATAAACTTCAATTTCTGTTGGTTTTTCAATCACTTTTTGGATGCTAACTCTATTGTAACTTTCTTTGGTTGGTCCAGAATTAATAATTACAAAATTGCTTTCTGCTACATCTTTTGCTTTTATTTTTTTCTTCAAAGTTTCATCACTTTGTAACATCACAATTTCTTTTGGTTCCGTTAAAATTTCGAAAAACTTAATATTGGCACCACCATCATTGTTAACAACAAGAACTTCATAAAGAGGATTATCAACTTTTGATGTTTTACGCGTTGAACACGAATAAAAAAACGAAACCGTCAGTAGTAGTAAAATTATTTTCTTACTCATAATTTTGCCATTTCTTTAGAATTAGTAATCGCTTGAAGGTATAAATCTTCGTATAGTGGTAAAATGTTTTTGATATCAAATTGCTTTGCAACGGTCAAAGCATTTTCTTTAAATTGATTTAAAATTTCATCATTCTCTAATATTTTTAGCGCTTTTATTGCCATATCATCTACATCACCAACATTGCTCATATAACCTGAAATTCCATCAAAATTAACCTCTGGCAAACCGCCTGAATTACTTGAAATAACTGGAACACTCCAAGCCATAGCTTCTAATGCTGCTAAACCAAAACTTTCTGTTTCTGAAGGAAGTAAAAATAAATCGGAGTAGGATAAAATTTGATCAATCTCATTACTATTTCCAAAGAAAATAACTTTGTCCTGAATACCGAGTTGATTTACTAATTCTTCTGCTTTGGCTTTTTCTGGTCCATCGCCAACCATCATTAACTTGGATGGAATTTTTTCTTGAATTTTATAAAATAACTTTACAACATCTGGAATTCGTTTTACTTTTCTAAAATTACTAATGTGGGTTACAATTTTCTCCTCTTTTTTTGCCATTACCGAACGTTGACACGAAATTAAATTTTCATTACGTATTTTGTCTAATTCAATAAAATTAGGAATAACGTGAATCTCTTTTTTAATATTAAAAAGATTATACGTATCGTCTTTTAAACTTTTTGAAACTGAAGTAACTACATCAGACTTATTTATACTAAAACTTACGGCAGGTTTATAAAAAGGATGATTTCCAACAAGAGTAATATCAGTTCCATGAAGTGTAGTTACCATCGGAATATGAATTCCTTCATCTTTTAGCATTTGTTTTGCCATATAACCTGCATAAGCATGTGGAATAGCATAATGTACATGAAGTAATTCTATATTATACAATTTTACCATGTCCACCAATTTGCTTGATAAAGCTAATTCATAAGGTTGATAATGAAACAGCGGATACTCAGGAACATTCACTTCGTGATAATGTACATTTGGGTTGAGTAATGCCAAACGAACGGGTTGTCTATAAGTTATGAAATGAATTTCGTGACCACGATGTGCTAATTCCAAACCAAGTTCGGTAGCAACAACTCCACTTCCTCCAAAAGTTGGATAACAAACTATGGCTATTTTCATAAATGAGTTTTAGTATAACGAAATTAAGAAAATTTGGAATGAATAGGTTTAAAAAATAGTTAAAGTATAATTTCAGAATTTAAAATTATTTCACCATTACAGCATCCATGATTATCTTTTGAATATCTTCTCGAATATTCTCTTTCGAAAGTTTGTTCGGTGCATTGCTATCAGGAAAAGTTCTGTTGGAAAGGAAAACATAAATAATTTCGGTTTCAGGATCAGCCCAAGCAATTGTTCCTGTAAAGCCAGTATGACCAAAACTAGATTTAGATACACAACCACAAGTTGGACCTTCTTTTCCTAGCTGTGGTTTATCAAATCCTAAACCACGACGATTTCCTTCAGCACAAAAATGACATGTGTTAAAAGTATCAAAAGTTGCTGGTGAAAAATAATTCACACCTCCAAAATTTCCTTTTTGAAGGTACATCTGCATCATTTTGGCAACATCCATTGCATTTGAAAATAATCCAGCATGTCCGCCAATTCCACCTTCCATTGCGGCTTCCATATCATGAACATATCCTTGTAAAAATGTATGACGAAAATAGGTATCAACTTCTACTGGAGCAATTCTATCGCAATCCATTTTTTGCAACGGATTGTACATCGTATTGTTCATTCCAAGCGTTTTAAAGAAGTTTTGATTGGCCAACTCATCAAGTGATTTTCCATTCAATTGTTCTAAATATTTCTTTAAAATTATGAAAGTGAAATCACTGTATTTATATTCTTTTTTATCTATCAAAGGACTTTCAATAATTTTTTTCATAATGCTGTCTTGATAATCATCACGAATGAATAAATTTTCAGCAACTTGTTTAGTGAATCCTTCTGTAAGTGTTCGTCGGTAATATTTTTCTAATGGTTGGTTCTTGTCATCTAAAGTAGCTTTGTAAAAAGGAATCCATGCTTGTAATCGTCCATAATGTGAGAGCAATTCTTTAAATGAAATAGAATCTTTGTTAGTTCCTTTAAACTCAGTTAGCATATCACCAAGAGTCGTTTCTAAAGCAACTTCATTAGCATCATAGGCTTTCATAACATTTGGTAATGTTGCCATTATTTTGGTCAAAGAAGCTACATCATACAAATCAGAATTTTTAACTTTCGATAGCTTGTCATAAGTTTGATGTCCGAAAGATTTTTGGTAAACTACTTTTCCTTTTCTAGCCACTAAAACTTGCATTCCAGGTGTCATTTTACCATCAATAGCTTTTTGGGCAATGGTTTCAATTTGTGCCAACTTTTGAGAACTCATTCCAACATATTCTGGTAGCGCAAATCCCAAACGATTGATTTTTTGAGTTGATAAACCTTCATCAATTCCAAAAGAAGAATTGATTGAAACTGGTAATTTCCCTTTGGCTTCAACAGTTCCAAAAATAATTTGTGCCGATACTTCTTGTGAAACATCACTATTTTGATAAGAAACAATAACCGATTCAATTTCGTCAAAATTTGGAATTTGAAGCAAAGAATACGGTTTGGTAAACACATCCAAAACAACTTTATTTTGCTTAGCAATTTCATATATCCAGAGCAAATCGGTTTCAGAAAAATCATGTTTCTTCCACGCTTTGTCTGATTTATGAAAACCAATAATTACTTTGTCAAATTCTTTTAACTGTGATTTTAAAGTATCAATATTGGAATGATAAACCTCTGTAACTTCTGTATATTTTTTGAGTGTTTCAACAAATTTTGAATTCGTATCATCTCCCAATTTTACGTAGGCAATTTTTTCGTCAAGATTTTTTATTGGTAAAAAATTTTCTTCATTTTTCAGCACTGTAACAATATTTTCATACAACTCATATTGAAGAACATCTTTCGATTTATCATTTAAGTCTGTTGCTAAATTACTCATTTCAATAGGTTTATAATTGTTTAAACCCGCTTTGTATTTGTAACGCAATATCTTTTTTACTGATTGTTGTAAACGTTCTTCAGAAAACAAACTGTCTTGATAGGCAACACACAATTTTTCGACAGCAACAGGTACATTTTCAGCAAAAAGCAGAATATCATTTCCTGCTAAAAAAGCATCTAAATCAATTTCTCCTGGTTTTTTGAAATTACTTGCTCCTTTCATATTCAAGGCATCTGTAAAAATCAAACCATCAAATTCTAACTCTTTTTGGAGTAAATTTGTTACTACATTATAAGACAAAGAACTTGGATAATCAGGTCGAATTTCCAAACTTGGAACATTTAAATGTGCCACCATTACGGATACTAAACCTTCGTCAAACATCATTTTGTATGGATATAACTCCACTTTGTCTAAATGTTCTTTTGTTGCATTAACTAATGGTAATGTATAATGAGAATCGGTTGATGTATCACCGTGACCAGGAAAATGCTTTCCAGTTGAAAAAACACCTTGACTTTGAAAACCTTTCATCAGTGCAATTGCTCTTTCGGTTACGTTAACTTTGCTTTCGCCAAAAGAACGAAAACCTATAATTGGATTTTTAGGATTGGTGTTAATATCAAGTACAGGAGCAAAATTGAAATGAATACCTAATCGCTTAGATTCTTTTGCCATATTCTCGCCTACTTTTTCAATCAATTTTAAATCTTGAATTGCTCCAAGTGTCATGTTGAAAGGATAACGATAAGTAGAATCCAACCGCATAGACAAACCCCATTCTGCATCAATACCAATAAACAAAGGAACTTTTGCTTTTGCTTGATATCTATTCGTTAATCTAGCTTGACGAAGTGGTCCGCCTTGAAAAAAAATTAAACCGCCAACTTTGTTTTCTGAAACAAGTTTTTCAACTTCGTTAATGTGGTTGTTGTCCTTATTAGAATAGGCTGCAATCATAAAAAGCTGACCTAATTTTTCATCAAAAGTCATTTGATTGTAAATGCTGTCAACCCAAATTTTTTCTTTATCTGTATCTGGAAAAAAAGTTTTGCGTTCTGCCTTTGAATGTGGTACATAAACAACTTCATCCTCAAGAATAGCTGTTGTTGAAGGTTTTGTTGGTGCTACAACATTTTTTTTTTGAGTAGCACAATTAGCTGTTAGCAAAAGTATAGCAATAGAAAAACTTATGCTTATAAATAGTTTTTTCATTCGCTAAAATTTAAAAGAAACGACTGTGCCAACTCTCGTCAGCGGGAACTTCCCAGTTTTCGTTAAATTCTTCGATAGAATTTACTAAATTATTAAAAACAATCGTATTACCTGTAACCGCTTTTTCCTTGGCCATTCGCTTAAAATCGATTAATGATTTGTGAGCAATGTGTTCACCATTTCTAAAAGTTACATTCATTTTATCTAATAAATCAACTTGAAATTTTTGCTCCAAACTTTGAATAAAAGCCACTGAGCTATCAATAGAACAACCTGTTGCTTGTTGTACTTCTTGATTTACCGCAAGGATTATAAATCGGTTGTACTTTAAAAGATAGGAAGCTTCAAGACTAGTTCCGTGAGCTGACCAATTTTCTATAAAAATTTTTAGTTCATTTTCAATTTCAGTCATTTCATCATCTGAAAATTTTCTATTGGATTGATAAATCCAAATTTTGGAGTCTTCGGGTAAATTTTCAAAAGGAACGTACATGGAATTGTGAATTATTATTTGTGAATTGTAAATTATAAATCTTGAGCATTAGCAATAAGTTCAGCGATGTCCATCACTTTTACATCTGCTTCTTTTTCTTTGGCTTTTACACCGTCGGTCATCATTGTGTTGCAAAAAGGACAACCAGCAGCAATAATCTCGGGTTTCGTTTCCAAAGCGTCTTCTGTTCTTTCGATGTTGACCTCTTTGTTTCCAGGTTCGGCATCTTTGAACATTTGCGCACCGCCAGCTCCACAACATAATCCGTTGGCTTTGGAACGTTTCATTTCTACCAATTCGGCATCCAATTTTTGTATCAAATCTCTTGGAGCTTCATAAATATTATTAGCTCGACCTAAATAACATGGATCGTGAAACGTTATTCTTTTTCCTTTAAATTGTCCACCTTCAATGGTCAATCTTCCGGTATCTAAAAGTGATTTTAAAAATTCAGTGTGATGAATTACATCGTATTTACCACCTAATTCTGGATATTCATTTTTTAGTGTATTAAAACAATGTGGACAAGCGGTAACGATTTTTTTGGCTTCATAAGCGTTCAAAACCTCGATGTTCATCATGGCTTGCATTTGGAACAGAAATTCATTTCCTGCTCTTTTTGCTGGATCGCCTGTACAACTCTCTTCGGTTCCAAGAACAGCAAATTCAACATTGGCACGATTTAAAATCTTGACAAAAGCTTTGGTTATTTTTTTGGCTCTGTCGTCAAAACTTCCAGCACATCCTACCCAAAATAATACTTCGGGTTGTTTGCCTTGGGCTAACATTTCTGCCATTGTCGGCACGTTTATTACTTCATTCATAATTGTATAAATTAAGAATTAAAAATTAAAAATTTAGAATATTATTAATTCGTAATTTTTAATTTTTAATTTATTCATGATGTTCGTCATCAAACACCTGAATGGTTACTTCTTTTTCTACTAAATCGGTAAATTTTCCTCTGTAGCGTGTTGCTTTTACCAAATGATTGTCAATCCAGTGGTAGTTTCCACCTCTTGGTTTACCAAATAAAATTCCATGGTATTTAAACCCGTGTTGGTTTAACCAGCGTTCGGTATATTCTCGATGTGCTTCAGTTCTTGATGTAAAGAAAAAAATAATGTGTCCTTCATCATACCATTTGTTTAAAGTAACTAATGCATCAGGATAGACTTCAGCAGTTAACATTCTCTCTGGTTCTTCGTTTGGAATATCGTCACAGATTGTTCCATCGATATCGATTAGGTAATTCTTAATTCCTTCTGGTAAAATTGGACTTAAATGTTGTCCGTTTTCTGTGATGCTTTGCAATTGTTTTTCAATGTCTTCCGCTTTCATTTTTTTACTTTTTATAGTGTTTCAAAATCATTCAACAAATTCTCAAGCCTCACAAATATGAGAATTTATCAGTTTTATATAGTTAATTTTCGTCTTTCCAGTTTAATCTATCCATTTGGTTGTATTGCCATGGTGCGCCATTGTTTTCGATATTGGTCATCATAGCATTCAATGATTGTGGCGCGGCACTTTGCTCCATTACTAAATATCTTCTCATATCCATGATGATGGATAATGGACTAATATTTACTGGACATTCTTCCACACAAGCGTTACACGATGTACAAGCCCAAAGTTCTTCTGGTGTGATGTAATCATTTAATAACGACTTATTATCGGGAACAAAAACACCTTTATTGGCATCTATATTTCTTCCAACTTCTTCCATTCTATCACGTGTATCCATCATGATTTTTCGTGGCGAAAGTTTTTTTCCTGTTTGATTTGCTGGACATGATGATGTACAACGTCCACATTCAGTACAAGTGTATGCGTTCAACAACTGAACCCAATTCAAATCTTGAACATCAGAAGCACCAAATTTACTTAGAACTGCATTTTCATCAACAGGTTGTGCTGCAAATGGATCGGCATTTGGATCCATCATTAGTTTTACTTCTTTGGTTACGCTTTCGAGGTTGTCAAATTTTCCTTTTGCATTCAAATCTGCGAAATACGTATTTGGAAACGCTAGAAGTATGTGCAAATGTTTTGAATAATACAAATAGTTCAAGAAAACTAAAATACCAACAATGTGCAACCACCAAGCTGCTCTTTCAACCACTTGAATTTCAAAAAGTGATAATGAACTAAACAATGGAGAAATGTATTGAGAAATTATATTTCCCGAGTTTTCCTGTTGAAAATAGATATCAGTAGCATTCATTATCAAGAAAAGTGACATCAAAACCACTTCAAAATACAGAATGATATCAGCATCATTTTTTGGTTTTCCTTTCAAATCAGAACTAGTGAAACGTTTTAGTTTGATTACATTTCTGCGTATCCAAAAAGCAAAAACGGCTACGAGAACCAATACTGCTAATATTTCAAAAGAACCTATTAAAATTCCGTAAAATCCTCCGAGAAAAGAAAACACTCTATGCGTTCCAAATAAACCATCAATAATAATTTCTAAAACCTCGAGATTTATGATTACAAAACCAACATAAACAATAATGTGTAAAATTCCAGCAATTGGTCTTTTTACCATTTTGGATTGACCAAGAGCAATCATAGCCATGTTTTTCCATCGTTCAGCAGGATTATCTGAACGATCTACATCTTGTCCTAATTTAATATTACGAGTTAGCTTTTTTACATTTTTTATAAAAAAACCAATTCCAATAGTCAAAACAATCGCAAAAAGTATGTTATCGATATAAATCATATTATTTTGATTTTACTTTTTTATAGTATCAGCAACAGGTGCTTTATAGGGTTTGTTTTTCTTTCCGAACAATGAGACATTTACATATCGTGTTGGATTTAAACGTAAATCTTGTAGCAATAATTCTAATTCTTTCGACGTCTTTGCAAAATTATTATACATCGTTTCGTCTTTGGCTAATTTGCCTAAAGTTCCTTTCCCAGATTGAATATCTGCCATCAGTTTGTCAACATTAGCTAAAGTCTTTTCAAGATTTTTAACTGTTTGACCAATATTTGCTTTGGCAATGGAATCGGAAATTTTACTAAAATTAGCCGATGCTTTTTCCACATTAGACATTGTAGAACTGATTTTACCTTTATTATCAGCCAACATTTCGTTAGCCGATTTGGAAACTTCTTTAAACTCTGCTAGCGTAGCATTTAGATTTTCCAAACTACTTCTTAAATTCTGCTTGGTTTTATCATCCAAAACTTGATTGATATTGACCAACATAGTATTAGCATTTTCAAGAACTTTATCTAATTTTTCTTTAATTGGCTTAATTTCATTCGAAACTAAATCGGTCAAACCCAATTTGCTTGATGATTGTAAAAAATCACCTGATTTAGCAATTTCGGCACTTTTTAAATCTGGAATAATTGTAATTTGCTTTCCACCAATTGGTCCTGGAGAATATAATTCGGCAACGCTATTTTTTGTAATTTGATAATCGCCATCAATTTGTAATTCAACCAATGAAGTCCAATCTTTATTTAATTTTATAGAATTTACTTTTCCAACAACCAAACCATTAATGGTTACTGGTGCCGAATTAATTAATCCTTCTACGTTGTCGTATTTGACATAGAAAGTTTGATAATCCGAAAGCAAATCTCTTCCTTTCAAAAAACTATAACCCCAAATAAAAAGTAAAATGGAAGCTATAACAAGTATGGCAGTCTTAATCTCTCTAGTGATTTTCAATGTTGTAAGGTTTTTGGCAAAGTTAAAATAAAATATTAAAACTCTATTTATATTATCGTTTTATAGCTTCTTGAACCGATATTTTTTTACCGTCTTTAAAAGCAATTAAAAATGCTGTAGTGTAACCTTTTGATTTAGCTTCTTGCAACAATCGTTTTCCTTCTTCATAATTTGAAGTTTGACCATACATATATTTGTATAATGTACCTTCAGAAGACATGGAAATATTGCTCAATCCATTAAAATTACTTGGAACCAAATCAAGTTTTTTACTACTTGCTGATAATTGCACTTTGAAAACAACTCCAGAAGCAAATACGTCTTTAACTTCTGGTTTTGGTTCTGTTTTTTTAACCTCTGGTGTTTTTTCGACAGGTTTTGTTGAAATTGTTGTATCAATTTTGATTGGCTCTACTTTTTGAGAAGGTTTTACAATATTATCACCTTCGCCTGAGCCAAAATTTTCCTTTTTGTAAGCAATTATAGCATTTGCGATAGATTGTGCAATTTCGTTTTGTCCATCTTCTGAGTCTAAAATAGCACCTTCATTTGGATTAGAAATAAAACCCATTTCAATTAAAACTCTTGGCATATAGGCTTTGTGCAATACCATAAATGGTGCTTGTTTTACACCACGGCTTTTCTTTCCTAAATCAATAAATTCTTTTTGAATTGTACCTGCTAGCGTAATACTATTATCTAGATATTCTTCTTGCATCATTGTTAATCCAATCAAACTTTCGGGCGATTTAGGATCAAAACCTTTATACTTTTGTTGATAATCTTTTTCTAAAAGTACCACTTTATTCTCTTTTCGTGCCGCTTCAAGATTGGATGCGTTTTTGGACATACCCATTACATAGGTTTCACATCCAGAGGCTTCAGTATTTTTATTAGCATTACAATGAATGGAAACAAAAATGTTAGCATCAGCACGATTAGCTATATTAGCGCGTTCAATTAAATCTACAAAAACATCACTTTTTCTAGTATAGATTACTTCTATTCCAGAGTTTTTTTCTAAAATCTTACCTACTTTTAGCACCACTGCTAAAGCTATTTTCTTTTCTATATGTCCATGATAAACAGCACCGAAATCATGATCGCCATGACCCGCATCTAGTGCTACTTTGAATTTAGTTTGACCAAAAACAGTCGTAATTGCAAAAAAAAGTGCTACTACTAAAACAATTTTGTTATATCGATGTGTATTCATAAGAATATAAAAGTTAATTTAAATTTAAACCGCAAGGTTATAAAGTTACTATTTGTTTATTTTTGACCAGAAATTATCATTAAGTTTGCCACGTCAAAAATCGAGCCATACTTGTACAAAAATAGTATTAAACCATTGCAAAGAAACTTATTTTATATCGTTTTTTTAACAATCTTCCTAACATTTGGGAATACTATAACACATGCACAAGATGGCAAACCAAAAACAGAATCCTTTCCTGCTAAAAATCAAACAACTACACCCGAAACAAAGGAAGAAAAACCTCTAACAGAGGTTGACACAATTAAAATTGATACACTAAAAAAGAAAAAACCTTTGCTGGAAAGTAAAATAAAACGCAAGGCTGAGGATTACGAAAAACTGGATCAAAAGAAAAAACAAATTACACTTTATAATAAAGCAGAAGTCTATTATGAAGATATAGAGTTAAAATCCGGAATTATTGTAATTGACTATCAAAAAAATGAAGTTTATGCAGGTAGAATTAAAGATTCTACTGGAAAGTATACTCAGTTACCCGTCTTCAAACAAGGTTCAAATGTAATCGAACCCGATTCTATTCGATTTAATTTTAAAACAAAAAAAGCTTTAGTTTGGAATTCAAGAACGGATCAGGGAGAATTTAAAGTAAAAGCGGCAATCACAAAAAAAGAAAACGATTCGGTCTATTTTATGAAAGGTGCACGATTTACAACCTCTGAAGATGTTGAAAATCCTGAGTATTATTTTATTACTGATAGAGTTAAAATGGTTCCTGGAAAAAAAGTTGTGGTTGGTTTCACCAATATGGTAATTGCTGATGTTCCAACTCCAATTGCTTTGCCTTTTGCCTTCTTTCCAATTACTGAAACCAGTAAATCTGGAATCATTATTCCAACCTATAATGACAGCGCTTTAAGAGGATTTTCATTGCAAAATGGTGGTTATTATTTTGCCTTGAGCGATTATTATGATTTAGCCGTTTTAGGAGATTACTACACTAATGGAAGTTATGGTTTTAGATTTCAATCGAGTTATGCAAAAAAATATCGATTTAATGGAAATTTGAATTTACGTTTTGAAAATCTTGTAACCAGTGAAAGAGGTTATCCAGATTATTCCAAAGCAAGAATTTATAACATCCAATGGTCACATTCTAAAGACGGAAAATCAAATCCAAACTCTAGATTTTCGGCTTCTGTAAATCTTGGAAGTAGCACTTATTTTAGACAATCGTTAAACCAAATCAACGCTGGCTCTGAATTAAACAACACATTGAGTTCATCTATTTCGTATTCAAAAACGTTTAACTCTGTACCACAAGTAAATATATCCTTAACGGCTTCACACCAACAAAATACAAACACAGAAGCTATAAGTATGACATTACCAACGCTTCAGGCAAGTGTTGATCGAATTTTTCCTTTTGCAAAAGGCGACGGACTTAAAAAAGGAATTATTCAAAATATTAACCTTCAATACAACTTGAGAGGTGAAAATAGAATTTCAACTTTTGACTCATTATTCTTTAAACCACAAATGTTTCGCGATGCAAAATTAGGTTTCCAACATAGCATTCCGTTAAGTACAAATTTCAAACTATTTAAACATTTTAGTGCTTCGTCTTCTATTAATTATAATGAGGTTTGGGCTTTTAAAACAATTAGAAGATCGTATAGCGATTCGCAAAATAAGATTATTGACACCGAAGTTCAAGGATTTGATGCTTTTAGAACTTATTCATTTTCAACAGGAATAGGAACGACAATTTATGGAACTTTCAATTTTGGTGATAAAAAAAGAATTCAAGCCATTCGACATGTGATGCGACCAAACATTAGCTATGGTTACACTCCAAGTTTCTCTAAATATTATGATACTTATGATCCTGATGGAAGTGGAACAATAAGAAAAGATTATACTCGTTTTGAAGGTGGAAATTTTGGAGTGCCAGGAAGAAATATGTCAAACAATGTATCTTTCACTTTGAACAATACTTTTGAAGCTAAAGTGACAGATCGTGACTCGACGAAAACAGAACCAAAAAAAATAATGTTGTTGAACAACCTTAATATGTCAACAAGTTATGATATCACTGCAGACTCGCTTCGTTGGTCTCCGATGCGAATTAGTGGTGGAACGCAACTTTTTCAACAAAAAATGAATGTTAATTTTGCTGCTACACTTGATCCGTATGCCATCAATAATTCGGGTCAAAGAATCAATACTTGGAATATTGACAATGGAGGAAGTTTATTTAGAATGACAAGTGCAAACATGACAGTGAATTATTCCTTTTCTAGCAAAGACATGGATGGTAATAATGAAGAAAACACAGCTGGAAAAAGAAATGGTGGACGAGAAGACGATTTATTTGGAACAAATGCCGATTTAAGTGACAGACGGAAAAGTCAATTTGGTGAAGATGATGAAAAAGATACAACGTCAAAAGATTCCGAATTTTTTAAATATGAATTACCTTGGGACATGAATCTCGCCTACTCTATCACTTATTCTAACAACAATCGAGAAAAAAGAATAACCGGAAACTCTTTGATGGTTTCGATGAATACTGATTTAACTCCTAAATGGAAAATTGGAGTTTCAACAGGATATGATTTTGTCCAAAATGGTGTCACATATACACAATTACGTTTTGAACGTGATTTACTAAGTTGGCGAATGGACTTTAATTGGGTTCCGTTTGGAACCAATGCTAACTGGGGATTTTTCATTGGAATTAAATCAGGTGTCTTAAGTGATATTAAATGGGATAAACGTAGTTTGCCAGATAGAGCATTACGCTAATCATAAACTAAAAATCATTAAGTATGAGTATAAAAAAAATAATTTTTACTGACAAAGCTCCGGCTCCGATTGGACCATACAATCAAGCTGTTTTGGTAAATGATACAACGCTTTATACGTCAGGACAAATAGCTTTGCATCCAGAAACTATGGAATTGGTTCTCGACGATATTGAAACAGAAACCAAACAAGTTATGGAAAACATGAAAGCTGTTCTTGAAGCTGCTGACATGAGCTTTGAACAAGTAGTAAAAACAACTATTTTCATCATGGACATGAATGATTTTGCTAGAATAAACACTGTTTATGGAAGTTACTTTGATGAAAAAACGGCACCAGCTCGAGAAACCGTTCAAGTAGCTTGTTTACCAAAAAATGTGAATGTTGAGATTTCAATGATTGCGGTAAAATAGACTTATCTCAAATAGTGAAGATTTTTAATCTTTATTTAATCTCATCCAATCCAAACAATAATAATTGAGCTGTTGCTTTATTAGTTGCTAACGGAATATTATGTACATCACAAATTCTAATTAGCATATTAATATCCGGTTCATGAGGATGTGAAGAATTTGGGTCTTTGAAAAACAATACCATTTGAGTTTTCCCTTCGGCGACGCGTGCCGCAATTTGAGCATCGCCACCCAATGGTCCAGAAAGCATCTTTTTAACTTTTATTCCAACAGCTTCTACTTTGCTTCCTGTTGTTCCTGTAGCAATAAGTTTGATATTTTCTTTTTCGAGTAAATGTTTGTTTTTATTTATAAACTGAACCATGTCAGCTTTTTTTCCGTCGTGAGCAATGATGGCTATTTCCATATTTTTTTAAGTAAATTTTCTAAACAAAAAACCCGAAAGCAGTACTTTCAGGTTGGATAGCTATTTATTTAAGATATGATAAGCAATCAGTCCGTCGATTGGTCTTCGGAGAACATTACCTATTTTTATATCATATTTTTTTAGAATTTCTTCTAATTCGTCCTTGAGATAAAATGCAATAGAACCTACAAAATGTACTGGAACTTCTTTGTTGTTCTCATATTGCATAATGTAATTTTTAACAAATGATTTTAACTCTTTACGAATTATTTTTTTGCAAAATTCACTGTCTTTGTGCTTGATAATAAACTTTGCAAAAGTAGCTAAGTAAGCATTTGGATTGTCTTCTTTGTATAGATTTTCTTTGACGTAATCCGCATCAACGTTATATTCTTCTCCAAACTCTGTTGTTAAATCAGCTGGCATTTTATTGAAGAAATATCCTCTTAGCAAATGTCTTCCAAAACGATTTCCAGAACCATCATCCATTGCAATATATCCCAATGATTGTACTTTTTGGTGAAGTACTTTTCCATCAAAATAACTACAATTAGAACCTGTTCCAAGAATACAAACTATGGCTTTTTCATCTTTTGGAGTTGTAGCATATACAGCTGCATATGTGTCTTCGTGAACAACCACTTGTGCATTTCTAAAATAGCCTTCAAAAACTTTGGTTAAAAAGTTTTTCATTCTATCTGTTCCACAACCAGCTCCATAAAAAAAGACATGAGTGGCTTTCATTCGGTTATGTTCAATGTCAAATTTGTCGTCAAGACGTTCAATGATAGCATCTTTATCGAGCACTTCTGGGTTTAATCCAAGAGATTGTGTCGTAAATAATACTTTACCGTTATCGTCAATAGCTATCCAATCAGCTTTGGTTGAACCACTGTCTACTAATAATTTCATTCGTTTTGGGTTAGTTTTAGAAAATATAAAATCCCGATAAAAACAACCTTATCGGGATTTGTAAATATAATTATTTTACGCTAGCAATGTGTACTGCTAAATCAATTAATTTACTTGAATATCCATATTCGTTATCATACCAAGAAACTAGTTTGAAAAAAGTTGAATTTAATCCAATTCCAGCTTTTGCATCAATGATTGAAGTGCGAGTATCCGAAATAAAATCTTGAGAAACCACATCATCTTCTGTGTAACCTAAAATTCCTTTCAATTCATTTTCAGAAGCTTTTTTCAAAACAGCCATAATTTCTTCGTAAGACGTTTCTTTGGCAACTTTAACTGTTAAATCTACTACAGAAACGTCAACAGTTGGAACACGGAAAGACATTCCTGTTAATTTTCCATTTAATGATGGAATAACTTTTCCAACCGCTTTTGCTGCACCAGTTGATGATGGAATGATGTTTACACTTGCAGCACGTCCACCACGCCAATCTTTTCTTGATGGTCCATCAGCAGTCATTTGAGTAGAAGTCGTTGCGTGAACTGTAGTCATTAAACCTTCTACAATTCCGAAATTATCATTGATAACTTTAGCTAAAGGTGCTAAACAATTTGTTGTACAAGATGCATTTGATACTACTAAATCCGTAGGTTTTACCTCTGTATGATTTACACCCATGACAAACATTGGTGCATCAGCAGAAGGAGCAGAAATAATTACTTTTTTTGCACCACCATCAATGTGAGCTTTTGCTGTTTCGATAGTTGTAAAAATACCTGTACATTCAGCAACGATATCAACATCGACGTCTTTGTCATCCCATTTGATTAGTTTTGGATCACGTTCAGCAGTTACACGAATAAATTTATCATTTACATATAATTTTCCGTCTTTAACTTCAACTTTACCGTTGAAACGACCATGAACTGAGTCATATTTTAATAAATAAGCCAAATGATCAACGTCTAATAAATCGTTGATTGCTACAACTTCTACATTATCTCTGTTGAATGTTTCTCTGAAAACTATTCTACCTATTCTACCAAAACCGTTAATTCCTAATTTTACTTTAGACATTTTATTTTAAATTTTATTTTATTTGAAATTGTTAATGAATTTGAAATTGAGTTACGTCGACATGATGTCTGAAACTCTTAGCAATTCTAAATCGATTGGATAATGACCTTTAATTGCTTGTTCTAATGGAGTAAGTGTTACCACATCTTGAAGAATTCCAACCATATAATTTGATTTTCCTTCTAGCAATGACTCAACGGCTTTAACTCCTAATCGAGAAGCTAAAACTCTGTCAAAACATGATGGCGAACCACCACGCTGCATATGTCCAAGAACCGAAACACGAATATCATATTCAGGTAAGTGTTGTTCGATATAATCTTTTAATTCAAAAACATTTTTACCCATTTTATCACCTTCAGCTACCACAACTATGCTTGACGATTTTCCAGAAGCTTTACTTTTTTGAAGCGACTCTAACAATCTATCTAATCCCAAATCTTCTTCTGGAATAAGAATTTCTTCAGCTCCTGCTCCAATTCCAGCATTCAAAGCAATGTGTCCTGCATCTCTTCCCATAACTTCTACGAAGAAAAGACGGTTGTGCGAACTAGCAGTATCTCGGATTTTATCAATACAATCAACAACTGTATTCAATGCTGTATCGTATCCTAAAGTATGACTTGTTCCAAAAATATCGTTATCAATAGTTCCGGGAATTCCCATTACAGGAAAATCAAATTCTTCATTAAATACTTCAGCACCAGTAAATGATCCATCACCACCAATTACAACAAGAGCATCAACTCCTGCGTTTACAAGGTTTTGATGCGCTTTAATTCTTCCTTCTTTTGTCATGAACTCTTTCGATCGAGCTGACTTTAAAATGGTTCCTCCTTTGTTTACAATATTGTTCACACTTCTTGGTCCCATTTCTTTAAAATCGCCTTCAATCATACCTTGATAACCTCTATAAATACCGAGACATTCAACGCCATGAAAAGCACATGTTCTAACAACAGAACGGATGGCGGCATTCATTCCTGGAGAATCTCCTCCCGAAGTTAGCACACCTATTTTTTTTATCGTTTTTGACATTTTTTTGACTTTAAAATGTAAAATTAGCAAAGAAGCACCATTATTTTACCCACATTATTAATAATTTAATAATCCGGCTAAAATTCAAACGTTTTCGTTGATAAGTTTTTTATTTATGTAGAAAGCGGATTAATCTTCGGTTGGAATAGCTTCTTTATTGGAACTTTCTTTTTCCTTTTTTGGTTCTTTTTTATCCGATTTAGTAGGTGGATCAAAACTCATTCCTTCTGGTAGACTTGAATCGTCTATCTCAGATGCTTTTGGAATTATAGTATTTAATTTTTTGTTTTTAAATACTTTACTTATTAGTTCTCTGAAAGTATCAAAATCAACTTCATAAGAAATTCCCAGACCTTGTGTATACCCAACTCCTTGACCGATATAAGTAATATCATTTTCTTTGTTGAATACTCTCAAATTCAAGCTTCCATCTTCGTTAACTCTATACTGCAATTCAACATCACCAACAACAGCTGCTGATTGATTTACGTTACTTCCAACTGGCACACCAACTTTTCCGTTGATAGTAATTCTTTCATTAATTTTAGAAGAAACTGTCAATCCAAATCGTCCATCTGTTTCTAAACCAGGTGTTCTATCAGCGGTTGCATAATCTAATCCTATTTGGAGTTTTCCTTCATCACCTTTAAATAAATCATTAAAAATACTGCTTGCTCGTTCGAATAAATTATTGGATAATTGATTTTGATTTACACCTTCTTGACTTAAAAAACCACCTGTTGAAAGTAAATACAAAGCTTGGGTTTGTCTTGTATCTTTATCATCAAGTTTGTATTGGATTTCTGATTTTAATGTAGAAGCTACATTTGGGAAATTAATATTAAAATCGGGTTCAGGATTGGTTAAATTTCCTTTAATGCCGATAACAACTTCAACATCTATTTTTTTATTAAACGACGGATTATCAATCAACACCGCTGGATTAGCAGTAGTTTTATAAACTGCTTCCAAGTTTAAAACAGCTGCCATCGGATCACCAGTCCAAACAATAGAACCACCACGTTTTACATCAAATCGCTTTTCAATCAAACCGCCATATTTGAAATTATAGGTTCCAGAATGTGCAAGGAAATCACCCCACATTTCAAATCGTCCTAATGTATTTATTCTAAAAAGTAGTGTTCCAAAACCTTTCCCTTTCATTCCATGTCCAGAATCTCTATTAAGTATAACCTCAATATCAGCATTGTCATTGATTTCAAAGTTAAAATCGAGTTCTAATCCATTATAATTTTTTTCTTTAATTGCTTTAGCTGCTTCTTCTTTTGTATCGCTTTTGAAAGTAATAAACCCATTTTCTTCCGCAGCATCAGAGTCGTTAATTGGAATTTTTATATCTGTTCCTTTTTCAGATTGTGCATTTACTTTTATCAACAAACCATCCGTTGGACCTTTGATTGTTGCAGTTCCGTCCATAAAAGCAGTTCCAAAATAAGCCGCATCTTCATGATCAACGGTATTTAAAGCCAGTAATCGTTTAGTTTCAATTGCTAAATCTAATTGCCAATCTCCAAATTGTTTGTGCTTTATAAAACCGTTTATTGAACCCGAAGTATTAAATTTTGTATCACTAATTTTAGAATCTCTGATAATAAATTTTTCGGCAGTAACATCTACCACTGAGTAATCGTCAAATTGATAATCAACATTGAGATAAGGAATTGTTAGACCTGCTTTGTTTACTTGTAATCTTCCGTTATAATCTAAATCGTTAATATTGCCATCAATTCTGGCATTTCCAGAAGCTAATCCTCTAATATTTGTAATAACTTCTCCACCAATTTTTCCAAGTACTCCGAGATTGAATTTATCGAAACTCAAATCAACATCTAAAAAAGTGTTATTATCAACAATTTCTAGAGAACCATCCGCAGTAAAAGCTTCAACATTTTCGTTTTCTATTGATGATTTTAGATAAAATTTCTTTAAACTGTCGTCGCCTTTTATATCAAGATTTAATTTTCCAAGTGCAATTTCGTTGACCGACAAACTATCAATTGACAAGGAAGAAGTAGGTTGAAAAACTGCGCCATTTTGTTTAAAATCAATATTTCCATTGAGATTTCCATCAAAATTGAATTTTTCAATATCAGGTGTAACTTTATTTAAATTGACGTTTTCAAAACTCAATTTCAAATCTTTATTTTGCTTTCCATTTAGAATTCCACTTAAATTCATTTTTTCATTTTCATGAGAAAGCATTAAATCTTCTATAGTGAAATTTTGAAGTTTTTTATCAAAAACAATTCGGTTATCTTCATTTTCCTCTTCGTTTATATACCAGAGATAGTCTTTAAATTGCACTTCAGATTTATCAAATCCAACAACATTTTTATTCTCTTTATTTATAGTGTGATAAACGTTCAAGTTATAAAAGTCATTCCCTTGTTTTCCACCTTTGAATTCTGTTCTGAAATACAAAGTATCATTCACCAATGTATTAATTAAGCTAAAATCTCTAACTTTATAATACTTGGTTTTTATACTATCCAACTGAATGTAAGACTTATATAAAGGATTTCGATTGTCTATTTGAAGTAGTAAATTATCAAATGTATTTTCGTAAGCTATAATTTGAGGCGAAACAAAATCGAGTTTAAAATCATCCGAATCTGAACTCATACTTCCTTTTAATTTAGTGTCCGCAGAAAGAGAAACTTCAGGATAGAAAATTTCGACTACTTTACTATGAATATCAAAATCAAAGTTTAGATATTGTCCTTTGATAACTTTATTTGGAATGTAATTTGAATATAGACTTCCTAGCGAGTTTTCGACCATTTTTTGCAACTGAGCGAATTGGTATTTACCCACAATTTTACCTTCAACCGCATCGGGAGAATTGACTACTATTGTTCGTTCGTTATTACTATCAAAACTGGAATTTATATTGAGATAATCTACAAAATATAAATCTTTCTTGTTTTGATAAGAAGCGTTTGTTAGCGTAACATCACCTTTAAAATTGTCCAACGAACTTCCAACAACCTGAATGTCAATATCACCTTTAAAAACTGAAATCGAGTCGTTCAAAATTCGAAGTTTTTTTAGATTGGCAAAATCAATTTTTGCTTGGAAATCGACTACTTTTTCTTTTCGGCTTAAATTAATATTACCATCAAAATCCATATACAAGTTAGGATCGTTTACAAAGACTTTTCCTTGAAAAATAGGCTGTTTAAAATAGCCATCAACAATAATATTTCGGTAGGTATAACCATTGTATGTAACTTTATTTACATCGCCAACAAAAGTTGTATTGAGTAATTTTTGAGTAAATCCTTTTCCATCAACATCAATATTCATGGTAACTCGACCAAGGTCTTTTTGGTTCAAAATGGCTCCAACATCAAAATTATCTAGAATTACATTTCCTTTATATTTTGCATTGTCAATATTGTCGATGCTTTCCATCTGCAAATCGGATTCGATTAATCCTAAAGCCGTATTCATTACAAAATCGGCATTTATGTATTTTTGAGTGATTTCTGTTGTTCCAGTAAATTGAAATTGCCCCAATTTTTTTAAAGAAGTTGGCAGTTTTTTACCTAAAACATTTGGTAAAAGTGAAGTCAAATCATCATAATTGGAAGTGATTTTTTTGAAATCGCCATCCATATAAAATTCGCCTGGGCTTCTTGGAAAAAGATTTTTAAAATTAACATCACCTCGAATGATGGAATTTTTATCATCTCTTAAATTTAGATTTGATGCATAAAAGTCATTCAGCGTTCCTTTAACTTTTGTTTTTAAAGAAAAAATTCTGTTTTTACCTAATTCACTATAAAAATAACGAATGTCATTAGTAGCCAAAGTAGAACTATCAATTTCAACATCAAAAATCACTTTGTTGTTAAAATTGCTAAAATCCTTGCGATCATAACTCAAAATTGTCTTTCCTTTCAGAAAGGACTCTTTAGTTTCAACCGTTAATTTTTCTAATCTAATATTCTTCTTAGTATAGGTAAAATCAGAAGTCAAATTCTTAACTAACAAACCTCGGTGATCTTGAAAAGACATTTTTTTGATTGCTGCATAAACATTTGGACCTTGAATTTTAAAGTTTTTTATCCTTGCATTTAATTTAGTAAAATCAACGTCTTTTGGATTTTCTCTGTTGTAATCCGTCATCGCAAAACGGCTGTTTCTCAATGTAAGATTATCAGCTTTCAAAAGAAACTTTCCTGAACTTGGCTTTCCATCATCGAAAGCAGCAACAAATAAATCTAAGTTCGTATCTTTTTCGTTTTTGTAATTTTTAATATTCAAAAAGAAACCGTCAGCTGCCAAATCGCCAAAAATCAGTTTGTTGTTCAATATGTTATTAATACCAAGAATATTAGTCTTTACACGGTCAATATAAATCAAAGTATCTTTGTGATGATCTCGAATAAATACTTTTTTCAGTTTTACACCGCCAAAAACAGTAATGGCTACTTCATCTATATTAATATCTGTACCATAAGATTTATTGATTTCATCAGTTGCATAACGTGCGATTTTTGTTTGCACATAAGGCGTAGAAAGTGCAATGCTCAATAGTAGCAATAGCAAAAGCAGCACAACAATTGTGCGGAGAAAAATCTTTTTGAATTTTTTAAAACCGTTATTTGTTTTATTTTTTTCCAAATAGTTTAGTGGCTTAGGAAAGAAAATTACCTTTGCAGAAAATACTATTTTTGATTTTTCCGTAGGATTGTCAAATATAAATCAAAATCCGTGCCTTTTATGCAACAAAATGAAGTTTTTATTCTGGCTATCGAAAGTTCTTGCGACGATACAGCAGCAGCAGTTTTACAAAATGACAAAGTTTTATCCAATGTTGTGGCTCGACAAAGCATACACGAAGAATATGGCGGAGTTGTTCCTGAATTAGCTTCGCGTGCGCATCAGCAAAATATCGTTCCAGTGATTGATGTAGCGCTGAAAAAAGCAAATATTACTAAAGACCAACTTTCGGCTATTGCTTTTACTCAAGGTCCAGGATTAATGGGTTCACTTTTGGTTGGTTCGTCTTTTGCCAAATCATTATCGATGGCGTTGAACATTCCTTTGATTGCTGTAAATCACATGCATGCTCACATTTTGGCGCATTTCATTGATGAAGAAGGATTTGACAAACCGACGTTTCCATTTTTAGCCTTGACCATTTCTGGTGGACATACTCAAATTGTGAAAGTAAATGATTTTTTCAATATGGAAATTATCGGAGAAACCACGGATGATGCTGTTGGTGAGGCTTTTGACAAAACCGCAAAAATACTTGGTTTGCCCTATCCTGGCGGACCATTAATTGACCAATTTGCCAAGGAAGGAAATCCAAAAAAATACTCGTTTACCAAACCCAAAATTGCAGGATTAGATTTTAGTTTTTCGGGATTAAAAACACAAATTTTATATTTTATACAAAAAAATGTAGCCGAAAATCCAAATTTTATTGAAGAAAACAAAGCTGATATTTGTGCATCCGTTCAGCAAATTATCATCGATATTTTGATGGACAAACTCAGATTAGCTGTAGCCGAAACTGGAATTACACAAATTGCCATTGGCGGTGGAGTTTCAGCTAATTCTGGAATTAGAACAACACTAAAAAATGCAGAAGGAAAATATGGTTGGAAAACTTTTATTCCTAAATTTGAATACACAACAGATAATGCCGCTATGATTGGAATTGTAGGTTATCAAAAGTTTTTACACGATAAATTTGTCGATCAATCAACGGTTTCCAAAGCGAGAATTGAGTTTTAAATTATGCAACTATTCTACAACCAAAATATAACCGAAACCGCAACTTCATTTGTTTTTGACAAAGAAGAAAGTAAACACATTATCAAAGTATTGCGCAAAAAAGAAGCCGATATTTTATTTGTAACCAATGGTTTGGGTTTTTTATTTACAACTGAAATTACGATTGCTTCGGATAATAAATGTACGGTAAAAATTAACTCGTTTGAAAAACAAGAAAAATCAAAATTCCATTTACATCTAGCTGTTGCGCCAACCAAAATGAACGAACGCTACGAATGGTTTCTAGAAAAAGCTACTGAGATTGGCATTCAAGAAATTACGCCAATTATTTGTGAACATTCCGAACGAAAAGTTATTAAAACCGATAGATTTCAGAAGATTTTGGAAAGTGCAATGAAGCAATCATTGCATTATTTTCTGCCAAAATTAAACGAACCGATTGCTTACAAAGATTTTATTAAAAAAGAATTCAACGGTCAAAAATTCATAGCTCATTGTGTAGAAACCGATAAAAAATCATTAAAAAACGAATTAGAAGTTTGTGAAGATGTTACCATTTTAATTGGTCCAGAAGGTGATTTTTCAGTAAAAGAAATTCAACAAGCTATTGAAAGTTCATTTATTCCTGTATCTTTGGGAAACACAAGATTACGAACAGAAACCGCAGCTATTGTAGCTTGTCATAGTGTGGTTTTTAGAAATGAATAACCAACCATTAGATAAACAGCATATATGAAAACAAAACTACTTTTATCTTCTTTTTTGATTTTAATGTTGAATGTAGTTCTAGCAAAATCTGGATCAAACTTACATTTAAAAAATACTTTAGATCCTATTGTTACAATGACTGGAGACGCTACTATTTGTCCGGGAAATAGTGCTATACTAACCATAATTGGAACACCAAACTCAACTGTTACAATCACTAATAGTAACTTTTTGGTAAATACTGCATTTATTCCACAGTCAGGAACTGTTTTATTTACAACTCCAATTTTACAAGAAACCACAACGTTTTCAATTGTTGAAATTAAAGAATTTGCAACACAGATTACGACTCCAATAACAAATGTGTTTGTAACAATAACTGTAATTCCAAATGGATGTACAACAATAAATATTGACGTTGAAAACAACAACGCTCTTATTTGTGATATTGGAGAATGTATAGCTTTATTAGCTACGCCATCACCTGTTCCATCAACAACTTCGTATGAAGTAAGTTCGATACCCTATTGTCCGCAAGCGTCATTTAATAATCCTTGGTTCAATCAATTCCCATTAACAACTGACGATACCTATTCTCCTGTTTTTCCTTTACCTTTTGACTTTTGTTTTTACGGAAATAATTTTAATACTGTACAAATCGGCGACAATGGTGTAATCAGTTTTGGAACAAATTATCCATCTAACGTTTATTCTCAGAACACATATGCTCAAAATCTTTCTTTTACTAATTCACAGTTTCCGGTCAGTGGCATAGGTTTTGGTGATGCACCATTTAGAAATATGATTTGTGGTGTTTTTCAAGATACAAATGCTGCTATAATTCCACCAACAGGTTCAGGTTTAATAAAAAGTGTGAATTATCAAGTAATCGGAACATATCCATGTAGAAAACTAATTGTTAATTTCAATTTAGGTCAGTTTCAGTGTGGTTATGATAATGGTGAGCAATCCTCACAAATTGTACTTTATGAGATTTCGAATATTGTTGAAGTTTATGTGAAAAACCGAACTCCTTGTTATGGTTGGCAAGCTGGAAGAGGTGTTATTGGTATAAAAGGAAGTGGTGAAAATCCACCATATACTGTTGCACCTGGTAGAGATTCAGGAAATTGGACTGCTACAAATGAAGCTTGGCGTTTTACTCCAAATGGACCAAATGTTCCTTATTCATTTCAATGGTTAGAAAATGGCATTCCTATTTCAAATGATTTTATCATTTCAGTTTGTCCTTCAGAAAACAAAACCTATACCGCAACTGCAAATTATGATTTATGCGGAAATAATTATAGTGTTAACAGTAACAATATTAACGTGCTCGTTAGAGATACTGATTTTCAAGAACCTGTTGATTTAACGGTTTGTAACAACTCTGAAAATATTTATACAGTTGATTTAACACAGAATAATTCTGTTGTTTTAGGAAATCTAGAACCATATGATTTTGAAATATATTATTTCACAACGCTAGAAGATGCAACTAATTTTGCAAATCCAATTTCAAATCCTGTTAACTATTCGTTTTCAGAAAATCAAATAATCTACATGGGTATTTTTGATGGTTTATTTGGTTGTACAAATACAAAATCATTTAACCTTACCATATTAGAAGATGTTTTACCACCAACTGGAGAAAGTACTCAATATTTTATTGAAGGTCAAACGCTTAATGATTTAATTGTAATTGGCGAAAATATTAACTGGTATGATGCTCCAGAAGGCGGAAATCTATTGCCAGGAACAACTCTAGTTCAAGACAATACAATTTATTATGCTAGTCAAACTGTTAATAGTTGTGAAAGTAGGATGGCTGCATCAGATAGATTGGCTGTTTTAGTAACTTCAAGTTTGAATACTGATAATTTTGAATTTAGCGACATCTCAATTTCACCAAATCCTTTTAACGATTTTGTTACATTCAATTACAAAAACACAACAGGAACTTTGGATATTTTTACAATTTTAGGTCAAAAAATGAATAGCTATAAACTTGAAAACGGACAAAATACAATCAATTTGAATACGCTTAGTTCTGGTGTTTACTTTTTTAAAATTTCATCCGAAAACAGAAGTAAATCATTCAAATTAGTAAAAAAATAATCGTATCAATGAACTTAAAAACCTTATCTATATTTTTATTGTTTGCCTCTTTTTGTTTTTCCCAAGAAATTGCACTATTAAAGTACAATGGTGGTGGCGATTGGTATGCTAATCCAACTTCGTTACCTAATTTGATTAAATATTCCAATCAAACTATCAATACAAAAATTAGAACCAAACCAGCAACTGTAGAACCTGGAAGTCCCGATATTTTTGGTTATCCGTTCGTACACATGACTGGTCATGGAAATGTAGTCTTTAGCGATTCTGAAATCATAAACTTGAGAAACTATCTGCTTTCTGGCGGATTTCTCCATATCGATGATAATTATGGAATGGATGAATACATTCGTAGAGAAATCAAGCGTGTTTTTCCTAATACTCAATTAGTTGAAATTCCAGCAAATCATGCAATTTTTCAAAAACCAAATGTTTTTTCTGGTGGAATTCCTAAAATTCATCAACACGACAATAAACGTCCACAAGCTTTTGGTATCTTTGAAGGAAACCGATTGGTATTGCTTTATACTTATGAAACTGATTTAGGTGATGGTTGGGAAGATGCCGAAGTACACAACAACCCTAAAGAAGTTAGAGAAAAAGCACTAAAAATGGGTGCTAATATTTTGAATTATATTTTTAACAATTAAGCCTATGACTTCAAAAACAATTGCATTAGGAATAGTTAAAGCCGTTGGAATTATTTTATTGACAGCACTAGGATTGTATGTACTTCATTTAATTCAATCCGTATTAATTTATTTGGTTGTAGCATTTATTTTAACCCTGATTGGAAATCCTATTTTGGATTTTTTTAAAAGAAAACTCAAGTTCAATCACACCTTTGCAACAGTTGCTACTTTAAGTGTTTATCTCTTAATTATTATTGGATTGGTTTTACTTTTTGTACCACTAATTATTACTCAAGGTGAAAGTTTATCTCTTCTAAATACTGCCGAAATTGAAAAAAACATTGTTCAATTAATTGATAAAATTGCTGTCTATTTAGATAATCACAACATTGACTCGAAGAGAGTTTTTAAAGAAGCCAACTTAGGTTCAAAATTAGATTTTGGCTTTATTCCTGATTTATTCAACAATGTTATTAATGCTTTAAGTAGTTTCGGAATTGGATTAGCTTCGGTTTTATTTATTACTTTCTTCTTTTTGAAAGATCGATTAAATTTCATCATCGGAGCCAAACAATTAATTCCCGACTCGCAAGAAGAGAAAATACTTAATTCGTTGCACAAAATCAACCATTTATTATCGAGGTATTTCATCGGTTTACTAATTCAACTTTTTATTGTTTTCATCTTATACTTAATCGTTTTATTAATTTTTGGAGTTCAAAACGCCATTGTAATTGCCTTTTTGTGTGCAATTCTGAATATTGTGCCCTACATCGGACCGCTAATCGCATCATTTGTTGCGGCACTTTTGACAATGTTGAGCAACTTAGGCGGCGATTTTCAAACTCAAATGTTACCCATGACAATCTACGTAATGATTGGTTTTTGGATAGTTCAAATGATTGATAACAATGTTTCCTCACCAATTATTTTCTCAAAAAGTGTCAGCTCGCATCCACTAGAAATATTCTTAGTAGTTTTGATTGCAGGATTTTTATTTGGAATTATGGGAATGATTGTGGCAATTCCTGTTTATACAATTCTGAAAGTTTTTGGCAAAGAATTTTTTCCTGAAAACACTATAATAAAATTGTTAACCAAAAACATCTAGTATGGTTCAATCCATATTATCAAAGGAAATTCAACACTATATTGATGATAAAATAAATGCTGATGTTACAAAATTAGCATTACAAAAAAATCCTTTTCCTGAAGTGGAATGGAATCTTGTTTTGCAACAATTAGCAGCCAAACAAAAAGCGAAAAGTAAACTCCCAACTTGGTTTAAAACCCAAAACATTTATTATCCAAGTAAAATTTCTGTCGAGCAGACTTCTTCCGAAAAAACAGCTCAGTACAAAGCTTCATTAATTTCGGGAAATAATTTAATCGATTTAACTGGAGGTTTTGGCGTAGATGATTTCTATTTTTCTAAAACCGTTGCAAACGTTGTTCATTGTGAAATCAACTCCGAATTATCTAAAATTGTAAATCATAATTTCGAACAATTAAATGTTAAAAATATAGACTGTTTTGCCGATGATAGTTCAGAAGTTTTACAGAAATTAAATCAAAAATTCGATTGGATATATATTGATCCATCACGGAGAAATGATTCCAAAGGCAAAGTTTTTATGCTAAAAGATTGTTTGCCTAATGTTCCTGAATTGCTTGACTTCTACTTCAGTTTTTCGGATAATATTATTATAAAAACCGCACCCATTTTGGATATTTCTGCCGGAATTTCTGAACTGAAAAAAATAGTAGAAATTCATGTTGTTGCTTTAGAAAACGAAGTGAAAGAATTACTTTTTATTTTGAAAAAAAAACACGAATCAACCATTGAAATAAAAACTGTTAACTTACTAAAAGACAAAAATGAAGCTTTTCAATTTCAAATAAATTCAGAAGCTAAAAAACCTAATTATGCTGCTCCAAAAAAATATCTTTTCGAACCCAATGCTGCCATCATGAAATCGGGCGGATTTGATGCAATTGCTACAGAATTTGAATTAGAAAAACTGCATCAACATTCACATCTTTATACTTCGAATAAATTACTCGATTTTCCTGGCAGGATTTTTGAAATCCAAAACATATTGGAGTACAACAAAGCCAACATGAAATCGTTTTTAGAAAATCAAAAAGCCAATATTACCACAAGAAATTTTCCAGAAACAGTAGAAAATATTCGAAAAAAATGGAAAATAAAAGATGGCGGAAATGTGTATTCTTTTTTTACAACCGATATGACAAATTCGAAAATTGTATTACTTTGCGCGAAATTAAAATAAAACCATGAAAAAGATTTTTTTAGCACTTTTTATACTTACTTCGATTAACACTTTTGCTCAAAAACCATGCGAGATAGAAAGTTCTTTTACCGATAGTTTAGGAACGTATAAATCCTTAAAACAAAAATTAGTTTTCGAAAGAAACTTTGCAGGAAATTCAACCCGAATTTTCTTTTCATTATCAACAAATAATGGAGTTTTATCGCTAGATACAGAAATTTTACAGCGAAGTAATGACTTTATTAAAGCCAATTGTTTGGACCCAAAATCTAAAATTTACTTGCAACTAGCCAATGGAAAAATAGTGACATTACTACTTTCAAGCAACGAAACTTGCGGTACATTAATTAGAAGTGATGATGGTGCAAACAACAGAATAACATCAGCTTCATTTTTATTTTCAAAAGAAAATTTTGAAGATTTAAAAACAAGCAGAGTTACCTTTATGCGAATTCAATTTGCTGGAGAAACAATTGATTTTCCGTTTAAAACTTCGTTAGTATCCGAAATGGATAACAAAACCTATGAACCTGAAAAGTATTTTATAGAGGATTTAAAATGTTTTGAAAACTAATTGCATTTCCATTTAAGATTTTCCACTTTATCAGCTTTACTTCCATTCAAATTATAATGCCACCATTCGGAGTCGAAGGAAGAAAAATTATTTTGAAGCATAATTTCTTTTAAAAACTTTCGGTTTTGGATAATTGTATCGTTTAAATTCAGATAATTATGTGATGCTTCTTCTCCAAAAAAATCAAACTTTGTTCCCATATCAAGTTCTATTCCAAGCGAGTCAATTAGCGTAATATCAACTGCTCCGCCTTTGTTATGAATGGAACCTCGTCGTGGATTGGCAACATAATTAGCATCAGGAACGATTTTCCACATTTTTCTTTGAATAGCTCGCGGTCGATAACAGTCGTACAATTTGATTTTAAATCCTTTTTCGATGAAATTTTTATTAGCAGCAAGTAATGATTTAACCGTTTTTACGCGTAGAAAACATTCGTCACAAGGATATACTTTTTCTTTAAGGAAATTATCGGCTGTAGCATATTTCATGTCGTAAATGAAATCGTTGCTATAATTCTTTAAGTTGACGAATTTATCTTCATCCGTTTCAGCAGTAATATCTAAAAGTGTCGTTGATTTGGTGGAATCAAGATAGGATTTGCAGGAAAGTAATATTCCTGCAAAACACAAAACCAAAACTATCTTATTAAATTTCATCACTCGTAAAAGTCGTAAAACTTCTCTTTTTAAATGGTCTAACAATTAATCGACCTTCGCGGTCAAAACGAATGTAATTGTACATCCAGTTCATGAAAACAACGGCTTTATTTTTAAAACCAATTAGCGAAAATAAATGCACAAACATCCAAACAACCCAAGCAAAAAATCCGCTGAAATGGTATTTAGGCAAATCAACAACAGCTTTGTTTCTGCCAATAGTTGCCATTGAACCTTTGTCGTTATATTCAAAAGGTTTCATTAGTTTATTTTGAGAAAGTTTGATAAAATTATCTCCTAACAAATCGCCTTGTTGTATTGCTGGTTGTGCCATCATTGGATGACCTTGCGGAAACTTTTGGGTTTCCATTGAGGCAATATCGCCAACGGCAAAGATATTGTCATAACCATTTACCAAATTGAATTGATTTACTCGAATGCGCTCTACCCTTTCGACCAACGATTTTGCGTCTAATCCGTGAACCGTAGCACCTTGAACACCAGCAGTCCAAATAACGGTAGCTGAATCAAAACTTAAATCAGAATTGGTTGAAATAATTCTTCCATCATAATTAGTTACACGAACGTTTTTCCATACTTTCACACCCAGATTATCCAGAAATTTCTCGGCTGCAACGGATGATTTTTCACTCATGGTATTCAAAACTCGATCACCGCTTTGGATTAAATTAATTTGCATTTTGGAAATATCCAAATCGGGATAATCTTTTTGTAGAATTTCTTTTTTCATTTCTGCCAAAGCTCCGGCCAACTCAACACCAGTTGGTCCGGCGCCAACAAGAACAAAATTCATCAAAGCATTTCTATCGGCTTCATCTTTAGTTAAAACGGCTTGTTCAAAATTCTCGAGAATAAAACTTCGGATATTCAATGATTGTGGAATTGTTTTCATTGACATAGCATTGCGTTCAATTTCTTTATTACCAAAATAATTGGTTTTAGAACCTGTAGCAATTACTAAATAATCATAATGCAAATCGCCAATTTCGGAGATAATCTTTTGATTAACAGTATCTATTTCTTTTACCGAAGTCAATCGAAAATAGAAATCCTTATATTGTTGAATGACTTTTCGAATAGGATAAGCAATCGAACCCGCTTCTAATCCGCCAGTTGCTACTTGATACAACAATGGTTGAAATGTATGATAGTTATGTTTATCCAACATCACAACTTGATAATTGGTATTTTTTAGTTTTTTTGCCAAAGCAATACCTGCAAAACCGCCACCAATAATGACAATTCTAGGATTTTTTGAAACGGGAATGTTCATGATTTTTTATTTTTCTTCTGGAAAAGCAACTTCGCCTTTCCATTGCATAAAACCGCCTTCGAGGTTAAATGTATTCTCAAAACCTAATTGATTCATTATAGCACAAGCTTGTGCACTTCTTCCACCAGCTTTGCAATACACATAATAGTTTTTGTTTTTTTCTAATTCTTCCACTTGATAAATAAATCCTTGTCCTTTATAAATATCAATCATAATGGCATTCGGAATTATTCCCTCATTGCATTCGTCTTCCGTTCTTACGTCAAGTATAACAGCGTTTGTATCGGCTTCTAATTGTGAAATCCAGTCTTGTTGTGATAAATTCATCGTTACTAATTTTGCCTAACAAATATACTCTTTTTAGGTATTTAATACAACCCTATTCATTTTCCCCTTTTTAAACTTTAACAAAAAAATAACACAACAGTTGTATATACAAATGAAAAACTATTTACATTTGTACCTACAAATATCGATAATACAAATATGAAAATCGAAGACGTAATAAAATCAACCGTTAGTATTGATGATAGCAAAAAAGTTATCCTCAATATTATGTTTACACAAAATGTTCTAGGTGAAAAATTTGGTGAATTACTTAAACCTTATGATTTGTCAAGTGAACAATACAATGTGTTGCGTATTCTTAGAGGACAAAAAGGAAATCCTGCTAACATGTGTGTTATCCAAGAGCGAATGATTGCCAAAAACAGTAACACTACTCGATTGATTGACAAATTACTTCTTAAAGATTTGGTAACGAGAGAAGTTTGTCCAGACAACAGAAGAAAAATCGAAGTTCAAATTACAACAAAAGGCTTGCAATTATTAACAGAACTTGATCCAAAAGTGATTGAGCACGAACGATTTTTTGCAAATAACTTAACCAAAACAGAATTATCCGAATTAAATATTTTATTAGAAAAATACAGAACAATTAAATAATCAAAACTGCTATGAGTAATTTTATTAACGACGCAAACTGGCGTTATGCAACAAAAAAATTCGATACAACAAAGAAATTATCGAATGAAGATTTAGAAACTTTAAAAGAAGCTATTAGACTAACTGCTTCATCGTATGGTTTACAACCATATAAAGTATTTATTATTGAAAATCCTGAAATAAGAGCAAAAATACAACCTGTTGCTTGGGGACAATCACAAATTGTAGATGCTTCTCAGTTGATAGTGTTTGCTAATGTTACTAATTTTGGCGAAACTGAAATCGATGCTTACATCAAAAATATGTCTGAAACAAGAGGAATTCCTGTTGAAAGCATTCAAGGATATGGTGATTTCATGAAATCAAAAATAACAGCACTTTCTGTTGAACAAAGAAACAATTGGACAGCAAAACAAACTTATTTAGCGTTAGGGAATCTATTGAATGCCGCAGCGGAATTAAAGATTGATGTAACACCAATGGAAGGATTTGATCCTGCTGCTGTTAACGAAATTTTAGGTTTAGAAAAACTAGGTTTAAACGCAAGTTTGCTTGCAACAATTGGCTATCGTCATGAAGATGATGCTACACAACACTACGTAAAAGTGCGTAAATCGAACGAAGAACTTTTTATCAATTTATAAATCTATAAACAATTATTATCATGAAAAATTTAAAAACTATTGCTCTTGCATTATTAGTAGCTTTCGGAACGACTGTTGCTACCGCACAAAACAAAAAAATCAATGTTGAGAAAAGTAAAATCAACTGGGTTGGAAAAAAATTAACTGGAGAACACAGTGGAACAATTACTTTCAAAGAAGGAACTTTAGTATTTACTAAAAACAAATTGAAAGGTGGAACTTTTACAGTTGATATGACAAGCATCAACACAACTGATTTAACTGGTGATTACAAGAAAAATCTTGATGGACATTTGAAAGCGGATGATTTCTTTGGTGTTGACAAACATCCAACTGCAAAATTAGACTTCAAATTAATCTCTGATAATGGTGATGGAACGTATAATGTAACTGCTGATTTGACAATCAAAGGAATTACAAAGCCAATCACTTTCCCTATAACAGTTAAAGGAAATACAGCTATTGCTAAATTAAATGTTGACAGAACAAAATATGACATCAAATACAAATCAAAGAATTTCTTTGAAAACCTTGGTGACAATGTGATTAACGACGAATTTGAATTGACTGTTAATTTACAGTTCTAATTCAATTCAAAATCTTGCTATGAAAAAGGAAACCCCGAATTAATCTTCGGGGTTTTTTAATTGAAATAAATAACCAATATTTGCAACAGCAATTCAAATTAAACGTATGAAAAAAGTAGTGATTATTGATAACTATGATAGCTTTACCTTCAATTTAGTTCACTATTTAGAAGACTTGAATGCTGAAGTTACCGTCTTTAGAAACGATGAATTTGAATTAGCAGAAATTAATGCTTTCGACAAAATAATCTTATCACCTGGACCAGGAATGCCTGATGAAGCTGGATTACTAAAGGAAGTAATTATCACTTATGCTTCAAGCAAGAGCATTTTAGGTATATGCTTAGGTCATCAAGCGATTGCCGAAGTTTTTAATTCAAAATTAAAAAACTTAAAATCAACACTTCACGGAGTTTCATCTAAAGTTACTGTACTAGATAAAAGCGAACTGCTTTTTGACGAAATCCCAAATCAATTCAATATTGGTCATTACCATTCTTGGGTTGTAGAACCTAATACTATTTCTGATGATTTGATAATAACTTCGGTTGACGAGGAAGGAAATATCATGTCAATAAAGCACAAAGAATTTGACGTTAGAGGTGTTCAATTTCATCCTGAAAGCATCATGACAGAACACGGAAAACAAATCCTCAAAAACTGGCTTGAAAGCTAAAAAAAATATTTTTTCTACTCGCGTACAAACAAAAACAGCAAACCATTCACTGAAATAAAAATTTTGATTGTTTATTAAATTTATTATTTAAATTATGACATTTATTAAATTGATAATCATTTAAATAAAACAACACGATAGATTTTATCTATCTCCCCTTTATTTAACCTAAACATCACATTTCGGTCATTTACTTCACCTGAAGTTGCGTTACTTTTGAACGGAATTTATAACTTATCAACAACATGCAAACTGTTTGAATAAAAATTAATACATTTGATTGATTCATAACAATTTACCAACCAAAACCACAAGCTATGGGAATTTTTAATAATCACGAGAAAAAAGTTCTAATTGAGCTTTGCAAGAAGAGTGAAGACATCGGTAATGATATCACCAATGAAATCAACGAACTACTCGAAGATTTAAAAACGGAGTATGAAGCAAACAAAGTCATTCTAAAAGAATTCAACACCTTTGTTTCGACAATGGAAAACAAGCTGAATCCAGAAGAATTAGAACAGCTTCAATCCTTTTCATCCAAATTATATAAGATTAAACGTTGCGCAAAAAAAGGTGTGGAAGCCATGAGAGAAATAGCTCGTGATCAAAAGAAGGCCACACGCGAAACAATTAGAGAATATCAAGAATACCTTTATGTTTAATTTTTTATCGCGTAAAAACTAATTTGTTTCCACTACTCAAAGTGGCATCAAAAGAATATCCTTCGTAATTAAATCCTTTTAATCCATCAATCGTTTCGATATCATTATCAATAATATATCGAACCATTAAGCCACGTGCCTTTTTAGCAAAGAAGCTTATCATCTTCAGTTTACCGTCTTTAAAATCCTTAAATTCAGGAGTTATAACAGGAACTTTCAAAGATTTAAAATCAACCGCACTGAAGTATTCATTACTAGCTAAATTAACAAACAATTCATTTTCAGTCAATTCATCGTTCAAAGTTTTTGTAATTGTCTTTTTCCAAAACTCATATAAGTTTTTGTTTTTACCAATAGTCATTGAAGTTCCCATTTCAAGACGATAGGGCTGTATTAAATCCAATGGTTGTAATAATCCATACAAACCCGAAAGAATTCTTAGTTTGCTCTGCAAAACGTCTAATTTTGCTTCAGGCAAGGTGTAAATATCCAAACCTTGATACACATCGCCATCAAAAGCATAAACAGCAGCACGAGAATTTGCAGTAGTAAATGGCGTTTGCCAGTCTTGATTTCGCTGCCAATTGAGTTCTGCCAACTTATCTGAAATAGCCATTAGTTCCATCAATTGCTTTGGCTTTTTCTTTTTCAAAGTAGTCTGAATGACTGTGGCTTCTTTTAGAAATTTTGGCTCTGTGAAACGACGAGTAGGCAATTCTTTCTCAAAATTCAAGGATTTGGCTGGAGATATAACAATTTTCATAGCGTTCTTTTATTGTGATTCAAAAATACAAATTCCATTTTTATAATACTTACGATAAAATAGATTGTTTCGATGTAACTATTGGTACTTTTTAATCAATATTCACAACAAATTACCTCAACCGAAGATAAAATGACGTAAATTAGTATCGTTAAACAACAAACTTCCAAATGATGAAAAACACAACCTTACTCCTATTGCTACTGACTTCGGTTTTTATAAGCTGCAACTGCACTAAAACAGTAACTGCAACACCTTCTATCTATGACAATGCTTGGGAATTAGAATACATCTCAGGTTCAAGAATTGCTTTTGACGGTCTTTATCCAGAGAACAAACCAACCGTTATGTTTGACAAAACCGAGATGCGTGTTAGCGGTAATTCTTCTTGCAATGGTTATAGCGGCGATTTCACTTTGACAGAGAACCAAATTAAAATTGGCGAAATAATGCAAACCATGCGTTTTTGCGAAGGTGGCGGCGAACAAGCCTTTCAAGGAATGATGAAAAAAATAAACAAAGTCGCTTTTGACAGCGAAGGAAAGTTATTACTACTACTTGATGACATCCCGATGATGCGTTTTAAAAAAATCGTAAAACGACAATAAATCCAACATTATGAAAAAACAATTACTACTCTTTTTGGCGACAACGGCATTGCTTGTTAGCTGTAAAAAAGAAGAAACATCCCAACCCGAAACCACTACACCAACAGTAGAGGAAAGCGCTATTGAAGAACCAAAATCAACTTGTTATGAATATAAAACAAATGACAATGAGATTAAACTTCAGCTTCAGCTAAATGGTGAAAAAGCCTCAGGTTCATTAAAATACAACTTTAAAGAAAAAGATAAAAACAAAGGAACCTTTGAAGGAACTTTCAAAAACAACATCCTTATCGCTGATTACACTTTTCAATCGGAAGGAGTTGAAAGTGTTCGCCAAGTAGCATTTCAATTAAAAGACGGAAAGCTTATCGAAGGTTTTGGAGAACCAACCGCTGACGGAACAAAATTTAAAGACGTGAGCAAACTAACTTTTAATTCTAACATGCCGCTAAGCGAAATTAACTGCAATTAACTTTTACTGATTATCATTATGGTCAAAAACAATATACTGCTCATTGGAGCTGTTTTAGGATGGTTTGCTGTCATCACGCAATATATTTTAATGATAGATAACCGAATAGCATCTGTGCCCGAAACCACTATTCGCTTCTTCAGTTTCTTTACTATTTTGACCAATCTGATTGTAGCTATCTATTTCACCGTGCTTAGACTAAAAAAAACAACTTCATTACTATTTCGGTTAGAAAAACCAGGCGTTCTTTCAGCCGTTACGCTATACATTTCCATCGTAGGTTTGGTTTATCAAGTGGTTTTACGCAGTATTTGGTCGCCAACAGGTATGCAAAAACTCGTTGACGAACTCTTGCATTCCATCATTCCGTTGTTTGTTATTGTCTTTTGGTATGTATATGAAAACCACAAAGAGAACCAATGGAAATTCATTCCGAGTTGGCTAATTTACCCTTCGCTTTACTTGGTTTATATCTTGGTTAGAGGTAATTTTTCTAACTTTTACCCCTATCCTTTTGTGAATGTAACCCAACTTGGTTTACAACAAGTACTTATTAACAGTGGTGTTTTGGTCCTTGTCTTTATCTTGGCAGCAGTTATTTTTATTAGCATTAGCCGATGGATTAGCAAAAACCCATCCCATTCCCGTCAGTTCGAGTGATTTTCTATATTAAAAATGCAATTTTTACTATAGAAAATAGTATCGAGAACCATAAACAAAAAAACTAATAACATAAATCTACTAACACTACTCACAAAAAAAAATTACTACATTTGTTTCAATGACGGCATTGTTTTTTATCAACATGCTATACCATTTCAATAAATAACAACACACTCTAAAACAAAAACCATGAACCGATTTTTCTACTTTAAAGTTACTTTTCTATCCTGGGCTGCTGGCATTTTTGTAGGCACATTAGTCTATGGACTATTTGATATTGATTTTAGTAATAGCGATGAACTCATTTCACTGTTATGGAGGTCTTTTGTCGTTGCCGTTGGCACAGGATTAGTACTTGGTTTTTTAAATATGTATTTTAAAATAGGTAATTTTCAGAAAAAAGACAATTCTTAAAATAAACTAACTGCGCGATATAAATTGAACTTTTACGTTTGTGTAAAATACGTATTTATACGTAGAATAAAAATAAAGAGAGTTGTATATTTGAAAAGTAGAAAATAAAAAAGATTCGCCAATACACCCAAATTAGGATAGATTTGCTCAACTTAATAATAAAAACTGAGCATATAAACAAGTTACCGGCTATTGTAGACCAAAACCGCATGAAAAAGACAATATTTTTAATATCATTTATACTTCTGACAAGCTGTGGAAGACAAACCCAAAGCTACAAAATGCCAATTTTTGCTTTTAACTACGTAGATTCAAAGAATGATTACGTAATAAAATATTCTGGAAAAGATACTTTGTACCTGACTGACGAAATAAACAGAAAAAACTATTATTCTGTAATGAGTGAAAAACAAGGCGAAGAACTTTCGAAAATTATTGTGGAAATTGAAAAGCCCGAATATTTTAGTCACCAAGAATACGGAAACGTTAATGACATTTACTTTCGTTTCTCAATACTAGGCGATGGCGAAATGCCAAAATCGTTTCCATATAGAAAGGATTCGGAGAAAGAAATGTTTAAAGCAGCTTCGAAAGTGAATAAAATAAAATCTAGGCTGAATTTTGTGGAAACTGAAAAAGAATACATGTTTACGCAATTAGACGATAACAACAGCCGGTAACAGCGGTTAGTGGCCATTGCTGGATTTTCTTAGTTTCACGTTTGTTTTTCACGTAAATATTTTATCTTAGCTGAAAGTACGCAGTTCGCTGGCTTCGCAAAAAGCCACTAGCCGCGGAACGTTAGCGGTCATTGTAAAACGACACCAACCGATAATAAAAAATAAATGGAACCGACTTTTAGATGTGGAACAAGAAAAGCAATTGACGAGTTAGCAGAAGAACTAAATCTTCCTAACAAATTGACTATGCAAGATTGGTCTTACGAAGTTGCAAATCCAAACGACATTGACAAATACATATCCCATTACGGCTCGACAAAGGATGACGACAAGAAATTTGTTCTAATGGAGATTATTATTCAAGCGACAGAGGAACAAAACACCGAAGAACTTTTTCAAAAGTATTGTGAAGCAATTAAACCAATTTTAGAGATTGACTTTAAACTTCACGAATTCACAATTTACTATTGGTCTTGCTTTGACAATGAAAATCTTGAAGATTGCTGGAAAATCACACCACTGTTTAGACAGATTTGGGAAGACAATAAAAATCAACTAAAAAAAATGGAATAGTGACAAGAAAAATGACAGAGAAGCAAAAAATATTATACAAAGCAATTGATGAAATTCTATGGAAAGATTGGGACCCAATTGGACTAAATGATATTGAAGAAGTTAGAGACGAATATCAAGGTTACACGCCACACATTTTCAGTTTGACAATTCAAGGAGCGGACAAAGTAAAAATTGCAAAGCATCTTTATGAAATAGAAACCGTAAATATGGGAATGACCGGGAATAAAATTCATTGCGAACAGATTGCTGAAAAAATATTAAAACAAATTGAGTGACAAAAACAACGAACCGCTAACAAGGGTTTTGCGTCAGGCGGGCTGAAGTGCAAGCCTCAACGTTTGTGCATTTTAAAAACTTTTGTAAATTATTCGAGCGGTAGTGCATTTAAACCCGCCCGAACGCAAAGCCCCGAAACGTTAGGCGAAATATTACAACAAATATATGAACAACAACTATTTAACAATAAAATTTGGAGGTGATGGAAATATTAAGGTTGACACTTTAACTGAATTTCTTGAAATTTATAAAGAATTAATTTATAGCGTAAATAATCAATTAGGATATTTTGTTGACGATTTGATTATTGAAGTTTCACCACCAGAAAATGGAAGTTTTAAAATAAAGATTTCACCAAAATATGAAAAAATGCTGCTAAAATCTTTTGAAACAATTGTTGTTTCAACTTTAGCAGGTCTTTTACTTTATTACTTAACTAAACCAAAAGAAGACAATACTCTAAAAGAAATAAAATCACTTTTAGAAAAACAAAATGTTGAGCCAGAAATTATAAATAATGTTTATAATTTTTATCAAAATACTGGAGCTGAACAAAAGATAAAGCAATCATTTATTATCGTTAATGAAGATGAAAATATTACAGATTTAAAAATTGATAAGAATGACAAAGAAATTATTAATATCCCAAAATCACAATTTGCAAACCTTATAAATAGAGAAGAACAAATTGAAATTGAAAACGAACCCAAAAAAGATATAATTAGAGATGAAGCATTATTAATTGTAAAAACAATACATTTTGAAGGTAATGCAAAATGGGTTTTTATTTTTCGTGGATATCCAATCAAAGCATCAATAAAAGACCCTAACTTTATAATTAAACTAAATAATGAAGCATTTAGAAAAGGTGATACTTTTAAAGTAATTTTAGCAAGAAACAGAACTTATGATGAAGACTTACAAACTTATATAGTTGACCAAAATAGTTATGTTATTGAACAAGTTTTTGAACATATTTCAAAAACTGATAATCAAAATAAATTAGATTTAAAATAATCACATCGCTCAACAGCAGTTTTTCGAAATATTATGAAAACAGTAAACTACATATCACATATGCTTGAAGATAATATTGAGGAAATAAAAGCCTTAGTATTGTATTTTGACCAAATAAACATTATCGAGCAAAGACATCTTCATATCGTGGCTCCAACCAATGCAAAACCTGACAGAAACGGAAAGGTTAAAGCTCAAGTAATTTCAACAAATGATTTTACTGATGAAAAATTTTTATTACATTTAAAAGAGTTTGAAAAAAATAAAAATATTAAATATCAAATTGATATCGATAGTGTTGGAGAAAGTCCGGAAAAAGGAATCAGTTCAGTAAGTAGTGATATGCAAATAAATGACCTAGTACTTTTTCATTCAGAACTAGTGGGAAAAAAGCATAATGAACAACAAATTGTTGATGAAAAAGGAAGAATTGTATTAAGTTATGACTTAGAGCTTAATAAAGAATCTTCAATACTTTCAGAAAAACTTTTCAATAAAACTGATAATGTTAATCAACTATTATCTTATTATGCTAGAGTTTTCAAAACTTTTGTAAATTATTATGAACAAGGAAAAGATGTTTTAACTTCCAGTAAATATGTTAATGATCTTTTCAAAGAAATAAACAAAACTGATAGATTTAAAAATGCTCAAATAGCATTTAAAAACGAATTCAACGTAACTCCTTCATTTGCTCTTGAGGCTATTAAATTAGGCGTCCCAAATTTGGGCAAATTTCCACCTGAAGAAATCCTAAGATTTAAAGAAAATTCAAAAGATGAATTATTAGAGTTTCAATCAAAATTAGAGAATTTAACTTTCGATTTACTAAATAATTACGATTACAATTATATTAACACCAATGCTCAAAAAATTGCAGATCTAAAAATTCGTCCACTAATTGAAAATATCAATCATACTTTAGATAATTCAAAATATAAAGTTATGCAAGAATTAATTAAAGAAGCGAAAGACCCAAAATCTTATTCACCTCTTTTACTTACTTTTTCTGACCAAATATCAAACTCAATGATTTTATTAATTAGTGCTGGTATAGTTGGTTTAAATGTTGGACTAGAACATTACGCTAGAATTAAAGAAGCAAAAAAAGACGGTATTTACTACTTATACAAAATGAACAAATACTTCGCCTAACAGGCGTTTGGCAAGATTGCGAATTTTGTAGTAAAATCATATTTACATTTCGCAAGAATTTTTATCTTTAACAGAAAATAATCAGTTCCGAAGTTCGCAACTGCGTGAAGCGCCGGAACGTTATGCTCTATCATAGAAAAATATGAATAAAATCAACATTCTGCTAGTTGACATCTATATTTCTGAATCCAAAACATCAGAGGCAATTTCAGATGAGGAAAATTCTAAAATTCTTAATTTTAGAAATGAGTTTACACATTTTATAAAATTAGAAGAAAATAGTAATGTAAAAAAACTTATTGATGAAGCTGAAATTATTCCTGATTATGTCCTTGAATCTTTTTTAATCAATAAGTTTATTGAGTTTAAATCATCAAACATTCTTTGTGTCGGTCTATACTCGAAAGAGAGTTTGAAAATTATTAAAAACTCCCTAAATTCTCTAGGTTTAACAGTAAATAAAATTTGGTATGTTAAACAAAAAGATCCAGACACTTACAAAATTCAATTTTGTCAAAACCCACCTAATGCTAGCTTTGAAAAGTATCTCGAAGAAATTGAAGAGAGATGGGAAAAATCATATCGTGAGAGAAAAGACTTCATTAACTTTTTAAAAACAGAATTTTTAGATTTAGAATGGAGAGTTATTGAAGTAGATTATATAAAACCAATAACTAAGGAATATATCATGAACAAAATAAATGACAGAGCATAACCGTGGTTATCAGCTATAGCTGGTTTTTCTTAAGTTGTACTCATTTCTTCACGAAAAAATTTTATCTTAGCAGACAGTACGCAGTTCGCTGGCTTCGCAAAAAGCCACTAGCCGCGAAACGTTATCAATAAAGCCTCCCGATGTTGAAAAATATGGAAGAAGTTAAGTCTAAAATAACTTTTGACTTTGTTAGCAGAACGCTAAAATTTTGTGCTGTTGGATTATTCATTCCTGGTTTTTCTGCAATATTATTATTCGGAATACAAATGGCTTTAACAAAATTAGGAATAGAATGCACTGACGCTTGGAAGTTAATCTGGTTCATCACTTGGGTTGGAATGCTCCTTACTCCTACTTTTTTTATTAAATATTTAAAATCTGAGAACTGGCGTGAAAGAAGATTATTATCGAGGAAGTTAATTTTATTTAATTCATTAGAATATATATTCATTCAAGCAAGTTTCGGCTCATTAATGTCAAACTCAGAAACATTGTGTTATGGAAGTGGTGGACAAAATGGTTTGGAGCTAGGTTTTTCAGCTTGGCTTTCTTTACCAATCTTACTTGCTTTTAGTTTTGCTTTTAATAACATTTGGAAAAGTAAAGAATAACGGCACTACTGCCAACAGACGTTTGGCAAGATTGCGAATTTTGTAGTAAAATCATATTTACATTTCGCAAGAAATTTTATCTTTAACAGAAAATAAACAGTTCCGAAGTTCGCAACCTCGCCAAGCGCCGGAACGTTATATGCTATTTTGGAAGAAGACAACCGAGAAAATTAACTTTGTAATTGAAAAAATCAGAATGTTGAAAATTTACTATAGAATCTGGGTTAGCTTATTTCTTAGCATAAAACATTCACAAAAGGGAAATGAAAAATCTGCTATTTTGCTTTCACTCATTACTTTGAGTTTAACTAACTTTTTAAATGTTTTTTTTATTGCTTGTTTAATATTTTTATCAGGAATTGAAGTTAATTTTCTTGAGATTTTGCCTGAAAATAAATTTCTCAGAAGTCTAACAATTCTACTTATATTCTTATTGCCTAACTATTTTTTATTAATAAATGACAATAAACACAAATCATTGCTAGATAAATTTGAAAGTCAAAACTCAAAAAATTTAGGAACTAAATACTTCCTTGTGAGTTCATGTTTATGCTTGTTACTTGTTTTTTTGACAATAATCTTCCCTGAGTTTTTTAATTTAAATGTGAAAAAGTAAAAATAGCATATATCAGTGGTTATCCGCTATAGCTGGTTTTTCTTTGCTTCACTCCTATTTTTCACGTAAAACTATTATCTTAGCAGACGACATGTCCGCAGTTCGTTAGCTTCGCTGTAGACAGATAGACACGAAACGTTAACCTATGAAAACGAAAACCTAAAAAATGTGTAAAGCCTGTTTTGATAGAGAATATAACGAATTTGACACTTATTCTGAATTTGAAGAATTCAACAAAGAGTTCGACTCTAAAATTGCAAAGTCAGTTCATTTTGTTGAGAATGGAAAATACAGAAGCGATTCACATGCAGTTTATAAATGTAGTAATTGCAATCAACTTTGGTGGTTTTCAGATTCAGATAATCATTGGCGCGGCTATTTTCTAAAAGAACATAATGCAAAACGAAAAATTGATAATGATGAAAGAAAAGGAGATACAGTGAAATATGGATGTTTAGTAATTGTATTTTTATTAATAATTGGTTTAATAAAATCATTTTATTAAACGGCTACTGCTAACAGCAGTTAAAAGCTAGCTTCTCCAAAATTTTGCAATAAAGCAAATTCACGTTCAAAAAAACCGAAAAGTAGCTTTGAAACTAACTTTTCAAAAGATAAACAAGGCATCCGCCAAAGTAAACAAGACATCCGCCAAACTAAACAAGGCTTCCGCCAAAGTGAACAAGGCTTCCGCCAAACTAAACAAGGCTTCCGCCAAAGTGAACAAGGCTTCCGCCAAAATAAACAAGGCATCCGCCAAAATAAACAAGACAACGGCCAAAGTAAACAAGACACTGGCCAAAGTGAACAAGCCTTTGGCTCAAATAAACAAGACACCGGCCAAAGTAAACAAGACACTAGCTAAAGTAAACAAGCCTTTGGCTCAAATAAACAAGGCATCCGCCAATAGATAACAACAAAAGAAAAAATAGAATACCTCCAATCCCCATCCGTTCGAGTAAAATTTTTAGAGTAAATTGGTATCGAGAACAAAAATCTAAAAACCCAACCATCTAAATTGTCTATATTTGCTCCACTAAAACGATATAGTCTATGGAAGAATGCATCTCCGTTTTTGATATGCTAAAAATTGGCGTAGGTCCATCAAGTTCACACACACTTGGACCTTGGCGTGCTGCTGAACGTTTTTTATCTGAATTACGTACAGAAAACAAACTCCAAATAACTACCCGTGTAAGAGTAGATTTATATGGTTCATTATCCTTAACCGGAAAAGGACACGCCACTGATTTAGCCGTTATGCTCGGACTATCTGGCCAAGATCCAGAGTATATTCCCGTACAAAATATTGCTGGTATCATCAAAACAATAGAAGACAAAAACGAAATCATTTTAGCCAACGAAGTGACCATTCCGTTTTACTTTCTTCAAGACATAACATTCAATAAAAACTTCCTACCGTTTCATGCCAATGGATTAAAATTTACTGCTTTCCTAAATGACGATAGCGAATATGAAGCTACCTTCTACTCCATCGGTGGCGGATTTGTAGTCAAAGAAGAGCGCGTTAACGCCAAGAAAAAGCACGAAATTAAATGTGCGTTTCCTTATCCTATCCAAAACGCAGAAGAGTTACTAAACTATACCATTGATTTAAATAAATCCATTTCAGAAATCGTTTATGAAAACGAAAAATCCATGCGCAGTGAAGAAGTAATTCACACCGAGCTAATGCGCATCTGGAACACCATGCTGGAATGTATGTATATTGGTTGCCACAGCGAAGGCATACTTCCTGGTGGATTAAATGTTAGACGTCGCGCTTTCGATATGCATCAAGGATTGATTGGATTAGCCAATTATTCCAATCCACAAGAATGGTTAGAACAAATTAGAAAAACGGAAGTTAAATTTCGTCAAATATTAAAGTGGGTTTCTTGTTTTGCACTTGCTGTAAATGAAGTCAATGCCGCACTAGGAAGAGTAGTTACAGCACCAACCAACGGAAGTGCTGGTGTTATTCCAGCCGTTTTGATGTATTATTTGGTTATTGAAAACCACAATGCAGGCGAAAAAGAAATCAAACAATTCTTGATGGTTGCTGGAGAAATTGGAAGTATTTTCAAAAAAGGTTCAACCATATCTGCTGCAATGGGCGGATGCCAAGCCGAGATTGGCGTTTCATCAGCCATGGCTGCCGCAGCTTTGTGTGAAGTAATGGGCGGAACACCAGACCAAGTTCTTATGGCTGCCGAAATTGCCATGGAACATCATCTAGGATTAACTTGTGATCCTATTGGCGGATTGGTTCAAATTCCGTGTATTGAGCGCAATACTATGGGAGCAATAAAAGCCATCAACGCCGCTGAACTCGCCATGGAAACGGATGCTAAAAATGCCAAAGTACCATTGGATAAAGTAATTGATACCATGTGGCAAACAGCAAAAGACATGAATTCTAAATATAAAGAAACCTCCGAAGGCGGATTAGCGCTTTCAGTAAACATGGCTGACTGTTAATCAATTTTTTACAAAAAGAAACGGAGACAACTATAAAAGTTATCTCCGTGTCCTACTCAATAGTTAAAAACTTCCGAGCTTGTGGTTATGAATATACAGTCTTATCGAGTGTATAATTCAATGTTTCCGCTAGCATCTTTCAATTTCAATTCATTGAGCGTTAGATTCATAATATCTTGAGTTGTAGTTATACCATCAACAACTCGTGTTAGATTATTATGTGATCTAGAATAAATACCTTCGTCAGTAAACAATGCACATGGATCAATTGTTGAATCATAATTTCCTTCTTCAACAGTATTATCCGATTTTAATTGAATAAAATCTTTATCGCAACCCGTTTCGTTTTGAGGCGCATCGATTAGCGTTTCTGTTCCTCCAACTATTGTCCCTACTTTACTAATATTCCATTTTCCAACCAAAGGCGCTAATGATTCTCCGTCATTATCATCGTCACTACAAGAAGTTCCAAACAATCCTAAGCTACCAATTAATAAAGCCGCTACCATACTTCTACTGTTCATGCTTACTCTTTTCATAAATTCCTTTGTTATTTTGTTAGATACAAAGTTAGTTGTGAAGCCAACGAAGCCTGTTATACAATTATTTTTATAACTTGTATAATTACATGAAGAGTAATAATAAGGGGAAATAGTAATTTAAATACTTTTGATTGTTAAAGAAAACTTTACTTACTAACTTTCAACTCTTTAATCTCTTTTTTCAATAATTCGATTTCAGAATTTAATTTATCAAATTCTTCTCTATTGGTTTTTCTTGCTTCAATGGATTGATAAATTTTAAGCTTTGCGTTTTGTATTCCGTAGTTCTTAAGTTTTTTTTCAACTACGTTTTGAAGCAATTCATCATATTGTTCAACCATTACGTCAACCTCAATTAGTTTGGATTTATCATCAATTTTTGTTTGAACAACATGGTATTTAGCATCTATTTCATTGGTAACAAATTGATTGGCTTTTGCAGTAAAAATATTTGCGACAGCAAAATTATAAGCTAAATATACCGCTGGAATTATGGCGAGAAATATCAATATTCCAAACCAACTGTTTACATTTTTTACATTATCAGAAGAATGTGGTTTAAACTTCAAATACTTGACAATGATGTAACTTCCAACGCAAATAAAAAGTGCGTTTATAAAATAAGTATAAAGTCCGCCAACAAAGTATTCCCATTGCAACGTTGCCAATCCAAAACTTGCTGTACACAATGGTGGAATACACGAAGTAGCAACAGCAACACCAATTAAAACCTGCGTTCCGTTATGACGAGAAATTGCTATAAAACCAGCCATTCCACCAAGAAATGCTAATAAAACATCAAAAATAGTTGGATGCGAGAATGACAATAATTCATCGGTTGGAATAGCATAAGGCGTAATTAAGTAATAAATTGTTGCTACTAAAAGACTTATTAAAATAATTCTAACTGCGTTTTGAATACTAACTTTCAATAAATCTAAATCGGAAACTCCGAGGGAAAAACCTATTCCAAAAATTGGTCCCATTAATGGCGAGATTATCATTGCACCAATAACAGCTGCTTTTGAATTAATATTCAAACCAATGCAGGAAATAAATATTGCAAACGCTAGAAGCCAAAGATTTTTACCTTTAAAAATAACACCTTCGTGTACTTCTTTATCCGTAATGGTTTCATCTTCTTGACTTCCTTTTAAATCAAAAAGAGAACGAAAATAACGTTTTATGACTTTAGTATTTGTACTCATTTTTCAGTATTGATTGCGATGCTAAATTAGAATTAATACTTAAAGCATTACAAGACTGGACAAATATATTTTAAATATTAAACCCAATTCAATCCAATACTAAAAGTACTTCCTAAACCTAATTCACTTTCTACCGAAATGGTACCGTTTTGTGCTTCAATAAACTCTTTAGAAATTGCTAAACCCAATCCTGTTCCCGATTTGTTACTTCCTGGAATTTGAAAATATTTATCAAAAACTTTCGATTGATATCGTTTGTCAATTCCTTTTCCATAATCGATAACTTGAAATACAACTTGATTGTTTTCTTTCTTTAATTTGACAATAATTTTACTTTGACTTGAGGAATATGTGATGGCGTTTGTTAAAAAATTAATTAAAACCCAACCTGTTTTTTCGCTATCTGCTTTCACTTCTGGTAACTCTTTTTCTAAATCAATAATTAGCTCTATTTGCTTTTGCTCTGCTTGAACTTTAACAGCATCTACAGCATAGTTGACAATATCATACGGATTACTTTTTTCGATGTTTAGATGAATGTTTCCTGTTTCTAATTGTGAAATATCAAGCAATTCTCCTGTGATCTTTAATAACCGTTCACTATCCTCTTTTATACTCTCAATTAGCTGTTTTTGTTCATCGTTTATAGTTCCTGTTTCCGATTTTTCTAATAATTGTAAACTTAATTTTATTGAAGAAATTGGAGTTTTTAATTCGTGTGAAACTGTTGCAATAAAATTGGTTTTAGCAAAATCTAATTCTTTGAAAATAGTAATGTTTCGCAAAATAATTACATTACCTATATCAATTGATTTGTCTTCACCTGTTGGTGTAATGGTAATATTTACAGTTTCTTTTTCAAAATAACTTTCTTTACCGTCAGCGAAAATTTTCATTGGATGTGCTTTTGAACTTTCCAATTCGTTGATGATTAATGACCTCATCAAATCGTTTTTCAATGCTAATGTTGTAGCCGATTGACCTATAACTTCTTCTTGTCGAAGACCAATAATCTTTAATGCTTCATCGTTAACAAACAGAATTATTCCTTCACTATCCAAACCAATTATTGGATCGTGCATATTATTGATTAACGTTTCCAATCGTTTCTTTTCAAAAGTCAGTTTATGCAAATTACTATTGGAGTATTCTTCTAATTTTTCAGCCATTGTATTGAACGATTTTGCCAAATCTCCATATTCGTTATGATTATGAAAATGAACGCGTTCTGAGTAATTTCTATTGGCAATTTCTTTGATACTAGCGGTTAATTCTTTGATTGGATTGGCAATATTATTGGGCAAATTAACCAACAAATTAAATGCAATTAAGAAACATAATGAACCAACAATTGCAATCCATAAATTAGCCGTTTCTGCCGTTTTCTTTGCAATATCACCTTTCACTTTTATGGCATTCATGTTGAGTTTCATAATCTCAAAGATGTCATTTCTAATTTGAGATTTTAAAGTAGCATTGTTTCTATCTTGCTCTAAAATTTGGAATTTCCTTTGTAAATCATAAGTAACTTTATCTTCTCCAACTTCTGAAATATTTGCTATTTGTTTTTTTAAATTGGTTTCAAATAACACAATCGCTTTCGTTTCATTAACTTCAATTTCATCTAATGAAGAAAGCATATTTCGAGAATATTCTAAAGTTTCATAATTGGCTTTAAGAATATTTTGAGTATCTTTTTTTATCGAATAAATATAAAAGGCACTCACTAATGAAAGGACAATTATTAAAACAAATAACAATCCAACGCCTAAATTTAATTTGGTTTTTATTCTCATCAGGAAAGAATTACTAGGTCAATATTTGAAGATGATAAACTATTCAATAATTTATTGAATATACTGGTAGACAAAATTACTTTAAATAAATTTAAGTGAGGTTTTCCAATACAAACGGTTGTTATTTTTTTTTGTTCTACAACGTCTAAAATGGCATCGGTTATTTTTGCGTTTTCAACTTTGATAATTTCTGCACCAAGTTCGGTGGCTAACTTGAAATTATTTATCAAATGACGTTGTTTGTCTAAAGCAATTTTATCGCTACTTTCTTTGGGAGTTTCAACATACAAAACATACCAATCACTGTTATAATAACTAGCTAAACGAGCCGTTTTTCTGATTATTATTTTGGCAGTTTTATCATTACTACTGATACAAGCTAAAAGCTTTTCGTGTCGTAACGCTACATTTTTTGGGACTTCATTTTCTACCTTTCGAACTACTTGACTGGCAACTTCTTTCAAAGCCAATTCGCGCAATTGTAGAATTTGATCTGATTTAAAAAAATTGTTTAACGCTGCTTGTATTTTGTCTTCCGTATAAATCTTTCCTTCTTTTAATCTGGAAATCAATTCATCTGAAGTTAAGTCAATATTTACTACTTCGTCTGCTAGTCTTAAAACATTATCTGGAACTCGTTCTTGTACATCAACATTGGTAATTTGTTTTACATTTTGATTTAAACTTTCAATATGTTGGATATTTACCGCCGAAATTACATTGATACCAGCTTCTAAAATTTCTAATACATCTTGCCAACGCTTTTCATTTTTGCTTCCTTCAATATTGGTGTGTGCCAATTCATCTACAATTACAATTTCTGGTCGTAGATTGATTATAGCTTGCACGTCCATTTCTTCCAATTCTTTTCCTTTATAGAAAATAGTTCTTCGCGGAATAACAGGAAGTCCGGCTAATAACTCGTGGGTTTCTTTGCGATTGTGCGTTTCAATATAACCAATCTTAACATCAATGCCTTTCTTCAAAAGTGTATGTGCTTCTTGTAGCATACGAAATGTTTTGCCCACGCCAGCACTCATTCCGATGTAGATTTTGAATTTTCCTTTTCTCGATTTTTGAATTAAATCTAAAAAATGCTTTACACTTTTTTCTTTTTCAGCATCCATGATTTTAGGATTTGTAAATTGTATTGTTGTATACTGTATTATTGTATACTAATCTGAAAATCAATATACAATAATACAATATGCAGTTTATAGTAGTTTAAAACGAAATAGCCAATGAAGTTGTCAAAAAAGTATTGCTATCCGTCGGGTTTCCATCTTTCAAAAAGATATCATCTTTACTTGATAAATTTCTAGCTTCAACTCTAAACATCACATTATCTGAAACTAGATAATCAAAGTTGGCTGAAAATCCATAGGTTTTAAATCCGTTTTCGTTTCCCGTTGCAATAATTACACCTTGTTTGTCTTGATAATATTCACCTCTTGCTGCCAATTGAATTTTAGCAGTTGGTTTGTATTGCACAATTACAACTGGCGAATACCAAACATCATAATCGCTACTTCCGTTTGCAGTTTGTTGCGCTCCAATATCAAAACCAGCAGTTACATTGGTTTTATCAGAAACTTTAAATTGTCCATAAAAATTATTGAAATAACGCCATTTTCTATCACTATCCGGTTGCTCGTTTCCAATGTATGTACTCCAATTCCATGTTATTTTACCAGATGGTTTATACGTTATTTGCGTTCCAAAAGCAGGTGTTTGATTACAATCTATTTTTTGAATACGTTGCCAACCGTTTAAATACATGGCAGCTAAATACCATTTTTCGGATGAAGAAGTATAACCGATTTTTACTCCTGCTTCATAATAAGGAGAGTTATCAGCTAAAATGCTTCTTGTTAATGTTTGACAATCTTTTCCAATAGCACTTTCAAAACCAATATGCGAAGGCATAATTCCTGCATCAATCCATAAATTATGTTTTGAGGAAATTTTAACTCCTACATTGGCTTCAAAAACATTACGCAATAAATCTTGTTCGGCTGCCAAATTGTATTCGGCATACGTTCCAGCCATAAGTGCCAAGTTTCCTCTAACATTATCTTTGGCATAATTTACTTTTGCAAAACCTAAATTAAGGTTTAACTCGTTGTGCTTATTATGGCTGTATATAAATCCTGGTCGCAAATGATTATCAGGATTTCCGAAATCATAACTATAATAGGTTTCTATATATCCTGAAAAAGTTAGAGGACTTTTTTCTTTCTCTTGAGCGTAAACTGTTGTAAAGGTTAAAGCTAGTAAAGCTATTATTTTTTTCATTTTTTTATTATTTTTATTTTACTTATTACTAATTGAGTTTTGTTTAAACCAAATCGAGTTATGCTTACTACTAATTGAGTTTTGTTTAAACCTAATCGAGTTTTGTTTAAACCTAATCGAGTTTTGCTTAATACTAATTGAGTTTTGTTTAAACCTAATCGAGTTTTGCTTAAACCTAATCGAGTTTTGCTTATTACTAATTGAGTTTTGTTTAAACCAAATCGAGTTTTGCTTATTACTAATTGAGTTTTGCTTAAACCAAATCGAGTTTTGCTTATTAATTATTACTTCAAGTCATCTAAAGCTATATTCAATTCTAAAACATTAATTGTTTCGGTTCCTATAGCTGTTGGTTTGTTACTCATTTTTTCTACCAAAGATTTTACTTTTTCTTCAGGTAATTTTCTAGTAGCTGCTATTCTTTTCACTTGAATTAAAGCGCCTTGTGGCGAAATATTTGGATCCAAACCACTACCTGAAGCTGTAACCATGTCAGATGGAATGTCCGCTTTTTTCAAATAAGGATGAACTAGTAGAAAAGTATCAATTCGTTTCTGAACTTGTGCCAAATAATCTTCATTACTTGCACCTTTATTACTTCCTCCACTTCCAGCAGCATTGTAATCTACGGCTGATGGTCTTCCCCAAAAATAGTTTGCTTTATCAAATTTTTGACCTATTTTTTGATAACCAACTACTCTACCGTTTACCGAAATGGTTTCGCCTTTACCTTTATTTGGTGCCAATTGCGCTATTCCTAACATGGCTAAAGGATAGATTACTGCAAACAAAATTACTATTAATGCTGTGAATTTAATTATTGCTATTGTATTTTTCATTTTTTTATTTGTTAGATGTGAAAAGTGAGTTGTGAGTTGTGAGATGTAAAATATTGAATAACTTAATAAATTTTACTTTTTAATTTTTACTTTTTACTTTTTACATAATTAAAAGAACATTGCTACTACTAAATCAATTAATTTGATACCAATAAATGGGATAATAATTCCACCTAATCCATAAATTAAAAGGTTTCTTTTTAGAATGGCGCTTGCTCCAATTGGTTTGTAATCCACACCTCGTAGTGCCAACGGAATTAGTATTGGAATTATGATTGCATTAAAAATTACTGCTGATAAAATGGCACTTTCAGGACTATGCAATTGCATAATATTCAATCCTTGAAGCGCTGGAATTGAAGCTATAAATAGCGCTGGAACAATGGCAAAATATTTGGCAACATCATTAGCAATTGAGAATGTAGTTAGCGTTCCTCTTGTCATTAAAAGTTGTTTTCCAATTTCTACTATTTCAATTAATTTGGTTGGATCATTGTCTAAATCCACCATATTTCCTGCTTCTTTAGCGGCTTGCGTTCCACTATTCATGGCTACACCTACATCGGCTTGCGCTAAAGCAGGAGCATCATTGGTTCCGTCACCCATCATGGCGACTAATTTTCCGTTTTGTTGCTCATTTTTGATGTAGTTCATTTTGTCCTCAGGTTTGGCTTCTGCGATAAAATCGTCTACACCTGCTTTTTCTGCAATGAATTTGGCTGTTAGTGGATTATCTCCTGTAACCATAACCGTTTTTACACCCATTTTTCTCAAACGATCAAAACGTTCTTTCATTCCTGTTTTGATAATGTCTTGCAATTCCACTACACCTTGAACTTGACTGTTTTTAATTACTACTAAAGGCGTTCCACCATTGGAAGAAATTTCAATGACTTTTTTAGCTGTATCTTCAGGGAATGTATATCCTGCTTGTTCCGAAATGTTTTTGGCAGCATCTTGAGCACCTTTTCTAATGTTAGTTCCATCTTTTAAAACTACTCCCGAAGTTCTCGTTTCAGCTGTGAATTTTATTGTTTGTGAGATGTGAGATGTGAGATGTGAGATGCTTGTTTTCATTTCACCATTTACATCTAACATTTCACTTAACTCAAGAATACTTTTTCCTTCTGGAGTGTCATCTGCTAGAGAACTTAAAACAGCAGATTGAATAAATTCTTCAAGCGAAACACCATTTGTTGGATAAAAATTAGTTGCTTTTCTATTTCCGATAGTGATTGTACCTGTTTTATCTAACAATAAAACATCAATATCGCCTGCTGTTTCAACGGCTTTACCTGATTTTGTGATTACGTTAGCTCTTAAAGCTCTATCCATTCCTGCAATTCCAATGGCTGATAACAATCCTCCAATTGTTGTTGGTATTAAACAAACAAAAAGTGAGATAAAAGCAGCGATTGTTATCGGTGCATTAGCATAATCTGCAAAAGGTTTTAGTGTTACACAAACGATTACAAAGATTAAAGTAAAGGCTGCTAATAAAATAGTTAACGCAATTTCATTGGGTGTTTTTTGACGACTTGCACCTTCTACTAAAGCAATCATTTTGTCAAGAAAGCTTTCTCCGGGTTCGGTTGTTACTTTTACGGTTATTCTATCACTTAACACTTTTGTTCCACCAGTCACCGAACTTTTATCACCACCAGCTTCACGAATAACTGGTGCGCTTTCTCCTGTGATTGCACTTTCATCAATAGTGGCTAAACCTTCAATAATTTCGCCATCGGTTGGGATAACATCACCTGCTTCACAAAAGAACATATCTCCTTTTTTAAGTTGAGATGAAGAAATCAATTCAATTTCACTTGAACTGACTTTTCCAATTGCTACAACTTTTTTGGCTGGAGTTTCTTCTCTTGTTTTTCTTAAACTATCGGCTTGTGCTTTTCCTCTTGCTTCGGCTATAGCTTCAGCAAAATTGGCAAACAAAAGTGTGACAAATAATATTAAGAATACTACGAAATTATAAATGAAACTACCTTGATTTTGTGCGCCCATTAAAATGGCAATACACACAATAAACATAATGGCAGTTCCAATTTCTACAGTAAACATTACTGGGTTTTTGAACATTACTTTTGGATTAAGCTTTACAAAAGATTGCACTAAAGCTTCTTTTACTTGCTTACTTTCAAATAATGAATTGGATTTATTTTTAGTCATTTTTTTATTAAGTAAAATGTTATTTGTAAAATGTAAAATGTCATGATTTTGAATATGTTTGATATTCATTTAAATTATTATAAAATATGAAACCTCATAAAAAATTAAATTCTTGGATTAAAAGTTTTGAATTTGTTAAAGAAATATATTTAGTTACAAACCGATTCCCGACTGATGAAAAATTTGGATTAACCTCCCAAATAAGAAGAGCTTCTGTTTCAGTTCCAGTAAATATTGCCGAAGGAGCAGCTAGAAAAGGCACAAAAGAATTTATCCATTTTTTGCATATTTCACTAGGGTCTTTATCTGAACTTGATACATTAATTTTATTGAGTAAAGAATTAGATTTTATCAACGAAAAAGAATGTGAACAATTAATTGAAAAATTAGACATCATAGGAAAACTTATTTATGGTTTGATAAAAAGCCTTGATAGTAGATTGTGATATGTGATATGTTAGAAGTAAAAGGTTCGTTTTTTCTAGTGAAAAGTGATTATTATTTTTTTTCATTTAACTTCTCATATTTTACATTTCACATCTAACATTTCGCATTTCACCTCAAAGTAAAATATTCTGCTAATGGACCTAAAGCCAATGCTGGAAAGAAGGATAGTGCTGCAATAATTGCGATTACTGCAAAGACCATAATACCAAAAATGGTAGTATCCGTTTTTAAAGTTCCTGCACTTTCTGGAATGTATTTTTTATTGGCTAATAATCCTGCGATGGCAAGCGGTCCAATAATTGGGAGAAATCTACCTAATAGTAACACAATTCCGGTTGTGATATTCCAAAACGGATTATTATCGCCTAAACCTTCAAAACCAGAACCATTGTTGGCAGCACTTGAGGTAAACTCATAAAGCATTTCAGAAAAGCCATGATTACCAGGATTGTTTAACCAACTTGTAGCATTTCCATTAAACCAATATCCCATTGGAGTATCATTGGCAGCTAAATATGAGGCTAAAGCAGTTCCAGATAAAATTAATAAAGGATGAAGAATGGCAATAAATGCGGCGATTTTAACTTCACGAGCTTCGATTTTCTTCCCTAAAAACTCTGGAGTTCTACCAACCATTAATCCTGAAATGAAAACAGCAAGTATTATGAATATGTAGAAATTCAACCATCCAACACCGCAACCGCCATAAAAAGCATTGACCATCATAGCTAACAATTGCATTGCTCCTGACATTGGCATTGAACTATCGTGCATGCTATTCACAGAACCTGTAGAAATTACGGTCGTGGCAATACTCCAAAAACCTGAAATGGCTGGACCAAATCGCACTTCTTTACCTTCCATTGCTCCAGTAGTTTGGGTTATTCCCATTCTTTCAATAGCTGGATTTCCGTTTAATTCGGAACTAATTGTTGGAATGACCAAAAGCAAAAACCCGATAGTCATTACACCAAAAACGACATGAGAAAATTTACGTTTTTTGAGATAAAATCCTAATGCAAAAATCATTGCAAAAGGAATAATCAATTGAGCAACTAATTCAACAGCATTAGTAAAATAAGTTGGATTTTCAAATGGATGTGCTGAATTCACTCCAAAGAAACCACCACCATTGGTACCTATATGTTTAATACCAATAAAAGCTGCAGCTGGACCTCGAGATACTTCAACTGTATCACCTTGTAAAGTAGTAATGCTATCTTTACCTTCAAATGTCATTGGTGTTCCACTGAAAATCAATACGAGAGCAACAATTGCTGAAAGAGGTAATAAAATACGAGTACAACTTTTGATGAAATAATTATAGAAATTACCCAAATGTTCGGTTGTTCTCTCTTTCATGGCATTGAAAACCATAGCTGCGGCTGCCATTCCAACACCTGCTGAAACGAACTGTAAAAACATCAACATTAATTGCCCTAAATAAGACAAACCAGACTCACCGGAATAATGCTGAAGATTACAATTGACAACAAATGAAATAGCGGTATTAAAAGCTAAATCGGGACTCATTGATGGATTTCCATCTGGGTTTAAAGGCAAGCTTCCTTGAAAAAGTAAGACAAAAAAACAAAGAATAAACCATCCCAAATTGACACTCAAAAGTGCTTTAAGATGTTGCTTCCAATTCATTTCTTCTTTGTCATTGATACCACTTATTTTGAAAATTAGGCGTTCAATAGGATTAAAAATTGGGTCTAAAAGTGTTTTATCTCCTGTGTAAACTTTAGCAATATATTTCCCGATTGGGATTGCCAAAACAATGGTGAGAAGAAAAACAGTTATAACTCCAAGAATTTCTGTATTCATAATATATTTATTAAAAGAATGTTTAAAATTTTTCGGGTTTAATTAAGACATAAACCAAATAGCCAAATACAGCTAAAGCGACAATAAAAAGTGCTATCATAATTTAGATTTTTTCAAAAAATTCGACCGATTTAAAACAAATGGCAAAAAGAAAAATTCCTAATGCGAGTAAAAGAATAGTGCTTATCATATAGTTAATTTATTAGTTTAGGATTATACAGAAGTTGCATTGATTTGCTTGATGTATTCTGCTCGCAATGCTTTAGGAAAAAGATTGGAAATACTGCAATGTCTCAATTCCATAAATGAAGAAACGGAATAGACATAAACATTTGAGATTACATTTTTAGTTTCATTGCTGCCTGTTTCCAAAAGATTTTCTGCAACAGCCAATAGTTTTTTTGCTCTAGAAATGTTTCCAGAAATAATGGCTTTGTTGGTGATTTCTGCGAAGCGTTCCGCTTGTTTGTAAATGGTATTTATTTTGTTTTTCATAACGATGAATTTGTTTGTTCTTCATCGCTTATGCCAAAAGGTGTTCCAATAAAAATAAAATTCCGTAAGGTATTGTTATTGTTGATTCTGTGATTATCGTGCCAAAAATTGAGCATAAAAAAACCTATCAAAATGATAGGCTTTTATTAAAATGATAAGGTTGTCTATTGAATATTGTATTCGTCTAATTTTCTGTATAAAGTGGCAATACCTATTTCTAGTAATCTTGCGGTTTCTGCTTTATTACCTTTAGTATAATTTAGTACTTTTTGAATATGCAGTTTTTCAACACTATTCATTGAAAATGCTGACATTGATTTATTTTGATTATCGCTTTGATGTTTTATTTCATAAGGCAACACATCAAGGGTTAGCACATCATTGTTAGCTAAAATAACGGCTCTTTCAATCACATTTTTTAATTCTCTGACGTTTCCTGGCCAATGATAGGCTTCTAATTTGTGAAGAAAATTATCTTGAATTTGCAATGTTTTTTTATTTATTGAAGTAGAAAATTTATCTACAAAAAAATCTACTAAAGGTGCAATATCCTTAACTCTTTCTCGCAATGGCGGAATATTGATTTCAAAAATATTCAATCGAAAATATAAATCGGAACGAAAACGGTGTTCGTCGCTTTCTACTTTTAAATCACGATTTGTTGCCGCAATTAATCTGAAATTTGATTTTTTTGGAGTGGTATCTCCAACGGGAATAAACTCATTAGTTTCTAGAACTCGAAGTAATTTAGCTTGTAATTCTATAGGCATTTCTCCAATTTCATCCAAAAACAATGTTCCTCCGTTTGCTTCTTCAATAAATCCTTTCTTGTCTTTGATTGCTCCTGTAAAAGCACCTTGTTTGTGCCCAAATAATTCGCTTTCTAGAATCTCTTTGCTGAATGTGCTGCAATTTAATGCTACAAAAGATTTGCCAACTCGATGACTGTTTTCGTGAATGGCTTGCGCAAAAACTTCTTTTCCGGTTCCAGTTTCACCGGTAAGTAATACGGTAGAATCGGTTTTAGCTACTTTTTTAGCCAAATCAATTACTTGTTCAATTGCTTTTGATTTTCCTATTATGGTATCAAATGAATATTTATCCGAAATACGTTTTTCGAGTTGTTTGACTTTTTTTTGTAATTGTACTTTATCAAAGGCTTTGTAAAGTAATGGAATGATTTTATCGTTATCATCGCCTTTTACAATATAATCAAAAGCGCCATTTTTCATAGCTTGAACGCCATCGGGAATATTGCCATAAGCAGTCATCAAAATAACTTCTACTAGAGGAAAACTTGTTTTAATTTTTTGTACAAAATCAACACCATTTCCATCGGGAAGTTTGACATCACATAAAACGACGTCAATATCATTTTGCTCCAACTTTTTGAAACCTGATTTTAAATCGGGTGCTTCAATGACATCAAATCCTTCAGATTTTACTATTCGAGCCAAAAGTCCGCGAAGTTTTTCTTCGTCGTCTATGATTAGGATATTTTTCAAATGAAAACAATTAATTTCTGCAAAATTACATTTTTACTTTCTTCTGGTATCAATTACATGAATTATCTTCCATCCATTTTGCTCTTTAAAAAGTGTAAAAGCGTTAACGCCAGAATGACTTATTTTATCGTTGATATAAAATTCATAAGGTGTCCAAGCATGCGCCATTGTTCCATCGACTTGAATGGAATAACTCAAAATCTTTTCATTAAATTTAAAGTCACTCGGAATTGAGGCAATTGAAAAATAAAATTCCTTTGCTTTTTCATCAGTTAGTTTGTTACCTTTTATACTTTCTGAAATCGATTGTAAAATCAACTTTTCACTACAAACCGATTTCATTTTCACTGTATCTTTAGCATGAAATCCTTCAAAGAAAGTTTCAATTGTTTTTTGGACTTCTTCTTTTTGCGCATTAGCAAGAAAAACAAAAAATAGACTTATTACTAATGAAACTCTTTTCATTTCTTAATATTTAGACCATTTATACAATTCTTTCCATGTTGGTTTTTTTCCATACATTAATATTCCAACGCGGTAAATTTTTGCTGCAAACCAAACCACTAAAAAGAAGGTTGCAAAAAGTAATACCAATGAAACTAAGATTTGCCAAAGTGGAACGCCAAACGGAATTCGCATCATCATAACGATTGGAGAAGTCAACGGAATCATAGAGAAAACTGTTGCCACAGTTCCGTGTGGATCATTCATTACGGTAAAGAAACCTATATAAACTCCTAAAATCAATGGCATAATAATTGGCAAAAGAAACTGTTGCGAATCTGTTTCGTTATCAACTGCCGCACCAATAGACGCATAAAACGAACTGTATAGAAAATATCCTCCGATGAAATAGAAAATAAATGAAATAAGTATCGTTGCGATTGGTAAATTCCACAATTCTTGAATATACATTTGAATTGTTCCGCCCATTTCACTTTGTGCAGCTTTCATGGCTTGGTCTTCCATTCCTGATGTTGCTCCCATTTGAATTCCAAAAACCGTAGAAAGAATAAACATGGCTGTTAGTCCTAATATTGCCCAAATCATAAATTGTAAAATTCCAGCCAATGATGTTCCAATAATTTTTCCCATCATGAGTTGAAATGGTTTTACAGAAGAAATGATAACTTCTATAATTCGGGAAACTTTTTCTTCAATCACACTTCGCATAACCATATTGCCATAAATAACAATAAACATCATGATTAAATAGCCAAAAGCACCACCAATTCCAATTTTGATTTCGTTCAATCCTTTTAGTGAAGCTTCTCCAGAGGCTTTTGATAATTTGATTTCAATATCCGACTTAGCCTTTTTGATTGCTAACGTATCTAAACCTGCTTTTTGAAAATTTTCTTGTGTCAATTTATGATTGATGGTTTCCTCTATATCACTAATAAACATGACACTTGGACTATCGTTGGAGATGTATTGAATTCCTTTTTGGAATGTAGCACTATTTTCATTTTTAGGAATAACCAGAAGACCTTCATAAGCTTCAGAAACAATACTATCTTTTAAAACTTGAAGATTTACTTCTGAAAAATCTACATATTTATATTCTTCATCGCTTTTAAATTCATTGAAAAATTTACCCGATTGGTCATGAACAACTATGGTTTTCAAATCGGCTTTCATAGTACTTAGATAACCCACAAAAACAGCAATTCCAACAAATAATAACGGACTTAAAAAAGTCATGACGATGAATGATTTGTTGCGCACTTTTGCTACAAATTCTCTTTTGATTATAAGACTTAATTTACTCATTTTTTAGACTTCTTAGATTTTTGGATTATTAGACTTCTTGGATTTTAATGATTGCTAAATTTTTTTTTCTAAAATTCTAACAATCTAACTTTCTAGCTATCTAATCAGTTACTGTTTTAATAAAAATATCATTCACACTCGGGATTTTTTCCATAAAATGGGTTACTTGTCCGCGCTGAACTAAAATAGTTAATAGCTCATTTGGAGTGGCATTTCCCAAGTTAACTTCTAGTTTTAATTCGTCGTTCAAAGATTTGAAATCAGTTTGCGCAATCGTAAACTTTTGTGTTAAATCATACATTAGTCCTTCAACATTATTGGTTAAAACACCAACTTCATAATTGTTTGTTCTGAATTGTTTCTTGACATCAGTCAATTTTCCTTCAATTAACTTATTGGACTTGTGAATCAATGCAATATGATCGCACATTTCTTCTACACTTTCCATTCGGTGGGTTGAAAAAATGACCGATGTTCCTTGTTTATTTAACTCGATGATTTCATCTTTAATCAAATTGGCATTTACGGGATCAAAACCAGAAAATGGTTCATCGAGTATTAATAGTTTAGGTTTGTGTAAAACAGTGACAACAAACTGTACTTTTTGTGCCATTCCTTTAGATAATTCTTGAATTTTTTTATCCCACCAACCTTTTATTTCCAATCGTTCAAACCAATAATCAAGTTCGTGTTTTGCTTCAGCTTTTGAAAGTCCTTTTAATTGTGCCAAATACAAGCATTGCTCGCCTACTTTCATTGTTTTGTACAAGCCGCGTTCTTCGGGCATATAGCCAATTGTGCCAACATGTGAAGGATTTAATTTTTCTCCATCGAGAATAATTTCGCCGCTATCAGGCATTGTAATTTGATTGATTATACGAATTAAAGAAGTTTTTCCAGCTCCATTTGGACCAAGGAGTCCATAGATACTTCCTTTTGGAACCGTTAAAGAGACTTCGTTTAGTGCAGTGTAATCACCATATTGTTTGACTACATTTTTTACTTCAAGTATAGTATTCATACTTCTATTTTGGTTTTTTGTAAAAGTAAAGAATAAGTAAGTAACTGCGAATTTTTGTTACAAAAAAAACCCACCCAATAAAATGAATTACAGGATGGGAAAAATTGCTATGAAAAAGAAATTACTTGTTTCCAAGTAATATTCAAATGTATAATTAATTTTTTAATTACGAAAACATATCTTTTACTTTTTCAAAAAAAGATTTATCACTCTTTTCAGGATGCGGAATAAAATTATCGTCAGTTAGCGATTTTTCAAAGAATTGGCGTTGTTCTTTACTCAAAGACTTTGGTGTCCAGACGTTTACATGAACTAATAAATCGCCATTTCCATAACTATTTAAACTAGGAATTCCTTTTCCTTTTAGACGTAAAATCTTTCCAGATTGAATTCCTTCTTCTAATTTAATTCTTACTTTGCCGTTGATAGCATCAATATCTTTCGAAACTCCAAGCACAGCTTCAGCAAAACTGATGTATAAATCATAATGCAAATTTTCACCTTCTCTTTTCAAAAACTCATGTTCTTGCTCTTCGATGGCAACGATTAAATCACCTGGAATTCCATTTCCTGGTGCATCATTTCCTTTGCTAGAAACCTTTAGTTGCATTCCATCTACAACACCTGCAGGGATTTTGATAGAAACGGTTTCGTCTTCTAGTATCATTCCATAAGCATCAGCATTGTTTGGTTTGCTATCAATTGTTTGTCCAGAACCACCACAAACATTACATGTTGTAGCAGATTGCATTCTACCTAAAATAGTATTGGTTACTCGTAAGACTTGTCCTTGACCATTACAAGTAGAACAAGTTTTATATCGAACACCTGGCGCTTGAATTTTTCTCTTTACTTTTACTTTTTTCTCAACACCATTGGCAATTTCTTCTAAAGTCAATTTCACTTTAATACGAAGATTGCTTCCTTTAACACGTCTTTGTCCACCTGAATTTCCTCCAAAACCGCCACCAAAAGCACTTCCGAAAATATCTCCAAACTGACTGAAAATATCGTCCATGTTCATGTGTCCATGACCACCGCCAAATCCTCCAGCACCATCAAAAGCTTGATGACCGTATTGATCGTATTTTGCCTTTTTATTTGGATCGCTTAGTACTTCATAAGCTTCGGCAGCTAATTTAAAATTCTCCTCAGCCGTTGGATTTCCTGGGTTTTTGTCAGGATGAAATTCAATCGCTTTTTTTCGGTATGCTTTTTTTATTTCTTCGGCTGTAGCACCTTTAGAAATACCTAATATTTCGTAAAAATCTTTTTTGCTCATAATTTTTAATTTAAAAAAACGTGATAAATCACATTTCTATTCAAAAGTAGTACTCGAAAAATATACTAGTTTCCAATTACAACTTTTGGAAAACGAATTATCTTGTCACCTAGTTTATATCCTTTTTCAACTACATCAACAATTTTTCCTTTCAAATCGTCTGACGGTGCAGGAATTTGAGTAATTGCTTCAGCAAAATCAGCATTAAAAACATCTCCTACTTTTAAATCAACTTGCTCTAAACCTTTAGATTCTAGTGTGCTTTTTAATTTTTCATGAATAAGTTGAACACCTTTCAATAATGTTTCATCTTCCGATTTTGCAATTTGAACCATTGCTCTATCAAAATCATCTAAAACTGGCAGAATGGCTTGCAGCACTTCTTGATTGGCAGTTCTAAATAAATCAATACGTTCTTTTGTGGTTCGCTTTTTATAATTTTCAAATTCTGCAAAAAGACGTAAAAATTTATCTTTTTCTTTGGCTAATTCTTCTTGCAACTGCTCTTCAACACTTAATTCTTCTGCGGTTTCTACTTCATTTACGACGTTTTCATTTTCGTTTTCGATTGGTTCTTTTTCAGTGTTTTCAGTATTCATTTGTGTCTTATTTTTAAAAATATCTTTAATTTTCATTTTATTGGTTTAATCCGCTTTCTTGAATGCAAAAGTACTGCCAATTCTCTAAAAATGTCAAATTGTCATAGCTTTTTGTTTTCCTAAACGTATTTAAATTATTCAAAATTTAATATAATTTTAAGACTATATCGTTTTCGGTTTATTATATTTGTTGATATTAAAATTTAAAGGTTAGTATAAATAAAGGTTATTTACAATTATTAATTCAACAACTGAATAAAAAAAAGTGCTGCAAAACAGCACTTTTTTTTATGATAATAAGTTATCTAGACTACTTTCTAAATCGGGATATTCAAATTGAAAACCCAAATCTTGTATTTTTTTGGAACTTAATTTTTTACTACTAAAAAGTAAAATTGACATCTCACCTAAAATTAATTTCATCATAAACTGAGGAATGTTTGGAAGAAATAATGGTTTCTTGAGCTTTTTTGCCACAAGTTTAGTCAAGTCCATATTAGAAACTGTATTTGGTGCTACAGCATTAAAAGTTCCTTCTAAATCATTTTCTAAAACAAAATAATATAATCGAACCAAATCATCGAGATGAATCCATGATTGGATCTGATTTCCGTTGCCCATAAATGCGCCAAGACCAAGTTTAATTGGTTTAATCATTTCTAGAAAAGCACCACCGTTATTAGCAAAAACAACACCCGTTCTTATTTTGGTAACTTTAATAGATAGTGATTCAAATTGGTCAACACTTTTTTCCCATTGCTTTACTACATCTGCCAAAAAATCATTTGCAGTTTGAGTTGTATCCTCTGCGTATATTTTATCAAAACTTTCAGGATAAATAGCCGTACCAGAAGCTGAAATGATATTTTTTATGGTAAAATTATTTTCTTTGATTATTTTGAAAAGTAAATCGGATGATTGAATTCTACTGGAGAGAAGTTCTTTTTTATAACTAGATGTCCAGCGTTTGGCTATAGTTGCTCCAGCCAGATGAATAATCGTTTCAACTCCTTCGAAACAATTACTATCAATTTCTTGTAAAACCGGATTCCAGTAAAATCCTTTATAATTAATTCTATTTCTAATCTTATTTTTTGATGTAGTTAAATAATGTACAGTATGATTTTTTTCCAAAAGTAGATTCACTAATTTTGAACCAATAAATCCTGTTGCACCAGTAATTAGAATTTTCATTAGTATATGTTTGTGTCAAATTTATTGACATTTCAAATGGAAAGTAAATGAATTGGAAAAGTTTAACTATTGTTTAGCTTTCAATTTTATACTCCATTCGAATTCCATTTCGGAAACTTGATCACCTTTACTGTCTATACCAACAGATTTCATCCATATTGTTTGTCCTTCGCCTGTAGAAATAGTTTTTTGAATAGCTACATCTATAAGTAATCCGTCAGAGCAAGTAAACGTAATTAAACCTGTAGCTTTTTTAGAAAAATTACTCTTGTTATTAGCTACAAGCATAGAAATGTTTCTTTTGCTCATTTTAATTTTCATCATTACTAAAGCTCCTGTTGTTAACTCTGCAGCCATCGCCTGAACTGCAAAATACATTGAGTTAAAAGGATTTTGATTGAACCATTGGTGTCTAACGGTTGCTTCACATTTATCAGCCGAAAGTGACTTTACTCGAACTCCAGACCAAAATGCAGAAGGCAATTTAAAAAATAAAAAAGTATTTAATTTTGATGGAGAAAATTGCATGAAGTATTGATTTTGTTGTAAATATACAAAAATATGGACTTAAAAATCATTATTTATAAATGTTAATATTTTGTTAAATCTTAGTACTTTGTATTGCACAGTATCTTTTTTTAACCTTATCTTTGTATAAGAAATTAATAGCTATACAATAGTATTATTTGAATTTAGTTTTAATCATCATCAAAAAAAATAATAATCATGACATCAACAAACGGAACCAACACAGCAACATTACTTCACTTGAGTGCGTTAACTCAGTATTTTTTTCCATTTGGAAATTATATTTTTCCAATACTTATTTGGAGTGCAAAGAAAAACGAGTCGGAATTAGTTGACGCTAGTGGAAAAAGTGTTTTAAACTTTCAGTTAAGTATGTTTTTATACACACTTACAACTTTACTAATTGCAATTCCAGTATTTATTTATTGCATTTTCAAAAATATTTCTTTCACTACTATTTCAGATGGAAATGATTTCATAATAGAAAACTTTAGTGCTGGAAACATTTCAGGAATAGTTATTCTAGCTATAGTGGCAGTGGTATTATTTAGCTTTTTGAAAGTAATTGAGTTTATACTAATAATATATGGTTCAGTAAAAACTTCAAATGGTGAGGTTTATAAATATCCTTTATCAATCAACTTTTTAAAATAATCATCAATCAATCAAAAAATGAACAGTTTAATCAATCTGACTAATCATCAGAAAAAAATCAAAATCTTATTATGAACATTGAGAACACAAAAGCCCAGATGCGAAAAGGAGTTTTAGAGTTCTGTATCTTATCTGTTTTAAAAGAAAAAGATGCCTACACTTCTGAAATTCTCGACACCTTGAAAAACGCAAAATTGCTTGTAGTAGAAGGAACGGTTTATCCGCTACTGACAAGATTAAAAAATGACGGTTTATTAAACTACCGTTGGGAAGAATCAACTTCTGGTCCACCAAGAAAATATTATGGCTTGACCGAATTAGGAAAAACATTTTTAACTGAATTAAATAGCACTTGGACAGAATTGTCCGATGCAGTAAACATCATCACAACTAAAAAATAACAAATCATGAACAAAACAGTAAATATTAATATAGGTGGTTTATTCTTTCACATAGATGAAGATGCATACCAAAAATTATCACGCTATTTTGACGCCATAAAACGTTCACTTTCAAACGCTGGCGGAAAAGATGAAATCATGAAAGATATCGAAATGCGTGTAGCCGAACTTTTGACTGACAAACAAAAATCAGACAAACACGTAATCAATCTTAAAGATGTAGATGATGTTGTTGCCGTAATGGGACAGCCGGAAGATTATAGAATTGACGACGATTCAACTGAAACAACAAACACTGCTTATACTTCAACTGGTAGAAAAAAACTATATCGCGACAAAGACAGAGGTTTAATTGGTGGAGTTTGTACAGGTTTAGGACATTATTTTGGTATCGATTCAATCTGGATTAAAATAGGTTTCATCCTATTGGTTTGGGCTGGTGGTTCTGGAATATTAGCTTATTTAATTTTATGGGCAATTACTCCAAAAGCAATCACAACTACAGAAAAACTTGAAATGACTGGTGAACCAGTAACCATATCTAACATTGAAAAAAAAGTTAGAGAAGAATATGATAGCGTTTCTAATAAATTTAAAAATGCAAATTATGATGAAATGGGAAACCAAGTAAAAAATGGCGCTGAGAGAGTTGCCAATGGGCTTGGAAATGTTATTGTGAAAATTTTTGGAGCTTTTGCAAAAGTTCTTGGAGCTTTAATTTTAATATTCTCAGCTTTGACGCTAGCAGGTTTATTTATAGGATTATTTACTCTTGGAAGTACTTCTTTCATTGATGCGCCATGGCAACGTTATATTGACGCAGTAAACTACACTGATATTCCGCTTTGGTTATTTGGAATACTATCGTTTTTTGCTATAGGAATTCCGTTATTTTTCTTCATGCTATTAGGTTTAAAACTATTAGTAACTAACTTAAAATCAATTGGAAGTGTTGCTAAATATAGTTTATTAGCTATTTGGATTTTTGCAGTTGGTGCTTTAATTGTAATAGGAATTCAACAATCAACAGAAAGTGCTTTTGAAGGTAAAACTGTAGAAAAACATACCATCTCAATTCAACCCAACGATACTTTAAACATCAAATTTGTGGGTAATGATTATTTTTCAAAAAACGTTCATCATAGAGAGGATTTTGTTTTCACTCAAGACTCTTTGAAAAATGAGGTAATATATTCAAACAATATTAAATTCTACATCAAAGAAACCGACAAAAAACAAGCCTACATTCAAGTTGAAAAACTAGCCGAGGGAAAATCATTCAAAGAAGCCAACGAAAGAGCAGAAAAAATCAAATATTCTTTTAAAGTTTCTGGAAATCAATTACTTTTAGATAATTATTTACTAACAGAAATGGCAAGTAAGTATAGAGACCAAACGGTAGAATTGTATTTATATCTTCCAGTTGGTACAGTTTTTAAAGTTGATGATAAAGTAGAAGACTACGATTATTCTGATGATGAGTATTTCAATCTACATTACAGTTCAGATGACTACATTTATAAAGTAGAAGCTGATCAAATCAAATGTCTAAATTGTCCAGCTGATGAAAATGAACACAATGATGTTGATATCCAAGGGGAAATTAACAACAATAACGTTAACATTAAAGTAAACGATTCTTCAGAAACAGTAACAATTAAACTAAACGGTAAAGTAGTTAACGAAACCAAGTCGGAAAAATCAAATAAAAAAGGAAAATTAGAAATTAATAACGATGGTGTAATCATTAAAACAGAATAATCATGATAAAATTTATAATTTTTTGCTCAAAAGCAATCACAGCAACAATTGCGGGATTACTATTAACATCTTGCAATTACAAAATCGATTTAGGAAATGATATTACGGGTAGCGGAAATATTGTGAAAGAGGAAAGAAAGTTAAATTCTTTTACAAATGTATCAGTAAAAACAGGAATTGACTGCGAAATTAAACAAGCAACAGACTTTCAAGTAACAGTTGAAGCAGATGACAATGTGATAAAAGAAATCAAAACTCGAGTTGAAAACGGAACATTGGTTATAGAATCTGATTTTAATAGTTTTCATAACGTAACAAAAAAAGTTACTGTCTACATGCCAATAATAAACAACTTAGAAAGTTCAAGTGGATCTACTCTAAAATCATTAAACACGCTGACAGGAACAAATATTTCACTAAAATCCAGCAGTGGAAGTAGTATGAATGCAACCGTTGAATCAGACACTATTTCACTCGAAACATCTAGTGGAAGTGAACAAAACATCAGAGGAAAAGCATTAAAACTATATGCAACATCGTCTAGCGGAAGTAATATTGATGCAGATGAATTAATAGCAAATGAAGTTGCTGCTCAATCTTCAAGCGGAAGTTCAATTGATGTTAATCCAGTTGTTTCTCTTGATGGAAAAGCATCTAGCGGAAGTTCAATTCATTACAAAAACAATCCAAAGAAAGTCAATAAAGAAGAAAGTTCTGGCGGAAGCGTTTCAAATTAAAAAAGTGTAATAAAGCATCTCAATGAAAATTGGGATGTTTTTTTTTCTATTTTTGACAAAATAATCATTCAGAAGAAAAATGAAAAAAATTATACTGCTCGTACTGCTGTTATCTTCTATAAACAACTTTGCTCAAAAGAAAGAGAAAGTAAAAGGTTCCAAGATTGTAACAATGGAACAAAAAGAAGTAGCCAGCTTCAAATCGATTGAAGTAGAAGATAATTTAGAAGTTTTTTTAGTAAAAGGAACTGAATGCGCATTTGAAATAGAGGCTGATGATAATCTTCATGAATTTATTGACTTCAAATTATCTGGAAGCAATCTAAGAGTTACAACTACAAAAGAATTAACAAGCTTTAAAAAATTAAGTGTCCGTATAACCTATACTGACGGATTAGATATGGTTATTGCCAAAAACGAAACCAATGTAACAGCTCTATCCGATGTTGATTTAGATATTGTTACATTTAAAAGTTATGATTTTGCTAAACTCTATTTGAATGCAAAGTGCAAGAACTTTACATTAATGGCTAATGATAAATCAAAAATAGAATTAAACCTAAAATCAGACAAAGCTACAATTGATGTGAGCAAAAGTGCTCAAGTAAAAGCACTAATTGCAAGCACGGATTTAATCTTTGACATGTACCAAAAATCAAATGCGACTATCGAAGGTGACGTTAACAACTTAAAACTCCGATTAGACAATAATGCTGATTTTGTTGGAAGTAAACTAACTGCTGTAAATGCACAAATTTTTGCCGAAGGTTATGCTAATGGAAAAATAAATGTAAAAACAAATGTAGCGTTAGATATTGCTGGTAAAAGTGAAATACAACTATTTGGTGAGCCAAAAATTGAAGTAAAAAGGTTTACAGACAGCGCAACACTAATGAAAAAACCAATCAAATAAAAAAAACAAAATCCCATCAATTGACGGGATTTTTTATTTCAAATAATAAATTAATTGTTATTCCAAAGAAGCTAAATAACGCTCAGCATCTAAAGCAGCCATACATCCTGTTCCAGCAGCAGTAATCGCTTGACGATAGACATGATCAGCAGCATCACCAGCTACAAAAACACCAGTTATGTTCGTTTTTGAACTTCCAGGAACATTAACAATATAACCTGTTTCATCAAGAGTAATAAAGTCTTTAAAAATATCTGTATTTGGTTTGTGACCAATAGCAACAAAGAAACCAGTCGCAGGAATATCAATAATTTCTCCTGTAGTTTTGTTTTTTGCTTTTATCAAATTAACCACTTGTCCATCACCAACAACTTCTTCTGTATCATGATTCATAAGTATAGTGATATTCTCCGTTTTGCGAACGCGTTCCTCCATAATTTTAGAAGCTCTAAATTTTTCACTTCTAACTAACATTGTCACTTTTTTACAAAGCTTAGATAAATAATGTGCTTCTTCACAAGCTGAATCACCTGCTCCAACAATTACAACTTCTTGATTTCTATAGAAAAAACCATCACAAACGGCACAAGCAGAAACACCGCCACCAGTTTGTAAATAGTGTTGCTCCGATGGTAATCCTAAATATTTTGCAGAAGCACCAGTAGAAATAATTACGGTTTCTGCATGTATTTCCTTTGTTTCATTAATCCAAACTTTATGAATACTTCCCGAAAAATCAACTTTCGTAGCCCAACCATCGCGAACATCAGTTCCAAATCGTTGTGCTTGAGCTTGAATACTAATCATCATTTCAGGTCCAGTTATTCCTTCTGGATTTCCTGGCCAATTTTCTACTTCATTTGTGGTTGTTAATTGTCCACCAGGTTGCGTTCCTTGATATAAAACTGGATTCATATTTGCTCTAGCTGCATAAATAGCGGCAGTATAACCCGCAGGACCAGAACCTATAATTAAACATTTTACTTTTTCTATTGTATCTGACATGATTGAAATTTATTTGGTTGCAAATGTACTCTTTTATGAGAAATAGCAAAAGTAAAGTAGATTACAAAAAGCTATATTTTGATAAGAAATAACAATATCATAAAACAAAAAAAGAGATTTCTAAAATCTAGAAATCTCTTTTTGTCGGGGTGGCAGGATTCGAACCTGCGGCCTCCTGCTCCCAAAGCAGGCGCGATAACCGGGCTACGCTACACCCCGAAAAGTGGGTGCAAATATACTACTATTAATGAGCAAACAAAATATTTTTTTAACTATTTATGATTTTTAAAACAAAAACTTTCCTCATTAAACATTTCTCAAAAAAACGAAAAATGCTTTCGATATAATTTCTATTTTTGTTGCAGTAAAAAACACAACTAACTATGCTAATTATTGGAATTGCTGGCGGAACAGGTAGCGGAAAAACCACTGTTGTTCACCAAATTATGAATGAACTTCCCGAAACTGAAGTTGGTGTCATTTCTCAAGATTCATACTATAAAGAGAATCATAATTTAAGTTTTGAAGAAAGATCACTAATCAATTTTGATCATCCACGTGCAATAGATTTTGACTTATTGGGTAAACATTTAAAAGAATTAAAAGAAGGAAAAACCATCGAACAACCTGTTTATTCTTTTATTACTCATAATCGAACGGATGACACAATCGTTACTCATCCAAGAAAAGTAATGATTGTAGAAGGAATTCTTATTTTGGCAAATGCTGAATTAAGAGATTTGTTTGATGTAAAAGTTTTTGTTCACGCTGATTCCGACGAACGATTAATAAGAAGATTAAAAAGAGATATTGCTGAACGTGGTCGCGATATGGAAGAAGTTCTAAACCGTTATCAAACAACTTTAAAACCAATGCACCAACAGTTTATTGAACCTACAAAAGCATTTGCCGATATCATTATTCCTAATGACAAATACAATACCGTAGCAATTGATGTAGTTAGAGCTGTAATTAACCAAAGAATTACGTAATTTTACGAAAGTATAATTTCTATTATGAGCAATTTTAAAAATCTAACTGAAAAATATCCTATTCTAAAAGTTCTTGGAAATAGGTATCTTATTGTGTTAGTTTTTTTTGTTGTTTGGATGCTTTTTTTAGATAATACTTCTTATATGGAACATCGAGTACTCAACAAAGAACTTGAGGAACTTGAAGATAATAAAAAATATTATCAGGATGAGATAAAAAAAGATGACGAAAACATCAAGTTACTCAAAAATCCTGATCAAATAGAAAAATACGCTCGCGAAAAATACTATATGAAGCGCGATAGCGAAGATATTTATATCATTGAATTTGAAGAAGAAACGCTTCCTGACGAAAAATCAAAATCTTTATAAAGCAACTGTATGGCTGACCAACTATTTCAAGAGTTCGAATCTGTTTCCTCTAAACAATGGAAACAACAAATTCAGTATGAACTTAAAGGCTTAGATTATAACGAAACTTTAATTTGGGAAAGTCCAGAAGGCATCAAGGTAAAACCATTTTATCACGCTGATGAAACACAAGTAAAGTTCCAAGTAGATTCTGCACAAAAAAAGTTTACTATTGTTCAAAATATTTTTGTTCACGATGTAAAAAAATCCAATCTCAGAGCAAAAGAAACTTTAAGTCGAGGAGCTGAAAGTATTCGTTTTACAATTGAAAACGAAACCGTTTCTATTGAGGAATTAATGCAAAACTTACCTCTTGAAAAAACAACGTATTTTTTTTATTTGCCTTTCCTTTCAATCGATTTCGTAACTAAATTAAGCGAATTTACAACTAAAAATAATGCTGATTTTATAATTCAATTAGATCCAATTGGTCAATTTTGCAAAGACGGAAATTGGTTTGAAAACATAAAAAATGATTTTGAAAAGCTAAATACAATTTCAAAACTTACCTTTTCAACAATCAATATCAAAGCAGGAATTTACCAAAATGCTGGAGCAAATATGGTGCAGCAATTAGCATACACTCTTGCTCATATCAATGAATATTTCAATAGAATTCAATCTATAAATCAACCCATAACGATTGAAGTTTCAGTGGGAACAAATTATTTTTTCGAGATTGCTAAACTACGTGCGTTACGTCTATTATTTAAAACCTTAGCTGCCGAATATAATCACAATTTCGACTGTCACATTATAGTAACACCAACTAAAAGGAACAAAACAATTTATGATTATAACGTAAATATGTTGCGTACAACTACTGAATGTATGAGTGCAATTCTTGGTGGTGCCAACTCAATTTCAAATTTACCATACGACAGTTTGTATCACAAAGACAATGAATTTGGTGATAGAATTGCTAGAAATCAATTGCTAATTTTAAAAAACGAAAGTTATTTTGATAAAGTAAACAATCCTGCTGATGGAAGTTACTACATCGAAAACCTAACAGAACAATTAGCAGAAAAAGCACTACTGTTATTTAAAGAAATTGAAGATAAAGATGGTTTAATTACGCAATTAATTGAAGGAATTATTCAAAGAAAGATTTCAGAAAGCGCTCAAAAAGAACAAGATTTATTCGATAGCGGTAAAGAAATTTTATTAGGAACCAATAAATATCCTAACAAAAATGACCGAATGAAAGATGATTTAGAATTATATCCATTTGTAAAACAAAATCCTCGTAAAACTCAAATCACACCTATCATTGAAAAACGATTAGCTGAAAAATTAGAACAAGCACGATTAAACGAAGAAAAATAAAAAAACAGTAAACTTATAAGCTTAGAAAATAACTCGTTATGAAAATTTTTAACTTACAAATTGAAGTAGATAAAAATCGAATCGTTATAAATGTACCCGATGAATTTATTGGTGGAAAAATTGAATTAAAAATAACTTCTGAAGATAAAAAAACAAAGTCGATTACTACCTTGAAAAAAACTAATAAAAGTGAAATTTCAAATTTAACTAGTAATTTGAAAAGTACTAGAAGTGATGATGTTCTTGATAGTTTTCCATCATGGTTCAACCCTGATTCTTTGAATGATATAAATGATAATATTGATGATATTTAATCAAGATTATCTCAAATAAAAAATGAGAAAAAATATCCAACATATAAAGTTAAAGTCAGAAGCAAAAAGTGTAAAATCGGAAGATAAAATTTTCCTCACTGCAGAAGACATTGAAATAAAACCAAGTTATTCTAAAGAAGATATTGAAAACTTAGAACACATTGGTTTTGGAGCAGGATTTGCACCTAATCTTCGCGGACCTTATGCTACCATGTACGTTCGTCGTCCTTGGACCATTCGCCAATACGCAGGATTTTCAACTGCCGAAGAAAGTAACGCTTTCTACAGAAGAAATCTTGCTGCTGGACAAAAAGGTCTTTCAGTAGCATTCGATTTAGCGACTCACAGAGGTTACGATTCTGATCACGAACGCGTTTTTGGCGACGTAGGAAAAGCTGGTGTTGCCATCGATTCGGTGGAAGATATGAAAATACTATTCGACCAAATTCCACTCGATGAAATGTCGGTTTCCATGACTATGAATGGTGCGGTTTTACCAATCATGGCATTTTACATTGTTGCCGCAGAAGAACAAGGTGTTGCACCCGAATTACTTTCAGGAACCATTCAAAACGATATTTTGAAGGAATTCATGGTTCGAAATACCTACATCTATCCGCCAACACCTTCGATGAAAATCATTGCTGATATTTTTGAATATACAAGCAAAAAAATGCCAAAATTCAACTCGATATCTATTTCGGGCTATCACATGCAAGAAGCTGGAGCAACTGCCGATATTGAGTTGGCGTACACTTTAGCAGACGGTTTAGAATACATCCGAACAGGTTTAGCAACCGGAATGAAAATCGATGAGTTCGCTCCTCGCCTATCTTTTTTCTGGGCAATTGGAATGAACCATTTTATGGAAATCGCCAAAATGCGTGCTGGACGAATGTTATGGGCAAAATTGCTAAAACAATTCAATCCACAAGACGAAAAATCTTTGGCATTGCGAACCCATTGCCAAACATCAGGTTGGAGTTTAACCGAGCAAGATCCTTTTAATAATGTGGCTCGAACTGCCATTGAAGCAGCAGCAGCAGCCTTTGGTGGAACACAATCATTACACACCAACGCACTAGACGAAGCCATTGCGTTACCAACCGATTTCTCAGCTAGAATTGCTAGAAATACCCAAATATTTTTACAAGAAGAAACCAAAATTTGCAAAACAGTTGATCCTTGGGCAGGAAGTTATTATGTTGAAAGTTTGACCAACGAAATCGCACAAAACGCTTGGAAACTTATCGAAGAAGTAGAAGAATTAGGCGGAATGACCAAAGCCATCGAAGCTGGAATTCCGAAATTACGTATTGAAGAAGCTGCCGCTCGAAAACAAGCCAGAATTGACAGCAGTCAAGATATTATTGTTGGCGTTAACAAATTCAGATTAGAAAAAGAAGATCCATTACAGATTTTGGATGTCGATAACGATATGGTGCGCAAGCAACAAATTGAGCGTTTGACACAAATAAAAGCCACACGAGATAACACCAAAGTTGCCGAATGTTTAGCAAAATTGACCGATTGTGCTAATTCCCACATGCATGCGAATGACAATAAAAATAATTTATTAGATTTGGCAGTAGAAGCAGCAAGAAACAGAGCCACATTGGGTGAAATTAGTGATGCTTTGGAAGCAGTTTTCGGAAGATATAAAGCACAAATTAGAAGTTTTAGCGGCGTGTATAGTAAAGAAATAAAAAACGACGAAAGTTTTGAAAAAGCAAAACAACTAGCCGATGCCTTCGCCAAAAAAGAAGGTCGTCGTCCTAGAATTATGATTGCTAAAATGGGACAAGACGGACACGATCGCGGTGCCAAAGTAGTTGCCACAGGTTATGCCGACGTAGGTTTTGACGTAGACATTGGACCATTATTTCAAACACCTGCCGAAGCGGCGAAACAAGCCGTAGAAAACGACGTTCACATTCTTGGAGTTTCTTCATTGGCTGCTGGACACAAAACGCTAGTACCACAAGTTATTGAAGAACTAAAAAAATACGGACGCGAAGATATTATGGTCATTGTTGGTGGTGTAATTCCTGCGCAAGATTACCAGTTCCTTTTTGATGCTGGTGCAGTTGCCGTTTTTGGTCCTGGAACTAAAATTAGTGAAGCAGCAATTAGTATTTTGGAGGTTTTGATGGAGGATTGATTATTAACATAAAAAAAAACATTAACTGACTGTTAATGTTTTTTTTTATTTAAGTTTTTAATAATTAATTACTTGTGTAATTTAGTAATACAACTTCGTCTTCTCCATCTTCATCGAAATCAGTAGTAGCTTTTATCTGTAAGTCTGTAGCACTTAGTTTTGTTATTTTACCACTATAGCTATCACCTTCAATTGCAATGGCTATTGTAGTTCCATCTATAATCCAACTTCCAGTAGAAGTGCCTGAAACTGTTGGATTACAATCATTTATATAAAACTCTCTGTAAATTCCATCCGGTAAAAGCTCAATGTAATCCTTTCCACATGAAAGGTGGTCATAAGCTTCTGTAGTTCCATTTACTTTATAACTTTTGTAATACCATTTTTTTGCCAATTTTTCCTCTGTAACATTTATTGAATCATCTGAAGAACAAGATGAAAATAGTGATAATGAAACAAAAGCAAATAAAAATAATTTTTTCATAATTAGATTAGGTTTAAATTCAAAAGCTAAAATAGAAAAAATTCGATAACTTTTATAAAACTTTTCTTTTTATTTAATTTTTACACAAATGATTACAAAATCTAAATTAATAATACTCTTGTTTTTATTTTGCTTGTTATTATAATTAACTAAATGAATAAATGGTACCCAAGCTCTGCGAAGTCTCCTTACTTTCCCCACTCTTTTAGTTACTATGTTAACTAAGCACTCTAAAATTTCCTAACTTAATTAATCCTAAAAACACCCAAAACCCATTCAATTCGTCCATTTTTTTATAAAAAAATGCAGCGTACTACAATTTAGCCTTTACAATATCCATCAACACTTCCTTTTCAATTTTTAGCTTCTCGATTTCTAATTCGAGGTCGGCAATTTTCTGTTGGCTTTCTGCTTGTGCATTAATGGTTGTTGTGTATTTGGTAGGCAATTGATTGGCTATATCTGCAAAAAAATTATGTTCTAAAGCATGACTTAGTTCCCATAATTTATCCGTTTGGAGGCTTGCCTTTTTTTGATAACTTAAAAGTGATTGCAACAATATCCCCATTTTTCGGGCTAAGGCTGCTCGTCGTATCCTTTTAGCTTCTATATAGTTGGTTAGTATTGCGCCAACATTCAATTGTTGATTTGTCATGTCATTATGCTTTTAAAATTAAACAAAAGTACTTATTTTTATTAAAACTTAACTTTTTACTATATTAATTACTATTTATTATTATAATAATTACTACAAAAAATTATATTAATTACTATTAAATATAGTATTAATTATTACATACAATAGTATTTATTATATTTAAATAGTTTATTAATTACAATATAAAACAGTATTAATTATAATTAAAAGTTGATTAAAGTGAATTTTATATTCACTTATATAATATCATCACTGTTTTTACCTTGATTTTTACTAGTATAGCGTGCTTTTAAGGTTTCATAAGCACTCTTGGTTCCTGGCACACCTACTTTGGAAGCATTCTTTATGAATTCATAGGTAACATTAGACGTCATATAGGCTTCGTGTCCAGCAATTCGTTTAGCATCTTGTAGTTTTTTTAAGCCTTGCAGAAGAACCGATTCTAGTTGGTCTAACTGAGTAAATACCTTCAAATCATTTTCTAATGAAGATAAATCAATGTAAGTAGGCAATACATCAGGCAAGGTTTTGGCAGCGTTTAGCACATTCTCGGAAAAAATTTTATTGGCAACATCTATTGTTTTTAACTTTTTTCGCTCTTCTGGAGTAAGTCCGCCACACTCTGGAATTTTAGAAATAAAGGCAGCAATGTCTTGAAGCATACTGTCGGTATCTGCTTCTGGAAGTACCACATTAATTCTGTTGTAATTGATATTCGCCATAATTAGATTTTTTTTTGCATCAAGTTGCATGTTATACCATTTATACTTGAAATTATTATGAAGTAAAGCTACTATTTATATTTTGAAAAAAAAAGACTACAATTTCAATTATCTTTATTTACTACAGATTTACTTTTTAAAAGTAGTATATAGCTATAGTGCATATTGTTAATTATCAATGAGACCAATAGAAAAAAGAGCTATAAATCCTGTCGCTCTTTACCAATCAATTCGTCTTCTTTTTATTGTCACTATCCCTTTAATGATTTAATGCAAATCTCATTTACTTAGATTAAGTATAAAGTAGCTTCCGAAATAAGAATGATGAACAAAAATTCATAAATTTGTTTAGTATTTTTTGTTCCAAAAAAAAAAATTTCATGCGTAAACTACTAGCAATAGCTTTTTTATCGCTTTATATGTTTTCATCAACCGAATGTTTTGAGTTGTTCAAACTTCCTGTTTTGATAGATCACTTTTACAATCATAAAGAAGAAGATAAGTCAATTAATCTTTGGACTTTTCTTTGTATGCATTATGCTCATGGTGATGTTAATGATTCAGACAGAGATGAAGATATGAAATTACCTTTCAAAAGTATAGATAATAGTAGTTTTTCCACAATAACACTTATTCCAAACGATAACTTTGAATTAGTTAATTTTAAATTTAAAAAAGAAGACAAGGTAAAAAATAATTTTTATCGAAATTGCTTCATTTCTTCCAGCCACAGTTCGATTTGGCAACCACCTAAAATAGCTTAAATATTTAAGATAATTCACTTTTCAATTATCGCTACTTTACTGAATATTAATTAAGTTATTTATAAATCATGTTAAATAAAATTATTGCTTTTTCCATAGCGAATAAGCTTATAGTTGGTTTATTTACCATAGGGTTATTACTATATGGTATATATGAAACCACTAAATTACCAATTGATGCTGTTCCTGATATAACTAATAATCAGGTTCAAGTCATCACAATTGCACCTTCTTTTGGTGCTACCGATATCGAACGTTTGGTTACTTTTCCCATTGAACAGGCAAACAATAATATTTCTGGTTTAAAAGAAATTAGAAGTTTTTCTAGGTTTGGATTATCATTAGTGACTATCGTTTTTGATGATGAAACCGATATTTATTGGGCAAGACAACAAGTTGCGGAACGATTACAACAAGTACAAAATCAAATTCCCACAGGCATTGGAACTCCAGAACTTGGTCCAGTTTCTACAGGATTAGGAGAAATTTACCAATATATGGTTCGTCCAGAAAAAGGGTATGAAGACCAATATGATGAAACCGAATTGAGAACCATTCAAGATTGGACTGTTCGTAGGCAACTTTTAGGCGTGAAAGGCGTTGCTGAAGTCAGTAGTTTTGGTGGAAAATTAAAACAATTTGAAGTTGTAATTGAACCTAATAAACTACACTCTCATGGTTTAACAATTGAAGATGTTTTTACCGCTTTAGAAAAAAACAATCAAAATACTGGTGGTGCTTATATTGAAAAAGGAGCAACTAATTTATTTATAAGAAGTGAAGGATTAATTGGGAAAATTGAAGATATTGAAAATATAGCCGTAAAATCATCTCCAAGTGGAACACCATTATTCTTAAAAGATATTGCAAAAGTTACAACTGGATATGCTACTCGATATGGTGCAATGTGTTACAATGATGAAGGTGAAGTTGCTGGTGCAATAGTAATGATGCTTAAAGGTGCCAACAGTAGTGATGTAATCAAAGATGTTAAAGACCGTATAGAACAAATTAAAAAAACTTTGCCCAAAGGTGTGACTATTGAACCATTTCTTGACCGCACTAAAATGGTGAACAACGCTATTGGAACTGTTGAAAAAAATTTAATGGAAGGTGCGCTTATAGTCATTTTTGTTTTGGTTCTTTTTCTCGGAAACTTTAGAGCAGGTTTAATTGTAGCTTCAGTAATTCCACTCGCAATGCTTTTTGCTATTATTTTGATGAACACGTTTGGTGTTAGTGGAAACTTAATGAGTTTAGGTGCTTTAGACTTTGGATTGATTGTAGATGGTGCTGTCATTATTGTAGAAGCAGTGATGCATCAACTTAGCCACAGCAAGAAATTTAATAGTTTGAATAGTCTATCACAAAACAAGATGGATGAAGAAGTAAAAAGTGCTGCTGGAAAAATGATGAATAGCGCAGTATTTGGTCAAATTATAATTTTAATTGTATATCTACCTATTTTTACTCTTGAGGGAATTGAAGGAAAAATGTTCAAACCAATGGCACAAACTGTTGCTTTTGCTCTTTTGGGAGCATTCCTTTTATCACTCACTTACATTCCGATGATGAGTGCTTTATTTTTGAGTAAAAAAATCAAGCACGAACCAAATTTTTCAGACCGATTAATGTTTAAAGTTGAACGCAAATACCAACATTGGTTGCAAAGTGCTTTAAATATTCCTAAAGTTATAATAGGAATTGTTATAACATTATTTATTAGTGCTATTATAATATTAAGTTCTTTAGGAGGCGAATTTATTCCGGCACTTGAAGAAGGTGATTTTGCTGTTGACACAAGGGTTTTAACTGGTAGTAATCTTAGCACTACAATTGAAAGCACACAGAAAGCAGCACATATTCTCAAAAGTCAATTTCCTGAAGTAGAAAAAGTAGTAACCAAAATAGGAAGCGGTGAAGTGCCAACAGATCCAATGCCGATGGAAGCTAGCGATATGATGGTAATTCTTAAAGACAAATCTGAATGGACTTCTGCAACAACATTTGACGAATTAGCCGAAAAAATGGGTAAAGCACTGCAAGAAGTTCCAGGAATAACTGCTGGTTTTCAGTATCCAGTACAGATGCGATTTAATGAGTTAATGACTGGTGCAAGACAGGATGTGGTTTGTAAAATATTTGGTGAAAACCTAGACTCTTTGGCTTTATATGCAGAAAAACTGGGAAAAATTGTCAATACTGTTGAAGGTGCAAAAGATTTATTTGTTGAACCAGTAACTGGTATGCCACAAGTAATTATTGAATATAACCGTTCAATTATTTCACAATATCATTTAAATATTAATGACATTAATCGAGTAGTAAACACCGCTTTTGCTGGACAGAGTACAGGATTAGTTTTTGAAGGAGAAAAAAGATTTGAGCTAGTTGTTCGCTTAGACAATAACAAACGAAAAGACATAGAAGATGTTAGAAACCTTTTAATTCCTACTCCACAAGGAACACAAATTCCTTTATCACTACTAGCAGATGTAGCTATAAAAAATGGTCCAAATCAAATTCAACGTGAAGATGCAAAAAGAAGAATTGTTGTAGGGTTTAATGTTGAAGGTCGTGACGTTGAAAGTATTGTTGACGAATTAAAAACTAAAGTTGACAAAAAAATTAAACTTCCAGTAGGTTATTACACTACTTATGGAGGAACATTTGAAAATTTAAATAAAGCAAAAAACAGATTAATGATTGCTGTACCAATATCATTACTACTGATATTTATTTTGCTGTTTTTTGCTTTTAAATCAGTAAAACACGGTCTATTAATTTATTCAGCTATCCCACTTTCGGCTATTGGTGGTATATTTTTTCTGGCTTTAAGAGGAATGCCTTTTAGCATAAGTGCAGGAATTGGTTTTATTGCGCTTTTTGGTGTTGCGGTACTAAATGGTATAGTACTAGTATCTGAATTTAATCGTTTAAAAGCAGAAGGCATGGACGATTTAAATCGAATTGTATTAATGGGAACTAAAGTGCGTTTACGACCAGTACTGATGACAGCATTTGTAGCATCGTTAGGCTTTCTTCCTATGGCTATCAGCAACGGTTCAGGTGCTGAAGTGCAACGACCATTAGCTACAGTGGTTATTGGCGGACTGATGATTGCCACTTTATTGACACTTTTTGTATTACCCATACTTTATGTAACTTTTGAAAAAGGATTTAAAATGAAGACTATCACTAAAACAACTATTTTGCTTTTGTTATTTTCGTTAGCTGTTGTTCCAGCAAATGCACAAAACAAAATAACGCTAGACGAAGCTATTACACTTGCCCTAAAGAATAATAAATCGATAAAAATTGAACGCTTAAAATCTGATTACCAAAAAAAATTAATCAATACAGCAACCAATTTACCAACAACGAATATCAATTCAGAATTTGGACAAATCAATAGTAATTATACCGATAATCGTTTTGGGATTTCGCAATCATTTGAATTTCCTACTGTATATAACAGACAGAAAAAAATGCTAACATCAGAATGGAAAATGGCTTCTGCATTAGTTTTACTCAAAGAAACAGCATTAAAAAAAGAGGTTACTCACACTTTTTATGCCATTCTACTATTGACTGAAAAAGAAAAATTATTACAAAAAAGTGACACTTTGTATTCTGAATTTTTAAGAAAGTCATCTTTACGTTTACAAAAAGGCGAAAGTAATATTTTAGAAAAAACTACTGCTGAAACTCAATTAGGGTTATTAAAAATCCAATTACTACAACTTCAACAAGATAAAGAATTATGGATTAGCAAATTCCAATTGCTTTTAAATTCAGAAAACATTGTTATGCCAGTGGCTAATTCTATTAAAATTGTCAATATTGATATAGTGGCAGAAAACTCTATTGAGCAACATCCAATGTTACAAACAATGGAACAACAAAAAGCTTCAGCAACAGCACAAACTCAATTAGAAAAAGCACGAAAATTACCTATTCTTACTCTTGGTTACAATAACATGTCTATAACTGGAACAGGTGCAAATAATATTTTATATGACAAGTCAACTAGATTTCATTCGGCGCAAATTGGAATTGGCATTCCATTGTTTGGTGGTTTTCAAACAGCTAAAATTAAAGCTGCAAAAATACAAGAACAAATAGCCGAAGAAGAATACCAAAAAGAAAAAAATAATCTAGTACTACAAATGAACCAAGCTAAAATGGCTGTTGAAAAAAACCTTGAAAAACTCAGTTATTTTGAAAAAACTGGTTTAGCAAATGCTGAAGTAATTACCGAAACTGCAAATCGTCAATTTCTAGGCGGTGATATTAATTATCTCGATTGGGTAATGCTAGTAAATCAAGCTATTAACATTAATAACAGTTTTATTGATACTGTAAATACGTATAACGAAAGTATCATTGAACTAAATTATCTTACTTCAAAAAATTAAAATGAAAACAAAAATAATTATAGCAGTTTTATTACTAATAAGTTATAGCTGCAATTCAAAGAAAGAAGAACAAAATGTTTCAAAGAACCCTATTACCGAAAAAATAATATCACTTACAGATAAACAATTAAAAAATGCCGAATTGACTTTTGAAAATATTGAAAAAAGAAATATTTCTGCAACTATTACTGCAAATGGTGTTATTGATGTTCCTCCACAAAATCTAATATCAATCAGTATGCCTTTAGGAGGTTATTTGAAATACACAAAACTACTTCCAGGTATGTTTGTCAAAAAAAATGAAATCATTGCCGTGATGGAAGATCAACAATACATTCAGTTGCAACAAGAATACTTAACCGCAAAGTCAAAATTATTTTTTGCTGAAAAAGAGTATGAACGCCAAAGGGATTTAAATAAAGACAAAGCAAGTAGTGATAAAATATTTCAAATGGCTGATGCTGAATATAAAAGCCTTAGAATCATGGTCAATTCATTAGCCGAAAAATTACGATTGATAAACATTAATCCAAATTCGCTAACAGAAAAAACAATTTCTAAAAGTGTAAATATTTATTCTTCTATCAACGGCTTTGTATCTAAAGTAAATGTAAATATTGGTAAGTATGTAAATCCATCTGACATTCTTTTTGAACTTATCAACCCAGATGATATTCACCTGAATTTAAAAATATTTGAAAAAGATATAAACGGATTATCAATTGGTCAAAAAATAATGGCTTACACAAATTCCCAACCTGATAAAAAGTATCAATCTGAAATTATTTTAATTAGTAAAGATATTTCGTCAGAAGAGCATAGTGCTCAAGTACATTGTCATTTCAACAACTATGATAAAACTCTTTTGCCAGGAATGTATATGAATGCTACTATCGAACTAAAACGAGAACCTGTTCAAACTTTATCAAATGATGCAATTGTTACTTATGAAGGAATTGATTACGTTTTCATAAAAAAAGATAATCATACTTTTGAGATGGCTTCAGTAAAAGCAGGAAAAAATGAAAATGGCTTTACCGAAATTATAAACGCTGAAAAATTGCTTAATAGAAAAATAGTAAGCAAAGGTGCTTACACTCTATTAATGCAGTTAAAAAATAAATCAGAGGAATAAATAATATAAACCAGTAGATAAAAAGCACTTTAAATTAAAGTGCTTTTTTTATTTTTACAAAAAACAACTTAATGTCAAAACTACCACACATCACAACTAGCATTTTTACCGTAATGTCGCAAATGGCAAATGAGTACAAAGCCATTAATTTATCACAAGGATTTCCAAATTTCCTAGTAGATGAACGACTTAAAAATTTTGTTGCTAAATGGGCAAAAGAAGAAGTCCATCAATACTTGCCCATGGCTGGTTTTCCATCTTTGTTACATAAAATTGCTGTGCTTACGCAAAAATCCTATAACCGAAAAGTTACTGCTTCAACCGATATTTTAATAACAGCTGGTGCCACAGAAGGTATTTTTGCAACCATTCAAGCAGTAGTAAATCAAGGCGAAGAAGTAATCATTTTAGATCCAAGTTATGATTGTTATGAGACTCCAGTTTTGTTGTGCAACGCAAAACCAATTCGCATTAATTTAAATGATGATTTCACACCAAATTGGGAAGTTATAGAACGTGCTATCAATTCAAATACTCGAATGATAATCATCAATAATCCTCACAATCCTACTGGAAAAACTTGGACAGAAAATGATTTTATTCAGCTGGAAAAAATAGCAGATTTACATCCCGATTTACTTATTCTTTCCGACGAAGTTTATGAATACATTACTTTCGAAAACAAACATCTTTCGATAAATCAACGAATAAAATTAAGAGATAAAAGTGTGATTGTGTCGTCCTTTGGAAAATCATTTCACATTACTGGCTGGAAAATTGGCTACTTGATTGCACCCGAACATTTGATGAAAGAAATTAAAAAAGTACATCAATTTTTAGTTTTTAGTGTCAACAGTATCGCTCAATATGCAATCAATGATTACATGGATGTTGTTCATGTTGAAGAGCTAGGACAATTTTATCAACAAAAAAGAGACTTTTTTCGCAACTTACTTCAACAAACAAAATTTGAATTATTGCCTTGCGAAGGTTCCTATTTTCAAATAGCATCGTATGCTTCCATTTCATCAGACAATGATTTAGATTTTACAAAACGATTAGTACAAGAATTTGGTGTAGCTACTATTCCACTTTCACCTTTTTATGCCGATGGAAAACAAACTAACTGTATTCGATTTTGTTTTGCAAAAGATGAAAACACATTACAAACAGCTGTCGAACGATTATTGCAATTGTAAAAAATAAAAGTACTATGCATGCATAACAATTATTTTTATTACATTTGAAAAACAAATTAAACGACTATGGATTTTTCAGCAAAAATGCTTCGCGATGACGCGCTAAAAGGCAAAACAATTGTGGTTACTGGTGGCGGAAGCGGCTTGGGTAAAGCAATGACAAAATATTTTCTTGAATTGGGCGCCAATGTGGCAATTACATCAAGAGATTTAGAAAAATTGAAAACTACCGCAGCTGAATTAGAAGCTGCAACTGGATCAAAATGTTTGCCTATTCAATGTGATGTTCGTCATTACGACCAAGTGGAAGCCATGCTTGCCGAAGTCTTAAAAACATTTGGAAAAGTAGATGTTTTATTGAATAATGCAGCAGGAAATTTTATTTCACCTACCGAAAGATTGTCTGCAAATGCATTTGATACTATTATCGATATTGTTTTAAAAGGTTCAAAAAACTGCACGTTAGCCTTTGGAAAACATTGGATTGAGACTAAACAAACCAATTGCAATGTTTTAAACATCGTTACAACATACGCTTGGACAGGTTCTGGTTATGTGGTTCCAAGTGCCACTGCAAAAGCAGGAGTTTTAGCAATGACAAGAAGTCTAGCAGTTGAATGGGCAAAATACGGAATTCGAATGAACGCCATTGCTCCCGGACCATTTCCAACAAAAGGTGCTTGGGATAGATTATTACCAGGCGATTTAGCTGAGAAATTTGATATGGCTAAAAAAGTGCCACTTCGAAGAGTTGGAGATCACCAAGAATTGGCCAATCTTGCAGCCTATTTAGTTTCTGATTTCTCCGCTTATGTAAATGGTGAAGTAATTACTATTGATGGTGGTGAATGGCTTCAAGGCGCAGGACAATTCAATATTTTGGAAAAAATTCCACAGGAAATGTGGGATATGCTTGAAGCAATGATAAAAAATAAAGGAAGTAAATAAAACAATAAACAATCTAAGTTTTCAGTAAGAAGATTTTTATTTGCAAAAAAACTACAGATTATCGTGGCCATGACTGTAAACTAAACCTTTAAAAACTTTACAAGAATGTTAACAAAATAGCCTTGACAAACCCATAAATAATTGTATTTTTACCGCTCAAAATCTACTAAGAACAAATGGGTAAAATCATTGCTATTGCTAATCAAAAAGGTGGTGTTGGAAAGACAACAACTACGGTCAATCTCGCTGCATCACTAGGTGTTTTAGAAAAAAAAGTGCTACTAATTGACGCTGATCCACAAGCTAATGCCAGCTCAGGTTTAGGCATTGATGTAGAAAATGTTGAAATTGGCACCTATCAAATTCTAGAACACAGCAATACACCACAAGAAGCTATTATTTCAAGTTCAGCTCCGAATGTATCGGTTATTCCTGCCCATATTGATTTGGTTGCCATTGAAATTGAATTAGTTGACAAAGACAATCGCGAGTACATGCTTAAACAAGCATTGGAAAAAGTAAAAGATGAGTACGATTACATCTTGATTGACTGCGCACCATCGTTGGGATTACTGACGTTGAATGCGTTAACTGCTGCCGATAGTGTAATTATTCCAATTCAATGCGAGTATTTTGCGTTAGAAGGTTTAGGGAAATTGTTAAATACTATAAAAAGTGTGCAAAAAATCCACAATCCTGAGTTAGATATTGAAGGATTACTATTAACCATGTATGATTCTCGTTTACGCTTGTCTAATCAAGTGGTTGAAGAAGTTCAAAAACACTTTAACGACATGGTTTTCAAGACTATAATCCAAAGAAATGTAAAATTAAGCGAAGCTCCATCATTTGGCGAAAGCATCATCAACTTTGATGCAACAAGCAAAGGCGCAAGCAATTATTTGAGCTTAGCTCATGAAATTATCAAAAAAAATAGCAATTAGTGTATGGCAAAAGCTGTTCAAAAACAAGCATTGGGAAGAGGTTTATCTGCCTTATTAAAAGATCCTGAAAATGATATTAAATCAGTTAGCGATAAAAATGCCGACAAAGTTGTAGGTAACATCATCGAACTCGACATAGACTCTATTGAAATCAATCCGTTTCAACCGAGAACCAATTTTAATGAAGAATCTATTAAAGAATTAGCTAGTTCTATTAGAGAATTAGGTGTAATTCAGCCCATTACGGTTAGAAAATTAGACTTTAATAAATACCAACTGATTTCTGGAGAAAGACGTTTACGTGCTTCAAAAGTAGTTGGACTTACAACAATTCCATCCTACATCCGAATTGCTAATGATAACGAATCATTAGTAATGGCTTTGGTAGAAAACATACAACGACACGATTTAGACCCAATAGAAATTGCACTTTCTTACCAGCGATTGATTGATGAAATTCAATTAACGCAAGAGCAAATGAGTGAACGTGTTGGAAAAAAACGTTCAACTATTGCTAATTATTTACGATTACTAAAATTAGACCCAATTATCCAAACTGGAATTAGAGATGGATTTATTTCAATGGGACATGGTCGTGCCATCATTAATGTTGAAGATCAAGATGTTCAAACTGATATTTATCAAAAAATTGTAAGTCAAAATCTTTCTGTTCGCGAAACCGAAGCTTTAGTAAAAATCTACCAAGATGGATTAAAACCTGCTCCGGCAAAAGCGAAAAAAGCAACTTCATTTGCCATTGCCGATGAACAAAAAAAGGCTTTTACTGAATTTTTTGGTAGTAAAATTGAAGTTAAAATAGCAGGAAATGGCAAAGGAAAAATTACTATTCCATTCCATTCTGAAGAAGATTTCAATAGAATTATCAAGCTAATCAACAAATAGTGAGAAGTTTTGGCTACATATTTATTTTAATTTTCCTATTTGGAACTGACTTTTCCTATTCTCAAGATATTAGCAATCCAATCATTGCAAAAGATACATTAAAGCTTAAACCAATTGATCCATTACGCCCATCAAAAGCGGCTTTTTACTCGGCTATTTTACCTGGTTTAGGACAAGCGTACAATAAAAAATATTGGAAAGTTCCTCTAGTTTATGGCGCGATTGGAACAAGTATGTATTTTTATTTAGATAATAATAAGAAATATCACGATTTTCGTGATGCTTACAAACAAAGATTAAAAGGTTTGCCAGATAAATACCTTGGAGTATATGACGACACAAGATTGATAGCTGGACAACGATTTTATCAACGAAATAGAGATTTATCATTGCTTGTAACCATCGGTTTTTACGTTTTAAATATTGTTGACGCTAATATTGACGCGCATTTGACACAATTCAATGTAAACGATAATCTTTCCGTTGCGCCAGATATTTATCAAACTGATTTTACTGCAAAACCTAATGTTGGTCTGACTTTTAATTATACATTCTAAATGAAAATAGCACTTCTAGGATATGGCAAAATGGGAAAAGTAATTGAAAGAATTGCTTTAGAACGTGGTCATGAAATTGTTTTAAGAAAAAGTAGCTCGACAACTTTTGAAGGATTAGAAAATGCCGATGTTGCAATTGATTTTAGCGTTCCAAGTGTTGCTGTTGAAAATATTTCGACTTGCATTAACAATGGAATTCCAGTAATATCAGGAACAACAGGTTGGTTAGAAAATTATCATGAAATGGTACAACTTTGCGAAAGTAAAAATGCAGCATTTTTATATGGTTCTAACTTCAGTTTGGGTGTTAATTTGTTTTTTGAATTGAATGATTATTTGGCTCAAATGATGTCAAAATTCAAAGAATATAATGTTTCGATGGAAGAAATTCATCATACACAAAAACTTGACAAACCCAGCGGAACAGCAATTTCTCTTGCCAATGCGATAATTAATCATACGGATAAAAATAATTGGGCAATTGAAAATCCAAAAGCTGACGATTTATTTATTGATGTGCAACGAATAGAAAATGTTCCTGGAACACACAGCGTTCTTTATACATCCGAAGTTGATTTTATCGAAATAAAACATGTAGCACACAATCGTGAAGGCTTTGCGCTTGGTTCAATTGTTGCGGCAGAATGGATTATCGGTAAAAAAGGCGTATTTTCAATGAAAGATGTACTTAATTTAAATTCCAAATAACAATCCCGAAGTTTTGGGAGAAATTTTAAAAATTGTAACATTTCTAGCAAGACGAATACTTACTACAGGTAAATAGTTAAAATTTAATATCAAAAATCTTTATTATGTCTACATATCAATGGTTTATATTTTTTCTGGTAATACAATTAATTCATGGACTTGGAACATGGAAATTATATGAAAAAGCAGGAAGAAAATCCTGGGAAGCATTCGTTCCTGTTTATAATTCAATTATTTTAATGAAAATCATCAACAGACCAAGTTGGTGGACATTTTTACTTTTTATACCAGTAATTAACTTAATAATGTTTCCAGTTGTTTGGGTTGAAACCTTACGAAGTTTTGGAAGAAATTCAACTATTGATACTTGGTTAGGCATTTTTACATTTGGTTTTTATATCTACTACATCAATTATACTCAAAATGTCGCACATATAAAAGACAGAAGTTTGGTTGCGCCAACAAAAATTGGAGATACAGTTAGTTCTATATTATTTGCAATAGTTGTTGCAACATTAGTTCATACCTATGTAATGCAACCCTTTACGATTCCGTCGTCATCGTTAGAAAAATCATTATTAATTGGTGATTTTCTTTTTGTAAGTAAATTTCATTATGGTGCAAGACCTTCAATGACAACAGTTGCCGCACCAATGTTTCATGACACTTTGCCTATTGTAAAAGTGAAGTCGTATTTATATGATGACAACAATCCAAGTTCTTGGAAAAACAAACTACAACTTCCCTATTTTCGACTTCCTGGTTTTCAAGAAATTAAAAATAATGACATCGTGGTTTTCAACTGGCCAAGAGATACTTTATTTCACATGTACAAACCTGCTGACAGAAGGTACAGTAAACCAATTGATAAGAAAACAAATTATGTGAAGCGATGCGTTGGAATTCCAGGCGATAGTTTACAAATAAAAAATGGTGATGTTTTTATCAATGGAAAAGCAATTGTTTTACCGGAAAGAGCCAAGCCACAGTTTGGTTATGATTTAAAGTTTAAGTCAACTATTGATGCGGAATTGATGCAACAATATGAAATTGTTGAATATAATCGTGTGTTCAAAATTGAGCGTAACCTTTGGGAAAATAACATTATTAAAGACTATATAATAAAGGAAAAAATAAAAGTTACTGAATTATCTAAAGACTCAACTAGCGTAAATATTATTGGCGCTATCGATCAAGACATCTATGACAAACTAAAATTAAGTTTATCAGATAATTTTATACAAGCAAATTTAACTGTTGATAAGGCGGAATTATTAAAAAAAGACTCCCGAATTGAATTAGTAAATAAATATATTAAAAACGGTGCTGAAGATGGCGTTTTCCCAGATTTTATGGACGGAATTCCATCAAAAACAAACAATTGGAATAGCGATAATTTTGGACCAATTTACATTCCAAAAGCAGGAGAAACTGTTGATTTAAATCTAAAATCGCTTCCATTTTACAAATTAATAATCACAGAATACGAAGGAAACCAACTTAAAGTTGTTGGAAATGATATTTATGTAAATGACAAAATTGCTACAAAATATACTTTTACCAAAAATTATTATTGGATGATGGGAGACAACCGAAACAATTCGCTAGATGCAAGATATTTTGGTTATACGCCAGATGATCATATTGTTGGAAAACCAGTTTTTATTTGGTTAAGTTGGGATAGTAACGGTAAAGGGTTGAACAAAATTCGTTGGGATAGAATGTTTACTACTGTTAATGGCGAAGGTCAACCTGAATCCTATTTTAAATATTTTCTAGTTTTGCTTGGTTTATATTTTGTGGGCGAACACTTTTGGAAAAAGAGAAAAGCTGCAAAAGAATAGTTTATTCTAAATGAAAAACATATTAATACATCCAGGTTATTTTCCATCTATTAGTCATTTCGTGGCAATGGCACAAAGCGATTTGGTTACTTTTGAAATGGACGATAATTTTCAGAAACAAACCAATCGCAACCGAATGTATATTTATAGTCCAAACGGAATTCAATTATTGAATATCCCTGTAAAACATTCAAAAACTGCCCATCAAAAAACCAAAGACATTCAACTTGAAACCGCTTTCGATTGGCAAAAGCAACATTTTAAATCTTTGGAAGCAGCTTACAGAAGTTCACCATTCTTTGAATATTTTGAAGACGATATTGTTCCAATTTTTGAAAAAAAGCACAAATTCCTTATGGATTTGAATTTGCAAACTATGGAAATTGTTTCAAAATGTTTACGATTCGAATTTGATTACAACGAAACTACCGAATACTTTCATAACGTTGATGATAAAACCGATTTACGTCATTTAATTAATGGCAAAAAAGATACTTCCATTTTTGAGCCTTACACTCAAGTCTTTGAAGAAAAAAATGGTTTTCTAAACAATTTAAGTATTTTAGATTTACTTTTTAATGAAGGAAGACACGCTTTAGAGTATTTGAAAAAGCAGCAATTGTAAATTACTCCACAAAAGAAACTCGGGCCATTACCGGAAAATGATCCGAATTTTGAAATTCCGAAAAATTAGTAAAGCTCTTCACTTTCATTCGTTTATCAGCAAAAATATAATCAATTCGAGCAGGATAATATTTGAACTTATAGGTTTGACCAAAACCTTTTCCAGCTTCTTCAAAACAATCGTTTAAATTTCCTTTGATGCTACGATACACATAGGAGAACGCACTGTTATTCATATCGCCAGCAATAATTATTGGGTAATTGCACTCTTTTCTGTGATTAACTAATACTTCAGCTTGTTGTTCTTGTTTTTTAAAAGCATCTCTAATTCTAGTAAAAACTTGTTGTGATTTATTTTTATTAATGGTTTCAACGTGTTCGGAAATTTCATTAACATCAGGAGAAATTTTTATTGATTGCAAATGAATATTATACACTCTAATGGTATCTTTTCCCTTTTTAATATCCGCAAAAGTAATGTTGTTGCCAATATCTTTGATTTGCAAATTCCCTTGATTAAAAATGGGAAACTTTGAAAAAATTGCTTGACCTGTTTTAATTTTGTTGCCTTCCATAAAAACAGCCTTGTATTTATAAACTCTTAAGTCGATATTGGCATTTTCTGAATATTCTTGAACACAAAGTATATCGGGATTTTTCTCATTTACAAAAGATAAAATTTGATCTCCAACCGTATCATCTTCAATCCATTCGAAAAGATTAAATAAACGAACGTTGTAACTCATCACCGTAAAATCTTTTTCTTCTGTTTTAACTTCATTGGAAGAAAATTTGTAAAACTTATTGATAAACGTTATCCCAAGTAATAGAATAATTCCTGAAAAAATCAATTGTCTTTTCAACTGTAGCAACCAATAAATAAAAAACAAAGCATTCAACAACAAAAAAAGCGGTAAAATCAGCGTTAAAACCGAAAGTAATGGAAATGCTTTTGGCGCAAGAAATGGCAAAACATAAGCAATAATGGTCAATAGTATCAACATAATATTGAAACCATAAACTACTTTATTAAACCATGACAATTTTTTCATCAATAAATTATTTCCCTGATTGAAATAAAAATTCTTTTTCCTCTTGTGTTAAACTATCATAACCCGATTGACTAATTTTATCTAAAATTTCATCAATTTGTTGTTGGGTTTTGTCTTTAATAACAATTTTACTTTCTCTTTTAACAATAGTTTTTTTGTCATTAACATGTACTTTTTTAAAAGGAGTTGTTTTCTTTTTATCAAAAATAGTGGCAAAAAAAGTAATTGTGTTGGTTACTATTCTACTTAAATCAGTTCCGTTTTGTAATAATTTAATGTAAATATAACCAAAAAATGCGCCGCTCAAGTGAGCAATATGTCCACCAGTATTACTCATTTGAATTTGCAACAAATCAATTAAGAGTAAAACGGCTGTGATGTGCCAAAGTTTGACATTGCCAATCAATAACAACCTAATTTCCATTAAAGGTTGATAAGTAGTTGTAGCAACCAACAAAGCCATTATTGCAGCAGAAGCGCCAACCATCATTGCAGAATTTCCTAACAGATAAAAACTCAAAACAAATACTAAACCTGAAAAAATAGCGGCGAGAAAATATAATCCTAAATATTGTTTTTGAGTAAAATAAGTTAGAAACAATCGGCTAGAAAAATTTAAAATCATCATGTTAAAAAACAAATGAAAAAAGCCATAATGAAAAAAAGCATACGTTACTAACGTCCAAGGTTTGTAAAACACAACATTAGGTTCAGAGGAAACTGCCAACCAATTTGGGTAATCAAAAACGCCCAATTTGAATTGATAAAATAACGGAATTGACACTATAAAAAAACCAACATTCCAATAAATCATTTTATTTGAAATGCCGCCAATTCGGTACTGCAATTTTAAATCTTCAATTATACTCATACTAATTCCAACGGTTTTTATTAAAAGAGTTTTTCTTCCAATACCACATCATTACAAATCCAGTAATTGCTCCGCCAATGTGAGCAAAATGTGCAATTCCAGTTCCACCACTTCCAAAAAGTGAACTTCCTTTGAAACCTAAAAATAAATCGATGGCAATAATTCCCGGAACAAAATATTTCGCTTTTATTGGAATAGGAATAAACATCAAAGCCAACTCTGCATTGGGAAACATAAAAGCAAAGGCAGTCAGTAATCCATAAATAGCTCCAGATGCACCAACAGATGGTGTTTGAAATTCTTGAATAGCTGTTACTAAGACATTAAATTGCTCTTGAGTACACTTTGCTGTATCCAAAATTGTTTTCACTTTTCCTTCCATCATTTGACCATCTGAGCCAAAGACAGTGGAATAATCTGTGTTTAATAATATTTTTAAATCGCCATCAGAAAAATTCAAAATGGAAAGCTCGTCTAAAACTGCATGTATTTGAAAATAACTTACTCCTAAATGCAACAATGCAGCACCAAGTCCACATGAAATATAGAAAAAGATAAACTTTTTTGCTCCCCAAAAATGTTCTAAAGCAGAACCAAAAGAAACCAACGCAAACATATTGAAAACTATATGCATCAAATTTGGCATTGGCGCATGCATAAACATACTTGTTAGCGGTTGCCAAGCTCTAAAATTATCATTCTCAGGATAGTACAATGAAAACAATGGATAAGATATCGCAACAAACTGCGAACCAATGTAAAATATAATATTAATTATCAATAACTGCTTTACAGTTTCGGTCATTCGCATCATAAGCTGAATTTTTTATCTAAATCTTCCACACTCATAGTAATGAAAGTAGGTTTTTGAAAAGGAGAAACATTCGGTTCTTTACAGCCGAAAAGATTGTGAACTAAATTTTCTTGCTCTTTCTCAGTTAAATAAGTTCCTGTTTTTACAGCCAAACTTTTTGCCATTGATTTTGCAATACTATCATTTTCTGAAAAACTATTGGAAACAATTCCATCTTGTAAATCAGTCAATAAATCGTCCAAAACTATTGACGCTTGACTTTCTGAAATAGTTATTGGCAAACCTGACACGACCATTGACTCATCAGTAATTGAATCAAAAATAAATCCAAGATTTTCTAAAGAAAGTTGCAATTCTCTAAGCAAATCCATTTCATTTGAAGAAAAATACAATTCCAATGGAAATAACAATCGCTGACTTGACGCTTGTTTGACAGTCATGTTAGTCAAAAATTCTTCATACAAAACACGTTCGTGTGCTCGTTTTTGGTTGATAATTACCATTCCTGATTTTATAGGCGAAACGATGTATTTTTTATGAATTTGATAGGTTCGTTTTACTTCTTGTTCTATGTCATTTTCTTCAAAAAGCGATGATGTTACTGCATCATTTTCAAAAGTCATTTCAGCAATTTCCTGTGTATTTTGTTTTAAACCAACATATAAACTTTCCCAACTTGGTTGTGAAATTTCCGATTTTCTATAATTAGAAGATGATGAAAATGATTTTGACGATTTTACACCGTTCTGTTCGGAAAAGTTTTGGGAATTATCAGCAAAAGGATTGTAGTTACTATCAACTTGTATCGTTGGATATTCGGCTTCTTTGTTTTGATATTGATAAGGTGTATCTAAATTTGGATCTCTATCAAAATCTAAAACTGGTGCCACATTAAATTGTCCTAAACTGTGTTTGACTGACGAACGCAAAATTGCATACAGCGCATGTTCATCGTCAAATTTTATCTCGGTCTTAGTTGGATGAATATTAATATCTATGGTATGTGGCGGAACATCGAGGTATAAAAAATAACTCGGTTGCGCACCATCTTTTAGCAATCCGTCATAAGCAGCCATAACAGCATGATGCAAATAACCACTTTTGATAAATCGATTATTGACAAAAAAGAATTGTTCTCCACGATTTTTTTTAGAAAATTCGGGCTTTCCAACAAATCCTTGCAGATTTAAAATCTCCGTTTCTTCACTAACAGGAACTAATTTTTCATTTGTTTTTCCCGAAAAAATGTTCACAATTCGTTGTCTGAAATTGGATATCGGAAGATTAAACATTTCACTTCCATTGTGATACATGGTAAAATGAATATTTGGATGTGCCATAGCTACACGCTGAAATTCATCCACAATATGGCGTTGTTCCACCGTTTCCGATTTTAAAAAATTGCGTCGTGCTGGAATATTAAAAAATAAATTTTTAACCGCAAATGAAGTTCCTTTTGGCAAAACTGCTGGATCTTGCGATACAAATTTACTTCCTTCAATGATAATATGAATTCCTAGTTCTTCCTGTTCTTGTTTAGTTTTCATTTCCACATGAGCAATTGCAGCTATGGAAGCCAAAGCTTCACCACGAAAACCTTTAGTGTGCAAAGAAAATAAATCTTCTGCCTGACGAATTTTAGAAGTCGCATGACGCTCAAAACACAAACGCGAATCGGTTACACTCATTCCTACTCCATTATCAATAACTTGAATTAGTGATTTTCCTGCGTCTTTTAGAATTAATTTTATGTCAGTTGCTTTTGCGTCAACGGCATTTTCGAGTAGTTCTTTTACGACCGAAGCGGGACGTTGAACCACTTCGCCAGCAGCAATTTGGTTGGCAACATGATCAGGAAGTAATTGAATTATGCTCGACATTCGTTAGTATTCAGTGTTCAGTTATTAGTATTCAGTAAGAAAACCGAAGTCAGCAAATTTAAGGAAAAAGTAGCGTGCTTTTTAGTTAATCCAATGCTAAAAATAAAAAAACTATTCCAATCAAGAATAGTTTTTATTTAATTTGTTGAACATTCTTTTTAAAAACCAATTGAAGTGTTTTTATTATTTGCTTTTTTACGTAAATCTGCCATTTTTATTGCAGCAATTGCAGCTTCAGTTCCTTTATTTCCATGAATTCCTCCACTTCTATCGATAGATTGTTGTTCGTTATTATCAGTCAATAAACAAAAAATAACTGGAACATCGGATTTAATATTCAAATCTTTAATTCCTTGTGTAACACCTTCGCAAACAAATTCGAAATGCATCGTTTCTCCTTTGATAACACAACCTATAGTGATAACACAATCCACATTTTGAGTTTCAATCATTTTTTTTGAACCATAAATAAGCTCAAAACTTCCAGGAACATTCCATCTGATTATATTTTCGGGCAAAACACCACAATCTAGTAATGCCGCTTCAGCTCCATCGAAAAGTCCGTTTGTTATTTTATCATTCCATTCCGAAACAACAATTCCAAAACGAAAACCTGATGCATTTGGTAGTTGATTTTTGTCGTAATTAGATAAATTTTTATTTGCAGTTGCCATTTTATTTAAAATTTTAAGTAAAAAAAAACGAATTAAAAATTGATGACAATTCTTAATTCGCTTTCTCTAATTTATAAGTAAATTACTGAGCCAATCCAATTAAAGCATCAATGTTTTGCCCTTCTGGTGTGTTTTCGTAATTGTCTTTTATGTTTGTATAATATTTTACAGCATCAGCTTTGTTACCCAACGCATAAGCTGTTTTACCTGCTTTCAATAAATATCTTGGAGTTGTAAACTCATCTTTATTAGCATCTGCAGCTTTTACATAATATTCTAATGCTTCTTTTGGTTGATTTTTTTGAGCAAAAGCATCACCAATTGCACCAAGAGCCAAAGCACTCAATACTGTACTTTCTGATTTGAATTTTTCTAAACTAGCAATAGCTTCTGCATATTTTCCAGTGTTTAAATAAGCAACACCAGCATAGTAATTAGCAAGATTTCCAGCATCAGTTCCTGAATATTGCTCAGCAATTTCAATAACTCCTTGTTTTCCGTCAGAACCTTTTAAAACTAAATTGTATAATGAATCTGATTTTGTTCCTGCATCATCAACTGCTTTTTGGAAATTTTGTTGCGCAACGAATAAATCATTTGCAGCTTCTTCCTGATTTGGTTCAGCGATAAACTTTTGGTATAATAAATATCCAACAGTTACTAGAGCAATTGCACCTAGAAAACCTAATATATATTTTTGATTTTTTGCAACGAAATCTTCCGTTTTTGAAGCTGTTTCGTCTAAAGCGTCAAATGCTTTTGCAGTTGTACTGTCTTTTTCATCAACGTTTACATCTTCAATAAAATTGCTATCTACTTTTTCTTCTTTTTCTTTCGGTGCTTTGTAACCTCTTTTGTTAAAAGTTGCCATTTAATTCTAATTTAGTGTGCGCAAAAATAAAATTTTTATTGAGATTTAAAAGCGATTTTTATCGATATTTTTCAATAATTTGCACTCGCTGTAAAAACAGCTACTAATTTTTATATGCTTTTCAGCAATAGCAAGCCATTACAATGTTTTTAAAAAAAATATCTTTATTTAATTACAAGAATTTTTCGGAAGCCAACTTCGATTTTGACACTAAAATAAATTGTTTCGTAGGAAAAAATGGCATCGGTAAGACCAATGTACTTGACGCAATCTATCATTTGGCAAACGGAAAAAGTTATTTCAATCCTTTGGCAGTTCAAAATATCAAGCACAATGAAGAGTTTTTCGTAATTGATGGTGAGTTTGAAAAAGCAGATAGAACAGAACAAATTGTTAGTAGTTTTAAAAAAGGTCAAAAGAAAATTCTAAAAAGAAATGGCAAAGCTTATGAAAAATTCTCCGACCATATTGGATTTATTCCCCTTGTAATTATTTCTCCGGCAGACAACGATTTAATTATTGAAGGAAGTGAAACCAGAAGAAAATTTATTGATAGTGTTATTTCGCAATTGGATTCCATTTATTTGCAAGAATTAATTCAATATCAAAAAGTTATCAGTCAAAGAAACGCGTTACTTAAATATTTTGCATTAAATCACGTCTTTGAAACTGATACTTTGTCTATATATAATGAGCAATTGGATCACTTGGGACATGCTATTTTTGAAAAGAGAAAAAAGTTCATTAATGAATTTCTACCGATTTTCAATAAACATCATAAATCCATTACCGATTCAGAAGAAACTGTGCAAATAGTTTATGAAAGTCATTTGTTTGAAGCTAAAATCCTCACATTATTGGAACAAAATTTAGCCAAAGACAGAGCTTTACAATACACATCCGTTGGAATTCACAAAGATGATTTATCCTTTCAAATTGATGGTTTTCCTATCAAAAAATTTGGTTCACAAGGACAACAAAAATCATTTTTAATAGCTCTAAAATTAGCTCAATTTGAATTTGTAAAAAAACAAAGTGGCGAAAAGCCAATTTTGCTCTTTGATGATATTTTTGACAAACTAGACGAATTTCGTGTGAGTAAAATTGTAGCGATGGTCAATCAAGAAGAATTTGGGCAATTGTTTATTTCTGACACACATCCTGAACGAACGGAAACAATAGTAAAAACAACACATCAGAGTTATAAAATATTCAATCTTTAATTAGTAATTTTGTTTAAAATTTTCACAATGAAAAACCTTCTACTCCTTTTTGTAGTATTTCAATTGACAAGCTGTCAAAGTCAACAATCAAAGACGATTGAAACTGTTGATGGAAAAACCTATTCCGATAAATTATCAAATACTAAAAATCCGCAATTACTTGACGTTCGAACTCCAGAAGAATATGCTGTAGAACATCTTGAAAACGCATCAAATGTGAATTGGAACGGAAATGATTTTGTTTCAAAAGTTGAAAAATTAGACAAATCACAACCCGTTTTTGTGTATTGCAAAGTTGGCGGACGAAGTAGTCAAGCTGCCAATAAATTAGCAGAATTAGGATTTAATGAAATCTACAATTTGGATGGTGGCATCATGAAATGGCAAGGAAAAAAAACATCTAATGTATCATCACCAAAAGGATTGACAAGTGCAGAATTTGAAAAACTAATTAATTCAGACAAAAAAGTAATCATAAATTTTTCAGCAAAATGGTGTGCGCCTTGCAAAAAAATGGCACCTTATTTAACCAAAATGCAAGAAGAACTAAAAGGTAAAATTACTTTAGTAAAACTAGATGCTGATGAAAATAAAACATTAATGGAAAGCATGAAATTAAATGAGTTACCTGTAATTTTAATTTATGAAAACGGTAAAGAAACGTGGAGAAATTTGGGTTATTTATCGGAAGAAGATTTTAGATTAAAAATTTAATGTTTAATGATAAATTTTTAATTCGTAATTCGTAATTTTTAATTTTTAATTAATTTTAAAATGATTACAAAAGAAGCACTTCAGTTTTTAGCCGATTTAATCGCAAATAACAATACCGAATGGATGCATGCCAACAAAAAAAGGTATGAAAACTACAAAAAAGATTATCATGCATTTATCGCTTCATTGTTGGACGAAATGAAAAAATTGGATCCAACATTGGAACCTTTGGAAGTAAAAAACTGTACGTTTCGCATCAATCGTGACATTCGTTTCAGCAAAGATAAATCGCCATACAAAACCAATATGGGCGCATGGTTTACTCAAAATAAATTTAAAAAAAATAGTCCTGGTTATTATATTCATTTTGAAAAAGGAAATTCGTTTATCGCAGGTGGTGTTTGGTGTCCTGAACCGAATGAATTAAAATTAATCCGTAAAGAAATTGAGTTTTTCCATGACGATTTGGAAGCCGTGATTTCGGATAAAAATTTCAAATCAACTTTTGGCGATTTGGACAGAGACGAAAATAATGTTCTGAAAAAAGCACCAAAAGATTTTGACCCAAATCATCCTGCAATTGAGTTTTTAAAACTGAAAAGCTACACTGTTTCTCAAAAAATTGACGACAACCTTTTCACTTCCAACGATTTTAGTAAAACTATTGCTCAAAAATTAATTCTGATGAAACCAATGAATGACTTTTTGAGACGAGCACTTGAAACAGAAGAATAACAAACAATTAAAAATTAAAAATTATGAATTACGAATTTTTAATTTTAGATTTTAGAATCGTAATTCGTAATTTCAAATTCGTAATTTTTCATGCAAATTCAATCAAATTTCTCCCTAAAAAACTATAACACTTTTGGAATTGAAGCCAAAGCCAAACAATTTGTTGCCGTTCATAATGTTGCCGAATTACAATCGGTTTTGAAAAATCATTTCTCTGAAAAAAAATTTATTCTTGGCGGCGGAAGTAACATGCTTTTGACACAAGACATTGATGCATTGGTTATTCATATTGATTTAAAAGGAAAAAAAATCATCAAAGAAGACGACGATTTTGTTTGGGTAGAAAGTCAAGCTGGCGAAAATTGGCACGAATTTGTACTTTGGACAATTGATCAAAACTTTGGCGGATTGGAAAACATGTCGCTTATTCCGGGAAATGTTGGCACAACTCCAGTACAAAATATTGGCGCTTATGGAGCCGAAATCAAAGATACTTTTGTGAGTTGTGATGCTATGAATATTGCGACTCAAGAAATGAAAACCTTTACTAAAGACGAATGTAAATTTGGTTACCGAGAAAGTGTTTTCAAACAAGAAGCCAAAGATAAATACATCATTACTTCGGTTGTTTTTAAACTTAAAAAACACAGTCACATCATCAATATCGATTATGGCGACATTAAAGCAGAATTAGCCAAAAACAATATTACTAATCCAACAATTAAAGACGTTTCCAATGCTGTGATTGCCATTAGAAACACAAAATTACCCAATCCAAAAGAACTTGGAAACAGCGGAAGTTTCTTCAAAAATCCAGTGATTTCAAAAGAATTATTTGAAAAAGTCTATGCCAAATTTCCTGAGGTAAGACATTTTGAAGTTTCGCCAACAGAAGTAAAAGTTCCTGCTGGTTGGTTGATTGAAAATGCGGGTTTAAAAGGTTACCGAAAAGGCGATGCTGGAGTTCATAAAAACCAAGCATTGGTTTTAGTCAACTACGGAAATGCAACAGGTCAAGACATTTTAAATTTATCAAAATATGTTCAAAAAACAGTTTTTGATAAATATGGAATTGCTATTGAAGCAGAAGTAAATGTGATATAATTTTAGATTTTTAATAACAATTCATGAAAAACTTCGAACTTACAAACGAGCAAAGAAAATATTTTGGACTTGACTTAATTGAAGTTCATTGGAACAAAGTTATTCTTAGCAGTGATACATATCGTCCCGAAAGTATTTTGTATTTTGACAACGACATAATTAAACGACATATAATTTCAACCGAAAATCAATATTTTGAAAAACAGTATAATGAACTGACCAAAAACAGAACTATACTTTTACCCAAAACAAACAAAGGAAAAGAGAAGAAATTAACCGCTTCTGTTTTAGAACAAAGACTACCAATTGGTATTTATTTAAGTGTAAATTGTGGAGATTTGACAATCGGAAATTACACTTCCCAAACAACTTTTTATTCAAATCTTTGGGACAATGAAGAACAATCCCAAAAACCAATATCTGAAATTATAAACAATTTTATAACATCTTCACCAGAAAACCATTTTACTGAAATTGAAAAATTCAAAAACTCAAAAAGAAAAAATATAAAATTCAAATCAGGTGATTATTTCTGCTTCAAACTTGACAGATTGAATTTTGGCTTCGGACGAGTTCTACTTGACATAGGAAAAATTAGAAAAAAGAAATTGATTGATAACGAACATGGATTAAATTTAATTATGAGTTTACCCGTAGTTATTGAATTATTTGCTTTTAAATCACAATCAAAAAATATAGATATTTCAATACTTGACAATCAACCTAAATTACCATCGGACATTATGATGGACAATTTACTTTTATATGGTGAATTTGAAATAATTGGACATAGAAAAATTAATGACGAAGAATTTGATTTTCCAATTTCTTATGGACGAAGTATTGGTCAAAGTAAAGTTGTGTTTTTACAATGGGGTTTAATCCATAAAGAACTTTCACAAGAAGTATATAACAAATACACTTACACAGACGAAATTCAATTTGGCCAAAATCCTTACAGCTATTATTCAATCGGGATTAGACCAAAATATAACAACATTGAAATCATAAAAACCATAAACAACAATGGAGTTTACAATTTTGATAACACAAAACACTATATGGCGAAGTGGGATTTAAGAAATCCAAAAAACAAAGAAATAAAAAACGAATTATTTAAAACTTTTGGACTTGACAGCAATAAAAATTACTACGAAAATTCAAAATTAACAGAAACAAAACTGCCAAATGAAATAATTAAACAATTATAAGAATGTACATCCCAAATCTTTATAAAAACGAAAATCAAACGGAAATTGACCAATTTTTGCACGAAAACGGCTTTGCTATTTTGGTTAATCAAACGAATGGAAAACTTTGGGCAACACATATTCCGTTGATTTTGGGAACTAATCCCAATGATGAGAAAATTTTAATCGGACATATTTCTAAATTAAATCCTCAAGCCGAAAGTTTTAAGCAAAATGATGAAGTTTTGGCAATTTTTAGTGGTTCACATTCTTATATTTCTTCTTCTTGGTATGATCATGAAAATGTGCCAACATGGAATTATCTTGCTGTGCATGTTTATGGAAAAATTCGTTTACATTCTTTTGAAGAAAGCGTCGAAGGCCTGAAAAAACTAGTTAACAAATACGAAGCAAAATCAGAAAAACCCATTCGAATTGAAGATCTTTCCGAAAAAACAATGCTTGAAGCTCGTGGAATTGTTTCCTTTGAAATAGAAATTACAAACATCGAAGCGCAAAAGAAATTATCCCAAAATAGAGATGACAAAAACTATAAAAAAATCATTTCTGAACTAGAAAAAACTAATGATAGTCAGGCAATTGCCATTGCAAATGAGATGAAAAAAAATAGATAGTTATTTGTTGCATTTCCTTTGATATTTGGCTGTAGAATAACTACATTTGCACTCGTTTTAAAAAGACAATAAAGCCATTATGTTATTACTTATTTTCTGTTTATTCATTGCCATAATTGTTATTCAATTTTTCTATTACGTAATTGTTTTTGGAAAATTTTCGTTTGCAAAACCGCAAAATGAAACGCCAAAAAAAATTCCAATTTCGGTAATTGTATGTGCAAAAAATGAAGAAGAAAATGTGCAGAATTTTATTCCTCTTTTAGCAGAACAAAACTATCCTCATTTTGAAATTGTTTTAATTGACGACGCTTCCAGCGATGGAACATTAGATATATTTGAAGCTTTTGAAAAACAATATTCTAATATAAAATTGGTAAAAGTCGAGAACAATGAAGCATTTTGGGGAAGCAAAAAGTTTGCACTAACACTTGGAATTAAAGCGGCAAAATACGAATATTTACTATTTACTGATGCCGATTGTTATCCTACTTCAAAAGATTGGATTACGAAAATGAGTTCGCAATTTACTCAACAAAAAAACATTATTTTAGGTTATGGTGCTTACGAAAAAATTGCTGGCTCTTTTCTAAATAAATTAATACGATTTGAAACCTTATTATCTGCTACACAAATGTTTGCTTGGGCAAAATTTGGAAAACCCTATACTGGAGTTGGTAGAAATATGGCTTACAAAAGAGAAGAATTTTTTAAAACTAACGGTTTTATTGACCACATGAAAATCCGTTCAGGTGATGACGATTTGTTTATTAATCAAGCAGCTGATAAGTCGAATACAACTATTTGTTATTTGCCCGATAGTTTTACGTATTCAAAACCAAAAACTTCTTTCAAAGAATGGTTCATCCAAAAAAGAAGACACGTTTCTACAGCTGGACATTATAAAGGATTTGACAAAACCCAGTTGGGATTGTTTTATATCTCGCAATTGTTCTTCCTAATTTTACCGATAATTTTATTAGTATTTCAGTACCAATGGATTGTGGTAGTAAGTTTGATAGGTTTTAGATACTTATTCACATGGATAACAATGGGTTTTGCGGCAGGAAAATTAAAAGAAAAAGACGTAATTTATTGGTTTCCAATAATTGAAATGGTATTAATTTTTAATCAATTGAATGTTTTTATTTCGAATACATTCAAGAAACCAGTACATTGGAAATAAAATCACACATCGAAAAAGCAAAAAAAGGTGATCAAGTTGCATTCACTTTTCTACTCGACCATTATTGGAATGAAGTATATGGTTTTATGCTCAAAAGAACTGAAAATGAAACAGATGCCGAAGATATTACAATAGAAACGTTCTCCAAAGCATTTGACAAAATAGCAACATACAATCCTGAATTTCAATTCAATACTTGGTTGATTGCTATTGCAAAAAATGTGCATATTGACATGCTTCGCAAAAAAAAATCGACACTTTTTGTAGAAATCACTGACGAAGAAGACCAACAAGCTTATAACATTGCTGATAGTTCTCCTTCGGCTGAAGATGAATTAATTACAGAACAAAACTTATCCCGTTTATTACAATTCATCAAGGAATTAAAACCTCATTACCAAGAGGTTATACAGCTTCGCTATTTTCAAGAATTGAGTTATCAAGAAATTGCAGAACAACTCAATGAACCTTTGAGTAACGTAAAAATCAAACTCTTACGTGCCAAAAAACTACTGGCAGAAATTATCGAAAACAAATAGTTTAAAAAAAAGTTAAATTTTTACACAATATTTTAAGTAGTATTAACGTTATCTGTTAAAATACTATTGCTTATGTAAAATTGATACTTAACTTAAAAACTATTTATTATGTCAAACGTTAGTATCTATGAAAAAAACTGGATTGATCTAGTTTTTGAAGACAAAAACAAAGAATATGGTGCATATCAATTGCGCAAGGAAAACTCTAAAGTTTCGTTGTTAGCACTTTTTTACGGAATTTTGATTGTTGGTGGAGCAAGTTCCATTTTTATTTTTTCGAGTTTTTTATCAAAACCAGTTATAGAACCAATTCCAACTCTTCCAGATGATTACATCATTAAAGTTTCTAACTTTACCTATCCTGAAAGAGAGAAAGAAGCTTTAAAACAATTACCTACTGAAAAAACTCCTGAAACACAAGTAGAACCAACCAATTTATCTAATATGATTGTAGCTCAAACACAACAAGCCGTAGTTGATATTCCAACTAATGACAAATTGACTACAGAACAACCATCAACTGATGTAGGTTCAGGAAATGGAACTCCAGATGGAACTGGTCAAAGTACAACAGCAACAGCTGGTTCTTCATCTGATGGCGAAACAAAAGAATCTTACATTCCTGTCGAACTTGACAAACTTCCAGCTTTTCCTGGTGGAATGGAAAAATTCTATCAATATGTTGGGAATAATTTTGATAAACCTGAACATTTGAACGCTGGCACAATGATTTCGGTTCTTGTGGCATTTGTAATCGAAAAAGATGGTAGCATGACCGATATCAAAGTAATTAGAAATCCTGGTCATGGATTAGATAAAGAAGCTATTCGAGTTTTAAAATCATTAAAAACAAAATGGACACCGGGAATTAAAAACGGAAATAAAGTTAGAACTGAATATGTTCTCCCAATAAAAGTAAAAATTGATTAATCTCGGCATGATGTCATTTTAACCGCTTCCAATTAGAAAACGAAGCGGTTTTTTTTATGCTAATTTTTTTTTAAAATTGAAAATAAAGATTTCTATTTACATCAAAAAGTAGTAGTATTGCAAAACCTCGAAATACTACTTTTATTTTTTTGAATTTCGACTGATTTATGCACATGAAAACTTTATTAATTACCTTTTTTTCCTTTTTTCTCCTCTTTTTTTCTTCGCCAAAATCATTGCAAGAGCAAGATGGTTTAGGTTACTCAAATAATGATAGTACTCTAATTTCGATACCATTTCCAATAAAATTCAACAAAGTTTCTGACGAATATCTTTTAGAAAAAAAAGTAAAAACAGATTCTTTCTACGATAAGTTTATTGGAACTTATGGTTTTAGCGGCAGTTTTATTGTGACAAAAAACGGTAAGATTATCAGTGAAAAATACCAAGGTTATGCCAACCAACGAACAAAAGAATTAATTACGGTCAACACTCCGTTGCATTTGGCTTCGGTTAGTAAAGTTTTAACTGCAACAGCTATTCTAAAATTAGTTGACAATGACAATATTATGCTGGACCAAAAAGTTACTGATTGGCTACCAAGTTTTCCATACAAAAACACGACCATACGTACTTTGCTCAATCACAGAAGTGGTTTGCAACATTATTCCCGTTTTCCAGAACTATTAAAAAAAGGTTGGAACCGGAAAAAAATAGTGAGCAATCAAGATATTTTAGATTTGATAGTAAAACACAAATTCAAATTACTTACACCACATGATACTCGTTTTGATTATTGCAATACCAATTATATAATATTGGCTTTGATAATTGAAAAAGCAACTGGATTGAAATATGAAAAAGCAATGAAAGAACTTATTTTCAGACCATTAGGAATGAAGAATACTTTTGTTTTTGATTATTTTAGAGATAAAGATACTGTTTCATTGTCCTATAGAAAAGGAGGTTTAAATCCTTGGGATCAATTTGATAATTTGAATGGTGACAAGAATATTTATTCAACCGCTAGAGATTTAGTCAAATTTGATTTGGCAACCTATTCGCCTGATTTTATAAAGCCAGAAACATTAAAAGAAGTTTATACTAGCTACAGTCCATATATGCTAAAGTATAAAAAAGATTATGGCTTAGGAATGCGAATGAAACAATTACCAAATGGCGAAAATCTTTGGTTTCATAATGGTTGGTGGCACGGAAATACTTCGTCATTTATCCCGATGAAAAAAGATACGGTTACGATTATTTGTCTTTCAAACGTTTATACAACAAAAACTTATGAAACTTTGAAATTGGCCGAAACACATTATTCTTTGACAAGATAAATCCCATCAGGTTTAATATCTATTTTCTTTTCTTTGTAAAGTGAACCAATTGCTTTTTTGAATGTTTTTTTACTCATTTTTAAAACCGTTTTGATGTCTTCTGGATGGCTATTATCGTTTAAACGAAGAAAACCTCTGCTGGCTCTGAGTTCATCCAAAATAATTTGTGCATTAGGTTCAATACTTTCATATCCTAATTTCTGCAACGAAACATCAATTTTGTTATCAGGTCGAATGTTTTTAATGTAGCCAACGTGCTTGTCGCCGGTTCTTATATCTTTATACACTTCGTTGGCGTATAATAATCCTTTGTGTAGTTTATTGATAATTACATTTATTCCTAATTCAGTGATATGAGAAATAATTAAATCGACTTCTTCTCCTTGTGTAACGGTCAATTCATCGTTACTCAAAAACTTATTAGTTCGGCTTGAAGCTACAATTCTATTGGATTTTTCATCAAGATAAGCATAAACCAAATAACGTTTTCCTTTTTCCATTGGTCGTGCTTGTTCTTTAAACGGAACGAACAAATCTTTTTCTAAACCCCAATCAAGGAAAGCACCGAAAGTATTGGTATAATTTACCCTCAAAAAAGCAAAATCATCTACTGTAATATAAGGTTGAAGAGTCGTTGCTACAATTCGTTCTTCGTGATCAAGATAGATGAAAACAGCTATCTCTTCTCCTATTTCATAGACTTTTGGAACATATTTCAATGGTAATAAAACATCGTCTTTCCCATCGGTTAAAAAAAGACCAACTTTGGTTAAACGAGCAATTGTTAGCGTATTGAAAACTCCTATGTCCATCTGAAATATGTAATTTATATAATTTTGAGTTGCAAAGATAAGTAATAGGATATGATTTAGAATGTTTTAGAATTTTAAAAAAAATGTAGCTTTGCAGAGTGTAACATTTCAATACAAGTTGACACTAACCTACTATGAGTGAAACGCTAGAGCAATCATTTGTAAAGCAACTAAAGCAAAATCAGAATATAGTCCACAAAATTTGTCGATTATATACTACTGATTCTGATGCGCACAATGATTTGTTTCAAGAAATAACGATTCAGTTGTGGAAGGCATTTCCAAAATTCAGAGGCGAGTCTAAATTTTCTACATGGGCATATCGAGTAGCACTAAACACAGCAATTACACTATATAGAAAAAACTCTAGAGCTGTAAATACCGTAACTTATGAAGCACAAAAACATTTTTTTGTGCAAGACGAATATAATCTCGAAGAAGAAGAACGAATAAAACTTATGTATCAAGCAGTTCAACAATTGAATGATATCGAAAAAGCATTAGTCTTTATGTATTTAGAGGATAAAGATTATACTGAAATAGCCGAAACTTTGGGTATATCCGAAGTAAATGCAAGAGTAAAAATGAATAGAATTAAAGGAAAATTAGTTAAAATATTAAATCCCTAAGGATTATGGAAGAGCTGGATTTATTAAAAAAAGCTTGGCAAAAAGACAATCACTCTTTTGAACAAGTCACCGAAAAAGACATTTATAAAATGATACATAAACGATCTACTTCAATTGTGAAATGGATTTTTTACATCAGTTTATTAGAGTTAGGTTTTGGCTTTATTTTGAATATTGTGATGTCATTTACCAAATATGATACAGAAAGTTTAGAATTACTAAAAAAATGGAACTTATACAATTATTACATTGGCTTAAGCATTATAGTATATGTAGTTGTATTTTATTTTATATATCGATTTTACAAAATGTATAAAAGCATTTCGGTAGTTGATAATACTAAGAACTTATTAAGCACAATTCTAAAAACTAGAAAAGTGGTCAAACAATATGTAATTTTTAATCTGATTACATTTGCGCTAATTTTTGCAGTTATATTTAGCTATGGTTTTTATTATGGCTACATGGACATAATGATAAAAAAAGGCGTAGTACATCCAGAAATTTCTGCTAAAGCAATATGTGTCAGTTTACTAATAATTACTTTAATAACTTCGTTTGTAACATTTTTGTTTTGGTTGTTCTATAGACTTTTATACGGAATTTTATTAAGACGATTGAATAGAAATTATTCTGAACTCAAAAAAATTGATTTATAAATAAAAAATCCTTCTTTCGAAGGATTTTTTATTATTTAATATTCTCTATTCACATCAAAAGCTTCCAAATAATCGGCTACTCGTTTTACAAAGCTTCCGCCAAGCGCACCATCAACAACTCTGTGGTCATAACTGTGTGACAAGAACATTTTTTGACGAATTCCGATGAAATCACCTTCTGGAGTTTCAATAACCGCAGGAACTTTTCTAATCGCTCCAAGGGCTAAAATTCCAACTTGTGGTTGATTGATAATTGGTGTTCCAAATACAGAACCAAAAGTTCCAACATTCGTTACAGTATATGTTCCGCCTTGTGTATCGTCTGGTTTTAATTTTCCAGCTTTCGCACGATTTCCTAAATCGTTTACAGCTTTTGCCATTCCAACTAAATTCAACTGATCCGCATTTTTTATCACAGGAACAATTAAATTTCCATTTGGTAAAGCCGCAGCCATTCCAAGGTTGATATTTTTCTTTTTAATAATATAATCGCCATCTACAGAAATATTCATTCCAGGGAAATCTTTCAATGCTTTGGCAACCGCTTCCATGAAAATTGGTGTAAACGTCAATTTTTCACCTTCGCGTTTTTCAAAAGCGCCTTTCACTTTATCTCTCCATTTCACGATATTCGTAACATCAACTTCAATAAACGATTGTACGTGAGCCGAAGTTTGAACCGAAGCAACCATATAGCCAGAAATCAACTTACGCATTCTGTCCATTTCAATGATTTCATCACCACCATTTACTGAAACTGGCACTGCTGAAGTTGCTGTTGGTTGAACATTTTGAACAACAGGTTGAGCAACTGGAGTTACCGTTTGTGCTACAACTGGCTGATTTGTTCTGCTTTTTACAAAATTCAAAATATCGTCTTTCGTTACGCGACCATCTTTTCCTGAACCTGAAATACTTTCCAACTCAGCAACAGTAACACCTTCTTGATTAGCAATATTTTTTACTAATGGCGAAAAGAATTTATCACTTCCTGAAAAATCAACTGGAGGGACAGTTTCTTTGGCAACTTCAATAGTTTTGGTAACTTCTGCAACAGCAATTGGCATCTCGACTGCGCTCGATGTGACAGAACTATTTTCAGCAGATGAACTTCCACCTTCAGTTTCGATAATTGCAATGGTTTGACCTACTTTTACGACATCGTCTTTACCAAAAAGTTGTTGTACCAAAACTCCAGAAACTTCACTTGGCACTTCGCTATCTACTTTATCCGTAGCGATTTCAAGAACGGCTTCATCCATTTCGATTTTGTCGCCAACGTTTTTTAGCCAATTCGTAATTGTTGCCTCAGCAACGCTTTCACCCATTTTAGGTAATTTCAATTCAAACTTTGCCATATCTATAAACTAAAGTTGTGTGTTTTAAATTTCGATGCAAAAATACTAATTGTTTTGAGCAAACACTACGAATTATGCAATTTTTGATAAATTTATAATTTCTCCTATATCGTTTGCGTGATTACTGCCAATAATTACTTTTGACTGTGGTAAATACATTTTATAAGTGATAGTAGCAGCTTTATGTTTTTGCATAAAATCAATGATTTCTTTGAACGAAAACGACTGAATATCAAAGATAATTTCGGTTTGCAATTTATTATTTGGAGAAAAATCGAGAAGATTGGTTTGATAACTAACTGGTTTTTCTAATGCTAATTGTACTTCGTTTTTGGAGAAGAAAATGTAATTATCAATTGTTATACTTCTATTTTTTTGTTGTGCTTTTTTGATTTTAGAAAAAACGAAAGCTCCAATTTTCATAAATCCGCTGAAAAATAACGACTTCTTGAAATGTTTATTATAGAAAAAATTCATCGCTTCTTGAAATCGTTTCATGTATTTTTCATCACGGACAGTGCTTTCACCTTTATAATGTATTACCGAAGCTTCGGCAAAATAGTAGTTTTCTCTACCCGATTTTTTAACCATATAACTCAAATCGATATCATCCGAATACATAAAACAATTTTCATCAAATCCACCAACTTCAAGATATAAACTTCGTTTCATGACCATAAAAGCACCAACGAGAATATCCACTTTTCCCGATTGATTTTCCGATAAATGTTGTGCATAATATTTACCAAAAACATTTGAAATTTTATACAACCCGAAAATTTTGGTAAAAGCAACCCAAGGTGTTGGAACGCCACGCTTGCTTTCGGGAAGAAAATTTCCTGTTCCGTCGATGAGTTTGCAACCGATAAGTCCAGTGTTCAGTTGCCAGTTTTTAGTATTCAATATTTTTTCAAATGTATCTTCGGCAACAACGGTATCGGGATTTAGAATGCAAATGTATTCGCCTTTGGCTTGGTCAACGCCAATGTTATTTCCTTTTGGAAAACCAAAATTGGTTTTGTTTTCAATTAATTTGACATTTGGAAAGCGTGCTGCCATCATCGCACAACTATCATCAGACGAATTATTATCGACTACAATAATCTCGGCATCGATATTTTGAATGGCTTTTTGCACACTCAAAACACAGAGTTCGAGAAAATAACGGACGTTATAATTGAGGATGATTACGGATAGTTGCATTGGACAAATATAATATGAAAATTTTCAATCTATTATAACTGTCAGGTTTTTGATACCTGACAGGTGTAAAATTGTAGAAAAACACAAAAGACGCTTATTTTCTAACCCCGATTATCTCACTGATGAAATGATTTTTTATCTGTGTTCGATGAATTTCATTTGAAATGGTATCGTCTTTTGGGACGATATAAATGGAAAGCGGGAAAATGGAATGCCGATAAATCCCGGACGGTTCGTTCCAAAAGAAAAGATTGCTTTGTGCTTTGCAATAAACTACTTTTGCAGTCTTAAAAAATTAGTTGTGAATTACCTTTCTGTAGAAAATATATCAAAATCGTTTGGCGAACGAACGTTGTTTAAGGACATTTCTTTTGGGATTAATAAAGACCAAAAAATTGCTTTTATTGCCAAAAATGGCTCGGGAAAAACCCAAATTATGCGCATGATTAATGGTGATGATGAACCTGATTCTGGGCAAATTGTCATTAGAAAAGGCATTAAAATGGCATTTTTGTCGCAGAATAATTTACTTCAAGATGAGCTGACTATTGAGGAAAGTATTTTTGCTAGTGATAACGATGTTTTGAAGGTAATTGAACGCTATGAAAAAGCGTTGGAAAACCCTGAAGATGAGGAAAAATACCAATTGGCTTTTGATGAAATGGATCGTCATAATGCTTGGGATTTTGAAACGCAGTTCAAGCAAATTTTGTCCAAACTGAAATTGGAAGATTTGAAACTGAAAGTGAAATCGCTTTCGGGTGGACAAAAAAAGCGTTTGTCTTTGGCTATTATTTTGATTAATCGTCCGGATTTATTGATTTTGGATGAGCCAACGAACCATTTGGATTTGGAAATGATTGAATGGTTGGAAAGTTATTTTGCAAAGGAAAACATCACGTTGTTTATGGTTACGCACGATCGATTTTTCTTAGAACGTGTTTGTAACGAAATTATCGAACTTGACAACGGAAAATTGTATTCGTACAAAGGCAATTACTCTTACTATTTGCAGAAAAAAGAAGAGCGAATTGCGATGGAAAATTCATCGATAGACAAAGCGCAAAACTTGTTTGTAAAAGAATTGGCTTGGATGCGAAGACAACCTAAGGCTAGAACAACTAAATCGAAATCACGTCAAGATGATTTTTATAAAATTAAAGAAGTTGCCGAAAGCCGCAGAAAGGAAAATGTGGTGGAATTGGAAATCAATATGGAGCGAATGGGAAGCAAAATTATTGAGCTTCACAAATTGTTTAAAAAATTCAAAGACAAAGTTATTCTCGACAATTTTACGTATGATTTTCAACGTGGTGAACGCATTGGAATTATTGGTAAAAACGGAACAGGAAAATCGACTTTCTTGAATATTTTAACCAAAACAATGGTTCCAGATAGTGGAAAAGTTGTTATTGGCGAAACGATTAAAGTGGGTTATTATACCCAAAGCGGCATTAACCCAAAAGCAGGACAAAAAGTAATTGACATTATCAAAGAATATGGCGAGTACATTCCGCTGACGAAAGGAAAAATCATTTCGGCTTCGCAATTATTGGAACGTTTTCTTTTTGATGCCAAAAAACAATATGATTTTGTAGAAAAATTAAGCGGTGGCGAATTGAAACGATTGTATTTGTGTACGGTTTTAATCCAAAATCCAAACTTTCTTATTCTGGATGAACCAACGAATGATTTGGATATTGTTACGCTAAATGTTTTGGAGAGTTTCCTTTTGGATTATCCTGGATGTTTGCTTGTGGTTTCTCACGACCGTTATTTTATGGATAAAATTGTGGATCATTTATTTATTTTCCGTGGCGAAGGACAAATTGAAGATTTTCCAGGAAATTATTCTGATTTTAGAGCGTATGAAGATAGTTCGGAACCAACCAAAAAAGAATTAAATTCGGTTAATACGGAGAAAAACAGTTGGAAGCAAAACAACTCGACTGCTGCTGGTTTAAATTTCAACGAGCAAAAAGAATTCAACAAGATTGAGCGTGAAATAAAGGATTTGGAATATGAAAAGAAACAAATCGAAAATCTTTTTGCTGAAGGCAAAGTTGCTGACGCCGATATTACAACCAAAGCCAACGAATTGGAAAAAATTATAAAAAAAATAGAAGAAAAAGAAGAACGTTGGTTTGAGCTTTCTTCAAAAATGGAGTAATTATTCAAACCATTAAAATATTAAGTTTCATTTAGTTTTTTTCTTAATTTCCTTAATATCTTAATGGTTAAAAAATAATTTAAAATGTTTCAAATTGCTAAATCATATCTGAAATTCCTCTACAATTCCAAAAACCAACACGGAGTTCATTCGCCGTTTGTGTTTGATTTAGTGACGAAATGCTTTTATGATAAGACAAAATATCATGATTATCAATCTTTAAGTGAATACCGAAAATTTCTTTTAAAAAGCAAAACAACTATTGAAGTAACTGATTTTGGTGCAGGTTCACGAGTTTTTAAATCCAACAAAAGACAAATCTCAAAAATTGCCAAAACCGCTGGAATTTCTCCCAAAAGAGCCGAGTTACTTTTCAGAATAACAAAATATTTTCAACCTGATACTATTCTAGAAATTGGAACTTCATTAGGATTAGCAACATCTGCTCTTTCTTTAGGTAACTCAAATGCAAAAATTACTTCACTTGAAGGTTGCCCAAAAACATCTGAAGTTGCTATAACCTTATTGCAAAAGTTTGGTTTCTTTAATGCAAGAGTGGAAACAACAGAATTTTCAAGCTATCTGAAAACCCAACAACTGACAACCGATAAACGACAACTGATTTACTTCGATGGAAACCATTCAAAAAAAGCAACGTTAGAATATTTTGAATTGCTTTTGCCTACAATTACTAACGAAACCGTATGGATTTTTGACGACATTCACTGGAGCAAAGACATGGAAGAAGCATGGGAAACCATAAAAAATCATCCAAAAATTACTGTAACCATCGATACATTTCAATGGGGAATTGTGTTCTTTAGAGCCGAACAAGAAAAAGAACATTTTACAATTAGAGTGTAAAAAAAATAGCAACCATTACTAATTGCTATTTTCTGAATTGAATAAATAAACTTAAAAATTATTCTTTTGCCTCTTCATTTTCTCTTGCTTTAGCACCAATTCTGTTTACTTTAAACATTGGAGAAAATTTAAATTTTATAGATGCAATTTTAGTATTATCACTAGATGACAAACCTTCTTTTTCAACCGTGTTTTTTCTAGTATCTAATGCTTCATACATTAACTTAACTTCATCATAATCTTCTCTAGAAAAATCACTTTTATTGGCTTTGTAAGTATCAAAGAAACTTTGATATGTACTCAAAATATTATCTTTATTCACCCACGAAAAATTCATGTCTTCACCAATTTTTCCAGCACCAAAAAATCGATCTCTCAAAAGTTGATTTGGATTAATTACTTGCTTTTTTGCCGCTTTTGTTTCAATAGTTGTTTTCACTACAACATATCGCGCATTAATACTATCAATTTTTGCCTGACTTGTATATTTTACATCTTCAGTTAAATTTGATATCGCATCACTCGATTCTAAATTTTTTCTATCAAAATCACTAGAAATTCTGTCCCAATTGGTTTCCGTTTCTTCAAGATTTATTACTTCAATAGAATCTACATAACTTTCTAATGAAGCTATTTTTTTATCCGCAATTTCCAATTCCTTGTTTTTACAAGAAACTAAACTCACTGCTGCGATAAAAAAAACTCCATATTTCAAAATATTTTTTTTCATTTTATTAGGTTTAAATGTTGGTGTAAAACTAATTCAACTTCAATTTTTTAACATTACACAATTATTTATAAAAGTTATATAATTCTTTCAATCAAAACAAAAAAACAATTGTAACAATATCAGTATATTTACTACCAATAAAAAACTCAATTCAATTAAAAATGGCAAATCCATTAATCGACATAACCCAAATTAAAAGAGATTTTCAACTTGGCAGTGAAACCATAAATGTTTTAAAAGGCATTGATTTACAAATCAACAAAGGCGAATACGTCGCATTAATGGGACCAAGTGGTTCAGGAAAATCAACGCTAATGAACCTTTTAGGTTGTTTGGACACACCAACTTCTGGTAGTTATATTCTTAATGGAAAAGACGTTTCTCAAATGCATGATGACGATTTAGCCGAAATTAGAAACAAAGAAATTGGTTTCGTTTTTCAAACCTTCAACCTTTTGCCCAGAACAACTGCATTAGACAATGTTGCGTTGCCTATGATTTATGCCGGTTTTTCAAAATCAGAACGAAACGAACGCGCAACCGAAGTGCTAACCCAAGTAAATCTTGCCGATAGAATGGATCATCAACCCAACCAACTTTCGGGTGGACAACGCCAAAGAGTTGCCATTGCAAGAGCTTTAGTCAACAAACCTTCCATCATTCTTGCCGACGAACCAACTGGAAATCTAGACAGTAAAACCTCCGTAGAAATCATGAATCTATTCAATGAAATTCACAAAAACGGAAACACTGTCATTTTAGTAACGCACGAAGAAGACATTGCAGCTTATGCTCACAGAATTATTCGCCTTCGAGATGGATTAATCGAAAGTGACAACCAAAATACAAATCATTTGTAGAAGTGAATCGCTCGGGCTTTATCAGTAATAGTAATTCCAGCTTTTCTCTCCAACAACTCTATCAAAGTTTAAAACTTTGACAGAGTTGATTTCCGTTTCAAATGCAAAACATTCACTGAACTCCGATAAAAAAAAACACTAGGTGAAGTAATCTGGGCTATTAGATAAACCATTCTAATTTTTGCTACCTTTGAAAAACAATTTTGATTTTTTTGCCAAAGACTTAAATCTAACAGTCTAACAGTCTGAAAATCTAAAAATCTAAAAATCTAAAATGAAAGTATATACCAAAACTGGAGATACAGGAACAACAGCGCTTTTTGGCGGAACACGCGTACCAAAACACCACATTCGAATTGAAAGCTATGGAACAGTCGATGAACTCAACTCACATATTGGTTTAATTCGCGACCAAGAAATGAATCCATTATACAAAAACGTACTAGTTGAAGTTCAAGACCGACTTTTCACCGTTGGAGCAATTCTTGCCACACCACCAGAAAAAGAGGTTTTAAAAAACGGTCAAAAACGCCTTCAAAATCTTGGCATTTTAGAAACCGATATCGAATTTCTAGAAAACGAAATCGACTCTATGGAGGATAGTTTACCACAGATGACACATTTCGTGCTTCCTGGCGGACATACAACTGTGTCATATTGTCATATTGCACGTTGCGTTTGCCGTCGTGCCGAGCGTTTAGCTGTCCATTTAAATGACATCGAACCAACTGACGAACTTGTTATTAAATACCTAAACCGACTTTCTGACTACCTTTTTGTCTTGGCACGAAAGTTGTCCTTTGACCTGAAAGCGGATGAAGTTCAGTGGATACCACGCAAGTAGTAAATCGTTTTCAAAAGCTATTTTCAGAGGAACATTCGTCATTAAAAACTGAAAATTAAACATTAAAAAAAACACGTTCTTACATAGTATTGAAAATAAATCAAAAAAAACTTGACTTTTTCAGTTAAAAATTTATTTTTGCATAAATTAAAACCGATAGAAGATGTATTGGACATTAGAATTAGCATCGTATTTAAGTGATGCACCGTGGCCTGCAACCAAAGATGAGCTTATTGATTACGCAATTAGAGCTGGTGCTCCACTTGAAGTAGTGGAGAATCTTCAATCTATTGAAGACGAAGGCGAAATATACGAATCAATGGAAGAAATTTGGCCAGACTATCCAACCGACGAAGACTATCTTTGGAACGAGGATGAATATTAAAAAATAACCAAACACAAAAAACTAAAAGTCCGTTAGGGCTTTTTTTTATATTAAATTTACACCCGAAGTATCGGGATTTTAAAAACATAAATCATAATAATATGAGTTTCATTAATAGTATTCTTAAAGCTTTTGTAGGAGACAAATCCCAAAAAGATGTAAAAGCAATACAACCTTTAATTACTAAAATTAAATCTTTTGAAAGCACTTTAATGGCTTTGTCAAACGATGAATTACGTAACAAAACCGTTTCTTTCAAAGAAAAAATAAAATCTGCAAGAGCAGAAAAAGATGCAAAGATTGAAACCCTAAGACAAGAAGCAGAAAACACTTCTGATATTGATAAAAGAGAAGATATCTACAATGCAATTGATGCTCTCGAAAAAGAAGCATATGATATCTCTGAAAAAGTATTAAATGAAATTCTTCCAGAAGCGTTTGCAGTTGTTAAAGAAACTGCTCGTCGTTTTAAAGAGAATACTTCAATCACCGTTACTGCATCAGCAAAAGACAGAGAACTTTCTGCTACAAAATCATACATCAGTTTGGATGGTGATAATGCCGTTTGGGCAAACTCTTGGAATGCTGCCGGAAAAGAAATTACTTGGGATATGATTCACTATGACGTTCAGTTAATTGGTGGCGTTGTATTGCATCAAGGTAAAATTTCCGAAATGCAAACCGGTGAAGGAAAAACATTAGTAGCAACACTTCCACTCTATTTGAATGCTTTGACTGGAAATGGTGTTCACTTGGTAACCGTAAACGACTACTTAGCAAAACGTGATAGTACTTGGAAAGCACCTTTATTTGAATTCCACGGAATTACTGTAGATTGTATTGATAACCATTCGCCAAACTCTGACGCAAGAAGAAAAGCCTACGAAGCTGACATTACTTATGGAACAAATAATGAATTTGGTTTTGATTATTTGCGTGATAATATGGCACATTCGCCAGAAGATTTAGTGCAAAGAAAACACAATTATGCCATTGTCGATGAGGTCGACTCAGTATTGATTGATGATGCAAGAACGCCTTTAATCATTTCAGGACCAGTACCTGATGGTGATAGACACGAATTTAATGAATTGAAACCAAAAATTGAAAATCTTTACAATTTACAACGTCAATTGTCCAACGGCTTTTTAACGGAAGCAAAACGTTTGATAAAAGAAGGAAATACAAAAGATGGTGGTTTTCAATTGTTGAGAGCATATCGTTCACTACCAAAAAACAAGGCTTTGATTAAATTCCTAAGTGAAGAAGGAATTAAAGCACTTTTACAAAAAACCGAAAACGAATACATGCAAGATAACAATCGCAAAATGCCTTTGGTTGATGAAGCATTGTATTTTGTAATCGAAGAAAAAAACAATCAAGTAGAATTGACCGATAATGGAATTAAATTCCTTTCACAAGATACCGATTCAAACTTTTTTGTTCTTCCAGACATTGGAACTGAAATTGCCAACATCGAAAAACAAAATCTAGAAAAAGACGCAGAAGCGGAAGCTAAAGAACGATTGTTTCAAGATTTTGGAGTAAAATCAGAGCGTATTCATACACTTACGCAATTATTGAAAGCTTATACACTTTTTGAAAAAGATGTAGAATATGTAATCATGGATAATAAAATCCTAATCGTTGACGAGCAAACAGGTCGTATTATGGATGGTCGCCGTTATTCTGATGGATTGCACCAAGCTATTGAAGCTAAAGAACAAGTTACTATCGAAGCGGCAACTCAAACTTTTGCCACTATCACGTTGCAGAATTATTTCCGTATGTACAGCAAATTGGCTGGTATGACAGGAACTGCGGTTACTGAAGCTGGTGAATTATGGCAAATTTATAAATTAGACGTTGTTGAAATTCCAACCAATCGTGGAATGGCAAGAAAAGATAAAGAAGATTTGATTTACCGTTCAGTTCGTGAAAAATTCAATGCCGTTATAGAAGATGTTACGCAACTTTCCGCTTCTGGAAGACCAGTTTTGATTGGAACAACATCGGTAGAAATTTCAGAATTATTGAGTAGAATGTTGAAAATGCGTGGTGTTGCTCACAACGTATTGAACGCTAAAATGCACAAAAAAGAAGCAGAAATCGTAGCCGAAGCAGGAAATCCTGGTGTTGTAACTATTGCAACCAATATGGCTGGACGAGGAACCGATATTAAGCTTTCGCCAGAAGTAAAAGCGGCTGGTGGTTTAGCAATTATTGGAACAGAACGTCACGATTCTCGTCGTGTTGACCGTCAGTTGCGTGGTCGTGCTGGTCGTCAAGGTGATCCTGGAAGTTCGCAGTTTTATGTATCGTTAGAAGATAACTTAATGCGTCTTTTTGGTTCGGATAGAGTTGCCAAAATCATGGACCGAATGGGATTGAAAGAAGGTGAAGTTATCCAACATTCAATGATGACAAAATCGATTGAACGCGCACAGAAAAAAGTAGAAGAAAACAACTTTGGAACACGTAAACGCTTACTAGAATATGACGATGTTATGAATTCACAACGTGAAGTAGTTTACAAACGTCGTCGTCATGCTTTACATGGAGAACGTTTGAAACTTGACATCGCAAACATGATGTATGATACTTGCGAAGTAATTGTAAGCGATAATAAAGGAGCTAATAATTTCAAAAACTTTGAATTTGAATTAATTCGTTATTTTTCAATCACATCGCCTATTTCGGCTAATGAGTTTGAAAAAATGTCTGAAATGGAAATTACAGGCAAAGTATATAAAGCGGCAATGGCTTATTATGCTGAAAAAACAGAACGTAGCGCTCGAGAAGCTTTGCCAATCATTACAGAAGTATATCAAAAAGAAGGTAATAAATTTGAGCGAATTGTAGTTCCGTTTTCTGATGGAATCAAAACCTTGAATGTAGTTACCGATTTGAAAAAAGCTTTTGAATCTAATGGTGCACAACTCGTAGCTGATTTTGAAAAAAATATCACTCTAGCTATTGTTGACGAAGCTTGGAAAAAACATTTACGCAAAATGGACGAATTGAAACAATCGGTTCAATTAGCGGTTCACGAACAAAAAGATCCATTGTTGATATATAAATTAGAAGCGTTCAAATTGTTTAGCAACATGCTTGATGGAGTTAACAAAGAAGTGATATCGTTCTTGTTTAAAGGAGATTTACCTCAACAAAATCAAAATATCCAAGAAGCTAGAGAAGTAAAACGCAAAGAGAATTATACAGAAACAAAAGACGAAATTGAAAATGATGGAAAGATTTCCAATCAAGTTGGAAACGAAGCAAGCCATACACAACAACGTCCTCAAGTAACCGAAACTATCGTTCGCGAAACACCAAAAATTAACCGTAATGATACCGTTACTGTAAAACATGTAATGAGTGGAAAAACAGAAAGCATGAAATACAAAAAAGCAGAAAGTATGATTGCTACTGGTGAATGGGTTTTGGTTCACGAATAACACTTCACTAATTAATAATATAATCCTCAATGGTTAAAACTGTTGGGGATTTTTTTATATTTGAAAAAACATAATCTATGAAACTAAAAAAATTAGCACTTCTGTTGCTTTTAATTTCTCAAGTAACAGTTGGGCAAGACTTAAATTCCTTAAAAATTGAAGCACAAAAAGTTTATGAAGCCACGGCAATTTTAGACTTTGACCAAATAATTGACGGAACTTATCCTAAAGTATTTGAAATTGTTTCAAAAGAACAAATGAAACAAATACTCATTTCCACATTTAATGGAAATGATGAAATGAAAATAAAACTTTTGAATGTTCCGCCCGATTTTAAATTTGGAGAAATAAAAAAAATCGATACACAAACATTTTGTCTAATTGACCATAATTTATCTATGGAATTAACACTTCAAGAAAAAATTGAAGATGATGAAGAGGCTGAAATGATGTTAGAAATTTTTAAAGCTGGAATGGAAACGGATAAAGTAACTTTCAATAAAGAAACTAACACTTTTACCATAACCAAAATATCAACAATGATTGGTATTGCTGATCAAGCAACTAATAATACATGGAAATTTCTAAACAAGGATAAAGAAAATGTTTTGGCAACAAAGCTGTTTAGCAAAAAAGTATTAAAAGCACTCGGAATGTAATAAAAACAAAATTTATTTTATCTTTACTTACTATAATAATAAACCAAATTTAATCAACTATCATGGCAAAAGGAAAAGACGTTCAAAAAGCAGCAAAGAAAGAACCTCTAAAAACTGCTAAGGAAAAAAAAGAGGAGAAAAGAATTAAAAAACAAACTCCAAAAAGAGACTAAATCCTATAAAAAAAGCCATCGAGTTATTACACAAGATGGCTTTCCGGTTTTAACTAATCCAAAAATTAAAACTTATAACCAGCTCCAATAAAAATTCCACTCACACTAACATCACCCATTCCTAATGAATATTTAGCATTTACATCTATTTCTTCTGTGATGTCATATATTGCTCCAAAATCTACATTTACTTTAAATTCATCTTCTTCAGCATCTAAGAAATAGTTCAAACTTGGTCCAGCAATAATACCGAATTTTTCGGCTACGTTATATTTTGCCAAAACTGGAACACTTATAAAGTTCAAATCAGTAATTGCAACATAAAGTAACTCTGGTTGCACAGAGAATTTTTCAGAAAGACCAATGTTAGCAAAACCACCTAGAAAAAATCCAGTTTCCGAAGCAGTAGCTGTTGTTCCTAAAATTTTCACTTTTGCAGTGGCTAGGTCAACACCTGCTTTAGCACCAAATTTTGTCTCTTGTGCATTAGTAAATCCAAATGTAAAAACTGCAATAGCAGCAAATAGTAATTTTTTCATCATATTATAATTTAAAGGTTATGATGCAAAACTACTTTTGATTAACAAACGATACAATAAGTCAAATGTCGTATTATGTCAAATGATCGGGGAAAATTTTTCCTGGATTTAGAATGTTGTTTGGGTCAAAAACACGCTTGATACTTTCCATTAATTCTAAATGAGAACGTGAAAAAGCAATATCCATGAAGTTTTTTTGAACGTAACCAATGCCATGTTCGCCTGACAACGTTCCTTTGAGTGAAACGGTTAATTCAAATATTTCACGAATACCAATTGGAACTTGTGTTTGCCAATTGTCATCCGTCATATCGCCTTTGATGATGTTTACGTGTAGATTTCCATCGCCAGCATGACCATAACAAACGGATTTAAAACCATGCTTCGCTCCTATTCGTTTAATTCCTGTCAATAGTTCAGGCAACATATAGCGTGGCACAACCGTATCTTCTTCTTTATAAATCGAATTGGATTTTACGGCTTCGGCAACCGAACGACGCATTTTCCACAAGGCCTTTTTTGTATCTTCAGTATCAGCAAAAAGAACTTCATCAATTTCAAATTGTTCAACAACTGACATTATTTTTTCGGCTTCGATCATCAAGATTTCTGGATAATTTCCATCCACTTCAATTAGTAAATGGGCTTGAACTTTGTCATCAACATTGATACTAATATCGTCGTGATATTTCAATGTCCAATCGATAGCATCGCGTTCCATAAATTCCAAAGCACTTGGAATAATTCCGGCACGGAAAATTGCCGAAACGGCTTCGCAAGCTTCTTGTGCTTTATAAAACGGCACTAACATTAAAACATTATGAGAATTTTTAGGAAGCAATTTCAAAACCGCTTTCGTGATTACGCCAAGCGTTCCTTCGCTGCCAATCATCAATTGGGTTAAGTTGTAACCTGTAGAGTTTTTTAACGTATTGGCTCCAGTCCAAATTATGTCACCATTAGGCAAAACAACTTCTAGATTTAAAACATAATCTTTGGTTACACCATATTTCACTGCTCGTGCGCCACCCGAATTTTCGGCAATGTTTCCTCCAATCCAACAACTTCCCATACTGCTTGGATCGACTGGATAGAACAATCCTTTTTCGGCAACGGTTTCACGTAAAACTTGGGTTATTACAGCTGGTTCAACGGTAACTTGTAAATTTTGTTCGTCAATTTCGAGGATTTTATTTAATCGTTCCAAGGACAATCCGATACCTTCATAAATGGATAATGCGCCACCACTTAAACCTGTTCGCGCTCCAATTGGCGTTGTTGGGATTTTGTATTCGTTTGCCAATTTTATAACTGCCGAAACTTCACTGGTATTGGCTGGTTTTACAACTACGCTTGGCGGAAAAACATAATCTTCGGTTTCATCATGACCGTAATGATTTCGAGTTTCTATGTCGGTGAAGATATAGTTTTCGCCAACTATTTGAGTGAGTTTATGAAGTACTTCTGTATTGAGAGACATGGTAAAATTATTGATGAGTAAAAATAGAAAAAGAAAAGAGAAAATAGAAAAAAGAGAAAAGAAAAAAGAGAATAGAAAATAGAAAAAAGAGAATAGAAAAAAGAATATAGACGGATAGACAATTGACTAATGGATTATAGAATAGAAACTTGAAAAAGAATTTTATGGATTGATTTCTTTTGAAATGATGCATTTACAAAAGACAAATCCTGTTTAGCCCTGATGCTGAAATTGTTTGAGCTCTTGTCTTGTTTTCAAAACAAGACAAAGCGAGTTTAAGCAGCAGGAATAGGGAAAACAAGAATGCACTACCGATTCGCTCCTACTCTTTTTTCTTTAAATTGGGAAGGAAATAACAAATTGCGCCAATCAACGGAAGATAGGAACAAACGTGATAGACGTATTGAATTGATGTTTCGTCTGCCAATTTGCCGAGCAAAGCCGAACCCAAAGCACCCATTCCGAAGGCAAAACCATAGAAAAGTCCGGAAACCATGCCGAGTTTTTTAGGTAATAATTCTTGTGCGTAAACCAAAATTGCTGGAAATGCTGAGGAAATGATTATTCCGATGATAACCATTAATACATCGGTCCAAAAAAGATTGACATAAGGCAACAGCAAAGCAAACGGAAACGCTCCGAAAACAGATATCCAAATGACATATTTTCTCCCGATTTTGTCGCCTAATGGTCCGCCGAGAATGGTTCCAACAGCATAGGCAATCAGGTAAATAAACATGTGGAATTGGGCTTGTTTTATTGTTAAACCAAATTTATCGATGATGTAAAACTGGTAATAACTTGACAAGCTTGCAGTATAGAAAAACTTAGAAAATATAACGATTAATAGTATTCCGATGGCGATTTGCACTTTTTGTTTTGGAAGATTATGAAAATCGATAAAAGGCTGGACTTTGTTTTTTCTCAAAATTAAATGGTCGCGATACCAATAGGCGATTTTACTCAAAATAGCCAAACCTATGACTGCAACGATAACAAACCAAAGAATGTGTTTTTGTGAATTGGGGATAACAATCAACGCTACTAAAAGTGGTCCAAGTGCTGTTCCGAAATTGCCTCCAACTTGAAAAATAGATTGTGCCAAACCACGTTTTCCGCCCGAAGCTAGATTGGAAATTCGTGCCGATTCGGGATGGAAAATGGATGAACCTGTTCCGATTAAAATTACCGAAGCGATTATCCAGTAGAAATTATCGGCAAAGGAAATAGAAACAATTCCTGCCATAGAAAACAGCATTCCATAAATTTGAGAAAAGGGTTTTGGATTTTTATCGGTATAATAACCCACTAACGGTTGGAAAATGGACGCCGAAAACTGAAACGCAAAAGTGATTAAACCAATTTGAGAGAACGACAAATTATAACTTTCCTTCAACAACGGATAGATGGACGGAATGATTGCCTGAATTAAATCGTTGAGCAAATGAGCAAAACTGATGGAAAAAAGTATGGAATAAACCGTTTTTTCTAGTAACGGAGTTACCTTTTTTGTGCCATGAATAGTAGTTTCTACTTCCATTTTAATTTTTTAACGGTACAAAAGTACTATTAATATTAGTGATTAAAATAACATTTAGTAATTTTAGCAAATCATTAGGAGTAAGATTTTATAAACGGATACAAACCTTGGAAGAAAACCAAAAAAAATCGGCGCTAAAAGAAAAAGACGGAATTCCACAACCGGAAATTTTGAACGCTTCCTCTGTGCAGAAAGTATTGCTCAAGAGAAAAAATCAACCTTCGGCAGAGGAATTGATTGCTGGGATTTTGGCACAAGACAAAGTGGCTTTGAGCCGAGCGATTACGCTGGTTGAAAGTACTAATATTGAGCATTTGGCGAAAGCGAACGAAATCATCAACGGTTGTTTGCCACATGCTAATCAATCCATCCGCATAGGAATTACGGGTGTTCCAGGCGTTGGGAAAAGTACGTTTATTGAAGCTTTTGGGAAATACTTGACTTCTATTGGTAAAAAAGTAGCGGTGTTAGCGGTTGATCCAAGCAGTACCATTTCGCACGGAAGTATTTTGGGCGATAAAACCCGAATGGAAGAATTAGTAAAAGACGAAAACGCATTTATACGTCCGAGTGCTTCGGGAGAAACGCTTGGTGGTGTTGCTCGAAAAACCCGTGAGACTATTATTCTTTGTGAAGCTTGTGGTTTTGACACGATTATTATAGAAACTGTTGGCGTTGGTCAAAGCGAAACTGCGGTTCACAGCATGGTGGATTTCTTTTTGTTGTTGAAAATTTCGGGTGCTGGCGATGAGTTGCAAGGCATCAAACGCGGCATTATGGAAATGGCAGATACGATTGTAATCAACAAAGCCGATGGTGATAATGTTGCGAAAGCCAAATTGGCCAAAACGGAATTCAACCGAGCGTTGCATTTATTTCCTGCAAAATCTTCGGGTTGGATTCCTAATGTTACTACGTGTAGCGCTTTTGAAAAAACTGGGATTGACAACGTTTGGAAGATTATTGCTGACTATTTCGAATTGGTAAAATCCAACAATTATTTTGAAGAAAAACGTCAAAACCAAAATCAGTTTTGGATGATGGAAACTATAAACGAACAGTTGAAATCACATTTTTATACACATCCTGAAATCAGTTCGTTATTGGAAGAAAATAAAAAAGCTGTGCAAAGTAATGAGATATCACCTTTTGCAGCGGCTATGAATTTGTTGGAAAAGTATTTTAAATAAAAACTCCCAAGCTTTCGCTTAGGAGTTTTTCAAAAAACCACTATTATAATAACGAAACTAACGTTTAATTATTCTAAAGCTTCTCTGATTATTGCTTTGAGAAACAATAACATTGTAAACACCTGTTGGATAGTTTGTTCCAAATTCAATGGTTGAAACTTCGTTTGCATTTACATTTTTATCCTCAATAAGTCTTCCAACCATATCATAAACTTTAATTGAAACATTATTTCTGTCTGTTGATTGTAAACTAATTTCGAAATGATTATTAAATGGATTTGGATATGCCATGACTTCAAATAATTCTGTTGCCTTTTCTTCTTCCATCATCCTTGCAATGTTTGGTGAAGTTATTACACATGGTAACAACCCAAATGGTGACCAAGTTCCCGCTGACATAACTCTTATTCTAACACTATAATTAGTATTTGGAGCATAGATATTATATGGTAGTGCTTGTAAATCATTTAATGCAAAATAATTTTGAGGAGCATTTTTAAATATATCTTTTGGCGTTCCTAATGGATTTCCTGATGAATCTAACCTAGTTACTTCAAAATGATACATGTTTACTTGAGGAAGACTTAATGTTGCTATCGCTGTTGTTTTTGTTGGAACTACTATACCGCAATATGTTGTTAACCTTGGCACAGCCGGAGTAGTAACATTACAAGAATTACCAAAAGGGGAGAAATTAACACAATCAGTGCTCACTGCCACTTCCACAGAATAAGTTGTTCCATAGTTGAAATTAGTTAGCATTGTTAAACTAAACCAATGCAGACTTCTAGTTATCGTTTGCACTTGTCCAGTTGTTAAATCAGTTACTTTAAACCTATAGCATTGAACACGTGGCAAACTTGTTGTTGCTATTAAAGTGCTAAGACTAGTTAAAGTTGCTCCACATTGTGATGGGTTAACTTGCGCTTGTCCTGTTGGTAAAACGACATTTGGTGTAGAAATTAAACACGGTGCGCTAAATGCATTAGACCAAGCTCCGCCAATAAATATCTTTACTCTAACTGAGTAAGTTGTTGCATAATGAAATGACGGTAAACTTGTCAAGCTAAAATTAGGTGAGCCACCTGTAACATACGTTTGAACAATTGGTGCTACTGGGCTTGAACCAACATCTGTAACTTCAAAAAGATAATTTGCACCAGATCCAACTCCAACTGCATTGATAATTGAACCAATATTAGTTAATGTAGTTCCGCATAATGCTGGATTTATTGGTGTAGTTGGTCCGCATGGTGTTACAACTATTGTCATTGTTGCTGTAGTAGCACACAAGAAACTATTTGGAAAAAACGTATAAGTAGTTGTTTGTGTGTTATCTAATGCTGGTGACCAAAAACCTATTATACCATTTAGCGCTGTCGTTGGTAGTGGTGCAAGAGTTGCTCCTGCACAAATTGGTGCTACTTGGTTAAACAATGGCAGTGGTGTAATTGTTGGGTCATTATCATCACAGTCAATACCATTAGTTACATAACCTGTTGGTGGTGTAGTAGCATTAACGGCACATACCATTACTTGAAAAAAGTTACCATAACCATCACCATCATTGTCTGGATAAAATAAATATCTTGTGTTTATAGCAGCATTACTATCATCACAATCATCATTATTAATTGAAAATCCCGTTGGAGCAGTAAACTCATCAACAGAACAAACTCTTACAGAAACCAAATCACCAAACCCATCTCCATCATTATCAGGATAAAATGTAAATTGTTCATTAATCGCTGGATTATTATCATCACAATCGTTAAAATCTGTTGCGTAACCAGGAGGAGGAATAGCAGAATCTTCAGAACATTTCATCTCCAAAATAGCACCACCAAATCCATCAGCATCAGCATCTACATAAAAAGGAAATAGTTGATAAGCTAGTATATTATTATCATCACAATCAGTATTATTAGAAACATATCCAAAAGGTTGATCACAAGATAATACTGAATTATTTATATCTCCAAAAGTATCATTATCTGTGTCAGCATACCAAGTAGTTGCTGTGTTAACTACTATTGTCATGGCATATTCAGTAGCACATTGACCTGCATTAGGAGTAAATGTATAAGTAGTAGTTTGTGTATTATCAAGTGCTGGTGACCAAGTTCCTGTTATTCCATTTATTGAAGTTGATGGTAAAGGTGGTAAAACATCTGATGAACATATTGAACCAATATCAGTAAAAGTTGGTGTTACTAGAAATGCTGATGATAGTGTAGCAAATCCGCTTAATAAAAAAGCACCTGTTTCAGTATAAACAGGTGTAAAAGCAATCTTAGTTACTACTCTTATTTTCCAATCCCCAACCATAGGATTAGTAAAATCATTATTAATTGGTTGTGATAAATAATATGGTGTTAATGGAGGGTTTATATTTATTATTGATAAATCTGGTCGTATTATTTCAAGAGAAACTAAATTATTATCATGCGCAATAGAAAAGTTAATATTCAGATTATCAAATCCGCTAACTACTGTAATTGTTTTTTCATAAACACACAATCCAGGCGGTGCTCCACCTTGAAGTGCACCACTGTTATTTATCCATCGAGCATTTGTTGCTACAACTGGAGTTGCTTCTGATGGTGCTAAAAGTGTTTCAATTCCTAGTGCATAACCTCCAAACCCTACCGGATCATTAACTAATAACCAGTTAATATCAACGTTAAATTGAGGAAAAAAATAATTATCAGTATCTATTCCTGTGCTAATATTGATTTGGTTTGTAATTAGATTTATTATAATCTCTTTTGTTATTGTGCTTGCACATTGACCAGTATTTGGAGTAAAAGTATAAGTCGTTGTTTGAGTGTTATTAAATGCAGGTGACCATGTTCCTATAATTCCATTTAATGATGTTGTTGGTAACGGCGAGAGAGAACCACTTGTACAAATTGGTGCTATCTCGGCAAAAGTTGGTGTTATAATAGTGGGGCAAGAACAATCAATTGTATAACTAGCTGTTGCATCTTTATACCAATTTGAATTTGATGTTGCTAAAGTAATATCATCAACCAATATACAAGTTAGCAAAGGACTATTGGTAGTTAATAAAACACTTAAATTTGATAAACCTCTTACATCTAAAACTGAAAATGCATTATCACCACATTGCAACTGATTTAAAGTCGATAATCCACTCAAATCTAATGCTGATAATTGATTTATAGAACAGATCAACAATTGGATGCTACTAAGACTTGAAACATCTAAAGTTGTTAATTGATTTATAGCGCAACTCAAAACTGTCAAATTTGATAATCCGCTAATATTTAATGAAGTTAAATTATTATTTACACAAACTAAATATTCTAAATTTGATAAACTACTTGCATCTAAAGATGTTATAAAATTATTTTCGCATTCTAACCTTTTTAAACTCAAAAGGTTTGTTAAATTGATTGTTGTTAATTGATTGTTACTAACCCTTAAATTTTCTAAACTTGATAATCCAGACAAATTAATTTGATTAATTTGATTACCATCAGAATACAACGTTTGTAAACTTGACATTCCACTTAAATTTAGCACTGAAATAGTATTATTAGAACAATCCAACACCTGTAGACCTATGAAGTCTTGAATACCTGACAAATCTGAAATATTTCTGAATGATACAGATAAACTAGTAATATTATCTATACTTGCTGTTAAAACTTGTTGATCTATAACGTCATCTAATGTCAAATCTATCAAAGCTTGTTCAAAGTTTACATCAGGAATAGCAGTGAATTGTCCCATACTACTCTGAATTCCCATAATGAAAATTAAATAAAATAATAGTTTTTTCTTCATAATTGCTTTTTTAAATTAGTAAAATAGTATTTGTTTTTGTGTCGGTGTTTGATGTTCCAAAGGTCACTAGTAATGATGTTACTTTTTATGGTGTTTTAACTAAAAATGACACCGTTGATTAACGGTATTTTATCTACATCTTTTATATCCTTAATAAATAAAACTCCCAAACAAAAGTTTGGGAGTTCTAAAAATTACTTAAAAAAACTGATAATTAGCGTTTAATTATTCTAAAGCTTCTCTGATTATTGTTTTGTGAAACAATAACATTATAAACTCCTGTTGGATAATTTGTACCAAATTCAATGGTTGAAACTTCGTTTGCATTTACATTTTTATCATCAATAAGTCTTCCAATCATATCATAAACTTTAATTGAAACATTATTGCTGTTTGTTGATTGTAAACTAATTTCGAAATGATTGTTAAATGGATTTGGATATGCAACTAAATCAAATAATTCAATAGCTTTTTCTGGTTTATTTGACCTAAGCATAGCAGGTGAAGTTATAAAACAAGGATTTCCAAATGGCGACCAAGTTCCTGAAGTCATGAGAGCAACTCTTACACTATAAGTTGTATTTGGTGCGTAATTACTAATGTCATTTAAGGTAAATTTGTTGCTTGATTTATCAACGATTGATGTTGAAAGAACGACTAAACCTGTTGCATCATATCTTGTAACTTCAAAACGATAGTTCGTTACTTTTGATAAACTAGTAGTAGTGATTAAAGTTGACTTTGTTGGAACTATTGTTCCACAGTGTGATGTCAACATTGGGACAATTGGAGTTGTTATCAAACATGGCGCACCAAATACTGGATTTGTTGGAAATGTTGCTGATGTTCTCACCGCTACATCAATACTATAAGTGGTTCCATAATTATAAGATGTTAACATCGTTAAAGAAAACCAATGCAAAGTTCTGTCTAATGTTTCAACAGCACCTGTAATTGTATTGGTTACTCTAAAGCGGTAACCAACAACTCCTGGTAAACTTGTAGTAGTCAACAAAGTACTTAAACTCGGTAATGTTTGTCCACAATATGCTTGAAGTTGTGTTGAACCAACTCCGCCAGAAGGAGATGAAACTGCTGGAGTAGAGAATGAACAAGCTGGACCATAATAACCTAACCAAGAATTGGTACTGGTTTTTCTTAACATAACTCGTATAGAATAAGTAGTTGAATAATTATAATTACTTAATTCTGTTAAACTAAAGTAATGAGTTGTTTTATCAATAGTTTGAACAGGATTAGAATTAGTTAAATCCGTAATTTCAAAGCGATAGCCATTTATTCCTGCCGTACTAACTGTAGAGATGAGTGAACCAATACTTGATAATGTTGCTCCACAATTTTGCATAACAGTAGTTATTTGAAAACCTTCATCTAATTGACCATCACAATTATTATCAATACCGTCATATAATGCTTCTGTTAAACCAGGATTAGCTAATGCTGAGTTATCATTACAATCGGTATTATCTAAAACATATCCAGTTGTAGGGATATTTACAGTTGTTCCTGAAGGATTTCCATAACCATCACCATCATTATCGGCATAATAAGTTGCTCCAGTAACCAATATAGTTGCAAAAGCAGGATTGTTAGGACAAGATGAACCGATGTCTCTCAACTCATAATACACGATATAAACACCAGGCGGTGTTCCTGCTGGAACTATAATTTCACCAGAACTGGTAACCGTAAATGGCATACCAGATGTATTTATTAAAACTACACTAGTGTAGGCATTAAGAAAGCCATCATTCATTAATACACTTGGAGAAACTCCTCCCATTACACCATCAATTGCTGTATCTGTAAAAACATCATCATTAGGGAAATAAGGTTTGTCAAAATAGACGTTTATTGAAGCCACGTTTGATTCAATACCAGCCATGTCTTTAACAGTATAGTATATGGTGATACTTCCTATTAATGCTATATCTGAGGTAACATCACCAAAAGCATTAACGGAGAACGTTGCACCACTTATCATTGTACTAGTTTGTTGTCCAGGTGTTGATGGATCTAAATCTACTGTAGAAGCATCAACTGGATTACTACTAGCATCATAATCATTGGCAACAACATTGTAATTTAAAAGGCCATACGATGCTCCGCCAAAAACATTTGGACAAACAATTGGAAGATCAGGATTAGCTGTTGGTGGTGTTCCACCTGTTACCACTATAGTAGCTTGGCTCATTCGTCCTGGGCAATATGCTGTAGCAGATTCTGCAAGTTTTACTTCATAATAAAAGGTATAAACTCCTGATGGAGTTCCTGCTGGTATGGTGATATAGCCTGTTGAACTAATAGTAAATGTTGATCCTAGATTATAAAAATTATCTTGTGCTGTTAATGGAATCATTGAACTTCCAGCAACTAAATCATTATCTAAAACACTCGAAGTTACTCCGCCAGTTGCGCTATTAATTGGCGTTGACGAAAAATCATCGTTGGTTACTAATACATTTGGTTGAAAATATAGACTAACATTTGCTATGTTTGATAACTGACCATTACTGTCTTTAACTGTATAGAATAATCCGTAGTTCCCCAGGCCTGGTTGATTTGTGCTCAGAACTCCACTGCTATCAACTGAAAAGGTTACACTATTTACTGTAATACTAGTATCTTGCACTGGAGTGCTTGGGTCTAAATCTACTGTTGATGCATCAACTGGATTACTAACAGCATCTAAATCATTAACTGTTAAAGGATAACCAATTAAATTCCCTGGTTGAGAACAAACGATTATTCCATCAAAATTTGCCGTTGGTGGTGAGCTTGCTGCAACATAACTTGTTGCTGCGTCTTTATACCACGAAGTATTAGCATTGGCTGCCGCAACATCGTCAACAAAAATTGTAGCCAAGCTAGGGTTATTTCTACTATCAAAATAAGCAAGACTACTTGCGCCAACTAAATTTAGAGACGTTAACTGATTATCACTACAATCAAAATAAGTTAATGAAGAAATGCTGCTTATACTCAATGAACTTGAAACACTATTGCTACTGTTTGTGCGCCAAACAATACCTGATCCACCCAACAAATTATTGCTTGCATCTAAATAAGAAACTGGCGAACCTGTTAAAATTAAACTCGTTAATAGATTGTTACTACACTCTAGATGAGTTAAACTTGGTAAATTACTTGCGTTCAATGTTGCGAGTTGTCCTGAATTACAGTGCACCGTTTCAAGATTTATAAGGTCTACTAATCGTAAACTAGTTAAATTAGGATTGTTTGAAATATACAATTGTTTCAAACTACTTAGATCTCCTGAAACGTAAGGAAAATTTGTAAATTGATTCCATGATATATTTAAATTTTCTAAAATAGGTGCATAAAAAATTCTTAAATCATTCAGTTGATTGTGAACTCCTTGAATCGATTTCAAACTTGGTAAGTCAAAAACTGAGGTAGTAATTACATTGTTGTATGAAAATTCAACGCTTTCTAATAATGGATTTCTGTCGAAGTCAAAAGTTGTTAAAAGATTTTGATAGACATCTATACTTTTCAAATTAGGACACTGCGTCATCCTAAAAAATGTTAGCGAATTATTATAAATACTAACCACTTCAATATTTGGATGTAGATTAATATCAATATAACCTATTTGGTTGTAGCCCAAATTTAAAACCTTCAAATTCTGCAATGACCAAAGGATATCGTTCATAGAAGTAAGTGAGTTATGGTCTATATTCAAATCTTCTATGTTGGTGAAATATTCTAAACCTGTTGCATCGCTTATACTTGCTGCGCCAATATGCAAATAATATACATTCAACGCCTCGGTATCTTCTATTTCGTTGTTGCCATTAGCATCAATCACCAGCGGATTTCCTGCGCTATCTTTGGCAGTATAGCTAGTAGTCGAAGTACCTATTAGAACACTCTTAAAGTTGGCGTCGGGAAACGTAATAATTGTTGCTTGCATCTGAATGCAAAACAACAAACCCAGTACTAAAATAATTTTCTTCATAATTGCTTTGTTTAATTAGTAAAATAGTATTTGTTTTTTGTATTTGTTTTGATTCGCTATCACAAAGGTCTGTGATGTCGTTGGTTCTTTTTATGGTGTTTAAACTATAAATGACACCGTTGTTTAACGGTATTTACATGTCTAAAATCATAAGCAGGTGTAACGGCTATCACCGTTTTCGTGTCTAGCTTATTTATTGGCTCGGTTACATAGAAACAGCTGTTATCACTTTTCCTATAAATGCTATCAAGAGGGTTACAGGTTTCTAGGGTTATTATTTCTTTGCCAATGTTTTCTTAGAGGTTTCTACAAATTGAAGACAATGCTACCGTCTATTTTTGGGTTCTCATAGTTAACATGATACTTTCCTTTTAGGTCTGTTTTTCCAACTTGACTGACACCACCATGGTTGCAAGTTGATTTGCAGTTATTTCTTTTAACAACTACCCCAACTCACGGAATTGCACCATTAGCTACCCACTCGCTATCGCTTTCTATTAAAAAGCAACATAGTGCTAGGATAATCTTGATTGTTTTCATTTGATTTTTCATGATTACTATTTAATCTTTATTTCGTCTATTATTTTTTTTAATAAATCAGTTGCTTAATTCAACAAATATTAACATTTGAAAAACGCAAAAAATCCCTTAATAAAGGGAGAAAAAAAATTTGTTTTGAATTAAAATTTAAGAATTAAAAATCATCAAGATCAATTCGTAATTTTTAATTTTTTATGTTTTTGTAGTAAAAGGCTATGGCTTCACCAAGGGATGAAATGTGGAGTTTTTCGTAGATGTGCTTTGCATGGGTGTTTATGGTGGCATAGCTAACGCCGAGTTTATCAGCTACCATTTTATAAGATAGTCCTTCGGATAGAAGTGCTAGTACCTTATTTTCTTTTGTCGAAAGCGGATTATCTATTTCTTTTGGAATGAAGTAGTCTAATACTTTTTGAGCAATGGCAGGATTCATAGCAGCTCCACCTTGGCTTACTTCTTCTATGGCTTTTAGTATTCGCTGAGGTTTATCATTTTTCAGGATATAACCACTGGCTCCGTTCTTGATACAGGTAAATATTTTTTCGCTATCATCAAAGGCGGTTTGCATTAATACCTTCACTTCTGGGTGGTGTAGTTTTATTAATCGCAACCCTTCTATGCCATCTACATCGGGCATGCTGATGTCCATCAGGACTATATCTGGGTAGTAATTATCTATTTCATTCAGAACGTTAGAACAATTCATGGCTTCGCCTACAAACTTGAATTCGTCATTAAAACTCAGGAGTGCTTTTAAACTTTCCCTTCGTTCTGTACTATCGTCATATATAAAAATCCTTGTTAACATAGGACAAATATAAGGATGAATTGGTATTGTAATATACCTTAATTAAGGGATGATTGGAATGGTGGCTTTTATTGTTGCTCCATTGTTGGGCGATGAGATTATTTCTAGTTTACCGTTTAGCTCAGTTATTCTTTTATTGATGTTGGTTATTCCGTTTCCTTTTATCATGGTTGAATCAAACCCTACTCCGTCGTCAGTTATCTTTAATAAAATTTGATTATTTTCTATTGAAAGACGGATAATTACGTTAGTAGCTTTGCTATATTTTACAGCGTTGTTTATAGCTTCTTTAGTAACTAGGACTATGTTTTTTCGGGTACTAATGTCGGTTATTAGTGTGTCTAACTGAGTATTAATTTGTATTTTATAATTTATTAGTGTTGCACCAAGAATGTCGTTAGCAAAGTTTTTTATACGAGTGCTAATAGTCATAAATTCTTCTTTTCCTGGTTTCATACTCCAGATGATGTCGCCTATTTTGTCTGCAATGTTTTCGGATTGTAGTTCTATTTTTTCTAATAACTTTTGGGCTTCTTTTGGATTTTTTTCTATCAGTTTATTAGCCACAACACTGTTAATTTGAAGGCTGCTCAGCGTAGAACCAATTTCGTCGTGGAAGTCGGCAGTGATTCTGTTGCGCTGTTGTTCAAGGGCAAGTTGCTGCTCAAAGATGGTACGTTGTTTGGCTAGTCGTCTTCGATATATTATACAAAAAACTAGTCCAGCAAAACTGAAAGAAATTAACATCCAAAACCAAAATTTTTTATAAAAAGGAAAAGCTACGTTAAACTTTAGTTTTAGGATTTTAGTGCTAATATTGTTGTTGGCGTCTATTGCTCTTATATACAATCGATTGGTTCCATCAGTGAGCGATGTATTGAGTGTGTTTCCTTCAAGTGATCGCCAGTTAGTTCTACTGTTAAGCGAATATTGAAGTTTTTTAAAATGTCCAGAAAGTTCAACGCCAGCAAACTGAATGCTAATATCCGTTTGGTCTTCATTTAAATCATAAACTTCAGCAATTGGAGCTTTTTTATTTTTAATACTAAGAGCAACAATAGTTGGTCTAATCTCAAATTTTTTAAATTCAATATCGCAAGGAATTATAGAAATCCCAACATTAGTAGCGGCATAAATAGTATCATTATAGTTAATCAATTGATTAACTACATTGGAAGTCAATCCATCCGATTTGGAAAGTTTATTAATAGAATAGTGAAGCTTGGTATTAACTAATTTATATTGCAAAACATAAATTCCCGATTTGCTAGCTATCCAAATTTTGTCTTTAATAGTAATGATGTTTGTAATATTGTCTGGTAGTCCTTCTTCGTTTTTAATTACTTGAAGGGGTTTTTCGTTTAGTAGAACAACTAGGTCTCCTTTGACCGTAGCTATCCATAGAAGATTATAATCACCACTAGTAAAGACTGAAGGATCATTGTTTACAAATAGTTTTTTAAGCGGTAACTCTTTGCTTTTATTATTCTTATAATTGAGTTTAAAAATACTTTGATTAACAATATAATACAAATGAGTAGTGTCTTTTTTGGCTAATTGCAATATCCTTTTTTTAGGACTTTCAAATGGTTCAATTTTACAGGTATTGATGTTTAACTTATGTAATCCACTTATTGTCCCTAGCGCTAGTAAGCTATCATTGATTTTTAGAGCTGACTTTAACGAAAGAAAAAAATTGTTATGTGGATTAATTATTCTTCTACTTTCTTTAAAATTGATGCTATATCCTTCGTCGTGGATGGCTACTATTTTATCCTTTGATATGATAAGGTCTCTAATCCACATGGTTTTATTTTCGGAAGGAATGGATATAATTTGCTTCTTACTCTTAGAAAATTGAAAAACCTGACTTAAATAATTGCCAGCAAAAATTTCGCCTTTACTGTTAGCAGTTATCGATAGAAAATTGTCCTGTCCAATATTATTAGGATAGTTGATTTGTTTAATCTTAGAACGATTGTAATATAATAAACCTTTATCAGTCGTTCCTATCCACAGATCTTCTTTGTTGTCGAGAAAAGCAACATTGGCTGGAATGATGTTTTCTATTTTAGTCAACAATTTTAATGTTTTATTATCATACATGTATATTTTACCTGAATTGGTGATAATATTCAATTTAGTTTTAGAAAAAGTACACCACTTTATTTTTTCGTTTAGATTTAATGAATCTTTAGAGTAGGAAAAAGAGTTTGGTTTAAAATTATAAAAACGTTTAAAAAAATTATTTGAACTAAACCTATAAATACTATTATTATGTATAATTCTATAGTCAGAGTTATCTTTTTCAATAATTGATAAGCTATTCACAATTTTGTTATTCAATTTAAATAAGAAATTTTCTCTAACGATATTATCATCAATTACTTCTCCTTTTGAAAAAATTGAATAGTCTTTATTGTTAATACTAACTTTTCCAAAACATAATTCGTTGCCAACCTCTGTTACTTTTTTGTTTTTAAAAATTACATATCCATGAGTACAATAAAACTGAATGCCTCCTTTAGGCAGAATAAATATATTCAACAATAAATTACTTATTTTGTCAACATCCTTATTGTTAGTGATTGTGACAAATCTATCATTTATGGGGTCAAAATATGAAGGTGGTTGCTTGTAGCAGTTCACCCAAATAGTACCATCGTTTTCTTTAACAACTTGAAGCACATCGTTAGACGGTAACCCATCTTTCACTGTATAGTTATAAAAACATTTACCGTCAAAATGAGAAATACCATTATCAGTTGCTATCCAAAGAAAACCTTTATCGTCTTTAGTAATAGAATAAATATGATTGCTAGGTAGTCCTTCGTTTACAGTAAATGTATTGGCCAAACTATAGTTTTGCCCTTTGGAAACATTCCAAAAGAAAAATAAGAAAAACAAGAACGCTATTTGGCTTTTAGTTTTAATATGATTTTATTTAAAAATTAAAATACTTTTTAGGATGTGTTATAAATCTATCAGTAGGTTGACCAAAGTTGTTTTAATACTTACCCAAAATCAGTGGGCATCACGTACTGATTTTGGGAGTATCTCAAAAAACCACATTATAAAATCAGAACGATGAGTAAACTTGTTTATAAGAGTTGGGTTATTATTGAGATAAGCCAAAAATAGCAACACTCTTTGATTAGCAATAATCCAACTATTTTTTAATAAACCAAATATTGTTAATTTGTTCTAAATTGTAGGTAGTTAAACAACGGTATTTATACTGGGTATTTAACGGTATAAAAATACCGTCGTTTAACGGATATAAATAAGAGTAAATGACGGTATTTTTAACAAAAAACTTATCGTTTATTTGTCTTTAGAAACAAAAAAGCTAGCTATAAACGCTAAGTTTTGATTAGCCGATTATAAATTTATTTTACTTATATGTATAGTGATGATACATTCTTTATAGAACTTTGCTTCTACTCTGTCGGTTTCTTAAGCTTGGCTGGTGCTATTAGCCTTTTTCTTAATTTTTACTTTTCTTCAAAGGTGTATCGGTTCTATAGCGTTTATCTAGCTGTATTGATAGCGTTCGTTCTTGTGGTATATTATAAAAACACAGGCGATTTTCCTGCCAAGACAGAGCGAAGACGCAACATGAACTTATTGGTAGACATCTTGCAGATGGCGAGCCACTTCTTGTTCTGTGCCTTTGTCTATTTTGCAATGGTTATTGAGGACGAAAGATTTAGAAAACTTCGGGTTTATTTTAGGATATTCATTTGGTTTACGTTTGTTTATACGATAGCTGTTATTGTGTTTCCTAGGTTTATGAGTCGCGATTTTGTGGTGTTTTTAATCACTCGAATAGTGGTTATTGGGCTGTCGATAGTATTCTATATTCATTTGATAAAAAACCTAGATAGGGTATTTTTTAGGTATCTTTTCGCGGCTACTACTTTTGTGTTTATTAGTGGATTCCTTGCACTTTGGGATAGCTTTAGCACCGAAGGTAATAGTAAATATACCGGTTTCGACTATTTGTGTTATGGTTTCTTTTTAGAAAACTTGTGTTTTGTTGGGGCATTTGTTTATCGTTATTTTAAAGTAAACAAAGAAAAGAAAGAAGCCGAACAGCTCTACGAAACCCAGCTCTATGCAACTAAATATGAAATCCAACAACTAACAATGGATAACATTGGGAAAGAAATCCACGATAATATTGGTCAAAAACTAACGCTAGCCAGTATATATACTCAGCAGTTAGAACATGAAAACACCAGTGCAGATACTAAAGAAGCCATAGGCAACATTAGCGGGATTCTAAACGAAACACTCTGGGAAATGAGAGAATTAACAAAATCGTTAACCCAAAACTCTATAGCAGAGCAAATGATTTATGACTTGATAGAAAAAGAATGCGAACGGGTAGAAAAACTAAAAATCATCAAAGCTAAGTTTCTTTGTTACAATAAAAAACTTGAAATTGAAACGGAAATTAAAACAATAATTGTTAGAATTGTACAAGAATTTATTCAGAATAGCATTAAACACTCTGAGTGTGAAACGATTTCAATAGTGATGCATTCCAACAGTGGGAAAATTGTGCTAGTCCTAACCGACGACGGAAAAGGATTTGATACCGAACAAAGATATACCAACGGTATGGGATTGAAAAACATGAAGAAACGAGTAAAAATGCTTCAAGGAACATTTGTCTTAGAAAGTAAACTAAATTTTGGTACTAAAATTACCATCACACTACCAATAGAATGAAAAAAAAGATTGCCATAGTAGATGACCACGTTTTGATAGCCCAAGCCATCAAAGGAGTAATCAGTAACTTCAAAAACTTTGAAGTACTCTATGAATGTGAAAATGGCAAGGAACTTATTGATAAAATAATAAAGAAAAACCAATTGCCAGACATTGTTTTGCTTGACATCAGCATGCCGATAATGAATGGTTTTGACACTGCAAAATGGCTTCAAGAAAATCATCCTGATATTATGGTAGTTGTTCTTAGTATGCAAACAGATGAAGAAAGTGTCAACAAAATGATAAAATATGGCGCAAAGAGTTATTTATTAAAAAACTCACATCCAAGAGACCTAGAAATAGCACTGAATACTATGATAGAAAACGGCTATTACTATCCAGATTGGGCATCTCGACTAATTTTTTCGGCAATAAACAAAACTAACGGGAAGTTAGCTAACAAACTATCCGAAAGAGAAAAAGAATTTCTTCGCTATTGCATCACAGAGATGAGCTATAAGGAAATAGCCGAACTAATGCATTGTAGTCCCCGAACAGTAGAAAGCTATCGCGATAATTTATTTGAAAAACTAGATTTAAAAAGTCGTGTTGGATTAGCAGTGTATGCTATCAAAAACGGCTTTGAATAACAAAAGCTGCTTACTAGTCCTCAAACTCACTCATTTCTTTATCATAAAACTCTCCAGCAAGCGTAATTAAATGCTCCATTTCGCTTTCGAGTTCAGTTTCGTCTTCTCCTTCAAGGTCTTCAAGAAATTCTACCTCATCGTCTTTTAAGTTGATTATAAAACGTGGAAAATCAAGGTGAATAATAAAAATATCTTCTGGAAAATCAGAATTATCAGCGAGTACAAATTTTGGTAATTGCATTATTTTTTAATGTTTAAAGTTTAGTGATTAATGATTAATAGTCAGTGAATTATGGCAAATGATTACTAATTTATTGATAATCATTAGTAAACATTAAAAATTAATCATTAAACGGTATCAATAAGTTTTTTAGTTAAATAATTAAAGCGAAGATACAAAAATATTGCGGCTACTGTTAATCCTGCTAATAAACCTATCCAAACACCAACGGCACCTAAATCGGTTTTTAACCCTAAATAATACGAAATAGGAAAACCAAAAATCCAATATGCTACAAAAGTAATATACATCGGGATTTTAACGTCTTGCAAACCTCGTAAAGCGCCAAGAACTACAACCTGAATTCCATCTGAAATCTGAAAAATAGCTGCAACCAAAAGCAATTTGGCAGCAATACTAATCACTTCGTTATTGTCTAACAATTGGGATTGATTTTCCATATTTAAAAATAAATGTGGCAAAATAGTATGAAAAGCAACAAACAATAAAGCAAAAATTATTTCGATTATAATAGCTAATAAAAATATCGAACGCGCAACGATTATAAGCTGTTTATAATCGTTTAAACCTTTTTGGTTACTAATCCTAATCATAGAAACCACGCTCAATCCCATAGCAAACATAAACGTCAACGAAGCCAAACTCAACGCAATTTGATTAGCAGCTTGACTTGTTTTTCCAATGCTTCCGCAAAGCCAAATTGCTGCGGTAAATAAAACCACTTCAAACAACATTTGCATCGCCGATGGCAAACCTAGATTAACAATCTTTTTAATGGTTGATTTTTGTATTTCGGCAAAACTAAATCCATGAAAATAGTGTTTCAGTTTTTCTTTTCGAGACAAAATTACATGCATAAAAACAACCATCGCAATACGTGAAATAACCGTTCCAAGTGCTGCGCCAACTATTCCCATTTTTGGAAAAATCCAAATTCCATAAATCAGTAAATAATTAATGAAAACGTGCAAAACATTCGCCATAATAATAGCATACATCGAATATTTAGTCATCGACAAACCATCGGCAAATTGTTTATAACCTTGATACATAACCAACGGAATTAATGAAAAAGCAACCCAATCCAAAAAAGGTTTTGCCAGTTCAATAACTTCTTTAGGTTGTTGTAGCAATTCCATTATCGGCTTTGCCAAAACAACCAAACCAAACAGTAAAATCCCTAAAACCGTACACAAAAACAATCCGTTATGAAAAGCCGAGCGAATTTTAGAAGTATTTCCTTCGGCATCAGCTTCGGCAATAATTGGTGTAATTGCAGTAGAAAAACCAATTCCTATCGACATCGCAACAAAAATCAAACTGTTTCCCAACGAAACTGCAGCCAATTCGGTTGAACCTAATTTTCCAACCATAATATTGTCAACAATACCTATGAGTGTATGACCAACCATTCCTAAAACAACAGGATAAGCCAGTTTTATGTTGTAAGCAAACTCTTTTGTGTATTGGGAAAAATTCATTGCAATTTTGATTTTTCAAATTGGATGCAAAAATAGGACAATGAAACAAATAAAATAGCTATAAACATTTCTTAAAATAAATATTTTCATAAATTTGATAACTAATCCAATAAAAAATAAAATATGAAAAAAATTCTACTCTCAATTGCAATAGCATTTTCATTAAATACCAATGCACAAAATATTTTTAAAGATGATTTTAGCACTTACACCACAGGTGTTCAGTTGAGTGGTCAAGGCTCATGGACTAATAATTCATCCAATGGCGGTTCAGGTCCATGCACTGGAGCTATATGTTCAAATGCCCAAGTGGTTCAACAAAATATCGGTTATACAGGTTATGGAACTTCATCAAAAGCTTTTAGTTTAACCCCAGATACTGATGGATGTGGTAGATTATTCGGAACTACCGTTACTTCAGGAGATTTATATGTTGGTATGGTTATCAATATAACAAATGCACAAACATCGCCACAAGATTTTTTTAGAGTACAAAACGGCAGTTTCATAACAACTACTTTTAGAGTACTTGTTCAACCTACAAGCGGAAGTACATACAGTATCGGAATTAGAAAAGGTGATACTTCAAATCCTACTGTTTACACATCTAATTCATATAACTATGGAACTGATTATTTATTAATCTTCAAATACACTCAAGGTTCAGGAGCTAATGATGATACTGTTTCGCTGTATGCAAATCCAAATTATTTAGCCGGAGAAAATGGAAATAACGTTTCCGCAACAAATTTTGCAGGAAATGACCAAGCTGGTGGAATTGATAGATTAGTTTTTAGACAAAATGCTGGTCCAGCTGGAATGCCAACAGGTAAAGTTGGTCTGGTTAGTGTTGCAAGAACATGGGAGGAATTAACTTTCACATTATCCAATAGTGAATTTGCAAAAAATTCGTTTATCATAACAAGCAATCAAGCCAATCAAGGAAAACTTAACATTAAATCTTCCATTGCTTTAGAAAAAGTTCGTTTGTCAATATACAACATTGACGGTAAAAACATAGAAACGAAATTAATTTCACTCAACGAAAATAATAATGATATAACGATAAATCCAATTCAGAATAAAGGAATTTATATTGTGGAGATTTCATCTGAAAACAATCGATTTACTCAAAAAATAATTTTGAATTAACCATTTAAAAAAAATGCGCTAAAGATTTTAGCGCATTTTTTTTATCCTTTCAATTGGTCTTTATAAAGTTGAAGGTTATCTTTCACTTTTTGATCCAATTGAGGTTCACTAATATCCGTTAACGATTCTAATTTTTCCCAAATCGTTTTAGCAACAATATATCTCGCTACACCTTTATCATCCGCAGGAACAACATACCAAGGCGCATAATCCGTATTCGTTTTATTAATCGCTTCTTCGTAGAAGTTCATATAATCGTCCCAACGTTCGCGTTCTTTCAAATCGCCTGTCGAAAACTTCCATTGATCTTCCGGTTGTTCCAATCGTTTCAACAATCTTTTGCGCTGTTCATCCTTACTCATGTGAAAATAAAACTTCAAAATGGTCGTTCCGTTTTGCGCAATATGCTTTTCAAAATTATTGATTTGCTCCATCCTATTTTCCCAAAACTGTGGCGTTATGTCTGAAACTTTCTCAATTCCAGGCAAATTTTCAAACAAAATATATTCCGGATGCACGCGCGTCACCAAAACATTTTCATAATGCGTTCTGTTGAAAACCGCAAACTTTCCTTTCTCGGGTAATGCCAAATAATGTCGCCAAAGGTAATCGTGTTCCAACTCCGTCGAATTAGGCGTTTTAAAACTATGAACCACAACGCCACGCGGATTGAATTCCTTAAAAACCTCACGAATCAAACTATCCTTTCCACTCGTATCCATGCCTTGCAAACAAATCAAAAACGCATGACGATTGTGCGCATACATCGCATCTTGCTTGGCACTGAGTTTTTTTTGAATATCGTCCAAAGCCGTTTCTTCTTCTTTTTTCGATGTTTCAATCGACAATTCTGTTGGTGTTTTAGACAAGTCAAGTTTGCCTTTTACTCTAAAATCTTCTGGATTAATTGAATGCATAAGTATCTTTTTATGTTAAAAATAGTATTTTTGAGGAGCTATTCCGGCTATACGTTTCAATCTTTTCTTTTTCTGAAGAAAAAAAGAAAAGGATTTCCACTGCTATCCGGGCTAAACTTACCTGCTAACTTATGGAAAAATTTCAACTTTCGCTACTTTTTAAAATCATCGGCATTGGTTCTGCATCAGGATTAATCTATCAAGATGAGACGCTTTATATTATTTCAGATAATAGTTCGTATCTGTATGAATATGAAATCAAAAACACCAAACTTAATCGCCATTCCTTATCCGAAAATGCACAAGAAAACATTCCAAAAGCATTCAAACCCGATTTTGAAGCCATAACAAAACATGCCGATAGTCTTTATCTTTTTGGTTCAGGTTCTACAGAAAACCGCAACTCAATGGTGCAAGTTGACAGTAAAACCAAAGAAGTTATAAAAACCCAAGATTTAACCGATTTGTACTTAACCATGCAATCCTTCGCCAAAATTGCTCCAGAAGATTTCAACATCGAAGGCGTAATTTATAATGGCGAAAGCTGGTTTTTCTTCAATCGTGGCAATGGAAAAACAGGAAAAAATGTAGTTTTCACTGTAGAAGGAAAAAATCTAGTTAACGAATTTCAAATCATTTCTAACGAATTCAAACTCCCAAAAATCAAAGGCGTTCGCACTAGTTTTACTGATGCAATTTTAGTAGAGGACAAAATTTACTTTTTGGCTTCTGCAGAAAATTCCAATTCAACGTATGATGATGGTGAAGTTCTTGGAAGCATCATCGGACGAATTGATGTAAAGAAAATGAAAATCGATTTCACCCAAAAAATTTCCGATACTCATAAATTTGAAGGACTAACATTGTATAAAAAATCGTCCAACGAAATTGAATTTCTACTTTGCGAAGACAATGATACTGAAGTTTTGGAAGCGGATGTATATCAGTTGAAGTTAAAAATATGATTACTGAAAACTGACCACTGAAAACTTTTTTTCATTCCTTCCCAACCTTTTTGATAAAATAATACTCTTTAGTAATAAAGACATTCATTTTGATAAACGAAAACCTAATACAAGCTTGTAAAAAAATGCAGCGAGAAGCGCAGCGGCAAGTCTATGAACAGTTGTCGCCCAAGTTGTATCGAACCTGCAAACGGTATTTAAAGAAAGAGGAAGAAATTGAAGAAGTTATGGCGGATGCGTTTTATACCATATTTACCAAACTCGACCAACTAAAAGAAATTGGCGCTTTTGAAGCATGGGCAAGAAAAATAACCGTCAATCAATGCTTACTTCAATTGAAGAAAAACATCAATTTTAATCTGTATTTAGAAGATACAAAAATTCATGTTTTAGCAGAAAACACAAACGATACCAAAATGGAAGAAGAAGATTTGCTCAATCTGTTAAACCATATTCCCGAAGGTTGCAAAACGATTTTTAATCTGTTTGCCATAGAAGGTTTTGGTCACAAAGAAATAGCGCAAATGCTTAACATCTCCGAAGGAACATCAAAATCACAATTGAATGTAGCCAAAACCAAATTACAGGTTTTAGTCAACAATTTGTATTATCAAAAAGCGAAACTGAAATAAATTCAGCACAACATCATGGAAAATCAAGATAAATTATATAATCAATTCAAATCGGCTGCCGAAAATGCAGAAACGAAAGACTTTCCCGGAATGGAAAACGTCTGGAACCGAGTGGAACAAAAATTGGATACCAAAGTCCTGAAAAAAGAAACCAAACTTTGGAAAAAGTTAGCCGTTGCTGCTTCTATTTTATTAGTCGTTTCTGTCGGTTATCATTTTTGGAACAACGAAAAAATAACAGTAACTCCAACTACTGAAATTGTTATTACTGATAGCATTACAACTCCAATTATTGAAGAAAATAATGCTATTGCTGACGTAGAAAAACATCCAGCCATAAAAGAAAACGCCGAAGAAATTCTAAAACAACAAACAAAAACTGCCGATGTAGTTGTTATGAACGACACGGTAAAACCGAAAAAAATGGCAGCACCAATACCTGCAGCAGTTTCAGAAGTAGCTATTCAAGACGTTAAAAAAGAAAAAGATGATGCCAATTCATATAATGGCTATTTAATTAAAGACGTTTTTGATGCTCGAAGTGTTAAAAATAATAGCTATACAACACAACTAAATTCCAAAGGTCGAATTGCTGAAGCCAAAATGAAATCGAGCATAAAAGAAGAACCATTATTAGTCATCGATGATGTTGCCGAAGATTTGCAAAAACTAGGAAAATTAGACGCAAACGATGTTGAATCTATTATTATATTACCTGATCCATTATACATCATCAACGGAGTTGAATATTCAGAAAAAGAAGTTTTTGGTCCCAATCCAACCAGTCCATATTCGCCTTTGAACCAACAAGACATTGAAACTATTTCCATACTGCAGAATGAAAAAGCCATCGAAGTCTATGGTAAAAAAGGAGAAAAAGGTGTTGTAATCATTACCACTAAAAACGGAAAACCGAAGCTCAAAAAGTAGCTAAAAATCAAGTGTAACATTCTAAAAATTTAAGTCATGAAAAATTCAAAAATCTTTTCATCAGCCATAGCTATGCTTTTTTGTATCGTAGCTTTTGCACAAGACCCGAGCAATAGCGAACAGGCGAAGCAAAAAACCATTACAGGTATTGTTTCTGATACTTCTGGACCATTGCCTGGCGCAAGTATTGTCGTAAAAGGAACCACTCGCGGAACACAAACCGATATCGATGGAAAATATTCTATCAAAGCCAAAGAAGGAGAAACTTTAGTTTTCAGTTTTACAGGATATAACTCTAAAACAGTGAAAGTAAAAAAAGCAACTACAATTAATGTGGTTTTAGATAGTGGAGTTACACTTAATGAAGTTGTAGTAGTTGGATATGGTTCAGAATATGATAGTTATTCTCCTAAAAGAGTAAAAGGCAAAGCGGCAGGAGTTCAAGTTGTAGCCAATTCTAGTAGTATTAGTATTCGAGGTAATAGTCTGATGAAACAAGAAGTCAACAGTTATAATCCAAACTATCCTTCAAAACATGATGTAATTGCACCAAATATTGGAGATGAAGATTATGGAACTTTTGTAGAAAATGTTTTCGAAAGTCCAAAATCATCACCGCTTTCTACCTTTTCAATTGATGTGGATAATGCTTCTTATACCAACATTCGTCGATTTATCAACAACGGACAAAAAGTTCCAAAAGATGCCGTTCGCGTGGAAGAAATGATGAACTTTTTCAAATACAATTATCCAGAACCAAAAGGCGAACATCCGTTTTCCATCAACAGTGAATACAGCGAATGTCCTTGGAATACTAATAACAAGTTGGTTCGCATTGGTTTACAAGGAAAAAATATCAATGACGAAAAACTTCCGGCTTCTAACCTAGTTTTCCTGATTGATGTTTCGGGTTCGATGTTTTCTGAAAATAAATTGCCTTTATTGAAACAATCGTTGAAAGTTTTGGTCAACCAATTGCGTGCCGAAGACAAAGTTACCATTGTAGTTTATGCTGGTGCAGCGGGAATGGTTTTACCTCCAACTTCGGGCGATAAAAAAATGACGATTATTGATGCTTTGGAAAAATTATCTGCTGGTGGAAGTACAGCTGGTGGCGCAGGAATTCAATTGGCGTATAAAACAGCGAAAGAAAATTTCATCAAAAACGGAAACAACCGTGTGGTTTTGGCAACTGATGGCGATTTTAATGTTGGCGCAAGTTCGGATAATGATATGCAACGATTGATTGAAGAAGAACGAAAATCAGGTGTGTTTTTAACTTGTTTAGGTTTTGGAATGGGCAATTACAAAGACAGCAAAATGGAAACGTTAGCAAATAAAGGCAACGGAAATTATGCTTATATCGATAACATTCAAGAAGCTAATCGCTTTTTGGGTAAAGAATTCAAAGGTTCGATGTTTGCCATTGCCAAAGATGTCAAAATCCAAATTGAGTTCAATCCTGCGCATGTGCAAGCGTATCGATTGATTGGTTATGAAAACCGAAAATTGCGTCCCGAAGATTTTAAAAATGATGCTATTGATGCGGGCGAATTAGGCAGCGGACATACCGTTACGGCTTTATATGAAATCATTCCTGTGAATACAAAAAGTAAATTTTTCACACCAACGGATGAGTTGAAATATACTAAAACCGAACCATCAGCAACTAATCTTGGTGCGGAATTAGCAACAATTAAATTCCGATACAAAAAACCTGATGGCGAAAAAAGCATCGAAATGGTGGAAGTAATTAAAAACAATGTTGCGACATTAGAACAAACTTCAGAAGATTTTAAATTTTGTGCTTCGGTAGCTTGGTTTGGATTGAAATTGAGAAATTCTGAATTGGTTTCTAATAAATCTATTTCGGACATAAAAAACTTAGCCAAAAATAACATCAAAAACGATAACGAAGGTTACAAAGCGGAATTCATCCGATTGATGGAAGCTGTGAATTTATAATTTTGGGTTAATTTGATTAAATGTGGCAAATCCGTCAGTTGCATTAATTGGCGGATTTTGTCATTATTTATTTTCCACACAGTTTGTCATTCCGAGGAACGAGGAGTCTCTTAATACAATAATTTGACTAAAAAAACGTTTTATAAAAAACACTTTATACCATGAAAAAAACCTTCTTTTTAATTGCAATTCTCACTTCTTTCATAACATTTAGTCAAGAGAAAAACTTTATCGACAAACCGTATCTAGAAGTACAAGGAAAAGCTGATACGTTGGTAACACCAAACCGAATTTACATTGATGTTTTAATTTCTGAAAAAGATGTAAAAGGAAAAAAATCGGTGGAAGAATTAGAAAACGATATGCTAACCAAACTAAAAACTTTAGGCATTGATGTGGATAAAAACGTTGCAATGCAGGACATGATGAGCAACTACAAAAAATTCTTTTTGAAACAAACCGATATTCAAAAATCGAAGTCCTACTCTATTTTGGTTTTTGATGCTAAAACAACCGCCAAGGTATTTATTGGCTTGGAAGAAGTTGGCCTTTCTAACGTTAGAATTGATAAATTAGAACATTCTGATGAAAAGAAATTACAGCTTTTAATGAACAGTAAAGCTATTGAAAATGCTAAAGCCAATGCTGTTAGTTTTACAAAACCGTTGGGACAAACCGTTGGGAAAGCTATCTATATATTGCAAAAAAACAGTTTTAATGGAATTCCTGGCGCATCATCACAAATAAGATTAGGCTTATCTTCTCAATTAAACTATGACGCTAAGGATTACAATACCAACATCGAATTCGAAAAAATCACTATTTCAAGTGAAATTGGTGTTCGCTTTGCATTGGAATAGCAAATTATTTCATTACCTTTATTATATAAAATTCAATTCTAATGAAAAAAATACTTATTGCGCTTTTAGTAGTGTTGGTTGTACTTCAGTTTTTTCAAATTGACAAAACCAATCCTGCGGTTGATGAAAGTAAAGACTTTTTGAAAACACAAAACACACCCGAAGAAATTGCATCGATTATCAAAACATCATGCTACGATTGTCATTCTAATCAAAGTAACTATCCGTTGTATTCCTATGTGCAACCTGCTGGATGGTTTTTAAAAGGTCACATTGATGAAGGTCGAGAGGAACTTAATTTTTCCACTTTTACTGATTATGAATTAAAAAGACAAGATCACAAACTGGAAGAATGTATCGAGTACATCGAAAAAGATGAAATGCCTTTGGGAAGTTATACATTGGTGCATCGAGAAGCAGCATTGACCGAAGCACAAAAAAATACCTTAATTAATTATTTCAAAAGTGTCAGAACAAAATTGAACTATAAAGAATAAAACTAAAACCCGTCACTTCCACTGAACTGACGGGTTTTTTATTACTGAACACTAAATACTGCGACTGACCACTAAATACTGACCACTGACCACTAAAAACTACTTCTCTATCTCTTTCAAGCTTTCCATTTTCTTATTAGCCAAGAAACCTTTAATATCTTCAAAATGTTCTTTTACTCGTTTGTTTCCAAATTCGAATACTTTTTCAGCCAAACCATCAAGGAAATCACGGTCGTGGGAAACTAAAATCAACGTTCCGTCAAAATCGCGCAACGCATCTTTGATGATGTCTTTGGTTTTCATGTCTAAATGGTTGGAAGGTTCATCGAGAATTAGCAAATTCACTGGTTCCAACAATAATTTTATCATTGCCAAACGTGTTTTTTCGCCACCCGAAAGTACTTTAACTTTCTTGTGAATGTCATCACCTTGGAACATGAACGCACCTAGAATATTTTTAATCTGCGTGCGAACATCGCCAACAGCAATTCTATCAATCGTTTCAAAAATAGTAGCGTTTTCGTCTAATTGTGCCGCTTGATTTTGAGCAAAATAACCAATCTGTGCATTGTGACCTACTTCTACCGAACCGCCATTGATTTCGATTTCTTTCATAATGGCTTTAATCATGGTCGATTTTCCTTCACCATTTTTACCCACGAAAGCTACTTTTTGTCCGCGTTCAATCACTAAATTAGCATCTTTAAAAATCAAATGATCACCATACGATTTTTCTAAATCTTTTACAATGACTGGATATTGACCGGAACGAACTGATGGTGGAAACTTCAGCTTTAAAGCGGAATTGTCTATTTCATCTACCTCGATTGGAACAATTTTTTCTAACATTCGCACACGCGATTGCACTTGTTCTGTTTTGGAAAAAGTACCACGAAAACGTTCAATAAAGGCTTGATTGTCGGCGATGAATTTTTGTTGTTCTTCGTAGGCTTTTTGTTGGTGAATGCGTCGGTCTTTGCGAAGTTCTAGATAATGAGAATATTTAGCTTTGTAGTCGTAAATTCTTCCCATGGTTACTTCGATAGTTCTGTTGGTGATGTTATCCACAAACGCTCTATCGTGGGAAATTACCATTACGGCTTTGGCTTGATTGATCAAAAAGTCTTCCAGCCATTGAATACTATCCATATCCAAGTGGTTGGTTGGCTCATCGAGTAAAATCAAATCGGGTTTGGTTAAAAGTATTTTGGCTAATTCGATACGCATTCTCCAACCACCGGAAAATTCTTTGGTTGGACGGTTGAAATCTTCTCTTTCGAAGCCAAGACCTTTTAAAATCTTCTCTACCTCAGCTTCATAGTTTACTTCCTCGATGGAATAATATTTCTCAGACAGTTCTGAAACTTTTTCAATCAGTTTCATGTAGTCGTCGCTTTCATAATCGGTGCGAATGGTCAACTGTTCGTTGATGTCGTCGATTTCTTTTTTCATGTTAAGGACAGCTGCAAATGCTTTGGATGTTTCTTCCATTACCGTGCAATTGTCTTCGGTTAGTAAATGCTGTGGCAAATAGGCAATAACCGCATCGCTTGGTGCCGAGATGGTTCCGCGAGTAGGTTTGTTTGCTCCTGCAACTATCTTTAGTAAGGTAGATTTTCCTGCGCCGTTTTTACCCATTAGGGCAATCTTATCCGTTTCATTAATGGCAAAAGTTACTTCGCTGAAAAGTGTTGTACCGCCAAATTCTACGGCTATATCGTTTACTGTAATCATTTTTAGATTATTAGATTTTTGGATCGTTAGATTGTTAGACAATCTATTTTTTGAAGGCGCAAAGATAGTTTTATTTCATCATTCCATTAATTGTTAATTTGATGTTTTTGTATATTTGAAAATAAAAGCAAAAAAGCTTCGCCTATACACCCAAATTAAGGTAGATATGTGAATGTTTGTTGCGCACATATATAAGTTATACAACATTATAAAACAAAACGACGAATTTACGAAAAATAAAGTATTGAATTTAATTTTGATAATCAACTCAATTTGTTTTATACTTTATACAGCAAATTTATTTTATAGATTACCAAAATTTGGAGAATTAATACAAATTGCAGTTAGTATTCTCTGCATAATTTCAGTTGTTTGCGTCAGAATGAACAAACATTTAAGAGTGTCTTATTATTGCTTGTCATTTATTTATTTCCTTCAGTCATTTTCTTTTTTATTAATGAGTTTTACGTGGAAACTTATTATAGGTCCTGACTTGTCGCTATATGTTATCAAAGAAATGGATTTAACTTCAAAACTGGATTTTAAAGTATTCAATTTAGAGTTTCTTTTTAATACTTTTGGAAATAGCGAAAATTGGGTTGTTGGATTAAACTTCTTTCACTTAATAATATTTTTGTACTTGATTAAAGATTTAAGAGTTATAAAACAGAATAAATAACGTTGTATAACAGCCGTTTCTCGCAATTGCGAATTTTTTTGTAAGCTCACATTCACGTTTCGCAAGAATTTTTATCTTTAACAAAAATAAAAAGTTCATAACTTAGTAACTGACGAGAAGCATCGGAACTGTATTAGCAATTATTTTAAAACCACAACGATGAATATAATTGAATGGATAAATAATACTTTTGGAATTGATAATACAGTTTCGGTACCAACACTCATTTCGATTGTTGTTTTTATTACTGGCGGAATCATGACTTATCTATTTACATGGATCAAAGATTTCAACAATCGTAAAAATCTTAGAAAGACTTTTTATCTGTTATTGGAAGAGGTTATTCAAGATTTAAAAATAAAAGAGAAACATGCTTCTGAATTTTATCCTCAAATTACTGTCTCTCATAACGGAAGTTGGTTTTTACCACATAAACCAATAAGTTATTTAGAAACAATTTTTGAATTAGATTTTAAAGATAATTATTATGCATTTCGAAAAAAGTTTTTTTGGAACTTTTGCTCAAGAAAAATCAGAAATAGGGCATATCACAAGATTTGGACAATTTTGAGAACTTTAAAGTTTTTTGAAGAAAGAATAGATATTGATATAGAAAATTTAGTAAATAAATTTGATTTTTTCCACAAGCAATATAATACTCATTTAGAAGAGTATAGAAAATACCATGATGATTTAAATAGAAAATATAATGGCTTTCGATTTCCACCAACTCAAAGAAAACTTTATGAGTTTCTAATGGCTGAAGATAGAATTTGGAAAAATTGGCAAGATTTAGGAGAAGAAAACAGAACACGTTTTTTTGTGACTTACAATCAGCTTATCAAATTAGTACTTGATTTGAATAAACAAAATTCCGATTTAGAAATTACACAAGAATCTGATAATTTATTACTATCCTGTTCATTCCAATTTATAGAAATGGAAAATATTTTGAATATCTATCAACTCAAGTTTAAACAATATCATGACAACTATAAAAAATCACATAGATTATTAAAAAAATGTCTTGAGCTAATAGAATAACTGCGTTTAACATCAGCTAGCGTTAATGGCTAGGTCAAAGCTGTCAGGAAAGTACGCTGGTAAAATAAAATTTTAGTTATATCTGTTTAGTTAGTTCCAAAAGTTACCACTGAATGAAAGCCAAGGCACGTTACCAGCTATTATATTATGAAAGACGACAATTTAATTACATGGACGGAAAAACTTTATAAAGGAAGCTGGTTAATGGATTTAGGCTATCGAGATTATATTGCTGCGCGCTTCTTACTTAATAATCATTTAATAATTCAAGGGCTAACACTTGCAAGTACAGCTGTAGAAAAATACCTAAAAGCTCTCATTGTATTTAATCTAAAAAAGAGAGAAAAATATCATTATCATTTCGACAGATTTGAATTACTAAAAGATATTTTATCAAAAGTCAATAAAGATATAACCGGAGAATTTGATCCAGTTTTCATAGAAATATTGGAAAATGCATTTAAAATCAGATATTACGACAAAATTGAAAAACCAATTTTTATGGGGTTTTTCATAAATCAATTCATTGGGGAACTGGATTATACTATTGACTTTATAGAAAGATTTATCGCAAATCCACAAAATGTTGGAAACTCTTTGACAGCATATAGTAGCGCTATTAAAGATAATGATTTACAACTTTATGAAAACAACTTTATCCTTAATAAAGAAAACAAAAAAGACTACATGGAAAAAACTGATATCGGTTTTTCAATTCATATTCAAATTGATTCTGTAGTTCAAACCCAAAAAATAGTAAAAGGTGGAAGTTATAGGAATAAGTATGATGGTAAAATATCAAAGTTTACAGAATTTGAGCCAAATTTATTATTAAAAAATAACAGCTTGTAATAGCTATTACTAGCTGGGCAGGTTTTTCTTGAATTTTTCTTCTCTCTTCACAAAAAAATAATATCTTAGCTGACAGTAAGCAGTTCACTTTAATCGCAACGAATACGAAGCTGTAAAACGATAGTAGGATTGCAATATAAGGACAATAATTCATGGAATACATACTTAGTGGAACTGCATTAGTTATTGCGCTAATTGCTTTATACTTTCAGATAAAAGATTCAAAAAAGAAAATTCCTAAATTCTCAGGAAGAATTGGAAAAGATTGCACAAATAAAAATACTGCGAAATTTGCGAAATTCATCTTTGAAAAAGTTAACCATATTGTATTCTTAGATATTCATTTTGATAATGATGAAAATTATGAAGTTGACGAAGAAAATAAATTTTATTTCCATTTATATGAAGATTCAGAAACGAAACTTGTCAGTTATAGTTTTCAAATAAATATTGGAAAAGGAGACGACTTTTTCTATGACAGTAGACCATCATCAAAAAGATTAGTTGGGCATTTTAAAATTTTAGGAATGTTTGGACCACAACAAGGTTGCTTTACAGCTTTAATGAAACCAGTAAAAATTGAATACATAAAATAAAGTCTGAGTTATAAAAATTTGTAAAATAAAATGGATATCGAACTAATTTCAAATAAATTATATGAAACTCTAGTAAGTGATAAACTAAGTGAAATTCAAAAAGAAAAACTAAGTTGTGCTTGCAAAAAAGCAATCTTAGAAAATCCACAATTGGATTATAACGGGTGGAAAATAGCCTCCAAAATATATTTAAATTTTATTATTGATTTCCCAGACATTGATTTAGTGGGAATTAAATTACCAGTTAATAAAAGGTAAAGTTTTAAAGTATAAAGCCAGCTGCTAACAGCCGTTTAGCGCAATAGCTGGTTTTTTTTTTGTAAAATCAATTAGAGAAGTCCTTCCCATTTTTTTACAACTCACAAAATTTAAGCATTTAATAACTCACAACAAACTGTAAGTAATCTTCTATTCTAAAAAAACCTTCAAACGATATAGTATTCATAAAAATACAATCTGTTATCCTATCAAAAATAGATTAGTTATTTTAGCTACAAATTAATAGAGAAACTATCAAAAATGCCGTTACTCAACTATAGCTTCTTAACTAAAATATTACCAAAAGCTAAAATCAAAAAGGTTTTTAGAAACGCTAAACTATCGTATCTTAATCGAGTTCGATTAGCTACATCGCTCTTTTTCTTTGGTATGGGATTTAGTTTTGCAACTTGGGCAAGTCGTATTCCTGATTTTAAAACCATGCTTAATCTTTCTGAAGCTGATTTAGGCACTATGCTTTTTGCACTTCCAATCGGACAACTTTTTGCCATGCCGTTTTCGGGAAAAATTGTAACAAAATATGGAAGTCGAGCTATAACCATTCTTGGACTACTAACCTATTCTGCTTGTTTGCCGTTATTGGGATTTGCTACTTTGAGTTGGCAGCTAGCCGTTGGTCTTTTTCTATTTGGTTTTTTTGGTAATTTTTGCAACATCGCTGTGAATACTCAAGGAGTTTATACACAACAATTGTTTTCAAAACCTATCATGGGTTCGTTTCATGGTTCGTGGTCATTGGCTGGATTTAGTGGAGCTTTACTAGGTTTGCTGATGTTAACATTGAACTTAAATCCGCTTCAGCATTTCACAATCGCTTTCGTCATCGTTTGTTTGATTATCCTGTTTAACTATAAGTTTATTATAAAGGCAAAATCAAAAACCACTGAAGAAAAAACATCCTATTCCTTTTTCAAAAATCCTGATACTACGCTACTCTGGCTTGGTGTAATTTGTTTTTGTTGTATGGCAAGCGAAGGTATTATGTTTGATTGGAGTGGTGTTTATTTTAAAGAAATAGTTAAAGCTCCTGGCGCTTTGGTTGTTTTGGGTTATACTTCGTTTATGATAAGTATGGCTTCTGGACGATTTTTAAGTGATATTCTTGTACATAAATATGGTGCGAAAAAAGTATTGATTATCAGCGGAATTGTTATCTCTTTTGGACTGTACTTGGCAGTGTTGCTACCTTATTTAATTCCGTGTACGATTGCTTTTATGCTGGTTGGGTTTGGGGTTTCTAACGTTGTTCCTATTATATTTAATGCGGCAGGAAACGTAAAAAATGTTCCAACAGGAATTGCTTTAACTATCGTAACGAGTATCAGTTTTCTTGGTTTTTTGATTGGTCCACCATTAATTGGTTTCATAGCCGAAATGACAAGTCTTCAGTATTCGTTTGCTTTTATCGGGATTTTTGGTGTGTTTATTTCGATATTGGTTAGTCGATTGAAGGTTTTTAGGTAATAAATACTCATCCTAAGTTCCTCAATTACAAGATTCATTTCACTCCTACTTAATAACACTCCGTTAGTTATTAAATTTTTGAGAAAAGCTATTTTTTTATTTTTATTGGATTTTGACGAGTGTCAAAAATTTGAAGAATTCTAATTTCAGTTTCGGATTGAACTTTGTAAATGATTTTATAGTTTCTGACAACCATTCTTCTGTAGGGTTCACCAAGAAATTCATCAACTTGATACTGTTCGGTAAAGTGGATATTTTTACTTTGTAATACAATATCTCGGACCACGTTTTTAGCTCCTTGAGGCGATTTTAATTTGATGAATTCAAAAATTAACTTCAAATCAGCTTTTGCTTGATTATCCCAAAGAATTTGAATTGTTTTTTTCATCCTACCAATTCTCAATTTCTTTTTCTAAGTCTTCAATCGTTGTATATTTCCCTGATGAAATTCTATCGTCAGCTTCTTTAACCATATTGATATATTCTTCTTTATCAATTGGATAACCACTAATAGTATGCGCAACAACTTCTTTATCTAAAACAGATTTTAATGCAATGATTTTTTTTAGTTTACTTTCATCATCTAAAGCAAGTAACCAGTTCACTAATTCATTTTTTTTTGCAGCTATATCCATAGTTCAAGATTAAAAAACAAATATACAAAATTTACAAACTCATCCTAAACTCCTCAATTATAGGATGTGCTTTGCCATAATCTCTTTCTTGAATAAACAATTCTACGGCTAAATCGGCATTGCCAAAACCGCCTAATCGAGCGGATTGAATGTTGTCTTTTACAACCACATTCAAATCGATTGCTTCTAGTTTTTGCTTTAATCCTAAAGCTAAAATTTCACTTCCTGAAAATATTTTTATTAATCCCATTTTTTTGTATGATGTATATTGTATTAAAGTATTGTTGTTTTGGCACTTCGACTGTACTTCGTCTTCGCTCAGCATAAACTAGTGTGACAGACTGAAAACTGAAAACTGAGACTGCGACTGAAAACTATTCCTCTTCCATTTCGAAGAAAAGCGGTTCAATCATTATTTTTTCGGCTAAAACTTCTACTCTTTCTGTTATCTGTGAACAAAAGAACAAACGTTGTGTTTTTTCAACGCTGCTTGATAATCGTAGTATAACGGCATCCATTCGATTTCTAAACAACACATCAGCATCGTCAACTATAAACATTTTGATCGTATTGATGTTAAAACCTGCCGAAGAGAACATAGCATTTATTTTGTTGGGTGTTCCAATCAAAACATCCAATCCCATTGAAATCACATTTTTGTCATAGTCAATATCGCCTTTATCATGAACGCCTAAAATGCTTAAATCATGATAGGTTCCAAATTTTAGAAATAGTTCTTCCATCTCTAAAACCTTTTCTTTGTTTTCAACCATTATCAAAACTCTAGTGCTTTCGCCAACGGATTTCTCCATTCGTTGCAAAACGTTAATCACAATCGTTGATGATTTTCCGCTTCCGCCAGGCGATTGAATAACAGCATCTGCTCCACTTTTTATAGTAGAAAATGTTTCTTGTTGCATTTCATTGGCTTCGGTTAATCCGTTTTCAATGAGTGCCTTTTGGAGGTTTGGGTTTATTTTTTTTAAATTCATTATTTAAGGGAAAAGTTTTAAGGGAAAAGGGATTAGACTTATTGCTTTTGACTTATCCCTTATCTCTTTATTATTTTGATGCAAATAACTTCACATCGGTTTCTGAAATTTCGTTTCCACCAAGAATTATTAATCGTTCCACTACATTTCGTAACTCGCGAATGTTTCCTGTCCAATCGTATTCTTGTAATAATTTAATAGCTTGCTTTGAAAATGATTTTTGTGCATTTCCCTGTTCTTCGGCTATCTTTACAGCAAAATGTTCTACCAATAACGGAATATCATCACGTCTATCGTTCAACGCTGGAACTTTAATTAAAATTACAGCTAAACGATGGTATAAATCTTCACGGAAACGACCTTCGGAGATTTCTTTTTTCAAATCTTTGTTGGTTGCGGCAATAACGCGAACATCCACTTTAATGTCTTTGTCTGCTCCAACACGTTGGATTAAACTTTCTTGCAAAGCCCGTAAAACCTTAGCTTGCGCTGCTAAACTCATATCGCCAATTTCGTCTAAGAAAATAGTTCCACCATCGGCAGCTTCAAATTTTCCTGCTCTATCTTTTACAGCTGATGTAAATGCGCCTTTTACGTGACCAAAAAGTTCGCTTTCTATCAATTCTGATGGAATGGCGGCACAGTTTACCTCTACGATTGGTGAATTGGAACGCTCACTTTTTTGATGTAATTGATGGGCAACCAATTCTTTTCCAGTTCCGTTTGGTCCAGTAATTAAAACTCGTGCATCGGTTTGGGCCACTTTTTCAATCATTAATTTAATTTGATTGATAGGTTCGCTTTCGCCAATGATTTCGTAGTTTTTGGAAACTTTTTTCTTTAGAATTTTGTTTTCCACTACGAGTTGTTTTTTGTCTAACGCATTGCGAACTGTATTCAACAATCGGTTTAAATCGGGTGGTTTTGAAATATAATCAAATGCACCAAGTCTCATGGTTTGGATGGCGGTTTCCATGTCGCCGTGACCAGAAATCATCACCATTGGGATTTCGGGTTTTATTTTTTTGACTTCTTCTAGTAGTTCGACGCCATCCATTTTTGGCATTTTGATGTCGCATAACACTAAATCGTAGTCGCTGTTTTTTATCTTTTCTAAAGCTTGAACGCCATCTTCGGCTTCTTCTACTTGATACGTGCTGCTTTCTTCAGAAAGGATTCTGGTTAGAACTCTTCTGATGGCTGCTTCGTCTTCGATGATTAATATTTTTGGCATATTTTTATTTTTAACCGCAAAGTTCGCAAAGCTAATTCGCAAAGTTCACTGAAATTCAAATGGTTTTGGTTTTAGCCCTGATTGAAGCTAGCTACCGTGTAGCGCGAAAAGCAGGAAAATGGCTTTTAAATAGCTCAAACGATTCGCTCCTAAATCAGTTTTGACAAAAGTAGTATAAATTCACATTATTGGGTTGATTTTTGTTGCATCAAAAATAGATTTTATACTTTTACGACTTATAAACGAAATGTTATGTCTACTGCAAAAAAAGATTATAAAAGGATTACGACTAAGTCATTGATTGACATGAAGGTGAATGGCGAGAAGATTTCAATGCTTACGGCGTATGATTTTACGATGGCTAAAATTGTTGACTCGGCTGGTGTTGATGTGATTTTGGTTGGTGATTCGGCGAGTAATGTTATGGCTGGACACGAAACAACGTTGCCAATAACGTTGGATCAAATGATTTATCACGCTTCGGGTGTGGTTCGAGCTATTGAACGAGCTTTGGTTGTGGTGGATTTGCCTTTTGGAAGTTATCAAAGTGATCCAAAGGAAGCGTTGCGTTCGGCTATTAGAATTATGAAAGAAAGCGGCGGACATGCTGTAAAACTGGAAGGCGGAAGCGAAATTAAAGAAAGTATTAAGCGTATTTTGAATGCAGGAATTCCAGTTATGGGACATTTGGGTTTAACGCCACAATCGATTTATAAATTTGGAACGTACACAGTTCGTGCTAAAGAAGATGCGGAAGCAGAACAGTTGATTGAAGATGCAAAATTGCTTGAAAAATTAGGTTGTTTTGCGTTGGTTTTAGAAAAAATTCCTGCGGCTTTGGCCGAAAAAGTAGCCAAAACTATTTCTATTCCTGTTATTGGAATTGGTGCTGGCGGTGGCGTTGATGGTCAAGTTTTGGTTATCCACGATATGCTTGGAATGAATAATGAATTTAGTCCACGATTTTTGCGTCGCTATTTAGATTTGTATGAACAAATGACCAAAGCGATTGGAAATTATGTTGCTGATGTGAAATCGAAAGATTTTCCTAATTCTAGTGAACAATATTAATTAGATTGTTAGATTTTTAGATTATTAGAAATATGCACCGATTTAAAGATTTAGATATCTGGAAATTAAGTCGTAAATTTTGTTCGCAAATTTATATTACAACTGCTAATTTCCCTGATAACGAAAAATTTGGATTAACAAATCAACTTCGAAGAGCTTCTGTTTCTGTTCCTTCAAATATTGCAGAAGGTTGTTCAAGAAGCAGTAATAAGGACTTTTCTAGATTTCTTGAAATTGCAATTGGTTCTATTTATGAAATTGAAACACAATTATTAATAGCTTCTGATTTGGGATATATTAGTCAAGTGAAAGTAGATGAACTTATTTATGATTTAGATAAAATAACAAAAATGATTTCTAAATTCCGCTCAACATTGCAAATCTAAAAATCTAAAAATCTAAAAATCCAACAATCTAAAAATCTATTTTGAAAATAGTTTCCACCAAAGATAATCTCCAAATCCTTCACGAAGACAATCACATTATAGTGGTTAATAAACGTGTTGGTGATATTGTTCAAGGTGATAAAACGGGCGACAAACCGCTTTCGGAAGTTGTAAAAGAATATATTAAGGCGAAATACAACAAACCTGGAGATGTTTTTCTTGGCGTTGTTCATCGATTGGACAGACCTACAACAGGTATTGTGGTTTTTGCGAGAACAAGTAAAGCTTTGGAACGACTAAACGCAATGTTCAGCAACCGAGAAACACAGAAAACTTATTGGGCAGTTGTTAAAAACAAACCGCCAAAAACGTCGGATACGCTTGTTCATTTTCTGAAAAGAAACGAAAAAAATAATACTTCAAAAGCACATTTAAAAGAAGTTCCCGAGAGCAAAAAAGCAAGTTTAGATTATACCATAATCAAAGAATTGAATAATTATTTTGCCTTGGAAATTAATCTTCATACGGGAAGACATCATCAAATTAGAGCGCAACTTCAAGCGATTGGTTGTCCAATAAAAGGCGATTTAAAATATGGTTTTGACCGAAGTAATCCTGATGGTGGCATTCATCTTCATGCGCGAAAATTGGTTTTTATTCATCCGGTTTCTAAAGAAAACATGGAAATCGTTGCTTCTACCCCAAATGATGTGATTTGGAATGCTTTATAAGTAAAATTTCATATATTTACCACAGTCATATATTTTTTTTACCACTTTAACTATATAAAATACTACTGCTATGAAAAAAATCTTCGTTGTTGCTTTGTCGCTTTTCTGTCATTTTACTTTTGCTCAGGAACATTTTTCGGGCATTAGTACGTCCAATCGTGTTGGGATTTTAAACGTAAATATCAATCCTGCCGAATTAACAAATCTTTCTAAAAAATTTGAAGTTAATATTTTTGGACTGAGTGTTAATGTAGCTAATGACAAGCTTGCTTTTAGTGATTTTAATTCTGATACAGATTTTGAAGAACTGCTTTTTAGTGGAACAAGTCCTGTAAATGCTCGTGTTCATGCAGAAATTAATGGTTTGGGATTTGCAATGCGTTGGAAAAAATGGGGATTGGCAATTACGTCAAAAGCATACGCCAAATTTGACTTAGTCGACATTGATCCAACTATTGGAAATGCCATCACTAATAATAACATAGGTTTAAACACAACTCTTTTAGACAATAAGAAAAACCAACGTATGAATGGTACTTCGTATGGCGAAATAGGCTTTTCACTTGCTCGAACTTTGGTTGATAAAGAAAAACACAAATTTAGCGCAGGTGTGACTTTAAAGTTATTATTTCCAGGTTCGTATTCTAACTTTGGTTTAAGTAATCTAAATGGAACGATAACTGAAGTTGGTGGAGATGCATTTTTAACTACTAATTCTCCTGCCACACTAAACATTGCTTATTCAGGAAATCTTGCTGACAGCTTTACTAATTTTGATGATTATAGCAAATCAATTTTTGGTGGGTTGAATGGTTTTTCGGGTGATGTTGGAGCAAATTATCAATGGCTTGGTGATGATAAAAAATATAAATTAAATGCTGGATTATCTATTAGAAATATTGGTAGCATGACGTTTAAAGATAATAACAATGCTTCTACAAATTACTCATTAAATATTCCTAATTCTGATCCTTTGGATTTAAGTTTATTTGAAGATGTAGATAGCTTAAGTGATGTTGAAGATATTTTATCAAGCAATGGTTATTTAACTGTTGAACAAGGCGAAAAAGATTTTAAAGTTAAATTACCAACTGTTTTTTCAACTTATGTTGATTTAAAAGTAATTCACAAATTGTACGTTACAGCCTATTTACAACAAAAATTAAATGACGATTCAGCCAATGAACAAGTTACTGCTCCAAACATTTTTAGCATCACACCAAGAATAAGTTTACGCTATTTTGAAACTTATATTCCAGTAACTTTTCATGAAATTTCAGGAACCAATGTTGGATTTGGATTTCGTTTAGGAGGTTTTTACCTTGGTTCAAGTTCTATGGTAACTGCTTTACTAGCTGATAGCAAACAAGGTGATATTTACTTAGGTTTCCGTTGGGGATTTTTGTAGAAAAAAAGTTGATTTTAATGAGTTAAAAACGTAACTTGGCAGAAATAATACTCAAGTTATGACTTTTAAAACCGATGTTTCTTTTAGAAAAAAATCACTTATAAAACTACTGGTTTCTATTCAAAATCATGAAGAAGAAATTACGAAAGCATTGTATGATGATTTTAAAAAATCAGCCTTCGAAAGTTATTTGACTGAGATCAACTATGTAATTTCTGATTTAAAAGCAACGATAAAAAACATTGATAAATGGGCAAAACCAGAAATGGTTTTGCCTTCTTTGTTAAATTTTCCTTCCACCGATTATATTTACAAAGAACCGTTTGGAAAAGTCTTAGTGATTGCGCCATGGAATTATCCTTTTCAATTGGCATTTTGCCCTGCGATTGCAGCCATTGCAGCAGGAAATCAGGTTGTTGTAAAACCATCTGAACTAACACCAAATACTTCAAAAATCATAGTAAAAATCATTGGAGAAACTTTTGAAAAAAATCATGTAGAAGTAATTGAAGGTGGAATTGAAACTTCAGAAAAATTACTTTCACAACGTTGGGATTTTATTTTTTTTACTGGAAGTGTTGCTGTTGGAAAAATAGTTGCAAAAGCTGCTGCAGAAAACTTAACTCCAGTAATATTAGAACTTGGAGGAAAAAATCCTTGTATTATTGATGAAACTGCCAATATCAAATTAGCTGCTAAACGAATTGTCTGGGGAAAATTTCTAAATGCTGGACAAACGTGTATTGCACCAGATTATCTTTTGGTTCACCAGAAAATCAAGACACAATTTATTGAATATCTGAAGGAAGAAATTCAATTAGCCTATTCCGAAAATCCTCAAAACTCTCCTGATTATCCACGAATTGTAAACGAAAAAAATTGGAATAGATTGTGTCAAATGCTCATTGGTGAAACAATTCTTTTTGGAGGAAAAACAGCTGCAACTGATAACTATATCGAACCAACTCTAATCGACGAGCCAAAACAAAATAGCTTGGTGATGAAAGATGAAATCTTCGGTCCAATTCTTCCAATTTTGGCATTTGAAACTGAAGAAGATTTAAAAAAAATAATTACTAATTATGAAAAGCCACTTGGATTTTACGTTTTCTCGGAAAATAAAAAATTTGCAAAAAAAATAATGAAAAACTATTCTTTTGGTGGTGGTTGCATTAATGATACAATGATTCAATTTACAAACAATCGATTGCCATTTGGTGGTGTTGGACACAGCGGAATTGGTGCTTATCATGGTAGAAAAAGTTTTGATATTTTCTCGCATCATAAAGCAATTGTAATTAAAGCTACTTGGCTTGACATTCCAACGCGATATGCACCTTATGGAGAAAAGTTAAAAAAAATCAAACTCCTATTAAAATGGTTAACTTAACTTTATTTTAACTATTTTTGAAGCTATTGTAAAAAGACAAACCCAATCAAATCTTAATTTCAATTGAATACCAATTTATTTTTATTAAACAGCGGAAGTTTGATAGTGATATTTGTATTACTATTTCTTCTCTACTCTTTCTATTTTGCAACAAAAGAAACCATCAAGGATAAACTAAATTTATCTAGCAAAAATGAATTTGAACCCAAAGAACAGCAATATGCTTTGTATTTGTTATTTTTTGGTGTTGCAATTCCGCTAATCGAAACCATTTTAGAGATTTTCAAAGTTCGATCAAAAAGTTTTTTCCTCATAAATTTATGTATTGGAGCAATATTGCTTATATTTTATTTTCTGTGTACTAGAGTAAAGTTTTTCATAAAGAATATAAACTTTATTTTTCTTTTCTGCTATTATGGCTATCTTGGATTTGTAGTTAGAAATGTTTTTTTTAGAGATTTTGAACTGATTTCCTATGTTAGTTTAATTGTTTGCCTTTTTCTATCTTATTTCATCGTTAAAAACATTTTACATTATTGGCTATTCGTTATTTCTGTTATACTTCTTTTAGTCATTGCATTTGAATTAGAGTTAATTCCTCAAAACTATATTATAATCCTAATATGTGCTTTTATTCTAACTATTACAATTCACATTTCCAGACACTTAGCACTACTAGAAACTAAAAACAAATTTCTTTTTACAAATATTATTGTCAACAAAGGAAATTCTTTGATTTTAACAACAAATAAAAAAGGTGAAGTATCATTTTGTAGCGAGTCTATAGAATCTATTTTAGGTTATAAAGCAAATGAAGTTCTTGGACTTGAATATTGGCGATTAACCGAAGATCCTGAATTTATTGGTGAAGCGTATCACGAAGATTATGTTGATGATAGATTATATATTAGAAAATTAAAATGTAAAAATGGTGATTATAAATACATTCAGTGGAAAGACAAAAGATATTCGGAAGACATTCTTATTGGAATTGGTCAAGATGTCACTGAACAAATAAAAATTCAAAATCAATATCGAGATTTGATTGAATCGGCTAATGATTTAATAACTGAAATTAATTTTGAAGGTAAAATAATTTATGTCAACCCATTTACAGAAAAATCACTTGGATATTCAAAAGAAGAAATATTTAGCAATCACTATACTACATTTATAAGAACAGACTATATAGATGTAGTTAAAGAATTTTATGAACACATTCCAGAGGATACAGGAGATTATCCTGATTTAGTTTTCCCAATGATTAAAAAAAGTGGAGAAACCATTTGGGTCACTCAAAAAGTTACCGTTAAAAAAGATAAATACAACAAAAAAACTGGTTTTTCTGTTATTGCAAGAGATATCACTTTAATAAAAAATCTTGAAATTGAGCACTTTGAAAGAGCATCAAAAATAAAAATCCACAATCAAGTTATTAAAGAATTAACATCAAAAAGTTATTCGAATACAGATAGCTTCAATACGGTTCTAAAAAATATTCTACAAACAGTAGCCATAAATTGTGGTATAAATCGAGTTAGTTATTGGACATACATACCCGAAGGTCTTAGATGTGAGAGCATTTTTTATCTAGACAATAACCGATTTGAAAAACACTTTTTCGTAGATAAAAATCAATATCCAAACTATTTTAGAGCATTAGAAAGTGGCATTCAAATTGTAGCTTCTGATGTATACGATAATAAAATAACCGAAGAATTGTGTTATGATTTTTTTCCAAAATATAAAATTAAATCTCTGCTTGATACTCCTATTTTCATGGATAAAAAAACAAAAGGAATCTTATGTTTTGAAGCCGTTGAAAATAAAAGAGAATGGGATAATGAAGACATTAATTTTTCTCGTTCAATAGCTGATTTAATAGCTATCGCACTTGAAGCTGAAATGCGAAATGAATCAGAAAAAAATCTAACTTATAAAAGTGATATTCTATTTGAAATTAATAAAAACACTGAGAAATTCTTATTATCAAAAAATCAAGATGAAATTTTACTGGGAATTATAAGAACTATTGGTCATGTACTAAAAGCTTCTAGAGTTTCCTATTTCCAATACAATAGTGATGATGATACGATTTCTCAAAAATATCGTTGGTTGTCAGACTCAGACTCTATAAACGAACCGAACCCAAAGCTTCAAAAGTTGCCAAATAAAATGTTTAAGTTGACAATGGAAAACTTACTCAACAATAAACCTTTCAGCTCGGTAATCAGAAAATTGCCCGATTCAGAAGAGAAAAACTTCCTTCAACAAATAGGTTCAAAATCAATATTATTCATTCCAATTTTTATAAAAGAAACCTTTTATGGTATTTTAGTATTTGATGATACAGTTAAAGAACGCGAGTGGTCAAGTGATGAAATATCGTCTTTAGAAATTTTAGCAAAAAATATTTCTTATTCGTTTGAAAGAAATATCAATGAAACTATTATCCAAGAAAGCGAAGAAAAATTCCGTCTGCTTGCCAATAATATTCCAGGAACTGTTCATCTTTCTAAATATGATGACAAATGGACAAAAATTTATTTGAACGATGAAATTGAAAAATTAACAGGTTATCCAAAAGAAGATTTTCTAAAAACCGAAAGACATTACATAGATTTAGTTCATCCAGATGATTTAAAAATTGTTCAAAAACATGCTGACGATTTATTCAAACTAAAACAAAAAATACATCTTATCTATAGAATTATAAACAAAGATGGTGAGCAAATTTGGGTAGAAGAATTTGGCGAACCTATCGTTAATGAAGAAGAAATTGTATATATCGTAGGAATTTTTATTGACATCACCAAAAGAATTGAAGCTGAAGAAGCTATCAATGCTAAAAATTATGCTGAAGCAGCCAACAAAGCAAAATCAGAATTTTTAGCTAACATGAGCCATGAAATAAGAACGCCATTAAATGGTATAATCGGTTTCACGGAACTTTTAATGAATACCAATTTAGAAGATTTTCAACAAAAATATATGGATACCATCAATCAATCTGCCAACTCATTGATGGAAGTCATTAATAACATTCTTGATTTTTCAAAAATAGAATCAGGAAAAGTAGAACTCGAGATTGATAAATATAAAATTATCGATATTGCCAATCAAGTTACTGACCTTGTAAAATATGAAACAAAACAAAAGAATTTATTTTTAAATCTTACTATTGATAAAAATGTTCCAAAAAATATCTGGGTTGATTATATTCGATTGAAACAAGTTTTAATTAATCTTTTGAGTAATGCGGTTAAATTCACCGAAAAAGGCGGTGTTGATTTTCAAATTTCACTAGTAGAATATATTGACGACAAAACGGCAAAAATTTGTTTCTCCGTAAAAGATACCGGAATAGGTATAAAAATTAAAAATCAAACCAAAATCTTTGAGGCGTTTTCTCAAGAAGATGGCTCAACAACCAAACGTTTTGGTGGAACAGGTTTGGGACTTTCAATCTCAAATCAACTACTTGGATTGATGGATAGCAAATTAGAGTTAGAAAGTGAAAACAAAAAAGGTAGTCGATTCTATTTTACTTTGATTGTTAAATATTCTAATGAAGAAAGTAAATCACAAAAAAAGTCACTAGCTGAAATTTCAAAAGTTAAAGTACAAGAAATAATTACATCCGAAAACAAAATTGTATATGTAGTTGAAGATAACAAAATCAATATGCTTTTGGCAAAAACCTTAGTCAAACAAGTCATTCCAAATGCAACAATAATTGAATGTGAAAACGGTAAAGAAATTTTTGAATATCTAGAAAATTCTCAGCCTGATTTAATTTTAATGGATATTCAAATGCCAGTAATGAATGGCTATGAAGCAACAGCAGAAATTAGAAAAAATAGCGATTTAAAAGAAGTTCCAATCATTGCTCTAACTGCTGGCATAGTTGTTGGTGAAAAGGAAAAATGCATTGAAGCAGGAATGAACGATTATATTTCAAAACCAATTGATAAAGAAGTTTTAAAAAATATTCTTTCAAACTGGATTTTAAAATCATAATTTTTTAAATTTACATAAACCAATAAACATATAATCATGAAATGGGATAAAAAAGAAAGTGGGAATTTTGAAGACAGACGTGGAATGTCTGGAGGCGGAAAAGCATTACTTGGTGGTGGAGCAATTGGAATTATTATATTATTATTAAATATGTTTGGTGGAGAAACTGGACAAACCATTGGAAATATTTTAGAACAAACTCAAGGAAGTCAGCAACAAACTCAAGGAACACAAACAAGAGAATTATCAGAAGCCGAAAAACAACTAGGAGATTTCTCTGAATCCTGTTTTGTTTACAATAACGAAACTTGGACGAAAATATTTAACGATAATAATATGCAATATGAAGAACCAGGTATGGTTCTTTTTGATGATGGTGTAAATACGGCATGTGGAAGCGCAACCTCAGCATCTGGACCGTTTTATTGTCCTGGCGACAAAAAAGTGTATATGGATTTACGTTTTTTTGAAGAACTAAAAACTCGTTTTGGAGCCAAAGGTGGCGATTTTGCTATTGCTTATGTAATTGCTCACGAAGTTGGACATCATTTGCAAACCATTCTGGGAACATCAGGAAAAGTGCGTCAGCTTCAAGCGCAAAAAAGTGAAGCCGAAGCCAATAAACTATCCGTGTGTTTAGAACTTCAAGCTGATTTTTACGCAGGAGTTTGGGCACATTATAACAAAAATCTTTTAGAAGAAGGCGATATTGAAGAAGCATTAAGTGCTGCACATGCTGTTGGTGATGATGCTATTCAAAGCAAAATGCAAGGTCATGTTAATCAAGAATCATTTACCCATGGAACTTCTGAGCAACGTATGGAATGGTTTATGAAAGGTTACAAAACAGGCGACATTAAACAAGGTGATACTTTTTCTGCACTAATCAATTAAAATTCTTAGAAAAATTAAACAAAAATCACAATTCAAAAAATAAAAAACCAATTTGTTGCATTTATCATAAATCGTGTTTAAAGGCTTAATTTTAAAGGTAATTTCAATACAACTTGAAGTTACCTTTTTTAATTTTGTATTTCTAAAAAATTGAAAATGAAAGTTGGTATCGACAGTATTGCCTTTGACATTCCGAAAATTTATCTTCCAATAATAACATTAGCCGAAAAAAGAAATATTGAAGCTGATAAACTTATTAAAGGCTTAGGTTTGCACAAAATGAGTTTTCTAGATGTGCATCAAGATGTGGTGACTTTAGCTTCTAATGCAGCTTTGAAACTCATTCAACAAGAAAATTTAAATCCAAATGAAATCAGTCGAATTTACATCGGAACCGAAAGTGGTGTCGACAGTTCAAAGCCAGTTGGTTCGTATGTTTTATCGAACTTGGAACAAATTTTCGGAGCAAGAAGTTTTAAAAACTGTGATGTAGTCGATTTGACTTTTGCTTGTATTGGTGCGGTTGATGCATTGCAAAATTGTTTGGATTACATTCGATTAAATCCAACCAAAAAAACGATTGTGATTGCTTCGGATAATGCGAAATATGATTTAAATTCTTCTGGCGAATATACTCAAGGCGCAGGTTCAATTGCGATGCTGATTACTGCTAATCCAAGAATTTTAAGTTTTTCAAAAGAAGTTGGTGTAGCAACCGAAGGCGTTTTTGATTTTTTCAAACCTAGAAGAAATTTTTCTAAAGAAGAAATTTTTCAAACTGAAAACAATCCAGAATGGAATGGCATTTTAGAAAACGAAATCAACATCTACAAAGAACAACCTGTTTTTGACGGACAATATTCTAACCAATGTTACATCAGCAGAATCACCGAAGCTTATGAACATTACAAAGAAGAAAGTCACCAAAAAGGAAAACTTTACGAAAAATGGTCAGCCATTTTGATGCATTTGCCTTATTGTTTTCAAGGTCGACGAACTTTTATTGAAATTTTTGCCAATGAAAATCCTGAATTAGTAGAAGGTCAAATTGGTGAAAACAGTAAAGAAAAACTAAAAGCTTTAGCTAAAAGTCCTGAATATCTGAATTTAGTAAACCAATATATTTTACCCACGGAAATTGCTTCTGGACAAATTGGAAATATTTATACAGGTTCTATTTTTTTAGGCTTACTTTCTACACTCTGCCATCATTTTAAAAACGAAACCAATCTTACCAATACAACCTTTGGATTTATAGCATACGGAAGTGGTTCAAAATCAAAAGTTTTCGAAGCAATTGTAGAGGAAAACTGGAAAACATCAATAGAAAAAGTTGCTCTTTTTGAAACATTGGAACAAGCAACAGCCATTGATTTCTCTACTTATGAAAAATTACATAAAAAAGAATTAAAACAATCCGTCATTGCTCCAAAAAATGAATTCCACTTGGATAAAATAGAAAAAGAAAATCCAGTTTTAATTGGTGCGAGATATTACAAATTTGTACGATAATAAATAACGATAGAATTATCCGTTTTGAAAACTGTCACAGTGACTTTTGGCTATTATTTCATATATTTGAAATAAAAACATGAAAAAAGTGCTAACTATTTTCTTATTTATATTCACTTTGTTTGGATTTTCTCAAACAGATTCTAGATTATATGAGATTATTGACAATGTTTCTGCTAAGAGAATTGAACAAGACATTACTCGATTAGCAAATTTTAAAACCCGAAACACATTTAGTGATACATTATCCGAAACAGAAGGAATTGGTGCAGCTAGACGTTGGATAAAATCAGAATTTGAAACTATTTCCAAAAACTGCAAAAACTGTCTTTCCGTATTTTACCAGAAGGATTTTATAACAAAAAAGGAAGGTGAACGAGTTCCAAAAGATGCGTGGATTGTAAATGTTGCAGCGGTTCAAAAAGGTACTAAATATCCAAATCGTTACATAATAATGACAGGAGATATTGATAGTAGAAATTCTGACACAATGAATTACACAGATGATGCACCAGGAGCAAATGATAATGCTAGCGGAATGGCAGGAACAATAGAAGCTGCAAGAGTTTTATCTAAATACAAATTTGAAAACAGTATCGTTTATCTAGGTCTTTCTGGCGAAGAACAAGGACTATTTGGTGGAAAAGGTTTTGCAGAATATGCCAAAAAAAATAATTGGGAAATTATTGGAGTTCTAAATAATGATATGATTGGAAATATTGATGGCGTTGATGGTGTGATTGATAACCGTACTTTCCGAATTTTTTCTGAACCAACACCAATAACCGAAACTGAAAAAGAACGTAAAATGCGACGTTCATATGGTGGTGAAGTCGATGGGAATTCACGTCAACTGGCAAGATACATTCACAAACTAGTTAATAACTACATGCCAGAAATGAATCCGATGATGGTATATCGCTTGGATCGTTTTGGACGCGGTGGACATCATCGACCATTCAATGATCTTGGATTTGCTGGAGTAAGAATCATGGAAGCACATGAAAATTATAACCGTCAACATCAAAATATTCGAACTGAAAATGGCATAGAATATGGTGATGTACTTGAAGGTGTAAATTTTGAATATGCAAAAAAATTGACTGCAGTAAATGCTATTTCACTTGCAAGTTTTGGTTGGTCTCCAACCGAACCAAAAAATGTATTAATTGGAGGAATAGTTGCTCCAAACACTATTTTAAAATGGGACAAATCAAACGATGACAATATCATTGGATACAAGATATATTGGAGATTAACAACATCACCTAATTGGGAACATAGTAGATTTGTTGGAGATGTTAATACATTTGAGTTAAAAGGAATTGTTATTGACAATTATTACTTTGGAGTTGCAAGTGTATCAAAAAATGGACACGAAAGTGTTGTTGTCTTTCCTAAAGATATAATTAGATAAATAATCATAGCATTCTATTATCCCAACCAACCATCACGATCCAAACTTCGATATTGAATAGCTTCAGCAATGTGATTAGAATTTACACTTTCTGATTGTTCCAAATCAGCTATTGTTCTGGAAACTTTTAGAATTCGGTCATAGGCACGAGCGGAGAGATTCAATCGTTCCATTGCTGTTTTTAGTAACTGCAACGAAGTTTCGTCCAAAGCGCAAAATTCTCGAATTTGTTTTGTTCCCATTTGTGCATTGTAATGAATACCTTCAAAATTTTCAAATCGAATGGATTGAATTTCTCTTGCTCTAGTAACTCGTTCTCTAATCGAAACGCTACTTTCTGCCGGACGAGTTTCGGTTAATTTTTCAAATGGAACAGGAGTAACTTCAATATGAATATCAATCCTATCGAGTAATGGTCCAGAAATTTTGCTCATATAGCGTTGCATTTCAGCTGGAGACGAACTCACTGGCGCATCTGGGTCGTTAAAATAACCACCTGGACTAGGGTTCATACTGGCAACCAACATAAACGACGACGGATAAGTAATTGTAAATTTTGCTCTAGATATGGTAACTTCTCTATCTTCTAATGGCTGACGCATTACTTCAAGAACTTCTCGTTTGAATTCGGGTAATTCGTCCAAAAACAAAACGCCATTATGAGCCAACGAAATTTCTCCAGGTTGTGGATAACTTCCGCCACCAACTAATGAAACACTCGAAGCTGTATGATGTGGTGAACGAAACGGTCGTTGATTCATCAATCCTGCATCTTTAATTTTTCCAGCTACACTGTGAATTTTTGTAGTTTCTAATGCTTCGTGCAACGTCATTGGTGGTAAAATACTTGGTAATCGTTTGGCTAACATCGTTTTTCCTGATCCTGGCGGACCAATCAAAATAATATTATGACCTCCAGCTGCGGCAATTTCCATACATCGTTTAATGCTTTCTTGACCTTTGACATCAGAAAAATCAAATTCAGGGAAATCTAATGTCTTGTAAAATTCATCTCGTGTATTGATTATTGTAGGTTCAATTGTTCCTTTTCCATCAAAAAAGTCAATCACTTGAAGCACATTTTCAACACCATAAACATCTAATCCAGTAACAATTGCTGCTTCTTTTACATTCTGAATTGGGAGAAAAAAACCTTTGAATCCTTCTTCTTTAGCTTTTATTGCAATGGATAATGCACCTTTTATGGGTTGTAAACTTCCATCGAGCGATAATTCGCCCATAATCAAATATTTATCAACTTCATCTGTTTTTATTTGTCCTGAAGCTGCGAGAATTCCAATGGCAAGTGTTAAATCATAAGCCGAACCTTCTTTCCGTAAATCGGCTGGCGCCATATTTATGGTAATCTTTTTAACGGGAAGTGAATATCCGTTATTTTTTAATGCTGCCGCAATTCGATAGCTACTTTCTTTAATGGCATTATCTGGCAATCCAACTAAATGATAACCAACACCTTTATCAATATTTACTTCTACAGTTATTGTTGTTGCTTCAACACCAAAAACAGCGCTTCCAAAAACTTTTACTAACATGGCTTTTATTTTAAAAGCTAAAAATAATAAAAGTTTTACAAATTACTGCAAATTATCACTCATTAATTTACTTTTATTTTTGGCATATTCATAACCTTTGTGCCACCAATCTTTCATTTTTTCATGATTAAAAATCAAAGCATTGTCTGTTAGTTGCGTAGGTGTATAATATAAATTGAGCTTTACATTTTTATTTTTAGCAGCTAATTTTCCAATAGTAATATTATGTTTTTCAACTTGTGTCAATAAGGTTTGAAACAAATCTATCATCAACGAAAACGGGTTTTTTCCAATTTTTCTTGGTCTTGTTTGTACTTCGGTTTCAAGAATAACGACATCAACTTCGGTTGCTCCACGGTTAATTGCTTCACGAATGGGAACCAAACTCGAAAATCCGCCATCACCATATTCAAAACCATTTTTAGTCGCTAAACTCATGAACGGAATATAATTACACGAAATCCAAATCCATTCGCAGAAATCATCATAGTCAAAATCCTTTATCGACTTGTACTCTACTTCGTTGTTAGTGAGATTAGTAACGGTAACTACAACCTCGCAAGCCGTTGATTTTAGCAGAGTAAATTCGGCTAGAGTGAAATTCTCTTTGATGTATTCTAATAATTTATGGCTTTCGCCAAAAGTTCGTTTTCCTTTCAAAAATTGTTTAAAAACATTAATATGATTGATAGAAACGGTTTCGTTTGGTGTATTTTTATTTTTTACAACAAATGGACTAATATCAAAAATACTTCGCATATTGACATTTGAATAAATATTGTAAATCTTGCTGACTTCACCCAAAGCCAAATGCGGAATAAGTAAACTTCCTGTTGAACTTCCAATCAGTATATCATATTTACAACCGTTTTCTTGCATCAAATATTGTGCAACACCGCCAGCAAATGCGCCTTTACTTCCGCCACCAGAAATTACCAAAGCTCTCATTATTTTTCGTTTAACAGTTTTTGCAATTGATTTTTATCATTTTCAGGCAAATCCGAAAGTAAATTTTCAAATTTTTCTCTATACAAAGGCGTTTTCAATAAATTTCTGATGTAATCACGAGCAAATTTGGTCAATTGCCATTTATGATGTGAAGTGGCATTGACAAGGTTTTTTAAAACAACATCATCAATTGGTTGTTTGGCTTGAAAAGCTGCGTTAAATGCATTTTGTCTAACTGAACTTTCATAGTTTGACGATGTATAATCAACCAATTCACTGAAGTAATTCTGTTTCTGATTTTCATCAAAAGTGTCAGTCATTTGACTTAAAAGTAAAAAAGTCGTGCGCAATCCTAAATCATTATTTCCATACCAATTTTTGGCTTTTTCCAAATAAATTGCTTGACTTTCAGGAAAAGCATTGAATAATTTTATTAACGCAATTTCTCTAGTTTCATATGATTTATCATCTAAAAAAGTTTCATATTTTGTTTTAAACTCCAACAAAATTTCATCAATAAATTCAGCAACCGATTGACGAACTTTTACATCATTGGTCTGCATGGCTAATTCTAAAAGTTCTTTTTTATCTGCAAAATTGACATCTTTTAACTGATAGATAATTTCCGTTTTTATTGGATAAAACAAATCCGACTTGAGCAATTCGGAAAACTTATCTTTGTTTTCAGCAAATGTTTTTTTTCGCAATTGTTGTACATCAAATAACGTTTGCATAAACGTACTTTTTCGCAAGATTTCATTGGCAATATCGGTTGGAAAATGATAATCTTCAAGCCACATTTTCTGAAAAGCAACAGTATCAAAATTATGCGCGACATTTTTTACTTCTGCCAAAAAATCGCTGGTTTCAACATTTTTGAATTGGTATTTTTTCAAATAATTCTGAACCGCTTTTTGAAACAGCTTCGCTCCTATTTTTTCTCTCATAAAATGCAAAGCCCAAGCACCTTTTTGGTAGAATGACAATGAACTCGCTTTTTCATTCATCACCGGAATAGTGTCGGTTTTGGAGGCATTTCTCAATTGCAATGAATTTCGATACAATTGATGATTGAAATAATCCTCTCCAAAAATTTCTTTTTCTGCTAATAAAGCATAATATGTCGCAAAACCTTCTTGCAACCAATGGTGTTTTCCAGATTTTGCCGTAACCAAATCGCCGAACCATTGATGTGCCAATTCGTGTGCATTGACATTAATGTAATTTCTATCATTAAAACCAATTTCGTCAACTACAAAATCTTGGGCAAAAATGGTACAAGTCGTATTTTCCATTCCAGCATACAGAAAATCTTCCACCGGAATTTGTTTGTATAATTTCCACGGATAGTTAAAACCGATTTCTTTTTCGAGATAATCGAATATTTGTTTCGAATGACGATACGTTGGTTCAAACTTCGCGGTGTCTTTGGGTTGAATAAAAAACTGCAACGGGATTCCCGACTTGGAAGCGATTATTTTATTATAAAAATCTCCAATAACTAATGCCAAAAGATAGGAACTCATTGGCTTTTTCATTTCATAATACCATTTTTTTTGATGGTCTTTTACATAGCTATTTTTCAGAAAACCATTAGCAATGACATTATAATTTTCATCAAAAGAAACAGTCATATTAAAAATTACTTTTTCATTTACATCATCAAAACTCGGAAACCAATGACTGGTATATTTTCCCTGACCTTGCGTCCAAACTTGTCGTTTATCTACAAAATACATCGTTTGTTTTGGAAAAGCTTCGTAATAAAAAGTGACAGTGTTTTTCCCTTTTTTAAAACCTTCAAACAAGTTTAATGTCTTTCCTGAATTGGAAAATTTAACCGATTTTTTATTGATTTTAACTTCTGAAAAAGTCATTTTTTGTGCATCAATTTTAATCGTATCAGTACTTTCTTTTACTTCAAAAACATAATTGACTGTTCCGAAAACTTTTTTCTTGTTGACATCAACAGTTATATTTCCTTTGGCAGTTTTAAAATCAACTTTAGAAGTTTGTTGTGCAAAAGAAATGAAGGAAAGGAAAAGGAATAAAAGTAGTCGCATGGGTTATTTATTATAGATTACGAATATAATCATTTTAAAATTTTCAAATTAAAAACTTATCTTCGCTTTAACAATTTCTTACAATGTCATATCAACTTCTTCAAACACCTATCGAATACTTAAAAGGCGTTGGTCCGCAACGTGGCGAACTTTTGCGCAAAGAATTAGGCATTCATCGTTATGAAGATTTGATTAATTTTTATCCCAATCGCTATATTGATCGAACTCGTTATTATAAAATTAATGAACTCAATAATAATCCTGCGGAAGTTCAGATAATAGGTAAAATCATCAACATCAAAACGGTTGAATTTGGCAAAGCCAAAAAACGACTGGTTGCCACTTTTGTTGATGAAACTGGCGAAATGGAACTCGTTTGGTTTCAAGGACATAAATGGATTAGAGAAAGTTTGAAAATCAATATTCCCTATGTTATTTTTGGAAAAGTAACGTCGTTCAATGGTCAATACAACATGGCGCATCCAGAAATGGAATTGCTTAACGAACATGAACAAAGTTTACGTTCGGCATTGCAACCCGTTTATCCATCGACTGAAACCTTGACTAATCGGGGAATTTCCAATCGAGTGGTGAATAAAATGATGCAACAATTATTCCTTGAAACACAAGCAAAATTCACAGAAACGTTGCCACAATATCTTTTGGATGAATTAAAATTAATTCCAAAAAATGCAGCGCTTTTCAATATTCATTTTCCAAAAAGTCCGGAACTTTTAGCGAAAGCGCAATTCCGATTGAAATTTGAAGAATTATTTTTCATTCAATTGCAATTGATAACTAAAAACTTAGTCCGAAAGCATAAAATCAAAGGTCATTCTTTTACAATTATCGGTGAAAATTTCAATAATTTCTACAAAAATCATTTGCCTTTTGAGCTTACCAATGCACAGAAAAAAGTACTGAAAGAAATCCGAAATGATTTGGGAAGTAATGCTCAAATGAACCGATTACTTCAAGGCGATGTTGGTTCAGGAAAAACTATTGTGGCATTGATGGCAATGCTAATAGCTTTGGATAACGGATTTCAAAGCTGCTTAATGGCGCCAACCGAAATTTTAGCCAATCAACATTTTAACGGATTGACCGAATTGGCAAGTACATTAAATATAAACATCAAAATCCTAACCGGTTCAACCAAAACTTCGGAACGTAAAATAATTCACGAGGAACTTGAAAACGGCAGTTTACACATTCTTATTGGAACACATGCTTTATTGGAAGACAAAGTGCAATTTCAAAATTTAGGATTAGCAATTATTGATGAGCAACATCGTTTTGGTGTGGAACAAAGAAGTAAACTTTGGAAAAAGAATGAAATTCCACCACATGTACTTGTCATGACAGCAACGCCTATTCCGCGGACATTAGCCATGAGTTTGTATGGTGATTTAGATGTTTCAGTTATTGATGAATTGCCACCAGGACGAAAACCCATTCAAACCGTTCATCGCTATGACAGTAACCGATTAAAAGTTTGGAAATTTATTAAAGATGAAATTGCCAAAGGCAGACAAATTTATATTGTTTATCCGTTAATTCAGGAAAGTGAAACGATGGATTACAAAGATTTAATGGATGGATACGAAAGTATTTCTAGAGATTTTCCGCTACCAAATTACAGTATTTCCATAGTTCACGGGAAAATGAAACCAGCCGAAAAAGATTCTGAAATGAAACGCTTCGCCGAAGGAAAAACCAATATAATGGTTGCCACGACGGTAATTGAAGTTGGTGTAAATATTCCCAATGCCAGTGTGATGATTATTGAAAGTGCGGAACGATTTGGTTTGTCACAATTGCATCAATTGCGAGGTCGCGTTGGTCGTGGCGCTGAACAAAGCTATTGTATTTTAATGACTTCGCACAAACTTTCCAATGAAAGCAAAATCCGATTGGAAACCATGTGTAAAACCAATGATGGTTTTGAAATTGCCGAAGTCGATTTAAAACTTCGCGGTCCAGGTGATATCATGGGAAAACAACAAAGTGGTGTTTTAAATTTACAAATAGCCGATTTGGTAAAAGACAAAGACATTCTTCTTGTAGCAAGAAACGAAGCATTGAAATTATTAAAAAAAGATTCTTCGATGTTACTGCCGGAACATCAAACGTTAAGACAAATTTTTATCGAACTGACCAAGAAAAAGAATATTTGGAATTATATTAGTTGATAAGCAAATTTTTCTCTATTTTTATTTTATGAAAAAAATTTACCTTCTTTTATTTGTTGTCTTCTTTCAGAATATAATTTTATCTCAGATTGGTGGATGTTTTGATGGAATTTCAACTATAACATTCTCTCCAATCGAAGAAACAAATGATATAAGAATGACTATTGAAAGTCAGAGTTGTGATGTCCACTATATGATAGATAGCAATATTAGTAGTAATAATTCTGAACACATAATCAATGTTTGTTATTTGAATACAGGATTAAATCTACAAACTTCTATAACCAATAATTTGATTTTATCAAATATCAATATATCTGGTGAGCAAAATATAACTTTAAACTCATCTTTTCACTTTGGTAATGAAGCCAATTGTAGTAGTCCGATAATTTCAAGTGATACTTTTAATTTTGTATTATCTACTCCAATGATTGCTTCTAGGCAGTTTATTCTATCAAATTCTGTATTTGATGAAAAAAAAATCAGTTTATATCCAAATCCAAATAATGGCGTTTTCAATATTGAACTCCCGTCACAAATTGATAATGCTCAATTGAATATTTTTGATATTTCAGGGAAAAAAATATATAGCAATGAAAATTATTCTTCTGATGACACCATTCAAATCAACCATTTAGCCAAAGGATTATATTTAGTAAAAGTAATTGTAAACGATACTTCTCAAATCGTTAAATTCTTGGTAAACTAATTTTTAATCCTTTTTTCTAATATTTACATTAAAATTAAAATACGTCTATTGAATAAATTGAGTGCATAAAATAAAATTTATACTTGAGAATTAGTTTTCATGACAAAATTTGTAGCTACAAATGTTAAATAAATTTTAACACTACGCCTATTGTTGTTCGTATAAACTAGTTTTGTGAAACAAAATCCAATTCATTAGTTCCAATGAAAGTAAAAAGCATAGTCATTACGCTTGTAATAATAGTAATCGGTGGTTTAATTACAAATCGAATTTTACAAAACAAATCTGAAGCAGAAAAAAACAACGACAAATCTGGAAAAAAACCAACAATGACTGTTTCTGGAGTTGTTGTTGAACCGCAAAATTTTTCGAATACTATATCCATTTCAGGTTCAATCGAAGCCAATGAAAATGTAGAAATTCGTAGTGAAATTTCAGGAATTGTTGAAAATATTTCCTTCAGCGAAGGATCAAACGTTAGCAAAGGACAAACACTTTTAAAAGTAAATGATATTGAACTTCGAGCGCAATTAGCACAAGCCAAAACGAGAGAAAATTTATCCTCAGAAAACGAGCGAAGAGCGAAACTTTTATTGCAAAAAGAAGCCATAAGTCAAGAGGAATACGATATTGCCAGTGCTGATTTTAGAACGGCTAAAGCTCAAACGCAATTAATTCAGGCGCAAATTGGAAAAACAACTATTCGCGCACCATTTTCGGGAAAAATTGGTCTTCGAAATATTTCACCTGGAACCTATGTTACGCCAACGACATTGATTACAAAATTAGTAAGCTCAAATCGTGTGAAAATAACATTCTCTATTCCAGAGAAATATGCTTCGGAAATCAATAAAAATGCAGAAATCACTTTTACGGTTCCAAACATTCAAGAGACATTCAAAGCAAAAATTTATGCCATAGAACCTGAAATTGAAGCTACAACTAGAACATTAAAAATTAGAGCTTTGGCAGAAAATCAATCTGAAAAGCTTTTGCCTGGAACTTTTGCTACTATTGAACTTCCTTTAAAAAATATTCAAGATGCCATATTAATTCCAACTGAAGCAATTGTTCCTGTACAAGAAGGGAAAAAAGTTTTTGTATCAATCAATGGAAAAGCAAAAGGAATAAAAGTAGAAACGTTAACTCGAACGGATAAAAATATTATTATCACATCTGGATTAAAACCTGGCGATACCATAATTACATCCGGAGTTATGTCACTAAAAGATGATGCTGATGTTAAAGTAAAGATTAACGCTAAAAAAATCTAATGAGTTTATCTACATTAAGTATAAAAAGACCAGTTTTTACGATTGTCATTAACTTGACCATTATTCTTTTTGGAATTATTGGTTATAGTTATCTTGGTGTTCGTGAGTTTCCATCGATTGATCCAGCGCAAATAAACGTTAGAACAAATTATACTGGTGCGAATGCTGATATTATTGAGTCGCAAATAACCGAACCATTAGAAAAAGCAATTAACTCCATCGATGGAATTAGAAATATTACATCTTCAAGTAATCAAGGTTCGAGTAATATTACGATAGAATTTAAACTTGAAAAAAATCTTGAAGAAGCTGCGAATGATGTTCGTGACAAAGTTTCGCAAGCCATTAGAAGTTTACCACAAGATATTGACGCACCTCCAGTAGTTTCAAAAGCTGATGCTGACTCTGAACCTATCATTTCGATGACAGTTCAAAGTGACAGCAAAGATGTTTTGGCTTTGAGCGATTATGCAGAAAATGTCATAGCAGAACGTTTACAAACCATTCCAGGAGTAAGTAGTGTTCAAATTTGGGGACAAAAACGATATTCGATGCGAATTTGGATTGATCCTATAAAATTAACTTCATATGGTGTAACAGTTCAAGATGTTCGAAATGCATTAGAAAGACAAAATGTAGAATTACCATCTGGAAAATTAACTGGATCAAATACAGAATTAACAGTAAAAACAATGGGGAATTTATCTACAGAAGATGAATTCAACAAAATAATCATTATTGCCAATGATGATAAAATTGTTCGCCTTAGCGATATTGGTCGTGCTGAATTGGGTTCAGAAAATCTTGAAACTGAATTTAAAGCCAATGACCAATCGATGGTAGCAATGGCAATTATTCCTCAACCGGGAACAAATTATATCGATATTGCCGAACAATTTTACATTCAATATGAAGCTTTTCAAAAAGACTTACCCAAAGATATAAAGCTCAATATCGTTTTAGACAATACAATATTCATCAAAAAATCAATTGTTGAAGTAGCCGAAACACTTTTAATATCAATTGTCTTAGTGGTATTGATTATATTTTTATTTTTCAGAGATTGGTCAATTGCATTTCGACCATTAATTGATATTCCAGTTTCGTTAATCGCTACCTTTTTCATCATGTATTTATGTGGATTTTCGGTAAATGTATTAACACTTTTAGCCATAGTTTTAGCAACAGGATTGGTGGTTGATGATGGAATTGTTGTTACTGAAAATATTTTCAAAAAAGTAGAAGAAGGAATGTCACCAATTGAAGCTGCAATTAAAGGTTCAAATGAAATTTTCTTTGCTGTAATATCAATTTCTATCACATTGGCTGCAGTATTTTTACCAATTATTTTTCTTGAAGGTTTCGTTGGTCGATTGTTCCGAGAATTTGGAGTCGTAATTGGCGCAGCTGTTTTGATTTCCGCGTTCGTTTCTTTAACGCTTACACCAATGTTAAATGCTTATTTAATGAAAGGTGGCGAACAAAAGAAAACCAAATTTTACAACTTCACCGAACCCTATTTTGTAAATTTAAACAAAGGTTATGCTTCTTCTTTAGAACGTTTTATGAAAAGAAAATGGCTAAGCTTTCCGATTGTAATTATTTGCTTCGGATTAATTGGATTATTCTTTACTATTTTGCCAAAAGAAACAGCACCATATGATGATAGAAGTCTAGTTGTAGTTGGAGTTACCACTCCTGAAGGTGCAACTTTTGATTACACAGATCGTTTCATGCAAGAGATGTCAACTTTAATTAATGATAGTATTCCTGAGAAAAAAATTGCACTGGTGATAACTTCTCCCGGATTTTTGTCTTCCTCCGTCAACACAGGTAGAATAAGAATGGCCTTAAAAAATCCTGAAGATAGAGAACGATCTCAAAAAGAAATTGCAGCTGATTTTACAAAATGGACAAAAAAATATTCTGAAGCAAAAGTTACGGTTTCAGAGCAACCAACGATTGCCGTAAATCGTCGTGGTGGTTTGCCAATTCAATACATCATTCAAGCACCAAATTTTGAGAAATTGAGAGAAAAAATTCCTCAGTTCATGGAAGAAGCAAATAAAAGTGATGTATTTTCAAACGTTGATGTTAACCTAAAGTTCAATAAACCAGAAATCAATGTAACAATTGACCGTGAAAAAGCGGAAAGCATTGGTGTTTCAGTTATTGATGTTGCACAAACGTTACAATTATCATTAAGTGGACAGCGTTTTGGCTACTTTATGCAAAATGGAAAACAATACCAAGTCATTGGTCAATTTGAGGAAAAAGACAGAGACGAACCTCTTGATTTGACTTCGATGTTTGTAAAAAATAAAAATGGAGAACTTGTTCAATTAGATAATGTTGTAAGTGTAGAAGAACAAAGCAATCCACCACAGTTATTTCACAATAATCGTTATATGTCTGCTACCGTTTCTGCTGGTTTAGCTCAAGGAAAAAGCATTAGTGACGGAATCGAAGCAATGGACGAAATCAAAGCCAAAGTCTTAGACGATACATTCACAACTGATTTAGGTGGCGAATCTCGCGATTTTAAAGAAAGTAGTTCTAATATTCTTTTTGCTTTTGCTTTAGCTTTGCTTCTAATTTATTTGATATTAGCAGCACAGTTTGAAAGTTTTATTGATCCATTCATTATTATTTTAACAGTACCAATGGCTGTTGCTGGAGCATTATTCTCGCTTTGGTTATTTGGTCAAAGCTGGAATATTTTTAGCCAAATTGGAACGGTAATGCTTATTGGTTTGGTAACCAAAAACGGAATTTTAATAGTGGAATTTGCTAATCAATTGCGCGAACAAGGAAAACCAAAATTAGAAGCTATTCTAGAAGCATCGGAAGCAAGATTACGACCAATTTTGATGACGAGTTTGGCCATTGCCCTTGGTGCTTTACCAATTGCTCTTTCACTTGGAGCAGCATCAACAAGTAGAATTGGAATGGGTGTTGTAATTGTTGGAGGAACTATTTTTTCTTTAATATTAACACTTTTCGTAATTCCAGCTATTTATTTGATGTGGTCAAAAGCAAAAAAACACCGTCCGGAATTTGATAACATTGAAGCTTTAGAGAAATAATAACTATGAAATTCAAACCATTATATATTATCCTGATTTTGATTGGCTTTGCCATAAAAACAAATGCACAAGAACTTCTAAAACTGGAAGATGCTGTAAAAATTGCGTTGGAAAATAATTATGAAATCAAATTAGCAAAAAACGATTTGAAAATTGATGAAACGAATAATTACATTGGAAACGCTGGAATGCTTCCATCAATCAATGCAAATATTACAGATAATAATACCGTTCTTGACACCAAACAAACGCAAGGCGATGGAACTGAACGAGAATTAAACAATGCGAAAAACATGAATTTAAGCTACGGAGTAAGTTTAGATTGGACAGTTTTTGATGGACTTAGAATGTTTGCCCGAAAAGAGCAATTGAATATTTTACAAAAACAAGGTGAAGCCGAATTGAAACTAGCTATTTTAACCAAAATTGGTGATGTTTATTTATCCTATTTCGACTTGGTTCAACAACAACAGCAATTAAAAGCTTTGGATACAGCAATTGTTATTTCTAACGAAAGAGTTCGAACTGCCCAAAATAGATATAGTATTGGAAAAGCTTCAAAGTTGGAAGTTTTAAATGCTCAAGTTGATTTGAATGCTGACAAAAGTTTACAACTAAAACAACAAGAACTTTTCAAAAATGCTAAAATTACACTTAATCAAATTTTAGCTAGAGATGTTCAAACCGATTTTACTGTTACCGAAGAAACTACAATCGATAAAAACTTGAATTTTCAGGAATTAAAAGATTCATCTAGCAGTCAAAACCCACAATTGCAAGCACAACTTTTGGCCAAAAACAGTGCGGAACAACAACTAAAACAAGTAAAAGCTGGAAGATATCCAACACTTAGAATAACTTCTGGTTACAATTTTACTCGTTCTGAAGCTTCGTTAGGATTTATTACACAATCGTCTGGAAAGGGTTTTAATTATGGTTTTGCCGCAACAGTTCCAATTTTTAATGGTTCGCAACAAAATAGAAATGAAAAAATAGCTAAAATTCAGGTGGAAAATGCTACTCTAATTTTAGAGCAACAAAAACTTAATTTAGAAACGCAACTCAACACTTCCTACCAAAGCTATTTAATTAATTTAGAACTAATTAAAGTAGAAGAAAAAAATCTTGAAATAGCCGAACAAAACCTTGATATTACTTTATCTAAATTTAAAATTGGAACCATTACACCAATTGAATTTAGAACGGCGCAACAAAATTTCATTGATGCAAAAGTTCGTTATAGCAACGTATTGTATTTAACAAAAATTCACGAAATCAGCTTGAAAGAATTAGCAGGAAATTTAAGTTTTTAATGTATTTTTGACATCAAATTACTGATATCAAATGGTACAATACAACCCAAAAGACTGGATTACTTTCATCTTTAGATTTCATAAATCCGATACATTCCGACAACTGATGCCTATGATGTTTGTCATTGGATTATATACTTATGGTGTTTGCTTTTTAGAAATAGAATATTGGAAACTCTCCGAAAAAAGCCATGTGAAAAATATTTCTATAATGCATGGAATGTTAGGTTTTGTAATTTCATTACTTCTCGCCTATCGAACCAATACAGCCTATGATCGTTGGTGGGAAGGACGAAAACTTTGGGGAAGTTTAGTAAACAGTAGCCGAAATTTAGCTCTAAAACTTTCCGTTATCCTTTCTGATGAAAAAGATAAAAAGTTTTTGCGACAAATTATTCCAATGTATGCTTCCATTCTATCGAAACATCTCTCCAATAGTGATGTAAGCAAAATGCTCTATGAAAATATCGATTTGGAAATTGACCATTCCAAACACAAACCAAATCAAGTGGCCAAAACTATTTTTCAAAAAATAAACGATTTATACAAATCGGGGAAAATAACTGGTGACCAATTAATTACTATCAATAACGAACTACAAACATTTACCGATGTTTGCGGCGCTTGTGAACGAATTAAAAATACGCCAATTCCCTATTCATACAGTGCATTCATTAAAAAATTTATCTTTTTCTACATCATGACTTTGCCTTTTGGCTATGCTTTTAGTTTAGGTTATTACAGCATTCCAGTAGTTATTTTTACTTTTTATGTGTTAGCAAGTTTAGAGTTGATTGCTGAGGAAATTGAAGATCCGTTTGGAAATGACGCTAATGATTTACCAACTGAAAAAATATCAGAAAATATCAAAAAACATATTGAAGAGATTTTATAATTTGTTAATGAAATAAAGCCTTACAGATTGGTATTTTTTCCTATTATAACTATCTTTGCGACCTTATTAAAATTTCAAAAATGAAGATTTCATACAATTGGTTAAAACAATTCATCAAAATAGATTTAAAATCAGAAGAAACTGCAGCAATCCTAACCGATTTAGGACTTGAAGTTGAAGTGGTAGAAAAATACCAATCCGTTCGCGGTGGATTACAAGGTGTTGTTGTTGGCCATGTTTTAAGTTGTGAAAAACATCCTGATGCTGACCGATTAAAAATAACTAAAGTTGATCTTGGCGATGGAACACCAGTTCAAATTGTTTGTGGTGCAAATAATGTAGCTGCTGGACAAAAAGTTCCTGTTGCGACCATCGGTACTAAACTTTTTGATAAGGATGGAAATGAGTTTGAAATCAAAAAAGGAAAAATTCGTGGTGAAGAAAGTCATGGAATGATTTGTGCCGAAGATGAACTTGGACTTGGAACTAGCCATGACGGCATTATGATTTTAGACGAAAAGTTAAAACCAGGAACACCATGTGCCAAAGTTTTCAATATTGAAAATGACGAAGTTTTTGAAATTGGTTTAACACCAAATCGTGCAGATGCTATGTCGCATTATGGCGTTGCTCGTGATTTACGTGCCAGTTTACTTCAAAAAAATAGTACTCTTGAATTAATTACGCCATCAGTTAGTACATTCAGAATTGATAAAAGAACATTGAAAATTGATGTTGATGTTAAAGACAGTAAATTAGCACCAAGATATTGTGGCGTAACAATTTCCGGAATAACAGTTAAGGAATCTCCAGAATGGTTAAAGAATCGCTTAAAAGCAATTGGGCTTTCGCCAAAAAATAATATTGTTGATGTTACAAACTATATTTTGCATGACTTAGGTCAACCACTTCATGCCTTTGATGCTGCGAAAATAAACGGTAAGATTAGTGTAAAAACAGTAGCTTCAGGAACAAAATTCATTACACTTGATGATGTTGAAAGAACGCTTCACGAAGAAGACTTGATGATTTGCGATGAAAAAGGTCCATTGTGCATTGCAGGTGTTTTTGGTGGAAAAAGTTCAGGAGTTACAGAAACTACAAACTCAATATTCTTAGAAAGTGCTTATTTTAATCCAATTTCTATCCGAAAATCAGCTAAAAGACATGGATTAAATACCGATGCTTCATTCCGATTCGAAAGAGGAATTGACCCAACAATCACTGAATTTGCGCTAAAACGTGCAGCACTTTTAATCAAAGAAATTGCAGGTGGCGAAATCACTTCTGATATTATAGATATTTATCCAAAGAAAATTGAAGATTTTCCTGTTTTCTTAAACTTTGAAAAAACTTCTAAATTAATTGGTCAAGAATTGCCAAAAGAAACCATCAAAAGAATTTTGGCTTCACTAGATATTAAAGTAACCACCGTTTCTGATGCTGGATTAGGATTAATAATTCCATCCTATCGTGTTGATGTTCAACGTGAAGTAGATGTTATTGAAGAAATTCTAAGAGTTTATGGATACAACAACATTAATTTTACTAAAAAATTAAATGCTACTGTTGCTAATTCAGCAAGAACAGAAGATTATAAAGTGCAAAATATTATTGCCACACAATTGAATGCCAATGGGTTTCATGAAATGATGGCAAACTCTTTAACATCACCAGATTATATCAAACTTTCTGAAATGTTGAAAGAGGAATATAATGTTTTAATGCTCAATCCTTTAAGTAGTGATTTATTAGCAATGCGTCAATCGTTATTGTTTTCAGGATTGGAAGCTGTATCGTATAACATCAACAGAAGAAATGGGGATTTGAAATTATTTGAGTTTGGAAAAACCTACCATAAATTACCTTCTGGATATAATGAGCAAAAGCATTTAACATTATTTGTTTCTGGAAACCGAAACGAAGAAAGCTGGACAAATCCTCAAAAACCATCCGATTTCTTTTTATTTAAAGGATATGTAAATTCTGTTTTAGAACGATTAGGAATTAGTAAAATACAAAATAAACCTTTTGAATCTGATGTTTTTGCCGAAGGTATTGCCATTGCTAGCGGAAATGATACAATCGTAGAATTTGGAACTGTGAAAAAATCAATATTAAAACATTTTGATATCAAACAAGAAGTTTTCTATGCTGATTTTAACTGGAACTTGATCTTAAAATTAATTGGCAGTAAAATTAAGTTTACAGATATCACAAAATATCCAGAAGTAAGAAGAGATTTGGCGTTATTATTAGATAAGAATATTGCCTTTGACGCTATTTACAATCTTTCTCGCCAAACAGAAAAATCGCTATTAAAAAACATTAATTTATTTGATGTTTATGAAGGAAAGAATCTTCCTGAAGGTAAAAAATCTTATGCAATAAGTTTCACTTTGCAAGACAATTCAAAAACCTTAACCGACGAACAAATTGACAAAATCATGACAAAGTTGCAAAAGAATTTTGAAAATGAACTCGGCGCAAGTTTACGATAATAAAAAAAGTCCTGATTTTCAGGACTTTTTTATTTTTATAACACAAACCTAATTAAGATTTTGGCGTTACTACTGCATCAATTACATGAATAACTCCATTAGATTGATTAACATCAGCAATAGTTACTTTTGCACTATTACCATTTTCGTCAGTCAAATAAATATCTTTTCCTTTTGACCAAGCTGTTAAAGTTCCACCACTAACCGTTTTAAAAGTTGCTTTACCATTTCCCTTTTTTATTGCTTGAGCTATATCAGCAGCACTAAATTTACCAGCTAATACATGATACGTTAAAACTGTTTGAAGCAATTTTTTGTTTTCTGGTTTCAATAATGTTTCAACAGTTCCTTTTGGCAAATTATCAAAAGCATTGTTAGTTGGAGCAAATACCGTAAATGGACCTTTTGACTTTAATGTTTCAACTAAGTCTGCGGCTTTAACTGCGGCAACTAAAGTGGTGTGATCCTTTGAGTTTACAGCATTTTCGACAATGTTTTTTGAAGGATACATTGGCGCACCGCCAACATTTACTGTTTTTTCCTGAGAAAAAGAAGTTACAGAAATCATAAGGGCAAAAAAGGAGGCAGAAATTAAATTTTTTGTTTTCATAATTGGTATATTTTTAAATTTATAAAGTCATTTACGCTGTAAAGTGCTAAGTGGTTTTTTCAAATCATAGTTTTGAGAAAAGTTTAACAACTGTAGATACCATAATAATTGGCGATATTGAATTGTTTATTATAATTTATTTTGTAAATTGAAACTATAATGACCAAATTATCAATACTTTAAAAAATAAGTGAAATGCTAATAAATAAGGTTAATCTAGAGAAAGAATTAATTTCTGAACGAAAAAAATTCAAATCAGAAATGGCAATTTTAGAAGATGTAAAAGCGATTTTTGCGGAAAATGAAATAGAACGAGAGTTAATTAAACAAACATTACAAGAGAAAAGTTCAACAAAAACCAATCAATTGAAGTTTGATTTATTAGAAACAGATAAAATATTCCATTTAGAGCAAATAAAAAAAATCTGTATTGATTATAGATTTCGATTTCTTGATAGTAGCATTTTTAAAAATGAAATTCCAGAAGAAGCCATTTCTAAAATTAGAAATTTAGAAAAAAAACACGATACAAAACTTGAAGGTTTTAAAATTGTTGCGCCAAGCAAAGCATTCCTTTTAGAAAACTATGATGATCCGTTGCTTTTCATCCCAATGGGAAATGACTATTTCTATTTGATACATCAATGGGGAAACGATATGAATTCACTGAGAAAATGGATTGTCAAACCAGTAAAAAATATAAGTAATTTTGTTATTACTTGTGTTGTAGTTAGTTTATTCTTAACAGTATTGACACCTTCTACAGAATTAAGTAAAACTGTACCAATGGCTTCATTGATAATTTTCCTTTTCATATTTAAATCAATAGTTGCTGTTACTGCTTACTATTTTTTTATGATGGGCAAGAATTTTAATAGTGAAATTTGGCAACGAAAATATTATAATAACTAAAAAAAAAGTCCTCAAGTCAAAATGACAAGAGGACTTTTTAATTTATAAAAAGAGAATATTATTTCTTCTCGTTTTTCTCCATTTTTGCTTTTAAACCAGCAAGAATATCATTGTTATCTCCTAAAGTTGAAGCTTGATTATTGTTGTTAGAAGCAGCAACTGATTCTGAAGCAGCTTTAACATTTTTCTCTTCTTCTTCTCTAAAGATAGCTGTGTGAGAAGCAACAACTCTTTTGAATTCTTTATTGAACTCAATTACTTTGAATTCAGCTTCGTCACCTTTTTTCAATTTTTTACCGTCTTCTTTTTCTAAGTGACGTGTTGGAATAAACGCAACAACATCATCTCCAAAATCAACAGTTGCACCTTTGTCAACGATTTCAGCAATAATTCCAGTGTGAACTGTTCCTACTGCGAAAGCATCTTCATGCTTATCCCATGGATTAGCGGTAGTTTGTTTGTGACCTAATGACAATTTACGTGCATCAACGTCTAATTCTAAAACAACTACATCTAATTTATCACCAACGTTAACAAATTCTGATGGATGTTTGATTTTCTTAGTCCAAGATAGGTCAGAGATGTAAACTAATCCATCAATTCCTTCTTCTAATTCAACGAAAATACCAAAGTTTGTAAAGTTTCTAACGATACCTGTATGTTTAGAACCTACTGGATATTTAGCTGTGATATCAGTCCATGGATCTTGAGTCATTTGTTTGATACCCAATGACATTTTTCTTTCGTCTCTGTCAAGAGTTAATACAACTGCTTCAACTACATCACCAACTTTTACGAAATCTTGAGCGCTACGTAAGTGCGTAGACCAAGACATTTCAGAAACGTGGATTAAACCTTCAACACCTTCAGCAACTTCAATGAAAGCACCGTAATCAGCAATAACTACTACTTTACCTTTCACTTTGTCACCAACTTTAAGTTCAGCACCAAGTGCATCCCATGGGTGAGCGTTTAATTGTTTTAAACCTAATTGGATTCTTGTTTTTTCGTCATCGAAATCAAGGATTACTACGTTCAATTTTTGATCTAATTCAAGAACTTCACTTGGGTGATTAATTCTAGACCAAGAAAGGTCAGTAATATGGATTAATCCATCAACACCACCTAAGTCAATAAACACACCATAAGAAGTAATGTTTTTAACAACACCTTCTAATACTTGTCCTTTTTCTAATTGACCAATAATTTCTTTTTTCTGAACTTCGATATCTGCTTCGATAAGCGCTTTGTGTGATACAACAACATTTTTAAATTCGTGATTAATTTTCACAACTTTAAACTCCATCATTTTGTTCACATATACATCATAGTCACGGATTGGTTTCACATCAATTTGTGAACCTGGTAAGAATGCTTCAATTCCGAAAACATCTACAATCATACCACCTTTAGTTCTACATTTAACAAAACCTTGAACAATTTCTCCAGTTTCATTAGCAGAAATAACTCTATCCCATGATTTGATAGTTCTTGCTTTTCTGTGAGATAATACTAATTGACCAGTTTTATCCTCACGGATATCAATTAATACTTCTACTTTGTCTCCAACTTTTAAGTTTGGATTGTAACGAAATTCGTTAAGTGAAATTACACCTTCCGATTTTGCGTTAATGTCAACAATTGCGTCTCTTTCAGTAATTCTAACTACAACACCTTCAACTACTTCTTCTTGATCTGTAGAGATAAAAGTTTTAGTAACTAAATCTTCAAACTCTTGCAAGTTTTTTTGGTCTACTGCATCAATTCCTTCTGCGTAATTGTGCCAGTTAAAATCGTTTAAAAACGCTTGTTGTTCTTTGTTTAATTCAGACATGCTGATAAAAAATTTGTATGTTATGCTCTCTGAGTTTCATTATGCGAATAAAAACACAACAGTGTTAGATTTAAATAATTGATACCTATAAGGAAACTCTACTTCGCCAAAAGGTCTGCAAAATTACGCATAATTTCTTAACTACAAAACATTTACGAAAGAAAATAGACCATAGACGAAAAGATGATAGATAATGCTTTTCTAGAAGCGAATCGTTCGGGAATTTTTGGATACCATTTTCCCGCTTTTCGTTACAATCTGTCATTGCTAGGTACGAAGCAATCTCATTACATTTGCTAAAAAGCAATGACAGGATTTCCACTTCAATCGGGGCTAATTTGGATTTGAATTGAATTCTTAGAAACAAAAAAAGACCTGACAGTCCCGAAGTTTCGGGATAAAAACCTGTCAGGTCTAAAATTTCAATACTACATTTTTTTTAATGACTTACATTCGCCACATCATTTGGATTGTGTTTGTGTTTAAACAAAACCGCAAAAGCAATAGCTATAACCAAAGAATAAGCCGCAAAGGACAACCAGATATTGTGCCAATCTCGTTCTCCATCATGTGTAAAATATTTTTCAATTGCCCAACCTGAGGTAAAACTTCCCAACACAGCACCAAAACCATTGGTCATCATCATAAACAATCCTTGCGCCGAAGAACGAATTTTTGCATTAGTCGAAGTTTCAACAAACAACGAACCCGAAATATTGAAGAAATCAAATGCCATTCCATACACTATACAAGACGTTATTATCATCCAAAGTCCATCAGTAGGATTTCCGTAGGCAAATAATCCAAAACGTAAAACCCAAGCAACCATAGATATCAACATCACTTGTTTGATACCAAATCGTTTCAAGAAAAAAGGTATTGCCAAAATAAACAACGTCTCCGAAACCTGAGAAATAGACATAATAATAGTAGAATATTTTACAACAAATGAATCGGCATATTCAGGAACATTTTTAAATTCATCCAAAAAAACATCGCCATAAGCGTTTGTTAACTGTAAAGCTCCGCCAAGAAACATAGAAAAAATAAAAAACAACGCCATTTTATAGGTTCCAAATAATTTGAAAGCTTCTAAACCTAATGATTCAGCAAAAGAAGATTTTTCCGCTTTGGTGTGTTGTGGTTTACATTTTGGCAAGGTGAAAGCATAAAGTCCTAACAAAATAGCCGCAATTCCCGCAATGTAAAACTGATATGCTGTAGCTTTATTTCCCGAAAGATTGGTCAACCACATCGCTGCAATAAAACCAACAGTTCCCCAAACTCTAATTGGTGGAAAATCTTTAACAACATCACTATCAGAACTGTTTTTCAAAGCAGTATATGAAATGGAGTTAGACAACGCAATCGTCGGCATGTAGAAACACATTGCCAAAAGCATCACATAAATAAAATTTCCTGGTGTTTCTATTTGAGGTAAATAAAATAAAACTAATGCATACAAAATATGTAGAATTCCATATAATTTTTCAGCATTAATCCATCGATCAGCTAATATTCCTGTTAGGGTTGGCATGAACAAGGATGCAATTCCCATTGTTCCAAAAACCAATCCGAATTGTGTTCCTTCCCATTGTTTTGTACCAAACCAAAAGTTGGCAATAGTAATTAACCATGCACCCCAAACAAAGAACTGAAAAAAGTTCATTGCAATTAGTCTGTTCTTAATACTCATAATAAATAGTTTTTTGGTTGTAAAAAAATAACTCGTAAATCTACTATTTAAAATGAGATATGCAAAAAAAGTACTGCTTAAATTAATTAATCACTTCTTCAACCAATTCTAAAACTAAACTAAATTGTTCTTCTTTTGTGAGATAGGAATTGTCAATTTCAATAGCATCTTCCGCTTTTACTAGTGGTGAATCAGCTCGATGTGTGTCGATATAATCGCGCTCTTGAACATTGTGAAGTACTTGTTCAAAAGTAACTGCTTGTCCTTTGCTTACTAATTCATCAAAACGTCTTTGAGCACGCGTTTCTGGACTTGCGGTCATGAAAATTTTAAGTTCTGCATCAGGAAAAACAACAGTTCCAATATCGCGACCATCCATAACGATACCTTTATTTTTGCCCATCGATTGTTGTTGTTCCACTAATTTCGCACGAACTTCTGAAATCTCAGCAATTTTGCTTACAAAGTTGGAAACTTCAAGTGTTCGGATAGGAAGTTCAACATTTTCATCATTCAAAAACATTTCAGCAAATCCGAGTTCAGCATTAAACTCAAAATGTAATTTTATAGCAGACAAACTGTTCACTAAAGTTTCTTTATCAAAAAAATCATTTGAAACATATCCATTTTGCATAGCAAAATATGTTACAGCACGATACATTGCTCCAGTATCGACATAAACATATTCTAATTCTTTTGCTAGTTGCTTGGCCAAAGTACTTTTTCCTGTAGAAGAAAATCCATCAATGGCAATAGTAATTTTTTTACTCACACTATTTTCTATTATTTTTTTGTGTTATTGAACTTTCAATTTCAAAAACTATATTCTAATAACTGTTATCTGAAAAATCTATTGTCAATCCGAATAGACTTGTATTTGCTGCTAATGTATATCTGGAATACGAATAGTTAAATTTTAACTTTCTGATTTTCAATCCAAAACCAACCGAAATTCCAGAAAAATTTCGTTGTTCTAAAATACGTAATTCTTCGGCTCTACGAAAATTATATCCCAATCGAATATTAAATCCTTTATCAGGAAATAATTCCGCTCCAACAACTACATGTCGTAATGCATTATTAAAAACCGAAACTTTCTCGGGAGTTGAACCACCATCTAGTGAACCTTCTGCACGATTAGGATTGGAGAAAGCAATATTCCATTGTTGCATATTTTCTAATGTTAAATGCCACCGAATAGGAACATTTTCCATTAGTTGCGAAACACCAATCATCACTTCAAGAGGTAATTTTTCTCGTGTTTCTGCATATGGCGTAATTTGAGTTCCAATGTTTCGAATCACCAAAGCCCAATTGACATCGTTTCGTTCATCAATAAATAATCCGCCAATATCAATGGCAGCTCCAAAAGAATTGTAACTTTCTAAAGTAGAAGAAATCAATTTTGCATTGGCTCCAATATAAAAATTCGAAAAAGGAATATTATAAGCATAACCAAACGAAAGCGCCATTTCGCTTCCTGTGAAACTAGTAGTTTCTTGACCATTTTCGTCATAACCATCAAAACTTCCGTAGTTGACATAGTTTACACCTGCGTGAAAAGTTTGCAAATGCCTGTCATAAGTATAAGCATAAGCTGCTGTTCCATAGGTAACTTCACCAAAATAACTTCCATAATTTAAGGACAATTGATTATCCATTTCGGCATTGATTGTCGCTGGATTAAAATGAGCCTGATTGACATCATTATCATAAATAGTAATCGTCTTTCCGCCCAACGCAGCTTGTCTTGGCGACGTAACTAGGTTCAAAAATTGATACACAGATCTACCGCCAATTTGTCCGAAACTGACCAAACTAGTGAGCAACAAAAGAGTACAAACAATTTTTTTTACCATGGAAATAAATAGCAATCTATATACTATAACGGAAATGCGAAGATATTATTTTAAATTGGATAGAAAAAAAATGGTTTTTTATGAAGTTCATGATTTATAAAACTTCTAAAAAAAACTTTTAAACAAAAAAACCTACAAAGTTATGAAAACCTTGTAGGTTGTAAATATTTGAATAATTGAAAATTATAATTTCTTTGCGTTTTTCACTTTTTGTTCAGTAATAGCAACATCAATAACATCACTCATTTCTTTTACATAATGAAACGTTAGACCTTCAATATATTTTGGATTGATTTCTTCGATATCACTTTTATTTTCGTGACAAAGAATGATTTCTTTAATGTTCGCTCTTTTAGCCGCTAAAATTTTTTCTTTAATTCCACCAACAGGAAGTACTTTCCCGCGAAGTGTTATTTCTCCTGTCATTGCAATGCTTTTCTTTACTTTTCTTTGTGTCAGTAATGAAATTAAGGAAGTCAACATAGCAATTCCTGCACTTGGTCCGTCTTTTGGCGTTGCGCCTTCAGGAACGTGAAGGTGAATATTGTATTTTGAAATCATTTCTGCTTCTAATCCAAAAAGCTCAGCGTTGGCTTTGATATATTCTAAAGCAATTGTTGCAGATTCTTTCATTACTGTTCCAAGATTTCCTGTCAGGGTTAAATTTCCTTTTCCAGCAGAAATCAACGATTCAATAAACAAAATATCACCGCCAACTGATGTCCAAGCCAAACCAGTTACAACACCTGCAACATCGTTACTTTCCGACTTGTCGCGCTCTAATTTTGGTGCGCCTAAAATGGCAACAATATCTTCATCGGTTACTTTTTTATTATAATCTTCTTCCATCGCTACTGATTTGGCAGCATTTCGGATGACTTGTGCAATTTTTTGCTCTAAACTTCTCACACCAGATTCGCGAGTGTAACCTTCAACGATTTTTTCTAATTGTTTTTTCCCAATTGCTAAATCCTTGGTGGTTAAACCATGTGCTGCTAATTGTTTTGGAAAAAGGTGTTGACGAGCAATTTCCGTTTTTTCTTCAATGGTATAACCTGACATTTTAATCACTTCCATTCTGTCTTTCAACGCTGGTTGAATGGTTGCCATATTATTTGAAGTGGCTATAAACATGACTTTAGATAAATCATAACCCATTTCTAGGAAATTATCATAAAACTCACTGTTTTGCTCTGGATCAAGTACTTCGAGTAATGCTGACGATGGATCACCTTGATGTGAATTGGATAATTTATCGATTTCATCTAAAACAAAAACTGGATTAGAAGTTCCTGCTTTTTTCAAACTTTGGATAATTCTTCCTGGCATTGCGCCAATGTAGGTTTTTCTGTGACCGCGAATTTCAGCTTCATCACGCAAACCACCAAGCGAAATTCGAACATATTCTCTTCCTAAAGCTTCAGCAATTGATTTTCCTATAGATGTCTTTCCAACTCCTGGAGGACCAGTTAAACATATAATTGGCGATTTCATATCATTTCGCAATTTTAAAACTGCCAAATGCTCTATGATTCTTTTCTTAACATCTTCAAGACCAAAATGATCTTTGTCAATAACTTTTTGTGCTCGTTTTAAATCAAAATTATCTTTTGAAAAATGATTCCAAGGCAATTCTAGAAATAGTTCTAAATAATTACGTTGAATGCCAAAATCAGGAGCTTGTGGATTCATTCGTTGCATTTTAGAAATTTCTTTCTCAAAATGTTTCGCTGTTTTATCATCCCAAGTTTTGGTTTTTGCTTTTACTCGCATTTCTTCAATTTCTTGCTCATAGGAAACGCCACCCAATTCTTCTTGAATGGTTTTCATTTGCTGATGCAAAAAATATTCGCGTTGTTGTTGGTCCAAATCAAATCGAACTTTAGATTGAATATCGTTTTTGAGTTCTAATTTTTGCAACTCAACATTCATGTAACGAAGCGTTTCTAAAGCTCTTTCTTTTAGAATATTAATCGATAATAAATCTTGTTTTTCTTTTACCGTAAGGTTCATATTTGAAGAAACAAAATTGATTAGAAACGACTGACTTTCAATATTTTTTATTGCAAAAGTAGCTTCAGTTGGAATGTTTGGGCTTTCTTTTATAATTTGAATGGCCAATTCTCTAATGGAGTCCACAATAGCTGTAAATTCTGTATCGTGTGCGCCAGGACGTTTTTCATCAACCTCTTTTACTAAAGCTTTTAGATAGGGTTTTTCAGAAGTTACAGCATCAACAGCAAAGCGTTTTTTACCTTGAAGAATAACTGTAATATTACCGTCAGGCATTTTAAGCACTCTTAAAATCTTAGCGACAGTTCCAATGGTATGAATATCATTTTTAGTTGGATCTTCGTCGGCTTCATTTTTTTGAGCTACTACACCAATGATTTTGTTTCCAGCATTGGCTTCATTAATTAATTTTATGGATTTATCTCTTCCTGCAGAAATTGGGATTACAACTCCGGGAAATAAAACTGTGTTTCGCAAAGGCAAAATAGGTAACGAAGCAGGTAATTCTTCATTATTCATTTCCTCTTCATCTTCTGGTGTTAAAAGTGGAATTAACTCAGCTTCTGTATCGAATTCTTGCAACATTAAATTGTCGAAAGATAAAATTGAATGGTTTGACATGTTTGGATTTTATATAAGTCAAAATGACATTAAAACTATGTAATGCTTAACAAATGTAGGACATCTTTATTTAGAAATAAATTAAAATCGATGTATGACATTTGAAATTGCATAAAATCGATATACCAACTAGTATTATCGATTAGCACAACTGTAAGTCAAGTATTGTGCCATAAAAAAATCCGCCAAAATGACGGATTTTTAATTTTTATTTAGTTAAAACTATTGCTTTGTATAAATCAAGGTAATATCACTGTTTAAATAAACTGGTGCACCAGAGTTTTCTTCTACTCCAACAACTTGACCATCTTCAAGAACATATTTTAGCGTGTTTCCTTGTATTGTAAAGGTATCGGAGTATACTTCGCCTTCTTCAGTATATGTGAAAGTAATTGTATTTCCATTTAAAACCCATGTTCCAGCTATTTGAGCATCTTCATAGCAAACAATAGACTCAACTTCTACACCATTGTTATCGACAGTAACTTCGATATCAACTCCTTCAGCATCGGAAGTAAAAGTATTGTTTGCGTTAATTGTTAAAAATGAATTATTAAGGCAGCTAATTTCGTCCATTTGGTTTGTAGATGCTGTTCCGTCAAGATTTAAATCTGTCGGTACTGATGTATTGAAAGCAGTCAACTTATATGAACCAACAACTGAAGAATTTCCTCCTCCATTATTTCCGCCACCGTTGTTTCCACCTCCATTATTTCCTCCACCAGTTGTTGTATTTTCGAATGAAATATTTGTTAATTTACCTTCTGTAACTTGTATTTGAGTAGAACTTGACAAAGCACCATAAGCAGTATAACTAAAAGTACCTGATAATTTTTTTGTAGTTAAATTAAATTCTGTTATTGTTAAAGTTCCGCTGTATTGAGATGTTGCTGAATTTATATTAGAATATAAATCATTTGCACTTGATGCATAACTAAAACTTAGCAACGAAGACAAATCACTACTTGCATTTCTAGTACCAATTGTTGGGTTATGAACTATTATTGACATTGTTTTCCCTGTAGATGAAACTCCAACAATATTTAACTGTGTTCCCAAAGCTGTATTTACATATTCAGCTTCTATTAATTGGTTAGCATTAAAATTATCTGTTCCTACTTTTGCGGTAAAAACACCAGTTGAATTTCCTCCTCCATTGAACTCATCCAAATCAATATTTGGATCAATTGGTTCGTTATCACAAGATGTGAATGTAAATGACGTTAAAAACAGAAAAATTCCAGCTAAGATTTTTATTTTGCTCATGACAATTTTTATTTAAAGGTCAAATATAATTTTTTTTATTTATTTCTCAAGGCATTTTTTGGAACTCTCAACAAAAGTAGTAAACCAATAATGAAAAAAACACCTAAAAACACAATTGCATTTCGCATACTTCCTGTAATTTGATCGATAATTCCATATATTGACATTCCTATAACTATTCCAACTTTTTCAGTTACGTCATAAAAACTAAAAAATGAAGCTGTATCTTTCGTTTCAGGTAACAACTTAGAATAAGTAGAACGCGCCAAAGATTGAATTCCTCCCATCACAAGTCCTACAAAACCTGCAGTAGTATAAAAATGAATTGGAGTTTCTATGAAATAAGCGAAGCCACACAAGATGGCCCAAAAAGCATTTAGAAATATAAGTGTATTGATATTTCCAAATTTTGCTGAAGCTTTGGAAGTAAGATAAGCACCTAAAACCGCTACTAATTGTATCAATAAAATACTAATTATCAAGCCTGTCGTTTTTTGACTTGGTGTTTCCCATGCAACTTCTGTTGCGCCAAAATAAGTAGCAACCAACATCACAGTTTGTACAGCCATTATAAAAACAAAATAGCTATATAAATATCTTTTTAATGATAAATTTTCTTGTAGTTGTTTCCAGACCAATTTTAACTCGTTGAAACCTTTAAAAATAAAGTCTCTTGTAATGGGCACATTTTTTTTATTCCCTTTTGGTAAATAATAATAGGTTATATGACTAAATCCAATCCACCAAACTCCAACAGTAATAAACGAAATCCTCATTGCTTTCATACTTGCCTCAGCTTCTGTTCCTGTAATTCCAAAACTGTTAGGAAACATTACCATTGCTAAATTTAAAATCAACAATAATGTACTTCCAATATAACCCATCGAAAATCCTCTCGCACTAACTTTATCCTGTTGCTCAGGAAAAGCGATATCAGGTAAATATGAATTATAAAAAACTAAACTTGACCAAAAACCTATTAATCCTAAAAAATAAAAGGCATAACTTAAGAACAATTGATTTAAATTAAACCAAAACAAACAAATACAAGAAATGGCTCCGAGATAGCAAAAAAATCGAAGGAAAGCTTTTTTATTCCCAATATAATCGGCTATTCCTGATAAAAAAGGCGAAAAAATGGCAACAATTAGAAAAGCGAAAGCCGTTACAAAACTAATCATAGCAGTATCTTTACACTGCATTCCAAATACGGTTACATAATTTCTTCCACTTTCTTTAAAAATCATTTCGTAAAAAATGGGAAATACCGCCGAAGCTATAACTAAACTATAAACTGAATTTGCCCAATCATAGAAAGCCCAAGCATTGAGTAATTTTGGATGACCTTTTGGTAAATCTGCCATAAAACTATTTTTAAATAAAAAATCCCGAACTAATCGGGATTAAATATACTCTTTTTTTGGAATTATAATGTTATTTAAACGTTACGCCAAACTTTGCGGCTTCTGCTTTTGCTTTTGGAATTAATTTTTTCAAATTAGCAATTCTAGTTGCGTCTGATGGATGCGTACTTAAAATTTCTGCTGGTGCTGCACCGCCTGATTTGGCTGACATTCTTTCCCAAAATGCTACCGAAGTTTCTGGATTGTAACCAGCAATTGCCATTAATGTAAGTCCAATTTCATCAGCTTCCGATTCATGACTTCTACTAAAGGGAAGCATTCCACCAACTTGAGTTCCAACGCCATATGCTTGCATTACTAACGCTTGTGTTTCGGCACTTTTTCCGCCAACCGCAACTTGCGTAACACCTGCGCCAAGTTGTTGAAGTAATCCAGCACTCATTCGCTGTTGTCCATGATTAGCTAAAGCATGGGCAACTTCATGTCCCATAACGGTTGCCATTCCAGCTTCGTCTTTACAAATAGGAAGAATTCCTGAGTAGAAAACTATTTTTCCACCTGGCATACACCAAGCATTTACTTCTTTGCTATCTACCAATTTGTATTCCCAAGCATAACCTTCTAATTGTCCTGCTGTTCCCTTTGCTTTTAACAATTTTTCAGCGGCTGCTTTAATTTTCATTCCAACCGTTTCTACTCGTTTAGCATCGGCTGTACCAGTAATCACTTTATTAGTTTTCAAAAACTCTCCATATTGACTAAAAGAAGAAGCAAAAATTTCTGAATTTGAAACTAATGCCCAAGTTTTCTTTCCTGTAACCGGATTTGTAGCACATGATATTACTAAGAACAAGGCTAACAAACTACTAAATAAAATTCCTTTTTTCATTTTGACATAATTTTAAGGAACAAATTTACAAAAACTATGAACCAATAATATGTAATTCTGCAAAATCTTTATCAATTATTAAGAAATTCCCACCATTAAATTGAACCTGTTCTAACGATATTTTTTCATTATCCAATTCAATTTTCTTAACTTTAAAAGGTAATCCCATTAAATTAATTTTGAATTTAGAATAAGAAGTTTCAAAAGTTCCTTCTCTATGTTGTTGAATTATAAGCTCTTTTTCTTTTCCTGTTGCGTTGAAAGTTCTTAGCGAGAATCGTCCTTTGTTATAATCATAACCATCTTGTGCATCTTCATAAACGGTTGATTTTTCTTTTCCTAATTTATAATAAACATCAAGTGTTAGCTCATCAAATTGTAATTCACCCACATATTGCTGCACTGGATATTTTGGAATAATAGCTCCTTCTTTTATAAAAATAGGAATTTGATCAAAACTAGTATTTACCCATAATTCTCTTTTTCCATCAACCAATTCATTTGTCCAGTAATTATACCAATTACCTTTTGGCAAATACATTCGTCGTCCTTGTGCATTTGGTTCAAGAATTGGACAAACTAATATTTGTTTTCCAAATAAAAATTCATCGGTTCTATAATGTGTATGGAAATCATCTTGGTCAAAATAAACTAATGGTTTCAACATCGGTGTACCTTCATTTACATATTGCCAAAACATGGTGTATAAATATGGTAGTAATTGGTATCGCAATTCAACAAATTTTCTAGTAATATCAATTACTTCTTTACCAAATGACCACGGTTCTTGTTCTCCATGATCGCCAGAAGAGTGTGTTCTACAAAATGGATGAAAAACCCCAAGTTGTATCCAACGTGCATATAATTCTCCCGATGGTTGTTCTGCAAATCCTCCAATATCAGAACCAGTGAAACCCATTCCTGACATTGACATTCTTTGCATTTGAATATTAGCTATCCATAAATGTTCCCAACTTGCCACATTGTCTCCTGTCCAAGACGAAGTATAACGTTGTGCTCCAGAATAAGCCGAACGTGTAATAATAAAAGGTCGCTTTGGGTAAGAAAAACGCTTTACGCCTTCATAAGTGGCACGCGCCATTTGCGTTCCATAAACGTTGTGCGCTTTTCTATGACTGCATGGATTTCCATCATAATCATGGCGAACATCATAAGGAAATGTTTTTCCAGGAACATCCATAACAGCTGGTTCGTTCATATCATTCCAAACGCCTTTTACGCCAATTTCAGAAATTAATTCTTTGAACAATCCTGCCCACCATTCTCTAACCGCTGGATTGGTATAATCTGGAAAATTACATTCACCAGGCCAAACTTTTCCTTTCATATAAGGTCCATCAGCGCGTTTGCAGAAATAATCATTCTTCAATGCTTCTTGATAAACCCAATAATCTTTGTCAATTTTAATTCCTGGATCAATAATAACTACCGTTTTAAAACCATCTTTGGCTAACTCTGCAACCATTCGTTTTGGTTCAGGAAAATACTCTTTACTCCAAGTAAAACATCGAAAGCCTTCCATATAATCAATGTCTAAATAAATAGCATCACATGGAATTTTTAGTTCTCTAAACTTGCTGGTAACTTCTTTTACTTTACTTTCTGGATAATAACTCCATTTACACTGGTGATAACCTAATGTCCACATTGGTGGCAATTCAGGTTTTCCTGTTAAATGAGTATAAGTTTCAACCACATCACTCATTTTTGGACCATAAATAAAGTAGTAATTCATTTCACCTCCTTCAGCCCAAAAACTAGTTACATTTCTTCTTTCATGACAAAAATCAAAAAAAGTTCTAAACGTATTATCAAAGAAAACACCATACGCTTTGTTGTGATGCAATCCAATATAAAACGGAACCACTTTATACAACGGTTCTTGGTCTTTATGAAAAGCATATTGGTCTGTTGCCCAATTCTCAACGCGTTTTCCTTTTAAATTCAAATGAGTTGGTTTGTCACCTAATCCGTAAAAACTTTCGCCATCTTTAGACTGCTTACTCATTTTCACAATATTTCCACCATATTCATAACTTTCTTCCCAATGAAAACCAATTTCGTCCTCAAGAATAGTAAAACCATCAATATCATGAATTGAGATTTTCATGTCTTTCTTGTTGACTTTACAAAATACTTTACTCGTCTTTATCAGATAGAAAGCATTTTCCTCAATAACCTCTAATTGGTTATAACCATGCGATTGAGTTTTATCAATAGCATACGAGAAATCGTTACTAAAATAGCCTTTGGTTGTATATCTAAAACGGATTAAACTATCTCTGAAAATCGTAATTTTTAAAATTACATTATTATCGGTATTGAAATAAATACTGTCTACATCTTGTTCGAAAGAAACAATTTTAGAAGGAAATAAATCACCTTTATATTCAAGTTCTGTATTGGTAATCATAATGATAAATATTGTCTAAACGCCAAATATACTAAGTTGAAACGTAAAAATTAATAACTTGCATGAGTTGTTTTTAACTACAACGTTTGCGAATGGGTATAAAAAACAATAACCACAAATTACACAATACACAAAACTAATTTGTGAAAATTTGTGCAATTTGTGGCTACTAAAAAAAGAATACTACGAAATGCTAAACGCTACAACTCCTAATGGTGGCAAAGTAATCTCAGCCGAATAGTCTTTCCAGTTCCAAGGTGTTTTGTCAATCTTAATGGCTTTGGAGTTAGCAACACCACTTCCGCCGTATTCCACTTTATCAGAGTTGAAAATTTCGGTTAGTTTCCCTTTAGTAGTCAACCCTATTCTGTAATTCGTTCTTACCACTGGCGTGAAATTACAAACCACAATTATATTTTCTTTTTCGTTGTTTCCTTTTCTGACGTAACTCAAAACAGCATTCTCAGCATCGGAATAATTAATCCATTCAAAACCATCAACATGGAATTGTTTTTCATACATCGCAGGATAATTTTTGTACAATGCATTCAAATCGGTGATACATTTTTTAATACCGTCGTGATAACCATATTGCAACAAATGCCAGTCCAAACTACCTTCAAAATTCCATTCGGCACTTTGACCAAATTCAGCACCTTGAAATAATAATTTTCCTCCAGGATGCGTAAACATATAGCCATACAACAATCGAAGATTAGCAAATCGTTGCCATTCATCGCCTGGCATTCTGCCAAGAATTGAGTGTTTTCCATAAACCACTTCATCGTGTGACAATGGCAACATAAAGTTCTCCGTAAATGCATACGTCATCGAAAACGTCAAATCATTTTGATGAAAACGTCTGTAAACCGGTTCTTTTTTGAAATATTGCAACGTGTCGTGCATCCAACCCATCATCCATTTCATACCAAAGCCCAAACCACCCAAAAATGTTGGTCGCGAAACCATCGGGAAACTCGTGCTTTCTTCTGCTATCGTTTGCACATCAGGGAAATTAGTATAAACCGCTTCATTAAAATCTTTCAAGAAACTAATAGTGTCTAAGTTTTCTCTTCCGCCATAAATATTCGGTTCCCATTCGCCATCTTTTCTTGAATAATCCAAGTATAACATCGATGCTACTGCATCCACACGAAGTCCATCAACATGGTATTGCTGCAACCAAAATATCGCATTACTTATCAAAAACGAACGCACTTCATTACGTCCATAATTAAACACTAAACTCTTCCAATCGGGATGAAAACCTTTTCGTCTATCGGGATGTTCGTAGAGATTTGAACCATCAAAAAAGCCCAAACCATGCGCATCTTCTGGAAAATGCGACGGAACCCAATCCAAAATAACACCTATTCCTGCCTGATGCAATTTATCCACCAAAACCATAAAATCCTGTGGCTTTCCAAAACGAGACGTTGGCGCAAAATAACCCACCAACTGATAACCCCAAGACGGATCATATGGAAACTCCATAACCGGCATAAACTCTACATGCGTAAAACCCGTTTCTTTCACATAAGCAACCAATTGGTCAGCCAGTTCCAAATACGTCAAAAACTTCCCTTCACTATTGCGTCGCCACGAACCCAAATGCACTTCATATACCGAATACGGCTTATCCAAACCATTTTTGTCCTTTCGGCTGTCCATCCATTTTTTGTCTTTCCACTTATAGTCCAAATCCCAAATGACAGAAGCCGTTTGCGGCGGATGTTCACAATACAGCGCAAAAGGATCGGCTTTCTCCGTGATAATCCCGTTGTTGTTCGACTGGATTTTATACTTATACGTTGTGCCTTTGTCAACTCCCGGAATAAATCCTTCCCAAATACCCGAACCATCCCAACGAACGTTCAACAAATGCTCGCCTTGTATCCAATAATTAAAATCGCCCACCACCGAAACCGATCGTGCCGCTGGTGCCCAAACCGCAAAATAAACACCTTTCACGCCATTCACCTCCATCAAATGCGCGCCTAGTTTTTCATATAATTTAAAATGCTTTCCCGCTTTGAATAAATCAATATCAAAATCAGTGAAAAGCGAATGTACTTGTACTTGGTTCATGTTTTTTATTTTTAAACCTGACATGTTTTGAAAACCTGTCAGGTTTGATTTTCTAATTCTTAATTCCTAATTTTTAATTTTTCTCGGAGCGAATCGCTTGCCCATCCTTGCCATCCCTATTCCCGCTGTCCGTTATATCCCGAAGCTTCGGGATGCCACTTCCATCGGGGCTAGTAGAAATACGTCTTGTGTGTTTTAAAGTTTTTTTAATTACTTTATTTAAAATTAACTTCTGATACCCTTCTTAAACTTATTTCCTCTCCATTTAACATTCCAACTAAACTATCGTCATTATTTCTTCTCAAGTTGTGTATAATACTCATGGGGTTGTCTCTAAAAGTTGGTTCTTCTTCAAATAATACGAAAAAGATATAATCAGATTTAATAAAAAAATGTTTCATTTCATAAACAATAGTTGGAAAACCATTATTATCTAATACCGAGTAACTTGAATTATTAATCTTAATTTTTTGATTTAATTTACCACTTGAATTATATAACCAATTGCCATTAAGAATAGAACTATCAAAAGTTCTGGCCAAACTATCTCTTAAATCACCATTCTCTTTTATTTTTTGATTTAATTCTTCCCTAACTCCATTAAAATCAGTTAATAATTTCCCTTTTTCTGTTAAATATTTTTTTTCTTCTTTGTCAACATCTTCTAATTTTTTTATCGCTTCTTTATATTCCTCTCTTAATTTCAAATATTTATTTATACCTATTTTTCCACCATCCAATGCCTTTATTTCTTCGCTTTCACCCCATTTTTGAGCACATGCTGAAACAATTCTAAAAAAATTTTTTACATAAGGTATTCCTAAAGAATAAACAAAAGCAAAAAACAAAGGAAAAAGAAAAGAATTAGTTTTAGCTAACTCAAAGCTTATAAAATCAAATATTGTATGACATCCGCAACCACTAAACTGTGACTTATCATATCTAATTAAAGCAACAGGAATTCTCCAATTGTAAACCAACCAAGAGCATATAAATGAAAATACAAAAGGATTAGACAACCTATCTTTTATATTGTTATAAACCTCTAAAACTTTTTCCATCAAATTTTTATTAAAATAATACTTTATTTACTTTCATTATCATCATTCAATAAATCATCATTTTTATCCTTAATTTTTGAAACTGGATTCATTATTCTCCACAGACTATCATTACTAAAGTTATTAAAAACATTTTTATATGTTTGCGCAGAGTCATAAAATGGATTAGACATAATTTTGTTTATATTATCAATATTACTTAATCTATTCAATACTTCTCTTGAATTATCACCTACATTATGCCAATTTCTATAAAATTCACGCATATCATAATAGTTTGTATTTCTTGCCTCGTCATATATTCTTATCTCCTTTACTTCTTCAATAGTCTCGTCTTTAATAGTTGGTATCATCCCTCTTTCTTTGGCAAACTTCAAAAACTGATCGGCATTATAAATTAGAATTCGTATTCCAGTTATATCATAAAACTCTTTTATCAATTCTTCTCTAGGTCGAATCGTTTTACCATTTTCTATCTTCCACCAATCCTCTTTTCTATCATCAGTCACAAAGACTAGTGGTTTTTTATTTTTTTTTGAAAATTCAATTAATTCTTTCCAAACCAATAAATCTCCATATAAGTGCCTGCTCCCTTTCTTTTCTTTTTCTTTTAAATCTTTATACCCTGGTGGAATTTCCTCAGCGTATCTTTCCTTTCCTTCCGCATAAATTTTAACAACTTCAGTTTTAGAAGGCTCTTTTCCAATACAACTTTCAAATAATTCAGTTAGTTCATTAAGTATGTTATCCTTTGTTTTAAAATCTGGATGCCTCTTCTTTTGTTTTTCCAGCTCAACAGATATTTTCTTTAAAAAATCTTCATACTTTCCTAAAATTGTTTCAATAACTATCGATGGATGTCTTTTAAAGGCATTTATTGACTTTTTCAAATTATTATCAAAATTATCTTTTAAAACTTTCTCTAATTCGAAATAAGATTTTTCTAAACCATCAATAACACCAACTCTATTGTTTAAATATTCATAGGCTACTTGAGAAGGTATAAATAGTCTTTCTTTAATAGATTTTAATGCGTGTGTAAAATCCTTCCTCGTAACATCTGTGTATCTATATAGATTTAATAACGTATTAGCGTCAAAAGCAAATATTCCATCATTCCAAGCTTGTTCAATCTCTTCATCAGTTGGATCATAAAAACCAATAAATTCTTTTTTCATAATATATCCTCCATTTTCTTAAAAACAAAAAAACAAGCGCAAGCACAAACCTGCGCTGTTTTCATTAAACCTTACTAACCAGGTTCTTCTCCCTCTCCTTTGGAGAGGGCTGGGGTGAGGCCTCACTTCTTCGGTGCTCTCATCCTACCCACCAACTTCGTGATATTATACTCATCCTCAACAACAGTACCTTTAAAAACCAGCTTCCCTTTCTCCGCAATAGCAGAAACAAACCGATACAACGCTTTATAATCTTCAGCATTCGCTTCAACCAACTGCTTTCTAGTATTCAAAACACTATTTTGCAACGTGTTCAACGCCTCCATACTAACGCGGTGTGCATCCAATTCACTAGGAAAACCAGCATCCATTCCTTCCTCTTCCAATGCCGCCTGATTAGCAACAATATACTGCCTCAAATCCTTCATCTCCAACAAAGCTCCTTCAATATTACTTCGCTTCAGATTTTTTTTCAAACTAGAAATCGCCGCCGTTGGCAATCCCGCATCCTTAAAATAAGAACTCAAAAAATTCAAATCCTTATTAACAACATCTGCCTCAGCATACAGCGTAGCAGTCGCCTTCTTCTGGTCTTCCGTCAACTTAAGCGTACCCTCAAGCTTTTTAACCACATCCAATTGGTCTTCAAACGAAGCCAAATAAGCAGCATTCATTTTCTTAAAACGAACCTCAATTGCCGCCAAATCTCTAGCAAAACTAGCCATCAAAAAATCCCCAAGAGGAGCATACTCCTCAGTCCTAACATTAAAACTCATATAAAAAACAATTAAAAATTACAAAGCAATATTTGTGGTATTTTTAATTGATAATTTTCTAATTATCTTTTATACAATAAACTTAATTAAAAGTAAGTAATAATCTATAAAAACAAGCCTTTTCTCAAAAACCATCGTCCGACAGTCTACTTCCATCGTCTGAAACTCTACTTCCATCGTCTGAAAGCCTACTTCCATCGTCATACTTCCAACTTCCATCGTCTGAATTCAAACATCCATCGTCATAAAATACACTTCCATCGTCTGACTTTCAACTACCATCATCTGACTTTCAACTCCCATCATCTGACAATCAACTCACATCATCTGACAATCAACTCACAATTCAAAATTTAAAATTCGTAATTCCTAATTCGTAATTTTTAATTCTTAATACTTCATTATACTCTGAATTCCCCGCAACGGAATAACTGCCCAACGTGGTCGGGAATTTAGTTCGTAACCGAGTTCGTAAACCGCTTTTTCCAGCAAACAATATTTAAGTAAAAACTCTATTTCGTGGCTGTAACCAATGTTCAAATTCCCCGATTGTGCTTTTTCGATATAGGTTTCCAAAAACGCTCCAACAAAATAATTGAACAGTATTTCGGCAGCTTTAAAAAGTTGCTCCTGCTCAAATGGATATTTGTCTTTGTTGTTGAAAATCGTAGCATAAATAGCATAATGAAACGAGCGAAACAGTCCTGCAACGTCTTTCAACGGCGGCTGTTTTACTTTTCTATCGCGAATGGTACTTTCGGGTTCGCCTTCAAAATCAAGCAGATAAAAATCATCGCCATTGACTAAAATTTGTCCCAAATGATAATCGCCGTGAATTCTGATGCGTTCCGATTTCATTTTTGTCCAATCGAAATCGACAAAATGTTTACGGACAATTTTCTTGTTTTCCATAAACTGATGCGCTAATTCGAGCGCCAATCCGTCGAGTTTGTGCAAACTATTTTCAATAATATTCAATCGATTTTGAAACTGATAGAGCATTCGGTTTTTCAACCAAACGGTATAATCGCCATTGTAAGTTGTTGGCGTGAAAGCCGTATCGTGAATATCGCCACCAAGTGCAATGTGCATTTCGGCTGTTCGTTTGGCTAAGGTTTGCAATCGAAGAAACAAACTCAATCCAACCCAATCAATAATTTCAGGCGGAATTTCGTTGATTTTCATTCGCTTGAACAACGGAATATCGGGTAATTTGTCAATTTTTATCTTCTTTGTCTTCAAATTCATGAAAACACCATCGATTTCTTCGAGCATAAATTTCCAAGCATCGCCTTGATTTGGAACCAATTCTTGCATCAATCCCAATGTAATATTTCCTTCGGGTAAAGCCAAATTAATACTTCCAGTATAAGCAGGCGAACTCTTAAAATGCATTCGTTCAGTTAAAAATCGACTGATTTCATAATCAGGATTAGTGCTCACATAAATACGTCGGAAGATTTTCAACACAAAAGCATCGTTATAAATTATGGACGTATTGCTTTGCTCCAAGCCCATGAATTTCGATGACTTATATTCTTTGTCGTCAAATTTGGAACCTTTATGAAAAACTAATTTCAATTCAGGATTTTCTTTTGCCTGAACGATATTATCAAACAATAATTTCCTAAAATCTTCCTGATGCAATGCATCAACTAAATACCCTTTTTGATTTCCCAACTGAATAGGAGCAATAATAGTATTAGTATCTAATTCTTCTTCTGCCATGAAAGCCAATGGCATGAAATAGTGCTGGTAGAAAGCTTCCTTGAAATTAACTTCCAAAAGAACACCGTAATAGGTATTTTTCTTTGAGGTAATTTTAAAATGATCAACGACTTCGATGTATTTTAACGTACTCGCTTTTCCACCATACCAGCGTTTATTGATGATATAATTCTCTAAAATATCCGAAGAAAAGACTTTGATAAACTCATCATCGTCAAGCGCGTTTTTCCAATCTGTTTTAAAAACAAAAGGAGTAGTAAAAGTTTCCTGATTTAAATTTTCCATGTTAATTATGGATTTATACTATTTAAAAATTTTAAACAAATGGAATGGTAACGCCGGTTGAAGCTCAACAAAATTCCATTCTTTGTCCCAATAATAACTATTTCCAGTAATCAAATCGACCACTTTTAGCGTTTGACCTGGTTGAATTCCTAGCGATTGCAACGGTAATTGAACCCAAGTTTGCTTTGGATAATACGGATCGATGTTACAAATCATCAAGGTTTCATCGGTTTTATCGTCGTCAAATTTGTAGTACGCAATAACTTGTTCGTTATCAGTATTGCAAAACTGAATGTTATTGGTTTGCTGCAATGACGGTTGTTCGTGACGGATTTTGTTCAAACGAGTAATCAATGTAATCAATTTGTTTTGAACCGTCCAGTCCCAATGATAGACTTCATATTTTTCGGAGTTGAAATATTCTTCTTTGCCTGGCATAGCAGCAGAAACCATGTATTCATAGGCTGGACCATAAATTCCTACGCTGGAACTTAACGTTGCTGCCAAGAAATATTTGTGCAAGTAAACACTTTCCATTCCGCTTTGTAAGGCATACGGTAAAATATCGGGTGTATTTGGCCAAAAGTTTGGTCTGAAGAATTCTTTTTGTTCCGTTTTGGATAATTCAGTAAGATATTCAATTAGTTCAGCTTTGGAATTTCGCCACGTAAAATAGGTATAGGATTGCGTAAATCCTTGTTTTGCTAGTTCATGCATAATTTTTGGTCGCGTGAAAGCTTCGGCTAAAAACAATACATCAGGATGTTTTTTCTTCACTTCGGCAATCAACCAACCCCAAAAATAGAATGGTTTGGTATGCGGATTATCTACTCTAAAAACTTTAATATCACATTCTTCTACCCAAAATAAAGCAACGTCTAACAATTCTTTCCAAAGATTTTTCCAATCGCCACTTTCAAAATATATTGGTTGAATATCTTGGTATTTTTTTGGTGGATTTTCTGCATATTGAACTGTTCCGTCAGGTCGCCATTTGAACCATTGTGGAAAATGGTTTACATACGGATGATCGGGCGCAGCTTGAAGTGCATAATCCATCGCCACTTCAATTCCGAGTTTTTTAGCTTCTTTTACTAATGATTTGAAATCATCGATTGTCCCTAGTTCTGGATGTGTTGCTTTGTGTCCGCCGTGTTTTGAGCCAATTCCCCAAGGCGAACCAACATCGCCTTTTTGCGCATTGGTTGCATTATTTTTTCCTTTTCGATTAACTTCTCCAATAGGATGAATTGGTGGAAAATATAAAGTGTCAAATCCCATAGCAGCAACTCGTGGCAGAAGTTTTTCACAATCTTTAAATGTTCCGTGTTTTCCTTCTTGCGAAGCCGAACGTGGAAAAAATTCATACCAAGTGCTAAACAATGCTTTTTTTCTATCAACGTAAACTTTCAGTTCAGCCGAAGTATTGGCCAAGGTTCGCGTTGGATAGTTATAAAAAATATGATGCAATTCAGCCGACAAAGCAATCTGAATGGCATCATTATATAATTTTTCGTCTTGAAAAGCTTTAATCGCTTTCGTCAAATAGGCTTTCTCTTCCTTTGAAGCTTCTTTTAAAATCGCCTGACAATATTCAGCTCCTTCCAAAAGCTCCGATTTTACATGCTGATTATCTTGAATTTTTCGCTCCGTTCCGTGTTGCCAATTCAAAGCATAATCAACCCAAGCTTCAACAAAATAGGAATAATGACCTTGCTTTTCAACTTTAAAAGTGGCTGTCCATTCATCATTACCCATTTCCGTCATTCTCACTTCTTGCCATTTTTTGTCTTTTTCGTGTTTGAATTTCACACAAGTTGCTACAACATCATGACCATCGGCAAAAACATTTGCAGTAACTACTACTTTTTCTCCAACAATTCTTTTGATAAAAAAGGCACCACCATCTAACTGCGGTTGCACATTTTCGATTATAATTCGGGTTTGATTTTGCATTTTATACTAATTTTAAGAAGTTGTAAGTTAGAAAAAAATATAATAAGTTATAAATTGCAGTAAAATTTATTGAAATGACAAAAAAAGCAGCAATACCTACTCAATCATTGCAAATTCCGAAACCGATTCTAATTACTGCTAAATTTTTAGAAGCAATTTCACCAAAATTAGCAATGCTCTTTGCCGCAAAATTATTTGTAAGACCAATAAAACACAAAATACCAAAGCGAGAATTACACATGGTGCAAAAAAGTATTCAAACAAAACTATTTGTACCTCAAATCAATAAAAACATAATTGTGTACCGATATGGAGATTATGAAAAAAAGATTTTATTAGTGCATGGCTGGTCTGGTAGAGGAACACAAATGGTGAAAATAGCTGATAAAATGCTTGAATTAGGTTATGCCACCATAAGTTTTGATGCGCCAGCTCACGGAAAATCAGAGGGAAAAACGACATTGATGCCCGAATTTATTACTTCCATCTTAGAAATAGAAAAGCAATTTGGACCATTTGAATTTGCCATCGGTCATTCACTTGGAGGAATGTCTATTTTAAACGCAATAAAACAAAATCTAAATGTGAAAAAAGCAGTAATTATTGGAAGTGGCGATATTATTCAAGACATTATTGATGATTTTATTCAAAAACTACAACTGAAACCGAAGATTGGTCTATTACTAAAAAACTATTTTGAAGAAAAATTTAAGGAACCAATGGAAAATTATGCCGCTAGTTTTTCAGCAAAATCAGTAACCATTCCTGTACTAATCATCCACGATAGCAATGACGATGATGTAGCAATAAAAGCAGCACACAACATTCATAAACATCTTAAAAATAGCACACTAATGATTACTGAAGGATTAGGTCATCGAAAAATTTTGGGTGATACTAAAGTAATAGAAACTATAAAAGAGTTTATTTATAACTAATTTTTAGTAATTTAGTTACAAATAAAAAAATATAATGTCACACATTCAATTAGCACCGAATATATACGATTGTAGCAGTTGCCAAACACGGTGCGATGGAAAGTCAATTGGAGTTTATGATTTTGAAAAAGACGTAAATTTTTCAGAAGCGATTGAAGAACAGATCATAAGACAAATCAATAAGTCAAACCCAAATCTATTCGCTTTCAAAACTAAAAAAAACGGTTACCCTGATATTGAAGTAATTTCTAAAACCTCAATTGATAAACCCGTTTGTTATATCGAAATCAAAGTACAATCTCGAACATTTATGTCAGTTGAAACGATTTTACCAAATAGCAATCTGAAACCATCCGAAACTATCGCTCTTAATCTAAGCGATTTAGAAAGATACTTTGAAATTTATGAAAAAGAAAAAATAGACCTTTATATAGTTTGGTGTTTAAAAAATAGAAATTGCATAAACAATCAAAATACCGATTTGTATTTTTATCAAAACAGTAAAGAACTAGAAAAAATTAGACTAAATGATAAAAACAATACTCGAAAATTCAAAAGAGCCACTGGAATTGGAGATGTTGTTAATGGACAACACAAAGGTGTTTTAGTAAATTATCATTTTAGTATAAACGAATTAATCCAAGGAATACCAACTATAACAAACCAATAATTTATCTATCATGAATTTATTTGAACCCAACGATAATTGGTCAGAAAAATTAAAACCATTAATCGAAAAATATAAAGGGAAAAAGCATCCTTTAGAATACAAAAACACCTACCAATTAATGATGATGGTCATACTCTCTGCTCAAGACTCCGATGCGAATATCAACAAAATTGCACCAGCATTATTTGAAGTATATCCATACATGGAATCCTTAGCAGTGTCAAACGTCGAAGCACTAATTCCTCATATTTCTAAAGTTAGAAACTTTGGCACAAAAGCAAATTGGATTATTGAAATAGCGCAAACTATCCAATCTAACGAAAATATTCCACTAACAATGGAGAAACTAACCGCTCTAAAAGGCATAGGAAGAAAATCAGCCAATGTGATAATCAGAGAAACAAATAGCCCAGCAGAAGGTATTATTGCAGATTTGCATGTAATAAGAGTAGCACCAAGAATTGGTCTTTGCAATGAAACTAAAGACGGAAACAAAGTCGAAAAACAATTGATGCAAATACTCCAAAAAAACATTTGGAACGAAATCGGAATGGCTATTTCCTTTCTAGGAAGAGAAATCTGCCGACCAACCAATCCAAAATGTGAAAGTTGTCCAATAAATTATCATTGCAAATATAATTCAAGTAACTAGAAAATAAATCCAAAAGAATTTCCCACCAGAAACTCTTTTTTTTTCTAAAAATAAAAAACTACCCAAGAACAGTATTGAACCATCCGAGAAGAGTGTTGAAGTATCCGCGATGAGTGTTGGAACATCCGGGATGAGTGTTAGACCATACGGGATGAGTGTTTCACCATTAAAGGAAAATATTGATTTACATCAAAAGAATATCTAAGAATATTTGACGAATATTGATATACATCGAAAGAATACTAAATAACATTAGAAGAATATTGATTTCCATCACAAGAATATTGACTTCCATCAAAAGAATATCGCCTTACATTACTAGAATATTGATATACATCAGAAGAATATTGATTTCCATCACAAGAAAATCAAACACCATTTGAAGAATATCAACTTACACCAAAAGAATAGCTATTTCATATAAATTACAAAAGCACTAAAAACAAAAAAGCCCATCCAATACGGATAGGCTTTTCAAAAAAAGGCGGCGACATACTCTCCCACAAATTGCAGTACCATCTGCGCAGTCG